>NZ_JNLN01000001.1:340000-3060291 GCF_000703125.1 Clostridium algidicarnis | reverse complement strand
AGAAATTGATTGTAGTAACAAAAACTTTTGTATTTTGGATAACGCTGTAATATAAACATATTTAAATGGAAAAGCTCTTTTATCGTTTAGGATTAAAAATAACAGAAGAGGAAGACCATGGTGGAAGATCCTTTTTTCTTTAAGGAAATACTTCTATAATATAGATTCTTTAAGATCCCTAATCTTTGTAGATCTAAAGGTAGACGAACTCTAACATTAGAGATTTTAGGTGCAGGTGTAACGGTATTGGATATATAAGAAGAAGACATAAGAATTATGAGAATTATAACAAAAGTATAGTTTTTATAGCTTAATAATTACCACATGGAATTCCATGCGGTAATTATTAAATAATATTATTAATTTTTAAAATTTTGTGGATATAACTAATGTTTTATTATTTCACGTATCCCTATATTCACCCTAATTATTCTTGATTTCCAAATGTCTTATCCCTTGCTTTAAAGTTCCCCTCGCTTCCTCATTTCTCTTGTAATTATGCTTTTATTTAATTTTGTATCCTTTGAGACCTCAGAATATGACCAATCACTTTCAACTAATTCCAATGCTAAATTCAGTTCTTCTTTATTATATGTCCTTTTTATGTCTTTTTTTTGATTTACTTCTATTTTTAACGTTTTCCTTCCATTTTGAAAATTTATCTTCTTTTTTTAGCTTTATATAATTTTGCCATCTTTTTATTGAAAGATCTCCACTTTCTAATGCAGACTTCACCTTACATCCAGGTTCTGATTTATGGGTACAGTTGCTGAATTTACATTCACTTTCTAGCTCTTTAATATCATCGAAGGCTGAATTAAGTCCATCAGATACATCCCACATAGCAAGTTCTCTCATTCCTGGAGTATCAATTATCATAGCGCCATTTTTAAGCATAATAAGTTGCCTGTGAGTTGTGGTGTGACGACCCTTACTATCATCTTCTCTTATATGATTTACCTTCATAATTTCTTCGCCTGCAATAGCATTTACAAGTGAAGACTTCCCAACACCAGAGGATCCAAGGAATACAATTGTTTCTGAAGGCTTAATATAATTTTGGATTTCACAAATCCCATCTCCTGTAATTGAGCTGACTGTTAATATTGGAATTCCTATAGCTATTTTTTCAAGCACCGTTTTATAATAACTACAGTTACTACATAAATCAGATTTTGTTAGAATAATTATAGGCATACCTCCGCTTTCAAAAGATACAGTTATATACCTTTCTATCCTCTTAACATTAAAATCATTATTAAGAGAGGTTATAATAAAAACATAATCAAAATTAGTTGCTACAACTTGTTCCTTCTCATAAAATGAGTCCATACGTGAAAACTTGCTTTTTCTTTCAAATACTTTGTAAATAATAGATTCACCTTGGTCATTATGCTTTACTAATACAAAATCTCCTATGGCAGGGTATATAATATTTTGTTCATCATTATAGAACAATGAACCTTTTAGCTTAGCGCTGCTTTCTCCGAACTTTGTTACAATGGTGTATTGATTTCTATGCACCTCTATTATTCTTGCTGGTATTAAATCCTTATCCTCTATAGTAAATTCTTCTATTTGCTTTTTATAAAATTCCGTATAGCCATAACATTCAATATTTATATTATCCATTTAATCCCTCCGTATTTTTATAATAATAATTTAATCTTTCCATATCAAATCACTCTCTTTTTAATATGTTTACATTCTAAAAATGGGCATAAAAATACCGTAGATAATAGCCTTCTAAATTTGGCTGCTATCTACGGGTACAAAAAAACACGACCTACCTGTCGCGCTACTTATCCTTTATAGGCAGTATATTATGAAAGGTTATATGTTACTGCAAAATGCAACGCAAACAAAGGATACACTATCCTCTAAGGTCACCTCTTGCCCATATTTAGTTTTAAATTATAATCACCCTTAAAATCATATTCATTAAAAACATCTCCTTTCATATAGAAATATTATTATAATTTTAATATTGTATATTTAACATTGTATTATTTCAAGAATGTTTTGTCAATTATAAAATTAAAAATATTTACCATATAGTTTTTCATAATATAATAAAACAAAAACCCACCACATAAAAGTGGCAGGTTTACTATGTTGAGACATATATTATAATCTCAATACTAATTTCATACTTGCTTTGATTTTAATAAAATAATTATTTCATCATATATAGGCGTGGTTCTTGTAACTTTTCTTGAACAATTCTAAGAGCTTCTCCAAATCTTTGATAGTGTACAACTTCTCTTTCTCTTAAAAATTTTAAAGGTTCTATTACATCAGGATCATCAGCCATAGTTATTAAATACTCATAAGTAGCTCTTGCCTTTTGTTCTGCTGCTAAGTTTTCTGTAAGGTCAACAATGGGATCACCTTTAGATTGGATGCCGGCAGCGTTAAATGGTACACCTGAAGCACTTGCAGGATATACACCTCTACCATGATCAGCAAAATAAGCACCCATACCCTGCGCCTCAATTTCTTCAATGCTTGCACCTTTCATTAATTGACGGACCATGGAACCAACCATTTCTAAATGGGCTAACTCCTCTGTACCAATGTCATTTAATGTGGCTATAGCTTCAGGAGTAATCATAGTAAATCTTTGACTTAAGTATCTAAGTGCAGCACCAAGTTCACCATCGGGTCCACCGTATTGAGTTATAATTACCTTTGCCATTTTAGGATTAGGATTCTTTATTTTAACAGGATATTGTAGGTATTTCTCGTATGTCCACATAAATTATACCCCCTCCTTATGAAATCTAAAATTAGCCTCATATTCCCAAGGCCAGGGCTGGTCTATCCACTGCCAAGGGCAAGGACTACAAGAGTCATGTTCGGATATCATTCCATAATTCATCTCATATCTTTCTTTTAAGGCTTTTGATTCCATTACGTGGAAGTTATATCTTGTAATAACCTTTTCATCCATTGGATGAGTATTAAGATACAAAGAAAGGTCCTCTTTCATAAAACTTGAAATAGTAATTAGTTTTAGAAGTTCCATTCTATCTATTTCACCTTTCATAGCAACCTCCCTTTTCACTCTTACTTAGTTTAACACCTTTTTTATTTTCTCCTTCAAAGGGACTATAAAGTTCCGGAAAAGCAGTACCTCTTTTAAGTGACTCAATAGGTGAAAAAAGAGTACATAGCTTTTGGTATGGAACATATGCAGCAGCAAGTCTAACGTTAGTTATTACAGTTTCTTGTGGAATACACTTTTTCTTTGTTATACAATTTGAACTAAGTCTAGAATCTTCAGGGTCTTCCATATAAAACATAATTATATTTATCTCCTTATTTATTCCTTCTACAATTACAATATATTCCTTTAATTCATAACTGACACAATATAATTTAATTTATATATGAAAAATATTATTTAAAAGTTATTTTATGGAGTTTCTAAAATAATTTTTACCTTTCTAGATGCGTAATCAATAACTGACTGGAGATTATTATTGTTTTTACCAGCACCTTGAGCTAAAAAGTTACTACCGCCACCTTTTCCATCTATAAGGCTTATAGCATCCTTTAAAAGATCATTCATGTTTAAGTTTTTAACATCCTTTGAAGATGCAAATATTAAATTAGCTCTTTCCTTTGAAGTTACTACAATAAGCGCTATAGTATTTTCATGCTCTACAAGTTTTGAGGTTAATTTACTTATATACTTTAGGTCATCATCAACATATACTTTATTTATAACATTAAAGTTTCCTATCTTTTCTGAGTCTTCTAGGATTTCTTTAATTTGATAACTTTGAAGATCGATTTTTAACTTTTTATTACTATCTAGAGCTGATTTTAAGTTATCATTTAAATTCTTAATAGCATTTGTAGCATCGTCTTCATTGCAACTTAAGTGTTTGCAAAGATCGTGAGAAAATTTGTCTTTTTTAAAACAATAGCCTACTGCTCGTCTTCCAGCTAAAAACTCTATTCTTGTGGCATTTTTATTTTTCTCCCACCTTTTTATTTTTATCATTCTAAGTTCTAAGGTGGAGCTAGGGTGGACACCACAACATGCATTTATATCTAAATCTCCTATTTTAACAACTCTTATTTCATCATTTGTTTTTGGGAGAGCTCTTCTTAATTTTAAATTTTTAAGTTCTTTTCTTGAAGGTATGAAGAATTCAGCAATGATATTCTCTTCAATAATATCATTAGCAAGGATTTCAGCTTTTCTTATTTGCTCTTCAGTAAGATTCCCTTCAATATCTACGGTACTAATATCAGATCCTAGGTGAAACCCTACAGTATTTGCATTAAATAGTTTGAAAAAGCATCCAGAAAGAACATGCTGACCGAAATGTTGAAGCATACCATCTAGTCTTTTATTCCAATTTATAGAACACTTAACCCTATGTATTTTAATTGGCCTTTTTTCTACAACATGATATATAATACCTTCTTTTTCGTATACATCTATAACTTCATGATTTTCTATAAATCCTAAATCGTGAGGTTGACCACCACCACCTGGGAAAAAAGCCGTTTTATCTAGGGATACATGAAATTTATTATCTATGTCTTTTATATCAATTATTTCAGCAGTAAAATCTTTTATATATTGGTCTTCGTAAAAAAGTTTATCCATTTAATTACCTCCACAGTAATGATTTATTATTGTATTATACTTATTAAGATTATCTAGTTATGTTGGATTATTACCTTAAAAAGTGAGTTACATTTAAATTATATCAAATAAGAGGAGCTTTATACAAATATCAACGTAATCTCTTTTTATAAATTAGGTGGTTTATAGAAAAAGGCACTAAATTTATTAGTTCCAATATTAAAATGTAGAAACACTTTAAAAAGCTCTGTGTGATATAATTAAAATAAATAAAGTAAAGGGGAGTTGTATTATGCAAAGAAAAGAATTGTTTCCTGAAATTCAGCCATATAATAGTGGGATGCTAAAGGTTTCCGATTTACATACGCTTTATTATGAAGAAGTTGGAAATCCAAAGGGCGAACCAATATTATTTTTGCATGGAGGACCGGGTGGCGGATTAAGTGATGCTTATAGAAGGTACTTTGATCCAAATTTTTATAGAGTTATTTTATTTGATCAGCGTGGTGCAGGTAAAAGTACTCCACATGCAGAATTAAGGGAAAACACAACAGAAAATTTGGTGCTTGATATTGAAAAGTTAAGAAAACATTTAAATATTGATAAATGGGTAGTTTTAGGGGGAAGCTGGGGTACTACTTTAGCATTAACTTATGCAATTCATTATCCTAAAATGGTTTTAGGACTTATTTTAAGAGGAATATTTCTTGGTACAAAAGCTGAAATTGATTGGATTTATCAAGAAGGAGCATCAGAAATTTATCCTGATAAATGGGAGGATTACCTTAATTTAATTCCTGAATGTGAAAGAGGGAATATGATTGAAGCTTATTACAAGAGGTTAACTTGTGACAATGAGGATGAAAGACTAAAGGCTGCAAAAGCATGGAGTGTTTGGGAAGGAAATATTGTTAATTTAATTCCTGATGAAGAGTCCATAAATAAGTTTGGTGAGTCGGGCTTAGCTCTTTCTATGGCGAGAACAGAGTGTCATTATTTTATAAACAATATGTTTAATGAATCTGATAATTATATATTAGAAAATGCTTATAAGATAAAGGAAATACCTTGCAGAATAGTTCATGGAAGATATGATATGGATTGTCGTGTTTCAGCGGCTTTCAAACTCCATAAATTATTGCCTAAGTCAAAACTTGAAATAATTAAAGATGCTGGCCATTCAGGCATGGAACCAGGAACTTTAAGTGAACTTGTAAAGGCTACTGAGGATTTTAAAAAGTTATATAAGTAAAAGATTTTAGTGTGTTAAAGAAGCCATTTAAATTATAAATGGCTTCTTTAACTTTAGTACATAATGAATATATTTAAACAGGCAATAGGTTAATATTTTTAAGTTTAATAGATAACATTAAAAATATTGTATCTCTAAATTATATATAGAATAAGATAATTTAGGGGTATATAAAAGTATGAAGGGCTTAATTTATAAAAACAAGATTGGTTAACACTAAATAGTGCTTGATAATTATTATTAAAAGGAGCAAAATAAAATAGTAAGATAAAAAGAAACTTTTATTATCTAAGTTTAAGTTTTGATGAAGAAAGGAAATGATTTAATTATGATAATAAGTATAAAGAATTTAGAAAAGAGTTATAAAGATTTTAAAGCAGTAGATATACAGGAATTAAACATAAAGGAAGGTGAAATTTTTGGGCTTTTAGGACCTAATGGCGCAGGAAAAACTACAACTATAAGTGTTTTAAGTGGTATATATACTAAATTTACAGGGGATGTAAAAATCTTTGATAAGGATGTAAAGAAAGACTCTCTTGAAATAAAAAAGAATATGGGGGTAGTACCACAAGATTTAGCCTTAGTAGATGATTTAACTGCCTACGAGAATGTAACATTTTTTGCAAGATTATATGGACTTAAAGGTGAAAAATTAAAGGCTTCAGTGAAAGAAACATTAGAATTTGTAGGGTTGTGGGATAGAAAGTCGGATTTTCCTACAAAGTTTTCTGGTGGGATGAAGAGAAGATTAAATATAGCTTGTGCAATTGTTCATAAGCCTAGACTAATAATAATGGATGAACCTACGGTTGGTATTGATCCTCAATCAAGAAACAATATACTAGAAACAGTAAAAAAACTAAATGAGCAAGGATCCACTATAATATACACATCTCATTATATGGAAGAGGTAGAAGCTATATGCACAGATATTTGTATAATGGATAAAGGAAAGATTATTGCAAGAGGAAGTAAAGAAGAATTAAAGTCACTTGTTAGTAAAGAAGATGGAAGCAATATAACATTAGAAGAAGTATTTTTAGACTTAACAGGTAAAAAGCTAAGAGATTAAAGGAGGAGAGGGCTATGAATTTTCTTGTAATAGCTAAATATAGAATAATTCAATATATAAGAGACAAAAAATCATTAGTGTCTATGCTAATTATACCTATTATATTGATAGCTATATTAGGCAATGCCCTAGGAAGTAGTGATGAATTTACTGCTAAAAACATAGGACAGGTAAATGTATTATATGTTAATAATACTAGTGGAATTAATGGAGATAATTTTGAAAAGTTTATAAATTTAAATGACCTTTCAGATATTATAGCACCAACTAAAATAGAAGATGTAGGGGAAGCTAAAAAGCTTATTGGAAAGAAACAATACGAGGCTTTGATTATATATGATGAAAATATAGAAGGTAAATTTAAAGTAATTGGTAGCGATTATAATGCTTTAAAGGTATCGATAGTTAAAGGTATCATGGAATCTTATGCAGATAAGGCCAACAGTTTTGAAGCTTTAGCTAATTTAAAGGCTAAGGATTTTTCTATAAAAGAATATAACAATGTAGATTCTAAGGTAGTAAGTGTTTTGGGTAAAAAGCCTACAGCTATAGATTACTATGCTGTAACTATGCTTATAATGATTATAATGTTTGGAGCTATATATGCAAATTTTGCTATAGATAAGGATTATTATAGTGTGGTTGGTGGAAGGGTTAAGTCATCACCTGTAAAGCTTTGGGAAATGTTCCTTGGAGAAGGCATAGGTGTAGTATTTACTCTCTTGTGGCAAGCTTTAGTATTATTGCTTGTATCTAGGTTTATGTTTAATGTTAATTTTGGTAATAATTTAGGTGTAATATTCATAACAATTTTATCATTAGCGATTATGTCCACTATGCTTGGAATATTTGTTTGTATGGCAACTAAGAAGGGATTGTATGGATTAGCTATTTTAAATATCTTAGTGCCTATACTTACATTTTTAGGTGGAGGTTTTGTAAAGATAGATTTTGGTGATGGCATACTTGGAAGATTATCACGTATAACACCAAATTATTTAGCTCAAAATGCTATATTTAAAAGTATTTATGGTGCAGATTCAAAAGAGGTGCTATTTAGCATATTGGGGATTTGGGTATTTACATTTATCCTATTTATAGGAGCTAAGATTTCCGGAAGGAGGGACATAGTGTAATGACTATCTATTTAACAAATTTAAAAAGATTATTTAAAAATAAGATAAATTTATTGTTTATACTTGTCTTGCCTATTATATTTATGATTATAGCTTTTTCAGGTTCTAATGGAACTGAACCTTTAAAGATTACAGTTGTGGATAAAGATAAGACAGAGTTTTCAAACAAGCTTATAGAAAACATAAAAACTAAGGGCACAGTGATTTTGGAGGATGAGGAAAACATTCAAAACAGCTTAGTGGATAATAAAACGGATTATGCAATAATTATACCAAAAGGTTTTATTCTGGATATAATTAATGGTAAGGATGTTTCTTTAGAAAGTTATGAAGTAAAAGAAGGAAACGCAGCCATGTCCATAAAACTTTATTTAGATGGATATTTAAATAATATAAAAAAGATAGCTTCAGTATCTAAGGGTAGTGAGGAAGAGTTTTACAAAGGAATTAAATATTATGAAGAGGGAAGTCATAAGGTTCAATATGAAAGTGTTGATAAGGGGGAAGGAAATAAATCTAAAACCTCAGCAGCACTTGGGTTTATAGTGCTAAATATGCTGTTTTTAACTACTTCTACTACTAACATGTTAATAAAGGATAAAGAAAAGAACTTATTTACAAGATATTTTACCACCCCCTTGACTAGAGGAAGGTATATTGTAGAAAATCTTTTAAGCTTTTTAACTATATCAGTATTTCAGGTTATATTATTCTTTTCTTTTATGAAGTATTTATTTAAGTTTAATTTAGGAGATACTCCGTTTAGTATATTAGTATTATTTATAATATTTGCAGTGTTTACTGTGTCTTTAGGATTATTTATAGCAACTCATTCTAATGATCTAAGACAATCAGGAGCCATAAGTGCAGTTATTAATATACCTTTTGCTATGCTTGGAGGATGCTTTTGGCCAAGAGAGATCATGCCAAGTTTTTTAAAAAAAATATCAGAATTTATACCTACTACTTGGATTAATGTAGCTAGCAGTGAAGTTTTATATGGAGAAAGTTTAACTTATGTTATGAAGTATATATTACTTTTAATAGGTATATCTGCAGTGTTATTAGGTTTATCCATAAGAAAATTAAGAAATAATGATTAAATAAATCAAATGTACTGTAATGATATCTTCTAATAAAATATTTTGACTATGTTTTAATGTAGTGTTGAAAATTTTATCTATACTACAACTTTCTACTACCGTCATTATTAAAAATTTTTTTCAAGTGCATTTCATTAAGAATAATCATAATAACAAAACATATTGAAATTACTATTTTTTCATAACCATAACCAAGATTTAATTGACTTAAAACAAATTGTAAAGGAACAAAAATAAAACCCAATATAATAAAGATATTGGCTGAATATTTATGTGCCTCGTTCCATGTATCTTGATTTTTCATTGCTAATATAGTTCTATAACCAAATATAGAATTGATTTTTTTTGGCGGAAAAGCCTTAAATATAAAGCCAATGATTATACATGTTATTCCTAAAATAATCATCATATTTACCTCCTAATATATAAATTTTGATTAATTATAGCATACCTTAAAAGACATATCAAATTTTAACATTAATTTTAAATATAGCCTAAAATCAAAAGGCTAAGATTTATTTAAATAGGTCTTTAATTATAAAGATAAATAAAAAAAGGTAGCTTAATCTATTTTTATTAAGCTACCTTTTTTTATTATATTAATATTAAACGGATGTCCAACCACCATCTACAAATAATATTTGAGCAGTGGTATAGCTAGAAGCATCGGAGGCAAAGTATATTGCAGCTCCATTTAATTCTCCAGTCATACCAGGTCTTCCAGCTGGACACAACATATTGTAGGATTTTAAATAGTCACTTTGGAATAAAGATTTTTCAGTCATTTCTGATTCAAAAAGGCTAGGTGCAATTGCATTTACAGTTATACCATATTGAGCAAGTGAAGTTCCCATACCCTTTGTTAAAGCTATTACAGCACCCTTTGAGGCATTATATGCATGAAGAGGAATAGCCTTACTTCCTATAAGTCCACAAACTGAGGCCGTATTAATAATTTTTCCGTATTTTTGTTCTTTCATATGTGGAACTACATGTTTTGACATTAAAAATACGCCTTTTAAATTTGTATCTATGATTCTGTCCCATTCAGTTTCTTCTAGTGTGTCTACTGAACCTACTGAGGTGACCCCTGCATTATTCATTAGGATATCAATTTTGCCAAACTTATCTATAATAGATTTTATAGCTAATTTAACATCTTCTTCTTTTGTTACATCACATTTCACAGCTAGGACTTTTCTTCCTATGCTTTCAATTTCTTTACATAATGGTTCAAGCTTATCATATCTTCTTGCAAGTATTGCTATATCAGCGCCTTGCTCAGCTAGGGCTTTTGCAAATTGAACACCAATTCCGCTTGAAGCTCCAGTTATAACGGCAACTTTACCAGTTAAGTCAAATAAGTTAGTCATAATAAACATCTCCCTTTAAATTTAATAAAACTACTCTATACCTTTGCTTTTTAAATACTTAGAGAATATCATAAGCAATTTTTAAAGGTTAGATGTTACTTTCGCATAAACGTTATTAAGAAACATCGTATATTAAGTAGTTGGTGTTTTAATTATAAATCTAACTTAAGAAAATTACAATATAAAGTTTAAATTATCAGTAAAATTAATTATACATAATAAGGAAGCACCTCTGAGGTGCTTCCTTATTATGTATAAAACGTATTTATTAAAAAGATTTTTTAAATATTACTTAAAGTAGTTGATATAAATCGTTCAATAAAGTAGACTTAATTCATAGTTCATAATTTGAACAAATGTAATAAAAACAAATATTAAAAATAAGGGATGGTATTATGAAAAAGGTATATGTAGCAATGAGTGCTGATATAATTCATCATGGACATTTAAATGTAATAGAAGAGGCTAGAAAATTAGGTGAGGTTGTAGTTGGATTACATACAGATGAAGTTATATGTGAGTACTTTAGAAATCCATTTTTAAAGTATGAGGAAAGAAAGAAAGTAGTAGAGAATATTAAAGGTGTATGTAAGGTTATTCCTCAAGATACATTAGATCAAGTTCCAAATTTACTAAGGGAAAAGCCTGACTATGTAGTTCACGGTGATGACTGGAAACAGGGAATACAAAAGCCTTTAAGGGAAAGAGTAATAAATACTCTAAAAGAATGGGGAGGAGAGCTTGTTGAGGTTAAATATACGGAGGGGATTTCTATAACTAAATTAGATGAAACCATAGCCCAGCTTGGTACAACTCCACAGGTAAGAATGAAAAAGCTTAGGAATCTTTTATCTTTTAAGGGACATGTTAGAATCTTAGAGGCTCATAATGGACTAACAGGTCTTATAGCAGAAAAAGCAAAGATAGAGCAAGATAACAAAACAAAAGAGTTCGATGGAATGTGGATAAGCTCTCTTTGTGATTCTACGGCTAAAGGAAAGCCAGATATTGAACTTGTAGATTTTACATCAAGACTTAACACTATAAATGATATATTAGAAGTAACTACAAAACCTATAATATTAGATGGTGATACTGGTGGGAAGATAGAACACTTTATATATACAGTAAAGACTCTAGAGAGGCTAGGTGTATCTGCTATTATAATTGAGGATAAGGTAGGACTTAAGAAAAACTCTCTTTTTGGAACTGATGCTGAGCAAAAGCAAGATACAATTGAAAATTTCTCAAAGAAGATAACAGCGGGGAAAGAAGCAAGAGTTACTAATGACTTTATGATAATAGCTAGAATAGAAAGCTTAATATTAAATGCTGGAATGGACGATGCACTTAACAGAGCTAAAGCTTATATAGAAGCAGGTGCAAATGGAATAATGATTCATAGTAAGCATAAAGATGGTAGTGAAATATTAGAGTTTTGTGCAAAGTATAAAGAGTTTGATAAAAGAGTACCATTAGTGGTTGTACCAACATCTTATGCTCATATAACTGAAAGAGAACTAGAAGATGCTGGGGCTAATATTATAATATATGCAAATCACCTTATAAGAAGTGCATATCCAGCTATGATGAAAACTGCTAAAACTATATTAGAAAATGAAAGAGCCCTAGAAGCTGATGAATATTGTATGCCAATAAAAGAAATTTTAACTTTAATTCCTGGAGGAAAATAAAATGATAAATACTGAAGAATTTTACAAGGATTTAAAAGGTAATAAAATAGATTTTTTTGTAGGAGTTCCAGATTCTTTATTAAAAGATTTCTGTGCATATATTAAAGAAAATGTGGATAGTAAGCATAACATAGTTGCAGCAAATGAAGGTAATGCATTAGCTATAGCCTCAGGATACTACTTAGCTACAGGGAATCCTGCATTAGTTTATATGCAAAATTCAGGACAGGGAAATATAATAAATCCCCTAGCATCTTTAAATGATCCTTTAGTATATAGTATACCTGCTTTACTTGTAATAGGTTGGAGAGGCGAGCCTAACAAAAAGGATGAGCCTCAACATAAAAAGCAAGGTCTTGTAACTTTAAAGCTTTTAGAGGCGCTAGACATTGAGTACAGTATATTAACAGAAAAAGACGATGTGGGCATATGGAAAAAGAAGATATCCGAAGCTGTAGAATATATGAAAAAAGAAAAGAAACCCTATGCACTAGTGGTTACCAAAGGTACATTTTCTACTTACAAGTTAAAAGAGCAATCAAAGGTTAACTTTGAAATGAGCAGGGAAGATGCAATTAAGGAAATAGTTAATGCTTTAGGTGATGAAGATACAATAGTATCCACAACCGGCATGGCATCTAGAGAGTTATTTGAAGAGAGAGAAGCTAGAAATATGGGGCACGAAAAAGATTTTCTAACAGTAGGGTCTATGGGACATGCGTCTCAAATAGCATTAGGAATTGCACTATCAAAGCCTAAGAAAAATGTATATTGTTTAGATGGAGATGGAGCGCTTTTAATGCATTTAGGTGGACTTGCTATTATAGGAACACAAAAGGTAGAAAATTTTAAACATATTGTTATTAATAATGGAGCTCATGATTCGGTTGGAGGGCAATCAACAGTAGGCCTTGATATAGATATACCCTCTATTGCTAAATCCTGCGGATATAAAAAGACCTTTACTGTTTCAACATTTGAAGATTTAAAAGCTTATCTTAAAATCCTAGTTGAGGCTAAAGGCCCAGTATTATTAGAAGTTAAGGTAAGAAAAGGAGCTAGAAAAGATTTAGGAAGACCAACTACGTCTCCTATAGAAAACAAAGATATGTTTATGAAATTTTTAGCGAAATAATTAATAGGAGGCTAATATGTTATGGAAATAAAGAGAAATGTATTGTTAAACCCAGGTCCAGCAACTACCACTGATACTGTAAAGCTTGCCCAAGTAGTTCCTGATATATGCCCAAGAGAAGAAGAATTTGGAGAGGTTATGGAGTTTGTTTCAAAGGAGTTAACTAAATTTGTAGGTAGCCTTGAAGAATATACTACGATTTTATTTGGGGGCTCAGGTACAGCCTCTGTAGAAGCTATGATAAGTTCTGTAGTAGGAGATGGAACTTTAATTATTATAAATAATGGTGCTTACGGAAAGCGTATGTGTGAAATAGCAGAAGCCTATGATATAAGTTTTATAGAATTTAAAAGTTCCAATGTAGAGGCTATTGACATATTAATGCTTGAAAAGGTTATTAAAGAAAAAAAAGGTGAAGTGAGTCACTTAGCTGTAGTTCATCATGAAACTACCACAGGACTACTAAATGATGTTAAAATATTAGGTGCACTTTGCAAAAAATATAATATAGAGATGATGGTAGATGCAATGAGTTCATATGCAGGAATCCCTATGGATATGAAGGATATGAATATAAGCTATATGGCATCTAGCTCAAATAAGTGCATTCAAGGCATGGCTGGAATAAGCTTTGTAATTGCAAATATAAATAGTCTATTACTCACAAAAAATAATAAACCAAGAAATGTATACTTGAATTTATATAAGCAATATGAATATTTTATAAAAAATTATCAAATGAGATTTACTCCACCAGTACAAGTTCTTTATGCCTTAAAACAAGCTATAATAGAGGCAAAAGAAGAAACCATCGAAGTAAGAAATAAAAGATATGTAAAGAGTTGCGATGTTTTATTAGAAGGATTAGATAGGTTAAATCTCACCCATTTGGTAAAGCCACAGGATCATTCAAAACTTATAACCACAATACTAGAACCAACAAATCCTAAATATAAATTTGATGATATGCATAATTTCTTATACGAAAGAGGATTTACTATATATCCAGGAAAGGTATCCGATGCAAATACCTTTAGAATAGCAAATATCGGTGAAATAGATTATAAAGACATGGAAAGGTTCATAATAGAATTAGAAAATTATGTAAGCGCCTCTGAGGTGCACCCATAAAAAGGGGGCACCTCAGAGGTGCTTCCTTTTTATGTAATAAAATGTTTATTTCATTAATATAATAATAGTGAATAATTATATTAATGAGGTTGATTATGTTATCAAATAGTAAATTTATAAGACAATCCTTAGAGCTGCATCTTTTCTTTACACGGATAATGAAGGAGCATTCATTTTTTTTACAAATAGGTTTTGTGCAAAGAGATTCAAATCTTATGGTTAAAGCAGACATGTTTAGAGCAGAATTTGATAGGCTTTTGGCGGATGTAATATCACTTTCTAATGGTGTTGTTAGTGCTAGCGTATTAGAGTCAGGGGAAGTTGTGACACCTTTTACACTAAAAGCAGAAATGGTTTCAGCTTATCTTACAGGGGTAAATATCCCAACTAGTTTAACAAGGGCGGAGCAAGAATTAAGGCCTTGGGATTTAAGTAACGTTATAGAGAATACTATGCTTGAAGAAAGAGTGTGTATGATTAATAATCGTGCTATGGATTTAGTTAAAGCTTTAGTAGAATTTAAGACTATGTTACTATCAAATATCTTAACTTGTAGGTTATTTACAAATAATTATCCTTTACTTATAGAGCATATTTTAAGAGAAGCAAAGTTTTATTATAATCTTATTCAAAAACTTCAAAATCGGGAAGAGGTTATACTAGAAAGAGAAGCTTATGTGGAGGAAGTTTTTTGGAATGAAATTATGGCAGAACACTCAAAGTTTATTCGTGGACTTCTTGATCCTACGGAAAATGATCTTATAAATATAGCAAATGATTTTGGAAACGAGTTTACTGAACTAGAAGCACAGTCAAAAGAAGCCATGGATAAAACAATTCCAATCTCAAAAGTGACAAATGATAGCCTTAAAGCAACTATAGAAATAAGCAAATTTAAGGCTGAGGCTACAAAAGGATTAATAGAGTGTAAAATTAAATCTATTATAATGCCCCTGCTTGGTGATCACACTTTAAGAGAAGCCAATCACTATTTACGTTTATTAAAGATATTTGAAAAAGGTAGTATGTATTAACAAAAGATATCTTGAAGTATCATTTTTAAAAGATATCTAATATAACAATATACAAGCAAAAAAGATTTTCTGCAATCAAGAATACAGAAAATCTTTTTAGTTATATGAAGATTAATAATTACAGTATAAATGTTAAAATACTAATCTTTAAATTATAAGTCTAGCTTTTTATCTATAAGATAAGAATTAAAAGTAAATAACCCCACAATTACCACAAGATAAAAGATTGCAGTAACTATATTTATATATGAATAAAAACCGCCAAGGTTAGTTGAACCATTCATAGAAGATGACACAATACTAACAATTCTTCCACCAGGAAGCTCTATTGACTGTGGAAATAATTTCACCAATTGTAAATTTAAAAATCCTATGGCTGTATTGAGCAATATAAATATTACAAAGCTTATACCGCCAATCCTTTTATTCCTAAAAGCTACCTTGCTTAAAGTTATAGAAATAAATATAGTGAGGATAGTAGTTAAAAGACCTACAACAATATAAAGAAATGGAATAAGTAGTGGTAAGGTTATAGATATTTGCCCAAATGTGGTATTAAGACCTTTGATATATATAATACTTACAAAGGCTATAGAAGCTATACTTGCTACTATTAACCATATAAAGCTTAATAAAAGTTTGCCACATAGTATAGATTTCCCGTTTAATGGCAATGTGAATGTTAAATATCCTCTCTCATCTGAAAAGTCCTGTTTATATAAGTGTATTATATATATAAAAGCTACTAAAAGAGCTGCAAAGCAAGTTAAAAAAGTTAATGTTGAGATAATTTGAATATCCCACTTTCCTATCCTACTATATAAGATAGGACACCATAAAGCCATAATCACAAGTAAACCTACAGGAAGTTTATAGCTTCCTTTTAATTCATATTTCAAATATTTAAACATATTAAAACACCCCAATCAAATTTTATAATATACATTTTTATTGTTCACCAAAAACATCACGATAAAGTTCATCAATAGACCTTCCTTTTTCTTCTCTTAGCTCTTCTGCATTTCCCGAAAGGATTATCTTGCCTTCGGATATGAAAGATACATGGTCAAATATTCTTTCTATATCACGTACTAGATGTGTGGTTATAATCATAGAGCTATCTTTATTATAATTATTAATTATAGCATCCAAAATCTTTTCCCTTGCAACAGGATCAACACCTGCTATAGGTTCATCTAGCACATAAAGCTTTGCTTTTCTTGATAATACAAGGGTAAGATTAAGTTTTTCGCTCATACCCTTTGATAGTGAAGTTACCTTAGAGTTTTTATCAAGTTTCATAAAGCTTAATAGCTCATAAGCCTTAATCTCATCAAAATCACTGTAAAAATCCTTGAAAAAAAGAATTGAATCATTTACAGTCATCCATTTATATAAATAATTTTTGTCGGGAAGATAGGAAACTACAGATTTTGTGTAGGCTCCAGGAATATTACCATCTATTATGATGTCTCCACTAGATTGTGATAAGATTCCTGATAAGATCTTAATAAAAGTTGTTTTACCACTACCATTTGGGCCAAGTAATCCTAATACTTGCCCTTCGGGTATACTTAGATTAAAATCATCCAATGCTTTTTTCTTAAAATATGATTTGCTTAAACTTTTAGCTTCAACTATATTTTTCATATTATTTGTCCCCCTTATTAACTTCTTCTGAAACAACTCGTATAATGTCTTCATTTTCAAAACCAAGATCTTTAATTTCTTGTACAAATTTATCTATAACTTCTTTTGCCATATCCTTTTTAAGCTTAAATATTATATTTTTATCTTCAGTAACAAAGCTACCCATACCTCGTTTAGTATAGGTTAAGTCTTCTCTTTCAAGCTCTTGGTAAGCCCTTTGAACAGTATTTGGATTGATTTTTAATTCTGAGGATAGGTCTCTTATTGATGGCAATTTATCACCTCCACAAATTTGCAATAAAACTATTTTCCTTTTGATATAATTTATAATTTGAATATATATAGGTAGTTTATCATTAAATACAAAATCCAAAATATCACCTTCTTTCTTTGATGTTTAATAAATTATCACCAGGTTTTTATGTGTATAAATCTTAATAAAATTATAAATTATATTTATAATTCAGATTCAATATCAATGAATTAGTGTACTAAGTACATAGTGCACTAGTAACGCGTAAGTGTCAATATAATACTGGAAAATATATATGCAAGAGTGATATTGAAAAAATAAGAGAAATATCATAAAGTTATAACGTACTTTTGGAAAAAGACAATTATAGTAGAGTCTTTAATAAAGAGTCTACTATAATTATTTAATCAAGTATATAATTTGCTACTTAATTATATACTATTTTAACTTTAACTATATGAGCTATATTATCGCTTTCATTAATTAAAGACATAGAACCAAAGCCCTTTTTTAAGTTAATAAGGAAAAAGTCATTTTTATTTAGTGTAAAGGATTTATTGTCTAAGCACACTTTTATATTACCTTCATAACAATAGAATCCATAGGATAAGTTTTTATGATTCCTTTTATTTTTAATGTTTAGTGAGAACTCGCTCATAGTATGTTCATTTAATCTTATATAAGAAATATTTCCGTTTGCTTTTTCTGATACCATTAAGTTGAAATCTGTTACTTTACCATAGCTTCTAGTTTCCCACTGACCACTAAAACTATGCTTTTCAAATTTACCTAAATTTATCGAGGTTTCATCATTATGAATTAATTTTATATTTCCATCTAAAATCATTATTTCTCTCCATATATTTTTTAAATATGTGAAATTAGACTCTTCACTTTCAACGTTTGCAGAGCTTATCCTCCAAATAAAATTTCTATCCTCATAATTAGAGTCTTTCGGGAAAATACAAATTTCAGTTGTAGTCCCACCAGACCACCTTTTAGTAATTTGGTTTTCTTTAGTGATAACATTTATATCATATTTCATAAAAACACTCCTTTTGAAATTATAATTATATAAGAAATTAATGATAAGATTGAGTTGGTAATATATTAAATAAGTTAACGTAATTAATATTTATCTATTATTTTTAATGTGAGTATCCTATAATTTCATTATAACAGTATTTTGAATGATTACTTTTAGTTTTGTATTATTATAAAACAATAATTAGCGCACATCAAAAATTGATATAATTTTGGAGGGAAAAAATATGAAGTCCATAGGTATAATAACTGATAGGGATAGCTACCTTACTAAGTTCTTAGAAAACAATCTAAGGCAAGTGCTAGGGGATAAGATTGTGATTAATAGTTACTTTCTAGATCATCTAGAAGAGAAGGATATTATAGAGGATAAGGTTGTTCTCGTAATGATAAGAGAAAGAGCTTATGAAATAAAAAAATACGTTAGTGCAAAGAGCAAAATAATAGTAGTAAACAGGACATTTAGAGAAGATGAAATATACAAGGTATTTTCCATTCCAGAAGGGACAGAGGTTTTAGTGGTTAATGATAATGATCAAACTACCTACGAAACTGTATCTTTATTTTATGAAGTAGGTGTAACTCATTTAAATCTAATAGCTTACAAAGAAAATGTAGACTATTCTAATGTGAATATAGCTCTTACCCCCGGGGTATCAGAAAGGATACCAAGTCATATAAAAAAGATTATAGACCTTGGAAATAGATACATAGATATATCTACATTTATGCAAGTAATAAGTGCTCTTGAAATAGATACAATAGATATAGGCAAGAAGCTTATTAAATATTCTGAGAAAATTGTAAGTCTTGATGGTGGTATTAGAGACAAATATAAGGAATTATTTTTAAAAATGGATGAGCTTGATACCATAGTAAATATATCTAGGGATGGTGTAATATTTACTAATGAGAAGGGAATAATAAAAGTATTTAATGAAAGCTTTAGAAATATTTTAGATTTAGAAGGCAACATACAAGGAGTGTCGGTAGAAGAAATCTTTAAAAAAGGACTTGAAAGAATTTTAAAAAAAGAAGAAATCTTAGACGAAGTTTTTCAGTTTAAAGATAAATATATAAATGTTAAAAAGACAAGTATATATAATTTAGGAGTTAAAGCAGGTAGTTACTATAATATTCAAGAAATAACTTACATAAAGCAATTAGAACAAAACCTTACAAAACAAATAAAGGCTAGGGGGCAAATTGCAAGATATTATTTTAATAATATAAAAACAAATTCACCGTCTATGATTCAATGTATTAATTTTGCTAAAAAGATATCAAAATCAGATCTTACAGTATTTATTAGAGGTGAAAGTGGAACAGGTAAAGAACTTTTAGCTCAGTCAATACATAATGAATCTGAAAGAAAAAAGCAGGCCTTTGTAGCTGTAAATTGTGCAGCTATGCCAGAAAATTTGCTTGAAAGCGAACTTTTTGGTTACGAAAAGGGCGCATTTACAGGAGCTTTAAAAGAAGGGAAAAAGGGGCTGTTTGAAGCAGCTAATAATGGAACAATATTTTTAGATGAAATAGGAGATATGCCAGTTTTGCTTCAAACAAAGCTATTACGAGTTCTTCAGGAAAGACAGATAATGCCAATAGGATCAGAAAATATTATAAATATAAATGTAAGGATTATTGCAGCTACGAATAAAGATATTCTTAAAATGATTAAAGAAGATAAATTTAGGAAAGATCTTTATTATAGACTTAATGTTCTTCCGATAATGGTACCATCACTTAGAGAGAGGACGGGAGATATAATTGATCTTTTAAATTATTTTATTGGAAGAAAAATATGCATAGAAGATGAGGTAAAAGATATTTTAATTGGTTATGGATGGCCTGGAAATATAAGAGAACTTCAAAATGTTGCCTCTTATATTTCACTCATGTGTGATGATAAGGTAGAAGTAAAGAATTTACCATCAACACTAGATTATAAAGAGAAGAATTGTAATTATGAAAAAGAAATTTTGAAAAGCAGCTGTGATTTTGAAACAGCTATAGAGTTTCTTAATTTAATAAATAGTTTTAATAAATTAGAAAAAAATATTGGAAGAGTAGCTATAATTAATATATTGAAGGAGAGAGGATTAGAAATTTCTGAGGGAGAAGCTAAGAAGATTTTAGAAACATTAAAAGACTTAGAGCTAATAAACTCATATGTAGGGAGGAAGGGAAGTAAAATAACTAAAAAGGGTTATAACTTTTTAATTAAAAACAAGTAAAGATATAAGTGATATATATAATAAACAGGTAGATTAAAAGGAGTATAGTCCTGTTAATCTACCTGTTTATCGTGGATAATGTTAAAAAATTAATAATAAAAAATAAATAAGATATATATAAGAGTTGAAAATGTTTTCAAATGGGCGTGTTAGAAGATTCAACTAAAATAATATAAAGATTTCTAAGTCTTGGCATAGATATTGCTAATTAATATTAATATACATGTAATTATGATAGGAGGTATATATGAAAAGAAAAGCGAGAATAGGAATATCAGGAAGTATTATTGTAGATGAAGGAGGGATGTTTCCAGGATATGAAAGAGCTTATGTAAACGATGATTATATTAAATCTGTTATAAAAGCAGGTGGAATTCCAGTGATTATTCCACTTATAAAAGATGAAAACGATATAAAAGAACAGTTGGAAATGGTAGATGGAATTATAATATCTGGAGGTCATGATGTAAACCCTTTATTATACGGAGAAGAGCCTTCACAAAAGCTTGGTGGAATATTACCAAAGAGGGATGACTTTGATATAAATTTAATAAATTTAGCCATGGAAGCAAAAAAGCCCATACTTGGAATTTGCAGAGGGCATCAATTGCTGAATGTGGTTAATGGAGGAAGTTTATATCAAGATTTATCATTTATAGAAGGTTGTTATATAAAACACAATCAAGCATCACTATCAAATATTCCAACTCATACTATTAAAATAAAAGAAGGAACAAAGTTAAGAGAAATTTTAGAGGAAGAAACAATGTGTAATAGCTTTCATCATTTAGCTATTAAAGAAGTTGCCAAGGGATTTATTGCGTCTGCTATATCAAATGATGGGATTGTAGAGGCTATAGAATATGAAGGTGAAGAATTTGTGATGGGAGTACAGTGGCATCCGGAAATGATGTCTGCAGAAAATAAAAATATGCTTTCTATATTTACAAAACTTGTAGAAGTATGCTTAAATAAAATTTAATTAGATAGGGGAGATTTTTTATGTTGGATAATAAAAAACTAGGGTTTTGGAGCATTGTGCTTTTAGGTATAAATGCAATTATAGGTTCAGGTATATTTTTACTGCCAAATCAAGCTATGCTTTTAATCGGTCCTTTTAGTATGTTTGTAATAGTTTTTGATATGCTGCTTGTTATAAGTATTGCTATGTGCTTTGCCGAGGCAGGTGGTATGTTCAAAGAAAATGGAGGACCTTATATTTATGCAAGGGAGGCCTTTGGAGATTTTGTAGGTTTTGAAGTAGGATTTATGAAATGGGCTATAAGTATTATAGCTTGGGCTACTATGGCTGTAGCTTTTTCAACAGCTTTAGCAAAGGTATGGCCAGCGGCAGCAGATAAAACTGTAAGTAATATAATAGTTGTATGTATATTAGTAGGGCTTGGATTAGTAAATATACTGGGAGTTAATATATCTAAGGCATTAAATAATATAATTACAATTGGTAAATTAGTTCCGCTTGTAATGTTCGTTGCTATAGGAATATTTTATATAAAGGGAAGTAACTTTACTCCTATGTTTCCAAGTGGAACCTATGTTGGAGGATCTTTTGGGGCAGCAGCACTTTTAATATTTTATGCATTTACAGGATTTGAATCCATAGCAGTGGCGGCTGAGGATATGGATAACCCAGAAAAAAATGTACCAAAGGCAATAATAACAGTTATGATAATAGTTTCCATGTTTTATTTATTAATACAAGGAGTTTCTATAGGAATATTGGGTGAAGGACTTGCAACTAGTAAAACACCAGTGGCTGATGCGGCTACTGTATTTCTCGGATCTTTTGGAGGAGCGATAGTAAGTGCAGGTACTCTAATATCTATAGGTGGAATAAATATAGCAGCATCTTTTATAACACCAAGAAGTGGGGTAGCTTTAGCAAAAGATGGATTAATACCAAAGGTTATAGCAAAAAAGGGTACTAGAGGTACACCATATATAGCTATAATTATAACTGTAGCTTTAGCTATACCAATAGCTTTATCAGGAAGCTTTACAAAACTTGCAGCTATAAGTGTTGTATCAAGATTTGCACAGTATGTACCTACATGTTTATCTATAATAGTATTAAGGAAAAAGAGACCAGATCTTAAAAGTTCATTTAGAGTTCCTTTTGGTCCTGTAATACCTATAATAGCAGTAGCTGTAAGCATATGGCTTCTTGCACAATCTTCCCTAGAAAAGATTTTGTGGGGACTTGGCGGACTTATAGTTGGAGTACCAATATACTTTATTATGAAAAGTTATAACAATAAACAAAGTAATACTGTAAATTAAACAAAAGAATTAAAGGGGGGCATAAGGTGGAGAAGGATATGTATATTGAACTTTTAAAAAGAGAAGTTGTACCAGCGCTAGGTTGCACAGAACCTATAGCTATAGCATATGCCACTTCTAAGTGTAAAGAGTTGTTAAAAGATGAAGTAGAAAGTATTAATTTGTTTTTAAGTGCAAATATAATAAAAAACGCCTTAGGGGTTGGAATACCTGGAACGGGCATGATAGGTATAGATATTGCAGCAGCTCTAGGATTTATAGGTGGAGATTCTAAACTAAAACTTCAAGTACTGAGTAATGTTACAAAAGAGCATATAGACAAATCTAAATCAATGGTAAGTCAGGGGAAGGTAAAAATTGAATTAAAGGAAAATTGTGATAAGCTTTATATAGAGACCCATTGTAAAACTAAAGATCATATTGCAAAGGTAATTATAAGTGGAAATCACAATAATATAGTAAGGATAGAGTTAGATGAAAATATAATTTTAGACAATGTTAATAATGAATTTAAAAATGAAGAATGTAATATAGGAAGAAAAATTACTATAGAAAGTATCTACGACTTTGCAACAACTGTAGAGTTTAAGAACATTGAATTTTTATTAGAAGGGGCTAAAATGAATAAGCTTGTTTCTGATGAAGGACTACAGGGTGATTATGGCCTTAATGTAGGGAAAAAGATGTTTAATTCTACTAACATAGTCTTAGGAGGGGATAGTCTTCAAAATAGAATGGTTGCAAGTACGGCAGCTGCATCAGATGCTAGAATGTCAGGATGCACAATGCCTATAATGACTACATCTGGTAGTGGAAATCAAGGAATAACATCTACAATGCCATCGGTTATTTTAAGTGCTGAACTTAGGAAAAGTGATGAAGAGTTAGCCAGGGCACTAGCTATTAGTAATCTTGTAACTATACATGTTAAGTCTTATATAGGAAGATTATCAGCTTTATGTGGAGCAGGTATAGCGGCTTCAATAGGATCTTCAGCTGCTATTACATATCTTCTAGATGGTAAACTAAAAAATATAAATTATGCTATAAAAAACATGATAGGAAACATTTCGGGGATGATTTGCGATGGTGCAAAAACAACTTGTGCTCTGAAAATTGCTACTGGAGTTAATGCAGCAATACAATGTGCAACTCTTGCCTTAAACGATATAGAACCCATGGGAAGTGAAGGTATAGTAGGAATAGATGTAGAAAAGAGTATAGAAAACCTTGGAACACTGGGTGTAAAAGGAATGGAAAATACCGATAAAACAATATTAAATATGATGTTGAACAAATAGGATAAATATAGATAGTAAAAAGATAAAAAAATAGCTATTATACACCTGAGGTATAATAGCTATTTTTCTATTTGTTTCAATGAGCTAATTTCAAATTTAATTTTTTGTTTTATAATTACATCCTAAAAAGAATCCATTCAGAAGTTTTCATATTAACTTTTAAATCACATAATGCTACCTTTTCATCCACTATTATTTCACAAGTAAAGGTATATCCATAAACATTAGGTGCGAGCTTTTCTTTATCTCTTCTTATTATTCTCTTTATATTAAATTCGTTTTCCTTTCCAGCCTCATTAGTAAAAATAAACTTATGTGGATTAATTATTCCAGCATTATCAAATTCATATACAACAGATATAGGTTTATTAATTAATTTCATCATTGTCACGCTCCTTTTAATATGGTTTATCCGATGGCTACCATCCGTAACACCCCTATACTCTTCAAAGATAGTGTTTTTATTGATTTTATAATCATATTTTACCCTCCTTAAAAATAAAAAAGATAAGAACTATAGTTACATAATAGCATGAAACCAAAAGAAATTACAAAATATTATTTAGGTTATGAAATTGCAATTCATAATAATTTTAGAGAGGATAAGGCAAATGAAGATATCATTATATCAAAATGCAGTCATTGTGGTAAGCCATTTGATAGATATATAAACGTGCTAATGATGCTTGTCATGATCAGCATATATGTTGTGAGGAATGTGAAAATACTCATGAGGGGTTTTGTTCTAGTAAATGCACAGAATATGTGGTTTTGAATCCAGATAAAAATAGCCATTTAAGGAAATTAAAAAAGATAAACTTATAATTATATTAAATGGGATGAATTTAAAGTTATCTAATGCTTTAATTAAAAAATAAGACTTTTAATTTACATTATTGAAAGAAATAATCACGAAAAGGATATGTTTAACAAAATATTGACTTTAATTAAACTAATATGGTAAAATATAAGTGTGGACAAGGTATAGATTACAGTCTTTATGACAGATATCATAAATATAAAAATGTACTATATTTAAAAGAGAAGGGGGGATTACTATGTTAAAGATGAATTCACATTTAGCTAATACTTGCAATAATACTGAAAAGGTGACTGTTGCACCAGGAGCATGTTGTACATGTTGTTGTTGTTGTTGTGTAGCAATAAATGCAGCAACAAGTGGAACAGCTACAGGCGGAGCAGCAGGCTTTAAACCATAAGAAATTATATGGCTCTAAGATAGATATAAATTCAAACTAAATACAACAAAAGATAAAGGATCCATAATTTAAATTTTAGGTTATGGATCTTTTTTTAAAAAAGGAGTGATTTACATGAAGAGTAGGAGCAAAGAAAAGCACCTAGATAAAGAAGTGAATCCATATGAGAATGAGTACCCATATGAAAGTGACTTATTATCATTTAATACTCAATATTGTGCTATAACACCTTATGCTGATTCCACAGTGCTAAGAACACCTGATATGGTTATGAAAGGCACATTATTTTCTAAAAGTAATAGATTCACAAGTGAAGAGTATCTACTCAATTTTAGGACAAACAATAATTACATAGGATTTAGAGCAGGCTTATCTACCTTTTTCCAAGCGCCAGCTGCTATAACTGGTGCTAATAAGGCAAAAGGTGAATCACTTTATAATGTTATATTCTTATCCAAGCCTAAAAATGTAAAGGCTCCCATAGGTATGACAATTAAACAAAGAAGAAGTATTAGAAACTACTCAAAAAACATTATGTCAGAAGTAGAATTATCTTCAGTTCTATATTATGCACAAGGTGTTTCGGGAGAAGAACACATAACAGGAATACCTGCTGGACCTGATAGTATAAAATTAAAAAATGTTCCTTCAGGTGGGGGATTATATCCAATTGAATTATATGTTTTAATTAATAAGGTGAAGGGACTTGAGGATGGCATTTATTTATATTATCCTTATTCACATTCACTTAAGCCAATAAAGATAGGAATTGAAAATAATGAGGCATATAACTATGCTGAGTTTGGTGCCATTAAGGCAGATGACGTGAATTTAATTTTCTTTTATGTTTACAATATTTATATTAATACAAGAAAGTATGGAGATGCTGGTATGGCCTATGCTTTTATTGAGGCAGGTGAAACGGCTCAAAATATACAATTGATTTCTACAGCATTAGGATATGGAGCCTGTGATATAGGTGGCTTTGAAAAGCAACATATAGAAAAGGTTTTAAAAATAGATGGAGTAACTAAGCATGTTATACATACAACAGTTATAGGAAAAGAGGCTGATTTAAAAGATGAATAATATATTTACTATAAACGAAAATTTGAGGATATTTGATAACGGTTCTGATGAAATAAGATTAAGAATAGGCATATGGAATTATAATGAAGCAGTTTTAGATTTAAATGGTCAAACTGATGGATTTAAATCTTCTATAAGGGATCTTTTTGTTAAAATGCAATCAGGTAAAGGTATTGATCAGAATGATATAGAGGGGTATAGCATTTCAAGGGATGATAAAAATAGCGTAATGGGACTTTTAGAGGGATTAACTTCAGCTGGAATGGTTTGTAAGGAAGAGGACAGAAAAGTATCTAATCAAATTGTTCAATCATTATTAGGAGACTATAAGTATTATGTTAGACCTGACAATAACAAAGCATTTACTGAACCAGATAGAAAAGTGATTTTTATATCTGATAGTGACTACTGTAAGAAAACGGCAGTACATTTAAGTGGGAGTATGGAACTAAAATTAGATCTTATTTCTGATGAGTTATATAAGGATATATCAGTAGTAGATTTAACCACAAGAGTTGATGCTTTTAATACTATTTCAAATATAGAAAAGTTAAAAAAAGATTTCGAAGGATATTCTACTATATTAGTGTGTATGCATCGTGTAAAAATATCTTTATTACGAAATATTAATAGAATTGCTTTAGCATTAGAAAAAAATGTGGTGGTTTCTTTTATAGATGGCCCATTTATAACGGCTTTCTCAATTAATCCATCCAAGACAGGATGCATAGAATGCTTTGAACAAAGAGCTTTGTCAAGAATGGAAGATCACGTATCTTATCATAATTTCATAAATACAAAAATTAATGAAAGTAAAGAAGAAAACAAAGGAGTTATCCCTATTTTAAATATGTTAGCGAATATAGTTATATCTGAAGGCTACCTTATAAATAACTTAGGTGCTTCAAAGTTTGAAGGAAGAATATTAAGCATATATGTACCAAGCTTGGAAATTCAGGTAGATGATATTTTAAGGGTACCATTTTGCCCAGCTTGTGGGACGGTAGCTAAAGCTGATTTTGCAGAAATGAATATATCATCAAGAAGACTTGTTGATGATATAGTAAGTAAAATTATGAGATAAGAGGTTGTGAGATAGATGGAAGGAAAAGATATGATTAAATTTTATCCTAGTTTTAATAATATATTAAAAAATTTTCATGACTTATCTGGCAATCAAACAGGAATCATGAAATCTACAGTAATGCCTTTAGTTAACTTTAATGATGGGTTGTGCTTAAAGAGTATTACAGGGAGTATGCCAAATTACCATAAACAACTTATTGATAACCCTAATATGGATGTTCAGTATCATATTATTGGTTATGGTACATATTATGAAGAATCATTAATTAAATATACTGGTGAGAGTATAGAAAGATATTCAACTATGGTAGCGCCAAGATTAGTAGAAGAAGATATATTTTATGCAAGCTACAAGGAAGTAAGCAAACTTGGAAAAACCATGCCACTTAAATATATGGATGTATTTACAGAAGATCAAATAAAACAGTCATCTGAGTATGGTATGGATATACATTCAAAAAGAATTACAGAGGAAGATGTAATAGGATGGATAAAGTGTGCATCACTTTTCAATCCAAATGAAGATATATGGGTTCCAGCTAAAATGATGTTTGTAGGATACCAAAGTAATACAAAAAAAGGAGAAAAATCATTTATACCATCCTTTAGTACAGGAACAGCAGCACATAAGTCATTAAATAAGTCCTTGATTAATGCTTTAATAGAGTATGTTCAAATAGACGCATTTATTATTAATTGGTATACAAAACGTAAATGTCCTTTAGTAAAAATAGATGATGAGAATGTTAAAAGGGTTCTAGAAAGTGTAGCACTTGATGAAAACTCTCCTTATGAAATAATTCCAATGTATAACACATTACCAGAGTTGCCATTACCTATATTTGGAGTGTTTTTAAGGCGTAAGGATAAGAAGATGCCATACTTAGTTTATGGGGTACAGGGTGATTTTGATACTAAAAATGGTATGGTAAGAGCAATAATGGAAGCAGCAGCAATATCCTATAGTGGATATTACACTACTATTCATAGTAAAGAAAAACTTGAGTATGCATTAGGAGATAATCCTAAATTTTTAGATTTAGATATGAATGTTTTATATTATAGTACTAGTGATAAAACAGAAGAAAAAGATGAACTTATAGACAGTTTAATAGAAGGAGAAGTATTGCTTTCAGAAATAAAAACCATAGAGGATTTAAGTGAAGAAAGTCAGCTGCATCATTTGATAAAGTATTTATCGAAAGTAAGCGAATATGCTGTTTATATGGATGTAACGCCACCAGAAGCTAGAGAAAAAGGGTGGTATGTATCAAGAGTTTTAATTCCTGAAATACTTGAGATGTGTATACCAGAGTTTCCTTTTACAAATCATCCTAGGATATTAGAATACGGGGGAGTAAAAAATGAGTACCCACATCCTATGCCTTAATATTCTTATATTACTTGTAACTCTAAGTCCCGTAATGTGTGCACAAACTATTATGTACATAATCAATAATGGTGTTATAGATTATAGTATGGATAAGTTTTTAAAAATATTAGCGGCAGTATTGATTATAGTAATACTTTTATCAGCAGTATTGAAGATGAATGTTTTTATAGTTAATTTACCTAAACAAAACTATTGGTATTTAGTGGGAATGGTTTCAGTAGTAGTTATATTATGTATAGAAGTATTAATATCTTATATAACAATATGCTTAAGGGGAAAGTACGTAAGTGGTATAAGTCTTATAACAACGTGGAAAAAGGCGAGTATTAAAGTAATTGGACTTAGTGTAATTGTTGCACTTTTGGAAGAAGTGATTTTTAGGCAAATATGGTTTAGTATATTGATGAAGGAATTTAAAATGAATATAATACTAGTCATTATAATTTCGGGGGCTACATATGCTATGAATCATGTTTTTTTAGGAAAAAAAGTATTAATGCAAAAGTTTGTTACTGGCATTATATATGGATGCTTATTTTATTTTAGTGGGAATTGTGTAATAATACCTATGATTGCGCACTGTGTGCAAAATAGTGTGATACTTATGAAAGATAGAGGATAAAGTAAAATGCAATATTATGGATCGTACACATTAATAATAATATTATCACTTATACTTACTCTTTTGTGGGCAATAATTTACAAAATACCTCTTGGTAAAATTAAATTATTAAAAAAAAGTGCAATTTATGTTTGCGGATGGTTTAATATAGAAAAAGGTACATACTTAGAAGCTATAAAGGCAACATATTTTGTGGTATTTGGAATAATTGCTATTAAATTATTTGCAAAGTATTTTGCAGTTCATATATACAGTCTATTTTCCTTAAATAAAATATGGTATGGAATATTTCTGATGTTAATGGTATTTATTGTTTTAATTGAAATTACTATGTTAATAGGAATTTGGATTATAGAGATATTGTTTAAAAGTAATATTAGAGAAACTATAAGTAATATACATTGGATATCTTTTGATGAGAAATATCCAATGTATACAGCTATAATAAGACCTTTTTATATTGTGATGTTAGAAAGCATATTTTTCTATGGAATACTGATGAATATTTTAACCATAAAGCTTTATATGCCATTTATAATTGCATTAATAATTGTAACTATATTATTTACTTTTGGTAAATTATTAATAGTAAAAACTAAAGAACAGGCAGTGATTTTTGGAATCTGGAACTTTGTATTGTTTTTCACTAATGGATTAGTTCTAGGTTACACTGGAAGCCTTGTTATACCTATTATTATCTATTTTTTAAGCACTAGTTTTTGGGTATTCAAACATTAGAGATGTTTTTTATTTATATGAAAGGGGACTTAGGTGTGAACATATTAGAAATTAAGAACCTGGTTAGAAAGTTTGATAATGTAATTGCTGTTGACAATATAAGTTTTAATATAAAAGAAGGTGAAATTTATGGACTCCTTGGCCCCAATGGTGCTGGTAAAAGTACTACAATAAATATGCTATGTGGGCTTTTGACTCCAAACTCTGGAACTATAACTATTTTAGGTGAAGATATAAATAAAAACTCAAAAAACATAAGATACAATATAGGGGTAGTTCCACAGGATATAGCAATATACGATGATTTAACAGCATACGAAAATGTAGCCTTTTTTGGCAGTCTTTATAAGATTAGCGGAAAAGAGCTAAAAGAAAGATCAAAAGAAGCATTAGAATTTGTAGGTTTGAAAGATAGAGCTAAAGAATTACCTTCCAAATTTTCTGGCGGAATGAAAAGAAGGCTTAATATAGCTTGTGCTTTAGTTCATAGGCCTAAACTAATGATAATGGACGAGCCTACTGTGGGAATAGACCCTCAGTCAAGAAATCATATATTAGACTCTATTAAGAAATTAAACCAAATGGGCTGCACTATCATTTATACAAGCCACTACATGGAAGAAGTTGAATCTATTTGCACAAGAATAGGAATCATTGACCATGGGAAATTAATTATTGAGGGTACTAAAGAAGAATTAAAACAAAGTAGCTTAGAGACAAGTTCTGTTTTAATTACAGTAAACTCAGTAAGTGAAGTTAATGTGGATGAAATAGAAAAGATAGATGGGGTTTTGAAGGCTTCAATAGATAAGAATACTATAATTATTAATACTAACGCAAAGATAAATAATTTAGATCAAATAATTATTTATTTTAGTGAAAAAAATATACACATAAATAATTTGGAGAATAAAGGGATGGATTTAGAAACTGTATTCCTTAATCTTACTGGGAGAAATTTAAGGGATTAGAGGTGTAAATTATGATACTCTTAAATATAATAATTAAAGAAATAAAGCATATAATAAGAGACAAAAAAAGCATGTTTATGATGACTATATTTCCTATCATTATGATATTAATACTTGGTAGTGCTTTCTCACAAAGTTTTTCTTCTTCTAATTCAATATCTAAAGTGAAGGTGTTATATCTAATAAAAGATGAATTAAAAGTAGGAGAAGAATTTGAGAAGTTTAGTAAGGAAATAGAAAAAAATATGGACGTGAGCTTTACTAAAATAGATAATGAGGATGAAGCGAAAGAGTCTATTAAAAATGGTAAGGTTGATTGTTACATAAAAATAGATAATGAAGATACAATAGAACTTAATAGCAATAATATAAGAGATTTTAATGCTACTTTAGTAGAAACCTTGGTTAATACTTTTGTTGAAAAATATAATTTACTAGAAGAAGTTTATATGGATAATCCTTTAGCTGTAGAAAAGATAACAGAAGGTAATGGGGAGTTGAACTTTGCAAAAGTTCAGTCTGTTGCAAATAATAAAACGCCTAGATCCATAGATTACTATGCCATATCTATGTTTACCATGACCATTTTATATGGCTGTTCAACTGGTATCATGTCAATGCTTAGAGAAAATAGTACTAAAACTAAAAATAGAATTTATGTAAGCTCAGCAAGTAAACTACAATTAATGTTAGGTAAGATTGTGGGGGGGGCTATAGCTACATCTTTTCAGGTTATTATGGTGTTTTTATGCAGTAAGTATATTATAGGAAGTAATTGGGGCAATAATGTTTGGGTGGTTTTATTAGTCTCATTTACAATGATAATTATGTCTGTTTGCATTGGGGTAGGCTCCTCATATATATTTACAAATCCAAGTACTGCAAGTATAATTACTAATATTTTAATACCTCTTATGGTGTTTTTGGGTGGAGGGTATATTCCACTTAATGTATTTAATAATGGAGTTTTAAATTCTTTATCTAAAATATCACCAATAAGGTGGACAAATAAATCAATATTTCAGATTATATATGAAAATAACTTTAGTACAGTGGGAAGGGCTATATCAATCAATTTGATTACAGCATTAGTATTTATTGTTATTCCTATAGTTTTGAGTAAAAGAGGAGGAAAGATAAGTGGGGAATATATTTAAGATTTCAAAAAGAATATTGAAACAATCCTTTAGGAAAAAATCTAATATAATAACCTTTTTATTACTTCCTATAATAGGGGTTTTTGTTGCCTTAGTTTTTAATACTACAAAAGGTACAACAATTAAAGTTGGTATATGTAATTTAGATAGTAGCTATATTTCAAAAGACATGATAAGTACTATAAGTACAAATAAAAAGTTTGAAATAATTGAACTAAAAGAAGAGGATATAAACAATTTGGTTTCGAATAATATAGTAGATTGCGCTTTAGTAATACCAGGGGACTTTAGTGAGAAAATTTATAACAATAACTTTGAAAGTATAAAAATAGTTGCCATGCAAGGAAAAGAAATAACGGCATGGATTGAAAATGATCTTAATTATTATATATCAAATATAACGGATATAGCTAAAGTATCTGAAGGTGATAAAGAAATGTTTGATAAAATATATAAAGGATATAAAGATCAAAAACTAAAACTAAATAGTATAAAATTAAATGATGAAAGTACAAATAAAGGAGTAACCAAGAATAGTATAGGGTATCTAATGCTATTTATGATGCTAGGCTCAAGTGTAACTGCTAACTGCATTATAAAAGATAAAGAGAATAGAACGTACTTTAGAATCTTTTGCTCACCTATAAGTAAGGTAGAATATGTGGCTAGTAATGTATTAGCTAGCTTGGTGATAATTTTAATGCAAATAGCTGTAATATTAATTATTTCAATAGGAATTTTCAAGTTAAACTTTTACATTAATATTGGAACATTAATTATAATCCTAGTTAGTTTTGGTTTAGTTTCAATAGGTTTTGGGATAATAATGGCAGCATTTTCGGAAAGTACAGCCCAATCGTCACAAATTTCTAATATTTTTATACTGCCAACATGTATGCTTTCAGGTTGTTTATGGCCTATTGAATTTATGCCTAAGTTTCTACAAAGCTTTGCAAATATATTTCCACAAACTTGGGTTTTGAAATCAGTAGAAGATCTTCAGCATGGGATGACATTGTGGCAAGTTCAATCCTACATATGGGTAGTTATAGCTTTTGCATTTGTGTTTTTCCTAATTGGAATACTAAAATTTAAAACAGACGAGAATTTAAAAAGATTTGTGTAACGTTTATTAAATAAAAAATTCTTATGTTTAAAAGAAATAAATAGAAAAATACTTGTTATTAGGTGAAGCTTAAGACCTCATCTAATAATATTTTAATTACAAAAAAACACAGAATATACAAAGTTTTAATTGTATTATAGATACAGTAAACCTTGTTTTTTAAATAAAAGATAGATTCATTAAGCTATATATTGTATACTTATATAGGTTTTAAAATATATATTAAAGGAGATAAAAAGTAATGATGAGAACTTTAGGTACCACAGCAAGAGGGATTAGGACTCCTATTGTAAAAGAAGGAGACGATCTTCCACAAATAGTTGTTGAATCTCTTTTAAAGGCAGTAGAAAGTGAAGGATTTGCACTTCATGATAATGATGTTATTGGAATAACAGAGTCATTAGTAGCAAGAGCACAAGGAAATTATGTAACTCTTGAAGATATTGCAAAGGATGTTAATGAAAAATTTGAAGGGGACATAGCACTTATGTTTCCAATATTAAGTAGAAATAGATTTTCAGTGATATTAAAAGCATTAGCATTAACAGGAAAGAAAATTCATTTATTTTTAAATTATCCATCCGATGAGGTTGGTAATTCTTTAATGGATGTAGATAAGATGGATGAACTTAACATTAACCCATATATAGATCTATTAACAGAAAAGGATTATAGAAAACTCTTTGGAGAAAGGGTAGAACATAAATTTACAGGGATTGATTACATCAGTATGTACAAAGAAATATCAGGTAATATAATTATATACCTTGCAAATGACCCAAGAGAAGCATTAAAGTATAGCAAAGAAATTTTAGTTGCTAACATACATGAAAGAGAAAGAACTAAAAGGATACTTAAAAAGGCAGGAGCTAAAACTGTCTATGGACTTGACGATATTTTAACAGAATCTATAGATGGCAGTGGATATAATGCTGATTATGGTCTTCTTGGTTCAAATAAAGCAACTGAGAATAAAGTAAAGTTGTTTCCAAGAGACTGTAAAGAATTTGTTACTAAGGTACAAAAGATTATAAAAGAAAGTACCGGTAAAAATATTGAGGTTATGGTATACGGAGATGGTGCATTTAAAGATCCTGTAGGTAAAATATGGGAACTTGCAGATCCTGTAGTATCACCAGGTTTTACAGATGGTCTTTTAGGAACACCAAATGAAATAAAGATAAAATACATAGCGGATAATGATTTTAAAGGTATGAGTTCTGCTGAAATGACAGATGAAATGAAGAAAAAGATAAAGGCAAAAGAAGGCAAAAAGGTAGAAGGAAATGAAACTCTTGGAACTACACCAAGACAAATTACAGATCTTTTAGGTAGCTTATGTGATTTAATAAGTGGTAGTGGAGATAAGGGGACGCCAGTGGTTTTAGTTCAAGGCTATTTCGATAATTACGCTACAGAATATTAAAACATTGTAAATTACCTTTAAAGATTCAATTATTATAAAGATAGTTTAGGAGTAAAATCAAGTGAGTCTTAGAAGAACTTATCCAGGGGCGTAGCAGCCGTCATCCCCACCTTGAAGAGGATAGGGGTGTTACGGATGGTAGCCATCGGATAAAAGATATATTAACTCTATAAACTATAAAGGGGGTAATCTTATGGCAGATATAAAATATGAAATAAAAGAAAATGTAGGAACTATTTCTGAATCATCAAAAGGTTGGAAAAAAGAATTAAATCTAATAAGCTGGAATGGAAATGCAGATAAATATGATATAAGAGAATGGGATCCTGATCATAAAAAGATGGGTAAAGGAATAACCCTTAGTAAAGAAGAGTTAAAATCAATTAAAGATATGTTAAACAATATGGAATTGTAAAACTTTTTAAAGTTATTATTGTTATAAGCAATTATTTATAACAATAATAACTTATTTGCATACATGGGTAAATCTTCTTATTTAGAGAGCATATCATGATTAATAAGCAATAAGCAATAACCAATAAAACAAATAAAACATCCTCAGTGTAAAGTTTATAAACTAATACTGAGGATGTTTTATTTTACATTTAATAAGGGGGTTATAAAGTAATTTATTATTTTAATATAGATACTAGAGAGGGGGACTGACTAGTATCTATATATTAAAGGGGTTTTATTAATTACTATAATATTATTATAATAGTATTTTGTTACAATTCTATGTCATCAATAAATATTATTTGTTAACAATAAATTTAAGATTGGATAACTCTTTAGAGTAATTTTTAATTTTATATTTAGGAGTATTTATAAGCCTAATTATACATACTAGTATTGAAGAAAGTAAAGTTGAAGAAAGTAAATTTGATTAGAGGTGAAAGATATGAAGAAAAAAGATAAAAAAGAATGGAGTAAAGAAAATTATTTAGCAAATGGTCATAAGACTCAAAATCAATGGGCTAAAAATAAGCTTGTAACTACAGTAGAGGAGCCAGGAATTAATGAGAGTGGGCTAGAAGCTAAGAGAAAAGGATATTAGTATATACAAAAAAATTTTAAAAAATATCTAAAATTAAAATTATCTGAAAGATTTATTAGATAAGATAGAAGTTAAAGAAGTACTAGGTAAAAAATGCCTAGTACTTTTTTATTGTAAGAAAGTCTTAATGATTACAAACAGGTACCTGTAAGATTTTAGCTATATAATTAAACTAGAGCAGAAATAAAGGGAGATGGTATAATATTTTATAAGGTGTTTTAAAAGAACATTAGACAAAAGGGTAAAATAAAATGCCTAAGTATCAAGAGGGGGCAATTGAATGGAACAATATAATATATTAGTGGTAGATGATGAGAAAGAAATAGTTGATGCTATAGATATATATCTTACTCATGAAGGGTTTAAAGTTTTTAAAGCTTATGATGGATTAGAGGCACTGGAAATCTTAAGTGAACAGGAGATACATTTAATAATAATGGATATAATGATGCCTAAAATGGATGGTATGAGAGCTACAATGAAGATAAGAGAGAAAAAGAGTATCCCTATAATAATGCTTTCTGCAAAGTCGGAAGACACAGATAAAATTCTTGGGCTTAATATGGGAGCGGATGACTATATAACAAAACCTTTTAATCCATTAGAACTTATAGCAAGGGTGAAGTCACAACTTAGAAGATATGTGAATCTTGGAAACTATAAAGGTACTACTGATGAAATAATAACAGCAGGTGCTTTATCTTTAAATGATCTTACTAAAGAATTAACTGTTGATGGTGAGTTAGTTAAGATAACACCTTTAGAATATAAGATATTAAAATTACTTATGACGTACAAAGGTAGGGTATTTTCTATTGATGAAATATACGAAAAGGTGTGGAATGAACCATCATATAACACAGATACGGTAACAGTCCATATAAGAAGGATACGAGAAAAGATAGAAATAAATCCAAGTGATCCAAGATATTTAAAGGTGGTGTGGGGTATTGGCTACAAAATTGAAAAGTAGTAAGATATTAAGATTTATATCAGTTGTAATTTTAACAGTTAGCCTAATTTTATTAGCTTTCATGGGTATATATATATTAAAAAATTATGACAGTGTAAAAAGTCAAAATTTTTATGAAACAAATAAATTCAAAAATCCATTTAATGATTTAAATTATGCAGTTGTAGATAGCTTTGAAGTATACAAGAGTGAGGAAGAAGTAAGAAATCCTATAAATTTACAAGAAAAATATGTGGATATAAATCTTAAAAAGAATTTACAAGAGTATGAAAATGCTATTGAAAGGATAGAGAGTTCATATGAATATAAGATAAATAGTGCAAAGGTCCATGAAAGTAAAGATGAATTACAATTTATCTTAAGTAATAAAGAAAAAGATATAGAAAAGGCTAAAAAGGATATTTTAAAAACAGAAGAAGAAATAAGAAAAGATATGTTAGATGTAAGGATAGAGGAATATAATAATAAATTAAATATTATTAATAGATTTCCAAATATAAAATATATTATAGAAGATAATAGTGGAGATAGACTTAACACTAATATAGAAGATGATTTAAATGAGGAAACTATTAGTAATTTAAAAAATGATAGTGATTTTTATTTAATTTTAAATATAGAAAACAAGAAAAATGTACTTGAAAGTGCAGATTCCAATTTTACTAAAGAACAACTAAAAAATATTATTAACAATGATAGTTTCAATTATAGAAATACAGAAAATAAAAATTTGAAAATATCTTATTTTGTACCAAAAAGTTTTATTTATGAAGATGAAATAAGTTTAGGAAAAGAAAATTATAATAAGTTAAAATCCAAAGCATTGGTGGAAAAAGCGATTCTTTTATCAGCAGTTCTTGTTACCTTATCAATCTTAGCTTTAATATATCTAAATATTCAAAGAAAAGATAAAAACAAAGATAAAAGTATTCTTGAGAGAATATATAGTAGAATATACATTGAATTTCAACTTGTAATATTGTGTATAGGATTAGTTTCAATTATTATTACCGCTTATGAGTCTTTAAAAGAGCCAGTGTATACAATACTTTTAGGAATAGCTATGATAGGTACCTATTATTTAATGGCATTTACTTATGGAAGCATAATTGAAGTAAAAGAATTAGGGATTAAAGAGCTTCTTCGAAGGAAAAGTTTAATATATAAGATGATAAACGGATTAAATAAAATAGTAAAGAGTGCAGTAGAAGAGGTATTTCTTATAAAATCTACAGGAATTAAGATAGCAATATTTTTAATCTTAACATTTATATTTATGGTATCAATGTTATCTTTACGTGGATCTAGACGTGGATCTAGTGATTTTATAACATTAATTTTAGTCATATATATACTGACCTATATAATTTCAGTTATATTATATGTAGTAAAATCTGCAAATTATCTAAATAAGATAGTAGTTGGTAGTTTTAAAATCGCTAATGGAGATTTAAATTATGTTATTGATGAAGGTGGCAAGGGAATTTTAAAAGACCTTTCTCATAATATAAACAATATGAAGAGTGGACTTAAAGAGTCTATTGATAGTGAGGTAAAAAGTGAAAGGATGAAGACAGAACTTATAACTAATGTGTCTCACGATTTAAAGACTCCTCTAACTTCTATAATAACCTATGTAGATTTAATTAAAAATGAGGATTTGACTAAAGAGGAAAGAATGGATTATATAAAGGTTTTAGAAAGAAAGTCTGAAAGGCTGAAAATTCTTATAGAAGATCTTTTTGAAGCATCAAAAGCTGCTAGCGGAGAGGTGGAGCTTAATATAGAAAAGGTAGATATAACATCACTTTTAAAACAAGCTTTAGCAGAATTTGAGGAAAAAATCAAGGAAAGCTCTTTAGATTTTAAGATTAATCTTCCTAAAGAGAAATTATATATAATGGTAGATGGTAAAAAGACCTGGAGGATATTAGAAAATCAAATTAGTAATGCTTTAAAATATTCATTAGAAAATACAAGAGTTTATATTAATATAGAAGATATAGATAATAAAGTAGTTATAACTATAAAAAATATATCAGCTTTTGAAATAGATTTTAATGAAGATGAGATACTAGAAAGATTTAAAAGAGGAGATCAATCTAGAAATACTGAAGGATCTGGACTAGGCCTTGCTATTTCAAATAATTTAACAAAGCTTCAAGGGGGAGATTTTAGAGTTAGCGTAGATGGAGACTTATTTAAAGTGATTATAGAATTTCCCAAGATTTAATATAGTTAAGCTAATCATTATAGAGAGTTATCATTATTAACACTTCCAGATAAATGAACTTAATCTAAAGATAATAATTCACTAGTACTTAAGTATGATTATATTACTAAAAAGAGGAGATAGTTCTCCTCTTTTTGCATTACTTATTTTTACAAATAAGTAATTTTATTAGAACTATTATTTTAGTAGTGACAAAAGATCTTTATTGAAAATTAAAAATATAATTATTATTTGAATAAAGATAATAAAAGGTATGCCATATTTAAACTTAGAGTGTTTGGTTTTGTGTCTAAACTTTTTCATGCCTAAATAAGAACCAATACTGCCTCCCAAAACAGCTATAATAATTAAGGTGCTTTCGCTTATTCGCCACTGAGATTTTTTGGATCTTGATTTATCTATGTACATAGATAAAAATCCTAAGATATTTAAAAGTATAAAGTAAAACAAAATAAGTTTGTAAATAATAATCAGCCCCATATCATAAATTTTTAGTATATCTAATTAATTATATCATTAGTTGAAAGAATATAAAAAGTAAAGTGGAAACCTTTATAATGGCCTGTAGAACCTTAATTTAAATGTTAAAAATACTGTGATAAAGCTAATTTAATAATTAAATCAATAAAAAATATCTTCATTGACACAATATATAGTGTGTGATAAGATTTTATTAACTAGATATTGAATTATATAGGTGGCTACAAACATTGTAGCTTAAAAGGGAATTAGGTTAAAATCCTAAACGGTCTCGCCGCTGTACTGGAGAGAGGTTTGCCATTACCACTGATTTATCGGGAAGGGGCAGATGTTGATGAGCCAAAGTCAGAAGACCTGCCTATATTGTAATCACTGTTTACTCTACGAAGTATAGAGGGGTGAGGTAGTTAAAATCTAAATTTTAGCTATTATCCTTCTGCCTACATTTGCAGAAGGATTTTTTAATTTAATTCTATTGATTTAAACTAGAAAATGTTTTATGATGGAAAAGTTATTGTTTAAAAAAGAAAGCAAAGCTTTTTATGGAAGGAAGTAATGTTTATGATTACAAAGATTAAAAAAAGAGATGGTAGAGAAGTAGCTTTTAATATGGAGAAGATTACGAATGCCATGATTAAGGCCACTAAATCTATAAATGAATATGATTATGATATAGCGTTTGATTTAGCTAAAAAAGTAGCGAATTTACTAGAAGAAGACGAAATAAATATTCCAACTGTTGAGGAGATACAAGATATAGTTGAAAAAGTTCTTATAGAAAATGAATATGCAAAAACTGCCAAAGCTTATATATTGTACAGAGCTGAAAGAACAAGGGTTAGAGAAATGAATACAAGGCTTATGAAGGTATATGAGGATTTAACATTTAAACAAGCAGAAGACAATGACATAAAACGTGAAAATGCTAACATAGATGGAAATACTGCCATGGGGACTATGCTTAAATATGGTTCAGAAGGTGCTAAGGAATTTAATGAGATGTTTGTTTTAAATCCTAAGCATTCAAGAGCTCATAAGGATGGAGATATTCACATACATGACTTAGATTTTTTAACACTTACTACTACTTGTTGTCAGATAGATATTATTAAGTTATTTAAAGATGGATTTAGCACAGGACATGGATACTTAAGAGAACCTAAGGATATTCAAAGTTATTCTGCTTTAGCCTGTATTGCTATTCAATCTAATCAAAATGACCAGCATGGAGGCCAAAGTATTCCAAATTTTGATTATGGGTTAGCTATTGGTGTAAGGAAGACCTATGTGAAATTATATAGAAAAAATATTGTAAATGCTTTAGAACTATTAACAGAAAAAGAAGATATATTAGATTTTACTGAGAATATATTCCAAGAGATTAAAGAAGATTATGATCTTATGCCTTCTCTAGAAAATGATGAAAAATATATAAAAATTGAAAAAGAATATTTATGTAAATATATAGATGATAATAGTATAGTAGAAAAGGTTCAAGAATTTGCTAAAAGAAAGGCAAATAGTGAAACAGATAGATGCACATATCAAGCAATGGAGGCTTTTATACATAATTTAAATACCATGCATAGCCGTGCAGGGGCCCAGGTTCCATTCAGTTCTGTAAACTATGGAACTGATACTTCGGCGGAAGGAAGAATGGTAGTTAAAAATCTTCTTTTAGCTACTGAAAGAGGACTTGGAAATGGTGAGACGCCAATATTCCCTATTCAAATATTTAAAGTTAAGGAAGGGGTAAATTATAATGAAGGTGATCCTAATTATGATTTATTTAAACTTTCTTTTAGAGTTAGTGCAAAAAGGCTATTTCCCAATTATTCATTTATAGATGCTCCTTTTAATCTTAAATATTACAAAGAAGGAAATCCTAATACAGAAATAGCATATATGGGATGTAGAACAAGAGTTATGAGTAATATTAATGATAAGTCAAAAGAAGTAGTTTATGGAAGGGGCAATCTTAGCTTTACAACCATAAATCTTCCAAGAATAGCTTTGAAAAGCAATAAAAATATAGAAAAGTTTTTTGAAGAGCTTGATAAAGAAATGGATATTGTTATAGATCAATTAAAAGAAAGATTTGAGATTCAATCAAAGAAAAAGGTTAAGAATTTTCCTTTTCTTATGGGACAGGGAGTCTGGATAGATTCAGATAAGTTATCCTGGGAAGATGAAGTAGGAGAAGTACTTAAGCATGGAACTTTATCTGCAGGATTTATAGGACTTGGTGAATGCCTTAAAGCATTAACAGGAAGTCATCACGGAGAGTCAAAGGATGCCCAAAAGTTAGGACTTGAAATTATTTCATACATGAGAAATGCTATGGACCTTGCAACAGAAAAATATAAGCTTAATTTTTCTATTATAGGAACTCCTGCTGAAGGTACTGCTGGCCGTTTTGTAAAACTTGATAGAGAAATATATGGATCAATTGAAGGAGTTACGGATAGGGAGTACTATACTAATAGTTTTCATGTTCCAGTTTATTATGAAATAGGAGCATTTAATAAGATAAAAATAGAAGCACCTTATCATGAACTTACAAATGGAGGACATATAACTTATGTAGAGTTAGATGGTGATCCAAGTCAGAATCTTCAAGCCTTTGAAAAGGTAATTAGAACTATGAAAGAGTGTGGTGTAGGATATGGTTCTATAAATCACCCTTTAGATAGAGATCCAGTCTGCGGATATTCAGGTATAATAGGGGAACAGTGCCCGGGATGTGGTAGAAAAGAAGAAGATGTAAAATTCCAACGTATTCGTAGAATAACAGGATATCTTGTAGGTACTTTAGATAGATTTAATGATGCAAAAAAAGCAGAAGAAAGAGATAGAGTTAAGCATTTATAAAGAAATTAACAACTTATTTTATAGGGGGATTCTATATGGATACTAAATTAAGGGTTGCAGGCATAATAAAAGAATCTATTGTAGATGGACCAGGAATAAGACTTGTAGTGTTTGCTCAAGGTTGCCCACATAATTGTGAGGGCTGTCACAATCCACATACTCATTCATTTAATGGAGGAAGTTTTATAGATATAGAAGAAATATTAAATGAAATGAGAAACAATCCGCTTTTAGATGGAGTAACATTAAGCGGAGGAGAGCCTTTTGAACAGGCAAATGCTTTCACTGAACTTTCAAAAAGGGCTAAAAAAGAAGGCTATAATATAATTTCATATACAGGATATACTTATGAATATATAGTAAGTTATAGTGATGAAAAAAATAAGTGGTTAGAGTTTCTAGAGAAAATAGATATACTTATAGATGGAAGATTTGAATTATCTAAAAAGAATATGCTATTAAAATATAGGGGATCGGAAAATCAGCGTATAATAGATGTTAAAAAAACTTTTCAAAAAGATATTATACAAATAGCAGATATTTAACTAAAATTATCAAGTGATTCTTAGACTCACGTGGAGTTTGCTTGTAAGGAATACATCTCTCCATCTGAGTCTTAGAAGAACTTATCCAGGGGCGTAGCAGCCGTCATCCTCCACCTTGAAGAGGATAGGGGTGTTACGGATGGTAGCCATCAGATAAATCTTTTATTAAAAAATATAATATTATGTATTTTAGATTGTCTACATATAATTTATTTTAATGAAATATATGTAGACAATTTATATTATTATTGATATAATACTTTACGGAATATCTTAAAGGTATTTTTGATATAACATAATATATCAAAGGCTAGATTATACTTAACATTTTTAGATACATAGAATATAATATTTAAAGTTGTTTGATGAAGTCTATAGTAATAGAGTTCTTAAATGCAGGTGTTGAAATCCACTTTGAAAAAACTCAAAGGGGTTTTTATTTTTTTGTTTAAATTTACATTATAAGGAGAGTTTTAATGAATAATAAAAGATTTAAAGAATTATTTTCTGACAGGAGGTTTTATAAGAGTACTTTTATATTAGCAATGCCTATAGTACTTCAGTATCTTATTGCATCATCTATAAATATGCTAGATACAGTGATGATTGGTAAAGTTGGCGAAATTGAGCTAGCGTCAGTAGGTATAGCAAATCAATATTACTTTTTGTTTAGTTTAATTGCTATGGGTATAAGTTCTGGGTGTTCAGTATTTATAGCTCAATTATGGGGTAAAAAAGATAAAGAGAATATAAGAAAAGTTTTAGGTATAGGATTATTTAGTGGAATTATAGTAACTTTTATATTTACGATAATAGCTTTAATATGGCCACAGGGTATAATATCTATATTTAATAAAGATAAAGATGTTATAGCACTTGGAAGTCAGTATCTTAGAATAGTTAGTATAAGTTACATATTTACAACAATTACATTTAACTTTGCAACAGCTTCTAGGAGTATAGAAAAAACAGTGGTTCCAATGCTAGCTAGTCTTGTAGGACTGATAGTAAATGGATTTTTAAATTACGTATTTATATTTGGAAAGTTTGGATTCCCGGTTATGGGTGTTAAGGGTGCGGCGTTAGCAACAGTAATAGCAAGGATAATGGAATGTTTAGTTCTTTTAATACATATTTATGTATCAAAAAGTATACTTTCAGGAAGATTAAGGGACTTTAGAGGTGCTTCTAAAAAGTTAACTTTAAATGTATATAATATTATAATCCCAGTAGTATTAAATGAAGCTTGCTGGGGACTTGGAAATGTAAGTTATGCAATTATATATGGAAGAATAGGAACTCAGGCTATAGCAGCTATACAAATATGTACTACGGTTCTTAATTTATTTATGATTGTAACCTTTGGACTTGCTAATGCTTCGGTTGTGGTTGTTGGTAAGGAAATTGGAGCCGGGAATGAAGAGACAGGAAAACTTTATGCTAGAAGACTTTGTGCAATTTCAATAGGCATAGGGATGATACTTTCGGTTGTATTATTGTTATCTACATCCTCTATACTTTCTATATTTAATGTATCAGATGTAGTAATTAGAGATGCTAAGTATATATTATATATTTACGCGTTATTTATGCCAGTTAAAGTGTATAATGCATTAGTTATAGTTGGCATATTAAGGGCTGGTGGAGATGCTAAATATGGGGTTATAGTTCAATCAATAACCTTATGGCTTATAGGAGTTCCTTTTGCATTTTTAGCTGCATTTATATTTAAATTACCTGTATATATGGTAGTTTTAGTTGCTTGCAGTGAAGAAATAGTGAAGGTAATTATACTTATAAAAAGATTTATATCTTATAAGTGGATAAATAACATGGTGGAAGAATTAGAGGTAGAAAATAGCATATAAGATAATGATGTACCTAGATAGATATTAAAACACGTTATAACCCATAGTAAACAAGTAATTAAAATAAAAAATATACTTGTTAATAAAAAATAATTCATGTATAAATTTCAAAACTAAACAAATAATAAACATACAATTAAGATAGAGATGGTAATCCATTTAGATTTAAAACTCTTTTATATTAAAAGATAAGTAATTATTAAAAACTATCTTAGTTAGATAGTCTATTATAAGGAGGAAAATACTATGGGAATTTTAGCATGGATAATACTAGGAGCCCTTTCTGGCTGGATTGCAAGTATGATTACTGGCAAAGACTCTGAAATGGGAGCTATGGCAAATATAATTGTAGGAATTATAGGTGCCTTTTTAGGAGGCTTTCTATTTGGACTCATAGGCGGGAAAGGAATCACAGGATTTAATATTTGGAGTCTACTTGTGTCCGTTATAGGAGCAGTTATTTTATTAGCCATAATTAATGCAATAAAAAAGAAATAGTGAGTGTACAAAAAAACCTCTGATTATAAATCAGAGTTTTTTTTGCTTTTTAAAATTAAGTATCAAGTGATTCTTAGAAGAACTTATCCAGGGGCGTAGCAGCCGTCATCCCCCACCTTGAAGAGGATAGGGGTGTTACGGATGGTAGCCATCGGATAAAAGTATAAGGGAGACTACAAAATATTATTTTTTTAAAGGATGTAAATCTTTACATGTTTAAAAATGAAAGAAGGGGAAGAAGAAGCTTTCATAAAGATGTGATATCATTAAAAAAAGCAAATAAAACTGACGCATTAATGAAACTATAATTCATAATACTAAATTTTATAATTATCAGAAAAAATAAGATAGAGGTGCTTACATGAAAAAAGAATTTTCGCTTAGTAATGGGAAGGCAATGATTAATTTCACAGCAAAATACTGTAATACGGAGGAGTGTTTATTAGATAGTAAAGGATTTGAAATTATTCTTTCTGAGTATTTAGATGATAGAAAGGGAAATAAAAGTAATATATATAAGTACATAAACAAATGTTTAAATCAGGATGAAATATGTTTAGAATTAATAAAGATATTTAAATTTTTAATAGTTTTAAAAGCAGACGAAATAATAAAAATCGATTTAAGGTATAAAAAGCTATTGGAGGATAAAAATAAATTTATAGGTTTTGTAGAGGATCTATATAATTTTTGGAGAAAGCTAGAAAGATATACTATTGTTGAAAACAACAAGATTGGTGAAGGACTTCAAAATGTTAATTTTATAGATGCTAATAACGAATTTTCAAAACTTATCTTAGATGTATATAGAAAAGTAGAAGAAAACGTACTAGGTGTAAAGCCAAGCATATATAGACAATTACCAGCAGGTGGAAATGCAGGACTTATATTAAATCAGACTAACTTTATATATGGTAAAGGTTACGAGTGTTTGGCTAAGATACCATTTATACAGTCTATAGTTTTAGATACTCCATTTATAACTTATCCTAAAAAGAATACTAGAGATGGTATATTTAAAGAAATTTATGAAAATCCACTTAAAGACTGCTCTATAAATGCTGAGCATTGGTTTTGTTATCCTACGAAAGTAGGAAGTTTGCTTGCGTACATTTATTTCCATAGGGATTTTATGGCTCATGGGGTTACTTTATGTAACCTATTTGAAATGGCAAAAGAAGAAGAATATAAAGATGAAAAGCCAGATATAATTTATGTTTTTGGAGCTAAAGATGAAGAAAAGCAGATGAAAACAGTATTTTATGATGATGTGGAAAATGACATAATGACAGGATATATAAACTATCACCATGATATGGATTACTTTGGATACATGAAAAAGATGACTTTAACATTACACAATTTAATAATGATAAAAAGAGGTAATTTACCTGTTCATGGAGCTATGGTTAATATAATTACAAAAGACGATAAAACCTTTAATATAGTTATTATGGGTGATAGTGGAGCTGGAAAATCGGAAAGCATTGAAGCTTTAAGAAGTCTTGGATCAGAATATATAAGTGATATGACTATAATTTTTGATGATATGGGTGTAGTAAAGTTAAATGGTGAAGGAAAGCCTTTAGGCTATGGCACAGAAATAGGCGCCTTTGTAAGGCTGGATGATTTAGACACGGGTTATGCATTTAAGCAACTAGATAGAAGTATATTTATGAATCCTGATAAAATAAATGCAAGATTAGTTATGCCAGTAGCTAGTTATAATGAAATCATAAAAGGAGAAGCTATAGATTTATTTCTTTATGCTAATAATTATGAAGAGGGAGAAGCCTTGGAACTTTTCAATAGTGAAGAGGAGGCTATTAGGGTATTTAAAGAAGGAACTAGAATGGCAAAGGGGACTACTACAGAAAAGGGACTTGTAACATCTTATTTTTCTAATCCTTTTGGACCAGTTCAAAAACAACAGGAGATGGATGAACTTATTCCAATATTCTTTAAAGAGTTTTTTAAGAAAGGGATAAGAGTGGGTCAATTAAGAACAAAACTTGGTATGGCTGGTAATGAAAAGAAGGGGCCAAGAGAGGCATCTTTAAAATTATTGCAGGAGATTAAAAAGTTATAAAAAGTTATAAAAAGTATTCAAAATACCCACATATACTTGTGGTACAAGTATATGTGGGTATTTTTATTAAGTTAGTGTGTAACTGTATGGTATCAGATTATGATAAATCAAGGCTTTAAATCTATGTTTTAAAGACAATGTATACTTATTTAATGGTATAATTTATTTGTTCGCCATAAGATTGAAACTTTTAAAGGGTAAAGTCTTAGGTGGTTATTATATGTTAAAAGGTATATGATGGGGGGAATTTCATGGACTCTTCGGAGAAAAGAGATCTGATACTTAATGGTAGTTTGTACAAAGTAATAATAACATTAGCTTTGCCTATTATGGTAAATAATCTTATTCAAACTCTTTATAACTTAGCAGATGGAGTTTGGGTAAGTAAGATAGGTTCAGTTGAATTTGCTGCTACAGCTTTTGTATGGCCAATAAACTTTTTATTTATATCACTTGGTATAGGTCTTTCAATTGCAGGTACATCTATAATATCTCAATTAGTAGGAGCTTCTAAATATAAAGAAGCAAATATTTATGCTACACAACTTATTGTGATATCTTTTATATCATCAGTTGTTTTTGCCATACTTGGATATTTAATAAGCCCTGGTGTTATTAGGCTTATGGGAGGATCAGGGGATCTTGGAATGTATAGCAACATATATCTAAAGATAACATTCTTAGATATGCCATTCATGTTCTTATTTTTTAGCTTTAACTCTATTATGAATGCACAGGGAAATACAGTTTTACCAACTGTGCTAAGTGGTATTAGTGCTATAATAAATATAGTTTTAGATCCTATATTCATATTCACACTTGGTATGGGGGTAGCAGGAGCTGCTATAGCCACATTAATAGCCAAGGCGTTACTCGCTTTTGCAGGAATCTTTATTCTAATGCGCTCCTCAAAGATGCTAGTAAGGCCAAGTTTTAAAAACTTTAAATTTGATAAAAAGATATTAAAAAGAATTGTAAATGTGGCATTGCCATCTTCAGTTGGACAATCTGGATCAGCATTAGGTTTTATTGTGTTAAATGGCTTTATTGCTTCCTATGGAACATCAACCTTAGGTGCTTTTGCTATGGTTAATAGGATAACATCATTAATAATGCAACCAGCTATGGGGGTTGGCGCAGCTTTGACGTCTATTGTTGGGCAAAATTTAGGATCAAATCAAATAAATAGAATAAAAGAGGCCTTCACAAAGTCTTTAAAACTTACAATCTCATTTTCTGTGGTTGGATGTAGCTTACTTCTTTTCTTTAATAGCCCTATAATAAACTTTTTTATGCAGTCAAAAGATGATTTAGATGTTATATCTCAGGGTATAACTTATCTTAAGTTTACATCTGTATCTATGCCTCTTATGGGCATATTTAGTGTGCTTCAAGGTGTTTTCCAAGGCACAGGACATACTAAGTACTCCATGGCTATGGAAATTGGTCGATTATGGTTTGTAAGACTTCCTATGATTTTGTTATTCAAATATTTTACAAGTGTAGGTCCTTCAGGAATTTGGTTTTCTATGGGCTTTAGCAATTTGATTGTCTGTCTATATGGATTTTATGTGTATAGAAAAAATAATTGGCAAACACAGGTTATAAGGTAGCTCATTTAAAGGACAAGTAAATTATAGTAATCTTCTATTAAAATCAAAATTGTAGATACAAAATAAAAATATTTAAGGTATACTGAAAATAAATCAGTATACCTTTTTAGCTAAATCAAGATTCTAATAAATGTCTTATTCGCTCATCAGCATTTTCAGTTATTATACTAGGGTACTTTAAATATTTTAATAATTTAATTGCATTTCTTGTAGGTGAAATGCCTTTTTTCATTTTGTAATCAAATTTAAGGCCATTTTCTTCATCTACATCTTCAGAAAAATAGTAGCACTGATATTGATCACCTACGAGTTCAGCAATTTCTAAGTCGTGGGTAGCAACTACCGGTATTGCATTCTTATTTATTATGTATCTAAGTATTTCTAAAGAAGCACTTGTTCTTTCTAAAGGATTGGTACCTCTAAATATTTCATCTATTATGCAAAGCGTAGATACTTTATCATTTAAGGAATTGATTATTCTAAGTACAGCCTCTGCTTCAGCAAGGTAATAACTTTTACCCTTTGTTATATCATCTGAAGGGCTTATAGAACTTATAATATTAAAATAAGAAGTCTTGTAATCTTTAGCAAGGCAAGTACATATAGTATGTGCGAGTACACTATTTATTCCTAAAGTTTTTAGAAAAGTTGATTTACCTGCCATATTTGAGCCAGTAATAACAATACCATTATTATTAACTATAAAGTCATTAGGAATAGCATTTTCAATTAAAGGATTTCTAAGGTCTGTAGCCTCTAAAAAACAAGGTTTATCTATAAATTCAGGCTCTACATAGTCTTTTATTAAATTTCTATAAATTGAGATAGATATTATAGAATCTATCTCTCCTATAATAGAATATATTTCTTTTAGATACTCCCTTTGATCTTCAATATCGTCAATTATATTATAATAGCTTCTAACTTGAGATAAAAAGAACACATTGAAATAATCTCCTAAAATATCAATACCTTCTGCTTTGCTAATATTTCTTGAGTTTTTAAGTATCACATGACATTTTTCTATATCAGTATTAATAATATCATTATAATAGGTTAAATTTTCATTTTTTAGATTACTTATGTTTTTAGCACAGGATAATACCTTAGAAAGATAGGTAATGGATATAACCTGGCTAAGTATATTTTTATTAGCTTTATAGTGTATAGACATATTTATAGAGTAGACAATCATTATAAAAATCACAGAATATTGTTTAAGAAACCCAATAGATATTAATGATAAGCAAGATAATACAAACATAAAGTTATATAAGAACTTTTTGTGCTTGCTTACATCTGAAGCAGTATAAATAAGTTCTAATATATCTCCTCTATATTGTTTCCCAAGTTCATATAAAAAAGATTGAAGCTTGTTTCTAGTAGTGGTATCCTTTTGAAAAAGGTTTATTAAGGTTTTTCTCTGTTCATATTCAAAGCTATCATATAGAGGATTTCTTAAAAGGTTGTATAATGACTGTTCGCCAGGAGTACTTAAGGTATAATCAAGCTTTGAAAAAACCTTTTGCATATCTAAATCATTAAAGGTTTGGTCATCTATAATATTATTTTTCTCATGTTTTGAGTTTAATAGATTGAATAACTTGTTTATAGTATTAAAGTCTCTTTTCTTTTTGTTTATAGATTCTAGGTTATTATTTATATAATCTGAAGATTTATTTCTCTTTCTTTTTATAAAATTATTATAAATAAAGACTAAAACTATTATTAAAAATAAGGCCCCACCAAAATACCACCCCTCTATTTTATCTTTAAAAAGTAATAAGATAGAAAATATGGTTAGAGATAAAAGTGTAAGGGTGAATACTTCCGATAGATTAATTTTATTTTTCAATTTAGCACCAACTTTCCTTATAGTTTAAACGTGAAATATAACAAGATGTTAGTCCTTACCAATTATAGCATTTAGTTTGAATAGTTTAAATATATTATATTTAAATTATCATAATATGAATAAAAAAGTAGTGTGTATTAAATGATTTAAATGGAGAAAATATGATTATGTGGTATAATTCTAGTATGATTCATGTTTGAAAGGAGATATAAGTATGGAAAAATTTGAATTTTATGATAGGTTTAAAGAACTACAGGATATGAAAAATGTGGTAGCGGGAGAAAAGAGAATTGAAGATATGATTGAAAGCAAGGAAAGTTGCCTCGGACACCGCAAGGTAGGGGATAGAAATTATCATATATTTTACCTTAGCCCTTCTGAATTTGCTGTATATTATCATGGTGGTGGAACCGATGCCATGTATACTTCTGAAAGTTTAGGAGATGTATTAAATTACACAAATACTCTTGAAGAGTAGTGTAAAGAATAAAAAATGAACTGTGCAGGGATAGAAAAACTTGCATGGTTCTTTTTTTATTTAAAAAAAGGAATAATTTAATAGGTTTTTACAAATAATCTATTAAACAGTTAATTATTTCTTAGGAGGGGTTATATGGAAAAGTCACTTACGAATAGGCAGATAGCACTTATTCTTTACACCACTATAGTAGGTTATAGTATAAGTGATTTTCCAAAGATAGCTTCAAAGGCTGCTGGCACAGGAGCATGGGTTTCTATAATTATAATTACTATATTTGCTATATTACTAACTTATATTATAACCAAGATTCAACTAATAAATAGAGAAAAGAACTTTTATGAGTTTAATAATGTTTTATTTGGAAGGATACCATCATTAATAATAATTTTAGTATTCATAGTATATTTTTTAGTTTCAGGCTCTCTAATAGTTAGGTCTTATTCCGAAATCATAAAAACAACCATTCTTCGTGAAACACCTATACTTGCTATTAGCACAGTTTTCTTTATGGTAATATACTATGCTGTATTTAAAAAGATTCGAGTAATAGGCAGTTTATGTGAAATTTATGGGATGTTAAGTATACTAGGGTTTTTATTTATAAATTTTCTTATATTAATAAAAGGTAAGGTTATAAATATAAAACCTATTTTTGATATAAGCCAGGTTTCAACGTATATAAAAGGATCTAAGGACTTAATATATCCATTTTTAGGTATGGAAGTATTATTTTTTATAAATCTAAAAGGAAAGGAAAGCAAAAGTTTATTTAGACATATTTTAGGTATGATTGTGATTATAGGATGTATGTATATTTATGTAGTGGAGTCTGCCATTGCATTAGTAGGAGTAGAGGATTTAGTTAAGTATAATTCTACTACATTAAACATTATACTTGGTATAGATTTAGAAAGTTTAGAGCTTTTCAGAAGACTAGATGGATTATATATAATGGTTTGGACTCTTAATATTGTATGTGCCTGTTGTATTTGGACTTATGGAACTATAAGTTTTATTAGTGATATATGTAAAGATAAAAAGAAATATAATTTAATTTGTGTAATTGTTATAATAGTATCTTTTTTAATTTCACAATATCCAAGGAATATAGAAGAAGCTAAAGCTATTATGAAAATCAATAATTATATTGGACTAATTCTAGTAACAATATTCCCCATGATATTATTAATAACATTGAAGGTGAAAAAGTATGAGAATAAAAAGAAAAAATAGATTATTTGTAGCGCTTCTTATAAGTTCATCATTAGTGCTTACTGGGTGCTGGGATAGTTTAGATATAAATAATAAAAGTATAATTTTAGGTGTAGGCATAGACCAGGTAAATGAAAAAATCAACTTTACTGGTGAAGTGGCAAAGCTCATGGCTGGGCAAAAGGTAGGTGGAGTTTCATCGACTTTTTCTAGTGTATATAATTTTTATTCAGATGGTGAATCTTTTGAAGAAGCCAGGAATGAATATGACAGATTAACACCATTAGGAGATTTCACGGGGGCTATTAGGGTTATAGTATTTAGTAAAGCATTTGCAGAAAAAGATATAGAACCTTATATAAATAGAATTACTAATCTATCAAGCTTTAGAAAGTCCATGATGGTTGTTGTAAGTGATACATCAGCTAGAGAACTATTTAAAAAAAAGATAGAAACTGATATATCGATAAGTTATGGCATAGAGGATTTAATTTCATATCTAAGTAAGGAGGGTAAAGCTCTTCATAAAACAGTTCAAGAAATTAGATCAGATATATCATTTAAAACCATAGGTTATGTAGTTCCCTACATAGGATATGAAAATCCATCTGTAAAACTTTTGGGATACTCTATAATAAAGGGTTCAAAAAGTATAGGAACAGTTGATTATAATGATAGTAATGGACTATTATATCTATTATCAGAAAAGGCATCACTAGATTATACTATTGAAAGTCCAAAGGACAATGAAAATACAATATCTATAAATACCAGATTAAATGAAAGAAAAATACACACAAAATATGTAGATGGTAAAATTAATATTAATGTAGATTTAGATATAAGTTCAAAAATGTTATATGAGTATAATATAGAATTATTAGACAAAGAGGATATTAAAAAGATTGAGGATACTATGACAAAAAATATAAAGGATGACATAAATATCATTATAAAGTTATCGCAGGAAGATTATAGCACAGACTTTTTAGGCTTTGGGAGATATTTTAAAGGTCAGAATCCAAGGGAATACAAAAATATGTCATGGGAAGCTGAATATCCTAATGCTAAGATTAACGTAAATATAAAAAATTCTGTTACAATTGCAAGCTTTCTAGACCCTATGGAAGAGGAGAAGTAAATAAAATGAAAAGTAAGATATTTCTAGATAAGATTGAAGAAGACCTAAATGTTGGGTATGGCCTTTATGTAAGAAAGTTAGTAGTTAAAGATTATATTATACATGTGGCGTTTATATCTCAAATAACAGATAAAAATGATATTTCAGGTAAAATAATAAGTCCATTATTACAATATGATAAAGATGATATTACAATTGAGATTATAGCTCATTCAATTATTTATACCGATAATATTTTAATAGATGAAGATGAAAATAAAATATTAAGTTACATTTATGAAGGAAATTCCATAATTATTGTAGAAGGTGAAAATAGTTATATAGCAACTAATGTAATTAAAAAAGAAAAGAGGAATATAGAAACACCTCAATTTGAAAATTCCATAAGGGCTCCACTAGATGCTTTTAATGAAGATTTAAATACTAATTTAAATTTATTAAGAAGTAGAATGAAGGATACAAATTTTAAGGCAGAAAAGTTTATTGTAGGGACTAGAACAAAGACCAATATAGCACTGGCTTATATTATAGACATAGCTAATGATAACTATGTTAATGAAATTCGCAATAGAATAGAGGGGATTTCTATAGATGGAATATTTGAATCAGGATATATAGAAAAGATAATTTCAAATAAAAAAAATACTTTATTTCCTGAAATGGGTATAACAGAAAAGGCAGACACTGTAGGTGCAAATTTGCTAGAAGGAAAGGTGTGTATATTAATTGATGGATCTAATTTGGCACTTTTAGCACCAAAAACCTTTATAGAATTTTTTGATTCAGGGGAAGATCATTACTCTAATACGTATTTTTCAACCTTTGTTTATATAACGAGGCTATTATCCTTTATAATAACCTTAACCTTATCACCTATGTATGTGTCTATTGTATCTTTTCATCCAGATGTACTTCCATCTCAGTATATATTGGCTTTAGCATCTACTAGAGTGGGAGTTCCTGTAAATGCAATAACGGAAGCTTTTATAATGGAAATAGTAGTAGAAATATTAAGAGAAGCTAGTATAAGGTTACCTAAAAAAATAGGCCCAGCCATAGGAATAGTGGGAACTATTGTTATAGGTCAAGCAGCCGTAATAGCAGGTCTTGTTAGCCCTCTTATGGTTATAATAGTATCATTAGGATCAATAACTTCATTTGTAGCACCAGATTATACAGTGATTAATCCCGTAAGAATATTAAAATTTTTTATGATTATTATCACAGGTATGTTCGGGCTTTATGGAGTGGCAATGGGACTTACTATAATTTTAATAAATTTGATATCTACATATAGTATAACAGTTCCATATATGGCACCAGTGTCACCAAGTAACTTTAAAGAAATTTTAACTTCCATATATACATCTTTATCTGACAAAGGCACTCGTCCAAAATTTATCAAAACTAAAGACAAAAAGCGAAGGTAATTAGTATAAATAATAAGAACTTATATGTTAAAGATTAAGTAAAAAAATAAAAACAGAATTAAAATACAACTTAGAATAATATGATTTTAAAAAGGTTAGAGAAGATAAATAAAAATATGATATAATAAAAACTGCTATTTCCTTTAAGTACTGGGCTTAGACACATAAGAACGTAGGTTTGACATGATTTAAGTTAGGGTTTATACTGTAAACAGTATTCTGGCCTTTGTGGCCCTGATTAGCCTAACCTTAATCTTAAAAGCTATATTAGGTTAGGGAGGTAATTAGTATGGGAAAAATAGACTTACAATTAATGGAGGTAAAATGGTTAAGCTTGTTGAATATAGTGAAGTATTAGAAAAAATAGAAGAATATATAATAATTGACGTAAGATCACCTAAAGAGTTTAGTGAAGCTACTATACCAGGTGCTGTAAATATACCTTTATTTGATGATAAAGAAAGAGAACAAATTGGATATATATATGTAAATGAAAGTGTAGAAAAAGCAAAACGTATTGGAATAGAAGCTGTTTCAAAAAAACTTCCATACATATATGATGAGATTTTATTACTTCATAAACCCCATAAAAAACTTGTGTTTTTTTGTGCTAAAGGTGGAATGAGAAGTGGAAGCATAAGTTCTTTGATAAGCTCTCTTGGGGTTACTACATGCAAGCTTAAAGGTGGATATAAGGGTTACAGAGAATTTATAAATCGTAAGTTACCATCAGTTAATGAAGATATTAAATACATAGTAATACATGGTAAGACAGGTACCGGAAAAACTAAAATATTAGAAAAACTAAGAAATATAGGATTTAATGTGCTAGACTTAGAGTGTGCTGCCAATCATAGAGGATCACTTTTAGGAAGCGTAGGACTTGGAGCACCAAGTAGCCAAAAAATGTTTGAAACTTTAATTTACGAGCAGTTAAAGGATAAAAAGGGAAGCTACGTATTTGTTGAAGGTGAAAGCAAAAGAATAGGAAAAACCATAATACCTGATTATATATTTAGTGCCATGAGAGATGGTTATCATATATATATTGATGGAAGTATCAGCTTTAGGTCAGAAAACTTAATAAATGATTATACAATGGCACCTAATGCTAATATAGAAATAATTGAGGCATTAGAAAATATGAAGAAATATATAAATGAAAAAAACATAGATAAATATAAAGATATGATAAACAATAAAGAGTATGAAAAAGTATCAGAAGAGCTTATGCTTAAATATTACGATCCTATGTACAAAAATTCTTCTAAGAGTCACAACTTTGAAGCATTTATAGACATAAAGAGTATAGATGATGGAGTAAACAAACTTAAAAATTGGTTTGAAGATAATTTAGCCCTGGAGGTATAGTATGGATATAGAAAAACAAAAGACAGAAGTATACGATGTATCTGATTTAACATCTCTTGAAAAGCTTGAACCTGTAAGAGTAAGGCCAGGAATGTATATTGGGTCTACAGGCTCTAAGGGATTGCATCATTGTATTTGGGAGATACTAGATAATGCTATAGACGAGATTACTAACGGATATGGTAGCTTAGCTACTATTATTTTAAATAAGGATAAAAGCGTTAGTGTAATTGATGATGGAAGAGGTATACCTACAGGAATGCATCCTTTAAAGAAAAAATCTGGAGTGGAGATGGTATTTACTGAACTTCATACAGGAGGAAAATTTGATAATAAGAATTATAAAACTTCAGGTGGACTGCATGGGGTTGGTGCATCCGTAGTTAATGCACTATCAGAATGGATGGAAGTTGAAGTGTACCAAAACTCTAAAATTTACAGGCAAAAATTTGCTTATGCTATGGATAAAAAGTTAAAGAAAAAGATGCCTGGGACTACAGTATCAGATTTAGAGGTTGTTGGAAGTTGCAAAAAGACAGGAACTAAAGTTACATTTTTATTAGATAAAGAGGTCTTTAGTAATATAGATTTTAACTTTGACATAATAGATGAAAGACTTAGAGAACTTGCATTTCAAAACAAAGGAATAAGATTAAAACTTATAGATAATAGGCAAGAAGAGTCTATAGAAAAAGATTACTTTTCTGAAAATGGATTATTAGATTTTATAAAGTATTTAAATGAAAGCAAAACGCCAATTCATAACACCCCTATTCTTTTTCAAGGAGAAAAAAGTGTGGAAAAAATAAATATGTATGCAGAAGTTTGTATACAGTTCACAGATTCTACCACAGATCATATAGCAAGTTATGTAAATAATATACCAACTACGGAAGCTGGAACCCATGAGACTGGATTTAAAACAGGAATGACCAGGGTTTTTAAAGAATGGGCAAAAAAGTTAAATCTTATAAAAGATAAGGACAAAGAATTTGAGGGCGATGATCTTAGAGAAGGTATGACCGCCATAATAAGAATAAAAATAAACAATCCTATGTTTGAAGGACAAACTAAGACAAAGCTTGGAAATGCTGAAGCTTATACAATGATGAATGAGCTTACATATATAAAGCTTAAGGAATGGATAGAGGATAATAAGGAACTTGCACAAAATATAATGGGGAATGCTTTAGATGCAGCACAAAGAAGAGAAAAAATAAGAAAGATAAATGATGCAGAAAAGAAAAAAATAGGTAAAGGAACAGCGCCTCTAGCAGGTAAAATAGCTGTATGTACACTGAAGGATAAGACAGTTAGTGAATTTATTGTAGTAGAAGGAGATTCCGCAGGAGGAAGTGCAAAGCAAGCTAGAGACAGAAGGTTTCAAACTATAATGCCATCTAAGGGTAAAATAATGAACACTGAAAAGCAAAAGCTTGAAAATGTTATAGCAAGTGAAGAACTTAAGATATTTAATACAGCTGTGGGAGTAGGTACTTTAGATAATTACAAAGAAAAGGATTTAAAATACGATAAAATAATTATATTAAGTGATGCTGATGTAGATGGTTATCATATAAGAACACTTTGGATGACTTATATATATAGATATATGAGACCACTTATAACTAATGGACATTTATATTTGGCTCAGCCACCATTGTACAAGGTATATAGGATGGCAAAAGGCGGCGAGGTTCATAAATATGCTTATAGTGATGAACAATTAGAAGCAGTTAAAAAACAAATAGGCAAAGGCTCTCTAATTCAAAGATATAAAGGTCTTGGAGAAATGAATCCAGACCAACTATGGGAAACTACATTAAATCCTGAGACAAGGACCCTCCACAGGGTTACTATAGATGATGCTGCTAAGGCAGAAAAGATGGTATCTCTTCTTATGGGAGATATAGTTGAACCACGGAAAAATTATATGTACAAATATGCAGAGTTTTAATAAAATGATATATTAGTATTTAAAACTAGTAATTGAAGTTAGTGAGGTTGAGATTTATGGCAAAAAAATTTGTTGTTCCAAAAGATAATAATATAATAGAGGTTCCATTAGAGGAAGCTATGCCTGAAAACTATCTACCTTATGCAGTAGAAGTTGCAAAAGATAGGGCACTACCAGATGTAAGAGATGGCCTTAAGCCTGTTCATAGGAGAATACTTTATGGAGCTTATCTTTTAAAGGCTTTTCCAGATAAGGCTTACTTTAAATCAGCAAGAATAGTAGGGGATATTTTAGGAAAATTTCATCCTCACGGAGATACTTCAGTATACGATGCTATGACCATACTAGCTCAGGATTTCAGTACTAGGTATAAACTAATAGATGGTCATGGAAACTGGGGAAGTATGGATGGTGATGGAGCAGCGGCTATGCGTTACACAGAAGCAAGGCTCACTCCACTTGCACTTCAAATGATTAGAGATATAGATAAAGACGTAGTAGATATGGCATTAAACTATTCAGATACAGAGTTTGAACCTACTGTTTTACCTTCTAGGTACCCAAATCTTTTAGTAAACGGGGCCTTTGGAATAGCAGTTGGCTTAGCTACTAATATACCACCTCATAATTTAAAAGAGGTTATAGATGCAAGCATAAAACTTATGGAAGATGAAAATATTACAACAAAAGAACTTATGGAATATATAAAGGGACCAGATCTTCCAACAGGAGGAATAATCCTAGGTAAAGAGTCTCTTTTGGCAGCTTATGAAACTGGTGAGGGAAAGGTAACGTCAAGGGCTAAAACATCCATTGAAACTTTAGAAAATGGAAGACTTGGTATAATTATAACAGAGTTTCCGTATAGAAAAAACAAATCAAAGATACTTCAAGCTATTTCAGATATGACTGGAGATAAAAAGCATGCGAAATATTTAGAATCCATAGTAGATATAAGGGATGAGTCAGACAGAACAGGGGTAAGATCAGTAGTCGAACTTAAAAAGACTGTGGAATATGAAGATGCAGAAAAGGTATTAAAGTATTTATTTAAAAAGACAGATCTACAATGCAATATTAATTTTAATATGGTAGCTCTAGCTAACGGTAAACCAGAGACCCTTGGACTAAAATCTATATTAAAGCACTATGTAAATCATCAAAAAGAAGTTGTTATAAGAAGGACTAAAAGAGAACTTAATATAGCCGAAAAAAGATTTCATATAGTTGAGGGCTTTATTAAGGCTGTTGGCGCTATGGACGAGATTATATCTATTATAAGAGCCTCTAAATCAAAGAAAGATGCTTCAAACAACTTAATAGAAAGATTCGAATTTTCTAAGGAACAAACAGAGGCTATACTAGAACTGATGCTTTATAGACTTACAGGGCTTGAAATAAAAGTCTTTGAAAAAGAATATAAAGAGCTTTCAAAGGTTATAAAATCATTAAAAAATATATTAGAAAATGAGAAGGAACTATTAAAAGTTATAAAAAGCGAGCTTTTGGAAATTAGAAATACCTATGGTGATGAAAGAAGAACAAAAATAGTAGAAGATGATAGTGAAGGGAAGATCGATTTAGAAGAATTATTAGTTGTAGAAGATATTATGGTAACTCTTTCTAAGGATGGATTTATAAAAAGGGTTCCTATGAAATCTTATAATAGAATAAATAGTGATATTAGTGATATAGAATATAGAGAAGGCGATGCTGGGAGATTCTTATTTCAATCTAATACTAAAGATACAATATTAGTTTTTACAAATAAGGGTCAAATGTACCAAATAAGAGGCAATGATTTACCAGAACGTAAATGGAAAGATAATGGAGTAAGACTTGATTCTCTTATAAGATCATTTAATCTAGATGAAGAAACTATAATAGATGTTTATTCTATTGAAAACTTTTCATCAAGTTTAGACTTTATGTTTTTAACAAGCAAAGGAAACATTAAGAAGACCTCATTAGATAAATTTCAAACAAATTATTCTAGGTATTCTGCATTAAAACTAAAAAAAGAAGATTATTTAATAGATGTTAAGCTTGTAAAAAAAGATAGGGAAGAAGGCTTTATTAATATAATTACTAAAAAAGGCCTTAATTTTGACTTAGAAGAACCAAAGCTTGAGGAATCAGATAGAAATGTTTTGGGACAACAATTATTTTTATTATGCAAAGAAGATGAAATAATTAAGGCTGAATACTGTAAAGAAATGAAGTATTCAGAAATGATAATTGGAGTAAATCCACAGGGAAATTTAAAATCCTTCAAAAAAAATAGTGCTTCAACATATAAAAAGGTATTAACCAATAGTAAGGAATTTATAATTATATTTACAGATAGAGGATTTGCATATAAGATCCCAGGATTTATGATTGGAAATATAGAAGATTCTACTATAAATATAGAAGATTTAGTAGACACATTTTTAAAGGGTAAAGAAAAAGTGCTTAATATCTTATCTTCAAAGGATTTTAATGAAGAGATATGGATGTATTTCTTTACTAAAAGAGGAATGATTAAAAAGACTAATATAAAAGAATTAAAGGGCGAGTATATAGAAACCCAAGTTTATAAATACAAATATGAAGATGATACCCTTGTTACTGTAGAGTTTGGTAAGGATCAAAATCAAGAAATATTATTAGTAACTGAGAAGGCTATGGGAATTAAGTTTACTTCAAACAGTATAAAAGAAATGGGTAAGGTTGCATCTGGGGTAACAGGAATAAGTCTAAAAGAAGAAGACAAGGTTGTTTTTGGAACCTTGACAGAAAATTCTGATGATTCAAATAGTAAATTATGCTATAATAAAGAAATAGCTTTTACAACTAACATAAAAAGTATAAATTTATTATCCTCAAGTGGGAGAAAAGAAGGTGTGAAATTAGAAAATATAAAACTTCAAAACAGGGCTGGAAGAGGAAATAATATAATGGCTATCAGTACCGGCGAGTATATAAAAGATATAAAATTAAAATGATGTTAGGAGAATGGTATGAAAAAGGTATCTTTTAATGAAATAGAAGAGTTACTTATAGAAAACCCAGTAATAGCAGCTATAAGAAATGAACAAGATTTAGAAAATGTGCTTAAAAGCAATGTTTTAATAGTGTTTGTCTTGTATGGAAATATAATGAACATAAGTGATATATGTAAAATTTTAAAGGATAAAGGTAAGATTGTGTTTATACATATTGATCTTATTGAAGGACTTAAAGGAGACCATATAGGCGTAGAGTTTATTAAAAAATATGTAGAGCCTATGGGTATATTAACTACTAAACCTTCTAATATAAAGCATGCTAAGGCTATAGGCTTATATGCTGTTCAAAGAGTGTTTTTAGTAGACTCTTTATCCCTAGCTACAGGGATAAAAAATATTAATGATGTTAAACCCAATGCTGTGGAGGTTATGCCAGGAATAGTAGGAGATATCATTACTGGTATGGTAGATAGATTAAAGGTTCCAATTATAGCAGGTGGACTTGTTAGTAGCAAAAAAGATGTTATGGGAGCACTAAAGTCGGGGGCTTTAGCAATTTCAACCACCTGTGAAGAATTATGGAACATTTAATTTTAAATAAAAATAAGTGAGGTGAAATTTCCTGCAATATCAGGAAAGGTTTATGAAAAAGGTTTTGTTGTTTTTAGCTGAGGGCTTCGAAGAAATTGAAGCATTGACAGTGGTAGATGTACTAAGAAGAGCAGAGATTATTTGTGATACTTGCTCAATTAAAGATGAGTATGTAAAAGGTTGTCATGGCATTGTGGTTAAGGCAGATAAAAATATAATGGATGATGATTTAAAAACATATGATGCAGTAGTGCTTCCGGGGGGGATGCCAGGTGCAGAAAATTTAAGGTACAGTACAAGAGTAATAGAAACAGTAAAGGAATTTTATGCTAATGGAAAGCTTGTGGCAGCAATATGTGCAGCGCCTATCATTTTAGAAGAGGCGGGTATATTAAAAGGCGTTAAAGTTACGTCTTATCCAGGATTTAGAGATAAGCTTGGAAACTCAATATACAAGGAAGAGTCAGTAGTTGAAGATTTGAATATACTCACAAGTAGGGGACCTGCAACAGCTTTAGAGTTCTCATTTTCTATACTAAGTAGACTTTGCGAGGAAGAAAAAGTAGAACAATTAAAAGAGGAAATGTTATATAATATTTAATGATTTATTTAAATAAGCACTTAATTATAGATAAGTGCTTATTTTTTGCGTTATTTTTATAAAAATATAAAAAGCCTCAGGAGTAAAGTATAAAAATAAGGTATAATTCTATTAGGATATATAAAAATCTAATTTGGTAGGTGAAATAAGCTTGGAAAAATGGTTTATAAAAAATAAAAAAGTAAATTATAAAGACTTAGCTTCAAAGTATGGAGTAAGTGAATTTATAATGAAGCTTATTATAAATAGAGATATTATAGAGGATAAATTAATAAAATCTTTCATAAAACCTGATTTGAAAAATTTTCATAATGCAGAGGGTATGAAGGATATAAAAAGAGCTATAGATATATTAAAAGAGAAGATAAAAGAAAACAAGAAGATAAGAATTATCGGGGATTATGATGTAGATGGAGTTATAAGCGTTTATATTTTATATAGAGCTCTTAAAAAGTGTAATGCTAATGTAGATTATGACATACCAGACAGGATAAAAGATGGGTATGGTATAAATATTAACATAATGAAGAAGGCAAAGGAAGATGGTATAGATACAATTATAACTTGTGACAATGGTATAGCGGCTATTGATACTATTGAATATGGTAAAAAGCTTGGTTTAACAATAATAGTAACAGATCACCATGACATACCATTTTTAGAAAAGGAGGATGGTGAGATAGAATATATATCTTCAGTAGCAGATGCTATAATAAATCCAAAACAAAAGGATTGTAACTATGAGTTTAAAAAGCTATGTGGTGCAGGAGTTGCATTTAAACTTATAGAGTCACTTTTCAATGAAATGAAGATTGAAAAGATAGAGGCCTATAAGCTTATAGAATTTGTAGCTATAGCAACAGTATGTGACGTGGTAGATTTAATAGGGGAAAACAGGATATTTGTTAAAAATGGATTAGATATGATTAATAAAACCTCTAATATAGGATTAAAAGCGTTGATAAAAGAAACTGGAATAGAAGGAAAGAAGATTTCAACTTATCACTTAGGCTTTGTAATAGGGCCCTCTATAAATGCATCAGGAAGGCTAGATAATGCAAAAAGAGGTGTAAGACTTCTTTTATCAAATACGGAAGAAGAGGCTTCGATACTAGCTAAAGAATTATTTTTACTTAATGAAGAAAGAAAAGATATGACAAAGATGGGTGTAGAAAGAGCTATAGAGATAGTTGAAACCACAGAAATAAAAAATCAAAAAGTATTTGTTATATATATAGAAGACGTACATGAAAGCTTAGCAGGTATAATAGCTGGACGAATAAGAGAAAAATACAATGTGCCTACTATAATTATTACAAAGTCTTATGAAGGTGCAAAGGGATCTGGAAGATCTATAGAAGGATATGATATGTTTTTAGAACTATTAAAGTGTAAAAGTTTATTTTATAAATTTGGAGGACATCCTATGGCTGCAGGTTTGTCTCTAAACATAAACAATATAGAAAAACTAAGGGAAGAGTTAAATAAAAATACGAATCTAAAAGATGAGGATCTAATACCAAAGGTTACAGTTGATATGCTACTTCCTTTAGATTATATTAATCATGAACTTATTTATGAAATAGAGAGTTTAGAGCCTTTTGGTAAAGGAAATACTAAGCCACTTTTTGCAAATAAAAACTTAAAGCTTATTAAAGGTGACATTTTAGGGAAGAAACAAAATGTATTAAGATTAAGCATTAAATCAGAAAATGGAAAAGCTTTTAATGGAATATACTTTGGAGATATAGAAAAGTTTGAGGCCACAATAATATCTAAGTATAAAAAAACAGAATTAGAAAATCTGTATAAGGGGGCTCCAAACAATATTTATTTAGATCTTATTTTTTACCCAAGTATAAATGAGTATAATGGGTACTCCAATATTCAAATAGTAATTGAGTCTTTTAGATAAGATATACGAAGATAAAGCTTTTAATATATATGAAGGAAAGTTTATGTTGGTTTTTATAAAATAAACGTGAAAATTGTTGTTAACTAAATATATTTGTTTTTATTTGGCTTTTTATAGAGAAACTTAGGTATCAAATATGGTTATTTTTAGAAGGAAAAAGATATCTTTTAAAGAACTATATTTATAAAGATAAGTAGAAATAAATATAAAAAGGGGCAATAATTATGGATATATATAATGATAATATAGTGCAATCAATAATAGAAGCTTTGCCTTATTATGTACTTATAGTAGATAGAGAAGGTAATATAACTAATTATAATAAACTAGCTAAAGGTTTATATTTAAGTTATTCTAATGAAGGTAAAAATAATAATGTTTTCGATATATTTAATCATCCAAGTATAACTATTATAACTGATCATAATGATTTTCAGGAAAAGAACATTTCAAAACGAAACATATTAGAAGATGTTGATTTTAAAAAGCTAATTATAAGACAGGAATATAAGGGAAAGGTAAGTATATTTTCTATTAATAGTATGCCTTTAATGAATGGGGATGTAATAAAAGGGTCACTTATTTCTTTTTCTAATATAACTAATGAATATATAGAAAACCGAAGAATTGTAAAAGAAAGAGAAAATTTTATAGGTTTGTCTACGGAACTTAAGGCTAAATGTAACATAATAGAAATATTAAGAGGAAGAGAAAAGAAGCATCTTATATATTTAAAAGATGTAATAAGCAATATATCAGAAGGTCTTATGGTTTTAGATAAAAATAATAAGTTTGACTTTTGTAATAAAGCTATCTACAACATATTTGATATAAATGATGAAAAAGAGTTTGTTTTTAAAGAAATAGTGAAAAGATTTGTATTTGAACATTTAATTGTAAATGACTTCCAATTTGAAAATTATATTAAAAATGCTTTGGAAAATGCAAGAAATATTAAGAATTTAGTTATGAAAATTACAGACAAAGAAAGTAACACTGTAAAGTATATAGACTTTAGTAGTGAAGCTGTAACAGATGAGAATAAAGTGGTGTTATACACTATAATTACAGTAAAGGATATTACAGAAATAAAAAAGCATGAAATGTTTATAGAAGATCAGACTAACTTTATAAAAGATTTGGTTGATAATGTAGATATTCCAATGGCTGTTTTAAACTATCCATCTTTAAAAATTAGAGTTGCAAATAAAAACTTTGAAGACTTCATAAAATATGTTCTTAATGATAAAAAAGAGGTGACTATATTAAATAGTTATTGGAATGATATCTTTCAGAATGTCGAAGATGATAGTATAGAGAAGGCCTTAGAGTTTTGTGGAAAAATAGGAAAAGAATATACTTGTTCTCCTTATTGCATAAAGGACTGTTATGATAAAGATAGGTTTTATAAAATAAAATTCTTACCTTATAAATTTGCAGATGGAGATATAAAAGGTATATGTATTTATGCCTCTGATATTACAGAAGAAATAAACCATAGTATGGAGCTTGAAAATGTAACTAAGTTAAAAGATGAATTTTTTACTGTGATATCCCATGAACTTAGAACGCCACTTAGTATAATCTATTCATCACTTCAATTAGCCTATAACATTTACCCTAAAGAAATTGGCCCTAATATTGATAAAACATTATCTAGAATAGAACAAAACTGTGCAAGGCTTTTAAAACTTGTAAATAATATACTTGATATATCTAAAGCAGAGGCAGGATTCATAGTTTTGGATGAATTAAATTTTGATATAGTGGCACTTACAGAATATATAGTAACCTCTATAAATCATTATGCAAAATCTAAAAATATAGACCTTATATTTGATACTTCAAAGGAAGAACAAATGGTCACCATGGATAAAGAAAAATACGAAAAAATATTATTAAACCTGTTGTCTAATGCTATAAAGTTTACCCCAGAAGGGAATAAGATAATAGTAGAATTAAGCTTTGTGAATGGAAATGTATACCTTAAAGTAAGAGATACAGGAATAGGCATACCAGAAGATAAAATTAACTTTATATTTGATAGATTTTCACAGGTAAATAGTTCTTTATCAAGAAGGGCTGAAGGTACAGGTATTGGATTATCTTTAGTTAAAAAGTTAGTGGAAATTATGGGGGGAACCATTAAAGTGAAAAGCAAGGTTGATAAAGGAAGTGAATTCACTATAATGTTTCCGAAGAATATAATAGAAATTAAAGAAGAAAAAAGGTATACTATAATAGGTGAAAACATAGAGGATAAAATAAGTACAGAGTTTTCTGACATCGTATAAAAATTATTAATAGATATAGCTTAAAAAGGCTAAATCTTAATTATAATTAGCATTATATTAAGGAGATGATTCTTTGCCCCATTATAAAATAATTATGACTGGTGGTGGCTCTGCTGGACATGTTACCCCGAATCTTGCATTAGTGCCAAAATTAAAGGCTTTAGGTTATGAAATTAAATATATCGGAAGTAAGGAAGGAATAGAAAAACAAATAATAAAAGATAGTGGCATTACTTATTATTCAATATCTAGTGGAAAGCTTAGACGATATTTTGATATAAAGAATTTTACAGATCCTTTTAAGGTTATAAAAGGAGTCATGGAGGCCTTTAGAATAATAAAAAATGAAAAGCCGGATATAGTATTTTCAAAAGGTGGATTTGTATCTGTGCCTGTGGTTATAGGTGCTTATCTTAATAAAATCCCTGTAATTGCTCATGAATCGGATATGACACCAGGACTTGCAAATAAGATATCTGCGTCCTACTGTACTAAACTTTGTCTTACATTTCCAGAGTCATTAGAATATGTAAAAAAAGACAAGGCTGTACTTACCGGAACACCTATAAGAGAAGAACTTTTCAGAGGTAGTTCTAAAAAAGGATTAGAATTTGTGGGACTTAATGGTGACAAACCCATAGTTTTATTTATAGGTGGTAGCCTAGGCTCTAAATTTATAAATGACGCATTAAGGGCTGAAATTAATGAAATACTAGAATCTTATGATATTATTCATATATGTGGCAAAGATAATATAGATAAAACTTTAAAAAATAAAAAAGGATATAAACAGTTTGAATTTTTAAGTGAAGAACTACCTGATTTGCTAAAAATATCTGATGTAGTAGTTTCAAGGGCTGGTGCAAATGTTATATATGAACTTTTGGCCCTTAAAAAGCCTAATATATTAATACCTCTTTCAAAAAGATCTAGTAGAGGTGACCAAATTTTAAATGCAGGGTCATTTCTTAAAAGTGGATACAGTATGGTTATTGAAGAGGAAGAAATAAAAAAAGGAACAATATCGGAAAAAATTAATGAGGTATATAAAAATAAGGCAAAATACATTAAAGCAATGGAACAAAGTCCAGTAAAAGATGCAGTAGATAATATAATTAATGTTATAACTGAGAATACTAAAGGGTGGAAGAGCAAATAAACAAAGTCTCCTGGGATTTAATCTAGGAGACTTTGTTTATTTAGCGAATTATAAATTAAAGTAAATATAATTACATAATTACTTTTCTTTCTTATTGTATATATTTAAACTTGAAAAAAGTCATCTTTAGTATATAATGGAGATGTAGATAAATATTAATTGTTAAAATTAAAATCTACTAATTTTGCCTAAAATAATTATAAGAGGGTGAATTTATGAAAAAAGTATCAATAATATATTGGAGCAATGGGGGCAATGTGGAAGTATTAGCTGATCGTATATTTAAGGGAGCTAAAGAAGCAGGAGCAACTGTAGTTGTTAAACATGTACATGAAGCAACCCTAGAAGATGTAACTTCGGCAGATGCAGTAGCATTTGGAAGCCCTTCTATGGATAATAATAGAATTGAGCAAGAAGAAATGGAACCTTTTATAAAACAATTTGAATTGATATCTAACGAAAATAAAGACCTTGTGCTTTTTGGTTCTTTCGGCTGGGATAACGGTGAATTTATGAAAGAATGGTCAACTAGAATGCAAGGTTATGGATTCAATTTAATAGATACCATTTCAGTAAAAGAAGCACCAAGTCAAAAAGAATTAGAAGAGGCAATAAACTTAGGCAAAATTTTAGCAAAATAAATTATTGCTAGGTAAATATATAACGATTTCTATGCTTTTGTAAAATATAAATTTACTAAAAGAAAGATTTTGTTTATATTTATATTGATATTATGTATAAACATATTAAAGCTTGGTAAATCTATTATTTAGTAGAGTTAAGACATTGTTTGTTAGCTTTAAAAGTAACCTTTTAGAGCTAATTGTTCTGGAAAAACCCTATATTTTATTAAGTTTCCAAGGTATACCATATAAAAATCGAAAGAGAGGTCAGAAGCAATGAGAAAAATGAAAACAATGGATGGTAACACTGCAGCAGCTCATGTGGCATATGCATTTACTGATGTAACTGCAATTTACCCTATTACACCTTCTTCACCTATGGCAGAGAGTGTTGATGAATGGTCAGCACAAGGAAGAAAAAATATATTTGGTCAACCTGTAAAGGTTATGGAAATGCAATCTGAAGGAGGAGCAGCAGGTGCAGTTCATGGTTCACTTCAAGCGGGAGCCTTAACAACTACATTTACAGCATCCCAAGGGTTATTACTTATGATTCCTAATATGTACAAAATGGCCGGTGAATTATTGCCTGCAGTATTTCATGTATCAGCGAGAGCACTTGCAACTAGTTCACTAAGTATATTTGGTGATCATCAAGACGTTATGGCTGCTAGACAAACAGGATTTGCCATGCTGGCTGAAGGTTCAGTGCAAGAAATCATGGACTTATCTGCAATATCTCATTTAGTAGCAATTAAATCAAGAATACCTTTCTTAAACTTCTTTGATGGATTTAGAACATCACATGAAGTTCAAAAGATAGAAGTTTTAGAATATGATGAACTTGCAAAATTAGTAGATATGGATGCAGTGGATGCTTTTAGAAAAAGAGCGCTAAATCCAAATAATCCTGTTACTAGAGGAACAGCTCAAAATCCAGACATTTACTTCCAAGAAAGAGAAGCTGTAAACAAATTCTATGATTCAATTCCAGAACTTGTTGAAAGCCACATGGAAGAAATAACAAAACTTACAGGAAGAGAATATCATTGCTTCGATTATTATGGAGCACCAGATGCAGAGAGAGTAATAATTGCTATGGGTTCTGTAACAGAAGTTATTGAAGAAACTATAGACTATTTAAATGCAACTGGGGAAAAAGTTGGTTTGGTTAAAGTTAGATTATTTAGACCATTCTCAATGGAAAGATTAATTAAGGCTATGCCAAGCACAGTTAAGAAAATAGCAGTTTTAGATAGAACTAAAGAACCAGGTGCTCCAGGAGAACCTTTATTCTTAGATGTTAAAAATACATTCTACGGAAGAGCAAATTTCCCAGTTATAGTTGGTGGAAGATATGGTCTTGGATCAAAAGATACAACACCTACACATATAGCAAGTGTATATGAAAACTTAAATAAAGAAACACCAAAAGATGGATTTACTATAGGAATAATAGATGATGTAACAAATACATCACTTGAATCTTTAAAAGCAGATATAGATACAACACCAAAAGGAACAAAAGGTTGTAAGTTCTGGGGACTTGGATCAGATGGTACTGTTGGAGCTAATAAGAGTGCTATAAAAATTATTGGAGACCATACAGACATGTATGCTCAAGGATATTTTTCTTATGACTCTAAAAAATCAGGTGGAGTTACTGTATCACACTTAAGATTTGGTAAGACACCTATTAAATCTCCATACTTAATAAATAAAGCAGACTTTATTGCCTGTCACAACCAAGCTTATGTATATAAGTATTTTGTATTAGAAGGATTAAAAAAAGGTGGTACTTTCTTCTTAAATACAATTTGGACACCAGAAGAATTAGATACTCATCTTCCAGCTGAATATAAGAGATATATAGCAGAAAATGATATACATGTATATACATTAAATGCTGTTAAAATAGCACAAGAAATAGGTCTTGGTGGAAGAATAAACATGATAATGCAATCAGCATTCTTTAAGCTTGCTAACATAATTCCAGTAGAAGATGCAGTTAAATACTTAAAAGATGCAGTTATAAAGTCTTACGGTAAAAAAGGACAAAAAGTTATAGACATGAATAACGCTGCTATAGATAAAGGTATAGAATCAATAATTAAAATAGATGTACCGTCTTCATGGAAAAATGCTAAGAGCGAAGAAGCTAAGATACAAAAAGAAGTTCCAGCATTTATAGAAAAGATAGTTTACCCTATGAATAGATTAGAGGGAGATAGCCTTCCTGTTAGTACATTTGTTGGAATGGAAGATGGAACATTTGAAAGTGGAACATCAGCATTTGAAAAGAGAGGAATAGCTATAAATGTTCCTGAATGGCAAATAGATAAATGTATACAATGTAACCAATGTGCATACGTTTGTCCACATGCTGTAATAAGACCATTCTTATTAAATGAAGAAGAAACTAAAAATGCTCCAGAAGGTTTTGAAACTAAGAAAGCAGTTGGAGGAAAAACTTTTGAAGGATTAAACTTCAAAATACAAATAAGTCCTCTTGATTGTACTGGGTGTGGAAATTGTGCTCAAGTATGTCCAGCACCTGAAAAAGCTTTAATAATGAAACCAATTGACGAGCAGTTACATCAAACAGAAAATTGGGATTATGCAATGACACTTTCACCAAAAGATAACCCAATGACTAAGTCAACTGTTAAAGGAAGCCAATTTGAACAACCACTTCTAGAGTTCTCAGGAGCTTGTGCTGGTTGTGGAGAAACTCCTTATGCAAAACTTGTAACTCAATTATTTGGAGATAGAATGATGATAGCAAATGCTACAGGATGTTCATCTATATGGGCAGCTTCAGCACCAACTACAGCATATACTACTAATCATAATGGGCATGGTCCATCATGGGCTAATTCATTATTTGAGGATAACGCTGAATTTGGAATGGGAATGTTCCTTGGAGTTAAAGCTATGAGAGAAAAGTTAGCTTCAACTGTTAAGGCATTAATAGAAGAGAGTATTAGTGAAAACACAAAATCAATACTTAAAGATTGGTTAGAAAATATCGATAATGGTGAAGGAACAAGAGATAGGGCTGATAGAGTAATTGTAGCTGTATCAAATGAAAAACAAAATAATCTAACTAAAGATATTATATCTAATGAGGATTATTTGGTTAAGAGATCACATTGGATATTTGGAGGAGATGGCTGGGCTTATGATATAGGATTTGGCGGAGTTGACCACGTACTTGCATCAGGCGAGAATGTAAATATACTTGTATTTGATACAGAAGTATATTCAAATACAGGCGGACAATCTTCAAAGGCTACTCCAACAGCTGCTATAGCTAAGTTTGCTGCTTCAGGTAAGAGAACTAAGAAAAAAGATCTTGGAATGATAGCTATGACTTATGGATATGTATATGTAGCTCAAATATCCATGGGAGCAGATAAAAATCAAACATTAAAAGCTATTGCAGAAGCAGAAGCTTATGATGGACCATCCCTAATAATAGCATATGCACCATGTATAAATCATGGTATTAAAGCTGGAATGGGAAATAGTCAGTTAGAATCTAAATTAGCAGTAGATAGTGGATACTGGGCTTTATACAGATATAATCCAACTTTAAGAGGTGGAGAAAAGAATGCATTTAGCTTAGATTCAAAGGAACCAAAAATGCCATTTAGAGACTTCTTACTAGGAGAAGTTAGATATGCTTCATTACAAAAAGCATATCCAGACTTTGCAGAAGAATTATTTGCAAAGACTGAACAAGATGCTAAAGAAAGATTAGATGGTTACAAAAAACTTGCAAATCAACAATAGTTTATAAAAAAAGGCTGTCCTTAGGGCAGCCTTTTTAATTAATTAGCCATAATAATAAACTTTTAATAAGCAAAATAAATAATTTTTCAAAAAAACCTTTTATTATTTATAGTTTAAGGTTAAAATGGATACATAAGAGTTAAGGAGGTGAAAATCTGAAATTTTATTAGACTATAGGTTTAATTTAAAATCAGAGATTATATGAATAACGAAGAACAAGAAAAATGTGGTTGTGGCTGCGGAGAAAACAATGAAGAACAATCAGGTTGCGGTTGTGGCTGTGGAGATAATAACGAAAAACAAGAAGGTTGTGGATGCGGATCAGAAGGACACGGACATAATCATGATCACGAAGGATGCGATTGTGGAGAAAATGAATTTGAATCTTTCGTAGTTGATTTAGAAGATGAAGATGGAAATGTTACACCATGTGAAGTGGTAGATGGCTTTGAATACAAAGAAGGACAATATGTCCTAGTTCAAAATCCAACTGACGGATCCGTATACTTATTTAAATCAGTAGGTGAAGATGGAGAACTTGTTATACCAGAAGATACAGAATTTGAAGAGGTTTCAAGATATTATGAAACAATTTTAGAAGAAGAAGACCAAGAAGAAGAAGAATAATAAAATAGAATATTAAACTGCTGCTTTTGCAGCAGTTTTTTTCTATCAAGTTATTTCTAAAGGTAGGTGATATATTTAATTATGGTTAAGCTCGCGATATTTGATATAGATTATACATTAACTAAAAAAGAAACATTAATGGAATTTTTTAAATTTATGATAAAAAAAGATTTGAAAAATATTAGATATATTCCAAGAGCCTTGCTTTCAGGCATTATGTTTATTACTAGAGCCTTTGATGAAAAACAGACAAAGGAAACCTTCTTAAAATTTATTGAAGGTATGGAAGAAGAGCAGGTAGATGAACTTGTGAAAGAATTTTATAATAAAAGACTTAGTAGCATTCTATATAAAGATGCTATGGATATGATATATAAGATGAAATCTAAAGGCTATCTTATTTATTTAATATCTGCTTCACCAGAATTTTATTTAAATGAATTTTATAATATAAAAGAAGTAGATAAAATAATAGGAACTAAGTATATAACTAATGACGGGAGACATACTAGAAGGATGGATGGATTAAATTGCAAGGGTGAAGAAAAGGTAAAAAGATTAAAACAAGAGCTTAGTAAAGAAAATATAGAGGTAGATTATGAAGCTTCTTATATGTTTTCAGATTCTCTCTCAGATAAGCCTTTATTTGATTTAGTAGGAAACCCATATCTTATAAACTTTAAAAAAGACGGTAAAGGAATAAAGATATTAAATTGGAAGTAGATATAAAAAGAGCTTATTATAAAATTTTAAAAAGTTATAAAGCGGTAATGCATATTGTCTAGTGATAATTTTTGCATTCTTAAGAGTTATTTAAATATTTTTTAGACTAAAAAAATCATAATATAAAAAATAAGAAAGGAGAGGCTATGTTTTAATATGATTTTCATAACCTGTATATATTTTATGGTGGATTGTATAAATAAGTTTTTGATTAAAAATGGAAAAATTAAAAAGTGTGCTGATTTTAATAATGACTTTATATATAGTGGTATAAATGTATATGAAGTTATAAGAGTTGTAAATGGAGTGCCTTTATTTTTTGAAAAACATATAAAAAGAATGGAAAAGTCAATGAAATTAATTGATATGAAGCTACCTTATAGCTATGAAACATGTAAGGGCTATGTAAAGGAGCTTATAGAACTTAATGGTAAACTTGATGGTAATATAAAAATTGTTATTAATGCTGACAAACCTAAAAAGGATTTTATTATGTTTTATATAAATCATGCATATCCTACAGAATCAGACTATAAAGAAGGGGTAAGAACTATTCTTTATCACGGAGAAAGAGATAACCCTAATGCTAAGATTGTAAACGATGACTTTCGAGAAAAGATTAATGAAAAAATAAATGATAAACAGGTTTACGAAGCTATATTGGTAGATAAAAATGGAAAAGTAACAGAAGGTAGTAAGTCTAATATATTTTTTATAAAAGAAGACTGTGTGATAACATCTCCTATTTCAGAAGTTCTACCTGGAATAACAAGAGATGAGATTTTAGAAATATGCTTAGAAAATAAAATAAATGTCAAAGAAGAAGGATATAAGTATGAGGAATTAATGAATTTAGATGGCGCCTTTATATCAGGAACATCTCCAAGTGTTCTACCTATAAAATATATAGATGAAAACTTATTAAATTCTACACAAAATGGTATAATAAAAATAATAACTGATAAATATCGTGAAAAAGTGAAAGACTATATAAATTATTGGGTGTAACCTACGATAATTATATAGACATATTATATATTTAGGTATAAAAACTAAAAATATATATAACTTATCCAAGATACATTAAATAAATCATATATAATATTTTCAATGTGATAAAATTTAGAACATAAAAATAATATATTGGGGAGATTAAGATGAATGAAAAAATTTATTCCGCATCTACCATAGAAAAGTGTATTTTAAAAGCAACTAAAGATTTAGGTATAGCTAAGGAAGATTTAATTTACAAAATAATTGAAGAAAAAAAAGGTACCTTTATAAAAAAGGCTGTGATCAATGTTATTTTGCAAAAGGAAGATGAAGAATCAAATGCTATTAAACAAAAGCAAGGGACAATTAGCATAAATGATGGAAAAATTTACGTTTCAGATCCTGAAGATGGGGGATTACCTGCAAAAATAAATCCTTCTAAAAATTTAATTATTAAAGTTAATGGAGAAGAGATACAAGAGGAAGTTGAAGTATTTAGTAGCACTAATATTGAAACTAGTGTACGAGAAGATGATACTATACCTAAAAGGACTTTAGATATAAACGTATTTCCAGATAAGATGAAAGTTTATATAAGTACAAAGTTTACACCAAAAAAGATTTTTAAAATAAAGGACTGCAAAGACGCTCACAACTTGCATATTGAAATTGAAGAAAAACAGTTATACTCACCACTTTATAATGAAGAAGAGGTAATAGAAGCTTTAACGAAGGTTGGAGTTGTTTTTGGTATAATTGATGAGCAAATAAAGAAGTTAATAAAGATAAAAAATCAAAATCACATTCTTGTGGCTGAAGGACTACTTCCTATAGATAAAGAAGAAGATTACATAAGCTTTAAGTTTGGAAAAGATACAAATAAATTTAAAGAAGATAAAAGTGGAACCATAGATTATAAGAGTATAGGTTCTGTAGAGGCTATTAAAAAAGGTGATATTATTGCAGAAAAGAAAGCTGGAAAAGAAGGTAGAGTAGGTAAAAATGTTAGAGGCGTAGATTTGCCTTATAAACCAGCTAAAGCTATTATATTTAAAGCTGTAGAAGGCTGTTATATTTCAGAAGAAGGGGATAAAATAATATCTTCAATAGATGGAAAACCTTCTTTTAGAAATGGAGCATTTTTTGTAAAGCCTATACATGAAGTGCCCTCGGATGTAAACTTAAAGACTGGAAACATAAAATTTTCTGGAGAAATAGTTGTAAAGGGAAATGTCACTGAAGGCATGAAAGTTGAAGGCGGAAGTACTGTAGTTATTCAGGGGGCTGTAGAGTCTTCAGAGGTAGTAAGCAAAGGGGATATAAATATTAATGGTAATATTATTTTATCTAAGATATATGGTGGAGGTAAGGACGTATTGAAGATAGAATATATTCAAAATCTTACTGTACTTTTAACAACATTTGAAGCAATGGTAAAAAACATATTAGAAATTAAAAAATTTAACTTAGTAGGTAGAGCTACTGGTGATGGAGAACTAATTAAAGCTTTAATAGATAGTAAATTTAAAAACATACCGCGGCTATGTATGAATGTTATAAAAGATGCTAGATTAGATGAAGACTATGATACAGAGCTCATAGATATACTTAAAAAAAGCATCATGGGATTTGGACCTTTAAATATAAAACATTTTAGTGAAATAGATGATATAATTTCTATGATTAAAGATAAAATAGAAATATTAAATAATAATTTAAATTTACCATCAAATATTTCAATAAACTACTGCCAAGATTCTGATGTAAGTAGTTCGGGAAATATTGTTTTTAAGGGGAAAGGTGAGTATATATCTAATATTTCATCCAATAATAACATATATTTTGAGCAACCAGGAGCTATTGCAAGAGGAGGAAAGATAAAAGCTAAAAATGAGATAAGAGCTAGGGTGGTAGGAAGCCCTGGATCTGTTTTTACGACACTTTCAGTAGAACCTAGTGGTCATATATATGTAGATGTAGCTTATGAAAATACAATTTTTGCATTTGGAGAAAAAGAAAGTATATTAGAAATAGCAAGTAAAGATGTACATGCTTATATGGATTCCGAGGGAGAGATAATAATAGATAGATTAAAGTTATAGGAGGATTTAATTAGATGAATGAAAATGAGATTAAAGTTTTAATCTTTAACCTAAATGGCGAAAATTATGCCACAGATATAATAGAAGTAGAAAGAATATTAGGATATGAAGTGCCTACAGTACTTCCAGATACTCCAGACTTTGTGGAGGGAGTAATAAATTATGAGGGACATATATTACCTATAGTAAGCCTTGCTAAAAGATTCAACTTAATTCAAGGTGAAAAAGGCGCAGAAACTAAGATCATAGTAGTAAAACAAGATATGCAAAAAGTAGGTATGATAGTAGATGTAGTATCAGAAGTTAAAGATATTAAGTCTGAAGATATAGAAAGTCCTCCGGATATAGCAACACCTATTTCCAAAAGATATATTAAGGGACTTATAAAAGTAAATCAAAAGATTGTTATATTTTTAAATCTAGGAAATATTCTCACTGATAAAGAGAAAAAGAGCATAATATAAGGGTGAATTATGGAAAGTAATGAAGTAAGAATAGGAATTGCGGATCTTAATATAGTGAGTTCTCCAGGTAAAATAATTACAGTAGGGCTTGGGTCTTGTATAGGAATAGCATTATATGATAATAAAATATCATTAGGAGGACTTGCACATATAATGTTGCCAGATAGTACACAGTTTAATAACTTAAGTAAGCCTCTTAAATTTGCTGATTTAGCTATACCACTGTTATTAGAAAAGATGGAAAGGTCCGGAGCTAAGAAAAGAAATATAAAAGCTAAAATAGCTGGTGGGGCCTCTATGTTTAATTTTTCAGATAAAGGCATGATAAATGATATAGGTAATAGAAATGGGCTAGCAGTAAAGGCGAGCCTAGAAAAGTTATGTATACCCTTGATATCAATAGATATAGGTGGAAATAAAGGTAGGACCATGATATTAGATGCTGAAAGTGGAATTGTATACATAAGGACTGTTGGAATGGGTACAAAAGAATTATAGTGGAGTTGATGAAGCTTGAATAAAATCAAAGTTATTGTAGTAGATGATTCCGCTTTAATGAGAAAAATTATATCAGATATGTTAAATGCGGAAGAGGATATAGAAGTTATAGGTATAGCTAAAAATGGTGAAGAACTCCTATTAAAACTTGAAACACTTAATCCGGATATTATAACATTAGACGTTGAAATGCCTAAGATGAATGGAATCATAGCTTTGAAAGAACTTAAAAAAAGAGGAATAACTGTACCGGTTATAATGTTAAGTAGTATATCTATAAAAGGAACTGAACTAACCATTGAGTGTCTTGAGTCAGGAGCTTTTGATTTTATACCAAAACCTTCTGGTGAAATTTCTTTAGATATTAATAAGGTTAGGGAAGATTTGACAGAAAAGATAAGAGGAGCATATAATAAAATATCTCCAGACAATAATTCTAGAGAATTTAAAAGGATGAGGATAACTTTAAAAGAACAAAGAGAAATAAGAAGAGAGTCCCTAAAAAAGGGTAAAGAAGCAGAAGTTAATGCCATAGGTAGAATAAAAGCAGTAGCTATTGGAGCCTCCACAGGAGGACCTAAGGCACTTTATAGCGTAATTACAGCCCTCCCAAAAGATATTGGAGTACCGGTGCTTGTTGTACAGCATATGCCTGCAGGATTTACCAAAGCTTTTGCTGAAAGACTTAATGCTAATAGTGATATAAGGGTTAAGGAAGCAGCAGAAGGTGACGATATAGAAAAGGACACAGTATACATAGCACCAGGAGGATTCCATATGGAAGTGTGGGAAGACAAGAAGATACATCTTAACACAGAACCTTCAATTTGGGGGGTGAGACCTGCAGTTGATAAGTTATTTATATCGGCCTCAAAGGTCTACGGAACTAATCTTATGAGTGTTGTTTTGACTGGCATGGGTAAAGATGGTGCGGGAGGCACTGTTGAAGTTAAAAAAAGAGGTGGACTTACAATATCAGAAGATAAATCTACTTGTATAATATATGGTATGCCTAAAGCTACTTATGAAACAGGTATGGTTGATATAGTACTACCATTGCAAGATATACCAGTACATATTGTAAAGACTGTTATGGGGGTTAGAAGATAGTATGGATTTTATAGAATTCGAAAAGTGGGTTTTAAAGGATTTTGGTATTGATTTATCCGCCTATAAGTCAAATCAACTTCATAGAAGAATTAAAAGCTTAATGTCTAGGGTTGGTGCAAACAATCTTGATGAATACGTAATTTTATTAAAAAAGGATCAAGAACAAAGACAAAAGTTTCTTGATTTTATAACTATAAATGTTACGGAATTTTTTAGAAATCCAGAGATTTTTAATGAATTCAAATTAAAGCTTAAAGAAGAAATAACGAGAAGTAAAAGACCTCTTAAAATTTGGAGTGCTGCCTGCTCTATTGGAGCTGAGCCGTACTCTATAGCTATGATACTAGATGATATATCTAAGGGCGTAAAACACAATATTATAGCTACAGATATAGATAATACAATTTTAGAAAAGGCAAAGAAAGGTGAATATTCAGCTTCAGATATTAAAAATATGCCAAAAGACTATGCAAATAAGTATTTTAATATATCAGAAGGTAAATATATTTTAGATAGTAAGATAAAAAACATGGTAAGCTTTAAAAAACATGATCTTATTATGGATAGATATAGCAATGGTTTTGATGTAATAATATGTAGAAACGTAGTTATATATTTTAATCAAGATATAAAAGATAATATATATAAAAAATTTAGCAGCGCTTTAAACCCAGGTGGTATACTTTTTGTAGGTGCCACTGAAAGTATATATAATTATAAAGAATTTGGATTTGAAAAGGCTTCTACTTTTATATATAAGAAGCTATAAGGAGGTAAGTAGATGGATACACAACAATATTTATCCATGTTTTTAGAAGAGTCTATGGATAATCTTCAAACATTAAATGAGTCCTTATTAGAACTTGAACAAAGACCAGAGGATATAGATAAATTAAATGAAATATTCAGGGTAGCACATACAATAAAAGGAATGGCAGCCACCATGGGATATAATGATATGGCAGAACTTACTCATAAAATGGAAGATGTGTTATCTAGATTTAGAGAAGGAGAACTTAAAGTTACACAAAAGGTTGTAACAGTACTTTTTGAATGCCTTGATACTCTTGAGAAAATGGTGGATAATGTATCAGAGGGTGTGGAATCAGAAGAAAATATAGCAGGTATAATAAGTCAGTTAGAATCTATAGCTGAAGAGCATCATGAAGAAAAGGTAGAAATAAAAGAAATTGAAAAAGAACAATTAGTAGAAGATGGTATAGAACTTAATGAATATGATATTAACGTAATTAAGCAAGCTGTAGAAAAAGATTTTTATGTTAAAGAAATATACATAACATTAGATGAAAATACTTTATTAAAGTCAGCGAGAGCTTTTTTAATATTTAAATCATTAGAGGAAAGCGGAGAAATAATAAAATCTATTCCTAGTGCAGAAGATATAGAAAATGAAATATTTGATTTTCAAATTTCTTTAGTATATATAACAACTAAAAATGATGAAGAGGTATTTAACATTATATCCAATATTTCTGAGGTAAGAGATGTTAAAGTTAGCGAAATAGATTTAGAACAAAATAAATCAAAAGAAATAAAGGATGTTAATACTAAAGTTAATAAGGAAAAACAGATAAATGAAGTAAAGAAGGTAAAAATTCAACCAAAAGATGAACATAAAGAAAATGATAATACTAATCATAAAAAGACACACCAATCTGTAAGGGTTGACTTAGAAAGATTAGATAAGTTTATGAATATGGTGTCTGAGCTTGTTATTCATAGAACCAGACTAGAACAGATAAGTACAAGCTATAAATTATTAGAATTAAATGAGACTTTAGAACAAGTAGCTAGAACTACATCTGATCTTCAAGATTTAGTTATGAAAATAAGAATGCTTCCACTAGATATTGTCTTCAATAGATTTCCAAGAATGATAAGAGATCTTTCAGTAGAACTTGATAAGGAAATAGAATTTAAGATAGAGGGTCAAAATACAGAACTAGATAGGACAGTAATAGATGAAATAGGAGAACCTCTAATACATCTTATACGTAATGCTGCAGATCATGGAATAGAAAGCAAAGAAGAAAGACTTAAAAAAGGGAAAAGCGAAGCTGGAACAATTACATTAAGTGCCTATCAAGAAGGTACAAAGGCTGTTATAAAGGTGGAGGATGATGGTAAGGGAATAGAGGTAGAAAAAGTTAAAAACAAGGCAGAAAAAATGGGAATAAGCACAGAAGGCATGAATGATAATGACATAAGAAATTTAGTTTTTCTTCAAGGATTTAGTACTAATGAAAAGGTTACTGATATTTCAGGACGTGGAGTTGGTATGGATGTTGTCAAAACAAAGATAGGTGCTTTAGGTGGAACTGTAGATGTTATAAGTGAAATAGATAAAGGTTCTACATTTATAATTAAGCTTCCGTTAACTTTGCAAATAATACAAGCCCTTCTTGTAAAAGTAGGCAATGAAACTATGGCTATATCCTTAGGATATATAGATAGGGTAATAGATTACAGCGAAGACTTAATAAAAAGAACTGATGGTAAAGAAGTTATAATATATAGAGATACCATAATACCACTAGTTAGGGTAAATGAAAAAATAAATTTAGAAATAGATAAGGAAAATAAAAAAAGATTTATAGTAATAATAAATGTGGGTGAAAAGACGGTAGGCCTCTTAGTAGATGGTCTTTTAGGACAACAAGAAATAGTAATAAAACCCCTTGGTAAAACTCTTCAAGCATCAAAGGAATATATTGGAGCAACTATTCTTGGAGATGGGTTAGTTACATTAATTCTTGATGTTGGAGCCTTAATATGATAAAGATTATCTCTATAAGTTTAGGTGGAGGTATAATGAATAATGAGCTATTTAAAGTTTAGTGATATGCAACTTGATGCACTAAAGGAACTTGGAAACATTGGTGCAGGAAATGCTGCTACAGCTCTTTCGCAATTATTAAATAGAAAAATTGATATGACAGTGCCTTATGTAAATATAGTAAAGTTTGATGAGGTATTTTCACGAATAAGTGGAGAAGAGCCTGTAGTAGGTGTTATCGTTAGGGTACTTGGTAGTGCTCCTGGAAATATATTATTTATATTTGAAAGAATTGTAGCTTTAAATATAATAGAACTTATGACAGGGAAAAGGGAAGAAGAAGAGATAAGCGAAATGGGGTATTCAGTGCTTTGTGAAATAGGTAATATAATAGCAGGATCTTATATGAATGCTATTGCAAAATTCACAAATTTACTTATAACTCCATCTGTACCAGCGGTAACTTATGATATGCTAGGAGCAATACTTAGCACTACATTTATTGAATCAGGTCAATATGATGACTACGTATTAGATATTGAAACCATGTTTTTAAATAGTGATTTAAACCAGGATATTAGTGGACATTTTTATTATGTCCCAATGCCGGGATCTTTAGAGAAAATGTTAAATGCACTAGGAGTAATTTAATGTTGGAGGTAGAAAAAATGACAAGAGTATTAATAGTTGATGATGCTGCTTTTATGAGAATGATGATTAAAGACATTCTTGAGAAAAATGGATTTGAAGTAGTAGGTGAAGCAAGTAATGGTATAAAAGCTGTAGAAATGTATAAAAAAGAAAAGCCAGAGGTTGTAACAATGGATATTACAATGCCAGATATGGATGGTATTGAAGCTGTGAAACAAATAAAAGAATTTGATCCAGCAGCTAAGGTAATAATGTGTAGTGCCATGGGACAACAAAGCATGGTAATGGAAGCTATAAGAGCTGGGGCAAGAGATTTTATTGTAAAGCCATTTCAAGCAGATAGAGTTTTAGAAGCTATAAAAAAGACTATAGGTTAAAGGAGGCTTTTTAATATGCAAATAGTAATATTTAAATTAAATGACGAACAATTTGCTGTAGAGACCTCAAAAGTACAGGGTATAAGTGACATTATGGAAATAACTAAGGTGCCAAAGGCTCCCATATACATAAAAGGGCTTATAAATTTAAGGGGTACTATAATATCTTTATTAGATATTAATATGATTTTAGATATGGGAATATCTAAAGAAGATCAGAATAATATCATAATCTTAAATATGGAAGAAGAACAAGTGGCTATAACCGTAGATCAAGTAGACGAGGTTTTAGAAATAAAAGAAGAAATTATTGAAAGAGTTGAAGAACAAAGCATGAATTCATACGTTAAAGGGGTTATAAATTTTAGAGATAGAGTCGTAACTTTAATAGATATAAATAAACTCTTAGCAAATTAAGAAGGAAATGAGGGAATATAATGGCAGAGGTATTATCCCAAAGCGAAATTGATGCATTGCTGTCTGCCTTGTCTTCAGGAGAAATTGAGCCAGACGAGCTTCCAAAAGAAGAAGAAAAACAAAAGGTAAAGCCTTATGATTTTAGAAGTCCACAAAAGTTTTCAAAAGACCATATAAGGACTTTAGAACTCATTCATGATAATTATGCAAGAATTATATCAAATTATCTGTCAGCCCAAGTAAGAACTAATGTTAAGGTAAAAATAGAATCGGTAGAACAGATAACTTATGAAGAATTTATACATTCTATACCTAACCCTACAATACTAACTATATTTAAAATGCCACCTTTAAATGGATCCATATTATTTGAAACTAATCCTCAATTTGTGTTTCAAATAATAGACATTTTACTTGGAGGAAAAGGTGATAATAAATATAAGTTAAGAGAATTTACAGATATAGATAAAAATATAATAACCCAAGTGAATAAGGGACTTATAGGTAATTTAAAACTAGCTTGGGAAGATATTTTAAGTGTTCAAACAGAAATAGAGGGTATAGAAACAAACCCAGCATTAAATCAAACATTAGCACCTAATGAGCCAGTAGCACTAGTTACATTTTCTGTGGAGATGGGGAAAAATAATACCTTTATAAATATATGTATTCCTTATTTAAGTATAGAAAAGGTTCTAGATAAATTAGTAGTTCAATATTGGTTCCAACAAAATGATGAAGGAGTGCTAAAAGAGTCTAGAGAAAGATTAAGAACTAGGTTAGATATTGTAGATGTATCCCTAGGAGCTATATTAGGTAAGGCATCCTTAACTGTAGATGACTTTTTAAAGTTAACAGTTGGAGATGTAATTACACTAGATAGTAAGTGCAACAAGCCTATAAAACTTATAGTAGAAGATGAGGAATGCTTCTATATTAAGCCAGGTCTCATCGGTAAAAATAAGGGTGCACAAATTTTGGATATTATAGATAAGGATGTGGAAAACTATGAGTAATGGATTCCTTTCCCAAGAGGAAATAGATGCTTTATTAAAGGTAGACGGGGGGAATAGTGAGGATTCTAGTGAAAATACAAATATAGAGGAAGAAGTACTATCCGATATAGATAAAGATTTACTTGGAGAGATAGGTAATATATCCATGGGTTCTGCCTCTACTACTCTTTCTCAAATAATAAATCAACAGGTTAATATTACAACACCTGTAGTTACTTTGACTACATTAAGAGAACTTAAAAATTCTTTTGAGATACCTAACATAGCGCTACAGGTTAAATTCACTAGTGGAATAATAGGACAAAATCTTTTGGTAATGAAAACTCCAGATGCATCTGTCATATCTAGTCTTATGATGGGAGGAGATGGTCTAAACGCCACACCGGAACTCTCGGAAATAGAGATTAGCGCAGTATCAGAGGCAATGAATCAAATGATAGCTTCAGCAGCTACCTCCATGGCAACTATGTTTTCAAGGGAGGTCAACATATCTCCACCTGTATCAAAGATATGGACGGATAACACGGAACCTTTAGCAGATGATATAAGCGAAGATGAGCCTATAATAAAAGTTTCCTTTAGTATGACTATTGGGAATTTAATAGATAGCACTATAATGCAAATATTACCAGTTGCTACAGGCAAAAAAATCGTTAAAATAATGATGGGGGAAGAAGAAAAGTTTACACAAGAAGAACTGTCAGATAATAACAATAAGTATGTAACTGAAGAAGCAAAAGAGACTACAAAAGTTAATACAAATACTAATAGCGAAAGGAATGGATCTTATGATACACCTAGTAATAGTGAGATTTATGAGAAATCCATCGAAGAGTCAGCTATAACAATGAAACAAGAAGAGGTAGATGTACAAAAAGCTTCTTTCCAACCATTAGAAGAACAAAGAGTTCAAGGAAATGTGAAAAATATCGATCTTATTTTAGATGTTCCTTTAGAAATATCCGTAGTACTTGGAAGAACTAAAAAGTCTATAAAGGATATTTTAAGTTTAGGTACAGGATCTTTAGTGGAACTAGACAAACTTGCAGAAGAACCAGTAGAAATTTTAGTAAATGGAAAAAGAGTCGCTTATGGCGAAGTAGTTGTGGTAGATGAAAACTTTGGAGTTAGAATTACGAGTATAGTTAATAATACAGAACGAGTTAAAACTCTTGGAAGATAAATCATTAAAGTATATAAATAAAACACGTTAAAACCATAAAATAGTGCTATAAAGATTTTAAGTAAAATGAGGATCTTATTAGCACTATTTTATACTTTACACTTTAAATTTATAGGCTTTTACTAAACCTTTTAAAGAATCATACGATAATTAATATATGAAAAGAATGTATTAGGTGAACTTAAACCGGAGGTGGTTATATGAATATTAAGCCAATAAATCATAATGTAAGTTTTATAAAAGCTTATGGAGATAATAAGAAGGTAAATGAAAGTAATAAATCAATAAGTAAGAAGGACTCTATAGAGATATCATCTACAGCTAGAAGCTTAAGGGATATGTCCTTTGATAATATAGATATGATAAAGGACGAAAAAAAGGTTGAAAGCATAAAGCTTAGTGTGGAAAATGGAACCTATAAAGTTCACTCTAAAGATTTAGCAGATAAGATGCTAAAGATTATGAAAGGAAGAGAATTTTTATAAATGAGAGAAGAACTAAAGGATATAATGGATGAAGAAGCTAAGTGCTTAGGAAAATTATTAGAACTTTTAAATCTTCAACATGATTATATATTAAAAAAAGATGTGTTTAAATTAGAAGCTATAATAGAAGATATTGAAAAGTGCAATAAAACCATTGCAAAAGCAGAAGTGAAAAGGCGAGCAATTACAAAGGGAAGAGCTATGAGTGAAGTTATTAAAGAACTTCACAGTGATGATTTAGAGGATAGTTATATTAATGTTAAAAACATTCTTAGTAGCTTAACTATTCAAAAAGATACTAATGAAATGATACTAAAGCAAGGTATTGCCTATACAGGTAAGATATTAAATATAATAAACCCTAATAGACCAAATACAACCTATAATTCCTTGGGGAAGATAGGAAAATAATTGAGGTGGAAGTATGTCAGGATTATTCGGAACTTTTAATATAGCAAAAAGAGGAATGTTTACACAACAAAAGGCATTAGATGTAACAGCACACAACATAGCAAATGTAAATACTGATGGATACTCAAGGCAAAGAGCGAAAATCACTACTACAAGGCCCTTTGCAACACCAAGTATACACAACACAGCAGAACCAGGACAGCTTGGTACAGGATCACAGATTGCGGCAATAGAAAGGATCAGAGATTCCTTTATAGACTTTCAAGTTAGGGCAGAAACTAGTATATTAGGTCAATACAGTACAAGAGAAAAGTTTCTTTCGGAAGTAGAGGGAATATTAAATGAACCTACAGATACTGGAATATCTAATTTGATGGGAGAATTTTATAAAGCATGGCAGGATCTTTCAAAACATCCTGAAGGATCAAATACTAGGGTAGTAGCAGCGGAAAAGTCAGCATCCTTAGCAAATTCTATAAACCATACCTATGGACAGCTTGAAAAGTTAAAAGAAAACTCAAAAGAACTTACAAGATCAGCAGTAGCAGAGGTAAGTGCTCTTTTAAATCAAATCGACAAGCTAAACCAAGAGATAATGACAGTAAATGTATCTGGAAAAATGCCAAATGATCTTATGGATCAAAGGGATATGTTATTAGATGAAATAAGTTCAAAGTTCAATATAAAAATAGAAAAAAGCAATTATGAAGGCATAAACCTTAAAGCAGAAGACTCAAATCTAAATATGATAAAAGCAGTTAATAACAAGACAGAAGTTAATAGATTATCTTATGTAGATAGTATAGATGCTAAAAAGGATCCAGCAACAGGACAGTATACAGGAGATATTGAAGTAACTTATTATAAGCTTGGTAATAAGCTTAGTGCTGAAAATAAAGTTACGGTTACACTAAAAATGGATCCGGCAGATCAAAATGAAATTTCTAGGGTTAAAAAAGAATTAGAAGATTCAAGAGTGATTTGGACTAATGTTAATGGAGAGCCTGTAGATGATAACGGAGTATCCTTAGGCACTATAGATAGTGTTACAGGGGAACTTACACTAAAGCCCGGTAAATCCTTCAATGCAGCTTTGTTTAAACCTTCTAAAGGTGAACTAAAAGGTCTTATGTCTATAAATGATGATATTCAAAAGTACGAAAATGATTTAAATAGACTAGCAAAGTCCCTAGCTTGGTCAGTAAACGCTATACACACCAAAAATATTGATGAAAAGGATCAGACTTTATTTTTTGTAAATAAAGATGGTGGTAGCGAAGATGATATAAATGCAAGTAATATAGCTGTAAATCCAGAAATAATGAAAGATGTAATGAAGATACTTGTAGGAGCAAGTAAGGACTCAGGGGAATCTGATAATGAGAGAGCTCTTGCAATAGCAGGATTAAAAGATACAATTTTAATGATACAAGATATAGGAGACGATATAAAAGGTAGAAAAGATTTAATAGGGGCAAAAGGTTCTAACGGATTTGATACTTCACCTAATGAATTTTTTATAAAAAACAACGTTAAAGGTATGAAGATGGATGCTTATTTTAAAAATATGGTAAATAAATTAGGCGTAGATGCCCAAGAAGCTAATCAAACAGCAAAGAACCAAAGAAAGCTTTTAGCAAGCTTTGAAGAGTCAAGGCTTAGTATATCTGGAGTATCAGAGGATGAAGAAATGACTAATCTTATACAATTTCAACATGCATATCAGGCAAATGCTAAAGTTATAGCTACAATAGATGAGCTACTAGATGTAGTGATTAATGGACTTAAAAGATAAAATTATAAAAATGGTGGTGTAATTATGAGAGTTACAAATAAGATGCTTTCACATAACTTTTTAAGCGATATGAGAAATAATCTTAATAATATGAAAAGAATACAAGAACAAGGAACCTCAGGAAAACAAGTAAGAAGACCTTCAGATAATCCCTTTAAAGTTTCAAGAATAATGCAAATTAATTCAGATATAGTTGCAAATAAGCAATATAATGAAAATATAAAAGATACAATAAACTGGCTTGATTCAGCGGATACATCATTAGGACAATCTGGAGAAGTGTTTAAAAGAGTAAGAGATCTTTTGGTATCAGCTGGAAATGCAGCCTACGGATCTTCTGAAAGAAAGGCAATTAAAGATGAAGTAAACGAAAAGATAGAAGAGTTTTCGCAAATACTAAATACAAACTTTGATGGGAAGTATATATTCGGAGGAACAAGAGGAACATCAAAGCCTATGGACATAGTAAACACAGGGGGAAATAGTAAACTTATTTATAGAGGCCGCCAAGGACAAGAAATTGATATTGGTAATGACGAATATAATATGATAAATTCAAAGCTTAGTGTAGAGGTATCTCAAGGAGTTTATATTGAATATAATGTAACAGCAACTGAAATAACCAAGTTTCAAAACTCTAAAAAAGAGGATTTAGATATTAGAAAAATATTAAGTGATATAACAGAGCATTTAGATAGTGCTAAACCAGAGGATAGAGATAAACTAATAGCGGAAGACCTTCAAGGAGTAAGCGATATATTAGATAACATACTAAAACTAAGGTCTGGTGTTGGAGCAAAGCAAAATAGGATGGAGTCTGCAAAGGAAAGAAATATAGAAGAAAACTTTAATATGACAGAAATACTTTCAAAGGTAGAGGATATAGACTTTACAGAAAACAGTATGGAAGCTTATGAAATGCAGACAGTTTATATGGCATCACTTCAAGCAAGTGCAAGGATAATACAACCAACATTAATGGATTATATAAGATAAAATTAAGAAGGTGTTTATAAAATGAATTTTGAAACTAAATATCATGGGACTATAGGCTTTGAAGAAAAAGATATTATAAGGTTTAATAAAGGTATTCCAGGCTTTGAAGATTTAAGAGAATTTGTGATATTCTCAGTGGAGGGTAATGAAGTTTTTAAAATTTTACACTCTATAGAAGATAAAGACGTAGGCATTATAGTTATTAATCCTTTTGATTTTGCAGTGGATTATGAAGTAGCCTTACCAGAAAACACATTAAAAACATTAAAGATAGAAGAAGAAAGTGATGTATTAATGCTTAATACTGTTACTTTAAGTTCCAATATAAATAGTATAACAGTAAATCTTAGAGCACCTATAATTATAAATATAAAAAAAGATTTAGGGGAACAAATAATACTACAGGATGAAAAGTATCCTATAAAATACCCTTTGATTAAGGAGTGATAAGATGCTAGTTATAACCAGAAAAAAAGGTGAATCTTTGCTCATAGGGGATGATATTGAAATTACAGTAGTGAAGACAGAAGATGGTAGTGTAAAACTAGCCATTTCAGCACCAAAGGAAATAAAGATTTTAAGAAAAGAACTTTATGATGAGGTAAGAGAAGAAAACAAAAAGTCTACAAATTTTAGTATAGATATGTTAAAAAACTTTAAGAAATAATATGAAGTAGAAGGAGTATTAATATGGAAGTTACAAGGATAAGTCAAGGAAGACAAAACTCCACAGATTATAACTTAAATACAGTAGTGAAAGACACAAATGTAGATACACCTATGTTACCACCGATAGAGCCTATAAAGTCACAAAACAAAGACTTTTCTAAAGAAGATATAAAAGTTTCTGTAGAAAAGTTAAATAAATTTTTACAAGGTGAAAATGTGCATGCAGAATATGAGATGCATGAAAAATTGAATCAGATTATGATAAAGATAGTAAATACTGACACTAAAGAAGTGATAATGGAAATACCACCAAGGAAGATAATAGACATGGTAGCTAAAATGTGTGAAATGGTAGGACTTTTAGTAGACAAGAAAGCTTAATTTAAAAATACACCAAATATATACTATTATTGGGGTGATACCATGGAATTTAGGTTAAATAAAGTTGATAATGACCTAAGAGATAGGATTAATGCAGAAACAAGAGAAGGTAAGGTTCATTCTAAAAGAACACTGCTCATAAATAAAGAAGAAAATGAATCTGGAAGAAGAAACGGACGATGGAGTAATAAAAAAGATTCCAAAGAAAAGTTTAACTTATCTAAATATGCAAAAAACCATAAAGATATATCTATAAATGCTATAAAGACTGAAGACGTAGAGGTAGAGGCTACCATAGAACATAAAAATACTACGAAAGAAACTTACAAGGGAAGGTTCCTTGATATAAGGAAATAGGGGGAATAGATAAAATGCAAGGGAATAATGCTTATAATGTGTATAAAAATAATAGCGTTAACTTTGCCTCTAAAGAGCAACTTTTGCTTATGCTTTTAGATGGTGCTGTAAAATTTTCAAAAATAGGGAGACAAGCTATAGAAGATAAAGATATAAAAAAGGCTCATGAAAATATAGTTAAAACTCAAGATATATTTTATGAATTAATAAATAGTTTAGATGTACCAAAAGGTGGACAGTGGGCAGAAGGACTTTTAAAAGTATATGAATTTATAATAGATAGATTAGTTAATTCTAATATAAAAAAGGACATAAACATAATGGATGAAGTGATACCACTAATAGAAGATGTACGAAACACCTGGGAAGAGGCTTATAATATTTCTAAAACAAATAGCTAAAAAGATAAATTGTTTAATGAATAATTAGTGATTTTCAAAAGAATTAGGAGGGATTTTATGAATATAAGTCCAAATAGAATTACAGGTCTTGCCACTGGTATGGATACAGATACCATGGTTAAAAACATGATGAAACCTTATCAAATGAGAATGGATAAGATGAAGCAAGATAGGCAAATAACACAGTGGAGACAAGAAATTTATAGAGATACTCTATCAGATATAAATAGTTTTAATAAAAATTATTTTGATAAGCTTAAAACAGATACTTATCTTTTATCCCCTAGTACATTTACAGGATACAAGGCTACAGTATCAAACAAGATAACTGGTGAAAATCCCAGTGTGGATATAGAAGCTTTAGCTGGAGCAGAGGCAGGTAATTACGAAATAGAGGTAGTAAAACTTGCAAAGGGTGCAGGATTTGAAAGTCAAAAGGATGCATTCAAGTCCAAAGGAATATTAAAAAGAGATACAAAAATTTCAGAAATTGGGATTGGGAGTAGTGAGTTTAAAATATCCTATGGTAAAGAAGGTATTGCGTTAGATAGAACTACTATTAATAATCCAGCAAATTATGATATAAAAGTTAATGAAAATATGACCATAGAGCAACTTATGGACTTAGTAAAAAGCGAAACAAAAGGAAATATTAAGCTATCCTTTAGCGAGCTTAATCAAAGTTTTAAGTTCGAAACAGTAAAAACAGGAGAAAATTCAGTTTTAAAAATTGATGATGACTTAAAGAACTTACTTGGAATGGATAAAAAGTCTGATGGTACAGTCTATGATGATATAGTTAAGGGGGAAAATTCAGAGTCCAAGATTAAGGCTCCGGGTATGGAGGATTTTGTAGAAGTTAGTAAAGAAACGAATTTTTTTGTTATAGATAATATGGCATACTCATTAGTTTCAAAAGGCTCCAATAATATTTCTATAAAAAAAGATGTAGAGAAGCCCCTAGGACATATAAAAGACTTTGTAGAAAAGTATAATGAAGTTATAGAAAAAATAAATAATCAGATTTCAGAGAAAAAACAATATAAATTTTTACCGCTTACAGAAGAACAAAAAAGTGGAATGAAAGAAGAAGAAATTAAAAAGTGGGAAGATAAAGCAAAGCAAGGTCTTTTAAGAGGGGATAGTAATCTTGAAGACATGCTATCAAAGCTTAGAAGCTCATTTTATGATACTGTAAAAGATGCAGGTATATCCATAACTGACTTAGGTATATCCACAGTAAGTGATACTACCAAAAGAGGGAAGCTTGAAATAAATGAAAAAAAACTAAAAGAAGCATTAGAAAGTGACCCAGAAAAGATAATAAAACTTTTCACAAAACAATCAGATACCGTAAAATATTATGACCCAGATATTTCACCTAGTGATAAAGAAGCTAGATGGAAAGAAGAGGGGATATTTCAAAGAGTTAATGATATACTTTTAGACTATACAAGAACTACAAGAAATAGTAATGGTAAAAAAGGATTACTTATAGAAAAAGCAGGAATAAAGGGAGATTTTTCTGAAATAAATAATATTTTTAGTACAGATTTAAGAGATAGAGATAAACGTATAGGGGAGATGGAAAAAAAGCTTTTTGATAGAGAAAATGGATATTACAGAAAGTTTGCAGCCTTAGAAAAGGCAATGAACAAAATGAACTCACAAAGTGCGTGGATTATGCAACAATTTGGAGGGGGCCAAAGTTAATATATGAATATAAAAGAGGTCAAAATATTAAAGTCCCACCTTACAGAATATAAAGAGGTAACTTTAGATTTAATAAAAGCTTTAGAAGAAGATAATATTGATAAGTTAGACCCTTTACTAGAAAAAAGGCAGGATTTAATAAATCATATTGAATCTCAGGAGTACGATAATGAAATATTTAAAGACTTATGTACTAATCTAAAGATAATACCCCTTCAAAGTAAATTATCCACTATGTTAAATGAAAAAAAGAGTGAAGTTAAAGAAGAAATAGATAATATTGCAGAGTTAAAAAGCGCTTCTAAAAGCTATAATAAAAGATTTAGTGTAGATTCTATATATTTTAACAAAAAGATTTAAAATATTTTCAAAAAGACTATAAAGTATTATAAAAACATAACGAAGTATATATTAAGACTAAGTTATAAAAATAATTTAGCTTAAATAAGACAGGGATGTCTAAATCTCAAAATTCAAGGAGGAATATATTATGATAATTAATCACAACATGAACGCAATGAATGCTCACAGAAACATGAGCATGAACACAGTTAGTGCTGGAAAGTCAATGGAAAAATTAAGCTCAGGTTTAAGAATAAACAGAGCTGGAGATGACGCAGCAGGTCTTGCAATATCAGAAAAAATGAGAGGCCAAATCAGAGGACTTGATCAAGCATCAAGAAACTCACAAGATGCTATATCAATGATCCAAACAGCTGAAGGCGGACTTAATGAAACTCACTCAATACTACAAAGAATGAGAGAACTTTCAGTTCAATCAGCAAACGATACAAATGTAAAGGTTGATAGAGGCGCAATCCAAGACGAAATGAATCAATTAATTTCAGAAATAGATAGAATAGCTAATAACACTGAGTTCAATACTCAAAAGTTATTAGATGGTTCATTCGAAGGAAAGTTCCAAATAGGAGCTAACAGTGGACAAAATATGGATTTATCCGTAGAAAAAATGGATTCTTCAAGCTTAGGTTTAGTAGCATCAAACACAATGGAAACTATAGATCTTACTGCTGATAGTAATTTAAAAGATGGTGTTTATACAGTAAAAGGAAAAACTCTTTTAGATGTTAAAGGAAACACAGTGGGAACTACAGATGCAGCTGGTGCTGGAACTAAAATAACTGTAAATGGTGTAGATACAACATTTGTTAAATCTGTAGCTGGAGAAGGTGCTACATTAACAATAAAAGATGGCAAGATTTCTCTTGATAACACAATAACTGATAACGCTAAAAAGGCTCTAGCACCAGGAAATTATGAAGTTAGTGGAGCAAATGTTGTTAAGGATGGTAAAATAGTAGCAACACTTAGTGCTACTGATGAAATAACAATTGGAAAAACTAAGGTAACTGCTACTGACTTAGGATTTAAAGCTGGTGAGTTGAAAGATACAGCTAAGTTTACAATAAATGGATCAGATGTTTCAACTAGAGAAAAAGCAGATGGAACAATAACTTCTGTAAATAATGCTATTGAAACAGTATCAAAAGAAAGATCAAAGCTTGGAGCAGTTCAAAACAGATTAGAACACACAATAGCTAACTTGAACACTTCAGCTGAAAACTTACAAGCATCAGAATCAAGAGTTAGAGACGTAGACATGGCTAAAGAAATGATGGCATTCTCAAAGAATAACATCTTAGCACAAGCTGCACAAGCAATGTTGGCTCAAGCAAATAGTCAGCCACAAGGAGTTTTACAACTTCTAAGGTAATAAGGAATAACTTCCTTTAGAACTATTTGACGGGTCCCTTAAGGAGTAATCCTTAATGAAAATGGGGTGAATTGCTGGAACTTCCTTAGAGCTATTCTTCCTACAACATAACTGGAAACGGTAAGTGTGATAGGCAGAAAAAAGAATAGATTGGATAATCAGCAGCCAATATCCTGTACCGAAAGGTTGGAGAAGGTTCAACGACTAAGACGAACGGGCTAAACAATTAATAAATTGCAAGCCTATGAGGTCTGTAGGGAATGAGGTTTCCCGAAGTGCCCCACAACCAAAACATACAACATCTATATTTAAAATATTAAGTTGTATTGATTTGGCTGAAGATATAGTCTGGCATTTAGTGAAAGCTAATTGACGGTCCGCAAGCAAACCAACAACCTCAAGGAGTTTTACAATTATTAAGATAAGTGACACTCTAAATCTTCGATTTAGTTAGTGGAACTTACTTCACCGACATAGGAGGAGAAGTTTCATTGATTAGAGAACTAATTTTAGCGATAGCTAAAATTCAGTGAATCGCTTACTCCCTCGAAGAAATGAGAGGGAGTTACATTTAAATAAAAAATGAGTCAGGGCTTTTGCTCTGACTCATTTTCATAATAAGTAACTAAAAAATATCTATTGGTATAAAAGTTATTGCTGTTCTTTCATCCTCCTTATTTTATCAACTACCCCCCAATAAGGTCTATTAAGTTTTCTTGCAATCTCTGCATTTGATAAACCAGCTTTTTTGCACTCTAAAATAAACAATTCATCTTCTTTAGTATAAAAGGCATTAGTAAGGTCTTCATTCCAAAGATTAATATTGTTATAACCAAGCTTTTGAAGTTGAAGCCTTTTAATTTCAAACCTACCCTCTAAGTCAGCTTTATACTTCATGCAAGGTATCTCATTTACATAAGGTTTTACAATGTTAATAAAATTTAGTATATCGCTTTTCTTATTAATTTCTAGAATGACGTTTTTACCATCTTTTCGATATTTTAGCTTTGTATTCACGTCAAACTTACTTTTAAAGTAATCTTTTAAAATAACATTTTCTGCTTCTGAAAAACTTAATGTGTAGAATGATATTCTTGGAAATATATATATTGAACCGTTTTTTCGTTTCACAGAATCAATAACCAAAGTCCCATCATCCATATAAAAACAAGCTAGGCCTATGGGGTGACTTAGCAATCTTATGTTAGTTTCAGTTATAGTCTTTACATCGTTGATATAAAAAGCGTTGTATAAACTAGTGAAAAGTGGATGGCTGTGAGAGTATAATTTAGCATATTTATACTTTATATTAAATTGAAAATCTAACTTGCTTAAATTTTGTGATTTCCATAGTCTATAAGGAATTTGAGCATCACATCCATGTTCTCTATAATATGCATTTTTACTTCTTCCGTATAGAGCGAGGCTCCCATCGCCTAAAAGGCTACCTATAATAATGTTTAGTTCTATTTCCGTAGGATCATATTCTTTAGTACTGAAGATACTCATTATGTATACCTCGATTATGTTTATTATTTTGTTTGCTTTTATTATTACCAATATTTTATGATAAATGCAATAACAAATTGACTAATTCCTATTTATGACCTAAATCATTGAAATTACTTATGCACAGACATTATATCTAACTGTGCTTCAAACAACTCTTTTGGAACTTTTTATGAATGGATTCGCCTGTATCTTAAAGGTAAATCTCAATACAATTTCATTGTTTAATTTGAGTAGTACTACCACGTCGTAGTTCACTTAGAATAGTATTTGTAGGGCATTCAACTCCGTGGCTATCCTATAGCTAAAAACCCATCTTTACGACGAAGGCAGATAGTCATGCGCTCTTCAAAATTCAAAAGTTTATTTTGGATGGGTTTTGTGTTATTATTTGGGTAGTTCATAGTGATTATACTCCCCATATATGTTTTTGTTTTGCGATTAAATCATAACACAGAATAGTCCACTATGGATTTTTTTATTGGTTCAATTTCATTTGATAATAGGTCAATATATTATAATAATAAAATATAAAAAGAAAGAGATGTGACAATACATGAATGAAACATTAACAATGCTTACACCTTCTTACATGAAGGGTTTTAAATGCATAGGTCCTAAATGTGAAGAAAGTTGCTGTTATGCCTGGAATGTTGATTTGGATAAAAAAACTTATAAGAAATATAAAACTAATCAAAATGAAAAGTTAAGGCCACTATTTCAAACAATGATAAATAGAAGACACAACAATAAAAGTGATGTTAATTATGCTAAAATCAAAATGGATTCAAATAAAGGTTGTCCATTTTTGGATGAAAATAAACTTTGCAATATACATAAAGAATTAGGGGAAGGCTATCTATCTAATACCTGTAGCAGTTATCCTAGGTATACAAGACAGGTAGATGGTATGTTAGAACAAAGTGCTACTATATCTTGTCCTGAAGTTGCAAGGCTTGCTCTTTTGAATAAAGAGGGTATAATACTAGAACATATAGAAGTAGATAAAAATTCAAGAATATCCATAAACAATGGCTTAAATACAGAAGGATATTTACTAGCTAATAGATTAGAAAAGTATTTTTGGGATATCCGTATATTTAACATATCTTTGCTTCAAAATAGAAATTACTCCTTAGATGATAGGGTGATAATAATGGGTATAGTATATAAAAAGATTGAAAAGCTAAATCATGAGGGAAATAATAGAGATATACCAGCTATGTTAAATGCAATGAATGATTTAATGAAAGAGGATTCACTAAAAGAGCAACTAAAAGGTATTCCTAAAAACACTGCAATTCAGATGAAAATAACTAAAGAATTAACTGATAAAAAAGTGCTGTCTGGAGTCGGTAGTGAGAGATACTTAGAATGCGTTATAGAAACCTTAAATGGTCTAGGATTTATTGAGGGGGCAAAACTAGAGGATGTTGTAGAAAAGTATGATGATAATTATAACAAGTACTTTAAGACTTATATTGAAGAAAAACAATATATTTTAGAAAATTATTTAGTTAATGAATATTTTAGAGAATTAATGCCTTTTGGATCTTTTAACACCATATGGGATTCATATATATATATTGTATCTATTTATTCTATGATTAAGCTTCATCTTATAGGCATGTCAGGTTATCATCATGGGTTAGAGGATGAACTTACATTGAAACTTATACAATCCTTTTCTAGGGTTGTTGTGCATACTCCGAGCTACATTCAAAGTATTATTAAACTGATAAAAGATAGTGGATTTGATAGTTTAGCTCATATGTCTATATTAATTAAAAGCTAATAGTGCAAAATTCAATTTATATATAATATAAAATTTTATATGAAGTCTTAAGTCTAAAGATTAATTAAATAAATACGATAATTAAAATAGCATATCTTGAAGGTAATCCAAGATGTATAAATTTTTTAAAAATACCTAAAATATAATATAACAAAAATGGAGTTGATTATATGAGACTTAGTCATAATCTTATGTCTTTAAATGTTTATAGAAATTACACAAAAAATGTAGGGGCTCAAAGTAAATCTATGTCCAAGGTATCTAGCGGAGATAAAATTGGAAAGGCTATGGATAATCCTGCTGGCATGGGTCAAAGAGAACAGATAAGAATACAGCTTAGAGGACTTCAAATGTCTCAAAGAAATATGCAAGATGGTATAAGCATGCTTCAAACAGTAGAAGGTGGATTAGACAACATAACTACGGCCTTAAATAGAGTAAGAGAGCTTACTATAAGTTCAGGAGGGGCAACAACAGAAGATGATAGAGCTGTAATACAAAAAGAAATAGAACAAATGTTAAAATCTATAGATGATATAGCTAATAATACAGAATTTAACGGGGTCAAGCTTTTAGCTAAAACAGGCACAGAACCTGATCATATAAAAATGGCTTCTGGTGCAAATGTAGGTGATACATTAGTTATACCTGCAAATAATTTAACTTCTGGAAATTTAACTAATAAGGAAGGTACATTATCCCTTAAAGACATAAAGGTAAATGAAGGTAAAATAGATGAGGCCTTAGGTATAATTGACGGATCTATGGATAAAGTTTTATCTATAAGAAGTAAATATGGAGCTATTCAAAATAGAATGGAATCACTCTATGATATTCAAGGGCAAAACTCTTTAGTTATGGAAGGTGCTGATAGTGATATCGGTGATGTGGATATTGCCGAGGAAATGATGCACTTAGCAAAGCATAATCTTTTAGTGGAGGCTGGAAATGCCATGATGGTGCAAACTAATAGGATGCCTCAAGATGTGCTTGGGGTATTAGAAAGATTAAAATAAACCAAGTTCTTAATTTTAGATAAGATTTTAAATTATCAAGTGATTCTTAGACTCAGGTGGAGTTTGCTTATAAGGAATACATTTCTCCATCTGAGTCTTAGAAGAACTTATCCAGGGGCGTAGAAGCCGTCATCCCCCACCTTGAAGACGATAGGGGTGTTACGGATGGTAGCCATCGGATAAATGGAAACTACGCTGAAAATTATATATTTAGATGAATAAAAAAGTAAGATGTAAATAGGATAAAACCCATTACATCTTTTTTTTTGTTATAATTTAAAACTTATTTGACTATCTTGTAAGAATTTGCTATATTATGTATAGTGCTATTTTAAAAAACAATTATAATTACTATTTAGAGTGTAATAACTCACTATAGAATCAAATTATAATACAAACTTAATTTATATTATAATTTAAACAATAATATTGATAACAGAAACAAATAATATATTTTAAAATAAATATTAAGTAAGTTTGTGTTAAATACTATCCTTAAAATATAAATACAAGTTTAAATTTTATTTATATATTATTTAGTGTATAAGTTTGATATAATATGTTGTATATTGTAAATAATAATGTTGGCTAGGAGTTGGGGTTTATGAAAAGTTCTTTAATACCGGAAGAAAGATCTTATAATATGCTAAAAAAATCTTTAGACGCTTCTTCCATAAGGGGAAAGACCATAGCAAATAACATAGCAAATATAAATACTAAAGGTTATAAAAAATATCAAGTAAAATTTGAAGAAACATTAAATGAAAGCTTTAATGAGTTTAAACTTAAGACAACACATGAAAAACACATAAATAATGGACGAAATTATGGAGACATTGAAGTAGTTCAAGATCAAAGCTCTAGCATGAGGGAAGATGGAAATAATGTAGATATTGAAAACGAAAAGGTTAATCAAGCAGCTAATACTTTAATGTATAATACGTTAGTATCTCAAGCTAATAGTAAACTCTCTAACTTAAGATACGTTATAACAGGAGGGGGAAGATAATTATGAGTACTTTTGATTCCATGAGAATAAGTGCTAGTGGGCTTTCAGCTGAAAGACTTAGGATGGATACCATTGCATCTAATATTGCTAACGCTAAAACTACTAGAGGAGCAGATGGCAAACCTTACATAAGGAAGGTGGCTGTGTTTCAAAGTAATATTCAAAAAGAACTTCACAAAACAGATAATAAAGGTGAAAAGCTTATGGGCGTTAAAGCCGTAGGTATATTAGAAGACCAAAGCGATCTTAGAAAGGTTTATGAGCCCAGCCATCCTGACGCAGATGAGGAGGGTTATGTAACCATGCCAAATGTTAATGTATTAAATGAAATGGCTGATGTTATAGCGGCGTCACGTTCATATGAAGCTAATGTAGATACTTTAAATGCAATGAAGAGCATGTACTCTAAAGCATTAGAAATTGGTAGATAGGGGGATTAATATGAAAGTTAATGGATTTGTGCCAGATAGTAGCGTTTTTGATAATATGAAGATAAATAATAAGGAAAAGCAAGAAAAGCAAGAAAACTTTTTAGATGTTTTAAAACAAGGTATGAATAGTGTTAATGATAAACAGGTTTTAGCAGATTCAAATATGGAAAGCCTTATAAAGGGTGAACAAATGGATGTACATAAGGTAATGTTAGCAACAGAAGAAGCCAAGCTATCTTTGCAGATGGCAGTACAAGTTAGAAACAAACTTTTGGAAGCTTATCAAGAAATAAATAGAATGCAGTTATAAGCTAGTGAGGAGTGCGAGTAATGGAAAAGCTTAAGGAAGGCTTAAGGAATATGCGAGATAAGCTTAAAAGCATGAAGCTTGGTACAAAAATTGCTTTAGGGATATCTTTGGTAGCTTTTATTATTGCTATTATATTTTTAAGTACATATATGAAATCTAATAAATATGGAGTTTTATTTTCAAATTTAGATCCAGCTGATGCAAAAGTAGTAACTGAAAAGATTAAAGAGAAAAAAGTTAAGGTAGAAGTTAGGGGAAATTCTATTTATGTACCAAAAGAAATGGTGGATGAACTTAGACTAGAGCTTGCTACAGAAATTTCAAATGGTAGTAAAGGATATGAACTTCTAGATGAGGGAAATTCATTTGGGATGACAGATGAAGAGTTTTCAGTTAAAAAGCAAAGAATGTTACAAGGAGAAATAGAAAAAACCATAAAAAGTTTTCCACAGGTTAAAAATGCAAGGGTACATTTAACGCCTGCTAAAGACTCTGTTTTTGTAAAGGATGCAAAGCCTGGAAAATCTTCGGTTTATTTAGAACTTAACCAAGGAGAAAAGATTGACGAGGAACAGGTAAAGTCTATAGTAGCATTAATTTCAGGAGCAGCTCAAAACATTCCTAAAGAGAGCGTTGAAGTGATAGATGATAAAATGAATCTATTATCTAAGGATATATATGATGATAACGCTATGTCTATAGCAGCTTTAGATAAACATAAACAAGCAGAAATAGATTATGAAACAAAGCTTGAAAATTCAGTTTTAGATATGTTAGAAACAGTTATTGGAAGGGATAGGGTTAAAGTGAAAGTTAACTCAGATCTTGATTTTGATGCTGTAGAGGAAAACAAAATAGTAATAGATCCTGAAAAGGTTCCAGTAAGTGAATCTTCATTAAAGGAAACAAGTAATGGTGGCGAAGAGAGAGTAGCTCAAAGTCCACTTGATAATAATATGAATAATACTATTGCAAATAATAATGGTAATGTTTCAACTACCAAAGAAGAATTGAATACAAACTATGAACTAGGAAAAACAGAAAGGAAAGTTATAGCAGCACCAGGAGAGGTGAAAAGATTAACAGCTTCTGTTGTTGTTGATGGAAACTTGGATGAAAGAATGGAAGAAAGCATCAAATCTTTAGTTTCTAATGCTATTGGTTATAAGGCTGATAGAGGAGATGAGGTAAGTGTTGTAGGAATGACCTTTGATCCTACATTAAAAGATAATGCAAAAAAAGAAATAGAAGATATGCAAAAGCAAGCTGAAGCAGAAAACAAGAGAAAGCTTTATAGAAACATAGGTATTGCTTTAGTTTCACTTTTAGCAATTATAATAGTTTTAGTTATACTTAGAAAAAGAAAAGAAGAAGATATAGAAGACGAGTTAGAAGGGTTAGATATGATTATAGGGGATAATATAGAACCTAAAGAAAAAGTAGAATTTGCACCTATAGAATTTGAATCTAACAGTGAAAGTAATCATATAGAAAAAGAAATTAAAAAATATGCCAGTGAAAAACCAGATCAAGTTATTGATATAGTTAAGTCCTGGATTTCAGAGGATGAGAGGTGATATGAGTGCCAAAGGATAATGACAAACTTACAGGTGTACAAAAGGCGGCTATACTTTTTATTACCCTAGGGCCTGAGGCTTCAGCTGGTATAATAAAGAGACTTCCAGAGGCGGAAATACAAAAAATAACCTATGAAATAGCAAATATAACCACAGTAAAACAAACGCAAAGACAGGATATACTTCAAGAATTTATAGAGATGAATAAAGCAAGAGATTATCTCTTAGAAGGTGGTATGGAATATGCAAGAAACCTTTTAGGAAGAGCGCTTGGACCACAAAGAGCTAAGGAAATATTAGATAAGGTAACAGAAGCTACACAACAATATAGACCCTTTTCTATTGCAAGAAAGGCAGATGCTCACCAATTAATGAGTGTAATATCAAATGAGCATCCACAAACTATTGCTTTAATACTTTGTTACCTTCAATCAGATAAGGCAGGACAGCTTTTATCTTCATTACCAGAAGATATTCAAGCTGAGGTAGCCTATAGAGTTGCAACTATGAGTAATACTTCACCAATGGTCATAAAGGAGATAGAAAAGGTGCTTGATAGCAAGCTGTCTTCTGTAGTAAGGTCTGATATGACAATAATAGGAGGAGTACCAACACTTGTAGATATACTTAACCAGGTTGATAGAACTACAGAAAAGAATATTACAGAAAACTTAGAGAGAGAAGATCCAGAACTTGCAGAAAAGGTGAAGGAATCTATGTTTATATTCGAAGATATTATATCCCTTGGAGATGTATCTATACAAAGAATTTTAAGAGAAGTGGAAGTAAAAGATTTAGCTTTAGCTCTTAAGGGATGCTCTGAAGAGGTATCAGAAGCTATATTTAAGAATCAATCTAAAAGAGCAGCAGCTTCACTTAAAGAAGACATGGAATTCCTTGGACCTGTAAGACTTATGGATGTTGAAAAGTCTCAGCAAAAAATTGTTGCTGTAATAAGAAGACTAGATGAATCGGGTGAAATAGTTATAGCAAGAGGTGGAGAAGATGCCATCGTTTTATAAGGTTATTAAAGGGAAAGAAGTAAAAGATACAGGGGAAAAGTTAATAGATACGGTACACGATATAGTGAGTGATGAAAACCAAATATCTGAGGACTATGACAATGGAAGTGTAGATAGTTATGCACTTATTGGTAAATCTATTATGGAAAAAGCGAAGAGAAAAAAAGAAGAAATAATTGATAGTGCTTATGAAGATGCAATTATTATAGAAAAAGACGCCTATGAAAAAGCCTATAAAGAAGGTTATGAGAAGGGATATGCTGAATCTTATGAGGCGCATATTGAAAAAGCTTTAAAAGAAGCAGACTCCATATTAGAAGAAGGTAGAAATAGCGCAGGGGAAATAGTTAAAAGTGCTAGAGAAAACTTTGAGAGCTATCTTAATGAAAAAAGAGATGAAATTTTAAACTTATCTTATGAGATAGCTAAAACTATACTGAAAAGAGAGATAGTCAAAGAAGATGGTTTAGATGATATTATATTAAAGATTTTAAAAGAACATAGAGATAATAAATCTTTTATAATAAGGTGTGAAGAAGGATACGTAGATCATATAAGAGAAAATATAGTGAAGTGGAAAGATGAATCTGCTTTTAAAGGGGATATATTTGTAATAAAAGATGATTCACTAGGTGAGGGTAATGCAGTTATAGAAAAAGATAATGGTAGTATTACAGTAGGTATAGATATTGGTCTTGAAAATATCAAAAAAAGTCTTTATTAACTTTTAAAATAAGGGGATAATATGCTTGAAATAGATTTTGATAAAATAAAAAATAGAGTTAAAAATTGTGATACCTTTTATTCAGAAGGAAGAGTAAAAAAAGTTATAGGACTTACTATAGAAGTACAAGGTATAAAGGCTTTTGTTGGAGAACTTTGTACTATATATAATGAAAGAAATATAGCTATATCCTGCGAGGCTGTGGGATTTAAAGATAATAATGTTATCCTTATGCCTTTAGGAGAACTTATAGGTATTTCACCAGGTTGTAAGGTCGTTCCAGAAGGAAGACCTCTTAGTGTTAATTGTAGTAATGATTTATTTGGCAAAGTGTTAGATGGACTTGGAAGGCCTTTAGATGGTGAAGAAATAATAAGAGGTGAACAATACGAATTAGATAAAGAACCACCAGACCCTTTAAAGAGAAGAAGGATAAAAGATGTATTACCTACAGGGGTAAGAGCAATAGACGGTTTTTTGACCTGCGGTGAAGGACAAAGAATAGGCATATTTGCAGGATCAGGGGTTGGTAAAAGTACAACACTTGGAATGATAGCTAAGTATGCAAAGGCTGATGTAAATGTTATTGCACTTATAGGTGAAAGAGGTAGAGAAGTTTTAGACTTTATAGAAAAAGACTTAGGTGAAGAAGGAATGAAAAAGTCCATAATAATTTGTGCAACCTCTGATAAGCCAGCTCTTGTTAGAATTAAAGGAGCCTTTACAGCAACAGCTATTGCAGAATACTTTAGAGACCAAGGTAAAAAGGTTATTCTTATGATGGATTCTGTTACTAGATTTGCTATGGCTCAAAGAGAGGTAGGACTTGCTATTGGTGAGCCACCTGCAACAAAAGGATATACACCATCGGTATTTGCCATGTTACCAAGGCTTATGGAAAGGTCAGGAATGTCAGACAAAGGATCCATAACTGCCTTTTATACTGTTTTAGTTGATGGGGATGACTTTAATGAGCCTATAGCCGATGCTGTTAGAGGAATATTAGATGGACATATAGTTTTATCCAGATCTTTAGCCCACAAAAACCATTATCCAGCTATTGATATATTAAATAGTATAAGTAGACTTATGCCAGAAGTTGCATCAAAGGAGCATAAAGAACTAGCATCTTTTGCAAGAGATCTTTTAGCTACATATAAAGATTCAGAGGATCTTATAAGTATAGGAGCCTATGTTAAAGGTAGCAATAAAAAAGTTGATACTGCTATAAAATATAATGAAGCATTAAATGCATATCTTATGCAAGGAATAAATGAGCAGGTGGAATTTGATCATAGTATTGAAAGGTTACTTAGCATGTTTAATTAGATGAAAGCTTTAAAATGCAACAATAGAGAGGAGATTAAGCATTGGCATTATTTAACTTTAGACTTCAAAAACTTTTAGATATACGGACAGAAAAAGAAGAAGAAAGCAAACGGAATTTCAAAGAAGCACAGGGTCAAAAGGATAAGGTAGAAAATTCTCTAAATAATATGAAACAAAATTATAGTAGATATAATTCTGTAACTATTAAGGAAGATGTTGTGCAACAAAAGATAAGAAGAAATTATCTTTATGCATTAAATACATCTATAGATGAGAAAACTATTGAGCTTAATAAAAAGATAATTGTACTAGATAAAAAACGAGAAGAACTAAAAGAAAAACAGATAGATAGAAAGACTGTAGAAATATTAAAAGATAAAAAGAAAACAGAGTTTTTAGATATAGAAAAACATGTAGAACAAGTACAAAATGATGAGTTTGCCTTATATGGGTATATGAGAAATCGTGAAGGGAGGTGAGATATTTGATGCAAGGAATAAAACCTAGTAATACTTATGATTATGCTAAAACTAATGCTCCTAAGCCTAAAGATTTAAAAGACAAATCTTTTATAGAAAATCTTGCTTTATTATCTAAAGATAATTCTAATAAAGAAGATAAATATAATTTTAACAATGGAAAAGATGAAGTTAAAGATAATCCAAAAGAATCTACAAATGCTTTAAAAGATAAAGTAGGTAGTGATTCCACAAATGTAATAAAAAAGGATAATTATCCCCTAAAAGAAGACATATGTGATTTAGAAGAAGCTGAAACTTATGAAGAAATTAAAGGTTCAATGGATAAATCACTATTCTTTATGGGGCTTTTTGCATTGCTAAAAGATAATGATTTAGATTTAACTAAAATTGTTGAGGAGAATCCGGAAATTAAGGAGAGCCTAGATAAAATAATATTTAATTTTAATGAAGGTGACTCAAAAGATATAAATCCCTCATTAAATGATATTGAAAGCTTATTAAATGAAATGTTACAAGAAGAATTAGAACCTTTAAAGGGGCACGAATTAGAGGCTTTGAAGAGTGAGGTAAATAACTTAAAAGTTAATGATGAGGTCAATATTATTAATATTGAAAAGGAACCTAAGGAAAATAGCAATATTAAGGATATAATAAATAAAATATATGATCTTTCATTAAATAGAAAGTCTGAGCAGACAGAAGGTTTAGAATCAAACCTAGAGGGAGAATCTGAAAATAAACAAACTACTTTATCCTTAAAAACAAATAAAGTAGAAACGTCACTAGATTCAGATAATAAAAGTCCTTTTTTAACTAGTGGCAATGAAGAAGATAAAGAGTTAAACCTGTTAAAGAGTTTAATAGGAGAAAAGAAGGTTGAAAAAGACTTTACTAAAACCTTTATGATAAATAAAAGTCTTATGAATAATGGAGAAATATTAGAAGCTAATGGAACTGAAAATATAGTAGCTACAAAGGAAACCATGGTTTCTGATGTGATTAAATCTGTAAGATTTATGGAGATAAACAATGTAAAAGAACTTACAGTTAAAATTAATCCAAAGGAACTTGGACAAGTTATTATAACATTAGTACAAGAATCAGATGGTATGAAGGCTAAAATAATGGCTAGTAGCAAAGAAACTTATAGCTTATTAAATTCTAATTTAAAGGATCTTAAAAACGGGATGATTGAAATGAATTTAAAAGTAAATGAAATTCAAGTAGGTATTTCTACAGAAGATTTTATGTCTTATTCAAATTTACCACAGGGCTTTTTTGAGAGTGAATTTGAGAAACGACAATCTAATAATGGTGGAAAGCCTAAAAATATAACTGAGGCTGAAGACACAATGATAAAAGAAAATGATAAAGAAATTATAGAGAATGGTAAGATTAATATGTTAGCTTAAATGATTTTAAAGGAGGAATAAGATGTCAGGAATAAATAGGCCTACTGAATTTAATTTAAAAGATGGTGTAGTTACTGATAATTATACGGATAGAAGGACAAAGATAGTTAAAAATGGGGGAGGACTTGATAAAAATTCATTTTTAAAGATATTAGCGGCACAGCTATCAAATCAAGATCCATCTAATACAGGCGATACCACAGCATACATAGCTCAAATGGCTCAATTTGCATCATTAGAACAAATGGCCAACTTGAATAACACTACATCCAGTATGGCAGCAAGTTCGCTTATTGGTAAGGGTGTAACCTTAAATTATGCTGATGATGGTGGAAAGCCTTATACAGGAATAGTAAGAGGCACAGAAAACAGGCGTGGAGAAACAATTTTAGGTGTAGAAGTTAGAAAAGGTGAAAAAACAGAAATTTTAGAGTTTGCAATGGCAGATGTTATTTCTATATTAGATGTGCCAAATCTTGATGTGGAAAATATAAATTCAAATACATCATTATTATATGCTTCTTCCCTTATTGGAAAAAAGGTAGAGCTTACAGGAGAAAAGGAAGATGAAATAATAAAGGGTGTAGTTACTTCAGTATTTAGGGAAAAAGGACTTATTAATGTTACTGTAAGGCTTGAAGATGGCGAAATAAAAAAATATTCTTATACTAAGATAAACAAGATATCGGAGTAAAATGAGTTATAGAATAATCAATGGAAAGCCTTATTTAATAGATGATTTGCAGAGCTGTAAGTCCAAGGAAGTAGTTAAAAAGGTTAGCAATAATAAAGAATTATCTAATTCTAAAAGTTTTAAGGAAGTTTTAGAATTAAACATACAAAAGGACATAAAAATTTCTAATCATGCATCTGAAAGAATGAAGGATTTAAATTTAAATCACATAGATATGGAAAATATTAAAGAAGGAATAAATAAAGCTGAAAAAAAGGGATCTAAAAGTTCTTTAATATTATATAAAGACATGGCTTTTGTAACTAGTGTACAAAATAGGACAATAATAACAGTAATTGATAAGGAAAGAGCAAAAGAAAATGTATTTACTAATATAGATAGCGTAGTTATGTTATAGGCTGGACCTGATTTCAGGGGGCCTTTCCTTGTGGAAATATAGAAACAAGGATATTAAATAAAAGTGAGGTATATTAAATGATAAGATCCATGTATTCAGGAATTAGTGGTATGAGGGTAAATCAAGTAAAGTTAGACGTTATAGGAAATAATATAGCAAACTCTGGAACCACGGGATTTAAGACTCAAAGAGTTAGATTTCAAGATATGATAAGTCAAAATATGGGGAGTGCTTCAGGACCAAGTAGGAATCTAGGAGGAGTTAACCCAAGGCAGGTAGGACTTGGAGTGCAACTTGCAGGAATAGATACAGTGGTATCTCAAGGAAATATGCAGCCTACAGCAAGAAATTTGGATGTAGCAGTAGATGGAGATGGATATTTCATGGTAGCTAGAGGTGAAACAACATTTGTAGATGGAATTAAAATTTATGATGCTGCTGATCCTAAAGACTTTCAGTTACCAACGGATACTAAGGGATTAGATATTATGTTTACAAGGGATGGATCATTTACCACAGATCACCAAGGTAATCTTCTTAATTCAGATGGACTTAGAGTGCTTGGATATTCTTTAATTGGTAGTACAGATGCCAAAGATAAGCCAGAAGATGTTGATGCTGAAAGTATGCCAGTTGGTGGCACGGGTGATTTAAATTTTGTAGACGCAGATTCTAAAAAGCTACATGCTAGTGGAGATTTAAGGACACTTAAAATACCTGAAACAATAAAAGTAACAACTGCTGGAGGCACTGAAGATAAAAGAATTACATCCTTTTCTATTGAGAAAAATGGTGTAATAAAGGCTACCTTAGAAGGTGGGGCAAAGGCTGTTATAGGTCAAATAGCTATGGCTTCATTTAAAAATCCTGCGGGACTTGAGAAAATAGGAGGAAACTTATTAAAGAGTTCTCCTAACTCAGGTAATGCAATAATTAGAACAGGAGTAATGCCTAAACCAGAAAATCCAGGGGATGTTGATCCAAGCAATGAAGCAGGATATGGTCAGATGCTTCAAGGTGTGCTTGAAATGTCCAATGTAGATCTTGCAGAGCAATTTACAGAAATGATAGTAGCAACAAGATCCTTTCAAGCTAATGGTAAAGCAATATCTACCGGAGATGAAATACTTCAAGATATAATAAATCTTAAAAGATAGATAGTTAAGGGTTAGAAGTAAACATTAATCTTATAGAGTTATTAATGAAACACTGTAAAAGAAATTTTGCTTTTAACCCCTAATTTTTAACTTTTAATTATAGGGAGGGGTATAATATGGTGAAACTTGTAGGCCTCAATCAAAAAGAATTTATACTAAATGCCGAACAGATTGAAAAAATAGAAGAAGTTCCGGAAACTTTGATTACTTTGGTAAATGGAAAAAAGTATATAGTTCTAGAAACCCCGGAAGAAGTTATAAACAAAGTTATAAAGTATAAAAATAAGATATTTAATTTAAATTTGTAGGAGGCAACTAAAGATGAAAAAACAGGATGTGCTCACTCTTATAGGTGTTGTGGTAGGGGCCGCAATGCTTGTATGGGGGATGGCTTTAGGAGGCGCAAATCTTAAAATATTTTGGGACTTTTCATCCCTTGTAATTACTGTATTTGGGTCCTTTTGCGCTTTACTTATAAACTATCCTATATCAGAATTTAAGAAGCTAGGAAAGGTTTTGTTAGAATCATTTAAGGAACCTATCCTTTCACAACAGGAAATGGTAAGTCAATTTGGAAGTTTATCAAGAAAGGCTAGAAAAGAGGGATTATTATCTTTAGAAGATGATATTTCTAAATTAGAAGATGCGTTCTTAAAAAAGGGTCTACAAATGGTGGTAGATGGAATTGAACCTGAAACTATAAAAGATATAATGGAACTTGAAATTGATGAAATGGAAAGAAGACATATAACAGGAGCAAACATATTAAAAGCTTGGGGAGGATATGCACCTGCTTTTGGTATGATAGGTACACTTATAGGTCTTATACAAATGCTTTCAAATTTAACCGACTCTAATGCTATAGCATCAGGTATGGCAAAGGCTCTTATAACTACATATTACGGAGCTGTAATGGCTAATTTATTCTTTAATCCAATGTCAGCAAACCTAAGTTTAAAAAGTGGGAAGGAAGTTGCCACAAGAGAGATGATGTTAGAGGGCATTTTATCTATACAATCTGGAGTTAATCCTAGAATTGTAGAGGAAAAGCTTATAACATATCTATCACCAAAGGAAAGAATGGAATATGCTAAAATTAGCTCTACAGGTCAGGGAGGGACAATAGATGGCTAGAAAAAAGGATGGCCCAAAAGTTGAAGAGTTAACTGGAGATGAGTGGATTGCTACATATTCTGATACTATAACTCTTTTACTTACATTTTTTATATTGCTATATTCTTTTTCTTCAGTGGATCAAGAAAAGTTAAAACAAATTTCTACAGCTCTACAAAGTGTTTTAAATGGAAGCGGAGGAGTTGGAATCTTAGAATTTAATATGAATAATGGAGATGTTCCTATTGTAGGAGAATCTATTCAAAAGGATAATCTTCCTCAAGCAGAGGCTGATATGTATAGTAAAGTTAAAGAGTTTGTAGATGAAAATAATCTTTCGTCTACAGTGGATATACAGCAAGATGAAAGAGGAGTAATAATACAACTTAGGGATAATATCCTTTTTGAATCAGCAAAGGCTGATATAAGAGAGGAAAGTAAGTCTATACTCGATAAAATAAATAATCTTATGGATACATTTCCAAATCATATTGTAGTAGAAGGTCATACAGATAATCTTGCTATAAATACATTTAAATATGAAAGTAACTGGGAACTTTCTACAGCTAGGGCAGTAAATGTGGTTAGATATTTTGTAGAAACAAAGGGACAAAAGCCCGCAAGATTTGCTGCTGCTGGATATGGCGAATATAAACCTATGGTAGCAAATGATAGCAATGATAACAGGTCAAAAAATAGAAGAGTTAATATTTTAATTCTAGCTACAGATAAGGAGAAGAAGCAATGAGTGAAAAAGATTTAAAAGAAAAAAAAGGCGGAAATACTCTAAAGATAATCTTAATAATATTACTAACCTTAGTACTTTTAGGTGGGGTTGTTTTTGGAGGAATGTTTTTTGTGACAAAAAACAAGCAAACTGCAAGTGCAGAGGTAGCTGTGGTGAAGGGTGAAGAGATAACTAACTCTCTTGATGAATTTTTAGTTAATTTATCCGATGAAGGTGGTAAGAAATATTTAAAGGTTAATGTATCTGTAGGATATGGACCTAAAAATAAGAAACTAGAAAAAGAACTATTGGAAAAAAAGGCTATTATGAGAGATACTGTTATAAGCGTTTTAAGAAATAAAAAAGCTGCAGATATGACAGTCAAGGGAACAGAAGACCTTAAAAAAGAAATTTTAGATAGATTAAACCCTCTTTTAAACAATGGTAAATTAACAAATGTATATTTTAGTGATTTATTAGTTCAATAAGGATTAATATGAGTTTTAGTAATTTGGAATAAGGAAGATGAATAAATGGACTATGAATTTATAAAGATGATGATTCAAATCGTGATATTCCTTCCCTTTATTTTATTTCTTGTTTACGTATCTTTAAGGTTTGGGGGAGGAAAAGTTCAATCTATTCAAAATGGAAAGTACATAAAAATTTTAGAAAAGGTAAATGTAAGTAAAGAAGGCAATATAATTTTAGTTAAAATAGGAGAAGAATATCATATAATGACTTCAACAAATAAAGAAATAAAAGAAATTGGTGTGTTAAGCAAAGAGGAAGCTTTAAAATATGAAGTAGACAAAAAACTTTCAGATGATCAATTTAAAGAATATAGAAAGAAGTTTAAAAGACGAATAAAAAAAGGAAGATTTAAGGATGAATAGAAAAAAGACCTGTATGACAGTTTTAGCTATGATTATAGTAATGATTGCAATAGGTTCAGTGTCAGCAAACGCGGCTCCAACGGTACCTATTCCAAAGATGAATTTTAATATAGATGGGGCAACTTCAAATGGTGATTATGTAAGCAGTATAAAAATGCTGATAATGCTTACTATACTCACAATGCTTCCAGGATTTATTATAATGATGACCAGTTTTACTAGAATAATAGTAAGTTTTTCATTTTTAAAAGGAGCTCTTGGAGCTCAACAATCAATACCTAATCAGGTTTTAATTGGACTTGCTTTATTCCTAACTATATTTATAATGGCACCTGTATATAATGATATAAATGAGGCTGCATTTAAGCCATTGATGGAGGAAAAGATAACAACAGAAAAGGCCTTTGAAGAAGGCGCAAAACCTTTAAGAGAGTTTATGCTTAAGCAAACGAGACAAAAGGATTTAAGCTTATTTATGGAAATAGGGAAAATGGGAGAAGAGGTAACAAAAGAAGATGTTCCTCTATATGTAGTAGTTCCTGCATTTGCTATAAGCGAACTTAAAACTGCATTTCAAATAGGATTTTTGATATACATTCCATTTATTGTTATAGATATGGTAGTAGCAAGTGTTTTAATGTCTATGGGAATGTTTATGCTTCCACCAGTACTTATATCTATGCCTTTTAAATTGTTATTATTTGTTATGGTAGATGGATGGTATTTAGTTGTGCGTTCTTTAATACTAAGTTTTTCGTGAGGTGGTATAGATGACTGAAAATATGTTGATGGGGATTTTGAAAGAAGCTATAAGTACAGGACTTATGATAGCGGCGCCTATATTAGCAGTATCTATAATAGTTGGGCTTCTTATAAGTATATTTCAAGCAACAACACAAATACAAGAGCAGACACTTACCTTTGTTCCAAAACTTATAGCTATAGCTTTGGTAGGGCTTACTACAGGGAGTTGGATGTTGCATAAAATGATGGGATTTACTGAAAGAATATTTCAAATTATTTCTACCATAGTACAATAGGGGGAATTGGATTGTTAGATTTAGCATATTTTACGGCACTTATGTTAGTATTCATAAGACTTGGTAGTTTTTTTATAGTAACACCAATCTTTTTCCCCAATGGAACACCTAATAGATTAAAGCTTTTTCTATCCATTATTATTGCATACGCTGTATTGCCCGGCATTGATTATACAAATTCAGTTATGGCTATAAATAATAATTATGCACTTATACTTGCCATAATAAATGAGGCTATGTCTGGAATTGTACTTGGAATTGTTACAGGTATGTGTTTTTATTTTATACGAATGGCTGGAAACTTAATGGATGTCCAAATAGGTCTTGCTATGGTAAGTATGTTTGACCCTAATACAAAAAGTAATTCAACCCTTTTTGAAAGATTAATGTACTGGATGAGTTTAATTATTTTTTTCATATTAGATGGTCATCACATGATTATTTGGAGCTTTTTAGAAAGTTTTGATGCGGTAGCTTTAGGGAAGTCCCTTATAACACAAGAATCAGCAATGCAAGTTATACATTCATTTATACAATATTTTTGGATTGGAATAAAGATAGCATTACCTATTATTATGATAATAATTATTACAGATCTTACTTTAGGACTGGTTGCAAGGACAGTACCACAGCTAAATATAATGATTTTAGGTCTCCCAATGAAAATAGTTGTGGGATTACTTACATTTTCATTAGCATTACCAATGTTTTTTAAAGGCGTGGTATCAGCTATGGATCATATACCTGAAATAATGAGAGAAATGTATAAGTTCATACCAATAGTATTTATTTTTGCAACAGAAGAAAAAACTGAAGAGGCTACATCTCGTAAGAAATCGGATGCGAGAAAGAAAGGGCAAATAGCTAAGAGTAAAGAAGTAGGACTTGCAATGACACTTTTGGCTACTACTTTAGTTATAGCAACTTTAAGTAGTTTTTCTTCTAAAGTACTTAAGGAAAATGTAGTATATATTTTAGGTGATAAATTAAATATGGCTATAAATGACTTAAACTTAAGAAACCTTGCAATAACAACTCTTTTAGAGTTTGCTAAAAGTTTCTTACCCATAGTGTTACCTATAATGCTTATGGGCATCCTTGCTAATTATGCTCAAAGCGGATTTTTATTTAGCACTGAACCTATAAAGCCTAAGCTTTCAAAAATTAATCCTATAAGTGGATTTAAAAGAATGTTTTCTTCACGAACTCTAGTTGAGCTTTTTAAGTCTATGGGAATAGTTATAGTAGTTGGTTATGTAGGATATAATTTTATGGTGGATAACTATAAAGAGATACTTACAGTAGGAAATTTACATATAAGCTCTATGGGACCCTTTTTCAAACAACTTATTTTGATTATATTTAAAAAGGTAACTTTAATAATGATTGTATTAGCAGTTTCTGACTACATATATCAACGATATATGTACAATAAGGATCTTAAAATGACAAAACAAGAAATAAAAGAAGAATACAAGCAAGATGAAGGAGATCCCGAAATTAAGGGAAAGATAAAACAAAAACAAAGAGAAATGGCTACAAGAAGGATGATGCAATCAGTTCCAGATGCTACGGTAGTTGTAACAAACCCAACTCATATAGCTGTAGCGCTTAAATACGAAGAAGGTAAAAGCGAAGCACCAATGGTTGTAGCAAAGGGAAGTGAAGGTATTGCTCTTAAGATAAAAGAAATAGCAAAAGAAAATAACATACCTATAATTGAAAATAAACCTCTTGCAAGACTTATCTATGAAGAGGTTGAAATAGATTCTGACATACCAGCTAACATGTATCAAGCAGTGGCAGAAATACTTGTTATAGTTTTTAAGTTAAGTAAAAAAAGAATAAAATAGCTTTAAAGGGTGATTAATTTTGGCTGAAAAGAAAAAATATAGTTTTGATATAAGAACTAAATATGATGTAATAGTTGCAATTGGTGTAATTAGCATTGTAATGATGATAATAATACCATTGCCAGCTTGGATTTTAGATATATTATTAGCACTTAATATAACTATATCTGTGGTTATAATGTTACTTACTTTATTTACAACAGAGGTTTTAGAATTTTCTGCTTTTCCAACAATGCTACTAATAACTACACTTTTTAGATTAGGACTTAATATATCATCTACAAGGCTTATACTTTCAGATGCTTATGCAGGTGAAATAATTAATGCTTTTGGAAACTTTGTTGTTAGGGGAAACTATGTAGTAGGAATAATTATATTTTTAATAATAATAATAATACAATTTGTGGTAATTACAAACGGTGCTGGTAGAGTATCAGAGGTTTCAGCAAGATTTACTTTAGATGCTATGCCAGGTAAACAAATGAGCATAGATGCAGATCTTAATGCAGGACTTATAGATGAAATGCAAGCTAAGGATCGAAGAAAAAAGTTGCAACAAGAAGCAGACTTTTATGGAGCTATGGATGGAGCATCTAAATTTGTAAAAGGAGATGCTATTGCAGGTATTATAGTAACTATTATAAATATATTAGGTGGAATAATCATAGGTGTGGTTATGCTTAAAATGGATGCATCAACTGCAGCTAAGACCTTTGTAAGTCTTACAGTGGGAGATGGACTTGTAAGCCAGATACCAGCTCTATTAATATCTACAGCTTCAGGTATTTTAGTTACAAGATCAGGAAGTGAAGAAAATTTTGGTAATGTAATAATCAAGCAGTTAACAGCATTTCCAAAAGTTTTAGCCCTTGCTTCTGCTACTTTGTTTTTCTTTGCAATAATACCAGGACTCCCTACATTTACATTCCTGTTTTTAGCTGTGGCAGTAGGTGCCCTAGCTTATGCTCTTTATAAAGAAGCAAATGAAAAGGTAGTTATGGCAATGGAAACAGAACAAGCAGAAATAACGGAAACAGAGAGAAGAGAACCAGAAGATGTAATGAATTTAATAAATGTTGAACCTATTGAAGTAGAAATGGGTTATGGGTTAATACCCTTAGCAGATGAGTCTACAGGAGGAGATTTATTACAAAGAATATCTTCTGTTAGAAGGCAGTGTGCAATTGAGATGGGCATAGTTGTTCAACCTATAAGGATAAGGGATAACCTCCAATTGAAGACTAACGAGTACGTATTTAAAATAAGAGGTACCATAATACAATCAGGGGAGCTTATGCCAAATATGATTTTATGTATGGATCCAAGTAATGAAAATTTAGATATTGCAGGAATAAAAACAGTAGAGCCTACCTTCGGTCTGCCAGCTAATTGGATAAATAAAGACCAAAGGGAAGATGCCGAAATCAAAGGATATACTGTAGTAGATCCTACAACAGTTATGGTAACTCACCTAACTGAAACCATAAAAGCTCATGCACATGAACTTTTAGGAAGACAAGAAGTTAAGATGATTATAGATTCTGTAAAGGAAAAGTACAACACTGTAGTAGAGGAGTTAATTCCAGATCTTATGACTATCGGAGAAGTACAAAAGGTACTTCAAAATTTACTAAGAGAAAAGGTACCTATAAAAGATATGGTAACTATTTTAGAGTCTTTAGCAGATAACTCTAAAAATACAAAGGATATAGAACTTTTAACAGAATACGTAAGATTTTCCCTTGGAAGAACCATTTGCAATGCTTTTATTGATGAAAATAGAACAATTACTGTGGCAACACTTGATCCTAGTATTGAGGATATAGTATCAAACAATATTCAAAAGACTATGAGTGGAAGCTTTCCAGCAGTAGATCCAGACACTACAGGTAGAATACTTACAGCTATAAGGAATGTTCTAGATACTGTTTACTTTTATGATAATCAACCAGTTATACTAGTATCTCCTAAAATAAGGCCAGCTTTTAGAAAACTAATTGAGATGGTTTATTCTAATATTGCAATTATATCATTAAATGAGATACCAAATGATGTAGAAATTAAGGCTGAAGGAGTTGTAAGTATATAGATGATTATTAAGAAATATATCGTAAACAACATGAATGAAGCAATGACAAGAATAAGATATGAACTTGGGAAAGATGCAGTAATTATAAGTCAAAGAAAGATAAGAAAGCCAGGTATAAAAGGATTTTTTGCTAAAAAGGTTATAGAAGTAACCGCTGCAGCTGAAAATCCTTCTTCTAAAAAAGAAGAAGAATCCATGGAGGACAGCTTAAAAACCATAAGTAATATAATTAAAAATGAAGGTGAATATAAGATTGAAAACAATATGAGCAATAACCAACCTTCAATAAAAGATGATATTATAATTCCTAAAACAAATATTCATATAAAAGATGAGAATAATAAAGATTTAGAAAAGGATAACGAAAATAGCTCATTACATAAAGAAGACAATTATGAACTTACTCAGCAAATAAAAGAAATGAAAGATATTTTAAATAAACTTTCGATAAAAAAAGATGATTCAATTATAGAGGATAGTCATAAAAAAATTGGAGATTTAAATGACTCCAAAGAATATATAGAAATAGAGAAAATGAAAAAGTTTCTTAGAGGACTAGATATAGATGGCTTTTTAGTTGATAATATAATAGAAGATGCAAAAAATATAAAAGATCCTTTAGATATGAAAGAAAAAGTAAAGAAGGTAATATTAAATAGTATAAATATATCTACAGAGGATAATTTTATTGGAAAGGTTATATTTGTGGGACCAACAGGCGTAGGGAAGACCACTACTATTGCAAAGCTTGCAGGGAAGCTTTCTCTTATAGAGAAGAAGAAGGTTGGACTTATAACCTTAGATACCTATAGAATAGGTGCTGTAGATCAGCTAAGAACTTATGCAGATATTATGGGTATAGACTTTAAAGTAGTAATGAATCAAAAAGAAATGAAGGAAGCCTTAAAATCCATGGAAAATATGGACACAATACTTATTGATACAACAGGTAGAAGTAGCAAAAATATAATGCAAATATCTGAACTTAGGTCCTATATAAATAAGATTGATGAGGCAAGAATATATCTAGTATTAAGCTGTACAACTAAGGATAAAGATATAGATTTTATAACAGAGGCCTATAAAATACTTAAATATAATAATGTTATTATTACGAAATTAGATGAAACATCTTCTTATGGGTCAATATTACAGATATTAAATAGATCAAGTAAGCCTTTAAGTCTTGTAAGCACAGGACAAAATGTGCCTGATGATATTAAAGTTTTAAGCAAAGAAGAACTTCTTAAGTTAATCTTTCAGGAGGATACTATATGTTAGATCAGGCAGAAAGACTAAGAGAAATAGCCTATGATCATAAGACTAATAAAAGCCCAAAGATAATAACCATAACCTCTGGAAAAGGAGGGGTTGGAAAAAGTAACATTGTGGTTAACCTAGCTATTGCTCTCCAAAGATTAGGTAATAAAGTTATGGTTTTTGATGCGGACATAGGTATGGGAAATGATGATGTACTTTTAGGAATTATATCTAAATACAATGTTTTTGATATAATAGATAAAGATAAAGAAATAGAAGAGGTGCTTATAGAAGGACCTTTTGGAATAAAGCTGTTACCAGGTGGGTCTGGCGTAAATAAGATAGAGGAGCTTACTGATGATGAAAGAAGAAAATTTCTTAGTAAATTAACATCTTTAGAAGATTTGGACTTTATTCTTATGGACACTGGAGCTGGAATAAGCAGAACTGTACTTGCTTTTGTATCTACAGCAGAAGAACTTATTGTAGTAACAACTCCAGAGCCACCATCAATTACAGATGCTTATAGCCTTTTAAAAGCTGTAAGTCATTTTAAATTAAAAAGTAAAGTTAATATAATAATTAATAGAGCATCAGATTACAAAGAAGGTGAAATAACCTACAATAAATTAAAAAATGCAATGAATTCTTTTTTAAAAATGGAAGCTGTATATTTAGGAACAATTTTAGATGATAAAAAAGTTACAAAAGCAGTTAGGAGTCAAAAGCCTTTTGTGCTTGCGTATCCTTTATCTGTAGCATCAAATGACATTTTATCTATAGCAGAAAAGATAAATGGAAGTAAAGAAGAAGAAACTATGGGGATTGGAATTCAAGGTTTGTTTAAAAAAATATTTAGTATATTTTCATAGGGAGTTGGGTTGATTTGAAGGATTTAGTCATAAATATAAATAATAAAATTGAAGTAGAATGGGATAAAAAGTATTATAAGAGCAATATAATGGATGTGAACGATAAGTTTATTACTATAAATATTCCAATGCTTGAAGGAGGATATCTTACCTTATCAAAGGGAGATTATATAGAGGTTACATATTATAACTCTAAAGATATATATAAGTTTCATAGTAAGGTTATAGGAAGAGATATTAAGGACAATTTGCATGAGATATATATAGAACACCCGAAAGATGTAAAAAAGGTTCAAAGAAGAAATTATGTAAGGGTATTTTATGGCCACAATATAAAATATTATATCTTAAAAGATAAGTTAAATTCAAATATAAATTTAGGTCAGGGTATCTTTGAAGATGCTATAATTATAGATATAAGTGGCGGCGGTATGAAGATAAAAACATCTAAAGAATTATCTTTAGGAGATATTATCATATCAAAGCTTACAATAGATGATACAGAACTTTTTGTTAAAGGCAGAGTGTTAAGAAGCATAAAAGATGAAAATAAGCAAAATATTTGTGGAATATCTTTTATAGATATGGATGGGAAAACCATAGAAAAGGTTATACAATTTGTCTTTCTTCTTATGAGAAAGCAGAGAAATGCTGCACTTAAGGAGGGATAAAGGTGGGGAATTTAGAGAATTTAGAGATAAAAGAAGAAATGGTAAAGGAATACACTCCACTAGTTAAATATCTAGCATCTAGGGTTATAATTGGAAAGTCTAAATACATAGATTACGAAGATTTATTAAGCTGTGGTATGATAGGACTTATGGATGCTTTTAATAAATTTGATGAGAGTAAGGGTATGAAATTTTCAAGTTATGCATCTATAAGAATAAAAGGCTCCATGATAGATGAGATAAGAAAAAATGCACCTATATCTAAAACTGCTATGGACAAGCTTAACAGATATAATAGGGCAGTAGATATGCTTCAAAATAAACTTATGAGAGAACCAGATGTAAATGAAATATCAAAAGAATTAGGTATCTCTATTCATGATATAGTTGAAATTGAAAATAGCATAAATTATATATCTATGGTATCACTTGAAAACTTAGTTTTTTATGAAGAGGATGAGATGAATCTCATGGGGTCTATAGAAGATAAATTAAGCCCATCACCATCAGATATGTTAGAAGAAAAGGAAAAGCTTGAGTATCTTGTGAAAGGGTTAGATTTATTAAAAGAAAAAGATAAGTTAGTATTGTCATTATACTATTATGAGGGACTTACACTAAAAGAAATAGGAAAAGTGTTAGAAGTTTCAGAGTCTAGAGTATGTCAACTTCATACTAGAGCTATAGTAAATTTAAAAATAGCTATGAAAAAATTAAAATATAGTCAAATGGAGTGAATTCTATGCCAATAGTTCTTATAATTATAGCGGTATTACTTATAACTTTTAATATTAAGGCTATAAAAAATGAAGATAAAAAATTTAAAGATGTTTTAGATGAAAAAGAAAGGTCTATGACGCCATCTGATATTGCTATAGGTGAAATAAGGAAAGATGTAGCAGAAAGCCTTTTAGAAATACAACAAGATATAGAATTACTAAAGCATAGTGTGATTAAGTACGATAAAGAACAAGACAAAGAAAATGATAAAGAAGAAGAAAATAAAGAAGATCAAAATAAAGAAGATCAAAATAAAGAAAAAACAGATGAAAATAATAAAGTTACAGCAGTAATAAAGCTTCTATCTATAGGTAAGGATGTAGATGAGATTTCAACAGAGCTTAATCTAGGCAAGGGGGAAGTACTATTAATAAAAGAATTATACAAAAAATAAAAGATGTATTTATTTTTTTTAGCGATAGAAAGATTTTATTTGGTATAGGCGTAGGTATACTTATTGGAGTTGTTTTTATGTTTAGTTATAAGGTTGAAAACTCTATGACTAGGGAAAAGATAGAAGAAAAGGCTAGAATTTATGGAATGGATTATCCAGAAGAATTTAAAGTTATAAACAAAAAGGAAGTGGAGTAATGATAAGAGGTATATATACTGCAGTATCGGGACTAATAGCTGAAGAAGCAAATCAAAATGTCATATCTTCTAATATGGCCAATGCAAATACTGTAGGATACAAATCAGATAGCCTTATAATTAAGAATTTCGGAGATGTTTTAATAGAAAACTATGATAAGGTTTCAGGTGGAAAGAATGTAAGAAACACTATAGGAGGATTGTCACTTGGGAGTAAAATAGATGAGACAGTAGTTGATTTTACTGGAGGATCTATTGAATCTACAGATAAGGAAACTGATTTTGCAATAGAGGGCAGAGGCTTTTTTACAGTGAGGAAAAACCCACCAAATGGTAATGGTACGTTTTATACAAGGGATGGTCATTTTCATACTAATTCTAGAGGCTATTTGGTTACAGATAGTGGTGATGATGTTATGGGAATAAACAGTAGAACTGGTGCTACAGAACCTATATTTGTAGGCAATGCAAAGTTAACTATGGATTATAACGGGAACCTAAAATTAAATGATGTAGAAGGTTATAGATTAAGTACTGTAGACTTTCAAGATTATAAAGGACTTAAAAAAATAGGTGATAATTTATATCAAGGTGAAAACCCTATTAACACAGAAGATATTTTAATAAAACATAAGGCTTTAGAAAGATCAAATGTGAATGTTATAGAAGAGATGGTTAACATGATGACTGTAATGAGAAACTTCGAGACAAATCAAAAGATTGTACAAACTCTTGATGAAACATTAAATAAGGCAGCAAATGAAATAGGTGCTGTAAGGTAGGGGAGATTACATATGTTAAGAACACTTTGGAATAGTAAAACTGCTATGATGGCAAATCAAAATAAAATAGATTCTATATCAAATAATATATCCAATTCCAATACTGATGGATATAAAAAGATAGATGTAAGATTTAAAGATCTTATGTATGAAACTTTAAATAGACAAGGGTATCCTCTAACTGAAAATAATAATAGACAAGTGGATCCATATAATGGTGGAGGTTCAAGAAGTACAGAGGGTATAAGGGTATTTACTCAAGGAAACCTAAAACAAACAGGTATAAACACTGATCTTGCTATAGATGGTGATGGACTTTTTAGACTTACAAGGCCAGATGGCAATATTGTATATAAAAGAGCTGGATCCTTTAATATAGATATAGCTAGAGGCACTTTAGTAGATGATATGGGAAGTTACCTAAATATAGAATATAAGGATGGAGTAGATTTAAACAATGCAGGTCTTGAAAGTAGCAAATTAACCGTAAATAAAGATGGTACTATTTATAGTGGGAGTGCTAACTCAAGGGTAGAGATAGGAAGAATACCACTATATAAACCTGTAGGAGATGAGGCTTTAATTTCTGTTGGAGAAAGCTATTTTGCCTTAGTAGAAGGCGCTGAAGTAGTTGAAACATCAGATTATGATTTAAGACAAGGTTTTGTAGAAATGTCTAACGTAGATATGTCAGAAGAATTCACTCAGCTTATATTAACTCAAAGAGCTTTTGAATTAAATTCAAAAAGTCTTAAAACAGCAGATGAAATGTGGGGATTAATAAATAACCTTAGAGGAAGATAGTGATTTAATGAATCGGGAAAGTTTAGGATGTGACCTAAAGACTTTCCTGTTTTTTTATGTCTAATTATAATATTTTATAAGAATGTTAAGAGTTTAGAATATATCCTTCTATATTAAAATATACATTAGTATAGTATTTATTTAAGGAGAAGATTTATGGGAATTGGATATATATTGGGGTGCTTAATAAGTATAATTTTTTGGAAAGCAGAAAGACAAGTTGTTTTTAGAAACTGTGACAATATACTTAAGAAAAGGTTTAGATATAAAATGTTAGTGAATATATTTTATATAATATTTATATTTCTTGTATATAATTTAATGAAAATAGCTCCCAAAAATGAAATAACAAATTTTATAATAGCCTTTATAGTTATAGATATTAGTAATAGTGAAAAGAAAAATTTAGAGCATGAAGGACCTATAAAATTTTATGGGTCAATAACTTTAGCTTGCAAGTCAATTTTATGTGGATTTGTAGCTCCACTATTTTATATAGCTCTATTTTCTAATACTGTAGGTATCATATACTTTTTAATATATAATATTAGCGAACTTAAAGATTATGATATATTTAAAATATTACACAATGTTTTAAACATATTACCAGCTCTAATTATTCAGCTATTTTTTTACTTTATATATATCTTTAGAAATAAAAAGTTTGAAATAGACTTTAAAGGAGATTATATTAAAAACTCTCTTACAAAGCCTCTCCTTAATATAGAGATAATGGCAGCTTATATAGAATCTGTAAACTTTTATCATCACTTTGAGAAAGATTCTATAAATTATATTAAAGAATATGGAGTATATAATAGTAAAATAGATGAATATTGTATAAAGGATTATTTAAGTGTCACCTACGCCCTATCATTTATATTTTTTGCAATGTTTATGGGAGTAGTATTTTTATATAAATAGATTAACTAAATATGATTACTTTTAATATGTATTTTATTAGCATACTTAAGACTTATTAATATTTAAATAAAAAAAAGAAGAAATAATATAATTTATTTCTTCTTTTTTTATGTCCTATAGGTACTATTACTTAATTTTATTTAACCATAGTTATAGCAGTACTTAAAGGAGGAATTACTTGTTTCTTCCTAGATAAGATTCCTGGTAGGAATACAGATTCCTTATTATTAAGTTTTATATTAAAAGCTTTTGATACCATATCTTTACTTGGTCCACTAGCCATAATCTCTGATCCTACATTTAATATATCTGTTAACATAAATATTAAAATGTTAAAGTTTTCTTTAACAGCTTTAGCTTCCATAAGGTTTATCATATCTGCCTTTATAGGCAAGAAACTTTCTATGTCCATAGTATTTATTTGAGACACACCAATTTTCATATTACCAAGGTTAAATATTTTAAAGTCTTGATGGAATACATCTTCGGCAGTTCTATCTATTAATGAAGTACCAGCTTTAAACATTTCCTTTGCAAAAGTTTCTACATCTAAGTCAGCTATTTGAGCTAATCTTTTAAGTATCATTTTATCTACATTAGTAGCAGTAGGGGACTTAAATAAAAGTGTGTCTGAAATTATAGCAGCACATAATATACCAGCTACCTTTTTTGAAGGCCTAATGCCATTTTCAAAGAAAATAGATCCTATTATTGTGGAGGTACTTCCAACAGGTTCATTTCTAAAGTAAATTGGAGTACCTGTTTGTACGTCAGCAATTCTGTGGTGATCAATTATTTCTAAAACTTCAGCATCTTCAAGACCATCTACAGATTGACCTCTTTCATTATGATCTACGAGTATAACCTTTTTTTTGTTCCTTGATATTAGATGGTATCTTGAAATACTTCCTATTATTCGATTTTCAATGTTAACAACAGGATAACTTCTATATCTAGTTTCAATCATAACATCTCTTATATCATCTACAAAATCTTCTGTAGAAAAGTTAATTATATTATCTTTCGCCATAACATATTCCACAGGAATGCTCTGAGTTATAAGCCTTGCTGTGGTAAAGGAATCATATGAGGTTGAAATTAGAGTGCAACCATTTTCTTCTGCTTTTTTTATTACAGCATCACTTACTTCTTGAGTTCCTGTAACTATGACTAGAGAGGATTTAGCATTTATAGAAATAAGTTGATTATCTTCTCTATCACCTACAATTGCAATATCTCCTTCTTCAATTAAACATTGTATGCTTTCGGGTTTCATAGCAGTTACTATGATTTTACCTTTAAAGCTAGTTGACCCTTTATAAATAAAAATTGGTTTTGCAGATAAGGTTTCTAAAATATTTTCTAGTTTAGTATTACTTTTAGAAAGTATATTAGTATCCCAAACATCCATAAATGTTGAGGTAAGATTAGATACTGAAACTATACCTTTTAAGTATTCATTTTCATCTGTTACTGGCAAGGTCTTAAGGTTATGTTTTTTCATTATGTTCCAAGCCATTTTAAGGGATATGTCTGGTGATATAGGAGCTATCTTATCTATATTTAAATCAGAAACTTGAAGTTTTACAGTTTCTATTAGTTTTGGAGATTCCACTTCAAAGTAGTCTAAAATAAACTTTGTTTCTCTATTTAGTTCCCCAAGTCTTACAGGAACCGCTTCGGTATCTTCTGTTCTATTTTTAAATTCAGCATAGGCAATAGCTGCGCAAATAGAATCACTATCTGGATTTTTATGCCCTGATATATATATTACATCTTTCAATTTTAAATAACTCCTTTCAAAGATTTTTTATAAATCTTTATTAATCTATTTTAGCTACAAACTTTTAAGTTGTAAAGTATCCTTATGAAACATATATTACTATAGGCAATAAATATTGTGAAGAGAATTTTAAAAACATCATAAGTTTGTAAGGAGGAGGACAAGAAATGTTTCAAGAAAAAGAACTATATAGGGGACTAAAAACTAAAGAAGCTGAAAGACTTCAAAAAGTTTACGGATTTAATGAACTTTATCAGAAAAAGAAGATATCACCTTTAATTATATTTTTATCTCAATTTAACGACTTTATAACTTGGATACTTATTGCAGCAACTATAGTATCAGGAATAATGGGGGATATGGCAAATGCTATTACAATAATAATAATTGTTATAATAAATGCTATTTTAGGGTTCATTCAAGAATATAAAACAGAAAGATCGCTAGAAGCACTTAAAAATATCGCTGCACCTACAGCAAAAGTTTTACGTGATGAAAAGATTACAGTTATAAATGCTAAGAGTGTTACAATAGGAGACATAGTCATACTAGAGGCAGGGGATAGGGTGCCAGCTGATGCTATCCTACTTGAAGGTATAAATGTTGTGGTAGACGAATCCATACTTACAGGGGAATCAAAAGGAGCAAATAAAGGCATAGGTGTTAAGGAAAATAAGTTATTTATGGGAACTACCATATTAAAAGGAAGGTGTACTGCTAGAGTTTTTGCCATAGGTATGAAAACTGAAATGGGAAAGATAGCAGATATGATCCAAAACATAGAAGAAGAAAAGTCGCCTTTAAAAGAAAAGTTAGCCTCTCTTGGTAGAGTGCTTGTAGTAATGTGTCTTTGCATTTGTGCAATAGTTACATTAGTTGGTATCAGTAGAGGACAAGAGCCCACTGAAATGTTCTTACTTGGAGTAAGTCTTGCTGTTGCAGCTATACCAGAAGGATTACCTGCAATAGTTACAGTGTCTTTAGCCCTTGGTGTATCAAGGATGTTAAAAAGGAAGGCTTTGGTTAGAAAGCTACCAGCAGTAGAGACCTTAGGATGCACTTCAATTATATGTAGCGATAAAACTGGAACTCTTACAGAAAATAAAATGAAAGTTAAAGTTGTATATCAAAATCAACATATCTATGATTTAGAAAAGATAAGTTTATCAGATAACATATTGTTAAAAAAGGCCTTTGTATATTGTAATGACTGCTCTTATGACTTTGAAGCAAAAAATATAAAAGATTCATTAAGAGGAGACCCTACAGAAGTAGCATTGATTAAAATGTTTTATAAAAATCCTAAGGACCTTAAAGGCTTTGTTTTAAGATCAAGTAGGGTACATGAGATACCCTTTGATTCTACAAGAAAGATGATGTCTGTAATAATTAGAGAAAATGGTAGAGAATGTTGTTATGTTAAAGGAGCACCGGAAAGAGTAGTTGATAGATGTAGGTACATTTATGAAAATGGTAAGGTAGAAATGCTTACCTTGGATAAAAAGAAAAAAATACTAAATGCAGTGGATGAAATGTCTAAAAGTGCATTAAGGTGCATAGCTGCAGCTTATAAAGATAAGAATTTATCAAAGGGAGATAGTTTAGAGACAAATTTAATATTTTTAGGCATAGCAGGTATAATAGATCCGCCAAGACCTGAGGTAAAAGATGCAGTTTTAAGATGTAAAATGGCAGGCATAAAACCTATTATGATTACAGGGGATCATCAAAATACAGCTTATGCCATAGGAAAAGAACTTGGTATTTGTACTAATATAGATGATGTGATGATTGGTAATACAATAGAAAATCTTGAAAATAAAGACCTAGAAAAGGCTGTAAAAAATATAAAGGTATTTGCAAGAGTAAGTCCAAGCCATAAATTAAGAATAGTAAAGGCTTTTAAAAATCAAGGTAACATAGTGGCAATGACAGGGGATGGCGTTAACGATGCACCAGCAATTAAAGAAGCTGACATAGGTATAGCCATGGGAATATCCGGTACAGATGTAACAAAAGAGGCTTCATCTATGATATTAATGGATGATAATTTTGCCACAATAGTAGCAGCTATAGATGAGGGGAGAACTATTTATAATAATATAAGAAAGTTTATTAGATATCTTTTATCTTGTAATCTTGGAGAAGTTCTTACTATGTTCTTAGCATCTATATTTTATTTAGAAAATCCACTTACACCTATACAAATACTCTTTGTTAATTTAGTTACAGATGGACTTCCAGCTATAGCTTTAGGGGTAGACCCATCAGAGGAAGATGTGATGTTAGAAAAGCCTAGACATAAAGATGAAAGTATATTTTCACATGGTCTTAGTGAAAAGATATTAATACGAGGTAGCCTTATTGGCATATGTACTTTACTCTCTTTTATTGTAGGTAAATATTATAATATGAGTCTTGAAGTTTGTAGAACAATGGCTTTAAGTACTTTAGTTTTATCTCAACTTATTCATGTTTTTGAGTGTAGGTCTGAAAATCACTCTATATTTGAGATAAATCCATTTACTAATGTTTATTTATTAGCAGCGGTTTTAATATCTGTATTGATGCTTTTAGGCATAATTTATATACCTTTATTTCAAAACATATTTAAAACTACAGCATTAGGAATTGGTCAGTGGTTATTTATAGTATTTTTTTCTGGTATAATTACACTTATAAATGGATTGTATCTTTATAAGAAAGATCATTATAAAGGTTAAACAAGTTTTTATTAATTAGATATAAATAGTATTAATATTAAGTAGAAAATGAATTATGTAGATCAATTAAAAGTAATATGATTTTGTAATAAAATAAAATCTCTTCCCAATATATTAGAGAAGAGATTTTATTATTATTGCTTTATTCTTTGAACCTTTTGCGATTTTTTTAACTGAGATTTATCAACTGGTACTAAATCTTTTTTTGTAGTAAGATTCATGATATTCATTATCTCAATAGATTCTTTATTATCTTTAGACTTTTTACCCTTTTTTGATTTAAGACCTTGAATAACTAGAAGGTGACCTGGATTAATATTTATGAAGCCAGGTTTTTTGAACCATTTATGTTTTTTGTAAATACACTTTACTATTCCCTTACTTCTTTCAGGTCTTACAATTAATATTGCACTTATTTTATGAAACAGCCATAGTATAGTCTTCTCTTCTACTTTAACGGATACTACATTTCCTTGAATTTGTGCTAATCTATCTCCATACTTAGTTATATAAGCATCTGTATAGTGCTTAGCTAATTTTTCTCTAAAACCCATAGTTATAACTCCTTTTCTAATAATATAATGTATGAATTTATTAATGCTTTGTAAAATAAATATATATAGATATGCTACTACTAAAGTGTATTATAACACAGCATAAAAATATGTGAAATTAAAAAATAATAATTCACAATATATATTGTGACTATCTTATATATTATATCAGAAAGTTAATAAATTTAAAACATGATACAAAGGTATAAAGACAATTTTAAAGCCTAATTAACATATTAATTGTAGGAAAACTATTAAACATATTGTTTAATTATATATATTGGTATAAAATGAAATTATGTATAAGGTATTAAAATTGCAATTAATAAATATATTTGCAGTTTTGTTGAAATACTTATCAAAGTATTTATAAAAAAGTTTTAGGAGGCGTATTATGGATAAAAAAATATTAGCAAAGTATATTGACCACACCTTATTAAAGGCTGATGCTACAGAGTCACAGATCAGGGTATTATGTGAGGAAGCTTTAGAAAACAATTTTGCATCAGTTTGTGTAAACCCTTCCAATGTTGCATTATGTTCAGAACTATTAAAGGGCAGTGATGTTAAAGTATGTACAGTTATAGGATTCCCTTTAGGAGCTAACACTAAAGAGGTTAAAGCCTTTGAAGTTCAAGATGTTTTGAAAAATGGAGCCAAAGAAGTGGATATGGTTATAAACATAGGTAAGCTTAAAGCTAAGGATTATGATTATGTAAGAGAAGATATAAAGGCCGTTGTAAATGCAGCAAACAAGAAAGCGCTTACAAAAGTTATAATAGAAACTTGCCTTCTTACAGATGAAGAAAAAATAATGGCTTGTAAACTTTCTAAAGAAGCGGGAGCAAATTATGTTAAAACTTCCACAGGGTTTTCTACAGGAGGAGCAACAGCAAAAGATGTTAAAATTATGAGAGATACTGTTGGAGAAGATATGGGAGTAAAAGCATCTGGTGCAGTAAGGTCTTATGAAGATGCAATAAATGTAATAAATGCAGGTGCTTCGAGAATAGGAGCTTCAGCTTCCATAGCTATATGCGAAGGTGGAAAATCAGACTCTAATTATTAAAATTTTAAAGTATAAAAAGAAGTAGAATTTAATTTCTACTTCTTTTTTTGCGTTTAATAGCTAATTAATAGATATATATAGTACTTTTTAAATTATAATAAAATAATTAAATGGAATTTAGTTGAAAAAGAAGGAAAATAATGAACCTTATAGAATATACTCATTTAGGAGATTACTTTATAGGAGGTGAAATGCTCTTAAAATAAATTAGGAGTGTGATTATGTATCTTAAATTTGATAAAAAAGATGATAAACTAATAGTTTTATTAACGGGAGAATTAGATCATCACAGCGCAGAAGAGGTAAGAGCAAAGATTGATGATAGATTAGACAGGGATAATATAAACAAGCTTGTAATGAATTTTTCTGGGGTAACATTTATGGATAGTTCAGGTATAGGGGTAGTTATAGGTAGGTATAAAAAGCTTTTAGGGAAAAATGGTGAGATTTGTGTAGTAGAAGTAAAGGACAGGGTAAAAAAGGTATTTGAATTATCAGGTATGTTTAAGATAATAAAAAGCTATAACACCCTAGAAGAAGCCTTATAGATATTCAATGGAGGAATAAAAGATGGTAGATAATATTATGAAAATAGAATTTATGAGCAAATCTCAAAATGAAAGCTTTGCAAGAGTTGCTGTAGCATCCTTTGTGGCCCAACTAGACCCTACCCTAGAAGAAATTGCAGATATTAAAACAGCTGTTTCTGAAGCTGTAACAAACTCTATAATACATGGATACCAAAATAAAAAAGGCATGGTTTTTATAGAAACTTATATAGAGAACTTTGAAGTAACCATTATTGTAAAAGACAATGGTGTTGGTATAACTGATATAGAAAGAGCAATGGAGCCTTTATACACATCAAGACCTGATCTAGAAAGGTCTGGTATGGGATTTACTGTTATGGAGACCTTTATGGACGAGCTAAGGGTTTTAAGTAAAGAAGGAGAAGGTACTAAGGTAATAATGAAAAAGAAATTTAGACCTTTGGAATAGGTGAAAATATGGATAAGGAAATACTAAAGAAAGAAGAGTATAGTTATGAAGATAATTTAGAACTTATAGTTTTGTCAAAAACAGGTAATAAACTTGCAATGGATAAGCTTATAGAAATAAATATACCCTTAGTTTCATCTATTACTAAAAAATTTATGAATAGAGGGTATGAGTATGAAGATATATTTCAAATAGGATCTATGGGACTTATAAAGGCAATAAATAACTTCGATGCAAGTTATAATGTAAAGTTCTCTACCTATGCGGTCCCTATGATAATAGGAGAAATAAAAAGGTTTATACGAGATGATGGGATGATAAAAGTTAGTAGGAGTGTTAAAAGTATAGCGAGGAAATTACATTATGATAAAGAAGCTTTAAGCAAAGAACTAGATAGAGAGCCTACTTTAGATGAACTTTCAAAGTTTTCACGAGTGGACAAAGAAGATATAGTATACGCTATGGAATCTGCTAGTAGCATACATTATCTTTATGACACTATACATCAAGACGATGGCGCACCAGTACTTTTAATAGATAAGCTTAGTGAAAAGTATGAAGAAGATGATTCGCTAATAGATAGACTGGCACTTAAAGAAGCCCTAGGAGATTTAGATGCTAAATCAAGGCAAATAATAATGCTTAGGTACTTTAAAGACAATACTCAAGTAGAAGTTGCTAAAATGCTAGGAATAAGTCAGGTACAAGTTTCTAGAATTGAAAAAAAAGTATTAAAAACCATGAGGAAAACCTTAGAAAAGGAATAACATAGGGTTTGCTCACAAATAGCAGTTAATAGATATTTCGATATTTATCAACTGCTATTTATTAAAATAAGGTTATTTATATGGTACATGTAAGCATATTGTCTTTTGAATATAAAATTAAAACATAATTTTAGGTAGCTTTTTAATGAAATTTTTTATATAATTAAAATTAATACATAAAAGATGATGGGGTTTAGGTGATTATATGAATAAGTTTTATAATATGACATGGAGTTTTGTACTAGAAACATTGAAAACGGATCAATATAATGGACTTTCTAAAGAAGAGATAATAAAAAGAAGGAATGCCTTTGGGGCTAATATTTTAGAAATGAATGAGCCTTTATCGATTATAAATCTAATTGTGAGGAAGTTACTTAATGTATGGGTATTATATTCCTTAATTTTAATTTTGGTGAATGTATATTTTGGAGAGATTTTAATATCAATAATAATATTTGCACTTTTACTTTTTACACTTATATTTAATATTAAAATAGCATATAAAAATGAAAAACCCTTAAGAAAACTACAAAATCTGAATAATACTATATGTACAGTTTTAAGGGATAAAGTTATAAGTAACATAAGCTGTAAGGAACTGGTGGTTGGAGATATAGTCATATTAGATAAGAATTTTATATCACCAGCAGATATTAGATTAATAGAAAGTGAAGATTTAAAAGTAAGAGAAACCTTGGTTACAGGGGAAGACTATAGTGCAGAAAAATATGAAACTAAAATAGAGGAAAAAAACATACCTTTATCAGACATGAAGAACATAATATTTAAAGGATCTAAAATTATTAAAGGTAGTGGAAGAGGTGTTGTAACTGCTATTGGAGAAGAAACTGAAATAGGGAAGACTGTAAAGGTTTTAGTTTACGATAGAAAGGAAAAACAAAGACTTGATGATAAGGTAACTAAAAATGTAAACTTAATATCCTTTATATTTTTAGTATTAACTATTGTATTATTCATTTTAACTTTATACAAAAGCAAAGATATACAAGCTTCTATACATCTAATAAATTACTTATTATTAGGTTTTTCTCCATGCAGTTTTCTGATAGCTTTTAATATTTATTCCACATATATTAAAAACTACTGGAAGAAACAAGATGTATATATAAAAGGTATATCTATATTTTACCTTATGAATGGTATAGATATGATATTCTTAGATAAGGTAGGTGCTATAAGCGAAAACAATATGTATATCAAAAAGATATATACAGATGGAATTACATATAGTATATCAAAAGAAAATGAAATTAATAATATACATCTAGATAGATTTTTTAATATAGCCCTTTTATGTAATAATGGATCCTATGACTTTAATACGAATACTGGAACAGGGGATATAATAGATCAAGCTTTAATAAAATATGGAAATGAATTTTCATTAGACAAAAATATATTATTAAAGGAGCAAAGAAGAATATTTGAAATACCTTATGATAGTGATAAAAGAATTCAAACAAGCTTAAATAAAATAGATAATAATTTTAGGGCAAATATAAAGGGTGCTGTAGATATACTTTTAGAAAGATGCACTCATATAATGAAAAATGGAATAGAAAAAGAAATTACACCAGAGGACATAATTGAAATAAAAAATGCAGATATATCAATATCCTCAAAGGGGCTAAGAACTATAGGATTTGCATATAGAAATTTTAATTATGAGCCAAGTGTTTTGGAAAACATAGAAAGTAATTTAGTATTACTTGGCATAGCAGGATTTGAAAATCCTTTAAAAGAGAACATAAATGAAGATATATTATCTCTTAAAGAAAAAAGCATAAGGATAGCTATAGCTACAGAAGAAAACAAGCTTACAGCTAATGATTGGGGTCAAGATATAAAGCTAATAAAATCTATTGAAGAAATCTGGTCAGGAATTGAAATGAAGTATATGGATGACATAGAGGTAAGTAAAAGTATAAATAAAATAAAGATATTTTCAAGAATAAGTTCAGAAGATAAGGTTAATATTGTAGAAAAGTGGAATGAAGGAGCATTAAAGGTATTATGTGCAGGTGAAAACATGACTGAACTACCTGCAATGAATAAGGCAAGTGTTGCTATTGCCGTAGGAAGCAGCAGTGAAGCTGTTAAAACTCTTTCAGATGTTTACATAAAAAAGGATTATATATCAAAATTAAATAAATTGATAAATTTAAGCCCTAAGCTGCTTATTCAAATTAAAAGATCATTGGAATATCTTTTTACGTCTTCATTGATTTTAATTATTTTATTAGTTTTAAATTTTTTCAAATATGAAAGCTTTAATATAGATATATATGTCATAATTATTTTAGTAGGAATTATGATTCCTGTGGGAACATTAAAAATACTGATAAGTATAAATAGAGATAGCGAATTCAATAAATCCGATAATATATCGATAAGATTCCTAAGGACTATAATTAAATCAGGGCTTATGGGAATCTTAATATATGGGATTTATAAGATGAACTTAATATTTTTTAGTGAATCTTCAAAGCAACATATATATTTGCTTGCTACAAGTTATTTTATAATAAAATCTTTTAATGGAGGAACTAAGGATAGTTTAAGTAAGGCTATGACTAGAATGCTTTTTTTAGTACAAGGCATAGGGTTGTTTTTAATAGTACTTATATCTACAAACTATTTTCATTCTTATATGCAAATTAATGATATAATATTATTTGTGATATTTTCTATTGTTTGTTACCTTTTTACAAGGCAAAAGCCAGAATTATAATATTAAATATAAGGTTTAATTTAAAGATTAATGGTTAAAATTCAAGATAACTAACTTTAGAGGGTGTTATTTTGAATAAACCATTAATCTATTTTTTTGTGTCTTTTATTTTAGGAATTATAATTTTTATATGCTATTCTTTTAGTTCATTTTTAGCTTCTTTATTTATGCTTTTTTTTATTTTATTACTTGTTAGGGGCATAAGTTACAAAGAAGTTTTTATAAATATTATTATAGTTATATTTTCTTTTTATAATGCTTATGGCTACTTTAATGTTAACTTACCAAAGGATAATGATGTGGTTAAAATAAGAGTATACAATAAAAAAGGATATAAGATTATAGGAAGTATAAATGATAAAATGGTTTATATAAAAAATTTAAAGGGAGGGGATATAGGAGATGTAATATATGCTAAGGGAGATTTTAAAGAAGATATACAATATGATAAAGGAATAATCGGTGAATTTTCATTAAAGCATGAAATAGAAAGAAAACAAGATTTGTATTCAAAGATAATAGGGTATAGGTCTTTTTTAGATGAAGAGTTTCAATCTATATTTGGAGTGGAGGATGGCATTTTATTAAGCAACTTATGTTTTGGAGATAATTCTTCTATTGATATTGAAACTAAAGAAAAATTGAAATCTTTAGGGGTAATTCATGTAATAAGTGTTTCAGGATTCCATATAGCTTTAGTGTATAAACTCGTTTCTACTATTTTAGGAGGTAATATAGCTTTAATTATAACATTTTTTTATGGCATATTTACAGGAGGTAAATCTTCAACTTGGAGGGCATTTATTATGATATTCCTGTCTAAGGCTTCTTTTAAATTATATAGGAATTATGATGGGGTTTCTGCCTTATCTTTAGCTGGCATAATACTACTTAGTATAAAACCATACTATCTAATGGATGTAGGATTTTGTCTATCCTTTCTAGCTACCGTAGGAATAGTATTGTTTCAAAAGACTATTAATAATAAATTATATAAGTTACCTTCGTTTTTGAGAGAACCTATTAGTATAACTATGAGCGCACAGGTATTTACCTTTCCATATATGATATTTACTTTTGGAAGTTTTAATTTAGGGTTTTTAATAGGAAATTTGTTTTTAGTGCCCCTATTTACGCTATTAATTATATTAGGTAATTGTGCAGCTATATTTTTAAATACATTTTTAATTAAATATATAAAATACTTCGTGGAAATTATAATGCAAATTTTAAATGGAGGTATATATATTTTACATAGTATGTCACTAAAGACAAGCTATTTAAGTTATTTAGAAGGTTGCATAGTCATAGCTATTTATATATGCTATTTGTTAGTTAAAAAGGGCAATAAGAAATACAAATATCTGCCATTGTTTTTATGTACTCTTATAATATTTGAATATTATAAGCCTTATACAGAGATTAAAGTATTAGATGTTTTAGGAAAGGAGGCTTATATAATAAGCTATAAAAAAAGAAATGTGCTTTTAACAAATTCGAATAAAGTTGGGGAGGATTTGATTAAAGGATATAATATAGATGAAGTGAAAAATATTGGTACATATCCACTGAAATTTAATATTAAAGATAAAAACAACACCAATGTAGAAATAATAAATATTGGTAATGGAGAAAGACAAGTAAGTATAACTGTATTACCTATGAAAGAAAATAGAATTTTTAAGTTTATGAACTATAGGGGTAAGAAAAATTATGATATAATACTTTTAAAACCAAAAAAGCAAGTTGGATTTAGAAGAGCTTATGAAACTAATAGTGTTATAATTACAGAATTTAATATATATAACCTAAAATAAGATTAGATTTAGCAAGTATATATTTAGTGGGGAGAGATTTTTATATGGATGTTATTTCTTTAGAAAAAGATATAAAAAATAAAAAATTTAAAAAGTGTTACATACTTTACGGAGAGGATGAAGCGCTTATTCAGGATATAGTGTCTACAATAATAAAGGATACTTTAGATCCTAGTTTCCTAGACTTAAATTTATTAAGAATAGATGGTATAAAAGAAGGTTTTGAGGTTATTGAAAATGCCACAGAAACATTACCCTTTATGTCTGAAAAAAAGGTGGTTGAAGTTTATAGGGCAGAATTTTTAAGCTGGGAAAAAGATAAAAAAGGGGAGCAAACTTTTAAAAAAATAGCTAAATACATAGATACACTTCCTGACCATTGCATTCTTATATTATATTATGTGTTTAAGGAACAAAGAGATAAAATAACACCTGAGGTTAATAGAATAAAAGGTGATGTTGCAGTTGTAAAAGTAGATAAACTTAAAGGTGAAAAGTTATATAAAAAGGTAGAGAATATATTTATCCAAAATGGAAAGCCTATAGGTAAGATTGAACTCAGATTTTTTGTGGACAATGTAGATAATAATATGAGAATAATAAATAACGAAATTGATAAGTTAATAAGCTATACAGAAGGAAGAAATATAACAAAACAAGATATTTTGGATTTGTTTTCTCAAAAGAGTGAAAAAGATATATTTAATATGGTGGATTTTTTATCTCAAAAAAGACCAGAAAAGGCTACTAATATATTAAATGAACTGATTTTTAAAGGAGAAAAAGAGAATTATATTCTTTCTATGATAGAAAGGCAGTTCAAAATTTTGTTTAATCTAAAACTTGGTATGTCAAAAGGAAAAAGTAAAGAAATTTTATCACGTGAACTTAAATTAAATATATATATATGTGATAAGATGATGCATCAAAGTGAAAAGTTTAGTTTCAAACAATTAAAAAGGTGCATGGAACTTTGTATAAACAGTGAAAGAAATTTAAAAACGTTAAGTTTAAATAAAAAGACTGAATTAGAATTACTAATAATAAATACAGTAATGTGATAGGATAAAAAATAAAAACAAATAAAATGGAATGAATTAAATAAATAGTGGAAAATAAATAACCGGTATCTCTACCGGTTTACTTACTATGCTGATAAAGTATTTAATCTTGATGCTAATCTTGACTTTTTCCTGGAAGACATATTTTTATGTATTACTCCCTTTGAAACAGCCATGTCTAAAGCTTTAACTACCTCTTTGTATGTTGCAGTTGCTTCTTCTACGTTTTTCTCTATAACTGCAGTATCAAACTTCTTTATAGTAGTCTTTAGTGAAGATTTAACCATTTTATTTCTTAAAGTTTTAGCTTCTGTAGTCTTTATTCTCTTAATTGAAGATTTTATATTTGCCATTAACTTTCACCACCTTTATCATAATATGGCCTCTGCAGTCGTGGGGAAATCTGCTTTCGAGTTTCATATTTAACAAGTGATATTATAGCATTAAAATTTTAAAAATTCAAGTATAATTCCCATTTATTAATAGAATAATATTTATATAAGTTTAAAAATAACTAGGAGTGTGATTTAATGTTTGAAATAAGAACAGATCTTGCGGTAGAAGCAAGAGAAATGTATAGCAGCGCTCATAATAAGGATCCGGAAGGAATAGTGGTAAAAGAGGATATTCCTTATGAAGATATAAAAGTTACTAAAGTTTCAATAACTAATGAAGAAGGCGAAAAAAACATGGGAAAGCCAATAGGGGATTATATAACTATAGATATTCCGGAGTTTACTTATTATGATGGAGAAACTATGAATAGGGTAAGTAAAGTAGTGGCTGATAGCTTATCAAAAATTATTAATAAAGATAAGCATAGGAACACGCTGGTTATAGGACTTGGTAATTGGAATGTAACGCCAGATGCGTTAGGACCAAGGGTTATTTCTAAAACTATGATAACAAGGCACTTAAAAGAATTAATACCAGATAAGATAGATGAAAAGATAGCATCTGTTAGTGCCTTATCACCAGGTGTACTAGGTCTTACTGGCATAGAAACAGTAGAAATTGTTAAGGGTGTTGTAGATAAAACAAAACCAGATCTTATAATTTGTGTAGATGCGTTAGCTTCAAGAAGATTAGATAGGGTTAATAGGACTATTCAAATAAGTGATACAGGTATTTCTCCAGGATCAGGACTTAAAAATCATAGAAAAGCTTTGAATATTGAAACTTTAGGTATCAAAGTTATAGCTATAGGGGTTCCAACAGTAGTTGATGCAGCAACAATTGCTAATGATAGTATAGACCTTGTATTAGATGAAATGATAAAAGAATCGACTAAAGGTGGCGAGTTTTATAATATGTTAAAGTCTATAGATAAAAATGAAAAGGGTCGACTTATTGAAGAACTACTAAGTTCAAAAGGAGGCGACCTTATAGTCACACCTAAAGAAGTGGATATAATAGTAGACTCAGTATCTAGAGTAATTTCTAATGGTATAAATCTTGCGCTTCAACCTTCACTAGATTTAGAGGATATAAATCAATTTATGAATTAAAGCTATAATTTTTAAAAGACCCTCATATAAATAAGGTATATGGGGGGGAATTTAAGATGAAATATTATTATACAAATGTAAAAGAGAAGATCCGAAAATTTTATATACTAATACCCATGATTTTATTTTTACTTATTTCTATGATATTGCTAACTAAAACTATACAAGGACTTGGCTATAATGAAAAAAAGGGAAATATGATATATGTTCAAATTTTAAATAAAAGTATGCCCTTAGTAAAAGAATTATCCTTTGATTCAGAGGACTTAGTAGAAGAAAATTTTTCTTTAAAAGATAAGGTTTTGGATACTTTAGGTATTAATCGAAAAGATCCTATAAATATTATATCAAGAGAAATTAAATATTTTTCAATGTTAAAATCAGATGATGGTAAAAAGACCATTAATTTAAATAAGGAAATAAGTTCTTTTAAATTAGAGGATACTAGCGTTTCAAAGCTTTCTGAAAAGGAGATCCAAAAGGGAGAACAGTCTAACTTAGCTTCTTTAAAAGCATATAATCCTAGTTTGAAAAAGACTCTTAATTCATCTAAACCTGAGGTTCTTATATACCACACGCATACATCTGAGCGCTATACAACTGATGTGGAAAGCAATTCGAATGATAGTATGGATGAAAATGAAAATGTATGTGCTGTAGGCAATGAACTTGCTAGAGAATTAGAAGAAAATTATGGCATATCAGTGATTCATGATAAAACAGTGCATAACACCACCTATACTCAAAGCTATTCACGATCTAGAGAAACACTTACACAGTATTTAAATAAGTATGGAGATTTTAAGCTTATAATTGATCTTCATAGAGATTCTGTAAAAAGTAAGAATAGTGTAACTGTGAATTTAAATGGCGAAGATGTAACGAAAATAATGTTTGTAATGACAGAGAAGAATCCCCATTTTGATAAGAATAATGCTATAGTACAAAATATGATAGGTAATGCAAATGAACTTTTTCCAGGATTTATAAGGCAAGGTACAAATTATAATGTTGGAACTAGATACTTCAATCAAGATCTAAGTAATAATGCAATACTTATAGAGGTTGGAGCTAGGATAAATAAAATAGAAGAAGCTACAGGTTCAGCTAAATATACAGCAAGGCTTATTGCAGAATATTTGAATGGAAAAGAGTAACGTCTAAATTGCTATATTATGAATAAAAGTTAATAAATAAGAGCATCCTTATAAAAGGGTTATAGAATTTTGAATTAAGAAATGTAAAAATATTATTTTAAATATAAGAATTCATTGTGAGGAGTGCTCTTTTTGAAAAGTAAAGGTATGTATAAGATTATAATTATAGCATGTTTATTTATAATGGTGTCAGGCTTTATAAAGGTAAACGTTCAATGCAATAGAACTAAAGATGAAACTATAGAAACTATGAGTGCAAACCATAAATTATACGAGGATGGATCTATAAAAGAAGAATATTTAAATTTATATAACATAGTTGACAATGCTCCTATAAAAATATTTTATAATAAAAATCCTCTAGATATAAAGATTTTATTGCCAAAGTTTGATATAGTTATAAACAAAGAAGTATTTCATTACTCAATGGATAAAATCAAAGGCAATATAAAAATAAAAATTAATTCTATAAGGAAATAATTTTTTATATACATAATAGAGATATATTATGATATAATTTACTTTGATTAAAATTCATAGTGGTGAAGACTACTGTCTAAAGCATTATTGCTAGAAAGATGGGTGATGAATATGCAAAGTGAAAGACAAAAATATATAAGAAATTTCTCTATAGTAGCTCATATAGATCACGGCAAGTCTACTCTTGCAGATAGACTCTTAGAGCAGACTGGAACGCTTGCTAAAAGAGAAATGGAAAGTCAAATTTTAGATAAGATGGATCTAGAAAGAGAAAGAGGTATAACGATTAAATCCCAAGCAGCAAGGCTTATGTATAAAAGAGAAAAGGATGGTAAAGAGTATATATTAAATCTAATAGATACTCCTGGCCATGTAGATTTTAATTATGAGGTTTCAAGAAGTCTTGCTGCTTGTGAAGGAGCAGTTCTTGTAGTGGATGCAACTCAGGGTATACAAGCTCAAACCTTGGCTAATTGTTATTTAGCTTTAGATCATAATTTAGAGATAGTTCCTGTGGTAAATAAAATAGATCTTCCAAGTGCAAGACCGGAAGAAATAAGAAAAGAAATAGAGGATGTAATTGGAATTGAAGCTTCCGATGCCCCTTTAATATCTGCAAAATCAGGGCTTAATATAATTGATGTACTAGAGGCTATAATAGAAAAGGTTCCAGCACCTACAGGTGACGAAGAAGCTCCTCTAAAAGCTCTTATCTTTGATTCTTCTTATGATAGTTATAAGGGAGTAGTTTGTTACATAAGGGTTATGGAAGGATCGGTTAAAGTAGGAACTCAAATCAAGCTTATGGCAACCAAGAAGGTTTATGAAGTTACTGAAGTTGGAGTTTTTTCTCCAAGTTATCTACCAACTGGTGAGCTAAAGGCAGGAGAAGTTGGGTATATAACAGGATCTATAAAAAATGTTCGAGATGCAAGAGTTGGAGATACAATAACAGAAGCAACTAGACCTGCAACAGAAGCGTTAGAGGGTTATAGACCTGCTATACCTATGGTGTTTAGTGGTATATATCCTGTAGATGGTGCAAAGTATGGTGAATTAAAAGAAGCACTAGAAAGATTACAAATAAATGATGCTGCATTATCCTTTGAGCCAGAAACTTCTGCAGCTTTAGGATTTGGATTTAGGTGTGGGTTTTTAGGACTTCTTCATATGGAAATATTGCAAGAAAGAGTAGAGAGAGAATTTAATTTAGATATTATAACTACAGCTCCTTCTGTAATATATAAAATAATAAAGACAGATGGAACACTGCTTGAAATAACAAATCCAGCAAATTTGCCTAATCCTACTGAAATAGAACATATGGAGGAACCTATAGTTAAGGCCTCTATAATATCACCTACAGATTATGTAGGTGCCATTATGGAATTATGCCAATCTAGAAGGGGAGACTTTATAGATATGCAATATATAGAAACTACAAGGGTAGTTTTAAACTATAATATACCACTTAATGAAATAATATACGACTTTTTTGATGCACTAAAATCAAAAACTAGAGGTTATGCATCCTTAGATTATGAACTTAAAGGATATAATACAACTCATTTAGTAAAATTAGATATATTGCTAAATGGAGAAATAGTAGATGCTTTATCTATGATTGTTCCAGATTCAAGGGCTTATGCTAAAGGTAGGGCTATAGCAGAAAAATTAAAAGAAATAATTCCAAGACAATTATTTGAGATCCCTATACAAGCTTCTGTAGGGAGCAAAATAATAGCAAGAGAGACTGTAAAGGCTATGAGGAAAGATGTTTTAGCAAAATGTTATGGCGGAGATATAAGCAGAAAGAAAAAGCTTTTAGAAAAGCAAAAAGAGGGTAAGAAGAGGATGCGTCAAGTAGGGTCTGTAGAAATCCCTCAAGAAGCATTTATGGCTGTACTAAAAGTAGATTAGATTTTTAAAAAAGCGAAACTCTTGGCAAGCAATTAGGAGGTAACTATGAAGGATATATCATTATATATACATATACCATTTTGTAAAAGTAAATGTTGGTATTGTGATTTTCCATCATTTTGCGGTAAAGATAATCTAATGGATAGTTATATTAAGGCTTTAGGTAAAGAAATTGATGCTAAAGTTTTACAGTATAATATAAAGACTATATTTATAGGTGGGGGTACTCCCACCTATTTGCCTTTAAAAATGTTAGAAGATTTAAAAGCACATATAAAGAAACTGAATTTAACACCAAATGTGGAATTTACCGTAGAATGTAATCCAGGAACATTAGATAAGAAAAAATTGGAACTGTTAAAAGATATGGGGGTTAATAGGTTAAGCATTGGTCTACAAGCTTATGATGACTCATTATTAAAAGAGATTGGAAGAATACATAATGTAGACGAATTTTTAAAAAATTATGAGCTTGCCAGATCTATAGGATTTGAAAATATAAATATAGATTTGATGTTTGCACTTCCAAATCAAACTTCTGAGCTTTGGAAGGAGTCTTTAATTAAGGTTGCAAAATTAAACCCAGAGCATATTTCAGCTTATAGCCTTATATTAGAAGAGGATACAAGGTTTTATGATCTTAATAATAAAGGTACATTAAATTTGCCAGAAGAAGATGTTGAAAGAGGTATGTATGAAAGCCTTTTATCTATATTAAAAGATTTTGGCTATAATCAATATGAAATCTCAAATTTTTCAAAAGAGGGTAGAGAATGCAGACATAACATGGTTTATTGGAGTATGGATGAATATATTGGAGTTGGATCATCTTCAGCATCCTATATTGAAAGCATCAGATATAAAAATGTTGAAAGTGTAGAAGAATATATACAAAAGATAAATACGGATAAACAAGCTTACAAGGAAAAACATAAAAATTTAATTAAAGAAGATGTTGAAGAATTTATGTTTATGGGACTTAGAAAGACCAAGGGTATAGAAGAAAAAGAATTTTTAAATAGATTTGGTAAAGATATAGATAGTTATTATAAAGATATAATTAATAAATATATAAATGTGAAACTTTTAAAAAGAGAAGATGGATATTTGAAGTTTACAGCGGAAGGTATACAATTATCTAATTATGTATTAGCTGATTTTTTGATAGATTAAATAAATTAAGGTGTATAATAGAGCAATAATGAGTAAATGAAAGTTTACAAAGGTAAAAGCATATTATAGCATAATAAATTAGCATTATGACGTGAATATGATGTTGACAAAAAAAACTTGAAATGTTATTTTAAAAGCGTAGCAATTAGCACTCAACAAGAGTGAGTGCTAATAAAAGAGGTGAAAGCATGGATGTGGATGATAGAAAAATAAAGATTCTTGAAGCTATAATTAATGATTACATTATTACGGCGGAACCAGTGGGATCCAGGACCATAGCTAAAAAGTATGACTTAGGCATAAGCTCAGCTACCATAAGAAATGAAATGGCTGATTTAGAAGATATGGGATATTTAGAACAACTTCATACCTCTTCTGGAAGAAAACCTTCAGATAAAGGATATCGACTTTATGTAGATAAACTTATGATAGTTGAAAGACTAACATTAGAAGAAGAGATGAAGATAAAATCACATATACTTAGTATGGCAATATATGAGATAGATAAACTATTAAAAGGAACTACCCATATGTTGTCAGAACTCACAAACTTAACTTGCATATTAAATACACCTTCTGTAAAAAAGAGCCAATTGAAATCTGTACAGCTCATAAGTATTGATAATAATAGTATACTTGTGGTTATAATAACTTATACAGGTATTATAAAAAATAATATTCTTAAAGCAAGCAACGTTCCAAGCCAAGACAATCTTCATAAGATAAGTAATGTTTTAAATGAAAAATTTAAAAACTTACCTATAGAGAAGATGGGTAGTCAAGTTATAAAAGATATTAAATTTGAGCTTAAAGGATATGAAGACATTGTAAATGGTGTTATACCAATACTTATAGATGCGCTCACTGATGAAGAGTACTCAAAGGTTTATCTTGAAGGAGCTACAAATATATTTAATTACCCTGAGTATAATGATATAGATAAAGCCAAGGAATTTCTTTCTTTGCTTGATAATAAAAGTTATATGCAAGAACTTCTAGATACAACAAATAAGCTTACTATAAAAATAGGTGAAGAAAATTATTTAAAGCAAGCTAAAGATTGTAGTGTAATATCAGCAGTATATTCTGTGGGAAATAAGCCTATCGGAACAATCGGTCTTATAGGACCCACTCGAATTCCTTATTCAAAAGTTGTGTCTATTATGTCCAAAGTTATGAAAGGACTTAATGACAGTTTGAAAAAACTTGAAGATGAATTATAGCAAAAATATATTAGAGATGAGGTGTGCTTCATAGCTATGGATAAGAACAAAAGTGATTTGAATCCAGAAGAAAAAGTAGAAAATCTTAATTTAGAAGATGAAAATGTTAAAGAAGAATCTAGTGTCGTAAATGAAACAGAGATTTTAGAAAAAGAAGAATATGATAATATAGTAGATCTTAAGGAGTTTTCTAAATATAAAGATGAAGCTTTAAAGACTAAAGAAGAAAATAATGAATTACAAGAAAGACTTCTTAGAGTTACAGCTGAATATGAAAATTATAGAAAAAGAACAACAAAAGAAAAAGAAAGTATCTATGGATATGCTTGTGAAGATGTTTTAAAAAATATTTTACCTGTATTAGATAATCTTGAAAGAGCTGCTCTTACAGATGGAAGTGCAGAGGATATAAAAAAAGGAGTAGAGATTACACTAAAACAATTTAAAGAAGCTCTAGAAAAATTACAAATAGAAGAAATAGATACTAATAGTGGCTTTGATCCTAATATGCACGATGCAGTAATGCATGTGGTTGATGAAAGTTTAGGAGAAAAAGAAATTATAGAGGTATTCCAAAAGGGATATAAAAAAGGTGATAAGGTTATAAGATACAGTGTGGTTAAAGTTGCCAATTAAACTGTAAACTTCATATATATTTAAGGAGGAATTTAAATGGGAAAAGTAATAGGAATTGATTTAGGTACAACAAATTCATGTGTTTCAGTTATGGAAGGTGGAGAAGCGGTAGTTATATCAAGCTCAGAAGGAGCAAGAACAATACCTTCAGTAGTTTCATTTCAAGCAAATGGTGAAAGATTAGTAGGTCAGGTAGCTAAAAGACAGTCAATAACTAATCCAGAGAGAACTATAGCTTCTATAAAAAGGCATATGGGAAGTAACCATAAAGTTACAATAGATTCAAAAGATTATACTCCACAAGAAATATCAGCAATGGTACTTCAAAAAATAAAAACTGATGCAGAGGCTTATTTAGGAGAAAAGGTAACTCAAGCAGTAATAACTGTTCCAGCTTACTTTAATGATAGTCAAAGACAAGCAACAAAAGATGCAGGAAAGATAGCAGGGCTTGAAGTTTTAAGAATAATAAATGAACCTACAGCAGCTTCTTTAGCATATGGTATAGATAAGACAGAAAAGAGTCAAAAAGTATTAGTTTACGATCTTGGTGGTGGTACTTTTGACGTATCAATACTTGAACTTGGAGATGGAGTTTTTGAAGTTAAATCTACAAATGGAGATACTCATTTAGGTGGAGATGACTTTGATGATAAGTTAGTTGATTATATAGCAGATAACTTTAAATCAGAAAATGGAATAGATTTAAGACAAGATAAGATGGCTCATCAAAGATTAAAAGAAGCAGCAGAAAAGGCAAAGATAGAGTTATCATCTTCAATGCAAACTAGCATAAATCTACCATTTATAACAGCAGATGCTACAGGTCCAAAGCACATAGAGATGAATCTTTCAAGAGCTAAATTTAATGAGCTTACTCACGATTTAGTTCAAAGAACTATAGAGCCAATGAAAAAATCTTTACAAGATGCTGGCTTGTCAATAAATGAGATTGATAAAATAATATTAGTAGGAGGATCTACTAGAACTCCTGCAGTTCAAGATGCAGTTAAAGAATTCACAGGAAAAGATCCATCTAAGGGAGTTAACCCAGATGAGTGCGTTGCATTAGGTGCAGCAATCCAAGCAGGTGTTTTAACTGGAGATGTTAAAGATGTTTTATTATTAGACGTATCACCTTTAACACTTGGAATAGAGACTTTAGGTGGAATCGCAACACCTTTAATTGAAAGAAATACTACAATTCCAACTAGGAAGAGTCAAGTATTCTCTACAGCAGCAGATGGTCAAACTTCTGTTGAAATACATGTAGTTCAAGGTGAAAGACAAATGGCGGCAGATAATAAAACTCTTGGAAGAGTAACTCTTTCTGGAATAGCTGCAGCTCCAAGAGGAATACCACAAATAGAAGTAACCTTTGATATAGATGCTAATGGAATAGTAAATGTTTCTGCAAAGGACAAAGGAACTGGAAAAGAAGCTAAAATAACCATAACAGCATCAACAAATTTAAATGACGATGAAATAGATAAGGCTGTAAAAGAAGCAGAGAAATTTGCTGAAGAAGATAAAAAGAGAAAAGAATCTATTGAAGTTAAAAATAATGCGGACCAATTAGTATATCAAACAGAAAAAACTTTAACTGAGCTTGGAGAAAAAGTATCAGAAGAAGATAAAGCAAAGGTAAACGAAAAGTTAGAAGCATTAAAAGCTATTAAAGATGGAGAAGATATAGAGGCTATTAAAAAGACAACAGAAGAATTAACTGAAGTATTCTATGCTGTATCTGCTAAATTATATCAAGAAAATCCAGAAAATGCTGGATTTGACCCAAGTAACATGGATATGAATGGTGATGGAACTAGTGAAGGACCAAAGGATGACAACGTAGTTGATGCAGACTTTAAGGTTGATGACGAAAAATAATACTAGCAAAAATCATTATTATGAATATATAATATATAGGGAAGGCTAAGGCACTTCCCTTATATTAAGTTTAAATTCAAGATTAGGTGGTGAAAGACTAATGGCTAAAAAAGACTATTATGAAGTTTTAGGTCTTGAAAAAGGGGCCAGTGACGCTGAAATAAAAAGCGCTTTTAGAAAACTGGCAGTTAAGTACCACCCAGATAAAAATCAAGGTAATAAGGAAGCTGAAGAAACATTTAAAGAAATCAATGAGGCTTATCAGGTATTAAGTGATGCTGATAAAAAGGCTCAATATGATAGATTTGGAACTACTGATTTCAATGGTGGCGGCGGCTTTGGAGATTATGATTTTTCGGGTGGATTTGACGATATAGGTGATATATTTAGCTCTTTCTTTGGAGGCGGCTCTAGAAAAAGAAGAAATGGTCCTGAAAAGGGAGAAGATTTAGAATACAGAATGAATCTTACTTTTGAAGAGGCAGTCTTTGGAGTAGAAAAAGAAATCAAAATATTAAGAAGTGAGTCTTGTGAGAGCTGTAATAGTACAGGAGCAAAAACAGGTACATCTAAAACTACCTGTGACAAATGTAGAGGATCGGGGCAGGTTAAAACTCAAAGAAACACTCCACTTGGAAGTTTTGTATCCTCATCCACTTGTGACAAATGTGGTGGTACTGGTAGCATAATAAAAGATCCATGTAATATTTGTCATGGAACAGGAAAAACAAAAAAAGAAAGAAAAATATCCATAAATATACCAGCAGGTGTAGATGATGGAAACGTGATGCCTTTAAGAGGACAAGGGGACCATGGAGTTAACGGTGGACCTCCAGGTGATTTATATATAAACATCAGGGTTGCAAAACATTCTACCTTTGTAAGAAAGGGCTTTGATATTTATATGGATAGCCATATAAGTATGGTTAAAGCTGCTTTAGGTATTGATATTAAGGTTCCTACAGTAGATGGGGATGTGGTATATACAGTGCCAGCAGGAACTCAACCAGGTACTATGTTTAGATTAAAAGGAAAAGGTGTACCTAAGATAAATAGCCATCTTAGAGGAGATCAATATATAAATGTAATAGTTGACATTCCAAAACATATGGACGAAAAGCAAAAAGATATCTTAAGGTCTTTTGCAGAGGCTAGTGGTGAAAGTATGGAAGACGAAAAGAAATCGGGCTTTATAGGTAAGATATTTAAAAATAAATAATAATAAAATTAAAAGTTAGTTTTTCAATTTTTGAAGAACTAACTTTTTTATTTATATCATGTATATCCTAAGAAGAATTAAGGAAACATAGGATGTAAAAAAGTTTAATTAAAAAAATAAAACGTATTGACAAAATATGATACTGTGATATTATATACCTATGGAGGGTATATAGCCCTAGAATAGTACAGATTAATTTATAAAATTAAAAATGGAGGTATAGATATGAATATAACAGTTTATAGTACTGAAACATGCCCTTGGTGCATAAAGGTGAAAGAATATCTAAGAGAAAATAAGATTTCATTTAATGAAAAAGACATAAATTTAGATAGAAATGCAGCTATTGAGATGATGAGTAAGTCAGGTCAAGGTGGAGTACCTGTATTGGATATAGACGGTAAGATAATAGTAGGATTTGATAAAGAAAATATTGATAAGGTACTATCTTTATCAAGTGATTCTTAGACTCAGGTGGAGTTTGCTTATAAGGAATACATCTCTCCATCTGAGTCTTAGAAGGACTTATCCAGGGGCGTAGCAGCCGTCATCCCCCACCTTGAAGAGGATAGGGGTGTTACGGATGGTAGCCATCGGATAAAATTTTAGTTAATGAAAAAAGTGCCAATTAGTAAAGTATAGAGAATATAATTTGCTAATTGGCACTTTTTATGTTTGAATTTAAAGATATATATATTATATCAAATAATGAAATTAAGTAGACATAGAAAGGGCTAAAGTGTAAAATATATAGAAGTAATAAGGAAATCTTATTTAAAGATACATAGAAATAATAAGGAAATTATCAGGAAGGGTTGAATAATATGCAAGGTACGTGGTTAGAAGTAAAGGTCATAACAAAAAGTGAAGCAATAGAGCCTATTTCAGGCATTTTTTATAGTTTAGATGTAAAAGGGGTTGCAATAGAGGACCCAAATGATATATTAAAAAGAAAGCAAGGGGCTTTAACATGGGATTTTGCTGATATTAATATATTAGAATATAAAGGTGAAGCTGCAGTAGTTACAGGATATTTCAGTGTAGAAGGTGAAATTCAATCTATTGTAGCAAAAATAAAGGAAAAGGTAATAGATCTTAAAAGCTTTGGAATAGATGTAGGAGAAGGTAAAGTAATTTATTTTAAAGTAAAGGAAGAAGACTGGGCTAATAACTGGAAGAAGTACTATAAACCTACAAAGATAGGTTCAAATATAGTAATTAAACCTATATGGGAAGATTACGAAAAGTCTAATGATGAAATTATAATAGAATTAGACCCTGGAATGGCATTTGGTACAGGAACTCATGAAACTACAAGAATGTGTGTGGCGGCTATGGAAAGCTATGTGAAAAAGGATATGACAGTATTTGATATAGGAACAGGCTCTGGAATTCTTGCTATTGCTGCATCTAAGGTAGGAGCTAAAAGTGTGGTAGGTGTTGATTTAGACCCTGTAGCAGTAGATTCAGCAAGAGAAAATATTAAATTTAATAACATTGATAATATAACTATACTTGAGGGTAATCTTATAGATGTAGTGGATGGAAAAGCAGATATAGTTGTTGCTAACATAATAGCAGAAATAATATGCCTTTTAACTGAAGATATAAAAAAGGTTCTAAAAGAAGGGGGCTTATTTATTACCTCTGGAATAATCCATGATAGATGTGATATGGTAATAGATAAGCTGAAGGAAGAAAACTTTGAAATTATTAAGGTAAATAAAGATGGCGAATGGAATTGTATAATAGCCAAGGCTAAATAAGGAGATAGTATTATGCATAAGTTTTTCCTAAAACCAGAAGATATATCTTTAGAAGAAGCTTCAATACGTGGAGAAGATGTAAAGCATATATATAAGGTTCTAAGACTTGAAATTGCTGAGAAGATAATAATAAACAATGAAAATGGGTGTGAATATCTAGGTGTGATATCTAGCATAGATAAGACATTAGTAAAGGTTAAAATTTTAGAAAAGCTAGATGTAAATAATGAAAGCCCTATAGAAGTTTATTTATTCCAAGGGCTTCCGAAGGCTACAAAAATGGATTTAATAGTTCAAAAAAATACTGAGCTTGGTATTAAGGAGATCACCCCCATCTTAACATCAAGAGTGGATGTTAAGTTAAAGGGTGAATTTAAGAAAATAGATAGACTTCAAAGAATAGCACTAGAAGCTTCAAAGCAGAGCAAACGCACTTTAATACCCAAGATAAGGGAACCTATATCTCTAGTTGAAGTTATAGATAGTTTGCCAAGGTTTGACTTAGTTATAGTTCCCTATGAAGATGAAACAGAGGTTACCATAAAACAAATGGTAATATCTTTAGATAAAAGTAATATTAAAACAGTAGCTATAATAATAGGACCTGAAGGTGGATTTGAGAGAGAAGAAATTGAAATGTTAAAAAAGGTAGGAGCCAAAATAATTACCTTAGGGCCTAGAATATTAAGAACTGAAACTGCAGGATTCACTGCAACAACTTTAGTTCAATATGAATTAGGAGATTTAGGAGGAGTTAATTGATGAAAGTTGCATTTTCTACTTTAGGCTGCAGAGTTAATCAATATGAATCTGAAGCTATGGCAGAAAAGTTTATAAGAGAAGGATATGAAATAGTAGATTTTGATGGGTTCGCAGATGTATATGTTATAAATACATGTACGGTAACTAATATGGGCGACAAAAAATCAAGGCAAATAATAGGAAGAGCTAGAAGAGAAAACCCTGAGGCTATAATAGCAGTAGTTGGTTGTTATGCGCAAATATCTAGCACAGAAGTTTCTTTAATAGAAGGTGTAAATGTAGTTTTAGGAACAAGAAATAAAGGTGATATAGTTTATTTTGTTAATAGAGCAAGAGATGAAAACAAACAAATTATAAAGGTTGGCGAGGTTCTTAAAAATCATGATTTTGAAGATTTAAATATTGAAGAATATCAAGATAGGACAAGAGCTTTTATTAAAATACAAGATGGATGCAATAGATTTTGTTCTTATTGCTTAATACCTTATGCTAGAGGTGGAGTATGTAGTAAAGATCCAGATAAAGTGATTCAAGAGATAAAAAACTTATCTAAACATGGATTTAAAGAAGTGATATTATCAGGTATACATACTGCATCTTATGGTGTTGACTTAGATGGAAATGTAACATTAGTTGATATATTGTCTTTAATAGAAGAAATACCTGGAATTGAAAGAGTAAGGATAGGCTCCATAGATCCCACGTTTTTTACTGATGAGGTATTAAGAAAAATAAAGGGATTAAAGAAACTTTGTCATCATTTTCATCTTTCACTTCAAAGTGGATGTAATGAGACATTAGAAAGAATGAATAGAAAATATACATCAAAGGAATATAAAAATATTGTAGAAAAATTAAGAGAAACTTACGATGATGTATCAATAACTACAGATGTTATAGTGGGATTTCCAGGTGAGTCTCAAGAAGAATTTGAAAAGACCTATGAATTTTTAAAAGAAATAAAATTATCAAAGACTCATGTGTTTAAATTTAGTCCAAGAAAAGGCACTAAAGCGGAAACTATGAAAGACCAAATAGATGGGAATATAAAAGATGAAAGAAGCCATAGACTAATAGAACTTAATTTAATAAATGAAAAAGAATTCATGAATAAGTTTATTGGAAAGACTTTTAAAGTTTTATATGAGCAAGAGGTTTTAAAAGAAAATGGAGTATACGAAGGCTATTCAGAAAACTACATAAAAATAAAATCTAAGTATAGTGATGAAAATATTATAGGTAAAGTAGAAGAAACTATTATTGAAAAGGTAGAAAATGATTATGCTAAAGGAGTAATAAAAGGTTAGGAGGTGATAAAATGGAAAGTTGCATATTTTGTAAAATAATAAGTGGCGATATACCATCAGAAAAGGTTTATGAAGATGATAAAGTATATGCATTTAAAGATTTAAATCCAGAAGCACCTATTCATATACTAATAATACCTAAGACGCATATAACAAATACTAATGAAATAAATGAAGAAAATGCTAGTGTCATTTCTAGTTTGTTCATTAGTGTAGCAAAGATAGCAAAGATGTTAAATATAGATGAAAGCGGTTATAGAGTTGTTAATAATTGTGGAAAACAGGGAGGGCAAACTGTGGAACATTTGCATTTTCATATGCTAGGAGGCAGAGATTTAACTTGGCCACCAGGCTAAACAATTTCATATGAAATTGTTGACAATTGCACTAATATTACTGTATAATAGAGCGTGTGCTATTTAAGCCTTTGAAGCTATCATATAAAATTTTAGCTAGCGGAGGGAGGGAAAATATATGTCAGAAATTAAGGTTGGAGAAAATGAAACATTAGACAGTGCATTAAGAAGATTTAAAAAGAAATGTGCTAGGTCAGGAGTGCTTTCAGAAGTTAGGAAAAGAGAACATTATGAAAAGCCAAGTGTAAAGAAAAAGAAGAAATCAGAAGCTGCGAGAAAGAGAAAGTTCAAATAGAGTTTCTTTGAAAGAAGGTACAATAATGCCAATAAAAGAACAACTTCAAGAAGACTGGAAACAAGCTTTAAAAGCTAAGGAAAAACTAAAGGCTAGTACTATAAGCATGGCTAGGTCTTCAATACTTTTAGTTGAAAAAACTGATGGTATTGAGCTTGAGGATAAGCAAGTTATTGAGATTTTGGCTAAAGAAATCAAGCAAAGAAAAGAAGCTATGTTTGAGTTCGAAAAAGGAAAAAGGCAGGATCTTGTAGATGAAGCTAAGGCCGAAATTGAGATTTTGTTAAGTTACCTTCCTCAGCAGTTAAGCGACGAAGAAGTATTTTCATTAGTTAAAGAGGCGGCTTCAAAGGTAGAAGCAAATAGCATGAAAGATATGGGCAAACTTATGGCAGAGCTTAGACCTAAAGTTGTTGGAAGAGCGGATGCTAAATATGTTAGTTCAGTTGTTAAAGAATATTTAAATAATAAATAAAAATCATGATATGAAATATAAAGGATTCACATAAATAGTGAATCCTTTTATTTTTTACTAATTTATACAAGAGGATATTCTAAGTTTAGTTTAAATTATTCATATAAGTGGTATTAACTTAAATAAAAACTCATAAATTATTATGAAAGAAATAATTTGAGGTGACAAATATGGATAATAAAATAGACATAATAAAAGAAGGTTTATCAGAAAAGCTAGAGCTCCCAAGAGAAATAATTTTGGACTTGCCCATGATAACTATTACAGGTAATAGAGATATAAATATAGAAAATCATAAAGGTATAATTATCTTTGATGAAGATAAAGTTAAAATTAATTCTAAAATAGGGGCTATAACCATATATGGTAGTGATTTTGAGGTTCTATTTCTAGGCGGAAAGACTTTTAGTTTAAAAGGAACATTTAAATCGGTGGTGTATGAGGGTAATGAATAAAGCTTCAAATAATTATAAGGGAACAATAGAAGTGGAAGTTCAGTGTTTAATCCCCGAAAGAATAATAAACCTTCTTTGGAATAAGGGAGTAATTATAAAGAATGTAAGAAAAGTTAATATTAGCACTGTAAGATTTTATATTGCTATAAAAGATTACAAGTATTTAGAAGAATCAGCAAAGGTAACTAACTCAAAAATAAGGATAACAAGTAGAAGTGGAATATACTTTTTTATTATAAAGATTAAAAAATACCTAGGTCTTGCTATAGGGAGTGTGCTATTTTTAGTATTAATATACTATATGTCTACCTTCATATGGTCTATTGAAATAGAGACAGAAAAATATTTATCACCTTATGAGGTAAGAAAATATTTAATGGATTTAGGTGTTAAGCCTGGAATTAAAAAAAAGGATGCAAGTGTGGCTAAGATAGAAGAAGAAATGAAAAAGAGAGAGGATATAATGTGGATAAGGGCAAGGGTAGAGGGATCTAAAATGAAAATAAAGATTGCAGAAAGGAAGTCCCCTCCAATTATTGAAGAGGATAACAGCACAAATAATATAATTTCAAAAATGGATGGAGAAGTAATAAGGGTATATACAGTTTCAGGAACAGCTCTTGTAAAGCCTGGAGATCTAGTAAAAAAAGGCGATATATTGATAAATGCTGAACAAGGAAAAGAAGGGGCTACTTATATTACTAAAGCTGAAGGAGATGTAATGGCTAAAACCTTTTATGAATTTAATAAGAGCATTAAGTTAAAAGGAACATTAAAAGAGCCCACTGGAAATATGAAGGAAGAAATATATATAAGTATTTTTGGTAAAAGGTTGTATTTAAAAAAATATAACAATGAGTATAAAGACTTTAAAGATATTGAACAAGGTGGAAAAATTATTAAAAAGGTTATATACTATGAGTTAAAAGAAATCAATTTTGAAAAAGATGAAAATCAGGTTATAAATCAATCTACAGAAGAACTGAAAAATCAGCTTATTAAAGAATTACCTATAGATTGTAAAATACTAGATAATATAATAAACAAAGATAATACAGAAGATGCCTTAAATTTAAATATAATTTTTATAGTAGAACAAAACATATCTTTAAAATAGAATTTAGTACACTTTATAAAAAGAAAAGGTGGAATAATTATGGCTAAAGAAAAAGGTAGTGACGTTAAAAGCATTTTTAAACATAAAAGGGCTTTGATATTTATAATTTCTTTTCTTATAATTTACTTTGTATCATTAACATCATTTATAACTAAAAGATATACCCTTGAAGCTGGTGATATAGCAAGAGAAAACATTAAAGCTAATAAAGAAGTTATAGATAAGGCTGCTACAGAGGCAAAAGAAAAGCAGGCTATAGAGGAGGTTGAGCTTCAATTTAATCAAAAGCCAGAAGTGAAAAAGCAAGCACTTGATAATTCAAGAATATTCTTTAATAAAATAAATTCACTAAAAGAAGCGGGAACGTCAGAAACGGAAATTTTAGAAATCTTAAAAGCTGAGTCAAAAGTTTCAATGTCTGAAGAGGATTTTATAGAAGTTATTAAACTTTCAAAAGAAGACATTAAAAACCTTCAAGTAGTCACATTAGATACTTTAACAAAAATATATGAAGGAAGAATAGAGGAAAATAAACCAGCGGATATTAAACTTACTGAAGAAAATGTAGTAAACAATATTAATACTTATAATATTCCTAAAAACATTAAAAATCTTGGTATTCAATTGACTATATCCCAAATTAAACCTAACTTCTTCTATGATAAAGAAAAAACAGAGGAACTTAAAAAGCAAGCAACTAAAGATGTAGTTCCTGTAATTATAAAGAAAAATCAAATGATTGTTAAGGAAGGGGAGCCTATAACTCAAAACCAATTACGACTGTTAGAGGATCTTGCACTTTTAAATACCTCATCATCTCAATGGCCAATATATACGGCACTAGCTGTAATGATTTTTATACTACTAATGATACAATGGTATTATCTTTATAGATATTACAAAGAGATCTTTAAAGATACGAGTAAGCTTTTATTGATTAGTCTTATTAATGTATTGTGTGTGATAGTTGCAAGAAGTGTAGGGCTTGCTACGCCCTTTTTAATACCTTTAGCTCTGGGCCCTATGCTCATAACAATCCTTATAAATTATAAGGTATCTATGGCACTAAGTGTAATAAATTGTATATTAATAAGCATAAATATAGGATTTAATATAGAAGTTACAATGATAGCGGTGTTAAATGCAGTTCTTGGATCTACATTTATAAGAAAAATGCAACAAAGAAATGATATTATATATTCTGCTATATATATTGGGATAATAAATATGGTAATAAATCTATCTATGGGTGTTTTACTTAGCAATAATATAATTGAAACGCTTAAAAGGACAGTTTTTATGGGCATAGCAACACTAGGGTCAGGTATACTTACACTAGGATTACTTCCTTTATTTGAAAGCACCTTTGATATCGTAACTACAGTAAAGCTGTTAGAACTTTCAAATCCTAATAATCCATTGTTAAAGAAGATATTAATGGAGACACCAGGAACCTACCATCATAGTATAATGGTAGCAAATCTTGCGGAAATGGCCACAGAAGAGGTAGGTGGTAATGCCATTTTAGCTAGAATTGCAGCTTATTATCATGATGCGGGAAAGACTAAAAGACCGTACTTTTTCAAAGAAAACCAAGTAGGAAATGAAAATCCTCATGATAAAATAACCCCTAATTTAAGTACCTTAATAATAATCTCTCACGTGAAAGATGGATTGGAACTTGCCAAAGAGTATAATATACCAAAGGTTATTCAAGATGTAATAGAAGAACACCATGGGAATACTCTTGTGAAATATTTTTATTTTACGGCTAAAAACAATAGCGAAAAACCAGAGGATATAAAAGAAGAGGATTTTAGGTACCAAGGCCCTATACCTAAAACTAAGGAATCTGGTATAATAATGTTAGCAGATGGTGTGGAAGCCGCTGTTAGATCAATTCCAAGCCCAACTAAGGGTAAGATTGAAGAAATGGTTAATAATATAATAAAAGATAAGCTAAATGATGGACAATTAAATGATTGTGACTTAACGTTAAAGGATTTAGAGCTTATAAGAAAATCTTTCTTAAAAACATTAAATAGTATATATCACCAAAGAATTGAGTATCCTTCAGATAACACTAAAATAATTAAGGAGAAGTAACAATGATATATGTTGAAAATAAACAAAATGATATTTTAATAGATGAAGATTTTACAAAAGACATAGAAACGATAGTAGATTTTGCATTAAAAAAAGAAAAAGTTAATATAAATTATGAGCTTAGCATACTACTTGTAAATAATGTAGAAATAAAGGATATAAATAAAAAACATAGAAATATAGATTGTGAAACCGATGTTTTATCATTTCCTCTTTTGGATTATCCTAAAGATAAAGTATTTAGTGAAGTCTATGTTGAATATAAATTTCATGAGACATATCTTGATGGTGAAGATTTGCTTATTGGTGATATAGTCATATCTCTTGAAAAGGCCTTAGAACAAAGTAAAGATTATGGACATTCGTTTAAAAGAGAAGTAGCCTATTTAATAGTGCATTCTATACTTCACCTTTTGGGTTATGATCATATGGAGATGGATGAAAAAGCTATTATGAGAAAGAGAGAGGAACATATATTAGGTGAGCTTAACATAGGAAGGTGACTTATGTTAACTATAATCTAGCAATTATATACTTTTAAAATAAGATAATAGATTTAAAATGTTTTTAAGAAATTTTAAACTTTTAGGAAAAGGTAAAATTACTATGGTGGTGAATTTATGAAAATAAAAAAGTTAATAGACAGTTTTAATTATGCTATACAGGGGTTAATATATTCTGCAAGAACTCAAAGAAATATGAAAATACATTTGGTCGCCACCTTTCTAGTACTGTCAGCATGTTTTGTATATGATATTAGTAAGGTTGAACTTTTAATTATAACTATAACAATTACTTTGGTTATAGCAGCAGAGCTTATAAACACCTCTGTAGAGAGTGCTATTGATGCTACCACTAATTACTATCATCCTTTGGCTAAGATAGCTAAGAACACAGCAGCAGGAGCTGTGCTGGTTACTGCTATTAATGCTGTCATAGTGGGATACATAATATTTTGGGATAAATTAACCAATGTCACGTTTTCTATAATTCTTAAAATAAAGCATTCAGATCCCTATATGGTTTTTATAATATTAGTTATGGTTAGTATAGTTACCATCATGGTAAAAGCTATTTATGGGGAAGGAACTCCCCTTAGAGGAGGAATGCCTAGCGGACATAGTACTATTGCCTTTTCTATAGCTACAATAATTGCATTAATTGCAGAAGAGCCTGTGTCTATGGCTCTTAGTTATCTTTTGGCAGTTATTGTTGCACAAAGTAGGGTGGATTCTGAGGTTCATTCTGTACAAGAAGTTGTAGTAGGTGCAGTATTTGGTACAGTTTTAACCGTATTTATATTTAAAATATTTAGTTAAAGGTTATAAAATAAATCCAACATATAAATTTATATTGTATTAGCCTTGATTAGTGCTATAATTTAAATACGATATTTCAAATTAATAAATTATATTTATATATGGAGGTAATTAACAATGAATTATGATGAATTAATAGAAACAGCTATAAATGCTAGAAACTTTGCATATGTACCTTATTCAAAATTTCCAGTAGGGGCTGCTGTTTTAACAGAAGATAATAAGATTTATTCTGGATGTAATATTGAAAATGCTTCATTTGGTGCTACGAATTGTGCTGAAAGAACAGCTATTTTTAAAGCAGTATCTGAAGGACACAAAGTCATAAAAGCTATTGCTGTGATAGGAGATCTTAGTACATATACAAACCCTTGTGGTATATGTAGGCAAGTAATATCTGAATTTGCACAAAGCGGAGATATTCCAATAATATTAATTAAAAACAAAGAAGATTTTATAATAAAAACTTTAGATGAAATGTTACCAGGATCGTTTACAAAAAAAGACTTGGAATTATAAGGAGGAAGAATGTTTAAATCAGGATTTGTAACTATAATAGGAAGACCTAATGTGGGTAAGTCCACATTGCTAAATCACTTAATGGGGCAGAAACTTTCCATAGTTTCTAATAAACCTCAAACTACAAGAAATAATATACAAACTATAATGACAGGTGAAGATTATCAGTTAATATTTGTGGATACCCCAGGACTACATAAACCAAGGCATAAATTAGGAGAATATATGGTGAAGGTTGCCCAAGATTCTACTAAAGGGGTAGATCTTATCTTATTTTTAACTACTCCTCAAGGACATTTAGAAAAAGGTGATATGCACATATTAGAGGAACTAAAAAATACTTCTGTTCCTGTGTTTTTAGTATTAAATAAGGTAGATGAAAACACTGCAGAAAATGTAGCAAAAACTTTAAAAGAATATGGAGAGTACTTTAAATTTAAAGAAATAATTCCTATATCAGCTTTAAAGGGCAAAAATACAGATAAGCTCTTAGAACTTATGAAGGAAACACTGCCTGAAGGACCTAAATATTATCCAGAAGATATGATAGCTGATGTGCAAGAAAAGTTTGTTGTATCAGAAATTATAAGGGAAAAGGCACTAAGAGTTTTGAATGAAGAAGTTCCTCATGGAATAGCTGTTGATGTAATTCAAATGAAACAGGATGCCAAGGGCATGTATCATATTGAGGTAGACTTACTTTGTGAAAAGGATTCTCATAAAGGGATAATAATAGGTAAAAACGGTCAGACTCTAAAGCGTATAGGACAGTATGCAAGAGAAGATATAGAAAAGCTTTTAGAAGCAAGAGTTAATCTTAAAATATGGGTTAAGGTAAGAAAAGAGTGGAGAGATAATCCTAATTACTTAAAAGAGTTAGGGTATAAAATAAAGAAATAAAATGAAATGTTCATAAAACAATTAGTTATTACAATTTTTATATAACAATGTTAGCTCAGCTTCAAATAATGGGAGATGATCTTGTGTCAACATATAAAACAAGTGGCATAGTTATAAAGGTACAAGATTTTAAAGAAAATGATAAATTAGTTTATATTTTCACAGAAAAGCTTGGAAAGATTAAAGCCATTGCTAAAGGCTCCAAAAGGAATAGAAGCAGTTTACTTACTCCTACCATGCAACTTTGTTTTGGGGAGTATGTTATATTTAAAGGGAAAAATCTATATACCATAAATGAAGCTAAGGTTATTAACTCTTTTGGTAGTTTATTAAATGATCTGGAAAAGCTTACTTATTCAACTTATATTTGTGAACTTATAGATATAGCTGTGGTAGAGGAAGAAAGTAACGCAAGTCTTTTTAAGGATTTTACCACATGCCTATATCTTTTAAGTACAGGTGCTATAAATTATGAAATATTAATAAGGGCTTTTGAGATAAGGTTATTAAAATATACAGGATATGACTTAGAATTGGAGCATTGTAGTATTTGTAAGAAAAAAATATCAACCTCTAACTATATAAATTTAACCTATGGAGGAGGGGTATGCGATGAATGCGAGAAAATGGATTCAGTTTTTTTGAGTAAGGCTTCTTTTAATTCATTAAAATTTTTATCTACTACGAGCTTTGAAAAGCTCTATAGACTAACTCTAAGTGAAAATATAAGAAAAGAATTGTATAAGATTCTTACTACTATGATTTCATTAAATTATGCAAGAACCCCGAAAAGTCTTCAAATGCTTGAATTTATAAAATAAATATAGATAAAAGGGCTAAGCTCAATAATTTAGTATATAAAGGGAGTGTGGAATTTATGGAAGATATAACTTTAGAAAAGATTGATATAATAAGAGAACGAGCTGGTGTTACTTATGCAAGAGCAAAAGAAGTTTTAGAAATTAATGAAGGAAATATAGTGGATTCGCTTATTTATATAGAATCAAACTTAGAAGATAAAGAAAAAAAGATATATTCTACCCTAGATGAATTGATTAAATGGCTTAAAGACATTGTAAATAAAGGAAATGTAAATAGAATAAGAATAAAAAAGGAAGATAGAGTACTGGTAGATGTACCAATAAATGCTGGCATTGCTGTAGGAGTTATTGCCGCAGTTTGGAAGCCTCTTATTGCTATTGGACTTGCAACTGCAACTTTAACAACTGTAACAGTTGAAATAACAAAAGATGATGGAACTATAGAAGTTGTAAATAAAATTATAAAAAGTAAAACAAGTAACTTTACTAAAGATGTTAAAGGAAAAATTGATGGAATAACAAATGTAGTAAAAGATAAGTTTAAAAAAGAAAAATCTAAAGATGAAATAAAAATTAATGACGATCCAGTATATAAATATACTGTAAAATTTGAAGATATAGATAAAGAATAAGAAACATTGCACAAAATTTAACGAAGAATAGATAAATTTATGTGATTTATATATACTATTTTATAAAATTCGTGTATAATATATTTGAATATACTAGTATAATATGCTGTTATATTCTAAGAGGATAAGTGAGGTGATTAATATTAAGCTAACGCCAAGACAAGAAGAAATAATTAGATTAGTAAAAGAAAATCACCCAATTACAAGTGAAACCCTAGCTTCTAATTTAGGGGTTACAAGGGCTGCTTTAAGACCAGATTTAGCTGTTTTAACAATGATAGGTGTATTAGAGGCACGCCCTAAGGTAGGATATATATACTCACAAAAGCCCTCTTATAGCATGATTTATGATTATATAGTAGACATTAAGACAAAAGATATAATGTCTAAACCTGTAGTAGTATCCGAAGAAACTACAGTATACGATGCCGTAATACATCTTTTTTTAAATGATGTAGGAACGTTATTTGTTGAAAATAAAGGAATGCTTACAGGTGCTATATCTAGAAAAGACTTTTTGAAAATAGCCATGGGAGGAACAGATATACATAAGGTTCCAGTAGGTATTATAATGACCAGGATGCCTAATATTATATTTGTAGAAAAAGAAGATAGTGCATACCTAGTAGCCCAAAAGATAATTGATCATGAAATTGATAGCTTACCAGTGATTGAAAGAATATTTGAAGAAGGAAAAGAACAGCTTAAAATCATTGGAAAGGTTTCTAAAACCAATATCACAAAACTTTTTGTTAAATTAGGCCAATCAAAGTAAATTCTATACTAATAGGGACAAAAAACGTCCCATTAGAATACAATTCAATAGATTATACAATCGAAGGAGTGTTAACATGGAAAAGAAATATGTTTACTTTTTTAATGAGGGTGATGCTTCAATGAGAAATCTTCTTGGGGGAAAAGGTTCCAATCTTGCAGAAATGACTAAAATTGGAATACCAGTACCACAAGGATTCATTGTAACTACAGAAGCATGTAACAAATATTATGATGATGGTAAGACTATAACTGATGAGGTTACTGGCCAAATATATAAACAGCTAGTTGAGTTAGAAAAGGTTACTGGAAAGCAATTTGGTGGTTTAGAGAATCCATTATTAGTATCAGTTAGATCAGGAGCTAGAGCTTCTATGCCTGGAATGATGGATACCATATTAAATCTTGGATTAAATGATGAAACAGTTGAAGCTATGATAAGGCTTACAGGTAATGAAAGATTTGCATATGATTCTTATAGAAGGTTTATTCAAATGTTTTCAGATGTAGTTATGGAAATAGATAAAAAGAATTTTGAGGCTTTAATCGATAATATGAAGGAAGAAAGAGGCGTCGAATTAGATACAGATTTAACAGCAGAGGATTTAAAAGAATTAGTTAGACAATTTAAAGAATATTACAAAAAAGAAAAAGGTGAAGATTTTCCATCTGATCCTAAAGAACAATTAATAAAATCAATTCTTGCTGTATTTAGATCTTGGGATAATCCAAGAGCAATAGTATACAGAAGACTAAATGATATACCAGCAAGCTGGGGAACAGCTGTTAGTGTTCAAGAAATGGTATTTGGTAACAAAGGCGAAACTTCAGGTACAGGAGTTGCATTCTCAAGAAACCCTTCAACAGGAGAACATAAAATATTTGCTGAATATTTAATGAATGCTCAAGGTGAAGATGTTGTTGCAGGAATAAGAACACCAGAGCCAATAGAGAAACTTAACGAAGATATGCCAAAGATTTATAAAGAATTTATAGATATAGTTCATAAATTAGAAAATCACTATAAAGATATGCAGGACATGGAATTTACTATAGAAGAAGGAAAGTTATATTTCTTGCAAACAAGAAATGGTAAAAGAACAGCTCAAGCAGCTTTAAAGATTGCTGTAGATCTTGTGGAAGAAAAGATGCTAACTAAAGAAGAAGCTATATTAAAAGTAGAACCAAAACAATTAGATACATTGTTACATCCAGCTTTTGATACAAAGGACTTGGAAGATAATGCTCCAATAGCTAAAGGACTGCCTGCATCTCCAGGAGCTGCTTGTGGTAAAATAACATTTACAGCAAAGGAAGCTAAGGAAAGACATGAAAATGGAGAAAAGGTTGTACTTGTAAGACTTGAAACATCTCCAGAAGATATAGAAGGTATGATAGCAGCTGAAGGTATACTTACAGTAAGAGGCGGAATGACATCTCATGCGGCTGTAGTTGCTAGAGGTATGGGGACTTGCTGTGTTGCTGGATGTGGAGAATTAAAAGTTGATGAGGCTAAAAAGAAGTTAACAGTTGGAGAAAAAGTTTATACAGGAGATGACTATATATCTATAGATGGAAGTACAGGAAACATATATGGTAAATCCATAAAAACTGTTGATCCTGAAATAAGCGGACACTTTGAAACATTTATGGCTTGGGCTGATGATGTTAGAAAATTAAAAGTTAGAGCTAATGCAGATACACCAGGAGATGCGGCTCAAGCAGTAACATTTGGTGCAGAAGGTATAGGTCTTTGTAGAACTGAGCATATGTTCTTTGCAGAGGATAGAATAGCTGCTGTTAGAGAAATGATAGTTTCTAAAAATGAAGTTCAAAGAAGAAAAGCCTTAGCGAAAATTCTTCCAATGCAAAAAGAAGATTTCGTTGGACTATATGAAGTAATGGAAGGTAAACCAACTACTATAAGACTTTTAGATCCACCACTACATGAATTCTTACCAACTCATGAAGGTGAAATAAGAGCACTTGCAAAAGATATGGAATTAGAGTATGAAGAATTAAAGTCAACTATAGAATCCTTACATGAGGTAAACCCAATGATGGGACATAGAGGATGTCGTTTAGCCGTTTCTTATCCAGAAATAGCTGAAATGCAAGCTACAGCAATTATAGAAGCAGCTATAGAAGTTAAAGAAAGAAAAGGCTTCGATATAGTGCCAGAAATAATGATACCTCTTGTAGGAGAAATAAAAGAATTAAAGTATGTTAAAGACATAATAACAACTACTGCTGATAAAATAATAAAAGAAAAAGGCGTAGAGTTAAAATATTTGGTAGGAACAATGATAGAAATACCAAGAGCTGCTTTAACAGCTGATGAAATAGCAAAAGAAGCAGAATTCTTCTCATTTGGAACAAATGATTTAACACAAATGACTTTTGGATTCTCAAGAGATGATGCTGGTAATTTCTTAAAAGATTATTATGAAAAGAAGGTTTATGAATCTGATCCATTTGCTAAATTAGATCAAACTGGAGTCGGGCAACTTATTGAAATTGCTACTGAAAAAGGTAGAAAAACTAGACCTGACATAAAGCTTGGAATATGTGGAGAGCATGGAGGAGACCCATCATCAGTTGAATTCTGCCATAACGTAGGACTTAACTATGTTTCTTGTTCACCATTTAGAGTGCCTCTTGCAAGACTTGCAGCAGCACAAGCTCAAGTTAAAAACAAGAGATAATATATAAAATTATGAAGGACTATCCTTTAGGATAGTCCTTTTTAATTTAGTGTGCATTTAAATTTATTTTCTATGTAATCTTTAAATTCAAAAGCAAACTGAAGTTGAAAGTCGTTTTTTGAAGCCGCTTTATTTAAAAGGTTACAAAAAGAAGATTTATTACATTTATTTATATTATTATAATAATCTTTAGAAATTTTCCAATACTTTTGAGGAAAGGCTAGGTATATAAATATATATTTGTATTCATCCAGGGATAAAGGCCTTATGCTATCATATATTTCAAGTGTGCTTATGGCTATTTCTAGATCCCAGCGAGTATTATCTCTTTTTAGTAATCTTCTTAAAAAATAAGAGATATCATGTGTACAATAATCAATTTTACATTTATCAAAATCTATAGTCCAAATATTATTTTCATTATCAAATATTATGTTTTTATTTACATAGTCGCCATGACATAAAGAAATGCTAAGATTACTCATAGATATTGTAGAAGATACATCAAGTGCTAACTTTGCAAGTTTCATACTACTTTCGAAGTTGTTTAAGAATATCTTTGAAAATTTATCACCGTATTTAAATGCTTTATTAGAACAATTTAAAAGTTGCTCAAAATGCTTTTCTGTAGAAAGGGTAATATCAGCATAAGCTTCTTTGTATTTACTACCTTTGATTGGAATGAAGTTATCACAAGCATTATGAAATTTAGAAAGATTTAAGGCGGAATTTATGATGTTTTCTACGTTATCATAGTCACACTTGTTTCCGTCAATCCAAGGTGATAATATAAATAACATATCACTTTCCATTACAAATCGGCCACCTGTATTTGTTGGAAGTATTCTTGGAACATTGATTTTATTCCTATATAACCACTCCATGGCAGAATATACAAATAATAATTCTTCTATATTGTAATATACCTTTTTTAGGCAGTAAGAATTTATGCCATTATCTATTTTATAAACAGCTCTTTGCTTATCTGTATCTTTAAATTTGATTTGTGTAACTTCGTAGTCTTGCAAATCATAGTAAGGAAGTATTACTTTTTTTATGTTGCTTTCTAATAATAATTCATAGGAAATTTTTTTTGCTTCTGAGGGCATTATAACACTCCTAAATATTAATTCACTATAATAATATTACTTTAAATTTAAGAATATACTAAAAAGTCAATTTTAATTATATATATATCTAAAATAGAGGACTTTTTAATAATATTATAGAATTTAATAACAAGGGGTGATGAAGTTGATTATCAGAGAGAAAATTGAAATGAATGAAAAAAACACATTTATAAAAGGCGCTGCCCTTTCAAAAAATACTGCTGGAAGAGAAAAAGAAGAGGAATTAGATAAAATCAGAACTCCTTATATGGTTGATAGGGATAGAATAGTTCATAGTAAATCTTTTAGAAGATTAAAACATAAAACACAAGTATATATAAAAACCTCAGGAGACCATTATAGAACTCGACTTACACATACATTAGAAGTCTCTCAGATATCTAAGACTATAGGAAAGGGTATTGGATTAAATGAAGATCTTATTGAAGCTATTGCTTTGGGGCATGACATAGGACATGTAGCCTTTGCACATAGTGGGGAGGAAGCATTAAATGAACTTTTAAAAGACGGATTTAAACACAATGAGCAAAGTGTCAGGGTTTTAAGATACTTAGAGAAGGATGGACAAGGGTTAAATATAACAAAAGAAGTTTTAGATGGCATTTTGAAACATAGTGGGTTTTCTAAACGCCTTAACAATAAAGCTATGACTTTAGAGGGACAAGTAGTTCAATATAGTGATAAAATAGCTTATGTAAATCATGATATAGATGACTCTGTAAGAGCAGGAATGCTTAATATATCTGATATTCCAAAAAATACAATTAAAGTTCTTGGGCATACCCATGGACAAAGGATAAATACTTTGGTTAATGATTGTATTTACAGTACATTAGAGAATATAGACAAGGGGATTATGGAGGTATCTTTAAGTGATTTTGTAAATGAATCTTTAGTAGAACTTCGAAAATTTATGTTTGAAAATATATATTTAGGGAATATATTAAAAGAAGAGAGAGATAAAGCAAAATTTGTTTTATACAATGTTTATAATTATTACATTAAAAACATAGAAAAAATGCCTAATTTATATAAGAAAATTGTAGAAAGAGAAGGAAGCGAAAGAGGCGTTGCAGATTATATTGCTGGAATGAGTGATGATTATTGCCTTTTAGCATTTAATAAAATCTATGTTCCAAAGTTTGTAATATATTAAGAAATTTAGGAATAATTTCACTTGGATTATGGGCAGACTATTAATGAATTTATAAAATTTAATATATATATATTAAATTTTGAAGGATATTTAAGGTTTATAAAGAATATATAATTAAAAGGCTATGATATTCTTTAAAATATTATAATGTTACAAAAAGTAAACAATATAAAAGGGAATATGATATTTTATGTCGAATACATAATGCTTTATTTAAATTATGCATTAGGATAGGTGGGAAAATTATTGGCCATACCAGAAGACGTAATAGAAAGGATAAAAGAACAAAATGATATAGTGGATATTATATCTGAAAAGGTTAAATTAAAGCATTCAGGAAAAAATTATCTTGGGCTTTGTCCTTTTCATAATGAAAAAACACCATCCTTTAGTGTATCAGTAGATAAACAAATTTATAAGTGCTTCGGTTGTGGGGAGGCAGGTAATGTTATCACTTTTGTGATGAAAACTAAGGGCTTATCTTATGTAGAATCTATAGAATACCTTGGAGAAAGGGCCAATATAAGTATAGAACAAGGCCAAAATAAAAAGATAAAGGATAAAAAAAATATCTTATATAAGATAAATGTGGAAGCAGCTAGGTTCTTTTTTAACAATTTAAATAAAAACTTAGAAGAAAAAGAATACTTTTTAAAAAGAGGCATAACTGAAGTAACAATAAGAAGATTCGGACTTGGATATTCATTAAACAACTGGGAAGAGTTACTTAAATTTTTGAAAAGAAAGGGATTTTCCCACCAATTAGTAAGCGAAGCAGGCCTCGCTGTAGCTAAGGATAAGGGTGGCTTTTATGACAGATTTAGAAACAGGGTCATGTTTCCTGTTTTTGACCATCGTGGAAAAGTTATAGGCTTTGGAGGTAGAGTGCTAGATGACTCTAAACCTAAATATTTAAACTCACCTGAAACTCAAATATTTTCCAAAAGGACTAATTTATACGGACTTAATTTTGCTATAAAAGATAATAAAGATAGATGTCTTGTTATAGTAGAGGGATATATGGATTGTATATCACTTCATCAAGCTGGAATAACTAATGTTGTCGCATCCCTTGGGACTGCACTTACTGTAAACCAGGCTAGGTTATTAAAAAGATATGCTGATAAAGCTATTATAGCTTACGATGCAGATGTTGCAGGCCAAAATGCTACGCTTAGAGGGTTAGATGTATTAAAAGGGGTAGGGCTTGATGTAAAAGTTCTTACAGTACCTGATGGTAAAGATCCAGATGGATATGTAAGAATTCATGGAAAAGAAGAGTTTTTAAAGTTAATATCTAATTCTGTTCCATTAATAGATTATAAACTAAATAGGGCAAAAGAAAATAAAAATCTATTTAAGGAAACAGACTTAATTCAATATGCAAAGGAAGTTACAGATATAATAGAAGATTTGAATCCTATTGAGCAGGATATTTATATAAAAAAGGTTTCAGAACAAACAGGAATAAAAGAACAAGCGTTTTATGATAGTGTTAAGAAATCTAATAATAAAGAATTTGAATATAACAAGAAAATGAATAACACAGAAGGTTTTGGTTCAAAATCATATTTAGAGCCAGCTTATGTGAAAGCTGAAAGAAGTTTACTTAACTTAATGATAGAAGATATACAGATATATGAATATATTAAAGAAAATATGGGAAAAGATAGCTTTATAATAGATACCCATAAAAAGATACTTGATTTTATATTAGATAGTGAACATATAAAAGGAATAGATAGATATAAATATATTGAGTCTAAATGTGATGATGCTGAAAGTATTAAAGAATGGACACTTATTAAGGAAATTAAGCCTTTAGATGAAGATAGTGATAAGGTAAAGGTTGTTAAAGATTATTTTGAAAAAATTAAAAATTATAGGCTAGAGGAGTCGAAAAAGAAAATTATGATTAGAATTAAGGAATTGGAACTAAATGGTGATATAGATGAGTCTATGAGATTAACAACAGAACTTATGAGAATTCAAAAAGCAGAAGGGAGGGATTAAGTATGGCAGAGTTAGGAAAGTCACTTAAAGACAAAGGCGAAAAAATGGCTTTAGTTAAAAAGCTTATGGAAAAGGGTAAGAAGGCTGGGTCATTAAGTTACAAAGAAATAATGGATGAACTTGATGAAATAGACTTAAATCCAGAACAGATTGAAAAAATATACGAGGTATTAGAATCATTAGGAATAGAAATAAACGGAGATATTCAAGAGGAAGCTGCACCAGAAGAGACAACTGTTGATTTATCAGTGCCTGAAGGTGTTTCTATAGATGACCCTGTAAGAATGTATTTAAAAGAAATAGGTAAAGTGGCACTTTTAACCTCTCAAGAAGAAGTGGATTTAGCTATGAAAATAGAAGAGGGCGACTTAGTTGCTAAAAAGAAGTTAGCTGAAGCTAATCTTAGGCTTGTAGTAAGTATTGCTAAAAGATATGTAGGTAGAGGAATGATGTTCTTAGACCTTATACAAGAAGGTAATCTAGGACTTATTAAAGCAGTAGAAAAATTTGATTATAGAAAAGGCTATAAATTTAGTACTTATGCTACATGGTGGATAAGGCAGGCAATTACTAGAGCAATTGCAGACCAAGCAAGAACTATTAGAATCCCAGTTCACATGGTAGAAACTATAAATAAATTAATAAGAGTTGAAAGACAACTACTCCAAGAACTTGGGAGATCACCTCAGCCAGAAGAAATTGCAACTATAATGGATATGCCGGTAGAAAAGGTTAGGGAGATAATGAAAATAGCTCAAGAACCGGTATCCTTAGAAACTCCTATTGGAGAGGAAGAAGATAGTCATCTTGGAGACTTCATACCAGATGATGATGCCTTAGCTCCAGCAGAAGCGGCTGCATTTACTATGCTTAAAGAACAATTGATAAGTGTTTTAGATACACTAACTCCAAGAGAAGAAAAAGTGTTAAGACTTAGATTTGGACTTGATGATGGTAGAGCAAGGACACTTGAAGAAGTAGGAAAAGAGTTTAATGTAACAAGAGAGAGAATAAGACAAATTGAAGCAAAGGCATTAAGAAAATTAAGACATCCAAGTAGAAGCAAGAAATTAAAAGATTACTTAGATTAAAATATATTTAATCTAATATCAAAGATAGTAATTTTAAAAAGTCTTTATTCAAAATATAATAATTTTGAGTGGAGACTTTTTAAAATTTATGGGAAAGAAAAGAAAGGGAAAAGATATGGAATTAAGTAATAGATTAAATAAATTAATTAACCTTTGTGATAAATGCAATACTATAGCTGATATAGGAACTGATCATGGATACATACCAATAAACCTTATAGAAAGAGATATTTGTAATTCTTCTATTGCATCTGATATAAATAGTCATCCAGTAGAAAGAGCAAAAGTTAATGTTAAGAGCTATGGACTAGAAAAGAGAATAAAATGTAAAAAAGGATCAGGATTAAACACAATAAAAGATGAAAAGGTTCAGGGTGTTATTATAGCAGGAATGGGTGGTAACCTTATAAAAGAAATACTTATAGAAAATTTAAGCATAGTTAAAAGTCTCCAATATCTAGTTTTACAACCAACCCAAAATGCAGAAGTATTAAGAAAGTATCTTTATAATAATAATTTTGAAATTTTAGATGAAGAAATGTGCATAGATGAAGGTATTTATTATGAATTTTTTAAGATAAGATATGGTGGGAATGGATTTAGAACCAATGAAGATATATATTATACTGTGAGTCCTTTACTCATAGATAAAAATCATCCATTAATAAAAGATTATATTATATCTAAAATACAAGAATTAGAAAAAATACTATTGTATTTAAATGGTGATACTGCAAATGCAATTGCTAGAAAGGTATTTTTAGAAGGTTTTAAAATTAAATTAGAAAGGTTGTTAGTTTAATTATGATAGTGCAAGATATTGTAGATTACATGGAAGGCATAGCCCCGGTTGAATTAAAGGAATCTTACGATAATGTAGGTCTTATGATAGGTAATAAAAAGGACCAAGTTAAATCTATTTTATTTTGTTTAGATTGTAACTTAGAAGTTATAAATGAAGCTAAGTTAAAGTGTGTAGATATGATAATATCACATCATCCTTTACTTTTTAAAAAGCCATCATCTATAACCACAGAAACGCTTCAAGGGAAAAAGATTATTGAACTTATAAAAGCTGATATAAATCTTTATAGTAGTCATACAAATTTAGACTCAGTAAAGAATGGAATGAATGATACAATGATAAAACTATTAGATTTAAACATAAAAGATGCGTATATAATGGAAAAATCTAGTTCAAGTATAGAAAAGGCAGGTATAGGACGAATAATAGAACTTACAACATCGATTACTGCAAAGGAACTATGTTATACAGTCAAAGAAAAGTTTCAGTTAAAAAACATAAGATTTGTTGGAGACTTAAATAATAAAATAACCAAGATAGCATTAATAAATGGCAGCGGACAGGACTATTTTGAGTTAGCTATAAATCTAGGGGCACAGTGTATAATTACTGGTGATACAACATATCATTTTGTTAGTGACTATAAGGAGATGGGGTTATTTATAATAGATGTGGGACATTTTAGTTGCGAACAGCCACTATTTAAAATTATTTCTAAAAATATACAAGAACATATAAATTTAAAGGATCCAACTGTGAAAGTGTTTTTTTCTGAGGTTGAAAAAGAACCTTATGAAATATTTTAAATGATTTTAAAAGAAATCATTTGATTTTCTTTGCTTAATGTGTTAATATTGTCTTTGCAAGTAAACCAAGCAATCGCTGCTGAGAATTTCTCAGGAGAGGAAAGTCCGAGCTCCATAGAGCAGGGTGCTGGGTAACTCCCAGTAGAGGTGACTCTAAGGATAGTGCAACAGAGAGATACCGCCAGAATCATCTTAAGATGGTGAGATAGTCTTTGACTACTGGCAAGGATGGAAAGGTGAGGTAAGAGCTCACCAGCGCATTGGCGACTTTGCGGCTATGTAAACCCCATCTGGAGCAAGACCGAATAGGAAGGTAAATGGAACTGCTCGTTCTGCCTTCGGGTGTGTCGCTGGAGCCTATTGGTAACAATAGGCCTAGATAGATGATTGCTTAATACAGAACTCGGCTTACAGGTTTGTCTCGCATACTTATAACACTCGCTTTTGTTGAGTGTTATTTTTATGTATAAGTATAAATAAGGAGGTATCATTTTGATATTATCAGGAAAAGAAATTCAAAATAAAATTGGAAAAGAAATATTTATAGATCCTTTTAATAAGTCCCAAATTAATCCTAATAGCTATAATTTAAAACTTCATAACGAACTTTTGGTTTATGATAACCATATATTAGATATGAAAAAAGAAAACAAAGCAAAAAAGATTATTATACCTAATGAGGGGATTTTATTAGAGCCTAACAAGCTTTATCTTGGTAGGACCTTAGAGTATACTAAAACTCAAAATTATGTTCCCATGCTAGAAGGAAGATCTTCTGTAGGTAGACTTGGTTTATTTGTTCATATAACAGCAGGATTTGGAGATGTTGGATTTAGTGGATATTGGACACTTGAAATGTTTTGTATTCAACCTATTAGAATTTATGCTGGAGTGGAAATATGTCAGATATATTACCATAAGATTGAAGGAGACTATGATAAGTATATAAGTGGCAAGTATCAAAATAATACTGATATACAACCAAGCTTATTATTTAAGGATTTTAAGGAAGAATAAATAGTAAAAACACCTAGACTTATAATGAGCCTAGGTGTTTTGTTTTAATTGTTATTAGGTTTAGTTTGTGGTGGTGTCACAGGGAGCTCTATTGGTGGAATATTAACATTACCGCTCCCAGGTTTATCAGGAACTGGAGGAATTACCTTTTCATCTTTAATAATTTTACCAGATTCTGGAGTTGGTTTATAATCATCTAGTTCCGTAGGTTCAACCATATAAGCATCTGTAACAGAGCCGGCATAAGCTTTGCTTATGAAAACCCTTGTTTCAATAAGGTCTTTGGGTGTATTTTCTGTAGCCCTTTTACCATTAAGTCTGTTTATCTTAACCTCTACATGGGCATCGCATAAAGAATTTGGAATGGTGCCTTCAATAAAGTAATCTTCAATTATTCTATGATTACCCCTAGGGTCTTTTGAACAAAGGTCCGTGGCAAGCTTTCCAGAGTCTAAACAAACTTTTGACATTTTAAGACCTTCTGGAATATTAATGTCTTTAACCTCTAATCCTTCATGAACCTTTTCCATAAGCTTTCGCCATAAGATTCCGGCAGTGTTACCACTTGCAGTTTCGCCATTGCCAATAGTTTTAATTTCCTTTGGTGTATCACTTCCTATCCAAACAGCTGCTGAATAGTAAGGAGTAAGTCCAGCAAACCAAAGATTTTTATTTCCTTCTGAAGTACCAGTTTTACCAGCTACAGGCATATCACTAAATTTAGCATTTCTGCCACTGTAATTTATAACTGGACCTTTAAGCATGTCATATAATATATAGGATGCTTCAGGAGATATAACCTTTCTTTTATCAGGGGTTCTTTCTAAAATTACTTTTCCTGTTCTATCTGTTACCTTGGTGTAAAGTATTGGTTCTGTGTATATTCCATTATTACCGAAAGTACCATAAGCAGCAGCCATATACAATGGATTAGAACCATCCTTATCTTTAGGGTCATTATCAAATTCTCCAAGGGATATAGCAGAGAGAGATTCTTGTGATCTTTTATTAAATATAAGTCCGAATTTTTTGCCGTATTCTACGCCGTTGGACTTCCCTATATTATCCTCTAACTTTAAAGCAGCAATATTAACTGAGTAAGTTAGTGCTGTTCTTAAGGTTATAGGTCCTCTAAATTGACCATCCACGTTTTTTACTACATCATTATTGCTAAAACCAAATCTTTTAAATTCTTCATCGGTTAATGGTGTGTCATTTATTAGTGAACTTGCATTTGCGAGTTTCATGTCTATAGCTGGAGCATATACTGTTAAAGGTTTAATAGCAGATCCTGTAGGTTTTAAAAAACCTAATGAAGCTCCCCTATTATAAGATGTAGGTGGGAGATCACCCCTACCGCCAATTATGGTTTTTACTTCACCACTTCTGTAGTCCATTATAGCAGCCCCCACTTGAGGCTGGACAACATCTATGTCACCACTTTTAATAGTATATTCTTGGATATTTATATATTTACTAGTGTCATTTATTATATCTTGTGAGTAGTCTTGTAGATCTTTATCCATGGTAGTATAAATTTTCAAACCACCGTAGGTAACTAGTCTTGAAACCTCTTTATCGGTATAGTTATATTGTCTTTTTAAATCAGATTTCACTCTTTTTAAAACTTCCCAAGAAAACCATTCATAATTTAATTTTTCCTCATAATTTGGTTTTTCAAATACTAGGGAACCATTATCTAAATCTTCTATAGCGGTATTATATCTTTCCTCATCAATACTTCCCATCTCCAACATCTTTTGTAAAACAATTTTAGTTCTGTTTAGATATTTTGAGGGGTCTTTTTGCGAGGAAGGTGAAAATGGGTAGTATACTGATGGACTTTGATTCATACCAGCTAAGTAAGCAGATTCAATAAGGTTTAATTCTATAGCTGGCTTATTGAAGTACTGGTTAGAAGCTTCTTCTACTCCATTAGCTTTTCCACCTAAAAATATAGTATTTAAATAGGCTTCTAATATTTGATCTTTATTTAACTTTTTTTCAAGTTCAATGGCTAAGTACATCTCTTGAACTTTCCTTTTTACTGAAACCTTAGGAGTTAAAAGTGTATTTTTAAGAAGTTGTTGTGTTATGGTAGATGCTCCATGAAGGCCAGATTTACCAGTTATTTTATTCTTCACATCTATATACACGGCACCAAATACTCTTTTAACATCTATTCCATGATGTTGTCTAAAACGTTCATCCTCTATGCTTATAAAAGCGTTTTGAAGATCTATTGGCATTTTATCAATGGTAATAACTGTTCGTTTTTCATCTGTTGGAACGTTATCCATGTAACTTTCTTTATTATCATACATTACTGAGACTTCATTTAATAATAATAATTCGTTTATATTCAGTTCTGGAGCTGATTTAATCATAGAATATCCAATTCCTAAAAGAGTAGCTCCTGAAAATAAACATATGAATAAAAAGGTTAACAGTATATTTCTTAATATATGCTTACTCTTTTTATCTTTTTTTGTTTTATTTTTATGCTGAACCATAAGTTCCTCCTATCTTCTATCTAAAACTAACTTTATTTAAATTGGTCAGATTTAAAATATTATACCATATTATATCATATTATAAAATGATTAGATTATAAAAACTTTTTTTTACTGGAGGATATAAAATGAAAACAAAAAAGCTCCCAATTTTAAAAGTATTATTTTTCTTATGTATTATTTTTTTTATAGCTATAATATCCTTATATTTTATAGAAAAAAGTATAGGTAATAAGGCAGTATATGTAGCTAACGCGGAAGTGCGTATTAGGGTTAATGAAATTATAAATGAAAATATATTAAAGGAATATTCTAATGAGTTTGATTACGATGATATTATAAGTATAGAAAAAGATAATCAAGGTGATATTGTGATGCTTAGGGCGGATACAATAAAACTTAATTACTTATCTATTAATGTAGCTATGAAATGTCAAAAGGACATAAAAGATCTTGGTGAGGTAGGTATAAAAATACCTATTGGGTATGTATTTAATAATAATATAATATCAAATCTAGGACCTGATATTAATATAAAAATGCGGACTATTGGAGATACTAAAGTTAGTTATAGCTCTATTTTTGAAAGTGCAGGGATAAATCAAACTAGGCATAAGATATATGTGCAAGTTGTAAGTAATATTAGAGTGGTAATACCATTTAATAGTTCTGATATAGAGGTAATTTGTGAAATGCCTGTAAGTGAAACAATAATAGTTGGAAAGGTTCCAAGAACTTCAGTAGATTTAGACTTAGTACATTAATAACAAGTATAAAATATTATTAAATATAAGTTGTAAGAAGATGTTAATGTAATTAAATAAGTCTGACACAATATAAAATATAGTGCCAGACTTATTTAATAGGTAGACTTAATATTATTGCCAGTTGAAAACGTAAGGTATATTTCTATAATAGTCACCATAATTAAGCCCATAACCCACTACGAATACATCTTCTATTTCAAAACAACAAAAATCAGGTATTATGTCTACGCTTCTTCTTTCTGGCTTGTCTAAAAGAACACAACATTTAACACTAGATGCACCTAAAGATTTAACGTGATTTTTAACAAATTCCATAGTGATACCACTGTCTACAATATCATCTACTATTAAGACATCATATCCCTGTATGTTGTCTGGAATATCATTAACAACTTTAACTAAACCAGAGCTTTCTTCACCATGTCCATAACTAGAAGTAGTCATAAATCCTATTTTAGTAGGTACAGTAATACTTCTTACAAGATCTGCTGTAAAAATAAAACTGCCTCTTAATAAAGATAGCACATATAAGTTTTTCCCTTTATAATATTCTGAAAGACTCTTGCCAACCTCAATTATCCTATTAGATATTTCCTTTTCACTTATTAGTATGTTACGATTCTTTTCTTCCATTGCTATCCTCCATATATGATATTTTCAAAAAAAATTATATAATTAATATACCTTTTAAAAGTACCAATTTCAAGACTTTTTATTTAGGATTATAAATCTAACAGATAAATTCAAAAGAATTATTTTAAATAGAATATCCTATTTAAGAAAAATATATACACTAAATTAGTATTTTTTTAATATTAATTATAGCTTACTTTAAAGGGTAATCATTGTCTAGTCTATTTACAACCATGTTTTTATGGTATAAAATTATATGAAAGTTGAAAAGTATAATGTAATTGAATTTAAACAATATATTTTAGTTTTTGAAGCAGGCGTATTTTATAGGAAAATTTTTTAAAATGAAAAGTTGAAATAGTCATAAAAGGAGTGAAAATTATGATATATGGAAGTATAGATGGTGTAAAAAAGAATATAATAGATAATTTAGAAGATATAAGTGAAATGACTTTGCCAAAGTATATGTTATTTACTGAAGAAATTTTAAATGTTTTAGTAGATAGTAGCTCTCGATTAGGAAGAGAAATAAGTGTTGCTATAGATAGAAAAGGTAAGGTCGTAGGTGTTGCTATAGGAGATAGTAGCACTGTAGAAATACCCATGATTAATATAAAAGAAAAGAAGCTTTCAGGAGTTAGGATAATACATACTCATCCAAATGGAAATTCAAGATTATCTGCAATTGATAACTCAGCTTTACTTAAATTAAAATTGGACTCTATAGTTGCCATAGGTGTTTTAAATGAAAAACTTACGGATATAAGTGTTGGATTTTGTGATGTTAAAGATAACCTATTGGTACCAGAACTTATGGAAGGGTTAACTTTAAAAGAAAGTTTAGATTTTGATTTTATAAATAAGGTTAAAAATATTGAAAATATAATCGAAAGTAATGAAATAGAAGAGGATAACGGGGAAAAGGCAATTATAGTTGGATCTGATACAGAAGAGAGCTTAGACGAACTAGGTCAACTAGCAAAAGCTTGTGATATTCCTGTGCTTTTTAGTGTGTTTCAAAATAGAAGTAAGATAGATCCAACCTATTACATTGGAAAAGGTAAGGTGGAAGAGATATCCCTATTAAGGCAAGGGTTAAGAGCTAATGTAATAATATTTGATGATGAGCTTTCAGGATCCCAAGTAAGAAATCTTGAAGAAGCTATTGGGTGTAAGGTAATAGACAGAACTACATTAATATTAGAAATATTTGCAACAAGAGCTAAAACGAAGGAAGCGAAAATACAGGTAGAACTTGCCCAATTGAAATATAGGCTTTCAAGGCTTACAGGTCTTGGTGCTATACTTTCAAGAACAGGTGGTGGAATAGGAACAAGGGGACCTGGAGAAAAGAAATTAGAAACAGATAGAAGACATATAAGAGAAACAGTATATGATTTAACAGCAGAACTTTCTAAAATTAAGAAGACTAGAGAAACTCAAAGAGAAAAAAGAAACAAACAAAACATACCACAAATATCCTTAGTAGGTTACACTAACTCAGGAAAGTCTACATTAAGAAATGCCTTATATGATATGGCAATGCCAAAAGATTCTATTGAAAAATCAAAGGTTTTTGAAGCAGATATGTTATTTGCAACATTAGATACTACAACAAGAGCTATTAATCTTTTAGATAATAGATTAATTACGCTAACTGATACTGTAGGATTTGTTAGAAAGTTACCTCATGAATTGGTAGAAGCATTTAAATCTACTTTGGAAGAGGTTATTTATTCTGAAGTTTTAATACACGTAGTAGATTCATCAGCAGAGTATGTTAATGAACAAATACAGGCAGTAGAAGAGGTGTTAAGTGAACTAGGTGTAAAAGATAAATCTATGATACTTGCATTAAATAAAATAGATAATATAAGCAATGAAGAACTAGAAGATTTAATTAATATGTATAAGGGAAAGTATGAAATTGTTTCAATATCAGCTAAAGAAAATATAAACCTTGAATTGTTACTAGAAACTATTGCAAACAAATTACCTAACAAGTTAAAGAAGGTAGAATATGTAATACCCTATAGTGAACAATCTGTAGTAGCATACTTACACAGAAATGCAAAAATAATAGAATCTACTTATGAAGATGAAGGAACATATATAAAAGCAGAAGTTGATGATGAAATTTACAATAAGTGTAGACAATTCATTAAAGAAAATTAATGTTTATAATTGAATGGTATTTATATTAAATGTAGATAATTATAAAAGGGGAAGAGAAGAAATGGATAATATCATATTGAAATACCAAAAGGCTTTTAATTCGTTGATGAATAAAATGAAACCAAGTGAAAATATCTTAGCGGTTATGGTTTTTGGGAGTATGGTTACAGGAGACTTTTGGGAAGAATCAGATATAGATCTTTTTGTTATATTAAAAGATTATTCTAATGAGATTAAAAATATATACACAGAAGAAAAGGGAGTAGCTGTACACATAAAGCTTATGAGCAAGGAAAAGTTCTTGCAACTTCATGAAAGTGACCTTAGAGGAGGATTTATCCATAGGATATTTGCATCTTCAAGGTTAGTATTTTCAAAAGACTTAGACGTTACTACAAGATATAATAATGGCAGGTATTACCCAGACTTAGATAGAGAAAGATGGAATATGGTGTATCTTGGTAAAACTCTTAAAAGCATAGATGTTTGTAAAAAATATTTAAGTAATGATGGAATATATGTGGCTTACAGCACTGCAATTCGTGCTATAGAAGATTTTGCAAGACTATATGTAAATTGCAATGGCTATATGATAAGCAAAGATGCTACTTCCATGGCAATGAATATTAATGATGAATTTAAAGAATGTGTGGATAAGTTGTTTTTTAGTAAAGAAGATTCAGTTAAAATAGTGCAAGAAACTTTAGACTTTTTAAAGTCATCTGTAGATAAGAATATAAAAGAGAGCACTAGGTTACTGCTTGAATTTATGAGGATAAAAGATGATCTTTTAAGTGCAGAAGAAATAAAAAACGATCCATTATTTGAAAGTTATGAAATAGATATGGAAGATATATTAAATGAACTTTGGAAAAATAATATCGTAAAAAAAGATTTTAGAAATTACAATGATTTAAAAGGAAACTATATAATTAAAGAAAATGTATACTTTATTTAATTATATAGTTTAACATTTAAAATAAGAAAGAGGGATAATTTTGAAATATATAACAGTAAAACAGGAAGCTATTGATGAATTTAAAGAAAAAAAGTCCCTTTTTATTGGTTATATTAAAAGAATAGAAGAGGAAGAGGAAGCCAAGGATTTTATCGAACATATAAAGTCTAAGCATAAAGATGCTACACATAATGTTTATGCTTACATAGTTGGAAAAAATCTTGAGATACAAAGGTATAGCGATGATGGTGAACCTCAAGGTACTGCTGGAGTACCAATTTTAGAAGTAATTAAAAAAACAGGCATTACTGATTGTGTAATTGTTGTAACTAGATATTTTGGAGGTATACTTTTAGGAGCGGGAGGGCTTATAAGAGCTTATACCAAAGGTGCTAGTTTAGCTATTAAAAAGGCAGGCATAGTAGAAAAGGTAAGTGGAATTTTATTAAAGTTTATTTTAGAGTATGAGTCATTAGGTAAAGTTCAATTTATATGTAATGAAAACAAATGGTATATTGAAGATATATTGTACACGGACAAAGTGGAGATTAATATATATAGTGAGATAGAAAAAATAGAAATTATTGAAACTAAAATTATAGATGCTACTAGTGGTAAAGTAACCGTAATAAAAGGTGAAAAAGATATGTTTTTTAAACAAGGTAATAGACTATTTAAGAATATATAAATTATAGTTTAGTTTCGTAAAATTTAGTTATTATCCTTAAAAGTTTTACTTATGATGTTTTATTGAAGAAAATGAAGGTTTTGTGATATAATAGTGTAGGAAAATCAAAGACAAATATTTATTTTAAGTTAGGAGGAAATTTTATGTCAGGGCACTCAAAATGGCACAATATACAAGCTAAAAAAGGGAAGGCAGATGCTAAGAGAGGTAAAATATTCACTAAAATAGGTAAAGAATTAATGGTAGCAACTAAAGCAGGAGGACCGAGTCCAGATACAAACTTTAAATTAAGAGATGTTATTGCAAAAGCTAAAGTTAATAATATGCCTCAAGATATTATAACCAGGGCTATAAAAAAGGCTACTGGAGACTTAAGTGGCGTTGTATATGAAGAAATAACTTATGAGGGATATGGGCCCTCTGGTATAGCTGTAATTGTGGAGGTCTTAACGGATAATAAGAATAGAAGTGCAAGTAATGTAAGACATGCATTCACAAAACATGGCGGTAATCTAGGAGCTAGTGGTTGTGTAAGCTTTATGTTTACGAGAAAAGGGCAAATAGTAATTGAAAAGAATGATTCTTTAGATGAAGATGAATTAATGATGATGGCTTTAGAAGCTGGAGCAGAGGACTTTGAATCAGAAGATGAGGTTTATATCATAACTACTGGATTTGAAGAGTTTAGCACCGTTAGAGAGAAATTAGAAGAAAAGTCCATAGAATTTTTAGAGGCTGAAATAAAAATGATACCGGATACATACGTCACTATAGATGAAGAAGTATCTATTCAAGTAGAAAAGATGCTAGACGTTTTAGAAGAAGATGATGATGTACAAAACGTATGGCACAATGCTGAATTTCCAGAAGGCTTTGAATAACAGATAATAGTATTATTTGATGTATAAGGTTTATATTTTTGGACATAATGTCACTAAGGAGTGATGTTATGAAAGCGAAAAAGAATGTATTATTATTGATTATAGGACTATTTTTAATTGGTTCCTTATTTTTTGTAGGATATTTTATAGGTGGATCGAAAGAAGCATCTTTAGATAAGAGTGCAAGTAGTAATTTATCAGTGTATGATTCTAAACAAGAAGATCAATTAGATGATGATTTGTGTTTAGTTTTAAAAGATGTAGATGTTACAACTGGTGATTCTACAGTAAAATTAAAAAAGACCATAAAAGAGTTTAAAACAAAGGATAAAGACAAAATTACAAAAAGCTCTTTAGAAGAAATTTACCTTAAAGAAGGATACGAATTATCTTCCGTAACTGATAAGGAGATAATTCTAGTGAAAAACATTGAAAAATCTTTTGAACCTGGTAGGTATTACTTAGGAGAGGAAAAAGGTTTTGTAGCTATATTTAAGAGCGATGATAAAGGTAAGTTATTTATAGAAGATTATAATAAAGATATTATAACACGAAAAGTAGATAGCTTACCTGAAGGAGATAGAGTTTTGCTCAAAAATAAGCAATTAAAATTTGAAACTAAAGAAGAGGCTTATGATCAAATAGCTGAAATTGAATCATAGAATATTAAAAAGCGAGGACAGATCTTAAAGGATACTTGTTCTCGCTTTAAACCTAGTTTCGTAATATTAATATATTTAATGTTTGAAAATAAAAGCTGGCATTATTGAATTATTTTAGCGTAAATGTTAAAGTAATATATAGATTTTAAATAAATATGGTATAAGGGGTAAATAGATTGTATGAATATATAAAAGGCGAATTTAAAGGCATGCATAAAGATTATATAGTAATTGAAAATAACGGTATTGGATATAAGATATTCACATCAGGAAGTACTCTTTCTAATATGCCTAAGATAGATGAAACTGCTTTGATTTTTATCGAACAAGTTGTAAGACAAGATTTTATAGGATTATATGGGTTTATAACTAAAGAAGAATTAGAGATGTTCAAATTACTTCTAACTATAAATGGTGTGGGGAGCAAAGCAGCACTTTCTTTATTATCTATATCTACTGTGAAAAGACTTAAGTATGCAGTATTTACTGAGGATGAAAAGACACTTATTAGAGCACCTGGAATAGGTAAAAAGACCGCTCAGAGAATTATATTAGAGCTTAAAGACAAGATAAAGGTAGAAGATGTGGAGATAGAAGACTTAAAGGGAGATAATGCTGAAGATAAGGCATTTAAAAATATACAAGAAGAAGTAGTTGAAGCATTACTATCTTTAGGATATACAAAAAGAGAAGTAGAAAGTGCTCTTAAAAGCTTAAAGCCTTCAGATTCTGTTGAAACAATGATAAAAGATTGTCTTAAGTACTTAATGAATTAGGGAGGGCAAGTTTTGGATGAAGATAGAATTATTTCTGCAAAATCTAAGGAAGAAGATATTACTAATGAATATAGCTTAAGACCTCAAAAGTTAAAAGAATATATAGGTCAAGAAAATGTTAAAGAGAGATTAGATATATTTATAAAGGCAGCCCAGAATAGAAAAGAATCATTAGATCATGTATTGCTTTATGGGCCACCAGGTCTTGGTAAAACTACACTTGCTAATATTATAGCTAAAGAAATGGGTGGAGATTTAAAAGTTACATCAGGACCTGCCATAGAAAGAGGTGGCGATTTAGCAGCTATCCTAACAACTATGAAAGAAAATGATGTGTTATTTATTGATGAAATTCACAGATTGAATAGGAGTATTGAAGAAATACTTTATCCGGCAATGGAGGATTATGCATTAGATATAGTTATCGGAAAAGGTGCATCAGCAAAATCTATTAGACTTGATTTATGTAAGTTTACTTTAATTGGAGCTACAACAAGGATTGGTCTTTTAACATCTCCTCTTAGGGATAGATTTGGTGTGCTTTGCTCTATGGAGTTTTATACAGATGAAGAACTTACAGAAATAATAATAAGGTCTTCTCATATACTAGGATGTAGTATAAATAGAGAAGGAGCCTCAGAGATAGCTAGAAGATCTAGAGGTACACCAAGAATAGCAAATAGATTACTTAAAAGGGTGAGAGATTATTCAGAGGTTAAAGGACATAGGAATATTGATTATAAAACTGCAAGGCTTGCACTAGAACTTTTAGATGTTGATGATATGGGATTCGATAGAATTGACAATAGAATATTAGAAGCTATAGTAGACAGTTTTAATGGTGGACCTGTTGGAGTAGAGACATTGTCTTACTTCGTAGGTGAAGAATTAGATACAATACAGGATGTGTACGAGCCATATCTTTTGCAAAAAGGTTTTATAGTAAGGACACCTAGGGGAAGAATGGCAACAGAAAAAGCATATATTCATTTAAACAAATTAGAAAAATTTAATTTAAATAAAGATAAACCAACTCTTTTTGGAGAGTAACTTTGTGTAAGAGGTGTAGTAATTGAAAGTTAGTGATTTTGATTTTGATTTACCAGAAGAACTTATTGCTCAATATCCTTTAAAGGATAGAGCAAAATCTAGAATTATGGTTTTAGATAAATATACTGGACAAATAGAACATAAGATATTTTATGATATAGTAGATTATTTAAATAAAGGAGATACTTTAGTATTAAACAATACTAGGGTTATACCAGCAAGAATTATCGGAGAAAAAGAGGATTCTGGTGGGAAAATAGAATTTTTATTATTAAAAAGGACGGAAGGCGATAGCTGGGAAGCTCTTGCAAAACCCGGTAAAAGAGCAAAGGTTGGCGCTATATTTAGTTTTGGGGATGGAAGATTAAAGGCTGAAGTTACAAAAGTTAAAGACGATGGAAATAGGATAATCAAATTTTGTTATGAAGGTATATTTGAAGAAGTTTTAGATGAACTTGGACAAATGCCTTTACCACCCTATATAAAAGCTACATTAGAAGATAAAGAAAGATACCAAACAGTTTATTCTAAAGAAAGCGGTTCAGCAGCAGCTCCTACTGCAGGATTACACTTTACAAAAGAACTTCTTGAGAATATTGAGAAAAAAGGAGTTAATATAGCTTACCTTACTTTACATGTGGGGCTTGGAACATTTAGACCTGTTAAGGTAGAAACTATAGAAGAACACGATATGCACTCAGAGTATTATCATATAGATAAGGAAAATGCAGATATAATAAATAAAACGAAAGAAAATGGCGGAAAAGTTATTGCTGTAGGAACCACATCTTGTAGAACCTTAGAAACTTTAGGTAAAGATGGATTTCCTTTAAAAGAAAGTAGCGGGTGGACAAATATATTTATATATCCGGGATATGAATTTAAGGTTGTAGATAAATTAATTACTAATTTTCATCTGCCAGAGTCTACATTAATAATGCTTGTAAGCGCTTTAGCTAAAAAGGAAAATGTAATAAAAGCTTATGAGGTAGCCATAAAAGAAAAATATAGATTTTTTAGCTTTGGAGATGCTATGCTCATCAAGTGATTCTTAGACTCAGGTGGAGTTTGCTTATAAGGAATACATCTCTCCATCTGAAGCTTAGAAGAACTTATCCAGGGGCGTAGCAGCCGTCATCCCCAACCTTGAAGAGGATAGTGGTGTTACGGATGGTAGCCATCGGATAAAATAGTTAATAAATTAATATAATATTAATACAATTTGAAATATAATTGTGATGAGAAAAAGGGTGAAATGATGTATAAATTACTTAAAACTACAGGGAAAGTGAGAAGGGGAGAGTTTAAAACGCCTCACGGGACTATTCAAACCCCAGTGTTTATGAATGTTGGTACCTTGGCAGCTATAAAGGGAGCGGTATCATCTATGGATCTTAAAGAAATTGAATGCCAAGTAGAGCTTTCTAATACATACCATCTTCATTTAAGACCAGGAGATAAAGTAATTAAGGAATTAGGAGGAATACATGAGTTTATGAATTGGGATAGACCAATATTAACAGACTCAGGTGGGTTTCAAGTATTTTCCTTAGCCAGCATGAGAAAAATAAAAGAAGAAGGCGTTTATTTTAACTCTCATATAGATGGACGTAAAATATTTATGGGACCAGAGGAGAGCATGCAGATTCAAAGTAATTTAGCATCTACAATAGCAATGGCTTTTGATGAATGTATACCAAATCCATCTCCAAGAGAATATGTTGAAGCCTCTGTAGATAGAACAACTAGGTGGCTTATTAGATGCAAAAATGAATTAGATAGATTAAATTCTTTAGATGATACTATAAATAAAAAACAAATGCTTTTTGGAATAAATCAAGGTGGAGTTTATGAAGATATAAGAATAGAACATGCAAAAACTATATCTAAATTGGACTTAGATGGCTATGCTATAGGTGGTCTTGCAGTAGGAGAAAGTCATGAAGATATGTATAGAATAATTGATTCTGTTGTGCCACATCTTCCTCAGGATAAACCTATATATCTTATGGGCGTGGGTCTGCCTAAAAATATACTTGAAGCTGTAGAAAGAGGGGTAGACTTCTTTGATTGTGTGCTACCTGCTAGAAATGGTAGGCATGGACATGTGTTTACAAAAAGCGGAAAAATAAATATTATGAATGCCAAATTTGAGTTAGATAAAAGACCTATAGATGAAGGGTGCGATTGTCCAGCTTGTAAGAATTATACGAGGGCCTATATTAGGCACCTATTTAAAGCTAAAGAAATGTTAGCTATGAGACTTTGCGTATTGCATAATTTATATTTTTATAATAAACTAATGGAAGAAGTAAGAGATTCTATAGATGGCGATTATTTCAGAGATTTTAAAAAACAAAAACTCACAGAGTGGGGAGAAATTTAAGAAAGGAGTGATATTAATGTCACAAATATTAAAAAATGTTTTACCTATAGTATTAATGCTAGGGCTATTTTATGCAATTGTATTTATACCAGAAAATAAAAGAAGAAAGAAATATTCTAATATGCTTCAAGAGTTAAAAGCAAATGATGAGGTATTAACTCGAGGTGGAATTATGGGTAAGGTTATAAACATTCAAGATGACTTTGTAATAATTGAAAGTGGTCCTGAAAGATCAAGACTTAAAGTATCTAAACAAGGAATTGCTAGCGTAGTGGAAGAAAAAGACAAAACAATAGAATAATAATGTAATAAAACACCTCCTATCTTCATAATTATTAATAGATAGGGGGTGTTTTATTTTGAAAAATAATGCTTTTGTAAATAACTTAGTAAAGGGTACAGCAAGATCTTTTTTATTAACGGTAATTATGGTAATAGTTTATTCCATACTAATGAGGTTTATAGATATAAATAGTAATGTAAGTTCCATTGTGTACCTTATAATAACTTCTTTAAGTGTAATATATGGAGCCATATATGTAGCAAGAGCTAATGGAAAAAAAGGATGGCTTAGTGGAATGATATTATCTTTAGTTTATATGATTTTAATAATGTGTATATCTGGATTTATGCAAGGATTTAAAGATATTATAAACCTATATGCATTTTATAGAATACTTATAGCTTTGGGTATGGGGGCATTATCAGGAATGTTAGGAATAAATCTATAAAAGTTCTTTATTTAAGGGTATAATTGTGTTACAATGAAACAGAAAACGTTGATGAATGGAGGATGAGGACATGAAACATATAAAAACTTTAAACAAGTCTAATATAAAGAATAGCTTAAGTAAACCTGGATGTAAAGAGTGTGCAAACTCATGTCAATCTGCATGTAAAACATCTTGCACAGTTGCTAACTTAGCCTGTGAAAACTAATTTTTAAATTGCATGGCAGTAACTTAAAATGTTACTGCCTTATGTTCGTTAGGGGGAATATTAATGTCATTAATACACAAATTTATTCAAAATGATGATTATTATGTTATAGATGTAAATAGCGGAAGCCTACATATGGTGGACGAACTTGTTTATGATATTTTGGATGAAAATGAATTACAAGATAAACAAATAATATTAGAAAAGCTAAAGCTTAAATATTCTAAAGAGGATATAACTGAGGCTTTAAAAGATATTAGTGAGCTTATAACTGAAGGATTACTATACTCTGAAGATTTATATGAGGATATTGCAAAAGAGTCAGATAAAGATGAATCATCTCCTTATATAAAGGCGTTATGCCTTAATATAATACATGATTGTAATTTAAGATGTAAATATTGTTTCGCTGATGAAGGCGAATACAAAGGTGCAAGAAAAACTATGTCTGCAAAGGTAGGTAAAAAGGCTATTGATTTTGTTATAGAAAAATCAGGACCTAGAAAAAATATTGAAGTTGATTTATTTGGCGGAGAGCCTTTAATGGCCTTTGAAATTATAAAAGAAATAGTAGCTTACGCAAGAGAACAGGAAAAAATTTATAATAAAAATATTAGATTTACTATGACTACTAATGCAACTTTACTAAATGATGAGATAATTGAATATTTAGACAAAAATATGGTAAATATAATACTATCTATAGACGGAAGAGAATCTGTAAATGATGCAGTTAGAGTCAGAAGAGATGGTAGTGGAACACAAAAATCTATATTACCTAAGATTAAAAAGATGGTAGAAAAAAGAGATAAATCTAAACAGTATTATGTTAGAGGAACATTTACAAGAGAAAATACAGACTTTTTTGAAGATATTATGTATCTTGCAGGGGAAGGATTTAAAGAAATATCTATAGAACCAGTTGTACTTCCTGAAGATCATGATTTATCTTTAAGAGAAGAAGATTTAGAAACTATATTTAAACAATATGATAATTTATATGACGAAATGTTAAAAAGGCATAAAGAAGGTAATGAATTTAAATTTTACCACTTTAATATAGATCTTCAAGGTGGACCTTGTGTATACAAGAGAATATCAGGTTGTGGAGCAGGACATGAATATGTAGCTGTAACTCCCGATGGAGAAATATACCCTTGTCATCAATTTGTAGGAAATAAAGATTTTATTATGGGAGATATATTTAAAGGAGATTTAGACATGGAGATGTCTAATAAATTTAAAAAAGCGCATATTTATAACAAGCCTGTATGCAAAGAATGTTGGGCTAAATTCTATTGTAGTGGTGGATGCCAAGCTAATAATTTTAATTTTAATGGAGATATGAACATTCCATATGAACTAGGATGCAAAATGCAAAAGAAAAGAATAGAGTGCGCCATAGCACTAAAAGCTCAAACTATGTAATGTAAAAAGGTGGATATTATTGACTAATAATATCCTAAAGGATATAATTAAGCCTATCAGCATTTAGCGAGGGGGATAAACATGAAGTTAAAAGGTAAAAGTACTATTTTGTTTATAGCAATAGCCTTAGTCGTTGGATTTTTAGGTTATGCTGGAGCCTTTGGTTTGAATATTGGAAGTTATGAATTTAAGTCATTTGATAAAGTCATAACAAAGGGATTAGATTTACAAGGTGGAGTATCGGTACTGCAAGAAGTTGCGTCTGAAGAGAAGGTATCAAATGAAGATTTAGAAATAACTAAAGAATTACTTTCAATGAGAGTAAATAAGTTAGGTGTAGGAGAAACTTCTTTAAGTACAGAAGGAAATAACAGGATAAGAGTAGATATACCAGGAAGTTTTGATTCAAAGTCTATTGTAGATACACTTACAAAAACTGGAGACTTAAAGTTCGTTGGACCAGAAAATGATACTATTCTTACAGGCAAGGATGTAAAAAAGGCTACAGCTTTTGTAGACGATAAGGGTCAAAACATAGTAAGCCTTGAACTAAATGAGGATGGAACTAAAAAATTTGCAGAGGCTACAGAAAAATACTTACACCAAAATATAACTATATACATGGATGAAGAAAAATTAACAGATCCTCAGGTGCAAAGTATTATAAGTGATGGAAAGGCTACCATTACAGGTAATAGAAATTATGATGAGGCTAAAAAACTTGCAGGAGTAATTCAATCAGGAGCACTTCCTGTTCCGCTTAAAACAGTATCTATAAAGACTGTTGGCCCTACATTAGGTGCTACAGCCATACCAAGTAGCTTAAAAGCAGGATTAGTTGGGATATCCTTAGTATTTTTATTTATGATTTTATATTATAGGGTTCCAGGACTTTTAGCAGATATTGCATTAACATTATATATTTTACTGGTATTATATGCATTCACATATATAGGTTCAGTACTTACACTACCCGGCATTGCAGGATTCTTATTAACCATAGGGATGGCAGTAGATGCAAATGTCCTCATATTTGAGAGGATAAAGGAAGAATTAAAGACAGGAAAATCAATAAAATCATCTATAGACTCAGGATTTAATAGAGCGCTTTCTTCTATTCTAGACTCAAATATAACTACAATAATTGCAGGAATTGTACTTTATTATTTGGGATCAGGTGCAGTAAAAGGCTTTGCATTAACTCTTATGGTAGGTGTTATTTTAAGCATGTTTACTGCAATAACAATTACTAGATTATTAGTGAATTTAGCTTTTAACATGGGAATGCTAAGTAAACCATCTAGATTTGGTGTAAAGAGGGGGTAGTATTAGTGCTTAAGATAGTAGAAAAGAGTAAGATATGGTTTTCTATATCTATAGTGTTAATAGTTATAAGTATATTTTCTTTAGCTATTAATGGACTAAATTTTGGTATAGATTTTAAGGGTGGTACAAAGGTTTTAATTGATTTTGGAAAAGATTTTTCTAAGATAGAGGTTGAGGAAGAAATAATAAAAAAATATGCTAATGATGCAGTTACAACCAAGATAGAAGGCAGTCAGTTAGAAATAAAAAGTAACAACTTGGATTCGGAAAAGGTTTCAGAAATGTTTAAAGAAATAAAAGATAAGTACTCTTTAGAAAGTAGTGCATTAGTATCTCAAGAAGAAATAGGTGCATCTATAGGTAAAGAACTTACTAAAAAATCTATAATAGCTTTAATGGTAGCAACTCTTGGAATGCTTATTTATGTAAGAATAAGATTTGAAATTAGTTTTGCACTAGCAGCTATATTGGCTCTTTTACATGATGTTATTATAACTCTTGGAATTTATTCATTATTTAAGTTGCCTGTAAATTCCCCATTTATAGCAGCAATTCTTACAATAGTAGGATATTCAATAAATGATACCATTGTAATATTTGATAGAATAAGAGAAAATCTTAAAATTATGAGAAGAAAAGATATTGGAGAGGTTGCTAATGCAAGTATAACTCAAACACTTACTAGATCAATTAATACAGTTTTAACTACTTTAATAACAATAGTTAGTGTTTATATATTTGTGCCAGCAGTTAGAGAATTTACCTTCCCTATAACTGTAGGAATACTTTGGGGATCTTATTCTTCAATTTTCATTGCAAGCCCTCTATGGGTAGTATTTAAAAGAAAATTTAATAAATAATATTAATCATAAATAAAATTTATAAGCATAAATCTTCAATGCTAGTTGAAGATTTATGTTGTTTTTTACATCAAGTGAGTCTTAGAAGAACTTATCCAGGGGCATAGCAGCCATCATCCCACACCTTGAAGAGAGGAATGTTACGGATGGTAGCCATCGGATAAAGTAGTTTGTATAATTGAAAAGATTCAACTATAATTAGTTTCTAAGTAATTTGGAGGAGTTTAGATATGCACAAAAATGGAGAGAATATATATAGCTCGAAACAATGGTATGAATATGATCCATTTATGTTTAATGATATGAAGTTTACCATTGATAGGTTAGTAAATGCCATTAATGAGCGACAAAAAATAGTAGTATATGGTTCTTCAGAATTAGATAGTATATTTGGGGTATCCTTATTACTGTTAGTTTTAAAATATTTAAATGCAGATGTAGAATATTATATTTCAGAAGATATTAGTGAAAACTGTAAATTAGACAGTGAAGTTATAAAAAACCACATAAAATTTTTAGGGGCAGACGTTTTAATATCAGTAGGTTGCTTAGTTGAGTCTAAAGAACAAGAATTATGGTGCAAAAATATGGAACTTGATATTATTATCGCAGATAATAGACCGGAAAATGATTATGATTGCTTCTTAGTGCTAAATCCTAATTTAAGGCACTCTAATTATAAAGAAAGGAATCTTTCTAATTGTGGAGTGGTTTTTAAGCTATGCCAAGCTATAGCAAGTTATTATAATATGAAAAGTATAAATAAGTACATAGACCTAGTTATGCTTGGAACAATAGCTTCAGGTAAAGAAATTAAAGGCGAAAATAAAATAATATATGAAGCTGGATTAAAATACCTTACTCATACAAATAATTATGGGTTAAAGGCGTTATTAAAATATCATAATATTAGAGAATTTAACAAAGAAAATTTAACAAAGATAGTCTTTTTATTAACACCAACTTTAAACGCTATAGGGAGAATGGATAATGCTAGAATTGTTGTAGAACTTTTAACTACAGAGGAACCATACAGAGCTATACAAATATCAAAGTATTTAAGTAAAGAGGTAAACAATAGCATTTTAAATGCATAACATTTTTTGATTTGTGGAGGGGTAATAAGATGAACTTTAAAGAAAAAATAAGGGTAATAGAAAATTTTCCAAAAGAAGGTATAAGCTTTAAGGATATAACAACGTTGATAGGTGATGGTGAATCTTTAAAAATCACAATAGATAGTATTGTAGATCATCTAAGAGACAAAAATATTGATGTTATAGTAGGCCCTGAAGCTAGAGGATTTATATTTGGAGTTCCGGTTGCTTATGCTTTAGGAGTTGGATTTGTACCTATTAGGAAAAAAGGAAAATTACCTTATGAAACTATAAGCGAAGAGTATAACTTAGAATATGGAAGTGATATATTACAAATTCATAAAGATGCTATAAAGCCGGGACAAAGAGTGGCAATAATAGATGATTTACTTGCTACAGGTGGCACTATATGTTCTGTAGCTAAATTGGTAGAAAATACGGGTGGAAAAGTACAGGCCATAGATTTTGTAATTGAACTTACAGATTTAAAAGGAAAAGATAAGCTTAAAGGTTACGATGTTATGTCTTTAGTAAAATATGATATATAACTTCATTGAAAAATATTAATATATAATATATAATTATTAAAAACAATGGCTGGTTATATAACCAGCCATTGGCTTTATACCTAATGATAAATATAATGAAAGTTTTTTAGAGGAGAGTAATCCAATGCTAGAAAAGTTAATGAGGAAAATCGATAAAAATTGTAATAAGGTAGATAAGGAATTTATAGAAAAGGCTTATAATTTGGCTAATTATGCTCATGAAAAGCAAAGGAGAGAATCAGGTGAACCTTATATAGTTCATCCTATTGAGGTTGCATGCATTTTGGCAGACCTTGGTATGGATGATAATACTATAGCAGCTGGACTCCTTCATGATGTTATAGAAGATACAGACTATAGTTTTGAAGATATTGAAAGAGAATTTAATAAAGAAGTAGCGATATTGGTAGACGGTGTCACAAAGCTTGGAAAAATAAAATATAAAACTAAAGAAGAGCAACAAGCTGACAATGTAAGAAAAATGCTTCTTGCTATGACAAAAGACATAAGAGTTATCCTCATAAAACTAGCAGACAGATTGCATAATATGCGTACACTTAGATATATGCCTGTAGAAAAACAAAAAGAAAAGGCGAAAGAAACCTTTGATATATATGCACCATTAGCCCATAGACTTGGAATGTTTAAAATAAAGTGGGAATTAGAGGATTTAGCATTTAGATATATAAATCCTAATGAATATTATGATTTAGTTAGACGTATAGCTGAAAAGAGAATTGAAAGAGAAGAGTACATTAGTACTATAATATCGGATCTTAGTAATAGGCTAGAAAATGCATCTATTGAATCAGATATTGAAGGAAGACCAAAACATTTTTATAGTATATACAGAAAGATGGTTAATAAAAATAAAACTATTGATCAAATATTTGATTTAACAGCTATAAGAATACTCGTAGATAATATAAAAGATTGCTATGCGGTTTTAGGTATAGTTCACACGGTATATAAACCCATACCAGGAAGATTTAAAGATTATATAGCTATGCCTAAACCTAATATGTATCAATCTCTTCATACAACAGTAATAGGACCTCAAGGAAAAACTTTTGAAATACAAATAAGAACCTTCGAAATGCATAAGACTGCAGAATATGGTATAGCAGCTCATTGGAAGTACAAAGAGGGAGATAAAGGTCAAGGTGAGGGTGGGGACTCAGATTCAAAATTTTCTTGGCTTCGAGATATGTTGGAATGGCAAAAAGAAACTTCAGATGCAGAAGAATTTATGGAAGGGTTTAAAATAGATTTATTTTCAGATGAAGTTTTTGTATTTACACCTAAAGGTAAAGTGATAAACTTACCTTATGATTCAACACCTATAGATTTTGCTTATAGAATTCATACAGATATAGGCAATAAGTGTATAGGATCTAAGGTAAATGGAAATATGGTACCACTTGATTATAAACTTAAAACCGGTGAGATAGTTGAGGTTTTAACTTCAGCTACACCTAAGGGACCTAGTATCGATTGGCTGAACATAGCAAAAAGTAATCAAGCAAAAAGTAAAATAAGAGCATGGTTTAAAAAAGAAAAAAGAGAAGAAAATGCATCAAAAGGTAAAGAGATACTTGAAAAAGAATCTAAAAAACAAGGATATAATTTTGGCGAAATTGCTAAAGGTGAAATTTTTGATAAGGTTTTAAAAAAATATAATTTTAATAATATAGATGATTTATTTGCAGCTGTTGGCATGGGGGCAGTGGTACCTTCTACTATAGTTATAAAATTAAAAGAAGGAACTTCTAGTAATAACAGTAGCGCTTTAGAAAGTTTACAATCAAAAATCACAGAGGATGATATAAGTCATCATGATGAAAAATCTAGAAATGATAAAGGTTATGGAATAACTGTAAAAGGACTTACTAATGTATTGGTACGTTTTGCTAAATGCTGTAGTCCAGTTCCAGGTGACGATATAATAGGTTATATAACTAAAGGTAGAGGAATATCAGTGCATAGGTCAGATTGTAAAAATATACAAAACATGGATTCGGATGATGATGGAAAGTTTATAGAAGTAGAATGGGGAAATAATAGAGTTGATGGATATATATCAGATATACAACTAAAAGCTGAAGATAGAAGTGGTTTATTAACAGATGTTATGCTTGTAATTGTAGAATCTAAAATGAATTTGCATGCAATTAATGCTAAATCCATTAAAGGAAATATAGCAACTATAAATATAAGATTAAAAATAAATGATATTGAACAGCTTAAGGAATTTATGAAAAGAGTTAAAAAAATACAAGGAGTTATTGAGGTATATAGAAAAAAATATTAAGGATGTGAATGCATTGAAAGCTGTAGTTCAAAGAGTAATAAATTCTAGTGTAGCTATAGACGGAAAAACCATATCAAGTATTGATAGGGGACTTAATGTACTACTAGGTATTTCAGTAGATGATACTATAGAGGATGCAAAATACTTAAAAAATAAAATTTTTAACCTTAGAATTTTTGAAGATGAGAATGGTAAGCTTAATAAATCATTAATGGATGTTAAGGGAGATATTATTATAATTTCTCAATTTACTTTGTATGGAGATTGTACAAGAGGGAGAAGGCCTAGTTTTATTAAGGCATTACCGGGAAAAGAAGCAGAAGAATTATATGAATACTTTATTTCTCTTTTTAAAGAGGAAGATTTAAATGTTGGTACTGGAATTTTTGGAGCAGATATGAAAGTATCTATTGAAAATGATGGACCTGTTACTTTAATATTAGAAAGTAAAAAGACTTTTTAAAAAGGAGTTGATTATAGATGATAATAAAAAGAATACCTGCAGGAGTTTATGCTGCTAACTGTTATGTAATTATGGATGAATCTACTAAGGAAGCTGTGATTTTAGATCCAGGTGGAGATGAGGATGATATTATGTCATCAATAGAACAAATAGGTGCTAAGATAAAATATATTTTACTCACTCATGGACATGTAGATCATACCGGTGGAGTTATAAAGCTTAAAGAGAAATATAACTGTAAAGTAGGTATAAACCAAAGGGATGAAGAATTAATGATTAATGGAGCCTATATGTTTGGAGAATTTGAAAATCATGAAGAGGTTGATTTTCTATTAAAAGACGGAGATACTATATGTTTTGGTGACAAGAAAATAATAGTTTTAGAAACACCAGGGCATACTCCGGGGGGAGTGAGCTTTTTAGTAGAAGATAAAGTTTTTACAGGAGACACCCTTTTTGCGGGATCCATAGGAAGAACAGATTTAACTGGAGGAGACTTTCAAACTATAATAGATAGTATAAAGGCTAAATTAATGGTATTAAAAGAAGAGACAATAGTTTATCCAGGTCATGGCCCAAAATCTAGCATTGGAATAGAAAAGAAAAGTAATCCATTTTTATAATATGGATAGGAGTAATTATGAGTGTTAATATAAAACTAAATGATATGAATTATAGATATGAAGTTTATCAAATTGTGAGTTTGTTTCACAGTCTAGAAGAAATTACCTTCTCTAAAATAGAAGAAATTAAACTTTCTAAAATAGAGAAAGATTTTTGTATAGATATAGAAGAAAGGTTTATAGAAATATCAGGTAAAGACTTCACTAAAAACTTTGAGTTTAATGAAGAGGATAGTAAAAAGAATCAGATAAAAAGATATATTTATCTTTATTTTAGCAAATTATATTCAACAGAATTACCGTGGGGTACATTAATAGGAATTAGACCTAGTAAAATAGCATTAAATTTAGTTAAACAAGGATATTCAGAAGAAGAAATAATTGAATATTTCAATCATAAATATTTGGTTAAAGAAAATAAGGTTAAACTTTGCATAAAGGTTGCAAAGCACGAGAAAAACTTCATAAATATGGATAAGAACAATATTAGCATATACTTAGGCATGCCGTTTTGTCCTACTAGATGCTTGTACTGCTCATTTGCATCTAACCCTATATCAGGGAATAAAAGCTTAGTAGAGCCCTATATAAACGCTTTGATAAAGGAAATAAAAGAATTATCCCATTTTATAAAGTTGAAAAATCTTAATATTAATACCATCTATTTTGGTGGAGGAACACCTACAGCAGTTGGAGATTCTGATTTCGAATATGTAATGAAAAATATATATGAAAATTTAATTAAGGATTTTAAGGTAACAGAATTTACTGTTGAATGTGGAAGGCCAGATTCTATAACAAAAAATAAGTTACAAACTATGAAAAGCTATTTAGTGGATAGGATTAGTATAAATCCTCAAACAATGAACGATAATACACTTAAGATTATAGGACGAAATCACTCTGTGGAAGATGTTATAGATAAATTTAATATGGCTAGAAATTTAGGGTTTAATAATATAAATATGGATATAATTTTAGGCTTACCAGGTGAAAAGTCAGATGATGTTAATCATACTTTAGATGTTATAAAAGATATAGCACCTGAAAGTATAACTGTTCATGGACTTTCAGTAAAAAGAGCTTCAAAGCTATATGAAGATCTAAAATTAAATAAAAACTATGAACTTGCAAATCAAGATGAAATTACAAAAATGTATGATGGGGCAAAGAATATAGCAGAGGACTTGAATATGGAACCATATTATATGTATAGGCAAAAAAACATGCCTTGTAATATGGAAAATATAGGTTACAGCGTTTTGGGTAAAGAATGCATATATAACATGCAAATCATTGAAGAAAGACAGACTATAATTGCTTTAGGAGCAGATGCTGTTTCGAAGGTAGTATTTTTAGATGAAAATAGAATTGAAAGATTTGCAAACATAAAAGATGTAGGGGAATATATAAAGAGAATTGATGAAGTTATAGAAAAAAAGAAAGCTTTATTAGAAACCCTATATAAATAATAAATATATATTATAAAGTGTGATTTTAATAAATTTAAGTTTTATGTAAGGATGTGAAGTTAATTGGCTATAAGTATAAAGGCACCAAAAGGAACAAAGGATATGTTGCCACAGGATGCATATAAGTGGCACTATATAGCAGATATTCTTTCAAATATAGCAGAAAATTATGGTTATAGAGAGATAAGAACACCTATATTTGAACATACAGAACTTTTTACAAGGGGTGTTGGAGAAACCACAGATGTAGTTCAAAAAGAGATGTATACCTTCGAGGATAAGGCTAAAAGAAGTATAACACTAAAACCTGAAGGTACTGCGCCTGCTGTAAGAGCATTTATAGAAAATGCATTATACAGTGAAACTCAACCTACAAAGATGTATTATTTTACTCCTGTATTTAGATATGAAAATGTACAAAAAGGAAGACTTAGACAACATCATCAATTTGGCGTTGAAGCCTTTGGAGTATCAGGAGCATCATTGGATGCTGAAATTATAAGTATTGCTATGAATGCTTATGAAAACTTTGGTATAAAAGGATTAAAGCTCAAAATAAATAGTATAGGATGTCCAGTTTGTAGGGAAAAATATAATGAATTCTTAAAAGAATTCTTAGAAGAAAACTTTAATGAGTTATGTGATACCTGTAAGACACGTTATAGCAGGAATCCTATGAGAATTCTAGATTGCAAAGAAGAAAGTTGCAAAGCAATAACAAAGAATGCTCCTGTTATATTAGATTATATTTGTGATGAATGCAAAATACATTTTGAGGACCTAAAGCTTCACTTAGAGGCTGTAGGTATAAAGTATGAAATAGACCCTTATATAGTAAGAGGGCTTGATTATTATAGCAAAACAGTATTTGAAATTGTAAATGATAATATCACTGTATGTGGTGGAGGACGTTATGACTATTTGATAGAACAAATTGATGGTCCAAAGATGCCAGCAGTAGGTTTTGGAATGGGTATGGAAAGATTACTTATGACATTAGATGAAGAGGGGATAGAAATACCAAAACCCGTGCTTATTAATATATATGCAGGATCCATTGGAGAAAAGGCAAATTTAGAAGCATATAAAATAACCTATAAATTAAGACAAGAAGGTATTAAAGCCGAATGTGATCATCTAAAAAGAAGCGTAAAAGCTCAGATGAGATATGCTAATAAAATGGGTGCTGAGTATACAATGATACTTGGAGAAAATGAACTTAAAGAAAATAAAGTTAAGATTAAAAGAATGAGTGATGGTGAACAATTTAATGTAGATTTAAACAATATAGCTGAAATTATTGACACAATGAAAAATAACTTACAGTAGGAGGAAATATAATGAGCGAGGCTTTAAATGGACTTAAACGCACAAAAATGTGTGGAGAGTTAAGAGAAGAAAATATAGGTGAAACTATTACTGTTATGGGATGGGTTCAAAGGAAGAGAAATTTAGGTGGACTACTTTTTATGGACCTTAGAGATAGAACAGGCATGCTTCAGGTGGTTTTCAAGGAAGATGTAGCTGAGGAAGTATCTATAAAAGGAAATGCCATAAGACCAGAATATTGCATTGCAGTAACAGGAGTAGTTGTAAAAAGAGAATCAATAAATGTAAATATGCCTACAGGAATGGTGGAACTTAATGTAGAAACAATAAAGATATTATCTGAATCAGAAACACCGCCTATATATATAAAAGAAAATTTAGATGCTGCAGAATCTATAAGATTAAAGTATAGATACTTAGATCTTAGAAGACCTGATATGCAAAATATATTTTATATAAGACATAAGGCGTCTAAAGCTATAAGAGACTTTTTAGATAAAGAAGGATTTTTAGAAATAGAAACTCCAATGCTTACTAAAAGCACTCCAGAAGGTGCAAGAGACTACCTAGTACCTAGTAGAAACTATGAAGGTATGTTTTATGCATTACCTCAATCACCACAGTTATTTAAGCAATTATTGATGGTGTCAGGCTTTGACAGATATTTTCAAATAGTTAAGTGTTTTAGAGATGAAGATTTAAGATCCAATAGGCAACCTGAATTTACCCAAGTAGATCTTGAGATGTCATTTGTTGAAGCAGATGATGTTATGACACTAAATGAAAGGTTAATAGCAAGTGTTTTTAAGGAAGTTTTAGATGTAGAAGTAAAAAGACCTTTTAAAAGACTTACATACAAGGAAGCTATGGAAAGATACGGATCAGATAAGCCAGATTTAAGATTTGGCATGGAAATAAAAGATATAAGTTCAGTAGTAAAAGATTCAGAGTTTAAAGTGTTTAGAGATGCTCTGGAAATAAAAGGTTCAGCAAGAGCTCTTTGCGTAAAAGGCGGATCTTCTATGGGAAGAAAAGATATAGATAGATTAGGCGAGTTCGTAAAGACTTATAAGGCAAAAGGACTTGCATGGATATCTTTAAAGGGTGAAGAAATAAAATCTCCAATAGCTAAATTCTTAAGTGAAGATGAATTAAATGGAATAATAGAATCTGTAGAAGGAAAACCTGGAGATTTAATATTAATTGTAGCAGATAAAAACTCGGTGGTATTTCAAGCTTTAGGAGCTTTAAGATTAGAAATTGCTAAAAAACTTGAAATTTTAAAAGGTAATAAAGAATTTAACTTTTCATGGGTTACAGAGTTTCCACTTGTAGAATATAACGAAGAAGAAAATAGATTTCAGGCAGCACACCACCCATTCACATCTCCAATGGATGAGGATATAAAGTATCTAGAATCAGATCCAGGTAGAGTTAGAGCTAAGGCTTATGATATGGTTCTTAATGGAGAAGAATTAGGTGGGGGAAGTATAAGAATACATGACTCTAAACTTCAAGAAAGAATGTTTAATGTTTTAGGATTTACCAGCGAAAGTGCATGGGAAAGATTTGGATTCTTATTAGAGGCCTTTAAATTTGGACCACCACCTCATGGTGGATTAGCTTTTGGCCTTGATAGAATAGTTATGTTTATGGCAGGAACAGATAATATAAAAGATGTTATTGCGTTTCCTAAAAATCAAAATGCGTTCTGTCCACTTACAGAAGCGCCAAATGTGGTAGATTTAAAGCAACTTAAGGAACTTGGAATCGAATTAATTAAATAAATAACTTTAAATTAAAACCCTATTTTGTATCATTGATTAATGGAAAACATTAAACTGCAAAATAGGGTTTATTTTTTGTTATTGATATAGTGCAAAATTGATGTTATAATAAATTGACTATACGGGGTATAGGTATGTATGAGGAGTGATTTCATGGAAGATAGAAGTGATGATTTAAAAAAGGATATATATGTAAGATTAAGAAGAATTGAAGGACAAGTAAAAGGAATACAGAATATGGTGGAAAAGGAAGCTTGCTGTAAGGATATGTTAGTACAAATTGCTGCGGTTAGAGCAGCAATAAATAAGGTGGGTGGACTTATGCTAGAAAATTATGCTATAAATTGCATGGATTTAGAAGAAACTAAGGAAAATAATGAAAAGGTAGAAAACTTAGTAAGTACACTCTTGATGTTTTTGAAATAAGCAAGAAGATCTAAGGACCTTTTACAATTAATATCAAGTGGGCTATTATATTACAAATTAGAGGGCGGATAAAAATCTGCCCTCTAATTTTATAAATAAACTCATGTAATAGATTTAATAGTATGTAAGAGTAGTAAGAATTTAAAAGACACAAGTATAAAGATATAAGTATTAAGAATCCTTTGTATCTTTTAAGTTCTTAAAGTTTCGTGCACGTATAAATTTTGATATAGAAGAAACAAAAACAATTCCAATAGCTAATGCTCCAGCTTTGGATAAGGTATCAATGCCAATTTTTAAAGATTGTTCTACATTTCCTTGTATAGACTCTAACATAGTATAATACATTCCCCCTCCAGGAACTAAAGGTATTAATGCGCAAATTGTAAAAGTAGTTACGGGAGTCTTTAAAACTCTAGCTAATATTTCCGAGTATACACTAAAAATAATAGTACTAAAGAATAAAGATGATAAATCTGAAAAATTAAATTTTAAAAACAAGAGGTAAAAAAATAAACTTATGGATCCCCCAATAGATGCAAATATTAATTTTTTGCCTTTTATATTGAATAATATGCCAAATCCTAAAGTTGTTATAAAAGAATAAATTATTTTTAATATCATATTAAAAAACCTCCGCCATATAAAAACCAAAAACTTAGAACAATACCTGATCCAACTGCTATCCCAACTGCTATTAACATGGCCTCAGCAGAACGTGCAAGACCTGCTACCAAGTCCCCAGCTATAGTATCCCGTACAGCATTGGTTATGGCTATGCCAGGTACTAAAAGCATTATAGAACCTATAATTATTTTGTCTATACTGGATGAAATACCTAGGGTAACAAATAATATAGCTAATATTGAGGACAACATACCACCAATTATATTTATAAAAAAGCTGTTTATGTCTAGTTTAGAGCCGTAAATTGTTATATATTGGATAATACCGCCAATAAAAAATGACGCTACAAAATCACCAGAGCTTCCACCAAATATAAGTGTGAAAAATGCTGCAATAAATGAGGAAGCAAGTATGGTGATTTTATATCCATATCTAGGTTCCTTTTCTATGGCTTTAAGTTGTTCTAAAAATTCATCAGCAGTAATACCTTTAGATTTAATATTTCTTGATAAATCATTTACTTGAGATACTTTTTCTAGGTCAATAGTTCTATTTTTTATTCTTTTTACTATAGAAATATTATGTCCATATATATCAGTAGCTGATACCATTATACCTGTAGGTGTTACATAGCTATCTGAATTTTTTATAAGGTAAGAGTCACATATTCTAGAAATAGTTTCTTCAACCCTATAGGTTTCTCCACCACTTTGAAGCATTATACGTCCAGCTTCAGTTGCTATAGAAATAATTTTGTTCACGTCCATATATGTCACCACTTTCTATGTGACCTTTCACATATTCTATTAAAATTAATTATATCACAAAAAAAATATCTCAGAGTTTGTTTAGAATATTAAAATTATTTTGAGTTTATTGTAAATTATAGTTGAAAATTATCCTATTAAAATCTATAATGGGGGTTAGAAGGATATTTTTCAATTATAATAACGATTTAAAGGGGTGTTTGATATGGAATTTTCATATTTAGAAAAAAACGATGGGGAAATATTAGATATTATAAAAGAAGAAATGGAGAGGCAAGAATACAATATAGAGTTAATAGCTTCAGAAAACTTTACTAGCAGAGCTGTAATGGAGGCTGTAGGATCACCTTTAACAAATAAATACGCAGAAGGATATCCTCAAAAAAGATATTATGGTGGTTGTGAAGTTGTTGATAAAGCAGAAGATTTAGCTAGAGATAGAATGAAAAAGTTATTTAATGCAGAGCATGCTAACGTACAACCTCATTCTGGATCACAAGCTAATATGGGAGTATACTTTGCAGTATTAAAACCAGGAGATACTGTACTCGGGATGGATTTAAGTCATGGTGGACATTTAACTCATGGTAGCCCAGTAAATTTTTCAGGCAAGCTATTTAATTTCGTTTCCTATGGTGTAGAAAAAGATAGTGAGCAAATTGATTATAAAAAGGTTAGGGAAATGGCTTTAAAACATAGACCTAAAATGATAGTTGCAGGGGCAAGTGCATATCCAAGAATTATTGACTTTGCAAAATTTAGAGAAATAGCTGATGAAGTAGGAGCATACTTAATGGTAGATATGGCTCATATAGCAGGGCTGGTTGCAGCGGGACTTCATCCATCACCAGTTCCTTATGCAGATTTTGTAACTACTACAACTCATAAAACTTTAAGGGGCCCTAGAGGTGGAGCTATATTATGTAAAGAAAAATTTGCAAAGGAAATAGATAAGAGTTTATTCCCAGGAATGCAAGGCGGACCTTTGATGCATGTTATAGCAGGAAAGGCTGTTTGCTTTGAAGAAGCCTTAAAAGATTCATTTAAAGATTATATGAATCAAGTGGTTAAAAATGCAAAGGTTTTAGCAGAAGAATTAACCAAGTACGGATTTAGATTAGTATCTAATGGTACTGACAACCATTTAATATTACTTGATTTAAGTAATAAAAATATTACAGGTAAAGATGCAGAAAAGTTATTAGATACAGTGGGGATAACTGTAAATAAAAACACAATACCTTTTGAAACTTTAAGTCCTTTTGTAACTAGCGGAATAAGAATAGGAACACCTGCGGTTACTACTCGAGGTTTTAAAGAAGAAGATATGAAGACTATAGCAAAACTTATAAATGAAGTTATAGAAAATAGAGATAAAGATATCTCTAGTGTTAGACAAGAAGTAATTGAACTTTGCAAAAGATTTCCTCTATATGACTAAGATTTAACATAAAAGATTATTAATAAGAATGTGAAGGTTTTCTTCACATTCTTATTTTTTGAAAGTATGTTATAATGGTGATACACAATATGTAAGTAAGTAGGAGGAATTATAAACAATGGAAGGTCTAAAAAGTAATGATAAAGCTATGAAAAGTTTTCATAAACATGGAGGTTTTTTAACTTGTAAGAATGAAGAAACTTTGAATACAATGACTATAAGTTGGGGGAATATAGGTGTTGCTTTTGGAAAACCTATATTTATTATATATGTCAGAAAATCAAGATTTACAAATGAGTTAATAAATAAAAGTGGAGAGTTTACAATAAGTATACCTCTAGATAGTAATATAAAAAAACAATTAGGAATCTTTGGATCTACTTCTGGGAGAGAGATAGATAAGTTTAAATTAACAGGAGTAAAATCAAAAGATTCAAACAAACTAAATACACCTATTATTGAAGGCTGTGATGCATATTTTGAGTGTAAAGTCATTTACAAACATGATATAAATCCTGAAATAATGGATGAGGAAATAAGTAAAAACACTTATTTAGAAGGCGACTATCATACCGTATTTTATGGAGAAATAGTCGACTACTACATAGGCGAAGATTAAATGACTTATATGGTATATTTGCAGTAGATATATTTATATAATATTCCTTTTAAAAATATATAGTACAACTTTCAAGTGAAATTTAGGTTTTAATAAAAATAATTTAAAATTTTGCTAAACTATATATGCATAGTTATACAAAAAATTAAGGTAAGTGAATATTAATATGGATTTATGCGATAATACATAGTATATTAAGAAAAACAACTCTAGTATGGAATAGCATAATAAAGTATATACTATATAGCAAGATGTTAGCACGAATAAATTGAATATTTTGAAAGCTACCATTTTATATGAGCTTTTAAGGGGTAATTTTGATTTTAACTAAAACTTGTTATAGCCTATAATGTAATATGTATAATGCAATAAATATATGGAGGTGTACAAGTTGTCTCAAAGTATAAACATAACTTCTGAAATAGGTGAATTAAAGAAAGTAATGTTGCATAGACCTGGAAAGGAAATAGAAAACCTTGTACCAGAATACCTTGATAGATTACTTTTTGACGATATACCTTATCTTAAAGAAGCACAAAAAGAACATGATGGATTTGCAAACATTTTAAAAGAAAATGGTGTAAAAGTATATTATTTAGAAGAATTATTAGCAGATTCATTGAAAAATCAAAAAGTGAAAGAAGAATTTTTGTTAAAGTTTTTAAAGGAAAGTAATATAACTTCAAATCAAATTAAAGAATCTTTAAAAGAATACTTACTTTGTATGGATACAAAAGAAATGGTAGATAAACTAATAGCTGGGGTTAGAAAAGATGAAATAAGAATTGCTAAACCCTCTTCTTTGGTGGAACTAATAGATAATAAATATCCTTTTTATTTAGATCCAATGCCAAATGCATATTTTACTAGAGATCCATCTACATCAATTGGAAGGGGCTTAAGTATTAATCATATGCATACATTAGCAAGGGGTAGAGAAAGTTTATTTTCAAAATACATTTATGAAAATCATAATTCAATTAAAAAGGAGGATACTCCACTTTGGTATAACGAAGATATACCTTACAGTTTAGAAGGTGGAGATCAGCTTGTGTTATCAAAAAAGGTTCTTGCAATAGGATGTAGTGAAAGAACATCACCAAAAGCTATAGAGATTTTAGCAGATAACTTATTGAATGGTGAGTCAGGTTTTGAAACAGTATTAGTTTTAGAAATACCTTCTTGCAGGGCATTTATGCACTTAGATACTGTATTTACTATGGTAGATTATGACAAGTTTACAATTCACCCTGAAATAGAAGGCCCACTTAATATTTATGAAATAACAAAAGATAAGGACAAAAATTTGTTGTTTAAAGCACATAAAGAAGATTTAAATCTAGTTTTAAAAAGGGTTCTTAAACTACCATCAGTAGACCTTATAAGATGTGGTGGAGGAGATATTATTTCAGCAGCTAGAGAACAGTGGAATGATGGATCTAACACTTTAGCTATAGCTCCAGGAAAAGTTATTACTTATGAGAGAAACTATGTGACAAACGAGCTACTTGATAAAAACAATATAAAAGTATTAACTATGAAAAGTTCTGAACTTTCAAGAGGCAGAGGTGGGCCAAGATGCATGAGTATGCCTATATGGAGAGAAAATGTATAATATAAAAATAACATATATGGAGGTATTAAAATGGCTGTTAATTTAAAAGGTAAAAGTTTTTTAACATTATTGGATTTCACACCACTAGAAATAAGGTATTTATTAGATTTATCTAAGGACTTAAAGTCTAAAAAAAGAGCAGGTATTCATGGTAAATTACTAGAAGGAAAAAATATAGTGTTACTTTTTGATAAGACATCTACTAGAACTAGATGTGCTTTTGAAGTCGCTGCACTTGATGAAGGTGCTCATGTTACATTTTTAAGTAATTCTCAAATGGGTAAAAAAGAGTCTATTGAAGATACTGCAAAGGTTCTTGGAAGATTCTATGATGGTATGGAATTTAGGGGATATGAGCAAGAAACAGTGGAACTTTTAGCTAAGCACTCAGGAGTTCCTGTGTGGAATGGACTTACAGATGGTGATCATCCAACTCAAGTTTTAGCAGACCTTTTGACTATAGAAGAGCATATAAGCAAACCTTTAAACAAAGTTAAAATGGTTTTTGTTGGTGATGCAAGAAATAACATGGGATATGCTTTAATGTACGGATGTGCAAAAATGGGAATGAAATATATGGCTTTAGCTCCAAAAGAATTATGGCCAGATGAGAGCATAGTAGAAAAGTGTAAATTAATTGGAGAAACTACTGGTGCAACTATAGAACTTACAGATGATGTAAAAGATATAAAGGGCGCAGATGTTATTTATACAGATATATGGGTATCTATGGGAGAGGAAGATAAGTTACAAGAAAGAGTTAAGCTATTAACTCCTTACAAAGTTGATATGGATATGTTAAAGGCTACAGAAAATGATGATGTTATATTTATGCATTGTCTTCCTTCATTCCACGACTTTGAAACTAAGGTTGCAAAAGAAACTAAAGAAAATAACAACCTTGATATTAGAGAAGTTACAGATGAAGTATTTAGAAGTAAGCATTCAGTAGTCTTTGATGAGGCTGAAAATAGAATGCATACAATAAAGGCAGTTATGGTATCTACATTGTAATTTTACATTAAAATTTAGTGTGTTAATTAAAAGAGCCTATTTAAAAAGTAGGCTCTTTTAATTATTATATAATAAAATTTAAGCATTGATAAAAGTAATGGGAATTAAGATTTGTATAGATATTATATATAAGCAGATTAGCATTGATACAAGTATTTTAAGGTAAATTATGATATGATTTTTAAGGGATGTGAATTTTATATCCTAAAATTGTTATTATATAGGGGGAATAATTATGAAAAGGAACAAAAAATATCTAATTTCTACATTATTAATGGTACTGACTTTAAGTATAGGTTTATTGGGATGCACAAAAGCTAAAACGGAAGCAAATAAAGTGGAATCGAAAAAAGATTATAATTATTACACTGCAGAACAACTAAAAAAGAGTATAGAAACTAAAGAAGATATAATAATTTTAGATATTCAGGTTAAAGAAGAATATGATAAGCATCATATCAAAGGAGCTATGCCAACTTATGCATATCCAGTAAAAAGTGATGAAGATAAAAAGAAACTTGAAAACGTATTAGAAAAGTTAGAAGGTAGTAAACCAATAGTTATTGTATGTCCCAAAGGTGGCGGAGGAGCTGAAAATACACATAAATATTTAACGGAGAAAAAGATAAGTAAAGATAGACTTTATATCTTAGAAAAAGGACAAGCAGCATGGCCATATGAGGAGCTTTTAGAAAAATAAAACATAGGGATATAAATTTAAAAAGTAAAGAGAGAGTAACAATTAAAAACAAACTGTGCTTTTCTCTTTATTTTTATATTCTTTTATAAAATAAAAAGGCGGGGGAATGTTTTGAATAAGAAAAAAAGATCTATAATAATAAAAATTCTAGTAATATTAGCGATTCTATCTTTATATTTTTTAATACCTTCTATTAAAAACACCATAGATGATATGGTAAGTGTATTATTGAAGCTTAATGTAGAGTCGGCAAAAGATTACATATTATCTTTTGGAATATGGGCTCCAATTATTTCGTTTTTATTAATGATACTTCAATCTATAGCAGCACCTTTACCAGCATTTATAATAACATTTGCTAATGCAGGTCTATTTGGGTGGTGGCAAGGTGCAATATTATCTTGGGTTAGTGCTATGGTAGGAGCTGTACTATGTTTTTATATTAGCAAATTACTAGGAAGAGAAGCAGTAGAAAAGATAACTAGCAAATTTGCACTTGAAAGTGTAGATGATTTCTTTGAAAAGCATGGCAAGTATGCAATATTGATAGCTAGACTTTTACCTTTTATTTCTTTTGACCTAGTAAGCTATGCAGCTGGGCTTACATCAATGGGGTTTTGGTCATTTTTTTGGGCTACAGGAATTGGACAATTACCAGCAACTATAATATATTCTTATGTTGGTGGGATGCTAGTTGGTGGAACTAAAAAACTGGTATTTGGATTACTCATTTTATTTGCTCTGTCAGTTTTGATTTATCTAATTAAGAGGGTATGGAATGAAAAAAATAAGCTGCCTCAAAAAATATAATAGTTTAAGATATAACATATATTTTGCTGAAGGCAATGATATACAATCTACTTATTATGCTGCTGTAAGTAGAATTTTTAGAAGAAATATGTTGAAAAATCTAATAGGATATTAACTAGTTACTTTTTTAGAGGACTAAGATTACTAGGTATAAGCTTAGAATATATATTATTTTTTTATTTTACGGAGGGGTTTTATGGGGCATATTTATTTATCAAAAGAGTTGCAAAAGGACATAGAAAAGAGTTTTCAAAATTGTACTGGCTGCAAAGCTTGTATGACTAACTGCCCTATGCTAAAAGCATTTTGTAGTTCACCTAAAGAACTCTTAGGTAAACTTAGTCAAAATAATGAAGTTGAAATTATAATGCCTTATTCTTGTGCAATGTGTGGGTGGTGTAGTAAGGTATGCCCTGAAAACATAAATTTCAAAGAATTATTTTATGATATGAGAAAAGAGATAATAAAAGGCAATAAAAGACTAAGACCATCAGGATATAATGTTGTAAAATATCATCAAAAAAGCAGTTTTTCTAAGATGTTTACAACTTATAGTAGATCCATGAAAAAGGGATCAACAAAGCAGAAGAAAAGAGTATTTTTACCGGGATGCAGTTTATCTTCATACAGTCCTAAGCTTGTTGAAAAAACATACCAAAACTTAAAAGAGAACTTTAAAAACACAGACATAATTTTAAAGTGTTGTGGTAAGCCTACTTATGATATGGGCGATACTGATGGATTTAAAAAATACTTTAATTCTTTAGAAGAAGATTTAAGAGCTATGGGTGCTGATGAAGTAGTAGTTGCCTGTGAGAATTGTTTTATAACATTAAATAAGAACTTAACAAATATAAAAGTCAAGTCTCTTTGGAACATTATAGCAGAGGTTGGAGTGCCACAGGAACTTAAAGGAATATATAAAGGGATAGATGAGATATTTTATATTCATGACCCTTGTTCTATAAGAGAAGAAGAGGGTATACATAATTCTATAAGAAATATATTGGCTCAACTAGGGATTAAAAGTAAAGAATTTAAATTTTCTAAAAGTAACACAGTCTGTTGTGGATTTGGAGGTATGATAGCAGTAACAAATAATCATGTTGCCTCAGAACAAATGAATAAGAGGTCAAAAGAAGCGAAAGGAGAATATATTGTATCTTACTGTCAAAGTTGTGTAGAAGCCATGAACATAGGTGGAGGAAGGGCTATTCACATATTAGATTTGCTTTTTAATGATGAGGTTATAAAAAATAAAAACTTTATACAGGTTAATAAGGATTCTATAACTAAATGGAAAAACAGATATGAATTGAAGAAGATAATAAATAAAATGAAGTAAAAGGTGGTTTTATGAAAAAAGATTATATTAAGGTTTTAAAATATATTTTAAGTGTAATTTTAATTGTAGTAGTTGTTTATTTTTTATATAATTTAAATAGGTTTAAAACCTTTTCCTCTATGGATTTAAAAACATACTTATTAAACTACGGTAATATGGCACCTATACTATACATAATTATGTTCACATTAGTACCACTTACTTTATTTCCAGACTCAATATTAGCTATAGGTGGAGGTTTAGCATTTGGACTAATTAGAGGAAGTATTTACACTCTTATTGGTGCAATGATGGGAGCTAGCCTATCCTTTTATCTAGCTAGGTTTTTAGGAAGAGACTTTATAAGAAAAATTACCAAACATAAGTTAGCTCACTTTGAAGATTCGCTAGAAAAAAATGGATTTATGCTAATTTTAATTTTAAGGATGATACCATTATTCCCATTTGATGTCATAAGCTATAGTGCAGGGATTTCTAAAATTAAATTTAAAGATTTTATCTTGGCAAGTCTAATAGGAATTATACCTGGAATATTAGTTTATACTAATTTAGGAGATAAATCTGAAACAATAGGATCAAAATCATTTTACGCATCAATTTGTTTTTTAATATTGCTTTTTGCCATGTCATTTATATTAAAGGATAAATTATTTTCAAAAAAATTAAAAGAAGTTACAAAAGAATAATATTAAAATGATATTTTAAAGTGTAAAAAAAAAGAAATTAAAATAATCAAATATGGGTAGCTTTAAATAAGGAGAGAATAAAATATGTTTAAAAAATTAGGAGCAGGTATAATAATAGCAATTTTATCATTAAGCCTAATTTCCTGCGGGGGAAATAAAAATAAAGATGCAAATAATACTGACTTAAAAGAGTCTAGCTGGGAGAGTATCTTAAGTGATAGTAAGGGTAAAAAGGTTAATATATATATGTGGGGAGGAAGTGAAAGCACAAATAAGTATATGGATTTATGGGTTAAGCCACAAGTAAAGGATAAGTTTGATATTGACTTAAATAGGGTACCAATTAATGATGCAAAGGATATGACAAATAAACTTATGACAGAAAAAGATGTTAATAAGAATTCTGGGACAATGGATATATGCTGGCTTAATGGAGAAAACTTTAAAATGGTTAAAGATAATTCACTGCTTTTAGGAAGCTTTGTAGATAAACTTCCTAATTACAATAAGTATGTAGATAAAAATGCAAAAGACATTACTACTGACTTTGGTGAGGATACAGAAGGATTAGAGGCTCCTTTTGGAAAAGCACAATTTGTTTTTATATATGATACTGAGAAGGTTAAGAATCCACCAAAATCCATGGAGGAATTTAAGCTTTGGGTTAAAGAGAACCCTGGAAAGTTTACTTATCCTGCACCACCAGATTTTACTGGAAGCGCTTTTGTACGCCAAACACTTTTAGAAACTAGTGGAGGATATGAAGCTTTTTCTCCCAAACTAAACGAAGAGAAATTTTCTAAGGATTCAGAGTCTTTATGGAATTATTTAAATGAAATAAAGCCTTATTTATGGAGAGAAGGTAATACCTATCCAGAAAGCTCTTCAAAGCTTGATCAATTATATTCTAATGGAGAGATATGGATCACTATGTCATATAATCCAATACATGCAGCCAATAAAATAAAAGAAGGTGCATTTCCTAAAAGCACCAGAAGCTTTGTGCTAGATAAGGGTACACTTTCCAATACCCACTATTTAACAATACCTTTTAATGCACCAAATAAAGATGCGGCTATGGTGGTTATAGACTTTATGATTTCAAAAGAGGCTCAATTTAAAAAGATGAGTCCTGATATATGGGGAGATGGAACAATTATAAGTTCAGATAAGCTATCTACAGAAGAAAAGAAAGAATTAAATGATATAGATAGAGGAGAAGGAACCCTTTCTTCAGAAGAACTAGAAAAACATAGGGTATCTGAAATATCATCTTCATATATAGATATAATAGAAAAGTATTGGATGGAAAATGTGGCAAAAAACTAAACCTTATATATTAGTATTGCCATCCTTTATATTAGTAGCTGCATTAATGGTAGGAGGTATATTTCAAGGTATATTTCAAAGTATTTTTATTTTAAACACTAATGGAAATAAAGGTATTTCATTTTCAGTATATAAAAAGCTGTTTAAGTCAAAAGCTTTCTGGGATTCTTTTATTGCTACTATTAAAATTTCAGCTGTAAGTACAATAATATCTGCAATTTTAGGTATTATTATAACTTTACTATTATTTTTATTAATAAGTGAAAAAAAGAGAAAACAATCTATATTATTATGGAGACTTTTGCAAATACCTATGTTATTTTCTTATTTAACTTGTGCTTATGCTATGTTTTTATTCTTAACTCAAAGTGGATGGGTATCTATATTATGCTATAATCTTGGACTTATAGCTGATATGTCTGAATTCCCAATATTGGTTAACGATAAAAATTCAATTGGAATAATAATCGCATATGTTTGGAAGACAACGCCTTTTATAGTGCTTATGCTTTATCCTGTACTTTTAAAAGTACAAGATAATTGGATACAAGTGGCAAGGATATTTGGAGCAAATATCTTTAAGACTTTTAGTGAGATAGTTTTTCCTATGCTAATAGCACCACTTAGAACTTCAACATTTATAGTGTTTACTTTTATTTTTTCAGCTTTTGAAGTACCCTATTTATTAGGAATGACATATCCTAAAACATTAGGGGTTTATTCCTATGAATTATATATGAAGGGGGACTTTTCTGAGAGGCCTATAGCTTTAGGCATAAATATAATAATATTTATATTTATAATGTTTATTAGTGCTGTTTATTACTTTTTTAATAAAAAGCATAAAGATAAGGTGGACAATAATTAGTTATGAAAAGAAAGATTTTAAATATTTTAGTGTTATTTATTATTTTATCAATTATATTAATAGGCATTATGCCGATAGTATTGCTTTTTATAGTAAGTTTCTCATCTTTTTGGAGGTGGCCAGATTTATGGCCAGTAGAGTTTAATATAAGACCGTGGAAATATGTATTTACAGGATACTCAGCAACTATAATAGCTATAAAAAACAGTTTTATTATAGCTATTATAGTCAATATTATAAACATTATTATTGGAATACCAGCAGCAGACGCACTTGCTAGATATGAATTTAAGGGTAAAAAACTGATGAAATTTATACTTATAGTTCCTATAATAATTCCTCCATTAACTATACTTATGGGAATTCATAAAACATTTATAGGATTTGGACTCACTGAAAATACAGTAGGAGTAATATTAGTTCATATTATGTCCACCTTGCCATATATGATTATGGCATTGGAGATTAGTTATAAAAATCTAGGTTTTAAATGGGAGGATGCAGCTAAAGTTATGGGTGCAAGCCCATTTAAAAGGTTTTTAAATGTAACACTTCCATTTATATTACCAGGAGTTATAGCTGGCTCTAGTTTGACTTTACTTATATCTTTAAATCAATATATAACAACTTTGTTTATAGGTGGTGGAGAGATATTGACACTTCCTATATTTATGTTTCCATTTATAAGTGGAGGCGATAAGTCTATTGGTGCTGCATATTCTATATTATTTGCATTGTTGTCATTTATTTCACTTTGGATTTTAGATTCATTTATAAAAAGGCATTATAGATAACAATAAAACAAATAGGATTGGAGGAATTTTATTAAGAATTAGTTATATAATTCGTAATAAAAAGTATTATGAACAATGTAAAGATAATAAATATACAAAAAACATATTTGAGTAATAAAACTTCAAACGAAAGATCATTTGATCTAAATATACCTAGGTTAGAGATCAACGAAGGAGAATTTTTTGGATTACTTGGACCGTCAGGTTGTGGTAAAAGTACTATGCTAAATCTTATAGCAGGACTTTTAGAATTAAATAGTGGAGAGATATATATTGGGGAAGAAAACATAGTAAGTACTCCTACGGAAAAAAGAAATCTTGCCATGGTTTTTCAGGAATCGCTACTTTTTCCACATATGACCTTGGAGGAAAATGTGGGATTTGGACTAAAGATGAGAAAAGTTCCTAAAGAGCATAGGAAAATTAAAATTAAAGAGATATTGAATATAGTAAACTTAGATGGTATGGAAAAAAGATATCCAGATCAATTAAGTGGAGGACAAAAACAAAGAGGTGCTATAGCAAGGGCGCTTGTATGTAGCCCAAAGCTTCTTCTCATGGATGAACCTTTTAGTGCGTTAGATCCAAAGCTTAGAGAAGATATGAGAGAATTCACTAAAAGGTTACATAGTAAACATAAGATAACTACTATATTTGTAACTCACGATAAAGAAGAGGCATTTTTTTTGTTTGATAAAATGGCTATAATGAATGAAGGCAAAATAATTCAAGTGGGAAGTCCTAAAGATTTATATGAAAATCCTGAGAGTTCATTTGTAGCAGAGTTTTTAGGAATTAATAATATATTTTATGGTGATATAAAAGATAATATATTTTATGGTAAAGATTTCATTCTAGGTTTAGGTGAAGTTAAATGTAAAATAAAAAAGGATTATGAAAGTAATATTCGTATGAAAAATGAGTATATGAATTATAAAGGAATATATTTAGCCATAAAGCCAGAAGGATGTGTGGTATATAAATGCTTGCCACAGGATCCATTGTTAAAAAAAGATTATGGATGGATTAAGGGTAAGATAGAAAATGTATCTTATATACAAGGATTCTTAAAATTAAGTATAAAAATTTCTAAAGATTGTAGTGTAGAGGTACTACAAAATTATAATAAAGATGTGACATTTTGTGTTGGTGAAAAAGTAATATTAGGATATAATTTTAATAAAATAAACATTATTAATTAGGAGGAAAACATGCTTGATACATATGGAAGAAAATATGTAAATCCATTAATCAATTTAGTTGCTAAATTTTTATTAAATATAAACTTAACCCCAAATAACATAACTTTAATAGCTTTTATTATTGGAATAGCTTCATCTGTATTTATATACTTTGATTTGCCTATAGTAGCTATTTTTGCGTTATGGTTTTCAGGATTTTTGGATGCAGTAGATGGTGCTATGGCAAGAAAGAAGGGAATTACAACATCAATTGGAACCTTAATGGATATAACTTTTGATAGGATGGTTGAAATGGGTATAATTTTAACCCTTGCTATAAAATTCCCTAACGATATATTACATCTTTTAATTCTCACTATATGTATTTTGATTTCTATGACTTTGTTTTTAACCGTTGCAGCATTAACAGAGAAAAAAGGCATGAAGTCCTTTTATTATCAAGCAGGATTTGCAGAAAGAACTGAAGGCTTTATTATGTTTTCACTTATGATAAATTTCTCTCATAATTTAGTATTTATAACGGATATATTTTCATTAGCAGTAATTATTACAGCATTTCAACGATTTTTAGAAGCAAAGAGGATATTGAAGTAAATATTAAAGTTGTATAGAATTATTACAAATTTATGTATATATGATAATAAAGATGATATAATTATTATGTGTAAAATAAGATTGTAAGGAGAGATTGATAAATGAGTAAAATAGTTATTGCTTTAGGCGGAAATGCTCTTCAAGCAAATCCAAAGGATACTTCTGCAAATAGTCAATTGAATACAGCAAAGGATACAGCAAAATATTTGGTAGATTTAGTAGAGGAAGGTCATAATATTATAATAGTTCATGGAAATGGACCACAGGTTGGTCAAATAGTTTCCACCTATGAGTCTTCAAGTAGCAATGTGATGATGCCTTTTCCGGAGTGTGGTGCTATGAGCCAAGGATACATAGGATACCATCTTCAACAAGCTATAAAAATTGAATTAATGAAAAGAAATATAAATAAAGATGTAGTTACATTAATTACGGAAGTTGTAGTTGATGAAAAAGATGAAAATTTTAATAATCCATCTAAACCAATAGGTTCATTTTTTACAAAAGAAGAAGCAGAAAAGATTAGTGATGAAAAAGGATATATATTTAAAGAAGATGCTGGTAGGGGATGGAGAAGGGTTGTGGCATCACCTTTACCTGTTAGAATAGTGGAGGAAAACTCTATAAAAGCTCTAGTAGATGCAGGCCATATTGTAATTACTGTAGGCGGTGGGGGTATACCTGTAATAGAAAAGGATGAATATCTTAAAGGCGTAGATGCGGTAATAGATAAAGATTTTGCATCAGAAAAATTAGCGGAAATATTAGATGCAGATAAACTGCTTATTTTAACAGCCGTAGAAAAGGTTTATATAAATTACGGAAAACCAGAAGAAAAGTCTTTAGACAAAGTAACTGTGGAATTAATGGATAAATATATGGAGGAAGGTCATTTTGCGCCAGGGTCTATGTTGCCAAAAGTTAAGGCAGCTATAAAGTTTGCGGCATCTAAGGAAGATAGAGAAACTGTAATAACATCATTAGATAAAGTAAAAGAAGGTTTAGAGGGTGTTACAGGCACATCTATAAGTTTATAATTAATTTAATAAAATATTTTAAGTTAAAATATAATTAATATAAAATCAGTATATAAAAATTATTTTGTAAAAGAGATAAAAGGATATCCTAGATACGTAGGATATCCTTTTATCTTTATGGTAAAATAAATATAAAAGAATATCAATTATTATATTGAAAGAGTGATTAATATGAGGAAACCTTTAGCAGATAAATTAAGACCTAATGAACTAAATGAGGTAGTGGGTCAAAAACATATATTAGGAAATGGAAAGATCTTAGATAGAATTTTAAAAAGTGGACGTATTACTAATATGATATTTTATGGACCACCAGGGGTAGGTAAGACTACTGTTGCTAATATAATTGCAAAAAAAAGCAATAAAACATTTTATAAGCTTAATGCAACAAATTCTAGCTTGAAGGATATTCAACAAATTGTAAGTACGCTAGATACTTTTGAAGGTATAAATGGAATACTTCTTTATTTAGATGAGATACAAAACTTTAATAAAAAACAACAACAATCTTTACTTGAATTTATCGAAGATGGTCGGATTACGCTTATAGCTAGTACTACAGAAAATCCTTATCATTATATATTTAAAGCTATTTTAAGCAGATCCACTATATTTGAATTTAAACCTGTAGAAAAAGGAGATATGAAAATTGCTATAGACAGGGTTATAGAAATAATAAATAAGGAAGAAGAAAATATAAATGTAGAGGTAGAAGATGAGGCAAAAGAATATATTGTAGATGCTTCTAATGGAGATGTGAGAAAAGCTATAAATGCTTTAGAAATTGGAATATATTCAACTCCACCAAATGAAAAATATAGTGTGATTATAGATTTAAATATTGCAAAAGATAGCACTCAGACTAAGGTTATATCCTACGATATGTTAGGCGACAACCATTATGATATTTTAAGTGCTTTTCAAAAGTCCATAAGAGGAAGTGATGTAGATGCTGCACTTCATTACTTAGCAAGATTAATTAAAGCTGGTGATTTGATATCTATATGTAGAAGAATATTGGTTATAGCAAGTGAAGATATAGGTCTTGCATATCCTAATGCAATTGCCATGGTTAAAAGCTGCGTGGATTCCTCTATGACGTTAGGCTTCCCAGAAGCAAGGATACCCTTAGCACAGGCTGTTATATTATTAGCTACGTCTCCTAAATCTAATTCTGTAGTAGTTGCTATAGATAGAGCACTTGATGATTTAGAAAAAAAGGAAGTTGGAGATATTCCAATTCATATAAAAGATGCTCACTATAGTGGAGCTAAAAATTTAAATAGAGGAGTGGAATATAAATATCCACATAATTATAAAAACAGTTATGTGCAACAACAATACCTACCAAATAATGTTAAAGATAGCGTTTATTATGAATATGGGAATAATAAAATGGAGAGGACATCTAAAGAATACTGGGATAAGATTAAATAGGTTTAAAAATTAATCAGCATTTAGTATTGAGATATATCATTATTAAAGGATAGTATTATTACAATATGTTTAATTGTATAAAGATAATATTAGAAACATTAATTAATAAATAATCTGAAATTTTACTATCTAAATCATTGTTGACAATTCTAGTCGGATTTGATAAAATTATCATGAAAACCAAGTGAAACACTCAACATTAATAGGAGTGATTAATATGAAACTATCTACCAAAGGCAGATATGGTGTAAAGGCAATGCTTGATTTAGCTGTAAATTGTGATGAAACACCTATCTCGATTAAAAGTATATCAGAAAGACAAAATATATCAGAGTATTATCTTGAACAGTTATTTTCTCCTCTTAGAAAAGCAAATATAATAAAGAGCGTAAGAGGTGCAAAGGGTGGATACATTTTAAATAGAAAACCGGAAGAGATAACTGTTGCAGATATTATAGAAGTTTTAGAAGGACCTATAGAAATTTCAGATTGCGTTGAAGGTACTCATTGTAATAACATGGATTGCTGTGCTACAAGACTTCTTTGGGCTAAAGTAAAAAATAGCATAGACAGTGTTATGCAATCTGTTACTTTAAAAGATATGGTAGATGACTATAATAGAATACAGTCTTCAAGCCAAGAAATTAAAATTGAAAAGTAAGGGGCTGGTAATATGCAAAAGGTAGTATATATGGACTATGCTGCAACTACGTATACAAAAAAAGAGGTATTAGATGAAATGATACCTTATTTTGGCGAACATTATGGAAATCCTTCATCGGTATATTCCATATCAAGAGACACAAGAAAGGTTATAGATTCAAGTAGAGATAAGGTAGCCAAGGCTATAAATGCCGATAGAAATGAAATATTCTTTACAGGTGGTGGAACTGAGGCAGATAATTTCGCTATAAAAGGATTTGCATTTGCTAATTTTAATAAGGGTAACCATATAATAACAAGCAAAATAGAACATCATGCTGTACTACATTCCTGCGAATATTTAGAAAAACACGGTTTTGAAATTACATATTTAGATGTGGATGAAGAAGGATTTATAAATTTAGAACAGTTAAAATCTGCTATAAAGGATAATACTATATTAGTTTCAATAATGTTTGCTAATAATGAAATTGGAACAATACAACCTATAAAAGAAATAGGACAAATCTGTAGAGATAAAAATGTTGTATTTCATACTGATGCAGTTCAAGCTGTAGGACATATACCGGTAGATGTTAAAGAAATGAATATAGATATGTTGTCTCTTGCAGCACATAAATTTTATGGGCCTAAGGGTGTAGGTGCTTTGTATATTAAAAAAGGAATTAAAATTGATAATTTAATTCATGGCGGAGCTCAAGAAAGAGGTAAGAGGGCAGGGACAGAAAATATAGCAGGTATAGTAGGGCTTAGTAAGGCTTTGGAGATGTCAGTAAATGAAATGGATAAAAGCAGTAAAAGACTTACAATATTAAGAGATAAGATTATAACTGGGCTTATGGAAATACCTCATACTAAATTAAATGGACCTATAAGCGAAAATAGATTACCAGGAAACGTTAATGTATGCTTTAGGTTCATAGAGGGTGAAGGTATCTTGTTATCCTTAGATGATAAGAATATTTGTGCATCTAGCGGTAGTGCCTGTACTTCGGGGGCCCTTGATCCATCGCATGTCCTCTTAGCTATAGGTCTTAATCATGAAAGAGCACATGGTTCATTAAGATTATCTATAGGTGATGGAAACACAGAAGAAGAAGTAGATTATTTATTATCTGTGGTACCTAAAATAATAGATAGACTCAGAAATATGTCACCTTTATGGCATGATTTTATTAAAAAGGGGGAATTTTAATATGTATAGCGATATGGTAATGGATCATTTTAGAAATCCAAGAAATGTAGGTGAAATAGCCGATGCAAATGGTATTGGGGAAGTTGGAAATGCTAAATGTGGAGATATAATGAAGATATATATGAAGGTTGAAGATAATATAGTAATAGATGTTAAGTTTATGACTTTTGGATGTGGATCAGCTATAGCATCATCAAGTATGGCAACTGAACTTATAAAGGGAAAGTCTTTAGAAGAAGCATGGAAATTAACTAATAAAGCGGTTGCAGAAGCGTTAGATGGTCTACCAGCAATTAAGATGCATTGTTCAGTTTTAGCAGAAGAGGCAATTCATAAAGCTATAAACAATTATAGAGAATCTATTGGGCTTAAACCATGGGATTACAAAGAACATAACCATGATGAATTACATAGCGAAGTTCATGGATAATAGATATTAAATATATAAAAATAATACCCGAACTCGGGTATTATTTTTGCGTTATTAGGCAAAATATATATATGTATAACTTAAGAGTAATAAGAAAGGTATTTAAAAGATAGGATGATTATAATATGTGGAGGTATAAAGATATAATTTTTAAAAAGGTTATAGATAAAGATGGTAAGAATATGGGTGAAGTTAAAGATGTCTTAATTAACTTTTCAAAAGCTAAAGTTACAGGATTTGAAGTATCCTCCCCATCTTTAATGGCAAAGGATATAAATATTTCTATTAAAGATATAATATACATAAATGAAAGAATAATAGCGAAGGGTAAATGTAATGATAGCTTCTTAGAATTTAATAGTATAAGACACTTAGAAGTTATAGATAAGGATGACAATATAGTAGGATTTTTAGAAGATATAATAATAGACCCAGAAGATTACACTATAAAGGCAATGGTAATATGTGAAGGCTTTTTATACAAGTTATTTAGCCACAAAAAGATAATATCACCAAGAAACCTTATACTAGGTGAGGATAATATAATTATTTGTGAAAGGGAAGGAATAGAATTTATGAACTTACCAAATAAAAGGTTATGGTAAGCTCTATTATTGAGGTAAAAATATGAAGGTTTTAAATAAAAAGATAAAATACTTAGTTATATTTATAGTCTTGTTATTACTATTTTATATTTTATTTTCTATTGATATAGTTAGAAAATTAGGTGGTATAGCTATATTTTCATTTATGCTAGCCTATAGCCTAAAACCAGTTCATAAAAAGGTTATGCAACTTGGAATAAACAAAAAGATTTCTGCAATATTTGTTATAAGCTTTTTTTTAGTGTTATTTATATTTTCATTTATTACAATAATCCCTATAATAATTAGAGAAAGTAAGAACCTATATCCAAGGTTAGAGTATATGGATAGTTTTATAAGTAATATATATGGAAAACTAAAGTTATCTAACAATAAAACCCTAATGATATTAGAAGAATTAATAGGAGAAAAAATAAATAGATATGTAGTTGATATTTCAAGTAATACGGTAGAAAGAATAATAGAAATTGGAGAAAACTCTTTAGGCTATGCTGTGGTTCCTGTTTTATCTTATTATTTTTTAATAGATGAAGAAATTATATTAGAGAAACTTCTTATGATTTTTCCAGTTAAAAATAGAAGAGTTGTAACTAACATAGCTAAAGATATAGACGAGATTTTAGGACGATATATAATAAGTCAATTTATACTTTGTTTTGTAATTTGGGCTTTTACATTTATATCATTAATCATTTTTAAAATAGAATTTCCTTTATTATTATCTCTGATAAATGGACTATTTAATATAATACCTTACTTTGGACCTTTATTTGGAGCTATTCCCATTATAATCATGGCTTTATTTAAGTCTACAGAAAAGGCATTATGGATCACACTATTTTTATATATAATTCAACAAATTGAAGGAGATGTTGTATCCCCTAAAATCATAGGCTACAGCACATCTATGCATCCTATGATAATTATACTATTAATACTAGTAGGAGGCAAACTAGGAGGGCTATTAGGGCTTATTATAGCAGTACCTATAGGTGTTATTATAAAGGTTGTTTATGAAGATATAAACTACTACTTATTTTAAAAAAATGTTTTTTGAAATATTGACATAAATATAAGTATAATCTATAATCTTCATATAAATAAATATTTTAGCTGTGAAGAGAAAGAGTAGTCTTATTAATTTATGTAGAGAGGAAGTGTTTGGTGGAAACTTCTTAAGTTAAAAGATGAAAGCTATCTCAGAGCTAAATATTAAAGAGATGCATTTAATATGCATAATTAGGGTGGTACCGCGGAAGTGTAACTTTCGTCCCTGTCTGGGATGAGAGTTTTTTTTGTTCCAATTTTATAAAATTTATATTAGGAGGCATATGTATATGAAATATATGAGTTTGAATGAGTTAAGAGAAACGTATTTGAAGTTTTTTGAGACTAAAAACCATTTAGTAATAGAAAGTTTTCCACTAGTTCCAAAAGAAGATAAGAGCTTATTACTTATAAATGCAGGTATGGCGCCATTAAAACCTTATTTTACAGGAATTAAAACTCCACCAAGTAAAAGGGTAACAACCTGTCAAAAGTGTATTAGAACAGGAGATATAGACAATGTAGGTAAGACATCAAGGCATGCTACTTTTTTTGAGATGTTAGGTAACTTTTCCTTCGGGGACTACTTTAAAGATGAAATAATACCATGGTCTTGGGAGTTTGTTACTAAGGTTTTAGATATACCAAAAGATAAATTATATGTAACTATTTATGTAGAAGATGATGAAGCTTTTGATATATGGGTAAATAAAACGGATATAGATTCAAGCCGAATATTTAGATTAGGAAAAGAAGATAACTTTTGGGAGATAGGGCAAGGACCTTGTGGACCATCTTCAGAGATACATTTTGATAGAGGCGAAGGTGAAATAAAAACTAATGAGGATTTTATTGAGGCTTCAGAAAATGATAGAATAGTGGAATTCTGGAATCTTGTATTTACTCAATTTAATAAAGATGAAAATGGCGTATATAATAAGTTAGATCATCCTAATATTGATACAGGTATGGGACTTGAAAGAATCGCTACAATTATGCAAGAAACAGAAAGTATATTTGAAATTGATAGTATAAAGGATATATTATTGGAAGTAGCAAAGATATCAAAAGTTACTTATGGAAAAGATAAAAACATGGATATATCCTTAAGAATAGTTGCAGATCATGCTAAAAGCGTGGCTTTTTTAATAGCAGACGGCGTTCTACCTTCTAATGAAGGTAGAGGTTATGTATTAAGAAGACTTCTTAGAAGAGCTGCAAGACATGGAAGACTTTTAGGGATAAAAAGAACATTTATTAATGATATAGTTGAAAAGGTAATAGAAAATTATGGCGGGGCATATAAAGAATTAATAGATAAAAAAGATTATATAAATAAGGTCATACTACTAGAAGAAGAAAGATTTAATGAAACAATTGATGCTGGTATAGACATATTAAAAGAATATATAGAAGAATTCCAAAAGGAAGGCAAAACTTCTTTAGAAGGAATTAAGGCTTTTAAACTTTATGATACCTTTGGATTTCCATTAGAATTAACTGAAGAAATATTGAATGAAAAAGGTCTAACGGTAGATACAGAAGGGTTCAATAAAGAAATGGAGCTTCAAAGAAAAAGGGCAAGAGGGGCTAGAAATGAAACAAACTATATGGGAAGTAATAGTGGTATACTAGAGAATATAGATAAAAATTTAACTTCTAATTTTGTAGGATACAAAAGCATTAAAGATTGTTCGAAGGTACTTCTTTTAATAAAGGGAGAAGAAAATGTATCTACTTTAAAAGCTGGAGAAAGTGGCATTATATTAGTAGAAAACACACCCTTTTATGCAGAAATGGGTGGCCAGGTAGGAGACCAAGGAATAATTGAAAATAGCTTGTTTAAGGCAGAGGTTTACGATTGTAAAAAGAACATCTCAGGAAAAATAATGCATTTTGTTAATGTTATTAATGGAGAAGTATCCATAAATGATGAGGTGAAGTTAGTATTAAATAATAAAAGAAGAAAAGCAATTTGTAGAAACCATACAGCTACTCATTTATTACATGAAGCTTTAAAAAGAGTTTTAGGAGAGCATATTGCACAGTCTGGATCTTACGTAGATGAGGATAAATTAAGATTTGACTTTACTCATTTTTCAGCAGTTACATCCAAACAAATAAAAGAAGTAGAGATGCTTGTTAATGAAAAGATAATGGAAGCATTCCCTGTAACTACAGAGGAGATGACTATAGAAGAGGCTAAAGATACTGGAGCTATAGCTCTATTTGAAGATAAGTATAAAGAAAATGTAAGGGTTGTATCTATAGAATCATTTAGTAAAGAACTTTGTGGAGGAACGCATGTTAATAATTCTGGAGAAATAGGGTTGTTTAAAATTTTATCTGAATCAGGGGTAGCTTCAGGAATAAGAAGAATAGAGGCTATAACTGGATTTAAGTCTATAGACTATCTTGAAAATAAGGAAATGCTAATAAAAGAAAGTTCTTCAATTTTAAAATGTTCAGAAAGGGATCTTATAGTTAAAATTAACAGTAATATTGAAGAGTTAAAGGATAAAGAAAAAGAAATTTATCAGTTAAAATCTGAACTTGCAAAAGGATTAGAAGATGAAATGTTAAGTGATGTAAAAGACGTTCTTGGATTTAAGATAATAACATCGGAGCTTCACAATATGGATTCAAATGAGTTAAGAGAGATTGCAGATAAATTAAGAAATAAAATTGAAAATAGTTTAGTGGTTCTTGCTAGTAGTAAAGAAAATAAAGTTAATTTAGTAGCGATGGCATCAAAGGATGCAGTATCAAAAGGCGTACATTGCGGCAAGATAATAAAGAAAGCTGCAACTATAGCTGGCGGAGGCGGAGGCGGTAGGCCTGATATGGCAGAAGCCGGTGGTAAGAATACTGAAAAAATTAAAGAAGCCTTAGAAAGTGTAGAAGAAACACTTAAAGAATTAATAAAATAAAATTATTTTGAATTGTAAATATATATAAACTTGTTACAAAAAGTTTATTATATTTCAAACTCATAATTTATATAGTGTACAATTTTGGTATTTTGATTTATAATATAAATATGAGCATCGAGGATTTGAATAAGTGTAGATGTAAAGATAAATAATATAGATGGAGATATCATTCTTACATTTAATTCATAATGTGTAAGGGGGTGAAGCTGCTCTAAACTTTTAGTTTTTTTGCAGCAAAAATATGAGTAATAACGAAAATACTATGCAGTTTGATTTTGATAGAGATAAACAGGCTTTAACTAAAAAGATCCTTACAGAGGTTTTTGATTCTTTGCAGAAAAAGGGATATAATCCTGTAAATCAATTAGTAGGCTATTTAATTTCTGGAGATCCAACTTATATAACAAATTATAATGGTGCGAGGGCTTTAGTAAGAAAGCTTGAAAGAGATGAAATACTTGAAGAAGTTTTAAAATCTTATTTAGGTATAAAATAATAAGTGCCCTTTGGGGCACTTATTATTTTAATATTTTAAAAGGGGACAATTTATGCGGATATTAGGACTTGATATGGGAACTAAAACTATTGGGGTGGCTATAAGTGACCCTCTAGGTTATACGGCCCAAGGTATCACTACTATTAGAAGAAAGAACAAAAAAAGTGACTTAGAAGAGCTTAGGACAATATGTGAAGAATATGGAGTAGAAACTATTGTGGTTGGTCTACCTAAAAATATGAATGGAAGCATAGGACCTCAAGGAGAAAGTATTTTAAGCTTTACAGAACATATAAAAAAAGCTTTAAATTTACCTATAGAAATGTGGGATGAGAGACTTACGACTGTTGCTGCTGAAAAGGCAATGCTAGAGGCGGACCTTTCAAGGGCAAAGAGAAAGAAAATAATAGATAAAGTTGCAGCTACATATATACTTCAAGGTTACTTGGATAGAATCTCTAAGTAAAACTTGATAAAAATAGATGTAACTTTTAAAATGATATTAATAAGGGAGAGAATAAAGTGGAAGAAAATACAGATACAGTAGTTCTTAAGGACGAAGAGGGAAATGAAATTGAATTTGAAATAATTACAAAGTTTGATATAGAGGAAAATGAATATTTAATAGTGGCTTCTATGCAGGAAAGTGAAACTGATGCAATTGCTTTGAAGATATTAAAGGATAGTGAAGGAAATGACATTTTAGTTACTGTAGACGATGATGAAGAATTTGAAATAGTAGCTGAAGCCTATAGTGCAATTTTCTCAGAGGATCAGCTTAATTAATTGGTGAAATGGGGTATTTATGATGTCAATTTTAACATCAGCACAAATTAATAAATTAAAAGAAGATCTAAAAGGAAGAGGATATAAGCTAACTCCTCAAAGAAGGGCTATAGTAGATACTATAATCGACAATGAAGGAAGTCATTTAACCGTTGAAGAAATTTATGATGAGGTTAAAAAGATATGTCCTGAGATTGGCTTGGCTACAGTATATAGAACTATAGTTTTACTTGAGGAGCTTGGCATAATATATAAGTTAGATTTAAATGACGGATGTAGCAGATATGAGTTAGTTCATGAGGATGAAACTCATAGACATCATCATTTGATATGTAATAACTGTGGAAAAGTAATAGAAGTTCAAGGAGATCTTTTAGAATCCTTAGAAGAAAAAATTGAAAAAGGATACAAATTTAAAATCAAAGACCACAGTGTAAAGTTTTTTGGTATTTGCGAAGAATGCTATAAAAAGGATCATAAAGACTAGCTGTGGTGTTTAACATAAAAGGAGGAAAGTTGATTTGAAAAAGGAAAAGGAAAAAGTAAAGATAATTCCTCTTGGCGGAGTCAATGAAATCGGTAAGAATTTGACTGTCATAGAATACAAAGAGGACATTATTGTAATTGACTGCGGGTTAAAGTTCCCAGATGAGGATATGTTTGGTATAGATATAGTAATACCGGATGTAACATATCTCATAAAAAATAAGGATAAGGTAAGGGGAATCTTCTTGACCCATGGACACGAAGATCATATAGGTGCACTTCCATATGTGCTTAAACAGTTGAATGTACCTATTTATGGAACTAAGCTTACACTCGGAATAGTAGAAACAAAACTTAAGGAACATGGTCTTTTAAGCACCACAGAATTAATAAGAGTAAGCCCTAAAGATATAATTAAATTGAAAAGTGTATCTGTAGAGTTTATAAAAACTAATCATAGTATAGCTGATTCTGTAGCTATAGCTATCCACACTCCATTAGGAGCTATACTTCATACTGGAGATTTTAAGATAGACTATACACCAATAGATGGAGATGTAGCTGATTTATCTAGATTTGCTGAACTTGGAAGAAAAGGTGTATTGCTTATGCTTGCAGATAGTACAAACGTTGAAAGATCAGGATACACTATGTCAGAAAGTACAGTTGGAGAAACTTTTAAAAATATTTTCTCCACCGCTAAAGGAAGAATTATTGTTGCTACTTTCGCATCAAATGTTCATAGGATTCAACAGATAATAACAGCAGCTTCAAAGTATAATAGAAAAGTAGCTGTTTCAGGTAGAAGCATGGAAAATATAGTTGGTGTAGCTACAGAACTTGGATATCTTAATTTTGAAAAGGATATACTTATAAATATAGACTCCATAAATAAATATCCAAATGATCAATTGGTTATTATAACTACAGGAAGTCAGGGAGAGCCAATGTCAGCATTAACTAGAATGGCTGCATCTGAACATAGAAAAGTAAATATTATAGAAGGGGACATGGTAATTATATCAGCAACACCTATCCCTGGAAATGAAAAATTAGTGTCTAAAGTTATAAATCAATTATTTAAAAAGGGCGCAGAGGTTATATATGAGGCTTTAGCTGATGTTCATGTTTCAGGTCATGCATGTCAAGAAGAACTAAAGCTTATGCATACATTAGTTAAACCTAAGTTTTTTATGCCTGTACATGGCGAATATCGTCATTTAAAGCAACACTTTGAACTGGCATTAAAGCTTGGAACACCAGAGGAAAGAATGTTAATTATGGATATTGGAGATGTAGTAGAAGTTAGTAGAGAAACTATAAGAAAAAATGGAACTGTGCCTTCAGGTCAAGTATTTGTGGATGGCCTTGGTGTAGGAGATGTTGGTAATATCGTATTGAGAGATAGAAAGCATCTATCACAAGATGGTATTTTAACAGTAGTTATCACTATTGAAAAAGAAACAGGCAATGTTATTGCAGGTCCGGATATAATTTCCAGAGGATTTGTGTATGTAAGAGAATCTGAGGAACTTATGGAAGAAGCTAGAGAAGTAGTGAAGAAATCTTTAAAAATATGTGAAGAAAAACATTCTACAGATTGGGCTACCATGAAATCTACAATAAAAGAAGGATTAAGAGTTTTCTTATATGAAAAAACAAAAAGAAGACCTATGATACTTCCTATAATAATGGAGATTTAGTTAAATTAGACAAAAAAACAATTTGTAAAAAAACTTTTTATTTTACATTAAAGTGCACAAGCATTTAATGTGAAACTAAGTATATAAGCCATTTAATAAGGGCAAAATGAAATACTTGCATAAATTGTATAAATAGAAATTTATCCTATATATTAATTATTATTAATTACTAAGTTGACATTTCAATAACATAATATTAGAATTAATATGGTTAAGAACAAAATTGGGTACTTTGGCGTATCCAATTTTGTTTTGTGTATAAGAATCAAATCTTAAATTTTGGAGGCTAAAACATGAGTTTATTTATAAGAAGCGATATTAGAAACGTGGCGATTATTGCCCACGTAGATCACGGCAAGACTACACTTGTAGATGCTATGCTAAAACAAAGTCATAATTATAGAGCAAATGAAAGAGTAGAAGAGAGGGTTATGGACTCTAATGATCTAGAAAAAGAGAGAGGAATAACTATCTTATCTAAAAATACAACTGTAACTTATAATGGAGTTAAAATAAATATAGTAGATACACCAGGTCATGCTGATTTTGGTGGAGAAGTAGAAAGAGTTCTTAAAATGGTAGATAGTGTTCTACTGGTAGTTGACTCATATGAGGGACCTATGCCTCAAACTAAATTTGTTCTAAAAAAGGCATTAGAACTTGGACTAAACCCAATAGTTGTAGTAAATAAAATAGATAAACCTAATGCAAGACCAGTAGAAGTTATCGATGAAGTTTTTGACCTGTTCATTGAACTTGGAGCTACTGATGAACAATTAGACTTCCCTATAGTTTATGCATCAGCTAAAGGAAATTATGCTAGATTAGATCCAGAAGATGGAAATATGGATATGCTACCTTTGCTTGATATGGTAATTAAAAGAGTAAAAGCACCAGAAGGATATATAGATAAGCCTCTTCAATTACTTATAACAACTATAGATTCTAATGAATATGTAGGTAGAATTGCTATAGGAAAGGTACAAAGAGGAGTTATAAAGAAAAACGAAAATGTTGTTTTAATGTCTAGAACAGGAGAAAATAAGAATGCAAAGATATCTAACCTTTATGTATATAATGGAACTGCAAGGGAAGATGTAGAAGAAGCTAAACTTGGAGATATTGTAGCATTAAGTGGAATAGAAGGCGTTAATATAGGTGACACTATAGCAGATGCTACTGAACCAGAAGCTGTTCCATTTGTTGATATTGATGAGCCAACCTTAAGTATGAATTTTATGGTTAATGACTCACCTTTCGCAGGTAAAGATGGAGAATATGTTACATCAAGACACTTAAGAGATAGATTCATAAAAGAACTTGAAACTAACGTAAGTATGAGAATAGAAGAAATTTCTCCAGATTGTTTCAAAATTAATGGAAGAGGAGAACTTCATTTATCCATATTAATTGAAACTATGAGAAGAGAAGGATATGAATTCCAAGTGTCAAAGCCTTCTGTTATATATAGAGAAATAAATGGTAGAAAGTATGAGCCAATAGAAAGATTAACTGTAGATGTACCAGAAGAATTTATGGGAGTAATCATGGAAAAATTAGGACCTAGAAAAGCAGAAATGGTTAATATGACTTCAGCTATAAACAGCTATGCAAGATTAGAATTTTTAATTCCAGCAAGAGGACTTATTGGATTTAGAAATGAATTCATGACAGATACTAAAGGAAATGGAATAATGAACCACATATTTGAATCATATGAACCTTATAAGGGTGATATTCCTGAAAGAAAAAGAGGATCATTAGTAGTATTTGAAGATGGAATAGCTATAACTTACGGATTATATAATGCTCAAGAAAGAGGTAGCTTGTTTATATCACCAAGTACAGAGGTTTATCATGGAATGATAGCTGGAGAATGTTCAAGAGGGGAAGATATTGAAGTAAATGTATGTAAGAAAAAGCATTTATCAAATACTAGATCTTCAGGAGCAGATGACTCTTTAAAATTAACACCTATAAGCCCAATGTCACTTGAACAGTGTCTGGAGTTTATAACTAGTGATGAATTAGTAGAAGTAACACCAAAAACTATTAGAATGAGAAAAAGAATTTTAGATAGTAACGAAAGAAAAAGAAAAAGCAGAGCTTAAATAATTAATTTAGGAGGATAAAATGGGTGGTGTAACTTTTGACTACATGGAAAAGTATTTAAGAGGGCTAATACCTGACCACCAGGGCATGCTAAAAGAGTTAGAAGAATATTCAATAGATAACAAAGTTCCAATAGTTCAAAAAGAAACAGGAAGGTTTTTAGAACTGATGGTAGATTTAACAAAACCTAAACGTATATTAGAACTTGGTACAGCTATTGGATATTCATCTATCTTAATGAGTGTTGCTTCAAAAAGAAATAGTAAGATTACTACTATTGAAAGAGACAAAGAAATGGTGGAAAAGGCTACAGTAAACATACATAACTATGGATTCGAGGATGATATAGAAATATTAGAAGGTGATTGCCTAGAAATAATTGAATCTATAGAAGATAAGTTTGACATTATATTTATGGATGCTGGAAAAGGTCATTATAATCACTTTTTGCCACACTGCTTAAGGCTTCTTAATAAGGATGGAATAATAATAGCGGATAATGTACTTTTTAGAGGAATGGTTCCATCTGATGAATTAGTAAAAAGAAGAAAAATAACTATAGTAAAAAGAATGAGAACCTATCTTGAACTAGTTTCAAAAGATGAGGAACTTATTACATCTGTCATACCTATGGGGGACGGAATAGCAGTTACAAAAAGGAGGGGAATATGATGAGAAAACCAGAGATATTAGCTCCAGCAGGAAGCCTTGAAAAGTTAATTACGGCCATTGATTTTGGTGCAGATGCAGTTTATTTAGGTGGTAGCAAATTAAATCTTAGAGCTTTTGCCGATAACTTCACCACAGAGGATATAGAGCTTGGAGTTAAGTATGCTCATGATAGAGGAAAGAAAGTATATGTTACCTTAAATGTTTTTCCTCATAATGATGATATTATTGGACTTGAAAACTATCTTAAAGAATTAGAATCTTTGAGAGTTGATGCATTGATAGTGTCAGACCCTGGAATTATAATGACTGCTAGAGAAGTAGTACCTAACTTAGAACTTCACTTAAGTACTCAAGCTAATAATGTAAATTGGAAATCAGCTATGTTTTGGCATAGTATAGGGGTGAAAAGAATTGTACTCGCAAGAGAATTATCATTAGTAGAAATTGAAGAAATTAGAAAAAATATACCATCTAGTTGTGAACTTGAAGCGTTTGTACATGGATCTATGTGTATGTCTTATTCTGGAAGATGTCTCTTATCTAATTATATGACAGGAAGAGATGCTAACAGAGGAGCTTGTGCTCAGCCATGTAGATATAAGTACTACCTTATGGAAGAAAAAAGACCAGGAGAATATTTTCAGGTTATAGAAGATGATAAGGGAAGCTACATAATGAATTCAAAGGACTTATGCATGATAGAACATATACCAGAACTTGTTAAGAGTGGCATTTACTCCTTCAAAATTGAAGGAAGAATGAAAAGCTCATACTATGTTGCCGCTGTGGTAAAGGCCTACAGACAAGCTGTAGATGATTATTTCGAAGATCCTAAAAATTATAAAGTTGATCAAAGTCTAATTGAAATATTAATGAAAGTTAGTCATAGAGATTATCATACAGGATTTTATTTTGATGAACCTAATAAACAAATATATGAAACATCTTCGTATATAAGAGATTATGACATAGTAGGTGTAGTAAAACATTATGATCCACTAACTAATATTGTTACTGTAGAACAACGTAATAAAGTTTTAAAAGGTGATGACCTAGAAGTACTAAGTCCTTATGGAAATGGTGTTTTGGTATGTGTAAACAATATGACAGATGAATTAAATAATGATATAGATTCTGCTCCAAGGGCCCAAATGATATTTAAATTTCATACAACGACTTCATTGGAACCCAAAGATATGCTTATTAAGAGCAAGGGGGCGAAATAATGAATAATCCTGTATTGATAGGTATCGCTGGTGGAACTGGATCTGGGAAAAGCACTATATCAAAAGAAATATATAGCCGATTTGATGAAAGTTGTATAGCTATGATAGAACAAGATTCATACTATAAAGATCAAAGTTTTATGGATATAAGTGAAAGAATTAAAACTAATTATGATCATCCTAAAGCTTTTGATACGGACCTACTTATTCAGCATTTAAAAGCTTTATTAAATAGAGAAACTATTCAAAAACCAATGTACAATTTTGAAGAGCATACCAGAAGAAAAGAAACTGTTAAAGTTGAATCTAGAGATATAATAATACTAGAAGGTATTCTTATATTGGAAGATCCTGGAATTAGGGACCTATTAGATATAAAGCTTTATGTTGATACAGATGCAGATGTTAGAATTATAAGAAGGTTACTTAGAGATATAAATGAAAGAGGAAGAACTGTAGAATCAGTGATTAATCAATATTTAAATGTAGTAAGGCCTATGCATTTGCAATTTGTAGAACCTACAAAAAGGTATGCAGACATAATAATTCCAGAAGGTGGTCATAATAAAGTGGCTATAGATATAATAGTTGCGAATATAAAACATATATTACAAAACTAATAAATTTTATTTAAAATGAATAAAACACCTCGCTACTGTCAAGAATTTTAGATAGTGAGGTGTTTTTATGCTAAAAAGAATTAAAACTATAAAAATTATTTTAACATTGCTCTTTATTATTTTAGTAGCAAGAATATTGCAGATACAGTACTTTAAGGGTAATGAACTTGAAGTAATTGCAGACTCTCAATATAAATATATAGAAAAGATAAATGAATTAAATTTTAATGTATTAGATTCAAAGGGTAATGACTTAGTAGAATATGAAAGAAGATATATGTTAGCGGTAGACTTAATTACATTTAAAAGAAATAATAACTCTACAAGCGTGAGTAGTATATATGCATTTAGTTACATATTAAAAAATTGCAATCAAGACTATGATCTTTCAAAAATGTTAATATCATCTAATAGTTCTAAGATATATTTGAAATTAGATAAAGATACCTATGATAAACTAAAATTACTAAAGGATGTAAAAGGAATCTATCTGTATGTTTATGACGAAGTAAATCGAAATGAAGCCTGGAAAATTGAAAATATGATTACTAATTTAAAATCCAATAAAGAAGTAAAAAAGGTGGATTCTTTAGAATATAATATATATGAAAATACAAAAAGTAACAAAGTTCCTACAGTAACATTTGAAAAGAACTTAGATGGAAGTATGCAAGATGGGAATTATAGTATAGATGATGAAAGAATAAATGTAAGATTAACCTTAGATAAAGATATGCAAGATTCCGTTAGAACAATACTAAGTCAAGATAAATATAAACATTACAATCAAATAGGTATAACCCTTGTAGAAGCACATACAGGAAAAATAAAAGTAATGGCTCAAAGAGATGAAGAAAAGCCTAATATAAATTTAGCATCAACTACAGAAAATGGATATGTGCCAGGTTCTATATTTAAATTATTAATAGAAGAAATAGCTATCGATAAGGGTTTGTTTTCAACACAAAGTAAATTCAATTGTGAATTTAATGAATACTCTATATGTAAAAGGGCTCATGGAGAGCTAACATTAGAAGAGGCTCTTTTAATCTCTTGCAATAATATTTTTGCACAAGTGGGAAAGACAATAGGGTGGGATACTATAGAAGAATATGCAAAAAAACAAGGAATATTTGAAAAAGTACTTAATATTAGTGGAAATGGAGAGGTAACAGGTGATTTTGCATTACCCAAAATATATGAAGATGGTCCACGATTTCTCGCTATAGGACAAAATATGAGAATAACACCTCTTCAAGCTACCAATATTATAAGTACAATAATAAATGATGGCATATACGTAAAACCAAATATATTAGAGGGGTATGTAGATAATTACAATAATATTATAAATGAAATACCTATAGAGGAAAATCGAGTAATAAAAAAAGAAACCGCTAAGATAATGAAAGATCAAATGGTGAAAGTTGTAAGAGAAGAAAAAGGAACTGGCAAAAATGCTCTAGTTAAAGGAGTAGAAACTGGAGGGAAAACTGGTACAACTACTAGAATGGAACCTTCTAAATCAAAGGATGAAAGTAAGGATGTTATGGAAAAACACTCTGATGGATGGTTTGCTGGATATTATAAGCATGAAGGAAAATATTATTCATTAGTAGTATTTGTAAAGGATATAAATGAGGATAATCAAACAGGTGGTGGCGACGCAGGACCTATATTTAAAGAAATTGTTGAGAATTTTACAAAGTAAAATAAGAAAGCTAAACAGGAAACATTATATTGCTATCTGAATAGTATATTAATAAGCACTATTAGGAGGAGCACCTTTGTTGTTAATTAATTATCTGTTAGATATGTTTGGCGGAATTACTGTACTTGCAGGATATGTTACTAGTGGAAATTCATTTCCAAAGCCATTGGATGAAAAAGAGGAAGCTTATTATTTAGATAGGCTTAAAGAAGGGGATATTGAAGCAAAAAATATTCTTGTAGAGAGAAATTTAAGACTTGTAGCTCATATTGTAAAAAAATACTCTTATCCTGGAAAGGATATTGATGATCTAATTTCTATTGGAACAGTGGGACTCATAAAGGCTATAGATTCTTTCGATAATACAAAGGGAACTAGACTTGCAACTTATGCAGCACGGTGTATAGAAAATGAAATTCTTATGCTTATTAGAAACAATAAAAAGATTAAGGGTGAGGTATATCTACAGGACCCTATAGGCATCGATAAGGAAGGCAATGAAATATCGCTAATGGATGTTTTAAGCAGTGATGAAAACTCAGTAGTAGATTTGGTAGAGCAGAAAATAGAAATAAGCAAGTTATATAGTAAGATTAGTACAACATTACAGCCTAGGGAGAAAGTTATAATTGAAATGAGGTATGGATTAAGAGATGGTAGATACAGAACCCAAAGGGAAATAGCAAAACTTCTAGGCATATCTAGGTCATATGTTTCGAGAATAGAAAAAAGGGCTCTAAAAAAACTTTTAAAGGAGATGGATGGTAAAAATAAAATATAAAAAAATATGCTAAAATCCCTTTAGTCTACATTGTATAAAAGGGATTTAGCATATTTTTGTAGAATTAGTAAGTAGGAGGTGGGTAATGATAAAAAGATGTGGATTGATAGGTAAGGGCATACAATATTCTATATCTCCCAAAATTCATAATGATTACTATAAGAAAAATCAGATTAACTTAAAATATGAGCTATTTGATATGGATAAAAATGAATTAATTGAATTCTTAAAGGTGGTAAATGAAAATGAATATGTTGGATTTAATATTACAATACCTTACAAGGAAGTTATAATAAATTATTTAGATGAATTAACGTATCCAGCAAGTTTGATAAAAGCAGTGAATACAATTTCAATTAAAAATGGTGCTCTTATAGGACACAATACTGATTACTTCGGATTCATTCATAGCTTAGAACATTGGAAGATAAATGTGGAAGATTATTATGTATTAATATTAGGAAGTGGTGGAGCTGCTAAGGCGGTTTCTTATGCACTAAAAGACTTAAAAGTAAAAGATATAGATATAGCCGGAAGAGATGTATTAAAAGTAAGGAGAGAATTCCAAGGTGTAAAAAATGTTATAGATATACAGAATATCAAAGACATGTACAAATATGATATGATAATTAATTGTACGCCTTTAGGAAATGTAAATAATGAAATAATACCAATAGAGTTAAAGGGTTTCAAACATAATTTAATAATCTATGATTTAAACTATGCACCTGAAAAAACAAAATTACTAATAGAGGCAGAAAATAAAGGGTTAAAGGCTATTAATGGCAGAATTATGTTAGAAAAACAAGCCTATAAAGCTATTGACATATGGAACTTAAATACATAAATATAGGAGGAATTGTTTTGTTAGACTTAAATAAGTTATTAGAAATTACAACAAAAATGGAAGCGTCAGATCTTCATCTTACTGTGGGTGTGTCACCAACTGTAAGAGTTAACGGGAGATTAAAATCTATAGATGAAGGTAAATTATCACAATACGAAACTGAACAATATGCAAAGGATATATTGGGGGAATTATATGAGGAATATTTAAAAAAAGGTGAACTAGATATTTCTTATTCTGTAGCGGGACTTGGAAGGTTTAGAGCTAACGTATTTAAGCAAAGAGGAAGCAGTGCTCTTGCAATAAGAACTATATCATTAAAAGTACCAACACTAAAGGAACTTGCACATCCGCCTATAATAAAAGAACTCATAAATAAAAAAAGAGGACTTATACTTGTTACAGGTCCAACGGGCAGTGGTAAGAGTACTACTCTTGCAGCTATGATTAATGAAATAAATAATTCAAGAGAGGCGCATATAATTACTTTAGAAGACCCTATAGAGTATTTACATAAACATAATAAATCTATAATAAATCAAAGGGAAATAGGAAAAGATAGTAGTAGTTATAAAAATGCTTTAAAGGCAATACTAAGAGAAGATCCTGACGTTATACTAGTAGGTGAGATGAGAGATTTAGAAACTATATCTATAGCTATAACTGCGGCAGAGACAGGACATTTAGTATTATCAACATTACATACTATTGGAGCAACTAAAACTATAGACAGAATAGTTGATGTTTTTCCACCACATCAACAACAACAAATAAAAATACAATTAGCATCGGTACTTCAAGGTATTATATCTCAACAACTAATTGAAAAGGCAGATAAACAAGGAAGGATTGCAGCGCTTGAAACTATGGTAGTTACTCCAGCTATACAAAATATGATTAGAGAAGGTAAAACTCACCAAATAGAATCATCTATACAAACTGGAAGCAAGTATGGTATGAAGAGTATGGATATGGCTTTAGTTGAATTATATAAAAAGGGCATAATAACCAATGAAGTGGCTCTTACGTATTGTGTCGATAAAGAACTTTTAACTAGAATGTTACTACTTTAGTATTTATAGTTTAACAATAGTAATTTTAACTAATTGGGAAGTATAGTAATTAGACCCACTAATTTATTAAATTTATATTAAAAAACTATAAAATATGTATAAAATTATTAAAAGGTTGCATTTAAAATCAATTTTTTATCCAAAAACCCTAATTGCATATAGTATTTAATCTGTATTTGTGCTAAAATAACTTTGAACTAGGGGGGATATGAATGGATGTTTTAAATTCATTTATTCAAATTTTATCCGCAACTTTTACAAATCTAGTATTTATAATTTCGACATACTATTTATTCCTTTCATTTTTTGGAATAATAAGATTTAAAAGTAAAAAGCAATTTGAGCCAAAGAAAAGTTTCGCTTTAATTGTAGCGGCATATAATGAAGAAAATGTAATCCAAAATATTATACATAGCTTAGATATGATGGATTACCCAAAGGAACTATATGATATAATAGTAATTGCAGATAACTGCACTGATAGCACAGCAAAGAAGGCTAGAAAGTCTGGTGCTAATGTGTTCGAAAGAAATATGAAGGACAAAAAAGGTAAAGGGTATGCATTAGAGTGGATATTTGATAAAATGTTCAAAATGGACAAAAGTTATGATGCAGTTGTAGTTTTTGATGCAGACAATTTAGTAGACAAGAACTTTCTTAAAGAAATGAATAATAAATTATGTGATGGACATAAAGTTATTCAAGGCTATTTAGATAGCAAGAACCCTAATGATACATGGATAACAGGCGGATACTCTATAGCTTTTTGGACTTCTAATAGAATGTTTCAACTTTCTAGAAGTAATCTTAGGTTATCTAATCAGCTTGGAGGAACAGGGTTTTGTATAGATACGAGTATATTAAAAGAATTAGGTTGGGGAGCAACTTGCCTTACTGAAGACTTAGAATTTACTTGTAAGCTTGTTTTGAATGGGTATAAAGTAGGTTGGGCTCATGATGCAATAATATATGATGAAAAGCCACTTACATTAGCTCAGTCATGGGCGCAAAGAAAAAGATGGATGCAAGGATTTGCAGATGTATCTAGTAGATATTTCTTTAAACTTATAAAAAAGGCCATAAAGGAATTTAATTTTGTGGCACTGGACTGTGCTCTTTACACAATACAGCCAGTAATTATAATACTCGCTGGTATAGCTATGATTATGAATTTATTCCATTCATTTGTAGCAGCACCACAACTTATAGCAACAACAATTCAAACAATAAAAACTGCTAATTTTACTATGATTAAGCTTGCAAGTGTATTAGCAATGATAATGCAATTTGTATATACTCCATTTATATTAATTTTAGAAAAAAAGTTAAGTCTTAAAATATTCTTATATTATCTTATATATCCGATATATGCTGCTACATGGCTACCTATATCAATCCAAGGTATAATTCATAAAGATAATAAAGAATGGTCTCACACATTGCATACTAGGAATATAAAAATACATGATCTTGAAAAGGCAAATTAAACAATAAATTATAATTATTAGGGGAACTCAAACCTTTTAGGAATTAGAGTTCCCTTAATTTTTAATTTTAAAATTATATACACAATGAAAATAATATTTTTATCATTATAAAGGAAATCTTCAAATAACGTTGAATATATAAATATATGTGGCATTACTTAGGAAGGAGGTATTAGAATATATGGAAAAACAATGTATAGTAGGAGTGGATATTGGTTCCTTTAAAGTTAGTGCAACAGCAGCTAAAGTAGACGATAATGATGAACTCATAATACTTGATAGTGTTGTATTAGAAAGCCAAGGTATAGAAAATGGAGAAATAATTAATATTAATGAAGTAGCAAGTATATTAAAAGAATGTATAAGCAATCTCGAATTATTAATAAATTCACCAATTAAAGAAGTTTACCTTGGAATTCCAGGTGGGATATGCAGGATATTAGATGGAAAAGGAGATATAAGATTATCTAAAGAAGAGGAAAAAATAGAAGAAAGACATATAGAAAGAGTTTTAAAAGTTTCCAAAGAAGATGTGGCACTTAATGATGAAGAAATAATAGATATAATACCGTATAGATATATTGTTGATGACGATATAGAGATAAAAGATCCTATTGGGCTTAAAGCTAATAGATTAGAGTCAAATACAAAGCTTGTAGTGGCAAAGAAGCCTATGATTATATCAAGATTAAAAGTTTTTCAAAGTATTGGTATTAATATAAAAGCCTTACTTATTCAATCAGAATCCTCAAAGGACATGTATGATGAAACTACCTACTTTAAAGAAAATACTATGATAATAGATACAGGGTCTGATATTAGTGATGTAGTCTATTATGAAGAGGGAATTTTAATAGATACCTTTTCTATTCCATTAGGTGGTAACATTATAACTAAGGATATTGCTTTTTGCAATAACATTAACAATAAGTCAGCAGAGAGTCTAAAAAAGAAAGATATTGATTTAAGTGAGATACTTATAAGTATAAAAAAAGAAGAAGATTTAATGCAATCTAATATAGTTGAACAAATTATTTTAGCTAGGGTTGAAGAAATACTATCTCTTATTGAAACAAAAGCCAAAGAAAGAGGATATGAGATAGATAGCATTGTATTATTAGGTGGAGGAATAAGTTTATTTAAAGGAATAAGAGAGCTTGCTAGTGGCATCATGAATAAACCTATATACATATTAAACCCAAAAGAAACATTAAATAAACCTTTAGCAATTAATTCATTTGGTATTGTTAAAAATGTATATAATGAGTTAAAATTAAATAATAATAATAATAATAATAATAATAATAATAATAATAATAATAATAATAATAATTTAAATGATATTCAATATGATAAACAAAAGGAGAAGATTGATAAAGAGGATTTAGAATTTAAAAATGCAAGAATAAGAAAAAGAAGTAATAAAAGCTTTATAAGTAAAATAAAAAAGGCTTTAGATGGATTTTTCTAAAAAGGAGGAATTATTTTGTTAGATTTTGATTTAGATGTTCAACAATTTGCTCAAATAAAAGTAGTTGGATGCGGGGGCGGAGGAAATAACGCTGTTAATAGGATGATAATTGAAGGACTTAAGAATGTTGAATTTATTGCTATTAATACAGATAAACAAGCTTTGATGTTATCTAATGCTACACAAAAAATACAAATTGGTGATAAATTGACTAAAGGACTTGGAGCTGGAGCAAATCCTGAAATAGGAGAAAAAGCAGCTGAAGAAAGTAAAGAAGAAATATCTCAAGCTATAAAAGGTGCAGACATGGTTTTTATAACTGCAGGAATGGGCGGAGGGACTGGTACGGGCGCGGCTCCAGTAGTGGCGGAAATTGCAAAAGCCATGGGCATTTTAACTGTAGGAGTGGTAACAAAGCCATTCCCTTTTGAAGGTAGAAAGAGAATGTTACATGCAGATATGGGAATAAATAATCTAAAGGAAAGTGTTGACACGTTGGTAACTATACCTAATGAAAAACTTCTTTCATTGGTAGATAAGAAGACTTCTCTCATGGAAGCTTTTAAAAAGGCAGATGACGTATTACGCCAAGGTGTACAAGGTATATCTGATCTTATTACTATACCAGGGCTTGTTAATTTAGATTTTGCGGATGTAAGAACTGTAATGTTAAATAAAGGTCTTGCACATATGGGAGTAGGAAAAGGAAATGGAGAAAACAGAGCTCAAGATGCAGCAAAACAAGCTATATCAAGTCCTCTTTTAGAGACATCAATAGTTGGAGCTACAGGAGTGTTATTAAATGTTACTGGAGGTTCAGATCTTGGCTTACTTGAAATAAATGAAGCAGCTGAAATAGTTCAAGGAGCTGCAGATCCAGATGCAAATATAATATTTGGTGCTGTAATAGATGAAAACCTAAAAGATGAGATAAGAATTACTGTTATTGCTACTGGATTTGAGGAAGAAACCTCGAAGAAACCTAAAAAGGATATGCAAAATATAATGAGCGATAAAAATAATAAAGAGCCTATAGAAGAAGCAGCTGCAACTTCAGCAGATACTTACGAAGATAGCCAGCTAGAAATACCAGCGTTTTTGAGAAAACAAAGAAGATAAATAGAACAATAAAAAAACTTGATGAAATTTCATCAAGTTTTTTTTGCGTTTAATCTTTAACATTTATTCGAATTTTAAAGTGTTTTTTGTAAAAAGATAATTTAAAAATAAATATATAATCTATATGAAATGACAAAATTTTGAATAAGGGAGCTATATAATGTTATTAAGGGAGTGGTGAAATTGATAGTTTATTTAGATGTACTGCTAATTGAAAATTTCATAGTAAATTTATTTTTGATATGTATAACTTCAGATACTATGAAAATAAAGCTCAAAGTTACAAATGCTATATTATCTGCAGTTTTTGCTACATCATATGTAATGGTTATATTGATACCAAAATTAAATGTCTTTAATGCAATTTACATAAAGATACCACTAGTTATGGTTTTTATGATTATTGCATTTAAAAAATTAGATATAGGATTTATATTAAAATCTTCTGTAATTTACATTATATATTCTATGATATTAAGTGGTTTATGTTTTTTTATGGGTATAAATAATATAAATATAGTGGAGTCAAAAAATACTTTAGAAAGCTTTTCTTATAAATATATAATAATGTCTATGATGATATTATATATATTTATAAATCGAATAATAAATTTTATAAAAGATAGATATGTTGTAGACAATTTAATATATAGTGTAGAAATATTTTACAAGGGGAAAGTAAAATCTTTTAAAGGCTTTTTAGATACTGGAAATGAACTCAGGGAACCTGCTACTGATTTGCCTGTTATCATTGTAGAAAGGGGGGCATTAGGTGATATCACATTAGAAGACAAAGAAAGATACATGATACCATATGAAGTTGTAAATGGTTCTAAGGGAAGGCTACAGGGATTTAAACCAGAATATATTAAATTATATTACAACAAAGATGAGAAAGTATCTATTAAACCAATAGAAGCTATTATATGTATATGTGATAATTCGCTAAGCAAAGGTGGAGAGTATTCTGCTTTATTATCAAGAGGAATATTATAAAGGGGGTAAGAAAAATGAATATTAAGGTACTTATTAATAGGATAATATCAAAGTTTGAATTATTTTTTAAAAAAGTTTATTATATAGGAGGTAACGATGCATTACCCCCACCTTTAACAAAAGAAGAGGAAGAAGATTTAGTACTAAGGCTTATGAAGGGGGAAGAAACGGTAAGAAGTGTTTTAATAGAAAGAAATTTAAGATTAGTTGTTTATATAGCAAGAAAGTTTGAAAATACAGGTATTGCTATAGAAGATTTAATTTCTGTTGGAACTATAGGACTTATTAAAGCTGTAAATACCTTTAATCCAGAAAAAAAGATTAAACTTGCAACTTATGGATCTAGATGTATAGAAAATGAAATACTAATGTATCTAAGGCGTAATAGCAAGATAAAAGCCGAAATATCATTTTATGAGCCTCTAAATATAGACTGGGATGGAAATGAACTGTTACTATCTGATATATTAGGAACAGAAAATGATATGGTGTATAACATTATAGAAGATGAGGTTGATAAAGAATTATTATTTTTAGCAATGGAAAAACTTAATGATAGAGAAAAGGAAATAGTTAAATTAAGGTTTGGATTAGTTGGAAAAAATGAAAAGACTCAAAAGGAAGTAGCTGATATGCTTGGAATATCACAATCTTATATTTCTAGGTTAGAAAAAAGAATAATTAAAAGATTGAAAAAAGAAATAAATAAAATGTTATAGTTTGTCTTTAGTATAAAAGTCATTTCTTCAGGGAATAATTAAAATGCAATTACTCTGAAGGGACTGATTTTTATGATGATCAATAAAGTTGAAATTTGCGGAGTTAATACATCTAAGTTACCGGTTTTGAAAGATAAAGAAATGAAAAAGATGTTACTTGAGATTCAAAATGGTGATGATAGCTCAAGGGATGATTTTATTAAAGGTAATCTTAGATTGGTTTTAAGTGTGATTCAAAGATTTAACAATAGAGGAGAAAATGCAGATGACCTTTTTCAAGTAGGATGTATAGGGCTTATGAAAGCTATAGATAACTTTGATTTAAGTCAAAATGTTCGATTCTCAACCTATGCTGTTCCTATGATAATAGGAGAAATAAGAAGGTATCTAAGAGATAACAACTCTATAAGGGTTAGTAGATCCTTAAGGGATATAGCATATAAAGCTTTAATGGCAAGAGATAAATTAGTAAATGAAAATAATAAAGAACCTACCATATCTCAAATTGCAAAGGAACTAAATATCCCAAGGGAAGAGGTTGTATTTGCTTTAGACGCAATACAAGATCCAGTATCTTTATTTGAACCTATATATCATGACGGAGGAGATGCTATATATGTGATGGATCAAATAAAAGATACTAAAAATATTGATGATAGTTGGCTAGAAGATATATCCATAAAAGAAGCCATGAAAAAGCTAAATAATAGAGAAAAGCTTATATTAAATTTACGATTTTTTGATGGAAGAACTCAAATGGAGGTAGCAGAAGAAATAGGTATATCCCAGGCTCAAGTATCTAGGTTAGAAAAAACAGCATTAAAACATATGAAAAAGTACATATAAATAATATTAATGCATAAAATTATTCTAAGGTTTATATGGAGATTATTTGTTAGAGTATTCTTTACATATGAACCTTAGAAGGTTTTATAAATGTCATAGAATTTATTATCTACAATATTAATATACTAAGGGAAGAAATATAAATATGTATTTGCATATTGTAAAAGATCTCAAATTATAATTAAGTGAATTTAATAGGGGGGATTTTCATGGAAATGGATATGCATTCTATAAACAATATAAGAGTTATGGAAGTTATAGATATAAATACAGGGGTGAAACTTGGCTATATAAAAGATGTAAAAGTTGATTGTGAAAATTATAAAATAATTTCTGTAATAGTACCAGTTCAAAAAAATTCTTGGTTTAGTAAAATAGATGTTATAGAAATACCTTGGGAAAAGATTCTTAAAATAGGTGTAGATGTTATATTGGTTGATAATTATATAATCAGAGAAGATGCATAGTATGTAGAAATTACATAGAAAAGTGTGTATAATTAAATAAAAGCAATAATTATGAAGAAAGGTGGGAATGCTTTGAAATGTCCATACTGCGCTTACGAAGAAAGTAGGGTTGTAGATTCTAGAGCTACAGAAGACAAGCTGGCTATCAGGAGGAGACGTGAATGTGTATCTTGTAGTAAAAGATATACAACCTATGAAAAGATTGAAGACATTCCTATATTAGTTATAAAGAAAGATCTTGCAAGAGAATACTTTGATAAAAATAAAATAATAAATGGATTAATAAAAGCTTGTCAAAAAAGGCCTATATCAAGGTTGCAAATAGAAAATTTAGCAAGTGATATAGAAAAAGAATTAAGTAATAGCATGACTACAGAAATAAAATCAGAGGATATAGGCGAAATGATCATGGATAGGTTAAAGGAATTAGACGAAATATCTTATGTTAGATTTGCATCAGTATATAGACAGTTTAAGGATATAAATTCCTTCATGGAAGAAATTAAAAATATAATGAGTAAATGATATTTTAGCCAAGCTCTAGCAGTTTGGCTAAAATGTTATAATACTGAATATATAATTAACAAGATAAAATAACTTTATTGGAATATATAAAGTTAAAGTATGTTTTTATTAATGGAGGAATTTAATGAAAAATATATTATTAGATGAAAGATTTGAGTTTGTTCATGAATCTATGGGTGGAGCTAATTTTTATTTTTCCACAGCGTATAATGAAATAAGTTTTAAAATAGATGAAAATGAAGGAATTTTAAATATAGATAAATTAAAAGAGATTATAAATTTAAAAGAAATTAAATATTTAAAACAATTGCATAGTGATATTATAAAAGTTAATCCAAAAAGCGAAGAAATAGGTGATGCAATTATATGTAAGGAAAAGAATATAGCTATTGGAGTCTTTATAGCAGATTGTGCACCTATACTTATTTTTGACAAAGATACAAAGGCTATGGCAGCTGTTCACAGTGGATGGAGAGGAACTTATAAATTGATTTTGCTTAAGACATTACAGAAAATGAAGGAGGAGTATGGAACTAAGGCAGAGAATATTATAGCTTACATAGGTCCGCATAATGGTGTATGTTGCTATGAAGTAGGTCAGGGCGTTAATGAAGAATTTAAAAAGGAAGATTTTTACAATAATAAAAATATATTTGAAGGAAAAAATTTGAATATAACTGCCTGCCTCAGATATCAACTAAATTCATTTGGAGTCTTAGAGCATAATATATTTGATGCTAATTCATGTACATATTGTGCAAAAGACTACAAATTACATTCTTATAGAAAAACAGGAGTTAATTCAGGTAGGTTGTTTTCTTTTTTATATTATAGATAAGTGAATTAAGTATCTAACATTTTAAGTACGTTTATCACAGTAGATTAAGATCTATTAAAAGTAAAAGGATACGGAGGGTTAATTATGTCTAAAGAAAAGATATTAATAGTAGACGATGAAGAGCATATAATAGAGCTACTAAAATTTAATTTAGAAAAATCCGGATATGAGGTATTAGTGGCTATGGATGGTAATAATGCTATAAGTAAAGCTAAAAGTGAAATACCTAAACTTATATTGCTAGATTTAATGCTTCCAGGCATGGACGGATATGATGTATGTAAAGAAATAAGAAAAGATAACTTAACAGCTCATATTCCTATAATAATGTTAACGGCAAAAGGTGAAGAGTTAGATAAGATAATAGGATTAGAATTAGGAGCAGATGATTATATAACTAAGCCATTTTCAGTTAGAGAATTAACTGCAAGAGTTAAGGCAGTTTTAAGGAGGGTCAATACCAAGCCTCTAGATGTAAGATATAGTTTTTCTAATATAACCATAGATTTTGAAAAACATGAAGTTATAAAAGATCTTAAAAAGATAGATTTAACCCTTAAAGAATTTGAACTTTTAGAAATTTTAATTAAAAATAAAGGAAAGGTTTTAACAAGAGAAATGCTTTTAGATAAGATATGGGGATATGAATACATAGGAGAAACAAGAACTGTAGATGTTCATATAAGGCATCTAAGACAAAAGATAGAGGATGATGACAAAAATCCAAAATACATAGAGACTATAAGGGGTATTGGGTATAGGTTTAATAATGAGTATAGGAGAGACTAGCTATGAAGAAAAAAATTATGCTCTTTGTGCTAGGTATAATAACATTTAGCCTTATACTTGTGAGTTCAATATTTATTATGATATGGAATTATCAACATTTAGAGCAAACGAAAAGTAATATTAGTATAGATAATAAGTTAATAGTAAATAGCATAAAAGATAAGACACTTGAAGAAAGATTAATATGGTTAAAAGAAAGTGTTGATGAATTCCATGTTAGAGTTACATACATTGATGAAAAGGGTGAAGTCATAATTGATACACTAAAAGACGAAGAAGATATGGATAACCATAATTTAAGAAAAGAAGTTTCGGATGCAATAAGAAATGGTGAAGGAGATAGTGTTAGATACAGCAATACCCTCGATAAGAATATGGTATATAATGCTTTATTATTAGAAGATGGATCTATACTAAGGGTGTCAATGGGTGTTGACAGTATGAAAAGTGTTCAACAAAGATATTTAAAGTATTATATTTTAACTTTGTTTTTAGTAATAGCGGTTTCAGTTTTATTATCCTCTAAATTTAGTCATTTTATAGTAAGACCTATAGAAGAACTTCAATTCCTTACATCAAAGGTTGCAAGTGGTGATCTAAATAAAAGGGTAAATATATTAACAAATGATGAGATAGGAAAACTTGGCAGAACCTTCAATGATATGGCAGATAAACTTGAGAGTACCATAAAGGAAGCTGTGGATAGGCAAGATAAGTTAGAATCTATACTTAAAAGTATGGATAGTGGCGTTATTGCAGTAGATGAAAACTATAATGTTATTATAATTAATCCTTATGCAAAAAAGATATTTGGTATAAGAAAAAACATTATAGGTGAAAATCTTATGGAACATATAAGAGACTTTGAATTAGAAAACGTATTTAAAGAAAGAAAGGATGAGTATAAAGAAATAAATATACTTTGGCCTTCAGAAAAGGAATTAAGAATAAAAACAGGAGATATAATAAGTGATGGAAAGCTTATAGGCACAGTAGCTGTGGTACAAGATATAACAGATCTTAAAAAATTAGAAAATATGAGAACTCAATTTGTAGCAAATGTATCTCATGAATTAAAGACACCATTAACTTCTATTAGAGGGTTTGCAGAAACTTTAAGATATGTAGATGATGATGAGAAAAAGGATAGATTTTTAAACATAATAAATGAAGAGGCCGAAAGACTTACAAGGCTCATTGAAGATATATTAACTCTTTCTGATATAGAACAGCATAAGGACGAAAAAAGTTCTGATATCAATGTGGAATATAAAATTAATGATATTTACTATTTAATGAAAAGTGTAGCATCGAATAAAGATATAAGTATTACGCTAAATCTTGAAAGTGGTATTGTTTTATACGGAAATGAAGATAGATTTACACAAATGATGATAAATCTTATAGATAATGCTATAAAATATTCAGATAAGGGGTCTAGTGTTTATATAAGTTCTAAGACGGATAAGAAAGATTGCATAATAATTGTAGAAGATACAGGAGTTGGAATTCAAAAAGAGCATATATATAGACTTTTTGAAAGGTTTTATAGAGTTGATAAAGCTAGGTCTAGGGCTAATGGAGGTACCGGACTTGGACTTGCTATAGTAAAGCATATAGTACTAGGGTTTGGTGGAAATATAGATGTTAAAAGCGAGGTTTCTAAAGGAAGTAAATTTATAATTACATTACCAATAAAAAAAGGACTCTAAAAGAGTTCTTTTTTTATTGGTAATGTAATAGAAGATAAAAGCTTATTTTCAAATGAATACAAATTAACAATGAAATTAATGTGAAAAATAATATTTAGAATAAAGTGTCTTAGTAAAGAGAATAATATATATGCAGATAAGTTTTAAAATATTAATTAATTTATCATATATAAGAAGTTATATAAAAGATGTATGTTAACTTTAATTAACACTGGAATAATACGCTATTAACTTTCAAGTATTATTATAAAGTTGTAGTAAATAAGTTAGATATTAAAAATGGAGGTAGGAAGATGAATAAAAATGTATCAAAGTTTATTAAAACTGGCTTATCAATAGTACTTATTGGAGGGATTTTAGCAGGGTGTTCAACTAAATCAGAAAATAAAGAAAGTGAAAATAAAGAAAGTGAAAATAAAATAGAAGGAAGTATAACAGCTATAGGATCTACAGCGCTTCAACCCTTAGCACAGCAAATTGCTAAAATGTTTAATGAAAAAAATCCAAATGCCACTATAAATGTCCAAGGAGGCGGAAGTGGTACAGGGCTTAAAGATGTGTCTGCAGGAAATGCTGATATCGGTAACTCAGATGTTTTTGCAGAAGAAAAGCTGGATGAAGATAAAGCTAAAGAACTTATAGATAACAAAGTTTGTGTAGTTGGATTTGCAGCTGTTGCTAACTCTAAAGTAACCCTAAATAGCTTAACTAAAGATCAGCTTATAGATATATTTACAGGCAAAATAGTTAACTGGAAGGAACTTGGTGGAGATGACATAAAGATAACTATAATAAGTAGACCAGATTCTTCAGGAACTAAAGCAACTTTTAAAAAATACGCTTTAGATGGAGCTAAAGAAGCAACAGGAGAAGCGTTAAAAGAAGATTCAAGTGGTGCTGTAGCTAAAGCAGTTAAAGAAACAGAAGGATCAATATCCTATCTAGCATCATCCTACTTATCAAACGAAAAGAACTTAGAAGGAATTAAAGTTCTAAAGTATGAAGATGTAGAGATGTCAAAAGAAAATATAACTACAGGAAAATATCCTATATGGTCTTATGAACACATGTATACAAAAGGTGAAGCAGCTGGAGTAACAAAGGCATATATAGAGTTCTTTGCTACAGATGAAGCTAAAAGCACCATGGAAAAACTAGGATATTATCCAACCAGTGACATGAAGGTTACTAGAGATAAATAAGATTACGTTTATACATTCTAAGAATTAGAATAGCGGAGTTGTGATGATATGAAAAAAAGTCTTAAAAATAAGATTAAAAATGAATATTTAGGTAGAGCATATGCTACCTTTTGCGGTATGCTTATTATTATTTTAACTATATCTATAATATATTTTATTACATCAAAAGGTATAAAATTATTTACACAAAATAAACAATCCATTTTAGAATTCTTGTTTTCTAAAGTTTGGGATCCAGAAGAGAAGAAGTATGGTGCATTAATATATATATTAGGATCATCAGCTGTGTCACTTGGAGCAGTTATAATAAGTACTCCACTGGCAATAGCGCTTGCTATCTTTATGAATATGATATCTCCAAAACTTGGAGAAAAGGTAATGCAACCTGCTATGGAGTTATTTGTTGGTATACCATCGGTAGTTTATGGATGGATTGGTATAAGCGTTTTAGTACCAATCATAAAGAACTATTTAGGAGGTCTTGGATTTAGTCTTTTAGCAGGAATATTAGTTTTGAGTGTAATGATTCTTCCAACAATAACAAGCATAGCCTCTGACGCTATTAAAACAGTACCTAAAGAATATATGGAGTCCTCTTATGGACTAGGAGCAACTAGGTGGCAAACTATAAAAGGGATAGTAGTACCCTCAGCTAAAACTGGAATATCTACTGGAATTGTATTAGGACTTGCAAGAGCTTTTGGTGAAGCTCTTGCAGTACAAATGGTTATAGGAAATGCTCTTAGAATTCCATCAAAGCTACTAAAACCCTCATCTACATTAACAGGGGCTATAACTATGGATATGGGTAATACTGTAATGGGTACTGAATGGAATAATGCATTATGGTCTATGGCACTATTACTGTTAATAATTTCATTTATATTCATACTTATAATAAGAGCTATTTCAAAAAGAGGTGAAATCTGATAATGGAAAAGACTAAGGACAAGATAGCCACTATAATATTATATGTAATTTCAGGATTTGTAATATTGCTGTTAGTAGCATTTATTTCATATATATTAATAAAAGGTGGAAGTTCCCTTACATCATCTTTTATATTTGGGAATCCAAAGTTTACTGAAGCAGGAGGAGGAATAGGCCCACAATTGTTTAATTCCTTTTATCTTTTAGTTATAACATTAATTATTACTATTCCAATAGGTGTAGGAGCTGGGATATATCTTGCTGAATATGCAAGAAAAGGTAAAGTATTGAATATAATAAGACTATCTATTGAAACAATGGCTGCACTACCGTCAATAGTAGTAGGATTATTTGGACTTGTAGTTTTTGTACAAATGGCCAAATGGGGATACTCACTTATAGCAGGAGCTTTAGCCATAACCATACTTAATTTGTCATCTATGACAAGGGTATGTGAAAATGCTATAAGGGTGGCCTCGTTAGGAGTAAAAGAATCTAGCTTAGGTCTTGGCGCTACTAAATGGCAGACAATAAAGAAGGTGATTTTACCAATGGCTATGCCACAAATTCTTACTGGAATAATCTTAGCTTCTGGAAGAATATTTGGAGAAGCAGCGGCGCTTATATATACAGCAGGGATGAGTGCAAGCCCATTAAATTTTAGTAATATAAGTTTTATAGATAAGGCATCTCCTTTTGCTATTACGCGTTCTACAGAAACACTGGCAGTTTATATTTGGAAGATAAATTCAGAAGGTATGCTACCAGATGCTACAAAGGTTGCTAATGGAGCATCAGCAGTTTTAGTAATAATGATATTGTTATTTAATTTTACGGCTAGAATATTAGGTAAAAAGCTACATGAATCTTACACTGGAAAGATATAGGGGGAATTGTAATGAGCATAATTCAAACAAAAGATCTTGACCTATACTATGGAAATTCACAGGCCTTAAAAAAGATAAATTTAAATATAGACAAAAATACAGTTACAGCCCTCATTGGACCTTCAGGCTGTGGTAAATCTACATTTTTAAGAACTATAAATAGAATGAATGACTTAATTGATTCAGTAAAAATAAAAGGGCAGGTTTTATTTGAAGGTAAAAATATATATGATGACTATGATGTGATTGAACTTAGAAAGAGAATAGGGATAGTATTTCAAAAGCCAAATCCATTTGTTATGTCGGTTTATGATAATGTAGCTTATGGGCCTAGAATACATGGAATAAAAAACAAGGCAAAGCTTGATGAAATAGTAGAAAATAGCTTAAAAGAAGCTGTGCTTTGGGAGGAGGTAAAAGATAGATTAAAAAAGAATGCCATGGGACTTTCAGGAGGACAACAACAAAGACTGTGTATAGCAAGAACCCTAGCCGTAGAGCCAGAAGTAATTCTTATGGATGAACCTACATCTGCTTTAGACCCAATATCTACGTTGAAGATAGAAGAATTAATGGATACATTAAAAAAGCAATATACAGTGATTATAGTTACACATAATATGCAGCAAGCAGGAAGAATATCAGATAATACCGCATTTTTTCTAACAGGAGAAGTTATTGAATATGGAAAAACAGAAGAGATATTTCATAGACCTTTAGATAAAAGAACAGAAGATTATATAACAGGTAGATTTGGTTAAATTTAAAATGAGGTGATATCATGACAAGAAGATCTTTTGATACGGATTTAAAAAATCTTCACAGGGAAGTCTTAAGAATGGGAAGCATTGTAGAAAAACAAATACACCTATCTATAAAAGCTCTTGAAGAGCAAGATGAAAGTCTTTCTATTCAAGTTATAAAACAAGATGATTTAGTTGATGATCTTGAAAGAGAAATAGAAGATAAGTGTATAAAACTTATAGCAATGCAACAACCTTTAGCTAAAGACCTTAGAAATGTATTTACAACTATAAAGATAGTAACAGATTTAGAACGGATGGCGGATCATGCTGTAGACATTGCAAAAATTGTTATAAGATTAAAAGATGAAAAATATATAAGAGAGCTAACAGATATACCAAGAATGTCTTTAATTATTCAACAAATGATAAGAGATTCACTAGATGCATATATAAATGCTGATTCATCCAAAGCTTATGATGTATGTAAGATGGATGATGAGATAGATGATATATACGAGCATTCATTTACAGAGCTTTTAAAGTATATAATAGAAGATAAAAGCAATGCAAAACAAGCTACTCAGTTTTTATTTGTATTTAAATTTCTAGAAAGAATAGCAGATCATGTAACCAATATATGTGAATGGACCATATATTTAGTTACAGGCGAGACTGTGGATTTAAACGATTAATAAATACTAAAAAATAATATGTAGATAAAAGTTACAATAAGCTGTATAATGTATAATGGAATATTAATTTAGATTTATACTTAAGAGAGTAGATTAAAGTAATTTATATTTTAAGAGAAGATGTAAAAATGCTTTTTCATCTTCTCTTATTTTATTGACTATAAAGGCCAATTAATGTAATATAACTAATTGATAGCAATAAATATGGGAGTGGGAATATGAATACAAAAATATGCGAAGTATTTAAAGACAGTATAGCAGAAGAGTTAGGTATAGAGGTTGGAGATAAAATAATTAGTATCAATGGAAATCAAATAAAAGATATAATAGATTATAGATTTCTTATGGCAGATGAATATGTAGAGGTGGAGATAGAGAAGTCCGATAAAGAACGGTGGATTCTAGAGATAGAAAAGGACTATGATGAGAAACTAGGAATAGAATTTGAAGATGCCATAATGGATGATGCTAGAAGTTGTAGTAATAAGTGCATATTTTGTTTTATAGATCAACTTCCAAAAGGAATGCGTAAATCACTTTACTTTAAAGATGATGATTCAAGACTTTCCTTTTTACAAGGGAATTTTGTAACCCTAACCAATATGAAAGATGATGATATAGATAGAATTATAAGATATAGAATTAGTCCTATTAATATATCTGTACATACAACTAATGGGGAGTTAAGAAAAAGAATGCTAAATAATAGGTTTGCAGGAGATATATATGATAAACTAAAAAAACTAGCTGCGGCAGGAATACAAATGAACTGTCAAATAGTTAGTTGTCCTGAAGTTAATAATGGAAAAGAATTAATAAATACGATTCAAGATCTTTATAAACTTCATCCTTATATCGAAAATGTGGCTGTAGTACCAGTTGGAGTTACTATGCATAGAGAAGGATTATTCCCATTAAAGTTGTATAATAAAGCATTAGCTACAGAAGAAATAAAAAGTGTTAGAAAACTTCAAGATATATATGAAGGTGAAATTCATGAACCTTTTGTACGATTATCTGATGAATTTTATATAACAGCAGGTATAGAAATTCCAGAAGATGAGTTTTATAGGGGATTTAAACAATTAGAAGATGGTATTGGAATGATAAGATTCTTTAGAGATACAATAAAAAAAGATTTACACAAGTTAAATAAATATAGCACAGGTAGTTTTACTATGGTTACGGGGGTCTCTGCCTATGAAGAGATATTAATGGCATCAAAAAATATCATGGAAAGTAATCCTAAAATTGATATAAAGGTAGAAAAGACTATTAATAAGGCTTTTGGAGAAACTATAACAGTAGCAGGATTACTAACAGGAAAAGATATAATAGATAATTTAAGAGAAAAACAATTAGGTGAATTCATAATTATACCTAAAAATATGTTAAGAAGCGGCGAAGAAGTATTTTTAGATGATGTAACTTTAGATAAAATGAAAAGTGAACTAGGCAAGGAAGTACTAGTTTGTGATTATACAGGCGAAGACTTGATAGATATAATAAACAGTAATTGTAAGGAGGAACAAATATGGCAAAACCAGTAGTTGCAATAGTAGGTAGACCCAATGTAGGTAAATCCACTTTGTTTAATAAATTAGCAGGTAAAAGAATTTCAATAGTAGAAGACACTCCAGGAGTAACACGAGATAGAATATACGCAGAGGCTGAATGGTTAAGGTATAATTTCACAATGATAGACACAGGTGGTATAGAGCCACAAAATGATGATATTATAATTGCTCAAATGAGAAGGCAAGCACAAATTGCTATTGAAACTGCTACTGTAATAATATTTATAGTAGATGGTAAAGAGGGGCTTACACCAGCAGACCATGAAGTAGCACATATGCTTAGAACTAGTAAAAAGCCTGTAGTGCTTGTAGTAAATAAGGTAGATTCACTTAAAGATGAAAATAATGCTTTTGAATTTTATAATTTAGGAATAGGTGATCCTATAACTATATCAGCTACTCAAGGATTAGGTCTTGGAGATATGCTTGATACTGTAGTAGAACACTTTAAAGATAGTGATTATGAAGAGAATGATGATGAATACATTAGGATAGCTATGGTAGGGAAACCTAATGTAGGTAAGTCTTCATTAATTAATAAACTTTTAGGTGAGGATAGAGTAATTGTAAGTGATATTCCTGGAACTACAAGAGACTCTATAGATAGTTACTTAGAAAATGACTTAGGAAAATTTATATTAGTAGATACAGCAGGACTTAGAAGAAAGAGTAAAGTTAAAAAGGAAATTGAAAGATATAGTGTTATAAGAACTCTAACATCTATAGAAAGATCAGATGTGTGTATACTTATGATAGATGCACAAGATGGTGTTACTGATCAAGATGAAAAGATTATAGGATATGCTCATGAGCTTAATAAGGCTGTAATGATAGTAGTTAACAAATGGGACTTAATAGAAAAAGATGACAAAACTATGGAAAAATTTAAAAAGGAAATAGCTATAAAGCTATCATTTTTAAGTTATGCGCCATATCTATTTATTTCAGCACTTACAGGACAAAGAACACATAAGATTTTAGCTATGGCAAAGGATTGTTATAATAATTACTCTAGAAGAATAACTACAGGATTATTAAATGAAGTTGTAAATAGAGCAATACTTATGAAAGAACCACCTGTAGTTGCACTTAAGAGATTAAAAGTATATTATGTTACTCAAACTGGTATAAAACCGCCTACATTTGTATTTTTTGTAAACAATAAAAGTACATTACACTTTTCTTATGAAAGGTACCTAATGAATCAGTTAAGAGCTGGATTTAATTTTGAAGGTACTGGAATTAAGTTAGAATTTAGAGAGAAGAAGGAATAATATGAGTAAAATAACCTTTCTTGGCGGAGGAAGTTTTGGTAGTGCCTTAAGTATACTTTTAGCTAAAAAGGACCATGATATAACCCTTTGGGATAGGAAGAAGTCTGTTATAGATGATATAAATAATAATAGAAATAATCATAAATATCTAAAGGATGTAAATTTTCCTGAAAATATATTTGCAACAGAAGATATTGCATTAGCTTTAAAAGATTCAGAATTTGTAATCCTTGCAGTACCATCTCATGCTATACGGGAGATAACAAAAGTTATAAAGCCATATATATCAAAAGAATCTATTGTTATAAGCATTGCAAAGGGAATCGAAGAAGGAAGCTACAAGAGATTATCACAGGTTATAGAAGAAGAATTAGAAAATCCAGTTGTAGTATTTTCAGGACCTAGTCATGCAGAGGAAGTTTCTTTAGATATACCTACAACAGTAGTTGTAAGTTCAAAAGATATGGATAAAGCAAAGATTGTTCAAGACTTATTTTTTACACAAAGCCTTAGGGTTTACACTAATGATGATTTAATTGGTGTAGAAATAGGCGGAGCTGTAAAAAATATAATAGCTTTGGCAGCTGGTATATCAGATGGTATAGGATATGGTGATAATGCAAAAGCTGCTTTAATGACTAGAGGGATGAATGAGATAATTAAGATTGGTAAATGCCTTGGAGGAAGAAAAGAAACATTTTTTGGACTTACAGGCATGGGGGACTTAATAGTAACCTGTACTTCTCTTCATAGTAGAAACAGGAGAGCTGGCATACTAATAGGTGAAGGAAAGACTATGGATGAATCTATTGAAAGTGTAGGTATGGTAGTAGAGGGCATAAAAAGTTGCAAGGCTTTTTATGAATTAAAAGAAAAGCTAAATGTATCTATGCCCATAACCGATACTCTATATAAGGTTCTTTTTCAAAACAAAGACCCAGAAGAAGGGGTTAAAGAATTAATGCAAAGGGACAAAAAAGATGAAATTTATTAAGAAGACTAAAATTAGTCTTCTTTTTTTTGTTAGAAGTAATAAAGTGATTAAAGTATCAATATATATATAATGTTAACATATAGTTTAGGAGGGTAGAAATTGAATAATTTTAACATATACAAGGATATATCGGAACGAACCCAAGGGGATATATATGTAGGAGTTGTAGGTCCTGTTAGAACTGGTAAATCAACATTTATTAAACGGTTTATGGATACCATGGTAATTCCTAAAATCGAAAATGCCTATAAGAAACAAAGAGCGAAGGATGAATTACCACAAAGCTCCTCTGGAAAGAGTATTCATACAACAGAACCAAAATTTGTTCCAAATGAAGCTATAGAAATGAGCTTAGAAGATGGAATAAAATTTAAAGTTAGAATGGTTGATTGTGTTGGATACATTGTAAAAGGAGCACTTGGTTATAAAGAGGGAGAAGAGCCTAAGATGGTTACTACACCTTGGTATGATTATGCAATACCATTTGAAGAAGCAGCAGAAATAGGAACAAAAAAAGTTATTACTGAGCATTCTACTATAGGGCTTTTAATAACTACAGATGGAAGTATAACGGATATAACAAGAGAGGAATATGTAGAAGCAGAAGAAAGAGTCGTGGAAGAATTAAAAAATATGAATAGACCATTTATAATTGTTCTTAACTCATCTAAAGAATATGCTCCAGAAACTATAGCATTAAGGAAAGAGTTAGAAGATAAATATGATGTACCCGTCCAAACATTAGATGTATTGAATATGGAAGAAAAGGATATGATGAATCTTTTCCAAAAGGTACTAAAAGAGTTCCCAATTAAAGAGATAAATATAGATATGCCTCATTGGATCGAAAAACTTGAGGGCACACACTGGCTTAAAATTAATTTCCTGAACATAATAAAGGATATGTGCAAAAATGTTTATAAAGTAAGAGATATAAAGAAAACTTTAGATGGAATAAAAGAAGAGGAATTTCTAGAAAATGCTTTAATTGATGAAATGGATATGGGAGAAGGTATAGCTAGGGTTACTATGAATCCTAAAGGTGGAGTATTTTATCAAATACTTAGCGAAATATGTGATTCTAGTATAAAGGGGGAAGATGAACTTTTAACTGTTATAAAAGAATTTCATCTAGCAAAGGTTGAATACGATAAAATATCTATGGCATTAAAAGATGTAAAAGAAACAGGCTATGGACTTGTACCACCTCAATTAGCTGAAATGAAGTTCGAAGAGCCAGAAATAGTAAAACAGGGCAATAAGTATGGTGTAAAATTAAAAGCTAGCGCACCATCCTTGCACTTTATTAAGGCTGATATTAAAACAGAAATATCTCCTATTATGGGATCTGAAAAGGAGAGTGAAGATTTAGTAAAATCTTTATTAGAACAATTTGAAAGTGATCCTTCAAAAATGTGGCAAAGTAATATGTTTGGTAAGTCCTTAGAAGTATTAGTAAAAGAAGGACTTCAAAATAAATTATATAAGATGCCAGAAGATGTCCAAAGCAAAATTCAAAGGACACTTCAAAAGATAATTAATGAAGGAAATGGTGGGCTCATTTGTATAATATTATAAGTTTAATATTAGATTAAATATTAAATTTAAATCAAAGGTGTGACAAAGTATACATGATATTTTGTCACACCTTTGAATAATTATAATTTACATATTAGAGTCTTGTTATAATAAGACTTTAATATATTTACATAAAGATAATATAAAGCTATAATAATAAGTAAGTAGGTTATTATAACCAATAAATTAATATTGTGAAATATAGCCCTTCATCTTAAATAGAAGATGATAGGTTTTATTTTTTAAAATAACATATAGTACATTTAAAGTACACACTTGAAAGGATGAATAGCATGAGTAATGAAGAACTAGGAGAACTTTTATTCCCTAAAATAGAGAAAACGCCGAAATATTATTTAGAACGTTATCCAAAAAGAGAGATTAAAGAAGAAGCTAAGGTAGTTAGATATGCTCCAAGCCCTACAGGATTTCAACATATAGGTGGTGTATTTGCAGCGCTTATAGATGAAAGAATAGCAAGTCAAAGTGAAGGGGTTTTTATATTAAGAATAGAGGATACTGATCAAAAAAGAGAGGTTGAAGGAGCTATTTATGACACTATAGAAACCATGAAACACTTTGGCATGAATTTTAATGAAGGTGTCACAGGAGATGATAAAGAAATAGGCGAGTATGGTCCTTATAAACAAAGCCTTAGAAAAGAAATTTACCAAACTTTTGCAAAAGACTTAGTTAAAAAAGGATTAGCATATCCATGTTTTTGCACTCAAGAAGAATTAAACGAAGTTAGAGAAAATCAAATTTCAATAAAGGTTACTCCAGGATATTATGGGGAGTATGCAAAATGTAGAAATTTATCTTTAGATGACATTGAGTCTCATATTGAAAAGGGTGATAATTTTATTTTAAGATTAAAATCGCCAGGGGATATAGAAAATAGAGTTGAATTTCATGACTTAATAAAAGGAGATATTTCTTTCCCAGAAAACAATCAGGACATAGTTATAATAAAGTCAGATGGGCTTCCAACTTATCATTTTGCACATGCTATTGACGATTATTTAATGAAGACAACTCATGTAATAAGGGGTGAGGAATGGCTATCATCATTACCAATACATGTTCAATTATTTGAGGTTTTGGGATTTGATGCTCCAAAGTTTGCTCATATTCCAACTATAATGAAACAAGATGGAGATGCTAAAAGAAAACTAAGCAAAAGAAAAGATCCAGAAAGTGCTGTTTCTTATTACAACGAGCAGGGGTATCCTGTAGAATCAGTTACTGAGTATCTTTTGAATATAATAAATTCTAATTTCGAACAATGGAGAGAAGAAAATCCTAAACTAAGTTATAAGGACTTCCCAGTATCTTTAGAGAAGATGAGCAAAAGTGGAGCTTTATTTGATATAATTAAGCTAAATGATGTAAGTAAAAATATAATAGCTAAAATGAACTCTGACAAAGTATATGAATTATATATAGAGTGGGCAAAAGAATTTGACAAAGAAAGTTATGATCTTGCAGTTAAGTATGAAGATAAATTAAGAAAAGTCTTTAATATAGATAAAGAAGGAACAAAGCCAAGAAAAGACTTTGAAAAGTGGAGTGATGTTAAAGAAAAGATATTTTATTTCTTTGATGAACTGTTCTATCTTAAAGGGGTAGAGGATGTAGAACTTCCTAAAAATATGAGCTTAGATGAAGCAAAAAGTATAGTTAAAGAATATATTAAAATATTTAATATAAACGAAGACAATAATGTATGGTTTGAAAACCTAAAGTCACTAGCTTTAAAATTAGGTTATGCAGGAGATAGAAAAACTTTTAAAAAGGATCCAGAAAGCTATAAAGGTATGGTTTCAGATGTTGCTGGAGTTATAAGAAGTGCGCTCACACATAGAACAAATACACCTGATTTGCACACTATAATTCAAATAATGGGTAAAGAAAAGGTAGAAGAAAGATTCGAAAAGTTTTTAAATTTATAAAAATATATTGACAATTATAATTGCAGATGTTAGTCTAAATAAGATAGTAAGCCTTTAATTTGATTCAGAGAAATCAGTAAGGAAGATATAGATGAATATAACAATATTTATGTTATTGTTATGCCTTCCTTTTTAAGGAAGGCATTTTTTGTTTAAGTTGTTTAGATAATAACTTATTTAAATTATATAAATGCATCTATAGAAATGTAAAACAATAGCGATGAAAGTTAAGGCCTACAAAAATTAAATATTATATAACCTTTAAAATTAACACAGTGATGTTAAAAGGAGAGATGATTATGTTAAAAGGAAGACACTTAATTGACCCTATGGATTTTACTCTAGAGGAAATTCAAGAAATACTTATTCTAAGTGAAAAAATTATTTTAAATCCAAATGATTATTCAGATATTTGTAAAGGTAAAATATTAGCAAATCTATTCTATGAGCCAAGCACTAGAACCAGATTTAGCTTTGAAGCCGCTATGTTGAGACTTGGAGGACAGGTTATAGGCTTTTCAGAAGCAAATTCTAGCTCTGTAGCTAAGGGCGAAAGTATTGCAGATACTATAAGGACTGTAGGATGCTATGCCGATATAGCAGCCATTAGACACCCTAAAGAGGGATCTTCAAAAATCGCATCTCAGTACTCACCTATTCCAGTAATAAATGCAGGAGATGGAGGACATCAACATCCAACTCAAACACTTACAGACTTACTCACCATAAAAAGTATAAAAGGAAACTTAGATAATAATGTAATTGGTATTTGTGGTGATTTAAAATTTGGAAGGACAGTACATTCTCTAATAAAATCCATGTCTAGATATAAAAACAATAAATTCGTATTAATATCTCCAAAACAGTTAAGTATACCAGATTATATAAGTAAAGAAATATTAAAGAAGAATAATATAGAATACCTAGAAATAGAAAAAATGGATGATGTAATAAAAGATTTAGATATTCTTTATATGACAAGAGTTCAAAAAGAAAGATTCTTTAATGAAGATGAGTACTTAAAGCTTAAAGATAGTTATATATTAAATAAAGAAAAAATGAACAAATCTAAAGAAGATATGATAGTTATGCATCCTTTACCAAGAGTTAACGAAATAGCCTATGAAGTAGATGAAGATCCAAGAGCTTGTTATTTTGAGCAAGCTAAATATGGAATGTATGTAAGAATGGCTTTAATGGCTAAACTTTTGGGGGTGAACTAATATGGTTTCTATAAATAGTATTAGAAAAGGTATCGTGATAGATCACATAAAGGCTGGGCTTGGAATGAAAATATTTAAGTATCTAGGTTTAAATAATGCAAATTATACCGTGGCTTTAATTATGAATGCTCCAAGCTCTAAACTTAATAGGAAAGATATGATAAAAATAGAAAACGAGCTAGATATAGATTACACAGTACTTGGAATTTTAGATCCTTCAATAACTATAGATATAATAGAGGACGAAAAGATAGTAAAAAAATTAAAACTTCAATTACCTCTAAATGTTGAGAATATAATAAAATGCAAAAATCCAAGATGTATAACTTCTGTAGAAAATTATATTCCTCAAAGCTTTTATTTATCAGATAGAAAAAATAGTGAGTATAGATGTACTTATTGTGACGAAGCTTCTAATCTTGAAGATATATAAAAAGGAGGAGTAATAATGAAATTACTTATAAAGAACGTAAATATAATAGATTATAAGGATAATTTTTTCGGAGATGTTTATATAGAAGAAGGGAAAATAACTAGTATAGGTAAAGATATAGATAAAGAATGCGAAATCATAGATGGAAAAGGATATAAATTACTTCCGTCTTTTATAGATCTTCATAGTCATTTTAGAGATCCAGGGTATACCTATAAAGAAGATTTATATACAGGAAGTAAAGCAGCAGCGAAGGGTGGATATACAGTAGTAAATCTTATGGCAAACACAAATCCTGTTTGCAGCAATACAAAGGTATTAAGTAGTATAAGAAATAAAGCTAAAGAAATAAACATCATTGACATAAATCAGTGTATGGCAATTACAGAAGATATTAAGGGTGAAAACATTGATAGTCTTAAAGAAATAACAAAGTATGATGAGATTAAATTTGTAAGTGATGACGGTAAAGGTGTATCTGATAGCAAAGTTATGATTGAGGCCATGAGGGTATGCAAAGATAAAGATATTACAATGATTTCGCATGCTGAGAGTCAAGAATTATCAGATATTGATATGAGGCTTGCTGAAAATACTATGACATGGAGAGATATAGTACTTGCTAAATTTACGGGGGTAAAGCTTCACTTAGCACATGTTAGTACAAAAGAATCTATGAAATATATAATTGAAGCTAAGGAGGAAGGATCTAAGGTAACCTGCGAGGTAACACCTCATCATATAGCCCTTACTTCTAAAACAAATTATAGAGTAAATCCTCCTTTAAGAGAAGAGGAGGATAGAAAGTTTTTGATAAAAGCTATTAAAAATGGATATGTAGATGCAATAGCTACAGACCATGCACCTCATAGCAAAAAGGATAAAGAAAAAGGATCCCCAGGGCTTATAGGGCTTGAAAGTGCCTTTAATGTATGTTACACAACTTTAGTTAAAGAAGAGGGAATATCTATAAATAAGTTATCAGAAATTATGTCATATAATCCAGCTAGGATAATGGGGTTTAATAAGGGGAAAGTTAGCATAGGGTTTGATGCAGACTTTGTTTTAGTAGATACAGAAAAACAATGCGAAATATATGAGGAAGATATAATTTCAAAAAGTAACAACACTCCCTTTATAGGGTTTAAAGGATATGGGAAAATACTTGCAACTATAAAAGGTGGCAAAGTTGTTTATAAAGGAGATATATAATTATGAGTATAATGGATAAGCTTTACGAAAAGGTTGAAGAAAGAGGGAATACTTGTGTAGGTTTAGATACCAATTTAGATTATATACCTCTATCAATAAAAGCAAAATTTACAAATTATGAAGATATGATATTTAATTTTAATAAAGAGATAATAGATTCAACCTTTGATAAGGTGGCTTGCTTTAAACTTCAGATAGCTTATTATGAGGCACAAGGTATAGAAGGTTTAAGAGCATACTCGAAGACAGTAAAATATATAAAAGAAAAAGACTCTTTAGCTATAGGTGATATAAAAAGAGGGGATATAAAAGATACAGCAAAGATGTATGCAAAAGCTCATTTTGAAGGAGACTTAGAGTGTGACTTTATAACCTTAAATCCTTATATGGGAATGGATAGCATAGAACCCTACCTTCCTTATATAAAAAAAGGAGATAAAGGAGTTTTTATTTTACTTAGAACCTCTAATAAGGGAGCCGAGGATATACAGTATATAGAATCAAAGAATGGAAAAAGAGTATATGATATCATGGGCGAAAAGATATCTTGTATGGGCAGGGAATATATAGGTGAAAAAGGATATAGCCAAATAGGAGCTGTTGTAGGATGCACTCACATAGAAGAAGGAAAAGATTTAAGGGAAAAGTTAAATAATACCTTCTTTTTAATACCTGGATATGGTGCTCAAGGGGGAAGAGTAGAAGATGTAGCAATTTATTTAAATAAAGGTAATGGAGGAGTTGTGAACTCTTCTAGAAAGATAATTTTAGCTTATAAAGAGCATAAAGGAGAAGATGTAGGGTTTTATGCGAGACAGGAAGTAATGAGGATGAATGATGAAATAAAAAATGCTTTAAATATTTAAATTTATGGAGGTATATATGAGTGCTAATTTTACGAAAGTAAAGGTAATAAAAAATGATGAAGTTTATAATAATATATTTAGCCTTTGTGTTGAATTAAATGAAGATGCAGAAAATTTACTTCCAGGTAAGTTTTATATGTTAAAGCTAGAAGATACGGAAACCCTTTTACCAAGACCAATAAGTATATGCAGTTTTAATTCAAATAAATTAGAATTTCTTTATGAAGTCGTGGGAAAGGGTACTAAAAGTTTTAGTACCCTCTCTACGGGCGAATATATAAACATAATTGGGCCTTTAGGAAATGGATTTCCAGCTAATGAAGCCAAAGGAAAGATAGCTGTTATATCGGGAGGGATAGGAATAGCACCAATGAAAGAGCTCATAAAAAGATTAAAAGATTCAAAGGATGTACAAACCATTCATTTATACTCTGGTTTTAGAGAAGAACCTTATTTCATGGAAAGCTTTAAAGATACAGCTGACACGATTTATATAGCTACGGATAGTGGAAAAGAAGGCTATAAAGGCTTTATAACAGATATTGTAGATTATAAAAGTTATGATTTAGTATTTTGTTGTGGGCCCTTGCCTATGATGAAAAAGGTTGCACAAAGCTGCAAGGAATGTGGGGTTAAATCTTATATATCTATGGAAGGTCATATGGCCTGTGGTGTTGGAGCCTGCCTTGTATGCACATGTAAAACTAAAGAGGGAAATAAAAGAACGTGTAAAGATGGACCAATTTTCTTAGGTGAAACCTTAGAATTTTAAAGGGAGAGTATTATGAAAATAAATATAAATGGTATTGAATTTAAAAATCCTGTTATAGCAGCCTCTGGTACCTTTGGATTTGGGCAAGAATACAATGATTTTTATGATGTAGGAAAGCTTGGAGGTATATGTACTAAAGGGCTTACTCTAAATCCTAAAGAAGGAAATGAAGGCGTTAGATCCTATGAAACTTCTTTAGGTATGCTAAACAGTGTAGGACTACAAAATATAGGTGTAGAAGAATTTATAACAAGTGAACTTCCTAAAATGAAAAAACTAAATACAAATATAATAGCTAATTTAGGTGGAGGATCTATAGAAGACTACGAAAGAGCAGTAGAGATTTTAAACAGTAGTGATATAGATATGATAGAACTTAACATATCTTGCCCTAATGTAAAGGAGGGTGGAATGGCCTTTGGTATAAAATCTGAAGTTGCTTATGATGTAGTATCTAGGATAAAAAAGATAAGTAAAAAGAAGATAATGGTAAAGTTATCTCCTAATGCAGAGGATATTGTAGATATGGCATATAATTGCTGCATGGCTGGAGCTGACAGTTTGTCATTAATAAATACCTTAAAGGGTATGGCTATAGATATAAAATCAAAGAAACCTGTATTTAATAACATATTTGCTGGATTATCTGGTCCGGCAGTTAAACCTATAGCACTAAGAATGGTTTATGAAGTCTCTTCTAAAGTTAATATACCCGTAGTTGGAATAGGTGGTATAGCTTCCACAGAAGACGCACTTGAATTTATAATGGCAGGAGCTACAGCAGTTCAGATAGGAACTGCAAATTTTTATAATCCAAGGGTTGGAATAGAAGTAGTTAATGGTATACATAAGTATATGAAAGAAGAAGGAATAAAGGATTTGTCGGAAATAAGAGGCATAGCACAAATATAATTTTAAGGAGTTGTTATTATGGTTATAGATATATTAAAGAATAGTAAAGCTTTATTAGAAGGTCACTTTTTATTATCATCGGGGATGCATAGTAATAAATATTGCCAGTGCGCTAAGGTATTAGAAGATCCAAAAGAAGCAGAAAAGGTTTTAGAAAATGTAGCAACACAGCTAAAAGATATTGAATTTGATGTTGTTGTTGGACCTGCTATGGGGGGGATACTTGTAGCTTATGAATTAGCAAGGCAACTTGGGAAGGTATGTATCTTCACAGAAAGACAAGATGGGAAGATGACACTAAAAAGAGGGTTTGAATTAAAAAAAGGACAAAAGGTTATAATTTCAGAAGATGTTGTAACTACAGGGAAATCTTTTAAAGAAACAGAAGAGGTTATAAAATCATACGGAGCAGAAGTAGTAGCTGTTGCTTGCATAGTGGATAGAAGCAATGGAAAGATACATGAAAGGCCACTATACAGTGCTATAAAGCTTCAGGTAGATAACTATGATCCAAAGGATTGTCCTTTATGCAAAGAATTAATACCTTATATAAAACCTGGTAGTAGGGATATAAAATAAAGTTATAATTTAATATGAGATTATGTGATTACTTGGATAAGGCAACATAAACGAACTATAGATATTATTAATAGAATAAGATGATTACATTTAAAATACTAACTTGATATAAAGTATAAAAGGTGTTACTATATTAATATTGGGTACGCACCTAAAAATACTAGGCTCCTTGGTCAAGCGGTTAAGACACCACCCTCTCACGGTGGAATCAGGGGTTCGATTCCCCTAGGAGTCACCAAATGTTAGAATATAAAGATTTGAAGGAATTCAGATCTTTATATTTTTTTGTTTTAGTAAGAGCTTACACGCTATGAAAATAATGTTTTGTTTAAAATACAATGATAAAAAACTGTTTGATTTTGAAAAATAGAACTTTATCTCTTTTCAATTTTGGCTAAAGTAAGTATAATAGCATTGTACTTAAAATATATAAATAATGTAGTGAAGGTGAATTATGGGAAGATTAATATTGGCAGAAAAACCTTCTGTAGCTAGAAATATAGCAGAAGCACTAGGATGTAAAATTAAAAAAGATGGATATATTGAAGGTCCAGGATATGTAATAACTTGGGCCTTTGGTCATTTGTTGACCTTGTATGATGGCAAGGATTATGATGAAAAGTTAGCTTTATGGGATTTTGATTACTTTCCATATATACCAGATGAGTTCAAGTATAAAATTAAAAATGACAGTAAGAATAAAAAGGTAGTGGATAAAGGGGCAAAAAAGCAATTAGATATTATAAGCAGCCTCATAAATAGAAAAGATATTGAAGAAATTATAACGGCTACAGATTTTGATAGAGAGGGAGAGCTTATTGCCCTTCTTATATTTAAATATTTAAATGTAGAAAAACCTATACATAGGATACTAATTAATGAATGGACTCCAGAAGAGGTTAATAAAGGGTTGAATAACCTAAAGACAAATGAGCAAATGAGTACCCTACAAGATGCTGGACTTAGTAGGCAACTAGCAGACTGGGTAATAGGTATAAACTTCACTGCAGTTGCTACAATGAAGTATACACGGGGAAGGGGGAACTTACTTAATATTGGAAGGGTACTCATGCCAACACTTAAGCTAATTTATGATAGAGAATTAGAAATAAAAAACTTTAAACCAGAAGCTTTTAATGAATTGTTTACTACTTTCGAAAATCAATTTGGAAAGTATAAAGGTAAGTTTTTTCATGGAAGTAAAGATAAATTTAAAAATAAGGAAAGCGTTGTTAGGTTAAAGGATGAGGTTCAGGGAAAACCTGGTGTGATAAAGAGCAAAAAGGTGGAAATAAAAAATGAATATCCACAGGCACTATTTAACTTAAGTAATCTCCAAGGATTTGTTACTAGTAAATTCAATGGATGGACGGCGGATAAGGTATTAAAGGTAGCACAAAGTTTATATGAGAAAAAATACATAACTTATCCTAGGACCGAAAGTACAGCGTTAGAGGAAAGCATTAAGGATAAGGCTAAAAATGTATTAATGATACTTAAAAAGGATATTCCATTTAAAGATGAAATAGTTTTTAATGAGTCGAAGAAAGTATTTAATAATGAAAAGGTAGAAAGTCATAGTGCTATAATACCAACTTATATTGTTCCTAAAAATTTAGATAAAGATGAAATGGAACTGTATAGTAGTATAAAAAATAGATTTTTATCTCAATTCATGGATGCAGCGCAGTATGAAAATACTGAGATTGTAACATCTGTACAGGGAGATAATTATGAAAGGCTATTTGTGACTAAAGGAAGGATACTTATAAATAAAGGTTGGCTTAAGCTTTATAATGAAGATAAAAAGGAAGAACTATTACCAAAGATAAGTGAAAATGAGAAGGTTGAAAGCAGTGATACTGTTGTTGTATCTAAAAAGAGTAAACCACCTGCTCATTATACAGAAAAGACACTTTTGAAATCTATGGAAACCTGTGGTAAAGCTAATAAATCGCAAGAACAAGATGATGAAGAGTCTCAAATATTGTATGGATATTCTATAGGTACCGCAGCTACAAGAGCAGATACCATAAATAAGCTAAAGTATGCAAGGTATATCTCTACAAAGGGGAAATCACTATTAATAACTGATATAGGAAGTAAGCTTATAGAAAACTTTCCTGTGAAAGAATTAATGGACACTGACTATACAGGAAGGCTTGAAAAGAAGTTATATGATATAGAAAAAGGAAGCTATAATAAAGATGAGTTTTTAAAAGAAATATATAATTTTACAAGGGTTGGAGTAATGAGGATGAAGTCTAGTAGAGCCACCATAATAAATGATACAAGAGAAGCAAAAGAAATAAAAAAGTAACTATTAATTAGCTTTTACACTATGAATTAATAGTTACTCAAATTAAAATATTAAGACAGATTTTTAGTGTATAACTAAGCAAAAGACAAAGAGATTGCAAATTAATATAAATATTGATAGGCTATTTACATATCAATATTTATTTCATTAGGATCTTCACCGAAAAGCCTTAATTTTTTTAGCTTGTTTTCAAGATATAAAGTGACAAATAAAACCTCTATGCCTGTACAAATAAAGTATATACCAATTAATCTTGATAAGGTTACAAAAGCAATATAAGGTTTAAATATAATCATTAAGGCAAAACATAAAGATATGAAGGATAGAATTATACCTAAATATCCTTTTTCCACACTTTTGCCTTTAAAGGATTTTAAAAATAAGGTTATTGAAATATAGGCACACCATAAACCTAATATGACAGAAAATGACAATACCGATAGGTTTTCGTTGAAATAAAATAAAATAGCCACAATAATGAAAATAATTCCTTCAAATAAGTTTAAAATAAACATATAATTTTCTTTAAATCTACGTTTATCTACTAAGGTTTTTATAAGTTTTACAGAACCTAAAGTTATTAAAAGTATTTGAAATATTAATGATAAAATAGAAAGAGATTCGGTAGGATATACAAAGCTTATAATACCTATAAATAGGAACAATATACCTTGTAATATTGATAACATCTTAATCTGCTTCATAAAATTTCCTCCTTTATAATATATTATAGATATATTATAAAGGATAAAGACTATAAAGAATAGATGTATAGTAAAGAAAGAGGTGCTAAATGAAAAGTAAAAAAAGCGAGTTCTCTGTAGAAAAACCGAGATTACCCTTATTATTAGAAGATATGGATCTATCCTATGAGGATTTACAAGATGAAAGCTATATATCTTTTGCTAGTATAACTGACTTTCATCTTGAAGGTGAAAGTATAAAAAGAGTTAATTTAAAGGAAACAATATTTAAAGGAAGCACTTTTATAGGATGTTCATTTCCAAGATCTGAACTAGTAGATGTAAGGTTTGAAAATTGTGATTTGTCTAATGTGAATTTAGAAAATGCTATAATACATAGAGTGGAATTTATAAATTGTAAACTTATAGGTATCAATTTAAGTGAAGCAAATTTAAAAAATATTACTTTTAGTGAGTGTAACTTAAGATATACTCTATTTTCATTTTCTAAGTTTAATGAAATAAAGTTTAATGAATGTGACCTAGCTTTATCTGATTTTCAAGAAGTTACTTTTTCTAAAGTTGGATTTTATGATTCAAAGCTTTCAGAGTGCCAGATGTCAGGTACTAAACTAAAAGATATAGATTTAACTAGTTGTGATATAGAAGGCATTGCAATTAGGATAGAAGATCTTAAGGGTGTTATAGTATCACCAATTCAAGCAGTTTCTTTATCTAAACTTATGGATATTATTATCAAATGATTAATGGTACATCAAATTTTTCATAAAAAGTTTGATGTACCATTATATTATAATATGGGAGAAAGTAGTCTTGTAATAGATTCTGCAAATCTAACCCAAAGACCTCTGTTTTCAAAAAGGTCAAGAGTTACTTCCTTGGAATCTAATATATCCCTTTTAAATTGGATTTCCATTTTATTAGAGATATTTTCGTTATAAATAAAACAATTTGTTTCAAAGTTTAATTTAAAACTACGTATATCCATATTTGCACTTCCAATACTACACACGTTGCTATCAGATACTATGGTTTTAGAATGCAAAAATCCTTTGTTATAATAATAGACTCTGACACCACTTTTTAAAAGTTCTCCAACGTAAGAACTAGCAGCCCAAAACATAAATTTATGGTCAGGGACTCCAGGAATCATAATACGAACATCAACTCCAGATAAAGCAGATAATTTTAAAGATTCTAAAGTAGTCTCATCCGGAATAAAATAAGGACTTTGGACATATACATTTTTTTTAGCATTATTTATAATTTTAACAAATCCATTTCTAATGTAAGGACTTTTATGGTCTGGACCACTTGAAACTATCTGAGTCCCGGTTATCTCATCTATAGACATATCAATGGTTAAATACTTTCCATAATCATGTATTATTTCTTCCGAAGCATAGGTCCAATCCATAAGGAATCTTTCTTCTAGATCTCTTACAGCCTCTCCAGCAATTTTTAAATGAGTATCCCTCCAGTATCCAATTTTCTTATCCTTACTTAAATATTCATTTCCGATATTAAATCCACCGACAAATCCAACCTTACCATCAATTACAGCTATCTTTCTGTGGTTCCTAAAATTGATTCTTTTATTTAAATGAGGAAATAGTGCAGGAAAAAATACGGCGTATTTTCCACCTGAATCTACAAAGTTTTTTAAATAGATTTTACTATTAATTTTATAAGATCCCATTGAGTCGAATAAAATTTTAACTTCTACATTTTCTTTTGCTTTTTTAGTAAGTAGGTCTATTAACATTTTACCAGTTTCATCTCTGCTTATAATATAATATTCAATATGAATAAAGCTTTTACTGTTTTCGATAGCGCTAAAAAGTTCTTTAAATTTTTCTTTACCATCAAAAATCAAGTCAATATTATTTTTTTGAGTGTAAAATGAATTAGAGTTTCTATAATTCATTTTAATTAAGTCTATATTTTCAAAAGTGCCCTCATCTAATACATATTCTTTTCGCGAGTTGAGTAAATAATCACATTTTTTTCTTTCATCAACAATAATTTTTTTGGTGAATAGTTTTTCTTTGTTTAAATTTCTACCTAGAAGCATATAAATAATAAAGCCTATGAAGGGTAAAAATATTATAACTAATAACCATGCCCAGGTAGTAGAAGGATTCTTCCTTTCAAAAAATATAAGAATAGTTGCAAAAAACAAATTAGTAACAATAACTAGAATTCCTATTATGATATTTAATTTCATAAATTTATACTCCTTAAAATATTTGAACTACGTATGATCAAACATACTAATTCTACATAATTATTTAATTTCCTTTATTTATAAACATATAAGAACAATAAATTGTAGTATTTTGTTTCATTAAAAAAGTAAGACCTTTTGTAATTTTACAAAAGGTCTTACCCTATGGTACTTTAATTAAATATTATAATATAGTTATTCATTTTCATATATTAGTTCATAATTCCTATCATTAATTAAAAACACCTTTTCTATATCACTAATTATAAAGGAATTTATATCTTTGTCATAACAAAATTCCACACTAATGCCACAGTTAGAGCTTAGTTTTCTAGGTGTAGGTAATATTTTGTAAGAAATATTTTCGGCGTTTATTATATTAGTAAACTTTATAGCACCGGAATGAGTATAAAATAAACAAATATAATTTACAACATTATTTTTTACCATATAATATAAAGCCATCTTCCACATTTTTTGAAGATACAGAATAACCGGATTGTTTAAAGTAACGTTCAACATTATTCTTAGCAGTTGCATTATCCACAGTAACTTCAACTTCTTTAGGATTATTCATTAAAGCATTTTTTGTCATCAAAACTGGCTGTGGACAAGATATACCTCTAGCATCTATTTTAACCAATGTTAACATCTCCCTTTGAAACTATATTTACTTTTTTAGTACCTTTTTCTATATTTATATAGGATATTAAACATACAACTAAAAATCCAATTAACACTGCTACCTTACCATTAAATGTAGGTCCTTTAGCACTAGAAGCTAAATTGAAATTGTGTACAAAAGCTGCACCTACAAAGAGGCCTAAAACTGTTATAACAGAATCTATATTACCCTCAGAAGATAATATTAGTTGCCTTAAAGGACAACCACCTAATAGTACTGATGCCCACCCAGCTAAAGCCATGCCTAAAAAGTTCCATAAAGCATCGTTATGAGCTACAGGCTGATTTATAAATCCTAAATTAAACTTGCCTATTATTAAATTTCCTATAAGCGCAAATACAAATATAGAAATAAAGCCAGATAATAAATAGGTATCTTTAAACATTATAACATCTCTAATTCCTCCAACCATACAAAGCCTAGTCCTTTGTGCAATTGCACCTACAACGAGCCCTGCAATTAAGGCCATATAAATTGGAGCATGAGAAGCACCGGGACCTTTCTTACTAAAAAATATAAAAGCAGGTGCTGAAATAAGAAGAGCAAATAACCCTACATTAACTGCAGGAAATAAGTACTTTTCAAGTTTTGTTATTGTATAATTTCTTTTTAAAGAAAATCCTTTATTTAAAAATTGTATTCCAAGAAAAATACCAGCTGTAAATCCTACTATACCTGTAATGGCATTTAAGTCCCCACCTGCAAGCCTAAGCACCATTCTTAAAGGACATCCTAGGAACATTAAAGCACCTACCATAACAATAAACCCTAATATAAATCTGGTAAATGGCGATGAACCCCCTTTAGAATAAAGCTCTTTTTTAAAGAATGCCATTATAAATGCGCCTAATACAATACCTATAATTTCAGGCCTTATATATTGAACAACTTCCGCCCTGTGTAAACCTAGACTACCTGCTGTGTCACGTATGAAACAGGCTATACAAAGTCCCATGTTAATAGGGTTTCCGAAGTACACAAGTATTACTGAAAGTATACCAACTATTGCACCAGCCGCTATAATCCCTCTTTTTTCTTTCATGAAAATTCCCCCTTATTTTTATTACTTCTATATAAATATAACAAATTATTCAATGCATGTTAAATATATAAAGCTGATTGGTAAAGTCTTCTCTATCAGCAAATACAATACTGTAAGTTGTAAATAGACTATATACTTAAATATTCATATAATATATTTTTTAGTTCTTCTAAAAAGTTGTTTATTTTTAATAAGGTATCTTAAACAAATAATATAAAAATTATATTTTCACTAAATTTTAAAATTGCAGTAATAATAAAAATAACTTCAATTTAAGATAAAAAAACTAATAAATCTTATTATAAAATGAAAGAATAATATATAAATTTGTATATATATTATTTAATGAAATTATGTTAAATTTACTAGGAGGAATATTTAAAACATAGATAATTAATATGATATTATATTTAAAAAGGCGATAGTGTATATTTTAATTTTATAAGTCATTGGTTTTAAATATTTATTAACTTAAAACTAAGGGTTGTAGAGTAAATGATTTTAAATAATAGGAGGTATTTTATGAAAAAGGTAGCAATTGTTTTTAATGGTGGAACTATTTCTATGAAGGTGGATCCTAGGATAAAGGCGGCAGTTCCTAGCCTTACTGGAGAAGAAATAATGTCTATGGTAACGGGTATAGAAAAATATGCAGATATAGAATCACATAATTTTTCAATGTTACCAAGTCCACATATGACACCAGAGATTATGCTAGATCTATCAAAGTTTATCCAAAAGCTTTTAGATAGAGAAGATATAGCAGGTGTTGTAGTAACACATGGTACAGATTCTCTTGAAGAAACTGCGTATCTTGTGGATTTAACTATTAATTCTATAAAACCTGTGATATTTACAGGATCTATGAGAAGTGGATCAGAGCTTGGATATGATGGACCTTCTAATTTAGCTGAATCCATTTGTACATCAATATCAGATGAATCAAAAAATAGAGGGGTTCTAGTCTGTTTAAATGGACAATTGAACTGTGCATCGGAAGTGACAAAAGCTAATTCTATGAGTTTAAATGCTTTTAAAACTCCAAACTTTGGACCAATTGGTATAGTGGATAATAATAGAGTTATATTTTATAGAAATAACATAGAAAAACAAACCATGAGTATAAAAGAATTAGATAGTAAAGTTGCTCTTATAAAATGCGCATCAGGTATGGATTCAGGTGTAATAAATTATTACATAAGTGAAGGAAACAGTGGTATCGTTGTAGAGGCTATGGGAAGGGGAAATATACCACCGCTTATGGTAGAAGGTATAGAAAATGCTATAAATAAAGGAATTGCTGTGGTTATTGTTTCTAGATGTTTTGAAGGAAGGGTCTTTGATTCATATGGATATCACGGAGGAGGAAAAGAACTAAGAAATTTAGGTGTTATATTTGGCGATAATTTGCCAGGGCAAAAAGCTAGAATTAAGTTACTAGTAGCACTTAGCTACACTAAAGATTTAGATGAAATTAAGTCTATATTTGAAAAAAGCTTATATAATATTTAGTTTTTAATATAAATTGTAAAATAAAAATTGTTATATAAACCTAAATAACACGAACAATATAATTAGATTTAAAAATAATAGCATGTAATGTTGACAATAATGAATTAATGTTATAAGATAATATTCGTAAACAGTAATACTCATATAGTTTTGGCGATAAGGGCTAAAAGTTTCTACCAGGCACCATAAATGTCTGACTATGAGTGGATCTTTAGAATTATCTTGATTTTACATGTGAAATTTAACTTTTTTAGTAATTCATATGTAATTATATTTTCATTAAGATAATACCTATATAGATTCCTCAGGGAATTTATATAGGTATTTTGCTTTATTAAAAGAACTTAGTGTGCAACATAAGATAAAATTTAGGAGGATGATTATGGATAAGTTATTTAGTTTTAACAAGTTAAAAGAAAGGAAAGATACAAACATAAGGAAAGAAATAATTGCAGGAATTACTACCTTTTTAACTATGGCATATATTATAGCAGTTAATCCTACTATACTAGGAGCCACAGGAATGCCAGCAGGAGCTTTGGTTACAGCTACATGCCTTTCAGCAGGTGTTGCCACAATAATGATGGGTATATATGCAGATTTACCATTTGCACTTGCATCAGGTATGGGTTTAAATGCATTTTTTGCCTATACAGTTGTTATAAAAATGAATGTACCCTGGGAAGTAGCACTTACAGCAGTATTTGTAGAAGGAATTATATTTATAGTTTTATCATTAACTAACGTAAGAGAAGCAGTAATAAATAGTATACCTATGAACTTAAAATTAGCTGTTACAGCAGGGATAGGTCTATTTATAACCTTCATTGGATTTGTAGATAGTGGAATGGTTATTAAAAACGACGCTACTTTAGTGGGACTTGGCAACTTTATGTCACCAACGGTTTTAATTACAGCTGTGGGAGTAGTAATTATTGTTGTACTTTCAAAAAAGAACGTTAAAGGAGCTATATTATTTGGGATATTTGGTAGCACTATTTTATCTTGGATATATGCAATTATTAGCCCTGAATTTGCAGCCTTGTATAATATATTTTTGCCTAGTGGTATTTTTAAGTTTGAATCTTTAGCACCAATTGCATTTAAGTTAGATTTTTCATATATAACAGATCCTTCAAAGATATGGGGATTTGTAGTTATAGTTTTCACCTTTCTATTCGTAGATTTCTTTGATACTATAGGGACCTTGGTTGGAGTAGCATCAAAGGCCAATATGTTAGATGAAAATGGGCGGGTTCCAAGAGCTGGAAGAGCTTTATTATCAGATGCGGTTGGAACTACCTTTGGAGCTTTAATAGGAGTATCAACAGTAACTACTTTTGTTGAAAGCTCTGCTGGAGTAGCAGAAGGTGGAAGAACAGGACTTACATCTATTGTTACTGGAATACTATTTTTAATAGCTATGTTTTTTTCACCAATATTTGTAGCTATACCATCTGCAGCTACAGCGCCTGCGCTTATTATAGTAGGATTTTTTATGATGGAAAATGTAGTTAAAATTAACTTTAGCGATTTTACAGAAGGGGTGCCAGCATTTTTAATTATTGCACTAATGCCACTTACATATAGTATAGGAGATGGTTTAACCATTGGTATACTATCTTATGTAATAATAAATTTAGTGAATAACTTATTTAGTAAAGAAAAGAAAAAGATATCTCCTGTAATGATAATTCTAGGTATTATATTTATGGCTAAGATAATATTTACTGGACTTTCCTAAATAAATATATTAATAAAACTTATTTGTACTTGAATAAATGTATCTTTATATATTGTGAATATTACTTTAAACAGAGTATACATTGAAAATCTAAAACCTGTATTTATAAATTCTATAATTTATAAATACAGGTTTTTATTATATTAATCTAAAGGTATAAGTAGTAACTAACTAATGGTTGCTGTATCAAAAAGATATAATAATGAATATTATGTTAAAAACAATATTTTGGAGGAGTTTATTTGAAAATAAATAATAGGACGACAAATCTTCCACAGTACCATTTTGATAAGATTGATATCTTAAAAGATAAGGTAAGAAAAGAAGGAAGAGAGTTAATAGATATTGGTATAGGTGATCCAGATCTAGAACCACCTAAAGAGGTCAATGAGGCGCTAATAGAAGCATTAAGCTATAAGGGATATCATAACTATCCTAAAGGAAGTGGGATAGTTAAATTAAAGAAACAAGTGGTTAAAGATTATAAGCTTAATTATGGTGTAGACTTAACTGAAGATGAGGTACTGATAACTATAGGTTCTAAAGAAGCGTTAAGTAATATAATCCCAACAGTTTGTGATATAAACGATTATATTATTTTACCAGATCCTTCATATCCAGCATATGAATCTTGCAGTAGGCTTTGGGGTGTAATCCCATATAAGATGCCTTTAATTGAAGAAAAAAATTATTATCCAAACCTTAACTTAATTCCTGAAAATATAAAAAAAGTATCTAAACTTATGATAATAAATTATCCTAATAACCCTACGGGAGCTAATTTAAAAAAAGACTTTTTAGAGGAGGTTAAAGAAATGTGTGCAAAGTATAATATAGTACTTTGTAACGATGGAGCTTATAAAGAGATTGTAAATAAAAAAGAAGATAGGTTGTCAATTCTTATGGGAGGAATAAGCAACTGCATTGAATTTAGCAGTTTTTCTAAGGCGTTTAGTATGACAGGATATAGAATAGGCTATGTTGCTGGTGACAAAAATATTATAAAGGCTTTGGGAGAAGTTAAAAACAATATGGATTCAGGTCAATTTATGCCTATTCAATATTCAGCTTTAAGGGCAATAAAAGATTGTAGCTACTATATAGAATATATAAATGAGGTGTACAGAAAAAGAAAAGTTTTAGCAGAGTCTATTTTAGATGAAAAGAATATAAAATATTTTAAGGGAGAAGGTACCTTCTATATTTGGTGTAAAATTCCTACAGGTTATACCACAGATGAATTTTGTAGTGAGTTACTTTTGAAAAAGGGTATTGTTGTAACACCTGGAAGTGCATTTGGGAGACTAGGATACGGTTATTTTAGAATTGCGCTTACTAAGGATGAAGAAGTTATAAGAAATACACTGAATAAACTAGATAGGTACAGTAAAAACTAGATAAATTCTATTTTTAAAATAAAACTTGAAATATTGCAGGTTGTTTATGTATAATAGGTATGATGAATTGGAAAAGCATAAGGAGGAGTTTCATGATTAAAAGTATGACGGGTTTTGGCAGAGCCAATAGTGAAGAGGGGAACAAACATAACTTTGTAATAGAAGTTAAAAGTGTAAACCACAGGTTTTTAGACTTAAATATTAAAATGCCTAAAGCCATGATTGCTTTAGAAGAAAGAATTAGAAGCATCATTTCTCAATATTTAAACAGAGGCAAGGTGGATTTATTTTTAAATTATAAAAACTATGAAAAAGTAGAAGGTAGAGTAAGGGTTAACACAAATCTATTAGATAGCTATATGAGTTGTCTTAATGAAATAAAAGATAATTATGATGTTAAAGATGATATATCACTGTCTTTTGTTTCAAAGTTACCTGATATTATGTATATAGAAGAAGATGAAGAAGACATTGAGGAACTTTGGAAAGAAATATCCCCTTCTATACATTATGCGTTAAAAAACTTGTTATCTATGCGAGAAAGAGAAGGAATTAAACTAAATCAAGATATAAAATCTAATTGTGATAATATAAAAGGCGAGTTAGATAAAATAGAAGTAAAGGCTCCAACAGTGGTTAAGGAATACGAGATAAAGCTTCAAGATAGAATAAAAAATCTGATAGAAGATGGAAAACTAGATGAAGGTCGTTTAAATATGGAAGTGGCTATATTTTCAGATAAAGCAAGTATAGATGAAGAAATAATAAGATTAAATAGCCATATTGAACAATTAAACGACACTTTGAATTTAAAAGAGCCTGTAGGTAGAAAACTTGATTTTATAGTTCAAGAAATGAATAGGGAGGCTAATACTATAGCTTCTAAATCTTCAGATTTAGAAATAACAAATCAAGTACTTAATATAAAAAACAATATTGAAAAAATAAGAGAACAAGTGCAAAACGTAGAATAATGAATTTTAGGAGGAAGACAATGAGTATTAAGTTAATAAACATAGGTTTTGGAAATATTGTTTCTGCTAATAGATTAGTAGCGATAGTAAGTCCTGAGTCTGCGCCGATAAAAAGAATAATCCAAGAGGCAAGAGATAGGGGAATGTTAATAGATGCAACATATGGTAGAAGAACAAGAGCTGTAATAATTACAGATAGTGACCATGTGATTCTTTCAGCAGTACAACCAGAAACAGTAGCACATAGACTATCATCAAAGGGAGAAGAGCCTGGAGATGAGGTTGAAGAATAATGTCTAATAAAGGTATATTAATAGTTATATCAGGGCCATCAGGAGCAGGTAAGGGTACTATTTGTAAGGCTTTGCTAGAAAAAAACCAATATTACCTTTCAATTTCAGCAACTACTAGGAAACCTAGAGAGGGAGAAGTTGATGGAGTTAACTATTATTTTATGGATAGAGATGAATTTGAAAATAAAATAAAGGAAGATGATTTTTTAGAATGTGCTGAGGTTTATGGAAACTTATATGGAACTCCTAGATCAAAAGTTCAGGCTATGCTTGATAGTGGAAAAGATGTTATACTTGAGATAGATATTCAAGGAGCATTAAAAGTTAAAGATAAAATAGAAGATGGTGTATTTATATTTATCCTACCTCCATCTATGGAAGAATTAAAACAAAGAATAATAAAAAGAGGCAGTGAAACACCAGAATCATTAATGACTAGATTTAAATCTGCATATCAAGAAATTAATTATATTTCAACATATAATTATGCAGTAGTAAACAATACAGTAAGTGAGGCTGTTAACAAAATAGAGAGCATACTAACCGCAGAAAGATGCAGGGTAGACAGAATAAAAGAAAAAATATTAGATTCTAAGGAGGGCTTAATACATGAACAACTCTATGATTAATCCATCAATAACAGACTTATTAGAAAAGGTGGATGATAGATACACTTTAGTTACAGTAACTTCAAAAAGAGCAAGACAAATAATTGATGGTGCTGAGCCAATGGTAGAGGTAGACTCTAAAAAACCTTTAACTAGAGCCATTAGCGAAGTAGATCAAGGATATGTTAAATATGAAACAATAAAAGAAGGAATAAAATAGTTATGACAAAGAATTCTCATTGTGTAGTTTTAGGTGTCACAGGAGGCATAGCTGCATATAAAGCTCTAGATATTATTAGTGCTTTAAAGAAAAAGGACATAGAAGTTAATGTAATAATGACAAAGTCTGCCAAAGAATTTGTTTCACCTTTGACATTTCAAACCCTTAGTCAAAATATAGTAGTATCAGATATGTTCGAAGAGCCTAAAGCCTTTGAAATACAACATATTTCATTAGCTAAAAAGGCGGATATACTTCTTGTTGCACCAGCTACAGCTAACATCATAGGTAAGGTAGCAAATGGCATTGCAGATGATATGTTATCTACAACCATAATGGCTACAAAAGCAAAGGTTGTATTTGCTCTAGCCATGAATACCAATATGTATAATAACAAAATAGTTCAAGAAAATATATCTAAGTTAAAAAGATATGGGTATGAATTTATTGAACCTACTAGTGGAAGGCTTGCTTGTGGAGATGAAGGAAAAGGTAAACTTGCAGATACAAAATATATAGCGGGTAAGGTTGAAAGTATGCTTTATAATCCTAAAGATTTAGAGGGTAAAACAGTATTGGTTACAGCAGGACCGACCATAGCAAACATTGATCCCGTAAGATATATAACAAATAAATCTACAGGAAAGATGGGGTATGCTATAGCAAAGGAAGCTAGAGATAGAGGGGCAAAGGTTATTTTAATATCTGGTCCTACTAATTTAGAAAGGCCTTTTGAAGTTGAATTTATAAGTGTAACTACAAATGAAGAAATGTTAAAAGAAGTGCTATTGCATTATGAAAAAGCAGATATTGTGGTAAAAGCAGCTGCAGTATCCGATTATAAAACTAAGTATTATAGTAAAGAAAAGATTAAAAAAACCGAAGACAGTATGAGTATAGAATTTTCAAAAGATAATGATATACTTAAAATCTTAGGACAAAAAAAAGAAAGTCAAATTTTAGTAGGCTTTGCTGCGGAAAGCAGTAATCTTATAGAAAATGCCAAAGTTAAACTTACTAAAAAGAATTTAGACTATATAGTTGCAAATAATATTCTTCACACGGGATTTGCTTCAGAAGACAATGAGGTAAGTATAATATGTAAAGATGGAGATATTATAAAACTACAATCTATGAATAAAAAAAAGGTTGCAAAAGAATTATTTGATATTGTAAATAAAAGGCGCTAGTCTGCGCTTTTTTATTTTATAAAGGGTGATTAAATGTTAAAGTTTGCTGGTATTGTTATAAACCAGGATGCAAATGAATTAGATAGAATTTTTACGTATACAATTAAAGCAGAAGATGCTAATAATATAAATATAGGCTATAGGGTTAAAGTCCCGTTTGGAAGAGGTGATAGATTAGTAGATGGGTTTGTATTATACCTCTATGATGAATCACATGAATTTAAAGACTCCAATATAAAAATGAAAAGTATTGAAAAGATTTATAAAGAAGTGGAACTTTTTAATGAAAAAGACGTAAATCTTATGGAGTTTATGAGAAAAAGATATCTTTGTTCATATGTGGATGCTTTAAAACAATTTTTGCCTAAAGGAATTGTAGGTGGAATGAAAAATAAAACCATAGAAGTTTTATTTACTAAAGAAATCTTAGAGGGTCGATATAAAAAAGAGCCTTACGAGTCTATATGGAATAAAGTAAAAGAACTAAATGGAAATGTAACACGAGCGGAATTGAATAAAAATTATTCTATGTCATTAAGCTCTATAAATACATTAATAAAGCAAGGTTTTATATTTTCAGAGCCTAAAACAGTACAGAGGTATAATGTTAGAGAATTTGAACATTATGGAAAAAAAACACCTAACGCCGAACAAAAATATGTTATTGATAAAATTTTAAATTCAGATAAAAAGGTATTTCTTATCCATGGGGTCACTGGAAGTGGTAAGACTGAAGTGTATATGAACTTGGTAGAAGATTGTATAAAAGAAGGTAAGTCTTCTATAATCTTGGTACCGGAAATTGCACTAACGCCACAAATGATAGAAAGATTTAAAGGAAGATTTGGTAAAGATGTTGCTGTATTTCATAGTAAACTTTCTGATGGAGAAAGATTTGATGAATGGTTTAGAGTCAAAGAAGGAAAAGCTAAATTAGCTGTAGGAGCAAGATCTGCTATATTTTTGCCTTTTAAGGATTTAGGTATTATAATAATTGATGAAGAACATGAAACTAGTTATAAGTCTGATAGTAACCCTAAATATGACGCTAGAGAAATTGCTGAATATAGGAGTAAACTAGAAGGGTGTAGGGTAGTTTTAGGAACTGCAACGCCAAGTATAGAATCCTATTATAAAGCTGAAGTTGGAGAGATAGAATTACTAAAGATGGAAAAAAGAATAGATGATGCATTTATGCCAGTGATACAAGTTATTGACATGAGAGAAGAACTTGAAAATAATAACAAATCTATTTTTAGTAATTTATTATATAGTAGCATGAAAGATGCCTTAGAAAAAAAAGAACAAATAATTTTGTTTTTAAATAGAAGAGGGTTTTCTACTTTTGTATCTTGCAGAAAATGCGGATATGTATTCAAATGTGATAAATGTGATATATCAATGACTTACCATTTTTCAGGTAACTATTTGTCCTGTCATTATTGTGGAAAAAAGTCTAGAGCTACCAACGTTTGCCCTGTTTGTAATAGTAAATATGTAAAGTATTTTGGAGTAGGTACTGAAAAAGTAGAAACAGAAGTAAAGAAATACTTTAAAGAGGCTAAAATATTACGAATGGACTTAGATACTACAAGAAGGAAGGATTCCTATGAGAAGATATATAACTCCTTTAAAAAAGGTGAAGCAGATATTTTAATTGGAACTCAAATGGTTGCTAAAGGATTAGATTTCCCAAATGTGTCTCTAGTAGGCGTTTTGGCAGCAGATTTATCTTTGAATTTACCTGATTATAGGGCATCGGAAAGAACATTTCAACTTATAACACAAGTTTCTGGTAGAGCTGGAAGGGGTAAAACTATAGGAAATGTAGTAGTTCAAAGTTATCTACCAGATAGTTATAGTATAAAGGCTGCGAAGGAATACAATTATAGTAGTTTTTATAAAGAAGAATTATCTATTAGAAAGAGTATGAATTATCCACCTTTTGCAGAAATATTGCTTATAAATATGAGCTCTAAAAATGAAGAATTATTAATAAAATGTATACAAGATATTAGCATTAATTTAAAGAATAAGCTACAATATAATGATAAAATAGTCATACTAGGACCTTGTCCTTGTATGATAAGCAAGATTAAAGAATTATATAGATGGCAAATAATAATAAAAGGTGAAATAAATGACCAATTAGCAAAGGAAATAAAAGACTTTTTATATGCCAGTACTAAAAGTTACTATAAAGATATAAGATTAAGTATTGATATTAACCCCAGTAGTCTAATATAATGTAACTTAGCTTATTATTTTAATATAGAAAGGAAGAGTTTTTATGGCATTAAGAAATATTAGAATTTATGGAGATCCTATCCTAAGAAAAAAAAGCAAACCTGTAGAGGTGGTTAACGATAGAATAAAGATTTTAATTAAGGATATGTTTCAAACTATGTATTATGAAGATGGCGTAGGTCTTGCTGCTCCACAAGTAGGTATACTAAAAAGAGTTGTAGTAGTGGATATTGGAGAAGGTCCTATAGCATTAATTAATCCTGAGATAATTTCAAAAGAAGGATCTTATATAGATGTGGAAGGGTGCTTAAGTTTACCAGAGGAGCAAGGTGAGGTTGAAAGACCACAGCGTATAACAGTAAAAGCTTTAAATGAAGAAGGAAAAGAAATTAAGTTTAGAGCAGAAGATTTATTTGCAAGGGCTATTTGTCATGAGGTAGATCACTTAGATGGGGTTTTATTTACAGACAAAGTTATCCCAGAGGAGGAATAGAAGATAAATGAATATAGTATTTATGGGTACTCCAAATTTTGCAGTACCCTCTTTTCAAAAGATTATAGATGAGTATGGTGTAGTTGCTGCATTTACACAACCAGATAGACCAAAGGGTAGAGGGAAAAAGCTTTCTATGTCTCCGGTTAAAGAATTAGCTTTAGATTATAATATACCTGTTTTTCAACCAGAAAAAGTAAAAGGCAATGAAGAAGTTATTAGAATACTTAAAAATTTAAATCCAGACTTTATAATCGTAGTAGCTTATGGTCAGATATTGACAAAAGCAGTTTTAGATATACCTAAGTATGCATGTATAAACCTTCATGCATCATTACTACCTAAATATAGAGGGGCAGCTCCAATTAATTGGGCAATAATTAATGGTGAGAAAAAGAGTGGGAATACTACTATGCTTATGGATGTTGGGATAGATACAGGGGATATACTTTTAACTAATGAGGTATGTATAGATGATGATATTACAGCAGGTGAGCTACATGATAAGTTAATGAGTACCGGATCAGATCTTCTTATAGATACTATACAATCTATGTATAAGGGAGGTTTATCATCAATAAAGCAAGAAGATAAAGGAAGCAGTCATGCTTCTATGTTAAATAAAGATATTGCTAAAATTAATTGGAATGAAAACTCTTTAAATATACATAACCTTATAAGAGGATTAAATCCATGGCCTATAGCTCATACTGATTATGAAGGACAACGAATGAAAATATATAAAAGCAGTGTTATAAATAAAAAGTCCACAAAAACACCAGGAACAATATTAAATGTAAGTAAAGAAGGTATAGAAGTAGCTACGAAGGATAGTATACTTCGTATTGAAATTATACAATTTCCTAATGCAAAACCACTAAAGGTTGAAGAATATATAAATGGACATGATATCAAAGAAGGTTTAATATTAATTTAAATTAAAGGGAGGTAATTTTTTTGTTTTATGATAGTACTTATTTAATTTTAGTGCCAGCCTTAATACTTTCTATATGGGCTCAATCTAAAATATCATCTACTTTCAATAAATATTCAAAAATATATAGTTCCAAAGGATATACAGGTTCAGAGGTTGCAAGGATGATCCTTGATAGTAATGGACTCGTTGATGTACGTATTGAGAGGGTGGCTGGTAATCTTACAGACCACTATGACCCTAAGGATAGGATACTTAGGCTTTCAGAAAAGGTGTACTCTAGCACGTCAGTTGCATCTATAGGAGTTGCGGCTCATGAAGTAGGTCATGCAATTCAACATCAACAGGATTATAGACCTCTTATAATTAGAAATAATATAGTACCTGTTGTAAATATAAGTTCTAGTGCATCCTGGATAATATTTTTTATTGGAATAATAATGGGGTTACCACTTTTAACAAACATAGGAATAGTATTATTTTCAGCAGTAGTTTTATTTCAACTTATAACTTTGCCAGTTGAATTTAATGCTTCTAATAGGGCTATTAAAATACTAGAAGATAAATCTATACTTTATGAAAATGAAATAGTTGGCGCAAAAAAGGTGTTAAGTGCTGCAGCTCTTACTTACGTGGCAGCTACACTTACAGCTATATCACAATTATTAAGATTAATGGCATTAAGTAATAGAAGAAATGATTAAGGAATTTGAGGTAGAAATATGAACGCGAGAGAATTAGCCACTAATGTTTTATGTAAAGTATTTAATGAAAATGCTTATTCTAATATTGCATTAAATAAAGAATTAAAAGGTAAAGAATTAAAAGATATGGACAGGGGACTTATTACTGAAATAGTATATGGGACTATAAAATATAAATATACTATAGATATTATTATAAAATCTTTTGTAAAAGATATAAAAAAAGTAGACAATTATGTATTAAATATATTAAGGATTACTGTATATCAAATTAGATATCTAGACAAAGTTCCAAATTATGCTGCAGTAAATGAAGCTGTAAATTTGGCTAAGAAAAAATCTAAAGCATCTTCTAAATTTGTAAATGCAGTACTTAGAAATTATTTAAGAAATGAAGAAAAGGACTTTTTAAATAATCAAGATAGATTTGAAAGATGGGCCTATGAGTATTCTTTTGAACCTTGGATGATAAGATCATTATATAAACAGTATGGAAATAAATATACAGAACTTATATTAAAAGGTTTGAATAACAGACCAGCAGTAACGGTTAGAACAAACTCAATTAAAGGTTCTTATGATGACATTTTTAAAGGCTTACAAGAGGCTGGGTATGAAATTAGTAGGGGATATGTATGCGATGATGCCATAGTTATATCAAAGGGTAGCAGTATAGAAAAAAACAGAGCATTTGTAGAAGGTGAAATTACAGTGCAAGATGAAAGCGCTATGCTTGTAGCAAATGTTATGGATATAAATAAAGATGATATAGTCTTAGATTTATGTGCAGCACCAGGAGGTAAAACTACGCATATAGCAGAGCTTTTAAAGGGTACTGGTAAGGTTTTGGCTTTTGATATACAAGAGGGTAAATTAAAGTTTATAAAAGAGAATATGGACAGATTGGGACTTTCAAACATAGTACTTGATACTATGGATGCTACAAGGTTTAATGAAAAGCTTATTAATAAAGCAGATAAGGTGTTAATAGATGTACCTTGTTCTGGTATAGGCATAATAAGAAAAAAACCAGAAATAAAATGGAATAAAAATTTAAAAAATCTTAAGGAACTAATAGCTATACAAAGAGAGATTATGAAAAATGCTTCTCAATATGTAAAAAAAGGTGGTATACTCCTTTATTCTACTTGTACATTAAATAAAGAAGAAAACGAAGATAATATAAAATGGTTTTTGAAAAATAACAATAGTTTTAAGTTGGAAAAAGTATATTTTAAAGAAGCAAATAATATTATTTATAGTGAAGAAGGTTCTGTTACTATATTACCACAAGAGAACATGGATGGCTTTTTTATAGCTAAATTAATGAGAGTTTAGTAGGTGCTGTATGAAAAATATTTTAGACCTATCGTTAGAAGAACTAAAAATCTGGATGAAAGAGAATAAAGAAAGTGAATTTAGAGCAAAGCAAGTTATGGACTGGATTTATAAAGGTATTTTTGAATTTAATCTTATGTCAAACTTATCAAAACCTCTTAGAGAGAAGTTAAAAAGTCACTTCTTAATATATATACCACTAGTGGTTAATAGCTTTCAGTCAAAAAAAGATAATACTAAAAAATTACTATTAGCACTTGAAGATAATAATCTTATAGAATGCGTAATAATGGATTATAAATATGGTAAGTCTATTTGCATATCTACGCAAGTAGGATGTAGAATGGGATGTAAATTTTGTGCATCTACAGTAGATGGCGTAATTAGAAGCCTTTCAGCGGGGGAAATGATTTCGCAGATATTAGCTGCAGAAAAGTTGAATGGAGATCGTATATCAAATGTTGTGCTTATGGGAAGCGGAGAACCATTTGATAACTATGACAATGTGATTAAATTTTTGAAGATAGTAAATGCAGAATATGGACTAAACATAGGGCAAAGGCATATTACACTATCTACTTGTGGAATTGTGCCTAAAATAAATGAAATGGCAAAAGAAAACATGCAAATAACGTTGGCTATTTCACTTCATGCATCTAATGATGAAGATAGAAAGAAGATAATGCCAATAGCTAATAAGTACTCTATAGAAGAAATAATTAATGCATGCAAAGATTATATTGATAAGACAGGCAGAAGAATTACATTTGAATATGCATTGGTTAATGAAATAAATGATTCCAAAGAAAATGCTATAGAATTAAGTAATTTACTTAAGGGTATTTTATGTCATGTGAATTTAATACCTGTGAATGAAATTAAAGAAAAGGTATATGTAAAATCTTCCGAAGAAAATATTAAGAAGTTTGCAGATGTTTTGAATAAGAGAGGAATTGACACCACTGTAAGAAGGGAAATGGGATCAGATATTGATGCTGCATGTGGACAACTTAGAAGAAGCCACATTGAGAAGACCCAAATATCAAAAAAGGGGTGCTAGTCATGTTTGGAATGATAACAGATTTAGGAATGGTACGAAGCCTAAATGAAGATTATGTTGGTTATTTAATTAATGATAATATTAAATTATTTATAGTAGCTGATGGTATGGGTGGCCATAATGCAGGAGAGATAGCAAGTAAAACAGCTGTAGAGACTGTAAAAAGTTATTTTGAGGCAAAACAAAATATCTTAAAAGAAAATTTATTAAGTGATTTTAAAGAGGCTATAACCTATGCTAATGAAAAGATATTTAACATTTCAAATGAAAAAAAAGAATGCAGAGGAATGGGAACTACTATAACAGCTTGCATAATGTATGAAGATAAGACTTTAATAGCAAATGTAGGAGACAGTAGTTGCTTTATTATAGAGAAAGATAATATAATTAAGATAACTAAAGATCATTCTTTAGTACAGCAGCTTGTAGATAAGGGAAGCATAACGGAGGAAGAAGCTGTGAATCACCCAAATAAAAATGTAATAACAAGAGCAGTTGGCACATATGAACATTTAGAAATAGATATATTTGATATATCTGATATAGATATGGATATGATTTTGTTATGTACAGATGGCCTAACTAATGATATACCAAAAGATGAATTATATAATATTATTAATAAAAATAGTTGCGCGAGCTACGATGAACTTTGCAAAAAGATAATAGAAGAGGCTAAAAAACGCGGGGGAAGAGACAACATATCTTTAATTTTAGTTAAAGGAGAGCAAGATTATGATGATAGGAACGATATTAGGCGATAGATACGAGCTCTTAGAAAAAATAGGAGAAGGTGGCATGGCTATAGTTTATAAAGCTAGGTGCCATAAATTAAATAGGTTTGATGCCGTTAAAATTTTAAAGAAAGAATTTGTATCAGATAGTGATTTAGTTGATAAGTTTAAAAAAGAAGCTACAGCAATTGCTAACTTATCGGATAATAATATAGTTAATATTTTTGATGTTGGAAGTCAAGGTGATATAAATTATATTGTTATGGAATATGTAAAAGGAAAAACATTAAAGGAAGTTATTAAAGAAGATGGAAGATTACCTTATGATAAGGTTTTGGATTATGGTATACAAATTTCAAAGGCACTAGATTGTGCCCATAGAAATAATATAATTCATAGAGATATAAAGCCACAAAATATTTTAGTTACAGAAGAAGGCGTTTTAAAAGTAACAGACTTTGGTATAGCAAAATCACCAGATTCAGCCACTATAACTAATTCTAAAAAGATATTAGGTTCTGCTCATTATTTTTCTCCAGAACAAGCAAAGGGAGCCTATATTGATGCTAGGACGGATATATATTCTTTAGGAATAGTGCTATATGAAATGGTTACAGGAAGAGTTCCATTTGATGCTGAAAGTCCAGTTTCTGTAGCATTAAAACATATACAAGAAGCACCTATACCACCTAAGCAAATAGTTCAAAACATACCTGAAAGTTTAAATAAATTAATATTAAATGCTATAGAAAAAGAGCCAGCTAAAAGGTATAAAACTGCTAAAGATATGATGAATGACTTAATTAAAATACAAAAGGATCCAGATTCTCAAATGCAGTATGCTAATATAGACAATGGATTTACTAGAATAATGGATCCTGTAAATCAAGCCCTACTTCAAGAGGAACTTGAAAAGGACAAAACAATTATAGAGGATAATGATGAAGATGAAGATGAAGAAGAAGAAGAATATAAAGATGAAGATCATAAGAAAAAAGCAGGGATAACAAAGAAAAGTAAAAAAATAATAATAATATCGCTTATGGCTGTATTAGCCATATCATTAGGACTATTAAGTGCTTATTTAATTGATAGATCATCACTCACAACTAAAAAGAATAAAGAAGTAACAGTGCCTCAAATATTAAATCTAACAAAAGAAGAGGCTAAAAAGGTTCTTGAAAGCAATAAACTTAAAATGGAAGTAGCAGGTACAGAGAAAAGTGACAAAGAAGAAGGGACCATAATAGATTCAAACCCTAAAGAAGGTGAAACGGCAAAAGAAGGCGATGTAGTAAAAGTTATTATAAGCGGAGGAAAGTCATCTGTAAATGTTCCGGACCTTAAAGATATAGACATAAAATCAGCTAAGGATATGATAGAAAGTTATGAACTTGAAGTCGGAAGTATTGATTCAGATTTTAGTGATACAGTAAGTAAAGATAATGTAATAAAACAAGATCCAGCTCCAGATAAGCAAGTTGAAAAGGGTACAAAAATTAATTTAGTTGTAAGCAAAGGACCTAAGACTGTTTTAGTTGCTGTTCCAAATGTAATGAATGCAAATATTAATGATGCGGAAAATGCTTTGAAAAATTCAAAATTGACTGTAAATAAATCTGTGGAAGAAACTACTGATAAATCCAAGGATCAAAAGGTATTTTATCAATCAATAGAGGCGAATACTAAAGTAGAAGCAGGATCTAATATAAATATAAAATATTATATTTATAAAGAGCCAGAAAAATTAAATGTAGGTGAACTTGTTGGTAAAACAATAAGTGAAGCTCAAGGAAGAGCAAATTCTTTAGGTGTAAAACTTAATACAGGTGGGTTTGCAGGGGAAGATAAAATTACGGCACTAGATGTTAACAGTGTTTTACCTGGTGGAACTGTTACAGTAACAGCAGCTGAAAAGCCTAAAAAACCAGAACCAGAAGAGCCGGTGAAACCAGTAGAACCAGACCCAAAACCTGACCCAAAACCTAAACCATAACTTATTAACAATGGAGGTTATAGATGAAAGGTATAATAACAAAAGGTATCGGAGGATTTTACTATATAGATACTGTAGATGAAGTTTTTGAGTGTAAGGCCAGGGGTAAGTTCAGACATGATGAACTTACTCCAATGGTTGGTGATAAAGTTGAAATAACAGTAGAAAACGGTAAGGGCGTAATAGAAAAGATTTACAAGAGAAACTCAGAACTTACAAGACCTATGGTATCCAATGTAAGTCAAGCATTTATAGTTTTTGCAATTAAAGACCCAGACCTTAATATAGAACTTTTAAATAGGTTTATATTACTTTGTGAATACAACAATATAAAACCGATAATATGTATAAATAAAATAGATCTTTGTGAAAAAGAGGAATATCTTTATATTAAAGATATTTTCAAAGATTTGGGTTATGAACTTTTATTTATAAAAGCAACAGAAGAGGATAATCTTGAACCACTAAAAAAAATGCTTAAAGATAATGTAACAGTACTTTGTGGGCCTTCTGGATCGGGAAAATCCACTATATTAAATAGTCTTATAGGAAATTATAAGATGGAGACTGGCGAAGTAAGTAAAAAAATTGGTAGGGGAAAGCATACTACAAGGCATAGTGAATTAATTCAAATAGAACAGGGATTTTTATTAGATACTCCCGGGTTTTCTACTTTAGATGTGGATATTATGCCTAAGGAAGAACTCCAATACTTATTTCCAGAATTTTCATTTTACAGGCAGTGTAAGTTTAATTCTTGCCTTCATAATAAAGAGCCAGGTTGTAAAGTAAAAGAAGCATTAGATAAAGGTAACATAAGTAGAGTTAGGTATGACTTTTATATTAAAACATTAGAAGAAATTATGGGGAGGAGAAAAAAATGGTAAAGATAGCACCTTCAATATTATCAGCAGATTTTTCAAAATTAGGAGAGCATATAACAAGATTAGATAATAGCGAGGCGGACATTATACATATAGATGTTATGGATGGAAGGTTTGTACCTAATATTAGTTTTGGTATGCCAATTATTAAATCTATAAGACCTTACACAAAGAAAGAATTTGATGTACACCTTATGATAGAGGAACCGTCAAAATATATAGAAGAGTTTGCTAAAGCAGGAGCAGATATTATTACTGTACATTATGAATCAGAAAAGCATTTAGATAAAACTATTACTCATATAAAAGAGCTTGGAATAAAAGTTGCTGTAGCATTAAATCCAGCAACACCTATTAATGTATTAGAAAGCATATTAAAAGAATTAGATATGGTTTTAATTATGAGCGTAAACCCAGGATTTGGGGGACAAAAATATATAAAGTATTGTGATGAAAAGATTAAAGATTTAAAACAAATGATACTGAAAACTGGTAAGGATATAGCTATAGAAGTAGATGGCGGAATAGATTTAACTAATATTAAAGATGTATCAAATAGCGGAGCTGACATAATAGTTGCAGGATCTGCGGTGTTTAAACAAGATAGAATAGAAGAAAATATAAAAAACCTTAAAGAGGTTACAAAATGAAAATAGTTATAGTAGCAGGGGGAAATCCCCCCTCTTTTAATTTACTTAATGATGAGATTAGAGATTGTGATTTTCTTATAGCAGCTGATAAGGGAGGGGAAGTGCTTTATAGGGCAGGTATAAGCCCAAATATTTTACTTGGTGACTTCGACTCTATAGATGAAAAAGTTTTTAAATATTTTAAAAATAATTTAGAGGATATAGAAATATATCCAAAAGAAAAAGATTTTACAGACACAGAACTTGCTTTAATAAAGGCATTAGAAAAAAAGGCAAAAGAAATAGTTTTTTTAGGATGTACAGGAAGTAGATTAGATCATATGTTAGCAAATTTGGGGCTTTTAGAGACTTGCCTTGATAATGGAGTAGATGCGTATATAAAAGATGACAACAATTGTATATTTTTAAGAAATAAAAATTGTAGTCTTAAAGGCGAGTATGGCCAAATACTGTCATTTCAAGCTTTTAAGGAGGAGGTAGAAGAGTTTAATATATATGGTGCAAAGTATGACCTTCGAGACTATAGGCTTGCATTTGGAGACCCTAGGACGGTGTCTAATGAATTTTTAAAAGAAGATGTGAGAATTGAGTTTAAAAAAGGTATAGTTATGGTTATGTATTCTAAAGATTAAATTATTATAAAACAAAGTATTATAATTTGTGGTTAACCAAATAAGAGTTATTTTAAACAATAAAATTAATAAAATATGATAATCACCAAAGTAAAGATGTTTAATATAATAATTATTGGAGCAATATGTTTCGGGTGATTTATTTGGGTAAAAGATGGAATAAGAAAAAGTTTTATGGAATAGTAGTTGGGTGTGTAGGACTTGGAATGGTATTATCTGTATTAATGCCTCTGTGGGCATGGTTATTGGCTATTGGAGCTGGACTTGTATACTGTGGATGGTATATTTTCTGTGGTAAAAAGTAAAAAATCAACCATATATTTAATATATTTAGAAGCTAATTTAAGCCTAATCTCTTTTAAGGAGGCAATGTAACATGAAGATAATGGCAATAAAGTTACCTAAGTTCTTATCTAACATACTAAAAGCTCTAAAAAAAAGATAAATAAAAAATGCAATTGTATCTTAACAATTGCATTTTTTATCTTTTATATAGCTCTTTCAACCTTACCGGAACGAAGGCACCTTGTACAAACATGGACAGTCCTTGGAGTACCGTTAACTATGGCTTTTATTTTCTTTATATTTGGAGCCCATTTTCTTTTTGATTGACGGTGCGAGTGGCTGTATTGAACCCCTGACATAACACCTTTATCACAATATTCACATCTTCTTGACATTATAAAACACCTCCTCTAACTATAGAAGATAATATTCTTCATTTAGCACAAATAATATTCTATCAAATATTCAGATTTTGTGCAAGTAAAATATAAGGTTATTAGTAAATAAAGTAATTAAAATTTAAATTTTCTTGAATAAAGTGAAAAGTTAATATAGAATATATGATATGGAATTAATCAAGGAGGACTGAATATGATAGGAATATCTAATGAATATGGAAACGTAGAGTATTCAGACGAAGTTATAGCTAATATAGTAGGGTTATCTACTATGGAATGTTATGGTGTAGTAGGAATGGCTTCTAAAAGTGCTGCTGATGGTTTATGGCAATTACTGAAGATCGAAAATTTGAGTAAAGGCGTTAAAATTAATTATAAAAATGAAGAACTGACTATAGAATTATTTGTAGTAGTACAATATGGAACTAAAATATCTGTTATAGCTAATAATATTATTCAAAGAATAAGATATAATATAGAAAGCTATACAGCATTAAAGGTTTCTTGTATAACTGTGAATGTTCAAGGTATCAGGGTCTAGGAGGTTTACTTAAATGAAATATTTAAAAATAAATGGTGAGCATTTTTATAATGTAATGGTTAATGCTAGTAATAAATTAGAAGAACAAAAGGAGTTTGTTAATTCCTTAAATGTATTTCCAGTACCTGATGGGGACACAGGGACTAATATGTCAATGACATTTAAAGCAGCAGTAAAAGAAATAGAGGATATGAACTCTAAATCTATTAGCGAAGTTTCAAAGAAACTTGCTAAAGGAGCTCTTATGGGAGCTAGAGGTAATTCAGGAGTTATATTATCTCAAATACTAAGAGGTATTGCAAAAGGATTAGAAGGTAAGGAAGAAGCAAATGCTGAAGAGTTTGCAGAAAGTATAATGGAAGGTAGTAGATCTGCATATAAAGCAGTAATGAGACCAATAGAGGGTACAATCCTTACAGTGGTAAGGTCAGCAGGTGAAAATGCTCTGAAGAGTAAAGCTAAAGATATAACACTCCTTATGGATGACGTTTGCAAAGGTGCAGAAGATACTTTAAATAAGACACCTGATATGTTACCAGTTTTAAAAAGTGCTAAGGTAGTAGATTCTGGTGGAATGGGACTTTTAATAATATTAAAAGGAATTCATGAAGCTTTAAGAGATGATGTTAAATCTACGCTTGGAGATTTTCATTCAATAGCCACTAATATATCTGCTGCTAACAATCTTGAACCTCATGATATTAAATTTGGTTATTGTACCGAATTTATAATTTTAGGAGATTCATCTAAAGCAGAAGATTTTAAAAGGGAAGTAGAAGCTCAGGGCGATTCTATGATAGTTGTCGGTTATGAAGATGTAATTAAAGTTCATATTCATACCAATGATCCTGGAAATGTTTTATCAAAAGCAGTAGCAATTGGAGAACTTTCAAAAATTAAAATTGATAATATGAGGGAAGAACATAGAAGTTTAATTATAGATCAAGAAAAATATAAAGAAGAAACTAAAGAAGAACAAAAAAAATATGGATTCATTTCTGTATCTATGGGAGAGGGAATAGAACATATTTTTAAAGACTTAGGAGTAGACTATATTATATCAGGTGGCCAAACCATGAATCCTAGTACAGAAGAAATAGTAAAAAGTATAGAAAAGGTAAATGCAGAAAATATATTTATATTGCCAAACAATAAAAATATAATTATGTCAGCAACTCAAGCCGCGGAGCTTTCAGAAAAAAATGTTGTTGTTATACCTACAAAAAGTATACCACAAGGTATAACTTGTGTTACTATGTTTAATCCTGATGGAGATGTAGAAGAAAACTTAGAAGTTATGAAAGAAAGTATTGAATCTGTTATATCAGCATCTATAACTTATGCTGTCCGTGATACTGAGATGGACGGAATTGAAATAAAAGAAGGAAATATACTAGGACTTGTTGAAGGTAAAATTAAAGAAGTTGGTAGTGAGATATACGACGTTAGCGAAAAATTGTTAGAAAAGATAGTTGACGCGGATAAATCGCTTATAACTCTTTTTTACGGAGCAGACTGCACAAAAGAAGAAGTAGAAAAGTTTGCTTTAAAATTAGAAGGTATATATGAAAATATAGACATTCAATTTTACGAAGGAAAACAGCCTTTGTATTATTTCATAATTTCTGTAGAATAATTTAAAAAGCCTACGGGCTTTTTTTGCTATGAGGTGTTATTTGTGAATCTTTATAAAGATATAGAAGAATTAAAAGGAGTTGGCGCTAAAACAAAAGAAAATTTAAATAAATGTGGTATATTCACGGTTATGGATCTTTTATTATATTTTCCAAAAACTTATGAGTTTGTAAACAATGAAACTTTATGGAGTGAAAACTTTGAAAAAGAAAAATTAGTATTAACTTGCACTTTTAAAGGAGTTAAAAGTCATATTAAGACTAGAACAGGTAAACATCTTATTACCTTAAATTTTAGCTACAAAAATATGAAAGTTATAGCGAAGTGGTTTAATCAACCATACATAAAAACAAAGTTTAACATTGACGAAGAATATGTACTTTTTGGAAGCTATAAAAAGAGTGGAGATATTTTAGAAATTACTAATCCTCTTATAGGAAGTAAAGAGCTTAAAACTGGAAATATTATATCCAAATATATACTTCAGGACAAATTGACTAATAAAATCATATTGAAATTGATAAATAGTGTCTTAGATAATATAGAAATAAAAGAAAATTTACCACAAGATTTATTGCAAAAACATAATTTTATGTCCTTAGATAGTTCTATTAGAAACATACATTTCCCAAAAAATATGGAAAGTTTAAATAAAGCTAAAGAAAGGCTGAAATTTCAAGAGCTTTTTACTTATTCCTTAAAAATATTAATGTTAAAGAAAAAACTTCAGTTTAATACAAAGGGGATAGCTTTTAAAATGGATGAATCCTTAACTAATCTAAAAGAAAGTTTACCATTTAAACTTACAAAAGCTCAAAGTAGAACTGTGAGAGAAATTCTTATAGATGAAAAAAGAGCTTATCCAATGAATAGGTTAGTACAAGGAGATGTAGGAAGTGGGAAGACTATAATTGCCATAATAGCAATGTTTAATGTAGTTAAAAATAATTATCAAGCAATATTTATGGCTCCTACTGAGATTCTTGCAAATCAACATTATAAAGAATGTAAAGACATATTAAATAAATTTGCTATTGAAATAGAACTACTTACTGGAAGTACATCACCAAAGGAAAAAGAAAGAATTAAAAAAGATCTAAAAGAAGGTAAACCAATGATAGCAATAGGTACACATGCTTTAATCGAAGAAGATGTAAAAGCCTTGAAGCTAGGTATCATAATAACAGATGAACAACATAGGTTTGGAGTACATCAAAGAAGTAAGCTTATAAATAAAGAAGAAACTGCAGATGTGTTAGTAATGACAGCAACTCCGATACCTAGGACTTTATCACTATATTTATATGGAGACTTAGATGTTTCAATTATAGATGAACTGCCTCCTGGAAGACAAAAAATAGATACTGTTTTTTATAATCAAAAACAAAGAGGGCTAGCTTATAAATTTTTATTCGAAGAAATAAAAAAGGGACGTCAAGCTTATATTGTATGTCCACTTATAGAAGAAAATGAAAAATTAGATCTTAACTCTGTAAACAAATTATATGAAGAGTTAAAACAAACATATCTGAATAAGGAAACTGTAGAGATACTTCATGGAAAAATGAAACCATTAGTAAAACAAGATATAATGACTAAGTTTAAAAATGGAGAAGTATCTGTTTTAATTTCAACTACGGTTATAGAAGTTGGGGTAAATGTTCCTAATGCTACAGTAATGATTGTAGAAAACGCTGAAAGATTTGGTCTATCTCAGCTTCATCAACTAAGGGGAAGGGTTGGAAGAGGAACTTATAAATCATATTGTATGCTTATAGGGGAAGCTAAAAGTAATACAACTAAGAAAAGAATGATGACTATGGTAGAAAGTAACGATGGATTTTATATAGCGGAGCAAGATTTAAAATTAAGAGGGTCTGGAGAGCTATTTGGAATTAAACAACATGGAGAGACGGGACTTATATTGGCTGATATAATGGAGGATATAGAATTATTTAAAATAGCTAATAATGAAGCACACCAAGTTATAAATAGCAATCTTTATATAAATAAACTACTGATAGAAGAAATAATGAGTTACTTAGAAAGTAGTTCTAAATATATTTGTTTTAATTAATATAAAAACTTTGTATATTATAAATTCCTATGGTAAAATGTATAAAAGTAATTTTGAGGAGGATGGCATATGAGAATAATAGCTGGTGTAGCAAGGGGAAGAAAGTTACTTGCTCCTGTTAACCTAGATACAAGGCCAACTTTAGATAGAGTAAAAGAGGCCATGTTTAGTATGATACAATTAAGAATCCCAAATGCCACAACACTAGATGTTTTTGCAGGTACTGGCAGCTTAGGTTTAGAAAGCGTAAGTAGAGGTGCGAAGGAATGTTATTTAATAGATAAAAGTCCTGTAACCTTTCCTTTATTAAAACAAAATGTAGAAAATTTAAAGTTTCAAGATAAGGCATATTGCCTTAACATGGATTCTTATGAAGCATTAAAGAGGCTTGGTAAATCTGAAAATAAATTTGATGTAATATTTATAGATCCACCTTACATGAAAGAGATGATACCTAAGGCCATAGAACTCGTACATAGTAACAGTTTACTTGCTAAGGGAGGGCTTATAGTAACAAAGATTGATAGTCAAGAGGAAATATATGAAGGCAATGGCTTTATAATACTAAAGGATCATAGAAGATACGGAAATACAACTATATGTTTTTATGATTATAAGGAGGACTAAGCCCATGAGAAGAGTTGTTTATCCGGGAAGTTTTGACCCCATAACAAATGGACATTTGGATATAATAAAAAGATCCTCTGAAGTATTTGATGAAGTTACGGTTGGAGTTTTAGTTAATGTTGATAAAAAAGGGCTTTTTGACATTGAAGAAAGAGTAGAACTTATAAGAAAAGTTGTTAAGCCATATAAAAATGTCAAAGTAGATAGTTTTGATGGCTTATTAATAGACTTTATGAAAGAAAAAGATATTAAAGTAATTGTTAAAGGGTTAAGGGCATTTTCAGATTTCGAATATGAATTTCAAATGGCACTTATGAATAATAAATTAGATTCATCTATAGAAACTGTTTTTATGATGACAAATGCAAAATATTCTTACTTAAGTTCTTCTTCAGTTAGACAAGTAGCTAAGTTTGGTGGATGTATAAAAGGATTAGTTCCGGACGAAATAATATCTACAATAGTAGAAAAAGCTAAAATATAGGGGTGATTTAAATGGACGTTATTCAATTATTAGAATATCTTCAAGAAATAATAGATAGTGCGTCGAAAGTTCCCATTACTGGAAAGATAGTACTAGATAAAAAGGAAATGCTAGAGGTAATTGATCAAATAATAAATTATATGCCAGATGAATTTAAAAAAGCTCAATGGGTTTTAAGCGAAAAAGAAAGAATTCTTGCAGAAGCTAGAGAAGAGTATGACAATATAAAGGGTCAAACTGTAGAGATGATGAAAAAACAGGTAGAAAATCATGATATAACAAAAGAAGCTAAAATAAAGTCTCAAGATATAATAGCTGTAGCTCAAAGAGATGCTAAGGCCATAAGGCTCGGTGCAAGGGATTATGCCGATGAAGTATTGTGTCAATTAGATGAAGAGATGAAAGAAAATAGCAAAAAAATGATGAAAAATGTAAAAAAAGATGTAGAAGATTTTATGAAAAACCTGTCTGAAGATTTATCACAAAACTCATCTACAATAAGAGAAAATATAAAGGAATTAAGAAACATCAAATAATTTTTTTGAAAAATAGTGTGCAAAGTAAATAAAGAGTAATAATAAAATAGGAATATAGCTTTTAAAACTTATAGTTAGAGGAGTCTTATTCGAAAAAGTAAAAAGTGTTCTATCATTTAAAAATAATAAGGATACAAGGGTTATAATGAAACTTATAACACCTTGAATTACTTTTCTTATGACGTATTTAATTATTGAAATTTCTTTGTATTTATGTGTGAAGGAATGAATTTGAGCTATTATTGCAAGCCCACTAAAGGCACATAAAAAACTAATAAAACATAGGCTTAAAACATAATTTATATTTCCTTTAGATAAAAGATAACAGCCGTTTGTAACTTCTATTAAACCTAAAATGATTCCACTTAAAGCGTTTTTTGGTAAAGAAGACTCCATATATATTTTATTTAAAACAATGTTGAAGACAACATTGTTTTTTATTATAGCTAAAATAACAGAGAATATTACAACGTAAGATCCGATGTTAAGCGTTGTGGCTATTGCATTTTCTATAGAAGATTTAAGCACCATTCCTAAATTGTTATTTTTACTTGCCTTAATAGTTTTAACCTTTAATTTTGACACAGGTTCTTTATATTTATGTTTTAAAATAATAGCCATAAAAACACAAGATAAATAATTAGAAAAAAGTAATAGGTAACCAGCTCTTGTATTTCCAAGCATAGATGTTCCGACAGATCCTATTAAAAAAAGCGGACTAGAATTTGAAGCTATACTTATTAGCTTAGAAAGCTCTGATGAATTTATGTTACCTAAGTCGTACAATTCACAGCTATATTTTGCACCTAAAGGGTAACCGCATAACATGCTAATGATTAGAGCAAAGCTAGCTTCTTTAGGTAATCCCAGGGGCTTGGAGATTAAGGGACCAAGGAATGTTGAATAAATATTTACTCCATCATAAGCAACTAGAATATTAGTTATAATTATAAATGGAAATAAAGATGGAAATAAAGATGTGAAAAAGAGCTTGGCACCATTTATAGAAGCGTCTATGCATAAAGTTGGATTTAAAATAAAGTTAATTATGAAATAAGTTAATATTATTGTCATCAAAATATTTACCTTATTGTATTTTAATAAGTAAAACAATAAAATGATAATCAAAACTATAGTTATAAATAAAAGAAATTTCACAATCATTCCTCCAATAAATAAAAGCATTGAAATAGTATAGGGATCTCGACGGTACACCATACTAAAAAGTATATTGAAAGATGTGAAGGAATATTAACAAAATAAGTATATTTATTTAATTATTATAGGGCTTTTAAAATAATCTTCATTGTATCTTATAGAAGGATTTAATATACTGTATGCTTTAGTGCTTTGTAAATCTAATTCTAACATTGGACATAAACTTTTAGGAAGTTTTGTATATATTTGAAGTGAGGAAGTGTTTTTGATTTTTTTTAGAAGCTCAGCTCCTTTATCATTAAAAGCCAAAACACGTATATAACTTGGATCACTTCTTCTCAAATTATCAATAGAATAATTCTCAAATCCAATGAAATACTGGCACAATAGCCGATTTATTCTTGTGGAAGCATATCTTTTACTTTTAATTTTAGAAAAAGATTCTTCATAAGTAGAGCCATCCCATAAACTTTTATATATTTTATTGTATAATCCTTCAGAAGCTTCTGGAATTTGCTTTAAAGAATTGTTATCTGTTAAGGCTTTATATTTTATAAATGGGAATATATTCTCTATTTGAGGAAATGTATAATTGTCTTTGATTAAAGTTTCTATAAGGGTGTAAGAAGATTTTGGTAGATGACTTTTAAGTAATGTTAAATCATCTGAAGTTTTAAGATGATTTCTTATGGAGGTTGCGCTAGAAAAACTCGCATTTAAACCTTCATCGTTGTAATTTGAACCAAGCCTTTTAATGGTAAAAGGCTCTATAGTACTATCTAGTGAATATAAAGCTTTTAAATATTCTATAGCTAATATATTATTTGAAGAGCTTAAAAGGTTTGTTATAAAGTCTATAGTATACATTGGAAAGTTATCAGTAATATATTCAGTTAGAGCTAGAGATCTTGCTTTTGCAAAGGCAAGTCCGTAAGATAGCTTAGATTTAAGCAAAGACTTATATGCATGAGGCTCATTGCAAAGAATAGATGCTATAAGTTTTAAGGGCTCGATATCACCAACTTCACTTCCAAAACTTAAATAATCAACTATTCCTAAAGAATTTAATATTTGAGCAGAGCCCTTTGCAAAAAATTCTGCTGATGAAAGGCTAAATATTACAGGAAGTTCAATTACAAGGTCTATTCCGTTTGAAACAGACACCTTTGACTTATTCCATTTATCAATATAAGAGGGTAGACCTCTTTGGACAAAGTTACCACTCATTATAGATATGAGATAATCACAATTTAATTCTTTTTTAGTTTTCTCGATGTGAAGTTTATGGCCGTTATGCAATGGATTATACTCAGAGATAATAGCAGCTACTTTCATAAAAAGACCTCCTTTGGTTTAATAAAATTTTATTAAAAAGTGATATTAATAAAACAATTTTGCAATAAAGATAAAAAACTATCAAACTAAAGTCAATATAGACTTTAAAAATAACTCAATCTATAGTATTATACTATAGAGAAATACATATTGAAACTTCAACTTATATTTTTAAATTTCAATATATAACGTTTTATCCGATGGCTACCATCCGCAACACCCCTCTCCTCTTCAAGGTGGGGGATGACGGCTGCTACGCCCTGGATAAGTTCTTCTAAGACTGAGATGGAGAGATGTATTCCTTATAAGCAAACTCCACCTAAGTCTAAAAATCACTTGATAAAAAAAATATAATTATTGTTGGAGTTTATAAAAAGTATATTAAAAAAGCAGCCTTAATTAAATGAGAGGAGAAATGAGCATGGAATTTATGAAGAACATATGGGAATCTGCAAAGTCAGATAGAAAAAAAATAGTTCTTCCAGAAGGCGATGAAGATAGAACACTTATCGCCAGTGAAAAAATCAATAAAGAAGGTCTTGCAGATATTATATTAGTTGGTAGCAGCATTATAATAAAAGCAAAAGCAAAAGTTTTAGGGGTGGACATAGAGGGTATACAAATAGAGGATCCTGAAACATCATCTAATACAGATAAATATGCGGAAGAATTTTATGAACTAAGGAAAAAGAAAGGCATGACTAAAGAAAAGGCCTTAAAAATAGTAAAGGATCCCCTTTACTATGGTACAATGATGGTTAAGATGAATGATGCTAACGGCATGGTATCAGGTGCTGTACATACTACAGGAGACCTTTTAAGACCGGGACTTCAAATAATAAAAACAGCGCCAGGGGTATCGGTAGTATCTAGTTTTTTCATTATGATGGTTCCAGATCATAATTATGGTGATGATGGAATGTTAATATTTTCAGACTGTGCGGTTAACCCAAGCCCAACAGCAGATGAATTAGCTGCTATAGCTATAGCTACAGCTGAAACAGCAAAAAATTTATGTAAAATAGAACCTAAGGTTGCCATGTTATCTTTTTCAACTATGGGAAGTGCTGAACATGAATTAGTTGAAAAGGTAAGAAATGCTACACAAATTGCAAAAGATAGAAGACCTGACCTAGATATAGATGGAGAGATGCAACTTGATGCTGCTATAGTTCCTAAAGTTGCTAATCAAAAAGCTCCAAATAGTAAGGTTGCAGGAAATGCTAATGTACTTATATTCCCAGATTTACAATCAGGAAATATAGGATATAAGCTAGTTCAAAGATTTGGAAGGGCAGAAGCTATAGGACCTATATCTCAAGGATTCGCAAAGCCTATAAACGATTTATCTAGAGGATGTAGCTCTGAGGATATAGTAAATGTGGTGGCTTTGACTGCGGTTCAAGCTCAAACAAGTAAGTAAATAAAATTATTAGTGTTTAAAACGAAAGGGGAAAATCAAATGAAAGTATTAGTTATTAATTGTGGAAGTTCATCATTAAAATATCAATTAATTGATATGACAAATGAGAAATCTTTAGCTCAAGGATTAGTTGAAAGAATTGGTATTGAAGGATCAATATTAACACAAAAGGTAGAGGGTAGAGATAAGTACATTGTTAAAGAGCCTATGAATGACCATAAAGATGCAATTAGTATAGTATTAAATGCCTTAGTTAACAAAGAAAGTGGAGTTATAAGCAGCATGGATGAGATTAATGCTGTAGGTCATAGAGTTGTTCATGGTGGAGAAAAATATTCTAAGTCAGTAATTATAGATGAAACAGTTATGAAAGAACTTGAAGAGTGCGCAAAACTTGCACCACTTCATAACCCACCAAATATAATTGGAATAAACGCATGTAAGGAACTTATGCCACAAACTCCTATGGTAGTAGTATTTGATACTGCATTCCACCAAACTATGCCTGAAAAAGCATATATGTATGCATTACCATATGAACTATATAAAGAGAATAAAATCAGAAAATATGGCTTCCACGGAACATCACATAAATATGTTTCAAAAGTAGCATCAGAATGTATGAACAAAGATTTAAAAGATATAAAGATGATAACTTGCCATTTAGGTAATGGAGCTAGCATTGCGGCTATTAATGATGGAGTATGCGTTGATACAAGCATGGGATTCACTCCACTTGCAGGTATAGTCATGGGAACAAGATGTGGAGATATAGACCCTGCAATAGTTACATATTTAATAAAGGAAGTTGGTTATTCTGTAGAAGAGACTAACAATATATTAAATAAAAAATCAGGTGTTCTAGGTTTATCAGGAGTAAGCAGTGACTTTAGAGATATTGAAAATGCAGTGGGTGAAGGTAACAAAAGAGCAGCTTTAGCATTAGATGTATTTAATTATAGAGTTAAACAAACAATAGGGTCTTACGCAGCATCAATAAGTGGACTTGATTGTCTTGTATTTACTGCAGGACTTGGTGAAAACTCACCTGACACAAGAGAAGCAATCTGTGATGGATTAGAATTTTTAGGAGTTAAAATAGATAAAGAGAAAAATAATGTAAGAGGTAAAGTTACTGAAATAAGTGCATCAGATTCAAAAGTCAAAGTTTTTGTTATACCTACTAACGAAGAACTTATGATAGCAAGAGATACAAAAGAACTTTTGAACAAATAGTAAGAAACATCTTGACTTTTAATGGGCAAGTTTATATAATAAATTGTGGTTATAAGCAAAATATAATTACTAAGGAGAGAAGTGAAAGATTTAAAGTATTATCTGTAATCTTTCAAAGTTAAAGCTATGAGTGTAGAAATTATAGAATTAAACAAAGGCAAGTCTTTTAAGAAAGAAGTATCTTTTATTTATAATAAAGATACGATAAGTTATGACGGAGAAGATATAGGTTTTGTAAGACCCATAGCAGTAAGTGGAGATATAAGTTCTAATGGGGACGTAATAACTCTAATAGCTAAGGTCAAAACAGAATTAGAACTTACATGTTCTAGATGTCTTGAAAAGTTTAATTATCCTCTAAATTTAAATTTGAATGAAGAATTTTCTTTTGATGAAGAAATAGAGGATGAGAATATAATCATTTTAAATAGTGATAATTTAGATATTGCTGAAGTTGTAGAAAACAGTATAATATTAACATTACCTATGAAGAAGCTTTGTAGTGAAGATTGTAAAGGTCTTTGCCAAATTTGTGGGACTAATCTAAACAATCAAAGTTGTGATTGTGATAAAGATATTATTGATCCGAGATTGGCAAAGTTAAAACAACTGTTTTTAGATGATTAAGGAGGTGTTATAAATGGGAAATCCAGCGAGAAAATTTTCTAAAGGTAGAAGAGACTCAAGGAGAGCGCAAACTTTTAAATTAAGTGCGCCAGGAATTGTTGAATGTCCACAATGCCATGAAATGAAACTTGGACATAGAGTATGTAAGAACTGTGGTTTTTACAAAGGTAAAGAAATAGTTGCTACTGAAGCAAAATAATGTAGGAAAGGAAAGTCTTAGGGCTTTCTTTTCTTTATATCTGAAATTAAAAGGGGCGTGTTAACCGTGAAAATTGCTGTAGATGGAATGGGTGGAGATAATTCTCCTAGAATAGTTGTAGAAGGCTCAATTCAAGCTTTGAAAGAATTTGAAGACTTACAGATAATAATTACAGGGAAACAAAATGAAATAAATAAAGAACTCTCTAAATATGAATATGATAAAAATAAAATTACCGTTGTTAATGCAACTGAGGTAATAGACACTAATGATCATCCTGTAATGGCAATAAGGAGAAAAAAGGATTCTAGTTTGGTTAAAGCATTAAATTTAGTGAAAAACAATGAAGCGGATGCTATAATTTCTGCGGGTAGCACTGGTGCCTTTATGGCGGGATCTCTTTTCATAGTAGGACGTATTAATGGTATTGATAGACCAGCTCTTGCACCAATAATGCCAGGTAAAAATGGAAAGTTTATGGTGGTAGATTGTGGTGCTAATGTAGATTGTAAGCCTAATAATCTTGTTCAGTTTGCCCATATGGGGAAAATATATTTTGAAAATGTTTTAGGCGTTAAGAATCCATCTATAGGGTTAGTTAACATAGGTGTAGAAGAGGAAAAAGGAAATGAATTAACTAAGGCTACTTACAAGTTGCTTAAAAATGAAGCTATTAACTTCGTAGGTAATATAGAGCCTAGAGATGTTCCATTAGGAAATACAGATATAGTGGTATGTGATGGGTTTGTAGGAAATACTATTTTAAAGATGTATGAAGGTGTGTCTTCTAGTATATTCGATGTTTTAAAATCTGAAATAATGAGTTCTACAAGAACTAAAATTGGTGGACTTTTATTAAAGCCTATATTCAAAGAATTTAAAATTAAATTTGATTATAAAGAATATGGTGGAGCAGCTTTTATAGGTGTAAAGGGTATATGTATAAAGGCACATGGAAGCTCAGATGGAAAAGCCTTGAAAAATGCTATAAAGCAAGCTATTATATTTTACGATAATAAGATTATAGAAAAAATAAGTAATGAAATAGAAAGTTTGTAATATTAAGTTCTTTCTATTGACGATGAATAATATATGTAATATTATCTAATTATAGAATTTCGTTGGGAGGTGATAATATGACATTTGAAAAGATAAAAGCAATTATAGCTGATAAATTAAGTGTTGACGAGAATGAGATTAATATGGAATCATCTTTTATAGAAGATTTAGGAGCAGATTCTCTTGATATAGTTGAACTTATAATGGCCCTTGAGGATGAATTTGACTTAGAGATGGCCGATGAAGATGCAGAAAAGATGGTTATAGTTAAAGATGTAGTTGATTATATAAAAGAGCATATTGAAGAATAGTGTAAAGTCCCGTATATCGGGGCTTTATTTATCAAAAAAACAAAGTTTATTCTTGAGTTTGCAAAGAATTAGTAGATTGAAGAATAAACTTCTTTGAGGAGTTGGAAGAATGAAACATTATCTAGAAAACATAAAAAATATAGAAAAACAGATTGATACAGTATTCAGCGACAAAGAACATTTATTAACAGCTATAACTCATAGTTCCTATGCTAATCAATTTAAAAATGTAGACTACAATGAAAGATTAGAATTTTTAGGTGATTCTGTGCTTCAATTATGTATAACAGAATACCTTTTTAATAATTATAAGCAAAAAAGCGAAGGTGATTTAACAAAGCTAAGATCACTTATTGTATGCGAAAACTCTTTATATGAAATTGCATTAACATGGGGAATTGGAAGGCACATGCGTATGAGTCGCGGGGAAGAGCTTACAGGTGGGCGTGATAGAGTTTCAATTCAAGCAGATTGCGTAGAAGCTGTAATAGCAGCCGTATACTTAGATAAGGGGATAGATTACGTTACAGACTTCATACTAAAGAGTTTTAAAGAAACTATAAGTAAGGCAATTAATCAAGAAATAGTACTAGATTATAAAACTGCTCTTCAAGAAAAACTTCAAAAGGATGGCGAAGTTGAAATTGATTATGAACTAGTAAAATATGAGGGACCTCCTCATAGACGAAAATTTTATACTAAGGTTGTAATTAATAATAAGGTTATGGGTGAAGGCAATGGTTATAGTAAAAAAGAATCAGAACAAAGCTCTGCTAAAGAGGCCTTATTAAAACTGGAGGAAATACATGAGTAAAGATTATTATATTATTCCTATATTTGTTCCCCATGAAGGATGTCCACATAACTGTGTATTTTGCAACCAAGATAAAATAACTGGGGAACAAGAAAAGGTAAATGCAGAGTTAGTAAAAAATACTATAGATGAATATCTATTAACTATAAATAATAAAGAGGCCACTATAGAGGTGTCATTTTTTGGAGGAACCTTTACAGCAATACCAGTAGAAAAACAAAAAGAACTTTTAAGTGTAGCAAAAACATATAAAGAATCTAAACTCATATCTAAAATAAGGCTATCAACTAGGCCAGATTATATAAATGAACAGATATTAAATACATTAAAAGATTACTCTGTAGACATAATTGAACTTGGCATACAATCTTTAGACGAAGAGGTCTTAAAAAGGTCTGGAAGAGGACATAGCGAGGAAGATGCTATTAAAGCTTCTAAACTGATAAAAGATTATGGATTTACATTAGGTCATCAAATAATGCTAGGATTGCCTACGGATAATTTTAAAAAAGATATAGAAACTACTAAAAAGATTATAGCTATGGGACCTGACATTTGTAGGATATACCCCTCTCTTGTAATTAAAGACACTCCTATGGAACTTATGTACAATAAAGGAGTGTATAAACCATATACATTAGAAGAGGCAATAGAGGTATCTAAAACAATTTATATGATGCTTGTAGAAAAAGATATAAATGTTATAAGGATAGGACTGCAGCCTACAGAAAATATAAATAAGGGTAAAGACGTTGTAGCTGGCCCATTTCATCCTGCATTTAGAGAATTAGTGGAAAGCAATATATGGAATGATGTTATATATGAAATTATAAAAGAAGTTAAATCAGAGATAATAATACAAGTACCAAGTAAAGATTTATCTAAACTTTATGCTAATAAAAAGATGTATTTTAATAAAATGAAAGATAGAATTGAATCAAAATTTATTGTTATAAAAGTAAATGATAATCTAAAACGAGGAGATTTTATAATAGAGTTTTATGAAAATAAAATGGTCTTAAATTTATATTCTATTATAAAAAAAATAGGAGGCTAATATGAAAATTAAAACTAGAGAAAAGATAGGGAAGTTTTTATTAGGAATGATAATCTTGATATTTTTGATTGGACTATTGCCAGTAGCATTTAAGTAGCTAAAGGAGTGGGCGTATGTTTTTAAAATCTATTGAGATAAAGGGCTTTAAATCTTTTGCAGATAAGATAGAATTAAAATTAAAAAAAGGTATTACTGGAGTCGTTGGACCAAATGGAAGCGGAAAAAGCAATATTTCAGATGCAATAAGATGGGTGCTTGGAGAGCAAAGTGTAAAAAATTTAAGAGGGGGAAAAATGGAGGATGTTATATTCTCTGGAACTGAATTTAGGAAGTCCGTTGGTTTAGCACAAGTTTCCTTAACTCTTGATAATTCTAAAGGTGAATTACCTATAGATTACATGGATGTTACAATAGGTAGAAGGCTTTATAGATCGGGTGAAAGCGAGTATTTTATAAATAATATATCTTGTAGATTAAAAGATATACACGAGTTATTTATGGATACAGGTATTGGAAAAGAAGGATATTCTATAATAGGACAAGGTAAAATTGATGCTATATTAAGTGGAAAAGCAGAGGATAGAAGATCTCTTCTAGAAGAAGCAGCAGGAATAGTAAAGTTTAAAACTCGAAGAGATGATGCTCAAAAGAAAATTGATTCAACAGAACAAAATTTAATAAGAATAAATGATATATTGCTTACCTATGAAGAAAGACTAGAACCTTTAAGAATAGATAATGAAAAAGCAAAAGAATTTCTAAAATTATCATCTAAACTTAAAGGTTTAGAGGTATCCTTAATAGTAAAAAGAATAGAAATTATAGAAGCAAACATTTTAAAGCAAAATAGCAACTTAGAGAGAATAGAAAAAGATTTAAATGAATTAAAAAAGGATGAAACTAGTATAAAAGAAGAGTTAATAAAAAGTGAATCCTTGTTAGAAGAGTCTTCTATAAAAAATAAATATAAAGCAGATGAATATTATAAACTAAAAGAAATAGTTCAGTCACTTAAGGCAGAAATAGGAATTGCTAAAGAACGTTTAGACAATTCAAAAACCACTATACAAGTAAATGAAGGAAGCATAAAGAACTTAAACCAGAAGATAGAAGAGCTTAAAAGAGAAAAAAATAAAAATGAAGAGTCTTTAAAAGAAAATGAAAACTACGAAAAGAAACTAAAACATGAGATAAATATTTTAGAAGAAGAGAGTAATTTATGTAATAGTGAATTATCAAACTTTAAATCAGAAGTTTCTATTTTAAGAAAAGATGCTATTGAAATACTAAGAAATCAATCAAAACTTAGAAATGACAAGTCAAAAGTTGAGATAGAGATTAATTCTTTAAAAGAAAAGCAGCAACAACTTCATGGTTACTGTGAAGATTATTATAATCTTTTAAAAACAAATAAAGATACAGGTCTTAGGATAATTAGTGAAAAAGAAAGATTTATGGATAGTACAGAAAAATTAGAAATATCTATAAAGGATAATAGAAACAAAGTTCTTTTTGTAAAAAGGGCTTTAAATGATAATGAAATAAAGCTAAAAAATATTAATAGAGATATTAATAAATTAGAGGCAAATAAAAATGCACTTATAAATTTAGAAAGTAATTATGAAGGATATAATAAATCCGTTAAAGCTTTAATGATGCGTATGAAAAAAGGTGATATGCATGGCCATATTGATAACTTTTGGGTTTTAGGAGATATAATAAGGGCAAATCCTAACTATCAATCTGCTATAGAAATAGCTTTAGGCGTTGGGGTGTCTAATATGGTAACTAATACTGAAAATGAAGCGAAGTATTTAATAGAATATCTTAAAAAGAATAATTTAGGTAGAGCCACATTCTTACCATTAAACATAATACAAGGGAAAAGTATTTATTTAGATAAAGAAATAACATCTATAAAAGGATATATAGGTATTGCTAGTAAAATTATTGATTTTGATGATAAATTTAAAAATGCTATAGAATATATTTTAGGAAGAACCATTATATCAGATGATATGAAAAGTGCTTTAGAGATAGCGAAAAAAGTAAATTATAAAAATAAGATAGTTACACTTCAAGGGGAAGTTATAAATACAGGTGGAGCACTTACAGGTGGAAGCTTGTATTATAAAAATACAAATATAATAGGTAGAAAAGATGAAATTGAAAAATTAAAGTTAGAGATATTAGAATTTAATAAGTCTTTGGAAAAAGCGAATAGTGAATTAGAAAGATACAAAGATGAGTATAAAATTCTAGAAGAAAATTATCTTAAGTTAAGAGAAAAGATTCATTATAATAATATAGAGGTAGCTAAAATAGATGAGAAGATTTTAGCTATAGAGTCAGAAAAAGAAAGGTTAACTAAAAATATACTTACGTCGAAACAAGAAATAGTTTTAATAGAAGAAAGTATAGATAATAAAACTAAAGAATTAGAAGAAGATATTAAACAAATACTTAATTTAGATAAAAAAGAAAAGCAATGTGGAGATAGAATAACCTTTTTAGAAGAAGAGATAATAAACAAAGAAGAAGGATCCAAGGTTAAAAAAGAATATATCTTAGATTTAAAAGTTAAAAAAGCTAAAATAGATGAATTTATATTAAATATGCTAAAAGAAGTAGAAAGGTTATGCAAGAATCTAGATGAACTAGAATCAGAGATACTAGAAAAAAAACAGACTATCCTAGATAAAGAACAAACTATTGTGAAATCAAAGGAAGATATTGAAAATTTAACTAAAAGCATAGAAGAAAATAAATTTATAATAGAGAATTTGGATAAAGATTTTAAAAGTTATGAGATAGAAAATATAAAAATTAAAGCTAATATTACTAACCTAAAAAGTAGAATAGAACAATTACAATTATTTATACAAAAAAAAGAAGAAGAAAAGAATAAGTTTAATATAAATAAAACTAGAATAGATATAGAAAAAGAAAATTTATATGCAGGATTAAATAATGAGTTTAATATTAGCTTTGTTGAAGCTTTGGATATAGCAAAAGATATTGAAAATGAAGATTTTGCAAAAGAAGAAGTTATAACTATAAAAAAAGAAATATCTAAGCTAGGTACCATAAATCTAGGATCTATAGATGAATACAAAGATATAAAAGAAAAGTATACATTTATGAATAGTCAAAAGGAAGATTTAAACAACGCACGTATTGAGCTAAAAGAAGTTATTGATGATATGACAAGTAAAATGAAAGACGTTTTTTCATCTAATTTTAAGGTTTTAAATGAAAACTTTAATAATACATTTAAAGAATTATTTAAAGGTGGAAACGCAGCTCTTATATTGGGCGAAGGTGATGAACTTACGGCCAATATTGATATAAATGTGCAGCCACCAGGTAAGAAGCTTCAAAATATAAATCTTATGTCAGGAGGAGAAAAGGTACTTTCGGCAATAGCGCTACTTTTTGCAATATTAAAGATGAAACCTACACCATTTTGTATATTAGATGAAATTGAGGCAGCATTAGATGATGCAAATGTTTATAAATACGCTGAATTCTTAAAAAAGTTTTCAAATGAGATACAGTTCATAGTGATAACTCATAGAAAAGGAACTATGGAATCAGCAGATATGCTCTATGGTGTCACTATGGAGGAAAAAGGTATATCTAAGATAGTATCAGTAGATTTAAGTAAATAATTAAGGAGGATAAATATGTTTGGAGGTCTTTTTGAAAAATTAAAATCTGGATTAAGTAAAACCAGAGATACTCTTACAGATAAGGTTAACGATATGTTAAATTTAGCTGTAACAATAGATGAAGATTTATATGAGGAATTAGAAGAAATTTTGATAACGTCAGACATAGGAGTAGAGACTTCTATGGACATTATAAGCAGGCTAAAAATTAAGATTAGAGAAGAAAAAATTAATGATCCTGAGCTTATAAAGCCTTGTTTGAAAGAAATTATAAAGGAATTAATGGTGGATGAAGAGCCTATAGATAACAATGTGTTTCCTAAAGTTATTTTAGTTATAGGAGTGAATGGTGTTGGGAAAACTACTTCTATTGGAAAGCTTGCTTTAAAGTATAAAAATGATGGCAAAAAAGTTATTCTTGCTGCAGCGGATACTTTTAGAGCAGCAGCTATAGATCAATTAGAAGTTTGGAGCAGTAGAGCTAATGTAGACCTAATAAAACATAAAGAAGGATCTGACCCAGCAGCAGTAGTTTACGATGCTATTCAAGCTTCAAAAGCTAGAAAAGCAGATATATTAATTTGTGATACTGCAGGGAGACTTCATAATAAGAAAAACTTGATGGATGAACTTTCTAAAATTAATAGAATAATAGATAGAGAATTTAGCGAAGCAGAAAAACAAACATTGCTAGTACTAGATGGCACCACAGGTCAAAATGCAATAATACAAGCAAAGCAATTTATGGAATCTAGCCCTTTAGACGGGATTATATTAACTAAGCTTGACGGTACTGCTAAGGGTGGGGTGGTAATATCTATAAAAAGGGAATTTGAAATACCGGTTAAATATATAGGAGTTGGAGAAGGGATTGATGATCTTCAAGAATTCAATGCAGAAGCCTTTGCAGAAGCCTTATTTTAAAATATAAAACTGTTAAGTAAAAATGCTTGACAATGTAATTATATTTTGTTATAATTTTTTTTGTAGGTTAGGTGATATAAATGGAAGATAGATTTACTATCTCACTATTATTTGATTTTTATGGTGAACTTTTAACTGAAAAACAAGTGAATATAATGAATTTGTATTACAACGAAGATCTTTCATTAGTAGAGATTGCAGAAATAAATGAAACTAGTCGTCAAGCTATATATGATACAATTAAGACCTGTTATAAATTACTTATGAACTATGAGTCTAAATTAAATTTATTAGAAAAGAGCTTGAAACTATCAGAAAGTATTAAAGAAATATGCATTAAGTTAGATAAAGTGGAGAAAAATTTTGATTCTACTGAAGAGAGTTATATTGAGATTAATAATATAAAAAGTATCCTTTTAAAGGATATTAATATTTAGGAGGATTAGCATGGCTTTTGAAGGATTAACATCCAAACTTCAAGAAACTTTTAAGAAGTTAAAGGGAAAAGGGAAGCTTTCAGAAAAAGATATAAAAGAAGCCATGAGAGAGGTTAAACTTGCTCTTTTAGAGGCAGATGTAAATTATAAAGTGGTTAAAAGCTTTGTAAGTTCTGTAAGCGAAAAATGTTTGGGATCAGAGGTTTTAGAAAGTCTAACACCTGCTCAGCAAGTTATAAAAATAGTTAATGATGAGTTAACTAAACTTATGGGTGAGGAAGAAAGTAAGATAAATCATTCTGATACTGGGCTTACAGTTATAATGCTTGTAGGGTTACAGGGAGCTGGTAAGACCACCATGGGAGGCAAACTTGCCCTTCATTTTAGAAAAAAGAATAAAAAACCATTGCTAGTAGCAGCAGATGTATATAGACCAGCTGCAATCAAGCAATTGCAAACTGTAGGTAAGCAAATAGACGTTCCTGTATTTTCTATGGGAGATAAAATAAGTCCTGTAGATATAGCAAAGGCATCCTTAAGCTTTGCTAAAGATAATGGAAATAATGTAATAATAATAGATACTGCAGGAAGACTTCATATAGATGAAAATTTAATGGAGGAGCTTGCTTGCATAAAAACTGCTATAAACCCGTCTGAAATACTGCTTGTAGTAGATGCTATGACTGGGCAAGATGCAGTGAATGTTTCTGAATCATTTAATGACCAATTAGGCGTTTCTGGAATAGTTTTAACTAAACTTGACGGAGATACTAGAGGTGGAGCAGCTTTATCTATTAGGGAAATAACTAAAAAACCCATTAAATTTGTAGGTATAGGCGAAAAGATGAATGATATCGAAGTCTTTCATCCTGAACGAATGGCTTCAAGAATATTAGGAATGGGTGATATGTTATCACTTATAGAGAAAGCGCAACAATCTATAGATGAAAAAGAAGCAAAAGAACTTGGGAATAAAATACTAAATCAAGGATTTAACTTTGAGGATTTTCTAACGGCCATGAGCCAAATGAAGAAACTTGGACCTTTAAATAAGATAATGGATATGATACCAGGAGGTAATTCAAAAGAATTACAAGGGGTGGACTTTAATCAGGGTGAGAAAGAAATGTCTAAGATGGAGGCTATAATAAAATCCATGACATTAAAGGAAAGGAGAAATCCGAATTTACTAAGTGCTCAATCCAGAAAAAGGCGTATAGCTAATGGGTCTGGAGTTACTGTTCAAGAAGTTAATAAAGTAATAAAAAACTTCGAAAGCATGAAAAAGATGACTAAGCAAATGAAAGGTATGAAAAAGGGAATGAAAAAGAGTCCTTTTGGAAATTTACCCTTTGTTTAATATAAATTATAAGATTTGAAGGAGGTGAAAAATAATGGCAGTAAAGATAAGACTTAAAAGAATGGGCGCTAAGAAGACTCCTTTTTATAGAGTTGTAGTAGCTGATTCAAGAAGCCCAAGAGATGGAAAGTTCATAGAAGAAATAGGATATTATAATCCAGTATCAGAGCCAAAAGTAATCAAAATTGATGAAGAAAAGGCAGCTAAATGGATAAGTAATGGAGCACAACCATCAGATACAGTTAAAAAGCTTTTTGTAAAGGCTGGAATAAACGATAAACTTTCAAAGTAATACTTGGGAGGTGATTTCTGCTTAAGATTTTATAAAGTCTTATAGCAGAATCTTTATGAAAGAATTAGTTGAAATAATAGCTAAATCATTAGTTGATAATCCTGAGATGGTACAAGTAAATGAAATAACTGGAGAGCAATCTATAATTTTAGAGTTAAAAGTTGCTGAAGGTGATATGGGAAAAGTTATAGGGAAACAAGGTCGCATAGCAAAAGCTATAAGAACCGTTGTAAAAGCCGCAGCAATTAAAGAAAATAAAAGAGTAATTGTTGAAATTATATAAAATATTTTCAAGGCAGAGTTAGGTTTATTCCTAGCTCTTTTTGATTAAATTATGTTTGGTGGTGAATATGTGGAAGATTATTTATCTGTAGGTCAAATAAGCAAACCTCATGGAATAAAAGGGGAAGTCAAAGTAATACCTCTAACAGATGATATAAAGAGGTTTAGAAAATTAAAAAAGGTGTATATAGACGGAAATGAAAAAGTTATAGTTTGGTGTAAAATGCAAGTTGATAGAGTCATACTCAAAATAGAGGGTATCGATACTATGGAAGGTGCAGAAAGTTTAAGAAATAAATATATCCAAGTAAAAAGGGAAGAAGCAGTTAGATTACCAAAGGATAGCTATTTTATAGCAGATTTATTATCATGTACAGTATATGATACATCAGAAAACAAAATAGGAAAAGTATATGATGTAATTAAAACTGGAAGTAATGATGTGTATTGGATTAAAGATGAAAAAGAGATTTTAATACCAGCTTTAAAGGATATAGTACTTGATGTGGATATAGATTCTCATAAGATTATTATAAGACCTATAAAGGAGTGGCAAGATGAAGATTGATATCCTAACATTGTTTCCAGAGATGTTTAGTGTATTCGATCATAGTATATTAGCTAAAGCTAGGGAAAAAGGAATTATAGATATAAATTGCTTTAATATAAGGGACTTTACAGAAAATAAACATAGGAAGGTAGATGATTATCCTTATGGTGGTGGAGCTGGTATGGTTATGTCACCACAACCTATTGTTGATTGCATAAAGCATGTTAAAGAAAATAATAAGGGCAGGGTAATATTTTTAGGACCGAAAGGTGCGACTTTTACACAGTCAAAGGCTAATGATTTATCAAAGGAAGAAAATCTTATCTTTTTATGTGGCCATTATGAAGGTATAGATGAGAGGGTTTATAATTACATAGATGAGGAGATATCCTTAGGGGATTTTATACTTACTGGTGGCGAAATGGCTGCTATACCAGTAATAGATAGCATATGTAGATTAGTACCAGGGGTATTATCTAATAGTAACAGCTATGAAGATGAATCCTTTTATAACGGGCTTCTAGAGTACCCTCAGTATACAAGACCAGAAGTCTTTAATGATGAAAGAGTACCTGAGGTGCTTATCTCAGGGCACCATGAGAACATAAGAAAATGGAGAAAAACTAAGTCACTTTTATTAACTAAAAAAAATCGATTGGACCTTTTTAAAAAGTTTCCTCTTAGCAAAGAAGATATAAAATTACTAAAAGATATTGATAAATTATAAAAAAACATTGAATATACCTACCATATGTGATAAAATATCAAATGTGTTAGTACGAACGGTCCTCTGTCAGAAAATAACTGGCAAGAACGTTAAATTAGTTTAAGGAGGAATACACAATGAATGAATTAATAAGAGCTATTGAAGCAGAACAACTAAGAAGTGATTTACCAAACTTTAATGTAGGTGATACAGTTAAGGTACACGTAAGAATAAAAGAAGGAACTAGAGAAAGAATACAAATTTTCGAAGGAACCGTTCTTAAGAGACAAAATGGTGGAATAAGAGAAACATTCACTGTAAGAAGACTAGCTTCAGGTGTAGGGGTAGAAAGAACATTTCCTTTAAATGCTCCAATAGTTGAAAAAATAGAAGTAGTAAGAAAAGGTAAGATTAGAAGAGCTAAATTATTCTACTTAAGAGATAGAGTTGGTAAGGCTGCTAAGGTTAGAGAACGTAAATAATATATAATAGTTACATAAATTATTTTATAGCAAAAGGGACTTTTATAGTCCCATTTTTGTTATTTAAAAATATATGTTTTGTAAAAGTGAAAGGAAGTGAACTTAATGGCAATAAATTGGTTTCCGGGTCATATGGTTAGGACTAGAAGACAAATAACCGAAAATTTAAAATTAGTGGATTTAGTTATAGAAATACGAGATGCCAGGATAGTTAAATCTAGTAGTAATCCAGAAATAAATGAGCTTTGTGAAAATAAGCCTAGAATAATATTATTAAATAAAGCTGATTTAAGTGAAGGCAAGGTTACAAAAGATTGGATTAAAACTTTATCTTCAGATAAAATTAAGCTATTGGAAGTAAACAGTTTAACAGGGGAAGGTATTAAAAATATAAAGCCTGCAATATCAGAACTTTTGAAGGAAAAAGAAGATAGAATGAAAAAAAAGGGCCTTAGAAGCATTGTATGGAGAGCTATGGTAGTTGGAATACCAAATGTTGGTAAATCTTCATTTATAAATAAGATGGCTAAAAATAATATAGCTAAAGTAGGGGATAAACCTGGTGTTACAAAAAATAAACAATGGATAAAGACTTCTTTGGGAGTAGAGCTTATGGATACTCCAGGTATTTTATGGCCTAAATTTGAAGATGAAGAGGTTGCTTTAAATCTAGCATTTACAGGGTCAATTAAAGATGAAATAATGGATGTAGAAGAGCTTGCACTAAAACTTATTGAAAGATTAGTTGTTACAAATCCTAATAACCTTAAAAATAGATATAAATTAGATACACTAGAAGGAACGTCTTTAGAAATAATGGAAGCTATAGGTAAAAAAAGAGGCGCTATAATATCTGGTGGTGGTGTTGATTATAATAGAATTGCAATAATGCTATTAGATGAATTTAGAGGTGGAAAGATAGGGAAGATATCTCTTGAGACACCTTAATTAAGGAGAGAATATTTTGAAAGACATTTTGCTTAATGAAAATTTTGAAAGTTTGTCTGTAGATATTTTAAAAAGTTATGTAAATTCGCTTAGCTTCTATAACTTAGAAAAAGAAGAGGTATATTTTATAAATAAAAAGCTTGAATTAGATAATAGAAAATCAATTCAATATTTAGCTACACGATTTATGAGGTGTTACGAAAACTATAATAAGGAATTGAAGAGAATTGAAAATTTATATATGTTTGATAAAGGTTTTAAAAACTTTGAGCTGATTGCAGGAATAGATGAAGTAGGAAGAGGGCCACTTGCGGGTCCTATAGTTTCTGCAGCTGTTATATTGGATCTAAATGTTAATAATAAAGATATGATTTTAGGGTTAAATGATTCTAAAAAGCTAACTGAAACAAAAAGAAAATATCTTAGCAACATAATAAAATCAAAAGCATTAGCATATTCAATATCTTTTTGTAGCAATAGTGATATTGACGAAAGAGGTATAGGATTCTGTAACAATGAAGTATTTAAAAAGGCAGTATATAGCTTAGATATAAAGCCAAATTTAGTCTTGTCTGATGGGTATACTATAAAGAGTTTTGAATCACCTAATATAGCAGTTATAAGGGGTGATTCAAAGAGCGCTAGTATAGCTGCTGCATCTATAATAGCAAAGGTTTATAGAGATAACTTAATGAAGGAACAAGCTAAAATTTATCCGCATTATGATTTTGATCACAATGTGGGATATGGAACCAGAAAACATATTGAAGCTATAGAAAAGTACGGGGCAACTTCAATACATAGAGTAAGTTTTTTAAATAATATTATAGGCGAAAAGCATCTTTAATGATACTTATTTTAGGTGTACTATATTGATTTAATAATATTTCTATAGCATCAAATCTAAAAAAGTTTTTATGCAAATTATTTTGTTGAATATAAAATTTAGCTACACGCTTTATTTTCTGAGTTTTAGAATAGGTTATGGATTCCAGTGCTGTGCATACATGTGATCCATACCTAGTCTTAACCTCTATAAAGCAAATGTATTTGTCATCTCTTGCAATTATATCAATTTCACCTAATTTACATAAGAAATTTGTTTCTATAATATCATATCCTTGAAGTAGTAGATGATTTAAGGCTAAGGATTCACCATGATATCCTAGGGCCTTTTTTTGTGATTTCAAAATTACCACCCTATCCTTTATATAATTTATCAATTTAGTAAGTAAGGATTAAAATACAAACAAAATATAAAACTTACAAAATAGTATTAACATTAATTATAAAATTATACATAATGGTCAATAATTAACTAGAGGTGATTTTAATTATGGCTATCAAAATTTATAGTGCCGCTTATACAGGCATTAAAGGGTTTTTAGTAGATGTGGAAGTGGATATATCATATGGACTACCAACATTTAATATTGTGGGACTTGGAGATACTGCTATAAAAGAATCTAAGGATAGAGTAAGGACTTCCATTATAAACTCGGGATTTGATTTTCCTGTAGGAAGAATAACAGTAAATCTTGCTCCAGCTAGTATAAAAAAGGAAGGAGCTGTATTTGATTTATCTATAGCTTTAGGTATATTGTTAGCAAGTTCTCAGATAACTTATGCAAGTATAGAAGAATTTGTGTTTATGGGCGAACTTTCTCTTAATGGTGAATTAAGACCTGTAAAAGGAATTCTTCCTATAATATTAGAAGCTATGAACAATGGGATAAAGGATTTTATTGTGCCCTATGAAAATATTAATGAGTGTATGGTAAGTAAAGACATAAAAGCTTTTCCATTTAAGAATTTAAAAGAGGTTATACATTTCCTAACATATAAGGATATGTTACCGTATAAAAATTCTTCCAATGAAAAGGATGAAAACAATATAAAAGCATTAGAATATGATTTTGATGATGTAGTAGGACAAGAAAGTGTAAAACGAGTGTTAGAAGTGGCTGCTGCAGGATTTCACAATTTAATACTTTATGGGCCACCAGGATCTGGTAAAACAATGTTAGCGAAAAGGATGTCATGCATTCTTCCAGGGTTAACTTATGAAGAATCTGTAGAAGTAACTAAAATATACAGTGTTTCAGGAAATCTTAATAAACAGCAAGGACTTATAAAATCAAGACCCTTTAGAAATCCTCATCACAGTATAACAAAAACAGCATTAATAGGTGGGGGGAGAGACCTTAAGGTAGGTGAGATAACACTTGCGCATAATGGAGTACTATTTTTAGATGAGATTTTGGAGTTTAATAGAAGTACACTAGAACTATTAAGGCAACCATTAGAAGATGGTAATGTAACTATAACTAGACTTACAGGGTCTATAGATTATCCTTCTAAATTTATATTTATAGGAAGTTTAAATCCATGTCCATGTGGATTTTATCTTTCTCACTCAGAAATTAAACAATGTACTTGTAGTGAAGCTGAAAGAAAAAGGTACCTTCAAAAGTTATCGGGACCTTTGCTTGATAGGATAGATTTATTCTCATTTGTACCCTCTTTAAAATATGAGGATATAAATAAAGATAATAAGTCTAAGACTTCAAAAAATTCTAAAGAGATAAAAGATAGGGTTTTTAAAGCTAGAGAAATACAAGCTCAGAGATTTAAAAATGGAGATATAAAATATAATTCTGAGATGAATAAAGAATATATTAAAGAATATTGTAAATTAGATAAAGATTCTAGTGAAATATTGAAAACTGTTTATGAGAAATATGGATTAAGCACTAGAGGATATTATAAAATATTAAAGATTTCAAGAACTATAGCCGATTTAAATGATAATAAAAATATAACAAAAAATGATATTATAGAATCAATACAGTATAGACGGTTTCTTAAAGATATAATTTAGTCATAATAAGAAACCAGTATTATTTACTTAAAGTTACAAGAAATTGTTATAATTTTAAGTATTAATGGTTATACTCTAGAAAAAAGATTTGAGGTAAATATATGAATAAATATGAATTAAATTTTATTTTAGCTAAAATCTCTAATAGCAAAAAATCATTATTATTAGAAACTTATGGCAGTGTGGAGAATATATACAATAATATTGAAAGGCAAAAAGAAAACAATTACCTTAACTATATATGGATGGAATTAGAGTCGAGTATTTATATAAATATAGAAGAGTTAAGTGAAATGATATTTAAAAATGAAATGAAATATTGTTTTTATGGTGAAAGCGTATATCCTTATTTTTTGAAAAACATAGAAGAACCTCCCTTTGTATTATTTTATAAAGGAGAAATAGAAAAGCTGCAAAATCATACTAATATATCCATAATAGGGTCTAGAAAATGTAGTAATTACGGAGAAGAAATGGCTAAACAAATAATTAAAGGTTTGAACGGATATGATATAAATATTATAAGTGGTGGAGCTAGAGGAATAGATAGCATAGCTCATAATATATCATTAAAAGAAGGGTTGTATACAACAGCTGTATTGGGGTGTGGATTAGATCTTATCTATCCAAAAGAAAACAAAACTTTATATGATGAAATTTCTAAAAGAGGATGTATAATTTCTGAATTTATGCCGGGAACTCCACCATATAAGATTAATTTTCCAAGAAGAAATAGAATAATAAGTGGGCTTAGTGAATTAGTAATAATAGTAGAAGCCGCAGAAAGAAGTGGTACACTAATAACAGCTAATTATGCACTACTTCAAGGTAAAGATGTTATGGCTGTGCCAGGTAGCTATTACTGGAAACAGAGTAGAGGCTGCAATGATCTAATAAAAGATGGCGCCTATATATTTACAGGAATAAATGATATATTAGAATTATTAGGAATTGATAAAAAGATTAATAATTGTGATAAAAGCAATAAAATGAATTTAAATAAAAGCTTTTTAATGAAGTTTATTGAAGATAGACCCATACATATAAATGAAATAATTAACAAAAGTAATATTGACATAAAGGTACTGTATGAGTTATTATTTGAAATGCAACTTGCTGAAGAAATAATATGCTTAGCAGGAGACTATTATGTTAAGAAAATTTAAATATGATAATATAAAGCCAGATAGAAAATATAGTAAATATGTATAAGAAATAGTATGAAATATGTTTGTGGGATTATATTACGTAGGGGGTGAAATCTCCATTTCATTATGGAGTATTATATGGGACAAAATTTAGTTATTGTTGAATCACCAGCAAAGGCAAAAACAATCGGTAAGTATTTAGGGAAAAATTATATAGTAGAAGCATCTATGGGACATGTTAGAGATTTACCTAAAAGTCAACTAGGAGTGGATATAGAAAATAATTATGATCCTAAATATATTACAATAAGAGGTAAAGGTGAATTATTAAATAAGCTAAGAAAGCTTGCAAAGAAAAGCGATAAAGTTTATCTTGCAACAGACCCTGATAGAGAGGGAGAAGCTATTTCATGGCATTTAGCAACAGCATTAAAAATAGATAAAAAAGAAAAGTGTAGAATAGAGTTTAATGAAATTACTAAGACGGCCGTGAAAAATTCTATAAAGAATTCAAGAACTATAGATGAAGATTTAGTAGATGCTCAGCAGGCAAGAAGAGTTTTAGATAGACTAGTTGGATATGAAATAAGTCCAATTTTATGGAGAAATGTAAAGTGGGGACTTAGTGCAGGTAGGGTTCAGTCAGCAGCGTTACACTTGATTTGCGATAGAGAAGCAGAAATTGAAAAGTTTATTCCAAAAGAGTATTGGAGCATAGAGTGTATTATCTTAAAAGATAAAATAAAATTTCCTGTAAAACTTACAGGTTATAATAATAAAAAAATAGAAATAAAAGATGAACAAGAAGCTAATAATATTATTGAAAATATAAAAAGCAATGATTTTAAAGTAGAAAAAGTTAAGAAGTCTTTAAAAAATAAAAATCCACTTCCACCATTTACAACAAGTACATTACAACAAGAAGCTTATAAAAAGATAAATTTTGCAACAAAAAAGACTATGTCGGTAGCTCAACAACTTTATGAAGGTGTTGAAATAAAGGGATATGGAACCATTGGTTTAATTACTTATATGAGGACAGATTCTGTACGTATATCTGATGAGGCTCAAGGATATGCAATGGAATTTATCGAAAGCACCTATGGTAAAGAATATTTACCAAAAGAGCCTAGAGTTTATAAAAGTAAAAAAAATATACAAGATGCTCATGAAGCTGTAAGGCCTTCAGATATAAACATTAGACCAGAGAAAGTAAAGGCAAGCCTTAAGCCAGAACAATATAAACTGTATTTACTTATATGGAATAGATATGTAGGAAGTCAAATGTCATCTTGTACATTAAATACTATTTCAGTAGAGATGAAAAATGGAGATTACACTTTTAGAGCTAGCGGATCATCAATTAAATTTGAAGGTTTTATGAAAGTGTATGATTATGCTCCTGATACGGAAGAGGAAAACACAAAAATACCGGAGCTTATTGAAAATGAAATTTTAAATTGTTGTGATATAGATCCTAAACAACATTTCACACAGCCTTCTGCTAGATACACAGAAGCAAGTTTTGTTAAAACTATGGAGGAAAATGGAATTGGAAGACCAAGTACTTATGTACCAACTATATCTACACTCTTTAGCAGAAAATACATTGATAGAGAGAAAAAAAGTTTATTACCAACGGATTTGGGCAAAATAGTAAATGACATTATGGAAAAGTATTTTAAACAAGTAGTTGATATAGAATTTACTGCGGCAATGGAAAATAAGCTAGATAGTGTAGAAGAGGGAAAGGAACCATGGAAAGAAGTTGTAGATGAGTTTTTTAAACCTTTAAAGGAATCTATAGATATAGCTGAAAAAGAAATATCCAAAATAACCATAGAGGATGAAGTAAGTGAGGTGCCTTGCGATAAATGTGGTAAATTAATGGTTATTAAGCATGGAAGATTTGGTAAGTTTTTAGCTTGTCCGGGATATCCAGAATGTAAAAATACTAAAGCGATAGTGGAAGAACTAAAAGCTCCATGTCCTAAGTGTGGAGGTATATTAGTTGCTAAAAGAAGTAAAAAAGGTAATAGATTTTATGGATGTTCTACATATCCAGAATGCGATTTTATTAGTTGGTTTGAACCTTCAGAAAAAAAATGTATTAAATGCGGAACATTTATGTATAAAAAATATAGTAAAGCTAAAGGAAATTATTTGGAATGCTCTAATGCAGAGTGTAAATTCAAAGAAATTATAGAAAAGGAAACTGAAGAATAAGTTGATTAATACTTAATTGATGATAATTTAATTTCAATACAAGGAGAAATATGTTGAATTAATAAGATTTAGGTTGAAACTTGTTCTATAGTATGATATTATGATTTAGGTAAAGCTACGACTATTCTAAATATTTAGAAAAGATTAAGTCTTTAGAATAGTCAATAAACTTAAAAGTTATATAAATGTATATAAATTAGATATTTTATATAATTTATTGTAAGGAGGAATAAAATGTCTACGTTGTTGAGTAAAGCAAGAAGCCTAAATAAGATACTTCAAAAATCTGGAGCAGAACCAGTAGTATTTGATGATATTTGTAAGATCCTAAGTGAAGTTCTGGAATGTAATGTTTATATAGTAAGCAGAAAAGGAAAGATACTAGGACATAATTTTTCCAAAGGATTTGAGTGCGATAAAGTCAAAAGCAATGTTTTAGACCAAGGGAGATTCCCAGAAGACTATAACAATAATCTTTTAAATATTCATGAAACAATATCAAATGTTCCAAATAAAGGAAGCTGCGTGTTTGAAGATAATTGTGAATGTAACTTACTAGAGAAAAACTCTACTATAGTTCCTATAATAGGAAACAGAGATAGAATCGGTACTTTACTTTTAGCTAGATTTGGAGATCTATTTACTGATGATGACTTAGTTTTAGCTGAATATAGTGCTACAATTGTAGGGCTTGAAATGTTAAGAGCTAAGCAAGACGTAATAGAAGAAGAAGCTCGTAAAAAAGCAGTAGTTCAATTAGCTATTGGTACTTTATCTTATTCTGAACTAGAGGCAGTAGAGCATATATTTAATGAGCTAAATGGGAGTGAAGGTCTTTTAGTTGCTTCTAAAATAGCTGATAAAGTAGGAATTACTAGATCAGTTATTGTAAATGCTCTTAGAAAGTTTGAAAGCGCAGGAGTAATTGAATCAAGATCCCTGGGAATGAAGGGTACACATATAAAGATATTAAATGACAAGTTATTAGATGAATTAAAAAAGATGAAATAAAAAAAAGTAAAAGGAATTATCCTTTTACTTTTTTAAATGTAAATTTAGATTATTAAAAAAGTTAATAAATTTTAAAATATATATTGATACTATGATAGCATTATGATATACTATCAAAAGAGAAAATACACACATTGTTCAATTTATAAAGGGGTGCCTTAAAGGTATTTTATGAATATGAGAACAATGGAGGTAAAAACCAAGGAGGTATATAAAATGGCAGTAATTTCAATGAAACAATTATTAGAAGCAGGTGTTCATTTTGGACATCAAACTAGAAGGTGGAACCCTAAAATGGCTCCATATATATTTACTGAAAGAAATGGTATATATATAATTGACCTTCAAAAAACAGTTAAGAAAATAGATAATGCGTATGATTTTATTAGACAATTATCAATGGATGGAAAAGATATTCTATTTGTTGGAACTAAAAAACAAGCTCAAGAAGCTATACGTGAGGAAGCTGAAAGATCAGGAATGCATTTTGTTAACAATAGATGGTTAGGTGGAATGTTAACAAACTTTAAAACTATAAAGGCTAGAATAAAAAGATTAAATGACTTAAGAACTATGGAAGAAGATGGAACATTTGATGTTCTTCCAAAGAAAGAAGTAACTAATCTTAGAAATGAAATGGAAAAGCTAGAAGCTAATTTAGGCGGAATTCAAAACATGGATGTAAGTAACATTGGAGCACTGTTTGTTGTTGATCCAAGAAAAGAGAAAAATGCTGTTTCAGAAGCTAAGATATTAGGAATACCTGTAGTAGGAATAGTTGACACAAACTGTGATCCAGATGAAGTTGATTATATAATACCAGGAAATGATGATGCAATAAGAGCAGTTAAGTTAATAACTGGAAGAATGGCTGATGCTGTTATCGAAGGAAGACAAGGTGAACAACTAGCTGAATAGTTTATATAAATGGTAAATGAGGTTTAAATCTCATTTGCCATTTAAACTAACTGAATAAGGAGGATTTAAAATGATTAGTGCAAAGTCTGTAAAAGAACTAAGAGATATGACGGGTGCAGGGATGATGGACTGCAAGAAAGCTTTAACTGAAGCTGATGGAGATATTGAAAAAGCAGTTGAAGTATTAAGAGAAAAGGGATTGGCAGCTGCAGCTAAAAAAGCTGGGAGAATTGCTTCAGAAGGAGTAGTTGAAACATTTATTTCTGAAGATAAAAAACAAGCTGGTATGATTGAATTAAATTGTGAAACTGATTTTGTTTCACTTAATGAAGAATTTATAAAATTTGCTAAGAGCTTAGCTAAAATGGCTTCAGTTTCTAATGCAAAAGATATTGATGAATTTATAGAAGAAAAACATATAGATAATCCAGATAAATCTGCAAAAGAAGTTTTAACTGATTTAATAGCAAAACTTGGAGAAAATATGAACATTAGAAGATTTGTTAAGTTAAATGTTCAAAATGGTGTAATATCAAGCTATGTTCATGGTGGAGGCAGAATTGGAGTTTTAGTTGAATTGGGATGTGAAAATAGCAACGAAATATTAGAAACAGTTGCGAAAGATGTTGCTATGCAAATTGCAGCAACTAATCCATTGTTCTTAGATAAAACATGTGTAGATCAAGTATCAATTGAAAAAGAAAGAGAAATATATAAAGTTCAAGCTTTAAATGAAGGAAAACCTGAAAAGATAGTTGAAAAAATGGTTGAAGGTAGAATTCAAAAATACTATAAAGAAGTTTGTTTAGTTGAGCAAGTTTGGGTAAAAGATGCTGATTACACAATTTCAAAGTATTTAAAAGAAAAGTCCAAGGAAGTAGGATCTGAAATAAAGATTAATAAGTTTGAAAGATTTGAAAAGGGCGAAGGAATAGAGAAAAAAGAAGAAAACTTTGCTGAAGAAGTTCAAAAGCAAATGCAGCAGGGAAAATAAAAAAGAGAACACTGCGTGTTCTCTTTTTTTAAAAATATATATTAAAAGCAATAATTTTACTGGGGGTTAGTATATGGAAGGTTGCAAATATAAGAGAATCATACTTAAAGTATCAGGAGAAGCATTAGCAGGAGATAATGGATTTGGTATTGACTTTGATGTTGCCACAAGAATAGCTATAGAAATTAAAGAGTTGGTTGATATGGGAGTAGAGATTGGTGTTGTTGTTGGAGGCGGAAACATATGGAGAGGAAGAAGTGGTAAAGGCATGGACAGAGCTACAGCAGACTATATGGGTATGCTAGCAACTTGTATAAATGCATTAGCTCTTCAAGATTCTCTTGAAAACGTAGGCGTGCACACTAGAGTGCAAACTGCAATTGAAATGAAGGAAATTGCAGAACCGTTTATAAGAAGAAGAGCAATGAGACATTTAGAAAAGGGAAGAGTTGTAATATTTGCTGCAGGAACTGGAAATCCATATTTCTCTACAGATACAACTGCTGCCTTAAGAGCTGCAGAAATGGAAGTCGATGTAATATTATTAGCTAAAAAAGTAGACGGAGTTTATGATAAAGATCCCCATAAATATAGTGATGCTATAAAATTTGATAAATTATCTCATATGGAAGTATTAGAAAAGGGATTACAAGTAATGGATTCAACGGCTGCATCGTTGTGTATGGACAATAACATACCTATTTTAGTATTTGGATTAGATAATCCAGGGAATATAAAAAAAGCTATAATGGGTGAAAATTTAGGTACTCTAATATCATCAAAATAATATAGGAGGGTTATTATGATAAAAGATATTATAAAAAAAGCTGAAGATAAGATGAAAAAGACAATAATAGTGCTAAAAAGCGATTTATCTACTATGAAAGCTGGTAGGGCAAATCCTACAATGCTTGATAGAATAGAGGTAGAATACTACGGAAGTATGGTACCTTTAAGTCAGGTAGGAAATATTTCTGCCCCAGAACCTAGGGTACTTCTAATACAGCCTTGGGAAAAGTCTACCCTTAAGGATATTGAAAGGTCAATTTTAAAATCAGATTTAGGTATAAACCCTTCAAATGATGGAACGGTTATAAGACTTATGGTACCGGAACTTACTGAAGAAACAAGGAAGAATCTAGTTAAAAATATAAAAAAAGCAGGGGAAGATTCTAAGGTTGCTATAAGATCTATAAGAAGAGAAAGTAACGACAAAATAAAGAACTTGAAAAAAGATGGAAATCTTTCAGAAGACGAAGTTAAAAATGTAGAAGACGATATACAAAAGCTAACTGATAACTATATAAAAGAAGTTGATATTATAATAGATGATAAAGAAAAAGAAGTAATGTCAGTATAGTAAATGTCTTTAAGTTTCAAATAAATAAAACCTGCTTTGCGGGTTTTATTTAATATTTTTTAGTATTGGGGGCATTGTAATTGTTTAATATATTTAAAAAGAAACTTATTAGGCCAAATGAACAGCTAAAATTAGATATGAATAATATACCAAAACATATAGCTATAATCATGGATGGAAATGGTAGATGGGCAAAAGAAAAGAATTTACCAAGATCTATGGGACATAAAGCTGGGGTAGAGACAATAAGATGTATTGTTAAGGAATGCAATAAATTAGGAATAAAGTATTTGACGTTATATGCCTTCTCTACAGAAAACTGGAATAGGCCAAAGGAAGAAATAAATACATTGATGGGACTTTTAATTCAATATTTAAGAAACGAATTTAATGAATTACATGAAAACGGAGTAGTTATAAATCATATTGGAGATATAACAAAGTTACCCTTATCTTGTCAAAAAGAACTTATTAGTGCATACGAAAAAACTAAAAATAATACAGGGGTAATTATGAATTTAGCTCTAAACTATGGTGGAAGAGATGAGATAGTTTATGCTGTTAATAGCTTAATTAAGGATTTTAGCGAAAAAGATATATTAAAACAACCAATAGATGAAAAAGTTTTTGAAAAGTATCTTTATACAAAAGACATGCCGGATCCAGATTTAATAATAAGACCAAGTGGAGAACAAAGAATAAGCAATTTTTTATTATGGCAGTGTGCTTATTCTGAGTTTTGGTATTCTGATATATATTGGCCAGATTTTGGGATAGAAGATCTTCACAAAGCTATAGCAGACTATCAAAGGAGAGATAGAAGATTTGGTAGTGTAAAATAAAGAATGTAGGTGGTAAATTGAAATCTAATAATAGGTATTTAGGAGCACTAATGTTATCTCCCCTCATTGCATTTTTATTTATAGGAGGACCATATTTAAAAATTGTGTCTTTAATCTTGTCTTTAATGGGAATGTATGAAATATATAATGCAGCTAGAGCTGTAGACATTAAACCTATACCAATACTAGGGTATATATCTTGTGTTTTTTATTATATATTTAATTCAAATTCTGAGATATCATTATTTATTATTATAGTATTAATTTTTATTCTTTTGATAAATTCAGTATTAAACGTGAAATATAACTTTATAGATATATCTGTAACATTATTAGGATTTATTTATTGCGGGATATTCTTTAGTTTTATTTCATTAGTAAATCAGATGCAATATGGAAAATACATGGTGTGGATAATATTTTTATCTTCATGGATTTGTGATACGGCGGCTTATTATACAGGTAGAATTTTTGGAAAAAGAAAGTTATGTCCTAAAGTAAGTCCTAAAAAGACTATAGAAGGCTCTATTGGTGGGCTAATTGGTAGTATGGTAGCTTGTAGTGCTTTTGGCTTTTTTATAAGTAAGAGTGTACCAATACCAAATTATCATTATGTGATATTGGGATTATTAGGTGGTATAGCAGGTCAATTTGGTGATTTATCAGCATCAGCTATAAAAAGATATGTAGGTATAAAAGATTATAGTAATCTAATACCAGGTCATGGTGGAATATTAGATAGATTCGATAGTATATTATTTTCATCTGTAATAGTGTTTTATTATCTTCATTTTATATTACAGCTTTAATTATAAAATTAATATTTTTAACCAATAAAAAGGAGCCTTATATTTATATAAGGCTCCTTTTTATGCGAAATATTTAATGCCCTATATATCATTAAATAGAATAAATTGAATATATGGACTAGTTGTAATATACTAAAAGAAGGACACAAAAGTTATTTATAGGAAGTTATAACTAATTAAATTAACTTGTTATAAAAAATATAAGGGAGGGTTATATGGTTAAGGAATTAGAACAACTTATTGATATGGCTAAAAAAAGACCTGTTAAAACTATGTCGGTTGCTGTTGCAGATGACAATGACATATTAAAGGCTGTATCAAAAGCTGTTAATTTAGGAATTATAAATGCTACGTTAGTTGGAAACAAAGAAAGAATAGAAGCTATTTTAAAGGCTGAAAATATATTAATTAAAGGTGCGAAAATTATAAATGAAAAGGATAGTAAGATTGCAGCAAAGATTGCAGTGGAAGAAGTATCTTTAGGAAAAGCTGATTTTATAATGAAGGGTATGATAAACACTGCAGATTTATTAAAAGCGGTACTTGATAAAAAAGCAGATCTTAGAGGTAAAGGTATACTTTCACACGTTATGGTTTATGAAACACCGACTTACCATAAGTTGCTCTTTTTAACAGATGGAGGAATGATACCTTATCCAGATGTAAATGATAAAGTTGCAATAATAAATAATGCTGTGTTTGTTGCAAGTAGCCTTGGAATTCAAACCCCTAAGGTGGCAGCTATATGTGCTGTTGAAACCGTTAACCCCTCTATGCAATCTACAATAGATGCGTCTATACTATCTCAAATGAATAAAAGAGGACAAATAAAAAATTGCTTGGTTGATGGACCTTTAGGATTAGACAATTCAATATCTAAAGAAGCTGCAAATCATAAAGGTATTAAAAGTGAAGTTGCAGGAGATGCTGACATACTACTTGTTCCAAATATAGAATCCGGTAATTTTTTGGGCAAATCATTAACCTATTTTGGAAAGGCTAAGAGTGCAGGTATAATTGTAGGAGCTAAATGTCCAATAGTTTTGGTATCAAGAGCAGATTCTGCAATGTCAAAGCTATATTCCATAGCGCTTGGAGCGCTAATGGACTAATTTTTAGGAGGAGATTTTATGAAAGTTATAATGTCAGGAAATGAAGCTATTGCAAGGGGAGTCTATGAAGCAGATTGTAAAATCGCATCAGGATATCCTGGGACACCTAGTACGGAAGTATTAGAGAATTTTGCTACTTATGAAGGAGTTTATGCAGAATGGGCACCTAATGAAAAGGTTGGATTTGAAGTTGCGTCTGGAGCATCTATAGGTGGAGCTAGAAGCTTATCAGCTATGAAACACGTAGGGCTCAATGTAGCTGCAGATCCGCTCTTTACAATGGCTTATGAAGGCGTTAATGGTGGTTTTGTAGTAGTAACTGCAGATGACCCAGGTATGCACTCATCTCAGAATGAGCAAGACAATAGACTATATGCACCTCATGCAAAAATAGCACTTATAGAACCTTCTGACTCAGATGAGTGTAGAATATTTATGAAAGAAGCATTTAAAATAAGTGAAGATTTTGATACTGTTGTTTTATTTAGAAGCACTACTAGAGTTTCCCATTCTAAAGGACCTGTTGAACTTGGAGAAAAGTTAGAGGTTCCTATTAAACCCTATGTAAAAAACATATCAAAATATGCTATGATACCTGCTAATGCAAGAAAGAAACACTATGAGGTAGAAGAAAGATTAGAAAGATTAAAAGACTTTTCTAATACAACCTTTTTAAATAAAATAGAGATGAATGATACATCTATAGGAATAATAACTAGTGGTATAAGTTATCAATATGCTAAAGAAGTTTTCGGTGATGATGCATCTTATCTTAAAATAGGAATGAGCTATCCTTTACCAGATAAATTAATAAAAGAATTTTCTAAGAAGGTGGACAAACTTTATGTAATAGAAGAAAATGAACCTTATTTAGAAAATGCTATAAAGGTAATGGGTATAGATTGTATAGGAAAAGATATAATTCCAATATGTGGAGAATTAAACCCAGAAATTATAAGAGAGGCTATTTTAGGTAAAAAAGCAGACTCTAATTATATAACAGATATAGTTCCACCATCAAGGCCTCCAATATTGTGTGCTGGGTGTCCTCATAGAGGAATGTTTTATGCCGTATCAAAATATAAGGATATAATAGCTACAGGGGATATAGGATGCTATACTCTTGGAATGATGCCGCCACTTAGTGTTACAGATACAGTTATTTGTATGGGAGCTTCGATTTCATCAGGACTTGGAATGCAAAAGGCAAGGGAACTATCTGGTGATAAATCAAAGGTGTTTGCATTTATTGGTGACTCAACATTCTTTCACTCTGGAATAACAGGACTTATAGACTCTGTTTATAACGATATTCCAATAGTTACTTGTATATTAGATAATAGAATTACAGGCATGACTGGTCATCAAGAAAATCCTGGTACAGGAAAAACACTTCAACGCAAAACTGCACCTATAATAGATATCGAAGGATTAGTATTATCCTTAGGTATTAAAAAAGAGAACTTGAAGGTTGTAGATCCTTATGATTTAAAGGCCACTGAAGCTGCTGTAAAAGAAGCTTATGAAAGTGAAGAACCTTTTGTTATAATAGCAAAGCAGCCCTGTGCTTTAATAAAAGATGTAATAAAGTACAGAGCTCATATGAAGTGCAAAATAGATCCTATAAAATGCAAAAAGTGCAAGGCTTGTCTAAAGGTTGGATGCCCTGCATTAAATTATAAAAATGGAATTGTAAGTATAGATAAAGATATGTGTAATGGATGCGAAATATGTAAGCAAGTCTGTAAGTTCGGAGCTATTGAAAAGGTAGGTGAACAAAATGAGTAATACTAAAAATATTTTGTTTGTAGGTGTAGGTGGCCAAGGAACCATATTAGCATCTAAGGTGTTAACAGAAGGAATTTTAAATTTTGGCTACGACGTAAAAATGTCAGAAGTACACGGAATGGCCCAAAGAGGAGGAAGTGTAACAACTCAAGTAAGGTATGGAGAATGCGTTTCTTCACCATTAATTGAAAAAGGAACTGTAGATGTAATTGTTTCATTTGAAAAGAGTGAGGCTGCTAGATGGGTTTCTTATTTAAAAGATGAGGGTACTTTAATAGTTAATGATTATGAAATATATCCTATTACTGTACTTATAGGTATGGAAAGCTACCCTAAAGATGTTAGTAGTAGATTAAAAGCTTTGGTTCAAAATACTGTTATTGTTGATGCTCATGGTATGGCGGGGGATCTTGGAAATGTAAAAGCTCAAAATATTATTTTGTTAGGAGCATTAATCAAAGCATTAAATTTAGAAGATATAGATTGGGAAAAGGTTTTGGAAAATAATGTGCCAAAGAAGGCATTAGAACTTAATAATAAGGCATTTAAAATAGGGTTAGAATTTTAACGCTAATAAAATAAAAAGAATGGAGATTTGAGTCTCCATTCTTTTTATTTTACGACTTTTATATATTCTACCTTTGGGTCTTCTGTACCTTGAACATAAAGCCCTGCATCTTTAAGTTCATTTACATAGCTTATTATTTCTTCAGTGATTTTTTCTCCAGGACATAAAATTGGAATTCCTGGTGGATAAGCTAATAAAAATTCACCACTAATTAAACCTATGCTATCGTCTAAAAGAAGTGACTCTTTATTGCTGTTAAAAGCATCTCTAGGTATTAGTATTCTTTCAGGTATAGATGGTATATCAATAAAATCTGGCTTTTTAGAACTTTTATTTGAATATTCTGTACTTATTTCTTTTAAAGCTTCTATAAGTTTATCTATACTTTCTTTAGTATCTCCAAAAGAGCCTACTGCTAAAATGTTATAAAGATCTGAAAGCTCCATTTGAATATGATATTTTGTGGACAAAATCATATCTAAATCATATCCTGTAATACCTAAATCTCTACAAGTAATGGTAAGTTTTGTAGGATCCAATGAAAATACTCCAGGAGATCCTAGTATTTCATCACCAAAACAATAAAGTCCCGGTATCTTGTTTATTTCATCCCTAGCATAGCTACAAAGTGCCAGTGAACCTTCAAGCAGTTCTTTACCATGAAGTGCAATCTGACGTCTAGAACAGTCTAATGAAGCCATGAGTATATAAGAGGGAGATGTTGTTTGTAACAAATTTAAAATTTGTTGAACTCTTGAAGAATCTATATATTTTGAGTTAACATGTAATAAAGAACATTGAGTCAAAGCACCTATTATTTTATGTGTACTTTGAGCGCATATGTCAGCACCTGCATCGATTGCTGACAGTGGTAACTTTTCATTAAATCTTAAGTGAGGACCATGTGCTTCATCTACAATTAAAGGAATATCATAACTATGAACGATTTCAGCTATGCATTTTAAATCTGTAGCTACACCATAGTAAGTAGGGTTTATTATCAAAACTGCCTTTGTTTCAGGATGCTTTTTTAAGGTAGCCTCCACAGTCTCTGGTGTTACACCTTGAGCTATACCTAAGTTTTTATCTAATTCTGGCTGCATATATACTGGGGTAGCACCACTTAAGATAATTCCAGCAGTAACGGATTTATGTACATTTCTTGGAACTAACAATGTATCACCGGAACCTACTGCAGACATTATCATAGCTTGAATTGCACCAGAAGTCCCATGGATTGAGAAAAATGCATCTTCTGATCCATAGGCATCTGCTGCCAATTCTTGAGCTTTTTTTATGGGCCCTGTAGGATGATGAAGACTATCCACCAGTTTAAATACAGTTACATCAATTTTAAATGGATTTATACCCATAAAGCTTTTAAATTCTTCATCCATACCTACGCCTTTTTTATGGCCAGGAACGTGAAATGGTATAGTTTCTCTATTTACATATTCCATTAAAGAATCAAACAATGGGGTTTCATTTTGATCTAATTTATACACCTTACTATAGCACCTTCTTTCCTGTTATAATCTAATAAATATTTAAATTTATATCGCTTAAAAAACAATATTATTATATGTTATATAGTGCTTAAATGCAATATGAAAAGGTAATAAAAAAATATAATATGCTTTATTTATAAATACTTGGGTGTACTTATAAGATCTTTTTTAGTATAATAGGTTTGTTAAGAATTTCTAGGAGGATAACAATATGTATCATTATAATGTATATGAGGAATGGTTAAGTTCAAAGTTTATTGATGATAAAACTAAAAATGAGCTAATTTTAATTAAAAATAATCAAACAGAAATAATTGATAGATTTTATAAAGATTTAGAATTTGGAACTGGCGGATTAAGAGGCTTAATGGGTGCTGGAACAAATAGAATGAATTTATATACTGTAGGTAAGGCCACAGAGGGCTTAGCTCAGTATTTAAATAGTACGTATAAAGAGCCTTCCGTGGCTATAGCCTATGATTCACGCAATATGTCAAAAGAATTTTCTGAAAAAGCAGCACTGACACTTTGTGCTAATGGAATCAAATGTTATTTATTTGAAGACTTAAGGCCAACTCCTATGCTTTCTTATGCATTAAGGCAGTTACACTGTAATGCAGGTATAGTAATAACCGCGTCTCATAATCCAAAAGAATATAATGGGTACAAGGTATATGGTGAAGATGGGGGACAAATTACTGATACTAAGGCTAAAGATATATTTAAATATATTAATAACGTTAAAGTATTTGAAGGAGTTAAAACCATAAGTAAAGCATTAGCAATAGAAAAGAATTTATTAAATATTATTGGGGAAGACATAGATTCTTCCTATATAGATAAAGTCAAAAATTTATCTATAAGAAAAGATATGATAAAGGAAAATGCAAAGAATCTTAAGATAGTATATACACCTATACATGGCTCAGGAAATATCCCAATGAGAAAGATGTTAAAAGAATTAGGATATACAGATGTACATGTGGTTAAAAAGCAAGAAGATCCAAATGGAAATTTTCCAACAGTAGAGTACCCAAACCCAGAAGACCCTAAATCTTTTGAGCTAGCTATAAAGATGGCTTATGAAATAAAGCCTGATATAATATTTGGAACAGATCCAGATTGTGATAGAATTGGAGTAGTTGTATTTGATAAAGAAGAATATAAATCATTAAGTGGAAATGAAATAGGCATTCTTTTATCTAATTATATTATGGAATCTTTAAAAGAAAGTAGTTTAATGCCAAAGAACCCAATTATATTAAAAACTATTGTAACTACAGATTTAGTTAAAAGGATAGCAAAAGATTATAATGTGGAGGTTATGGATGTACTTACTGGATTTAAATATATTGGAGAAAAGATTACAGAATTTGAAGATAGTAAAGAAAAGGATTTTATATTTGCATTTGAAGAAAGTTATGGATATTTAGCTGGAGATTTTGTGAGAGATAAAGATGCAATTATAACAGCTATGTTAATATCAGAAATGGCTCTATATTATAAAGAAAAAGGAAAGACCTTATTTGATGCATTACTTGAAATATATAAACAATATGGTTATTATAAGGAAAAACTTATATCTATTGAATTACAAGGCAAAGAAGGACAAGAAAAAATTGAAAATTGCATAGATTATTTAAGGCATTCAATGAAACCTACTATAAATAATATCAGTATAGTAAAAAAGCTAGACTACAAAACTGGAATTGAAAAAGATCTTATTAAAATAGAAGAAAAAACCATAGATCTACCTAAGTCGAATGTACTTAAATTTATATTAAAGGATGAATCATGGTTTGTTGTTAGACCTTCAGGTACTGAACCTAAGATTAAAATTTATATTTCTGCTTGGTCTTATGATATATTTGAGGCTGAAGAAAGAATTGTTAAATTAGAAAATAGCATAATGGATATAGTAAATAATGCTATGGATGTAGAAGCTTAATTATCTTTAAAATTAAGATAATAATAAATTGTAAGTTAATAAGGAGGGTTTTTTTGGATATAGATTCTAAATTCAAACAAAAATTAGAAAAGCTAATCTTTATAGAGGTTAAAAAAGAAGTGGTAGAAGAACTTTTTAACACAAAACTAATAAATAAGGAAAATATATTTATACCGGTAGAGTCTTCTTATATTACTAAAGAGATTCTAGAAACTTTAAAATTAGAAAGTATACCTTTAAATAAAATAGTAAAATCTATATTTTTAATACTAGGGGCAGATAGTGAGTTTGAATATAACAATATATATAAAGCCTTGGTTATAAAAAATGAAGAAGCTATAAAATATATAAAGGGTGAAATAGCATCCTATGTTAAAGAAAAGAATTATGAAGATGCATATTTGCTACTTAAGGGATTAATTTCAGTAGATGATGAAGACGAAAACATTGAAAAGGCTATATGGATACTAGAAACATTAAGAGGAGAAGAAAAGGAATTTATAAAAGAAGAATTAGAACTTATCGAATATTTAAAAACTATAAATAGTTATGATTTACCATACTTTTATGAAGCTTTAATATATAAAGATGAAGAAGAATATGAAAAGGCAATACTAGCTATTGAAGAATGTCTGAAAAGGGAAGGAGAGTTTAAGACGCAATCACTGGAGCTTAAAGAGACTATACTTCAATCATTAAACTATGAAGATGGAAAAGCATTGATTTATGATGATCCCAAAAAGGCATTAGAAAAGTTATTGCCTTTAGTAAAAAGTCATGAAGAAAATCCTATGCTTTTTTATCATATAGCGGTAGCTTATAGAATTATAGGTAATTACCAAAAGGCTATATATTATTTAAATGAAAGTAGATCTATAGATAGTGATATTTTAGAAGTAGTAAATGAATTAGGATTGAACTATGCATCTATGGGTGACTATAGCGATGCTATTATATATTTCAAAAAAGGATTTGAGGTCTCCCAAAGTGTTGAATTTTGCACAAATTTAGCAGTTTCTTATTTGAAAATAGGAGATAAAAAGAATGCTGAAATATATATTTCAAAAGGTAAAGAAATAAGTCCAGAAGATGATATAATTACAGAGATAGAAAGAACTATTAAATAATACGATTAAAAGAATTTTATGAAGCTTTATTAATAGCCTTATAAAGTTATTTTAATATCCGGTAGGACGTTAAGAACAAATATACAGTTTTCATCTATAGATGGAGATAATTTAAAGACTATACTTGTAACGTCATCAGGACAAGGAAAAGGTACTGTAGCTATAAACTTAACAATAACTATAGTTCAAAGTGGAAAAAAGGTTCTTTTATTGGATTGTGATTTTAGAAAACCATCTATACATAAAAAACTAGCTTTACCAAATAGAGAAGGACTAACCAATATATTAATAAAAGATAAAAATATAGAAGACTGCATCTTATCTATATCAACTTCTAATTTATTCGTTTTAACTAATGGAGCAATACCTCCAAATTCATATGAATTATTAGGAACGAAAAAGATGAAAAACATTATTATAAATCTCAAGGAACTTTTTTTATATAATTATAATCGATTCCCCACCAGTTATAGCAGTGACAGATGCGCAAATACTAATATAAAAGAAGCTTTTGAAATTATTAAAAGTAGAAATTTAGACTTATATAAATGGATATTAAATAATGAAGAAAAAGTATTAGATGGCAAGAGGTAGAAATACTAGAAATAGATTTAAATAAAAGAAAAAAGATATTTAACTTTTTCAAAAAAACTGAAATAATCATATGTGCATTTAGATTAAAACGTTTTTAAAATAGGTAGTCTTATAAAATTTATATAAAATTTTGTAGGCTACCTGTTTTAAAATACATAATGTTATCAAATAACTATGAATCACATTGATAAATGTATTTATATGGAATGAGGTATATTATTAGTTTGACTTAATATAGTTTAAAGTGTAAAATTATTTAAGAAAACAAGCTTGAATGAGGTGCAATATGAAAAATAAAAAAGTTGTTACAGAAACGTTTAAATTGGGAACCTATTTAATTGATTCAATATTGGTAATCTTGTCAATATATATAGCTTTTATTATAAAGTTTCAATTTGAACCACCTATGTACAATCTAGAGCCATTTATAGATATAATACCCTTCATAATAGTGGCGTATTTAATTTTTATGTATGTCTTTGGATTAAGTGATATATTGAAAAGAAGCATAGGGGAAACAATATATTCTATAACACTAACGGTAATTTCACTTTTTATTACTACAGCTTTTATAACATTTTTTGCAAGAGGATTCTCCTTTCCAAGAAGTGTTCTCATAATAAGTCCCTTTATACAGTTTGCTTTGCTAAGTATATGGAGAAGTATAGTTTGGAAGTTAAGGAGAATACAACATGGTGTTAAGGATTCTCTTATAATTGGTGAAAAAAATATAGATTATGTTACAAAAAAAATACTTTTAAAACAAAATGAATTGTACAACATAAAGTATATATGTGGAAGTAAGTCGAAAAATATAGATGAGTATTTAGACAACGTAGAGGTTGTATTTATATGCAATGATGTAGATTATAATATAAAAAGTAGCATAGTAGATAAATGTTTGGATAATAGAAAAAGCATATATATAATACCGGATATATATGAGATAGCAATATTAAACTCTAAATTAAATAGAGCAGATGATATTCCTATGTTTAAGGTGCAAAAATTAGGACTTAATTTCGAGCAGTTATTCTTTAAACGAATATTAGATATTATAATTTCAATTATAGGAATAGTTTTAACTAGCCCAATTATGATAATAGTATCTATAATTATAAAGTTAAAAGATGGTGGAAACATATTTTATAAACAAGAAAGAGTAACTATTGGAGAAAAAAGGTTTCAGGTTCTTAAATTTAGAACAATGGTTATGAATGCAGAAAAACTTACAGGACCAGTGCTCGCTGGTGAAGATGATCCTAGAATAACTAAGATAGGAAAAGTCATGCGTGCTACTAGAATAGATGAGTTACCTCAATTTTTCAATATATTAAAAGGTGATATGAGCGTTGTTGGTCCAAGACCTGAAAGACCTTTTTTTGTAGAAAAGTTTAAAAGTGAAATTTCAGATTTCAAATATAGGACTCTTGTAAAGGCAGGGTTAACAGGTGTTGCCCAAGTTATGGGAAAATACACAACAACACCAGAAGATAAAGTTAGATATGACATAATATATATCAAAAATTATTCCATTTTGTTAGATTTAAAGCTTATACTTCAAACTATTAAAATAATGTTTATGAAGGAGAGCTCAGAAGGTGTAGCGTTAGATGAACCTTTAATGGATATAATAGAGAAAAAAAATCCTAAAATAATTGTAGATAAAGATTAAAAGATATTAGGCCTTGCTTAATATCTTTTATAACATATTAAAATAAATAATTTAAGAGGTATTATGGATGAAAAAGTTAGCATATGTGATTACTCAATCAGAAATGGGCGGAGCTCAAAAAAATATACTTTTACTTTGTGAAGGTTTAAAATCTTCTTATGAGATAACTGTATATTCAGCTAGTGGAGGAGATATGATAGATATCCTAAAGGAAATGGATATTAGGCATAAATCAATACCTAATATGGTAAGAGAAATAAGCCCATTAAATGACTACAAGGCTTATAAATATCTAAAAGAAGAGTTCCTAAAAGAAAAATTTGATATAGTTCACAGCCATAGCTCTAAAGCAGGAGTTTTGGCAAGGGAAGCAGCTAAAAGGGCTAAGACTCATAACATAGTATACACAGCCCATGGATTTGTTTTTAATGAGCCTATGAGCAAGCTTAAACAAACTATATATAAAATAGCTGAAAAAAGAGAAGCAAGATTTAGTGATAATATAATATGTGTAGATCCTAAAGATATAATAATAGCAAAAGATTTAGGTATAATACCTAAAAAAGAATTAGTTTACATTCCTAATGGTATAAACTTTGAAAATGATAACAATAAAATGGCACTTAAAGAAAATGATACATTTAGATTTGGATTAGTAGCTAACTTTTATGAAACCAAGGGACATAGATATTTAATAAAAGCATTTAAAGAAATATTAAAGACTTATCCTAAATGCGAACTTGTATTAATTGGTGAAGGAATATTAAAAGAAGAAATGGTTTCATTATCTGATGGAGAAGATAGAATAAAATTTTTAGGATACAAAGAAAATGGCGGAGAACTTATAAAAGATTTTAATTGTTTTACGCTATCTTCCGTAAAAGAAGGGTTTCCTTTTGTGATTTTAGAAGCTATAAAGCAAAAAGTACCTATAATATCTACGGATGTAGGTGCAATTAGGGATATTTTAAAAAATGATAAGTATGGTCTAATTATAGAAAAAGCTTCTATAAAAGAAATGCAAAAAGCTATGGGATATGTTATAAATAATTATGAAGAGGCTATAAATAAATCAGATATGGCCTATGATTATTGTAAAAATGTATATTCTTTAGAAAATATGATAAATCTTACAAAACACATATATGAAAATTAAATTTTAAAATTTAACAAGTTTAAGTTTGGAGGGAAACCAATGCAATTATCTAACAAAGTAAAAAAGACTTTATTATTTGTGCTGAATTGTTATTTAGCAGCTCTTTTGCTTGTCCCTAGAGATTTTAATATATATAAAAATGTGGGACCCGCAGATTCAATATTATGTTTGTTATTTATATTCTATTTTATTGCAATATTAAGAAGTGGAAATATAAAAAAATATGTAGTACTTAACTCAAAAAAGGTATTCAAAAATAAACTTATTAAAAGTATGCTATTATTATTTGTTTTTATGGTGGTTTCAACTATATATGCAAGTAATAAGTTAGTATCCATAGGAGAAGCATTTAGATTTTTTAGTTACATCCTGATAGGAATAATGATTTACTTAGAACTGAATAATAAGAGCTTTTTTAGAATGATTATTACTAATTATTTTGTGATGACAGGAATCATATGTATATTCGGTATAATTCAATTTTTCACAGGAAAAGGAATATCTACTACAGTTATAATAATGGATAAAGTTAATAGGGTCCAATCAACACTTGGAAATCCTAATGCATTTGGGGCTTTTTTAGTTATAAGTTTCTTTCCATTGTTAAGCCTACTTATAAGTGAAAAAAGCAAGAAAATAAAGTGGTTTTATGGATTTAATTTATTGTTAATATCTATTAATATAGTGTTAAGCTTTTCTAGAAACTCTTGGCTAGCTTGGACTATTGGAATTGTAGTATTAGCACTACTTTATAGTTATAAATTTTTATACATATTAGCCTTAGGTGGAGCAGGAGCATTAGTGTTCCCGTCTATGAGAGGAAGACTTCTTCAATTTACGGATGTATCACAAAATATGTCTAGGATAAATATATGGAGAGTAGCCTTAAAGATGATTAAAGAGCATCCATTTAAAGGCATTGGAAATGGTAACTTTTCAGCTCTTTATGATAATTATGTGGAAAAGTATCCTGAACTGTGGATGGAAGATATAAAAGGATATCCTAGCCATAATTCTTTTCTTAAGGTATTTAGTGAGCTTGGTGTATTTGCATTTATTATATTTATAGCATTAATGGGTAGAATAATAAAGACAGTTAACTTTTTAAGAAAAAATTTAAAAGGTTATTACGGTGAATTTTATACAGGGTTTTTTATTTCTTTAATTGTGATGATTATATTAAACTTGTTTGATAATATATTCTTTGCTCCGCAAGTAGCAGTTCATTTTTGGATTTTTGCATTTATTGCAGAGTATATTAGAGAAAATATAGTAATGTTTAACAACTAAAATTTAAATGGATGTGAAGATTGTGATAGAAATTTTAGGATATCCAATTTATAGTGGATATAAAAAAGAAATATTAAATGATATAGAAGAAATTGTAAGCTCCGAGGGGTGTGTACATATTGTATCTGGAAATCCAGAGGTTTTATACCAAGGTTTGTTCGAGAAGCCACTTTATGAAAACTTTACTTCTAAAAGAAGTCTAATAATACCAGATGGTGTTGGTGTTATATTTTCTGCAAAGGTTAAGGGCTTAAAAGTAAAAGAAAAAATTGCCGGTATTGAAGTTATGCAAGATATTATAAGTTATTGCAATAGAAAAGATAAGAGTATATATTTACTAGGATCAAAAGATTCCATAGTAAGAAAATGTAAAGTAAATATAGAGGCAACTTATAAAGATATTAATGTGGTAGGTTATAAGGATGGATATTTTGATTTAGATAATTGTGATGATATAATAGAGGATATAAATAAATGTAATCCGGATGTTTTATTTGTTGCAATGGGGTGCCCAAGACAAGAACGATTTATAATAAAACATATGGATAAACTTCATTGTAAGCTTTTTATGGGAGTTGGGGGAAGTTTTGATATATTAGCAGGGGAGCTAAAGAGAGCACCAAAATGGATGATAACTTTTGGAATAGAGTGGCTTTATAGAATCTTAAAGGAGCCTTTTAGAATTAAAAGAATGAAATCTATACCTAAATTTATGATTAGAGCTATAATAGGCAAAGTGTAGGTGAAACCATGAAATATGGGATGCAATATTTAAAAACAGAAAATGTTCATTTAATTAAAGATATGGGAATGATACCTTATAAGTTATTTAAAAGACATGGATATAAGCCTTTTGTAATTACTTATGAAAATGGAGAATATCCTTATTTAGATAAAGAAGTTAAGGGTATTAATTTAAGATTTGTAAAAAGAATATTTAACAATTTTTCACTAGATGGTGCATTCCATTTGGTTAGATATGCTAAAGATTATGATATAATACAAATATTTCACACTACACTGTCATCTTTTATTTATGCTTATACATATAAGATGTTTAATTCAAAAGGGAAGATATATCTAAAACTTGATTGTAGTCATAAGCTAGTAGAAAGAATTGAAGGATTAAATAGATTCCAATATAAAATGTTGAACAAAGCTTTTAACAAGATGGATTTAATAAGCGTGGAGCAAGAGGAACTTTATCCTAAGATTAAAGATTTATTGCCAAGTCAAAAACATAAGATAATAAATATATCTAATGGAGTAGACTTTGATTATATAAAGGGTATAGGACTTTCTTATGACTTTTCTAAAAAAGAAAATATAATTTTAAGTGTTACAAGGGTTGGATCAGAGGAAAAGAACACCCCTATGTTACTAGAAGCCTTTGCGAATATCGAAGGTATAGATAAAACAGATTGGAAGCTTGTAGTAGTAGGTCCAGTTGAAGAAACGTTTAAAGAATACATAAAAGGTTATTTAGAGTCTTATCCTAATATAGCCAATAGGGTAATAATCAAAGGAAACATAGAAAATAGAAAGTGCTTGTATGAAGAGTATCAAAGAGCTAAAATATTTTCTTTGACATCTGACTTTGAAAGCTTTGGCATAGCGTTTGTAGAAGCAGCAGCTTTTGGCGATGTTATAGTATCAACAGAGGTAGGGATAGCAAAAGAGATAGTAGGAGATAGCAATGGAATTACTGTGCCTATAAAGGATACAAAGGCACTAACCAAAGCACTACAAGAAACTATATATAAATCAAATATAAAAGAAATTAGCAATAAAACTTATGAGATTACAAAAGAAAAATATGATTGGAATAAAGTTGCAGATAAACTTTATGAATATATATCAAAATTATAAAGTTTATAAAAACAATTGAATATAATTAATAAAAGATGATGAAGTTAAATATTTAATTTCATCATCTTTTATTAAAAAATCATTTTAACTAAAAAAACATAATTACGGCATAAAAATTATCATAAGAATATTCAAAATAGATTTTATAGAAGGAAAATTAAAAACTTTACAGAATATATATAAGGTGAATAAGTAAAAGGAGGTCAATATGAATATTATAGAAATAGATGGAAATGGGTTAGATTTAGAAAAGATTATTTTGGTTTCAAGAAAGGGGTCAAAAGTAGAAATAACTAAAGAAGCAAGAGAGGGTATAAGAAAATCTAGAAAAATAATTGAACAAATAGTTGAAGAAAAGAAAGTGGTGTATGGTGTAACTACAGGATTTGGAAAGTTTGCTGATGTAAGTATCTCGAATAAGGACTGTAAAACACTGCAAAAGAACTTAATTCTTTCTCATGCTTGTGGCACTGGAAATCTTTTATCACAAGAAATAGTAAGGGCTGTAATGTTACTTAGAATTAATGCTTTATGTAAAGGGTATTCAGGTATAAGTGAAGTGACTTTAGATACATTAGTTAATATGCTAAATAAAGGAGTTCACCCTTGTATACCTGAAAAAGGCTCACTTGGAGCATCAGGAGATTTGGCACCTTTATCACATATGGTACTTCCTATGCTAGGTGAAGGTGAAGCAGAATTTAACGGACAAATTATGTCAGGAAAAGAAGCCATGGAAATGGCGGGCATCCCTACCGTAGATTTGACTTATAAAGAAGGATTAGCTTTAATAAATGGTACACAAGTTATGACTGCTATTGGTGCAATAACCTTATACGATGCTATAGATATATGCAAAATATCAGATATAGCAGCCTCACTATCTTTAGAGGCGTTAAGAGGAATAAAAGATGCTTATGACCCAAGGATACATAACATTAGACCTTATAGTGGACAAATAAGTACTGCAGACAACGTTTTAAGATTAGTTAAGGGAAGTACTTATGTAACATCACAAGGTGAGCTTAGAGTTCAAGATGCTTACACACTAAGATGTGTTCCACAAGTTCATGGTGCAACTAAAGATGCTATAAATTATGTAAAAGAAAAAGTTCTTATTGAAATAAATTCAGTTACTGACAATCCTATAGTAACAAAAGAGGGCGATGTTATTTCCGGAGGAAACTTTCATGGTCAACCTATGGCTTTAGCTTTTGATTTCATGGGAATAGCCTTAGCAGAAGTTGCAAATATATCTGAAAGAAGACTAGAAAGACTAATTAATTATCAACTAAATGATTTACCTGCATTTTTAGTTAAAAATGGAGGCTTAAATTCAGGGTTTATGATAACCCAATATGCTGCAGCCTCTTTAGTGTCAGAAAATAAGATATTAGCCCATCCAGCTTCAGTGGATTCAATACCATCTTCTGCAAATCAAGAAGACCACGTAAGTATGGGGACTATAGCTGCAAGAAAAAGTAGAGATATATTAGAAAATGTTAGAAGGGTACTAGCAACAGAAATTATGGCTGCTTGTCAAGCACTTGATTTCAGAGAAGGATTCATTTTAGGAGAGGGAACACAAGAAGCATATAACGTAGTTAGAGAAAGTATAGATTTTATTGAAGAAGATAAGGTTATGTATAAAGAATTAGATAAATGTACTAAAATATTAAAAGATAGAAGTATTATTGAAGCTGTAGAGAAAAAAGTTAATATAAACATATAACTTAAAAAATTTATAAGATAATGCATTTAATATTATGGAGATTATGATATTGAATGCATTATCATAAAGGTAGGGGGAATTTAAATGTTAAAAGAATTAACGGTAGAAAATTTTGCAAAAGAACTAGCATCAAAATCACCAGCACCAGGTGGCGGTAGTGCAGCAGCTTTGTCAGCTACTTTAGCTGCATCTTTAAGTAGTATGGTTTTTAACTTAACAATAGGTAAGAAGGCTTATGAAAATTTAAAAGATGAGGAAAAAGAATGTATAATAAATGCACTAAAGAAAACTGAAGTTTTAAGAGAAGAGTATCTTGATATTATGCAAGAGGATACAACTGTATTCTTAAAGGTAATGGATGCTTATAAGATGCCTAAAGATAGTGAAGACGAAAAGAACTTAAGAAAGATAAAAATAGAAGAAGCTTATAAACTAGCATTAGAGGTTCCAAGGAGGTTATCTGAAAAGTGTTTTGAATTATATAAGTACATTGAGATTGCTGCAAAGTACGGCAACGCTAACGCCATTTCAGATGCTGGGGTTTCGGCTCTTATGATTCAAGCTGCGCTTGAGGGAGCTTCACTTAATGTAAAAATAAATTTGGCTAGTTTAGAAGATATAAAGTTAAAAGAAACACTTTTAAAAGAGACAAATACACTTATAAAAGAAGGATCAATTAAGAAAGATGCAATATTAAAAATAGTAGAAAATAAGATAGGCGCTTAATATTATACAATAAAATTTAATTTTGGGGGATCATATATGGAAGACAAGGATGTAGTCAAAAAGATAATGAAAAAGTCTATAAGCTTAGAAGGCTTTATATCTATGATTTTATTTATTACCTTTTTCTTTTTAATGGGGCGACAAATGGGAACTTCAAATATGTTTAATACTATTATGAATACTTCTCATAAATTATTATTAAATACAGTTTTTTTTATAATGGGTATAGCTGTAATAGCAGGTGCTGTGGCAGCGTTACTATCTGAATTTGGTGTGATATCTATAATTAACAAAATATTATCACCCCTAATGCGTCCACTATATGATTTGCCAGGTGCTGCGGCTTTGGGGATTGTTACCACTTACTTATCCGATAATCCTGCAATAATAACTCTTGCGGATGATAAGGGCTTTAAGAGATATTTTAAGAAATATCAAATACCTGCGTTAACAAATCTTGGGACATCCTTTGGGATGGGATTAATAGTAACCACATTTATGATGGGACAAAAGTCAAATGCTGGAGAAGACTTTTTTTTAGCAGCTATTATAGGAAATGTAGGTGCATTTATAGGAAGTATTATAAGTGTTAGAATAATGTTACACTTTACTAAAAAACATTTTGGTAAAGACAAGTGGGTATTTGAAGATGTAGGTAGTGATATAGACTCTTTAAAATATAGAGAAATTAGGCAGGGGAGCACAGGATCTAGGATGCTTTCATCTATGCTTGAAGGTGGAAAGACTGGCGTAGACATGGGGTTATCAATAATACCTGGTGTGCTTGTAATATGTACACTAGTTTTAATGATTACTAATGGTCCAAGCTTAAGTGGTGAGTATACTGGAGCTGCATTTGAAGGTGTTGCTGTATTGCCATGGATAGGCAGCAAATTATCTTTTATTATTGAACCTTTACTTGGGTTTAAAAATCCAGAAGCCATAGCCTTTCCAATTACCTCTTTAGGATCGGTAGGCGCAGCAATTAGCCTTGTGCCAAATTTTTTAGAAAGAGGATTAATTGGTGGAAATGAAATAGCTGTGTTTACAGCTATGGGAATGTGCTGGAGCGGTTATTTAAGCACTCACGTTGCTATGATGGATGCTTTAAAGTGTAGAAGCCTAACGGGGAAGGCTATTTTAAGTCATACGGTAGGTGGCTTAGGTGCTGGAATTAGCGCCCATCTAATTTACATGTTAATATCTTAAGTTTAAGATATTAAATTTTAAATAAAGGATAAAACCTAAAGGTTTTATCCTTTATTTTTAAGGAAGATCATCTAAAGATTTTAAAGTATAACCTTCTGATTCCCATTTAGTTATAACTTCATCTAGAATATCCGCATTAGTTTTAGATACAGCATGTAAAAGTACAATTGCACCACTATGACTTCTTTTTAATATGGTTTCTAAAGCTTTTTCTTTAGATGGTTGCTTTTTAATATCCCAGTCATTGTATGCAAAGCTCCAAAATATAGTTTTATAATTTAGTTCCTTTGTGTAATTTAAAGATAACTCACTATATTTTCCCATAGGAGGTCTAAAATATTTAGCCATTTTTTTACCAGTAAGATTTTCAAAGGATATTTCAAGATCTAATAATTCTTTATTAAACTTATCTTTGTCTTTAATTAAAGCCATGGAAGGATGGTTACAAGTGTGATTACAGACTAAGTGACCTTCTTCTATCATTCTTTTTATTATGTCAGGATTTGATTCAATATAAGGTTTAACCACAAAAAATGCTGCTTTTACATTATGTTTTTTAAGTATATCTAATATTTCATTAGTATATCCATTTTCATATCCCTCATCAAAAGTTAGATAAATAACCTTTTCTGTAGTATCACCTACATAATAAGCGTCATATTTTTTTAAAAGATGTGCTCCTTCCTTTGAAGGTTCTGGGGTAAGACCATCACTTCTTGGATTAAAATACCAATTAAGTTCCTTAGTATCTAAAGGCTTTTGCTCGGACTCATAAGCCTCATTAGAAGAATATTGAAACAATTTATCAGTGTAGTTTCTTATGGAATTGAAATTTGAAAAACTATTTATTAGTATAGTTAAAGAAAAAACATAACTAGCACAAATATTTAAATTCATATTATCACCTCCATATAATTAAATAATATTAATACGAACATAATAATAGTATTAACTATGTTTAAGTATAAATAAGTGTTAAAGTTATGGAAACATAGAATTACATACCTTGTATGCTATGTTTTTGTAAGAAAGCTTTAAGATTTAAATTTAAAATATGAGTTTCTAGTTTTAAATATTTTTCTAAAGAAATATTTTAATTCTTAAATGAATAAATCAATAAGTTGAAATAAAGCTATCCATAGAGTATAATTTAAAAAGCAAGATTTTGAGGAAAGGACTGTACATGCGATGAAACTTGGAATAGTAGGGTTACCTAATATAGGAAAAAGCACACTTTTTAATGCGATAACAAAGGCTGGTGCTGAATCAGCTAATTATCCATTTTGCACCATTGAACCAAATGTAGGAGTGGTTAATGTACCAGATAACAGATTAGAAGTACTAGAAAAAATGTACAACTCTAAAAAGAAAGTTTATACTAATATAGAATTTTATGATATAGCAGGTCTTGTAAAAGGCGCTAGTAAAGGAGAAGGCTTAGGTAATAAGTTCTTATCCCATATAAGAGAGGTTTCTGCAATTATACATGTGGTTAGATGTTTTGATGATACTAATGTAGTACATGTGGATGGGTCTGTAGATCCAGTAAGAGATATAGAAACAATAAACTTAGAATTAATATTTTCAGATTTAGAAGTTTTAGAAAGAAGAATGGAGAAATCCGCAAAACTTGTAAGATCAGGAGATAAAAAGGCAAAAGAAGAATATGAGCTTATGGAAAGAATCAAAGCTCACCTTGAAGGCAATGAGCCTGTTAGAACCATGGAGGCCACTGAAGAGGAACAAGAGTTTATAAAAGCAATGTTTTTAATAACATCTAAGGCTGTTTTATATGCAGCAAATATTTCAGAAGAAGACTTAACATCAGGAAATCATAATAATAAGTATGTTGAAATAGTAAAAGCTCATGCAGAAAAAGAAAATTCTGAAGTTGTTATAATATGTGCTAAATTAGAAGAGGAATTATCTACGCTAGAAGAAGAAGAAAAAAAAGAAATGTTAAGTGAATATGGATTAGAGGAAACAGGATTAGATCAATTAGTATCTTTAAGCTATAAACTTTTAGGCTTAATTAGCTTTTTAACAGCAGGACAACAAGAGGTAAGGGCATGGACAATAGTAAAGGGAACAAAGGCTCCTAAAGCTGCTGGAAAAATTCATTCTGATATTGAAAGAGGATTTATAAGAGCAGAAATAATAGACTATGATAAATTGATAGAAGTAGGTTCAGAAAGTGCCGCTAAGGAAAAAGGGTTCTTTAGACTAGAAGGAAAAGAATATGAAATGAAAGATGGAGATGTAGTAAACTTTAGATTTAATGTATAGTAAGTGATAATTCTAGAGTTGTAGTTGAATTTATTTATAAATTGCGTAATGTTTCCATCAGAAATCATATGAAAAAGTTTTTAAAAATAAAAATAAGAGTTTCAGATTATTAAATCTGAAACTCTTATTTTTTAACTTCTGGCGGGAATATGTGGGAATCGAACCCACCCATGATGGTATTAGCACCACAACACAGTTTTGAAGACTGGCGAGCACACCAGCACTCATCTACTCCCATATGCACATTTGTTATTCTACAATAAACTTTATAAAAAGTCAACAATAGCTTTTTGTAAATTATAAGTTAATTATATTAATAAAAAACAAAATAGATTTTGTTTTAAGAAGGTTTTTTGATATTTTTATAGAATTAATAAGCAAAGTGGTTTAAAATGGAGTAGAGTGGAGGGGAAATAAATGTTTATGGGAGAATACCAACATGCCATAGATAATAAAAATAGAATAATAGTACCCTCAAAGTTTAGGGAGGCCCTTGGAGATAAATTTGTTATAACTAAAGGCCTTGATGGATGTTTATACATTTATGATATGGATGAGTGGGGTTTACTACAAGAAAAATTAAAAAAGCTACCATTAACAAGTAAAGATGCTAGAGCTTTTGTAAGGTTTTTCTTTTCAGGTGCTAATGAAGTTCAATTAGATAAACAAGGAAGGGCACTAATACCTCAAAATCTAATAGAATATTCTAAAATAAACAAAGAAATAATAAGTATTGGGGTAATGAGCAGAATAGAGATATGGAGTAAGGAAAGATGGGAAGAATATAACGAATCAAATATAGATTATGATGAAGTAGCTGAAAAAATGAGCGAATTAGGAATATAAAGGAGTAAATTATGGAATTTAAACATGTTTCTGTATTATTGGAGGAGTGCATTGATAACTTAAATATTAATCCTCTAGGAATTTATGTAGATTGTACCTTAGGTGGAGCTGGACACTCTTTAGAGATATTAAAAAGGTTGGATAAAAAAGGTGCCTTAATAGGTATAGATCAAGATGAAGATGCATTAAAAGCAGCAAAGGAAAAATTAAAAGATTACGACAATGTAATTTATGCACATAGTAATTTTTATGATATAAAAGAAGTGCTTAAAAGATTAAATATAGATAAGGTCGATGGAATATTAATGGACCTTGGGGTATCTTCTTATCAATTAGATAACGACGAAAGAGGCTTTAGCTATATGCATGATGCACCTTTAGATATGAGAATGGATAGAACAAAGAACTTTTCTGCATATGAAGTTGTAAATGAATATTCTATGGATGAATTATACAGGGTTATAAGAGACTATGGTGAAGAAAAGTTTGCCAAAAGAATTGCAGAATTTATAGTTAAAGCTAGAGAAGAAAACAAAATAGAAACTACATTTAAACTAGTTGAGATAATTAAAAATGCAATACCAGCTAGGGCTAGGAGAGAAGGACCTCATCCTGCAAAAAGAACTTTTCAAGCTATAAGAATTGAAGTTAATAATGAACTTGGTATAATAGAAAAAACCATAGAAGATTCTGTGGATTCTTTAAATGGAAATGGAAGAATTGCAATAATAACATTCCATTCGTTAGAAGATAGAATTGTAAAAAATAAATTCAAAGCACTTACAAATCCCTGCACTTGCCCAAGGGAATTCCCGATTTGTGTTTGCGAAAATAAACCTATTATAAAGATCTTAACTAAAAAGCCAATAGAACCTAGTATTGAAGAAGTAGAACTTAACCGTAGAAGTAGAAGTGCAAAACTTAGAGTTGCAGAAAAAATAGTTCTAAAGTGAAGCGGAGGGGAATAAATTGATAGTAGAAAAGCAGAAAAATTATATTAATGGTAGTAACGCATTAATGCCAGAATTAAAAAAAGATACACAAAAAAAAGATAAATATAAAAAATTACAAAGAGAAAAAAGAGAGAGAGAAATAAGAATATCAAAAGAAAAAAATCAAAAGAAAAAATCAGCCATTCGTTATATATTAATTCTTTTTGCTTTAGGAATTCTACTTACTAGTAGATATGCTATTATATTTAATATCCAAAAGGATTTATCTTCAGTAAAAAATCAAATTCAAAAAGTTGATTCAGAAAATGAGGCATTAAAAATTGATATACTAAAAGTTAGCTCTTATGAAAGTGTAAAAAACACAGCAGAAAAACAATTAAATATGAAGGAACCTGATAATAGTAAAGCTCTAATTGTTGATCTTTCAAAAAACAATTTTAAAGAATCTAATAAGGATAAAGAAAAACTTAGTAAGTTTGAAAAGCTTAAAGATATATTGTTTTAAATTTACATCTACTAGCAATTAAGTGGAGGTATATACTTGTCTAAGATTCAATATAAAGACCAAGTTATAATTCGGAAGAGAATAGTAACAATATTTATATTCTTTGTTGTATCCCTTACTATTTTAATTACTAGGCTTTCATACATAATGATAATAAAATCCCCGGAATATTCGGCAAGGGCAGAAGAACAGTGGACTAGTGAAGTTAAAATTTCTGCTAAAAGGGGTAGTATATTAGATAGAAATGGAAAGGAATTAGCTATAAGTGCAAATGTTTATAGGGTGGATCTAGATATGAATGCATTTAGAGCTTTTTTAAAAAAAGAGAATTTAACTAATGAAGGTGTAGCGGATTCTATTTCAGAGGTTTTAGAAATGAAGCCTGAAGAGGTATTAAAAATTTTAAATAAAAAACTCCCAAATGGTAAGGTTATGCAATCTGCAAATTTAATTCGAAGAATTGAAAAAGATGGGGCAGATAAGTTAAAATCATTGGGCATAGGTGGTATGATAGTATCCCCAGATACTAAAAGATATTATCCAAACAATAACTTTTTAGCTCACGTACTGGGTACTACAAATATAGATGGAGATGGACTTACAGGTATAGAACTAGCTTATAATAAAGAGCTTACTGGGACCATTGGGGTAAGCATTTTAGAAATAGATAGTAGGGGTGCAGATAAAGAGCATACTATATCAGAGTATAGAAAACCTGTTGAAGGTATGGATATATTTTTAACTATAGATGAAAAAATACAGCAATTTGCAGAGCAAGCAGCAGATCAAGCACTTATGGATAATCAAGCTAAAAATGTGTCTATAATAGTTATGAATCCTAAAACAGGAGAAGTCTATGCTTTAGCTAATAAACCAGATTTTAACCCAAATAAGCCTAAAGAAGAAAATGAGTCCATGGAAGATCTTCAAAAAAAATGGAGAAATAAAATAGTAAATGATACCTATGAACCAGGGTCTATATTTAAAGTTATTACATCAATTGGAGCAATGGAAGAAGGACTTATTGATGATTCAAGTAAGTTTATGTGTAGTGGAAGTATTAAGGTTGCAAACAGAACTATACATTGTTGGAAGAGAAATGGGCATGGAGAACAAAGCTTTCAAGAAATATTAAAAAATTCTTGTAATGTGGGATTTGTAAATGTTGGTCAAAAACTTCAAAAAGAAAAACTTAACAAGTATATTAAAGCTTTTGGATTTGGACAAAAAACAGGAATAGATCTTCCAGGTGAAGCTAAAGGAATAGTTAAGAAAACTGAAACTATAAGTGATGTAGATCTTGCAACAATATCCTTTGGGCAAACCAACACAGTAAGTCCAATACAATTTTTAGCAGCCTTTAATACTCTAGCTAATAATGGCGTATGGGTTAGACCTCACGTAATGAAGCAAATTATGAATGGTGAAGAAAACAGTATTTATAAGACTTATGAAGATTATGGAGAGAAAAGGGTAGTAAGTGAAGAGAATACTAAACTTTTAAGAAGCTATCTAGAGAATGTTATTGCAGAAGGCAGTGGAAAGAGAGCTTATATAGAAGGTTATCATATAGCAGGAAAAACTGGTACAGCTCAAAAAGTTAATTCACAAAGTGGAACTTATGAACATGGTAAATATGTAGCTTCCTTTGTTGGAATGGCACCAGCTGACAATCCAGAAATAACTGTCTTTATTTCTATTGATGAACCAAGTTCAGGCGAATATTACGCAGGGGTTATAGCAACACCTGTAGCTAAGCAAGTTTTTAATAATATTTTTAATTATCTTCAAATAAAACCAGATGCAGATAATAAAAGCGTTGAAGAAAGCCTTCTTAAAGATATTATTGTTCCAGATGTAAGAGGGATGAAAAGATCAGAAGCTATAAAAGTATTAAAGTCCAATAATCTAAGTTATGAAGTCAATGGGGAATTAGACAATATTTACGATATGAGTCCTAAGCCAGGGTATACTATAAAGGAAAATAAAAAAATATTGCTTTATGCAGATAAAAGTTATAATTATAATAAAGAAGTTATAGTGCCAAGTTTAACTGGGTATTCTAAAGAAGGCGCTTTGAGTATATTAAAATCTATAGGACTTGAAGCTACAATAGAAGGCGACGGCATGGTAATAGAACAGAGCTTAGAAGCAGATACCATAGTAAAGTACGGAACAAATATTCATATACTATTAAGTCCTACAGGATTTGATTAGTTAAAATATTTAAACTTTAGGCATGTGGAATAAGGCTTATACCACATGCCAATATTATTTTAGTATAATATAATTTTGCAAAACCTATTTAAATATACCGTAATTTATATATTTAAATAGGCATATTAATATAAGGAGATGCTAAGATGAAAATTAAAAATATCCTTAAAGAAATAGAATTTACATTTGTATCCGAAACTTTTGAAGGTGAAATTAGCAAAATACAATATAATTCAAAAAAGGTTTCTACTGATGATATGTTTTTTTGTATAAAGGGTTTAAAAGTTGATGGGCATTTATATATAGATGAAGCTATAAAAAAAGGCGCAAAAGTTATTGTTCTAGAAAATGTTGATTTTGCACCGAAGGTAAAGGGCATTACAGTTATTAAGGTAACAGATACAAGGAAAGCTTTAGCTAAAGCTACAGCTAATTATTATGATAATCCTTCAAGAAAAATAAACTTAATAGGAATTACAGGCACTAACGGTAAGACTACAACTTCATATATGATTAAGTCTATATTAGAAGAAGCGGGATATAAAGTAGGACTTATAGGAACTATAGCAAATTTTATAGGAAAAACTCCGATACCTTCTGAAAGAACTACTCCAGAATCTTTAGAATTACAATGTTTACTTGATAAAATGGTTAAAGAAGGAACAGAGTATTGTGTCATGGAAGTTTCATCCCATTCTTTAGCTTTAGATAGGGTTTATGGAATTAAGTTCAAATTATCTATGTTTACAAATCTTACACAAGATCATTTAGATTTTCATAAAACTTTTGAAAACTACTATAATTGCAAACTAAAGTTATTTAAAAATAGTGAATATGCTGCAATTAATGTAGATGATTCTTATGGAAAAAGAGTTTTAAGAGATATAAAAGAAGATAATATAATAAAAAGTACATATTCTATAAAAGAAGAATCAGATTTTAAAGCATATAATATAACAAGCTATCCAAAAGGAATTTCTTTTAATATGGACCTTCAAAACACTAAATATAATATGAAAATTAGTATACCAGGAAATTATAATATTTATAACGCTCTTGGAGCAATTTCTATATGTGTTAAAAGCGGTATAGACATGAAATATATACAAAAAGGATTAGAAAGATCTATAGTTCCTGGAAGATGCGAAACAGTAGCTAAGGATAAAAATTTAGGATTTGATATAATTTTAGATTATGCTCATACCCCAGATGGTCTAGAAAATGTACTATCTACATTAAAGGAGCTCACAAAAGGTAGACTTATAAGCGTTTATGGGTGTGGTGGCGATAGAGACAAAGGTAAAAGACCTATAATGGGTAGTATAGGAGAAAAACTTAGTGATATTACAATAATTACATCAGACAATCCAAGATCGGAAGATCCTATTAATATAATAGAAGACATAATATCAGGAATAAAAGATAAAGAAAATTGCATAGTAATAGAAGATAGAAAAAAGGCTATTGAAAAAGCTATTTCCATAGCAAAAAAAGATGATGTTATATTAATTGCAGGTAAGGGACATGAGACTTATCAAATCTTAAAGGAAAAAACAATACATTTTGATGAAAGAGAAATAGTAGAAGAAATATTAAACAATAAATTTAGTGGAAAGTAGGTATTATGATGATCGGTCTAACCTTAGATGAGATTATAGAGAGTACAAGGGGTCATATTTATTTAAAAAAAGGTGAAGTAAATTTTAGAGATATAAACACTGATACAAGAAAAATAGAGCCAAAGAGTATATTTTTAGCATTAAAAGGTGATAATTTCAATGGAAATGATTTTATTGAAGAAGCCTTAAAAAAGGGAGCAAGTTTATGTATATTAGATGAAATAAATTTTAAAAAGGAAGATTTATTATCTAAATACAATAACTTTATTATAATAAAAGTTGAAAATTGCAAGGAAGCCTTATTAAAAATGGCTCAATATAAAAGAGAAAAATCAAATATAAAAGTGATAGGTATAACAGGATCTACAGGTAAAACTACAACTAAAGATATGATGTCAGCTGTTTTAAGTAGTAAATTTAAAGTTTTTAAAACTAAAGGGAATTTTAATAACCATATAGGACTCCCTTTAATGATATTACAGATGGACGAAAGCTATGAAATAGCTGTGCTTGAACTTGGTATGAGTAATTTAAATGAGATTCATAACTTAGCAGAGGTTTCAAAACCTGATGTTGCAGTAATAACAAATATTGGGTTATCACACATTGAAAACTTAAAAAGCAAAGATAATATTTTAAAAGCTAAAATGGAAATAACAGATTTTTTTACCAAGGACAATGTATTAATAATAAATCAGCAAGATCCTATGCTCTCAAAAATAAATAGTAAAAAGTTTGAAATTGTAAGAACATCTACATCAAAGGATAACAGTGATTTTAAAGCAATTAACATTAATTTAAAAGAAAGTTATAGTGAGTTTTCTTTGATTTATAAAGGAAAAGATCTAGGTAGGATAAGTTTACCGGTACCAGGAGTACATAATATTGAAAATGCACTTTTAGCTATCAGTTGTGGATATTTAATGGGCATAGATATAAAACAAATGGTGGAATCCTTAAAAGCTTTAGAAGTTTCTTCCATGAGGTTAGACATAATAAAGGGGGAAAATATAGATATAATAAATGATTGTTATAATTCAAGTCCTGATTCAATTAAGGCAGCCATAGATGTTCAAGCAAACTTAGATAAATCGAGAAAGGTTGCTATACTTGGTACTATGAAGGAACTTGGTGAGTATTCTAGAAATGCTCATAAAGAAATAGGGGGTTATGCGAAAGATAAAGGTATAGATATATTAGTAGCTGTTGGTGAATTTTCATCAGAAATGGCAGAAGGTTATAATGATGAAAAAAACGTATTTTTATTTAAAAATACAAATGAAGCCATAAAGAATATTAATAAAATAATAAGAAAAGATGATTTGGTTTTGGTTAAAGCTTCAAGGTCTATGAAGTTTGAATCAATAATCGAAGAATTAAAAAGGATATACAACTAAAGAGGGGGGAAGTTAAAGAGTTATGAATATAAACAGCATGAATAATTTATTAAATTATTATAATATATTTTCAATATTGATAGGGTTTATAATAGTGTCAATTTTAGCCCCTATAGCTATACCTGTACTTTCAAAACTTAAATTTGGTCAAAATATAAGGTCGGATGGACCTAAATCACATCAAAAAAAAGCAGGAACCCCTACAATGGGAGGAATAATTTTTATTATATCTACTTTAATTTCTATGATTATAATGATAGGAAAACCAAGTGATGAAGCGATGGTTGCATTATACGCATTTATAGGATTTGGATTTGTAGGTTTTTTAGATGATTATATGAAAATAAGACATAAAGATAATCAAGGACTTAATGCAAAGCAAAAGATGGTATTACTTATTATTGTATCATCAGTTTTATCTTATTATGCTTACGGTAAAATTGGAACTGAATTATTTATTCCATTTACTAGTAAGACTATAGATTTAGGTATACTCTATATACCTTTTATGTTAGTTTATTTTACTGGAGTTACTAATGCTGTAAATTTGACTGATGGACTTGACGGACTTGCCACATCAGTTACACTGCTAGTTATAACATTTTTTGCCTTAGTAAGTTTTGGTATGGGGCATTATACTCTCTCAATATTTTGCTTGATTTTAGCTGGATCATTACTTGGATTTTTAAGATTCAATGCATTTCCTGCTAGAATATTTATGGGAGATACGGGCTCTCTAGCACTTGGAGGAGCTGTAGCAATGGTTGCTGTGGCACTTCAACTGCAGCTATTACTATTCATAGTAGGTGGCATTTATGTAATAGAAACACTTTCAGTTATAATTCAAGTAACATCCTTTAAACTAACAGGTAAAAGGGTATTTAAGATGGCACCTTTACATCATCATTTTGAACAACTTGGGTGGCCAGAAACTAAAATAGTTACTAGTTTTTTAATAATAACAGTTATATTATGTTTAATAGGATTCCTTGCTTTTTAAAATTGACTAAGGAGGATATTTATGAAAAAAAAGAAAAAGAATATTAAGCAAATAGATTTTATTATGTTTGCTTCTATATTAATTCTTCTTGCTATAGGGGTTATAATGGTTTATAGTGCTAGTTCCTATATTGCGTTGTATGGTAAAAAGGACAGCATGTTTTATTTAAAAAGGCAGGCGCTTTGGGCTATTTTAGGAGTTACAACCATGTGTGTATTCATGAATTATGATTATCACAAACTAAAAAAATATACAACTTTGCTTATGATTATTTGCGTGCCGTTGTTATTTCTTGTTTTTGCTTTCGAAGGTGTAAATGGCGCTCAAAGATGGATAAGAATAGGTCCTGCATCATTTCAACCTTCTGAAATTGTAAAATATGTAGTAGTAGCTTATATGGCTAAAAGTTTAGAATACAAAGGAGAAAAGATTAATAGTTTTTTATATGGTATATTACCTTATCTTTTGGTTTCAGGCTTTTATGCAGGTATGATTCTTTTAGAAAAAAACCTAAGTATAGCATCAGTTATAATGATAGTTACCCTTATAATTTTGTTTGTAGCAGGTGGAAGAGCATTTCATCTCTTTGGCATAGTGACACCAAGTCTTTTTGCATTAGGGGTAGTGTTTATATTTTCAGAATCTTATAGAAAGGATAGGCTTTTAAATTTCATAGATCCCTGGAAAGATCCAGTTAAAAATGGCTATCAATTAATACAGTCATTACTTGCACTGGGTTCAGGAAAGATACTGGGCCTAGGACTTGGTAAGTCACGGCAAAAGGCATACTATATGCCAGAACCACATAATGATTTTATTTTTGCTATAATTGGTGAAGAGCTTGGACTTGTAGGTTGTCTTTTTATAATACTATTATTTTTAATTTTTATATGGAGAGGAATCAGAACTGCATCTAAGGCAAAAGATATTTATGGAACGCTTTTAGCCACAGGAATAACTTCGATAATAGCAGTTCAAGCCATAATAAATATTGCAGTAGTAACAGGTTCTATGCCTGTAACAGGAGTACCACTACCTTTTATAAGCTATGGTGGATCGTCGTTAGTTATAAATCTTATTGCAATGGGGGTACTGCTTAATATATCTAGGCAGACTGATAGTATTTAAAAAAGAGGCTATATTAGTTGGAATACATAGGGTAGTTAACGTGTATTCCAAAAATATAGGCTCTAATTTATTTTTAGGTATTCTTATTATTAAATTAATGTTATTATAATAATAAGAATCCTTAAAGTTTAAAAGGAGATCAAAATGGGCGAAATAGCAAAGAAAAAAGAAGAAAACTCATTTATAGTTAAAAGGAGAAAAAGAAAGGCTTTAAAACGCAATATTATAATTTTCATATTTTTAATTGTTATATTAATTACGTTAAGTCTAAAATTAAAAATTTTTGATGTTGAAACTATAATCGTAGAGGGAAATAATATAATTTCATCAGAAGAAATTATAAGTACATCTACTTTAGAAAAGGGAAATAATATTTTTTATATTAATACTAAAAAGATAATTAAAAAAATACATGACAATCCCTACATAAAAAACGTAAAGATAAGTAGGAGGCTACCAAATACAATTATATTAAATGTAGAGGAAAGAAGTGCATTTTTTTATGGAGAAAGCAATAATAAATACTTTATAATAGATAGGGATTCAAATTTATTACAAATAAAAGATGAAATTACTAATATGAATTTAATATATATAGATGGATTAGATTATACTAATGCAAAAGTAGGGGAGGAAATATTGCCTAAAGAAGATAGGAAGAATAAGGTTATAAATGACTTCTCTTTTTTAATAGAAAATAATACATCAGGAATAGATATAACATCTTTAGACATGAAAGATATCTTATCTATAAAGGCTTATCATAACAATATGTGCATAATTATAGGAACTAGTGATGATATAGAAGGGAAATTAAATAAGGCTATAAATATAATTTCTAGTAAGCCTGAGTTAAGTCAATCTAAGGGATATATAAACGTAAGCTTTAAAGGAAACCCCGTAATATTTGTAGAAGAGTAGGAAGAGGTGATGGAGTGAAAAAGGTTAATTCTCAAGTGGCTGTGGCTTTAATTTGTGCGCTTCTTGGATTCTTGCTAGCTTATCAATTTAAGCTTCTAGGTGGTCAAGATAAAAAGCTTCAGACAAATAACTATGATAAAGAAGAAATAAGTGTTGAAGTCGAGATGTTGCAAAAACAAAAAGAAGAATTAGAAAAAAAGAATAATGATGTATCTTCACAATTAAAAAAGTATGAGGAATCCGCTAGTGAAAGTGGAGATGTAACTAAAGAATTAAAAAAACAATTAGATAATAGTAGATTAATACTAGGTAGTTTAGATGTGACAGGCCCAGGCGTAATATTATCACTAACACCTAAAGATCCTGTGTTTTCTAGCAATACATATACAGCATTTATAACTGATTATGAGCTGGTATATGTAATAAATGAATTGAATTTTTCGGGCGCAGAGGCCATATCTATAAATGATAAGAGGGTAACATTACAAACGGGAATAAAAAGTTCTTCTAATAATAGCTTTATTTTAATAAATGATGAGAAAATATCACCAAAAGAAAAAATAGAAATAAAAGCAATTGGAAATAAAAAAACCTTAGATGCAGGAGTTAATTTTGCAGGAGTTTTTCATTATCAAAACCTAGAAAATTATAATATTGATATTAAGATGTCTGATTCAATAAATATACCAAAGTTTAGTAAAAACTATAAGCAAGAATATATTAAAGCTGTAGAATAAGTAGGAGTGATAAAATGATAGCATTAATTGGACTTTTAGTTGGAGTTTTAATGGGGATGTTTTTAAAGATAAATATTCCGGATAAGTTTTCACCTTATATATCTGTAGCTATACTTGCTTGCTTAGATTCAGTTTTTGGAGCTATAAGAGCATATCTATCTAAAAACTTTCAAGCTGATATATTTATATCTGGGTTTTTCGGAAATGCAGCTTTAGCTGCAGGACTTGCATATTTGGGAGATAGGCTTGGTATACCAATATATATTGCTGCAGTTATAGTATTTGGTGGAAGAATTTTTGACAATTTCGCTATAATAAGAAGGTTACTATTAGAAAAGATTAAACATCGTTAAATTTAATGTAGTATTAAATTACTTTTACATTAATTTTTAAATCCAAAAAGGGTGATTTTATGAAATTAAATGAAGGAAAAATATTTATTTTTATAGCTGCAATTATGATAGGAATTCTTGTATCTTTCAATATAAATTTAAGCACAGACAATAAACGAGAGTATGTAAGCACGAAAGAATATCAAGAAATGTACAATAAAAGAAATAAATTATATAGAGAGGTTTCCGATGTAAGAGAGGATTACCAAAGTAATTATAAAAAACTTAATTCCTTTAAATCAGGATACGTAGATAAAGAAAAGAATATAGCAGATTCTATAGTAGAAGAACTAGAAAATAACAAAATACTTTTAGGGTATAATAAGGTTCAAGGGAATGGTATAGAAATAACCGTAAGAGATGGATTCGATGAGCTTAATCCTGATATAGAAGATCCCCTTTTAAGGTATATGCGCACCTTTCATAATACAGATTTAATTCAAATTATAAACGAGTTAAAACTTTTTGGAGCTGAAGCTATTTCAATAAATGGGCAAAGACTAATGAGCAATTCTGAAGTGTATTGTAGTTCAGCATTTATAAGTATAAATGGAGTGAAACTTCCTGCACCTTTTCATATAGAAGCTATAGGAAATACAGAAAACCTTGTAAATAGTCTTAAGTCCAATGATAGCTATGTAAAAAGGTTACAAGGTAGAGGTATAAATATTGATATAGAAGAGAAAGAGACTATTGTAATTTCACCTTATATAGGAGATTTGAAAGTGAACTTTTTAAGTAGTAAAAAAAATAAATAATAATTTATTTAAAAATAAAGGGATTTTTAAATTTGTGAAGAATAGTTACTTTATAAGGGTTATCAAAGGAGAGGGTATTAATGGATGTCTTGGGTAACTTAAAATCAATTATAAATAAAATACCAAAGGATTCAACTTTTATAGCTGTGAGTAAGCAACAATCTAAGGATAGTATAAAAAAGGCTTATGATTTTGGTATAATAGACTTTGGAGAAAATAAGGTCCAAGAATTATTAGAAAAAAGTGAAGAACTGCCAAAAGATATAAGATGGCATTTTATAGGTCACCTTCAAAGAAATAAGGTAAAATATATAGTAGGGAAGGTTTATCTTATTCAATCTTTAGATAGCATAAGGCTTTTATCGGAAATAGAAAAACAATTTATGAAACAAAACAAAGTTGCAGAGGCTTTAATTGAAATTAATATAGGAAAAGAAAAAAGTAAGGATGGCATATTCTTAGAAGATTTAGAAGAATTAATTGTTGAAATTGAGAAATGTAATTTTGTAAAGATTAAAGGTCTTATGGCTATAATACCAAAAGGCGATGAAAAGTCTTCTGAATCTTATTTTATGAAGATGAAGGATATTTGGGATAACCTTTCTTATAGAAAATTTTCTAATATATCTATGGACTATCTATCTATGGGAATGAGTAGAGACTACGAATTAGCTTTAAAGTGTGGAGCTAATATGATAAGAGTCGGGGAAGGCATCTTTGGTAAAAAAATATAAAAATAAGGAGGAATATAAATGGCAGCGAAAGTGTTAAATAAAGTATGGGGATTTTTGGGGTTAGAGGATGAATATGATGAAGAGTATGATGAAGAATATGATGAGGCTGAAGAAGAAGAAGTAAAACAACCTACTCAATTAAATAATAAAAAGAATCAAGGTAAGGTGGTAAGTATACATACTGCAGTTTCTGCTAAGGTTACTATAGTAAAGCCTCAAAGCTACGAAGAAGTAACAGAGATAAGTGATGATTTAAAAAATCGAAAAATAGTTATTGTAAACACCACAGCTCTAGAACCTAAAATAGCTCAAAGATTATTAGATTTTATGGGTGGAGCAAGCTATGCTCTAGGTGGCGAGCTTCAAGAGGTTGAAAATGGTGTCTATATAGTATCACCTTCTAATATAGAAGTTACGAGCGAACTAAAGACTGAATTAAGTAAAGGATTGTTTAATTGGTCTAAATAGTTTTTAGATAGAAGGGAATGAATAATTATTTTAAGAGTTTTTTTTGAGGTCTTATTTTCAATAGTAGAATATGCTATATTGATAGATGTAGTTTTATCATTTATTTTTAGAGAACAACAAAACAAGCTTATAAATATAATAAAATTTCTAACAGAACCAATCTTAAAACCAGCTAAGCTATTACAAGATAAATTTATTCCAAACCTCTCCTTAGATTTTTCACCAGTTATTGTATTGATACTATTATATTTGCTAGAGAGCATAATTATGCCTCTTGTTAGTTAAATAATATGAATAAAAAGGATTTTTTAAAGTATATGGGAGAGGAAGACATATCTTTATGTTCAAATCTTTATGATAAGATTTTATTATCGAATAAAACATTAAACACTGTCTATAGCAATGAATTTTTAACACCTAATATTTGGAATAAGATTCAGAAATATTGCAACGTAAATAATATTGTTTCTGATGTTTCGGGTGGATTTGATGATGCTGAAAGAAGGATAATTAGATTTAATGGTTCTGGATTTTACTATTCTATTCAAATTATTAAGATTACAAATAAGTCGAAATTTTGTGAACTTCTACATAAAGATTATTTAGGAGCATTAATGTCATTAGGAGTAAAAAGGGAGAAATTTGGTGATCTTATAGTACAAGATAATAAATGCTATTTGCCAGTAACTGAAGATATATTACAGTATATATTTATTAATTTAAAAGTTATAGGTAAGAGTCCATGCACTGTAGAGATTTTAAATGACAATGAAAGTATTCCAGACTATAATTTTAAAGTAAATGTGCATTTAGCTTCATCAAAGAGAATAGATGTGATAGTTAGTTCAATTACAAATCTTTCAAGAGCAAAAAGTCAGCAGTACATAAAATCGGGTAAAGTACTTATAGACTATGTCACTTGTTATGAAAAAAGCGAGGAAGTAATGTCTGCAAGTACTATTACCATAAGAGGATATGGAAAATATAAGGTTGGAGAGATAATAGGTACCACATCTAGTGGTAGATTAAAAATAGAAATAAAAAAATACGTTTGACGGGGTGATGACTTATGAAAATAACTCCAATGGATATAAGTAATAAAGAATTTAAAAAGGTACTTAGAGGATATGATTCAGAAGAGGTAGATGAATTTTTAGATAAAATTGTAGAAGAATATGAAGTGCTATTTAAAGAAAATGCCATACTAAAAGAGAAAATGTCAGTAATGGATGATAGGATAGATCATTATTCTAATATAGAAAATACAATACAAAATACTTTAGTATTGGCTCAAAATGCGGCAGAACAAGCTAAAAAATCTGCACAAAAAGAAGCAGATATAATAGTTAGAAATTCTAATGAAACGGCACAAAAGATATTAGATAAAGCTCATAGTGATGTTATAAGAGTGAATGATGAGTATGAAAGATTAAAACAAGATTTTATTAGGTTTAGAGTTAAGTTTAGAAGTTTTATGAATGTTCAGTTAGAAACTTTTGATGATCTTGAAAAAGATTTTGCTAAAAATTATAATTTAGGAATACCTTTAGAAGAAGATGTAGTTGAAGAAGAAGAAAAAGAACAAATTATAAATAAAGAAATTGAAGTACAAAAGGATGAATCTATAAACTCAGATGATTTAAGTGCTATTAAAAGCTTCTTTGCAAAAAATAGCTAATTGAACTCACTCTTTAAGAGTGAGTTTTTTTATTTAAGACGGGAGGACAAATATGTATAAGAAAATAGAGCAAGATATTAATATACCCTATCCTATATATTTGGTAAATAATATTTATGAAACGGTTAAAAGAATTGAAAATATAAAGGTAAAGCATAGGGCTGATTTATTTCTTATATACGATAAAAATTTAAGCGTATATTACGATAAATATATAAATAACATTAGGAGCTTTTGCAAAAGCTCACTTTATATAGAATGTAAAGAATGCAATAAAAATAGAGAAACTGTAGATGAGATATATAAATTTTTAGTAGATAATAATGCCAAAAGGAATGGTATAGTAATATGTATAGGTGGTGGCATCCTAGGGGATTTAGTGGGATTTGTTTCTGGCACTTACATGAGGGGTATAAGATACATTAATATTCCAACTACAATGATATCTCAAGTTGATAGTAGCATTGGAGGGAAGGTTGGATATAATTTTAATAATCTAAAAAATTATATTGGAATGTTTTATAACTCATTAGAAGTCATAATATGTCCAGAGTTTCTTAAAACACTCAAAAGAAAAGAAATTTTGAGTGGATTTGGGGAAATAATTAAATATTGTATAATAGATAGGGCTGATTTGTTAATTTATTTTGAAAAAAATATAGAATCTATAGTGAACCTTGAAAAAGATGAAATAATTTTATTAGTGCAAAAATGTATATTAATAAAAAGAGGTATTGTTTCTAAAGATTTTAAGGATACAGGACTTAGAAATGTATTAAATTTTGGACATACTGTAGGCCATGCTATAGAAATAGATTCAAATTACAAGGTTTCTCATGGACAATCGGTATCTCTTGGAATATTAGTTGCATTAAAATTATCAGAAACCCTTATGTCTTTAGATAAAAATCTATATAATAAAATAAAAGATATTTATACGTATATAGGTATAGATAAGTATTATAAGATAAATAATAAAGATAATTTTATAAAAAGCATAAGAGGAGATAAAAAAAATGATTCTAATATAAGATTTGTACTAATATCAACATTAGGAAAACCTGTTATAGCGGTTAAAGTTAAAGAAGAACAGCTACTTAAAGCTATCAAAGAGAGTATAGAAGGTGAAAAAATATATGAGTAAATTATTATGTGATAAAGATAGTGGTGATGCAATTATAGTTAAAGTAGGAGACACAGAAATAGGTAGTAAAAAAAAGGTTATAATATCAGGGCCCTGCGCAGTAGAGGATTATGATACTATGATTAGCATTGCGACACAATTAAAATTATATGGTGTAAACATACTAAGAGGAGGAGCTTTTAAGCCTAGAACATCACCTTATGATTTTCAAGGACTTGGTAAAGAAGGACTTGAAATATTAAAGTCTGTAAGGGAAGAAGTTAATATACCTGTATCCACAGAAATTATGGATACTAGAGACGTAGAAGAAGCTCTTAATTATATTGACGTAATTCAAATAGGATCCAGAAATATGTATAATTACAGTTTATTAAAAGAAGTAGGAAAGTTAAAAACACCCATCATACTTAAAAGGGGCATAAGTGCAACTATAAATGAATGGATAAATGCTGCAGAATATATATTAAGAGAAGGAAATGAAAATGTTATATTGTGTGAAAGAGGTATTAGAACCTTCGAAACATATACACGCAATACTTTGGATCTAAATGCTGTAGCCTTTGTTAAAAGCAACTATAGATTGCCCATTATAGTGGACCCAAGCCATGGAACAGGACTTAGAGAACTAGTACATCCAATGTCTTTAGCGTCTATTGCTGCAGGGGCAGATGGGCTATTAATAGAAAGCCACATAAATCCGGACCTTTCAATATCTGATGCAAATCAAACAATATCAATAAATACTCTTTCTGATATAATTAATGACATAAAAAGATTATATTGAAGGGAGGATTTAAATGGATATAAAGATATTAAAAGCTAAGGAAGATATTCATAAAGAAATTAAAAACTTGCCAGGTGATAAGTCTATTGCACATAGAAGCCTTATAATAGGCTGTATACCTAAGGGAACTTATAATATATATAACTTTCCAAAAGGTGATGATTGTGTTGTTACACTTAAGAATATAGAAAAGCTTGGAGCTAAGATTATTTATGAAGATGAATATAAATTAAAAGTTATAAGCCCTGGAATAGAAGAATTTAAAAAGGATGTTGGTATATTAAACTGTGATAATTCAGGAACAACTGTTAGATTATTACTAGGTATTTTATGTGCAGCTAACATAAAAGCGGTTTTAATAGGTGATGAATCTTTAAGTAAAAGACCCATGGAAAGAATATTAGAACCATTACGACTTATGGGAGGAGTATTTGAGTGCTCAGAAGACAAATTGCCTATAAACACCACTAAATTATCAAATCTAGAAAGTATAGAATATTTGATGACGGTATCCTCAGCACAGGTAAAATCAGCCCTTTTAATAGCGGCTTTAGTAGCAAAAAAGTATATAGTAGTAAAGGAAGTTTTATCTACAAGAGATCATACTGAAATTATGATGAAATACCTAGGCGCAGATATTACGTGTAAAGGAAACTCTATAACGCTTGAAAAGTCTAATTTATCTTCTAAGGATATCTTTATTCCGGGAGATATATCTTCTGCAGCTTTTATAATAGGGTTATGCCTACTCGCGAAAGAGTCAAGTGTAACTTTAAAAGATGTTCTACTAAATCCCAGCAGAAGAAAATTTATAGATATATTAAAGGACATGGGTGCTGATATAAATACAGACATAAAAGAAACTAGAAATGGAGAACTTGTAGGTGATATAAAGGTTAAAAGTAGTGACCTTAAAGGAATTGAAATTGAAGCAAAATATACTCCGAGTATTATAGATGAAATTCCGCTTATTAGTGTTTTAGCCGCTTTTAGTGAAGGTACTACTATAATAAAATCAGTAGATGAGTTAAAGGTTAAAGAAAGTAATAGAGTAGATGGTATAATAAATAATTTAAAAAATTGTGGTATACAATCACATTATGATAATGGAGACCTATTTATTAAGGGTGGGAATTCATATATAAGCAAAGATATAAATATTGAAAGTCAAAAAGATCATAGAATAGCTATGGCATTTGCAGTACTTTCTATTAGAAATTTAAAAAGTACCAATATTAATCATTGGGAGTATACAAATATATCATTTCCAAATAGCATAAAATTTTTTAGTGAATTCTTAAATATGGTTGAGACCTAGAGATTAAAAAAAATGATGCTTTCGAGCAATATAAAAATGCATTACCAGATTAATTTAACGGGGGATGGAAAATTGGAAATAATTATAATTATTTTAGGTGTGTTTGTTGACAGGGTTACAAAAATGTGGGCAGTTAGTAATTTAGCTAAGGGTAAGGATGTAGTTATAATTAATAACTTTTTTAGTTTGTCTTACTTAGAAAATAGAGGGGCTGCATTCGGTATTTTCCAAGGAAGGGCTTTTTTATTATCATTATTAACGATTATTGTTGTATTAGCAATGATTTTTTATTTAATAAGGTATAAACCTAAATCATTTATATTAAAAATATCATTAGCTCTTATTATATCTGGGGCTATAGGTAATTTAATAGATAGAATAAAGTATAATTATGTAGTAGATTTTATTTTTTTCCACTATAAAGATGTTTATAGTTTTCCGACATTTAACATTGCGGATATACTTGTGGTTATAGGAACATTTTTACTTGCAGTATTTATAATAAAGGATGGCGAATAATGAAAGAAGAAGTATTTTTAATAGAAGAATGTGTAGATGAAGAGAGGGTAGATAAATATTTATTTAGAAGTTTAGAGATTTTATCAAGATCCTACATACAAAAATTAATTGAGGAAAGTAATGTTCTAGTAAATGATAATCCTGTAAAAAGCAAATATAAGATAAAACAAGGAGATTTAATTAAGGTTTATCTTAAAGAAAGCACAGAAATTGAAGTGAGGCCCGAAAATATATATTTAGATATATTATATGAAGATGAGGATATAATCATTGTAAATAAAGACCAAGGCATGGTTGTTCATCCTGCATCTGGTAATCATTATGGTACACTTGTAAATGCACTTGTAAATCACTCATCGAATCTATCTAAGGTTAATGGTATTGAAAGACCTGGGATAGTTCACAGAATAGATAAAGATACTTCAGGAGTACTTGTTATAGCCAAAAATGATAATTCACACTGCATATTAGCAGAACAATTTAAAGCACATACTATAAAAAGAGAGTACTATGCACTAGTTGAAGGAGTTTTAAAAAGTGACAGTGGTACTATAGACACTATAATAGGTAGAAATCCTAAAGAAAAGATTAAATTTGCAGTAGTAGAAGAAGGTAAGCGTGCTATAACTCATTATGAGGTTTTAGAAAGATATGAAAATAATACTTTAGTAAGGTGCAACCTAGAAACAGGAAGAACTCATCAAATAAGAGTTCACATGGCCTATATAGGTCATCCTTTAGTGGGAGATCCGGTATATGGATATAAGAAACAAAAGTTCAACTTAAAGGGGCAAATGCTTCATGCCAAATCTTTAGGTTTTATTCATCCAACTAAAAATCAGTATGTTGAGTTTGAATCTGAACTTCCAGAGTATTTTATAAAAATACTCACTAGATTAAAAAAACAGTTGTAAAGAATAATTTTAGATGATATAATAATAAAAATACCTTTAAAATGATCCAAGAGAGATCCAAAGGCGCAGATATTAACTTTGTTATTAATTTGTTTTTAAGCGTCTTATCTTTTCTGATAAGACGCTTTATTTTTATAGAAGGGGGAATAATTATGAAACTAAAGACAACTCTATTAGATGAAAATGCAATAAAAAGAAGTCTTATAAGAATATCACATGAGATATTAGAAAAAAATAAAGGCATAGAAGATATTGTTTTAGTAGGTATAAAAAGAAGAGGATATCCACTAGCAATAAGGATAGCAGAAACTATAGAGGCTATAGAGGGAATAAAAGTTTCGGTAGGATCTGTAGATATAACATTATATAGAGATGACCTTACAAATTTAAATGATGCACCAACCATAAATAACAAAAACCTAGGTGTTGAAATTAAAGATAAAAAAGTGATATTAGTAGATGATGTACTTTACACAGGAAGGACAGTTAGAGCAGCTATAGACGCAGTTATGGACAATGGAAGACCTATGTCTATTCAATTGGCTGTGCTTATAGATAGAGGACATAGAGAGCTTCCTATAAGAGCTGACTATGTAGGTAAAAATATACCTACATCAAAAGACGAGATGGTATCTGTTGAAATTAAAGAAATAGATGGAGAAGATTTAGTGAAAATTTATGAATTAGAATCATAATAAATTTTTAAAAATTATATTTTAACACACCAAATTAAAATGAATTAAAAGATTTTCTATATATAAGTCTTTTAAAATAATCCAGTGAGGTTAAAAAGAGGAGGAATAATATGAAAAACTACGTAGATGTAGAAGAAAGACTACCAATGATTAAGACATTACCTTTAAGTTTCCAACATTTATTTGCAATGGTAGGTGCAACTATATTAGTGCCAATGCTGACTAACACAAACCCTTCCTTAGCACTATTTTGTAGTGGGGTTGGAACCCTTATATATATATTGTGCACTAAGGGAAAGCTTCCAGCGTATCTTGGATCATCCTTTGCATTTATAGCACCTATAGTTGCAGCCACCGCTAAGTATGGTAGGCCATCAATGCTATCTGGTATAGTTGCAGCAGGGGTTGTTTATGTTATAGTAGCAGCTATAATTAAATTTACAGGTACGGGGTGGCTTGATAAACTACTACCGCCAATAGTTGTAGGATCTGTAGTTATTGTTATTGGTTTAGGACTTGCAGGTGTAGCTATAGACTGGGCGGGATTAAATCCGAATTTTATGGTTCAATCTATGGAAGGCATCCCTAGAATGTCATGGATAGCAGTATCCTTAGTAACTTTGGGCATAGGTATTTTTGGAACTATGTACTTTAAAGGATTTTTAGGTGTAATACCAATACTTGTAGCCATGGTTGTAGGATACATATTATCCTTAATTTTAGGTGTAATCCCACAAGAATCAATAGAAATTATAAAATCAGCTAAACTTTTTGAAATACCAAGATTCATGGCACCAAAATTTAATTGGAATGCCATACTACTTATGGCTCCAGTGGCTTTTGTTACATTAGCAGAACATATAGGACATGTATATGTAACAAATAATGTTTGTGGAAAAGACTTCACAAAAGATCCAGGACTTCATAGATCTATATTAGGAGATGGAGTTGCCACGATTTTTGCAGGACTAGTTGGTGGACCGCCTAACACTACCTATGGTGAAAATATAGGAGTTATGGCTATAACTAAGGTATATAGTGTTTGGGTTATAGCATGGGCAGCGGTTATAGCTATAGTGTTATCATTCATAGGTCCTGTATCTGCTGTAATAAGCAATATACCTCTACCAGTAATGGGTGGAGTGTCTATATTACTATTTGGTATAATAGCTTCATCAGGATTTAGAATTTTTGTTGAAAACAAAATAGATTTTGGTATGAAAAAGAATCTTATAATATGTTCCGTAATAATAATTTTAGGTATAGGTGGAGCGGTTATAGACTTTAAGGGTGTGAGTTTATCAGGAGGTGCACTAGCTACCTTAGTTGGCATAATACTAAATTTAGTGTTACCTGAAAAGAGTAAATCAGAGTAGAAGGTTTAATATGAAAAGAGCTTGGATAAAAGGAAGTAGTTCCTTTGGTTCAAGCTCTTTTAAATTTACCAACTATTTATCTACGGATAGGAGTTTATTTTAAACTCTTTTAAGTCCAAGATCCTTAGGGTTTATATAAAGTGTTTTATTAGTATAATATATAACCATTCCAGGTTTAGCACCAGAAGGCTTTTTAACATTTTTAACTAAAGTGTAATCCACAGGAACATTAGAGGAATCTTTAGATTTACTATAATAAGCAGCAAGGGTAGCAGCCTCTAACAAGGTTGTATCAGATATATTAGTTCCTTTTATTATTACATGAGAACCAGGAATGTCCTTTGTGTGAAGCCAAGTATCCTGCTTGTTTGCAAATTTAAGCGTTAGATAATCATTTTGAATATTATTTTTTCCAACATAAATATCCAGTCCTTCACTAGAAATAAAATGCATTGGTTTTGAAATTTTCTTTTTGCCTTTTTTTAGAATCTTACGTTTTAAATATCCTGATTCAACAAGTTCAGACCTTATTTCTTCAATCTCTTCATATTGTTCTATATTAACTAAGTTATTTAAAACAGAATTTAAATATTCTATCTCGTCAGCAGCTATTGAAAGTTGAATTTTAGCGGCCGCTTCAGACTTTTTATATTTATTATACTTTTTATAAAAGGATTGTATATTTTCAGAGATCGTTTTATTTTCATCTAATTTTATAGTAATATATTCATCTTCATCACTATAATAATTTTGAAGAGACACTTCAGATTTACCTGGTGTAATGCTATATATATTTGCAGTTAAAAGTTCGCCTTTAATTTTATACTCATCTTTATTTTTACATTCTTCTAAGGTGGATTTTAAAATATCAATTTTTTTATTACACCTATCTAAATTAGTATTAATTAATTTTAATAGCTCTGTGCTTCTACCGTGAACATGCTGACTTCTAGCCTTTTGTTTATAAAAAGATTCAATAAGTTTTGAAGGTGAGGTATAAATATCTTTATTATAACTTTTCATTGTAATTAGGTCTAGACAGTAGAAGTCTTTTAGCATGTTTTCATCTGAATAACTTATAAATTCAAAGTTATTAGAAAGTATATTACTAAAGTAATCCATGCAAATATTAGCATATGAATTTAAATATTGATCTACATCGTCTAAAGAAAGGTAACTTTTGTATATATCCTCAGATAATAATTTGCTTACACCATTAAAACATAAAGAAGCAGTTTTATTAGAAATATCTAAATCATTTTCCTTAATAAAAGTTATTATGTTAGTATTACTGCAATTTAATGGATTTAATTTATCGAAACTAGGTGGGTATTTAAACTTTAAACCAGGATAAATACTTCTATAGCTATTAATATCAGGGGTTATATGTTTTATAGAGTCCATAACTATTCCATCTCTTTTTCTAACTAATGTAATATTACTATGTCTTCCCATAATTTCAATTACTAAAGAGTAGATACTGTCAAAGCCTAAATCATCTGTATTTTCAACATCTATGATTAGAACTCTATCATTGTTTAATTGTGTAATATCTTTTATTCTACCACTAACTATATATTTCCGAAGAATCATACAAAACATTGGAGCACTTGCTGGATTAGCTTTTGATTCTTTTGAAAAATGTATCCTTGGATAATTAGAGTTAGAACTTATAAGTAATTTTTTGTTACCGCTAGAACATCTAACACTTAATATAATCTCATCCTTTTCAGGTTGATTAACCTTATCTATTTTTGCGTTTAATATTTCGCTTTTTAATTCACTAACAATACTGTGTAAAAATATTCCATCTAAAGCCATAAATAAACTTCCTTTCTTAAAAAAACGTCCTGGATTTCATTAATAATACATTGATTATACCAATATTTAATATAGTTGTCTAAATGTAATAAAATTTTTACAATTTATTTATATATATATAGTATTATATATATGCAATAATAATGTAATAGAAAGAATAGTTAAGGAGGAGCAATTTTGAATTTTAAAAAGATGCATGGAAATGGAAATGACTTTATAATAATTGAGGATTTAAATAATGAATATTTAGGAAAAGAAGGTAATATAGCATTAAAACTTTGTAATAGAAACTTTGGAATAGGTGCAGATGGTATTTTAATAGTACGAAATTCTAAAGAAGCTGATATAGAAATGGTAATTATTAATTCAGATGGATCTTATGCTTCTATGTGTGGTAATGGTATAAGATGTTTTGCAAAATATGTTTATGAAGAAAAGATAGTTGAAAAGACTATAATTAATATAAAAACAGGAGATGGAATAAAGAAGGTAAGTCTTACTCTAAAAGGTGACAATATAGAAGAAATCACCGTATATATGGGGAAACCATCTTTAAATCCAAGTAATATCTCAGAAGTTTCAGAAAAACCTATAATAAATAAGCCATTAGAAATAAATAACAAGAGATATATAATAAACTCGCTCCATCTTGGGGTGACACATACTGTCATAATAGATAAACTTAGTAATTATAAAATAGAAGAAGGTAAATTTATAGAAGAAAACAGTTTTTTTAAAATGAAAACAAATGTTAACTTTTGCGAAGTATTAGATAGAAAAAGTATTAAAATTAAGACATGGGAAGTTGGCGCAGGTCCGACTCTTGCTTGTGGAACTGGAAGTTGTGCCTCTGCATATATGTCTTATATGCTAGGATATACAGATAATGAAGTTTCAGTTATAGTGGAAGGTGGAACATTAAAAGTTCGAATAGAAGATGGTGATGATATATATATGATTGGAAATGCAGAAAATGTATTTAAAGGAACTCTTTTGATGGAGTATTAATATGACTGGTGGGAATAATGATGAAGAAAAAGTGTAATGCTTTTATACTTTTACTTTTTACGCTATTTTTGGTTGCATGCAATAAAGGAGCCCCTAGTGAAAAAGATATAATTAAGGATTGCAATTATTCAAATTTTACAAAGGCTACATTAATGGAATCATCAGAAACTAATATAAAGGCATATAGTTTAAAAGATGGAAAAAGAGAGTATATAGATGAGATAGAGGATATAATGGATTTTAAATACTCCGAAAATATTTTAATATATTTAAAGGAGAAAAATAAAAACAAAGAACTTCCAAGTACAAATATTAGTATAATCAAAAAAGATAAAAAAATACAAAGTTTAGATAAATATAATAGCTATATTGATCTTAGAATATCTAAAAATGGAAACAATATAGCTTACAGGGCATTTGAAGAGGATAGTCTTAGCAGTGCAAAAGGTGTTATGGTATATAACATAGCAACTAATAAAGAAAGTGAAGTTTCTAATGATATCTTAATTTCGGGAAATGTTTATGACTGGATAGATGACAGCAACATAGTTTACTATGGAGCAATAAATAATTCAAAAGAATCTGCTATATTTTTAAAAGACACAAATAATAATGAAGAAAAGAAACTTTTACAAATAAATGATGGATTCATCGTGTATTTAGAAAGTTTAGATGAAAATAATATTATAACTATAAAGTATAGTAAAGATAATTATGAATTGGTTCTTATTAATTTAAAGGAAGAAACATATAATCCCTTTGACTTAAAGTTATCAAAAATTTTTTACTCTCTTAAATCTGGAGAAGATATATATGTAATGGGTAAAGATGAAAGTGAAAAAGATTGTATATATAAACTTCAATTGGATAGAACATTTAAAAAGGCAGTATTTAATTTTCCTAAAAATATAAATTCTTCAGGTGGAATGGCTGTAGATGAAAATGGTAATGTATATTTTTTAGGATATGAAGTTAATAAAGAAAAATCAAAGGTTTATATGATAAAAAAAGAGGATAATTCAGTTAATTTGATAATAGACAAAGAAAAAAACTATCATATATATCAAAAAGATAAATAGTAAAAGAGGAATATTTCTTAAAAAGAAATATTCCTCTTTTTGTGTATAAAAAATTAGTGTTTGACAATAATCATAAGTAAATCATGAAATATATATGTTTAACCTATAGAAAGGGGTAATAGGGTATATGCTAAATCCTGAATTAAACTCTAGCCTAGTAAATCTAATACCTAAAAACATAGCTTATGAGAATTTTATGGTTCCACTTAATATAAATGATAAAATTATTGATTTAGCAATAAGTGATGAAAATAATTTATTTGCTATTAATTATGTAAAGTTTTTATATAAAAGAGAAGTTAGAATACATCTGTTTAAAGAAGAGGTGATATTGCAAAAGTTATCCCTTTATTATGGAAATAATGTTAAGGATAATTCTATTGAAGAATTAATAAAAGATAATGTGGAGAAAAGAGAAAAAATATCATGGGAGGAGAAGTCTCCTGCTTCTAGGTTAGTACAGGATATAATAAATGAGGCCATAGATGCTAATGCTAGTGATATTCATATTGAACCTAAAGAAAATGAAATAACTATAAGGTTTAGGAAGGATGGAGTTTTATTTCAATATATAAAACTTCCAAAGGCTGTGTTATCTAGTCTAGTTATAAGAATAAAGCTTTTATCTAATATGAACATTGCTGAAAAGAGGATACCACAGGATGGCAAAATATCATTTGCTAAAAAAGACACAGGATATGATATAAGGGTTTCTTCTATTCCCACTATAAATGGTGAAAAGTTAGTTCTTAGGATTTTATATAAGGATTCAGCCTTTAAGTCATTAGACAATCTAGGATTTAGAAAGGAGCAATTAAAGCTTATACGATCTATGTTAAATTCTCAGTATGGAATGATACTTGTAACAGGACCTACTGGTAGTGGCAAAAGTACTACTTTATATGGCATGATAAATGATTTTAATAAAGAAAATTTAAATATAACTACTATAGAAGACCCTGTAGAATATAGTATAAAAGGTATTAATCAAATAAACGTTGATACTAAAGGAGGAGTACACTTTTCTTCAGGTCTTAGAAGCATTTTGCGCCAAGATCCAGATATTATAATGATTGGTGAAATAAGAGATGAGGAAACAGCTCAAATAGCTTCTAGAGCAGCTATAACAGGACACAAGGTCCTATCAACACTTCATACCAATGATTGTATAGGTGCACTTTACAGACTGTCTGAAATGGGAATAAAGAGATATATAATGATGGATGCAGTATTAGGTGTAGTATCACAAAGCCTTGTAAAAAAGTTATGTTGTCATTGTAAACAAAAGTCTAAAGAAAAAAATTACAAAGGTCTAAATTTAAATATTAAAGAGGATGAATGGTTTTATGAAGCCAAGGGATGTAAGATTTGTAGGAACACAGGTTATTTAGGACGTGTTTTAGTTAGTGAAATACTTTATTTAGATGAAGATAAGAAAATAAATCTACAAAATTGCAAGGATATAAGGGATTTTAGAAGAGAATTAAACATAAAAGAAGAAGATACCCTATTATTTCAGTACAAACAGTTACTATTGCAAGGAGTAATAGATTATAAACAAGTTGTACCCATTATAACTAAGCAAAGGATGATGAAAGATGGATAGGTATTATTATATTGCATATAACTTAAATGGTAGGCGTAAAATGGGTACATTTAAAGGGAGAGAAGATGCATTATGGTTATCATTAAAAACTGAGGGTTATTATATATCAAGGTACCGTAAGGCTATTAATTTAAAGAAAGGCATTAAAAAATCTTCATATAAAGATTTAGAAATTTTATGTCTTAACTTAAAGCTTATGATAGGTTCAGGTGTTAGCCTACTTAGTTCTCTAAATATAATACAAGAAGGCATAGAAAATATGTCAGTAAAAAATAGTATTTTAGAAATATGTAAATCTTTAAAAGATGGTAAAAGTCTAAGTCAAAGTTTTTTAAGTTATCCTAACATATATCCAAGGCTGTTTATACAAATGATAAAAGTCGGTGAAGATAGTGGAAGGTTAGAAGATAGTTTTAAAATACTAGGTGATTATTATAAAAAGCAACAAAAACTAAAAAGTAAATTAATAAATGCACTATCATACCCAGCTGTACTTATGATTACTGTTATTATAATGTTTTTCTTTATAACAATTAAAGTAATTCCAAACTTTATGACTTTATTAGAAAATAATGTACAAGAGCTACCATTGTACACAAAGGCAATCTTAAGGATTAGTAGCTTCATTTCAGCTAAGTGGTATTTAATAGTAATAATACTTATATTAAATGTATTGCTTGTATTATTTAATTATAAGAGGAGCTACATGAGCAATTTTTTGATTGCAAGAATCAAGACCGTTAAAGAGTTTTATAATATTAAATTCATCATGAGTTTAAGGGTACTTATAGAATCAGGAAATACAATTATAAATAGCATAGAAAAATGTACGAATATGTTTGAAGAGAATAATTATAAAAAAGATCTAAATTTAATAGTAGCAGATATAAAAAAAGGAAGAAGCTTATATAAAGCATTTAAAAGATCCGGATTATTTAACTCTATTTCTTTAGTAATTTTAAAGGTAGGAGAAGAAAGTGGGAATCTAGAAGAAAGCTTAAATCACATAGAAGAAATAATGTTAGTTAACTATGAAAAGAAAATAGAAAAAAATCTTAATATTATTCAGCCTGTCTCCTTAATTATTGTAGGTGGGATGATTTTAACCCTTGTAATAACTTTAGTTTTACCCATGATTAATGGATTAACATCAATATCTTGAAGCAGGTGACATATGAAAAGAGCATTTAATAAAGTTTATGTGAAAAAAAAAGGATTCACTTTAATTGAAATATTAATAACGTTAAGTCTTATAGGCATAACTGCATATATAACATTTATTCCTATAAATCTAGTGAAAAACAATATATTTAATGCTGAAGTTAAACATTGCAAGACATCTATATTTTCATTAATATCTTTCTCTAGTGAATATTGTAAAGGTAATCAAAAAAATGGATACATACAATTAGAAAAGAAAGCAAATAAAATAAGTTTTTCAGTTGATAATAAAATTGTTAAAGTTATGATAATACCAAAAGGATATAAATTAACGGGTGGTAACTTGGATAATATATTGCATGTTGGCAAAGATGGCACAGTGCAACCTGGAACTATAAGCCTTAAAGATTCTAAAGGCAATGAACACTCAATTACAATACAGGTAGGTAATTTTTATGCAGAAATTAAATAATAATAGTAAAAGTAAGGGGAGCATTCTTGTTGAAACACTAATTGCATTTTCTATATTAATTTTAATTATTAATACATTCTTTATGTGTAGAAGCTATTATTTTAAAGAAACGATTAATCAGGAAGATTCTATGAAAGAAACATTGTTCTTAGAGGCTTTAAAAAACGAAATATATTATAATCAAAGTTTTGAGGCTTGGGAACTAACCTGTAATAAAGAATATTACATTGAAAATGAATATATTAAAATGGACTTTATAAAACATAAGAATATATTAGAAATAATGAAGGAAGAAAGTCAGATTAAAAAACCATATATTAAGATAAATACCATTAAAACAGAAGATATATTAGAGGTGAATATTAGGTTTATAAAGGAATCTAGTAGTAAAAAAATAAAACTATATAAAGGAAACTACTGACAAATGAATAAAAGAAAGAAAAAGGCATTTTCTATTTTAGAGTTTATTATTTCTTTTGCCATATCTATGACTATTGCCTCATTCCTTTTTATATTAATATTAATGTGTGTTAAGGATAACCAAAAAGAGAATAAATCTTATGTTAATTATGTTTATTTAAAACAAGCTGTAGATATAATAGATAGAGAGATATCTACAGGAAGATTTATGGTAGAGGTCAAGAATAATTCTATAATATTAAAAGAAAACAAAATAAATAATCCAATAGAAAAAGAAATAACTAAAAACAAAGAAAATAGGGTGGTGTCTATTGTTAAAATAAACAATAGTATTCAAACTTCTAATAATATTATTAAAAATGTAGAAGAATTCTATGTAGAACAAAAGGGTGATCTAATCTTCATTAAGATAGTTTTAAAGGAGGGAGAAATTATAGAAAAATGCTTACCTATGATAAAAATATAAAAAAACATAAAAAAGGTAATATCCTTTTAGCAACATTAATTACTATGATTATGGTATTTACAATTAGTAGCTTCACAATAAATATATTAAAAAAACGTGTAGATACTAATAGTTTAATAAATAAAGCTGTATTTAGAGAAAACAATAAAATGAAGGAAGTTCTCTTAACCAAATTGAGTTTTCAACTGCAAAGTTATTTAGACAAATATATAAGTGAAAATCATGAAGAGGAGATAAGTGAAGTAGAACTTTTGAAAAGCTTTAAGACTATTATAACTTATGAAAATTGTAGTATAAAATACGATAATTTAAGAGAGTGTATAAACTTACATATTAAAGATTTTAGCGGATCCTATAGTAACGAAAGTTATAAATGCAAGATAAGTGAAAATAAAGTTAAACTTATAAGATGTGAAGGGGAGGTGCATGATGAATTCAAATAATATTTATATGATTATAGGAAGAGAAATTTATACTTATGATAAAAGAACAAAGTGTTATGAAAAATTTAAGTATGAGGATATAGATTTTATATATTTTAAAAACAAAAAACTAAATATTATTTTAGAGGGAGAGGAAATATATAATTTAAAATTAAATTTACCTAGGATGAATAATATATCATTAAAGAAAAATATAGAAAAGGAAGTAAATCTTTTATTTAAAAAAGATGATATTCTTTTTGATTATGAAGTTATAAAGTCTAGTGATAAAAATTTAATTACGAGCATTAAATGCATAAACACAGATAAATATGAAATTATCGATAGATATTTTGCAGGCTGTAAGTCATTGAGGATTATACCAATTCAAGAAGTTTTAGCTAAATATATAAAAAATAAAGCTAAAGTGAAAGAGGGTATAGTAATAGCTTTAATAAAAGAACATTTATATTTTATAATTTTAAAATACGGTGATATAGTTTTTTGTATCCTTAATAAGGATGCAGATGAAAAAAATATTAATAATCTGTGCGAAGAATCTTTGAATATTATTACTAAGTCTTTAGAACATTTAAGTTTATCTATAGAAAATAATATGTATTTAATAAACTTGAATCTGGATAAGAAACATACTAATGACTTTAATATTAAAAGATTTAATATTAAAGCTGAGGAGTTGTTTTATGTTAATTAGATATAAAAATCAATATAGTTATCTTCCATCTAGCTATGTAAGTGGCAAAGAAAAAGAAAAATCAATGTCTTATAATAATTACATAATTCTTGCTTTAGTTATTATGATATCAGTAGGCATGTTAATAATAGATTATAATAAAAGTATAAGCTCTAAAAAGCAAGTTGACACAGTCAATGAAGATTTTAGCAAAAAGAGTGTAAGTTGCAATTCAAAAGATATACATGATATCTTAGAGACGTTATTTGGGTTTGAAGAAAAAATGTTTTTAGTAGATAGTGTTTTAATTACTAAAGATAATGTAACTTCAAAGATTACTTTTTATGACAATAAAGATATAGATGAATTTATAAATTACTATAATAAAAATAATCATATAAAGGTGAAGAGTATGGAATATATAAAAGATTTAGAAAATAAATATAGTTTTAATATTAATTTATCTTATTAAGGTGATTGTATGACAAATAATACTAAAAAGATTATTATAATAATATTAGTAATTATATCTTTAGGTGAAACTTTTTATATATTAAATAAATATTCACTAGAAAATTCTAATAATACTACGGTAGTAAATGAAGAAGCTATACCCCTATTCAATGAAATATCTGAAAATAAAGATGAAACATATGATGATAAGGGAAAAGTAGGAATTAATAATGAAAATACCATATCTAGCATATTGATTTTTCATGAAGAATTAGGCTTTGAAATTGAAAAAATAGAATATAGCAAAGATAATATAAATATATTTGTAAATTTTACATCGGATATAAATAAATTTTTAAATTACCTATTAGAACTAGAGAAAAGATATGTTAATATTGAAGAGATGAGTATCCTATCTAAAGAGGATAATGTTATAAAAGGGTATTTAATTATTAAAATATCTAAAGATATTTAGGGGAGCATCTAAAATGAGTAAATTAATATTTATAGGTATGCCTGGTGCCGGAAAAACTACTATAGGAGAAGCCGTCAGTAAGGAAAAAGAATGGCGTTTTATAGATACTGATAAGTATATAGGGTCTAGGGAAGGAAGTAGTATTTCTAATATCTTCAAAGAAAAAGGAGAATTATATTTTAGAGATTTAGAAAAAAATATATTAAAAGATTTTGAGGATAAATCTAATATCGTAATATCCACAGGTGGAGGATTACCGATATATAACAATAATATGGAAAAGTTAAATTCATTAGGATTAACAATCTTTTTAGATACACCAATTGATGAATTAGTAGAAAGAATTAAAAAAGATAATAAAAGACCATTGATTTCACAAAACCATATAAAAGTTGAATTAGAGACATTATTGAAATATAGAACTCATATATACAAAAAAGCAACTATAATAATAGATTGTGAAAGTAAAAATAAATATGATATAATAAATGAGGTTATAAATAAAATTAAACTATTTGAGATTAATTTATAATAATATATAAATTAAAGGGTAAAATACTAATGAGAATTATATATTATTTTTAAATAATAGTCAGACTAAAGGTTGATTTTTTTCAAAAATTAGTTTAAAATCTAATAGGTTTAACAGGTGAGATAAATGAAGATATTTGTTATTAATGGACCAAATCTTAATAGATTAGGTAAGAGGGAAGTGAACATTTACGGTGACTTAAGCTTAGGTGAAATAAACAAAAAAATAACTGAGCATTTTAAAGATCAAGCTGAAATTTGTTTTTTTCAAAGCAATAATGAAGGAAAAATTATAAGTGTCATAGGAGAAGCTGACGAAAAATACGATGCTATAGTAATAAACCCAGCAGCATATTCTCATTACAGTATTGCTATATTAGATGCATTAAAGGGAATAAGCATACCGTCAGTAGAAGTCCATCTTAGTAATATTTATAAAAGGGAAGACTTTAGAAAAATAAGTGTTACTGCAAATGCAGCAATAGGTGTAATAAGTGGACTTGGATGGAAGGGTTATATTTTAGCCATAGAATTTTTATTAAACGAGTACAAAGACATACATAAAAACAATATATTTGCCTGAAAAGGTTGTAATATAAATTAATCTAAAAGATTTTTGGAGGGATACTTAATGATATCAGCAGGAGACTTAAGAAAAGGTAATACTTTTGAATTAGATGGACAAGTATTTACAGTAATAGACTTTTTACATGTTAAGCCAGGTAAGGGAGCAGCTTTTGTAAGAACAAAGCTTAGAAATGTAATATCAGGTGGAGTTACTGATACAACTTTTAACCCAACTTTAAAATTACAAGAAGCCGTAATTGAAAGAAAAGAAATGCAATATTTATATTCCGATGGAGAGTTATATTATTTTATGGACCAAGAAACTTTTGAGCAAATTCCATTGAACTTAGAAATTGTAGAAACAGCTATAAAGTTTTTAAAAGAAAATATGTTTGCTATAATAAAATTTTATAAAGACGAAGCATTCTCTGTTGAAGCTCCTAATTTTGTTGAGCTAGCCGTAACCCATACAGAACCATCAGCAAAGGGAAATACTGCAACTAATACATTAAAGCCAGCTACAGTTGAAACTGGTGCTGTAATAAATGTTCCACTTTTTGTAAGCGAAGGGGACGTAATTAGAATAGATACTAGAAATGGTGACTATATGGAAAGAGTTTAAAGCATAGTATTAAACCTTTTATTTTAGAAAGGGATGTGTATCTATGAGCGATATTATAAAAGATATAGAGAGTATTAAAAGTGAACTACAATCATCTAATTTATTAGAGGAAACTTTAGATAAAGCTCTTCAAGTTATTTTGGATTTAGGAGCAAAGGTTACTACAATGGAAAAAGATATGCTAGAGCTAACTGAATATGCCGAGTATATTGAGAGAAGACTAGATTTTATGTCTTCACCATTAGAAGATTATGAAGATGTTATAGGCCCTTTAGATTATGAATATGATGAAGATGATTATGTTGAAAGTTCTTGCCCATTTTGTGGCGAGGTACTATTTATAGAAGAGCAACTATTTAAAAGTGACTCTAAGATAAAATGTCCAAATTGCAATAAGACTATGAAACTAGAAGAAAAGTATTTAGAACCAATAAAAAGTGAGGATTAAAACAAATGTTTTAATCTATTGTTTAACAAATTAAATAGTAAATAAAAAAAACCTAAGATTATTCTTAGGTTTTTTTTATTTTTGTAATAATTATGAGTATATATAAATAAAAATTAAATATACAAGGAGATGCATAACCTTAATAAAAAGATAGAAAGAGGAATGTTATGAATACTAATGAAATTATAAATATTTTACCTAAAGAGATTATATTAAAACTAGAAGAAATTAAAGATTTTAATTGCATTCAGGAAATTAGATTAAGGACAAATAGACCACTTATAATCCAAATAAATCAAGAGGAAATAATAAAACCATATTTAGTTACTAAAAATGATATAAAAACTATACTTCAAAGAATAAGCAATTATTCTTTATACGCTTTTGAAGAAGAGATAAGGCAAGGATATATAACAATAAAGGGTGGTCATAGAGTTGGCATAGCAGGGGATTGTGTTCAAGAAAAAGAAGGAATTAAAACAATAAGAACTATTTCTTCTTTAAATATAAGGATATGTAAAGAAGTGAGGGGATGCGGGCTAAATATACTACCTTATGTAATAGAAAAAGGTAAGATACTTAACACTATAATTATTTCACCACCAAAGTGCGGTAAAACCACTATATTAAGAGATATTACAAGGAGTATATCAGACGGTGATATAAATCAAGGACTCAAAGGTAAAAAGGTAGTTATAATTGATGAGCGAAGTGAAATTGCAGCTTGCTTTGAAGGCGTTCCGCAGTTAAATGTGGGTATTCGAACGGATGTTTATGATAATTGTATGAAAAGTTATGGAATAATAATGGCAATCAGGTCTATGGGGCCTGAAGTAATAATTTCTGATGAAATTGGATCTTTAAAAGATATGGAAAGTATCCTACTTGCCATGAATTCAGGTGTTAATATTATTACTACTATTCATGGAAGTGGTATTGAAGATATGAAAAAAAGATCAGTATTCAAAGACATACTAGAAGAAGAAGTTTTTAGAAGAGCTGTTGTATTAAGTAATAGAAATGGAGTTGGAACCATAGACTATATATATGACTTTAAAGATAAAAAAGTGATTTATGGAGAAAAAAACTATGGTTAAATATTTTGGGTTTCTTATGATAATTATTTCTTGTTCCTTGGCAGGATTTGTGTATGCAGAGTCCCTCAGAAAAAGGGTTTTGGAACTAAAAGAATTAGAAAGAGCATTAAATCATCTTCAAAATGAAATTTTTTATACACATACACCACTTCCAGAAGCTCTTTTAAATATATCTAAAAAAGGAAAATATGGATTTAAAGATTTATTTAAAGATGTAGCAACTGACTTAAAAGAAAACAAAGTTAAAGATGTCTATGAAAGTTTTCAAAATAATTTAGAAAAACATAAGAAATCCTTAAATATTAATGAAGAGGACAGAAATATAATTTTAGACCTAGCTAAAGGGATTGGAGAGTCTGACATTGAGTCCCACATGAGTATATTTTCAATTACATTAAAAAACCTCCAAGATCAAATTGAAATTGCTTTAGAAAAAAGTAAAAAGGATATGAAAGTATATAGGTATCTTGGTATCTCCATAGGTCTAATGACAGTTATTTTCTTAATATAAAGGAGGAGAGGACATGCTAGACATAAGTTTGTTATTTAAAATAGGAAGTGCCGGTATAGTGCTAGTAATATTAGATAAGGTCCTTACAACTAGTGGAAAAGAAGATATAGCTGCTATTGCTAATATAGCAGGGGTAGTGATAATACTTTTGATGGTAATAAATCTTATAAGCAAGTTATTTGATTCTGTAAAAACCATGTTTCAATTTTAGGTGGTTTTATGGAAATAATAAAAATAACCTCTTTCGCCTTTGTAGCATTATTTTTACTTATTATATTTAAGGAGGAAAGGGAAGATATATCAATATTTATTACTTTAATCACTAGTGTTATAATTATTTTCTTTTTGCTAAGTAAAATCAATTTCATATTTCAATTTCTTCAGTCTATAGCGCTAAAGGCCAACATAGATGCAGTTTATCTAAGTACAGTTATGAAAATACTAGGAATAGCCTATGTAGCATCATTTTGTTCTGAAATATGCAAGGATGCAGGGGCTAATAGCATAGCTTCAAAGGTAGAACTTTCAGGTAAAATTCTTATTTTATTTTTAGCCATACCAATTTTGATGGCGGTTCTAGACGCCATACTAAAGATTATGTAGGTGGATATATGAAAAAATTAATAATAATGGTTTTATTTATAATAATGATAAGTTTCACCACAACCAAAGCAGAAACTCAAATTAAGAAGGTGGATATTAATGGAGGGGGAGGGATAGAAAATGTAGAAGAAAAGAATATTGATACTATGGATGAAAAAGACTTAGAAAATTTATATGAATATATGAGAAATATTAAATTAGATCATGAAGTTTCTAATGATTTAGATATTAAAAGTTATATATCAAATTATATTAAAACAGGAAAAGGAAACCTTAATTATAGGGAAGTGTTAAAAGGACTTCTTAGTTATACATTTAAAGAGGTAATTAGCTCATCAAAGTTTTTAGTTATGGTGATAGTCATTGCATTAATAACTGCATTATTAAAAAATATTCAAGATGCTTTTACTAATGATAACATAACAAACATTGCCTACTTTGCATGCTACTCAATATTAATAATGATATTATCAAAAAGCTTCTTAATATCTATAAATTTAGCTAAGGGTACTATAAAGGAATTAACAGATTTTATGGCGGCGCTTATACCTGTTTTAATGCTACTACTAACAAGTGTTGGAGGGGTAGCGCAGGTTGCAACTATGGATCCTATAACATTAATTGCTATAAATGTTATACCAAGGTTTTATGTAGATTTTATAATTCCATTTATACTTATGGGGTTTGTACTACAATTTATAAATAGTTTATCTGAAGATTATAAGATAACTAAATTAGCTAAGCTTTCAAATCAAATTGTATTATGGGTGCAAGGCATAATTATGACAATATTTATAGGTATAATTACTATAAGAGGAGCCACATCAAGTACATTAGATGCTGTAACTGCAAAAACAGCTAAATTTGCAGTTGATAATTTTGTACCTATAGTTGGGAAAGCTTTATCTGATGCAGTAGCAACGGTTGCTGGATATTCCTTATTATTAAAAAATGCTGTAAGTGTTTTGGGACTTGTAATTATAGTATTTATTATAATTACTCCTATACTTAAGTTGTTTATAATGGCTATGTTATATAAGATAACAGCTGCATTTATAGAACCTATAAGCGATAAAAGAATAATTGAGTGCGTTAGCTCTATAGGTGATTCTATAATACTTATAATGTCTTGTGTTATTTGTATTTCAGTAATGTTTTTTATAATGATAGCTATAATAGCCTCAAGCGGTAAAGCTATTATAGGAGTTTAGGGGTGATTATATGGACATGCTAAAAACTTGGATTATAAACATATGTAGTACAGTTTTATTTATAACAGCTGTAGAACTTATCTTACCAAATAACACTATAAAGAAATATGCAAAGTTTGTTTTAGGATTAATATTAATGACTGTGGTTATAAATCCCATATTTAAAATTGCAGATAAAAATAAAGAAAATTTAACATGGAACATAGAAAAAAGCGAAAAGTATTTAGTAGATTTTGAAAAAAATAAAAAAGAATATAAGAGTAAAAATATGGACTCTACCATGGAAAATTTCAAAAAGAATTTACAAGATAAAATAATTGAAAACTTATTAACAAAATATCCCGAAGATAAATTTGAGGTTGGAGTACTTTTAGAAAGTAATGAAGAAAAGTTTTCTATTAAGGGGTTAGAAGTAAAGGCCTACGATAAAAATATAAACAAGGTTAAAAAGGTAGAATTAAATGGTGTAAAAGACGATAATGCCAAATCCTCTTTAGATACAGCTAAAGATAAGGAAATTAAAACTTATTTAAGCTCCATTCTAAACATAGAGGAAAAAAACATTAAAATAATAAGATAAATAAAGAATGGTCTTATATAAAACCGAAAAGTGTACAGAAATTTTTAAGACGGAGGGGATAAAATGTGGACCTAAAAAAGATAGTGGAAAGACTCAGCAAAAAGGGAACGAAGAATACTATGTTTAACATTTTAATAATATTGCTTATAGGTTTATTTATAGTAATAATATCCGATTTATTTAAAAGCACATCAGCTAAAACTAGTATAAAACAAAAGGAAGATAAAAATATAAATATGAGTGAAAATATTTCATCTTATGAAGATGAACAAAAAAACCAACTGAAATATATATTAAGCAAAATCGAGGGCGTTGGTGGGGTTGATGTGATGATGTATTTTGAAAGTGGAGAAGAACATGTTCCAGCTTTAGATAAAAATAATTCTACAAGCAACACAAAAGAAAAGGATACCGTTGGAGGCAGCAGAGATATAGTACAAAATAATGATGGTACAAAAGTCGTTATGAGCAACAAAGGTAATGACAATGAGCCTCTTATAATTAAAACATATAAGCCAAAGGTTAGCGGAATAATAATAGTTGCAGAAGGTGCAGAGGAAAAAAGGATACAATATGACATAACTAAAGCAGTATCCAACTTTTATAACATTCCTGAAAACAAAGTAAATGTATATTCAATGAAAAAATAGCATATAATTCAATAGAAAAAGGATAGGGGGAATATAAATGAATAAAAAACAAGCAGGTATAATATTAGCTCTATTGGCATTAATAGTTTGTGCAGGAGTAATGGCTACTAAGGTTAATGGAAATATTGATGAATTAGCCATTGGTAACTTAGACACAGGTAAAAACACACTAAGTCTAGGTAAAGAAAAGAAAGAAAAAGAAGTAGCAGAGTCAGATTATTTTTATGAATCAAGAACCATTAGAGATCAACGAACTTCAGAAACAGTACAAACATTAAAGACGCTTATGTCTGAAAAAGATATATCTAAAGAGGAAAAAGATAGTATTTCTAAGAAACATACAGACCTTGCATTAAATCAAGATAATGAAAATAGAATAGAAATTGCACTTAAGGGTAAAGGATTTGAAGATGTGCTATGTTTAATAGAAGGTGACAAGGCAAGAATAATAGTTAAGACTAAAGAAGAATTAACAGAAAAACAAAGAAAACAAATACAAGAAGTAGTTATGAGTGTATCTAAAATAAAGAATGTAGAGATAGATACTAAACAATAATAATTGTAAAACATATTATTGTTTGATATAATGTACCTAAGATTAATAGATTGCTATGCAAAAGTAGGAGGTTAATTTATATGGACGATATAAAAAGAGACGATGTGAACCTTGGTATAGTAAAAATATCAGATGAAGTGGTTAGTGTAATCGCAGGTATTGCAGCTACAGAAATAAAAGGAACTACTGATATGAGTCATACAGTAACAGGTGGTATCACTGAACTTTTTACAGGAAAGAAAAACAATTCAAAAGGTGTAAAAGTCAACGTAGAAGAAGATAGTGCTTCTATTGATATAATTTTGAATGTAGATTATGGTGTTAAAATACAAGATGTAGCAAGTGAAGTACAACAAAACGTAAAAAAAGCTGTTGAAACTATGACAGGTCTTACTGTATCATCAGTTAACGTATATATTCAAAACATAATATTACCAAAAGAAGTATCTACTGTAGACGTTACAGAGTAGAAATAAAACACCTTATTTAATAAATAAGGTGTTTTATTTATTTATAATTAATAATTTAAGATGTTATTTTCTTACTTAAAGAAGTATGATAAAGCATAAATAGGAATAAAAAGGCTCTTGAAAATTCAGGAGTTTTTTTTATAATTTATATGTAATTGTATAGATATCAATTTTGATATATAATATTTAATGATTAATAATAATTAATACTTAACTTTGGATAAATTCTATTATTAAATTTAGGAGGATATAATGAACAGAAAGAGATCAAGAGAAACAGCATTAGAGCTTACATTTCAAATGATGATAAATAAAGAAAGCTCAGAGGAGACCATTGAAAACTTTATTGAAAATACTGATTATGATATAAATGAATTAGACCTTGATTATATAAAATTAATATTAAAAGGTATAGATTCAAATAAAGAAAAATTAGATACGGAAATCGAGAAGTACATGGTAAACTGGAAACTTCAAAGAATATCAAAAATAGATCATGCAATCTTAAGAATAGGGTGCTATGAAATACTTTTATTAAAAGATGTACCTTATAAAGTTGCAATTAATGAAGCCTTAGAACTTACTAGAAAATATTCCGATGAAAAGTCAATATCATTTATAAATGGTATACTTGATAATATAAACAAAAACAAATAAATTAGTAAGGGGAGAGAAGATTATGGGAAATATCATCAATGGGAAAGAAATTGCTAAGTTTTTAAAAAATGACATAAGAAAATTTGCAGAAGATAAGAAAAACCAAGGAAATAGAGTTCCATGTCTTGCTACAATAACAGTGGGTCAAGATGGGGGATCTATTTACTATGTAAATAGTCAAATTAAATTATGTGAAGATTTAGGGCTTGAACCAAAACATTTTTCATTAGATGAAAGCATAACCGAAGAAGAATTAATAAATCTTATTGAAAAGTTAAATAATGATAAATCAGTAGATGGAATAATGCTTCAACTACCTTTGCCAAAACATATAAACGAAAAGGAAGTTTCTTCTAAAATAAATTACAAAAAAGATATTGATGGGTTAACTGATATTAACTTAGGTAGATTTTATAAAGGTGAGAAGGCATTTGTACCATGTACTGCTAATAGTGCCTTAGAACTTATAAAGAATACTGGTATAAAGATACAAGGTAAAAGAGTAGTGGTTTTAGGTAGAAGTAATATAGTAGGTAAACCTTCAGCACAATTATTATTAAATGAAAATGCTACAGTTACTATTTGTCACTCAAAAACAGAAAACTTAAAGGCGGTATGTAAAGAAGCGGATATCTTAGTTGTAGCTATAGGAAGACCACAGTCTGTAGGAAAAGACTATATAAAAGAAGGTGCTGTAGTTATAGATGTTGGAACATCATCTGTAAATGGTAAGATTACAGGGGATGTTATATTTGATGAAGTTTTAGAAATAGCATCTTTTGTAAGTCCAGTACCAGGTGGCGTTGGTTCTATGACTACTACCTTATTAATGAAAAATTTATGTGAGGCGTTTAAGGAAAATGTATATTAAAACACTAACTGTAACTTTAGTAAATAGTTACGTTAAAAAGATGCTAGATAACGATATTATATTAAATAACTTAAAAATAAAAGGTGAAGTGTCTAATTTTAAAAAACATTCTAGTGGACATTTATATTTTTCATTAAAAGATGATTCATCAAAGATTAATTGCGTGATGTTTAAAGATTATGCAAGTTTATTAGATATAAATATGGAAGATGGTTTAATGGTTGAAATAAAGGGCAAAATAAAGGTATACCAAAAAGAAGGAAGCTACCAACTTTATTGTGAAGAAATAAAAAAACAAGGAGTAGGTGAATTATATCTTGCCTTCTTAAAACTTAAGGAAACCTTAGAAAAAGAAGGGCTTTTTAAATTAGAACATAAAAAGTCTCTTCCCCTTTACCCTAAAAAGATAGGTGTAATAACATCACCTACAGGCGCAGCTATAAAGGATGTTATAAACGTAGCTAAAAGGAGAAATCCTTATATAGATATTATAATTTACCCAGCATTAGTTCAAGGTATTGGATCTAGTAGTAACGTAATTGAGGGAATCGAATATTTAGAAAAAAATAAGAAGGTAGAAGTTATTATAATTGCTAGGGGTGGAGGAAGTATAGAAGAGTTATGGTCATTTAACGATGAGGCCTTAGCTAGAAGAATCTATGAGTCTAAAACACCAATAGTTACAGGGGTTGGACATGAAACGGATTATACTATAGTAGATTTTGTAAGTGATTTAAGAGCTCCAACACCGTCAGCAGCAGCGGAAATTGTATTTAAAAGCTATTCTGAAATAAAAAAAGAGATAGATTATAATTATAATAGGTTGCAAAAGAGTATGGATGATAACTTACTAAGGAAAAAGAACGAAGTAAACTTATTAAAAAACACTATAGAATTTAATAGCCCAATGACCTATATATTAAATGAGCATAAAAAAATCGAAATCATTAATGATAGACTTAATATTAGTATGAAGAAAAAGGTTAGTGAAGAAAAAAACAAATTAGGTTATATGTTGGAGTTATTAAATTCTAGAAACCCCTTAAATATATTAAATAAAGGATATACTTTAGTTAAAGATGAAAGCGGTAAGATAGTAAAAGATAGTAAAAAATTAAGTGGAGAGCAGCAAATCGAGATTAAGTTTAGAGATGGAAGCTTAAAGGCTAAAATAGAATCTAAGTAATGCTAGAACTATATAAAAGATTATTAAGTTAATATGTAAGGGGGCTATTTTATGGCTAAAAAAGATGATACTTATGAAAATTTAATTAGTAAATTGGAGATTATAGTAGAGGAAATGGAAAGTGAAGAATTAACTTTAGAAAAGTCTATGAAAAATTATGAAGAGGGTGTCAAGATCTGTAACAAGCTATATTCTTTAATCAATGAAATAGAAGGAAAGATAACTATACTAAAAAAAGATGGATTAGAGGAGTTTGAACAGTAAAATGATAAGTTATAATTATATAAAAAAAGAAATTGAATCATGGATGGAAGTATATTTTAAAGATAAACATGGGTATAACAATAAAATATATGAATCTATGTATTATAGTATTAAAAATGGTGGGAAAAGAATTAGACCTATTCTTAATATATTAATTTATAAATTATATAAAGAGAATTATAATGAAATAATACCTTTATCATCATCAATAGAGATGATACACACATATTCTTTAATACATGATGATTTACCTTGTATGGACAATGATGATTTAAGAAGAGGAGAACCTACAAACCATAAAGTATTTGGAGATGCTATAGCGGTTCTTGCAGGAGATGCCTTACTTAATGAGGCAATGAGCATATTATTTTCTTTATCCTTAACTAAGGGACCTGAAATTTTAGAAGCTAGCTACTATATTTCAAAAAGTTCAGGAGCTGAAGGTATGATTGCAGGGCAGGTTGTAGATATTTTAAGTGAAGGGAAAAATATAAGTAACGAAGAACTAAAATATATGCATGATAAAAAAACCGGAGCTTTAATTAAAGCCTCAGTCATGTCAGCTGCTATAGCAGCAAAAGCACCTAAGGAGCATTTAATTATATTAGAAGAGTATGCACAAAACTTAGGTTTGGCATTCCAAATAAAAGACGACATTTTAGATGTAATTGGTGATGAAAAACTATTAGGTAAATCATTAAATAAAGATATAAAAAATAAAAAGTCTACATTTATAACCAATTATGGCCTTGAAAAGTGTGAAAGTTTATGTGATGATATAACCCATAAATGTATTAAAAGTCTAAAAGACTTAGATTTAGATACTAAAGATCTTGAAGAGCTTACTATGGAGCTTTTAAACAGAAAATCTTAGTATGGGTTTATGTTTGAAGGATTATGTGTACATAAAAATAATTATTTAAAAGTGATAATAGAATCTTCAAACATATATAAAACAAAAAAGGATATGATTAATATGGTTAATATGTTAGATGAATATAACGGTCATAAAGACATAAAAAAAATGACCTTAGAAGAGCTAGATAATTTGGCAAAAGATATTAGAACATTTTTAATAGATAAAGTTTCTAAAACAGGAGGACATTTAGCCTCTAATTTAGGAGTTGTAGAGCTTACATTGAGTTTATTTAATGCATTTGATGTAGATAGAGATAAGATTGTTTTTGATGTAGGCCACCAATCTTATATATATAAGATATTAACAGGTAGAAAAGAAAAGTTTGATAGTTTAAGACAACTTGGAGGAATAAGTGGATTCCCTAAAAGAAATGAAAGTATATATGATTGTTTTGACACGGGACATAGCAGTACGTCTATATCTGCAGCACTAGGCATGGCTAGAGCTAGGGATCTTAAAAATAAGAAAAACAATATAATAGCTGTTATAGGTGATGGTGCCTTAACAGGTGGAATGGCTTTAGAAGCACTTAATGATGTGGGATATAGTAAAACTAATTTAATTATTATACTAAATGATAATCAAATGTCTATAGATAAAAATGTAGGTGGGATGTCCACATACTTAAGTAAGTTAAGAGTAGATCCAAGATACAATAAATTAAAAGATGAGTTTAATTCTACTATGGAGAGAACTTCAGTAGGTAAAGGTATAGTATACTCTATAGATAAATTTAAAGGCAGTATAAAACATATGGTTGTACCTGAAATGCTCTTTGAAGATATGGGGATAAAATATTTAGGCCCTATAGATGGTCATGATATTAAAGAAATGAGCAAAGTTATGAACCTTGCAAAAAACATACAAGGTCCAGTATTAATTCATGCTATAACAAAAAAAGGTAAGGGGTATAGTTTTGCTGAAGATAACCCGAATAAATTCCACGGTATAGGACCTTTTAGCTCAGATAGTGGAGAGCTTTCTTCTTCAAGTAAAAACAACTATTCAAAAGTTTTTGGAGATGAACTGCTAAAAATTGCAAAAGAAGATGAAAATGTTGTAGCAATTACAGCTGCTATGCCTGATGGTACAGGTTTAAAAAAGTTTGCTGAAGCTTACCCTGAAAGATTTTTTGATGTTGGAATAGCAGAACAACACGCTGTAACTCTTGCAGCAGGAATGGCAGCATCAGGTATTAAACCAGTATTTGCTGTATATTCAACCTTCTTACAAAGAGCTTTTGATCAAATACTGCATGATGTATGTATACAAAACCTTCCCGTAGTATTTGCTATAGATAGAGCAGGTATAGTTGGAGAGGATGGAGAAACCCATCAAGGAGTCTTTGATATATCTTATCTTTCATGTATGCCTAATATGACTATATTAGCACCAAAATCCATGGAAGAATTAAGACCAATGTTAAGATGGTCATTAAATCAAGATTCACCTGTTGCAATAAGATATCCTAGAGGTGGGGACATGGATGGGATAAACTTTCAGCCTTTAACATTAGATAAAATTAAAAAAGGAAGATGGGAAAGGTTAAGATTAGGTGATGATGTTGTTATAATAGCCACTGGCAAAATGGTTCAAATGGCAGAAAAGGCAGCAATAATTCTTGAAAAAAGCAATATAAATGTAACAATTATAAATGCATGCTTTATTAAACCTATAGATAAAAGGATGATAAAAGATTTAGTAGATAATAATAAGATAATAATTACACTAGAGGATAATGTAATATCTGGAGGTATGGGATCTGAAATTTTAAATTACATAAGCACACTAGGTAGTTCTATTAAATTTAAGAGTTTGGGCTTTGTTGATGAATTTATAAATCAAGGGGATATAAAGTCCTTATATAAAAAATATAATTTAGATCCAGAGGGTATAGTTAATTCAGTAATAGAAATGTTATAATAATAAATAAAACAATTAAGGAGAAACAATGTCGGTTATAAAGGAAAGAATAGATGTTTTAGTAGTTAATAAAGGCCTATTTGAGTCTAGAGAAAAGGCTAGGGCAAGTATTATGGCAGGTAAAATATTTGTAGATGGAATAAGGGTAGATAAATGCGGAGAAAAAGTTAAGGTAGATTCTAATATTGAATTTAAAGGTGAAAAGCTTCCATATGTAAGTAGAGGAGGCCTAAAACTTGAAAAAGCAATAAAAGATTTCGGACTTAATTTAAAGGATAAGGTATGTTTAGATATTGGAGCCTCAACAGGAGGGTTCACAGATTGTATGCTTCAAAATGGAGCCTCAAAAGTATTTTCTATAGATGTAGGATACGGACAGTTCGCATGGAAATTGAGAGTAGACCCTAGAGTTACTTGCATGGAAAGAACGAATGTAAGATACGTAAAGCCAGAAGATATAGGTGAGTCTTGTGGTTTTGCAAGCATAGATGTATCATTTATATCACTTAAAACAGTTATACCGCCTATATTAGATCTTTTACAAGATAAGGGCGAGGTTGTAGCTTTAATTAAACCACAATTTGAAGCAGGCAGAGAAAAGGTGGGTAAAAAAGGCGTAGTTAGAGATCCTGAAGTACATAAAGAGGTTATTACAAATATAGTAAATTTTTTAATTAATCACAATCTAACTATAATAAGATTAGATTACTCGCCAATAAAAGGACCAGAAGGTAATATTGAATATTTAGTTTATTTTTGCAAAGATGAAAGAAATACAAATTTTAACAAAGAACAAATTGATTTAATAGTGAATAAATCTCATAGCAATTTATAACTTAAAAAGGGAGCTGTAGATTTGAGCAGAATTAAGAGCATAGGTATAAATGTAAATACCTCTAAGGATAAAGATGAAAAAACACTTAAAGAAATAATAAAGATTATAGAAAAGAAATTAGGACATATAGATATAAAGGTATATAAAGACTCAAAAGGACTCGGTAGAAATGAAGATCCTAATATAGAAATGTTGATATCACTAGGTGGAGATGGAACCATGTTAAGTAGTGCTAGAGAAGTATCACAATTTAATGTGCCTATACTAGGAGTTAATATTGGTACCTTAGGTTTTTTAACAGCAGTGGAGATATTAGAATTTGAACAGGCCATAGATGTTATTTCAAAAAACAACTATTCTATAGAAAAAAGATTAATGTTAAATTGTGTTGTAAACCAAAACCATAAGGAGGAACTAAGAGCATTAAATGATATCGTAATATCTAAGGCTGTGCTTTCAAGAATAGTTATATATGATATAGAAATAAATGATGTTTTTTATTCTTCATTTAAAGGCGATGGTATTATAATTTCCACACCCACAGGATCCACTGCTTACTCATTATCTGCAGGAGGTCCTATAATATATCCCACATTAGATTTAATAAGTGTGACCCCTATATGCCCTCACACACAAGGAATAAGAACTATGATATTTAAATCTTCAGATAAAATTAAAATTACTGTAAGAATGGACAATGAAGAAATTTATCTTACATCGGATGGACAAAATTCACTAAGACTTTCAGATGATGCAAGTGTGGTTATATCTGGTGACCATAATAAATGTCATATAGTTAGGCTAGATGGCTATGATTATTTTGATATACTTAGAAAAAAGATAATGTGGAGAACTGAAGAGGTTGTAGGTGATAGATGGTGAAATCTAAAAGGCATTCAAAAATATTAGAAATTATATCTTTAAAAGATATCGAAACCCAAGAAGAATTAGCAGAAGAGCTAAAAGAGAGTGGATTTAATGTAACTCAAGCAACTATATCTAGAGATATTAAAATGTTAAAGCTAACAAAGGTTTTGTCCTCTGAAGGTAGATATAAGTATGTTGTAATTTCTAGAGATCAAAACCAAATATCAGATAAACTTGCAAGTGTTTTAACTAATACTGTTTTGTCCATAGAAAGCATAGATAAGATGGTGGTTATAAAGACACTTTCAGGATCCGCATCAGCCGCAGCAGAAGCTATAGATAATTTACAACTTACAGAAATTGCAGGGACTATAGCAGGTGATAATACCATATTAATTTTAGTAAGATCTTTAGAAAGAGCTGAAGAATTAGTAAGAAAGATAAGAAAGCTTATATAAAAATTAAAAATTATTAAATAGGAATTTAAGGTGGTAAGAAAATGCTTCTTCAACTAAATATATATAATTTTGCATTAATTGAAAAGCTAAGCATATCATTTAAGGGTGGATTTAATGTGCTTTCTGGAGAAACAGGAGCAGGTAAATCTATAATTATTGATGCCATTAATTATGTTCTTGGCAGTAAATTTAATAAGGACTTAATAAGAAGTGGAGAACAAAAAACTTACGTCGAAGCTATTTTTTCATTAGAAAACCCAAAGACACTACTATTATTACAAGAGTTAGAAATAGAGTATGATGATATTATAATCATAAGTAGAGAAAGCTTTCAAAATGGCAAGAGTATAGTAAAGGTTAATGGAAAATCTGTAATCCTTTCCTCACTAAAAAATATATCAAGTACACTTATTGATATTCATGGTCAACATGAAAATCAAAATCTTTTAGAGGCTAGCAATCACATAAATTATTTAGATGATTTTTCTGATAGAGATTTTGATATAAAGAAAAAGGATTATGAAAAAAGTTACAGAGAATTAAATGATATAATTAAAAAAATTGAAGATATAAAAGGAAAAGAAGATAGAGAAAAGCTAATTAATTACTTAGAGTATCAAATTAATGATATTGATTCTGCAAATTTAGATCCAGATGAAGAAAAGAATTTAGAGGAACGATTTAATATATTATCTAATGCAGAAAAGATAAGTAAGAGTATTAATATTGCCTATGGAGTATTAAATGATAGTGATGAAAACTTCACATCTACAAAGGATTTAATAAATTCAGCCCTTAAAGAGTTAAGAAATATAGAAAAGCATTCAGAAAAAATAAATACTTTAGCAGAGCAACTTCAAAGTATAGGTTTTTCTATGGAAGACATAATACTTGAGCTTAGAGGCATAAAAGAAGATATCATATATGATGATAATGAACTTGAAAAAATAAACGCTAGATTATATAAAATAGCGGATTATAAAAAAAAATATGGGAAAACTATAGATGAAATTCTTCAATACAGAGATAATATTAAAAATCAATTTGAAGAGATCACAAATAGTGAAGAGATATTAAAAGAACTTGAATTGAAAAAAGAAAATTTAATGAAGATATTAGAAAAAAAGGCAACTATCATACATGAATTAAGAAAAAAGACAGCTAAGATATTAAAAAGTAAAATTAAAGTGGAATTAGATTATATTGGTCTTGAAAAGAGTAATTTCGATATATCTATCGAATATACTGACTCATTTAATATTGATGGTAAAGACAAAGTGCAATTTTTAATCTCCACTAATCCAGGCGAGCCTTTAAAGCCTTTAGAAAAGATAATTTCAGGTGGAGAACTTTCAAGAATAATGTTAGCTTTAAAGACTATATTTGTAGATAATGATAAAATTCCTACAGTTATCTTTGATGAAATTGATACTGGAATAAGCGGTAGGATTGCTCAAAGAGTAGCAGAAAAGATGTATTTAATATCTAAAGCACATCAAGTTTTTTGTATAACTCATCTTCCTCAAATAGCCAGCATGTCAGATAATCACTTTTTAGTATATAAAACTATAAATAATAATAAAACTTATACGAAACTTACGAGTCTTACCACTAAAGAAAAAGAAATAGAAGTAGCAAAAATGATAGGTGGGATTGAAGTTACAGAAGTTACTTTGAAAAATTCAAGAGAAATAATTAATTTAGCAGATAAATCAAAGGAGACACTATCATAAAATATCATAAATTTAATACATACTTAATAGATATAATCACAAAATAAAACTATAAATTAATTTTATAGTTTTATTTTTTTGAAGTTTATCAATAAATAGAGCTTTAAAATATATATTTACTCTTATAACATTATTATTACAGGATATTAGTATAAGAAAAAGGGGAATTTAAAACTAATGAAATAAAAAAGGAGGAGAAGGCATGAGAAAAAATATATCTAATAAGTTATGCTTTATTTTAACTCCTATATTTATTCTTTTTTCTAATATATTTTTTAGCTTTAGTGAAACGCCAAATTTAATATTAGTAAAAGAAAGTCAAAGCATAAATGTAAAACAAGTATTACAAAAGAATGATATAAACAAAGATACCTTAAAATTCCATCCTATATTTTTTACAAATAGAAACACTTTAAATTCTTTGCAAAGTAAAAGCATTATAAAATCTAATGGAAAAAGTATTTCAGAAATAGAGATTTATCCTGGTGGAAATAGCCTTGGAATAAAACTCAATACAAATGGAGTGTTAGTAGTTGCATATTCACAAATAGAAAATGAATCAGAAAATATACCTAGTATATCTGAAAAAGGTGGAATTGAAATTGGCGATAATATATTAAAAATAAATAATGTGGAAATAAATACTGCAGAAGATATGGTAAGAACAATAAATAATTGTGAAGGAAAAGAAATTTCACTTATTATTAATAGAAAGGGTAATATTATTGAGAAAAGTATTATGCCTGTAAAAGGTAAAGGCGGAAGATACAAAATAGGATTATGGATAAGGGATTCAACTTCTGGTGTAGGGACACTAACTTTTTATGATGATACTACAAAAAAGTTTGCTGCATTAGGTCATCCTGTAACAGATGAAGATACAGGAAATATAATGACTATAAAAAATGGTGAAATTATAAAGGCATCTATTGTAAGTGTAAAAAGAGGGGAAAAAGGAAGTCCTGGAGAACTTAAAGGAAACTTTATAGAAGAAACATTACCTCTAGGAAATATAATAAATAACACTGAATGTGGAATTTTTGGAGAAGTTTCAGATAATATAAAAGGTTTAAAGTTTAATAAGCCCCTAAAGATAGCCTCAAAAGAAGAATTAAAAGAAGGACCTGCTGAAATAATAACAACCATAGATGATTCAGGACCGAAAAGATATAAAATAGAAATAGAAAAATTATTATACCAGGATAAACCAGGACCTAAGAGTATGGTAATAAAAGTTACAGATAAAGAGCTTTTGGAGAAAACCGGTGGAATAGTGCAAGGCATGAGTGGAAGTCCTATAATTCAAAATAATAAACTAGTTGGGGCTGTAACACATGTATTAATAAATAAGCCAGACACAGGATATGGCATATATATAGAGTGGATGTTAAAAGATTCTGGTATACTAGACTAATAAAAACAATTTACTATAAAATTTATATATAATTAAGAGTTTACCATCATATATATAAATAAAATGGAAAATACTAAAGAGATTTAAAACTTTTTAGTATTTTCCATTTAAATAACATAAATTATTTAGTTTAAGAAGGAAAAGCATTAGTTTTGTCGAAATAGTAATTGTTAAGATTTGGAATAAGATATTAAAGGGGGAAAGGTAAGATGGAAGAAGCAAAAATTTCAGTTCTAATTGCGGATGATAATAAAGAATTTTGCAATATTTTAAATGATTATCTACTTAATCAAAAAGATATTGTAGTAGCAGGTATAGCAAAGGATGGGTTAGAGGCATTAAAATTAATAGAAGAAAGAAAACCTGATTTAGTTGTTTTAGATATTATAATGCCACACTTAGATGGATTAGGTGTCCTAGAGAGATTAAATATCATGAAGATAGACCCTATGCCAAGGGTGATAGTATTATCAGCAGTAGGACAAGATAAAATAACACAACGAGCTATAAGTTTGGGAGCAGATTATTATGTAGTAAAACCTTTTGATATGAATGTTTTCATAAAAAGAATAAGGCAAATGTTTAATAATACATTAGCTACAGATACAAAGAAAACTGTTGTTTCAATATCAGATAGTGTAGAACTAAGACCACTAAAAAAAGAACCCATGGATTTAGAAGGTGAAATAACTAACATAATTCATGAGATAGGAGTGCCGGCACATATAAAAGGATATATGTATCTAAGAGATGCTATAAGCATGGTAGTAAACGATATGGAGCTTTTATCAGCAGTAACAAAAGAACTCTATCCTTCCATTGCAAAAAAATACAATACTACTCCAAGTAGAGTAGAAAGAGCAATAAGGCATGCTATTGAAGTAGCTTGGGGAAGAGGAGAAATAGAAACTATAAATAAAATCTTTGGATATACTGTACACAATCAAAAAGGAAAACCTACAAATTCTGAATTTATTGCTATGGTAGCAGACAAGTTAAGACTTCAAAATAGAGTAGTATAAATTAGGGTACTGGTAGGTTACAAGCTTTTATATAGTGTGCTTTGATAGCAACTAACTTCATTTTAGACCAATTAATATATTAGATAAATAAAAATACACTTTTGTATCAGAAATATAATTTTTGATATGGAGGTGTTTTTATTTTGCCTAGAATTAAAAAATCTGAAAGAAAACTAGAAGATACTTTAGAAGATTTTATGGTTAATTGTACAAATAAAGATTTAACTTTAAAAACTTTAAAAAGTTATGAAAGTACAATTAAGTTATTTTTGAAGTTTTTGGAAGAAGAATATAACATTTTAGATTTAGGAAAAGTTGAAGAAAAACATATAAAAGAATATTTAACATTTACAAAAGAACGAGGGAAATATAGCTTTGTAACAGATGCTAGAACCACAAAAATTAATAATCCTAACAATCGTAAAGATTTTGGAAAACAAGTATCTAACTACACCATAAACAGTTATCTAAGAAATATCAAAGTGTTTTTTAGTTTTTGTTTGGAGAATAACTATATAAAAGTAAATCCTACTACAAAACTTAAACAATTAAAAATAAGTAGAAAGCCTAAAGAAGAAATATCAGATTTAGATTTTAAAAAGCTTATAAGTGCCATAGACACTACTACATTTCATGGACATAGAGACTATGTCTTAATTCATTTGTTAATGGATACAGGTATGCGAATTGGAGAAACTTTAGCATTAACAGAAAAAGATATATTAGCAGATAAAAGAGCAATTTTTATAAGTGCCACTATAAACAAAGGCAGAAGAGATAGATATGTTTTTTATTCCGTAACAATGCAAAAGATTTTAACTAGATGGTTAGATTACAAAGATAGATATATGGATACAGATTATTTATTTCCAAGTGCTAGAAATAAAAAGTTAGAAGTAACAAATGTAGAAAAGAATATTAAAAAATATGTATTGTTAGCGGGAATAAATCCAAATATATCTTGTCATCACTTCAGAAATAATTTTGGTAGAAGATATTTAACTTCAGGAGGAAACATATATCAGCTATCACAAATACTCGGTCATAGCAGTGTAGAGGTAACAGAACAAGCTTACGCAGATTTAACTGTAGAAGACATAAGAAAGAGCTATCAGCTTCACAGTCCATTGGAGAATATGAAATAGGAGGATTTTATTATGAAAAGTATTAAAGGGTTTAATAAATTAACTACTCAGCAACAAGAATTATTCCTAAAAATATATACAAAACATCAAAGTATACTAGGTGCTTCAGCAAAAGTAGAATATACACCAATTTCCGTTAAGTTAGAAGATGGCTACTTTAGAACTACCTTTAAAAATAAACAATGGCTACATTATAAATTTAATGGAACTTGGTACTGATTAATGGCAAATAAAAAAAGCAGGTACTAGTAATACCCACTTTTAATTGAATAAAGATTAACTTAACCTTTACCCTCAACAATATACAATTAATTGGATTATACCAAAAAAAGTTGAGTTTGTAAAGGTCAAGTTTCCTATTGTTTAAAATAGGTAAGTTGTCTAAGCACTAGAGCAACTCTAAATAATTTCTAGTAGGATTAGCTATGCCGATGCAAAACAAGTAGCTGGGACAAGCAATATTTCTACTATTGTATTGTTTGCCCCTAAGAAGGATGTGTATAGCCTTCTAACAAATTATACAGGTAGGTTTACTGGATAGCAATATCAGCTTTATATGTTAGCTCTAGGGCAGTAATTAGAGTGTTTAAGCATATACAACAATAGTAGTACTAAAGAAACCTAAGCATACTATACAAAACTTTAAATTATCAATATATAAAGAGTATCTTAATTGGTACTCTTTCCCTTTTTATCTCAAAAAGCACTTTTCTAGGGCAAACTACGTCTATTTCCTAGCAACTTCCAAAACTTTAATTGGTGTGGTTCAAGAAGTCAAGTTAATTCTAAAATGTTTTTTAACAATTTAGAAAAAAGATTTTAATAACTCGGTTGAAACGATTTGCAGATCCGAAACTCATGGATGATATAGACATGAGTTTCGGATCTAGCGAATAACTACACCCGACCAACATTTTGTTGGTGGGATAAAATGTCCTAAGCCAAGAGCAAATAGCAAGAGAATTAGGGGTAGACGTTAGAACTATTCAAAGGCTTAAAAAACTCCAAACTTTATCTCCAGACTTACAACAACTTATTGAAGACGGTTCAGTAAAAGGCAATTCCGAAAATCGGTCTAACCGACTTTTAAACTTCTTAATTACAACAAATGCCCTATAATACACCATCTAAAAGTTTACCCTAGTGTTTATACCTATTCCGTCCTAAAACACTAAACAGGTCAATATAAGTGTAATTTGATAGGTGTATGCGTTCTATTATATGTTCTATTACCTTTCTATTATCTATTAGTGGTTTAATCAGTGGTCTACTCATGTAGTATTTATAGTAGCCTACTAGACCACTAAAACCATACTTAAACCCTTACTTATACTAATCTAAAAACAATCAATAAGGAATATAAAAGGTTAGGTATAAAGTAATTATAAAAAATGTTAACCACCAATAGAAACCCCTTTAAACGTTGGTATTGCTATTGTTGTTAATTGTTTCCATTATCATAAAATGGCTTTAACACAAGTAGCCCCAACGTTTATAGGCTTTTTACGTTAATGGTCTCTAAGGGAACACATAGGAAATAAAATATGTAACGCAAAGGTACTTATTTTCCTTTTTATGAATAGCCAAGTAATCTTAATTGAAGCTACATCTAATAAAACAAAATATTGTAAATCATGTGCAAAAGGGATGGAATTAGAAAAATATAAAAAATATAATAAGAAACGTAAAATTAACCACCAATAGAAAAACCCACTCTATCCATTGATACTACTTGTCTAGGAGGTGATTCACTATTATCTTCCTTTTTATGAATAAGAAAAGGTAGACATTAGAATGGAAAAGTTAAAACGTCATAGATTACAAAAACTCTATAACCATTGATACCACTACTTTACAAGCTTTTGTAAATAAAAGTAAAAATTGAAAAACAACCCTCAAACCATTGCTATTACTTGTTTACAAGGATTATTCCTTAATGGTCTCTAAGGGAACAGTACATATAAAGATAAAATAAAAAAAGAATGTAACGAAATAGAAAACCCACTCTAGCCATTGATACTACTAGTTTAAGAGGTGATTCACTGTTATTTTCCTTTTTATGAGTAGTAGAATAGTAGACGGAGCAGAAAACTCTATAACTATTGGTATTACTAATTCATAAGGCTTTTGGCAATAAAAGGGAAAACTCAAAAACCTTACTCTAACCATTGAAACCACTTGTTTACAAGGATTATTCCTTAATGGTCTCTAAGGGAGCACTACACATAATTGTGGAATATTAATAGAAGCTAAAAGTGGAAGAATAAAATATTGTAAATCATGTGCAAAAGAAATACAACTTGAATGGCAAAGAAAAAGTATGAAAAAATTAAGAAATCATAAAATGTGAAGTGATAGAAAAAATCCGTCCCTTGATACAACCAGCTTGTAGGGTTTGGAGAAAAATGGGAACTAAGAAAACAACCCTCAAACCATTGGTATTACTAGCTTACAGAGTTTTACCCTTAATGGTCTCTAAGGGAACAGTACGATAAAAACGCATTTAGTATATTTATTAAGTATATTAAATGGGGTTTTATTATTAACCCTATTGTTAATTTTGTTGTTATCATAATAGGTAAGTTTTATTACTTTTGTAGTTGGTTCAAACCCAACCTTCCTCAAATTAAAATGTATAAAGTGATGTGATGGGGAATTAATGCCATTAAGAGCATCTATTAGCTTATAGGTGCTTTTATTTTATTTAAAATAATAATATTAATAATATATTTTTTTAGGCAACTAAAGTTTCCTAAATAGGTGGAGGAGAAACATGGAACAGGAGGAATTAAGATGTAAGTTAATAGAACATTGTAATTCAAGAGGTGTAAAGTATTCATTTATTGCTACAAAATTGAATGTAAATAAATCAACATTATCAAGATTCAAGGACAATAAAAAAGTTTTAGGTAAAGAATTATACAATAAACTAAAAAAATATTTAGAAATGGAGATGTAAAGATGAAAAAAGGTATGGATTTACAACTATTCGCAGAGGAATCACCAGAAACAATAGAAACAGAGGTTATTGATACAACAGAGAGAACTACAGAAACTGAAACAGAGCCAAATAAAGAAACTGAAACATTAGAAACTAAGTTGAAGGAATTAGAAGATAGGGAAAAGGCTTTTAAGGTTAAAGAAACAGAATTTGCCCTTAAAACAGAATTAACTAAGGCTAATCTTCCAACAGAACTAACTAAATACTTAAAGATTGATAAAGGTCAAGATCTTAAAGCATTTGTAAAAGATTTAGGTAAAATAATTAATAATTTAAAACTAGAAGGTGCTTATGTACCTACAGACAAAAATACTCAAACAGATTTAATAACTAAAAAACAATTTAAAGAAATGGGATATGCAGAAAGGTTAAATCTTTATAATACAAACCCAAGTCTATATGCAGCACTCAGCAAATAACACTCTATTATTTTAGGGTGTTTTTTATATGTCTTTTTTGGCTTAGACGTTAAAGAAAGCACTAAAAAATGAAAGAAGGAATTTTAAATGGCAAACTTAATAAAACCAGAATTATTTACATCAATACTAGGAGCAAAATTCACAGGAGCAGTAAAGGTATTACCTTTAGCAGTAGATTTAGGAGAAATAGAAGGATTCAGAGAAGTTGGAGAAACTATTCACTTTCCAAGATTTGAAGCTTTAAGTGGACTTGTCACAGATATGAAAACAAAGGCAGAAATGGACACAGAGAAGTTAAGTCAAAAGGATTCTACAGCTATAATAGAACATATAGGTAGAGCAGTAGCAGTAGAAGATTATGAAGACCTTACAGCACTAGGCAATCACATCGACGAAGCAGGAAGACAATTAGGTGTAGTATTTGCCAGACATTTAGATAGTAGATTAATTGCAGAAGCAAAGAAAACTTTATTAATATCAACACCAGCATCTGCAAACAAAATAAGAGAAACAGAATTAAATGATGCACTAGGATTATTTGGAGATGAGCAAGATTCAGAAGATTTTGCTGGAATCATAATAAATAGTAAATTATTAGGTGCTTTCTATGAAATGCAAGGATTCGTAGATAAGAATAAGACATTTGTAACAGATGGTAGTGGAATAATTAGAAATGGTTTAGTTGGATATTTTAGAAATATACCAGTAATTGTTTCTGACAAGGATACATATGACACTTCCACAAAGAAGTGTGAAACATTAATAATCAAAAAAGGATCTTTAGGCTACAAAATGAAAAAGGAATTTAACACAGAAATACAAAGAAACGCAAAAGCAAAATCTTCTGATATTTGTGCAGATGCTATTTTTGCAGTTAAATTGCTAAATGAAGAAGGTATAGTTTTAATAAAGTAATAAATCAGATTTTAGGTGTGGGAATAATATCTCACACCTTTAAAACAATTAAAATATTGAGGTGATAAAAATGTCTATGAGAGCAGAAGGGTTTAGAAGAATTAGAGAATCAAGGAATCTAACACAAAAGGAACTAGCAGATAGGATAGGGTGTACTAGAAACTATATCAGCATGGTGGAGAATGGGTTTAGAATACCAACAGATGAATGGATAGGAAGATGGAAAACATCAGTATACCAATAATAAAATAGGAGGAATCAAGTATGGAGAAGTATTATGTTATAAAGAATAAATATTTAGCAGAAGGGTTAGCATTTTTAGGATTTAGATATTTTAAATATAATCAAAATGGCAAAGAAACATACAGCTTTATTAAAAATGAAGATTTTTTAAATGCAATGCAATCAATTATAAAATTAAAAAATGAAATAGGATATAAAAATAATTAGGAATGGAGATGTCACTTATGAAAATCAATTTAGATACTTTAAAAAATGAAATAGAATTAAATAAAAAATACAATATAAAAATATTATGTGAAAAAATGAATATAGAATATAAAGATGATACAAAATTTAGAAGAAAAATATTGACATTGATAAAAGAAAATATGCAAATAACAGAAGAAGGAAGAGGTAAAGGATATAAAATAATAATTAATAAAATAAATAGTGGGTTTGAATACATAGATGGTAGAGGTAAAAGTGAAGGTAGTAGAGGTCAAAATAAAATTTATGCTCAATACATAGACCTTTTATTGCATAAATACTTAATAACACAGGCAAATGGTAAAAATATAGTGAATACAACTAATAATAAGATTGCAGAAGCTACAGGAATAGTTAATTGTAATTATAGAACAGCCATAGCTAATCAAGAGAAATTTTACAACACAATAAAAAATGAAATAGAATTAAATAATAATACATATTGTATGTTTGATACATTTAAGAATGTAAAAACTAAAATAAGAGAAGTTGTAAAAGGTAGTTTAGATAGATTACAGAAAGACAATACAATTTCATATGAAATTAGTACATTTGTATATGTAAATAATGTAAGTAGAATAGCTACACCAGAAGAACTAGAAATAATAACCAAATATGAGGAAAAAATATTGTGTGAAATGAATATAACAAAAAGGCAAAAAGATAATAATTATAAGCTAAATAGAGAATTTAATGTAAAAGTTCTTAAAAAGGTACAAGAAGAAACCAATATAACAAGAATTTATAAGGGATATGAGATAATTATTCTAAATAAAAATATAGAAAGCTTTAATGAGGGAGAATACATAACAAAATTAAATAATGAAATATTAAAGTTTTTGAGAAATAAATCAATGCAAGAAGAAAATAAAGTGTCAGAAAATAAAAGCTTTATTGGTAAATGGGAAATTGATAGAAATGATGAAGAATATATAACAAAATGCAATAAAATAATTGAAATAATTGTGAATGTAACATATCAAGATATAAAAAATAAAATAATTAGGTGTAAAAATAATAAAATAAGTACTCAATTGAGTGCAGAAGAGCAAGATGAAATAATATATAGTCTTATAGATAATTTAGATGTAGAAGATGTAGATATAGACTTTTAAGGTATATTATTTTACCGTGCTTCTCAACATCACTAAGAAGAGTATATATTACTTAGTGTGTTTGAAAAGCACGGTAAACTTTATTTTTTGTCACTTCTCAAAACCTCTAAGAAGAAGAGTAACCGACTATCTTTCAAATTCCCTTATATAATACTTATTATTCTTATATAAGGGAATTTGAAACTTGTACACCTAAAATTATAATTCTTAAAGATTTGATTACATAATACAGGGCTACCTACGGTAGTGATGGCGCTACGCACCATAATTCCCATTCATATAAAATATAATAATAGTTAATTGCGGTGGGGTTTGGGGAGGTGCTAGGTTAATTAGGAATACTAGCACCGTTAGGTGTGTGTAGTCCTTTAACCCTCCCCATATATAGGTAAGTTAGAGTTGTCCAGGGGTTACAACCATGTCAAAGCAAACGCTACGGTATATATTTTTATGTTGTGCAAAGGGAACTATTGGAACTACAACGTTCGTGTCAAAGGTTTAATAATAATTATTTTATAATTTTTGCAAGAGTCCAATTTTGGACTGGTCGAGTTTTACAGACGTTTAAATCAATCCAAAATTTACAGACATACAATCATTCAACTTTCATTCACACGTTTAACTGAAATGGGTGTTAAGGTTAAAAAGTGCCTTAAACCGTTGGTATCATTGGGTTTGCTGCTAATAGGCTTAAACCATTGGTATGACTGGGTTTGAAGGTGTTGTAGAAAAGAAGTTGAAATAAATACAATGAAATAGAGATAAAAATTCAGATATACGAAATATGAACATCTGAAATAAATATAATGTATAAATATACATAAAACGTGCATAATTATACATTTGGAAAGAGGGAATAAATATGGCAAAACAAAGTTATAAGATAGACAGATTTGTAGAATGGTATTTCAATACACCAGATAAAACAGAAGAGAGTTTTAAGCCTTTAGCTCCAACTATGGGCATTACATTAGATACTTGTCTAAAGAATTTTAAAACTAAGGAACAATGGATTAAAGTTGCAAAAGAATATCTAAATAATTCTAAGGATTCAGAAATGCTAGATATATATTTAAAAATGCAAGAAAAAGCTAAACAAGGTGATGTTAAATGTGCGGATTGGTGTCAAAAGTTCTTCAAAAGTGATTTTCTAGTAAATAAAACAGATGAAGTTAACGATTACCTAAGCGGTATAGAAATAGAGGTGGATTAAACGTGGGATTGAGTGCAGAAAATGTTTTGAAACTTAAATTTTTATTACAGGATGGTCATGAAGCAGATTTTATAAGAAGTTTTATTAAAATAGTAGATAAAGATACAAATACAGTACCTTTTTTACTTACATCAGAGCAAAAAGAATTTGTTGATTCATTAGAAAAGTTTAATATTGTATTAAAAAGTAGGCAACTAGGATTAAGTGTTGTTACTGTAGCATTAGCAATAAGAAGATGTATAGTGTACCCTAATTCAAATTGTATGCTGGTTTCTCACGATCAAAAGTCATGTAATGCGATATTTGATAAGCTAAAACAACAATTTAATAGTTTGCCTAAATGGTTAAAACCAAAAACATTAGCAAATAATCGTCAAGAAATAAAAATGGAAAATGGTAGTAAAATTACTTGTGTATGTGCTGGAAATAAAGATGTTGGACGTGGAGATACATTACAATTAGTACATTTGTCAGAGTTTGCTTTTTGGAAGATGCCTAAGAAACAACTTAATAGTATTACACAAGCTTTAAGTGCAGATGGTAAATTAATAATAGAATCTACAGCAAGTGGACTGAATGAGTTCCATGATTTATATTTTCAATCAAAACATGGGGAAAACTCATATAAAAGTTTCTTTTTTAATTGGATAAATGGAAGTACTCTATTCAAAAAGGATTATTTAAAAAGTGCAGAACTCTATAAAATAAGAAATAATGGAGCATTGACACTAGAAGAATTAGATGAAGAAGAAATAGAACTTAAAAATATGGGTGCAAGTATAGATCAATTAATGTGGAGAAGGTTAAAAGTTGCTAATACAGGTGTTGAAGCATTTCATCAAGAATATCCTAGTACCGATACAGAAGCTTTTATATCTACAGGAGCAAATGTTTTTGATAATAGTAGAATTTTAAGTGTAGAGAAGGCTATAAAAGAAGAAAAACAACAATATATCAATAAGAATAATCTAATAGATTTACCTATAGATTTAATGGCACTATATGGTAGGTCTTTTTTCATGTATAAAATCCCAATGGAAGGTAGACGGTATGTAATTGGTGTAGATATGTCAGAGGGAGTTGGACAAGATTATTCTGTATTAGAAGTATTAGACAAAGAAACAGGGGAGCAAGTAGCAGAATTATATAATAATCAAATAAAACCATATCAAATGGTGGATTTACTTTATTCTTTAGGTATGTATTTTAATTATGCTTTATTATGTATAGAAAAAGCTTCAGGTGGACATAGTGTCATAGAAAAATTAAGGTATGATAAAAATTACATGAATATGGTTAAATATAAGACTTATGATGAAAGAAACAAAGAAAGATGGAATATAGGATTTGACACTAATACAAAAACAAAAAGTATGGCAATAAATGATCTAAGAGAAAGTTTTGAAAAAGGTGAAATAAAAATAAATAGTATAAGAGTTCTACAAGAAATGAAAATCTTTAGCATAAAAGATAATGGGACAATGGGAGCAACAGGCAGCGGACATGATGATACTGTAATGGCTATGGCACTAGCAATACAAGCTATTAAATATCCTTATTGGTACATATAAGTAAAATAAATTTGAAAGAAGGAATAAAATTGAATTTTGAAGAATATTTAAAAAGATATTATAATGGAGATATTGTTGCATTATTGCATGACGAAATAATGAAACCAGAGCATCTACAAAGAATAAGTGAAGACAAGCAGATGAAATTATATTTGCAAGGTAAACATAGGATAACAACTAAGCCAGATATGGAATGGAAGAAAGAAAAATTCACAACAACTAAGCTTGTAATCCAAAAAGCTAAAACAATTCTCAATATACATAATACTTATTTGTTAGGTAAAAGAGTTTCACTTAATGGTACAGAAAATATGGTAGATATATATAATAATGTTTATCGTTTAGGAAAGTTTCATAATCAAGATTTTAATATAATCAGAAAAGTAAATCAAAGTGGTAATACATGGGAATATGTATATAAGGGTGCTAAAGGAATAACAAGTAAAATTATTAATTCTGATTTAGCTTATCCAATATATAATTTTAAAAATGAATATATCGCTTTCATAGAATACTATAAGATTAATCAAACTGAATATTGGAATTTATATACAGAAGATAAGGTGCAAGAGTTTAACACAGAAGATGGGATATTAAAACTAGAAAAAGAAAGTTCTAATATTGGTGGCTTACCTATACATTATAAAAATTATAGTGCAGCTAGTGAAGTATATGGAGAAAGTGAACTAAAAGATATAATACCAATATTAGACAAATATGAAGAGATAATAAGCAAGATGATAGATAGTGTGTATTGTTTAAGTCTTAATCCTATAGGAGTTGCAACAGGACAAAGTGTAGTTGGTACTATGGATGCAGATATGGTAGGTCAAATAATCAACTTAGATAGTGGAAAATTTGATTTTGCTACAGGTGAATTAGACTATAATAGTATAAAATTAATTTTAGATAACTTGAAAGAATGTTTACAAGATGTTAGTAGTACACCTAGCGTGGCTATGGGTAATAGTAATATAGCAAATGTATCAGAGGTATCCTTAAAAATGTTGTATGAGTTAGCTACAAAGAAAGCACAGCTAAATGAGAAGTGGCTAAGAAATGGAATGGAAGAAAGATGGGAAAGAATAAAAAATATTTTGTTGCTACAAGGTGTGGAAATTAAAGATAATGAATATATTGATTGTGAATTTAATTATTCTATACCACAAAATACAACAGAAATAATAACAAATCTAAGTAATCAATATAAAGATGGTGCAATGAGTAAGGAAACTTATATACAAATAAGTCCACTTACTACAGATGTAGGGCAGGAAATGGAACGAATAGGTCAAGATAATAAGGTGAATGAGGGTAATGAGGTAGAATAAGGTAGGATAGATAAGTGATATAAATAAGTAGATATATGTACTAATAGTTTGTACCGACCGATAGAGAATCGAGCGGTGATTTGTTGGTAATCCATTGGTAATTAAAAGATATAGATAATTATAAGATGATATTAATAGTTGCTAATGGATAATGATTATTGATTATAATGATTAGATATTGTTAAGTAACTAATTCAGAGTAGAATGGTCGGGATTAGAACCTCATTATACACGCTCCCACGTGTGTCATATATCATAGTCTATCACAACACAACAACAGCCTACCACAAGCTACTACTATACACTACCATATACTACTATATTGACAATAAAAGGGTATAATCACATATTACCAATGAAAGAAATGAATATACCAATATCATAATAAGTATAGATAATGTATATTATACGTACTTAATTATTTGATGTAAGATTATTACAAAGAAGAGGTGAATTATATCTATATTGTTGTAAGTGTTGGTATGACTAGGTTTGAAGGGGTAGGGGGGTATGCACGGAAAAGGTGTAGTATATACATCAAATCCCTATCAGAAGAGGGAAATAATTATTAAAAGCTTGTAAGTGTTGGTATGACTAGGCTAGGGGCTTTATTGATATAATTAATAATGTCGTGAAACGGAGGTTTAGCGACGTTGGGGAAATATGGTAGTTGAGTATATAGTAGATAATGAATAGGATAAATGAAGTATTTATATATAAAACTTGCAAGTTCGAATGGTAATGAGAACCCCCATTCTTATATATAAGGGTGGGGTTAGTACAATTTTTACCCACAAAAGAAATATCATCTACCATATCCAAACCTAAGCACACCATACGGTTACCCCTATATTACCGTATTTAATAATCATACATATATATATTCTATATTTACTTATATTGCGCAAAGATGTAATGGAAGTAGGTTAGATGCAACTATTGAAGAAAAGAGTGACAATTATTTAATAGCCTATCATCATATAGGACGTTCTATAAATAGGACGTCCTTTTTTATACTCAAAAATAAACTCAATAGGAGGAAATAAAATGAAAATACTAGAAAGACTTAAATTAGAATTAAATAATCAGGAATATTATACAGATATAGAATATACACAATTCCTAACAGAAAATAACCTAATCCCAACTTTGGATTATGACAAGCAACTAAATCAGAGGGATTTACTATTAACTGTATTAGATATTTTAGAATCAATATCAAATGATATAGATCTAATGAGAAAAATTGCCGACGATAGTAATGGATTTACTACAGAAAATGCTTCAAAATTCTTATCACAACGTAAAAGTGAAATTAAAGCTAAAATAGCAACTTTACCAGTAGAGCAAATAGAATACTCTAATGTAGCACCATTGATTGTAAGAAGGTGGTAATATGGATATACAACTAAAGCACTTCAAGGAGCAATTAAAAAGAACTAAAACTATAGCCACAATAAATAATCATAAACATAAAGTAGTTACAAAAAATATAGATGATAAGAATAAATTTATGTCTCAAGATATTCAATATTTATTTATAGAAAAGGATATTATAAATCAGGGTGATATAGTAGGAATTGAAAACAATAAATATATTGTAGTAGATTTATTTAAGTCTACATATTCTAAGGCTACTATAATAAAAGTAAATTCTAGTATTAAATTTGCTTTAGATAAAAAGGTAAACTTAATAGATGCTATTATGACACCTATAAGCAAACAAGATGTATATAATTCTAATGTGCTACAGATACCAATAGGAGATATAAAACTTACAGTACCTAGAAATAGCTTGAGCATGAAAATAGATATAGATAAAAGGTTTATAAAATGGGATAGTGCATGGAAAATAACAGGGAAAACCTATGAGCATGATGGATTAGTATATTTTTATTGTAAAAAAGATCAAATAGACAATAATATTGATGATGCTAAAGAAGAATTAGCTAATAAAAATGAAGTTTCTTACGAAAAAATAATGGCTGATGATATTACATTTAAATTAAATAAAACCGCTGCAATAGTAGTAAAGTATTATAAAGATAATATTCTACAAGAAACAAATCCTAAATTTATATACACTTCAAACAAGCCTAATATATGCAAGGTAGATGATGCTGGAATTATAACAGGATTAGAAGTGGGTAAATCTACTATAACCATAAGCTATTTAGATTTAACCACAACTATTAACGTAGAAGTAGAAGAAGTTCCTACAGTTGTAGATTTAACGATTTATGGTAAGAGTTTTAAGATATATAAAGGAAAAACTATTGAATATGTACTTAAAACAGAAGAGGAAGGTGGAACTGTTCCATCTGGCACTTATACATGGTCTTTGACAGGAGCAGAACAGTTAGGAACATTAAATCAAACTGATAATTTAAGTGCTTCTATTACAGCTTTCCCAACAGCAGACTATGGAGAATGCACTCTTAAAGTAGTTGGTGATAATGGTATAAGTTTAGAAAAGACAATAATTATATTTTCAAGAATGTTGTAATCAAACAAAGACTTCTAACAGTAAATAAATTAGAAGTCTTTTTATTTTGTCTAATATTAATAAAAGGGGTGATGATAAATGGAAATAGCACTAATAAAAGGGTTTGAGTATGCTTTATTTATAAGTTTATTTATATATGTACTGAAAGAGCAAAAAGAAAGAGATTTAAGATCAGAGAAAAGAGCAAAAAGATATATAAAACTTTAAAAGATTGGAGTGATAAAGAATGGCAGATGATATATGTAATGAAAGACACTTAGCTATAAAAGAAAAATTATCTATACACGATGCTAGGATTGATAATCATGGTGTAAGGATAGATAAGTTAGAACAAAATGACACAGCTAATGCTGTAAGAGTAAATAATTTATGTGATCAATTAGCAAATTTAGTAGTTACTATAAGGTGGTCTATGGGGTTTCTAGTTGGTGGCTTTATAACGTTTTTCTTCTATGCAGCTCAAAAGGGATTAATAAAATAAAGGTCTATTAATTAGTAGTCAAAAAGATTAAGATTAATTTCTTAGTCTTTTTTTTGCTTTTTTCTTCAAAATATAATTATTTTACTTGTATTAGGTAAATTTATAATATATAATGTTTATAAATACTAGGTACAACTAATTTTACCCTAACTGTACCTACTGATACAAGAGAATATTTAATACAATTAAAAACTAAAATGAGCCAGTTACTACGTTTTACTGTACACAATCAAAAAGGAAAACCTACAAATTCTGAATTTATTGCTATGGTAGCAGACAAGTTAAGACTTCAAAATAGAGTAGTATAAATTAGGGTACTACAGTGTGAGAAAACTTGGACTTATATTTATAGACCAATAGATATAAAACTATTCCAATGAATATTTTAAATTTAGAATATTAACCTTCAATATTTTTAAAAAAAGATATTGGAGGTTTTTTATTGTGAAAGGTAATATAAAAGTTATAAGAATATGAACTCCATAATAGACATATATATATCTAAGACATATGATAATAAAAAAGATCTAGGGAGGAAAAAGTAATGAGAGATAATAAGTACGTTAATGTTATTACTCAGCATATTCAAAACAACTTTTGGCTTTATATTGTAAGTTTGTTATTTTTATGTACAGGCATAGTACTCGGAATATATGCAATGAAATATATGTCAGAGGTAGATAAATTAGATTTATCAAATTATTTTAATTCATTTATTGAAATCCTTACTTCAAAAGAAATAAATAATAAAAGTATATTTTTCGAAGCAATAAAAAATAATGTATCTATGATTTTTCTTATATTCTTCTTAGGAATAACTTTTGTGGGACTGCCTTTGATACTTTTAATTAATTTAATCAAAGGATTTACTATAGGATTTACCATCTCATTTGCCATAGATATGTTAGGGGGAAAAGGCTTAGTATTAGCTTTAATTGGGGTTATGCCGCAAAATATAATATACATTCCTTGTATAATGGGAGCATCGGTAATATCTATGAGGACATCTTTAGACAAGATGAAAAACAACCTCTTTGGTAAAAAAAACTATGCTATTAGCGAAAATAAAAATATGATAGTCAGTATAGCTACAATAATACTTATAGTAAGTTTAGGTATATTAATGGAAAGTTATGTTACTCCTTCAATATTAAAATATTTATTACAATAATAAAATGCCTATAATACAGAAAACTTTTTAACTTTACATAAATGTGTTAATATATATAGTATATATTAAGGATTATAGGTGAGATTTATGGATGAATACATGGAGAAGTATATAAACTTTATAAAAAGTAAAAATTTATCTAAAAATACTATAGAAGCTTATAGTAATGATTTAGAGAAGTTTTTTGCATTTTTAAATAATAGGGAAGAACAATTTAATGAAGTTGATGAAATTTTAATTATGTCTTATGTTCAACAACTTATAAAAGAAGGTATAGCTAATTCTTCCATAAATAGAAATTTGGTTACTCTTAGAAATTTCTATAAATTTTTATTACAAAAACATCTAATAATAGAATCTCCAATGATAAGTTATGAACTACCCAAAATAAAAAGAAATCTTCCCAAAATACTTACAATAGAGGAAATGAACACCTTGCTAAACTTACCGGATACAGCAACATATAAAGGTGTAAGAGATAGAGCTATGCTAGAATTAATGTATGCAACAGGTATTAAAGTTACAGAACTACTAAATTTAAGAATTTTTGATGTAAACCTAAACATGGAGTATATGGTCTGTAAAGGCTCAAAAGAAAAGGAACGAATAATACCACTAGGAAGTGTAGCCATAAGATATGTTAGGGAATATTTAGATTTAAGAAAAACTATAAGTAATTCAGAAAGCTTATTATTGTTCTTAAATTCAAGAGGAAATAAGATGAGTCGTCAAGGATTTTGGAAAATAGTTAAAGCTTATGCTAAAGAAGCTAGCATTGATAAAGATATAAATTTATATACATTTAGACACTCTTTTGCTGTTCACCTTTTACAAAATGGTGCAGATATTAAATCAGTGCAGGAACTTTTAGGTCACGTTGACATATCTACTACAGAAATTTATTATTCTATAACTAAAAAGAATAAATTAATAGAAGTATATAAAAAGGCTCATCCAAGAGCTTAAGGACCTAAAATTAAATAAATAACATATTGAAAAATAGTTATTAATGAACTGATACTTCCAAAGTAGACAATCTAATTAATTAAAAATAGATTATCTACTAGGAGGTATTTTTTTATTTTTTAAAAATAATTTCATTTATAGTGATAATAATTTAAATTTAGGAAAAAATAAGTTTAAAGGAAGGAGGAATTACTATGAAAATGCAGAAAATCAAGATATTTTCAAGCTTAATTTTAATACTTAATTTGCTTATGGTAAATGTTCCCGCAGAGGAAAAAGAATTAAATAAAGATATAAAGTCAGAGGGATTGAATATAGAAGCTAAATCCGGATTATTAATGGAGGTGAGTACAGGAAAGATTATTTTTGAAAAGAATTCTAAAGAAAAATTTGCACCAGCGTCTGTTACGAAGATAATGACAATGCTTATAGCTATGGAGGAAATAGATAAAGGTAATATAACATTTCAAGATAAGGTTACAATAAGTGAAACCGCAAAAAAAATGGGTGGTAGCACTATGTTGTTAGATACAGGAGAGGTAAGAACAGTAGAGGAAATAATAAAGGGTATAGCTATTGCCTCAGGAAATGATGCAGCAGTTGCTATGGGTGAATTTCTAGGTGGTACAGAGCAGGCCTTTGTTAATATGATGAACGCAAGAGCCTCTAGCCTCGGAATGATGGATACTACATTTAAAAATTGCACTGGACTTCCGGAACAAGGACATTTGAGTACCGCATATGATATATCAATAATGTCAAGGGAGCTTTTAAAGCATTCTGATATATTAAAATATACAGGTACATATATGGAGACCATATCTGAAGGAAGAAAGTCACCTATAGAGCTTGTAAATCATAATAAATTAGTAAGATTTTTTGATGGATGTGATGGATTAAAAACTGGTTATACAGAAGAAGCTAAGTACTGCATATCTTCAACTGCATCTAAAGATGGGGTAAGGGTATTGGCTGTAATAATGGGATCACCTACCTATAAAATAAGAAATAAAGATGCTAGTATGCTTATGAATTATGGTTTCTCTAAATTTGAGAAAAAAAGTATTGTGGAAAAAGATGCAGAAGTTGATAAAATAGTTTTAGATAAAAGCGGAGAAAGATATTTTATAGCAAAGGCTAAAGAAGAATTAAATATTATAGTAGAAAAGGGTCAAAAAGTTGAAACAACAAAAGAATTGATAATTGATGAAGATAAAAAAAGTTATAATAAAGATGATGTAATAGGTCACTGTAAATATTATGAAGGAGAAACCCTTTTAGGTGAGGTTGAGATATATACAGACAGAGAGATTAAAAAATCTACTTTAATAGATAATATTAAGTATAACTTAAAGAATATATTTGAAGGGGCAATTTAAAAATATGTAATAATATTTCCCTTTGAATTAACGAGATACAAAAAATAGATTTATTCACCTAAACATATCTAAAATTTAATATAAAAAAGAGTTTTTAAAATATATATACTTATATTTTTAGAAACTCTTTTTTGCATTTAAGATATAAAGATGACAATATGCAAAGGCTATAATATAATTAATAGGTACTACTAGAGAGAAATTATAAGAGGTGAATTTTATGGAGGGTTTAAATATTAAAATATCAAATTTTGAAGGTCCTTTTGATTTGTTATTACACCTAATCAAAAAGAACAAGATGGATATTTACAATGTAAAAATATATGAAATTACTAATCAATATATAGAGTATATTAAAGAAATGAAAGAATTAGATCTTGAGATAACTTCAGAGTTTATCGTTATGGCTGCAACACTTATAGAATTTAAATCAAAGATGCTTCTTCCCAAAATAAAAAAAGAAGAGGATGAAGCTGAAGAAAGGTACAAAGAGGATCTATTACAAAAGCTAATAGAGTATAAGAAATTTAAGAAAGCCTCTATATATTTTAGAAAGTTAAAAGGTGATACAGGGGAAATGTATGCTAAAATGCCAGAAGTAATTGGAGAAAAGATACCTAAAACCAATGAAGAGCTCTTAAAAAATGTTACTATGCTTAATTTATATAATTTATATAATGACTTAATATTAAATTACAAAAACAAAAAGAACACTAGTAATGTTATAGAAACACAAATACCTTTAGATAAATACAAGGTAGAAGATAAGATACGGCATATACAAGAAATTTTATATAAAAATAATAATATAACCTTTTATGAGGTAATACTTGCTTGCAACTCTAAACTAGAAGTTGTTGTTACATTTTTAGCATTACTTGAATTAATCAAAGAAAGGTCTATAAATGTTACTCAAGGGGATAGTTTTTCTGAAATTTACATAGAAAGGATTATATTAAATGCATAATAAAGATTTAAATCAAATAGAATTTGAACAAACATCAAAAAATATATTATATACTTCAGTAATAGAATCATTGCTCTTTGTTAGTGGAGAACCTATAGATTTAGGGTATATTTCAAATATTATTGAATGTAGTAATGGCTACACAAAAGAGCTTTTAAATTTTATGATAAAGGATTATGAAGGTGATAAAAGAGGTATAAAATTAATACATATAGATGGTAAATATCAACTTGTTACTAAACCTGAAAACAGTGAATATATCCAAAAAGTATTAAAGGGAAGTTCACGTCAGTCCCTATCTCAAGCAGCACTTGAAAGTCTTGCTATAATTGCATATAAACAGCCTATAACAAGGATTGATGTAGATGAGATAAGAGGTGTTAAAAGTGATAGTGCTATACAAAAGTTATTAGAAAGAAATTTAATAAAAGAAAATGGACGTTTAAATGTTCCAGGAAGACCTATACTTTATGGTACCACTGTTGAATTCTTGAAACAATTTAATATAGAGACACTTAAAGAATTACCATCTCTAGAGTCATTTTTAGATGAGGTAGCAAGTACAGAAGAAATATAATTATATAAAAAAGAGATAAGTGTAATATTAAGTTAGGGAAATATAAGTATTCCCTAACTTAAAGTAATTACATCATCCACCATAAGGCTAAAAGATTATTTTATTCTTCTTTACACTTTTTGTTATTTAACAAGTCTTTCATCATGTCTATTACCTGCGGAACAGTATCTACTATCTTATCATAGGTATTATCTTGATCTACGGATAATAGTCTTAAGCAATCATCTCTTAAAACTAAGAATGCCACAGGTTTAATGGATACTCCAGCCCCTGAACCGCCTCCAAAAGGGAAATTAGTTGTATCTTCTCCACTGTTTTTTTGGCAGGTAGGTAAAAATTCAGATCCACCTGAAGCAAAACCAAAAGATACCGTTGAAATAGGTAATATAACACTACCATCTTTCGTTTCAATTGTATCTCCGACTATAGTGTTTACATCTACCATATCTCGAATGTTTTCCATAGTAGTTTTCATTAAATTGTCAATAGGATGATTTTCCATAATGATGCTAAGAGTGTAATCACTCTTTAGCTTTCACCTCCTTAATTGATTTCCTATACATAAAAAGTATATTAATAACTTGTGCCATATTTATGTAAATTATGCACCTTATTTTTAGATGTAAAATAGTTTTATTGAAATTTGGCACTATTTTTAAATTGTAATGCTTTATCTTAAATATATTTTGTAATAATGAATATAGTATATAAAAAAATGAGTTCAAGGTCCCATAGGATATAGCAGTAAGTGAAGCATCATTAGACCCATGTTCTATATAAGTATCTATAGATATATTACTTTTAAAATTAGAGGATTTATATCTGTTTAAAAGATTAATATATTTTATTTTATTAGACTTAATATTTTTATGTAAATTTTGTTTTCTTTGATTATGTAAATTAATAGATTTGTTAAATAATTTAATGTGGACCTTTTTATCTTTCACTTCTAAGCTTATTTTTAAGGGAATGGGAATAAGTGCAAGTATAATTAAAAAAGAAAATATAATTAAACCTTTAATAAACATGATTTGTCCTCCAATCAACAACATATCTTCTATTATTGCCAATAATTCCTCTTTTAAGTATATATATATAAAATTAATTAGTATCAATGTTAGGTTATTGGAAATACTAATTTAAAGCTTACTATATGGAGGTATGTATTTATGAGAAAAAAACAATATTATATAGCCAAGGGTTTAGTAGTATTATTTATAACTACCTTATTATTTAATACTAAAACTTTAGCAAAAGTAAATTCAAATGATTTGAAAGAAATTAGAATTTCAGCACTATCTGCTGTAGCCATTGATGCTAAAACAGGAAGTGTATTATATGATAAAGATTCTCATACAATATTACCAATGGCTAGTACAACAAAAATAGCTACAGCTTTAGTTGCATTAAAATATGGAGATTTAGATAAAACAGTTGAAATAAGTAAAAATGCTCAAAATGTAAAAGGGTCAAAGGTTGGCTATAAAAAAGGTGAAAACATTACAATAAAAGAGCTCTTATATGGACTTTTATTTAGATCAGGAAATGATGCAGCTATAGCTATATCAGAAGGCGTTGCAGGCTCTGTAGATGGATTTATTGAACTTATGAATGAGTATGCACTTAATATAGGACTTTTAGATACAAGTTTTAGCACACCTCATGGCTTAGACAAAGAAGAGCACTATTCTACAGCTTATGATTTAGCACTATTAACAGTTAAGGCAAAAGAAAATGAAATATTTAGCAAAATAGTCTCTAGTAAAAGCATAAAAAAAGATGAAATGAAATTCACAAGAGACTACAATAATATAAACAAATTACTTTGGCAAATCCCAGAAGCTAATGGAGTGAAGACAGGATATACAGGAAATGCAGGTAAATGCCTTGTATCATCTATATCCTATGATAATAATGATGTAATAATTGTAGTTTTAAATTGCAACGAAAGATGGAAAGAAACTAAAAATATTTATGATTACGTTTTGAAAAAATATGAATATAAAAAGGTATTTTCAAAAGGTGATATAGTAAAAGAAGTAGAAATTAAAGATGGTATATATGGCGTAAAAGCATATATGAAAGAAGATATAATAATTCCAATAGAAAAAGGTAAAAGTGAAGATGTTAATATAATAGTTAATAAAGATATTAAGGCACCCATAAAAAAGGATGATATAGTAGGAAGTATTATAATAAGGTCACAAGAAAATATAATTTATGAAGGAATAATATATAGTAAAGAAGATGTCGGAAGTATATCAAACTTTCAAAAATTAAAGGGTAAACTATTTAAGCAATCTTAAAATTAATAGCTTTAGTTGTAACATATAGTATTTAAATAAATACTTTAATAATATAGAAAAGTATTTATAATATTCTTTTTAAACAGGAAAGGATGGTATATATGAAATATGAAATAATAGATTGTATTGATGCAGGAACAGAATTTTGTGCTTAATACATAAAGATACATCATATATACCATAAAAATTTATTTGTAATTTATTTCTAAGCTATGATTTTCCTCATCAAAGTAAATAGATTCTATAAGTCCTCTTAATATATACTTTTTTTCCTCTAGGGTAATATAATCTTTAAACATTGATAAATTAAGCTTTTCTTTTGAAAAAAGATTTAATAGATAATTATTTTTTAAATGCATCTTTCTAGACAACTGTTTGTCTTTTAAATCATTAATAGAGGTCTCAAGCTCTATTATCTTAGGTTTAATGTGTTTTGAAAGTTCAGGACTTAAGGATAATTCATCTAATAAGTTTTGTATCTTCATATTTTTATATTGTATCTCTTTATTAATATTAAGAGAATATAGGGAGTAATCTTTTAGCTTTATGGTATTAAAAAGAGATTCAATAAGTTTAGAGGTATCTATTAAAGTTTTATTTATATCTTCTATTAGAGCAGTTTCTATTTCATCAACTCTTACATTTCCATTATTACATAGCTTGCCTTTTGATTTAGATTTGTTTTCACAGACATAATATAAGATTCTCACATTAGAATTAGCCAAAATATGTCCATGTTTAATATACATATTTCCGTTACAATTAGCGCATTTTAATATACCGACTAAAAGAGCTCTATTTGACCTTCCTTTAGCTGGGGGTGTTCTTGCATTAGTATCTAGTAGACTTTGAACTTGTAACCACTTAGAACTACCAATTATGCCATGGTGATCACTTATGGATGCTACCCACTCTGATCTATCTCTTTTTTGTGTTATATTTTTAGTTTTATTATAAATTAAAATACCATTTCCATTAGAATTTCCAAAAACATTTATATTATTAGCACTTAAGTAATCTAATACCTTGGGAGAACTTTTAACGTATACTGGAGACCTTAATATAATTTGAATCCTTTTAGCAGTCCAATTAATACTAGATTTTGCAGGTATAAGATTTTCATTTAGAAAATCTTTGACCTTATTTAAAGATCTTTTTTTTTCATATAAATCATAGATAAGTCTTATAGTTGTAATTTCACTTTCAATAGGGGAGAGCACATAAGTTTTCTTATTAATTTTATTGTTATCATAAAAAGTTTTACACTGACTTTTATAACCTAAGGGGGTTTGACCACCAAGCCATTGACCTGACTTTGCTAGCAAAAGCATATTATCTGAAACCCTTTGAGCAGTAGTCTCACGTTCTAGCTGAGCAAAGATAGAAGCTATATACATCATAGCCTTACCCATAGGAGATGATGTATCAAATTGTTCTTTGATACTAACAAATTGTATATTTAATGTATCTAATTCATTAATGATGTTTGTAAAGTCATACAAGTTCCTACTTATTCTATCTAATCTATAACAGATTATAAAATTAAATTTATGACACCTAGCATCCTCTAGCATTCTTTTAAATTCAGGCCTCTCAATATTTTTACCAGAGAAACCCTCATCTTCATAAATAAATATTTCATCTACAATTTTATCCTTGCAGTAATCTTTGCAAAGGTTAATTTGGTTTTCAATAGAATCTCCAGTGTTAGTTATTCTTGACTTTCTTGAATAAATAGCTACTTTCATAATATTTCACCTAAAACAATAATAATAATAATATAGTATTCCATTTAATATATAAAGGTTCATATGTAAGTATTAAAGTCTTAAAGGAGGGTTCTAATTTGAAAAAAAAGATAGAAAAAGTTTTGGTTAATAATTATAAAGAGGAAGTGTGTAGAGAAACTTTACTAAGTAATCTAGTGGAAATTATATCCTTAAAATTAAATAATGATGATCTTGAAGTATTATATAATAGCTTTAATGATGGAAATGAAGACAAATTAATATAAAAATGCTATAATACCTAGGAAAAAGAGAGGTGTTACAATGAATAATATAGCTGGAGAAGGTTGCGATATTTTAGTGCCTTTTAATGAGAGAAAGCCATTAAAAGACATAGAGAAAAGTCTTATAAAGACATATAAAAAGCATGTTTGGTCTAAATTTATTAAGGCCATAAAGGAATATAAATTGGTTGAAGAGGGAGATAGAGTTGCAGTTGCTATATCAGGAGGTAAGGATAGTCTAATTATGGCTAAGCTATTCCAAGAGTTACATCGACATAGTGACGTAAACTTTGAACTTCGTTTTATTGCTATGGATCCTGGGTATCATGATAATATTAGAGAACTACTAATAGATAACTGCAATTATTTAGAAATACCTGTAGAGATATTTGATTCAGGTATATTTGATGTAGTTGATAAGATAGCAAAGGATTACCCTTGTTATATGTGTGCAAAAATGAGAAGAGGTGCTCTTTATGCTAAAGCTAAGGAATTAAACTGTAATAAGCTTGCTTTAGGCCATCATTTTAATGATGTTATTGAGACGACTTTATTAAATGTTTTATATGCGGGCAATTTTAGAACTATGCTTCCGAAACTAAAGGCAGCAAACTTTGAGGGGATAGAACTTATAAGACCACTATATTATGTAGAAGAAAAATACATACAAAATTTCATTCAAAATAGTGGCATATGGCCATTAAATTGTGCTTGTATGGTAGCAGCAAAAAAGATAGGAAATAAAAGGCACGAAATAAAAGATCTTATTGAAAATTTGAAATTAACCAATAGCGATATAGATAAGTCGATATTTAAAGCTGCACAAAATGTAGAGTTAAACTCTATATTAGGATGGAAAAAGGACGGAGAAAGTCATTCGTATTTAGAATTTTATGATATGTAAAGTTATATAAAAGGAATTCCTAGTATGTAGGAATTCCTTTTTTTTAATACTCTGAGTATGATTAACAAATAAATACAAAATTATGATGTAATTTCCTGGGAAATTATTAGCTGAAATATTTCTATGATTTCCTAAGAAAAACCTTGTTAAAATATTTGTATAATTTTCATGGAAACAACCAACTGAAATATTGGTCAAATTTTATTTGAAACATTTAATTTATTTAGAATTTAAATAGCCTTCTTCTTTTAATAACTCTGCAGTTAATACAGCTCCACCTGCTGCACCACGAAGGGTATTGTGAGATAAACATACAAATTTATAATGGAACAATGGATCTTCTCTAAGTCTACCAAGAGTTATTCCCATACCATTATACATATCCCTATCTAAATTAGTTTGAGGCCTGTCAGCTTCCTCAAAATAGGTCAAAAGCTGTTTTGGAGCAGTAGGTAAGGAAAGTAACTGTGGCTTTCCTTTAAATTCCTTCCAAGATTTTATGATATCATCCTTAGTAGGTTTTTCTTCAAAAGATACAGAAACTGTAGCTAAATGTCCATCAGATACAGGAACTCTTACACATTGTGCACTTATTATAGGAGATGTAGCTAAATTTATTTTGTCATCTTTAATATTTCCCCAAATCTTAAGCGGTTCCTTTTCACTTTTTTCTTCTTCGCCACCTATATAAGGTATAACATTGTCTAATATTCCTGGCCAATCTGAAAATAATTTCCCACTACCAGAAATTGCTTGATAAGTGCTAACCATTATTTTTGTAGGCTTATATTTTAGTAGTGCGCTAATTGCAGGAACATAACTTTGAATTGAACAGTTTGGCTTTGTTACAATAAATCCTTTAGTTGTTCCTAGTCTTTTTTGTTGAGCTTTTATTACCTCAAAATGATTTGAATTTATTTCCGGTATTATCATAGGAATATCATCAAACATTCTATTAGCAGAATTATTTGATATTACTGGTGTGTTTGCTTTAGCATAAGCTTCTTCTAGCTTAATTATATCTTCTGTATCCATATTTACAGCACAAAAGACAAAATCTACAGATTCACTTATTTCTTTAGCTTCATTTATATTTTTAACAATAATTTCTTTTACATTGTTTGGTAGTGGGAGATCTAACTTCCATTTACCATCCACCGCATCCTCATATCTTTTTCCAGCGGATTTTTTGCTAGCAGCAATTTCCTTTATTTCAAAGTAAGGATGGTTTTGTAATAATGTAATTAATCTTTGTCCTACAAAACCGGTTCCCCCGAGTATACCTACTTTTAATTTACTACTCATAAGACACCTCCATAATATTATATAGCTTTATTATACTTTTATATATTATATATGTACACACAGGCAGCTTAATTTATTATAAAATATTAAGTTCACCATAGATTATAATATTTAAAATCTGCATTAGGGTTTATTTTTTAAGGGTTTTAATATATACTTTTATATATAATTATAGTTTTAAATGGGGGAGATTATGTGAGCAATTTATGGGGAGATGTAAAAAAGATTGAAGAGGATATAGAAACCTTAGAAAAGCTTAAAATTGATATTTTAATGATGATAGACTTTCCACTTTGGAATAGATTAACCAATGCCATGGAAGGGGTATGTAAGTGTTATATAAATTTTATTAAAAATGAAAATGAACTTGGGATTTTAGAGGAATTATATGAAGAGGAGAAGTATAGACAGATTAGAAAACTTGAAATATTAAATGATATTGAAGAAATAAAATCAAACATTAAAGTTTATATTAAAGATAGAAATGAAATTTTAAAAGACTTTTCCGAGGAAAAGATAAAAGAATTTCAAGATATATACATAAAGATATCTGAACTGGACCAAAAAAGACTCCAAATAATGCAGCTAATAAATATGAAGTATGAATAAAGAAAAGAAATAATTTAGTTAAAATAATATGGAATGTCTTAATATATAAAAAGCCTATATCTTATTTTACGTAGTAATTTAGGATATAGGCTTATGTTTTTTTTATGATGCATTTTTATGTATTAACCTTGTCCTTGCCATCTAGCAGAGTCGGGAGATTGTATTATATGTTCACAACTTTCGGGAAAGCATTTTTGCGACTGCATTAATTGGAAAGGGGTATGTATTTATCAAGAATATCATGATAATAAAAACAAAGTAAAGGAAGGTAGGGGGGAATTCACCTGTAAGATTTTAAATAAAAAATATTTAGAAACAAATGTTATATCTCTTACTATATTAGTATCTCATAAACTAGCTCAAAATCTTTATGCTACCGGTAGCTATGTATTTATGAGAAATCCTGAAACCATAAGCTATTATGATACGCCCATCTCAATTATGGATGTAAATTTAGAAGAAAACACAATAAAGGTGATTCTGGAAATAAAAGGCATCAAAACTAAAAGCATAGAAAAATTATCTGAAGATGAGAAGATTATAATAAGAGGACCTTATTGGAATGGGGTATTTGGGCTTAAAAATATAGCTAAAACTATCGAAGGTCATTCGTTAGTTGTATGTAGTGGTATAGGAATGGCACCAATGATACCTGTAATAAAAAAGCTATATTCAAATGGAAATAAAGTAACAGTAATATTAGATAAAGCTGGATACAAAAATATTTTTATAGAAGAATATTTAAAAAAATATGATGTAGAAATAATTGAATGTGACTTATTAGTATCAGGACAGCTTACTAAAGAGGCTGAAAATATTATAGAAGAATTTATAGAAAGTAAATCTATAAATTTAATACACTGTTCTGGGGCAAACATTTTAATATTTAAATTAATAGAACTTAATAATAAAAGAATTAAATTATCTTGCTGTAATAATGCTAAGTTGTGTTGTGGTGAAGGTGTTTGTGGAAGTTGTACTGAAAGATATGAGGGCCATAAGAAAAAGAGATTATGTAAGGTTCAAGCGGAACCAAATAGTATATTTGAGGGGAGAAGACTTATATGAAAGTTGTAGTTATTGGAGCAGGTTGGTCAGGTATTGCAGCAGCTATAGCTGCTAAAAAGGCAGGAGCAGAAGTTACACTATTAGAAAAAACAGATCTTACATTAGGACTTGGAAATGTAGGAGGCATAATGAGAAATAATGGTAGATTTACTGCAGCAGAAGAATTAATAGCAATGGGAGCTGGAGAGCTTATAGAAATAACAGATGGGATATCAAGACATAAAAACATAGAATTTCCTGGGCATAAAAATGCATGGCTATATGATGTGAATAAAATAGAACCCCTAGTTAGGAAATACATTGAGGACTTAGGCATAGATTTAAAGCTTATAGCTAGAGTTTCAGACATTGAGAGAGAAGAAGAAAAGATAATGGGTATATATTTAAGTGATGGCACTTACATTGAAGGGGATGTGTTTGTAGAAACTACAGGATCTACAGGCCCCATGGGTAATTGTTTAAGATATGGGAATGGATGTTCTATGTGCATATTAAGATGTCCAGCCTTTGGACCAAGAATAAGCATAAGTGCTAGAGCTGGTATAGATGATTTACAAGGGGAGAGAGAAGATGATGTATTTGGAGCTTTTAGTGGCTCTTGTAAGTTAGCTAAAGAAAGTTTATCAGAAGAAATAAGAGAAAAGCTAGATAAAGATGGAGTAGCAGTTTTAAAAGTTCCAGCAGAAGATGTGCATTTAGATAAATTAAAATCTAAGGTATGTCAACAATATGCATTAAAAGAATTTGCAGAAAATATAGTTCTACTAGATACTGGTGAAGCAAAACTTATGACTACCTTTTATCCATTAGATAAGTTACGAAAAATAAAGGGTATGGAAAGTGCTAAATATATAGATCCTTATGCTGGAGGAAAAGGGAATTCTATAAGATATTTGTCAGTTGCACCAAGAACAGACGATATGAGAGTAAAGGGCATTGATAATTTATTTGTAGGTGGGGAAAAGTCAGGACTTTTTGTAGGGCATACAGAAGCTCGCCATAGCAATCTGCAATTTTTTAGTTATAGCTCCGCAGTAATGTTTTTCTAGAGAAAAATCTATTTTTTTTTTGGACTTCCCCATAATTTTATATCAACTTCTCCAGTAGATCCATTCCAGCTTATTTTGTCTATCAGAGTAGAGATTAAGTATTTTTTATTTTCTATGTCAGCATAATCAATAGTGCTGTAAAAGTTTTTTAAGTTGTAAATTAACAAATCTACATTTATGTCTATTTCAGAACCTTTAGATTTATTTTCAGATAAAGCTTTAAGTTTAGCTTTTGTATCATTAATTTCTTTTTCACGTTTTTCTATTTCATCAAATATGTAATTTGAAGCAATAGAACTTTGTTTTTTTGCTAGTTGCTTAACTAAATTATTTATAGCTTCTTCATTAGATTTTAATGAAGCTTTAAGTAAGTTTAATTCATCAGCATAATTACATTTATCATTTACTTGATTTTTAACTGATTTTAATTCCTCTAGTAATAAACCATTATCCTTGGTAACATTCTTTAATTTATCTATAACAATAGATTCAATTTCATCACTTCTAACATTTGAATTATCACACCTTGTGCCTTTAGAATATACCTTTAGGCTACAACCATAATAGAACCTCTTATTACCTTCTTTATCTTTAGAACCATGTATAACAGTCATGGGTGATCCACATTTACCACATCTTAATAAGCCAGATAATAGGGTGGTATGAGTTTTACCAAGTCTAGGGGAGTTTTTTTTGTTAATTATTAAAGTCTGTTGAATCTTTAACCATTTATCTGCATCTATAATTCCAGAGTGTTTTGCGATTGCTGCAATCCATTCTGTTTTTTCTCTATGAACATTAGGACCTTTTTTCTTATTATAACTTAAAATACCACTTTTATTATTAGGCTTACCTATACAATCTATTCCTTTTTCTATAAGAAAATCAAAAACTTCTTGATTTGCATTAACATAAGTAGGGCTTTGCAGTAAATCAGATATAGATTTTGCATTCCAATCAGAACCAAATTTAGTTTTGAAATTATTTTCTAATAAATACTGATTAACTTTTCTTAATGAATTAAATTCCAGATACTTTTCATAAATAAGCTTAACCAACTTTAATTCATCATCTATAGGAGAAAGCATATATGTAGTTCGCTCTTTATATTCTTCATCCAAAGATATAGTCTTTTTACTGTCAAAGCCTAGTGGAGTTTGCCCACCTAGCCATCGACCAGATTTAGCTAGTTCAAGCATGTTATCCCTTATTCGTTCTGCTATGGTATCACGTTCTAATTCTGCAAACACAGATGCAATATAAATCATAGCTTTTCCCATAGGTGTTGAAGTATCAAATTGTTCTTTTATACTGACAAAAGCTATGTTGTTACTTTGTAGTAATTCTAGACTAGAAGAAAAGTCTGCTACATTCCTACTTATACGGTCTAGTCTATAACATATAAGAACGTCAAATTTTTTCTTTTTAACATCTGCCATAAGTTCAATAAATTTAGGCCTATTAGTATTGCTACCACTAAATCCCTCATCTTCGTAAATTACAAATTCAGTTATTCCTAAAATCTTTTCTCCATACTCCTTGCACATTTGTACTTGGTTTTCAACGGAATCTCCTTTTCCAGTAAACTTAGATTTTCTACTGTATATAGCTGCTATCAATTGCTACACCTCCTAAATGTATATTTATATAATTACATTAGCATAGATTATTGCTTCTTTCAATTAGGTTATAAATATAGCTGATTTTAAATAACTAAGTGTTAGAAGGGAATGCTTTTTATATATTATATTATATAAACTAAAATATAAAAACACATTGAATAAACTTAATTTTCAATGTGTTTTTAGAGCTATAACTCTACAGTATAAATATCTTTTTTGCCAACTACAATAATGAGGACTTTCTTTAAACCTTCTCTTTCAAGGTTTTCTTGAACAAACTTACTTTCTTCGTATCCTTTAAGCTGCTTTAATCCTTCTTGTTTAACCTTTTCGAAAGAATTTCTGTCACTTTCTTTTATATATTTTAGCTCAATAATCCACTGAAATTTAGTTATGTCTTTAAATTGAATTTTTCTTTTTAGCATTATATCTACATACCCTTTATTATTTTCAGCTTCACTTTGTATAAAATAAGTACTATCTACGCCTAAAAGGGTAAGAAACATCATCTTTATATTTTTTTCATCCATTTGAATTAGATCCCTGTTGGATAAATCCTCTAATATGCCTTGTATAAGTTTTACTAGCGACTCAATATTGCCATGGGTTCTCATTTCATTAACGGCTATTCTTATATCCTGCACTTGAATATTATACTCTTCGTTTATTTTTTGGAAATATTGTTCCCAATAAATAGTTTTAATAACGTAGTTAGGCACCTTAAGTACTGTACCAAGTGGTCCTTGATCCTTTATAGAAAGCATGCCAAGATAAAACAATAAGGATTTAAAGTTTTCTTTTATACTGTACATAGTATGAATATTAAATCTATCTACTAACATAGTAGACGTTTCACCTTTAGTCATAATTTCATCTAGGGCTTCTCTATCGTTAAAATTATAAGCTAATTGATTGACCTTTCCATAGTCGGTTTTTACATTGTTATCTATCATCTCTTTTGGATAACGATTATAAGCTAAATAATTATCTAAAAAATACATTGACATATCTGGATTAAAAACTGAATTACTATTTTCGTTAAATCTATAGCCATCGTAATAAGTGGTCATATCACTACATATTTTCTTTCTGAGTTCTGAAGTCTTTATGTTCACTTCGTCCATTATCAATGAAAGTTCATCTCGTGTAAATCCCATCATAGCATTAAGATTTTCATCTAAAGTATAGTTTCTAGTTATATTAAATCCACTGGTTAAGTCATCTAGCATTATAGGACTTACCCCTGTCATAAATATTCTGTTGAAATTATCCATAGTGGCGTCTTTTAAAGCTTTATAAAAAACTTTAACAAAACCTTCACCATGAAGTATATTTTCATAGGTATTTTGTTTTCCTCCTGTAATTAATTCATTAGCAAAGTTATCATATTCATCTATTAGAACAAATACTTGTTTATTTACTTTACTAGCTAAAAGAGAAATATACTGTACTATTATTTCAGCACTGTCTACTTCTTTTGGAATAGTCTTATCTTCTAATAGATTTGAATATTGATCTATAAACTTCATTGCAGACACAAGAACTTTTGAATTAAAACTTTTTCTAAGTTCTTCCTCTCCATTGCCTGCATCAACACCAGCAAAGCTTATTTTCCAAATGAGAAATTTGTTTCTTTCGCCTGTAGGATTCTTGCCTATATATAAATCACCAAATAAATCATCAAATTTATATTCTTTATTTATATCATAATAATTCTCTAAGGTTGAAGTAAATAAACTTTTGCCAAATCTTCTTGGCCTTATGAAGAACTGATAAGGAGCATAGTTATCTAAAATTTCTATGTAAGATGTTTTATCCACATATAGATAATTTTTTTCCCTTAAAACTTCAAAATTAGAAATACCATAGGGTATCCTCTTCATGTTGTATTCACACTCCTAACTTTATTCTATTTATTTAATTATAATATAGTCAATGAAAATCACCAAAATAAAATAATATTTAAGTAACCTACTAAATCATTTGAAACTATAATTAATCAACTTTAGTTTACCACATTTATAAAAGAATATAAAACGAAAGGAGCATGTTCCAAATGGTAAGCACAAATATTATTTTAAATGAAAATACTAAAACTATAAGTAGTAGAAATACAAACTGTATATGTAATATAAAGGTTAATAGAAATTCACAGTATTAAAAAAATAACTATTGGCACATTGGCACGCCTTTAAATTTACTTAATACAGTATAATAAATAACTGTAATACTGTTATATCTGTATAATGTATATTTTATAATTGATGTGCCACTGTGCCATTAATAAATTTATATTATATTAACTCTGTTAAATGAATGATTTGTGATGGAATAAAAATAGGCACAGTTGGTAAGTTTGTATGTGACTTCTGAGCCACTAAAACTTTTAGAAGGGAATGTCACTATTTTCATCTGCTACTTCCAACATATCAGCTGGAGCAATGGAATTTAAATTCAATTCTTGTAGCTTCTTTTTATTGTATACATCAAATCTAATAGTTTTTCTTTCACTACCAGTATAAGCATGTAAGTATTTTGTATCTACTATATAATTAGACTTTTTAGCTTGCTTTTTAAAATCTTTAAGATTTAATATAATTATATCGGCACCAACATTTTTATTGAATTCTAAGATTTGATTAATCATTTCGCTAGTCTTTATGTAAATCTTACCAGATTTACTAACTACTACTTCTTTTACATTTTGGGCTCTTCCATCTTCTATAAGTTGGTTATACAAAACAAGCATCTGTTGAACAGATGAAAGTGAATCCTGACTATCATTTAGAATTTCTGATTTTATATTTTGTGTAATTAAGTCAGCATAATTTAAAATTTCATCTAAGCCCAATTCTTTTAACAGTATATTAAATATTTCTATACCCGTAGCAATATTTATAGCAGTATTTAGTACTCTATCCCTTAAATCTGTAAAACTAGGTTTTAGGGTATCTCTTAATTCTTGGTAACTAAGGACATCTAAATTTAAAATTATTTTTATAAGACTTATACCTAATTTATTAAGAATTTCTTCATTTTTTTGTAGCCATTCCATGCTATTTTCATTATCAATAGTTCTTTCTGCTTTAGATAAGTAAACGATACAAGATCTTTCCATAAGAGCTTTTTCAGCGTTTTTATAACTTTCTTCTCCAGCTAAAATTATAGGCCTGTTTAAGACAAAATTTCTATTATTAAGGGTCTTATCTCCTCTAGACACAGTTGTTCTATCATAACTATTTCTAAAGATTTCCGATAATTTTGCATTTTTATATTTATCTAATAAACTAGGTTTGTATTCATCAAAAATAACAGGATAATTTCCTGTAGAGATAGCTTTTATTAATGCGAAGTTAGTAATTAAACCTATACTCTTTATTTCTTCATCTGGATAATTTAGTATAGCTGCTATCACATTTTTTAATATTGTGCTCTTACCACTTCCGCTTTCTCCAGCAATAAGAAGGTGGTGTCCTTTAATTTTTAAAGTTTCACTTTGTTCTATGCACAAATTGTTTATTAAGCTTCCTAATATGCAAATTGTTTTTTCTTTAGATGCAAAATTAAATATATGTTTCATAAGCTCTTTAGTCTCTTCATTATTAATAGGTTCTGTATCTTTAATATTTATAGCTATTCCCTCTACACTTATTATGGTACTATCTACACTTTTTCCTAATATTGCTCCATTATTTGTTATTAGCATTCTTGTATCATTCTTAGTTATAAATTTAACACCACTATGAATTTCTTCTACATTAAAAGTAAAGTACCTATTTATCCACATTTTCAAGTTGGTTAAATCATCTAATTTGCCTTTAAATGTTATATCCATACTTGCTAAAAAGTTTTTGAAAATTTTCATATCATCAAATACACTTACTTCCCCAATACGTTTAAATTTTTCTCCACTATCAGATTTTAATATTAAATTTATACCTTCAACTTGCTTGTCAACAAAGATAATTCTGGTAGCTTTTATTACATTAAAATTTGTAATATAGACTTTCTTAATATCATCCTCTTTTTTGTTATTAACATATTTATATATGCCGAGATCATCTTGCTGTAATAAATTTTTATTTTTTAAATCAAGGCTCCTATTAAAAGCTTTAATTAATTTTTCTGATGTATTCTCAGCATTTATCCATTTAAGAATGTCTTTATTATCATGGAAATCTTTTAGTTCCAATAAACTTATAATCTTGAATGTTTTAGAAGCCTCATAAACTTTATTCATTATATTTCTTATATATTCATTATCATCATCGTCATATTTCAATATATATATTCTACAATTATCAACATAAGATAAACCTTCAATAGTATTATATGTTGTTGCCCAGTACATACCATTTTGTTCTAATAATATATTTAGACTATTAGCTTCTTCTTGCATTTTTGAAACAATTATTATTTTATTATCCTTAATAGATTTAATTACATTTTGGATTTCTAAAGAACAAATATCCATATTTGTTTTTTCCCTTAATATAGCTCTTGATATTTGCATATTAATTTCCTCCATTGTCATAAAAAATTTCTAATTTTAAAAACTAGATATTCCTATATATCTAAGTAAATTAAAAAATATAAAAAAGAGGATAAGGAAAGTTATAATTTATTAAAAAAATATATTTTATTAATAAATTAAAAAACTTTGGAGTAGTACTTTAGGTTTAAAAGTACTACTCCGAAAGAATTTTATTATTATCCAAAATATAAAAGTGCTACAAAGGTATTGATTGTAGCACTTTTACAATTCTTATATTAAGTAGATAGTTTGTTTACAATACAAATTTAGCATTACATATTAATAGCTTTGTCCAATATCATTTTTTTAAAAGATTGCACATTTATTATAAAATAGTTTATAAAAGATAGTAAAGTTCTTATTATCGATATAATAATAAGATAATTAAAGAATAATGGCTTTTTAAAAGCTAAAAATATAGACGGGTTTATAAAATTAATATTATGGATTATTTTTTACGTGTGGACCTTTAGGGAGTGGATAATAGTTCTAAAAAGATTTCCAAAAAGTTTCTTAGCTCAATGGCTTCTGCACTTTAAGCAGAATTTATAAGCAATTATCCAATGTATTTAAGATACTTGGGTTGGGATTTATAAGTATAAATAAAACTAAAAATCCCTATTAAAGCATAAAAGTTTATGCTCTTGCTTAGCTTTCTTAACATATTAATATATGTTTTAAGCATTATTACTAAGCTAGTTACAACTAAATAACAATATAGATACGGGAACATAATATAGTACACAAAGTAAGGATTACCAGGTGTTCGAGAAAATATATTATGGGAAAACGCAAGAAACAGAATAATTAAGTTATGGCGTAGCTATGTACTTTTTTAAAAGAAAAAATAAACAAGAAAGGAGTAAAAGATATGAATGGTAAAAGTAAGAATTTAATAGCTCAAATAGATCATCTTTTTAAAATGAACAACATGAAAAGTATTAAAACTAAATATAGGTATAAAGAGGCTTGTTATCGCTTTTGTATTTGGACTGGTGAAAATACAAATGTAAAAAAGTTTAAGAATATAAAAGCAAAACATATCTATATGTACGTAGACTATATGCATAGTGTAGATTACGCTCCAGGAACAATAAAACTAGAATTATCTGCAATAAGGTTTTTCTATACTTTGTCTCAAGGAAAAGAAATTTTACCTAAAAATGAAAAGTTAAAGTTAGAAAAAAGAATAACTCGTGGAGCTAGGAGGGCATGGTCAGAAGAGGAAATAGATAGTGCAATATCATTAGCCAAGGAAATGGATAGGCTAGATGTTGTTAAAGCTATACTTTTGTCCTCTAAATTTGGATGTAGATTGGAGGAGGCTGTAGTTTTAACCAATCATCAAGTTAAAGAAGCCATTTGTAGTGGATTTTTATATTTAGAAAACACTAAAGGTAAGAATCCAAGGGAAATTGAAGTAAAAATTGAAGATAGAGAAACATTAAAATATATATTATCTAACGCAAAAAGTGATGAACGTATTTTTATAGGTATAGGGGATAAAACACATATGGTAAAAAGAAGCATACAAAATTGGATTACAAACCACAGAAATGAATTTCAGGACAAGGATAGAATAAATAGGGATATCGCTAGGAAGATGCTAGAAGAAGATAGAAAAGCTACACCAAAAACAAATCTTACTATGCACGGGAATAGACACACCTTTGCTCAAATTAGATTTGATGAGGCTTTACAGAAACATACAAAAGAAGATGCACAAAAAAAGATAAGTGAAGATTTAGGGCATCATAGGAAAGAGGTTACTAATATTTATTTGGGAAGATAGAAAAGTAAAGTCTGTGTAAATATTAGTAAAATACTAGTATTCAAAATATAATTGATGAAATCAGATGATTATATTATAATCTCTATTATAGAGACGTGTAATAACGTAGTCATATGGAATCCTATTTTTAAGAAAATAGAATAATTTCTATTAAGGAGGTGTTCATATTATGAAAAGATCTTTGAACTTAGAAAAATTGAAAGATAGAAGAAGCGTTATAATATCTTCTAATCAAGCGTTGAAAGATATTGTACAAATTAATTGGAGTAAAAAGGTTTTAAATGGAAGAAAGCAAGTTGAAGTTTGTGGTACTAATAAATCTAATAAAATAGTAAAAGTGGAAGTTATAAAACTTGAAGATAAATGTTCCAAAACCACAGTGGATATTAATAAGAATCCTTTTTTATTAACAGTGGAAGATCTTAAAAGAAAATTAGTTAGTTATAATATTTCATCTTTATCTGTTTCGCATGTAAATGAATGGCAAAAGTATAAGAATAGATATAGCAGAATATTGATGAAAGCAAAACATGTATAGGTAGTTAGATAAATAATTTATTTGTGTTTTAATATATAAGTAAAAAATAGTAGTAGGGAGTTAACTAAATTTCTACTATTATTTTTCTTGAAAGATCTGACATGGTTAAGCAAAATTTTAATACTAAGTTAAATCTCAGTTGCACACTTTTTCAACCTTTTCTATTTTTCATATACACTAGGAGAAAGTTTTTCTTCGGACTACATACATTCTTCACTGAAGCCTTTAATCCAATCATTAATAGTAGATTTCGCAATATTGTATTCTTTTGAGATGCTTGATAAAGGTATACCTTCCTCCAAACTTAGTCTGGCTATTGATTCTTTAAATGCTTTATCATATTTCTTATTTGCCATTTGTAACACTACTCTCTTAATTTTATTATACTAAATTTTCAGATGTTAGTGTTACAATTTTAGTATATTACGTCAGATAGTGTTAACCAATCTATGAAAAAACAAATTAAAAGTGTGAATAATAAGTTAAATAAAATAGTTTCCCACTTTTACTTGACTCAAACCTAAATGTAAAAAAGTTTGTTAATTATAGATATTTTGTTATAATAATAGCTAAGAAAAAATATTTTGATTACATGAGGAGTTGAGTGAATGGGTGATAGTACAATTCAAATTAAAATAGATAAGAAATTAGAGCATTTGGGTGAAGAGGAAATTGCTACTTTAATAAATAGGTATTATAGCAATGAAAAGGCAAAAAACTTAGTTGAAGAATATAAAATTGAAATTAATCCATCTAAATTATATACATTATTTCCACCAATAATTTATGAAGATAAACTGTGTACTTATTGTGGGAAACCTATGTTAATTAAAAGACCTTCAAAATCATCATGTGGGTACGGTAGAAATAATGCATATTGCATAAATTGTGGACATGAAGATAGCCATTTTTGTAATTGTTCATATTGTCGAGAGAAGATAAAACTGGAAGAAATAAAATTAGAAGAGGAGCAGAAAAAGATAGTTCAAGATAAAAGGAATTTGATTAATGATACTTATGATTTAAATAAATATAAGCCAGTTAGGATAGAGGATCTGGGATTTAGAGAAAAAGTTTTTTTAGGAGCACTATTAAGAACTGCTTTGACTGAAGATATGAAAATAATAAAGCCACTGGAAGTTGCGGAAAGAAAATTAGCACCAACATTAAATTATACTAAAGAAATATTAATAACATTACTTTCAAAAAATGTAATTGTTGTAAGTCCTGATTCTAAAATTGAAGCATTTGTTGATTCATCTGGTGAGAAAGAATTTCCACAAACTTATTATATAAATGAAGTTATTTATATCCTTAATATAGAAATTAAAGAAGATTATGAAGAAGAAATAGCGACTTTAATAAATCCTAAAGAGATGAATGAAGAAAGTAAAAGTGAAGCTTTGGAAATTTGGAAAGAGATTGCTTTGGAAGAGTGTTTAGAATATTTAAATTATCAAATGGATAAAGTTAAATTTGATTTTAACCCAGGAGAAAAGACAATTGCAGTTTTTAAAGACCTGTTAGAACATTTTTCGGTAGCGCAGATATATGGAATTATTTATAGGTGTATTGCTAATTCCACAAAGTATTATCAAGAGACAAATATCGGTAGAAAACAAGCGGCAAATTCAGTGGTTGGTGCCTGCCAAAGATATGGAGAAAGAGCTTTAGTAGAGAAATGGGATTTAATCAAATATCATAGGGCATATGATATTCCTCAATCAATGATAGGTGAATTTTTTTTAAATCGTGTAACTAGAATAGGAGATTTAGGCTTTGAGATGTCACCAATAATATTATAACTATTTTATAAAATAATATTATGCAGCTAGAATAGCAACTTTTTCTGTGAAATATCTTTTGTTTGTCTTAAGTACGTTATTCTTTGATCAATCATATTTAAAATCAAAACCTCCTATTTAAAATGAAGGATAATTAAAGAAAAACTAATGTAATCATATATAATCAGTCGTATTTATTTGAAGTCAAATTTGTTATAGTATAATGTTGATGAAATAGAAACTAGGATATTAAATGGAGATGGCGCAAAGTGGATAAAAGCAACTTGTGAAGATCAAGACATACACTTTGAGTTGGATCCATTTCATATAAGCCAAGCGATTATTCGAAAAGTAAGTGATAAAAAAGAACAGAGAGTATTATTGAAGTTATTTAGGCAATGTAAAACTGATGAAAGGTTGGAATTAATTGTTGACATGATGATAGACAATAATAAAGATGAAGTTGTTTTTAAAAAGCTTACAGAACTATATGACTATTTTGTGCATAATAAAGAGGGCCTAGTTCCATATAAATTAAGAGACAATATAACTATGCCTACGGCACCCGAAGGGCGTTATAGATACTTGTAATTCGTGAAATACCTTTATCCGCTTCCGCGGTTAATAAAAAGGGTACGAAATCTAAAGAATATAAGATACATATCGCCCCTATTCCTTATAGTAGAACCGCTGTTAGTTTAGGAAGAAAGGTAATATAAAAATTTTGTGGATTAAAAGGATTTGGAGATTTTAGCTACAATTAGAAGTAAAAATGGGTAGGGTAAATTATAAATACCTCATGTAAAATGGTGGATAATAAGTTAAGTAAAATAGTTGTCCACTTTTACTTAACTCAAACTTATTTAAACTATAATTATATGAAATAAGATGCATATAGTATTATTATATAATAGCGATGTGTAATAACATAGTCATATTTAATCCTATTTTTAAGAAAATAGAATAATTTCTATTAAGGAGATATTCATATTATGAAAAAATCCTTAAATTTAAAAAAACCGAAAGATATAATAATGGTTACAGTATCGGCTAATCAAGCATTGAAATATATTGTGCCAATTAATTGGAGTAAAGAAGTTTTAAATAGCACAAAGCAAGTTGAAGTTTGTGGTGCCAATAAGTCTAATAAAGTAGTAAATGTTTACAAAGTGGAGGCGTAAGAACTTTCAGAAGGGAGAAAACATATTGCAAATACTACATAGTATGTAGTGTGAATAAAAGATATAAGCTAAATATACGATGGAATAGAGATGCATTAAGATGCATGTGCCTATACGGAAACTCATATTATGATAGATTCATCAAGACGAGGGAAGTACTAGAACTTACACTTGATTCTTATAAGGAAATAGAGGAATGCATGAAGGATAGAAATTTATAAGGGAATAAATAGGGCTTTGGGTTAGAAATAAATTTATTAAAAAAACGTTGAAGTGATTTTTAACCTTTAATTAATATAAGAATAATTACTAAAATTAATAATTTAGATAAAGATGTTATAAAGTTATTTAAATTATTTGAACATTCATTCACAATATCAGCTCCTTTTGAATTAAAATATAAGAGCTGAAAGGTAATTATCCCAGTAAAAGGCGACCGTACACCTCAACGCTTTTCTCTGCCCACCCACCTCACCTAATATAATAATATACCAAACATTTACTGGTGTCAATTACCAAGTGAGTATACAATATATAACAATAAAGATTTAACTTTTTCAATCAACTAACTAAAAATCGATATGATGCATAGATAACATAGTAGGTTAAGTAAGGATAATAAAGGAAATGATTAACGAAGAAATTAAAAATAATTGAAGAAGATAGATAAAAGATAAAATTAGGATTCCAAAATATCATAGTACATTATCGAAGATTAATAGCTAAAAAATAATGGGAGGAAAACCCTCCCATTATTTAATAATTGTATCTAATTGTGAATTCAGGATCAGTAGTATATTGGAATGATATAGCTTGTTTTCTTGAATAAGTAAACTCTGCATATTGAGGTTGAATTTGTTGATTATCCTCTGATATTCCCATAGTCTTTTCTTTATCTATAATAGCATTAATAGGAGTCACTACAGTAATTTGAATTTCATCACCATTATCAGGCATAATAAACCCTGGGAATGGTAGAGTAACTTTAAGCTCAAATATATTAGGCGCAATAGGGAATAGTTTATAACTATAACTTAGTAAATATGTGTTTTCTGTATTTTCAATTGGATTTAAAGTTGTTTTGGAGAATGCTGATAATAGTGCCAAAGTTGTAATATCTTTTTTTGTTTCATTTTCATCTCCAGACATAGCTTCATTTAAGGCATCACCGAAACCATCAATTCTTTCTTGAATTAAAGAAGAATGAGTTGGCATAAGATTTATTTTTGCGTGTTCAAAAATAGATTTAAACATTGGATCTATTGGTTTAGAATTAGGGATATACCATGTATCATCTGATGGTATAGGTTGATCAGTTACAATTAAACTTTCTACATGCACTAAATCGAATTCACCTCCATTATATTTAGATGTTTGATGTATTGTAGCTGTAAAATCTTGAAGTTTAATATTAATAGACATAATAGCCTCCCTTTAAATTATTATGGTCAGTATTCGGTTATATACTACTTATAATTAATAAAAAGTTTATACCTCCTTTTATTACATAGTTCTATATAAAATGGTAATCTCCTCTAAAGATCATTCGACAAATAGAGAAAAATATTCTAAAGTATAGAGTTAATTACATTGAAAGGTGTAAGGAAATGATATATGAATATATTAATAACACTTATAACTGAAAACTGATTGTAATTAGTCCCAGGCAACGAAAAAATAGTTGAAAACATAATTATTTTATAAACACATTAACATATAAAACTAAAAATTGAAACAAAAAAGGCTTTAGCAACGCTATGGACAGATTATAATTAACTATAGGAGCTTAAGTAAAAGTAAACTAGAGATATTTTAGTAAAAAATGAAGTCTGAAATATCATAAATTCAGATCAAATTTCCAACAAGTCTAAAATTGAGTAATTGTATTATAAATATTTTCGCTAAATTTAAAGTAGTTATAATGTGTGTAGGGTGATAGTTCAAAATGGTGTAAAACAAGCTAATTTCAAATCATTTCTTGTTATAATGTATAGATGGGTAGATTCAGTTAGAAAATACTGTAGCTATGCTTTTTCACGCAAATGTTTTGCTCTTGTAAGACAAAAGTTCAGCTTTTTACCATCCTATTTTACATTATAAATGTCAGAAAAAAATTTATTTCTGAATCATTGTGTTTTTAACAATTACTGTATTATTACTGAAAGATTGTTATACTAGTTATAAAGTATAAAAATTATATTTAGACAAAGGGTGGTATATATGTTTCGATATGCTGTAAATAAAAGTTTCGAAGAAATGAAATCAGTAATCATAGTAGCGGAAAACAATTTAAATAACAATCAATTTAAAAAAGAAGTGAATTATCGTATTGGAACCTTTTTACATTGGATATTCGACTACTATGACCGTATTGAAAAATATGTGGGAAAAGAAAACATTGATAAACATGATAAAAAATTTTTCAGTGGCTTAAGGTATGCAAACAATAAATTAAAACACGATTCATCTATTATACAGATTTATCAAAGAACAGGTGGTTCTTTATTTCCAATATCATTTCCTTTATACATAGAAAGTATTGCCTTTAGATGGAGATTTATAGATAAAGAAGAAGATTCTAAGTATATGAATCAATATAATAATTATATATCTTATATTTGCGAAAAAGAAATTATTCCTATTTCGGAACAAGCTCTTAGTAGTATTAAAAAGTATGAATACTAATGTTAAAAATAATTAACTAGGATTTTTGTTTTAATACAACTCTTTGTACTTTAACCCTTATAATTGTCCAATTATAATTAATGCTTATATTTATGGTAGAATTTGAAATTGGCATTATTTGAAATATACAATTTTTATTATATTGACTATTTTTAAGGTTCTCTGATATAATATAGTTAGGATTCATTTGATTTCAAGTGTTTATATAATGAAATTTAGAAAGTAAGTAATGATTGAACTCCGTTACTTACTTTCTAAATTTTCTTATAGTATCTAAGATTTTATTTGTAATTGAAACACCCATAGATTTGGATAAATCAAATCTATGGGTGTTTTTTATGCTAGTAGATAACACATAAACAAAAATATGATAGAATTACAATTTAAACTTGAACTTAATATTAAATAAACACCATATTTATGGATTAAGTGATGATATGATAAAAAGGTACTATGTTATGAGAAAATATGTTAATGGGAATCTATTCCCCTAGAGTAACAAAATCAAGATTGCAATAATAATAATTTATCCAGGAACAATTAAATGATTATTAACATAACTTGATTAGAAGGGGTAACTTTAGGAGGGGGAATAGAGCTTGGCTACACATAAAAAAATTAAAAAGGTCACTGTGCATTATCCAACTAAGGAAAATGAAGAAGAATTTCAAAAAAGAGCAGTAAAATCAGTAGCTCAAGTTCTCTTTGAAATGTATCCATTATATGTAATAGATAAAATCATAGATGATTTAGAAAATGTAGAAAAAAGCGGCATATAAAAAATGTCGCTTTTTTTAATGTTAAAGATTCTTAATAATGCCTTTAATCTTTTTGTAATTTTCCTTATCTACAGAGTAGACACCTTTTTCCCAACTTCCAATTGCGCTAGAACTTACACCTAAGACTTTGGAGGCAGCACTTAAAGTTAGAGCATTACTAATTCTCCATTCTTTTATTCTTTTAGAATAATCGCTTAATAGGAACCTTGAGTATTCGTCAAAACATAAGTAATCTTTATCAATAAACTTAGTAAGTTTTATAAGTGACCTTTTAGACGGATGTATACTATCACTTTCATATCCAGCAATAGCTCCTCTACTTAGATTACATTTAATAGATAACTGATTTTCTGAAAGGCCTAATTTAAGCCTAGCTTTCTTTAATCTTTTTCCCAAAGTATTTTCGTCTAGAATAGAATATAATGAATCATAAAAATTAATTACCAGATGTTGTGAAAATGTTGCAGATTGCTGTGGCGAGCAGAAGCTATCTGTACAGGTACTTTAGCAGGATATAATGCTGTTAAGTATGGACTTGGGATGCCTATGCTAATCTTACCAAGAAGTACGGCTATAGGAGATATAATAGCCTATGCAAATTATAAGATGACAACTAAAGAAGGTAGAAGGAACAGATATACCTTTGCAGGAGCAGAATACTTTAATAGGATGAAAGAAAACAATCTTTATACTACAGATATAGAAAGCATACAAAATAAGATAAAGAAATTAAATTTAGATGGGATATTTAGCTATAAGCTAATTTAACTTAGTTTAATAATATAAAAAGGTGAAGAATTAAAGTCTTCGCCTTTTTATTTATTTATACTTAAGATGAAGAAGATATGATTTATACATGGATTATGATGGTAAATTATTTCCATAGCTGTTATTTTAGCTGATTTAGTATCTAGCGTTTTATTCTATTTATGCCTACTAAAATTATATTCAAACTAAGCATAGTTAATTTAAAATAATTAAATGTTAGGGGAGGATTCGCTTTAGTTATTATATAAACAAGGGGATGGATAAGCATAATACCCTTATTTATCAGCTAAACAGATCATATTTTTAATTTCCTAACACTAGGAAATGTATTCAAGATATGACTTATAATATTAGTATATAATATAAGTTGATAGTATATATAATTAAAAATAAAATGTGGTACAAATAAGTTTTTTAATGCTTTCAATAAAAGATGTATTCTAGGGGATTAGATTGGATTAATGTGTGAGGAGGGGTAATAGGGTGTTAAATAAAAGACAAGAAAAAATTATCATGTTCATGCATGGTGACAAAGGTTGGATTATTGGTGAAGCATTAGCTAAATTATTAATGGTATCATGTCGTACTATTCGAAGTGATGTCGCCAATATTAATTCGTTTTATGAAGATGTGTTAATTGAATCAAATACAAGGCATGGATATCGAATAAATGAGGACAAGTTTCAAAGATTGGATATAGGATTAAGTGAGATGATTCCACAGACTTCAGAAGAACGATGTATTTATATTATTAAAGAATTATTATTTCAACAAAAGGAGATAAATTTAATATTATTGCAAGATAAAGTATTTGTTTCTGGGTATTCCATTGATAGTGATATTAAAAAGGTCAAAAAGATTATTGGAGCATACGAAAGTTTACAACTTATAAGAAGCAAGAATTATATTTGTTTAACAGGAACGGAAGAAGATAAACGTAAATTATATAAAGATCTATTGGAAAATGAGATAAAAGGAAACTTTTTAAATTTAGATAAAATTGCTTCATTGTATAAAGGATTTGATTTAATTGAGGTAAAAGGTATCTTAGAAGATACTTTTAAAGAATATCATTATTGTATTCATGGGTTTGATTTTACGATACTTCTAATTCAAATTGGAATCGCAATAGAACGTAATATAAAACATAATTTCATTAAGAGTGATCAAGATAGTGAAGAATTAAGAAATAGTGAGGAATATAAAATTGCACAAACATTTTTCAAAAAAATAGAAAGCAAGATTAGAATTGAAATTGTTCAAGATGAGATTTCTTTGCTAGCCTTATTATTATTAGGAAAAAAAGGCAGCAATTTCATCAAAGATGTGAGAAAATATCAAACTGATTATTCAATTCCTAATTTAATAGAAGAAACACTTGTTGATATAAATAGAATATTTGATATTGATTTTTGTTGTGATAAAGGTGCGACACGTTGCAATATAAAAAATATTGCCTAAACAGATTAAAATTGTTTAAGAACTAATAACTTGAAAGGTCAAATGAGAGGGTAACGCCTTGAAGGGCTTTCTCTGATACTCCGAATAGCAAAGGATTATGTAAGGAAGACTTTGTTATAAGCTCGGTGAAGTCGGCTGAGATTACACCCTAAGAAGTGAAAACTTTAGGAAAAGCAAACCAGAGGTGGTTGAGTGTAAGATAGGCCGGGAGTCTATAAAATATCTATGGTAAGAATGTCCATAAGGACTGACAAAATTCTGAATTAAAGGGTCTAAATGCAGGTGAAATAGAAATGTTTCAACTATAAAATTGTAGTGTATGTGTGGATGAGTAAAAGTCTTTATTATAAAAGTCCATATACTGTTATAGGCAGTAAGAGTTAGTGAATAATTTACATACAGGCCCATAGGGATTACTTAAGGGTATATGAAAGGATAGAGTTATTGGAACGTGGTAAGCTGATAACATAGAGGACTTACTTCTGATTAAATGGTAGCAAGGAAAGATTTACGATTATAACTTGCTTTTATATCAGTGAAAGTAGTGGCATAGTACTGTTGATATTTGTGAAAATAAATGGAGGGATAGCCACAAGTCAATGATTATTAATAAACATTGATGGAACGCCGTATGCGGTGAAAGTCGCACGTACGGTGTGGAGGAAGGGAAAAGTAGGAGATAACATCAAGTTCTTACCTATTCCTATAATTAAAAGATGGTTTGGAAATACACATTATGTCATTAATAGAGCGTCAGATAGAAGATGATGGAATTGATAGTATGTATTTACAAGAAGTAAAACTTAAATATCCACTAATATTTGAGATGGGAATTACAGTTTGTAAGCTATTAAAAGAAAGAATTCACATTCATATAAGTGAAAATGAAATTATGTTTATTTCTTTACATTTGGGAGCTGCATATGCAAGGGCAAATATAGCTTATAAATATAAAGTAGTTATTATTTATCCTCAAAATGAAGCTTTATCTAATTTATGTCTACAAAAGATAATAAATCGATTTGGTGATCGTATGGATATTATTGAATGTATGAGTTTTTTTGAAAAAACATCAATTGTTGATATAAAACCTGATTTAATTTTAACAACACTTCCATTAAAACATAATTTATCTATTTCAACAGTACAAGTTTCTTTATTTGTGAATTATGAAGATGAAAGTAAAATTTTTCAAGCATTAAACAATTTAGATAAGGTCAGGTATAAAGATGATTTTAAATTTCTAGTATCTGAACTTATTAAAGAAGATTTTTTTTATACACATCTTGATGTAAATACCCCTAGTGAGTTAATTAGTATAATGTGTGATAACTTATATGAAAAAGGATATGTTGAAGGAGCTTTTGAAAATAGTGTATTAAAAAGAGAGATGATGTCTGCAACCTCCTTTGATTATGGATTTGCAATCCCACATAGCCTTAATGAATTTTTTATAATTCAGTCAGCTTTAAGTATTGCAATTTTAGATAAATCAATTCGATGGGGTGACTTTGATGTAAGACTAGTAATATTATTTTCTATTAATAAGGATAATCAAAAGGTGCTAAGGATATTTTTTGATTGGTTGAGTAATGTTATTTCAGATTCTAATCAACTTACCAAATTATTAGGAGTTAAAAATTATAAAGAATTTATAGAACAGGTCTTAAAATAACACGGAAATATATTATGAAAGGATTAGTATAATGAAACCTGTTCATTATATAAGGTGAAAGAATGAAAAGTGGAAAAAGATTGATTAAGACAAGTGAAGTTAAAGTTTTATCGGATGTGCCATCTTGGAAACGTTTTGTTGCATATATGCTTGATTGGTATTTAGGATCTATTTTTACTTCTTTACCAATGGTAATGATATATATGAAGGTAACAAATACTGATAATTTAAATGTGAACCTATTTCAATATCCTAAACAATATGCCATGTTAGCGGGAGGATTAGGATTATTATTTGCATTATTTTATTATATGATTGTGCCACTATGTATTTGGAAAGGACAAACTTTAGGAAAACGCTGGTGCCATTTTAAGATTGCTAAAAGAGATGGTGATGACGTATGTTTAAAAGAGTTATTTTTAAGACAAATTATTGGTATCTTTTTAATAGAAGGAGCTCTGATTTTTCCAAGTGATCTATTTCATCAAATTTTATCACTAGTAAGTAATATTAATTTTGTTACGCCACTAACGTATATAGGTATTGTGGTTAGTGTATTATCGGCAATATTTGTTATATTTAGAAAAGATCATAAAGCTATTCATGATTTAATATCTAATACTAAAGTAATGAGTGTTTAAATTCCTTCCTAATAGTAGGAAGGAAGCTTAAAGTTAATAGTTGTTTAAAAAGTATATAATATAAATATAAGATAGGAGGGGAAATTGTGGAAATGTTAGAGTTAGCTTGTTTTCAGATTATATCTGAAGCAGGTATTGCAAAAAGTAGCTATATTCAAGCAATAAAAGAAGCTAAGAATGGTGAGTTTGAAAAAGCAAAAGCTTGTATTAAGGAAGGTGAAGCAGCCTTTGTGGAAGGGCATAATGTTCATGGTAAACTGATTCAACAAGAAACAGGGGGTGAACAAGTGATTCCAGATTTATTATTAATACATGCGGAAGATCAATTAATGTCAGTCGAAACTTGCAAGATTTTGGCAGACGAATTAATTGAAACTTATGAACGTATTGCCTTTTTAGAAAATAAATAATAATTAATTTTTTAAGAATAATTAAACGAATTATTCTTAGAAAATATTATAGAAAGGAGAATATGATGAAAAAAATTTATCTGTTTTGTGGTAATGGAATGTCTACAAGTATATTAGCAAGTAAAATGCAGACTGTTGCTGATGAACATTCATTACCAATTGAAGTAAAAGCTTACCCTATTTCCCAATTAGAAATGATTATTGATACACTTCATCCTGACTGTATATTACTTGGACCGCAAGTAAAGTATTTATATGAAAAAACAGTAAACGATTTCGGGGAGAAAGGCATTCCAATTGCTGTTATAGATAGTAGTGATTATGGAATGATGAAAGGCATGAATGTTTTGAAATCTGCAATAAAGTTAATTAAAGAAACAAAAAAATAAATGAGGTGAAAGGTATGTTTAAAAAATTAGAAAAAGTCTTAACAGAACTAGCTCAGGTAATCGGTAAAAATAAATATTTACTTTCGATACGTGATGGTTTTTTAATATCAACACCCTTACTAATAGTAGGATCATTCTTTTTGTTAATTGCAAACTTCCCAATACCTGCGTGGACTAGTTGGTTAGAGTCTGTAGAAATCAATGGTTCCACATTAGCTGCTTATTTAGGAAAACCTGCTGATGCAACATTTTCGATTATGGCTCTATTTGCTGTAATTGGCATTGGATACTCATTTGCTAAGCAAATGAAAATAAACCCTATTTTCGGAGCCGCTGTATCTGTAATGTCCTGGTTCCTAGTTATGCCTTATGGTGTAAAAGGAAGCGTTGCTGTTGAAGGGATGACAAACAAAGTTGAGGTTTTCTTAAGTGGAGGACTTCCACTTGGTTGGATAGGGGCTAAAGGAATATTTATAGGTATTATTTGTGCCTTTTTATCGGTTCATGTATATGCCTTTGCTGAGCGTAAAGGATGGGTAATTAAAATGCCTGCTGGTGTTCCACCAACTGTTGTACAATCATTTGAAGCTTTAATACCTGCTGCCCTTGTTATAGTTGTATTTTTTGCAATTAATTTATTTTTCGGCTTCTTTAAAACCGATGTTTTTACTATTGTATTTAAGTTCTTACAGTTACCACTTATGAATTTAGGAGATACATTAGGTGCTATGGTTATTGCCTATATTTTCTTGCACTTATTTTGGTTCTTTGGCGTAAACGGAGGATCTGTAGTAGGTGCAGTATATAACCCTATTCTTCAAACATTATCTGCTGAGAACTTAGAATTCTTCAAGACTGGTATTGGACAAGGACATATTATTTCTCAACAATTCCAAGATTTATTTGCTACGTTTGGTGGATGTGGATCTACACTATCACTATTAATAGCTATGCTATTTTTCTGTAAATCTAAACGGATTAAAGAGCTTGGGAAATTAGCTATAATTCCAGGGATCTTTGGAATTAATGAACCAATATTATTTGGTTTACCAATAGTGTTAAATCCAACCATGTTAATTCCATTTATGTTAGTTCCAACAATGAATATTGTTATTTCATATTTGGCAATGAAAGGCGGATTAGTTCCAATTTGTAATGGTGTTAATATTCCTTGGACAACGCCAATCATTATTTCAGGATTTTTATCTACAAATTGGGTTGGTGCTGTACTTCAAGCTATATTATTGGTTTTAGGTGTGTTTATTTATATGCCTTTCATTAAGATTATGGATAAACAGTACTTAATTGATGAAGACAACCCAGTTAACAAAGATGAAGACATATCTTTAGATGATTTATCATTTGATGACCTATAGGAGATGAATATAAATGTCAATTAAAATTATAATGGTTTATGACCAAATTCAAGCTGGTGCAGGCACCAAAGATGATAAAATGGTACCCTTAAGTGCTAAAAAGGAACCCATAGGTCCAGCAATAATGATGGATTCATCATTAAAAAAGATTGATGGTAGAATAATTGCCAGTATTTATTGTGGCAATGGTACTTATTTAGCAAATGCTGATGAGGTTTCTAGAAAGATTTGTGCTATGGTAAATAAACTACAACCCGATGTAGTAATGTGTGGGCCTGCTTTTAACTTTATTGATTATGCTATCATGGCAGCAAGAGTTGCGTGTGATATTAATAAAACCACAAACGTTCCAGCTTTTGCAGCAATGTCTATTGAAAATGAAGAAACACTTGTTAAGTATAAAGATAAAGTAAACATTGTAATTACTCCTAAAAAGGGTGGGATAGGTTTGAATGACTCATTAGATAATATGTGTCAATTAGCAAAGGCTTTAGTTTCTAAAGAGGATGCCACATCTTTGACAAATAGAATTTGCTTTTAATAGTAAAAGGTTAATTGGAGCTAAAGCATAATTTTAGTAGTCAAAAGTAGTAAAAAGAATATATAAACAAAAGGAGATGCAAGTGCATCTCCTAAAAACTTAAATTTTCAATAAAAAAAGCTAGCTACATAAAAGCTTGGTAATTTTCGTTACGTTAATAAATATGAAATTTAAATAATATTTTAAAATAAAGGAGAAAATTAATATGTATGGAATGATTGCAACTTGGCGAATGTCAGTTGAAGGTATAACAAAAGGAAGAGAAATATTAAAAAACAAAGGATGTTCAGGGGATGCTATTGAATCAGCAATAATAGAAGTAGAAAACTGTGAATTTTACAAGTCTGTAGGTTATGGTGGTTTACCTAATGATGAAATGGAAGTAGAATTAGATGCTGCATATATGGATGGCACCACTTTTGATATTGGAGCAGTTGGAGCTATCAAAGATTTCGCCAATCCAATTAGAATCGCAAGACATTTAAGCAAAGAAAAGGTAAATAACTTATTAGTGGCTGAAGGGGCAGAAAAGTTTGCCCATAAAGAAGGGTTTGAACGTAAAAATATGTTAACAAACCGTGCTAAGATTCACTATTATAACCGTCTTAAAGAAATAAAAGAACAAGATATAAAACCTTATAGTGGACATGACACAGTAGGCATGGTATGTCTTGATGAAAATGGTGATATGACTGCAGCTACTTCAACAAGTGGGTTATTTATGAAGAAAAAGGGAAGAGTCGGTGATTCTCCAATTTGTGGTTCGGGATTTTATGTAGATTCTAAAGTAGGTGGGGCTAGTGCAACAGGACTTGGAGAAGACTTAATGAAGGGATGTATTTCTTATGAAATTGTTCGTTTAATGAAAGAAGGTCATAGCCCTCAAGAATCTTGTGAAATTGCTGTAAATAATTTAGATGCAGAGCTTAAAGAAAGAAGGGGTATAGCAGGGGACTTATCATTAATTGCTATGAATAATATGGGTGAGTGGGGAGTTGCTACGAATGTTGAAGGATTTTCATTTACAGTAACTACAGAAAGTCAGGAACCCATTGTATATATTACGAAGAAGGTAAATGAAAAATGTATTCATGAAGTTGCAAGTAAGGAATGGTTATATAACTATATGGAGACAAGAACTGCACCATTAGTTAGAAAGTGAGGTTTAAAATGAAGGAAGAAATTTTAAAAAAAATAAATGAATTAGAAAATCAGATAATTTATGACATTATTGAAGTGGTTAAAATCGATAGCATAGAAACTAAGCCAGAATCAGGAATGCCTTTTGGTAGTGGTGTCAATGATTGTTTAATAAAAGTATTAGAAATTGCTGAAAAACTTGGTTTTAAAACAAAAAATATGAATGGATATGTAGGCTATGTCCAATTGGGTGAAGGAAATGACTATATCGGGGTTATGGGGCATTTAGACGTGGTACCAGTAGGAGATGGATGGATTGAGCCTCCTTTTAGCGGATATAATAAGAATGGAAGAATTTACTCAAGAGGGATTTTAGACAATAAGGCACCAATAATGTCATGTTTATATGCTTTATATGCATGTAAAGAATGTAACGTTACTTTTAATAAACCGATTAGAATTATATTTGGAACCAATGAAGAAACAGGAATGAAGGATCTTGAATATTATTTAAGTCATGAAAAACCACCAATCATGGGTTGGACCCCAGATTGTAAATATCCAGTTGTTTATGGTGAAAGAGGAAGAGCTAAGTTTAAAGTATTAGCAAAGCAAATTAATTTAAATGAGTTTTTTGATTTTGTAACTAAATATTTTTTACAAAGCAAAGATAGCGGAGACCGTTTAGGTATTGATTACTCTGATGATGAATTTGGAAAGATGCAGATTCGTGAATATGAATTAAAGATGGAGGAAGATAAGTGTGTGTTTGATTTTACTTTGAGCTATCCAGCAAGTGCTACTTTTTTAGAAATCACGGAACAAGTAAGGTCAAAGATGCATGAATCTTTATCATTAGAATTAATTCATAACTATAATCCTGTTAAGTTTGAAAAAGATTGTTTTTTAGTAAGAAAACTTCAAGAAGCTTATGAAGAAATAACTGGATTAGATGGTACACCAGTAACTACCACAGGTGGTACTTATGCGAAAGCAATGCCTAATATAGTTCCATTTGGGCCGAGTTTTCCAGGTCAAAAAGGGATAGGTCACAATCCGAACGAATGGATGGACATTAAAGATATTATGATGAATACCAGAATTTACGCATTGAGTTTTATAAAGTTAGCAGGTGAGAATTATTAATAAGATAGTAGAAGTATGTTGTGGAAGTTATTATGATTGCTTGCAAGCTTATAAGGGAAAAGCAAATAGAGTTGAGTTAAATAGTGCTTTATATATGGGGGGATTAACTCCTAGTATTGCAAGTCTTGTTTTGACAAAAAAGAATACAAATTTAAAAGTTATTTGTATGGTAAGACCTAGAGGTGCAGGGTTTTGTTATGAAAAGCAAGACTATGAAACAATGGTATTAGATGTAAAGAGTATGTTAGAGCGTGGTGCTGATGGAATTGCTTTTGGATGCTTAAATGATAAAGGTAATATAAATATTTCACAGACAAAAAAAATAATTGATATCATTAAATCATATGGAAAGGAAAAAGAAGTGGTATTCCATCGAGCTTTTGATTGTGTTAGTGATCCCTATGAGACAATGAGAAGTTTAATCAAGTTAGGCGTGGATCGCATTCTAACTAGTGGCTTAGAGGATAAAGCTGTTCAAGGAGTAGCATTATTGAAAGATTTACAAAAGGAATTTGGAGATAAAGTCCAGATTTTAGCAGGTAGTGGAATCAATGCTAAAAATGTGAAGCAATTTATGGAAGATACCAAAATTACACAAGTGCATAGTTCTTGTAAATCATGGTTGAAAGATAACACAACTACTAAAAATAATATCAGTTATGCTTATACTAATGATGACTTTGCCTATGAAATAGTAGACACTAAACTAGTTAAACAATTAGTTGAAATTGTTAATAAACAAGAGCGTAAATAAATGCCCTTGTTTTTTTGATTGCAACATTATTTATAGATAAAGTGATTGATTTTGCTTTCCCATAATTATATACTAGCACCACCCCTTTTTTAAAATAATTCATCTTTCAATTTGATTTAACTAATTATCAGATTATATTTCCAATTATGGGGAAAATGTTAATGGGAATCTACGCCTTAGGACACCAAAATTATTACATCAAGTTATCTTTGAAATGTATATCTTATATGTAATGGCTAAAATTATAAATGATTTAGAAAAAATGTGGTATATAAAAATACTGTTTTTTGATGCTGTAGTCAATATAGATAATAATTTAAACAGATAAGATCTAGTAATCATCAAAAAAATATATCTGCTTTATTTGCACAATAAGTCATATATATTGTATAAATGTAAACATTTTGTTACAATATAGATAAATTTGAAATTGTGGAGGGGATATCTTGAAAAGAAATAATAAGTGGTTACTATTTACATTGTTGATATTTGTATTTACCCTTTTTCCTAAGACTGCATTAGCAAAAGATTTTCCTACAATGAAGGTGCATAAAGATAAGATATTTAGTGTTAAATTCAATGATTTTGTAGATGAAACTTCAATTACAAATAATATCATTGTGCAAAATGACCAAGGAGAAATGGTTAATGTTACTCTTCAGGCAGAGGATAATGTTGTAAAGGTACTTCCGCCTTATGAAGGATATTTATCAGGTAAGTATACATTAAAAGTAAATGATAAATTAAAATCTACTGATAACAAAAAAATAAAGGAAAGTGCTCAATTAAAATTTGAAGTTGTAAATAGCAACTTGAAGGTACACTACATAGACGTGGAGCAAGGAGATTCAACTTTAATTCAAATAGACGATAAAAATATTCTTATAGATGCTGGCCCAGGTATTGCAAAGGAAAAGGTTGTAAGTTACTTAAAAGAGGCTGGGGTATCTAAGCTAGATTATGTGATAGCTACACATCCACATGAAGATCATATTGGAAATATGGCAGATATTATAGATAGTTTTGAAATAGGAGAATTTATAGCTCCTAAAGCAATATCTACGACAAAATCCTTTGAAAATATGATTAAATCTTTAAAAGCTAAGAACTTACAAATAAAAACACCTAATGCAGGGGACAAGATAAGTTTAGGTGCTGCTCAATTAGAGATAATTGCTCCTAATAACAATAGTTATCAGAATCTAAATAATTACTCAATAGTTACAAAGTTAAAGTATGGAAATAGATCATTTATATTTACTGGAGATGCAGAATCTATTTCAGAAGGAGAAATATTGGCCAAGCAATTAGATTTATCTGCAGATGTTTTAAAGGTTGGTCATCATGGAAGTAAAACATCTACTACAGATCAATTTTTAAAAGCTATAAATCCTAAATATGCTGTTATATCTGTAGGTAAGGATAATAATTATGGTCATCCTGATAAGGAAGTACTATATAAATTAGCAAATAATAATACAGATATATTTAGAACTGATAAGCAAGGCACAATAGTTGCAGAATCAGATGGTAATAAAATAACCTTTAATATTAATCCAGCTAAAAATGATCCAATAGTAAGCGAAATAGAGATACTATCAGTAGAGTTAGAGAAAGAAATAGTAGAAATTAAAAATAATTCTGGAAAAGATGTAGATATGAAAGGATGGAAAATTATAAGCACAGAAGGAAATCAATCTTATGCATTTTCAAGTTTTATTTTAAAGGCTAATTCTACTGTCTATATAACAAGCGGTAAAGATGCCAAGGAAGACGGATTATCTTATTTAAAATGGACAACAGGTTATATATGGAACAATAGTGGAGATACTGCAGAACTTTATGATAGTAAAGGGAATTTAATATCTAGAAATCGAGTAGGAGATAAATAATTATTTTATTTACCCACCTCTCACACCACTATACGTATGGTTTCTTAGTTTGTGCATTTACAATTTTGTAGTAATCCAAGAAAAATGAATATCCTGCATCCTTTAACCTTTTATCGGTAATAGTGCAGTTCAGGATTTGGCTATTGGCTATACGCCAGTAGCCTTTTCTTGTACATGAATACTTTATAGATAACTTAGAAAATGTGTAAAAAGATGGCATATGACAAATGTCGCTTTCTTAATGCCTTTAATCTTTTTGTAGTTTTCTTTATCTACAGAGAGATACCTTATGAAGGTAGTTTTGAGATCAAAAGTTGCATTGGATGTATACGTTAGAGTATAATTTTAGTAGGAAGAAGAGTGAAAATAGCTCATTTAGGCAAGGATATAGAAGGTCGATAGGAGATAAAGTAATTTGGCCTATCACTAGATGAATTTATATTAATATTATAGCTCCTTTTAAGACGTTTTGAGGTAAGATTCGTAAGTGGAGAAGATTGAAAGGCTAAGAGTTGTTATCTAAAATAGCTGTAATTTAATAGGATAAAGTTATAGATATTAAGATGCCATTTTTTGAGGAGGTTCATATAATTTATGAAATGTAACAGAAGAACAAGTTATTTTATAAGCACAATGGAATTTAAGGAAATTGATAAAAAACCTTTTATAGCAGGAGTATTATCAATTGTTTTAGGAATGTTTGGAGTGCATAGATTTTATTTGAAAAGAAAACTGACAGGATTTATTTTTTTGATGATATCAATAGGTTCTCTAGAATTTGGTGAAGGGAACCTAGTAGTTATTTTAGTGTTTATATCTATTATAGAGGGAATGGTTTATATAGTTAGAGGTTTAGTTTTATTTAAAGAGAAAATTACAAATATTAAAACTAAAAAGGATAGAAGGATAGAAGAATTGGAAAGTGTAAGTTATGGAGAAAAGGATAGGATAAAGATAAAAGATGAAAAAGTTAAAACAAGTGAAAAAGAAGATGAAGATGAACTAGAAATAATTGAAATATCTAAAATAGAGCCTAGTAAGATAATTAAGGAAAATGAATCTGGTAATATATTTAAAGGCAATTGGATTAAAAAACTAAATATATCTTATGACAAAAGTATAATGAAAGTATATCAAGTAAAGGAAGAATCTCTAAACCTATATGAAAACCTGTGCAACTTTATAGATAAGGAATTGAAAAGTGGTAGCAGTTCTCTAAATAAGGAAGCAAGAAGAATAGAAATAGATAATGGATATTATAATAATATTTTTTATACAATTTATTGTATATCAGAAGGTCATGTAACCAAAACTTATAGTGGAAATTATAATTATTATAATCAAGAGTCTTCTTATAGAATGTTGGAAGAACATTTAGGGAATAAACTAAAAGATAAAGTATTTAATAAGGCTAAAGAATTAGAAGGAAATATATCATTTCCAAATAGTGAAACACTTAAATATTTCAATTTAACAGAAACTGGATTACCAATAGAGTGGTGGGATAAAGATGGAAACCTTAGGTTAGAGAGAGAATTTAACAAAGATGAGTTAAATATTCTAAGAGCAACACCTTTAAGAAGTACTAAAGTATGGGAACTATATAAAGTAAAAAAAGAAATTATAGAGTTATATTTAGAGATATGGAAGACTATATTGAACAGTTTTAAAAAAGATTTAGAATGGAAACATAATAATAAAGATATTTTAGAAAAGATAAAAAAAGGAGGATATGAGTATTTTGCAGATTATGAAAATGGAAATATCTTAGCTTCTTTAATAAAAGTCTCGGAGAATGAAATAAGAGAAGTCATGCCAAATACACAGATTTTAAATTTGAGCAAGGAAAAGAATAATATCAACAAATATTTACCAAGCGAACTTGTAGAAGATATAAATAATAAGACTATAGAATACAAGAATAATATGACAGATGAAAATTTAAAAGGGATACTAAAGGAGATGTTGGAGAATGACTCTAATGATTGGAGACTTAAAGTAGAGGAGGTATTAATTGAGGATGATTATAAGAGAATAGATAAGTTAATTGATTATAGTGAAGATGAAAATTTTATAAGAATGGCAAAGGAAATCATTGAGAAGACAAATGATGAAAAACTATTATTGCTATGCTTGTATGGAATAGGGAAGGAAGAAAACTTAAATCAAAAAAATATTAAATTACTTGAGTATATTATTCATTCAAGTAATATCTCAGTATATAAAAGTATAGTTCAATTTAAAGAGGTGTTGTCATTAGAGCTTTTGGATAGATTATTAGAGTTAAAAAAGCCAATTAGAAAGAAGATAGAACTAGATATGGATAAAGTAAAAGATTCAAAGAAAGAACTTAATGAAACAGTAGATATAATTAAGGAATATATAGGAGATGAAGAAGAGGCTCCAAAAATAGATGTTGTAGAAAAAATTATAGAAGGAAAAGATGATGAAAAATTGGAATTTAAATATGCAGAGTTTTTGAAACTAGTATTAGATAAAGGTTCTATAAATGTAGAAGAGGGTAAAAAAATAGCTATGGATAATGGTACCTTACTAAATGCTTTTATAAGTGATGTAAATCAAAAGCTTTATGAATATATTCAGGATCAGACGATTATAATTGAAGGTAATTATATAAAGATAGATGATTTTTATGTAGATATGGTAAAGGAGTTGGTAATTAATGAAGAATAGAGTTAACCCAAAGGAAGCAGACAATATTATAAAGGCTTTGGAAGGAGGAATAGTACCTAGGAGGGGAATTCAACATCTATTGGTAGGAAGAAATGAAGAAGTTCAAGAAGTTATTTCTATTTTAGATTCTATAATTGAAGGTGGAAGTGATATAAGATTCTGGGTAGGAGATTTTGGTAGTGGTAAGAGTTTTATGCTTAGAACTATAGAGTCTATTGCTGTACAGAAGAACTTTGTTGTTTCTACAGTGGATTTAACTCCTACAAGAAGGTTTTATGCTTCTGATGGAAAGGCTAGAGCTTTGTATAGTGAGATAGTAGATAATATAATTGTGCAAACTTCCCAAGTTGGTAATGCTATAGATACGATATTAGAAGAATGGATAAATAGAATTATTATAAATGTTTCTGAAAGAGATAATATATCTATGGCTGAGTTATTGACCTTAGATAATAAAGAACTTATAGAGAAAGAGATATTAAACGTTACTAGTTCTTTTAACTCAGTTGGTCTCTCTTATGAATTAGGAGAAGCTATTGCAAAATATTATGAAGGAGTAGTAGGGGATAATAGAGTATTGAGGTTAAAGGCTTTAAGATGGATTCGTGGAGATATAGATACTAAAACTGAGGCTAAAAGAGAGTTGGGAATTGAAAAGATAATAAATGATGATAACTGGTATGATGCTATTAAAAACTTAGCAGAACTATTTTCGGATATAGGATATTCGGGTTTTGTAGTGAATTTTGATGAAGCTGTTAATTTATATAAGTTACCTCTGGCTAGAACTAGAGAAAGGAATTATGAAAGAGTGTTAAATATATTTAATGAATGTAAATCCAATATAGCAAGAGGGCTGTATGTGAATTTTGGAGCAACAAGAAAAACTATATTTGACGAGTATCGTGGTATGTCTAGCTATGGAGCATTAAAAGGAAGGTTAGGAACAGAAGAGGGTATAGATTCAAAATTACTAAATACGAATAGAACTGTTCTACTATTAAAACCTTTAAGCGTAGAAGAGATATATACATTACTAGAAAACTTAAACAATATACATAATATTCATTATAGACAAGAGATATCTATGACAACAGAACATATAAAGATGTATATGGAAGAGGAATTGAATAGACCTGGATCAGATGAATTTTTGACTCCGCGTGCAGTAATCAAAGATTATCTGGAAATTCTGGATTTAATAAGACAAAATTCAAATGAGAGTATTGATAATATAATTCATATAAAGTTTGGTAGAGAACCTATGCCTATAACTAAGGATGAAGATGATAAAGATGATGAAATAGAGGTTTTATAATGAGTAGTTTTAACTTATTACAAAGAGAAATACGTAGATATATATATGATGAAGGTTGGGATGCTTTGAGAGGTATACAAGAAGCCTCAATAAAACGTATTTCTAATACAGACCATAATTTAATATTAGCAGCGCCTACTGCTTCTGGTAAAACAGAAGCGGCGTTTTTGCCAGCGATAAATTCTATAAAGGATTGGAATTCCGGCCTTAAAATTATTTATATATCTCCTTTAATAGCCCTTATAAATGATCAATTTAAGAGAATATTAAAACTGTGCGATTATATAGATATACCTGTAACAAGTTGGCATGGAGAAGCATCTAGAACGGATAAGAACAAACTATTGAAGCAACCTAGGGGAATACTTTTGATAACTCCAGAGTCTATAGAAGCCATGTTAGCGTTAAGACCAGGAGAAGCAAAAGAGTTATTTAAGGGAACAGAATGGATAATAGTAGATGAGATACACGGCTTTCTAGAAAATAATAGAGGGGTACAATTAAGATCTCTTATAGAAAGAATAAAAGTATACATGGAAAAGGATCCTAGATTTATAGGTATGTCGGCTACTTTAAATAGAGAAGATTATAAAGAAGTAAAAAACTTTTTTATAAGTGATAGAGTGACAGATGTATTATTAGATAGTAACAAGAACTTTTTGGAAGCTACTAAAAGTTACTATGAATCAAATATAAAGAAAGACTCAAAAGAAGCATTAGAAGAAATTTATGACTATTCTCAAAGAGAATCTATGTTAGTATTTCCAAATTCAAGAGGTGAAGTAGAAAGATTGGCTGTAGGTCTTAGTCGACTAGGAAAGAAGAGAGGTTCTGATACTAGATATTTTGCTCACCATTCTTCTGTGAGTAAGGATATGCGATTAACAGCAGAGAAATTCGCAAAAGGTAGTAAAGGAGAATTATTCACTATATGTTGCACATCTACTTTGGAATTGGGAATAGATATAGGCTCAGTAGATAGTATAGTTCAATATAATGCTCCACATTCTGTAGCAAGTTTGGGGCAGAGACTAGGAAGAAGTGGTAGGACTACAAGAGAAAATATATTACATTTTATAGCTACAGATGAGTGGTCTTTATTGCAAGGATTAGCGGCAATATCTCTTTATGAAGATGGTGTGATAGATAGGTTTGATCCTATAATAAAGCCTTATGATGTTTTTGCTCATCAAATAATATCTATTCTTTTAGAAAATACAGGGATGCCCTTTGAAGATGTAAAAGATATAAATAAGAATTTTAAATGCTGGTATGGTATAGAAGATGATGAGTACTTAGAATTATTAGGATATTTGATAGAAAGAAATTATATAGAGCTATTAGAAACAGAAGCTATAACAGGTTTAGAAACAGAAAGACTACTAAAGGGAAGTGATTTTTTTGCTCATTTTGAAACAGAAAATAATTTTTCTCTTTACAATGATTATAAAAAAATAGGAGAGATTCCTCTATCACCTAGTGTACAAATAGGAGAAAATATATTTTTGTCAGCCCAGATTTGGAAGATAAAAGATATAGAATTAGTGAGTAAAAAGATATATGTAACGAGAGCTGTAGATGGTAATCCACCTATGTTTTCAGGGGGGAGTGGGAACATAACCAATGAAATAAGATCTAGAATGAAAACTATATTAGAAGATCGAAGTTATTGGATCGATTATAGCGATAATATAAAAAAAGTTTTATTAAAACTTTCTAAAGAAAATTTAAGATATGAAAAATTTCAATGGACAGAAGAGAATGATAAAATTGGACTTAGGACATTTCAAAGTACAAAGATAAATAGAACTTTGCAACTTTTACTTAATATCTTAGGGAAAGGTGGAAATTACAAACTAGATGATAGGACGACTTTTATAAGTGGGTGTAATATAAAGGAAGATATAAATAGGGTAATAGAAAGAAGTTTTAATGAAGAAGTAATATTTAGATATTTAAAAGATAGTCCAGAAATAGTAGAGCTATATTTATACGATAATAAATATAGAAACTTATTACCAGATGATTTAAAAATCAAATATATTATTAAGAACAAATTAGGTTTAGAAGGAACAAAAGCATATTTAGGAATTTTATAAGAGGAATGATATATGCAAGGGATTTAAGAGATGAAATTAAAATCTTAATTGTTGATGATGACGTTGATTAATTGAGAAGGATAATTAAATTTAATTTATGAACTTAGAAGTTTGGTTAGAGTTGAAATACAAAGATTTAAGGCCTATAATAAATGTAAACCTAAACATATTATAGAATTCATAAGATATCAAATTTCATACAATATATTAATTAAAATGTATTGATTAAAAAGGGGTAGAAATATGTTTTTTAAAACTACTTTAGAACATGAAGAGTTAAGGATGAAGGTTAGAGCATTTGCGGAAGCAGAGATCAAACCTATTGCATTTATGTTAGATCAGGAAAATAAATTTCCATCAGAAGCTATTCATAAGTTAGCTGATATTGGGATGATGGGAATTCCTTATGGTAAAGAGTACGGTGGAGCCGGACTTGATATAATCAGTTATGCCATTGCTGTTGAGGAATTGTCAAGAGTTGATGGTGGTACAGGTGTAATTCTTTCAGCTCATACATCTTTAGGTGCATACCCAGTGTCTGCTTATGGAACAGAGGAACAAAAAAAGAAGTATTTAGTTCAAATGGCAAAGGGAGAGAAGATTGGAGCCTTCGGTCTTACTGAAGAAAATGCTGGAAGTGATGCTGGGGGTACTGAAACTACTGCTGTTTTAGAAGGAGATTATTACATATTAAATGGTGAAAAAATCTTCATTACTAATGCAGGTGAGGCTGAAACTTATATTGTTTTCGCAATTACCACACCAGATATAGGCACTCGTGGTATTAGTGCATTTATTGTAGAGAAGGACTTTGAAGGCTTTACCTTTGGCAAACATTACGACAAAATGGGCATTCGTTCTTCTGCCACTGCAGAACTTATTTTTAACCAAGTTAAAGTTCCTAAGGAAAACTTGCTAGGTAAAGAAGGGGATGGTTTCAAGATTGCCATGGCTACTTTAGATGGTGGACGTATTGGTATTGCAGCTCAAGCTCTTGGTATAGCACAAGGTGCATATGAAAATGCATTAGAGTACTCAAAAGAAAGAATTCAATTTGGTAAGCCTATTTGTCAGCAACAAATCATCGCTTTTAAGCTAGCGGATATGGCTACAAAGCTTAGAGCAGCAAGACTTCTTATTTATAGTGCAGCAGAGATGAAACAAAATCATGAGCATTATAGTATGGAAGCAGCTATGGCAAAGCAATATGCCTCTGATGTTTGCCTTGAAATTGTTAACGACGCTCTTCAAATATTTGGGGGAAGCGGTTATTTAAAAGGTATGGAAGTTGAGAGGGCTTATAGGGATGCTAAAATTTGTACAATATACGAAGGAACTAATGAGATTCAGCGTCTAGTTATATCATCTCATATAATAGGTAAGATGCCAAAAAATGAAAACACAAGTAGATCTTCTAAGAAAGTACCTGCTACGGGTTATCGTAAGCAAGTAATATTCAAGGAAAAAACTCAAAAAGAATCAGTTGATGCTCTTATTAAAGCTCTTAAGGAAGATGGCTATGACTTTACCGTTGGAATACCTCTTGATACTCCTATAAGTAAAGCCGAAAGAGTAGTTAGCGTAGGCCTTGGTATAGGGGAAAAAGAAAACATGAAGCTTATAGAAAAGCTAGCAGTGCAAGCTGGTGCTGCCATAGGTTCTTCTCGTCCTGTAGCTGAGACCCTTAAATATGTACCATTAAATCGTTATGTTGGTATGTCAGGTCAAAAGTTTAAAGGAAATCTTTACATTGCTTGCGGAATTTCAGGTGCAGGCCAACATTTGAAAGGTATAAAGGATGCATCTACAATTGTAGCTATAAATATAGACCCTAATGCGAAAATTTTTAAGAATGCGGATTATGGTATTGTTGGAGACTTGATGGAGGTTCTACCATTGCTTACAGCTGCTTTAGATAATGGGGAAGCAAAAAAGGAAGCGCCACCAATGAAGAAGATGAAAAGACAGGTTCAAAACAAAGTAGATTCAACATTAAAACATCATGTTTGTAAGGGATGTGGGTATGAATACAATCCTAATGTGGGTGATGCTGAAGGTGAAATACTTCCAGGAACATTATTTGAAAAGATACCTGAAGATTGGACTTGCCCTGATTGTGGTGAAGAAAAAAATATGTTTATAGAAGCTTAATTATCGTTATTATAAGTAAACATAATAATGTGCTTTAGAGAGAAGGAGGATTTAATTTATGCATTGTGTTAGAAAAATAGTTGAGGATCTTTATTGGGTTGGTGGCAATGATAGCCGACTAGCTCTTTTTGAAAATATTCATCCCATTCCACGAGGAGTATCTTATAACTCATATTTACTTTTAGATGATAAGACCGTACTCTTTGATACAGTGGATTGGTCAATTTGTAGGCAATTTCTTGAAAATATTCAAGAAGTTTTAGGAGATAGGACTTTAGATTACTTGGTAGTAAACCATGTAGAGCCAGATCATGCGGCAGGTATTGAAGAGCTTATTCTTCGTTATCCTGATATGAAGATTATATGTAGTAACAAAGCTTATTTATTTATGGGGCAATTTGGATTTAATGTAGATGGTAGGGTAATAGAAGTTAAAGATAAGGATGCTATGTCCTTTGGAAAGCATAATCTTATATTTATGTCTGCTCCAATGGTACATTGGCCAGAAGTTATGGTAACATTTGATACTACCAACGGCGTTCTATTTTCAGCTGATGCATTTGGAGCTTTCGGTTCCTTAGATGGCAAGTTGTTTAAAGATGAAATTAATTTTGACTCTAATTGGATTGATGATACTAGACGATATTATACAAATATTGTAGGTAAATATGGGCCACACGTTCAAGCCTTATTAAAGAAGGCTAGTAGTCTTGACATTAAGATTATATGTCCACTACACGGTCCTGTGTGGCGTGACGATTTGGAATATTTGCTTGATAAATATAACAAATGGAGCCTTTATGAACCAGAGGAAAAAGGTGTAATGATAGTTTATGGAACAATGTATGGTAATACAGAATCTGCAGCTTATAACTTAGCAACAAGGCTTGTGGAAAAAGGAATGACTAATGTTGTTATGTATGATGTTTCAAAAACTCATGTTTCATATTTGATTTCTGATACATTCAAATATAGCAACTTGGTTCTTGCATCTGTAACCTACAACTTAAATATTTATCCACCAATGCTAGATTATATAATGGATATGAAGGCATTAAATCTTCAAAAACGTAACGTAGCTATCATAGAAAATGGCTCATGGGCACCTAAATCTGGAAAGCTTATGCGTGAACATTTAGATGGGATGAAAGAAATGACTATTTTAGATAATGAAATGTCAATTAACTCCACTATGAAAGAACATGACATAGATTCAATGAATGATCTTGCTGATAGTATTATAAATTCAATAAAGTAACCTAAATTTAGGCCAGCTCAAGGACAAAACTCCTGAGTTGGCCTTTTTATATATCTATGTGGCTATTAATATTAAAAGTGAACAAAATAATAAAAATAAAATTGTATGGTAATTTGCAGTTAACTGCTATACTATTTCTATATAGGATTAAATTTGAAGGGGGATTTTATGTTTAGAGAAATAGATAGAAAAAAGAAGTTGTTGGATAATAAAAGGCCTCTTCCACCGTACACCTTAAAAAGCATAAGGGAAAACTTGCTTTTAGAGTGGACATACAATTCTAATGCAATTGAAGGAAATACATTAACCATATTAGAAACTAAAGTGGTTTTAGAGGGAATAACTGTAGGGGGCAAAACATACTCCACCAGAGTCTTTTTTAATTAAAGAACAAATGGAAAATTTAATTAAATGATATAATGATAGTATAGAAATTCATCCTGTAGAAAAGGCAGCTATGCTACATATAATTTTTGTTGGAATACATCCGTTTATTGATGGAAATGGTAGAACTTCAAGATTACTCTTGAATTTAGAACTTATGAAAAATGGCTATCCACCTATAATAATCAAAGCGGAAAATAGATTAAAATATTATAGTGCATTAGATAAGGCACATACTACGAATAATAGTAAAGATTTTATTAATTTAGTCATTGAAGAATTAGATAAAATCTTGGATATATATTTAAAATATATATAACAACTAGATGTGTATTTTATGAGTATAAAATAAAAAGATGAATTCATATGAATAAAAAGGTGGAGAATTAAAATCTTCACCTTTTTGGAGATCTTTGTTGGGTTAGATATAACAATTATATCAGAAAAGAGGGGGGCATTGTTTTTTAGGTTTAAAATAGAACAAACCCTTGCAATAGCAAGGATTTAAATAAATAAAACAAAGATGGTGTTAACACTATCTAAAGTAACAAGGAGGATTTTAAATGTTTATTGAATGTAGTGACTTTTATGAAACCGAGACATCATTCCTTTCAAAATCACTTAATTTAGATGAAATTGATTTATCTAAGGGTAAACTGGCAGTTAAAGCCCATGAAAAAGAAATTTACTGTCTATCAAATGAATTGATTTTAGCGAAAGTTCACAGAGATAATGACGGAGTATATCCATTTTCAAAAGTAGACTTCCTGTCACATAAACTGCAAGAAATTATTTTTCCACAGTTTGTTCCTAAAATTCACTTTGCCTTATTTGATAACGCAGACACTCCAATGTTTGTTTTGCAAAGGATAAAATTGGACAAACTTCATATCGCATATAATGTTCAAAGACAAAACTTTCATAAATCAAATGGTAGAAATTTTTATTATGACCCAGACTTTTTAAAGCTTGATGAGAATGATGATATAGATGAATTAGCAAAAGAACACTTTAAAAAAATAAATAGGATGCAAGAGGAGTATTCATACTTAATTGATAAATATGGTCTTGCCTTTGACCACTCATATGTTAATATCACTTGGAAAGATAATGATATTCCTATTTCTCTTGAAGTGCATAAATGCAAAAGAGATTATTTGTTTAATTTAAACAAATGTAAAAAATACTTCTATAATCTAAATAACAATAATGAAAGAAAGGAAGAGGCTTTAATTATTCTCAATCGAATTGAACAATTATTATAAATTTAAACTTTTTTAATGAAGCGATCTATCTCCGGAATATTCGTAAAACATCTATTAAGGGAAGCCCTCAATGGCTTCCCTTAAAAATTATCATATTATCAACACTGTTATTAAACATAGCCTAAAAATAAAGCTAGACAATGATTTAAAATATTGTCTAGCTTTTACTTTTACTTTAATTACTTGTTTTAGAATTTTTAAAGTGTAATTCTCTCATTCCTTCTACTTCATCACAAATGGATTTTAAGTTACAACTGTGACAATCAAGGTTCATGTTACTTAACACATGATTTAATGTAAGTGTAATTTTATCCACTTTTTCTGCATTTGATATAAGGTTCTTAAATATTGGCATGTCAGAAGTAATGAAAATGATTTTTACAGCTTTAACCAAAGGGTTTTCTTTATATTTGTTAATAAAGGCATTACCTACACTTTCAAAGGAGATGCTGCTATTTATTGCGGTTTTCGCAATTCTAACTTGCTCTCGTTTGTCCATGGTAGAAGCTCTCATCATATAACCGTCTAAATTCATGTTATATTTAATGAATTCTAGTTCTTTAATTGCTTTATAAGCGGTATCATCATCCTCTAGATTATTTATTTGAAGAAAAGCTAATCTAGCAAAGGAAACATCAGTGCTTATTTCACTTAAATCCTTACCATATAGCAAAATCTCATCTTTTTTAACAAAGCTTTCTAAGGTAGTTACACATTGAAAATTAACTGCAGGTTTATAGCTTCCACCTAGTTCAAACTGAGAATCTTTCTTTAAAATAAGTTTATTTAAAGAACCCATAGGCTATGCGTTGTCTTTTGATACTGATAAGTTTGTAGGAGTAGAGTCTGATAATAAATCCATAGTATTTTTTATAATGCTATCATAAAGTTCCATTATAAACTTGTATCCTTTTCCATATTGTCAAATCTTTTACCTAGATAAGAATACATTTTAGCTACAAGTTTCATATCAAGATTAAAGAAGCATACCATATAATTAATTTTTCCCTGTGGAGCAAGTCCTTCAAATTTAAGTTTATCCATTTCAGCCACCTCTAATATATTCGTATTATAAATATATTTTATTAATTATACTCTAACTTTATTATGTTGCATGATTTTACATAAGGGGTGTTGTTAAAATTGTCGGTTTATTCGTACTGAGATATTTAGTGTAATATGGTGAATAAATGATAAAAGTAATTTACAATATATGTTAATAAGTTTATAATATAATAAACGGAGCATATAAATTGTGATTGAATGTTCAGTATAAAGGGAATTGGTAATGGAGGTATAAATTTAGATAATAAAGTCATTGATAGTTTACAATTAGAAATTATTGAATTGAATGATGAGATAAACATTACAGCAGGAGCAACGTTTGCAGGATGTTGTAGTACATCAACAAGTTGTGGATCGACATCTACTAGTACAACTTGTTAGCTAAAAAGTAAATAACTATAAATAATTTATATGCTTTGTTTAGTAATATTTATGAGGGGAGAGAGGTTATTTGGTAGATGAAAGTATACAAAAAAAAGTATTGGAATACTTATCTAATCATGAGTATTTAACTATAGCCACCTGTCATAACGATAAGCCTTATGCCTCAAAAATAAAATATAAATCAGATAAGTTTGATTTATATTTTGCAACATTTAGTGAAACAAATAAAGGAAAGGTATTACTAAGAAATAATCTTGCAGCATGTACAATAGATGATAATTCAATAAATGAGTTTATACAATTTTTTGGAGAGGTCAAATTAATGGATGATAAAGAAGAAAAAGTTAAAGCTTGTGGAATTTTAAAAAATATATTCCCTTATTCAAAGTATTGGATATATTCAAATGACATTTTATTTTTCAAAATAAAACCCACAACTATTAAATATTGTGTAGGGCCAGCAGATATAGCAAAAGGAAAGTATTTTGGAGACATATACGAAATAAATTTATAGTAGGAGATGTATTAAAATGTTTATAGTTAATAAAAAAAATGAGCAGTTTATAGAATCATTACTATATGAAGTATTAGTGATTTCTATAATAGCCATTTTGAGGTTTAAAAATATTATAGATACCTTATTATTTGCTATTATAATAGGAGCTTTTTCTACATGGCCATTAATGGAATTGATTAAAATGAAAATTAAAAGAAATGATGAAAGCAAAATAAATAGTAATAAATTAGATGTAAAAATAAGTATAATAACATGGTTAATATTATCTGTATTTTTATTAGTGTTTAATTACGTTTTAGTAAAGGATACCTTTTGGGCTGTTTATCCAATTATAGGTATAGCTTTATGGCCAGTAACTATTGTTATTAAATTTTATTTTAAAAAAAATGAATAAGTTTTTAGGAGGAATTATTAATGAGTAAGTTGCCTAGAAAACCTTTGTTAAAAGCATATATCAATATTATTCCATTAACTGATGAAATGATTCAATTAAGTAGTCAAGAAAATATTATGTTATTAAAAGGGAGTGCTGTTACACAAGTATTACCTGAACTTTTACCTTTATTAAATGGAGAAACCAATTTAGAAGAAATCTACGCTAAATTAAGCAATTGCACAGAGAAAGTTATAAATCAAGCGATTTTATTACTTAAGGAGCATTTTATTATAGAGGATAATCAATGTAAATACGAAAGTAAATTAAGTGAAGATGAAATAAAATTATTTAATAAAGAGTTGAACTTTTTCTCATTATTTTCAGAAAGAGTATTACCAAATGCTTCAACTGTAGATAAGTATAAGATATTAGAAAAACTTAAATTTTCAAAGTGTTTAGTAATTGGATTAGGTAATTCTGGATCTCATATAACAAAGACATTAGTAGAAAATGGAATGGGTAATATGTTTTTGTTTGATGGAAGAGATGTTAACGTTGACATGATTGGAACTATATATAAAGAAGATGATCTAAACAAATCAAGATGTGAAGTTGTTGAAAAAATAATTAACAATATAAATAAAAAATGCAATATAGTGAAGTCTAAAAAGTTTGACGATACTTCATTAGAAGAAATGATTAAAGAGGTCGACTTTGTAATATTATCGGAAGATATTTCAGTGCAATCAATGCATAAAAAAGTAAATAAGCTATGCATAAATCATAATAAGCCTTGGATTAGTATGAGAGCAGGAGAACTGAGGTTCCAAGTTGGACCATTGATAGTTCCTAAACAAACAGCCTGTTACACATGTTTTCAAAATAGGTTGAATGGTAATTTAAGTTTTTACGATGAACAAATGGCATTTGAAAAATATAAAGAATTAAATAGTGAAAAAATGCATGTATCAACTTTAGATTTATTCTATTCTATTTCAGCATCTTTTTTAACTTGGGAAGTAATTAAATTTATAACTAAAATATTTAGTCCAGTAACTTTATCAAGGGTTATCACCTTTGACGTTTTATCATTAGAAACAAATTTAGATACAGTGCTTAAGATGCCTAGATGCAGTGACTGTAGTGACTTAGAACATGAGCCATTTATTGAGCCTTATGCGGTTTATTTGCCATAGAGGGGGGCGATTAATATGAATAATAGTAATTATAATGAAGCTGCACTTGCAATTGAATTAAGCAAAAGTGTAGTAAGCAAACGAACTGGAATAATACAAGAATGCATAGAAATAATGAATGAAAATTTTGATCCTAAATTGTATTTTTATACAACAAAGATGGCAGATACATCTAAATACCATAATTTCAACAAATGTCATTCAAATAATGGTGGAGCAGGAATAACCAGAAATGCTGCTATGGCAGCAGCAATTGGAGAATCTATAGAAAGATATTGTAGTTCTATTTATGATTCAAAAGATTTAGTGTATGCATCTTATAATGAATTAAAAGGAAAAGCTATTGAACCTGAAAGGTGGGCATTATTTTCAAACTCGCAATACTCAGCAGACAATTTTTTATATAAAAAATATGATTGTGATACTAAAACTAATTGGGTAGAAGGAGAGTCTTTGATTTCAAATAAGAAAGTATATGTTCCTGCATCATTTGTATATTTACCATATACTGCAAGTGTCTATGAAAAACTAATTTCACCATGTATATCAACTGGTTTATCTGCTGGTATTAGTTTTGAAAGTGCTGTTCTAGGAGGAATATATGAAGCTGTAGAAAGAGATTCCATATCTATAATGTGGCTAAATAAACTTTCTATGCCAACTATTAATCCATATGGAGACTCTAGATTTTTAAAAAATATCATAGAAGAAAAAATACAATGTGATAATGCAACTTATGAATTAATAGATATAACAACTGATTTAGATATTCCAGTTATTTTTTCTGTGAAAAAATTCAATTCGGCTAAGGGTAAGTCTGCATCCTGTGGTGCAGCTTGTAGGTTAGATCCAGAACAAGCAGCTTTAAAAGCTATTACTGAAGCTGCACAAGGAGCAAAATGGATTCAATATTTGCATGCTCAGGATTGGTCATGGGGATATAATGATGATTTTTCAGATATAACTGAATTTCAAGATCATATTCATTTATATAGCCTACCAGAGATGGTTGATAAGTTAGATTTTGTTTATAAAAATAATACCTTTTCAAAGGAGATGCTGCTATTTATTGCGGTTTTCGCAATTCTAACTTGCTCTCGTTTGTCCATGGTAGAAGCTCTCATCATATAACCGTCTAAATTCATGTTATATTTAATGAATTCTAGTTCTTTAATTGCTTTATAAGCGGTATCATCATCCTCTAGATTATTTATTTGAAGAAAAGCTAATCTAGCAAAGGAAACATCAGTGCTTATTTCACTTAAATCCTTACCATATAGCAAAATCTCATCTTTTTTAACAAAGCTTTCTAAGGTAGTTACACATTGATAATTAACTGCAGGTTTGTAACTTCCACCTAGTTCAAACTTAGAGTCTTTCTTTAAAATAAGTTCATTTAAAGAACGCAAATAAGATATTTTGGACAACAGTAGGTGATTTTATCCTTTAACCACTTAGTGGTAACTTCAGTATTAAAGGTAACTTTTAAATTAGGCATTTCTTTAAAGGAATGATTTCTTTAACGTTATCAGCATAAGCTTTATTGCACCATTCAGGATTATCTAGTAATGGACGTGCAAGTATAACCATATCACACTCGCCATTTTTAATAGCTGTTTCAGCAAGGTCAGGATAGCTAAGCTTACCAAAAGCTACAACAGGAACTTCTAACCTAACATTAGATTTAATTTCCTTTGCCTTAAAATGTTCCTTAACAATACGTGAGATGTCAAGGAAACAACCTGCAGGCATAACAGCGGAGGATGTGGGAGCCACCAATTATAATAACAACCAAGGTGCACGTCAAACATATCTACACCGGCCTTAACTAAGTTTTCCATATAATCTAAGGTATCTGATATAGTTCTTCCGTTTTTAAATTTCTTTAAAGACTTTATATTATCCATGTTAGACCCGTAAGTTTCATTAAGTGCAAGAGAAAGGTCAATACGGTACATGATAGGGTAATTATTACCAACCCTTTTTCTTATTTCATTTACAGCATCAATACCAAAACGCTGCCAGTCAGAATAGGGTCCCATTTTACGACGGTTAAATGCAGGATTTGTAAGTTGCTCTAAAAGATATCCTTCGTGTCCATGAAGATAAACTCCATCAAGTCCGCATTCTTTAGCATCAGCAGCTGCTTGTCCACAGTTTTTAATGATTTTTTTAAGTTTTGAATCTGATAATCTTAAGCAAGGTATTTGAGGAACATAAAAGCTAGGATTAAAAGATGCTGATACAGGAAATTTCTTCTCATTTAACAAAGAAGCAGGAGGACCAACACGAGCAAAGAAGTATTGAAGCATCTTGTCATTTAAAAATAGAATATTAGTTGATGATATATTGTAAGTTAAGTATAATTTAGAAAAGTGTATTTATTCATACAATATAGTTTTAATATAAAGTTATACGAATATAACCAAGAAATAAATAAAGCAAAAAATGCACAAAACATATAAACAATATAATTATAAGAAGGGTGGAATTTTAATTGATTAAAGATTTAATATTAAAAAACAGAACTTACAGAAGATTTTATGAAGAAAAAAGTATTTCAAAAGAGGTTTTAATGGAGCTTATTGATCTAGCGAGAATATCATCTTCAGGTGGTAACCTCCAAAGCCTTAAATATGTACTGTCCAATACAAAAGAGAAAAATAAATTAGTTTTTGACAACATAAAATGGGCAGGATATCTTAAGGAGTGGCATGGTCCGGAAAAAGGAGAAAGGCCAGCAGCTTATATAATCATGGTTCAAGATAAAGAAATTAGTAATAATTATTTTTGGGATCATGGTATAGCAGCTGAAAATATACTTTTAGGGGCAGTAGAAAAAGGACTTGGAGGTTGTATGTTTGGCTCAGTTAATAGGTTAGAGCTTTCTAAAGCTTTAGATTTACCTTCAAATTATGAAATATTAATGGTAATTGCCTTAGGTACCCCAAAGGAAAATGTAATCCTTGAAGATATAGATTTAAAGGGAGATATTAAATACTATAGAGATGGAGAAGGCAATCATTATGTGCCAAAAAGAAAGCTTCAAGATATAGTTTTAGATATTTAGGAAATTAATAATATAGATTATAAGTAAACTTTCTTTATGTAAATATATTTAACAATGTATATTTTAGTTTGATAAACGAAAGTAAGATTAAAACAAAAAGTCTTCAAATGAGTTTGTGAATTCACAATCTCATTTGAAGACTCATTTATAAATCATCTAATCTCATCTAACCATCCTTTTCAGCAGCTTTTATTTCCCAGTGGATAACAAAAGTTAGTATAACTCTTATATCTATTATAGCGCCTAGAACATAAATTTCATCCATCTCTCTAATAACAACAGTTTTCAAGATCTCACTTGCGAGCTTAAATTTAAGAGCAAGTGCAATAGATTGAGCAAATTTTATTTTAACAATAGATACAATGTTTAGTGTGTCATTAATAAATATTTATAAGTAAATGTGGTATAGGTAATGATTTGTGTAATGTAAGGGGTTGAAAGCTAGATAGCTATAGAATAAAGAGTTTAAAATTAAAAAGGAATTTTAAATAATATGTAGAATTTTATAAATATATGAAATAAATATAAATGATTACAGATAATTATTTAAAAAGTGCTTAGAAAAAAATATAAAATATAGAAGAAGGTTGGTTATGAGTAAGGTTGGTAATGCTTTGAAGATGCTTATTTTGCTTAAAAGCAGAGGAAAGATGAAAATAAGTGAATTATCAAGAGAGCTGGAGGTTAATGAAAGACAAATTATAAGGTATAAAGAATCTCTTGAGCAGGCAGGTATATACATAACGTCAATTCCAGGAAGATATGGAGGTTATATTGTTGAAGGAAAAGACTATCTTTTAGGTTTGAATTTAACAGATAAAGAATATAATTCTTTGATTATGGCACAAAATCAACTTAAGTATGAAGAATTTCTTTTTTATGAAGATTTTAAAATGATTATTGAAAAGATAAACGCTGTTAAGGAAAAACAATTTGAAAATGATTTCCAAACAGATTATTTTATTAAAGGTATTAAATCTAATTTTGATTACGAAAAAGAGTACAAAGCTTGGCTAGATATACATGCAGCTATTATAATGAATAAAAAAATCAAAGTTATGTATGCTTCATTAAAAAATGAAATAAAGGAAAGAGTGGTAAGGCCTTATGGTATTTTTCAATATAAAGGGTCTCTTTATTTTGTTGCATTTTGTGAATATAGAAAAGAGATTAGGCAGTTTAAAATTTTACGCATAAAAAAATATGAAACTCTTGATGAGAGATTCCAGAAAGATGAAAACTTTAATATCAGGGAATATATGAAAAATAGTATTGGAATATTCAAAGATGGGGAGGTTAATCTTAAGCTTAAAGTATATTATCCTTATGCACAGATAGTAAAGGAAAAGCTTTGGGTTGAAGATCAGAAGATTACTGATTTTAAAGACAGCAATTATATTATTTTTCAGGCAAAAATGAATGGACTTACTGAAATTAAAAGTTGGATATTAAGTATGGGTAGTGATGTTGAGGTTATAGAGCCATCGGACTTTAAAGAGCAGATAAAAAAAGAAGTTCAAAAGGTTATGAAATTATACAACCTATAGTAGATATATAATTGAAAAATAAAGAACCTAACAAATACTTTTATTCCAACCAATATAAGTCATGGAATCATACTATAATTAAATTAAGAGGCATTTAACTATTGAGGTGTAATTCTAATAATATTTATATGATATTTAATTTTTATAAAGGAGGTGATATAGATGAGGATAAGCTGTGAGTACAAAACAGATAAATTTCCCGTATCATATCAGATGCTTGGGGTAAGTCTTGTTAAAGATGCATTAAGAAGCGTAGATATAGATTATTTTAATAAACTTTATAATTTTGAAACTGGGAAATCAAACAAAGAAACAAAAGATTTTTGTTTTTCAGTATATGTAAAAGGATATGAAAAAAAGGAGGATATATTTCTCATAAAAGACAAGGTAGTCATAAATTTCAGCTCCCCTAATTATGAGTTTATGGTTAATCTTTATAATGGATTATTAAAAATTAAAGATTTCAATTATAAAGAGTTTGATCTTAACAAAGTGAGAATTACTTTAGTCAAAGAGAAAATTATAAACAGTAGAGTGGTAACATTTACTACATTATCACCAATTCATATTAAAGACAAAAATAATAGAGCTTTAGAAATTGAGGATGAGAACTTTACTAAAGAGCTTAATTACATAGTAAATAAGACTCTTGAAAGCTATAGGGGTTTTGGATTGAAGGAAGAATTAAAATTCACACCATCTAAAAGTATGAAGAAAAGAGTTGTGAAACAGGATATAAGAGCCTTTAAAGAAAATACAAGTAAACCTTATTATTATGTTAACAGTTATGCTGGTGAGTTTCAGCTTGAAGGTGATGTTAATGATTTAAAGGATATTTATATGCTTGGGATTGGATTTAAGAGGAGCCAAGGATTTGGAATGATTGAAGTTATATGATAGGAGGTGAGAAAGATAGGTAATATAAAGCTTGAACTCTCGGATTGGTTGTATAATGCAGGTGTTGTGGGAATAGCAAATATACTAGAGTCATCAGGTGATGTAGTTAAAAAGACTGGAAATATAATAGAATTTAAAGAAGAGGCACTTGAAAACTTTGAGGAAAAATATTTCAAATATTTTATAGATAAATACAGGTCATTTACTTCTTGGCAAAGAATTGTTTCCTTTGAGTGTGAAATTGATAATTTAAAGGAATGCCCTCTGAACGATGCATCTTTGAAAAGGATTAATGATTATATTGAGTATGCAAAAGATAGACTTAAAAAAAACAGTTTTAAAAGTGCATATATAATCATTAACAATGACAATGTAGATATGCTAAAGGAAGAAAAAAAACTTAAGAAGATTAAAAAGGGTAAAAATCAAGATTTTAAAGATATTATGCCTGATGTTATAGAACAATTAAATAATATAAAATTTATAATTGATTATCTAAAAAAAGATGGCGTAAAGAAAATAATTTTAGCTAAAAATATTATATATGATGTAATAGATAAATTTTGGTCAGGCGTAAGTTTTTTGAATACATCTAATAATACAAAGAATATGTATGATAATTTTAAAGAATACTTTATTGACAATACTTCAACTTATTTAAATGAAGATAAGACTAAATATAAATATAAATGCTTTAGCTGTGATTCTCCTATTTCAAAGTTATCTAAACCAGCTTCTTATGATTTAACTTGGATTAATAAAATGGGTGTAGATATGTCAAGAAAGACATCTCACTTTTGGAACTTTTATGGAGATTCATTTATATGTCCTATATGTAATTTAGTATATTCTTGTATACCTGCGGGATTCACTGTAATTAGGGATAAAGGGATATTTATAAATGAAAATTCCTCTATGGAAGATATAATAAAGGTAAATAATACTTCTATTGATAATAATACAAGCTTTGAAGAACTTGAAGATAAAAGTTATCTTATGATAGCTAACAGTTTGAAACAAAGTGAAGTAGAAAGATCATCAAAAGAAATAGACAATATTCAAATTATTAAGCTTGATAATAGTAATAATAGAAGACCATATACATTTAATGTGCTATCAAAAAACAAACTTAAAGTTATAATTAATCATCGAAAAACATTAAATGTATTAATTAAAGGAACGTTTAAGAATTCTTCAAATGAATATATAAATATTTATAGAGAAGTTATTGGAAGACTTTATAATAATAAAAATCAATTTGATATTATAAATGATCTTTTAGTATTAAATTTAAATGGAAAATTCAATAGATTAGGGTATGTTAAATCGATTATAAAAATTAATAATGATTTTATAGGAGGCATTATGGGTAAACAAGGAGTTTATTATAAGGATATAGATAAAATTCAGCAATTAGGATATGACTTAAAAGAAGTCTATAAAAATAAAAAAGCTGACAATAAGATGAATGGTATATGTTATAGGCTTCTTAATGCTTTAAAAACAAAGAATCAAAATAGATTTATGGATACAATTCTAAACGCTTACATGTATGCTGGGAAACAAATTCCGGTTATATTACTAGATTCACTTAAAGGTGACAATAAGCTTCAAACTGTAGGGTATGCCTTTATATTGGGATTACAAGGAGAAAAAGGGAAATTAAGTTTATGTAAGGAGGAAAAAGCTAATGAATAAAAAGGGATTAACTGCCACATTTATATTTGAGGCTGAAAGCGCAAATTATGGTGAAGGGGTAGGAAATGTAACGTCATTAAAGAAAATATCAAGAGACACAGGAGAAAGCTATAGTTATATTTCAAGGCAAGCTTTAAGATATAACATTATAAGCCAAATGGGTGAAGATAATACACCATTAGGTCTCGATGGTTCTGTTATTCAATTCGCTCCAGAAGCTAATATAAAAGATTATGCAGAAATTGATCTTTTCGGATATATGAAAACTCAAAAACCTACAAAGACTCGCCCAGCAGTGGCAAGACTTTCTAATGCAATTGCTCTAGAAAGTTTCAATGCAGACTTAGATTTTTTAACTAATAAAGGATTACTAGATAGATATAATTCACAGGTAAAAGAAGCTAAAGATGGAGGTAATATTGCTCAAAGTGAGATACATAAGTCTTATTATGCATATACCATCACTATTGATTTAGATAAGGTTGGAATAGATAAAAATGATAATATTGAAATAGATAACAGTGTTAAGTCGGATAGAGTAAATAGGCTCCTTGAAACTTTAAAATTTTTATATAGAGATATAAAAGGGAGAAGAGAAAATTTAACCCCATTATTTGCAATTGGCGGAGTTTATGATATTAAAAATCCTTTCTTTGAAAACAAGGTGAATATAAAGAAAAACAAACTTAAAGTGGACACAATAAAAGATATTCTAAAATTAGATGATAGTATAAATACTAATACTTCAATTGGATTAATAAAAGGTATATTAGATAATGATAGTGAGATTGAAAAAGAATTAAATTCAATAGGAATGGGTGAATTCTTTGAAAATATTAAAACAAAGGTAATAGAATATTATAACGAAGAAACTAGGTAGGTGAGTACATGAAGGCAATAAGGATAGAACTATATCAGAATTTAGTGAATTATAAAAAGCCTACCAGTTTTCAGCTGAAAGAAACATATCCCTTACCGCCATATTCTACTGTTAGTGGAATGATTCATTATGCTTGTGCTTTTGAAGAATATAAGGATATGAAAATAAGCATACAAGGTAATTATAATTCAAAGGTTAATGATTTGTATACAAGATATGAATTTGCAGGTGCTGAATATGAGGAAATTAGACATAACATAAAACTAAAAGGAAAAGAAATAGACAGAAAAACAGGTGACGAGATGGAAAAATATTATGGAGCTACAAAAGGAGTATCTACAGTAGAACTTCTTGTAGATGCAGAACTTTTAATTCATATTAAACCTGAAGATGAAAAGCTTATTCCAATAATATATGAAGCATTTAAAACGCCAAAAGAGTATATTTCTCTTGGTAGGAGAGAAGATATAGTAAGAATTAAAGATGTAAAAGTTGTTGACATAGAAAAGAAGTTTTTGGATGATACAAATTTAAAATTAAATTATGATGCTTATATACCCATAGACATGTTTAATGATGATGAATTTAGGTCAAAGGCCACTATTTATAAACTAAACAGATACTATGATTTAGTAAAAGTAAAAAAGGATACATTTATAAGACAGTGGATAAAAACTAGTGTAATGCATGCAGTTAAAGATACAGATTTTCTATATGCAGATGAGGAATTTACCTTTGATTCAGATAATAACCCTGTATTTTTTGCTTAAAACTTAGAAAAGATAGGGATTATAATCTCTATCTTTTTAAAAAGAAGGGATTATTAATATGATTAATGAATTTTTAGCAAAGACATATCCAAGAGAAACGATATCAGAACATACTAAATGTTTAATTGATAGAATGGAGATTTTGAAAAAGTTATACCCGGATATTCCTTATATCGATTGGGAGCTATTAAGGTTTGCTTGTTTGTATCATGATCTTGGAAAGATGAATTCAAAATTTCAAAACAAATTGCTTAGTAGATTAGGGGAAGAAGAAGTTGAAGATAATCTTAAAGATAGCAAAGAAATACCGCATGGATATTTAAGCCCTGCCTTTTTACCACTAAAAAAATTAAAAAAGACATATAATGAAAATCCATATAAACTAAAGGTTTTATATCAAAGCATTTATTATCATCACAGTAGAGAAAAGATATATGATTTTACACTTATTGAAGATGTAATAGAAAAGGATTTAAAAAAATATTGGCAACATTTTGAGGGCTTAGAAATTGATAAAGATGAAAAGTTATACAAAGGTTATCTTAAATATGTAGATGAAAAAAGTAGATTTAAAAGAAGCGATGATGAAAATAATGATGGTTACTATGAGTATGTAATAACAAAAGGGATACTAAATAGATTAGATTATTCGGCTAGTGCCCATATAAGTGTAGAAGAGGAAAATAAAGACTTATATGAAAGAACTATTTATTCAATAGAAAGCAAAGGATATAAACTTAATGAACTTCAAGAATATATGAAGAATAATTTAGATGAAAATAATATAATACGAGCCTCTACAGGTATTGGAAAAACAGAGGCGGCATTAATATGGATTGGTAATAATAAAGGATTTTTCACACTTCCTTTAAGAGTATCTATAAATGCTATATATGATAGGGTAATAGATGATAAGAAAATAGGATTTAAAGATACTGCGTTACTTCATTCCGAAACATTTAGGGAGTATTTAAAAAGAAGTAATGAAGAACAAATTATAGATATGGGTTACTATGAGAAAACAAAACAACTTTCCATGCCTTTAACAATATGTACACTTGATCAACTCATAGATTTTATTTTTAAATATGAAGGCTATGAATTAAAGCTTGCTTCCTTATCTTATTCAAAATTGGTCATAGATGAAATTCAAATGTATTCCCCAGATATGCTTGGATATTTAATTGTAGCACTTAAATATATATCAGAAGCTGGTGGGAAATTTACAATACTTACAGCTACCCTTCCTCATATAATTTTGGATTTTATGAGAAGAGAAAATATTCCATTTAAAGAATCTAAGAACTTTTGCAAGAAAAATTCTAAAGGCAAGCCACAATTAAGACATAAGGTACAAGTTTTAGAAGAGTATATAAACATCGATCATATTAAAGATAATTATAAGGATAAGAAGATTCTTGTTATTGTAAATACAGTAAGACAAGCACAAAAGGTTTATGAAAGTCTTATAAAAGCAAATATTAATACTAATATAAAAATGTTTCACAGTAGGTTTATAAAGAAAGATAGAAGTTTAAAGGAAGATGAAATATTTAAAATGGGGCAAATAGAGTGTAAAGATAAGGGGATATGGGTAACTACGCAGGTTGTTGAAGCAAGTTTAGATATAGATTTTGATATATTATACACGGAACTTTCTGAGATATCAGGATTACTTCAGAGAATGGGGAGAGTATATAGGGGAAGAGATTTAGATAGTGATAATCCCAATGTTTATGTTTATATAGGTAAGGATAAACCTACTTCTGGAATAAGAAATGACGATAGAAGTGTAGTTGATATAGATATCTTTAAATACTCTAAAGAAGAAATAAAGGGTATAAGTGGAGAAAGTGTTGATGAAGAAAAAAAGATGCAACTTGTAGAGAGGGTATATACAGAAAATAAATTAAAGGAATGTAATTATTATAAAAAACTGAAGGATTCTCTTTTATGGGCTAAAAATATTAAGGAATATGAGCTACAAAAAAATGAAGCCAGGCTTAGAAATATTTTATCGTATCCAGTTATACCTAAATGTGTTTATGACTCTAACGAAGATAATAAAAATATTAAATTAGCTCTAAGTAAAATAAAAGAGTATAAAATACAGATGAGAGAAGAAAAAGATAAAGAAAAGTTGCAAGCATTGTATATTAAAATTGAAAAAGAAAAATACAATGTAAGGGATTATACCGTAGATATACCTGGATATATGTTTGAAACAGCTAAAAAAAGTAATAAGATATATGATTTTATAGAGATTGATAAATTTAATATAATTCCTATAGTGAAAATCGATTATACCTATGAAAATGGCTTAGGAAAAGTTAAAACAGAAAGTGAATTTGATGAAGATTTTCAATTTATTTAGGTGGTGATAACTATGGAATTTGAATTAGAAAAATTTAAAACACAAGGTGTAAAGGTAAACTATTATTATGTTTGTAAAAGAAAGTTATGGTTATTTTCAAAGGGTATAGCTATGGAGGATACAAGTGATAGGGTATTAAGTGGAAAGCTAGTTCATGAAGATTCATATCAGAGGAAAGACAAAGAAGTACTTATAGATGATATTATAAAGCTAGATATATTGGATAAGGATTATGTAAGAGAGGTTAAAATAAGCAGCAAACTAACTGAACCTGATAGAATGCAGCTTTATTATTATCTGTTTTATTTAAAACAGATAGGTATAAATAAGAAGGGTTCAATAAATTATGTAAAGGAAAAGAAAATAGAAGAAGTTGAGTTAACGTCCGAAATAGAAGATATGATAATTCATACTTTAATTGATATAAAGAAAATAACTTATGATAGTAATCCACCTAAACTTAAAATACTACCTTATTGTAGAAAATGTGCATATTATGAATTCTGTTTTGTGAAAGAAGATGATGAATAATGGATAGAGATTACTATATTTTTAGTAGTGGAAGGCTAAAAAGAAAGGATAATACTATTTACTTTATAGATGAACAAGGGGAGAAAAAGTCATTACCTATTGAACAGACAAGTATGATTCATATATTTGGAGAAGTAGATTTAAATACTAAGTTACTTAATTATTTATCACAGTATGGGCTTATGTTGAATTTTTATAACTACTATGGATTTTACTCAGGAACATATTATCCAAGGAAGAAGAATGTATCGGGTTTTTTACTTGTTAATCAAGCCATGCACTATAACTATGAAGATAAAAGAATATATTTAGCAAAACAATTTATTGATAGTGCTGCTCATCATATATTAAGAAATTTAAGAAGTTATGGTGATACTGAAAGTTTCATAGAAAGAATAGGATCGGAGAGGGAAAATATATTAAATGCTAATTCTGTAGAACAATTAATGGGAGCAGAAGGTCGAATGAGAAAAATCTATTATGAATCATTTAATATTGTCTTAAAGAATGGGTTTGAGTTTAATAAAAGAGAAAAGCGTCCTCCAACAGATCCGGTAAATGCTTTGATCTCTTTCGGTAATAGCTTAATGTATACTACAGTATTAGGTGAAATATATAAGACTCAACTAGATCCAACTGTTAGTTTTCTTCATGAGCCTTCTACAAAAAGATTTTCATTAAGCTTAGATATAGCTGAAATATTTAAACCTTTAATAATTGACCCTATAATATTTAGCTTGGTTAATAATAGAAGAATAACTGTTAAAGATTTTGATATTAAAGAGGGAATTTGCTTTCTTAATGACGATGGAAGAAAAAAATTTATTTCTGAATATGAAAGAAAAATGGGTGTTACTATTAAACATAGAACCTTAAATAGAAAAGTTTCTTATAGGATGTTTATAAGACTTGAATGTTATAAATTGATTAAGCATTTTATTGACGATGAAAAATATAAACCACTTAAAGCTTGGTGGTAGGAATTTAGAACTCATATGAAACATAATAACTTTATAAGTGTTTTAAATGATTAAAATTAATGATATAATGGTGGTGATATTTTGTTTGTGATTTTAACTTATGATATTGAGGAAAAGAGGATAAATAGAGTTAGAAAAACACTTAAGAAATATTTAACATGGACACAAAATTCAGTGTTTGAAGGTGAGATAACAGAGGGAAAGCTCCACAAATGTTTATCAGAGATTAATAAACTTATAGATAAAAAAGCAGACTCTATATATGTATACAGGGTAAAAATATCTAAAAATATTAGAAAAGATGTTATTGGAATAGAAAAAAGTTTTGATGAACTTTTTTTATGACTAAAACTGCATCGATGCAAACAAAGGTTCTAGGTGCGACAACACGTTGATTTTACTGTATTAGAATAGAAGTTTCTATAAAATAACAAAACATTATTCTAGGTTCACTGCAAAATTGTCTATTTAAGCACTATCAATGGTAGCGCCTAGGCCAGTAATACCAGTATGTTAATTAATTGTGATCTTTGGGGTTTTATATTAACTATGTGAGATGTAAAGCTGAATTAGCTTCATTAGACGATGAAGAAATATATTTGTTTTATATTAACTATGTGAGATGTAAAGTGATAATTGGCTTAATGCCACAACACACACTTCTAAGTTTTATATTAACTATGTGAGATGTAAAGAAAGACTTAAACACAACAAGATTTTTACAGAATTGTGTTTTATATTAACTATGTGAGATGTAAAGTAGATAGCGTGTAACTGTTGCAATGGATAACCGCATGTTTTATATTAACTATGTGAGATGTAAAGTGCAATTAGTAAATACGTTGTTTTTAACCGCTATTTGTTTTATATTAACTATGTGAGATGTAAAGGTGAACCCCATTGCTAATAATGTAAACCCATCTCTTGTTTTATATTAACTATGTGAGATGTAAAGTAGTCCCTATTTCAAAATTCCTTATCATTGATATTATGTTTTATATTAACTATGTGAGATGTAAAGTTAATGGATAAACTAAGTTCGGGGATAATGCTTATAAGTTTTATATTAACTATGTGAGATGTAAAGGTAGAAGATAGTGCAACAACAGACGATAAATACAATGTTTTATATTAACTATGTGAGATGTAAAGTTGAGCTTCATACTTCATGATATTCTCAATTGCAAAGTTTTATATTAACTATGTGAGATGTAAAGTGGTATTTCTACTTCTTTGTTTTCCATGTGCCCTTGTTTTATATTAACTATGTGAGATGTAAAGAGGGTTACAGGGTTGATGTCGCTAAATCGATGTTTAGTTTTATATTAACTATGTGAGATGTAAAGCTTGACTACACATTTTTTACAAAATTTTTTAAAAACGTTTTATATTAACTATGTGAGATGTAAAGATAGAAATACTCTATTGCTTTTCCAAATTTATTCATGTTTTATATTAACTATGTGAGATGTAAAGTTAACTCTTGAGTGTTAACAGTCTTTTGGCCTTCTAGTTTTATATTAACTATGTGAGATGTAAAGGAAGATAAAGCACAAGAAATGATATTAGAAAACAGTGTTTTATATTAACTATGTGAGATGTAAAGAATTACAGAGGAAGAAAGGAATGATTATATGTCACAGTTTTATATTAACTATGTGAGATGTAAAGAGAGGCTGGATACATCGAAACTAGGCAATTAAAAATGTTTTATATTAACTATGTGAGATGTAAAGCCGTTCCACCACGTGGATTCATTTTTATATTGCAAGTTTTATATTAACTATGTGAGATGTAAAGACAAGTAGTCGCGGTAGATAGCAATATGGATATAAGGTTTTATATTAACTATGTGAGATGTAAAGGACGCTGGTAGTGGTGGGAAAGGCGGAAACGGAGAAGTTTTATATTAACTATGTGAGATGTAAAGATATTATACGGAATATCCGCTATAACTAGTTGTGCGTTTTATATTAACTATGTGAGATGTAAAGTTTAAATATCTTAATGTGGTTATTGTTAGATGAAATGTTTTATATTAACTATGTGAGATGTAAAGGATATATGAGATAATGGACTTAAAATTGATACAATAGTTTTATATTAACTATGTGAGATGTAAAGAGAAACAAAGGGTGTAGGTCTTACAAATAAGGGGGCGTTTTATATTAACTATGTGAGATGTAAAGCCCGTTGGTATTGATAGGCTTTATCTAAATAATAAGGTTTTATATTAACTATGTGAGATGTAAAGATACAATCTGCCATTATGTCATTTTTTATAAATATAGTTTTATATTAACTATGTGAGATGTAAAGTGCAGCAAGTCTTTATCTATGCTATTTGTAAATGTTAGTTTTATATTAACTATGTGAGATGTAAAGTTTAGTTAGTACATATCTATAGTTCATCGCTTACCTCGTTTTATATTAACTATGTGAGATGTAAAGTCTCTAGTCAATAAATATTCTTTAAATGGTCTATTATGTTTTATATTAACTATGTGAGATGTAAAGAGTAGAGTAGGTTATGAATTAGTAAAATAATTTATGGTTTTATATTAACTATGTGAGATGTAAAGCTAAAGTATCAATGCAAGTGGGGAAATCTGTACCATGTTTTATATTAACTATGTGAGATGTAAAGAAATTTGAATGGTGAATTATGTCAAGGGTACATGAAGGTTTTATATTAACTATGTGAGATGTAAAGTTTACACTTTATAAAGTTAATAGGATAATAAAATTAGTTTTATATTAACTATGTGAGATGTAAAGAAGAAAACCTATTAAATATATGTAATTTATAAATTTGTTTTATATTAACTATGTGAGATGTAAAGAAAAATAGCAATCACACAAGGACTAGGATACGCTTTGTTTTATATTAACTATGTGAGATGTAAAGGTTAGGCACAGATGTTGCGGGGAATTTACAAAATCAGGGTTTATATTAACTATGTGAGATGTAAAGAGGATTCAGAAATGACTATTCAACTAAAATATATATGTTTTATATTAACTATGTGAGATGTAAAGCACTTTTAGAGGTGGCAGCACATAAGGAGATAATCAAGTTTTATATTAACTATGTGAGATGTAAAGATGGCTCAAATCTATATATTTCTTCACACCTACATGTTTTATATTAACTATGTGAGATGTAAAGTCTTAATACTGTTTTTTTGTAAGCTTCCCCTGGTGTGTTTTATATTAACTATGTGAGATGTAAAGAGTGATAGAACAGTACAAAAAGATAATTATGTTTTAGGTTTTATATTAACTATGTGAGATGTAAAGTAGAAAGGCTACTTTGCAAAGATAAAGTAGTGGGAAGTTTTATATTAACTATGTGAGATGTAAAGTAGTGTTAAACTTGTAAGATTATAAGAAACGGAACTGTTTTATATTAACTATGTGAGATGTAAAGATAGGAAGATTTAATGGTACTTTTGACGGTAACGGGTTTTATATTAACTATGTGTGGTGCTAGTATAGAATTGTGGACACGAAAAGCTGAACAAAGTAAAATATAATTAATAAGAAGGAGATGTTCAACAATGCCACAAAAAAGATACACAGAAGAATTTAAAAAACAGATTGTAGACTTGTACAATATGGGAAATAAATCCCTCACTGAATTAGAAGGTGAATATGGCGTATCAAAATCTACTATGAATGGATGGATCAAAAAACTATCACCAGTAAAGGTATCTGAAACAGAAACCATCACAATGAAGGAATATCAAGCACTACAAAAGAAAATGAGAGAACTTGAGTTGGAGAATGAAATATTAAAAAAAGCTACCGCCATATTTGCAAAAAAACTATAGAAGAAGTTGTAAACTTCATCTATAAGTACAAGGGAAAATATACAGTAAAAAGAATATGCAAAGTACTAAAGTTTCCTAGAAGCACTTACTATGAAGCTTTAATAAGAGTACCTTCAAAGCGTGAACTAGAAACAGAACACTTCAGAGAGAAATTACAAGAAGAATTTGAAGATAGTAATAAGCGTTATGGAGCAATTAAACTTCAGCAAAAACTGGAATCTTCAGGCATACCATGTAGTGTTAAAAGGGTTCAAAGGCATATGAAAGCCTTAAATATCCACTCCTTAGTTGTAAAGAAGTATAGGCCTCATAGCACTAAGAATAATGTACCAGAAAGAGAGAATATCTTAGATAGAGACTTTAATTGCATTGATATAAATAAGAAATGGTGTACCGATATAACTTATATCCATGTCCTTAAAGAAGGGTGGACCTACTTAGCATCTGTGATGGACTTATACTCCAGAAGAATAGTAGGCTACGCCTATGGCGAGCATATGACCGCAGAATTAGCCGTTAATGCTGTTGAAAATGCTTGTCTTAATGTTACTAATCCTAATGGTATAATACTTTATAGTGACCTTGGAACACAGTATACTAGTAAACAGTTTAAAAAGATAATTGCTGATAAGGGCTTAATTCACTCTTTTAGCCGTAAGGGTAATCCCTACGATAATGCTTGTATAGAGTCATTTCACTCTATTCTTAAGAAAGAGGAAGTATATGTACATAAATACCCTAACTTCGAATATGCACAAAGAGCTATCTTTGAATTTATTGAATCCTGGTATAATCGTAAGAGAATTCACGGTGCTTTAAACTATATGACCCCAGTAGAATTTGAAAATCTTAGAAAAGAAGCTTAGTAATATTGTACGACTTTTTGTGTCTAGGTTATTGACATAGGTCCAATATTAACTATGTGAGATGTAAAGACTATTTCATCTTGTACATTAGGCAATCCCATATGAGGGTTTTATATTAACTATGTGAGATGTAAAGTAAGGTATTGCGTAACATTCTTTTTGGAAAAAGTCTGTTTTATATTAACTATGTGAGATGTAAAGCGGGATTTGATAGAAACATCACAGGCATATATAGATGTTTTATATTAACTATGTGAGATGTAAAGAATAAAATTAATAGATATTAGATAACATAAACCAGGGTTTTATATTAACTATGTGAGATGTAAAGGTATTACAAAGTTGCAGTGAGGCAAGTATCGCTAAGTTTTATATTAACTATGTGAGATGTAAAGATTGATAAGTTTACTGGAGAAATAGAAATTTACAAGTTTTATATTAACTATGTGAGATCTAAAGTCTGTTTCACCTTCTTTAGCTTCAAAAGGTGTTCCTGTTTTATATTAACTATGTGAGATGTAAAGACAACTATGGTTATATTAGGTAATGGAAATGATACGTTTTATATCTAAGTATTGAAGATTTTAGTACATTAATCTATGAAGAGACCTTTGGTAAAAGCAATAAAGAACTTAAAGCTGATTGAATTAAATACCTTAAAGATAATATTAAATATATAGAATTGATACTCTGATACAAAACATTATTATGAAGAACTATAATTTGTTTTTTTATTGCTCCCTTTTTTTATGATCTGAACATTCCCTCCATCTTTTAAGAGGTGGGGATTATTTTTTATAAGAAAGTTTACTATTATTAATAGATATTCTAACCTTATTAAGGTAAGATGAAACCCAAAATATTATTATTATGATATAGTTAATTAAGAACACTACATAAAGAAAAGAGGAAAAATCATGTCAGAATGTATATTTTGTAATTACAATAAATCAGAGATAATAGCAGAAAACAAATACACATTTGCTATCTTAGATCACTTCCCAGTAAATGAAGGTCATTGTTTAATCATACCTAAGAGACATTTTATGAACTTTTTTGAGGCAAGTGAAGAAGAGGTTAAAGCCATATATAGCTTACTCCATGAAGTAAAAGAGATCTTTGATATTCAATATGAGCCAGCAGGATATAATATAGGTATCAATGTAGGATATCATGCAGGGCAAACTATAAACCATCTACATGTGCACTTGATACCAAGATATGAAGGGGATGTTAGTAATCCAAGAGGTGGTATTAGGAACTTCAAAGAGGCTTTGGTGGAGTATGATGTTTAATTGAAATTAAAAGAATACTCTAACCAGGAGGTTAATATGTTTTGGAAATAAAGGTCATAGAATTAAAACCCTATATTTATAGATAACTTTAAGGATATTATAGATTATAAGACTAGAAGGTTTTATAAAGAACGATTAGAAAAACTATAAAGCTAAATATAAAAATATAACCCTTTATAGTATTTGTCTATAAGGGGTTATATTTATTAAAAGAACATATAATGTAAACTTAAGTGAAGGTGGCGATTGGATAAAATGAACTTAAATAAGGAACAACAAACTCTAGTAAATGAACTAGAAGGTTTTATCCAAATTTAGTTAATCATAAACTTCAAACACTTAGTGAAATATTTAAAGCTGAAAATAAGCCTAGCCATGATGCAATGGATGATATTATGGCAACAAAGGATCTTTTAGTTAAAGCTCTTAATAAAGATATTATACCTACTTCTTTAGAAAGGGTTGCATATATGTCAAAGTACTTAAAGACCTTTACAAATATAAGTAATAAGCTTAATAAGCTTTTTAAAGAAGCAGAAGATATAAGACCCTACGAAATTGTTGGTAAGATAGTAGATGATTTCAATATTAAGACCTTGTACACTGGTGATGAAGGTAGAAGTAAAATTGAAAGATTAAGGGATTTTTATGTGTTACTAAAAGAGCTTGATGATAAGAGTAAATCCAGCAAAGATTCGCTTCAAGATATAATTAAAATTACAGCTCTTTCTAATGGTGAACTAGAATCCCTAATTATTAATAGAACTAAAAAACCTAGGATACCAATAATAACGGTTCATCAAGCAAAGGGTTTAGAGTATGATACTGTATTTGTTTCAGGTGTACAAGAAAACACCTTTCCATCATATATGGCGATAAAAACACAAAATCTAGAGGAAGAGAAAAGAACCTTTTATGTAGCTATTACAAGAGCTAAAAAGCGTCTTTATATTACTTATAATACGGAGGGGGGATGCTATAGACAGGGTGAAGAAAGTAGATTTATAAGCTTAATACCAAAAGATTATATAAAAGTTCTATAAATTATGTAGTATATTTCTATATATATATATGTTTATAAAATATGCTAATGCAAATATTAAGAATATATACATCTTTTTTGGGCAAAATATGTCTAATTGATGTATAAATATTAGTATAAGCTAGATTTAAAGGGTATATGTTACACTTAAATCTAGCTTAGATTCATCTAAATACTAATTGCAATATTTAGATAAATTAAACTGTATAATACAAGTGATTTGAAGGTTAATTTACAGAAAACATTTTCATGAGTATACATTGAAAATTGCGACTATAGTGTAAATATATTTATTTTAAATTACTTCAAATAAGGTTATTAATGGAGATTTAAGCCTTTAAATAGGTAACCATTTAGATTAAGACCATTAATATCATTAAATCTTGTTGTAGCAAAGCCTAGCTATGATAAGCTTTGTTTTTAAAAAGCTTATGATAGGAATAGAATATATGAATGCACAAATGTATACATGCAGGAGGTGGTTAAATGGACTTTGTAATAAATAAAATTATTGATATTGACAAGGATGCAGAAAATTATCGGAGAAATATTACGGAGCTAATAGAGGAAAAGCAAATGGAACTAGAAGACTCAATTAAAGCTATGAATAAAGATTGCGACGAAGAACTTAAAAGGATAAAAACAAGGATACTCTCTTCTAGTATTAGTGATGCTGAAAATAAGGCTAGAGACATAAAAATTGAAAAAGAAAAACGGTTAAGTGTTATTAAAGAAATATATGAAAATAACAAGGTTAAGATTACAGAAGAAATATTCAATGAAATAATACATTCCCTTTAGGAGTGATATGGATGGGAAATGCTGCTAAGTTTACTGCGGTAAATGCTAAAGTAAAAGCATTAAAAGGAAAGATGCTTAAAGAAGAAGACTTTTTAAAATTACTTCAAAGCAAGGATTTGAAAACTGCTTTAATGTACTTAAAAGAGAATACTAGGTATGGAGATTTGCTTCAAAACTATGATTTTAATAACATTCATAGAGGGTATTTAGAAATTATTTTAAATAAATATTATACAGAAGTATTTAATAAATTCATTAATTATTTTAATGGCGAATATAGAAAGCTTATCAAAAACTTGTTTTTAAAGTGGGAAATTGAAGACTTAAAAGTAATTATAAGAGGTAAATACATAGGTAGAGACAAAGATGTTATTGAAAGCAAACTTGTTGCTCAAAGTAGTTTAAATACTATTGATTATGAATATCTCTTATCTTCAAAATCAACAGATGAAGTAATAGACAGATTAAAGGGAAGTATATATTATGATGGAATAAAAAACTTAGCTAATGATGTTTCAGAAAAAGGGCTATTTAGAATTGAAACAGAACTTGATTTTGTGTATTTTTCCATTTTAAGAAAAGAGTTAAAACACTTAGATAAGCAAAACAAAGAAATCCTTAAGGTTATAATTGGATTAGAAGCTGATTTATCTAATTTAAGTTGGATATATAGGGGTAAAAAGTTTTATGATATAACGCCAGAAGAATTATTTAACTACACAATTTATGATGGTTATAAGCTATCCTCAGAGGATATTAAAAGCTTATGTTACACTAAAAATGTTGAAGATTTTCATGATGTAATAGAAAAAACACATTATGCATGGATTTATGAAGCTGATGATTCAAATACTATCGAATTTAGAGAAAAGGAATTTCAAAAGAAATATTTTAGTAAATTTATAAGAGAAAATAGATCAGATTTTAGTGTGGTTATAAGTTATTTAATTTTATATAGGATAGAAATAAGGGAAATAATCTCTATATTAGAGCAAAAGAGGTATGACATGGATGATAATGATTCAAAAAAGTATATAAATATTAAACATTGATAACAGGGGGGTGAATTCATGTCCGTAGAAAAGATGTATATGGTAAATATGATTGGATCCTTTTTAGATTTCGAAAAGCTTACTAAAAATTTGGCATTAGAAGGATACATTCATCCAGTGAATGCTCTTCAAGAAATAGATTCTTCAGATTTTTCTCTAGAGACATCAGAAGATAATATAGAAGCTTTAATGGATGTAAGTTATATTAGACCTTATATCTATGATAGGGAGTTTAGCTTAAATTTAAAACATTTAGAAAAGCTAGAAGAACAAAGAGCACATTTTAATATACCTAAAGAAGATTTTATGGATGTAATTTATGATTATGAATTAATAGAAAAGGAAACTGAAGAACTTTATAGTGAGTTTGATGAATTACATAAAGAATATGAAGCCTTAAATGAAAGGGCTCAGTATCTAGAAAGTACTCACCAAGCTTTTGACTTTTTAAAAGATGCTTCTTTTAAGTTAGAGGATATGTCGCATATGAAAAACTTCAAGGTAGGATTATACAAAGTAAATAAAGAAAATATGAATAAAATAAGAGCTAATTATGAAAATATACCATCTGCAGTTACCACTGTTCATAAAGAGCAAGATTTTATCATATTTATATCCTTTACTCCAAAACTTTTAATTTCTGAGGCAGAAAGAATTTTTAAATCAGCTAATTGTGAAGAAATACTTTTACCCTATGAATATAAGGGTACTCCAAAGGAAATTATGCGTGGACTTATATTAGAAGAAGAAAGTAATAAATCTAAAATAGATTTATTAGAAAATAAAATCAAAGAATTCTTAATAAGTTCTTCCAAAAAGATAAGAACCTTAGAAAATAGCTATGAGTTAGAAAAAAAGTCTCTACAAATAAAGAAGAATGCTGCTCGTACTAATGAGTTCTTTTATTTATCGGGATGGGTTCCGTCTACTTATATGGCTGAACTTGAAAAATTATTAAGTTCCTTTGAGGAAGGAATAATATTCATTAAAAAGACACCAAACGAAATAAATAATAAAGATATAATACCACCTACTAAATTAAAAAATAATCCCATAATTAAACCCTTTGAAAGTATAGTTCAAATGTATGGCATACCTACATATACAGAAATTGACCCAACTATGTTTCTTGCTATAACATACACTATAATGTTTGGTGCTATGTTTGGCGATGTAGGCCAAGGTGCAGTACTTTTACTTGGAGGACTCTTCTTAAAGTATAAGAAAGATAGGGGAAATCTTGGAGGTATTTTATCTAGAATAGGTTTAAGTTCTATAATATTTGGATTCTTATATGGAAGTGTATTTGGATCTGAAGAAGTAATTAATGCTTTATTAATTAGACCAATGGAAGATATAAATGATATTTTAATATGGGCAATTATATTTGGTTGTTGTTTTTTAATAATTGGATTTATATTAGGAATTATTAACAATGCTAAGAAAAAAGATATAGAACACGGTATATTTGGTAAAGATGGTGTAGCTGGTTTCTTGTTTTATATAGCTGTTTTAACTTTAATTGTAAGCAAAATATTTAAAAAAGAGCTATTACCTACTGGAGTATGGGTTGGATTTTTTGTTTTGTGTCTAATCTCAATTTTATTAAAACAACCATTAGCTCATTTGATAGAAGGGAAGAAACCTTTATTTGTTGATGGTCCTAAGGATTATTTCATAGAGGCAAGTTTTGAAGTTATAGAAACTTTACTTTCTATGTTTTCTAATACAATTTCTTTTATAAGGGTAGGAGCATTTGCTCTAAACCACGTAGGTCTTTTTGTTGCTTTTTCAGCTATGGCAAAGATGACTAAAAGTGGTGTAGCATCAGTATTTATATTAGTTTTAGGAAATATAATTATAATTGGCTTAGAGGGTCTTATAGTATTTATCCAAGGATTAAGACTTCAATATTATGAGCTATTTAGTAAGTACTATGAAGGTGCAGGAATTCCATTTGAACCAATAAAGGTAAAATTTAACTAAATCAAAAGATAAAACTAAAAATAATTTTAAGAGGTGTAATTATTATGATGATATTATTAACATTAACATTTTGCGTTGTTGTAGGAACTTTAACTTATGGAATTATCCAAAAGGGAAAAGATGAAATAAGCGGAAAAGAAAAAATGAGAAAAGCATTAAAGGTAAATTTAAGTATATTTGTACCAGTTGTAACTGCAGCTTTAGTTATGAATATACCAAGTATAGCTCACGCAGCTGAAGCTACTTCTGCTGGTGCATCAGGACTTGGATATTTGGCAGCTGGTCTTTCTACAGGACTTGCTACAATTGGAGCTGGATATGCTGTTGGTTCTGTTGGTTCTGCGGCACTTGGAGCTGTCTCTGAAGATCCTAAAATATTAGGTAAAACTCTTATATATGTTGGTCTTGGTGAGGGTATCGCTATATATGGTCTTATAATTTCTATAATGATACTTTCAAGATTGTAATTTAAGGAGATAATCATGAAAAGTTTTTTAATAAGTGACAATGTAGATACTATAGTTGGAATGAAAATGGCTGGTATAGATGGTATAGTACTAAATTCAAAACAAGAGATTTTAGATAAAATAACAGAACTAAAAAACGACAAAGAAATAGGAATTATTATAATAACTGAAAAGATAGGTCTTTTAATACAAGATGAGGTTAATAAGCTTAAGGTTTCAAAAGAAGGACCCTTGCTTGCAGAGATACCAGATAGACATGGGTCTATTAAGGGTAATGATGCAATAGTTAAGTATATAAAAGAATCTATTGGACTTAAGATATAGGAGGTTAAATACATGACCACCATTGAAGATAAAATAAGCTTGTTTTCAAAGATAATATATGAAAAATTAAATGAAGAAAAAGAAGAAAAGTTAAAAGCATTTAACGAAGAGGCAGAACTTAAAATAAATACTGAAAAAGAGAAAATTTCTCAAATCAAAAAGGTTTCTGAAAGAGAAATAATAAGAAAAGCTAACGTTAAAGCAAGTGAGATTATTGCAAAAGAAAATTTAAATAAACAAAGAGAGATGTTACGGCTAAAGGATGATATTATAAAAACCACTATAGAAGAAATAAAAAATAAACTCTTAGACTTTGTAAATTCAAAAGAATATGAAGATTATCTTATGAGTACAGTAACAAAAAACTTAAGACTATTAAGTAAAGGTGAATATTATTTAATAGTTTTAGATAGAGATTTTAATAAATATGAATCTCAAATAAAGGCTACCTTGAAAGATTTCTTAGATAAGAAGATTGAAATTAAGGTATCTAAAGAGGACTTTATTGGAGGAATTATGATTAAAGATTTTGAAGGAAGATTTAACATAGATAATAGCATATCTGCAAAGCTCGAAGAGAGTAAAGAATTAATAGGTATTAAAGTTATGGAAATGCTTGATTAGGAGGTGAAATAATGGAAGGAAAAATTATTGGGGTAAATGGACCAGTAGTAAAAGCTGAAGGTATGAAAGGCTTTAAAATGAGAGAAATGGTTACTGTAGGTAATAAAAAGCTCATAGGAGAGGTCATTATACTAGAAGAAGATATTGCTACAATACAAGTTTATGAGGAAACCGGAGGACTTAAAATAGGTGAAGTTGTGGTTTCTACTGGAAGCCCTTTATCACTTAAGCTAGGACCTGGTATACTAGGGAACATATTTGACGGAATAGAAAGGCCCCTAGAAAAGATAAATTCTATGTCTGCTGGATTTATACCTGAAGGAATAGGTCTTATATCATTAGATGAAGAGAAGATATGGGATACAACTGTAATTGCTAAAATAGGAGATAACTTAATAGCCGGAGATATCTATGCAACTGTTCAAGAAACTCCTACTATACTTCATAAGTTAATGGTTCCACCAGAAATGTATGGAAAGGTAGTAGCTGTAAAAGAAAGTGGTAGTTATAATATAGAAACTGTCGTGGTTACATTAGAGAATGGAGAAAATGTTCATGAACTTAAATTATACCAACAGTGGCCAGTAAGAACTCCAAGACCTGTAAAAGAAAGAAAAACTATATTTAAACCATTAATAACAGGTCAACGTGTTATAGATATTTTTTTCCCTATAGCAAAGGGAGGAACCTGCGCTATACCTGGAGGATTTGGAACAGGTAAAACTATGACTCAACATCAATTAGCTAAATGGTCTGATGCAGATATAATAGTTTACATAGGTTGCGGTGAAAGAGGAAATGAGATGACAGAGGTTCTTGAAGATTTCCCTAAACTTATAGATCCTAGAACAGGTCTAGCACTGATGAATAGAACTGTGCTTATAGCTAATACGTCTAATATGCCAGTAGCAGCTAGAGAGGCTAGTATATATACAGGTATAACCTTAGCTGAATACTTTAGAGATATGGGCTATCACGTAGCTATAATGGCAGACTCAACTTCAAGATGGGCTGAGGCCTTAAGAGAAATATCTGGAAGACTGGAAGAAATGCCAGCAGAAGAAGGATATCCAGCATATTTACCTTCAAGACTTGCAGAGTTTTACGAAAGAGCAGGTTATGTTGAAACACTTAATGGCAATGAAGGATCTGTAACGGTAATTGGGGCCGTTTCACCAGCTGGTGGAGACTTTTCAGAGCCAGTTACTCAAAATACTAAAAGATTCGTTTCAGCATTTTTAGGTCTCGACAAAAAGCTAGCTTACGCAAGACATTATCCTGCTATTAACTGGCTATCAAGCTACAGTGGATATATTAATTTATTAAAAGATTGGTATCAGGAAAATATAGCTGAAGACATAATAGAACTTAGGGCTAAGATGCTAAAGATTCTTTATGAGGAGGATAAATTAAGTGAAATAGTAAAGCTTGTAGGTGAAGATGTATTACCAGATGATCAAAGGCTAGTAATGGAAGTGGCTAAATGCTTAAAAGTTGCTTTCTTACAACAAAATGCCTACCATGACCTTGATACCTATGTGCCTTTAGAAAAACAATATAAAATGCTAAAAGTAATTGAAAGTTTTTATGATGAGGGTAATAAGGCCGTTAAAATAGGTACACCTATATCAGTTATTATAGATAAAGATATAATGGAATCCTTATATAAAATGAAATACAATGTGCCAAACGATGATTTTTCTATTATAGATGATTTAGAAAGGAATATAAAAAGTTATTTTGATGAAATAATCAAGAAATATAAATAGGAGGAATTGAAGTGAAAAAAGAATATTTAGTTTTGGATAAGGTTCAAGGTCCTCTAATAATATTATCAAATGTAGAAGATGTAGCTTATGATGAAATAGTAGACATTATAGTAGATAATGATCATAAGAAAAAAGGCAAGGTAGTTCAAATATATGGAGATAAAGCAGTGATTCAAGTATTTGAACCAACTACAGGTATATCAGTTGACAATACATCAGTACATTTTAGAGGGGAGTCATTTAAAATTCCACTATCTAAAGATATTTTGGGGAGAGAGTTTAATGGCATAGGCGAACCAAGAGATAATGGTGGAGAAGTATATTCTTTAAATAAATATGATGTAAATGGAAGACCTATGAATCCTGTGGCAAGGGAATATCCTAGAGATTATATTCAAACAGGAATATCTTCAATAGACTGCCTAGCTACACTAATAAGAGGGCAAAAGCTTCCTATATTTTCTGGAAATGGTATGTCTCACAATGAATTAGCGGCTCAAATAGTAAGGCAGGCTAAAATATCAGGGGATAACGCAGATAACTTTTGTATAGTTTTTGGAGCTATGGGAATAAAGCATGATGATGCTAATTTCTTTAAAAAGAGCTTTGAAGAAGCTGGGGTTTTAGAGAAGGTAGTTATGTTCACAAACCTTGCAGATGACCCTATAGTAGAAAGAATTATAACACCAAGATGTGCATTAACTGCTGCTGAGTATTTAGCCTTTGAAGAGGGGATGCATGTACTTGTAATACTTACGGATATTACAAGTTACTGTGAAGCTCTTCGTGAACTATCTTCCTTAAGAGAAGAGGTTCCAAGTAGGAAGGGATACCCAGGATATCTATACTCTGATTTAGCATCACTATATGAAAGAGCAGGCATGATGAGAGGGGTAAAGGGTAGTATAACACAAATACCTATACTAACTATGCCTAACGATGATATAACTCATCCTGTACCTGATTTAACAGGATTCATTACTGAGGGTCAAATAGTTTTAAGTAGAGGTATACAACAAAGGGATATATATCCACCTGTAAACATACTACCTTCCCTCTCACGTCTCATGAAAGATGGTATTGGTGATGGATACACAAGAGAAGACCATGCAGATGTTTCTAACCAAGTATTTGCGGCTTATTCAAGGGTCCAGGACATAATTGCTTTAGCCCAAGTAATTGGTGAAGATGAATTATCAGATACAGATAAGATATACATGGAATTCGGTAGACTTTTTGAAGAAAAGTTCTTAAAACAAGACTATGCTGAAAATAGAAGTATGGAAGAAACATTAGACTTAGCCTGGAGTATATTAGGTATAATTCCAAGAAACGAGCTTGATAGAGTATCTCCAGAAATGCTAAATAAATATTATAAAGCAGTGGTGAAGTAAAGTGGAAAATTTTGCTCCAACTAAATCTACATTAATATCAGCTAAGGCTTCTTTAGAATTTTCGAAAAAAGGCTTTGAATTGTTAGATAAAAAGAGAAATGTTTTAATAAGAGAAATAATGTCCTATGTTTCAAAGGCATATTCACTTCAAGAAGACATAAATTCAACCTTTGCAAAAGCTTACGAGGCATTAAGGGATGCAAATATAAACTCAGGTATACTAAATGTAGAGGATGTAGCTATGGCTATAGATGAATCTAAAGATTATGAGATAATATTTAAAAGTGTTATGGGAGTAGAAGTACCAAAGATAATATTTGAGAAAAAGAATATTACCACTAAATATGGATTTTATAGAAGTTCACCTTCTATAGATGAAGCTGTACAGGAATTTAATAAGGTAAAGTTTTTAACCTATGAGCTAGCAGAGGTAGAAAATGCAATATACAGACTGGCCATAGAAGTTAAAAAGACACAAAAAAGAGCCAATGCATTACAAAATATACAAATACCTAAATTTGGTGAGATAGTTAAGTTCGTTACAGAGGTTTTAGAAGAAAAAGAAAGAGAAGACTTTTTTAGACTAAAAGTTGTTAAGAAGAAACACAAAAAATAGAAATCATTAAAAATATCACACTAAGATTTTAGTGGGATATTTTTTTTGTATTTAAAAAAGTTCTACTAAATTGTTTTACTAAACTGTATTGAATGAAACTTATACCAATGATATTATAGTATAATAAGGTATTAAAAGATTATAAAATAGATCAAGATATACGAAGGGGGTTTTGTTAATGAATATAAAAGATAGAATTAAATTGTTAAGAGCTGAAATGAAAAAAGATAAAATATCAGCATATATTATTCCAAGTAGTGATTATCATCAAAGTGAATATGTAGCTAAATTTTTCAAATCTAGAGAGTGGATATCAGGATTTACGGGCTCCGCTGGAACTATAGTTATAACTGAAAATAAAGCAGGACTCTGGACTGATGGTAGATATTTCATACAAGCAAATAAAGAGTTAAAAGACAGTGGTATAGACTTGTTTAAGATGGGAATACCTAATGTACCAACCTATGATGAGTGGATCTTATCTGAGTTAAATGAGGGAGCTAAAGTTGGATTTGACGGAAGAACTATATCTGTAAGTCAATACAATAAGATGGAAAAAGAATTTAGAATTAAAGAAATAACTATTGAACATAATTGCAAATATATAGATAAAATTTGGGAGGATAGACCAGAGATACCTAGCGGAAAGATGTTCAAACATGAAGTTAAATATACAGGTAAGACTGCTCTTGAAAAAATAAATGAAGTTAGAGATATATTAAAGAAAAAAACTGCAACAGCTTACTTTATATCATCTGTAGATGATATTGCATGGTTATTTAACCTAAGGGGATCAGATGTTGCAAATAACCCCGTATTTTTATCCTATGCCCTTGTAACTTTAGAAAAAGCAATATTATTTGTAGATAAAAACAAGGTAAAAAACCTTGATTTAAGTGATTTCCATAAAGATAATATACAAATTGTAGATTATAATGATGTTGAAACAATAAAGGATTACCTAGACAGTAAGGATAAGGTTTCAATAGATTTAGATAAAACTAATATATATTTATACAAGATAATTGAAAGTAAATGTAGTATAATGTCCAATTCAAATATTACAACAGCGCTTAAAGCTGTTAAAAATACTGAAGAAATAAAGAGTATGAAAAATAGCCATATTAAAGATGGTACTGCTATGGTTAAATTTATATATTGGCTTAAAACAAATATAGGTAAAGAAGAAATAACTGAAATGTCAGCAACAGATAAACTTGAAAGTTTTAGGAAAGAGCAAGACCTCTTTATGGAACCAAGTTTTGATACTATAGCAGGATATAAAGATCATGCTGCTATGATGCATTATAAGGCGTCAAAGGAAAGCCAATATGTTCTAAAAAAAGAAGGATTATTTCTTGTGGATTCAGGTGGACAATATTTAGATGGTACTACAGATATTACAAGAACAATAGCTATGGGACCATTAACAAAGGAAGAAAAAGATGACTTTACCTTAGTATTAAAAGGGCATATAGACCTTAGTAGTGCTACATTTTTATATGGAACTACAGGATCAAATTTAGATATACTAGCAAGAAAACCAATGTGGGATAGATTTATAGACTATAAGTGTGGAACTGGTCATGGAGTTGGATTCCTCTTAAATGTTCATGAAGGACCACACAGAATAAGTACAGTACCAAGTGATGTAAGATTAGAACTTGGTATGATTGTAACAAATGAACCAGGTATATATAGAGAGGGCAAACATGGGATTAGAACTGAAAATGTACTTTTAACCATAGAAAAAGGTGAAAGTGAATTTGGAAGATTCTTTGGTTTTGAAACTATTTCATACTGCCCAATTGACTTAGATGCAATAAACCCAGAACTTTTAACAAAGGTTCAAAAAGATTGGTTAAATAATTACCATGAAATGGTTTATGAAAAGATATCTCCAAATCTTAAAGAAGAAGAAAGAAAATGGCTTTATTCAGTTACTAGAAGTATCTAAAGATACATTATTAATAAAGATAGAAGTATTAACAAAAAGAAGTCTTTGCAAATTAACTTGTAAAGACTTCTTTTTTGCTTTATTAAAGTCTTTTATGGTTGTAACAAAAAACATGCTGTAGGAATATAATGAATTAGACATAAAAAAGTTGGAATTTGAAGGAGCGATTTATATGAGCCATAAACACAAGTGTAAATGTAAATGTTATTGTACACCATGCTGTACACCCGTGAATACTTGTTGTAACACCGGAGGAAACTCCTGCAATCCTTGGAACAACAATCAATGTGGTAATTCTGGAAATAACAACAATATACTTTGGTTATTAATATTACTTGGAGTATGTAGATAAAAAAAGGAGAGATATAATCTCTCCTTTTTTGTACGTTTACTTAAGAACGTTGTTATATCCAGCATTTTACTATATTATATACATAATAATTATTATGTAAAGTAAATTTCTAATGTAAACTAAAAAATTGATTTTATTCAAAATAACAAATATACTTAGGTATATAAATAATTAATGGAGTTGAATAATTAATGGAAGAAAGATTACAAAAGTACATGGCAAGATGCGGTGTTGCATCTAGAAGAAAAAGTGAACAATATATATTAGAAGGTATTGTGAAGGTTAATGATACAGTTATTAATGAACTAGGATTTAAAGTGGATCCTAAAAAGGATAAAGTTTATGTAAATGATAAATTAATAGAACCTGAAAAGGATAAGGTATATATAGTTCTTAACAAACCTGAAGGATATGTTACTACATTGAATGACGAAAGAGGAAGAAAGACTATACTAGATCTCGTAACTGTTGATGAAAGAATCTTCCCAGTTGGTAGACTTGATTATGATAGTTCTGGTCTTTTGTTTCTTACAAATGACGGCGACGTATATAATAAAGTAATACACCCAAGAGAATCTATTGGTAAGACATACCTAGCTTTAATTGAAGGAGATTTTAGTAATTCAGAACTGAATAGCTTTAGGTCAGGCCTAGAAATAGATGGATATATTACTAAAAGAGCTAATATAGAAATAAAAGAAAGTTATAAAAATAATTCTTCTTTAGTAGAAATTACAATATATGAAGGCAAAAACCGCCAAATAAGAAAGATGTGTTCCGCCTTAGGTCATGAAGTATTAAAACTTCAAAGAGTTTCAATTGGTGAAATAACATTAGAAAACGTAGAAGAAGGTAATTGGAGATACTTAAATGAAAAGGAATTAGATTATATAAAAAGTTTATAAGGAGATTTTTATATTTATGTTTAACTATACAGCAGATATAAGTGTACTTTCACATAACATAATTAGAGATAATATAAAGAATTTTGATATAGCTATAGATGCAACTTTAGGAAATGGAAAAGATACTGATTTTTTATCAAAATATTTTAAAAAGGTGTATTCTTTTGAAATACAACATATAGCCATAGAAAATTATAAAAATAAAGAGATGCAAAATGTGAATTTAATAGAAGAGTCTCATGAATTTATAGATAACACTATAAAAAGTAGTGTAGATTGCATAATTTACAACCTAGGATACTTGCCTGGAGGAGATAAAAATATTACTACTAACTGTAAGTCTACATTAATCAGTATAAAAAAAGGACTTGAGCTATTAAAATCACAGGGTATTATGGCTATATCAATGTATAGTGGTCATGAAGAAGGACAAAAGGAAAAGGAGGAGATACTAAAATATGCCTCTTCATTAGATAAATTAATATATGGTTCAATGCTTCATGAAACACTTAATCGAAATAACGCGCCCTCTCTTTTAATTATAGAAAAAAGATAAAGTTAAAAGTTAAAAGAAAAATAAAAATTTAACATTAAAATGATTTTGTTTATTGTTTAATTCTTCATTAAATGATAAAATGAAATAAATACTTCATTTTATTTTAAATGTGAAGAAAGGAACAGGAATACTTATGGAAGATAATCAAGACTTGATGAGAACTATCCAAATGAAATTTCCAAGATTAAGTAAGGGTCAAAAACTAATAGCGGAATATATACTAAAGCATTATGATAAGGCAGCATTTATGACTGCAGCCAAACTTGGTTCTAGTGTTGGAGTAAGTGAATCTACTGTGGTTAGATTTGCAAATGAACTTGGATTTAGTGGTTACCCAAACCTTCAAAAAGAATTACAAGAATTAATTAAAAATAAATTAACCACAGTACAAAGGATTGAACTTGCAAATGATTTTATAAGTGAAGAAAATGCACTTAAAGGTGTATTAAAAGCTGATATAGAAAATATCAGAGCAACACTTGAAAAAATCAATCATAAAACCTTTGAAGATGTAGTTAACAATATTTTTAATGCTAAAAGGATATACATTATAGGTCTTAGAAGCTCCACTGCACTAGCAGAGTTTTTAGGATTTTATCTAAATGTTATTTTAGATAATGTAAAAGTTGTAGGTAATGGTATTAGTGATATATTTGAACAAATAATAAGAGTTGGCGAAGGAGATTTAGTTATTGGTATAGGTTTTCCAAGGTATGCTAATAGAACAATTGAATCTTTAGCCTATGCTCAAAGTAGAAATGCTAAAGTTGTTGCTATTACTGATAGCTTGCTATCACCATTAGCCTCACAAGCAGATTATACATTAATTGCTCAAAGTAATATGGCTTCATTTGTTGACTCTTTAGTTGCACCTTTAAGTGTCATTAATGCATTGATTATTGCTGTTGGACTTAGAGAAAAAGAAAACATTTCCGATACTTACAACAGTTTAGAAAAAATATGGCAAGAGTATGAAGTATATTCTTATAAAAATATTGATGATAGATATTAAACTTATAATCAAACCTTTATTTAAATAAAGGTTTGATTAATTTTAATATCAATAATTGCAAAGTTGAGAATCTTTATAATTAAAGAAGGAATAAGATGCTTCACATAGAATATAATACATTGTCAGAAAGTTTTATATTCAAAGATAATGTGACATGCAGAATTACATTCATTTTAGGGGGGTATTATTAATGACAAATGAAACATTAAGTCCTAAGAAGTATATTGAACAGGTAATTGTAAACGTTAAGACTAGAAATGCTGGGGAACCAGAATTTATTCAAGCTGTAGAAGAAGTATTAGAATCATTAGAACCTGTTTTAGAAAACCATCCAGAATATATAGAAGCTAATCTTCTAGAAAGATTTTGCGAACCTGAAAGACAAATAATGTTTAAGGTGCCTTGGGTAGATGATCAAGGTAAAGTAAATGTTAATCGTGGATTCAGAGTTCAATTTAATGGAGCTATAGGACCTTATAAGGGTGGACTAAGATTTCATCCATCAGTTTATTTAGGAATTATAAAGTTTTTGGGTTTTGAGCAAGTGCTTAAAAATTCATTAACAGGACTTCCAATAGGTGGAGGTAAAGGTGGAGCTGATTTTGATCCAAGAGGAAGATCTGACGGAGAAATTAGAAGATTCTGTGAGAGCTTCATGGTTGAGTTATATAGACACATAGGTCCTGATGTAGATGTTCCTGCAGGAGATCTTGGAGTTGGAGCAAAAGAAATAGGATACATGTATGGATATTATAAGAGAATTAAAGGTGCCTTTGAAAATGGAGTTTTAACTGGTAAAGGCTTATCTTATGGTGGATGTATAGGTAGACCAGAAGCAACTGGAGCTGGTGTAACTTATTTTTGCGAGGAAATGTTAAAACATAATGGAACAACTATAAAAGGAAAGACAGTAGCTATCTCTGGATTTGGACAAGTTGCTTGGGGCGTTTGTAAAAAGGTTGCAGAACTTGGTGGTAAAGTTATCACAATATCCGGACCAGATGGATATGTTTATGATAAAGATGGTGTTATAACAGAAGAAAAGATTAATTACTTATTAGAAATGAGAAGTTCAGGAAGAGATAAGGCTCAAGACTATGCTGATAAATTTGGTGCTAAGTTCTTTAAAGGTGAAAAACCATGGGGAACTAAAGCTGATATCATAATACCATGTGCTACTCAAAATGATATAAGTTTAGAGCATGCAAAACAAATAGTTGATAATGATATAAAATTTGTATGTGAAGCTGCTAATATGCCATGTACAAATGAGGCTCTTAAGTATTTCTTAGAAAAAGGTTTAATAGTTGGACCAGCTAAGGCTGCTAATGCTGGAGGAGTTGCAGTATCAGCTCTTGAAATGGCACAAAATAGTATGAGACTTGCATGGACTGCTGAAGAGGTTGATGTTAAATTACATCACATAATGAAAGGTATTCATGACAATGCTATGAATGCAGCTGAATCTTGTGGATTCGGATACAATTTAGTAGCTGGTGCAAACATAGCTGGATTCTTAAAAGTAGCAGAAGCTATGATGCTTCAAGGAATTTACTAAAATATAATAAAAAGCAGCTAAAACTCAAAGAGTTTTAGCTGCTTTTTTTAGTTTTATTATAGAGTAGATAATTTATAAATTGACAAATATTTTATCAAAGTCTATCATTAAACTAGTTAAATATAGTTATAAACTAGGAGTTGAACATATGAAAAAAGTTGTAGTAATAGGCGCAGGCCCTGCAGGGTTAATGGCAGCATTAAAAGCTTCCGAAAATAATATAGTTTATTTGATAGAAGCCAACGAAAAGATAGGAAAAAAATTATATATCACAGGCAAAGGAAGATGTAATGTCACTAACGCTAAAGATATAAGTGACTTTTTTGATTACATACCTGGAAATCCAGAATTCTTATATAGTTCTCTTTATACATTTAATAATTTAGATGTAATGAATTATTTAGAATCCTTAGGCGTACCTCTTAAGGTTGAAAGAGGGGATAGGGTATTCCCAGCCTCGGATAAATCTTCTGATATAATTGCAGCTTTTAATAAAGAGCTCATACAAAAGAATATTAAAATAATTTTAAATTCAAAGGTTAAAGATTTTTTATATACCAATAAATTAATTACTTCAGTAGTTCTACAAAGTGGAGAAGAAATAAAAGCTGATAATTTTATATTGTGTACAGGAGGTGTATCTTATCCGCAAACTGGATCTTCAGGTGATGGATATAGATTCGCAAAAAAACTTGGGCATAATATAATTAAAGCAAAGCCTTCTTTGGTTCCTATAGAAATTAAAGAAGAATGGATAAAAGATCTTCAAGGACTTTCACTTAAAAATGTTGAACTAAGTGTAATTAAAAATAATAAAACAATTTTCAAAGAATTTGGTGAGATGATATTTACACATTACGGTATCTCAGGACCTATAGTTTTAACCTCTAGTAGATACGTAAATAATAAGGAGTCATATAAAATTAAAATAGACTTAAAACCATCCTTAGATATTAGTACCTTAGATAATAGAGTCCAAAAAGATTTTATAAAATATATAAATAAGGATTTTAAAAATGCATTAATAGATCTATTACCAAGTAAACTTATAGATGTTATAATAATGCTTAGTGGGATTTCTCCTGAAAAAAAGGTAAACACAATTACAAAAGATGAGAGAAAAACGTTAGTTAACTTATTAAAGAACATAGAAGTTAATGTAAAAGGGTTAAGGTCAATAGATGAAGCTATTGTTACAGCAGGTGGTATTGATACTAAGGAAATAGATTCCTCTACAATGAAATCTAAGATTATAGACAACTTATATTTTGCAGGTGAGGTCATAGATGTAGATGCCTTTACTGGAGGTTATAATGTACAAATAGCTTTATCAACAGGATATCTTGCAGGAAGCAAAGTAGGTGAAGCTTAATGCTAGCAATTAGAGGTGCTACTACAATTGAAGATAATGAAAAAAAGTATATAAAAGAATCAACTATAGAACTTATAGATACTATGATAAAAAAGAATAATCTTACAATAGATAAAATTATATCTATTGTATTTTCCTGTACAAAAGATATAACTAAAGATTATCCTGGAAAGTATCTTCGCGAAGTCCTAGGCTTAACTAATACTGCAATTATGCACTTTAATGAAATGGAAGTAGAAAAAGAAAAGTACCTACCGCTATGTATAAGGGTCCTTGTATTATACGATAGTCCTAAAGCTGATGTTAAAGATATCTATCCTATATACTTAAAAGGAGCTACAAACCTTAGACCAGATTTAAAAAGGTTGTAACAAGTTTTAATTTTAAGTGTTTTAAAAATATAAACAGCAATTATTAATATAATGGAAAAGGGGAATTATTTTGAGATTATCAGTAGCTATAGACGGGCCTGCAGGTGCAGGGAAAAGTACCATTGCTAAATTAATAGCAAAAAAGTTTGATCTTATGTATATAAATACAGGGGCTATGTATAGAGCTGTTACATTAACTGCTATTACCAATAATATTAGTTCAAAAGATACTGAAACATTATGTAACTTAATAAATACCATGGATATGACCTTTAAAGACGATAGATTAATATTGAATGGTAAAGACATAGAAGATGAAATAACGCATCCTAATATAAGTAAAAATGTATCTGAATTTGCAGCCTTACCTGAGGTTCGACAAATGTTAGTTAAATTGCAACAAGATATGTCAAAGCAATATGATGTAATCATGGATGGTAGAGATATAGGTACCGTGGTTCTTAAAAATTCACCCTTTAAATTCTTTCTTACAGCCTCTCCTTCTGAAAGAGCTAAGAGAAGATATATAGAATTAACTAATAAAGGTTTAAGTGTGAAATATGACGATATATTAGAAGATATATTAAAAAGAGACTATCTAGATACTACAAGAGAGAGCGATCCTCTAAAAAAAGCAGAAGATGCTATAGAGATAGATACTACAGGCCTTGATATAGATGGTGTTGTAAATAAGATTTCTCAATATATAAAGTTTTAAAAGGAGATAATAATGGGTGCTAAAATAATAATATCAGAAAACTCAGGATTTTGCTTTGGAGTAAAAAGAGCTGTGGAAAAAGCCTTACTTACTCAAAAAGCCTTAAACAAGCCCATATATACACTAGGGCCTCTAATTCATAATGAAAGTGTTATAAGTCACCTTAAAGGCCATAAAATAACCCCTGTAGACATAGAGAACCTATCTTCCTTAAAAAAAGATGATACTATAATCATAAGATCTCATGGTATATCTAAAGATGTATATATAACGTTAAAAGAAAAGGAACTTAATATAGTGGATTTAACATGTCCATTTGTATCTCATATACAAAAAAAGGTTAATAAATATTATGAATTAGGTTACTCTATAATAATAGTTGGAGATCCGAATCATCCAGAAATCAAAGGTATTAATGGATGGTGTGATAATAATGCACTTGTATTTAAAAATGGTGATGTAACTAGCTCTTTACCTAAAAAGGTATGTATTGTAGCACAAACTACAGAAAAGCAAGAAAACTTTGAAAAGGTTATGTATGTAGTTTCTAAAGAGTGCAAAGAATTCTTAGCATTTAATACTATATGCTCAGCTACAGAAACTAGGCAAAAAGACGCCTTTAATATTTCAAAAGAATCTGATAAGATGATAGTTATAGGTGGTAAGAATAGTTCTAATACAAATAAGCTATATGAAATATGCAAATCAAACTGCAAAGATACCATACACATAGAAACAGCAAAAGAATTACCTTTTGACTTTTTTAAGGTGCCTGATTCTACTGTTATAGGAATTACAGCAGGTGCCTCTACACCAAGCTTTGTTATAGATGAGGTACTAAATAAAATTAGTGAAGAAAAACATCTTTAATCTTAAATATCACTGTGAATATTTAACCTCTAATTTTAAAATACTTTCAAATAATAAAACCTCATTAAGATGGATTACTATAATTCTTAATGAGGTTTCACCATTTATGTCATAAAATATTAATATATAAGTATATTTATATAGATTATAATATTCTTATGAGGTGAGATAATTGTTAGAAGACTCTTCTAATAGTAATATTAAGATATGGCCTAAAGAAAAGAAAATGATAGAACAATCTATGAATCAATATGGATTCAATATTATAGAGGTGCAAAAGGTGAGAAGTGCCTATAAAGTTATATGTGAAGAAGGCACCTATTGTTTAAAACGGATGAAAAGTGGCAGATATAAAGTAAAAAACGGATTTATATTAGTGCAAGAGCTAAATAAAATAGGATTTAAAAAGGTAGCAAAATACATTAAAACTAAAGATGGCTATAACTATGTTAAGTATAGTAAATACATCCTCTATTTAACGGAGTGGATAGATGGTAAAGAATGCAGTATAGATACTACCCTAGATGCCGCTGAATGTGCTTTACTGCTAGCAGAGTTTCATAATGCAGTAGAAAAGATAGATATATCTAATCTTAAAATAAAAAACAATTTAAAAAACTGGCCAAAGGTATTTTTAGAAAATCTTTCTGATCTTGAATATTACAAAAGGATAATAGAACGTAAAAGACTTATAAATGAATTTGATAAAACTTATCTTAAATATATAGATATTTTATACCAAAGGGGAATGCTTTCATTAAATATACTTCAAAATTCTGAGTACTATGCTGTATCAAAAAAAGCAGAATATAACAAAACCTTATGTCATGATAGTTTTTATTATCAAAATATCTTAAAAGCTGAAGATAGTTATTATATTGTAGATCTAGATAGTATAATCATAGATTTAGAAGTTAATGATTTAGGAAAGTACATAAGAAGAATTATGCATAAAAGTGAATTTAAATGGGACTTTAATAAGGCAAAACCTATAATAGAATCTTATGTAGAAGAGAGACCCCTTACGAAAGAAGAATTAGAAATAATGCTCGCCCTAATTATATTTCCTCACAAGTTTTGGAAGCTTGGCAAAAAAAGATATGTAAAGCATAAAAATTATAGTGAAATGAAATATATGAAAAAGTTAGATAAAATAATACAATATATAGACATTCAAGAACTGTTTATAAATGACTACCTAGAGTATATAGAATCTATGTAGTTACATTATAATTTATTGACTTAAATTGAACCATGTATTATACTAATTTTGTTAAATAATTAAGGATGATGACGAGGTAATTATGTATAACTCTGTTAAACTTTCAGGAAAGAATTATGATATATTTAAAAACATGTTAAAAGACTCTAAAGAATTTAATGAATTAAATAAAGACTACCATTTCCATTACAATAGTTATAATACTTTTGAAAAGATTCATATGAAATCTTCTACTTTATTGCTTAAAGATGATACGGGTTATATTGGATATATGTGGTATAGCCAGTATGAAAGACATGATTATGTTATAAATGATATGTGGATTGATAAATCTTCTAATGTTGTTTCTATTAATAATTATATAAGTAATTTTAAAAAAGATTATAACTTATTATATGAGTGTAAAAAAAACAATTACAACTATGAATTATTGGAATGTTTAGGATTTATTAAAGTTGAATCAAATAAAAATCTAACAATAAACTTAGATAGTCCTTTTGAATTTAATATTTCAAAAGACTTAAATTTTGAGATACTTAAAGAGGGGAGTCAAGAATCTTTAAGATGCTTTATTCAAAATAGTATATTCCAAAATAAAGATAGAACACCTCTTATAGTTGAAGATATAATATTCGATGAAAATCAAGATTATTATCTGAAATCTTGCAGTGTATTTTTAAAGTATCAAAATAATTATATAGGTTATGGTCAACTAATTTTAGACAATGATGAGGTAACCATAGTTAACTTTGGTCTTATACCAAACTTTAGAGGTAAAGGCTATAGTAAGATTCTTTTGAAAAAGTTATTAAACATAGCTTTAGAGAAAGGTTATGAAAGAGTATCTATAAAGGTTTTAGAAGACAATCTAAAAGCTATAAGTTTGTATAAAAGCATTGGGTTTACATTTAAAGAAGAGATTTCAACCTGGGGATTTAATCATACTGTTATTTAAAAAAATGGCAATGTTTTCAACAAGAAACAAAATATTTCAAAGTTATTTTTTGACTAACTATCTTTTTCGAAAGTAGTTAGTCAAACTATAGTGATAATAAAAAGGAGGGTGTACACCCTCCTTTTTATTAAAAAATACTTTTATATTTTTCTAATCCTTTAGATAATATCATCATGGCTTCTTTTAGCTCATCAGAATTTATACAATAAGATATTCTAATTTCATTTTTCCCAAGTGAAGGCGTTGCATAGAACCCTTCTGCTGGAGCTACCATTACTGTTTTATTATCATATTCAAAATCTGTTAGCATCCATTTAGAAAAATGTTCAGCATCTTCAATAGGAAGCTTTACAATTACATAAAAAGCTCCTGTTGGTTTCTCACAAATCACACCTGGTATAACACTTAGATTATAATATAGTATATTTCTTCTATTTTCATACTCTTTTGTAACTCTTGAAAAGTATTCTTTAGGAGTATTAATCAAACTAGCGGCGCCGACCTGTTCTAAGGTTGGAACACAAAGCCTTGATTGACACAATTTAAGTATTTGGTTTATAAGCTCTTTATTCTTAGAAGCTACTAAACCGATTCTAGCACCACAAGCACTATATCTCTTAGATATACTATCTATTAAGATAACTCTATCTAAGATATCAGTCATGTAGAGTGCAGAAGTGTATTTTAGATTATCATATATGAATTCTCTGTAAACCTCATCAGCAATTAAGTATATGTCTTTCTCCTTAGCTATATCAGACAACATTCTTACCTCATCATAGGTATAAACAACCCCTGTAGGATTACCTGGATTTGATATTAATATAGCTTTAGTTTTAGGTGTTATTTTTTTTAATATTTCCTCTTTTTTAGGTAGGTGAAATCCCTCTTCTGCTCTAGTTAAAAAAGGTACTACTTTAACTCCCGCAGCTTCACTAAACCCATTATAATTAGTATAAAAGGGCTCTGGAATTATAATTTCATCACCAATATCACATATTGCCATCATAGCAAATAATAGGGCCTCACTACCACCATTAGTTATTAATATTTCGTCCTTTTCAAAGTTTATATCCCACTGTTTATAATACTTAATAAAACTATCAATTAATATGTCCATTCCTTGAGAGTTAGTATATTTTAGTACTGTTTCTTTAAAATTTGCAATAGATTCGAAGAATAATTCCGGTGTTTCAATATCTGGTTGACCGATGTTTAAATGAAATACCTTTTTACCTTTAATTATAGCATCATTTGCATAAGGAGTAAGTTTACGAATAGGAGAAAATTGCATTGATTTGATTCTTTCAGAAAATATCATATAATAACCTCCTTTTAAATTAGAAAATTATTTAATTAAAAGGCCCTTCCCATAAATTTAATCTACAGGAAAGGCCTATAAATTACTATAAATTACTTGTAATATTTTTTTAGAACTTCTGCAAGTTTTTCTATACCTTCTTTTATCTTTTCTTCAGACATGTTTGAGTAATTTAATCTAAAGTAATTTTTATTTCCGCCATTAGGGAAGAAAGATGCTCCTGGTACAAAAGCAACTTTTAATTTCAATGCCTCTTCTAGTATCTTAGCTGCATCTAAATCTTCTCTTAGCTCTACCCAAGTAAATAATCCTCCCTTAGAATTTGTGAACTTCACTTCTTTTGGGAAGGTATCTTTCATAGTGTTAATCATAACATCTCTACGTTTTCTATAAACTTCTATTATAGTTTTTATATGCTCATCTAAATCATATTCTTGCATATAAGCAGCTACTATTCTTTGGTCTAATGTACTAGACTGAAGGTCTGCTCCTTGTTTTATAGTTACATATTTTTGTATTATATCCTCATGTGCACATATCCAACCAATTCTAAGTCCTGGGCAAAAAGTTTTTGAATATGTTCCAAGTTGAATTACAAATCCGTCCTCATCAAAGCTTTTAATGCTAGGATAAACCTCTCCATCAAATATTAATTCACCATAAGGACTATCTTCAAGTACTGGTATATTATACTCTGCACCTATCTTAGCAAGTTTCTTTCTTCTTTCTATACTCATAGTTCTACCTGTTGGATTTTGGAAATCAGGGATAGTATAAATAAATTTAACATTTTTATTCTCTTTTAATGCCTTTTCAAGCTCCTCAATAATCATTCCATCATCATCCATAGGTATCTCTACAAATCTAGGTCTATAAGCTCTAAACGCATTTATTGCCCCTAAATATGTAGGACTTTCACAAAGGATTACATCTCCTTCATTAACAAATAATTTAGCAGAGAATTCTAAAGCTTGCTGAGAACCACTACAAATCATAATGTTATCTAAAGTAGCATTTATACCAGCTGGCTTTAACCTTTGCTCAATTATAACTTCTCTTAAAGGATTAAATCCTTCAGTAGTACTGTATTGTAGTGCAGCCTGACCTTGTTCTCTTATAACCTTTGAAGCTATTTTCTCCATATTTTCTAAAGGAAATAACTCAGGAGCAGGTAACCCCCCTGCAAAAGATATTATTTCTGGTTGCTGTGTTAGTTTTAATAGTTCTCTGATTGCTGAAGCTTTAATTTCGCTCATTCTATCTGAGAATTGAATATTCATAAAAGCACCTCCAAAATATATTACGTCCACTTATATAGTTCTACAAGGCAATTACTTTTCCTCTTTTATTATATTCTTAGGAAGCATTTATTTCAATTTTTCAATTATTTAAATAAATCTTAATTAACCAAGAACTTTTTTACCCAATTTATTATTAAATTATGAATATATATAAGGCAATATACAAAATATAACTTCAAAAAAGCTATGAAGTTATATATAATGTAGTAAAATGATATTTTCGTGTTATTGAAAACAATATTTTTGAAAATAGTATAATGAGGAGTAGAAGAAATAATGAAATATTATATAGAAACTTTTGGTTGTCAAATGAATGAGGAAGATTCAGAAAAACTTTCTGGAATGCTAAAAAATATGGGTTATGAAAAAACTCAAGACAAATTAGAAGCATCCATTATCATATTTAATACTTGTTGTGTAAGAGAAAATGCAGAACTTAAGGTTTATGGTAATATAGGTGCATTAAAAAATATAAAGAAAGAAAACCCAGATTTAATTATAGCTGTTTGTGGTTGTATGATGCAACAAAAGGGTATGGCAGATATGATTCTTAAAAAGCATCCCTTTGTTGATATAATCTTTGGAACACATAATGCTTATAAGTTCCCAGAGTACCTAAATAGAGTTATTCAAGACAAGGTACAAATAAAAGAGATAATGGATAAAGAAACTAAAATTATAGAGGGAGTACCTATAGATAGAGATAGTGACACAAAAGCGTTTGTAACTATAATGTATGGCTGCAATAATTTTTGTACTTACTGTGTAGTGCCTTATGTTAGAGGAAGAGAAAGAAGTAGAAAGCCTCTAGATATAGAAAATGAAATAAAAGATCTAATTTCAAAGGGCTATAAAGAGATTACCCTTTTAGGACAAAATGTTAATTCCTATGGAAAGGAATTAGATGAAAAGATTACATTTGCTGAGCTTTTAAGACGTGTTAATGAAATAGAGGGAATTAAAAGAATAAGATTTATGACATCTCACCCAAAGGATCTATCAGATGAGGTAATCTATGCAATTAGAGACTGTGATAAGATATGCGAACAAATACATCTCCCTGTTCAAAGTGGCTCTAGTGACATATTAAAGAAGATGAATAGACATTATGATAGAGAAGATTATTTAAATATAATAAAGAAGGTAAAAAAAGAAATCCCAGGTATATCAATAAGCACAGATATAATTGTAGGATTCCCTGGAGAAACAGAAAAGGACTTTGAAGACACTTTAAGTCTTATAGAAGAAGTAGAATTTGATTCTGCTTATACCTTCATTTACTCAAGAAGAAAGTATACACCAGCAGATATGATGGAAGATCAAATAACTAATGAAGAAAAGCACGCAAGATTTAATAATCTAATGAAGATTGTAAATAAAGTTGCTATAAATAAAAATAAGAGCTATGAAGGCGCAGTTTTAGAAGTTCTTGTAGATGGTCCTAGTAAAAATGATGATACTAAGCTTTGTGGAAGAACTCGTACAGGTAAAATAGTTAACTTTGTAGGGGATACAACGGACATAGGTGAATTGGTTAATGTTAAGATAACCAAAGCTTTATCTTTTTCTCTTAATGGAGAGAAAATTTAAAAAGTCTTAAATATTTATACTAAGACCTTTTAAAATCAACACTAAGGAGGAAATAATATGGCACTAACGCCTATGATGCAACAATATTTTGAGATAAAAGAACGTTATAAAGATTGTATATTGTTTTTTAGATTAGGTGACTTTTATGAAATGTTTTTTGAAGATGCAAAGTTAGCTTCAAGGGAACTAGAACTTGTTCTAACCGGAAGGGATTGCGGTTTAGAAGAAAAGGCTCCTATGTGTGGCATCCCGTATCATGCATCAAAGGCTTATATAGGTAGACTAATAGTTAAAGGCTATAAGGTAGCCATTTGTGAGCAAACAGAAGACCCTGCAGAGGCTAAAGGTATTGTTAAAAGAGATGTGATAAAGGTTATTACCCCTGGGACCTTTAATGATAGTAGTTTTATTGACGAAAATAAAAACAATTATATAATGAGTATTTATGGGGATCATAAAAATATATCGCTAAGTATATCGGATATTTCAACCGGAGAATTTTTTAGCACAGTATTTAGCTTAAATTATGATTTGGTTATAGATGAACTTTCTAAATTCCGACCTAAAGAAATAATTATATGTGAAGACATCGAAGAAAGCCTTGATGTTAAAACAAATATTTTTAATAATATTGTTATAACTAAAAAACCTATAAATTATTTTACTAATAATTCTTATGAAAATGTAAAACTTCAATTCCCAAATAATAAAGTTTATTTAAAAGAGGAGATAACTTTTTCTGCTAGTGGATTATTAAATTATATTATGGATACACAAAAACAATCTTTATCTAATATAACATCTCTAGAAGTTTATGATGTTTACGAATTTATGGCTATAGATGTGAATTCTAGACGGAACTTAGAACTTACAGAAAGTATAATGGATAAAAGTAAAAAAGGATCTTTACTTGGTATATTAGATAGCACTAATACAGCTATGGGTAGCCGGATGCTTAGACGGTGGATAGAACAGCCCCTTATAAGTAAGGACCTTATAAATTATAGATTAGACGGTGTAGATGAGTTCTATAATAACCTTGGCCTTTTAGATGATATTAAGTATTCCTTAAAAGATATTTATGATATAGAAAGAATTATAGGAAAAATTTCTAATAAAAATGTAAATGCTAAGGAATTACTTTCATTAAAAGCTTCCTTAAAAAAACTTCCAGATATAAAAAGGCTATTAAAAGATTCTAAATCTAATATATTAAAAGATATAAGTAATAATATAGATGAATTAGAAGATGTCTATAATCTTATAGATGATTCTATAATAGAGACACCTTCATTATCTTTAAAGGAAGGTAACTTAATAAAGGAGGGTTTTAATTCAAAAATAGATGGCTTTAAAGAAGCAAAATCTAAGGGAAAAATGTGGATAGCCTCTATGGAAAGTAAAGAAAGAGAGTTCACTGGAATTAAGTCTTTAAAAATAGGTTATAATAAAGTATTTGGTTACTATATAGAGATAACTAAAACTCACTATGATTCTATTCCAAAGGATAGATACATAAGGAAACAAACTTTATCTAATGCGGAAAGATTCATTACTCAAGAGTTAAAAGAAATTGAAGATCAAATTTTAGGTGCAGAAGAAAATCTTATAGATTTAGAATACAAATTATTTGTAGATATAAGAGATAAAATCGAAAACCATGTTGAAAGAATGAAAACTACAGCAAGGCATATATCCACTATAGATTGTCTTTATTCTTTAACTAATGTGGCCCTGGAAAATAATTATGTACGTCCAATTATAAATGATGAGGATTATATAAATATTAAAGAGGGAAGGCATGCCGTTGTTGAAAAGGTAATAGAAAAAGGTAGGTTTGTAAGTAATGATACCTACATGAATACAAATGATGATCAACTATTGCTTATTACAGGCCCTAATATGGCAGGTAAATCAACTTATATGCGTCAAATAGCTGTTATAGTATTAATGGCACAAATAGGCAGCTTTGTACCTGCTGATTATGCAGATATAAGTATATGTGATAAGATATTTACAAGGATTGGTGCATCAGATGATTTAGCTGGTGGTAAGAGTACCTTTATGGTTGAAATGTGCGAAGTTTCTAATATACTTAAAAACGCTACAAGTAAAAGCTTGATTTTATTAGATGAAGTGGGTAGGGGGACTAGTACTTATGATGGGCTTAGTATCGCCTGGTCCGTTATAGAATATATTTGTACAAATAAAAATTTAAGGTCTAAAACTTTATTTGCAACTCACTACCACGAGCTAACAATACTTGAAGATAGCCTTAAGGGCGTAAAAAACTATTCAGTTTCTGTAAAAGAAATAGATAATAGCATAGTGTTCTTAAGAAAGATATTACCTAAAGGTGCAGATGAATCTTATGGTATAGATGTAGCAAAACTTGCAGGCCTTCCAAAAGAGGTTATAAATAGGGCAAGAGATATCCTTTTAAGCCTTGAGAAGGATTCTAAGAGTAAAAGGATATCGAAGGAAAAGCATTTAGATAACAAAAAAGATCTAGATGGTGAAAAGATTCTAGATAATGAAAAAAATTTAAAGAGCAATTCAAATAATGAACTTGAAATCAATGAAAATATTGATAAAGAAGACCCACTTAAAATTAATAAAGATTTAATTAAAGAAGATAGCCATCAACCTCTGGATAAAAAGGATATATATCAGATAGGATTTAAAGACTTAAAGAAAGAAAACTTTATGGTAGATATATCTGAAATTGATATACTAAACATGACTCCTTTAGATTGCATGGTTAAACTTAATGAACTGGTTAAAAAAGCTAAAGATATAGATTAAACTTAATAAATTAGATAAAAAAATTAAGGATATAAATTAATAAAAGGTGGTGATACCTTTTGGATAGAATTAATATTTTAGATGAAAACACCTCAAATAAAATTGCAGCAGGGGAGGTTGTTGAAAGAGCCTCTTCTGTAGTTAAAGAGCTTTTAGAAAACAGTATAGATGCTAAGGCAAAAAATATTACAATTCAAATAGAAGAGGGCGGAGAAACTTTAATAAAAATAATTGATGATGGTGTAGGCATACATCCTGATGATATAAAAACTGCCTTTATACCTCATGCTACAAGTAAGATTTCAGTTATTGAAGATATATACAATATAAACACTCTAGGATTTAGAGGAGAGGCTTTAGCTAGTATAGCAGCGATCTCTAAGGTAAGACTATCTTCTAGAATAGCCTCTAATGATTTTGGTGTAGAAATTTTTGTATCTTGTGGTAAGATTGAATCTATAAAAGAAGTTGGATGTAATGTAGGTACAACTATAGAAGTAAGAGACATATTTTATAACGTGCCTGCAAGAAAAAAGTTTTTAAAGTCTAAAACAAGAGAAACCTCATTGATTAGTGAGATTGTAAGTAAAATTGCCCTTTCTAATCCAGAAATATCTTTTAGTTATTATAATAACAATAAAAAATCTTTAACTACTTATGGAACCTCTAATCAGCTAGATAGCATAAGAAGTATTTATGGTAAAACCATAGCTGATAACTCTATATATTTTGAAAATCATAAAGATACCTTATCTGTATATGGATATATAGGTACCGAGGAGATAAGTAGAAAAAGTAGAAACAACCAATCTATTTTTATTAATAAAAGATTTATCAAAAATAGAACTATAACCACTGCTGTAGAAAATGCTTATAGAAGCTTTTTGACTATTAATAAACATCCATTTTTCATAGTGTTTATTGATATTTTTCCTGAATATATTGATGTTAATATACATCCAACTAAGGCTGAAATTAAATTTAAAGATGAAAGAATCATTTATTCTTCTGTGTTTAATGCAGTCCATAATAAATTAAAAGATCATCTAGAAGGCAGCTTTTATTTACCCGAGGAAAAAAATAAACCAAGTATTTATGAAGGTTCTCCTTATGAAAAGATAAACTTTCTAAAAGAGAATTCAAACTTTGTTGAAAATTCAAGTGAGCCTAAAAGTAATGACTATAAATATGGCCATGATGATTTACCTAGTATACAAAAGGATGCTTTTAATGATACTAAGGGTTCTGTAAATCAAGATGATGTTATGTTAAATAAAGAAGATATAACTGTGGGAACTATAGATATTCCAGTAGATTTAAAAAGCCACGATCTATCTAGATCTGAGATTCAGTTAGATGAAGATAGCTTCAAAAAAGATAAACTTCCGCCGTTAAATGTAATAGGTCAATATAATAAAACCTATATATTAGCAGAATATGATCATACACTATATATTGTCGACCAACATGCAGCACACGAAAAAATATTTTTCGAGAAGTATAAAAAAGAAATTGTAAATTCAAATGTCATAATACAAAGCTTACTTACTCCTTGTATTTTAGAGCTTAACTATGAGGATTTTGGATATTATATTGAAAATAAAGAACTGTTTTTAAAAAGTGGATTTCATATAGAAGAATTTGGTGAAAACACCTTATATATTAGAGAAGTTCCTTATATATTAGGTAAACTAGATGTTAAAAACACATTTTTATCTATATTAGATGATATTAAAAATTTCGGTACAGGAAGTACGGATGTTGTAAAGTATAATAGAATTGCAACTATGGCATGCAAGTCTGCCATAAAAGGAAATGATAAACTATCTTTAGATGAGATGAAATCATTATTAAAAGAGCTTTCTACAATAGAAGAGCCTTTTACTTGCCCTCATGGTAGACCAACAATTATAAAATTTACTAATTATGAATTAGAAAAAAAATTTAAAAGGGTACAATAGTTTATGTTATTCCACTCTAGCATAAACCATTTAATTAAGGTGATCTAAATGAAAGACAAATTAATAATACTCACAGGGCCTACAGCAGTTGGTAAAACAGAACTATCTATTAAGCTTGCTAAGAGTATTGATGGAGAAATAATTTCAGCAGATTCTATGCAAATATATAAGGATATGGATATTGGATCAGCTAAGGTAGAACAAAAATTTCAAGAAGAGGTACCACATCATTTAATAGATATTATATCTCCAATGGATAGTTTTACAGTTTCAGAATATAAATCTTTAGCCACTGAAAAAATTAAAGATATCATTAGTAGAAAAAAGATACCTATAATTTCAGGTGGTACGGGCCTTTATATAGATTCTATTATATGCAACTTAGATTTTACTGAAGGAAACAAAGACATTGATTATAGAAATTATCTAGAAAACTTAACAAACGAAAAAGGGAAACAATATGTCCATGGTATGCTTAAGGACATAGATACAGAAAGTTATGATAAAATCCATCCAAACAATTCGAAAAGAGTTATTAGAGCATTAGAAGTTTACCACATTACGGGAAAACCCTTTAGTTCTTTTAAAAGAGATGATTTATATGATGTTCCTTATGATATATATTATTATGCCCTTACTATGAATAGGAAAGATTTATATGATAGAATAAATAAAAGGGTAGACATTATGATGAAGCACGGGCTTTTAGAAGAGGTAACTAAGTTGAAATCCTTAGGCTGCAGTGAGAACTTACAATCTATGCAAGGAATTGGATATAAAGAACTACTAAAATATCTTAGTTTAGATACTAACTTAGATGATGCTATAGAGGATATAAAACAAAATTCTAGAAATTATGCAAAAAGGCAACTAACTTGGTTTCGAAAGGACCCAAGGGTTAAATATATGGATAAAGATATATATTCAGATGAAGAAATATTAAATTTTATTACTAAAGAAATAAAAGGTTAATAAGGCGCTATATATTATAAACTATTAATCTATACAATCTAAAGAGGATATTTTCTATATTTATAGAATACTACCTTAAAGATATTTTGGAGGATGAGGATATGAATAAATTAACAAATAACTTACAAGACATATTTTTAAATGAATCAAGAAAAAATAATGTACCCGTAGTTATGTACCTTACTAATGGATTTCAGCTAAAAGGTATAGTTAAAGGCTTTGATAATTTTATTATTATACTTGATTCAGATGGTAAAGAAATGCTAGTATATAAACATGCGATTACAACAATAACCCCGCTAAAACCAATTTCATTTAATAACACTGAAGACTTCAATAAATAATTTGTTTGATTTTAGGGGTTAATAGGCAACTTAGTTGCCTATTAATTTATTGTATTTACATATAAATTTAAAATTCGAAGGAGACTAAATAATGCTTGACGCTACAAAAGAACTATATAAATCTAATTACGGAATAAGCGATAAAATCTTAGAACTATATGAAATGACTTTAAAAGATATAGATGATCAATTTAAGATGTATGATGAGATAAGAGAATATAACCAATCAAAGGTTTTGATGGCACTGCAAAAAGAAAGAATAAGCGATATACATTTTACTAATTCTTCAGGTTATGGTTATGGAGATATAGGAAGAGACGCACTTGAAAAAGTTTATTGCAGAATATTTAATGCAGAAGCTGCCCTTGTAAGACCGCACTTTGTAAATGGTACACATGCCATAGGTACAGCACTTTTCGGTAATTTAAGACCTAATGATACTATGTTATCTATTTGTGGTACCCCTTATGATACTCTTCATGGGATAATTGGAATAAGCAACGAAACAAATATCGGTTCACTTAAAGAGTACGGAATAAATTATAAACAAATAGATTTAATTGAAGGTAAGGTTAACTTTAAAGCTATAAAGTCAGAGCTTGAAACTGATAAAAACATAAAGCTTATACATATACAACGTTCTACAGGTTATGGCTGGAGAAAATCATTTTTAATTTCTGAAATAGAAGAAATGATTACTTTTATAAAGGACATAAGAAAAGATGTAATTGTATTTGTTGATAATTGCTATGGTGAATTTATAGATACAAAAGAACCTACAGATGTTGGTGCTGACTTAATGGCCGGTTCATTAATAAAAAATATAGGTGGAGGTATTTCTCCTACAGGAGGCTATATAGTTGGAAAAGAGGAGTATGTTAAACAAGCATCCTTTAGACTAACTGTGCCAGGGATAGGAGGGGAGTGTGGGTCAACTTTTGGAGTGATGAGACAATTGTTTCAAGGCCTTTTTCTGGCTCCACATATATCTATGGAAGCAGTAAAAACAGCTGTATTTGCCTCAAGACTTATGGAACTTTCAGGATTTGAGGTTATGCCAAAATTTGATGATAAAAGAAGTGATATAATACAAGCTATAAAGTTTAATGATAAGGATATTTTAATTAACTTTTGCAAGGGCATACAACAAGGATCACCTATAGATTCCTTTGTGGAATGTGAGCCATGGGAAATGCCAGGATATGAAGATCAAGTAATCATGGCTGCTGGAGCGTTTATTCAAGGATCCTCCATAGAACTTTCAGCAGATGCACCTATAAGAGATCCATATATAGCTTATCTTCAAGGTGGATTAACCTTTGATCATGGTAAGCTTGGAGTTTTAATAGCACTGTCTAAAATAATGAAATAATAAAACAATAAAAGCACTATAACTTTAGTGCTTTTATTGTTTTCTAATATCTTCTATATATTCCTACTAGTTTTCCTAAAACAACACAGTCTTTTACTATTATTGGGCTCATACTCTTATTCTCTGGCTGAAGTCTTATAAAACCATCTTCTTTAAAAAATCTTTTTATTGTAGCTTCGTTTTCTATTAGCGCTACAATAATTTCACCATTGGTTGCAGTTTCACCTTTTTCAATAATGGCCAAATCGCCACTATGTATTCCTGCATCAATCATGCTATCCCCACTTACCTTTAATATAAATAAGTCCTTATCATGTTTTACAAAGTTCATAGGCATAGAAAATGTATCTTCAATATTTTCTACAGCTAAGATAGGTAATCCAGCAGTAACTTTTCCTATGATTGGGATATCAACCATTTCCTTTTTAGACATGGATAGTTCTAATATTTCTAGAGCTCTTGGTTTTGTAGGATCTCTTTTTATAAAACCTTTTTTCTCTAATCTTTTTAAGTGTCCATGAACAGTAGAAGTCGATTTTAATGACACTGCCTCACATATTTCTCTTACTGAAGGAGGATAACCTTTTAATTCAGTATAGCTCTTTAAAAATGCGTATATTTCTTCTTGTTTTGAATTTGCTTGTTCCGTCATTAATAAACACCCCACAATCTTAATTAATAAAATTATTATACCATATAATCTCACTTAATTCAAACCTACGTTCTTTTAATTTGATAATATTTACAAAAAGTTTTCTTATGCTATTTTCCATTATCTTTTTAAAATTGATTTTTAAAATATTTGTGTTATAATATAATACTAAAGTTTAATATATTGTAAATTTAAGATAGAGGTGATTACTACGGATAAAAATAAAAACAAACTATCTAATTATGATTCTAGCACAGAGGATGATATGTGTGACTTAGATCCAAATAAGATTTGTGACAATTGCTTTAAGTGTTTAGAGGAAAACATCTCAGATGTACGTTCTATAAATATGGAAGATCTAGAGAACTATGTTTTAGAAGGGGAAGAGTTTCCAAAGAACTTAGCGGACTTAGAATATGCGCCCAATGAGAATAAGCCTAATTATGAATCTGATGATAAAAACTTTAATTTAGAAAATATAAATGATCCATATATAGAAGAAGTGGACAATAAAAAAGTTTATTTTATAGAAGATTTAGAAAACGTAAAAAGTATATTAGATAACGAGTCAAATTTTAATTCATTAGCAACTGAAGCCTATCCAGGATTAATAATATTAAAAGGAAAAGAGTAGGGGATACGTAGGTAAAAAATAAATTATATACTAGTTAAAAATTAAATTTTACAGAGGTAAATTGAAATTCAATTGCCTCTGTAATTTTATTTTAGATTTTAAAATAATATTATAGGTATAAATGGTCATAGGAGTTCTATATTTTTCTTTAAAATCATATAGTTTCGTCTTGATTTAAAGGATTAGATTTTACTGCTTCCCTCAATCTTTCGTCATCTACGTGAGTATATATTTGGGTAGTAGATATATTTTCATGGCCTAATATATCTTGAAGACTTCTTATATCTACATTACCATGCTTGTACATTAAAGTTGCTGCGGTATGTCTTAATTTGTGAGGAGTATACTTATCACTATCTAAGCCCGCTGCTTTTATATGTTTTTTTACTATTCTTTCAACGCTTCTTTTATTTATCCTATTATTTTTCGAACTTATAAATAAAGCATCCTTATCACTTTCTGCAACCTTTGATGCATCTCTTACTTTTAAATAATCATCTATAGCACTTAATGTGGTTTGATTTAAATAAACCGTTCTTTCTTTATTTCCTTTACCTATAACAGTTAAAGTGTCATCTTTAATTCTAGAAATATTTATACCGCACAGCTCTGAAAGCCTTAATCCGCAATTTAGAAATATGGTTACTATGCAATAATCTCTCTCATAATTCTTTTCACTTTTATCCATTGAATGTAGAAGGGTGCGGCTCTCACCAAGGGTTAAGTATACAGGGTTCCTTTGATTTATCTTTGGAGATTCTAATTCTGTAGCGGGATTTTCATTAATGATCTTAGCCTTATTGTTAAGGTAATTAAAAAAAGACTTTAAGGTGGCTACTTTTCTAGCTCTAGCGTAATTTCCATTATTTCTATGTTTTTCAGTAAATGATATAAATGCATATAAATCAGTTAAAGATATTTGTTGAAGTAACGCTTTATCTACATCATTAATAGGTATATCCTCAAATTCTAAATCATCACTTGAAAGGCCTTTGTATGCTTTTATAAATCTTAAGAACATAGTTAAGTCAACTTTGTATGCTTCTATAGTATTTATTGATTTACCTTTAATAGTTTCTAAATAGCTTAAAAACGCTATAACAGAAGGGGGAAGATCTTGATTATAAATACTCTTTATGTCATATTTCATGATTATCACCTAAATTTCATATATTATTCCTATATATATAGTTTACCTTACTTTTTTACAAAAGTAAATAACGTCGCTAAATATACATTTAGCGACGTTATTTGTAGGATTTTCATTATCTATTATAAAAAGTATAGTTTTATGTTAAAATTCAATAAAACTAAAGGTATAAAGCATGTTTGAAACACACTTTACACCTCTTAATATTCTATACGTTAATTTCAGTTATGCCACCAATTAAATCAGAATTGAGTTCGAGTATAGGTTTTACTTTGGATTCAATAAAATCAGTAACTTGACCGGGAGCTCTTCCTATGAAATTTTTAGGATTTATAATTTTTGTAATTTCATCTTCAGTAAAAGGGAAGCTTTTGTCATTTATTATTCGATCTATTAAATCATTATTAAGTCCTTCTTTTTTAACTCTACTTGCCGCATCCATAGAATGTATTCTTATTCGTTCATGAAGTTCTTGCCTATCTCCACCTTTTTTTACAGCTTCCATTAATATGTTTTCTGTAGCCATAAAAGGTAATTCGTTAATTACATGAGATTCGATTATTTTATCATAGACCACTAAGTTTGAAGATATATTTGAATAAAGATTTAAAGCTCCATCCAAAGCTAGGAAAGCCTCAGCTATAGCTATTCTCTTATTAGCAGAGTCATCTAAAGTTCTTTCAAACCATTGAGTCGCAGCAGTTATTGCAGGGTTTAAAGAATTCACTATAACTAGCCTTGATAGGGCACCTATGCGTTCAGATCTCATAGGATTCCTTTTGTATGCCATAGCCGAAGAACCTACTTGAGTCTTTTCAAAAGGTTCTTCCATTTCCTTCATGCCTTGAAGTAATCTCAAATCATTACTAAACTTATAAGCACTTTGAGCAATTTCAGAAAGTGTATTAAGTACTATAGAATCTATTTTTCTAGGATATGTTTGGCCAGTAACATCATAGCTTTCTTTAAAATCAAATTCTCTCGCAACTAAGGTGTCTAATTTTTTTACCAACTCTTCATCATTATTAAATAAATTCATAAAGCTTGCCTGAGTTCCAGTAGTTCCTTTTACTCCTCTAAACTTTAGTGAATCTATTACATATTGTAAGCTTTCTAAATCTATCATAAGATCTTGAATCCACAAAGTCGCCCTTTTTCCTACTGTTGTAAGTTGAGCTGGTTGAAAATGTGTAAATCCAAGAGTAGGAAGCTCTTTATATTCTATTGCAAATTTAGACAAAGAATTTATTATATTTAAAATCTTCTTTTTAATAAGATTAAGTGCCTCCTTCATTATTATAAGATCCGTATTATCTCCAACAAAACAACTGGTAGCCCCTAAATGTATTATTGCTTTTGACTCTGGACATTGCAGTCCATAAGCATAAATATGGCTCATAACGTCATGTCTTATTTCTTTTTCCTTAATTATAGCATCTTCATAATTTATATTATGTATATTTTCTTCTAATTTTGAAACTTGATCTTCAGTTATCTCAAGTCCGAGTGCCCTCTCGCTTCTTGCTAATGCCACCCATAACTTTCTCCAAGTAGTAAACTTATACTCTTCAGAAAATAAATAGCTCATTTCCTTAGAAGAATACCTGCTATTAAGTGGTGTAGAATATTGGTTTCTCATAATTACCTCCATACGAACGTATTTGTTTTTAATTATATCATTATTCGTATTATATCATATTTATTTAAATAGTTCTATTTTAGTTTTTAATTAATAAACTAATATTAGATATTATAAGGAGGATGCTATGTATAAATTAAATGTTTTTGATAAGATATCATTCATATTAGTTATAATAGGATCAATAAACATGGGTTTAATCGGTGTTACCAATACTAATATATTTTATTTGCTTTTTAGTTCTTTTGACTTTATAGAAAGGTTTTTATATATTATCATAGGAATTTCAGGCTTGAATCTTTTAGTTTTTATTTTTAAAACTAGATTGATAAGTTTTAAAGAAAAATAAAAAGATACTCCTTTATGGAGTATCTTTTTATTCTTTTCTTCTTATTCTTCTAATGATTTAATTAGCTTAGCTATTTCTTCTACTGCATGAGTTTCGTCGTCCCCTGACGCCATAACTGTAATTGTAGAATCCTTTGTTACGCCAAGAGATAAAACTCCTATTAAACTTTTAACATTAGCTTTTTTCCCATTAAACTCTATGCTCACGTCTGATTTAAATGAAGACGCCTTTTTAACAAGCAATGTAGCAGGTCTCGCATGAAGTCCAGTGCCATTTTTAACGATTACCTCTTTTGAAATCATTATATTCACCTCTTTAATTCAAATTTTAATTAGCTACTATATTATATCATGTTTATTTCATAGTTCAAGGTTTTAAAGTAATATCCATAATTACATCCCCTACTTTATAGGCTTTATAATTAAATGATATGTTGGAAATAAGTTCTGAATTCGTTATTACCACAGGTGTTGTAGTTGATGCATACTTTTCTATATATTCTCTATCAAAAAATAAAATTTTATCTCCTACATCGACATGGTCTCCTTTATTTACATAATAGGCAAACCCTTTACCGTTTAACTTAACAGAATCTATTCCTACATGTATTAATACTTGAAGTCCCGAATCTGTTTTTATAGATAAAGCATGCCGTCCTTCATAAATCAAAGTTATTTCTCCTGATACAGGAGCGTATAAAAAATTTCCTTTTGGTTCTATGGCGATGCCTTCACCCATTATCTTTTTATTAAATAAATAGTCGTTCACCTCAGATATTGGTTTTACTACACCCTCAACTGGTAGATATAATTTCAAATTCTTTTCCATAATAACACTCCTTATCTAAAGTTCATACTATCAATATAACACTAAATCATCTTTTTAAAACAAACTGTTTAAATTATCTTAGCTATAAATGCTTCTATTCTATCTAAACCCTTATTTATATTATCTAAAGAGGTAGCGTAAGATAGTCTTATGTAATTACTAACTCCAAAAGCGTCCCCTGGTATAACAGCTACTCTTTCTTGTTCTAGAAGTAATCTTGAAAAATCTAATGAATCCTTTATAACCTCATTATTAATCTTTTTATTTAGTAAATCTTCTATATTTATCATTACATAAAATGCGCCATCTGGATTTATTGCAGATATACCTTTTATCTTTTCAATTCTATTAACCATATAATCTTTTCTATTGCTAAATTCCTTTACCATAAAATCCATAGTATCTTGATTCCCAGAAATAGCTTCAACGGCCGCATATTGAGCTATGGAGTTAGGGTTAGAGGTTGTATGGCTTTGTATGTTAGACATAAGCTTGATTATCTCTTTTGGGCCAGCAGCATATCCAATTCTCCATCCAGTCATTGCATAGGATTTAGACACACCATTTATAACTATAGTTCTATTGTAAGCATCTTCAGATACACTAGCTATGCTTATATGCTTTTTGTCTCCATATATTAATTTTTCATATATCTCATCAGAGATTATTATTATATCATTTTCTTTACAAAAGTTAGCTATAAAAACCAATTCTTCTTTACTATACAAAGTTCCTGTAGGATTATTAGGACTATTAATTATAATTGCCTTTGTTTTGCTTGTTACTGCACCTTTCAATGATTCTAAAGTGTACTTAAAATTGTTTCCTTTTCCACTATTTACGTATACCGGTACCCCGTCTGCAAGCCTTATTAGTTCAGGGTAGCTCACCCAGTATGGTGTAGACACAATAACTTCATCACAAGGGTTTAATATAGCTTGAAATACATTAGCTAAACATTGCTTTGCACCTGTAGATATGATTATTTGTGATGAATCATAAGAAAGGTTATTATCTTTTTTAAACTTCTCAACAATAACATCCTTAAGTTCAATAATTCCTGATGCTGGTGTATATCTTGTTAATCCTTTTTTCATAGCTTCTATAGCGGCATTTTGAATATTTTCTGGAGTATCAAAATCAGGTTCTCCTGCTCCAAAGCCAATGACATCTATACCTTCTGATTTCATTTTTTTAGCTTTAGCCGTAATGGCTAAAGTTAAAGATGGTTCTATTTGTTTTGCTTTTAAAGAAAGTTTCATTTATGTTTCCCCCGTTTTAAATATATTTTGTGTTTATAATTTTATATCTATAAAAAATCTAATACAATTTGAAACCCTTTACTAAACTCATTATAGCAAAAAACAAAATGATTTCGTAGTTGCAAGTCCTTTTATAATTACCTACATTGGATAATTAATTTGATTGCAGTTCTCTCTTCTCCATCAATTTCAATATCTGTAAATGCAGGCACACAAATAAGGTCTTTACCACTAGGAGCCACAAACCCTCTCGCTATTGCTATAGCTTTGATTGATTGATTAACAGCTCCAGCTCCTATAGCTTGAATTTCTACGGTATCTTTTTCTTTTAATATGGCCGCTAAGGCCCCTGCTACAGAGTTAGGATTAGATTTAGTAGATACTTTTAATATTTCCATTAATTTTACCCCCTAAATATAAAATCATCTATTGCATTTAAACAATAATAGTTAATACATCTCTATAACTACTATAATTCTACACATATGTAAAAAGTCCTTTCTATATAGCAATATATTTAAAAATAAAATACACCTTGCTAAAGCAAAGTGTATTTTATTTTTGTGTAACTATTTAGCATAATCGATAGCTCTAGTTTCTCTTATTACATTAATTTTTATTTGACCTGGATATTCTAATTCGCTTTCTATGGTTTTGACTATATCTCTTGCCATTTCAATAGCTCCAGCGTCATCAACTTGATCAGGCTTTACAATTATACGTATTTCTCTTCCCGCCTGTATAGCATAAGATTTTTCTACTCCCTCATGACTATTTGAAATCTCTTCAAGCTTTTCAAGACGTTTAATATAAGTTTCTAATGTCTCTCTTCTAGCTCCTGGTCTAGCAGCAGATATAGCATCTGAAGCTTGAACCAATACTGCTTCAAGAGATTGCATTTCTACATCACCATGATGAGCTGCAATAGCATTAACTATTATAGCAGATTCATGATACTTTTTAGCCATATCTGCTCCTATTAGAGCGTGTGGCCCTTCTATTTCATGATCCAAAGCTTTCCCAATATCATGTAATAATCCTGCTCTTTTAGCAATAGTAGGATCAAGTCCTAGTTCTGATGCCATAAGCGCAGCTAAATAGGAAACCTCTATAGAGTGTTTAAGTACATTCTGACCATAACTAGTTCTGTATTTTAGTCTTCCTAAAAGTTTAATCAATTCAGGATGTAATCCGTGAACAGCTGTCTCAAAAGTAGCTTGCTCACCTTCTTCTTTTATGTCATTTTCTACATCTTTTTTAGCTCGTTCAACCATCTCTTCGATTCTAGCTGGATGAATTCTTCCATCAACAATTAGTTTTTCTAGTGCTATCCTTGCAACTTCCCTTCTTATAGGGTCAAAGCAAGATAATATAACTGCTTCTGGTGTATCATCGATAATTAAATCTACACCTGTCAATGTCTCAAGAGTTCTTATGTTCCTACCTTCTCTGCCTATAATTCTACCCTTCATTTCATCGTTAGGTAAAGCTACTACATGTACAGTTGATTCAGATACATGATCTGCAGCACATCTTTGTATAGCACAAGTTATTACCTCTCTTGCTCTTTTATCTGCTTCATCTTTAGCCTTCAATTCAATATCTTTAATCATTAATGCAGTCTCATGTTTAATTTCTCTACGCACTTCTTCAAGTAATATCTGCTTTGCCTCTTCTGCAGATAATCCTGAAATTCTTTCAAGTTCTTGTCTTTGTTGTGAATATAAATCTTTCACTCCGCTTTCAAGTTCTTCCACTTGTTGAGCCTTTTTACTTAAGTTCTCTTCTTTTTTCTCTAATGAATCACTTTTTTTGTCTAAAGTTTCTTCCCTTTGGATTAGTCTTCTTTCAAATCTTTGTACTTCATTTCTTCTTTCACGAGACTCTTTTTCAAAATCACTTCTTAATTTGTGAACCTCTTCTTTAGCTTCTAAAATTGCTTCTTTTTTTAAGTTCTCTGATTCTTTTTTACTGCTAACAAGTATTGCTTCAGCCTCTTTTTCCATATCTAGAAGTTTACTTTTAGATTCTTTTATTTTATTATGGAATAGAATATATATAGCAATGCCAGCTAATGCTAGTATAACAATAGTTATTAGTAAAATTTTAAAAGTTGAATCCATGTCACAACACCTCCTTAATTTCTATGTGAATTTAAGCTTTAGTCAACCTATCTCATAGAAAAGGTGTTTAATTCTTTTTTATAAATACTATTTGATTATATCAAACCAGTATTTGTCTATATTATATTTTAAATTCAAATCTATGTCAAGATGAATTGATGCATAAAAACTGCAAGAACTATTCTTGCAGTTTTTAAAAGTACCTTTATTTTTTCTGTTTTACATTTTTTGATTCATCATCTTTATTTGAATCCACTGTTTTTGAATCCACTGTTTTAGATTCTTTGTTTACTGATTTAGCTTTTTCCGCGTCCACCTTACTCAATGGCAAATTAAACTTTTCTCTTATAAGAACTTCTATTTCTTTCATAAGTTCAGAATTTTCTTTTAGGTATTGCTTGGCATTTTCTCTACCTTGACCAAGTCTAACATCCTTATAAGAAAACCAAGATCCACTTTTTTGAACAATATCTTCTTTTGAGCCTATATCTAGAACGCTACCTTCTTTTGAAATTCCACCATTATACATGATATCAAATTCAGCTTGTTTAAAAGGAGGCGCTACTTTGTTTTTTGTAACCTTTACTCTAGTTCTATTTCCAACCACATCATCGCCTTGTTTAATTGAATCAATTCTTCTTATATCAAGTCTTACAGATGAATAGAACTTAAGAGCTCTTCCACCTGGAGTAACTTCTGGACTACCAAACATTACTCCAACCTTTTCTCTTAGTTGATTAATAAATATAGCTACACATTTTGATTTATTAATACTTCCAGAAAGTTTTCTTAATGCTTGAGACATAAGTCTTGCTTGTAAACCTACATGAGAATCTCCCATTTCGCCTTCTATTTCTGCCCTTGGAACTAAGGCAGCTACAGAATCCACTACAATTACATCAATAGCTCCTGATCTAACTAAAGCTTCAGTTATTTCCAGTGCCTGTTCACCAGTATCTGGTTGAGACACAATTAAATTATCTATATCTACTCCTAGTCTTTTAGCATAAGCTGGGTCTAATGCATTTTCAGCATCTATATAAGCTGCCGTTCCTCCATTTTTTTGTGATTCTGCAACTATATGAAGGGCAACAGTAGTCTTACCAGAAGATTCTGGGCCATATATCTCAACAACCCTTCCCTTAGGTACCCCACCTATTCCTAGTGCAATATCAATATCTAAACATCCTGTAGAAATAGAGTCTACAGTTAGTAAGCTTCCGCCACCTAGTTTCATTATAGATCCTTTACCAAATTGTTTTTCAATTTGAGTCATAGCAGTTTCAATTGCTTTTAATTTTTCATTATCCACATTACCCATTAGGGTCACCAGCCTTCCCGAACATTAGTTCTATTATATTATAAGATAGAATATTCCAATAGTCAACATCTATTAATTAATAAATTTAAAGATATGTATATATTTAATTATTACCATATTTTACTTTCTTAATCAATATATTATTTATCTATGCTTATAGCATTCTTATTTTTTATAAAATAATCTAAGCCTGATATTATAGTTATAATTACTGCAAGATATAAAAATATCTCAGGTGCCCAGTTAAAAAATCCTTTAAGTAAATTGCTATTATAAACTTTATCTGTAAGTTCTGGTTGAGCTGCAATATTTACTTTTAATAACAATAATATTATTGCTATTATTTGAATAACAGTTTTAAGCTTACCCCAATAACTAGCTGCAATTACATTTCCATCCGAAGCTGCAATGGTTCTAAGTCCCGTTACTGCAAATTCTCTTGCGATTATAACTATTGCAGCCCATGCAGGTACTATTTGATATTCAACTAAGGATATTAGAGCTGCGGTAACCAAAAGTTTATCAGCTAAGGGATCCATAAATTTTCCAAACTTGGTTATCTGATTCCTACTTCGTGCTATATATCCATCTAATTTGTCGGTCAGTGCAGCTATTATAAATATAACTGTTGCTATTATTGTGCCATAAGGTATATCTTGTGCAGTTATAAATATAAGAAATATGGGTACTAAAAATATTCTTACTATTGTTAATTTATTTGCAAGATTCATTTAAAACAACTCCCATTAAATCATATTCAAGACAACTTTTTATTTTAACTTTAACTATATGTCCATTTTCTAGTGGAATATCACTTTCGATGATTATAGCTCCATCAACATCTGGAGCCATTTCGGTACTACGGCCGTAATAAATTCCATTGTCGAATCCTTCAATAATAACATCATATACGTTGTTTAGCTTCTTAGAGTTAATATAATTAGACACATCTTTTTGTATTAGCATTAACTCCTCCTCCCTTAAAAGTTTAACCTCCTCTTCAATTTGTTCTTCCATAATAGCAGCAGGAGTACCTTCTTCTTGGGAATAGGTAAATACACCTAATTTATCCAATTTATATTCTTTTACAAAAGTTTTTAATTCTTCGAAGTTTTCTTTGGTTTCACCAGGAAATCCCACTATAATTGAAGTTCTTAAAATAATTTCTGGGATATTAGATCTTAACTTTTCTATAACATTAATTACCTGCTCTTTATTAGTTTTTCTACCCATACGTTTCAAAATATCACTACTTATATGTTGAAGTGGTATGTCTAAATAATTACAAACCTTTTTATTGTTTTTAATTTCCAATATAAGCTCATCAGTAATTTGTTCTGGGTAACAGTAAAGAACTCTTATCCACTCTATTTCTTCAATTAAACTAAGCTTTTGCAATAATTTTGGTAACATCTTTTCATTATAAAGATCCTCACCATAGCGAGTGGTATCTTGCGCTACTAATATAATTTCTTTAACACCACTTTTAGCTAATCTTTCTGCTTCATCAAGAATATTTTCTAGCTTTCTACTTCTAAAACTTCCTCTTATTTTAGGTATTATACAATAAGTACAAAAGTTATCACAGCCTTCTGCTATTCTTATATAAGCAGTATGACCTTGTGTTGTTATTATTCTTTCACCTTCGTTTATATTTTGGTTACTAAAATTAAAGCTTGTTATTTTTTTATTGTCTTCCATAAAATCCTGTATATATGAGATAAGCTTATCGTAATCATTAACACCCATTAAAATATCTATTTCAGGTATTAATTCTGTTATGTCTTTTCCGTACCTTTGAGTTAAGCACCCTGTTGCAATTAATAACTTGCAATTGTGCTTTTTCTTAAATTCTGCCATCTCTAGTATAGTATCAATAGACTCTTGTTTTGACTTTTCAATAAATCCACAGGTATTTACCACTATAATATCTGCTTTTTTAGGATCATTTGTAATCTCATATTGGTCATTTAATTTGCTTAAAATTATTTCGGAATCAATTCTATTCTTATCGCAACCTAGACTAACCAATCCTACCTTATATTTGTTCAAAATTCTTCCTCCTAGTCGTTTAGATATACACATTAATTTTAAATCTTCTTTAACTATTAAACAAGGGCTTTTATATATTTTATAGTATGTCTTCTCTTGATAATAATACTTCTCTTGGTTTACTACCATCTTTAAGCGAAATTACATTTTTGGCCTCTAATTGTTCCATGATTCTAGCTGCTCTATTATATCCTATCCTTAATCTTCTTTGAAGTAAAGATGTAGATGCTTGTCTTGATTCAACTACAATTCTTATAGCTTCTTCTAAAAGTTCATCTTCATCTGTAGATGTTCCATTACTTATTTCTTCATTAATATGGTCTAATATCTTCGCTTCATAACTTTCTTTATTTAATTCTTGATCTTTTATAAAACTTACAACTCTTTCTACCTCTTCTTCAGATATAAAAGCACCTTGAATCCTGATTGGTTTTGATTCACCTACAGGATAAAATAACATATCACCTTTACCAAGTAGCTTTTCTGCTCCAGCTGAATCTAGGATTGTTCTAGAATCAATTTGACTTGACACAGAAAAAGATATTCTAGAAGGTATATTAGCCTTTATAACCCCTGTTATAACATCTACAGATGGTCTTTGAGTTGCTATAACTAAATGCATACCTGCAGCTCTTGCCATCTGTGATAACCTTGCAATATAGTCTTCTACATCATGTGGACAAACCATCATAAGGTCTGCAAGCTCGTCTACAATAATAACTATCCAAGGAAGTTTTGTATCAATCTTTTTCTTATTAAATAACTCATTGTAAGTTTCTATATTACGAACTCCACACTCTGCAAATAGCTTATACCTTCTAGTCATTTCATTAACTGCCCAGTTTAAAGCCGCAGCTGCCTTTTTAGGATCTGTAACTACAGGTATCAAAAGATGTGGTATGCCGTTATATACATTAAGTTCTACCATTTTAGGGTCTACCATAAGTATTTTTACTTCTTCTGGTGAATATTTATATAATAAGCTTATTATAAGTGCATTTATGCAAACACTTTTACCAGAACCAGTAGCTCCTGCAATTAGTAAATGTGGCATTTTGGTCAAATCAGCTACAACGCAATTTCCACCAATATCTTTACCTAAAGAAAAGGCTAAGTTTTTGGTGCTCTTTGTAAATTCTTCTGATTCTACAACTTCTTTTAAAAATACAGATGTTACATCCTTATTTGGCACTTCAATACCTACAGCTGACTTACCTGGAATAGGAGCTTCTATTCTTACTCCACTTGCAGCAAGACTTAATGCTATATCATCTGATAAATTAACAATCTTACTTACCTTTACGCCAGGGCTTGGTTGAAGTTCATATCTTGTTACAGATGGACCCTTTGTAACCTGAATTACCTTTGCCTCTACACCAAAACTATTTAAAGTTTCTTCTAATTTAGACGCACTTGTAAGTAAATCTTTTTTATCATCTTTATTAAGCTTTAAATTAGCATTTATATTAAGAAGATCTATTGATGGAGCTTTATACTTCACATCTTTTTTATTATTTTCTATTTTTGATGATATTTCTTTATTAATAACATCCTTAACATCATTATCTAATTTAGGTTTAGAACTTGTTTCTTCATATGTATCAATAAGTATGTCTTTGTTTTTATCTTCTACTATAGGCTCGGAATCTACAGAAGAGTTTTTCATAAAATCTAATATCTTAATTTTATTGTTTATACCTTTAATAAACTCTTCCTTATCTTTCATTGCTTCTGGTGCGGTTTCTTGTTTATATATCTTTGATGTATTATCTTTATCAATAGATTGTAAGTTTTTAGTTTTAGTTTTAGTTTTAGTTTTATGTTTAAAATTATTTGCAAAGGTATAAAAGGAAAAATTAAAAATTATTATTATACTTATAATATAAAGAGATATAAATACCAATATAGACCCTGTTTTACCTATTAACTTGTATAAAGGTACATCTATTGCATAAGCAATAATACCACCATGAAACTTATTGCTAGTATTAATTATTGTTTTAATACCTTCATAAAAGCTTTCTTTGTAATACTCTTCTATGTAAATAATTTGCACAAATAATATGGAATTAATTATAAATAGATAACAACCCACAAGCCTTCTATTTAGAGAATCTTTCCTTAAGATTATGCTTATTCCATAAAATATAAAAATTAAGGGTACACAATAAGTCCCAATACCTATCAAGGCCCAAGATACTTTATTTAAAGCTTGTCCTAGGATCCCTAGAGAAGAAGTTAAAGCATTTATAAATAAAAATATTCCTATGGTTATAAATACTATACCTATGATCTCTTTTCTAAATTCCTCATCATATTCTTTATCTTTAGTTTTCTTTTTATTTGCCATACTTTTCACCCCATAGTTATATTCTACGAAACAAATAAATATCCCTCTAATAGTACTTAGATAATAATAAACCATAGGAATAAGCCTATGGTTTATTATTACTCTTTACTATCAATTAAGGATCTTAATTTTCCAATAGAATCTTTTATTCCACCGACTTCCTTTATAAGACCATACTTTACAGCCTCATCTCCAACTAGTATTGTTCCCATGTCATTTAATAATTCGTTGGTTTCCATCATAAGTTTTTTTAGTGTTTCTAATTCCATGTTTGAAGTCCTTAAGATAAAATCATTTACTCTTTCTTGCATCTTATTAAAATAATTAAAAGTTTGCGGTGCACCAATAACTAATCCATTCATTCTTATAGGATGAATTATCATAGTAGCAGAGGGTGATATAAAAGAATAGTCCGCAGCAGTAGCTAAAGGAACACCAATTGAATGTCCGCCACCTATAACTAATGATACTGTAGGTTTACTTAATGTGTTTATCATCTCTGCTATAGCAAGGCCTGCTTCAATATCACCACCTACAGTGTTTAACACTATCAAAACTCCCTTAACCTTATCACTTTGTTCCATTGCTATAAGTTGGGGTATTACATGTTCGTATTTAGTGGTTTTACTTTGAGGTGGTAATACTCCATGACCTTCTATTTGACCTATTATAGGTAACACTTGAATTTCTTCGTTGAAATCTGAAACCTCAACTTTACCTAATTCTTTAATCTTACTCATTTCACTTTGTACACCATTTCGTTCTATATCTTCGTCTTCTTCATACTCTTCTTCATCATTATTTTTAATAATCATCTACATACCTCCATATATGAATATCTTGTTCATATATGGAGTGTTTTATACTTGTTATTTTAAAAAGTTTTTATGAAGTAAGTTAATAGCTCTCTCTAGGTCCTTATCATATATTAAACACCATATAGTAGTGTGTGAGTCTGCTGTTTGTAATACTTCAATATTAGAATCCTTAAGTATCCTTAATATTTTAGCCATTACACCTGGTACACCTTTTATTCTATTACCTATAATAGCAATTTTACTACAACCTTCTATAAAGGAATATTTTAAATCTGATTTATCCATTATATCTTTTAGCTTTAATAAGTCTTTAGCATCAATAGTAAATATTTTTTCATTTGGAAAAACATTAATTAAATCAATACTTATATGATTTTCCGCTAATACTTCTAGTACATTGCCATAATCCATATTATCTTTGTTTTCGCTTAACATCAATTGAACTTGAATTCTATTTGTCATATGCGTTATGCCTGTAACTATTGTACCTTCAGTCTTTTCTCCTAAATTGTTTATTAAAGTTCCCTTACACTTACTTAAAGTATTTTTAATTTTTATAGGAATATTACCCTGCATAGCTATTTCTACAGCCCGAGGATGTATTACGTTAGCACCTTGATCTGCAAGTTGAAATACTTCATTATAGCTTATACAGTGTATTAGGTTAGGATCCATGACTATTCTAGGGTCAGCAGTCATTATACCGTCTACATCTGTATAAATTTCTATTTCTTCAGATTTTAGAGCAACTCCAAGTAAAGATGCTGTAATATCGCTTCCTCCCCTACCAAGAGTAGTAAAAAAGCCATCCTCATTATATCCTTGAAATCCTGTAATAACGGGAACTGTATCATTTTTTAGTAGATCTAATATATTTTTCGTATCAACTTTAATCATAGAGGCATCATTATATATATCATTAGTAATGATCCCTGCCTGACCTCCTGTTAAAGGTGACGCTTTTATTCCCACTTTATGAAATTCATCACACATAACAACGGAACTTATTATCTCCCCACAAGACATAAGTAAATCTGTTGCTAAATGATTTTCACTTTTAAATGTATCTGTAACTAAAAAGCGGAGACTATCTGTTGCATAAGGCTCACCCTTCCTACCCATAGCAGAAACCACTACCACAGGGCTATAACCTTTTTGTTTTGCCTCCATAACCTTTTGAACAACTAACTTTCTTCTATCTATAGTTGATACAGAGGTACCACCAAATTTTTGAACTAGTATTTTCATAAACTCATCCTCTCAAAAGGGTATTTAGATATTAAATAAATATTAACCTATATTTTAGTCTTTTTAATAATCTTTTCTTCAATATCTATTATTATAGTTTTAGCACCTATTTTTTTAACATAATCCCAGGGTATTTCATAAAATTCTTCATTATTAAAGAAATTAAATTTCCCCTTAGAATTATGTATTATTAAAACTTTAAACTCACCATTGGTATCAATAATTATATCATTATTACCTAAATAATTGTACTTTTCTCCGTCATTAATATTTATAATTTCATATCTTTCCATCTCACTATAAAGCTTAATATTATCTCCCATAATAATAACCCTCCAATAATTTTATAAATTGTGCTTTTATAATTTATGAAATTATTTATATCTTTATTACTATAAGAAAAATAGATTATAATACCTCTTTAATATTAAGTCCTGTACCTTTAGCTAATTTATCTATGTCTATATTCCCTACAAAAGCAGAATTCAATATACCGCCTTTAAAACAATTATCAAAAACATCTTGTATTGTATTGTTATTTATTGAATCTATTTTTTTTATTATATCCTCTGGAGTATTTACTTTATTCAAAAATAGAACTGATTTACCATTACTAAACATTCTACTACTAGTACTCTCCAGTCCCAGCATATAACTTGCTTTTATTTGAATCTTACTTTTAGATAACTTTTCTTTTGTGATTCCAGTTAAAATAAACTTTTTAAGTTCTTCATTTATAACTTGAATGGCCTCTACACCTTGCTTTGGATTTACTCCTGTGTAAATATTTAGCGCCCCAGTATTATTATATGATGAAGTATAGGAATAGACACTATAACATAATCCTAATTCTTCTCTTACTTTTTGAAATAATAAGGAAGACACCCCACCACCAAAAATATTATTTAAAAGAAGTAATGTATATATATTATCTTCTCCTAAAGGTATTCCTTGAAGTCCTAAATTTATATGTAGTTGTTCTATTGGCTTTTTCTTACACCAGTGATGTTTTAATATATCAGGAGAGGAATAAGATACCTTTTTTGTATTCTTAAAATTCCAATTCCCGAAATACTTTTCAACCAAATCTTCAATTGAATCAATTTCAAAATTACCACATATGGATATAACTGCATTTAAAGGTGTGTAGTAGTCTTCCATATATTCTCTAAGCATATTGCTATCAAAAGAGTTAACGGTGTCTACGTTCCCTAGAATAGGGTAGGATAATGGGTCTTTCCCCCAAGTAGAAATACTATGAATATCAGAAAGCACATCTTCTGGTGAATCTTCACTCATATTTATCTCTTCAATAATCACTTTCTTTTCTTTTTCGATATCTTTATCCTCTAACTTACTATTTAAAATCATATCTGATAATATATCAAGACTTAATTCTAAATTAGAGTCTAAAGTTTTAGTATAAAAGCAAGTAGCTTCTTTACCTGTAAAAGCATTCATTTGTCCCCCGATGTCTTCAATTTCTTCTGCAATTTCTTTAGCGGTTCTTTTATATGTTCCTTTGAACAGCATATGTTCTATAAAATGAGAGATCCCGTTATTGTTTAAGGTTTCATTTCTTGATCCATTTTCTACCCAAAGACCTACACTTACGGATCTCACATAATCTATCTTTTCTACAACGATTCTAAGACCATTATTAAGTTTAAATAACTTATACATAAAAAAACCTCCGTAAAAAATAAAAAGGCTTTAAGCCCTTCTATTTTTATTTATCATCATTATTTTCATTATTCTTTTTATCTTCAGTATCTTTTATTGCATCTCTTCTAGATAAATTTACCCGTCCTTGGTTATCAACTTCTGTAACCTTTACTAGTATCTCATCGCCTACAGATACAACATCTTCTACTTTATTTACTCTATTTACATCTAGTTTAGATATATGAACCAGACCTTCTTTGTTAGGAAGGATTTCAACAAAGGCTCCAAATGCAGTTATCTTAGTTACTTTTCCAAGATAAATTTCGCCAACTTTGATTTCTTTTGTTAAGTCCTCAATAATCTTCATAGCCTGCTTACCACTAGCCGCATCATTAGATGTTATAAATATTGTTCCGTCTTCCTTTATGTCAATCTTAACACCGGTTTCAGCTATTATCTTATTAATAGTTTTACCACCAGCACCTATTACGTCTCTTATCTTATCTGGATGTATACTCATATTGTATGCCTTAGGTGCATACTCAGAAACTTCATCTCTTGATTCAGATATACAATCATTCATAACACTTAAAATATGTGTCCTTGCTTTTTTAGCAGCATCAATACTGTTTTTGATACACATTTGTGATATACCTTTTAGCTTAGTATCAATTTGTATAGCTGTAATACCAACTTCTGTTCCTGCAACTTTAAAGTCCATATCGCCAAAGAAATCTTCTATACCTTGGATATCTGTAAGAATTTCTTCTTGTGACAAATCATCGCTTGTAACAAGCCCTATAGCTATTCCAGCTGCTGGTCTTTTTATTGGAACTCCTGCATCAAGTAGTGCAAGTGTGCTAGCACATACGCTTGCTTGTGATGTAGATCCATTAGAGCTTAATACTTCTGATACAACTCTTATTGCATACGGGAATTCTTCTTCTGATGGAATTAGAGGCTCTAATGCCTTTTCTGCCAAAGCACCGTGACCAATTTCTCTTCTTCCAGGTCCCCTTAAAGGTCTAACTTCTCCTACACTGTATGATGGGAAGTTGTAATGATGCATATATCTTTTACTTTCTTCTTCACCAATACCATCAAGTATTTGAACGTCACCTAATGCTCCAAGTGTTGCAACACTCATAACCTGGGTAAGTCCTCTAGTGAAAAGTCCAGTTCCATGAGTTCTTGGAAGTATATTTACTTCTGCGCTTAAAGGTCTTACTTCGGTAAATGCTCTTCCATCAGGTCTTTTCTTTTCTAAAAGAATCATATTTCTAACTGATTTCTTTTGTATCTTATATATTATATCAGCAATATCTGAGCTGCTTTCAGGATATTTTTCACCAAACTCAACATTGATTTTATCCTTTATTTCAGATATACTTTTATTTCTAATGTCTTTATCTGTTATATGCATAGCTTCATTTATCATATCAGTGCTAAAGCTTCTTATTTCGTTTTCCATATCCTCGTTTACTTTATGTAAAGTAGGCATAATCTTTTCTTTACCAAACTTTTCTCTAGCTTCTTCCTGGAATTTAACCATTTCTTTGCACTTTTCAAATCCAAATATTATTGCATTATACATAACATCTTCTTCAATTTCTTCTGCTCCAGCTTCAATCATTATAACCTTATCTTTAGTTGCGCATACTGTTAAATTTAAGGTACTAGATTCTCTTTGTTTAGATGTTGGATTTAATATGAATTCTCCGTCAACAAGACCAACAGATACTGCACCTACTGGATCTACGAAGGGAATGCTAGATATGCTTAATGCTGTAGACGCAGCATTAATTGCTAATATTTCTGGAATATTATCTTTTTCTACAGACATAACTGTACATATTATCTGTACATCATTTCTATATCCTTCTGGAAATAATGGCCTTAAAGGTCTATCTATAGCTCTACCATGTAGGATAGCTTTTTCTGAAGGTCTTCCTTCTCTTTTTATAAATCCTCCTGGTATCTTTCCTGCAGCATATAACCTCTCTTCATATTCAACGCTTAAAGGGAAAAAATCTATACCCTCTCTAGGTTTTTCTGAGGCATTTACATTTACTAATACAACTGTATCTCCATAACTCATCAATATTGCAGCATTTGATAACATTCCAACTTTTCCATACTGAAGTTTTAATGTTCTTCCTGCAACTGATGTTTCAAGTATATGGTTCATACAAGTACCTCCTTTCGATTAAACATATTTTATTTTACTTTTTAATTTAATATTTTAAAATAATAGAGCGGTTAAACCGCTCTAAGATTACTTTCTTAATCCAAGTTTTAAAATTAAATTAAGATTACTTTCTTAATCCAAGTTTTGCAATTAAATCACGATATCTTTGGATATCTTGTGATTGCAAGTAATTTAAAAGGCCTCTTCTTTGACCAACCATCATAAGTAATCCTCTTCTTGAGTGATGATCTTTTTTGTGAACCTTTAAATGTTCTGTTAATGAGTTTATTCTTTCAGTTAAAAGCGCTATTTGTACTTCTGGAGAACCAGTATCTCCTTCATGTCTTGCGTGTTCTTTAATTATTTCTTCTTTTCTTGCCTTTTCCATGTTTACACCTCCAAGTATTTATCCCCTATATCCAAGATTTAAGTTGGCGTTCTATAATCGTAGATATAGGTTCCCAACAGTCATTATAACAAAGATTTTAACTGTTGTAAATTATTTTCTATTTATATTATATATTTTTTTGGCTCTAGCATTATCCTCATCTTTTTTCAATTGTATCTTTAATTCTTCTAAAGATGAAAATTTTATTTCTTCTCTTGTTTTTTCTATAAAATACAATTCAATTTCTTCATCATAAATCTCTTTATTAAAATCTAAAATATAAGTTTCTATAGTTAGTTTTTCACCCTTTACTGTAGGGTTATTACCAACACTTGTGATACCCTTATATATTTTATTATCATATATAACATTTGTATAATATATTCCTATGGCTGGAATTACATAATTATAATCAACTTTAAGGTTTGCCGTAGGATATCCTATTTTCTTTCCTACCTTTTTACCATGCTCTATTGTGCCTCTTAACATAAAGGGAGCTATTAAAAGCATGTTTGCTTTTTCCACATTACCATCTTTAATAAGTGATCTTATACTAGAACTACTTATTATATTTTCTTCTGTGGTTTGTGGCTCTATAATTACGAGCTCTACTTTATACTCTTTACATAGTTTTTTCAAAAGTTCTACATCCCCAGCATTTTTATGCCCGAATCTGTAGTTAAACCCAATTACCATACCTCGAACATTATACCTTTTATAAAGATCTTTAAAAAAGTCTTCAGGTGATATTTTCATAAAATCTTCATCAAATTTAACTAAACAAGTTATATCAACGCCCATGCTTTCTAGTAATTGAAGTTTTTTCTTGTTATCCATAATAAGTTTAGGCGCTATTGCTTTATTTACCACTGTAAGTGGATGATTTTCAAATGTATAAACCATACTTTTGATATTCATTTCTTTTGCTTTTTTAATAGCTGAATCTATTAGCCTTATATGACCATTATGTAAACCATCAAAGCTTCCGAGAGCTATAACTGTTTCTTCTTTTAAATCATTATTAAAAAAATCAATTATTTTCATAATAAATACCTCTTATATCAATAACTTAACTATTTTAAATCCACTAGTAAATTTACTTCCGATACCTATAAAAATTAAATTGTTATAAACCTTATAAAGCTTGTTTTCTATTAGCACTTCTTTAGTTAATGATGGATCTTTTATTGAAACACCATTTATAAGAAGACTTGAAAATTTATCACTTACCTCTATAGTAGGATAATCCAATACAGCTTCCATAGGTAATAGATATTCCTTAATATTTTCCTCTGTTAATTCTAACACATTTATAGATTTAGATTTCACAAAGTTCCCCGTAGATTCTCTCTCTAATTTAGACATCATAGCACCACAATTTAATAGGCTTCCAATATCTTTACATAAGCTTCTAATATATGTTCCTTTTGAACAAACAACTTTAAATGTTACAAAAGGTCTATTAATTTCTTCTATCTCAATACACTCTATGTTTATCTTTCTTTTTTCTCTTTCTATCTCTATTCCTTCACGAGCTAAATCGTAAAGTTTTTTACCATTTACTTTAAGAGCAGAGTACATAGGTGGTTCTTGATAGCTTTCTCCTATAAATGATTCTATAACAGTTCTAATATCTTCTTCTTTAATATGTTCTGTAGATTTCCTAGAAGTAATTTTACCTTCTCTATCGTAGGTATCAGTTTCTAATCCTAATTCTAATTCCACATTATAAACCTTAGACTCGCTCATAAGATATTCAACAATTTTCGTTGCTTTTCCTACACATATTGGTAGTACACCTTTAGCTAAAGGGTCCAAAGTTCCGATATGCCCCACCTTTTTTTCTTTACTTATATGCCTAACTTTTCTTACCGCATCAAAGGAGGTCATTCCTTCTGGCTTGTAAATATTAATAACCCCATTCATTATATCAACTCTTTTTCTAAAATGTTTATTAAAGTCTTTTTAGCCTTTTCTATATCATGAACATCTCTTAACAAAAGTCCAGATGCCTTTTCATGTCCGCCACCGCCAAAAACTTCAGCTATAGCTCGTACATCAACTTTATCTTTAGATCTTAAACTTATCTTTATACCATCCTCTACTTCTTTTAAAAATGCTCCAACTTCAATAGTATCTATTTGCATTTGAAGAGATATTATCTCAGAATTATCTTCTAATAAAGTAGATTGCTCCTTATTCATGGCAATAATTGCTAATTTGTCATTTAAAAACAGTTCAACCTTCTCTAATAGCTGACCATAGAGTTTTAACTTCCTAAGTGGCTTATTTTCAAATATAGTTCTATGAATTAGTGGAAAATCAATACCAGTTTTTATAAGCTTACCTGCAATTTCATGTGTACTCGCAGTTGTACTTGAATACTTAAAAGAACCAGTATCGGTTATTATTGCTGTATATAAACATTTTGCAATATCTGTATCAATAACTACATCTAAGCTTTTTAAAAGAGTATAAACTATTTCGCCTGTAGCAGATGCCGTAGTATCAACATAATTAATATCACCATATTTACTGTTTGAAAGATGATGATCTATGTTAATGACAGGATTAATTTTAGATTTATCTATTTTTCCAGAAATTCTTTCTACATTTCCACAATCTAACACTATTACACAATGAGTATTCTTCTTAGGGCAACTAACATTATCTTTTATTTCTTCGGTATTAGGCAGAAACCTATATATACCAGGAACTTTGTCCCTTGATATAATATAGGCTTCTTTACCAATTTTTCTTAGTCCAAGCATCAATCCAAGAGCACTACCTAAAGCATCTCCATCTGGTGACTGATGATAAGTTATTGCAATAGAATCTGAATTTAAGATACTTTCAACAATTTTATTCATTTTTATTTTCCTTTATCTTTTGTAGTAAGGATTCTATATGCATTCCATGTTCTATACTTGTGTCTAGTTCAATCAAAATTTCTGGGTTATGTCTAAGGTTAATCCTCTTACCTATTTCTCTTCTTATAAATCCAGAAGAGCTTTTTAGTGCCTCTAAAGTTTCCTTTTCTTCCGTCTCATTCCCGAAGATACTAATATAAACTTTAGCATATTGTAAATCTTTGGTGACATTAACACCTGTAACACTTACCATAGCATTTATTCTAGGATCTTTAAGATGATTTCGGATTATATCACTAATTTCCTTTTTCATCTCTTCGTTAATTCTTCCACCTCTGTAATTAGCCAATACAATCCCTCCTCTTATAATTTATCTTTTTTTATTTCTTGCATAGTAAAGGCTTCTATTATGTCGCCTTCTTTAAGGTCATTATATTTTTCAATACTAAGTCCACATTCATATCCTGTATTCACTTCTTTTGCATCGTCTTTAAATCTTTTTAATGATGCTAATTTAGATTCAAATATAACTATTCCGTCTCTTATTATTCTTACATCACTACTTCTTGTTATTTTACCCTCTGTTACATAACAACCAGCTATAGTACCAAGATTAGATACTTTATAAATCTGTCTAATTTCAGCTTTCCCAAGTACAACCTCTTTATATTCTGGTTCAAGCATTCCAATCATTGCTGTTCTTATATCTTCAATAGCATCGTAGATGATTCTATAAGTCTTTATATCCACATCTTCTTTTTCTGCTAGAGTAATTGCATTTCCATCTGGTCTTACATTAAATCCAATTACCAATGCATTTGAAGCTGCTGCAAGACTTATATCAGTTTCTGTAATAGCACCTACTGCTCCATGAAGAACTCTTACTTTAACAGTTTCTGAAGATAATTTCTCTAAGGATTGTTTTATGGCTTCTACAGAACCTTGCATATCTGCTTTTACTATAACTCCTAGTTCTTTTATTTTTCCTTCTTGAATTTGACTATATAAGTCTTCTAAAGATACCCTATGATTTGCTTGAAGGTATTTTTCTTTATCCTTATCTTTTCTTGTTTGAGCCATATTTCTAGCTGTCTTTTCATCTTTTACTTCATGGAACCTATCTCCTGCTGATGGTACTTCAGAAAGTCCTAAGATTTCTACTGGAATTGAAGGTCCTGCTGATTTAATGTTTTTACCCTTATCATCAAACATAGCTCTTATTCTTCCATAAGTACTACCAACTAATATAGCATCTCCTACATTTAAAGTACCATTTTGAACTAACAATGTAGCAACTGGTCCTCTTCCTTTATCTAATTGGCCTTCTATAACTGTACCTATAGCTTTTCTCTTAGAATTTGCTTTTAATTCTAAAATTTCAGAAGAAAGTAATACCATTTCAAGTAATGTATCTATACCTTCCTTTGAACGAGCCGATACAGGAACACATATAGTATCTCCACCCCATTCTTCTGGAACTAAACCATGATCTGAAAGTTCTTGTTTTACTTTGTCAAGATTTGCTGAAGGTTTATCCATTTTGTTTATAGCAACTACCATAGGAACATTAGCTGCTTTACAGTGATTTATAGCTTCTTTTGTTTGAGGCATTATTCCATCATCTGCTGCTACTACTAATATTACAACATCTGTAACCTGTGCTCCACGAGATCTCATTGCTGTAAAAGCTTCATGACCTGGGGTATCTAGAAATGTTATCTTTTCTCCACTTACCTCTACAGTATAAGCTCCTATGTGCTGAGTTATTCCACCTGCTTCATTTTCAGTTACCTTTGCTTTTCTTATAGCATCTAATAAAGAAGTCTTACCATGATCAACGTGTCCCATTACAGTAACTATAGGAGGTCTTTTTTCTGCTTCTGTATCTTCTTCTATATTTACTTCCTCTAATTTTTCTAATTCCTCTTCTTTTAATACTAGTGTTATATCAAGCTTTTCAGCTGCCTTTTCTGCAGTTTTAAAATCAATTTCTTGATTTATTGCCGCCATTACCCCACTAAATATTAAAGCTTTTATAACCTCCACTATAGGTTTATCAATCTTCTCTGCAAAATCTTTAACCGTGATATTGTTTCCTATTTCTATTATAATCTTATCTTCAACTGAATTTTCTTCCATATTTGAGCCTTCCTCTTCCGAATATTGAGGACTCTTATCGCCTCTTTTATTCTTAAATTTAGATTTTTTAACTTGTTTATTTATTTCTTCTGAAACTATTTCTTCATATTCTTCTACTATATTCTTTGACTTATTTTCTTCACTAGCTTTATTAGTTTCTTTATCTTTTTCAGCCGTTGCTCTTTCTTCAATCAACTCTTTTATTAAATTAGCCTCTTCATCCTCAATGACACTCATATGATTTTTAACTTCTACGCTAAATTCATCCATTAATAACTTTATAAGCTCTTTACTTGTAATTTTCAATTCCTTTGCTAATTCATAAATTCTTATCTTTGACAATTCATTCACCCCCGAAATTAATTTTTTAAAAGATTACGCATAATTTATTATTTATAAGAGTCCATTAATTTATCACTCATGTTTTTATTCAATACTGCTAGAATATTTATTTCTTGCCTTCCAACACTACTTCCAAGCTCTTCTTTTGAGTAACATTCAATACACTTTATACCTTTTTCATGGCAATATTTTAAAAACTCTTTTCTACTTTTAGGAGAAAGATCCATTGACAATATAATCAGATATATCTTCTTGTTTTTTTGTATAGCTTCTTCACATCTATTATATCCTTCTAGTAAATTTCCTGACCTTTTTACTAGACCTAGAAACTGTAAAAAACTATCTGCCATTTGTTACTTCTTGTTTTAAAGTTTCATATATATTTTCATCAATATTAGTTTCGAGATTTTTATTTAATCTTTTGTTTTTAAAGGCTTTTTCTAAGCATGATGAACTTTTACAAATATATGCGCCTCTACCGGATTTTTTGCCAGTTAAATCTACAGAAACTTCTCCTTCAGGACTCTTAACAATTCTAATCATTTCTTTTTTGGGGTTCATCTCCATACACCCGTTACACATTCTTAGTGGTATCTTTTTAACTTTCATATCACAACACCTCTTTATGATTATTGTGAAACACTTGATATGCTTTTAATATCTATTTTCCAGCCTGTAAGCTTAGCTGCGAGTCTTACATTTTGACCTTCTTTACCTATAGCTAAAGACAATTGATTATCTTCTACTACAACTTGAGCACATTTAGTGTCTTCTTCTATTTTAACATCTACTACCTTAGCAGGACTTAATGAATTAGAAATATATTCTTCTGGAATCTTACTCCATTTAATTATATCTATCTTTTCATTTTTTAATTCATTTACTATTTTTTGAACCCTTATACCTTTAGGACCAACGCATGCTCCCATGGCGTCTATTGCTTCATCTTTAGAGTAAACTGCAATTTTAGTACGTGCACCTGCTTCTCTTGCAATACTTTTAACTTCTACTATGCCTTCATATATTTCTGGCACTTCCAGTTCAAACAATCTTTTTATAAGTCCTGGGTGAGTTCTAGATACAATAACTTGGGCCCCTTTAGTAGTATTTTTAACTTCAACTATATATAGCTTTAATTTTTCATTAAAGATATACTCTTCACCTGGCATCTGCTCATTAGGTCCTAGTACTGCTTCTATTTTTCCAAGGTCTACAAAAACATTACCCTTATCTTTTCTAATTACAGATCCTGTTATTATGTCAAATTCTTTTTCTATAAACTCATTATACACTATATTTCTTTCGGCTTCTTTTATTCTTTGTACTACTACTTGTTTCGCTAGTTGAGCCGCCACCCTACCAAAAGTTTTAGGTGTAACTTCTATTTCTACTGTATCACCAATTTCATAGCGCGCACTTAATTCTTTTGCATCTTCTACTGAAATTTCTATTACTTCATCTTCGGTAATTTCCACTACAACCTTTTGAGCATAAACATGGATTTCTCCTGTTTCTCTATTCATAGTAACCCTAACATTTTGTGATGATACACCCGAGTTCGCATAATTCTTCTTGTAAGCAGCAACTAAGGCATCCTCAATTGTAGTAAAAAGCATATCTGAACTTATACCCTTTTCTTTAACTATTTCTTTTAATGCATCTATAAATTCATCATTCATCTTAATAGACACCCTATATCTCCCCTTCTATATTCATAGCTTTAATTATATCTCTTGGTATACTTAAAGCTTCATCTTCTATTGATAAAACTATATTTTCATTATCAAAACTTACTAAAGTACCCTTATATAATTTATTATCATTTAACTTTTTATTTAATCTAACTAGAACTTCTTTATTAATACTATCCCCATAATGTTTTTCTGTATGTAAACTCCTATTTAGTCCTGGTGAAGATACTTCTAGATAATAAGATTCTGCGATTGGATCCTTTTCATCAAGCATAGTGCTAATAGGTCTACTTACCTTTTCACAATCTTCCAAAGATATGCCATTTTCACTTTCAATATATACTCTTAAATAATTTTCTCCATCATCTTTTACGAATTCTAAATAATACATTTCATAACCTTTATCTTCTACTATTGGTCTTATTAATAAATCTAAGTTTTCAATTAAAGGATTAAGTTTCATTTTACCCCTCCTTTTGTTTTGGTACATTAATCTTTATTTTATGTACTTATACTAACTTTATTCAATATAGTAGTCTATATTGTAGTAAAAACGCAACAGACGTTGCGTTTTACCCATACACAAATATAAAGAGCGGGTTTTCTGACCCACTCTGTTTGAAGCTAATATATTAAGTAAACTTTACAATAATATATTATCATAATAAAAAGTTTATTACAAGCAGTTTTTTCAAATATGGTGGTTTTATAAGGTAAATAGACTTAACTGATTAGTTTCAGGAAGTCCCCTTAAACATCCATGCACACTTAAAGTCTCTATAACTGTTTTTGAAACCTTTGTTCGAGTCCTAAGATCTTCTTTAGAAATAAACTCCCCATCATTTCTAAATGTAGCTATGCTTTTAGCTGCATTATCACCTACACCTTGAAGTCCATTTAAAGGTGGCCTTATACCATCTTCTTCAATTAAAAATTTAGTTGGATGTGATTTATAAAGATCTACCTTTAAAAAGGTTATATTTCTTTTATACATTTCATAAGAAAGCTCTAATATGGTTAAAAGTCCTTTATCTTTTTGAGTTAGGTTATTTCCAAGCTTACCAATTTCAGAAATCTTAGCTTTTATAACTTCTTCTCCTTTTATAATAAGATCTGCATCAAAGTCGTCAGCTCTAACAGTAAAGTAAGTGGCATAATAAGCTTCAGGATAATATACTTTAAAATAAGCAATTCTAACTGCCATCATTACATAAGCTGCAGCATGGCCTTTAGGAAACATATACTTAATTTTTTCACAAGATTCTATATACCAATCAGGAACATTGTTTTCCTTCATAACCTTTATATCCTCTTCTTTAAGCCCCTTACCCTTTCTAACCTTTTCCATTATAGTAAAAGCTATTTTAGGAGGTACGTTTTTATGCATTAAATATATCATTATGTCATCTCTAGTAGATATACAATCCTTAAGCGTTGTAAAGCCTTCTTTTATATAGTATTGTGCATTATTAACCCATACATCAGTACCATGAGAAAGGCCAGATATTCTAACCAAATCAGCAAAGGTTTGTGGCTGAGTATCAATTAACATCTGCCGTACAAATTTAGTACCAAATTCCGGCAGTCCATAAGTTCCAACCTCGCATCCTAACTGCTCTTTTGTTAACCCCAAAGCTTCTGTAGATGTAAATAAGCTCATAACCTTTTTATCGTTTAAAGGGACGCTTTTAGGGTCTATTCCTGTAAGATCTTGAAGCATCCTTAAAACTGTAGGATCATCATGACCTAAAATATCTAATTTAAGCAGCCTTCCACTAATAGAATGATAATCAAAATGCGTAGTTATTATATCTGTACTATTATCATCTGCTGGATGTTGTATTGGAGTAAAGTTAAATATCTCATTATCCCTTGGAACAACCATTATTCCACCAGGATGTTGCCCTGTAGTTCTTTTTATTCCGGTACACCCAAGTGTAAGCCTATCTATTTCAGCTTGAGTTACCATAATATCTTTTTCTGCTAAATATTTTCTTACAAAGCCATAAGCAGTTTTTTCTGCTATAGTTCCAATAGTTCCCGCTTTAAATACATAACCCTTACCAAATAATACTTCTGTATACTTATGGACTACAGCTTGATATTCCCCAGAAAAATTTAAGTCAATATCTGGTTCCTTGTCTCCTTCAAATCCTAGAAAGGTTTCAAAAGGAATATCGTGGCCATCTTTTATGTATAGACTTTCACATATCTCACAATTCTTGTCTGGTAGGTCTACTCCCGAACTTATAGATCCATCTAAAATAAATTCACTATGTTTACATTTAGGGCATACATAATGAGGAGGCAATCCATTAACTTCTGTTATATCACACATAGTAGCAACTAGTGATGAACCTACAGACCCCCTAGACCCTACAAGATATCCATCTTCTAAAGATTTAGCTACTAATTTATGAGCAATTAAATAAAGCACAGCATACCCGTTACTTATTATAGAGTTTAATTCTTTATCTAATCTTTTTTGAACAACTTCTGGTAACTCATCACCATATAAATCATGAGCTCTTTTAAGAGTCATGGTTTTAACCTCTTCCTCAGCACCATCTATTTTAGGTGGAAAAGTTTCATCCGGAATAGGTTTTACATATTCAATAATATCTGAAATCTTTTGGGTATTATATATAACTACTTCTTTCGATTTTTCTTCCCCTAAATATGAAAATTCTCTTAACATCTCTGTCGTTGTTCTAAAATATAATGGTGGCTGGTTATCCGCATCACTAAAACCTTGCCCTGCCATTATTATTCTTCTAAAGACTTCATCTCTTGGTTCAAGAAAATGTACATCTCCAGTAGCAACCACAATTTTTCCTTTTTTCTTTGCAAGCTCGCATATTTTTTTATTTATTTGAATTAATTCTTCTTTATCTTTTACTCTTCCATTTCTTATTAAAAACTCATTATTTTCTAAGGGCTGAATTTCTAAATAATCATAAAAATCTGCGATACGCTCTAATTCTTCATCATTTTTACCCTCTAGGATTGCTCTATAAATTTCTCCAGCTTCACAGGCTGATCCCACAATTAAGCCTTCCCTATATTTGGATATTAAGGTTTTAGGAAGCCTTGGATGCTTAAAAAAGTTATCTAAATGAGCTTCTGATATAAGTTTATATAAATTTTTAATACCTACCTGGTTTTTAGCTAATAAAATTATGTGGTATGTAGGTTGTTTTTTTATATTTACGTTTTTTAAAAACTCATCATTTAAATCATTCAAATTAAAAATCCCTTTTTCTTCTAAGTCTTCTATACCTTTTATAAGAATATCCGCTGTAGCCTTTGCATCATCTATAGCCCTATGATGATTATCAAGGGCTATTCCTAGATGTTTTGCAACTACATTTAATTTATATCTTTTTAATTCTGGATATAAAAACCTTGCAAGAGGTATTGTATCTAGAACAGAATTATTTAATTTTATATTCATATCTCCACAATTTTTTCTTATAAAAGATATATCAAAAGGTGCATTATGTGCTACTAGTACAGCATCGCCGGCAAAGTTCATAAACCTTGGCAAAACATCTTCTATATAATCACTATCCCTAACCATATCATCAGTTATACTTGTTAATTCAACAATTTTTGAAGGTATTATTCTTTTAGGATTTACAAATTCACTAAACCTGTCTATTATTTTACCTTCTTTAATTTTAACCGCACCAATTTCAATTATACTATCATTTTTACTAGAGAATCCTGTGGTTTCAAGGTCAAATACCACAAAAATATCTTTGGAATTTTGTCCTTTTTCTTTTTCAACTATTGGTATACCATTGTCTACTAAGTATCCTTCAACACCATAGATGATTTTTATACCATGTTTTTTACCTGCTTCCATAGCTTCAGGATAAGCTTGAACTACACCATGATCTGTAATGGCAATTGCCTTATGTCCCCACTTTGCAGCTCTTTCTACCAATTTACCAATAGGTGTTATAGCATCCATAGCACTCATAGTAGAATGCAGGTGTAATTCCACCCGTTTTTCATCATTAGTATCCATTCTCTCTATCTTAGGAACCTTAACAATATTTCTTACCATTATAACTATTTCTTTTGCATAAGGATCATTTGTAACTTCACCTTTTATCTTACAATGTAATCCTGTTTTTATATTTTCCAATACTCTTTCTGTATCCTTTGGTCTTAGAAAACACTTAACCGTAATAGAACTCGTATAATCTGTTAAAGCAAATGTTACTATTTTTTTACCCGTTTTAGTTTCAATTACCTCACTTTTAAAAATGTCGCCTAAAACAGTCACCACTCCAGAAGTTTGATCTAAAGATTCAATAGGCACACTATCTTCAGTAATATTTCTTCCAAGTATTACATTTTCATTTGAATAATCATTACTATTTTCATTATACCTAGTACTTTTATTAGCAGTACTTTGTTTAGATGGTTTTTTTGTTATATCCACATTTTTAAATGCTTTTTCTATCATAGTTATATTTTCTTTTTGAGTTGATTTTATATAATCCTTCTCTTTTAGACTTTCATCATAAATTATATCTATTCCACATTGTATTCCAAAAAGACCTTCTATACTATTTTTCATAAATTCATTAAATTTACGTCTTTTAATCATTTTGCACATAAATTCATTACCATAATGTATTTCTATTTTGTTACCATTTACACTTTTTTTACCTGAAATTAATATATCTTTAAATACCGGCATCTTGTCTACCACATCTGTCATTAAATCAACCCAATGTGTTGTTATTACATCTTCTAATGAAGCATTCTTAATATCTTTATAACAAACTAATTCTATATTAAAATTTAATCCTAATTCTTTTTGTATTATTGACTTAATTTCTTTTTCTTTTGATACATCTAATTCATAAGGTGATTTTAATATAATCTTTAAATTATTGCTTTTTTTATAAAATTGAATCTTTAATAATTCCATGTCTTCAAATATTTCTTTATCGAATAATCCTTTTTTTAAAACAGGAGTATCTTGAGTTATATCTATACTCATTTTTCTTCCGTTACCAAAATCTTATAATAATCTATAAAGTAGTTATGAATTTAATATTAATTATAAATTTTGGAACAGTTCACCTCCTTTAATATGATAGTAGTTAATAGAAAGTATGTAGGATTTAACCTACATACTTTCTATTTCTTTTATTAGTGCTTCTACGAGTTCATTTTCTTTTACTTTTTTTATTATTTCACCTTTTTTAAATATTAAACCTTCGCCATTACCTCCAGCAATGCCTATGTCTGCTTCCCTTGCTTCTCCAGGTCCATTAACTACGCAGCCCATAACAGCAACTTTAATGTTTTTATCTAAATTAGAAATCCTGTCCTCAACCTGTTTTGCTATATTTATAAGGTCTATTTGAGTCCTACCACAAGTAGGGCAAGATATAAATTCAATTCCACCTTTAATTAGTCCAAGTGATTTCAAAATTTCTTTACCTACCTTTATTTCTTCTAAAGGATCACCAGTAAGTGATACTCTTATAGTATCTCCAATACCTTCCGATAACAGTGCACCTATTCCTACAGAGGACTTTATGCTGCCTCTCCATATAGTCCCTGCCTCTGTAACACCTAAATGAAGAGGGTAATCTGTGGCTTTTGACATTAATCTATAACTATCTATCATCATAGGTACATCAGAAGACTTAATAGATATAACAATATCATTAAAATTAACCTTTTCTAATATACTTATATGACTAAGAGCACTTTCTACTAATGCCTCCGATGTAACTTTCCCATATTTAGCTAAAAGTGTTTTATCTAAAGATCCACTATTTACACCTATTCGTATGGGTATGTCTTTTTCCTTAGCCTTTTTTGCTAATAATTCTACCCTATCTAAACTTCCAATATTGCCAGGATTTATTCTTAGGGCTGATATACCATTATTTATAGATTCTAAAGCTAATCTATAATCAAAATGTATGTCTGCAACTAGAGGAATATCAATTTGTTTTACTATTTCCTTTATAGCTATTGCAGCTTCCATATCTGGAACTGCACATCTTATTATGTCACATCCTGCTTTCGTTAATTCATTAATTTGAGCTACTGTGGCTTTTATATCTCGAGTATCTGTATTAGTCATAGATTGAATAGTTATAGGAGCATCTCCTCCTACATATATATTTCCAACCTTAACTTTACGAGTAGTTTTTCTATCCATTTTATTCATCTCCTAAAAACTTATAGGGCGTAATATGTCCTTTATAGTTACTAATATCATTATCACTATAAGACATGAGAACCCAATATAATTTAATGTGCCTATTATTTTATCACTTATCTTTTTACGAGTTATAAGTTCTATAAACAATAAGAAAATCCATCCTCCGTCTAAAGCTGGGAATGGTAGCAGATTAAATATACCTAATTGTATACTTAAAAACCCAGCAAAAAGCAACAAATTCCATATTCCAGATTTAGCTGCTGCACCGGTTGCCTTGATTATAGTAACAGGTCCTCCTACATCATTTAATGTAGCCTTTCCTGTGAATATAGTTTTTAAAGCTCCAAATGTTTGATTAATTAATGACTTACTTTGTAACACTCCATAATTAACAGATTGAATGAAATTCGGTTTTTCCATTATGGCAGGTGATATACCTACAGCATATTTATTTAATTCTTCATTAAATCTAGGGGTTATAATAAGATCTTTAATTTCTCCACTTCTTTCAATTTGTAAGTTTATATTTTCGCCCTTTCCTAAAGATACACCCATAGCAAAATCTTCCCATGTTGAAATCTTTTTTCCGTTAAGACTTTTTATATTATCTCCAGAAATAAGTCCTGATTCCATAGCAGGTGAGTTATCAATAACTTCATTTATCTTAGGTAACACAAAGCCATTATTCATAGCTATAATTGCAAATAAAAGTAAAGCTAGTATAAAATTCATTATAGGTCCTGCTGCTATTACACTTATTCTTCTTAAAGGAGATTTAGATGAAAATGCTCTTTCATCATTTACATTATCCTCTTCTCCAAGCATTTTTACATAACCACCAATAGGCAAGGCCTTTATAAGATATTCTGTTTCTTTACCCTTAAACCCAAAAATTTTAGGACCCATTCCTAGTGAAAATTCTTCAACCTTTATTCCATTAAGCTTTGCAAGGGTAAAATGTCCTAATTCGTGTCCAACTATAAGCATACTAAATGCTAATACAGCCCAAACTATATACATATATTATATTCCTCCTAATTATATTTTAAGTTTATATATGACCTTACTTCTTTATCTGCATCTTTTATGTTTTTTAAATTTAATTCTACATTAAAATTAAATTTTCTCATGCATTCTTCTATTATAACAGGTATCTCTAAGAAGTTTATTTTCTTACTTATAAAAAGACTAACGCATACTTCATTTGCAGCATTTAATATAGTTGGCATAATTCCTCCCATTTTACCTACTTCAAAAGCTAAACTTAAACATCTAAATGTGTTCATATCAGGCTTTTCAAAGGTTAAAGGTTTTAAAGAAAAAAAGTCTAGTGTATCTACTACAGCTTCCTTTCTCTTTGGATAATTTAAAGCATATTGTATAGGCAGCCTCATATCTGGATTACCCATCTGTGTAATAACAGATCTATCTTTAAACTCTACCCCAGAATGTATTATACTTTGTGGATGCACTACCACATTTATGTCTTCATAGTCCACATTAAATAAATGATGTGCTTCTATTACTTCTAAACCTTTATTCATAAGTGTTGCTGAATCAATAGTTATTTTGCTTCCCATTTTCCAATTAGGATGATTTAATGCTTCTTCCAATGTAACCTTTTTTAAATCTTCTATGCTTTTCCCTCTAAAAGGACCTCCAGATGCAGTTAAAATTATTTTATTTATTCTATTCTCTTTATTTCCTTGGATACATTGAAAAATCGCACTATGTTCTGAATCTACAGGCAGTATACTAACATTATTTATTCTAGCCTCTTCCATTATAAGGTCCCCAGCTACTACTAGAGTTTCTTTATTTGCAAGTGCTATATTTTTACCAGATCTAATAGCTTTAAGTGTAGGTTCTAGCCCTATCATTCCAACTATAGATGTAACTACTGTATCAATTTCATCTAAAGATGCAATATAATTTAATCCTTCTATATCATTTAATAATAAAGTTTTCTTTTTTTCTTTATCTACAAATTGATTAATTGCTTTATAAGTTTCATAATTATTCACTACCATATATTTAGGCTGGAATTCTTCTATTATTTCAATAGCTTTTTCATAGCTTTTATTTAAAGATACTGCTACAAGATTAAAATTGTCCCTGTCTTTTCTAATTACATCTAAGGTTTGCATACCTATAGATCCTGTAGCTCCAATTATAGTGATATTTTTCATTAACCTTCCTCCTAAGTTTTAACTAAATCTTAGTATATAATTCTTATAAAATTTAATATACCATATTTATTCTTTTATATAAAGTAAGTTTGTTAAACAGAGTAATTATTATTATTTTATTAATATATCTTTTTAATTATTCCTTTTGGTAATTTTTATAATTTTAATTTTAGTTTACGTTTAAATTTAGGTTACATAATAATTGTTATGTAACCTTTATCTTTGAATAAAAGAAATTTATCAAAAAAAAGCTGCCTTTTAATAAATTTCTTTTATTATTCTTTGTTTTAATATTCATCTATTTCATTTTCTGTTATTACATCTATTCCATTATTTATAAGCAATTGTGCAGTTACGCCATTACCTTTAACTAAGGTTTTATCAAAATCTCCGTTATAAATTGTATTAAGCCCACAAGATGGACTTTTAGATTTTAAAATAGCTTTTTTAACATCAAAAGTTTTTGCTATCTTTAAAGTCTCTTCTGCACCTTTTATAAAGTAGCTTGTGAAATCTTCACCCTTTGATGACTTAACTTTACACAAACCATTCAACACCTCTTTACCCGTCCCCTTATATATCTCACAAGGGGTTCTTGGTGTCTTAAGCCCACCCAATTCTTCCGGACACACTAAAATAATTTGGTCTTCTTTAAAAGCATTAATTATTTTAGCATTTTCGCTAGATTTTCCATCATATCTACAATTTACGCCATAAAGGCATGCACTTACTATAATCAAAAAACTCACCCTTTACTACTTTAATTGTACCATGGTTACCCCATCGCCACCTTCTCCATATTCACCAAGCCTAAAGTTTTTAACATGAGGATGCCTTTTGAGCATGTCATTTATAGCCTTTCTGAGTACTCCTGTACCCTTTCCATGTATAAGAGAGACTAATCCAAGACCTCCTAAGTACGCCTCATCTAAGTACTTATCAGCATTATAACAAGCCTCTTCAGAATCTTGTCCCCTAAGGTCTACAGATGCACCTACACTTTTTAAATTTAAATTAACTTGTTTTTTACTATTCCGTCTTTCTTTTGAGCTTTTATTATTATTTATTTTTCTAAGGTCTTCGAGTTTAAGATTTATCTTCATTATACCTGCTTCAACTTGGACCTCTCCCTTATTATCTGGATTTGTAAGCACTATAACATTTTGATTTAAAGATGGTACAAATACTTCTTCTCCAAGTTTAACACTTACTAATTTTTCACCCTTATGTTCTTTTGGTATAAGTGTGGTGCTTTGTTTATCTAATTCCTTAGCTAATTTATTTCTATGTTCCTCTATATCTTGTCTTGCCTTAGAGGAATACCCCATTTTTTCAAGTTCCCTAATGTTTTTTAATATAGCATCTGCTTCTTCTTTGGCATCTTTAAGAGCAATTTTAGCCTTTCTTTTGGATTCTTCTAATATCTTTTCCTTTGAAGTTTCTAAAGCTTGAAGCTTTTGTTCATATTTTTCCTTTAGCTTTTCGCTTTCTTCTTTTAATAACCTAGCTTCTCTCTCAAATTTATCTGCATCAACACTTTTAGATTGTAAGCTTTCAATTAAATCCTCAAATTCTAAACTATCTTTTGATATAAGCTCTTTAGAGCTTTGAATAATATAATCAGGAAGCCCAAGTTTTCTTGATATCTCAAAGGCATTAGACTTTCCTGGTATTCCAATAAGTAACCTATAGGTGGGTCTTAATGTTTTAACATCAAATTCTACAGATGCATTCTCGACGCCCTTAGTATTAATAGCATAAACTTTTAGCTCGCTATAATGAGTAGTTGCAATTATTTTTACATCCTTAGATTTAAGATGCTCTAATATAGACATAGCTAAAGCTGCTCCCTCTGTAGGGTCTGTACCAGCACCAAGTTCATCCAAAAGCACCAAAGAGCCTTTATTAGCTTCCTTTATTATGCTTACTATATTAGTCATATGAGATGAGAATGTAGATAAACTTTGTTCAATGCTTTGTTCATCTCCTATATCTGCAAATACTTCATCAAAAAAGTTAATAGAAGAATTATATGCAGCTGGTATCATAACACCACTCATAGCCATTACATGCAAAAGGCCAACTGTCTTTAAAGTTACAGTTTTCCCTCCAGTATTAGGTCCTGTTATAACAATTGAAGTGAAATCTTTACCTAAATATATATCTGAGGGTACAACTACCTTTGGATCTATAAGCGGATGTCTTCCTTGTATTATATTGAAGCTTCCATCTTCGTTTACCTTTGGCTTTATAGCATTTATTTCACTTGCATACTTAGCCTTTGAAAAAATGAAATCTATTTCCCAAATAATTTGTGCATTAACTTTTATAACTTCAATCTTTTCATAAATTTTAAAACATAATTCATCTAGTATTCTTTCAATTTCTGCTTCTTCTTTTAACATAAGCTCTTTTATATCATTATTTAAATTTACAAGCCCCATAGGCTCTATAAACAAGGTGGCTCCTGATGAACTCTGATCATGTACAAGCCCTGGGACCATACCCTTATGCTCTGCCTTTACTGGTATTACGTATCTATCCCCTCTTACTGTATAAAGATTTTCTTGTAAATATTTAGAGTATGTTTTTATTAAAGAATTAACCTTATCTTTTAATGAACTATTTTTATCTTTTAAACTTCTCCTTATGGTGTATAAAGTATCACTTGCCCTATCTGAAATTTCTTCATCACTAACTATAATTCGAAATATTTCTTCTTCTAAATATTTTAATGGGACTATACCCTCACATATATTTTCAAGCATAGGAAAAGATTCTTCTTCCACCTTCCTATTTACATAATCCTTAATACCTCTGCTACATCTTAGCATTTGAGCTATTTTCAATAAATTAGTGGCTAAAACTCCACCACCTTTTTCAATCCTTATTAAATAATCTCTAACATCATATAAACCATAAAATGGTGGTGGCCCTTTTTTTACCATGCTATTGAAGGCCTCTTCAGTTTCTTTTAAGCTTCTATTTACTTCATATACATTGGTATATGGTACTAAATCATCTATAATATCTTTTGCAGCTTTAGTAGATGCATATCTTTTAATTTCATCTTTTACTTTGCTAAATTCTAATATCTTTAGCGCTCTGTTATTCATAAGTAATCAACTCCTCTTTATCTACAAACTATTTTACTTAACCTTTAAAATAGCCTAAACTTATTATTCTACTCCCCTTTTATAATGCCCTCTAGTATAATCTGCCATGCCCTCTAATAGCTCTTTATTTTTTAATGTGGATAATACTGAAATTACTTTTTCATAATCTTCATCAATAAAATCCAGCCTAAAAGAATCTGCTCCAAACCCTTTTAACTCTTCTATTTTATCTATTAGATTTATAGGCACTGTATTATATATATGACTTCTACAAAACTTATCAGTCTTAACTAAAAAGTCCATGTTCTTCCTGTCCCTTAGTACATACTCACCCTCTAAACATTTTGGTTTATTATTAGAGGATATGTTTCCTAAAAGCCCACATTGATTTACACTTCCTATGGGACAATATTCACTTACCATAAGCTCAGGCTTTCCATAAACAAATACTTGACAATTATTTCTCTTCTTCTTAAGCACTTCTTTTATTTCTTTTCTATTAAGTTCTATGCTTATACAATTTAAATCTGTAAATTCATCCATTACGTTTAAAGCTAAATTATTATATAAATTTAATTTGTAACTTCCAATTATATTAATACTATTTTTAAATCTGTTTATTATTCCAAGATTTGATGTAACAATTCCTGCTATATTTTCTTTATTATTTTCAATAAAGCTTACTATAGAATTAAATTCTTTTCTTACTATAGTAGGAATCTCTATATATACTTTTGTATCCTTAGCTATTTTAGAAAAATCTATCGATGTTATACACTTAATTCCTCTAAAATAAGGATTTATAATTATATCTTTAACATTGCTATCCATTGCAGCTTTTAACTGAATAAGAGTATTTACACCTACCATTATTTCTGGTGCTTGTTCTATCTTTTTCTCTTTTAAAATATAATTGTTTTCCGCTACCTTATCTCTTCTATAGCCTTTTATTATTTCCTCTTCTAATTCCCTTAAAATATTTCTTCTAATTTCATTTATTGCAGAAATAGGAATAAACCCTTCTTCATAAACTTCAAACTTTATATCAGATATTTTTAATACGTTATCTGAAGACTTTTGAAGGTTTTCTACTATCTTTTCCTTAGTTAAAGGTCTATTTTTAGCTTTTTCTACAATGGCGCCTTGTAATGTTTGTACCTTATCTTTATAGGTAATCTCTAAGGAAAAAGGCTTCCCTATTTCAAATGTCACCTTAGCTTTTATTGAAATATTTGTCTTTTCCTTGTAATATTCTTCGTAGCCTTTCATTAATTCTATATCTAAAGTTTTAAATAATTCCGTTGACTTTTTATATTCTGAAGGATAAAGCATAACCTTTTCCCCAATTTTAGCTCCTAAGACCTCTTTACCCTTTAAAATTATTTTAGATATAGTAAATCCTTTATCATCATATCTTATTCCATCTTTTAAATTTATATTTTCTTTTAATGTTATATACCCTTCTTTATCAACAATACCTATGGATATGCCTGTATTTTTAGGATAATTATAAGACATCATATCTTTTCCCTTATTTCCATAAAGATATGACTTTGAAAATCCTTCTCTGTTAAATAATTGTAATAGCTTTTTCTTTTCTTTTTCTAAACTCACTCTTGCCTTATGTTTTAATATATCATCTATAGCATTTTTATAAGTTTCTACGACTCCAGCCACATATTCTGGCCTTTTCATTCTTCCTTCAATTTTTAAAGAAGATGTTTTGGTATTTATTATGTCTTCTAAATCTTCTATGGTACACATATCTTTTGGGCTTAATAAGAATGCACTCTTTTCTTCTTTAGTATCTTTATTAATTAAAGTATAGGGCATTCTACAAGGCTGAGCACATCTTCCTCTATTTCCACTTCTACCACCAATAATGCTACTCATTAAACACTGACCTGAATAACATATACATAAGGCGCCATGGATAAACACTTCAGTTTCTATATCTAAAGTATCTGATATATACTTTATCTCTTCTAAAGATAATTCTCTTGATAGTACTACTCTTTTAAAGCCTAAATCCTTAAGACATATTGCACCATCGCCATTGTGTATTGTCATTTGAGTAGATGCGTGAATTTCAAAATCTTTGAATCTATCTTTAACTATATAAGGTATGGATAGATCCTGAGTTATAAGTGCATCCACACCTATTTCATATAAAAACCCTATATATTCTATCACTTCTTTTAATTCACATTGTTTTATTAATGTATTTAATGTTATATAAACCTTCTTTTCATTTAAGTGTATATAATCTACGGCTTTTATCAATTCTTCGTTATCAAAATTAGTTGCGTATGCTCTTGCTGAAAATTTGCTTCCTCCCATGTATATAGCATCAGCACCACTTTTTATAGCAGCATATATGCTTTCCATACTACCTGCTGGAGCTAAAAGTTCCACTTTTTGCATTTTTATCCTCCTAGTTTAGCTCATTTACGAAATTAGAGTGCTGACATGGTCAACACTCTAATCTTGTATAGGCTTATGTTTTTACTTGACTTTATCTGCTATTAATGGATTCTTTTCTTTTTTTATTTTTACTAAATCAATTTGATTTTCTAAAAGTCTATGTTGCATATCTATAAGTTTATACTTAGCAGATTGTAGTTGAAACTTTAATTCCTTGTTATTTACCTTAAGTTCACGGTTTTCTTTTAAATAGCCTTTACTATTTTCTTCCAAAGTCTTGTTTTGATTCTTTAATTCAATTACTTCTTCCTCATCAATTTTATCATGAGTTTCAGATTCTAATAAAATTATCTTATTTTTAAGTTCATAATTATAATTTTCCATATGAATCAACTGTTTCTTAAGAACTTCTAGTTGTTCTGTAAGCTCTAGCTCTCTTTGTTCAAGTTTTGATATGTTTTCTGTGAGACTTAAAAGTTTAGATTGAGTTTTAAAAACATCATCTACTACATTCATTGCTGTTAAAATAGATGCAGATGAAACGCTTAACTTTTTATTATTATCCATTAAAGCTTTTAACCTTTTATCTACATAACTTGCAATCTCATTTAAGTATTCTTCATTTTCTTCGCCTTTTAAGTTATAATCTATTCCATTTATTTTTATAGTGATCACATTCATGCAAAACACCCTCTTAGATAAATTCATATTTTAATTAATATATATTTATATTCTATCACATAATTTACTTTCAGGAAATACGAAATTTTACCTTAATTTACACCCTAACTTATATTCTAATGCTCTAACTATCTTATCATGTACTTTATTTACTTCATTATCTGTAAGGGTTTTTGTTTCAGATCTATAGGATATAGCATATGCAACACTTTTTTTGCCATCCTCTATTTGTTTTCCTTTGTATACATCAAAAAGATTAATGCTTTCTACTAAATTCCCTCCAGTATTTTTTATTACTGATTGAATTTCTTGAACAAAAGTATTTTCATCTACTATTAAAGCAATATCCCTCGTAACTGCTGGAAACTTTGGTAACGCTTTATATCTTTTAATTATATTAGCATTTTTATATAGTATATCTAAATTTATTTCAGCTATATAACATTCAGTATCAATACCGTACTTTTCAGTAATATTAGGATGTACTTCTCCTAATATTCCAGCGCATTCTTTACCTATAAATAAGTTAGCTGTTTTACCAGGGTGAAATGTTGGATTTTCACTTTGTCTTTCATAATGTGTTTTTTCTATTCCTAAAGCTTCCACTAAATTTTCTATAGCACCTTTTAAATTAAGATATTCTACTTCACCATATAGGCCTATCACCAAGGTATTTCTTTCTTCTGGTAAATCCTTATTAGTTTTTATATATACATTTCCTATTTCAAACAAAGAAACTTCTTCATTGTTTCTGGAATAATTTCTAGCCAAAGATTCCATCATAGATGGAATACAAGTAGTTCTCATAATACTATAATTTTCACCTAAAGGATTTTTAATTGATATTGTATCTCTTAAAACATTTTCTTTAGATACATTAATCTTATCAAAAACCTTAGGGCTAACAAAAGAATAGCTTATAGATTGATTTAACCCACTATTAAGAAGTACTGATATAGTTTTATCATCTAATTTTTGCTTTAGATTTTTGCCATCCTTTAGGGTTACAGTTTTATTGAATGTAGAAGGTATATTATTGTAACCATAAATCCTTGCAACTTCTTCAGCTACATCTTCTTTTATGTTTATATCTCTTCTAAATGTGGGCACATTTATTATTAACATATCTTCTTTTACTAAAGTCTTTAACTCTAGCCTATCTAAATATCCTTTTATATCTTCTTTGCTTAAAGATGTTCCTAAAAACTTATTAATCCATTTATAATCTACAGCTAGTTCTTTTTCCAATACTTTATCTTCGTAGTAATCTATAGTTCCACTTATAATTTCGCCAACCTCTAGCTCTTCTATTAAGCTACAAGCTCTATCTAATGCTATTTTTGTTAGATTAGGATCTAAATCCTTTTCGAATAAAGAAGAAGACTCTGTTCTAACCCCTAACTTTTTAGCATTTACCCTTATATTAGTTCCATCAAAGTTTGCACATTCAAGTAATACTACCTTTGTATCTTCTTTTATTTGTGAATTTAACCCCCCAATGATTCCTGCAAGAGCAATTGCTCTTTCCTCGTCTCTTATAGTTAAAACATTTTCGTTTAAATCTCTTTCAACTTCATCTAAAGAAATAAACTTTTCTTCTGATGTAGCTCTTTCAACTATTATAGAATTTCCTTTTATATACCTCATATCAAAAGCATGCATCGGCTGACCTAACTCTACCATTACAAAATTTGTTATATCCACCACGTTATTTATAGGTCTAATTCCAGCCTCTAATAATCTTTCTTGCATCCAAGATGGTGATGATTTTATCTTTACATTTTTAATAGACCTTGCCATATATCTTTTACATAATGAATCCTTTACTTCAACCTTTATCATATCTTTAATATTTTCTTCCTCTGAAACCTTATAATTTGTATTAGGCATTTTGTATTTTACATCAAGAGTGGCTGCTGTTTCTCTTGCTATACCGACTACACTCATACAATCCGTTCTATTGGAGGTTATTTCAAAATCTATAATTGAAGTATTTAAACCTAATACCTCTTTAATATCTTCTCCAACTGGTGTATCTGTAGGTAATATCATTAACCCAAGAGCAGTGCCTTCTTCTGCAAGTCCTAGTTCTTCTTCTGAACACATCATTCCATTAGAAGGTATTCCTCTTAATTTACCCTTTTTTATCTTAAGTCCATTAGCTAAAGAAGCGCCGTGAAGGGCCGATGGAACAATATCTCCCTCTTTCATATTTTTAGCCCCAGTAACTATTTGCAAATACTCATCCTTTTTTATATCAAGCTGACAAATAACAAGTTTATCTGCATCTGGATGTGGTTCAATTTTAACTATCTTTGCTGTTACTACATTTTTAATTTCATCTCCAGTTGTTATAACCTCTTCAACTTTTGATCCCGAAAGAGTCAACCTATCTGCTAATTCATTAACATTTATATCTATATCTACATAATCCTTAAGCCACGTAAATGGTACTTTCATCCACTATTCCTCCTCGATTAATTTTTTTAATATGTTTTTATTAAAATCTTTTAAATTAAAATTCTTTTAAGAACCTTATATCACTTTCATATAACAACCTTATATCATCTATTCCATACTTTAACATAACCATTCTATCTACTCCAAAACCAAAGGCAAATCCACTATAAACCTCAGGATCTATACCACAGTTTCTAAGCACATCTGGATGTACCATTCCACCGCCTAAAAGTTCAATCCAGCCACTATTTTTACAAACATTACATCCCTTACCCTCACATACAAAACATGTAGCATCCATCTCTGCTGAAGGTTCTGTAAATGGAAAGTGATGTGGTCTAAATTTAGTTTTAACATTACTTCCGAACATCTTTTTAGCAAATATATCTAAGGTACCTTTTAGATCTGCAAAGGTTACACCCTTATCTATAACTAGCCCCTCCATTTGATAAAATATAGGTGAGTGAGTAGCATCTACAGCATCAGACCTATAAACCTTTCCTGGAGAAATCATTTTTATAGGTGGTTTTTGATTTTCCATAACTCTTACTTGAACTGGTGATGTCTGAGTTCTTAAAACCACCTTTTCATTTATGTAAAAAGTATCTTGTTCACTTCTAGCAGGATGATTTTTAGGTATATTAAGAGCCTCAAAATTATAGTAGTCAAGCTCCACTTCTGGACCTTCCTCTATTGAAAATCCCATAGACATAAATATTTCTTTCATGCTTTCTAATGTAAGGTCTAAAGGATGCCTTTTACCAATTATCTGTTTCTTTCCTGGAAGTGATATATCTATAGTTTCTTCACTTAATTTTTCTAATCTTTCTGTTTCTTTTATGTTTTTTGCCACATTGTTTATATAAAGTTCTATTGATTCTCTAACTTCGTTTGCTAGCTTTCCTATTATGGGTCTTTCTTCGTTAGGTAAGCCTCCCATTCCCCTTAATATACCAGTAAGTTCACCTTTTTTACCTAAATACTTAATTTTTATTGATTCAATATCATTAGTAGAATTAACTTTCTTTAATTCTTCTATTGCTCTTTCCTTTATTAGCTTTAAATTTTCTTTCATCTTATTTTCTCCTTTCTATCTTTGATAATTATGGGTAAATAAAAAACCGTCCCAAAAAAGGGACGGAATATCCGCGTTACCACCCTAATTAGTAGTTTGCAACACTACTACCTTAGTTAAATTTAACGGTTTTATCCGCTAACTACTACTTATATTTCACAGTTAGTGCTCCGGAGTGAACTTCAATATAATTATATTTAAAGAGGCTTTCAGTCTTTGACCCCTTCTCCCTGAAAATATATTCATGAATATCTAACATCATATTTTATATTTACTTTCTCTTTCATTGCCATTATTTATTTAGTTAAAATCATTATACATACTAATTTAAATAAATTCAATACTAGAATTTATTTGTCTTATAACTTCAAACATCATTATAGAGGCTGCTATAGATACATTTAAAGATTCTGCGCCACCTGGCATAGGTATTTTAACTTTAATATCACTTAATTTATAAATATCTTCACTAATTCCATTACCTTCATTTCCAACGCATATAACTAGATTTTTAGTTAGTTCTATATCATAAAAGTTTTCTTCTGTATCTAAACTACTAACTAAAAATTTAAACCCTTTAGCCTTTAGTTCATTTATATATTCAGACCTCTCATCTTCTATTATTGGTATATAGAAAATAGAACCCATAGTAGATCTAAGCACCTTAGGATTATATAAGTCTACTGTTCCTTTAGTTAATATAACTGCTTTTGCACCACTTGCATGGGCAGATCTTATTATAGTTCCTAAGTTACCAGGGTCTTGTACCTTGTCTACAAGAATATAAAACCCATCTGTAATATTAAATTTTTCTTTAGTTATATTACAAACCGCTATTATTCCTTGGGGACTTTCTGTATAACACAAGGATTTAAAAATATTATCCTCAACTACAAAAACTTTTTTTTCATTTATTAGATTATTATCTAATAAATAATTATATTTATCCACATAATTTTTACTTATAAATAAGGAGTCTGTTAAATAACTTTTATTTAAAGCTTCCTCTACAAATCTAAGACCTTCTACTATGAATTTTCCCATTAAGAGTCTATATTTTTTTTCATGAAGTTTTTTTACTTCTTTAATTAGCGGGTTATTTTTACTTTCAATTAGGTTCAAAGCTCTTATACCCCCTACCTTAATCTACAGATATAGTACTTTCTAGTCTTGACAGATCATCCTCTGCACCTATAACAATTAATACGTCCGTAGGCTCAATTATATCTTCTGCCATTGGAGAAATATTGATTTCATTTTTCTTTCTTACAGCCATTATATTAATGCCATGATTAGCTCTAACATTTAATTCTGATAATGTTTTACCTGCCCACTGTTTAGGACATTTAACCTCAATTATACTGTAATCTGGTGAAAGTTCAATATAATCCAATATATTAGAAGAAACTAGGTTATGGGCAACTCTCATCCCCATATCCTTTTCTGGTAATACTACTCTATCTGCACCAATCTTATATAGTACCTTTGCATGTAATTCACTTTGACCTTTAGCTATTATATATTTTATTCCTAGCTCTTTCATCAAAAGAGTAACCATTACACTAGCTTGAATGTTAGATCCTATAGTTATAACAGCTACATCAAAGTTTCTTACACCTAAAGTTCTTAATGCATGTTCGTCTGTAGCATCCATTTGAATAGCGTGGGTAACATCATCTGATATTTCCTGTACAACATCTTCATTCATATCTATTGCTAAAACATCATGCCCCATTTCATAAAGAGTTTTAGCAACAGATGTTCCAAATCTTCCAAGCCCAATAACTACATATTGTTTATTATTCATAACTCTCACTCCTATCCAACCATTATCTTTTCTTCAGGATATCTAATTGCATTATTTCCTTTTTTATTCGTCAAAGCTAAAACTACAGTCATAGGACCTACTCTTCCAAGATACATAGTTAATGCTATAAGCACCTTCCCTATTGACGTAAGCTTAGTTGTAAGCCCAAGAGTTAGCCCCACCGTTGCAAATGCTGAAGTTACTTCATATAGTAAGTGTTCAAAACTAGCTCCAACTTCTGTTATAGAAAGTATCATAGTCACAACAGTAACTAATGCAAGTCCAAGAGTAGTGACAGCAAAAGCTCTATAAACTATTTCTTTAGAAATCCTTTTATGGAAAACCTCTGTATCATTTCTTCCTCTAATTACAGAAATTACTGTCATAAGCAAGATTCCGGCTGTAGTAGTTTTTATACCTCCTGCTGTAGATCCAGGGGAACCTCCTATAAACATCAAAATTATAGTTAAAAATTTACCTGCTGTACTCATAGCATCTGTTGGTATAGAATTAAGCCCAGCGGTTCTAGGTGAAATTGATGCAAATATAGAAGATAATACCTTTCCTTTAAATGACATACCCTTCATAGTTCCAGGATTATTAAATTCAAATATAAACATTAATATACTACCAGCTATTATTAAAAATAATGTCATTGAAACTACTACCTTTGTATGCAAAGATAGCCTTTTAGACTTCTTATAATTATATAACTCTGCCCAAACAGCAAAACCTAATCCTCCTATGGCTATTAATCCTGCTATAGTAAGTATTATAACAGAGTTATTAGCATAACCTGTTAAACTCGAAAAGTTACCGATCAAATCAAAACCAGCATTACAAAAGGCTGATACAGCATGAAATACACTATAATATATTCCCTTTCCAACACCAAACTCTGGTATAAACTGTGTGGATAATAAAAGGGCTCCAGAAAATTGAACTGATAAAGTAAATATAAGTAAATATTTAGCAAGCTTTACTAGTCCTTGAATATTAGAAGCGTTAAGTGCCTCTTGTAATAATAATCTTTCTTTTAATGTTATCTTTTTGCCCATAAGTAATGCTATTAAAGTAGCAAAAGACATAAATCCAAGACCACCTATTTCAATTAATAACATTATAACAGTTTTTCCAAAATAACTCCAATGTGTTCCAGTATCCACAGTAATTAGCCCTGTTACACAAACTGCTGATGTAGATGTAAATAAAGAATCCAGGAAATTAGTAACCGTACCATTTGAAGATGATATTGGTAATGTAAGCATTACAGCACCTATAAATATAACTATTGCAAACCCTATTGCTAATATCTGTACTGCATTTAGACTTATCCTTTTTAAAAAGCTTATTTGCATTGTTATCACCTCAAAAGAATTTTTATATTATCATCCAACATATAGTAGCATTATCTTATAAGATAATGCTACTATATGTTGGATTTAATATAAATAAAAATGCGACTATAGTCGCATTAATATAATTATTTATTATGCATTTATATGTTGTTTAGCTACTGCTACTAAATCTGAAAAAGACTCAGGATCATTTATAGCTATTTCTGATAACATTTTTCTATTTATATCAATTCCAGCTAATTTGATTCCATTCATAAATTTTGAATATGAAAGTCCATTCATTCTAGTACCCGCATTTATTCTTGCGATCCAAAGTTTTCTATAGTCTCTCTTCTTAAGTTTTCTTCCTACATAAGCATTTCTTTGTGCTCTTATAACTGTTTCATTAGCAGTTTTAAATAACTTACTCTTACCACCGTAATATCCTTTTGCAAGCTTTAATACTTTCTTGTGGTTTTTGCGAGAATTTACTGCTCTCTTTACTCTTGCCATGTTATAAACCTCCTATCGTGTGATGTATATTATAAATATGGTAATAATTTTTTCATTGTTTTCTCTTGAGTATTTGATACATATCCTGTTTTTCTTAAGTTTCTTTTTCTCTTAGGTGATTTTTTAGTTAATATGTGGCTTTTGAAAGCCTTAGCTCTCTTTAGTCTTCCACTTCCTGTTAACTTAAATCTTTTTGCTGCTCCTCTATGAGTTTTCATTTTTGGCATTATAAGATCCTCCCTCCAGAATTACGCTTTTTTAGGTGCCAAAACCATAGCCATGTTTCTTCCTTCTAGTTTGGCAGGCTTCTCCACTACGCATATATCTTCCATTTTTTCCAAAAAACTTTTTAATATCTTATTTCCTACATGAGCATAATCAGCTTCTCTGCCTCTAAATCTTACGGTTACTTTTACCTTATCCCCATCCATTAAGAAACCTCTAGCTCTTTTAGCCTTTATAGAAATATCATGTTCTTCTATAGTAGGGCTAAATCTTATCTCTTTAACATTAACAATCTTTTGCTTTTTCCTAGCTTCTTTTTCTTTTCTGGTTTGTTCATAAAGATACTTGCCATAGTCCATAATTTTACAAACAGGTGGGTTTGCATTAGGAGATATCATAACTAAATCAAGTTCTCTTTCTTCAGCTATTTCTAATGCTTCTTTAGATGACATAATACCTAATGGGCCATTATCATCATTTACCCTTATTTCTTTTTCTCTGATTTTTTCATTCATAATTAAGTTTTTATTAATACTTTTCACCTCCATGTAATTCAAAATATATAAGATCTAAAAAAGACGGCATAAATGCCGTCTCAATTAACAAATCAACTTTATATATTAAAGTTAAGCTTAATTACCTTACTAGCAATGCTGTAAGGTGAGAAACGGCTGTTTCTTCTTTACTACGTTATTCTAACATTATATTTTTATGATGTCAATAAAAATATAATGTTAGACATTAAAATTTATATTTTTAAATATTATGTGGAAAATATAAGTGGTTTTCCCTTACATTCATTGCATCCATCACATATTTCCACCCTATAGGTAAATACTTTATTTATAGTTTCAATAAATTCTTTATTTAAGCAGTAAGAAATTCCATGAATTATTATAGAATTTGGCACATTTGTTATTAGCCCGCTTATTATAATATCTTCAGTATTAATTGAGGGGTCATTAAATTCATTTTCTAATACATCAGCTACAAAGGTGTTTAATATACTATTACCTTTATCATCTTTTACATCATAAGTGCCCTCTTTTGATATTATTATATTAACCTTATCTATCTTACTTTCTTGAATATCTACAAAGTATTTAAGAAGCCTTATAAATTCATTATATTCTCTTTCTATCATATAATTCTCTACAACCTTATTGGATATATCCTCTATATCTACCATTAAGTCCTTAACCCTAAATGTAATATATCCATCTATATTAATCTGCCTATTTTCTTCTAGGCAGGATTTAATTTTTAGTAATATATGATTTTTTCTGTTTTCATAGTAAATACTTGTTTCTTCCTTTAGGGAGTTATTATATTTTAATATATCAATTATTTGTTTTTCTATATCCTTTATTTCTTCTTCATTTAAAAAGAAATAATTATCTAGAATAAAATTATAAATATCTTCTTCACATATAAGCCTTATTATTATATCATATATACAATCGCTTATATAATAATTAACCTTTTCCACTAGCGATTCACTGTATATTTTATCATCACACATTATTTTAATGAAGTGAGTATTGTTATTTTGACTTTCACAAATACCAAGATTAATGTCTTTATTTTTAAAGATTTCAACTACATCTTGTATATTTGGTGCAATATCTAAACCACTTTCATAAATTATAGTAAGTAGAACCATGATATCACTCCCTTCTTAAACATAGTATGTGTTTTAAACTAATGTATATACAAAAATTTTATAACAAATATCGACATATCTATAAACTACATAAATATATCTTTAAACACATTACATTGTATCCAAAATAACAATTTTAAAATACATAATAGAAAGTAGGTCCAAAATGAAGGTTGCTATAGTAGATTTTAGGATTTCCAAAGAGGAGATTAAAAGTTTGGAAGGTTTAAATATAAAAGTTTTAAAATGTCCTTATTACAGTGGGGTTTATGAGTCCATATGTGGTCATCCTGATATACAAATTAATATATTATCTAAATCTGATATAATGGTCCATCCTAAAATTAATGAAAACTTTATAAAAGAGCTTTCTAAATTAGGATACAATGTACATTTTTCATCTAAAGACATTGGATTTAATTACCCTGAAAACATAATATTAAATGCCCTAAATACAGAAAGATTCTTTTTGCACAATCTAACTTATACAGATAAAAACTTATTGAATTATATAGATGATAAAAAGCTTTTAAATGTATCTCAAGGTTATACTAAGTGTTCTACTGCTATAATTTCCAAAGAAGCTTTTTTAACTAATGATATTAAAATAAAAGAATCCTTAGAATCCTTAGGTGCAGACGTATTATTATTGCCACCTGGAGACATAGAGCTTCACCCATTGAATTATGGCTTTATAGGTGGCGCTTGTGGTCTTATAGACAAAAACACACTGGCCTTCTTTGGAAGCTTAGATAAGTATATTTATGGTGATAAAGTTAAAAGCTTTTTAAAAAAGCATAATATAACTCCATTTTATTTAAAAGAAAGCGGTTTAACCGATAGAGGTAGCTTATTTATACTAGAAAGTAAATAGCTATAACTTCATTTGACTTTTTAGTCTACTTTCATTTAAATATAACTATGACTATAATTAAATAAAAAAGATATCTATAAATATAGATATCTTTTTTAGATTTATGGAAGACTTAATAAGTTTTATCTTTTAGTTCCTCTATTATCTTTAATAACATTTCTTGATCCTTTTTATACTGCTCTTGCTGGCAGATAAGAAGATCAATTTTATTATGTAAGTCTTCTACTATTATCTCTGATTTTAAATTAACAAGATAGTCATTGGAAGCTGTTAATCTATCTTTTTCTGTTTGACGATTTTGTGACATCATAATTACGGGGGCCTGTATCGCTGCAAGACAAGATAAAATCAGATTTAAAAATACGAAAGGGTAGGCATGAAAAGAATTGTTCCTTTAAAAATTAAAAGACCTTAGATAGATAACTATCTAAGGTCTAAAACATTTATTAACTAGATAATAGTAATGTTTTCTGCTTGTGGTCCTTTAGGTCCTTCAACTACATCGTAAGAAACTTTTTGTCCTTCTTCAAGAGCTTTGTAACCTTCTACATTTATTTGAGAAAAGTGTGCAAAAACATCTACTCCGTCGTCTCCTGTGATAAATCCAAATCCTTTTTCTGTGTTAAACCATTTAACTGTTCCGTTCATATATTGTGTACCTCCGAAATTTTATTTTTCTTAAACTCTTTGTATTCGTATTTTACTACTTACTATTAAATTTAAGCTATTAATTAATCATAGGCTAGTTTGCTACATAAATCAAGCTATTTTTAATTATTTTTTCAATTATTTAAAAATTAGTTGAAATTGCATCCTATATCAGTCCATATCTTACATAATATGTTTTCATTTTATGTTTAAAATTCATTTTATCTTTTTATTTATTCAATTTCATTTTACAACTAGGCTAAAATATATCTAACAGTTTTTCTTTTTTATATCTTACTTCTAAAGAAACTACTCCTATTAAAACCATAGCTGATATAAATCTAAATACTAAAAATTTAGGTATATCTATGGAACCAATTCCAAGCATTATGGTATTACTAGTTATTATTTTACTTGAAATTATTACTAGTAAAAGTGATATTCCTGTGAAAGTTATATATCTATGCGATTTTCTTGATACGTAAGAAATTATAAGGGCTAAGGCAAAAGCTAAGATATATACAATAATAATTGATAAAATAATATATTGAATTAGTGTTAAATCAAACCAATTAGCCCCATATTTAAAACAGGAATTTATGTTTGAATTATAAAAAAGCTCTACAGTATTTTTTCTTGTTAAAAACAAAGTAAATAGTATGCTTAATTCTAAAGTAACTATTATAAACGCAGATATTAATACTGCAGCCATTTTATCCTTATATAATCTTCTTCCTCTTCTCGTAGTATACTGAAGCACCTCCATATTCACCACTTCATCTTTAGTAAATATAGGTCCGAAAATAAATATTATAGATACTATTACAAGTAAAGTACTATTAATTATAAAACTGTTATAATTTTCAAATATAAACCAAGGTAGAATGTCATTATTTACTTTAGTTTTATTTATTTCTGTTAATCTATCTTTTTGTGCTCCGCTTTCAATATATGAATTATTGTTTTTATTTTCAAAGTTATCAATAAGATATTCCATAGATCGGATCTTTGAAAGTGACTCTTCTATCTCTTTAAAAGATATGTTATTAGATAACTCATCCAGCTTTTTAACTTCCCCTTTTAGATTTGAATTAAATTTTTGGAATTTGTCATAACTATCAGCCCCCAAATCCTTAGCATATTCATTTTCCTTAAGATAATTATCAGCTTCTTTTTTAAAATTCAGTTCTAAATTTTTAAGATATCCTAAGTCCTCATCCTCTAAATGATTACCTTTTTGCTTTATCATCTCTTTAGCTATTGTATAAATCTCTTCGTCTCCACGACTAGGAAATAGATTTATTTCAGAACTTATAAACATGTAATACATAACAAAACTTATGATACATAGAACAAATATACTTTTTATATTTAAAATCTTTTTAACTTCATTAAAAATAATTCTCATGGTTCCCCCTAACTTATACATTGCTTTTTAAAGCTTTTTATTGAATACCACATAACTATTATCATTATAATGCTCCAATTGATTATAGTTATTAGTTCATAATGTTTAAAAATAGTTAATCCCCCGCTTTCCATAAACCTAAGTTCTAGATTGAAAATCAAGGTAAAAGGTGTAAATGCAGAATAAATCCTAAATCTACTACTACCACTTATAAAAGACGGTAGCATAAATCCAATACCACTTATAATAAAAAAACTAACGAATCCTATAAAGCTATTTTTTATAAATCTTCCAATTACAAAAGCTATACTAGTAAAAAGCAAAAAACAACTGTAGGTTAATAATATCATCAACATTAAATACTGTTTAACTGTTAAGTTAAACCAACTCATATAAAGGTTCTTGCCTCCCGAGTAAAAAAAACTGCTTATAGATGTATTCCAAACCCTACTATAATCATATACAAAGAAAAATGTTATCAAAACAATAGTTAAAAGCACCGTGCCTAAAATCAAAACAGCTACTGTAATAGCTTTTAATTTATCGCAAATTAAATTTCTTCCTCGCTTTGAGCTATAGGCTACTAAGCTAGTATCATTCTCAAATTCATAATTCATAAAAAAGGTGGCTATCAGTGGTATCAATATCATAATCTGAATAATAATGTTTCTAAGTATGTCCTTATACAAAAATCCGTGCATATCATAGTTCTTACCATTAAAAAATAGGTACATTTGCTCTTCATTTTCTTTGATTTGTGTAAATCTATTATTAAACTTTTCAAACCCTTGTTTAGACATCTCTTCGGCTTCACCGGATAAATTAAGAAATTCAATAGATTTTCCAGCGATCTTAGTGATATCAATATTATTATAACTTTCAATAAGGTTTGGTATTGCCATATAATAATCTTCTATTTCAGCAGTAGCTTTTATTATTTGCTCTTCATCTTTATTATATTTCCCTTTATAAAAAGCAGCTTTATCCTCATTTAAATAATCTGAAATAGAATTATAGTTTTTTCCTTCCTTTTTATTTATTATTGTCATAGCTTCATCTAGGTTTTGCTTATAATACACTTTAAATTTAGCCATCATTTCATCATCAATTTTATATCCTACTTCATCTACAATATTATTTAAAACACCTAGATTATTTCTAAGTTTATATCCATTAAAAACTGTAAATAAATCAAATGCTAAAAAAACTAAAAAAACCACTATTACTATTGGAGATTTGAAGATCTTTTTTATTTCGTGTTTAAAGATTTCACTGCAGTCTAACATCTATATGCCATCATTGTATTGATACAAAAATACGTCTTCTAGGTTAGGACTAACAGACTTCCAATCTTCATTTCTATCTGACTCTTCTATAAATCTAAGCTTCATCCTGCCATTTTCCTGTTTTTCCGATAATGAAATATGGCATTCTCTAAACCTTCTAACTTCTGAAAAATCTATTTCCGTTTCATATACCTTACCTTCAAGAGTTCTACAAATGTTCTCTACAGTATCCTTATATAATATCTTCTTATCTTTAAGCATAACAACTTCGTTCGCAATAAATTCTATGTCACTAACTATATGAGTGGATATAATCACTATTCTATCCCTACTTAAGTCTGTTAATATATTTCTAAATCTTACTCTTTCCTTTGGATCTAGACCTGCTGTAGGTTCATCTAAGATTATGATTTTAGGATTATTTAATAAAGATTGCGCTATACCTACTCTTTGTATCATACCACCCGAGAACTTCTTCATCTTTTTATTAGCTACATCCTCTAAGGCTACTAACTTTAACAAATTTTCTATGTTAAATATAGCTTCTTTCTTATCTACTCCCTTTAGTGCTGCTAAATAAAGTAGAAATTGCTTTGGTGAATAGTTTTTATAATAGCCAAATTTTTGTGGCAGATAACCTAAAATACCTCTATACTCTTCATCTAAAGCTATAATATCAGTGCCTTCATAAAGAATTTCACCCTTAGTTTGGAATATAAGTGTAGTAAGAAGCTTTATTAAAGTAGTTTTTCCAGCTCCATTAGGAGCAAGTAATCCATAAACCCCATTTTTAAATTCTAGATTTATATCCTCTAAAACAATATAATCATCAAAACTTTTAGTTAAATTATTGATTGTAAGCATTTTTAAATTTCTCCTCTCTTAACCTTTATAAGCTTTCTTAAATTCTTTATATATATTAATGCCGTTATAAAAGTGATTATTAGATGAATATATAAGGGTATTTCATCTAATAATTTTATAGGTTTATTAGTAACATCAAGTACCATTAGCATAGGTAAACATAACCATAATGACATTATTAAGTACTTATATGACCTACCTTTAAAATTTATTAAAACTAATATATATAATGTAGAAAATATAAACAAGGCTGATATGGACACTATTATAATCTCCATCACATTGAAATTTCTTTTTACCAAAAACATCATAACTACAATCAAGGTGTTTATAACCATAGCTACTATGCTAAAAATAAACATTCTTATAGCTGTGATATTATAAAAGTTATATTTACAAGTAGCCTGAAGTTCGTAAATTCCATGAACTCTACTACTTATAAAACTATAGGAACAAATAAAAAAGTAAAAGATAGGAGAAGTAGAAAAGGTGTAAACTTTGAGCCTATAATCAAAATATATTTCACCGCTGTTACTCGTATTAAATTGTAAACCAAAGAAGCTAAAGGCTAACACTAAAAGTATAATAATAAATATTAACTCACTTTTATCATGAAATATATATTTAAAACCTAATTCCTTTCTAATAGCTTTCAAATAGGAAAAGAAACCCTCTTTTCCTTTTAAACCTTTGTCTAAAATTTCATCCATATTGATTTCTAAATCACTCATTATGAGTTTCCTCCATATACATTATTCTAATCTTTTTTAGCATGCTATAATACTTCGTTTTTACAGTAGATTCATTTAAATCCAAAGCATTTCCTATATCTTTAAAGGTCATATCAGCAAAAATCTTCATTCTAAAAATTTGCTGAAGATTAGCTTCAAAATTATTAACTATAACTAAAATATCTTTTACTTTTTCTCGTTTTATAAAATCATCCTCTATATCCCCTTTAGCCTTAAGTTCTATGCAATCTATAGTCGTTGAGCTTGTCCATTGTTTATAGTTTTTTGACCTATAGTAGTCAATTATTTTATTACTAGCTATCTTATATATCCAAGTTCTAAAAGAACATCTTTCCACATTATAATTGTCTATAGACCTAATCATACTAATAAAAATCTCTTGGGTTATATCTGCCGCTAATTGTCTACAGGAGGTTTGCTTAAAGACATAGCCATAAATTTCACTATAATAGCCTTTAATAAGTATATTGGCAGATTCTCTGTGGCCTTTTTTTTGAATGTTTTTTATAAGCTTCAGTTCATGGTCTAGCATCTTTACCTCCTTTTATAAATCTACTGTATATATATATTTATTTGTTTATTACCGGTACATACTAGTATTCGTAATCCCTTTAAAAATAGTTTTAAAAAACTTATATTTTCTTATCTTTTTGTTTTGATATATTATAAAACCCTATCACCTTTATTATAAAGGCACTACGCTATCATTTACCATCATTAGCCTTAGAGAATTTATTAATAGATGCGATATTCGTGATACAACAAAAAAAGCCCTTGAAATCAAGGACTTTACATTGTATCACAATATAAGTGATTTTATGGAGGCGCCACCCGGATTTGAACCGGGGAATAAAGGTTTTGCAGACCTTTGCCTTACCACTTGGCTATAGCGCCTTATTGGAGCGGAAGATGGGATTCGAACCCACGACGTTCACCTTGGGAAGGTGACGCTCTACCACTGAGCCACTCCCGCAACATATTTTTTTTTGGTGGCTAGACCAGGAATCGAACCAGGGACACGAGGATTTTCAGTCCTCTGCTCTACCGACTGAGCTATCCAGCCACTTTATGGCGACCCAGAAGGGACTCGAACCCTCGACCTCCGGCGTGACAGGCCGGCACTCTAACCAACTGAGCTACTAGGCCATAAATTAGAATTCCTAATTAGAGTAAAGTTTAAACTTTATCAAAAACTTAGAATTCTAGTCCAATATCGTCACTATATAAAACTTAGTCTTAAAAGACTTATGTATAAATATAGTAGATATAGGATAAAAATAAAATGGTGGGCACAACAGGGCTCGAACCTGTGACCCTCTGCTTGTAAGGCAGATGCTCTCCCAGCTGAGCTATGCGCCCTCAACCATTTTTATTATAATACTATTATTAAAGGTTGTCAATATATAATTTTACAGTTTTCTATTTCTGATCTATTTTTGTATTTATGGATATATTTATAGATTCACGTTCTATATTTATGTATAAATTATGATAACTTTATAAGTTTATTGTTTTGTACATATATATAAGATATAAATATATCTTATATATATGAAACATAACTGCTTTTGTGATTATATATTTTGTAGTAATTCTCCTATATCTTCATGTTTGAATAAATATGTTTTATTACAAAAGTGACATTTAAGCTCTTCTGTTTTTCCATCATCATATATTTCTTCTAAGTCTTTCCTTCCAATACTAATTAATGCTTTTTCCACTCTTTCTCTAGAGCAATCACAATTAAATTTTGGTGTAAGAGAATCAATAATTTTTAAATCCATGTCTTCAAATATATATTTAATTATCTCTTCAATGTTCATACCTTTTGATAACATTTCTGTTATTGAATCTATTTCTTCTAACCTATATGTTAGAAGGTCCGCTACAAGTTCATCCGCCCCTGGCATCATTTGTATTATAAATCCACCGGAAGCTTTTATACTGTAGTCAGTATCTACTAATACCCCTAAAGCCACAGCAGAGGGTGTTTGTTCTGAAACTGTAAAGTAATAAGCTAGGTCATCTCCTACCTCACCTGTATATATAGGCACTTGTCCTACATAGGGTTCTTTAAGCCCTAGGTCTCTTATTACTGTAAGATTACCATTTTTACCTATAGCTGACCCTACATCTAATTTTCCTTTATCGTTAAGAGGAATATCAATATTAGGGTTCCCTATATATCCTTTAACAGTTCCATCACTATAAGCTGTAACTGTTAAACTTTCAGCAGGTCCCCCTCCTGACATTTGAAGAGTTAATTTATCTTCCTTTGATTTTGACATTACTCCCATAAGTGTCCCTGCAGTTAAAAGTCTACCAAGGGCTGCTGCTGCTGTAGGCGTACAATTATGTATTTTTGTAGCCTCATCTACAAGATTCGTAGTACTTGCAGCTATTATTCTTATCATACCATCTTTTGCTATACCTCTAATCAATCTATCTTCCATTTTGTTCCTCCATATTCTTTTTAACTACATATACTATTCTTTCTGTGTAGTCATCTATTTTTTTTGTTGAATAACAATCTAGCTTGTCCTTTACCATTAAATTAGCATTATGAAGCATCTCTTCTATTTTTGAATCGCTATAAGCCCTTTCAAAATGAGTTTCCTCAAATCTTTCATAAAAATTATCCTTTTTTAAGAAAAATGTAAGGTACATATCTAGTATGTCTTCTTCAAAACTATTTTCCCATGTATAAAATATATCTTCTTCATCATATACAAATGTATTGTTTCCTAAAACATTACTTAACTTATAATACGAATTTATGTCAAAAATAAATATTCCACCTTCATTAAGATGCTTATATATGTTATTAAAGAACCTTTGAAGATCTCCCTCTTCTATAATATAGTTCACTGCATCTAAGGTGCAGGTAATAAGATCAAATTTATGCTTAAGGTTTAGATCACACATATCTTGACATATTATCGTTGGCTTCAAGTTTTTATCTTTAAACTTGTTAAAAGTTTCCGATAACATAGATGATGAGTAGTCAACAAGCCAGGTATATTTAAATTTAGGGGATATAATCAGTGATAAATTGCCTGTTCCGCAACCCACATCAAGATAATCCCCTTTGTTTATATTTAATTTTTCTACCACTTCCATTATTTTATCCGAAAATAAGTTATAGTCTACATCTTCCTTTATAAGTTTATCATAAACTTCGGACATCTTTGTGTAACTCTCCATATTCATGCGTTATTTAAAACTTATATAATATATAAAAATTAATACTTATTCTAATTATTATATAATCTAGGTTTTATTATAACTCCTCCCCATCTATCTTTTTATATTTAATCAATACTACAAACAATTTATTTAAGTAAGTCTTATCATCTGTATTATATAAAATCATATTAATCATTATCATATATAATTTGTTATTTAGTCAACTACATTTTAATATTTTATCTTTTTATTTCTTCAACCTTTCTAATATCTTATCTTTTTCTAGGTTTTCCAGTATTTCTTTATTAGTGGGTATTTTCATTTCTTTTTTTCTTTTAGTCATTATACCACCTATTCTACCAGTTTCTTCTGAGGTAAGTGATGACCAGCCTAATGATGTAACTTTATTTTTAAGACCTAGCTCTTCTGCTATTTCATATTTTAATTTTTCTCTTAACTTTTCTGCAGTGCTAAGTTCTTTGTTAGATTTTATTTTTGATTTTATAACCTTTTTCAATTCAGGTTTTCCCATATGATATCTCCCCTTTTAAGTATATATTTTCTATATTAGCTTTTCCCAATACAAAAAATATATTCATAACGGAATTTACCTTAACCTATACTTTATATGCTACTAAAATTAACTGTCAAAGTGTACAAATAGCATTAAAATCAAAAGAAAGTATATATTTTTATCACTATTAACTATATAATGTAATATAAAGAAAGTATAAAAGATATATCTTTTATATAAATAAATATAAAAAGTGAGGGATCTTTATGGCGTTATTCAAAGGCTCTGGAGTAGCTATTGTTACACCATTTAATGAAAAAGGCGTAGATTTTGATAAATTAAAGGAATTACTAGAATGGCATGTAGATTCTAATACAGATGCCATAATTATTTGTGGCACTACTGGTGAAGCTTCGACTATGTCTACCTTAGAAAAAAAAGAAGTTATAAAATTTACAGTAGATACTATAAATAAGAGAATTCCTGTTATTGCAGGTACAGGTACTAACGATACAAAAGCTTCCATAGAAATGAGTAAATGGGCTGAATCAATAGGTGTAGATGGCCTTTTGGTTATAACACCTTATTACAACAAAACTAGTAACAAAGGTCTTATAGCTCATTTCACTGCTATTTCCAATGCGGTGAATACACCTATAATACTTTATAACGTTCCTAGCAGGACTGGTATGAATATCTCACCTACTACATTATTAGAACTTGCAAAACTTAAAAATGTGGTTGCAATTAAAGAAGCTAGTGGTGATATTTCTCAAGTAGCTAAATATAAGGCTCTTTGCAAAGATAAAATAGATATTTATTCTGGAAATGACGATCAAATAATACCTATATTGTCATTAGGAGGCATAGGTGTAATATCAGTTTTAGCTAATATAATTCCAAAAGATGTACATGATATGTGTCATCTATATCTAGAAGGTAAGGTAGATGAGGCTTTAAGTTTTCAGCTTAATTCCTTAGATTTAACTAACTCTTTATTTATAGAAACAAACCCTATTCCAGTAAAAACTGCCCTTAATTTAATGGGCCTGAATGTAGGAGATTTAAGATTACCTCTATGTTCTATGGATGACAATAATTTAAAAACTTTAGAAAATGAAATGCATAAATATGGTTTGTTGAAATAAGGAGAGATTTTATGGTTAAATTAATACTAAATGGTTGTAATGGCAAAATGGGCAAAGTGGTTACTAGCTGCCTAAGCGACTTTAAAAATATTGATCTCGTTGCAGGTATAGATAAAAATGATTCTAAGTGTTCTTATCCTGTATTTTCTAGTATTGAGGATTGTAATATTACTGCCGATGTAATACTAGACTTTTCTAGGAAAGAAGCCTTAAAGTATATTCTTAAATATTCAAGGTCAAAAAAAATGGCTTTAGTTTTATGCACTACAGGATACTCAAAGGAAGATATTGATTTAATAAATGAATATAGTAACTATATTCCTATATTTAGATCTGCTAATATGAGTATAGGCATAAATGTAATAAATAATATTCTAAAAAATATTGCTCCTTTTTTATATGAAAATTTTGATATTGAAATTATAGAAAAGCACCATAATCAAAAGATTGATTCCCCTAGTGGCACAGCCCTTTTATTAACTCATACCATACAAGAATCAATTAAAGATTCAACAGAACTTATTCATGGTAGAGAAGGCAATAAAAAAAGAGATCCTAAAGAAATAGGTATGCATTCTATAAGAGGTGGAAATATTGTAGGAGATCACGATGTTATTTTTGCTGGTTCTGGCGAAGTAATAGAAATTAATCACAAAGCAATTTCAAGAGATGTCTTCGCTGTTGGAGCATTAAGAGCTTGTGAGTTTATTTCTAATAAGTATAAAGGCTTATATAATATGGATGATATGATAGATCTTTAAATTCATGATTTTGTAGTAAAATTCCCAGCTAATTTATTATAATAAAAAGAAAAAAATACAAAGAGCACTTTTTAGTGCTCTTTATATTTTTATTATCTTTTATTTTTCTACATAAGCATTTTCAAAGAATACAAAACCTAGAGGTGATTTTACTACACCTTTAACATAATCTTTTTGGCATATAATATTTGTGTAGTAATAAATAGGTACTATAGGCATATCATTCATTAATATATCCTCTGCTTCATGTAAAAATGCCATTCTTTTAGCTGGATCTAATTCATTTTTCGCATTATTTAATGCTTTATCATAGTCTGGATTATTATAAGCTGCATCATTATTTCCAGAAGTTGATGACCACATATCTAAAAATGTCATAGGATCTGAGTAATCTCCTATCCAACCATGTCTTGCAATTATATAATCTTTATTGTTTCTAGATTCTTGGAAAACCTTCCATTCCTCATTCTTTAATTCTACTTCTATACCTAAATTTTTTCTCCACATATCTTGAACTGCTTGAGCTATATTTTGATGCCCTTGATTAGTATTGTATGATAGAGGTATTGTAGGGAATCCCTTTCCTTCTGGATATCCAGCTTCATCTAATAACTTTTTAGCCTCTTCTATATTTCCTTCTGGTTTGTAATATTCTTTGTTTTGGAAATCTTTATCTCCACTTTCTTTTATACCCTTAGGTACAAAACTAACTGCAGGTATTTGTTCACCTTTAGTTACATTTTCAACTATGTCTTTTCTATTTATAGCTAATGTTAAAGCTTTTCTAACCTTAGGATCTTTTAAAGCTTTAGCTGCTTGTTTATCTACGCCTTCAGCCTTATCAGACAAGTTTAAACAGTAGAAATAAGTTCCAAGGCTAGGATATATCTTAGCTGTGCCATCTTTTAAAAGGTTAGGTAGTTCTTGAGCTGGTGGTGATTCTATTATATCAAATTGGCCAGTCTTAAATGCTGACAATGCTGCTGTAGCCTCATCAATCATTTTATACTCTATTTTATCTAATTTAATTTTACTTGCATTCCAGTAATTTTCGTTCTTTACAAAAGTTATAGTATCTTTAGGTTTCCATTCTGACATTTTAAATGGTCCGTTAGAAATATAACTACTTACTTCGTTAGCCCAAGCTGTTGGGTTTTTATCTACTATATCTTTTCTTACTGGAAAATAAGTAGGAAAAGCTGTTAGTGATAAAAAGTATTTTGTTGGATATTCAAGTGTAACTTTAAGGGTACTATCATCTACAGCCTTTACCCCTATTTCATCTACAGTAGCCTTTGCCTTGCCATCTTTAGCTTCTTTACTATTATAAGACTCAGCATTTTTTAGGTAATATAACTGATAAGCATATTCTGCTGCAGTATTAGGGTCTAATGCTCTCTTCCATGCATATTCAAAATCAGAAGCTTTTACTGGCTCTCCATCAGACCATTTTGCATCTTTTCTAAGATGAAATGTATATTCTAACTCATCCTTAGAAACATCCCACTTTTCAGCTACTCCAGCTACCGGAGCATCTTTATCATCTAATTTAGTTAATCCTTCAAAGGCATTTGACAATACAGTAGCACCATCTACTGCGGCATTCAAAGCTGGATCTAAAGTTTTAGGATCCGCTCCTAGGTTATAAACTATTACTTGATCTGTTTTCTTATCTACGCCCTCTTCTTCTTTTTTAGAACATCCTGCAAATATAGTTGAGCCTACAGCAAAAGCTAGTAACAAACCTATTATTTTAGTATTCCTTCTTAACATTTTCCTTCCCCCTTTATAATAAATTTTATATAATCCATTAGCCCTTCTTAACGTCACCTCCTAAAATTAATAGCGATTAATATAGATGGCATGCAACAAAATGGTTGTTTTGGACTTCTTTTAAATCTGGGTCCTCTTCAGAACATATTGGTTTTGCATATTTACATCTTCCTTTAAATCTACATCCTGGAGGCGGATCTATTGGCGATGGGATTTCTCCCTTTAAAACAATTCTCCTTTGTGCTGCAGATGCTTCAGGATCAGGTATAGGTATTGCAGAAAGAAGAGCCTGAGTATATGGATGAAGAGGATGATCATAAAGTTCGTTACTTTCTCCAACCTCTACAAGTCTTCCTAAGTACATTACTCCTATATTATTAGATATATGCTTAACCATAGATAAATCGTGAGCAATAAAAAGATAGGTTAATCCTAAATCCTGTTGTAAATCCTCTAGCATGTTCACAACCTGTGCTTGTATAGATACGTCCAATGCTGAAATAGGTTCATCACAAACTATAAATTCTGGTTCTACTGCAAGAGCTCTTGCAATACCAATTCTTTGTCGTTGCCCTCCTGAAAATTCATGTGGATACCTACTTATATGATCTCCATTTAACCCAACCTTATCTAAAAGACTTCTGATCTTATCTAACCTTTCTTTTCCCTTTCCAAGGTTGTGTATATCTATAGCTTCACCTATTATATCTCCTACTGTCATTCTTGAATCCAAGGAGGCATAAGGATCTTGAAATATCATCTGTAATTTTCTTCTATAGGGTAACATCTGCTTTTGACTATATTTAGCTAAATCTACGCCCTTATATATTATTTCTCCTGCTGTAGTATCATAAAGCCTAACTGCAGTCCTCCCTAGAGTAGTTTTTCCACAACCTGATTCTCCTACAAGACCTAAAGTTTCTCCTCTATTAATTTTAAAGCTTACCCTATCTACAGCCTTAACATAGCTTTTACTTCCTAAAAAACTTCCTTTCTTAACTGGAAAGAATTTAGTTAAATTATTTACTTCTAATAACACTTCTTTTTTTTCAGACATTTTTGATCGCCTCCCTACCAACTGGTGCCATTACTTTAATAGAGTTTGGATGATTTAACCAACAGGCCGAAGTATGATATTCGTTAATCTTAAAAAATGGAGGCCTTTTAGCTAAACATATTTTCATGGCATATTCACATCTAGGGGCAAAAGGACATCCTACAGGAGGCTTTAATAAATCTGGCGGCTGACCATCAATAGGTTTTAACCTTTCCTTTAATTGAGCTTTAGGATTTGGAATGCTCCTAAGTAATCCCCAAGTGTATGGATGCTTTGGATGATAAAAAATATCCTCTTTGCTGCCCTTTTCAATAATAAGTCCTCCATACATTACATTTATATCATCACACACATCAGCAACTACTCCAAGGTCATGAGTTATTAATATAATTGATGTATTAATCTTTTCTTTAAGATCTTTCATAAGTTCAAGTATTTGAGCTTGTATAGTTACATCGAGAGCTGTTGTAGGCTCGTCTGCAATCAATAATTTTGGATCACACACCATGGCCATGGCTATCATAACTCTTTGTCTCATTCCACCTGAAAACTCATGAGGATACTGTGTCATTCTTTTTTCAGGACTTGGTATTCCAACAATTGATAACATCTTTAATGCAGTATTGTAAGCTTCAGTTTTAGTCATTGATTTATGTTTCATTAAAGGTTCAATTACCTGTTTTCCTATGGTATAAACAGGATTTAAGGAAGTCATCGGGTCCTGAAATATCATTCCTATATCATTTCCTCTTATTTTTTCCATATCCTTTTCTTTTAGTTTCACTAAATCTTTATTATCAAATATTATTTCACCATTTATAATCTTTCCGTTATCAGACAAAAGTCTCATTAAGGACATCATACTTACACTTTTTCCACTGCCAGACTCACCTACTATCCCTACTGCCTGACCTTTTTTCAAACTAAAAGATATGCCCCCCACAGCTTTAACCTCGCCCACATGGGTGAAGAAGCTAGTCTTTAAGTCCCTTATTTCTAATAAGTTTTCCATATATATCACCCCTTAATCAGCTTATTTTCTTAATTTTGGATCCAAAGCATCTCTAAGTCCATCTCCTAAAAGGTTAAAAGCTAATATAGTAAAACAGATGGCTAGTGACGGAAATATTAACTGATAAGGATATATGGTATACCCTTGAAGTGCTTCAGAAGTTAAAGTTCCCCAAGATGCTTTTGGTGCTGGAATTCCGAGTCCCACAAAGCTTAGAAAGGCCTCAGTAAATATGGCTGAAGGAATTAACAAGGTTAGTGTTACAATTATAGATCCCATACTATTAGGTATTAGGTGTCTTAATAATATACGCTTCCCATTAGCTCCTAGAACTCTAGCTGCAAGAACAAATTCTTGTTCCTTAAGCTGTAATATTTCTCCTCTTACAATACGAGCCATTGAAAGCCAATACGAAATAGCAAGTGCCACTATTATACTTTTAAGTCCAGGTCCAATAATAACCATAAGTAATATTACATATATCATCATTGGTATAGAATATATAATATCTACAATTCTCATCATCACACTGTCTACAGTTCCTCCCACATATCCTGCAATACCTCCGTATAAAACTCCTATAACAAAATTAAGAAAAGAGGCTACATAAGCTATAGTTAAAGAATATCTAGCTCCATACATAATTCTCACAAATAAATCTCTTCCAAATTGATCTGTTCCAAACCAATGAATTGAACTAGATCTTTGATTAGCCACGCTAAAATCATTACTGAAATAATCAAACTTAGAAAACATAGGTACAAAAATTGCTCCTAGGGTAATTGCTATAATAAAACCTAAAGATACTATTGCAAGTTTATTTGCTTTTAGTCTTCTCCACGCATCTTGCCAATAGGTAACACTTGGCCTTACTATCTCATCTTTTATCTTTTCTTCATCAGAAACCTTATTAAACATTTCTATATCTATTTTTTCATTAATCTCCATATTAGTCACCCCCCCAACTATTCAGTCTTTAAATTATCAAGCTTAATCCTTGGATCTATGATTACATATAAAATATCAACAATAAAATTACATACAACTAATAAAACACTATAAAAAACTGTAACTCCCAAAAGAGTGGTGTAATCCCTATTATTAATGGAATTTACGAATTCTCCACCAAGTCCTGGTATACCAAATATTCTTTCAACAACAAAACTTCCTGTAAGTATTCCAGCAACTAGTGGTCCTAAATAAGTAACAATAGGTATTAATGAATTTCTTAAAGCATGTTTGTATATAACAGTATTTCTACTTAATCCTTTAGCTTTAGCTGTTCTCACATAATCTTGCTGCACCACCTCTATTAGTCTAGACCTTGTAAGCCTTGCTATAAATGCTATGGAGTATCCACCCAGTGCTATTACAGGCATTATATAATTTTTAGCACTTCCAAACCCTATTACTGGTAAAAGCCCTAATTTAACTGAAAACACCAGTATGAGCAATGTGGCCATTACAAAACTTGGTACAGTAACACCCAAGGTAGCTAAAATCATACAAAGATAATCGGGCCATTTCCCTTGATTCAAAGCCGAGATTACCCCCATATAAACCCCCAAACCCAAAGCTACTATAACTACAACAATACCTAGCTTAGCTGAGGTTGGGAATGAATAACCAATAACCCATCTAACGGTTCTACCTTCATATTTCATAGATGGACCAAGATCTCCTTTTAAAAGATTTTTCATATATATTACATACTGCGTCCCAAGAGGCTTATCCATCCCAAATTTTGCTTCTAAGTTAGCTTTAATTTGTGGTGGTACCTTTTTTTCCCCATCAAAGGGTCCTCCTGGCATTAATCTCATTAAAAAGAAAGTTAACGTAATAACGATCCAAATAGTTATAATACTTGCAAATAACCTTTTTAAAATATACTTTATCAAGATATTTCCCCCCTTCTTTAAGTTTAAATCTAATGTTGCGCCCCCTCTCATATGTCACAATATTCAGACTAATCTTTGTAGGATTATATATAGTAAATACTTAAATAGCATGTTAGGTAATTTATTGACGTATACATAGAATGAAGTATACTACACTTATTTTTGAAAGGTAATTTCATTGATTTTTTAAATTATAGGTTTAATCTATAGGTTTGATTTAGTTTACTGATAATTGATTAATAATTAAATGTGCGTTTCATTTTTTATAATATTACCACAACTTATTTTTTATGTCAATTACATTTCTTATATACTTTTAAATTCTATTAATTATATACTCACTTAATTTGCAAATTATTCTATATTCTTTTATATAATTACTAAAAAGTATGCTCATATACATTTTGTAATATAAAGCAAATAACCTTACTACCTAGAAACTAAATCTAGACTAATAAGGTTATCTCCTTTACCTACCTTTTAAATGTTTTTAAAATTATTTTTTAGCCACACTTCTAATAAATCTAAAGACTTTTTTAAGGTATCCATACTATATGAATAAGAAATTCTTACATATCCCTCTCCAGCTGATCCAAATGCAGACCCCGGAACCAATGCTACCTTTGATTCTTTCAGCAACCTTAAGCAAAAATCTTCACTACTTAGTCCATATCTTTTTATTGAAGGAAATATATAAAAAGCTCCTTTGGGTAGATTACTTTCAACCCCCATAGATATCAGTCTATCATATACATATTCAGATCTTTTTTTAAATTCATCTCTCATAATCTTTACATATTCCATACCCTCTTCAAATCCCTCATATACACCCCACTGTACAATTGACGGTGCAGAAGATGCATTATATTGATGAATCTTAGTAATTTCTTTAATGTATTTTTCTTTTGCACATACATAGCCTATTCTAAGGCCTGTCATAGAAAACATTTTAGAAAATCCACTTATTAAAATAACTCTATCCAAAATATCTTCATATTGAGATATAGAATAATAATTTCCCTCAAAATTTATAGAACTATATATTTCATCGGAAATTATTATAGTTGAACTTTTCTTTAATATATCATGCAACTCTTTTAAATCTTTCTTACTTAAAACTGTACCTGTTGGATTAGATGGGAAAGATAATACCATGGCCTTTATATTATCTTTTTTTAATTTTTCTTTGATGTCTTCTATATCTATAGATAAATCTTCTTTTAAATTATAATAGCTAACATCTGCTCCTAGTATTTTTGATATGGCTTCATAAGAGGGATACGCTATTGATGGTATAAGTACTTTATCACCCTTATTTAATATAGCTGTAAAAAGACAAAATAAGCCTTCGCTTCCTCCAGCTGTAACACAAATTTCCTGTTTATCGTAATGAATATTCATTGTAGATAAATACTTACTTATCTTTTCTCTAAGCTCTGGAATTCCATTATTAGGTGTATATTTAGTTTTATTTTCATTTAAGGCCTTTATTATGCCCTCTTTTATAGGCACTGGAACCGCGAAGTCAGGTTGCCCTAATGTTAAAGATATTGCTCCTTCAACTTTTGTTACCTTATCAAAAAACTTCCTTATACCCGAAACTTCAACATTTTTAAGGTTTTCATTCATGTAGATTACCCTCTTTTCTCAGAATAATAATTATATAATATGATATAATATGATATAATCTATTATATTATATTAAAGAAAAAAATACATCAAAGTTTGAAAGGATGATTTAATTATATGAACTATGATTTAACTGACCCTTATGAAATTGCAAGATACATAAAAGAATCAAAAAAATCTACGCCGGTAAAAACTTATGTAAATGGTACCCTTGGCACATTTCCTGAAACTATAGAATGGTATGGCTCTGAGGGAATTTATATACTTTTTGGTGAAAGTGATGAGATTTCCAATTTCATATTAAACAATAAAGAAACAATTAAACACTTTAGAATGGAAAACGATAGAAGAAACTCTGCAATTCCTCTTATAAACCTTTTAGAAGTTGATGCAAGGATAGAACCAGGTGCAGTTATAAGAGATAAAGTTTCTATAGGCAAAAATTCAGTTATAATGATGGGCGCAATTATTAACATAGGCGCAGAAATAGGCGAAGGTTCTATGGTAGATATGAATGCTGTAGTAGGAGCCCGTGGAAAGCTTGGTAAAAGTGTCCACCTTGGAGCTGGAGCTATAGTTGCAGGTGTCTTAGAGCCACCAAGTAAAACACCTTGTGAAATTGGAGATAATGTATTAATAGGAGCAAATGCTGTTATCTTAGAAGGCGTTAAAATAGGCAAAGGATCTGTAGTTGCAGCTGGTTCAGTTGTAGTTGAAGATGTTCCTGAAAATGTAGTTGTTGCAGGCACTCCAGCTAAAATTATAAAAGTTGTTGATGATAAAACTAAAGATAAAACCAAACTTTTAGATGATCTTAGAAAATAATTAATTTTCATAAATAAAAATCACTGCTAAGGTAATTCTTATATGTTTACCCTAGCAGTGATTTTTTAAACTACTTTTTCATCATGATTTGATTCATCCACGTCCGAATCCTCTTTAACAACCTTCTCCATTTTAGATGTGGATACTTCATAGGCTACCTTCTTCACATATTCATTTTCAGATACTTTTTTTTGATATTCCCTACTCTGAAGTCTTCCCCAAATCCTTATATTATCTCCAACACTCAAGGTTTGGCAAAATCTTGAGTTTCTTCCCCAAGCTATTGTTGGTATATAGTCAGATTTATTATAGGGTCTATTAACCGCTATTAATATATCTGCTATTTCACGACCAAAAGGAGTGGTTCTATATACTGGTTCCTTGCATATAAATCCATCTAAGAATATTTCATTAGGATTTTTGCTTTTTTCAAGACAAAGCTCTATATTCCTTGCAAATACCGTCAATATAAGTCTATTGCATCCATCTATAAATTTATTATAAGACCTTAGTTGTCCTTCTAATGCCACTTCTGTACCAATTTCAAATTTTATACCACCCATTAGTCTTTCTGATATAGTTATAGACAAAATATCACTTGCATCACTTAGTCTTGTAGACTCTAAATAAAATATATAAAACCCTTCTCCATACATTTCATGACTAAACTCTAGATCTGAAACAATCTTCCCCTCTAAATAAATCTTATTGTTCAACATCAAATTATCCATATTAGCCCCTCTCTCCCTTTGTTTTTTTATCATCTTATATAACTAAAATATTCTACTACGCATACAATTATTACTATTTTCTACAATACACATTCATTTATATTACATTTACTTAAATCTTCATCTTAATTATTTTACTGATTCATTAGCTTTTGCACTCCTAAACTATCAATCTTATAATTTTCTTTATATATAAGGTCACCAACCTTCACTATTTCATAACCTTTAGATTTAAAGTATTGAATAACCCTTGGAATGTTTTTAGGTGTATATTTTGCATCATTATGGAATAAAAGTATAGATCCAGCTTTAGTTTTATCTATAACTCTATTATATTCAATCTCAGGCCCCTCCGACTTCCAATCTATACTATCTACATCCCACTGAATAACATAATAATTAAGCCCTTGTGCTGTATCAATTAGAAGATTATTATATGCTCCACTAGGACATCTAAAAAGTTTTACATCTTCATTAGTTATATTTTTTATCTTAGCACTAGTAGCTTCTAACTCTTTTATAATTCTATCTTTAGATATTTTACTCATATCTGGATGCATGTTACTATGATTTCCTATTTCATGACCTCTTTTATGTATTTCTTTCACCATTTCTGCATTTTTTAAATCATAATCAATCCATCCACCTACAACAAAAAATGTGGCCTTTACATTATATTCATCTAATACATCTAGTATTTCTTCCACATTGTCTAACCCCCAACTTATATCAAAGGTGAAAGAAATCTTTTTCTCACTGGTTTCTACTGAATATATAGGCACCTTTTTCTGAACTTTTGAATCAACTAAAAAATTTCCATTACCTAAAGTAATATAAGTGAAAATTACTACAGTTACTAAAATCAAAGAAATTATCCCTTTCTTAATTATTTTTTTCTTAATAACCTTCTCCATATTAAACCTCCCCTACCCCTCTCATATATTAATTAATATTAATGTTAACTCACATATATTCAGAAGTTTAAAATATCTTTTTTAATTTTAAAATAATAAAGGGATAAAGATTTTAAATGCTTTTTATGCTATAATATATAAGTACACTTTCATTTATAAAGGGAGGGTGGGAATAGTAATGTATGAAAGCACTTTAGAACTAGCGGAAAACAAATTAATGGTGCTATATATATTGAAAAGTATAAAGATACCTATATCTAATAGTCAATTAACAGAAATGATTCTAGAAAATGGTTTTATAAACTACTTTACACTACAACAATATATAACAGAATTAATTTCATCGTCTTTTATTAGCTACGACAAAAAAAACGAAAAAAAAGTCTTAGTATTATCTGCTAAAGGAGAAAAGGTACTATCTATGTTTCAAGATAGAATATCTCCTTCTAAAACAGAAGTTATAGAGGCTTATATAAAAGAAAGATTAGACACCATAAAAAGAGAACTTACCCTAACTTCTGACTATACCATTGACGACAATGGTAACTTTATAGTAGACTTAAAAGCTATAGAAAACGACTTTATGCTTATGGATTTAAAAATAAATGTTACTTCAAATAAGCAAGCTATGTCACTTTGTGATAAATGGAAATCAAATTCTTCTGAAATATATAATAAAATAATGCAACTTCTTATAAACAGTTAAGTTTATACTAATGCCATTCCATTAGGTTCTTTATCTATGGTAATGGCATTTTTATTGCCCTTATATATGTCATATTTAATAAGCACATTATTATAGTTGTCTCCTACATATAAAAATTTCTTATGTTGCAATATTCCCCTTGGTGTTCCACCTAGATATACCCTTTTTATCTCTTCCATATGCTTTAAATCTAAAATACTTATAGTTCCTTCAGAAAAATTAGATACAAATCCTAAATTCTTTTTAAAGTCTACTGACATATCTACAGGACATCTGCCTGTTTCAACAGTAGCTACAGATTTGCCTTGATTTATAGCTAAAATGTTTATTCTTCCATTTCTATCAATGCCCATATTACTTTCACATACTATTATATTTTCTCCATCCTCACTAAGTATTACTTTTGTTGGATAAGATTCAAAAAGATTTATGGTTTTTATTACCTCATTTTTATTACAATCTATAATAGATATTTCATGCCCCCCCATATTAGCCACCGCAGCTACACCACTGTTTTTACATATATCAATACTATGAGGCATGTTTCCACAAGGAAGTTCTCTTATAACTTTTCTACTTATTAAATCAAATATAACTAAAGTATTAGATTCCCCACAAAGCACATAAGCATATTCCTTAAATACCTTTAAATCATTACAATGGGACCCTATATAATAGTTTGCCACCTCTTTATCTTCTATAATATCCAATATAGATATTGTATCGTTGTAATTATTAGCTACTATTACGTAGCTTTTCCATGGACATATCCCATGTGGTCCAACTAGTTCACTTTGCCTTTTAATATTAATTTTTGTTTCTTTTAAGTCTTTTAGACATACTTTAGAAACAGAATCAGATCCCGTATTGCATATATAGAGATAATCCATAATAACACTACTCCTTTCCTATAGTAATAGTTTTCATATACTTACCTAATTGATATAATAATTATTATATGTACTTTATATCAATTGGGTAGTATTCAAAAATAATTTAATTTAATAACTACTCTATTAAATATAACTAATACAATTTATAAACAAATATAAAAAGATGTGAATATATTCTCCATATAGGAATATATTCACATCTTTATTTTTTTATTTTAATAATATAATTTTCTTTATAGACTCATATTTTTTATTATTCTTCTCATATCTCCAACCATATAAAGCGACCCTGAAATTACTATAATATCATTTGGAGATGCATATGTTAAAGCCTTTTCGTAGGCCTTTTTATAATCTTCTATTGACTCACAATTTTCATTGTACCTTTTTACATGCTCTTTTAATTCTAAGGCTAGTTCTGCCCTTTTGCTATGTGGAGTTACTGTTATGATCTTTTTGCTCATAGGTGCTATGACACTTAGCATTTCATCAACTTGCTTGTCCGCAAGGATTCCTAATATTAAAATCATTTTGTCGTATTTAAAATAGGTGGTTATGCTCTCTTTAAGCTTCATAATCCCATCTATGTTATGAGCTCCATCTATAATTACCTTACCTTTATCATACTTTACAACTTCAAGTCTAGCTGGCCACTTAACATCTTTTAGAGCCTTAATTATAGTATTACTTTCTATTTCAATATTTTCAATGCTACAAAGTTTTTCTATAACGAAGATAGCAAGTGAAGCGTTTAATATCTGATGTTGTCCTAAAAGAGATAATTCTATAAAATAAGTATCTTTGTTAGTATTTATTTCTAAAGCTTGAGTTAATGAATTTTCTTTTTCTATAACATTTATTAATTTAGATGAATCTTCTTTAACTAATATAAGTTCCGAGCCCTCTTTTTTACATTTGGTTTTTATTACTTCTAAAGCTTCCTCATTTTGCGGATAACATACTACAGGTATTCCTTTTTTAATTATACCTGCTTTTTCTGTGGCAATTTCTGTTAAAGTTGATCCTAATATATCCATATGATCATAACTTATAGATGTTATAACTGATATTAGCGGTGTTATAACATTAGTAGAATCAAGTCTTCCTCCAAGTCCTACCTCAATTACAGCATAATCAACCTTTTCTAAATAAAAATATAAATACATAGCACAGGTTATTATCTCAAATTCTGTAGGATGCTCATAACCTAATTTAATAACTTCATTTACTACTTTCGCTAATTCTGATATTACTTTTCTTAAATTATCTTTTGAAATATTTTCTTTATTAATTTGCATCCTTTCTTCAAATTCCTCTAGGTATGGGGATGTGTACATTCCTACTTTATACCCAGCTTTGAAAAGCATTTCATTTATCATTGCTGTAGTAGATCCTTTTCCATTAGTACCTGCTACATGTATACATTTTATCTTTTTATGAGGATTTCCAAGAAGTTCTAAAATCTTTTCAGTTCGTGATAATCCATAGTTGTTTCCAAACTTCGCTGTGTCATCTATATAACTTCTAGCTTCTTCATAACTCATAAAATCTACTGCATTATTCCAAGTCAACTATCTCAACTCCTTTAAGCTTATGTAAAATATTTATATTAATTAAAGACCCCGGTAAGAAAATGATTTTTCATTTTCTTACCTTTAAAAGTTTTGTTAACTTTTAAAATGTCTTTATATGAATCTATACTTAAGGCCTTTATAATTTTAGTTTAAACTTTCAATTCTAAGTAAAATAGCCTCTAACATAGATTTATATTTTTCTCCCTTAGCTTTTTCTTCCTCAACTACAGATTCTGGTGCCTTAGACACAAATCTTTCATTTGAAAGTTTCTTTTGAACTCTTTCTATTTCAGATTTAAGTTTATCTTTTTCCTTATTTAATCTTTCTAGTTCTTTTTCTTTATCAACTAAATCTAGTAAAGGTATAAATAGTTCTCCACCTTTAACTACTAATGAAACTAAGTTTTCAGGAAGATTTTCCTTATCTTTTATTATTTCAACTTCACTTACAGAAGCTAACTTTTCAAAGTAAGTCTTCCCCTTATCAAAGGCCTCCTTAGCTTCGTCTAATACATAAGCAAGAACTTTAGTCTTTCTTGATGGTATAACATTCATCTCAGCCCTTACATTTCTTAAGGACTTTATACCCTCTACTATATAAGTCATTTGAGTTTCAGCCTTATCATCTACTAAGCTTTCCTGATACTCAGGCCAGGAAGATATAGTTATAGACTCATACTCACTATCTAAGTGAATATATATCTCTTCTGTAATAAAAGGCATTACAGGATGAAGTAGTTGTAATGAAACAGTTAAAACTTTCTTTAATACATTTAATGTGGTAGCCTTTTGTTTTTTATCTTCACCATAAAGTATAGGCTTCACAAGCTCAATATACCAATCACAAAATTCTATCCATATAAAATCATATACCTTTTGAAGAGCAATTCCAAGTTCAAACTTATCCATATTTTCTGTTACTTCTTTTATAAGCGAATTCATTTTAGATAATATCCATCTGTCAGCTAAAGTATATTCTTTAGAATCTTTATATTCATTCATTAACTCTTCATCTAAGTTCATCATGACAAACCTTGATGCATTCCAGATTTTATTTGCAAAGTTTCTTGCAGACTCAACTCTTTCAGGATAAAATCTTATGTCATTTCCTGGAGCATTTCCTGTAACAAGCATAAATCTTAATGCATCTGCACCATACTCATCTATAACTTCTAAAGGGTCCACACCATTTCCAAGAGATTTAGACATTTTTCTACCTTCTGAATCTCTTACCATACCATGGATGAATACATTTTTAAAAGGTACCTCTCCAAGGTTGTGTATTCCTGAAAACACCATTCTAGCTACCCAGAAGAATATAATATCATATCCTGTAACTAAGGTGTCTGTAGGGTAAAAGTACTCTAAGTCTTCAGTCTTTTCTGGCCATCCAAGTGTTGAAAAAGGCCAAAGGGCTGAACTAAACCAAGTATCTAGAACATCAGAGTCCTGCTTTAAATTATGGCTTCCACATTTAGGACAGCAATTTACAGTTTTTTCACTAACTGTTATCTGTCCACACTCACAGTACCAAACTGGAATTCTATGTCCCCACCAAAGTTGCCTTGATATACACCAATCCTGTATATTTTCCATCCAGTTATAATATGTCTTTTCAAATCTTTCTGGTATGAATTTAGTTTCGCCATCCTTTACAGCCTTTATAGCAGGCGCTGCTAAACTTTCCATCTTTACATACCACTGTTTTGATATTATAGGTTCAACCACTGTACCACATCTATCATGAAATCCTACATTGTGTACATGTTCCTTTATCTTAACTAGGTATCCTTCTTTTTTCAAATCCTCTACTATAGCCTTTCTAGCTTCATATCTTTCAAGGCCCTCGTATTTTCCTCCGAACTCATTTATATTACCCTTATCATCCATTATCCTTATTTCTTTTAAGCTATGCCTTTTACCTACCTCATAATCATTTGGATCATGTGCTGGTGTTATTTTAACAGCTCCAGTTCCAAATTCCATATCTACATATTCATCAGCTATGATAGGAATTTCTCTATTTACTAAAGGTAATAATAACATTTTCCCTACTATATCTTTATATCTTTCATCCTTTGGGTTTACAGCAACAGCAGTATCTCCAAGCATTGTTTCAGGTCTTGTAGTGGCTATTTCTAAAAATCTATCTGTTCCAACTAAAGGATATTTTATGTGCCAGAAGTTACCTTGTTGTTCCTTATGTTCAATTTCAGCATCTGAAATAGCAGTAACACATTTTGGGCACCAGTTAGTAATTCTATTTCCTTGATATATAAGACCTTCATTATAAAGTTTTACAAAAACATGTTTTACAGCTTTATCTAGTCTTTCATCCATGGTAAAACTTTCTCTAGTAAAATCTACAGAACATCCCATTTTCTTAATTTGTGATCTAATATTATCTCTATACTCATCGGTCCATTCCCAAACCTTTTCTAAAAATGCTTCTCTACCAATCTCTTTCTTTTTGATACCTTTTTTTAATAATTCGTTTTCCACCTTAACTTCAGTTGCTATACTTGCATGGTCCTCTCCTGGAAGCCATAGAGCATTGTACCCTTGCATTCTTTTAAATCTTATAATCATATCTTGAAGTGTATTATCCAATGCGTGACCTAGATGCAACCTTCCTGTAATATTAGGTGGTGGCATTATTACAGTATAAGCCTTTTTGTTAAGATCCACCTTAGGAGTAAAGTATCCTTTTTCTTCCCAGTTTTTATATATCTTTTCTTCAAAATCTTTTGGACTATATTTCGTCTCTAAGTTTTTCTTCTCATCCATAATTATATCCTCCTTTTAAATTTCAAACTAATATTTTGTGTAATAGATAAAATCTGATTTTAATTGTTTTTGAATACAAAAAAAGAGCCTCCTCCTATAAAAGGACGAAGACTCGTGGTACCACCTTTTTTCCCATTTAGCGGTTAACTAAATGGCTCTTAAATAATAACGGCAAAGCACCGTTTTTGCTTACTAAATTTTCAGCAAAAATGCTCAAAAGCTACCTTCAAGAATAAGTAACATAAAAGACTTTTCAACCTATGAGTCTTTCTCTCTTAAAGCACTATATTCTTTACTCCTCTTTATCACTGCAACATATTCATTTTAATAATTATATTATCTTACTTATACCTCTAGTGTCAAGCTTTATAATTTATTACATTGATCTGCCAATTGCTTTTCTTCTATTTCTTCTATTTCCTTTGGTTTAATTGGTTTTTCAAGATTCTTAAAAGCTGCAGAAAGCATTAATTTTATTCTATTTAGTTGATTTACTTCGCTAGCTCCCGGATCATAATCCACAGCCACTATATTAGCTTTTGGATAATTTGCTTTAAGTGCTTTTATCATTCCCTTACCAGTTACATGATTAGGTAGACATGCAAAAGGCTGCATACAAATTATATTTTGTGTTCCACTTTCTATAAGTTCTATCATCTCTGCTGTTAAAAACCAACCTTCTCCTGTTTGATTACCTAAAGATATTATCTTTGAAGCTTTAAAAGCTAGTTCTTTTATATGTTTTGGCGGTTCAAATCTTTTACTTTCCTCTAATGCTTCTCTTAAGGTTTTTCTGTAATATTCCATAGCTTTTATAGCAGCATTCCCTAGTACTTGAGACATTTTACTCCCTGAAAGATATTTATATTTATAATCTTGATCATAGGAAGAATACAAAAAGAAATCTAACAAGTCTGGCATAATAGCCTCAGCACCTTCTTTTTCAATAAGTTCTACCACATTATTGTTTGCTGAAGGATGGAACTTAACTAATATTTCACCTACAAGGCCAACCTTAGGCTTCACTACATGATTTATTTCTAAATTATCAAAGTCATATACTATATCTTTAATATTTTGTCTAAACTCTTTATGATTTCCATTTGATACATTAATGTTAATCCTTTTTACCCAATTATTATATAATTCATTAGAAGATCCCTTGATTTTCTCATAAGGTCTTACTTTATATAAAACTCTCATTAATAAGTCTCCATAAACTATACCCATAATGCCTTTGTTAATTAACCCTGGAGTTAAAGAAAAACCAGGATTTTTTTCTAGGCCTCCTGCATTTAATGAAATTACAGGAACATTTTTAAATCCAGCTTCTTTAAGAGCTTTTCTTAAAAATCCTATATAATTAGTTGCCCTACATCCTCCCCCAGTTTGGCTTAAAATAATAGATGTATTGTTAATATCATATTTTCCGGACTTAAGGGCCTGTATTAACTGACCTACAACAATTATAGAAGGATAACAAGCATCATTGTTTATATATTTTAAGCCTTCTTCTACAGCTGCACTATCTACTGTAGGTAGTATTACAAGATTATACCCACTAGCCCTAAACGCTGTTTCTATAAATTGAAAATGAATAGGTGACATTTCCGGTGCCAATATAGTATGATTTTTTCTCATTTCCTTTGTAAATGGTATTCTCTCTTGAGTTTCATTGCTAATTACTGGTACGTATCCGGATCTTTCCCTTTCCTCCATAGAAGCTTTTAAGGATCTTAATCTTATTTTTACAGCTCCTAGATTGTTTCCTTCATCTATTTTAAGTAATGTATATATCTTGCCTTTTTTAGCTAATATTTCTTGCACTTGATCTGTTGTAACTGCATCAAGTCCACATCCAAAGGACGTTAATTGAACAAGTTCTAATGAGTCCTGTGTTGCAACAAAACTAGCTGCTGCATATAACCTGCTATGGTACATCCATTGATCTACTACTCTTAGTGGCCTTTCTACCTCTCCTAGATGACTTACACTGTCCTCTGTAAACACTGCCATATCATAGGTATTTATAAGTTCAGCTATACCATGATTTATTTCTGGATCTATATGATAAGGCCTTCCACTTAAAACAATACCCTTTTTGCCTGTTGTTTTTATATATTCTAATGCTTCTGCCGATTTTATTCTTATATCTTGCTTAAAGTTGTCCATTTCATCCCAGGCCTTGTCCACTGCAGATATAACTTCTGCATAACTTATAGAAAACTCTTTTAATTCATCATAAAGCCTTTTTGCAAGTCGTTTTTTGTTTTCAAGAGATAAAAATGGATTTTTGAAGTTTATATTCTTTTCTTTTATTACATCCATATTGTTTTTTATTACTTCACCATAAGATGTAACTATAGGGCAATTATAATGGTTATTAGCCTCTTTAATTTCATTTCTTTCATAAGCTATACATGGATAAAATATAAAATCAATCCCTTTATTTATAAGGCTCATAACATGTCCATGTACTAATTTTGCTGGATAACAAACTGATTCTGATGGTATAGTTTCCATTCCTAAATCTAGTATGTTTTTAGAAGATCTTGGAGATAATTCTACTCTAAACTTAAGTTCCGTAAAAAACTTATGCCAAAATGGATAATTTTCATAAACATTAAGAACTCTCGGTATCCCTACTCTTCCCCTTTTTGCTTCTTCTAGTGGTAGCGATTTGTAATCAAATAATCTTTTATATTTATATTCATATAAATTAGGAAGTTCTGTACTTAAACTCTCTTTTCCTGCCCCTCTTTCACACCTATTACCCGATATAAATCTTTCGTTATTTGGAAAACTATTTATTGTAAGCAAACAATTATTTGCACAAAGCCCGCACCTTCTCATGGTGCTTTCCACTTTAAAGTTTAAAAGTTCTTCTTCTTTTAACAAAGTACTTTCTTGATTTTCTATATGTCTTTCCTTAGCTATTATAGAGGCTCCATAAGCTCCCATAAGACCTGCTATATCCGGTCTTATAACTTCTCTATTAGAAATTAACTCAAAACTTCTTAAAACTGAGTCATTATAAAAAGTACCACCTTGAACAATTATCTTTTCACCCATATCTTTAGGGTCTCTAATCTTTATTACCTTAAAAATAGCATTTTTTATAACAGAATAGGAAAGTCCTGCAGAAATATCTGCTATAGTAGCCCCTTCCTTTTGAGCTTGTTTCACTCTAGAGTTCATGAACACAGTACATCTAGATCCTAAATCTACAGGCGCTCTTGATTCAAGTGCTTCCTTTGCAAATTCTTCTACTGTAAGTCCTAATGATTTTGCAAAAGTTTCAATGAAGGATCCGCAACCAGAAGAGCAAGCTTCATTTAGAAGTATACTCTCTATAACCCCATCCTTAACTTTTAGGCATTTCATGTCTTGTCCACCAATATCTAATATAAATTCTACCCCTGGTAGAAAATTATTTGCTGCTTTATAGTGAGCAATAGTTTCTATTTCCCCAATATCTATTTTAAATGCAGACTTCATTAAGCCTTCACCATATCCAGTAACTGCTGAATTTATAATTTTAGCCTCTTTTGGGATCTTAGTATATATATCTTTTAATATCTCTGTAATAAGTTTTAATGGATTTCCTTTATTACTTCCATAAAAAGAATATAATATTTCTTTATCTTCCCCCATTAATACAAGCTTAGTTGTTGTAGATCCTGCATCTATTCCTAAATAGCAGTTTCCTTTGTATTTAGAAAGGTCCCCTCTTTTGGTAGCTGCTAAGTTATGTCTTCCATCAAAAGCTTTTTTTTCATCTGCATCTTTGAAAAGAGGCATCAATCTTTCAACTTCATGACTTTGATTTATATCTAATACATCTAATCCTTTTATGATCTTAGAAAAACTAATTATTTTAGATTTACCAGAATATAAAGCTGCTCCCATAGCTACAAATAACTGTGAATTTTCAGGGAATATAACCTGATTATCTTCTAGTTTTAATGTTTCTTTAAATCTGTCTCTTAATTCAGATAAAAAATACAAAGGTCCGCCTAAAAATGCTATATTTCCCCTTATAGGTTTACCGCAAGCAAGTCCGCTTATAGTTTGATTTACTACTGCTTGAAAAATTGAAGTTGCTAAATCTTCTTTTCTAGCACCTTCATTTAAAAGTGGTTGAATATCTGTCTTTGCAAATACTCCACACCTAGCTGCTATAGGATATATGAGTTGATGATTTTTGGATAATTCATTCAATCCTGTAGCATCTGTTTGCAAAAGTGAAGCCATTTGGTCTATAAAAGCACCAGTACCCCCTGCACAAGTTCCATTCATTCTTTGTTCTATTCCGCCTTTAAAGTAGGTGATTTTTGCATCTTCTCCACCAAGCTCTATAGCTACATCTGTTTGTGGAATTAACCTTTCTACTGTGGTTGTGGATGCAACAACTTCTTGAACAAAATCTATATCTAACCACTTTGAAACTGAAAGTCCACCAGATCCTGTAACATTTATAGTAACAAAGCTATCTTTATACTCATCTTTTATACTAGTCAAAATTTCTTTAATTGAATTTTTAATATCTGAATAGTGCCTTCTGTAATCACCATATATTAAATTATAGTTTTTATCCATAATTGCTACTTTTACTGTAGTAGATCCTACATCTAGACCAATGTGTAATACATCTTTCATATCTATACCAACTCTTTCCTTAAATAATTATAAAACTGTATGCATACACTAAATAACTCTATCTAGAAATCATATCATTATGCAATAACCTAGTCAATTATCTTAGGTTATTATTTACCTTTTTTTATATATTATTTTCGCTTTTATTTCTAAAATAAATCATTATATTATTTGTAATTTTCACTATAAGTTTAATAAAGCTTTTTTCTTGTATATTATATGATTTATTAGTTAAGAATGTAAATATAATCTTTAATTTATTATATACACTAAAATATATATTTTGGAGGATTAAAATGAGTTATTTTCAAAAAGCAAACGAATTATACAACAGCCACTCCTACAAGCAAGCAATAAATCTATATAAGAAGGCTATTGAAAACAAAGAAAATGAGGCTTGTGCTCATTATAATTCAGCGGTTTGTCTTATTAAATTAAAAGAATACGAAAAAGCAATATTACACCTAAAGTCCGCCCTTACTTTAAAGCAAGATAGTAAATATTATTTTAATCTTGCCTATTGCTATTCTATGATTGGCAATACCCCTAAATCCTTATTATATTTTAATACCTCTTGGGCGATGAACCACGAAGATGAAGATTGTAATAAAGCCATAAACTTAATTTTAAATACTCACTTTAAATGATCTTGTATTTTAAAAAAGTATATTGATTAACCAAGGGTGCCTTTATAACTAAAGACACCCTACCATTCCCCTATTATATTTTCTCCTCTATGGTCTAAGTCAAACTTTTTACTATTAAAATAATTTCCACCTTTATAAAAAGTAGTATCTATATTTATCCACTTATCTTCTTCCTTAATATATACCTCATTCCAAGAATGACTTACCCAATTTACTCCATTGTAGCCTTCCCCAGTCACTAGCCTAACCTTTAAATTATTAGCTCTACACATAGCTACAAAAAGGCAAGAAAAATCAAAACATATCCCCTTTTTAGTATCATAAGTAGGTATTGCTCCAGATTCTATTTTAAAATTATTAGTATATATTTTATCAGCTTTTTCATAATCATAATCTATATTGGTCCCAATGAAATTATATATAACTTTTGCTTTAGCTTTATCTGAAGTGTGTCCTTTAGTAATGTTTACAGAAAACTCATCTATAGCATCGTTAGATTTTATTCCATCTTTTAATGTGACCCCATTATAGTAAACCAAAGTATTAGGTTTACCACCTTTTTCTTTTGTAAGATTAGGTTCATCATATTTAACCTCTACTTTAAAGGAGTTCTTTATTGTGTTTGGAATCTTACCTAAAAACTTTGAATTTATAACAGGTTCTAATGTTTTTTTATTTATATCATTATATAACTTTGAACTTTGTACATAATCTTGAAACTTATCCTTTTGATAAAAATAAGATAAAACATGTATAGTACTTGTAATTAAAAGAGCATAAAAAACACCTTTAGGTATTGATATTATCATAGCTATCAATCTATTAACCCATGACTTTCTATAGCCTTCCTTATCTTTTAAAGATATAATTATAGGATTAAATATTATTTTATTTATAATATTATAAATAAGCATTTGAAACTTATAAATTAAAAATATACTAATCAGAAAAACTATTATGGAATATAACTTACTATATTTATCAATATAATAAGTTATATTATAAGGTAGCTTTGTAATTACTGTATTCATAAATTTATTTATAATATCTCTAACATTCACCCAAATAGGAAAACAAATCAAAAAGGATATTGTCTTTTCCATGTTTTTTAAATCAGATTTTAAATTTTCGTAATTGACCTTAAATATTACCCCTTTTACAACAGGATATAAAAATATTAGGACAATTAGCAGTGTAATTGGATTTTTCAACATAAGGTTATCTCCTTTTATAAACTATTATCCTTAAATATATTTTCTATTACAAATTTAATACATTCACTTGAGTATCCTTTTCCTATTAGGAACTGGTATAGCTTTCCTTTGATTTTATATTTATCGGTTTCTCTTTTGGATATTAAATTAAACTTTTTAACTGCAATCTTTTCTGCTATTTCTCTATCTTTATCTTCATCATAAATATCTTGAAGAACAACTTCTATTACATCTTTTTTAATTCCTTTACTTAAAAGCCCATACTTTATTTTATTTTTTCCGTTAGACTTTATCTTTTCTTTTGCATACCCCTGTGCGTATCTTTTATCATCAATAAGTGTATAATCTTTTAAAAATTCTATTACCTTATCTATTGTTTCTTTACTATATTCCTTTTTGAAAAGTTTGTCTCTTACAGCCTTTTCTGGTTTTAATCCTTTTTCTACTAGCCTTAATGCATAGTTTTTAGCCTTAGAAAACTCTTCTTTTAATAATATTTCATTTAACTGTTCTAGGTTAATTCTATCACCTTTTTTTATGTTTTGTTTATATACAACCTCTGCAAAGCAGGCTAATGCAAATTCTTCATCTACAAATATATTAACCCTATCTTTATTTCTACTTTGCACTTGAATCGAAGTTATTTTACCTTCCATTTGTTTAATTCACCTTATTCTTTTTCATTTTTTAATATGTGTATAGTCGGATTTTTTAATACTATATTAGCTACCTCATATATGCTTTCTTTATTTATCTTCTCTAAAGCATCCATATCTTCTAAATATCTTTGTATATTATCTTCTTCTAGCGCTTGAAACAGTACATAGCTTCCAAGATCCATAGAATCCTCTATTGTAGACACTACTGCTGTTTTATGAACTTTACTCATAAGTTTTACGGTATTGTCATTAATTTTTATCCTTTTATTTTTAATATCTTCTATACATTTATCAATTGTTGTTATAGCCTTATCAATATTTTCTTCTGATACTGAGGTATAAATGCACATAGTTCTTATCTTTGACGTCATATCTAAATCCGTATATGCATCATAGGCTAATCCAAGTTTTTCTCTAAGTTCCCTAAATAAAATAGAATTAGAACTTTCACCAAGCTTATGATTTAATATTTTTAAAGAAAGTTCTTTTTCCTTTGGTAAATCATGAAATGTATATAAGTACGCTATAGAACTTTGTTCTAAATCCTTTTTAATAGTTGTCTTTATTATAGGCTTATTATTTTCTACTAATACAACTTTTTTTTCTACATTAATCCCTTCCCAATCTAAAAATTTATTAGCTATCTTTTCTAATGCTTCTTCATGGGGCAAAGATGACACCATAACTATAATAGCATTTTTAGGTGTATAAAATTTATTATAAAAGTCTATAAGATCCTCTCTATTAAAAGAATTAATGTTTTTTTCATCACCACTAACTTCCCACTTAAGTGGACTATTATCAAATGCTATTTCATTTAACTTTTTGAAGGATAAATTTTCAACATCATCTAATGAACCTTTAATCTCAGATAGTATTACTCCTCTTTCTCTTTCTATTTCATCTAAAGGAAATGTAGAATTCATAACCATATCTGATAATAAATCTAAAGAATTTGTAATTTCTTCTTCTAAAGCACTTATACTATAAACTGTAGATTTATAATCCGTATAAGCATTATATTCTCCACCTAAGAACTCTAAGTCATTATTTAGTGTTTCATTATCTCTAAATTTAGTTCCTTTAAACAACATGTGCTCAATAAAATGAGAGATGCCTTTTTCCTCTATAGATTCATACATGGACCCAATTCTTACCCCTACTTGTATAGACATAATTTGAGTATCCTTTTTTATTGTAATCACCCTTAGTCCATTTTGAAGTAAGGTATCTTTAGCATCAAAAAATGGTTTTTTCATTAAAATATCTCCCCATCCCTATTATCATTATTATATTTAGTCTTTAATTGCTCTTACTACTGTAGCATAGGAATCATAAGTATAAGACGACTTATTAAACCCACCATAAAAGTTTATATTTTTGAATCCTGAATCTAATAGCATATACTCTAACTCTTCCTTCATAATTGGAAGTAATTCTACACTATTTTTATAACTAATCTTTTCATTATCTTTTTTTATTGTTAATTCCGAATTAAAATTTATTATTTTCTTTTTTTCATTGTGCTTGTATTTTCTTGCAAATTCTAACCCTTTATCTTCTCTCTTAATTATAGGTAATTCGTTAATATCATACTTTATTATTCTATCATAATTTATTATTTGTACAATAAATTCTCCACCTGCATCCAGCATATTATATACGTCTTTAAATAAAGTCTTAATTTTATTTTTATCTGTAATATGAACCAAAGAATTTCCTATACAAAATATGCTATTATACTTCATATTAGATATATCTTTTAAATTTAACATATCAGAATTTATAAAACTAACCTTCTCTATACCTATTGACTTATCCTTTGATAAATTTATCATACTTTCATCTAAATCTATACCTAAAACTTCTATATTCATTTTCCCAAGTTCTATAGCATATGTTCCACTGCCACAGGCTAAATCTATTGCTCTATAATTTTCTTTTAAATTTTCAGTTAAAAACTTTAACGTCATATCACTTTTTTCAAATATTGTATCATAATAATTACTTAACTCTTCGTAAAAACTCATAATGTGCCTCCTTAACTAATATAAAATTTAGTGTTTTTAAAAATATACTGATTCTTATTTTATTTTTATTAATTTTATATACATATTATCTTATTATAATATATCTGACTAGATTTTAGTAATAATTATTCTTTTAAGTTTTAAAAAATATATGAAACTTCTAGACATATATATATATAACTACTTAAAATAAATTTAATAAAAACTATTTTTTATATAAAAAGGTTTGTAGCTATACAAATCTTTTATACACTAGTACAAAACTTTGTTTTTATATGATATACTTTATAAATAATAAAAACTGTATTTATATATTTAAAACTGTATATGTTTTAAAATATTTATATTCCAAAATTTTTATATAAACAGAAATGGGTGAGTATTATTACAAAATACGAAATTATTATAAACTACGTAAATCATGAAATAGAAATTGGCAACTTTAATGGTAAATTACCTTCTATAAGAGCTCTTGCTATAAAATTTAGTTGTAGTAACTCTACAGTTATAAGAGCTTATTCTGAACTTGAAAAGCAAAACCTTATATATGCCTTACCTAAAAGCGGATACTTTGTAGTAGACAACAAGTTGAAATATTATAATACAAACGAATCAAACAATATAGATTTTTCTTCTGGAGAGCCAGATAGCAAAATTTTACCTTATGAAACTTTTCAAAAGTCATTTGAAAAGGCAATAGGGGAATATAAATATAATATCTTTGGATATTCTTTATCCTCTGGTTTTACACCTTTAAAAGAAAGTGTTCTTTCACTATTTAAACAATCTAACTTAGACTGCTCTCTTGATAAAATTTTTATTACCTCTGGAGCCCAGCAAGCTCTTTCAATATTATCTGTTTTAAATTTAGGCCAAGATAAAGAGTCTATTTTAGTAGAACAACCTACATATAATATATTTTTAAAATGGCTTGATATTAATAAATTTAATGTTATTGGAATAGAGCGAGATTTTAATGGTATAGATTTAAATAAACTAGAGTACATATTTAAAACTAAAAAAATTAAATTTTTCTACACTATGCCCCGTATGCACAATCCATTAGGTACTTCTTTATCTGAGGATGATAAAAAGCAAATTGTATATCTTGCAAATAAGTATGATGTTTATATAGTTGAAGATGATTACTTAAGCGATTTAAATGATGATTCTTGTCATGCTCTATATAAATATGATAAAAATGAAAAAGTCATATATATTAAAAGTTTCTCAAAAACCTTAATACCTGGCATAAGATTAGCCGCTTGCATAATACCTCAAAAAATTATAAATGAGTTTAGTAATTATAAGGTAAGCTTTGATTTAGTTTCCACAGTACCAATGCAAGGAGCGTTAAGTTCTTTTATAGATAGTGGACACTATAATAACTATATTTATAAACTTAAGAGCTTTTATGGCAGTAGAATGAGGCTTCTTAAGCATGAATTAGAAGGCTTTTTAGATTTTAATCTAGAACACAGGGTTCCAAACAATGGAATGTTCTCTCTAATAAAATTACCTAATACTAATATAGAAGAATTTATAAATATAATGAGTACAAAAGATATATCTATTAGAGATGGTTCCCACTTTTATCTTAAAGAATTCAACCACGTACCTTCTCTAAGAATAAGCCTGTGTAATGTAAATGAGGATAAGATAATTAAAGGTATGAACTATATATTTCAGGAACTAAAAAATTCCCAATATAATTCTCCTTTAAATTCTTGCCAGCAATTAGAACTATAATAAGATATCTGTATTTACTTAATCTTTTTTAATAGTTTTTGGAAACATATATTATAAAAATATTGAAATCCATTGATACATAAAATATAAAAATGAGGATATTCTAATGCAGAATATCCTCATTTTTATATGGACAGCAAAAATATTAGAGCTACTAGTTCTACTATCTCGTTAATGGCACCTAAATTATCTCCCGTTATACCCTCAATTTTATCTTTACATAGCTTATAAAATAATAAAGTAACTATACAGGATATACCAAAAAGTAAGATCTCATAAGTCACATGCAAATATCCACTAGCCACATAAAAAAATATAGCAACTATTATAAATATTATGCCCATCTCCCTATTTGAAATATTATTTATAATAAGATTTCCTGATCCTTCTTCTTTAGCACCCTTGCCTACATATGCTAAGAGTACAAGAGATACCCTTCCCACAAATGGTGCTAAAATTATTATATATCCAGAGTTTATATTTATTATTTTAACATAGGCAATATATCTAATTAAAATATCTATAATTACTGCTATAGTAGAATAGGTACCAACCCTACTGTCCTTCATTATTTCTAATATCTTATCTTTTCCACCTTTAAATGCAAAAAAGCCATCACAGGTATCTCCAAGGCCATCTAAATGAAATCCACCTGTTATAAATACATATACTATTATCATAATTACAGATAGAAACTCTGCAGGTATTAAATTAAATAACAACTTATAAACTATAAATTGTGACATTCCAACTATTATACCAATCAAAGGTATATAAGCTGAAGCCTTCTTAAAATTTTTATTTTCACAAGGAAGAGCTTTATTTATAGGTATCCTTGTCATAAATTGTATCATAAGTAAAAAGCTTTTTACTTCTTCCATAAAGTCATACACATCCTATTATTATTTTATTTTTAAAGGTATTCCACAAGTAACTAAATAAACCTCTTCACTATTTTTAGCTAAAAATTGATTTATCCAGCCAGCAAAATCTCTAAATATTCTTCCTAATTTATATTCTGGTACAAGACCCATACCAACTTCATTAGTTACCATAATTAAATTACTGTTTCCTTTTTTTACTTCATATAAGAGCATTTTAAATTCATTTTCTATATCCTTATATATTAAATCTAAGGTTTCTCTTGAAATATCTTCTTCTAAATTTTCTTCTCTATTAAAAAGTAAGTTTGTCATCATTACTGTTACGCAATCTAAAAGTATATAAGGCTTATTGTTTTCTTTAACTGCTATATGTAAATCTTTAAATCCTTCATAAGTTGTCCATTTATGATTTCTAGACTCTCGATGCCTATCTATCCTTTCTTTCATCTCATCATCTGTTACTATAGCCGTAGCAATATATAATACTTCATCTTCTTCTTTTAAAATATCTTCTGCAAATGTACTTTTTCCACTTCTACTGCCTCCAGTTACTAAAGTTATCTTTCCCATATTTGCCTCCTTATAATACTATCTTATATCTACATAGTTTTTTTTATCTAAATTTGCCGCCTCAAAAGTCCCCATATTATTCATTGTGTATAAAGATGCTTCTATTATGCTAAAAGCTATAGGACAGGCAGATCCTTCTCCAAGTCTCATATTCAAATTCAATATAGGTGAAAGTCCAAGTTCCTGCATTATATAAGAAGCTCCTGGTTCTGCTGATAGGTGGGACGGAAACATATAATCCTTACAAAAAGGATTTAACCTATAAGCGCAAAGTGCTGCAACAGAAGATATGAAGCCATCAATAACTATTGGTATCTTATATCTTGCTGCAGCTAAGAAGCATCCACACAATGCCGCAATATCATATCCACCAACCTTGCTTAATACATCTATTACATCTTCTTTATTGGGATCATTTATTTCTATTGCCTTTTTTATTACTCTCTTTTTATTTTCATACTGAAGTTCTGTAACCCCGCCACCCTTACCAACTATTTTATCAACCTTTGAATCTGTTAATGCACAAAATACAGCTGCACTAGTAGCAGTATTGCATATGCCCATTTCACCTGTACCTATTATATCTACATTCTTATCTTTTAAATCTTCAACTATTTCCATGCCTATTTCTATAGCTTTTAAAGTTTCATCAATAGACATGGCTCTTCCCTTCATCATATTTTTAGTTCCATAACCTATCTTTTTATTAATTATCTTAGGATTGTTAAAATCATGATTTACTCCAACATCCACTACAGTGAGTTCTGACCCATAATAATTTGAGAGAACTTTAACTCCTGTAATTTCTTTTGTAAAATTTTCAGTAACTAAAGCTGTGGTCTTTTCTGGGCAAGAACTTATATTTTCTTCTACAACACCATTATCAGAACACATAATTATTATTTTTTTATTTTTTAGTTCTTTTGGCATAAATCCCTTTATACTTGCTATTTTAGAAGCCATAAGCTCCATATATCCAAGACTTCCAATTGGCTTTGTTAAATTATCTATATATGTCATAGCATCTCTAAAAGCTAATTTATCTGCGGATTCAATAGACGTTATTATTTGATTTAATTTTGCTTTATTCATAGCATACCTCCTATAGTCAAATTAAATTATCTCATTTTTATCTTCGTAATGCAAAGATTATTCTTTGTAATGATAATGAATGAATATTAAAATTATAAATTCTCTATAATTTCATGTTTATTTAACATAAAAAGCTCACTTATCATTAAATTCATTATTCTTGTAGGTAGATTAAGTTAACAGTATAATAATAATATATGTTAATACCACTGTAAAGGAGGATCCATTTTGAAAAAACAAATTTTAATAGTTGAAGATGAAATTAGAATGAGAATGCTTTTAAAAGATTATTTCGAGAAAGAGGATTTTAATATACTAGAAGCTGATAACGGAATTACTGCCCTTAATATTTTTAAAAAAGATGAAAAGAGTATCTCATTAATTATCTTAGATTTAATGATGCCTCTAATGGACGGATTTACCCTTTGTAAGTCTATTCGGGATATATCCTATATACCTATAATAATTTTAACTGCAAGATCTAGTGATGATGATAAGCTTCTTGGCTATGATCTTGGTGCGGATGATTATGTAACTAAACCCTTTAGCCCCAAGATATTAGTAGCTAAGGCCAAAGCATTATTAAAAAGAAGCACATCTTTAGAAAACAATAATATCACTTATAAGAACATACATGGATTAGTAATAAATACAGCTTCACATGAAGTTTATGTAAATGAAGAAGAAATTTATCTAACACCAAATGAATATAATCTATTGTTATATTTAATGCAAAATCAAGGTATATCCTTAAGTAGAGATAAAATATTAGATAATGTTTGGGGCATAGATTATTATGGAGATCCTCGAACTGTAGATACAACTATTAAAAGGCTTAGGGAAAAATTAAAAGAAAAATCTTCTTTTATTTCTACTGTAAGAGGAAGTGGATACAAATTTGAGGTGAAAATATGAAAAAAAATTTAACTTTAAGATTATTTGTTATAACCTCTATATTTATAAGTATTATTTTAATACTTATACTTTCCTTGCAATCTATATTTTTTGAAAAGTTTTATATAAATAAAAAAATGAATACCCTAAAATCAGAAATAACTAAATTTAAAATAGCTTATTCCTATAATTATGATAATAAGCCAGAATTATTTAAAAGTATGCAAGATTTTGAGATAAATAACAATGCTAAAATTGCTATATTTTCAAATAAGGGTGAAATTATGTTTTTATCTGATCCTAATAAACAAATGGATGATATAGTCCTTCAGATGCTAAAAGAAGCCTTTAAAAAATCATCTAAGACCACAGATTTTTCTTCTACTCTTAATGAAGGTAAGGTTACAGCAAATATATTTGCTAGTGAGAATAAAGATATTAAAAATATTGTATGCTTAGCCCCAATATCACTTGAAAGTATTAATGATAATATAATAATTTCTGTGTCACCTCTTCAAACCATTAAAGAAGCTTCTTTAGTAATAAAGGACTTTTATCCCTATGCACTTTTTCTAGGTGTCTTAGGCATAGTATTTCTATCTATTATATATTCAAATTTAATATCAAAACCTTTAAAAGATATTAATAAAACTGCCTTTAAAATGGCTAACCTAGATTTTTCTGAACAATGTACAGTAGATAGGGAAGATGAAATAGGAAATCTTGCAAAAACTTTAAACTTTTTATCTTTAAACCTTAGTAATTCATTAAATGCTTTAAAAAAGTATAATAATAAACTTAAGGATGACATTGAAAAAGAAAAGCGTATTGAAAATATGCGTAAAGATTTTATAGCTAATGTATCTCATGAACTAAAAACCCCAATAAGCCTTATAGAAGGGTATGCTGAAGGTTTAAAAGATAATATAGCAAAAGAAGATCAAAAAGACTTTTATGTTGATGTGATAATAGATGAAGCGCACAATATGGAAAGTCTTCTAAATGACATGCTAGATCTTTCTCAACTAGAATCTGGTTCCTTTAATCTACATATAGATTCCTTTAATATTAAGCCTTTAATAAATCATGCTTTAAAAAAGTTCAAAGGATTAATGGAAACTAAAAACATTAATGTTGCCGTAGACGTTAGTGATAATTTAGTAATTGGTGATAAAATAAGAATTGAACAAGTTTTAAATAACTTTATATCTAATGCCATAAAAAACACTATTGAAAAAGGTAGTATAAGTATATCTTCAAGAATAGAGCAAAAACCTTACAAATCGAATATTGATAATGATTATAAGACTAAGGATTATTTATTTGTTGAAGTATTTAATACAAATTCTAATATTCCAAAGGAAGAACTAAATAATATATGGGATAAATTTTATAAAATTGACAAGTCAAGAGATAGATCTAAAGGTGGTACAGGACTTGGTCTTAACATAGTGAAAAATATATTAGAAAAGCATAACAGTGTATATGGTGCTTTTAATAAATTAGATGGGGTTTGTTTTTATTTTTCTTTAGAAATAGATTCTATAAAATGTTAATTAATGTTTTAACAAAAATATCTTGATTTTATATAGTAACTATTATATAATAATAATTGTCAACATATTGACATAATATTAATTAACATAATATAGGAGGATGGTTTTATGAAAAAATTTGTCTGTACAATTTGTGGATTTGTTTACGAAGGTGAAACTGCACCAGAAAAATGCCCTCAATGTGGAGCTCCAGCTTCAAAGTTTATAGAAAAAGTTGAAGGTGAAATGTCCTGGGCAGATGAGCATAGAATTGGAATTGCTAAAGATGTAGACCAAGAAATAATTGAAGGTTTAAGAGCTAACTTTACTGGAGAATGTACCGAAGTTGGAATGTACCTTGCTATGAGTCGTCAAGCTGACAGAGAAGGATTTCCTGAAGTTGCAGAAGCATACAAAAGAATAGCTTTTGAAGAAGCAGAACACGCTGCTAAATTTGCTGAATTATTGGGAGAAGTTGTTGTTGCTGATACAAAAACTAATCTTCAAGTAAGAGTAGATGCAGAACACGGTGCTTGCCAAGGCAAAAAAGACTTAGCAACTCTTGCAAAAAAACTTAATCTAGATGCAATACATGACACAGTTCATGAAATGGCTAAAGATGAAGCTAGACATGGTGCTGCATTTAAAGGATTATTAAATAGATATTTTAAATAAGATAAATTAGTATATACCACATAAAGTGAATATTAAAAATGAAAGATAAGGAGCCTTATTTTACTAAAGGCTTCTTATCTTTTATCATAATCATACATATTTATATAAATATCAGCCATTGTTTATATAAATTTATACAAGGCCTCCATCTAAGGTTATTATTTGGCCTGTAATATATTTTGATTCATCAGAACATAAAAAACATGCTAGATTAGCTACATCTTCTTGTTCTCCAAATTCACCCATTGGTATATCCTCTTTTAAAGCAATTATTTCTTCTTCTGTAAGCCAATTATTCATTGTGGTCTTTATAACCCCTGGTGATATAGCATTTATCCTTATATTAGATGGTGCGAGCTCCTTAGCTAATGCTTTAGTAAAAGAGTTAACACCACCCTTTGAAGCTGAGTAAATAACTTCACAAGATGCCCCAACATTTCCCCATATAGAAGATATATTTATAATACTACCAGACTTTTCACCTATCATATACTTTACAGCTGTATGACAAGTATTAAACATTCCTTTTAGATTTGTATTTATTAAAGAATCCCAGTCACATTCTTCCATATCCGTAAATAATCCCACCTTAGAAATTCCAGCATTATTTACTAGTATATCTATCTTTCCGAAAGTCTTAAAAGTATCTTCTATAAGTATCTTAGCCTCATCATATTTTGATACATCTGCCTTATATTTAATTGCATACCCACCTGCATCTTTTATTTCATCTACCACATTCATAGCTGAAGCATCATCACTCTTATAATTCACTACAACTAAGGCCCCTTCTGTAGCAAGTTTTTTAGCTATAGCTCTTCCTATACCTTTTGAAGATCCTGTTACTACTGCTATTTTGCCCTTAAGTATATTCATTAATTCACCTTTTCTCTCAGAATAATAACTTTTAATATCAATCTTAATTTAAGATTAATACTAAAAGTCTTCATTATATTTAATACATTTACACTATATTCTGTTTAGTATAGCAGAAAAAAATATTTTTACATAGTTATAATTATACAAAACCCTTTTTTAAAAACTAAAAGGCTTAAAAAATATATTATATCTTTTAAGCCTTTTAATATTAAATAATCATAATTACACTTACAAAAAGTAAATACATACCTATAAATAACATATGCTTAACATTAATCTTATTGTAATTTGCGGTATAATTTAAAGTTCCATTATAACATCTGCTATTTATAGCATCCTTTATATTATTCCACCTTCTAAGTGTGTTTACAAAAAGTAATCCAGCTATTTTAGCGCTATTTTTAATTTTAAGATTAAAGGTATCAAATCCATTTCTACTTTTAACTGAACTAGTCATTATAATAAGTTCCTCTTCTAAAAGTAATATAAATCTTTCCATACTTTTTGCTATATCACAAAAGTCCTGTAAGTATTTAGATTTATGAAGCAGATTCAAAATATCATCCATAGGGGTGGTAAGTGATAAATAACCTACACAAAGCCCACCAGAAAAAGACTTAGCTATTATTAAAAAGGTAGCTTTAGCCCCATAATCAAAGAAAAAGGTTATGGACGAAATTAAAGCAAATGCTGCTGTACCTAATGAAAATTTCATTACTATATTAAAATAATGCTTATTTTTAAAATGCATAAATCCAAAAAATATTATGTTTATTATTATTGGTAAATAGCTTTTGCTAAATCCTAAAATTATAATAGCACCTAATGATATAAATATCTTTTCTAAAGGATTTACTATTGATTTATCATTGACTTTAGAAAGAAGTATTACTTCTTTGAGCATACAGTTTTTCTACCAATATAGTAACCTATGAATCCAGCACCTGCAGCTGCTTGTAATGCAAATAAGAAGCTTTCTATTTCCCCTGATGGTGGCTCCCATATATGGCTAAACCATGGTTCATAAGAAGCATCTATTTCCATTATAGCCTCTTCAGCCATAGAATCAGCCCCTTCAAATTCACCATTTCTTCCAATTACAAGTGCTCCTACTATTATGATGAAGCATAAAACTATCATAGTTATCATTTTCTTTTTCATATTATTTCACCCCGCCTAATGATATTAATTCTTCTTTAGAATGCTTTTCAATGAATTCAAATATACCAACAGTTAAAATTCCTTCTATTACAGCAAGTGGAATTTGTGTTATAGCAAATATTCCTATAAACTTTATAAAAGAGGCTAAAACTCCGCCATCTGTGGCTGGGAATGCTAGTCCTAGTTGTAATGAGGTAACTATATATGTGACTAAATCTCCTAAGGCTGCTGCTAAAAACACAGCTAATCTTTTATTCTTATTTTTTAGTGCTCTATAAATAACATAAGATATTATAGGTCCTACAATACCCATAGAAAATACGTTAGCACCTAAAGTTGTAATACCACCATGTGCTAAAAATATTGCTTGGAACAGTAATACTATACTTCCAACAACACTCATAACATAAGGTCCAAATAAGATAGCTCCAAGTCCTGTACCTGTAGGATGAGAACTACTACCACTAACTGACGGTAGCTTCATTGCTGACAGTACAAATGCATAGGCTGCAACTAAGGCTAATAACATCTTTAAATCTTTGTTATCTTTTGTTTTACTTTTTATATCCCTGAGCCCTAGTATGAAAAATGGTGCACTTAATGCAAAGTAAACCACACACCATAAAGGACTTAAAAATCCTTCTACAATATGCATTGCATTTGCCATATAGGTACCTCCCAAAAACATTAGTAACGATAAGATAAAAACACTCTTTTTCTTCATTTCTTTTCCTCCTATTAAATTTATATTTATACAAAAAATGACGCCCTAAGGGCGTCATTAGTATACAAAATCATTAATTACTTTGATTTTTCTAATACCTTCCCTCCGAAAGTTTGTTTATTTGTTTAGGCAGGTCTCCTGGCTTATGAATCATCCTCCCCTTACCCTTCCCTCATTTAAAGAAGTGGCATGTAAGGTTTGTACTCAAATACAGTAGCGGGGGCTGCTGTGGCTTTTACCACATTCCCTTTTCACCTTTACTAAAAAAGGCACCTAAACTTTTATTAAATTTTTAATTATATCCTATAAACTATTCTACCTATCTACTCAGATATCCTCTAGGTGTAAGAAACTTATCTCCCTTTATATAACTTTCACTATTTCCTATAATTACAATAGTAAACATATCTACATTAGTATCTTCGAAAGTATCTAAGGTAAATATCTCCTTTTCTTCACCATCTCTAAGAGCATTTTTCACAATAGCTACAGGTGTACTTCCTTTTCTAAAAGTCTTTATTATATCTATACATTCTCTTAGATAATTTGGTCTCCCCTTACTTTTAGGATTATATAATGAAATTACAAAGTCTGCATTTGCAGCAAGTTCTACTCTTTTTTTAATTAGTGAATATGGTGTCATAAGATCACTTAAACTAATATTGCAATTATCATGCATTAAAGGTGCGCCTACCATAGATGCAGCAGCTGAAGCCGCTGTTATACCTGGTACAACCTCTACACTATCCATATCTTCTTCTTTACATAACTCTAGTATAAGTCCAGCCATACCATATATTCCGGCATCTCCAGTACTAACTATAGACACAGTCTTACTTTCTGCCATACTTAAAGCTTGCTTACATCTTTCCTCTTCGCCCTTCATTCCTGTTGCATAAACTTCTTTACCTTCAATTAAGGACTTAATCATATCTATGTATTTTACATAACCTACAATAACTTCACTTTCCTCTAAGGATTTTCGTGCCTTTATTGACATATGTTCAATTCCCCCTGGGCCCATTCCAATTACATATAACTTTTTCATACTTATCCCTTCTTTCTATATCTATCAATAGAATCTAACGTCTTTATTCCATAACATCTATAATCTTTAATCTTTATATTTAAGTCTAAACCTTTTTTAAGACCTTCTTCATCTTCATATATTATGCCTAAAATATCTCCACTATGACCCCCTATTATCCCAAGTCCTTTAGTGTCTTCACATATTTTAATAACATCATTTAAAATGGAGTAATGAAGTCTTCCTTCATTTAAAACAATACTATCTGTACTTACTTTTGCTAACTTTCTAATACTTTTCTTATTAAAGGCTTCCATTAGGTCTTTTTCTAAATAATCTAATTTAGCTAAATCACCTATTGATGTTTTATTAAAATCTATGGTATTTATTAATCTTTTCCCTTCATATACCATAACATAAAACTCCATATAATTCCCAAGTTCTAAAGAAAATTTGCCATCTTTATATTGAAATAATGTAGCCTTTTCAAATATTATACTATCTGTAGGCTCTATAGATACAGCTAACTTTATAAGTTCTTCCTCCGAAAAGCTTTTGTTAAAACACTTTAATAAAGAATTATATAAGGCACATATATCTGCAGTGCTACTAGCAAATCCTTTTCCTCTTGGTATATCTGATTTAATGTCTATTATAAAGTCTTCATAAAACCTTTCATATCCCCAAATTTTAAGGGCAGCTTTTAAAAATTCATAGCATTTATTATTATTATTATCTAAATCTTTTCTTTTTTCTTCTTTTAAGGTAACCTCAGTATAAATATCACAAGGAAAGGATAAGAGCAAATCTCTATCTTTCATCTTTCCTTGGAATATTTCCCCAAGGCTACCAGGATATTTGCTTACATAATTCATAAATACTCCTATAGAATAGAGCTTAGGTACTCTGAAAGCTTAGTCTCATCATTAAAACAAATACCAGTGGGTTTGTCTTTACGCCCTATAACAACAACCCATAAATCTAGTTCTATTGCAGCTTCTATCTTTTCTATAGTTCCACCTTGAACTCCACTATCCTTCATAACTATAATTTTAGCGTCAAAGGCCTCTATAAAAGCTTTATTTAAAGCTTTATCTAAGGGTCCTTTTATAGCGATTATATTCTCTACAGTAGCTCCTGACTTTAAACAAATATCTATAGATTCTATAGTAGGTAACACTCTATGAATTATCCTATTTTCTATATTCATTGAGGTAAACTTATTTACATTTCTACTTCCCGTTGTATTTAATATGTTTCCCTTTAAATACTTTAGTTCTTCTTCTAATATTTGATAGTCCTCTACTAATATAAGCTTATGATAATCTTTATATTTATCTATTGTAGATTTTCTCTCATACCTTATATAAGTTATATTTTGCTTTTCACAAACTTCCATAGCATTTTTCGTAACTACCTCAGCATAAGGATGTGAAGCATCTATTAATATTTTTATATTATATTTTATCATCATAGCTTCAAGCTTATCTTTATCTAAAGGTTTAGTGTTTATATGTTTATACTTATATTCCTTTAATAATTCGCCACCATATTCAGTAGCCGTAGACACAAATATATCTTCCGTATACTTATTTATTAAAGATAATAATTTCTTTCCTTCAGAAGTGCCTAAAATTAATCCTATCATTACACTATCCCTCCAATTCTCCTATGCATAAGGTCATACCCTCTAAGGATAATCTTTTTGTAAAGGCTGTAGCTCCTGTAAGCTCTACCACAGGTTCCGCTACAGATCTAACTCCAATTGTTTTTTCTACAAAATCACTACCAGGATATTTACGATGAACCTTTTTTATTTCCTCTAAGGTAAATATTTTAATATCACATTTGAGCTCTTTACCTAAATGATTTATTGCAAGTTCATTCTTTTTCACTTCCACTGTAGATATATATCTTACTGCTCTTTTATCAATATTATAATGCTCTAATTTTTCTAAAACTTTATCTATCATCTCTTTAGGATCATAATCCTTTTTACAGCCAATTCCTAAAACTATATCCCGTCTTATAAGCTTTAAACAAGGCTTATTATATGATTCCACTTTATTTTTATTAGTTATAATAACAGACCCTAGGCTTTGTAATAAATCTTTTGTGTATCCTTTAGGCATATCTATAAAAGATCTTTCATCTTTAAAGTATACCTTCTTATCCTCTACTAGTAAGGAGGATATAACCTTAGCTTTGTCTAAATCTTCAATAACTAAGTTGTTATTTTTAGCAATGGTGTCAGGAGCTACTTTTCCTAAGTTATCAGTTGCTGTAGTTATTATAGGTTCTGCTTTTAATATTTCTGCAAGTGTTATACAAAGATCATTAGCTCCACCTAAGTGTCCACTTAAAATACTTATTACATATTTACCTGCATTATCTACTACTACCACCGCTGGATCCTTATCCTTAGTTGTAATATTAGGTGCTATTGCCCTTACTGCAATACCTATAGCACCTATAAATACTATACCTTCATAATCTTGCATCAATGTTTTAGTTAATTTATAAACATCAAAATCTTCTTCACCCTTTTTATAATAATGATCTAATGATATATGATCTTTCAACTTATTTACAATAGCTTTTCCCTTAGATGTAAAAGTTATTATAGCAAGTTTCATTATTTTCCCTTTCTATACATATGAGAAAAACTCTCATCATAAAGAAGACTCTTTTCATAATCACAATCTATAAAATCACCAACTAAAATTTGTGCACATTTAACTATATTAGCTTCTTTAACCTTTTCTGATATATTGTCTAACGTTCCAAGCAAAATTCTTTCATCTTCCCATGTAGCTCTTTCCACTACTGCAATAGGCACATCTCCCCTGCCATAACCTTTCTTAAGTTTAGCTACTACCTTATCTATCATAGATATAGAAAGGAATATTGCCATAGAAGCATTAGTCCTTGCAAGTATTTCTAAGTCTTGGTTAGCTGGAACTGGAGTCCTTCCCTCAACCCTTGTTAATATAACGGTTTGACTTACAGATGGTAATGTAAATTCTTTTTTTATAGCTGCGGCTGCCGCTGAAAAAGAGCTTACTCCTGGTATAACTTTATACTCAATATCATACTTTTCAAGCTCATCCATCTGCTCTTTTATAGCTCCATATATAGCTGGGTCCCCTGTATGAAGCCTTACGATTGTTTTATCCTCTCCATGAAACTCTCTAATAACTTCAATAACCTCAGGTAAGGTCATAGAAGCTGAGTTATATATCTTCGAACCTTCCTTGCAAAACTTTAAATGCTCGGAATTCACAAGAGATCCTGCATATATTACCACATCTGCTTTTGAAAGTATTTCTCTTCCCTTTACAGTTATAAGATCCACATCTCCAGGGCCTGCGCCAATAAAATAAACCATATTATTTTCTCCTTTTAAATTATATTTTGTTTGCAATTATTAATGACATATATTCTTTTTGTTTTAATATCTCAGCCTTATCTTTAAGAACAGTTTGCCCTTCTCTTCCAGCTCTTTTTATGTATACATAATCATAACCTTTTTCTTCTAAAAGGTTTATAACTTCTTCTTCTATCTTATAAACCTTCATTATAACTATATACTTTTCATCTTTTATAGCGTCTAATCTATTGGCCGGTAATATTAAAAGTGGCTCATCACCAATTACCAAAGGCTGTTTTGCAATGCTTGCACAAGCACAAAAAGATGTTATTCCAGGTACAGTCTCAGTTTCATACCCCTTTTCTTCTACATACTTTAATAAATATATATAAGTGCTATATACAAAAGGGTCCCCTATAGTTAAAAAAACTACGTCCTTACCTTCTATAAGCTTTTCTTCAATAGATTTAAAGGCCTCATAAATCTTTTCTTCTTGATCCTTTGATCCCATAGGAAAATGTTTTACCAAAACTTCTGCATCTTCATTTATGTAATCTTCAGCAACTTCATGAGCTATGCTTTTACCACTAGACATGGCACTTGGAACTACAATAACTTTTGCATTTTTAATAATATTCATAGCTTTTATAGTAAGTAGCTCTTTATCTCCAGGTCCTACTCCAACCCCATACAATTTAGCCATACTCTTTCCTCCTAAAAATCTTAATTACACTTTATCTTGTAGCCTCTAATATGAAAATAGGGTTATTTGCAAATAACATAGAAGCTTTTCCCTTAGTCTTACTTACAGATATTTGACTACACTCCACCTTAAACCCTAAAGATCTTAAGGTACTCATTGATTTGTATAAATTATCTATAGTTATAAAGTTTAAAACCATCTTACCATCTTCTTTAAGTAATGCTGAATAATTTATTATAATCTCTTCAATGTTTCCGCCACTACCACCTATAAATATTCTATCAAACTCTCCTTTTATATCATTAAAAGCCTTAAGAGCTTCACCTTCTACAATTTTTATATTTGAAGCTTTAAATTTATCTATATTCTTATATATAACCTCTAAAGCTACTGGATCTTTCTCTATACCTATAACTTGTCCTTTTGGGCACATTTTAGCTGCTTGAATGGTAACACTGCCTGTACCAGCACCTATATCTAAAACCCTATGTTCTTCGTTAATATCTAGCTTTGCTATGCTTAATATTCTTATCTCTTCTTTTGTCATAGGGCAATCGCCTCTTAAAAATTCTTCATCTTTTATAAATTCCATATTTTAATCCTCCTAAAATGATTCTACCATTATCACACATAGAGAAGAAAACTCTTTATCTAGTAAATTATAATTATAATCTATAGTTATAACCTCATTATCATAGGAAAGATCCTCACCCACATAAACCTTTGATTTAATATTATTGTCATTAAGCTTTTTACATAAAGTAGAAGGAGTATTATTCCTATCTGTTAACCAAAAGGAACGATTATTTTCTTTAACCTTATTTATAAAATCCTCTTCTCTTCCATGAACGCTTCCTAAGTACGCGTGATCTAAGGCTTTATTAATTTTTGATGCAAAGTATTGAAAGGAGCTAATACCAGTAATTATTTCAACTTGACCTTTATAGCTTCTATTTATAAAGTCACTTATTCCATAAAAACAAGGGTCTCCTGAGGCAATTATAGATATGTTTTTGCCATGATACTTTTCTAGAATATCTAAAACTTCACTTAAAGACTTTATACCAATCTTTTTATCTTTTGAAACATCTATACCGTCTAATGCCCTACTAAAGCCTATTATAATATCACTTTCATTTAAAACCTTTATGGCCTTTGGTAATATATAATCCTTATGACCTGGTCCAATGCCTACTACATAAACCATTATTTCACCTCACTAATCATGGATTTCACACAATACTTTTCTGTTTTTTGTGTCACAAAACATTATAACTTCTGCCTTTAATGTTTTATAACAATAAGTTTCTACTCTATTTTTAATCTTTTTACCTATGTTATAATAAACTTCATTATATTCATCTGGAATTAACTTAATAGCACCATCTGTGGTCTTTTGAGAATATATAAGATTTACTAAATCTTTATTTGCTCCAATTAATGCAAGTTCTAGAGCTAAAACCTCAAGCCTTACATCACAAACCCTGCTGTGAGTTTGAAAACATCCAGCGGATATCTTAGAAAGTTTCCCTATATGTCCTACTATTAATACGTTTTTCACAGAATGTTCCATGCATATGTCTAAGGCAAAACCTATATAATTTGATATTATAACTATATCTTCCAGGGAATATCCTTCACTTAGTGCTTCTTCTTCCCCTATGTTACCAAAAACTAAAACCAAAACTTTGCTTCCCTTTTTAATTTTTTGTTCTAGCTCAATCTTTATAGATTCTTTTATAGCATCCTCTGACATAGGTGTTACTATACCCGTGGTACCTAATATAGATATACCACCTACTATTCCAAGCCTTGGATTAAATGTTCTTTGTGCTATTTCTTCTCCCTTTGGCACAAATATAGTTATCTCAACACCAGAACCTTTCGGAAGTACAGCTTTAACTTCTTTTTCTATCATAGTTCTTGGTATTGGATTTATAGCAAAGCCACCTTTTTCTATAGGTAGACCTATTTCCGTAACTACACCGACACCTTTTCCAGCCTTTAAAATGTAACCACTGTCTTTTAAAGTAGCCCTAGCCCAAATTTCCATTCCATTTGTGGCATCTGGATCATCTCCACCATCCTTTAGAACACAACACTCTACATAATTTTCTCCTCTATTAAACTTTTCAATTGGTATATTAAGCTTCATAGATCTTGGTGTATCAATATTTATAATAGAAATATTGTCTTTATTGTTAAATAACATCACAGTTGCAGCCTTAGCTGCAGCTGCAGCACAGGAACCTGTTGTATATCCACACCTTAGACTCTTTCCATTAAAATTAACATATAGGTCGAGCAATATTTTCACCTCTTTAAATGTCTCATTTTGTACCACTTCTATATTAGATAAGATAACATTATCTTTCCGTTATCATATATAAGAGTGCATTTACTATGGATGCAGCCACACCGCTTCCACCTTTCCTACCTCTTATAGTTATCATAGGTAGATCCATTTTTTCTATTTCTTCCTTTGATTCACTAGCCCCTACAAATCCTACAGGTGCTCCTATAATAAATGCAGCTTTTCCGATTCCATTTTCTGTAAGTTCCTTTAGTTTAAATAAGGCTGTAGGTGCATTTCCAAAAACAAAGAACTCTACTCCCTCATCTAAAGCTGTTTCTACTGCAGCCATAGATCTTGTTATTCCTTTTTCCTTAGCTAACTTAAAGGTTTCTTCTTTATTTACATAGCATATTACCTTACACCCTAATTGTTCTAAAGCCTTTTTATTAATTCCAGATAAGGCCATATTAGTGTCAGTATATATTGTTATGCCCTTTTTAAATAATTCTTTTGCCTTCTCTATACAACCTTCTCTTATATATATTAAATCCTTATATTCGAAATCTGCTGTAGTATGTATAACTCTTTTTACTATTAATAGTTCTTCCTTTGAAAAACTACTTTCTCCCATTTCACTGCCTATTATCTCAAAACTCTTTTTTTCTATATCCATTGGTACCTTTATATAATCCATTTAATCACTTCCTCCATATTTTTAGTAACCATTGTTTAAAAGTCTACCTTTACTATATTAAATTTTTAATAATTTTTATTATATATTTTTCTTAGTCTTTACCCTTTTTAATAAATTGTCTATAAAATCTATATTGTTATAAAAGTGTAAGTGAGCATAAGATCCTAATGTATTATTTTTATAATAACCACAATTCCATACCCTTGTATTACCATTGTAAAGAATCTTTTTTAATTCATAAATCTTTTCTTCCTCTAAGTTTACAGAAGACTTATGAAACTCGTGACAATTCATTGTAAATCCTTTTGGTAATAATTCATTACCTTCAGTAACTTTAAGGGTAGCATACCCAAAATTTTGAAGTCTTTTGTTCATAACTGCATCGCCCTTAAAGAAACCAACCATGTCACTGCCTTCTATAGAATCACAAAGATACATAAGACCTCCACATTCAGCATAACAAAATGTTCCGGATTTTAGTGCTTTATTTATACTAATCCTCATAGACTCATTTTTACTTAATTCTTCTTTAAATATTTCTGGATATCCACCACCTATATATAAAAGGTCCGTATCCTTTGGTATACACTCATCATTAAGAGGACTAAAAAACTTAACATTTGAAGCCTTTTTTAATATTTCAATGTTTTCTTCATAATAAAAAGAAAATGCCTTATCTCTAGCTATAGATACATTAATATTACTATATTTTATATCTCTTATTGGTTCGTAGCTTAAGGTTACTTCCTTAAAACTTTCTAGTAAAGATTCCATATCTATATGCTTATAAGCAAGATCGCTTATATAATCTACCTTTTCCTTAAGATCATGTATTTCGCTGCTTTGAACAAGTCCTAAGTGTCTACTGTCAAGGTTAATATTTTCATCCTTTGGTATATATCCAAATACTTTTAAATCACAATGCTTTTCTATGGCAAGCTTTAATATTTGATAATAACTTTCGGTTATATTATTAAGTATTATGCCTGCTATATTTACATCATCAAAGTTCTTTATACCATTTATTTCTGCACAAAGAGTAAGACTTTGCCCACTAGAAGATATTATAAGAACCACAGGTAAATTTAAGGTTTTTGCTACATGAGCTGTAGAATATATATTATCTATTCCTTTACCATCATATAGCCCCATAACTCCTTCTATTATGCCTAAATCTTTTTCTTTGGAATTTTCATCATATATTTGTTTTACTGCGTCCTCTCCTGTTAAAAACAAATCTAGATTTCTAGATTTATTTCCAGTTATATAACTATGAAAGGCTGTATCTATATAGTCTGGTCCCACCTTATATGGCTGAACCTTGTATCCTTTTCTTATAAGACTATTGATTATACCTAAGGTTACTGTAGTCTTACCTCCACCACTTTTATTAGATGAGAATATTATACTTTTCATATTCTTACACCTCTTTTTCTATAACTTTTAGCTCTTTTTCTATGGCCTTTAACTCTTTTACTAAAATAGAATTTTTATAACTATCCTTTACTGCAAATCTTACATTATATTCGTCAAGACCCTTGTAATTATCACAAACTCTTATTAGTATATCTTTTTTTAAACAGTATTCGTAAAGCCTTTTTCCTGTTATACCCTTTAATCTACACAATAAAAAATTTCCTGAAGATTTATAAATAACCTCTATGAACTCTATATCCTTTAGTGATCTTACAAGTATTTCTCTAGAAGACTCTATCCAATTTAAGCTATCTTTAATATAATCTTCATCTTTTAATACTTCTAAAATAGCCAGTTCTCCAAAACAATTTATATTCCAGGGAATTTGCTTGTTTTTTAAGGTGTCTATTAATTTTTTATTCTTACTTACTCCATATCCTACTCTTAAGCCAGGTAGTGCAAAAAACTTAGTTAAAGCTCTTATTATAAATAGACAGTTATAACTTTTAACATCTTCTACAAGACTTAAGGATTGGTCCCCTGCAAATTCAATAAACGCCTCATCAACAATAACTGTTATAGAGTTTTCCTCACAGATATCCAATATTTCATAAAAGCTTCTTTTATCTATTAGCCCTCCATTAGGATTATTAGGATTTCCAAGTATTAAAGCATCATAATTTAATACATTACTTTTAATATCTTTATAATCTAACTCCATATTACTATCTAAATAAGAATATCCTATTTTAGAAGAAGACTTTTCTGCACATTCTTCATACTCTATAAAAGAAGGTACTACTATTAGAATTTTATTAAAATTACTAATGGTTAGCTGGATTATTTCTGCTGCTCCATTACCAAGTATTATTTCTTCCTCTTCTACTAAACCTTTTAGATATTCTTTTATGGCCTTTTTTGATTCCCTATAATGTATATCCGGATATCTTTCAATTGCGTTTATAGCCTTACCCATGTTTTTTATAAAAGACTCCGGAACCCCTAAAGGATTTACATTAGAACTAAAATCTAAAAGATTTCTATTTTTAAATAAGCCTTCTGTATATATATCTCCACCGTGCTTTGCTACAGGTTCATCTATTTTCAAATTTATCCACTCCTACTACTTAAAAAACTAATGAGTTCTTAATACATCTTTTTTAACTTAATAGTATATCCCCTTAATATTTTATAATTATAACTATAGTACATTAATTAAAATTAAAAATTAAACTTAATGTAGGAGCCACAAATTATTAAATAAAAAAGATAAAAAATCACTTCACTAAAATACATAATTTTAATAGTATCTATTATATGTACTGATTCAAGTTCTATTTTCGCATCTCCAATAGTAGGCTTTTCTACAATCTTACCAAAATAATTGTTAGCGCCACCTAATTTAATATTTAATGCTCCAGCCACAGCACCTTCAGGATAAGCACAATTAGGACTCTTATGATTTTTTCTATCTCTTATCATTATTTTAAATGAATGTTTAATATTTCCCTTAACTAATGGCGATACAAGACACATTAGCACTCCTGTAATTCTTGCAGGTATATAGTTAAATGCATCATCAATCTTTGCTGGAAAGTACCCTATATATCTATATCTATCATCCATATACCCGAGCATAGAATCCATTGTATTTATAGCCTTATATAACATAGCTAAAGGAGCTCCACCAAGAACTGCGTAAAACAGTGGTGCAATCACTCCATCAGCAGTATTTTCTGCTACTGTCTCTATATCTGCTCTTATAATTTCTTTTTCATTTAAACCTTCTGTATTTCTTCCTACTATATAAGATAGGTGAAGTCTTGAAGTTTCAATATCATCCTTTATTAAATCATCATGTATCTTTTTACCTTCTTTATGAAGGCACCTAGCGGCTATTGTTGTCCAAAGGAAAAATATATTAATTATATGATAGATTATCTTATAATGACTTATTGCTCTTAAAATAATATATGGAATTCCAAAGCTTAAAAGACATAATACAATTACTATAAACAATCCATAACCTTTTAATTTCTTTTCGTTCTTAATTGTTTTTCTTCCTTTGTTTTCTAAAAACTTTATAACCTTCCCCATATATACGGTTGGATGAGGAAATGAATATGGGTCACCTATTATCCAATCTATTATTATAGCCAAAGCTAAATCTATTAAAATCAACTTTTTACCTCCGCTATTTAAGATTTATTATTTTATATATCTTATTCATATCTAAACTTTCTCTTACTATTTTAGCCAACTTATCTAATTCTTTTTCACGAAGGCTTTCATAGCTTGGAGATTCTTTTTCTTGTAATAATTTCTTTTTCCTTATAGGGTTTAATATATGTTGTCTAAAGGTTGGAGCATCAAATATACCATGGATATAAGTACCCATTATATTCCCTTTTAAGTTAACTCCTCCATCATACCCTACCTCTTCTTTATCATTAACTTTATTTATCTTTATTATAGGTTTGATTTGTGGAGATTTTATAGTTTTCCCAAGATGTATTTCATAGCCATATATATTGTTTTTACTTTTAGAGGTATTAATCAAAGATCCTTCTACCCTAGTCATAGTTTTTTCTTTTTCAAATATAGTTTCTATATCTAAAAGCTCTAAAGCTTTAACTTCTTTTTCATCAGTTTCTATACAATAAGGATCTTTTATAGTGTTTCCAAGCATTTGATAACCACCACATATGCCTATTGTCATATTGTCATTACTATAATCTTTTATTACATCTTCAAGCCCTGTATTCCTTAAAAAGAGTAAGTCCTCTATAGTATTTTTGCTCCCTGGTATTATAACAAGGTCTGGACTCCCAAAATCCTTCTTATCTCCTACAAATCTTATGGATACGTCCTCTTCACAGCTAAATGCATCAAAGTCGGTGAAATTAGATATATGAGGAAGTTTTATTACCACTATATCTATATCTTTAGTAGACTTATTATTAAAGGTAATGGCGCTATCTTCATCCTCAAGTTTTAAGGTAAAGTGAGGCACAACTCCAAGACAAGGTATTTTTATTATATCTTCAATCATATCTATACCTGGCTTTAATATGTCAACATCGCCTCTAAATTTATTTATAACAAAGCCTTTAACCCTAGACTTTTCTTCTTCTTTTAATAACATCATAGTTCCTGCAAGAGAAGCAAAAACACCACCTTTATCAATATCACCTACTAAAATAACCGGTGCATCTACAAGCTCTGCCATACCCATGTTTACTATATCTCTATCTCTTAGGTTTATTTCAGCAGGGCTTCCAGCCCCTTCCATAACTATTGCATCATATTCACTTTCAAGTTTCATAAAATCTTCTTTAAGCATATCTTTAAATATAGGCTTTAATTCGTGATATTCCATAGCTGAGGTATTTCCATAAACCTTTCCCTTTACTATAACCTGGCACCTTTTATCTGTAGTAGGTTTAAGCAATATAGGATTCATATATGCCTCTGGTTCAAGTCCTGCAGCATAAGCTTGAAGTACTTGAGCACGGCCCATTTCCTTTCCATCTAAGGTTATATAGGAATTTAAAGACATATTCTGTGATTTAAAAGGACAAATTTTATATCCATCTTCTTTTAATATTCTACAAAGAGCTGTTACCAAAATACTCTTCCCTACTGAGGATGCAGTACCTTGAACCATAATTTTTGACATATTATCTTCTCCTACCCAAACAAATTTTTTCCTTTTGAAGTTTTACCTAAATTATCATATCTTTTATCTATAGCATCTTTTATGTGATCTACATAAACATCTTGAAACTCAGATATTTCACCTAGTCCATGCATATGTATATTCACTTCAAATCCTTCTGCCTCTAAGATGCTTTTCCATGAATCATCTTCATCACTTGCCATATCGTTCTTTGCATGATCACCTGCTACAACCATCAAGGGTGCTAAAGTTAATTTGTTCATGTTTTTAGCCTTTAATTTTGGGATAACATCTTCTAACGTAGGATATCCTTCTACATTAGCTACTATAACTTTGTTATATCCTTTATCTTTTAAGACTTGTTGAAAACAAGTATATGCTGCATTAGAGTAATGACTTGTGCCATGCCCCATAAGAACTAAGTTGTCATAAGAATTTAAAAGTTTATCTATAGCTTCTATTAAAATACTATAATCATCTGGTATCTCTTCTTCATGACCTTTAAAATAAAGCATAGGTCTTCCTACCTTAATACTGTTGAAATATTTTTTAACAGTATACTGATCTACCACATCTTTTATATAATCAAATTCAGCACCTGGTATTATATGAAGTGACTGAACTATTATATCTTCATAACCATCTTTATATAACTTTTCTAAGGCTTCCTCTGGTGTAAGCTCTATTATGCCGTCTCTTTTCTTTAAAATATTTATTATAATATGAGCTGTAAAAGCTATCCTAACTTCGTAATCTTTATAAGCTCTCTTTACCTTTTCCTCTATAGCATCTATAGTAACTTTTCTAGTATCATAATAAGTTGTTCCAAATGATACTAAAAGGATTGCCTTTTTCATAATTTCACCTCTAAAATTTATTATTTATTTTTCATCTGTAAACCTTTATAATATATTATTTACAGCTAGAATCCCAACTTCTTAAAGCATCTAAAAACTTTTCTATGTGACATTCTTCCATCTTTACATTTAAGAATAACGCTTCAAATTGTGAAGGTGGTAAGTTAATACCCTTTGTAAGCATATGCTTAAAATATGAAGCATATAATTTAGTATTACTTAGCTTTGCATCATCATAATTTTCTATCTTATCTAAATCGCTAAAAAATATAGTAGACATAGCGCCACATCTATTTATTACTACATTTATATTTTTCTCTTTAGCTACTTGTTTTACACCCTTTTCTAATAAGGCTCCTAACTCTTCCATTTTAGAATAATACTCTGGATTATTATATAATTTAGTTAAGGTAGTATATCCTGCTGCCATAACTAAAGGATTTCCAGACATAGTTCCAGCTTGATATACGGCACCTAAAGGAGATAGCTTTTCCATAATATCAGCTCTTCCACCATAAGCACCTGAGGGTAATCCACCACCCATTATCTTAGCGAAAGTAGTTAAGTCTGGCTTTACTCCATAAAGGCTTTGAGCTCCCCTGTAAGCTACTCTAAACCCACTCATGACTTCATCAAAAACCAAAAGAGTTCCATTTTCTTTACATATGCTGCTAAGTTCTTTTAAGAATTCTTTCTTTGCAGGTATTACTCCCATATTACCAGCTACAGGTTCAATTATAACTGCAGCTATATCTGTGCCACAGGCATTAAATATGGACTTTATACTTTCTATATCGTTGTAATTTGCAATAAGAGTGTTTTTTATACTATCTTGTGGTACCCCAAGTGATCCGGGTATACCTTCTGTCATAACTCCAGAACCTGCACTTACTAAGAATCCATCAAAATGTCCATGATAACATCCTGCGAATTTAATTATTTTATCTCTACCTGTATATCCCCTAGCAAGTTTTATAGCACTCATAGTAGCTTCTGTACCGGAATTGACCATTCTTACCATCTCTAGATTATCCAAAGTTGTACACATATGTTTTGCTAGTTTTAATTCAAGGTTTGTAGGTGCACCAAAAGCTATAGCATCCTTTACAGTATCCTGTATAGCCTTTACTACATCTTCATCACAGTGACCTAGTATCATAGGTCCCCACGCCCCTACAAAATCTAGATATTCTTTTCCTTCTTCATCATATACATAAGTGCCACTACCTTTTTTTATTACAGGTGGTGTTATATCTAAATCTTTAAATGCTCTAACAGGACTATTAACTCCTCCTGGCATATATATTTTAGATTCCTCAAAAATCTCTTCGTTTTTATTCAATTTAAAAATCCTCCTTTATCCATTTAGCCGCTTCAAGTGCATAATATGTTATTATCATATCTGCTCCAGCTCTTTTTATAGATAATAACATTTCTAAAGCAATTGCCTTTTCATTTACTAGACCCTTTTCAGCTGCTGCCTTTATAAGGGCATATTCACCACTTACGGAGTAAGCTGCTATAGGGTAATCAAATCTATCCTTTGCAAGTCTTATAACATCTAAGTATGATAGGGCAGGCTTAACCATTATTATATCCGCACCCTCTTCAATATCTCCTTCAATTTCTCGCATAGCTTCCTTTACATTTCCGGGATCCATTTGATATGACTTTCTATCTCCAAATTGTGGAGCAGAGTTAGCAGCTTCTCTAAAAGGGCCATAAAAAGCTGATGAGTATTTAGCACTATAACTCATTATAGATACGAAAGTATAATCTTCTTTATCTAAAGTTTCTCTTATAGCACGAACTCTTCCATCCATCATATCAGAAGGTGCAATCATATCAGCCCCAGCTCTAGCATAGGACAAAGAAATTTTCGCTATAATTTCTACTGACTTATCATTTACTATTTTAGTTCCTTCTATAATTCCACAATGACCATGGTCTGTATACTGACACATGCATACATCTGCTATAACCCATAAATCTTTATTAAGCTCTTTAACTTTTCTAATAGCTCTTTGAACTATTCCATTATCATCATAAGCAGAAGAACCACAACTGTCTTTGTGATCTGGAAGCCCAAAAAGTATAATGCCTCTTATAGATGATTCTTTTATCTCTTCTAATAGCTCTTCTAATTTATCAATTGAGTAATGATAGGTACCTGGAATAGAAGTTATTTCCTCTTTTATATTTTCTCCCTCTACTACAAATACAGGAAAAATTAAATCTTTAACAGATAATGTAGTCTCTCTTACTAAATCTCTTATTTCTTTTCTTTCTCTTAGTCTTCTATTTCTTTTAATCATTTAAAAATCTCCATTCTACTATTTATTACTATATAACTCTAAAAGCTTATTTATTATTCCATCTTCAGAGTATTCATCACAGCTTACACATTTTAATCCCTTATCTAATATTGACTTTTCTGTAATAGGACCAATAGCTACTATGTGTTTTTTACTTATGTCATGAAGCCCAACTAAAGTTACCATATTATTAAAAGTAGAAGGACTTGTAAAAATAACTGTATCTACATCTTCAAAGGAATTTATGTTTTTATTATCTCCAAGTGTTGCATCATATATATTTACTCTATCTACATTTGCTCCAAGCTCTTTTAGACTATCTGTAATATAACCCCTGGATTTTAAAGAACAGGGTATAAGTACCTTATCTCCTGTTTTAATTACCTTTGATAACTTTTGAACTAAATCCTCTGCAACAAATTGATCAGCTATTATGTCAGCTACAACGTGGTTACCAAGTAAAGCCTTATAGGTTCCATCACCTATACATGCAAACTTTCCATTTATATTTCTTATATCTATAACATTTTCCTTTAGATACCTAAAAAATAAGTCTACTGCATTTACACTTGTAAAGACTACATAGTTATACTCTGATAATTTCTCTTTATACTTATCTAACCTGGATATATCTTCTTCGATCTTTATAGAATTTATTTCAGTTATATCAGCTCCTAAAGCTTTTAATCTTTCCCCTATAGACTTAGACTGCTGTTTTGTTCTAGTAATACATATATTCTTACCGAAAAGAGGTTTTTTTTCCTTCCAGTTCAATTTACTACTAAGTTCCACTACAGAACCTACCATTATAATGCAAGGTGATACCAATTTAGCTTCTGTTACTCTTTCTAAAATGTTACTAAAATCACCTATAACAGACCTTTGCTTTGAAGTTGTACCTCTCATAATAACTGCGCAAGGGGTAGCTTCATTCATACCTTCTTTTTGTAAGTTTTCGATTATTATCTCAAGTTTATTAAGTCCCATTAAAAATATTATTGTTCCTTTAAGCTTAGACACTGTATTCCAATCTATATTTAACTTATCTTTAGCCATAGCTGTAAATACATGAAAGCTTTGACTTATACCTCTATGAGTTACTGGTATACCAGCATAGCTAGGCACTGCAATAGCAGAGGTTATTCCAGGCACTACTTCAAAACTTATATCTTCTTCTATTAAAGCTAAAGCTTCTTCACCGCCTCTACCAAAAACATAGGGATCTCCACCTTTAACCCTACCTACAATATGCCCCTTTTTAGAAAGCTTTATAAGCATCTCATTTATTTCTTCTTGGGTTTTATAGTGGCTTCCAGGCTCTTTTCCACAATAATATATTTTACAATCTTCATTTAGATACTTTAAAATATTACCTCCAATAAGTCTATCATATAATACTGCCGTACAACTTTTCAAAGCATTAACAGCCTTTATAGTAAGTAAATCTTCGTCTCCAGGTCCTGTTCCAATAAGAAAAACTTTTCCGTATTCCATCATATTCCCTCTTTTCTATGCTTTAATAATTTTTTCTCCTAAGTATCTTCCAAGTTTTAAATAGTCTTCTTTATTTCCTACAATATCTTTTTTTACTATCCTTCCCCCTACATCATAAAGTCCTACAATATACATTATCTGTCCTTCTAGATGTGCATAGGCCCCTATACAACTATGGCAGTTTCCATTAAGAGTTTTCATGAATTCTCTTTCAGCATCCACACAAATTTTATCATCATCGAAGTTAAGATTTCTAAATATATTAGCGCTTTGTGATTCCTTTAAAATTTCAATGCCTAAGGCACCCTGACCTATAGCTGGTACAAATTCAAAGGGATCGAAATAATCAGTTATTATGTTTTCCATATCTAATCTTTTAAGTCCCGCTGCTGCTAATATTATTCCATCTAACTTTTCATCTTCCATCTTTTTAAGTCTTGTCTGTACATTCCCTCTTATTGGTACTATATCTAAATTAGGATTTAATATTCTAAGTTGAGCAGCTCTTCTTATGCTGCTAGTACCTATTTTCAAAGTCTTATTTCCCGAAAAAAAGCTTTCTCCATTGCAAGATATATAAGCATCCCTTACGTCTTCTCTCTCTGGTATTGCAGCTATTTCAAAACAAGGTTCTAAAGCAAAGGGCACATCTTTCATACTGTGAACAGCGGCATCTGCCCGTCCTTCTAGTAAAGCAATTTCTATATCTTTTACAAATACACCCTTACCACCTATTTTATCTAAACTAACATCAAGGTTTTTATCTCCTTTAGTTTCTATTAATAATTTTTCGCTTTTTATATTAGACCTTTTATAAATAAGTTCCATTATTATTTCTGTTTGAACTTGAGCTAAGTTACTTTTCCTTGTAGCAATTTTCATATTCAATCAATTCCACTCCTAATAAATTAATTAACCTAGGATAAAACATTACCAATACTTCCCTTGAATAACCTTTATCAAAATAAAATTCGAAATCTTCATTTGAAATAAATTTTAAGATTTCTTTTTTAAAGGTTTCTCCCTTAACTATTTCCCTTATATAATTTGCAAAATCTACAAACCCATCAAGATCATTTAAAGATTTTACTATTGAGCCTGCCATGTATCTAGATATACTAGGGTTTCCTTTTTTTACATTCAATGCAAAGGTAACTTCCTTTGAACTTAGTTGCATAGGCACAACAAAGTTTCCATCTCTAAAATTATGACAAGTAACATATAGCTTACTTAAATTTTCACATTGCTTTTGTATTATTTTTGTAATATCACATTCCTCAATAGCTATAACAATTAAATGTTTATCTAAAATATAGCTTTCTTTATATGTATCTTTTATAATATTTATGCCATTTCCATGGAATTCATCAAATCTTTCATCAAAACTTGTAGCTAATACCCATACATTACAACCTTTAGCTATAAACGATTTAGTTTTAATGTATCCAGCTTCTCCTCCACCAACTATAAGTACACGGATCTTATTTGAAATTAATGATATAAAAGAAAAATCTAACGTTTCAAGGGAAGACTTTAACTCATCTTTTGAGTTAATTAAATTAGAACTTAATTCTTTAGAAGAAAAATCTTTTCTATTATCTCCTGACACTGACTATCACTTCCCTTTAATTTTTCTTCTTTCAATATTTCCATAGCTCTATGCACGTAATACTCTGAAGTGCTTTTTAGTAGTACCTCTACTAATTCCTCATTATTTTTTGTATATTTTTTTCTATTATAGCTTTTAAGTCTTTCTTTATATACATTGTTACTTGACTTAGATATTTCTTTAAAAAGTGGAGCTAACTCTCTTAACTTTTCCCAGTTCATGAATTCTTTAATGTGATCTTCTATTATATATCTGCACTTTTCCATTTGGATTTTTCTTTTATCCTTATTAGACTTATCCATTTTACTTATATCATCAATGTTATAAAGTTTAATATAATCTAATCCTTCTATTTTTGGATCTACATCTCTTGGTATGGATAAATCAAATATAGTAATTGGTTTATCTTTAACTTCATCCTTATATATAACTATATGAGGTGCTGAAGTACAACTTACTATTATATCTATATCTTTTATGAATTCATTTTTCTCGCTATAGGATATAACCTTAACTCTAGGATCATTTAAGGATATTTTATTTGGTTCTCTTACCACAATAAATAACTTAGAAAACTCAAAGTTATTTATGTATTTATAAATACGCTTTCCAACTTCACCAAATCCTATTAACATTATATGCTTTTTATTTTCTTTGATTATTTCTTTTGCTACTATAGATGCTGATGATACCGGTATTTTATATAACTTAGCTTCACTTCTAAACTTTTTACCACAGGCTATAGCCATTTGAAATAACCTTTGAAGAGAGCTCCTAATAGTATTACATTCTAGAGATACCCTGTAAGACCTTTTTACTTGACCTAATATTTGATCTTCTCCAAGGATTTTAGAATGAAAGCCACTACAGACCTCCATTAAATGCTTAACAGCATTGTATCCAGTAATCTTAAAAACATGTTCTATATATTTTTCATCCAACTCTAATAAATTAAAAATACTTTCTATTTCAATATCATCTTCATTGTTTGAATCTAAATATATTTCTGTCCTGTTACAGGTGTTTATTATTACAGCCTCTTTTGATACTTTCATCATATTTTCTAAAGCATCTTTTTCCTTGTATACCATTATAGAAAGCTTTTCCCTTATTTCAATGGGGCAACAGCTTTTTATGCCTACCATTTGAATCATTAAAATCATCTCCGAATGTCTATTTGAAAATATATAATTTTATAAAAAAATCAACATAAAAAAACCCACAGGAACTGTGAGTTTATAACTTTTATATGAAAATCAATAAATTACAAACGCCACCTCCTTCCCTCCGAAGGACTAGCTAAAGATTAAGGCAGGTCTCCTGACTTACGTTTCATTCTCTTCCAACCTTCCCAGCTTCATTGCCAGTGGCTTGGATTCGTCTTCGTATACAGTAGCGGGGGCTGTAGTGTTTTACACTTTCCCTATTAAACTTATTAAAAGTACCCTAATCTTATTATTAAATTTTACATCTATCATTATATAGTTATTTAACTAAACTTTCAAGAAGATATTTGTCTTCGAAATTTAACACGCTTACAATTTTTATAATTATTTAAATCTAAGACCTTTTATAAAGGTACTAATTTAACTTACAAATAATAATTATTGATAGGAATGTGTTTAAATGTTATAATTCTATTAACAAAAATTTAATAAGAGGTGATTTCATGTTAAAAGAGTTCAAAGAATTTGCTATGAAAGGCAATGTAACTGACCTTGCTATCGGTGTAATTATAGGTGCTGCCTTTGGTAAAATAGTTAATTCATTAGTAGCTGATATAATAATGCCTTTACTAGGACTTATTATAGGTGGTGTTAACTTTACAGACCTAAAAGTTGTTTTACGCCAATCTGCTGATCCCGAGAAAATACTAACCCTTAATTACGGTCAATTTATTCAAAATATTTTCGACTTCCTTATTATAGCTTTTTCTATTTTCTTAGTAATTAGATTAGTTAATAAATTCAAGCGAAAAGAAGAGGTTCAAGAAGAAATCAAAGAAGAACTTCCAACAACTGAAGAGGTTTTACTTACACAAATCAGAGATCTTTTAAGCAAAGATGCAACTAAAGAAATTTTATAATAATAATTTATAAAATTAAATTTAAAAAACCTATAAATATAGGCCTAAAAGTCTATACTATAGGTTTTTATTAATTATTTATATTAATCCTATATCTTTTCTATAATACATATCTTTAAAATTTATTTTGTTTACTTCCTTATAACAACGTTTTATACTATCTTCTAAATCATTTCCAAGTGTAACTAACGAAATAACCCTTCCGCCTGAAGTCTTTAAATCTTTTCCTTCTAACCTCCCACCTGATATGAATATATTTCCATCTATATTTTCATCTAAAGTTATATTAAACCCAGTATTATATTTACCTGGATATCCTAAAGATGCAATGACCAATGCGCAACTATTTTTATCTTCCCACTTAATTTCAAAACTTTTAAGTTTGCCACTGTATGCACTACAAATAACATCATAAAAATCACTCTTCATTAAAGGAAGGACTGCCTGTGATTCTGGATCTCCAAGTCTCACATTGTATTCTAATAAATATACACCTTTTTTAGTAATCATCAATCCAAAAAATAAGAATCCTTTAAATTCTATTCCTTCTTCCTTTAATCCCTTAAGTGTAGGTTTTAAAATACCTTCATTAAATTCTTTCATAACATTGTTTGTAACAAATGGATTTGGAGCTATAACACCCATCCCACCTGTATTAGGACCTTCGTTGTTATCAAATATTTGTTTATGATCCTTTGCAGATATAAAAGGAATTAATGTATCTCCATCGGTAATTGAAAGTATAGAGGCTTCCACACCTTCTAAGAACTCTTCAATTACAACCTTTTTACCAGAGCCATTAAATATATCATCAATCATAAAATCATAAATTACTTTTTCTGCCTCTTTAAAAGAATTACATATAACTACACCTTTACCAGCTGCCATGCCATCTGCCTTTATAACGCAAGGATACCTACAATCTTTTAAATACTCTAATGCCTTTGGTGCAAGGGTAAAACTTTCATATTCAGCTGTAAGTATTCCATGTTTTTTCATAAATCTTTTTGAAAAATCTTTACTTCCTTCTAAGCAAGCTGCTTTTTTTGAAGGTCCAAATATTTTAAGTCCTTCTTTATTAAACTCATCTACAATTCCCTTTATTAATAGCTCTTCTGGACCAACTATGGTAATATAAATTTCATTTTCTTTGGCAAATTTTAATAGCTCTTCTATGGTCTTTTCCCTTATGTTTTCGCATTTATTTTCCATTGCAGTACCACCATTTCCTGTGGCACAATATATCTTTTCTACCTTAGGATTTTGTGATAGCTTAAAGGCCATGGCATGTTCTCTTCCTCCAGAACCAATCAATAATATATTCATATTAGCCTCCTTTTTTAATGCTTAAAATGTCTTATGTGAGTGAGCACCATGGATACTCCAAGTTCATCACAAGCCTTAATTGAATTTTTATCTTTAATAGATCCTCCTGGTTGAATTATAGCTTTTATGCCATGGCTTGCAGCTTCTTTTACTACATCATCAAAGGGAAAGAATGCATCAGAGGCTAATACTAAAGCTCCCTTACCTCTTTCTAAAGCTTCCTGTGCTGCCCAAATCCTATTAACCTGTCCTCCGCCAATTCCTAAGGTTTTACCACCTCTTGCTACTACAATAGCATTAGACTTAACGTACTTAACTACCTTCATTGCAAAATCCATATCCTTTAATTCTTCTTCTGTAGGCACTATTTTAGTTACCACATCTAGGTCTTTAATTAAGTCCTTATCCTCTTCTTGAACTAAAAGACCACCATCTACAGATACTAAAGCATTAGTGCTTATAGGCTTATTATTACATTTAATAACTCTTAAATTTTTCTTTTTCCTTAAAACTTCAAGTGCTTCATCTTCAAAGTCAGGAGCTACAACAATTTCTAAAAATATCTCTATTAACTTTTCAGCAGTAGCCTTATCTAACTTCTTATTAAAGGCAACTACACCGCCGAATATAGATATATCATCACATTCATAGGCCTTTGTATAAGCTTCTAAGTTATCACGTCCTAAGGCAACTCCACAAGGACTATTGTGTTTTAATGCACAGCAAGCTATATCAGAAAATTCCATTACAACCTTAAAGGCGATGTCTAAATCTTTTATGTTATTATAGGATAGTTCTTTACCATTTAGTATTTCTATATTATTCATAGTACCTTCTTCTAATAAAGAATCATAATAAGCAGCCTTTTGGTGAGGATTTTCTCCATATCTTAAATCCTTAGATTTTTTATATACTAAATTTATATATTCTGGATACTCATTACTATCCTCTAATAAAAACTTACTTATAGCTCCATCATAAGCACTAGTTAAGTTAAATACCTTTCCTGCTAAAGTTTTTCGAGTATTATAACTTACATCTCCACTTAAATCTAATTCCTCTATTATAGTCTTGTAATCCTTTTTATCTGAAACTACTATTACATCCTTAAAATTCTTAGCTGCAGCTCTTAACATTGTGGGTCCACCAATATCTATAAACTCCACCTTTTCTTCAAATGTTATATTTTCTTTATACTTTTCAAAAAATGGATATAAATTAACTACAACTATATCTATTAGTTCTATATCTTTTTCCTTTAATGCTTTTATGTGAGAGGGTTCTTCCCTTTTTGCGAGTATGCCACCATGAATACTAGGATGCAAAGTTTTAACTCTTCCTTCTAGCATTTCAGGAAATCCCGTTACTTCCTCAACATCTATAGCTTCGATATTATTTTCTTTTAAATATTTTAATGTTCCTCCTGTAGATATTATCTCCACATTAATGCTCTTTAAAAACTTAGTAAAATCCACTATACCGTCCTTATCATATACACTTATTAAAGCTCTTTTCATGAAATTAAATCTCCCTTCTAATCCAAGATAACTGTTATAACCTTACTTTAGCTTTAAACTCTACCCTCACTTATAAGTCTAATACCTTCTAAAAGGCATCTATGTTCTTGTTTAAGTACTTTTTCTTGTAATGTTTTAGGGCTTTCTTCCCCAGTTATATTTAAAGATTTTTGAAGAATTATAGTACCCATATCCACGTCACGGCTAACAAAATGAAGTGTACACCCAGTAATTTTATCCCCTGAGTTCAAAACAGCTTCATGAACCTTTATTCCATACATACCCTTACCACAAAACTTAGGTATTAAAGAAGGGTGTATGTTTATTATCTTGCCTTTATACCTATCTAATATTTCTCCTTTTAATATAGAAAGAAATCCTCCAAGAACAATTAGATCTACCTTATCTTTTATAATTTTTATTATTTCATCACCTATATTTTCTCCATAAGTGTTTTTATCTAATACATAAGACGGAATACCTTGAAGGTTAGCTTTGGTAAGTCCTATAGCTTTTGGGTTATCGCTAATTACCATTTTAATTACACAATCAAGTTCTTTTTCATTTATTTTATCTATTATATATTGAAGGTTAGTCCCAGTACCGGAGATGAGAAAAGCTATTCTAAGCAAATCCCATCACCTCCAGAAATAATAGACCCTATTACATAAGCTTTTTCTCCCATCAAAGACAATTCTTTAACTACCTTTTCTTTTAAATTATCTTCTACACATAATATAAAACCTATTCCCATATTAAATGTATTGTAAGCATGCCCTTCATCTACACCTTTTTCCATTAAATATTTAAATATAGCTGGGATTTCATAGCTGTTTTTATTTATCTTAGCTGAATATCCCTTTGGAATCATTCTTGGAATATTTTCAACAAATCCACCACCAGTTATATGAGCCATACCTTTAATTTCAAACTTTTCTAGGATCTTAAGTACTGGCTTTACATATATTTTTGTAGGTGTTAATAAAATATCCCCTAACTTTTCTCCTTCTAACTCTACTTCAAGATTATCTACAATCTTTCTTATAAGTGAATAACCATTGCTATGTGGTCCTGAAGATGATATTCCTATTAGAGCATCACCTTCCTTTATATCTTTTCCATTTATTATTTTATCCTTTTCTACAACCCCTACAGAAAATCCAGCAATATCATATTCTCCATCCTTATAAAACCCTGGCATCTCAGCTGTTTCTCCTCCAACTAAGGAACATCCAGAAATTAAGCAACCGTCAGATACTCCTTTAACTATATCGGAAGCTACGTTAGCATTTAGCTTTCCACAAGCTATGTAGTCTAAAAATAATAAAGGCTTTGCTCCGTGGCATAAAATATCATTAACACACATAGCCACACAATCTATACCAAAAGTGTCATATTTATTCATAGCAAAAGCTATTTCTAGCTTTGTTCCAACCCCATCTGTTCCTGAAACTATTACAGGATTTTTATACCCTTTCGGAATTTCAACCATAGATGCAAAGCTACCTATACTATTTAAAACTAAACTACTCATAGTTTTCTTAGCATGAGACTTTATCTTTTTTACTGCCTCATAACCCTCTTCTATATTTACTCCTGCTTCTTTATATGTGATCATAAAAACACTACCTTTCAAGATAATCTTTTGCGGTTTCTATAGGTGTATCTACAGGGTAAATACCACTAAAGCACCCAAGACAAAACCCTTCTTTTTCACCAAAGGACTTTACTACTCCCTCTTCACTTATGTAGCCTAAGCTGTCAGCTCCTATTTCTTTTCTTATTTCCTCTATGGTTAGATTTGCTCCTATAAGATCCTTTCTATAAGGTGTATCTATGCCAAAATAACATGGATATTTAACTACTGGAGATGAAACTCTAAAATGCACTTCCTTAGCTCCTGCTCGTCTTAGCATTTCTACTAGTATTTTACTAGTAGTGCCCCTAACTATAGAATCATCTACAAGTACCACTCTCTTGCCCTTAATATTTTCTTTTAAAGGATTAAGTTTTAATGAAACAATTCTTTCTCTCATTTCTTTTGAAGGTGCTATAAAGGATCTTCCAACATATCTATTTTTAATAAATCCTATACCAAAGGGTATAGATGAGGCCTTTGAAAATCCTACTGCAGCTGCAAGTCCTGAATCTGGAACACCTACAACTATGTCTGCCTCTACAGGACACTCTTCAAATAATATTTCTCCAGCTTTTCTTCTAGACTCATATACACTTATACCATCTATAACACTATCAGGTCTTGCAAAGTATATATATTCAAAAGCGCATACCTTTGACTTTATCTTTTCTGAATAACTTATACTTTCTATTCCGTTTTCTCCAATTATTACTATTTCACCAGGTCTTATATCTCTAACAAATTCAGCACCTACCGTATCAAAGGCACAGCTTTCAGAAGATAAAATATAGCTGTCCTCAAGCTTTCCAAGACATAAAGGCCTAATACCATTAGGATCCCTAACTCCAATCAATTTATCCTCAGTTAAAATAACCATAGCAAAGGATCCTTTTATAGCTTGAACTGCTGATATAACCGCCTTACCTATACCCTTTTTATAAGCTCTTGCAATTAAACTTAATACTACTTCTGAATCAATAGATGTCTGAAAGATGTTTCCTCCATCTTCTAATAATTCTTTTATAACCTCTGCATTTACTAAATTTCCATTGTGAGCTATGGCCATAGATCCAAACTTACAATTAGTTAGTATTGGCTGAGCATTTATTATATTGCTAGAACCTGTAGTAGAGTATCTTACATGACCTATAGAAGCATTCCCCTTAAGTGAAGATAAAGACTTTTCATCAAAAGCTTCGGATACAAGACCCATACTTTTATGAATATTCATATTCTTCCCATCACTAACAGCTATACCTGCACTTTCTTGGCCTCTATGTTGAAGTGCATATAATCCATAATAAGTAACCTTTGCAACATCTAAAGAGCTTTTAGAGTATACCCCAAAAACACCACACTCCTCTTTAAACTTGTCTTTTATTTCTTCTATCATAATTAGATCTTCCCCTCCATAAGGCATGTTTAAATCTTTAAATATACCAATACCCTTATAACTTGCCCTTTATATTTATAAATATCTTTTATTTAAACTATTTATTTATTCTTTTTAATATCTCTACATAAGCCTCTGTAACATTTCCAAGATCTCTTCTAAATCTATCTTTATCAAGCTTTTCTTTAGTTTTACTGTCCCAGAACCTACAAGTATCTGGTGAAATTTCATCTGCTAGAAGTATCTCTCCTTTGTATCTCCCAAACTCTAATTTAAAATCTATTAAATCTATACCTTGCTTTAAGAAAAAGTCCTTTAATATATCGTTTATATTTCTAGTAATTCCATATATCTTTTTAAGTTCATCAAAGGTTGTAAGACCTAGAGCTACAGCATGATAATCATTTATAAGCGGATCTCCTAAATCATCATCCTTATAACAAATTTCATAAACTGTAGTTTCAAGCTTTGTTCCTTCTTTTATACCAAGTCTCTTAGCCATGCTTCCTGCCGCTACATTTCTTACTATAACTTCTAAAGGCACTATATCAACCTTTAAGCAAATTTGTTCTCTTTCACTAATTGTTTTTATATAATGAGTTTTTATTCCTTTACTTTGTAGAAGCTCAAATAACTTTGAGGATATACTATTATTTAAAACCCCTTTGCTTTGAATTTCGCCCTTCTTCTCCCCATTAAAAGCAGTAGCATCATCTTTGTAATAAATCACCACTTGATCTTCCTTTTCATCTTGATAAACCTTTTTAGCTTTTCCTTCATATAAAAATTCTCTACTCATTACCACTCCACCCCTTCTTTATTATCATTTATAAATTTTTCCTTCATGTCTTTTCTATATTTATTAAGACTTTCTTTTACCTTTGGATATTTTATAGAAAGAATTTGTGCTGCAAGTATGCCTGCATTATAGCTATTATTAATTCCAACAGTGGCTACAGGTATTCCTTTAGGCATCTGTACTATAGAATACAAAGAATCTTGTCCACCTAAAGCTGCATTTATTGGCACCCCTATTACCGGCAAAATGCTATGGGATGCTATAACTCCTGGAAGATGGGCAGCAAGGCCTGCTCCAGCTATTATGCATTGAAAGTCTTCTTTTTCTAAATCTTTAATAACTTCTAAAAGCTTTTCTGGTACCCTATGAGCAGATAAGATAAATGCCTTATATTCTATTCCAATCTCTTCTAATGCAGTAACAGCTCCCCTCATTATTTCTTTGTCTGATTTACTTCCAAATATAATTGCCACTTTCATCTATAAACACCCCTATCTTTTATTTAAAGTAATTAACTCCGGATTTAAATATCTTTTGGTCCATATTTCCTTCTATATTTTTATAAAGTCCTTCACCTATTCTCTCACTATGAGCCATCTTACCGAAAACTCTTCCATCAGGACTTAGTATTCCTTCTATAGCCCCTAAAGATCCATTGGGATTATAATCCACTTCCATAGATGGGTTACCAAGTCTATCTACATATTGTGTAGCCACTTGCCCATTTTTAAATAAATCTTCTATTACTTTTCTAGGTGCCACAAATCTTCCCTCTCCATGAGATACCGGTAAAGTGTGGATATCCCCTATTTTTGTCTCTTGTAACCATGGTGAATTATTTGATACTATCTTTGTTCTTACCATAGTGGATACGTGTCTTCCTATACTGTTATAGGTTAAAGTTGGCATATTTTCTTCTATGTCTAGTATTTCACCATAAGGTACAAGACCTAGCTTTATAAGCGCTTGAAACCCGTTGCAAATACCAATCATTAAGCCATCTCTTTTATTTAAATGTTCCATTATAGCTTCTTTTATATAAGGATTCCTAAATACAGTAGATATAAACTTTCCGGATCCTTCTGGTTCATCTCCTGCACTAAAGCCCCCTGGTATCATTATTATTTCACATTGTTTTATTTCTTTTGTCATTTCTTTTATTGACTCTTTTATTAAACCTTCAGTAATGTTTTTAAAAACTCTTTCATTTACTATAGCCCCTGCCTTTTCAAAGGCATTTCTTGAATCTTCTTCACAATTAGTACCAGGGAATACTGGTATAAATACTCTAGGCTTTGGAACTAAAATATTTAAGCTATTATAAGTTTTAGTGTACTTATTATCTTTTACATTAGCCGCACTGCTTTTTTCTTTGAAACTACCCCCAAATAATTCTTCTTTTTTTGTCTTAGTTTCAAATATACTTTCAAGAGGGCTCTCCCAGTGTTTAATTAAATCTTTTAAACTTATCTTTTCTCCAAAACCTTCTATACTACTATTATCCATAGTTATTCCTATAACCTTGCAATTATCAGAGTCTAAAATCTTAAATGCCTCTTCATCATCTTTAACTTCAATAACTATAGATCCATAAGACTTTTGAAGTAATTCTTCTTTACTTATATCTTGAATTTTTACTCCTATCTCATTTCCAAAACTCATCTTACAAATAGTCTCTAATGCTCCACCTTGCTTAACGCTCATAGCTGATAATATTAAATTTTTATCATTAAGCTTTTTAATGCTTTCAAAATTATTTTTAAGAACTTCTATATTTAAAGTTTTATCTTTATTCATAGGAGTCTTTATTAAAATCACCTTGCTACTGGTTTGTTTAAAATTTTGAGATATAACGCTTTTATAATGTGGTTCTATATCTACTGCAAAGCTTACAAGAGTAGGTGGAACGCTTATATCTTCAAAGGTTCCTGACATACTATCTTTTCCACCAATAGCTGCTATTCCTAGTTGTTTCTGGGCATATAAAGCTCCAAGCAAAGCTGAAAATGGTTTACCCCATCTTACCTTGTCCTCATAAAGCTTTTCAAAATACTCTTGAAGAGTTAATTTAATATTTTTATAATCTCCTCCTAAAGCTACAATCTTAGCTACAGATTCTATAACAGCAAAGTAAGCTCCATGGAAAGGACTCCACTCTGAAATTTTTGGATTATAGCCAAAGGTCATTAAACTTACACAGTCTGAATGTCCTTTAGTTAGTGGTATTTTACTAACCATTCCTTCTGATGGTGTCCTCTCAAATAGTCCTCCGTAAGGCATTAATACTGTTCCCGTTCCGACAGTGCTGTCAAATCTTTCAATTAATCCTTTTTTACTACAAATATTTAAATCTTCTAGTACTTCTATTAATGTATCTTTAAAACTTTCTTCGCCTTTAAGATTAAACCTTTCACTTTCAATATCTTCTAATATGTCTTTTGGGTTGTTATCTAGCTTATAACTATCTAAATATGACTTTTCTTTTGGAGCCTTAATTAGGACGTCCGCATAACTTTTAGCTCCATTAGAGTCTAAAAAACTTCTATCTAAATCTACAAAAACTTCATCTTTGTAAAGCATTCTTAGTCTATTATTATCTGTAATTTTAGCCACCATAGTAGCTTCTAAGTTTTCTTCTAAGGCAAACTTCACAAAACATTCTAAATTTTCATTAGATACTACCACTGCCATTCTTTCTTGAGATTCGGATATAGCTATTTCTGTAACCTGTAATCCTTCGTATTTTTTGGGAACCTTATCTAAATATATATCTATACTTTCACTAAGCTCTCCTATTGCTACTGATACCCCACCAGCTCCAAAATCATTACATCTTTTTATAATTTTACTTACCTTGGGATTTTTAAATAATCTTTGTATTTTTCTTTCTACTGGAGCATTACCCTTTTGAACCTCTGCTCCACAGTATTCTATAGAGTTTTCTGTGTGCTCTTTAGATGATCCTGTAGCTCCTCCACATCCATCTCTACCTGTTCTTCCACCTAATAAAACTATTACATCTCCTAAGATAGGTTCTTCTCTAATTACATCTGAAAAGGGTGCTGCACCTATAACTGCGCCTATTTCCATTCTTTTCGCAATAAAGCCTTCATGATAAATTTCCTCTACTTGACCTGTAGCAATTCCTATTTGATTTCCATAAGAGCTATATCCATTTGCTGCTCCTAATGTTATAGTCCTTTGTGGTAATTTACCCTTTAAAGTCTTCTCTATATCTCCCCTTGGATCTCCGCTTCCTGTAACCCTCATTGCCTGGTATACATAAGCCCTTCCTGAAAGAGGATCTCTTATAGCTCCTCCAAGGCAGGTAGCTGCTCCGCCAAAGGGTTCTATTTCAGTAGGATGGTTATGAGTTTCATTTTTGAATAGTATTAAATATTTTTCTATACCATTTTCAGTATTTATATCCACCTTTATTGTGCAAGCATTTATTTCATCAGATTCATCTAAATCCTTTAAAAGTCCTTTTTCTTTCATTTCCCTCATAGCTATAGTTGCTATTTCCATCATAGTTATATCTTTATCTTCTCTTTTTAAAAGATTTCTCATCTCTTTGTATTCATCAAAGGCAATTTTTATTGGCTCTGTATAGATTCCATCTTCCATTTCTATATCCTTTATAGCTGTAGAGAAGGTGGTGTGTCTACAATGATCTGACCAATAGGTATCTATAACCGCCATTTCTGTATAAGTAGGATTTCTATTTTCTTTTTTAAAATGTTCTAAACAAACCCCTAAGTCATCTCTAGTCATAGCCATATTTGATTTTCTATAAAAATCTTCTAATTCCACTCCTTTTAAATTAATAAAATCTTTGATGATTTCCTTTTCTGTTTTAACTTCATTCTCTTCATTTTCTTCTTTTAAATTTACATCGTTAAATATATTAAACTCCTTAGAATCTACAGGGTTTATGTAATGTTTCTTTATCTTTTGTATTTCATCTTTTGTAAGTGACCCCTTTATTTCTAGTATCTTAAAACACCTTATACTAGGACGCTCTCCCTCAGATAATATCTCTACACACTCCTTTGCGGCATCTGCTCTTTGATCAAATTGACCTTTAAGATATTCTCTACCTATATAGGTATAATCTTCATTTATAAAAGATTTGTCTTCATATAAATTATCTATATTTTTTTCTGCAAAAATTGTGTATTTTGATTTATTATAAACATCCTCGCTTATACCTCTTATGCTATAGCCATTAATTATTCTTACTTCTTCTATACTATTTATTCTAAGAATCATTATAAATTCTTCTAAAAGCTTTTTGCCCTCTAGATTATACTGTGATTTTTTTTCTACAAATATATTTTTAGTGTTCATCTTATCCCCCTATGATTTCAATCCATAAAATCTAATAGTTTATAAATAAAAAACATGAAGTACGGCTTATAAGTAAACCTTTCTTCATGTTTTATCTTACAGAAATAGTTATGAATGTATAAATTAAGTTCAAAATATACTGCCCGTCATAACTATATCCTTAAATTTACCCATAGAAGAAAACTTTACGGTTTTTCAGTAGAAACTCTCAGACCTTATTTCTAAGATTATATGGATTAATATTTAATTCTATATATAGACTAGCATCCTTTTGAAAGTAAGTCAACATTATTTAGTATATCATTTTAAATATTCGTCAATAAACGAACATTACTTGTGATATTGCTTTACATCATACGTATATTCTTTAATTATGGAGCTATCTGCCAATATGGGCGTGATATCTATTTTAAATATAATTTCGTCTTCTACCCCCTTCATATTAACCATAGTCATATTCATATTAGGCTTTCCGATAATTTCAATAGGTTTATTATTACAAAATATGCAGTATTGTTTTCGTAAGTGATGGTAACATGCCTTTAAAATGTCATAAAAAATATTATGCTTAACATCTTTATTGAATCCTAGATGTTCAATATTTCCAATACCTAAAATTCCAATCAAAGTGTCTTCCTTTGCTTTATATTTTTCTCCATAACCTATTTTACAGCCCTTTTTAACTTTAAACTTATTTATCACCTTAGCTTTGTAGGAAAATATCTTTTTAAAACCCTTATCACTACCTTCATAACCATACAACAGATTTCCAACTCTTATATTATTAGTGAAACTTGCCTCATTTTTGTACTCCTCATTTAAAAACCCACTAGAATTTAAGCAGTGGATGTTAGGTATTATATCTAAAAAAGGTGTTACTTCATTCTTAAACATATTTATTTGATTTAAAGTACCTTTTCTACTTTTTGTATTATGTAAATGGGTATATACACCATCCAATATCATACTCGGAAAATTGTTTTCTATATATTCAACTACATATTTAAGTCTTCCTATCTTTATTCCCATTCTATTCATACCTGTATCTAAGTATATATGTACCTTATTACTAAAATCCTTTGGTATCTGTTCTAAAATTTCTTCATTATCTATAGTATATATTACGTTTTCCATTGGATTTATAATATCTTCTATATCTACCAATGGGGTAAGTAACAATATTTCTTTATCTCCTACCACCCTTTTGGCTTCCGATATTTCTGCTACTGCAAAATAATCTATCTTATCTTGTAAAAATTCAGTTATACCTTCTATTCCTAAACCGTAAGCATTTCCTTTTACAACAGCAATTATCTTTTTATCATCCATCTTCCTTATATTACTTATATTTTCCTCTAGCCTATCTAAAAACACCTGACACCATAAATATTTCATCTTATAGTTTCCCTCCATTAACAATTAAACTCTTTTTATAAATTATATACATATATTAAGATTCATACTCAAAATTACTTAGGATATAATTTATAAGGTATTTATAATATTATTATAAATATTAAGATACATGTTCAATAACCCTACCTATTGAAAGCTTGAACCAATAAGTATATCTTTTAGGAAACTCTTTTATATCTTTATTAAGCTCCTTTAAATCCATCCATTTAGATTCTTCTATTTCTTTTGGATTTATTGTTACATCTCCATCATATTTTCCTATAAAAACATGATCATATTCATTTTCATGTAAATCTTCATTAAATTCTATGTCATATGAAAATTTGAATATTTCTTCAAGTTCAGTATCAAACCCTAATTCTTCTTTAAGTCTTCTATGTGCAGCTTCATTAAGATCTTCTCCCATTCTTTGATGACTACAACAAGTATTTGTCCAAAGACTTGGTGAATGATACTTACTCTTTTCTCTCTTTTGAAGGAGTAACTCACCCTTTGAATTAAATATGAATATTGAAAAGGCCCTATGGAAAATACCTTTTTTATGGACTTCTGCCTTTTCTCCATAGCCTATTTCTTTATCATCTTGGTCTACTAATAATATCATTTCTTTATTACTCATAAATATAAATCCTCACTTTAACATTTTTAGTTTTATTACATGATTACTTAATAATATCTTTTATATAATAATCCATTAACTACAATAACATTTTAACCTTATATATAAGCATTATCAATTAACTGTTAAAAATCTTTTAAATCATTCATTATCATATTATATCTTTTTAAAAACTTCAAATACAGTTAATGATTTTTTAAATAAATAAGGAGCTATCTCAAAGTTTATTTTGAGATAACTCCTTATATTTAAGTGTAAATTTACTTGTTATTTAAAACATCAGCTAATGCAGCAATGCTTCCAAGTGAAGATACCGCATCTGTAGGTATTATAAGCTTGTTTGATGGACCTTTTGCAAGTTCCTTCAATGCATCTATTTGCTTTAATGCTATTACTGTCTCATTAGTTCCTGATTCTATAATAGCTCTATTAACCATGTGTATAGCTCCTGCATCTGCCTTTGCAATAGCTTCTATAGCTTTTGCCTTACCTTCTGCTTCTAAAAGTTGAGATTCTTTAAGTCCTTCTGCTCTTCTTATATTAGCTTCCTTTTCAGCTTCTGCTTCTAATATTTTGGATTGTTTTGCACCTTCTGCTTTAGCAATTTCACTTTGCTTTTGACCTTCAGCTTGTAGTATTAAGGCTCTCTTATCTCTTTCTGCTCTCATTTGTTTTTCCATAGCTTCTTGTATTTCATTTGGTGGAATTATATTTTTAATTTCAACAGAAAGTATTTTGATACCATAGGCATCTGTTATTTGATCTACAACCATTAAAAGTTCTGAGTTTATTTTATCTCTTCCAGATAAAACCTCATCTAAAGTCATATCCCCCACTATATTTCTCATATTAGTTATAGTTGAGTATATAATACCTGCTTTATAATTTTCTATATTGTATGCTGCATCCCTAGAATTAAGTACTTTATAGAAAATAACATTATCTATAGAAATCTTAACATTATCTTTTGTTATAACATTTTGAGGGTCTATATCCAATATCTGTTGTTTAACTGAAATTTTCTTTCTAACAAAGTCTACGAAAGGTATAGTTAAATGCCAACCCGGTTCTAACACCTTATAAAACTGACCAAATCTTTCTAATAAATATACATATCCCGTATTAACAACTTTAATAGAAGATAATATACTTATAAGAACTAGCACCAAAATAACGATAATTGCAATCTTTCCCATTTAATAACCTCCTCTTAATTATATAATTTAATATTAAGCATCTTTAAACTTTTATTAGATGTCTTAATCAATGCTTTTTATGAGTACTTTATTCCCATCCATAGATTCAACTTTAAACTTTTCATCTTTTCCAATACCTCGACTCCCTATATTTTTAACAGTCCAGTATATTCCTTTAATCTTAACATGGGATTCTATTTCTCTTTCTATTTCTTTTTCTGAAATAAATTCTTTTCCTATAAATTCACTATCTAGTGAATTTAGTGCTTTTGTCTTTTTCATCTTATCTTTTATAATAGGGTATACTGTAAATATTAACAATAAACTTACTGATAAGAAGAGTATAAATTGAACACTTAAACTTAATCCAATTACAGCAGCTAAAATAGCTACCATTCCTCCAACTGTAAACCAAACAAAAAGTAAACTACTTGTTAATAAATCTACCACTAGCGCTACCGAAGCTATGATTAACCACATTATGATATCACCTGACATATCGTCACCCCCTAATTAATTATATAACAATATTATAATTACTTCTATACATATAATGTATTTATCCTATATATAGAAATAAATATTTTTTTATCTACTATAATTTTATTATACACTATATATATACTAATTACAAGTTTAACTTAATCTCTTTAAGAGTTATTTTATACCTCATGATATTTTATTGTATGAGACTTGTTTTTTTTATATTATATACATATATGTATATAATATATGCTATGATGTTAATCTAGTTAATATTTAAGAATATGTTCAAATTAATAATATTTATTGAGGTGATAATATGAATTTTATAAGGGTTGGGTCAGCGTGCCCAATAACTAAAGTATCCGATGTTAATTATAACTTAGAGAATATTAAAATATGTATAGACAAGGCTCTAAGTGAAAATTGTAAAGTTCTTATATTTCCAGAACTTTCAATTACCTCTTACAGCTGTGGCGATCTTTTTCTACAAAATCAATTGCTAAATAAATCTGAAGAAGCTTTAGAAAGCTTATGTATTTATAGCAAAGGTAAAGACATATTGATTGCAGTTGGAGCTCCCCTGCACTATAACAGCAAATTATATAACGCAGCTTACATAATTTTAGATGGAAAGGTTCTTGGAATAGTTCCTAAAAGTTATCTTCCAAATTATAGTGAATTTTACGAAGGAAGATGGTTTACAGAAGGACTCGGCATTGAAACTACTAATATAAATTTAAAATTTCAAGATTCTATTCCTTTTGGAACTAATATTATATTTACTGATGGCACATATAAAGTTGCCTTTGAAATATGTGAAGATCTTTGGGTAACTATACCTCCAAGTTCTCTTCTTGCACTAGAGGGTGCAAATATAATAGGTAACCTTTCTGCTTCTAATGAAATAATAGGAAAATATGATTATAGAAAAACCTTAGTTTTGTCTCAAAGTGCTAAAGGATTATGTTCATATATATATTCTTCAAGTGGTGTCCATGAATCCACTACAGATTTATTATTTAGTGGTCACCTTTTAATATCAGAAAATGGTACTCTTTTAAAAGAAAATGAGAGATTTCAAAGAGAAAACCAGGTTATTACATCTATCGTGGATATAGATAGAATAGAAAATGAAAGACTAAAAAATACTAGTTTTAAGAAAAATCCTAACTTAAAAGAACCCACTCTAACAACTATTCAATTTAAATTTAATGATTTGTCTTATGGAAGCTTTGATAGATTTGTTGATAAACACCCCTTTGTTCCAAAGGATGTTATAGAACGAAAAGAAAGATGCAGGGAAATATTTAATATTCAAACCTCTTCCCTTGCTAAAAGATTAGAACATACAGGTTCTAAAAAGGTAGTCATAGGAATTTCTGGTGGCCTTGATTCCACCCTAGCGCTTTTAGTAATACTTAAAACTTTTGACATGTTAAATATCAAGAGGGAAAATATACTTACAATTACTATGCCAGGCTTTGGAACTACTGATAGGACTTATAACAATGCTAAGGATTTATGTGTTAATCTAGGGACAACTTTAAGAGAAATAAATATAGTAGAGGCTTCTCTTTTACATTTTAAGGATATAGGTCACGATGAAAAAAAACATGATGTTACTTATGAAAATGTTCAAGCAAGAGAAAGAACACAAATATTAATGGATATAGCAAATAAGGAAGGCGCTCTTGTAATAGGTACTGGTGATCTATCAGAGCTTGCACTTGGATGGTGTACTTATAATGGTGACCATATGTCAATGTACTCTGTAAACTGTTCTATACCTAAGACATTAGTCAGGTATTTAGTACGATATGTAGCTGAATTCGAGGTAAAAGATGAGGTATCAAAAACTTTAATAGATATATTAGAAACCCCAGTAAGTCCTGAGCTTTTACCAAAGGATAAGGATGGGAATATAACTCAAAAAACTGAAGATATAGTAGGTCCTTACGAACTTCATGATTTTTTCTTATATTACTTTATAAGGCAAGGAATGGCTACAGATAAAATATTGTTTTTAGCAAAAGAAAGCTTTAAGGATTCTTATAATGAAGAGACAATAAAGCTTTGGTTAGATAAATTTATAAAAAGATTTTTCACACAACAATTTAAGCGTTCTGCCCTGCCTGATGGCCCTAAGGTTGGAACTGTAAGCTTGTCTCCAAGAGGCGACCTTAAAATGCCTTCTGATGCTAGCTTTAATAGTTGGATAATTTAAGAATTATTATAATCACAAATATATAAATAAAAATAGATAACTTACAGTAAATTTTTACAGTAAGTTATCTATTTTTATTCCAATCTAATTAGAAGTTAAATATTTGTTTTATTTATCAGTTTAACATATGAATCTACCTAATCTGTTGATTTTAAATATTTTATCTTACCTATATATATCTAAAACCAATCCTTGTATTTCGTCAATAGTTGCTGCAATATCTATATTTTCTCTTTCTTCCCCAAGTAAAAGTTTAGTTAATTCCTCTAACTTCTCATCTACAGTTTCAACTGTAATAAAATATTGTGTCTGCCAAAAGCTTATATCTTTTTTTACTCTATACATATAAGCCATTACAGATTCAAGATATCCTTTTATCATTTTTTTATATGCTATTACATCAGAGTAACACTTTGTTGCAACTAATCTATTACCCTTCTTTTTTATATCATCTAACATGTTTTTTAAATCTTCTTCAGATTTTCTTTCCCTTGCAAAGCTAAAACTTCCAGAAAAGTCTTTTCTGCCTTCAACCTTTTTTCTTTCTTGTGTGATGGAAGTCTTTTTGCCAACTCTTCCTATTTCCAAGGACTCCACTCCTTTACTACTTAATTATATTATTTTTCTTAAACTGTTATCCTTTTAATATATCTAATTGTAACAGTTATCTAAAATAATTATACTATATATTAATAATATATTCCTCTAAACCTTTAAATTAATATCTAGCTTATATTAGAAAGTTCATTGACATCATATATTATTTTATGTATAATCAAGATATTAAAATTTAGTAAGATATCATAAGGGAGTAGCTTGCAGGTTATCCTGTTGCAAAGCCAACAGCCGATGTAAAACATCTGGTTTTGTATTAAATAGTAAGACTTATGTGTAACATTTCAGTTATGCATAGGTCTTTTTTAATGATATTTATGATGTTTACCATTTATACTATTAAGTTATTAATAGGTTATAATAGCTATAGGATGCTTTTATAATAAATAAATTTATGATTTTCAGAAAGGAGATTAAAAATTCATGTGGTTTAAAAAAACAATTGAAGATACCCTTAAAGAACTAGAAGTAGACCCATCTAAGGGTTTATCCTCCAATGAGGCTAAGTCTCGCCTAGAAAAGTATGGTGAAAATAAACTAGCTTCTAAACCTAAAAAAACAGGAATCCAAATATTTATGTCTCAACTTAAAGATCCTATGATATTTATACTTTTAGTAGCTGCTTTAGTTTCTGGTATAATGGGGGAAATAAGTGATGCCATAATAATTTTATTGGTTATATTCATCAATGCCATTGTAGGAACTGTTCAAGAATCCAAGGCTGAGAAGGCTCTAGAAGCATTAAAAAAGCTTTCTACACCAAAAGCTATTGTTAAAAGAGATGGGGTTTCAACAGAAATACCTTCCGAAAATGTAGTACCTGGTGACATAATAATACTGGATGCTGGAAGATACATACCAGCCGATTTAAGATTAATTACTACTGCCAATATGAAGGTGGAGGAATCTGCCTTAACTGGTGAATCGGTGCCAGTAGAAAAAAATTGTGAATTAGTATTAGAAGGCTCTGACATAGCCTTAGGCGATCAAAAGAATATGACTTTCTCGTCAACTTTAGTTACCTACGGAAGAGGTACTGGTGTAGCTGTTTCCACAGGTATGAACACTGAAATAGGTAAAATAGCTAAGATGCTAGATGAAGAAGGAAATGAAATGACTCCTCTTCAAAAGAAACTAGCTGAACTTGGAAAAGTTCTTGGTATAGGTGCCCTTGCTATCTGTGCCATCATGTTTATAATATCTGTAATACAAAAAAGAGATGTTTTTGAAATGTTACTTACAGCCATTAGTCTTGCAGTAGCAGCAATCCCTGAAGGCCTTCCAGCTATTGTAGCTATAGTTCTTGCTATGGGTGTACAAAGAATGATAAAAGAACATGCAATAGTAAGAAAACTTCCTGCTGTAGAGACATTAGGTTCTGTTAACGTAATATGTTCAGATAAGACAGGTACTTTAACTCAAAATAAAATGACTGTAACTAAGTTTTTCACAATAGATGGACTAAAACCTATAAATGAATTAGACATAAATAAGTCTTCTGAAAAGCTGTTAATAGATGCATTAGTATTATGTAATGATGCTACCTATTCTAAAGACTCAAGTACTGGAGACCCTACAGAAATAGCTCTTCTAGTAGCTGGAAATAATGTAGGAATGCTAAAGGAAGAATTAGATTCTACTTATGAAAGAATAAATGAACTTCCATTTGAATCTGACAGAAAACTAATGACTACAGTAAATAAATACAATGGAGAAAACTATGTATTTACAAAAGGTGCTGTAGATAACCTATTAAAAGTAAGCACTAAAATTTATATAAATGGTGAAATAAAAGATCTTACAGATGATCTAAAATCCCAAATAATGGAATCATCAAATTCCATGTCTAACAATGCTTTAAGAGTATTAAGTGCTGCATGTAAAGTTATTCCAAACAAGGATATTAATGTAGATCTATTAGAGTCAGACTTAATTTTCATAGGACTTGTAGGTATGATAGACCCACCAAGACTTGAAGTAAAAGATTCTATAGCAATATGTAAAAAATCTGGAATACGAACTATAATGATAACTGGAGACCACAAAAACACAGCTTTTGCTATAGCAAAAGAATTAGGTATCGCAGAAAACTTAAATGAATGTATTTCAGGTCCTGAAATAGAAAGGTTGTCTGAAGGAGAACTAAATGCTCAAATAGATAACTATAAGGTTTTTGCTAGAGTTTCACCTGAACATAAGGTAAAAATTGTTAAAGCTTTCAAATCAAAAGGAAACACAGTTTCTATGACCGGAGATGGAGTTAATGATGCACCTTCATTGAAAGCCGCTGATATTGGTGTTGCTATGGGGATAACTGGTACAGACGTTGCTAAAGGCGCTGCTGATATAATTCTTACAGATGATAATTTTTCTACCATAGTTTCAGCTATTGAAGAAGGTAGAAACATCTATAACAACATCAAAAAGTCTATAATATTTTTACTATCTTGTAACCTTGGTGAGATAATAGCATTATTCGTGGCTATATTACTAGCCTGGGAAACTCCTTTAAAACCAATACACATACTATGGGTAAATCTTATTACAGATACGTTACCTGCTCTATCCTTAGGTGTAGATCCTGGTGACAAAAATGTAATGGATAACCCACCAAGAAATCCTAAAGAAAGCTTATTTTCTGGTGGAACTCCTATATTCTTAATTTTAAATGGTATTTTAATTGGTTCGCTTACACTATTTGCATTTAAATATGGTGAAGCGAAATATGATACTCTTCAACATGCTCAAACTATGGCCTTTGTTGTATTAAGTGTATCTCAATTATTCCATTCACTTAACATGAGACATCCAGAAAAGTCCATCTTCCAAGTTGGATTATTTACAAATAAATATTTAATACTTTCTATAGTATTTGGTATATTCTTGCAAGATGTAATAATAACAGTTCCCTTCCTTGCAAATGTATTTGATGTCTTTGATCTTACTATGAATGATTGGTTATTTGTAGGAGGATTATCAATAATACCACTAGTACTAAATGAAATTTCTAAAATCTTTATAAGAATGAAGAAAAAATCCGCATAAAAAAAGGACCCTAGTGGTCCTTTTTTTTATATAATCTATTATCTTTTTTATTACTTTTTTAAATATATTTTACTAGCTTTTCTACTGTCTTTTTCAAATAAGTCTCTTCTAGTTCGCTAAATCTACCAACCTCTGGACTATCTATATCTAATACTCCATATATCTTTTCATCCTTTATTATTGGAATAACTATTTCAGAATTAGAAGCTGAGTCACAAGCTATGTGTCCTTTAAATTCATTAACATTTTCAATTCTTAAAAGTTTTTTCTCCTTTATAGCAGTACCACAGACACCTTTTCCAAAGTCTATCCTATTACAAGCTGGACGCCCTTGAAAAGGTCCTAGAACTAAAGACATCTCTTCCTCTTCATAAAGATAAAACCCTACCCAATTACACCTATCTATAGTGCTATTAATTATAGCAGAAATATTACAAAGACTCGCTATAATGTTTTTTTCAGAACTAAGTTGTCCCTCTATAAGTATTAGCATATATTTATATTTTTCTTCTTTAGTCATCTTTTTCATTACATCTAATTTTATCATCGAAAGCTGCTCCTTAAGTTATTTATATTGTTTTGAAAGTTTAATATAATTTTCTGCCGAAACTATAAGTTCCAATTTTTCTTCTTCTGTAAGGTCTCTTAAAACTTTCACAGGTGATCCCATACATAAAACGCCTGAAGGTATAATCTTGCCTGGAGGAACTATGCTCCCTGCCGCAACGATTGTATTACTACCTATCTCAGCCCCATCTAAAATTATAGCTCCCATACCTATAAGACAGTTATCCCCTACCTTGCAAGCATGAACTATAGCACTATGACCTACAGTTACATTTTTCCCTATATAGGTAGAAAACTTCTCATTATGAATATGCACTACACAGTTATCTTGAATATTTGTGCCTTCTCCTACATAGATTGGCATTCCGTCAGCTCTAAGCACAGCTCCAAACCATATATTAACATTCTTTTCTAATGTTACGTCTCCAATTATATCTGCGCTATCAGCTACAAAAACTTCTTCATGTATATTGGGTCTTTTATCTTCAAAATTTCTAATCATAAAACTTTCTCCTCTCATACTATAAATCATCCTATTATAAAAACCATTTTAGCATATTATATCGAAACAAACCATGTATAAATAATTTTTAAAATAAAGAGCAATAACTACCTAAATAAAGATAAAACAGTCTACTCATATATAAATGCCCTATGTCTTTAATATATAAATTGATTATAAAATAAATATTGTATATAATGAATAAGTACTATATATAGTGATGTATGCAGAATTGTCACACTATATATAGTTTTCTATTGTAATGTTAAAAAACTATATTATTAGATTTTTGATTTTATAAATTACCTGGAGGTGTTTTAAATAAATGGAATCAATTAAAGATGTCTTTAAAAGATATTACACAAAATCCTTAGAAAAAGACAGTACTAAAACTGTGTACGATTTATTTCAGTGGAAAAAAGTTAACGTACTTTTAAAAGATCATAAGTCTGGAAAAGTACTTACAGATATGAAAGACTTAGAATTTCCTATAGGCTATTCTCAAAGTGCTTGTGATATAATTGCTTCAAAGTATTTTAGAAAAGCTGGTGTTCCAAATGAGCTAGGGGTAGAAACTAGCATGAAAATGGTAGCCCACAGAATGGTTAGTTTTTGGGTAGAGTCTTTAAAAGAAGAAAACTTAATCAAAACTAAGGAAGAATCTGAAATATTTTATGATGAAATGGTTTATGGACTATTAAATCAAATGTATGCACCAAATTCACCTCAATGGTTTAACACAGGACTTGCTTTAAGTTATGGAATAAAAGGCTCACCTCAAGGAAATTTTTATTATGATAAAGAAACAAAGGCTGTAGTTTCATCACCTGACTCTTATACAAGAACTCAAGCTTCAGCATGCTTTATAGTTTCAATCGAAGATAAACTTTTAGGAAAGCACTCTATCTCAGATCAGTATGTAACTGAAACAAAGCTATTTAAAGGCGGTTCAGGTACCGGTACTAACTTCTCTAGCTTAAGAGCTGAAGGAGAAAAACTTTCTGGTGGTGGATATTCCTCTGGATTGATGAGCTTTTTAAAAGGTTTTGATAGAAATGCTGGTGCTATAAAGTCTGGCGGAACTACAAGACGTGCAGCTAAAATGGTGTGTCTTGACATAGATCATCCTGAAATAGAACAATTTATATCCTGGAAGGCTAAAGAAGAAGACAAAGTAAGAGCCCTTGGTAAAATGGGATATGATGCAGACTTTGAAGGTGAAGCATACCAAACTGTCTCTGGTCAAAATAGTAACAATTCACTAAGAATAAATGATGAATTTATGGGAAAAGTTTGCGATTTAAACAAAAATCCTGAAGCTACTATAGAATTAAAGGGTAGAGTAGATTCAAGAGTGAATAAAGAAATTCAAGTACAAGATTTATGGAATCTATTTAATGAATCTGCTTGGAAATGTGCAGATCCTGCTCCTCAGTTTTCTGATACCTTCAATGCATGGCACACATGCCCTGGTGGAGAAGATGGCGTATTAAACGCACCTTATAACAGATTGAATTCAACTAACCCTTGTGGGGAATATGCATTTTTAGATAATACCTCTTGTAATCTTTCATCAATAAATATTTATAAATTTTATGATACTACCACTAAAAAATTTGATTTAGATGGATATTTACATATTATAAGTTTAAATCAGCTATTACTAGAAGCTTCAATAAATTGGGGACAGTTCCCAACAGAAGACATTGCAAGAAGAACGCACTTATTTAGGACTACAGGACTTGGTATTTCTAACATAGCTTCTTTATTTATGGTAATGGGATATCCTTATAATTCAGAAGAAGCACGTAACATTGCAGCTTCTTTAATAGGTATAATGACAGCTCGCTCTTACTCAATTTCTGCTTTGATGGCAAAAGAAATAGGAGCATTTGAAAAATATGAAATAAATAAACCTTATATGCTTAAGGTAATAAAAAATCATGCACGAGTTGCTGGAGCATTAAAGTCTCCTTATGAAGGTCTTAACTATTTACCTTTAGAAGTAAATCATAGTTTACTTCTAAATAATAAACTAAAATTTTTAAGTGAAAACTTAAAGAAAGAGTGGTCAAAAGCTGTTTCTCTTGGCGAAAGTCATGGATATAGAAATGCACAAGTTTCCGTAATAGCACCAACAGGAACTATTTCCTTTGCTATGGACTGTGCTGCAACTTCTATTGAACCCTTCTTTAGCCACATAGTTTATAAAAAACTATCTGGTGGAGGTTACATGACACTTGGAAATCCTATTATAGAAGAATCTTTAAGAGCACTTGGCTATAGTGAAACAGAGGTTTTAGACATACTAGAGTATATAACTAGAACTGAAGAAGTTTTTGAAGGTGATTTTAAATACGACAAAATAGTAGATGGAAAAATTGAAGGTGCACCTCACCTTAAAAAAGAACATCTAGCTATATTTGACACTGCCAATACTTGTGGTACTGGTGAGAGATATATTGCCTCAGAAGGACATGTTAAAATGGTGGCTGCTATTACCCCCTTAATTTCTGGTGCAATTTCAAAAACTGTTAATCTACCTAAAGATGCTTCTATTGAAGACTTTAAAGACATTGTTATAACTTCTTGGAAACTAGGTGTAAAAGGTATTTCTCTTTATAGAGACTCTTCTAAAGCTAGTCAGCCATTAAATACTTCATTATTTAGTGATGCAAATTTAAACCTAGAAGATCTTAGTTACAAAGAGCTATTACAAAAAGCAAATGAAATGAATTTATATTTAAATGTATCAAGAAGAGATAAACCAGAAGGAATAAGAACTGGAACTACACACCCTGCTCAAATAGATGATGTTAAGGTATATACTACAGTTAATAGAAACGCTAATGGAGAAATTACAGAAATATATATAACCACAGATAGAGAAGGCACAATAATCACAGGACTACTTAACTCTTTATCTAAATCAATATCTGTAATGCTTCAATATCATGTTCCTGCTACAGACATAGCAAGAATGCTTAGAGGTCAAAAATATGAACCTTATGGATTCGTTCAAAAACATCCATATATAAAATATGTATCCTCTATTTCTGATCTTATAAGTAAAGTTATAGATATTGAAAATGATGACTACTCAAGATGTCAAATAAAACCTACTGGTTATGAGAATTTAAATTTACCAATCTCTACACCAATAGATGTACCTGAAGTTTTAAACACAGCTTCAGATAGTGATGTTAAGTCCCATACCCACGGTGGAGAAAGAGTCTATGGAAGTACCTGCCCTACTTGTTCCAGCACTAGAATGATGAGAAATGGAACTTGCATGGTATGCCTAGATTGTGGATCCACTACAGGATGTAGCTAGAAATATTAAAAGACCACTATTTATAAATAGTGGTCTTTTATGTTCAAGTGTAGTTTTAAAACAAGTCTTATCTATTGTTTAATAAAAAAGATTATTAGGTTTATTGCATTTTGTACATCTTCTATTTTATCTTTTAAAGTCACCGCCATAAACAAAGTGACCTTTTGACACTTCAAATAACTGATCTTCTTCTTTTACACAGTTATCAATAGCTGGATTATACTTAATATAAGATCGCTTCCCCTGGCAGCTTGGATTAGCAACAAGTATTGATGAAAATAGTGCTTTGGTATAAGGATGAATGGGATTTTCATATAGTTCCTTAGTTTCAGCAAGTTCAACAATTTTGCCATGATACATAACTGCTACTCTATTACAGACATACCTTACCATTGCTAAATCATGTGAAATAAATAAACATGTGAGCCCCTTATCTTTTTGAAGTTTCTTAAATAAATTAATAATCTGAGCTTGCATTGAAATATCTAAAGATGCAATAGGTTCATCAGCAATGATGAATTCAGGATCAAGACTAAGAGCCCTTGCAATTCCTATACGTTGTCTTTGTCCCCCTGAACATTCATAAGGGTATTTGTCCTTATAACTCTTATCTAGTCCAACTAAATCCATTAGCTTATAGACCTTTTCTAATCGCTCTTCTTTCTTTTTATACAGTTTTTGAATTATAAGAGGTTCCTCAATGATTTCTTTTACCGTCATCCTTGAATTCAAAGAGGAAGTTGAATCTTGAAATATAATTTGCATATTTTTATTTATTAAATTTCGCTCTGTCTTATAAATTTTAGAATCTGAAATAAGCTTTCCCCTATAATAGACCTCTCCACTTGTATGTTTATACATATTAATAATACTTCTACCCGTGGTCGATTTCCCTGAGCCTGATTCACCAACTAAACCAAATATTTCTCCTTTGTAAATATCAAAAGATATATCATCAACTGCTTTAATTATAGTATTTCTATCTACTTTAAAGTATTGTTTTAAGTTTTTCACCTCTAATATCTTTTCACTTTTCATTTTGTATCACTCTACATTCTTCAAATTTAATAGGAGGCTCTATTTTCGGGGCATTTTTATGTAAAAGCCAGGTTGCAGCGCTATGGGTATCACTTATTTTAAACATAGGTGGTTCAAGTAAATAATCTATCTTCAAAGCATACTTATTTCTACTTGCAAAAGCATCACCTTTTGGAGGGCTTAATAAATTAGGTGGCGTCCCTTGTATATAATTTAAAAATTCATCCTCTGAATCTATCTTTGGTAAGCAAGACATAAGTGCCCAAGTATATGGATGTCTTGGATCATAAAAGATATCTTTAACTGTACCTATCTCAACAATCTTTCCAGCATACATAACCGCAATTCTTTGAGCCACATTAGCAACTACACCTAAATCATGGGTTATGAAAATCACAGATATATTAGTTTTTTGTTGTAATTCGAAGATAAGCTTTAATATTTGTGCTTGAATAGTCACATCTAAAGCAGTGGTTGGTTCATCTGCAATCAATACCTTTGGGTCACAAGCAAGAGCTATTGCTATAACAACTCTTTGTCCAATTCCTCCAGATAAATGATGTGGATATTGATTAAATCTCTTTTCTCCATAATCAATTCCTACAAGTTTCATAAGTTCTATGCTTTTCTTTTTTGCTTTAACCTTACCTATCTTTTCATGGACTAGTATGGCTTCCATAATCTGATTACCAATAGACATGGTAGGATTTAAAGAAGTCATAGGATCTTGAAATATCATAGATATGTCCTTACCTCTAACCTTATCCATATCTTTTTCTGATAGGCTTGTTATATCTTTTTCATTAAAAATAATCTCTCCACTTTTTATAAATCCATTACTCGGGAGCACATGTAATATACTTTTAGATAATACAGATTTACCGCATCCCGATTCACCAAGTATTGCTAGAACTTCTCCTTCTTTAAGCGTAAAAGAAACATCTCTTACCGCTTGCAACTCCCCTTCTTTAGTTCTAAAACTTACAGATAAATTATTTACCTTTAGCAAATCCTCCATAATCACACCTACCTATTAAAAACTACAAAATCACCTAAAATGACTTTGTAGTTCCATTTTATATTTTATATTGTTTACTCAAGTGTCCAATCTGTTATATTCCAAAATATGCCCACACCATGATGCCCTAATATTGTTTCTTCTGTCACACCTTTTAACTTAGGTTTTGAAACATATAATGCATCCATATAAGTTATAAATGTATATGGCATATATTTAGCCAACTCCATTTGGAATTCTTTATAATACTTTAATCTCTCATCATTTACATCTGTTTCTCTTGCTTTAATTAATAATTCATCAACTTTATCATTTGAATAGCTGTTGTAATTATTCCCCTTATCTGTTCCAAATACCTTATACGTATGATCATCTGGATCAAAAGGACTTCCCCAACCAATAAGGAATGCATCTTGGTTTTCCCAATCAATTTTAGGTAATACAGCAACTTTCATATCTACACCAATTTCTTTAAATTGTTGACTACAGATATTTGCTATATCTATTCTTACCTGATCTCCCTCACTACAGTTTATGGTAAATGATAATTTAGTACCATCCTTTTCATATATACCATCTGTTGAAATCTTCCAGCCTGTATTTTCAAGCATTTCTTTAGCCTTGTTTGGGTTATAGTCGAACTTCTCCATATTAGTGTTGTTATATTCTCCGCCCTGAAGTGGTGAATAAGCTATCTCTCCATATCCTAATACAACACTATCTAAAATAGCCTTTCTATCAATAGCATAACTTAAGGCATTTGGTAATCCCTTATTATTTTTAAATATAGGACTATTAAAATTATACATAATCCCTCTATAATCTGATGTCTTTATATCATATACAAGAAAATCTTTATTGTTTTTAAATTGTTCAACATCATGAGGTGTAACCTGTGCTAAATCTAACTCTCCAGACTTTAATTGAAGCGCTCTTGCTTTAGTATCTTCCACAATTTTAAAGATTATTTTATCAATTTCAGGTTCCTTATGGTAGAAATCTTTATTTTTTGCCAGAGTAATACTTTGTCCTTTATCCCAAGCTTCCATTTTAAAAGGACCTGTCCCAATTGGAAATTGATTAAACTCATCTGTTGCAATGTCTTTTCCTTCTAAAAGATGCTTTGGTAATATACCTATTGTCAAATAATCAAGCATTGCTACATTAGGTGCTTTTAATCTTATTTTTATTGTATTTTTATCTTCAATTTCAATTTCTTCAATATCTTCATAATTTGATGCTATTTCTGAATCATTTTTAGGATCCATAATTGTTTCTAGAGTAAATTTTACATCCTCTGCAGAAAAAACTTTCCCATCATGCCATTTAACATTGTCTTTTAACTTAAACGTATATGTATTTGTAGCTTTGTCATTGTCCCAGCTCTTTGCTAGTGAGGGCACAATATTATTATCTTTGTCATGAGCCGTAATACCAGTAAAAATAAGAGAATTAATTTCCCCATGCTCATATAATGCTGGATTAATACTTGAATAGTCCCCACTTCCATAAACTAAAACCTTTTCCTTTGATGCTGTTTTGTTTTCAGTATTACAGCCCACCATTAAAACCATACTCATAGTCAGGGCACAACCTAAAATCATCAACTTTTTAAATTTCATAATTATCCTCCTCATATAGTAAAATTAATTTATATTAAATTACAATATTGCAATTAATATTTCACTTTATATCTTTATAAGTTACTAAATTCTTTATTGTTTTTCTTCCTAATATAATTTCCTATGTTTGTAATGCACACTAGTGTAACTACTAAAAATATACCTGGGATCAATATAATCCACCAATAATTCGATAATAATGCTTTTTCTGCTAAAGAGAGCATGCTCCCCCAGGATATAATTTCAATAGGTAGTCCTATTCCTAAAAAGCTCAAAGTCGACTCTGTAGCAATAACACTTCCGATATTGGTTACTACCATAAACATTATTGATGAAATAAAATTTGGTAGCAAATGCCTCTTTAAAATATAAAAGAACTTACCTCCAGAATATCTTGCAGATAAAATATATTCACTATTTCTAATTTGTCTTACTTCGCTTCGTACTATCTTAGAAATATTCATCCAACTAGTAATTCCAATTACAATGGATATAGATACTGGATTTGCTTGTCCTATCATTGCCTGAATAAAAATTACTATTAAAATGGATGGTATGCTAATGGCTATTTCAGTAAACCGCATCATCATATCATCTACAACTTGCGGTGCAAAACCACTAATACTTCCATATATAACCGCAATAGTTGTTGATATAAATGTCGCAAGTACTCCAATAAATAAGGACACCCTGCCACCATACCAAATCATAGTAAATATATCTCTACCTAAGGAATCTGTACCAAAATAAAAAGTACCATTTGGGGCCACATTAATATTACTAAGGTCCATATAAGTAGGATTTAAATTCGTCATTACCCTTGGAAAGATGCAGCCTAATACAATTAGAAAAAGTATTCCTACAGATATATAAGGTTTCCCCTTTAAATCTTTTTTAAAACCTTTTCTTTTATCAATGCTCCTATCCTCTAAAAGATAATTTTCTCCAACTATTTCAAAGTCACTGCATTTTTGTTCCATTCGTCCTCACCCCCACTATGCTTCATTCTGGGATCTATTTTATCGTTAATAACCTCTGCCATAATATTTGCAAAAACAACTAATATCCCTGTTATAAGGCAGAGCACCATAAGCATGTTATAATCATGATACTTAGCACTCTCAAAAGAAAGCGTTCCAAGCCCTGGGTAAGAGAAGACCTTTTCTACAACATAAGTTCCTCCTAAAATATGCGGTACAGACATTGCCATAAGGCTAATATAAGAGGGCATAATATTTCTTAAACAATCTTTATAAATAATTTTCTTTTTACTTAAACCTTTAACTTTACATAATAGTACATAATCCTGTCTTATTTCTTCTACCAGCTTATTTCGAATAATATATGTATAATACCAAAGGTGACTTAATATCATAACAGTTAAAGGTAGTACAAGATGTTCTATTCGACTTACGTGATTTTTCGATTGACCCATTGCGTATGCGCCACTTGAAGGTAATATTTTTAAATTAATACTAAAAATTAATATAAGCACCAGCGCTATCCAAAATGGTGGAATAGAGGTGGTCACAGTACCTACTTTACAGATAACTTTATCAATAAGCTTATCTTCATGTAATGTGCAAAATATACCCAAAAGCAGAGCAAATAAAAATGTGAGCACATAAGAAAGCCCACCTAGAATAATTGTATTTTTGTACACGTTTTCAATTACTGTTACAACATCTTGCTTATATTTATAGGATATACCGAATTCTCCATGAGCAGCATTTGATAACCAGCTAATATATTGTTTATATATAGGTTCATTTAATCCTAACCTTTTCATTGCCTCTAGTTTTTGTGTAGTATTCATCCTTTTAACCCCTTCTCCATAATAAGATACTAAAGGGTCACCAGGTGATAATCTTGCCATATAAAATACAGTTATAGACAACAAAAATATAATTAAAATAAACTGCACTCCTTTTTTCATTGCATAAGTTATATTGTTCACAAATCATATCCTCCCCTAAACATGATAAAAACATAAAAACCACGAAAAACTAAGCTCCTTCTTCAAAACAAAAAAAGATGCTAAAACCTTCGTGGTTTAATATTAATAGTTATTAAATTATGTAAATTTAAGAAAGATAAATTTTACTACTAATACTTTAAGTAAGATTCGACTTACTTAAAATAGTTTAAATCATATTACCATTTTTGTCAAATAAACTCACCTTATAGTTCATCTAATATTTATTTATCTTAAAATTAATTGTTCTTTTCAGGTACTGAACTAACTTTTCTATCCCCTCACCTGTTCTTGTAGATATTCTGAATACTTCAGCACTTGGATTATAGCTATTAGTAACCAACTCAACCTTATTATCATCAAATTCAAAATGTTCAATCATGTCATATTTACTTATTATTACTGCATCAGTTATTGTGAACATTAAAGGATACTTTTCTGGCTTATCGTCTCCTTCTGGAACACTTAAAATAGCTATTTTAAAATCTTCACCTACATCAAATTCTGCAGGACAAACTAAATTCCCAACATTCTCAATAAAAATAAGATCTATTTCATCTAAATTAAAATACTGGATAATGTTTCTAATTGACAAAGCTTCAATATGACAAGCACCCTCAATATTAAGCTGAACCACTGGAATTCCTAATGAATCAATCTTTTCAGCATCAATTTGTCCTGCTATGTCCCCTTCAATAACACCTATGTTATACTTATCTTTCAGTGCGTTAATTAATTTAATTATTATACTAGTTTTCCCAGCTCCTGGTGAACCCATTATATTTATCATATATACCCTTTTTTCATTTAATAATTCTTTAATTTCATCACTACAATCTTCATTTCCATCTAACCCTTGTGTTACTCTCTTTATTTTCATTATTACACACTCCAATAAATTATTCTATTGTACTTTATTGCATTTTGCATTTATAATTACATTATACAAAATATTAGTACAATTAACCATTGCATTACTTTTTAATATTATTACTTGGAGGCTTTGCTTATTATGAAAATCGCAGTTATTGATGCTCAAGGTGCAGGACTAGGACAAACAGTTATCAAAAGAATCCGTAAAGAAATCCCAAAAGAAATATACATAATTGCTTTAGGTACTAACACTATTGCTACATCTAACATGGTTAGAGCTGGAGCTAACGTTGGTATTACCGGTGAAAAAGCCATATGTTCTTTTTGTGATAGACAAAATATAGACTGTATCATAGGACCTATTGGAGTTATATGCAATGGTGGAGTTAATAGTGAAATACCTGCATCAGTAACCCAATCTATTTTTCAAATGGATTGTATTAAATATATCATTCCACTACGAAAACATAATATTTTTATTCCTGGCACAAGAAATCTTGAAATAAAAGAAATAATTAATGAAATTATTATAGATATCAAAGAAACTTTAATAATTTAAGGACTATTTTATATTTACATTATTTAATAAGCAATTATTTCCTTTATCATAAACTCTTTTCCGCTTAATAAATCCCAGTATCCACCTTCACAATTTGGACATTTGCTATTATTTTCAAGCAAATTAAATACTTTATTGCAACTTTTGCAAATACAATTTCCTGGCAATATCTCAATTCTCAATTTCGTATCTTGAAGTAACGTTCCATCTACTGCCGCTGGGTAGCACGCTTCTATATATCTTGGAATCATTGAGGAAAGCTCTCCAATTTGTAGCACTAATGTATCAATTTTTGTGAGTCTATTTACTTTTGCTATATTTTCAACCTTTTTTACAACTTCAATTAAAACTCCCACTTCATGCAATAAAATCACCTCTACACTTTTAATTTTAAAGACTGTAGGGGACTTATCATCCCCCGTTGTCTTTTAGTTTGCTCTCTCCTTAGAAAAAACACCATTCACAAAATTGTTGACCTTTTTAATTGTAATTCTGCCTTTACGCTTAACCATACTTTTAAGTATTATAGGTTTTAGCTTTTCAAGTGGCACACTTTCAGCTTCATACTTTTTCACAAGTGAAATTGCATCAAACTTACATCTAGTTGTGCATGCACCACACCCTACACACAAGTATTCATCTACAGTTGTAGCGCCACATCCTAGGCAACGCTTTGTTTCAAGTTCAATTTGTTCTTTTGTGAATGTGTTACGTAAATCTTTAAAGGACTCTTTAGATTCAGCTCCATCTACATGATCTATCTTTTGTCTTGGAATCCTATCATAGCCTTCAAGGTTCAAGGTTTCTTTATCAAAGGCATGAAATTCTCTTCTATCACGTCCATTGACTAAACTTTGTCCCTTTTGAACATAACGATGTATTGAAATTGAGCCTTCTTTACCTAATGCAATAGCATCAATAGCAAATTTAGGTCCTGTCATAGCATCTCCGCCAGCAAACACATCCTTCTCTCCTGTCTGAAGCGTAAATAAGTCTACTTTTATTGTCTTATTTAGATTAAGTTCTATCTTGCTTTCTTCTAATAGGTTTGACCAATCTATTCCTTGTCCTACTGAAATTAAGATATTATTAGTCTTTACAATCTTAATTTCATTTTCGTCAAACACAGGACTAAATCTTCCATCCTTATCGAAAACTGAAATACATTTTTTAAACTCTATACCTGTAACTTTGCCATCTTCTTTAAGGATTCTTTTTGGTCCCCAAGAATTGTTTATTACAATACCTTCTGATACGGCATCTCCAATTTCTTCTTCAAGAGCAGGCATTTCTTTTAAGCTTTCTAGGCAATACATATCTACCTTTGAAGCCCCAACCCTTGTAGCAGTTCTTGCAACATCAATAGCAACATTGCCACCACCGATTACAACAACATTATCTTGAAGGTTTACATCATTACCTAAGTTTACCTCTCGAAGAAAATCAACTCCTGTAATAACGCCTTTTGCGTTTTCACCTTCTATGCCAAGATTTCTGCCTGTTTGAGCACCAATTGCAAGATAAAATGCTTCATAGCCTTTACTTCTTAAATCTTTAAGACTTACATCTTTACCTACTTCCACACCCATTTTAAATTCTACACCTAATTCTTTCAAAATATCTATTTCTGCATTTACTACTTCTTTTTCAAGTCTGTAGGATGGTATTCCAAGTGTGAGCATACCACCAAGAGCTTTTTGTTTTTCAAATACAGTTACCTTGTAACCGTCAATTGCTAAATAGTAAGCACAAGAAAGCCCTGAAGGTCCTGAACCAATAACTGCAATTTTCTTTCCATAGTCATGTCTTATTTTTGGTATATATCGATTCTCCATATTTAGATCTTGCTCTGCAATAAACTTTTTGATTTCATCTACAGCAACTGGATCGTCAATATCACCTCTTGTACATTCAGTTTCACATTTTCTTGGGCATATACGTCCACACACAGCTGGGAATGGATTTTCATGTTTGATAAGCTCAAGAGCTTCATTATATCTTCCCTGAGATGCTAGCTTGATATATCCTTGAACCGAAATATGTGCTGGGCAATTTGTTTTGCAAGGGCTTGTTCCTGTATCAACCACATTTTCTCTATTAATACGATAATCTTTATTCCACTTATCTGGTCCCCATTCCGTATTGGATGGAAGCTCATCTCTTTCTTTCTTAATTATCGGAGTTTTAGAACATACTTTTTGTCCTAGTTTTAATGCATTTACAGGACAGACCTCAACACATTCTCCACAGGCAACGCACTTATCTTGGTCTACCTTAGAAACATAATTTGAACGTATCATATCATTATTAATGAACATCCCTGCAATTCTTAATGCAAAACATGAACACCCACAACAATTACAAATAGCATGAGTCTTTCCTGGACCGTCTGTGTTTGGTATACTATGCATTAATCCATTTTCTTCAGCTTTTCTAATAATTTCAAAAGCCTCTTCACGCGTGATTTCTCGGCCTCTTCCTGTACGTATATAGTATTCAGCTGCATGTCCCATCTGAATACACATATCTTCTTTTAGATGCCCGCAGCCTTCCCCCATAGCTTCTCTTGCTGTACGGCAAGAACAATCAGAAACAGAAAAAATAGTGTTCTCATTAAGATATTTTGAAACCTCTTCATAAGATGCTCTTCTAGTCTCTCCTTCTATTGATGTCTCAATTGGTATAACTCTCATAGGTCCTACACCTACAGGAAATACACCTGCTGCCATAGGCCCCTTTTTTATTCCATATTCATCGAAAGCCCGAGCAATTTGAGGATACTTTTTTACATTTTCCTTGTTATTAACCATCATTTCCATATGTCCTGGAACCCAAATATCATGCCAATACTTGTCAACCCCATCAATTTTACCTACAAAGGCTACTCCATCAACAGCTAGCTTCCATAAAAGTTTCTCGGTTTCCTCTACAGATTTACCACACCCTAATGCAATTTCCTTAGCACTCTTTGGTTTACGAAGTTCAAGACAAAGTCCTGCTTCCGCCATTTCTTCTGTAACAACAGGTTCTTAAATTTTATATTCTGAATGTTCAGGCGTGATTTCTAATTTTGTACCACGTTTTACCCTACTAATCTTATTTGCAAGATCTAGTACCTTTTCATTAACCATATCTATTACCCCAAAATTTTAGTTTTATAATGATTATATTATTCGTTCCAATTTTTAACTTCAGTACGAAGCCATTGAGCCCATTCTTCAATTCCCTCGCCTGTTTTAGCTGAAATTGGTATAATCTTAATGTTTGGGTTTAACTTTTTAACACGGGTTTTTACGGCTTTTAAATCAAAGTCGAAATAGTCAATAGCATCAATCTTATTAATTAATAAAACATCAACAATGGAGAACATTAAAGGATATTTTAAAGGCTTATCGTCTCCTTCTGGAATGCTCAAAATCATAGCATTCTTTGATGCGCCAGTATCAAATTCTGCTGGACATACTAGGTTTCCTACGTTTTCTAATATAACGCAATCAATATTTTCTGTACCTAACCCTAATAATCCTTGCTTAGTCATATCTGCATCAAGATGACACATTCCTCCTGTGTGCAGTTGAATTACCTTTGTACCTGTCTTTGAAACCGTTTGAGCATCTACATCTGAGTCAATATCTGCTTCTAAGATTCCAATGCGCATCTCATCTTTCAATACTTCAATTGTTCTAACAAGAGTTGTGGTTTTCCCTGAACCTGGTGATGACATCAAATTGAGTAAGAATGTCTTTTCTTTTTTTAAATTTTTCCTAAGCAATTCTGCTTGTTTATCATTGTCTTTGAAAACGCTTTCTTTGATTTTAAGAATTTTAAATTCATCCATGTTTTATCCCCCCATTTTTATAAAGTTTCTATTAATATATAATTATACTGAGTAGTATTCTTACAATTCTCTTGTAAAATTGTACTACTCAGTATATGCAATAACAAATTATAACATGAATTATGCTTTTATACTATACTTTAAATGAAAGTTGTCCCCATTCTAAATATTCTCTAAACTGAATAATATATTAAATCTTTTAATACCAATTATTTGTTTTCTGTTATAATTGTGAGTATACTAGTCTTAATAAATATATAATACAAAACAATAATTATAAGGTGGTACATTATGAAGGAAGAAACATTAGACTATGAAGATTTTAAGTCAGACCTATCTTCAAAATACATAGGTAGAAATGTTTACTACTTTGATTCTATAGATTCTACTAATACTAAAGCAAAAAAGCTTGCTTCTAAGGGTGCAAAAGAAGGCACCGTTATTATTAGTGAAGAACAAACTGCTGGGCGTGGAAGACTTGGTAGGAGTTGGATTTCGCCTAAACATAAGGGATTATGGATGTCAATTATTTTAAGACCAAATATAGCTCCTATAAATGCTGTTAAAATCACTCAGATAGTTGCTGCTGCAATTCATAAGTCTATAAATTGCTTAGGTATAAAGTCTTTAATTAAATGGCCTAATGATATAGTTTTAAACGATAAAAAGCTTTGTGGAATACTTACAGAAATGAATGCTGAACTAAATAGAATAAATTATGTAGTAATAGGTATTGGTATAAATGTAAATCTAAATGAAGATGAAATTCCTAAGGATATTAGGGCTATAGCAACTTCACTTAAAATTGAAAGTAAAGATACTGTAGATAGAAAAGCACTTTTATGTAGTATTTTAGCTAACTTTGAGATATTTTATGATGAGTTTTTAAAGAATTTTAATATGGAAACAGCGCTTAAAATATGCAGAGAAAATTCTGCTATTTTAGGAAAGGAGATTCAAGTTATAAAAAAAGACTCTTGCCTTTGTGCAAAAGCCATCGATATTACTAATGATGGACGGTTACTCGTTGAATATGAGGATGGCTCTAAAGAATATTTAATATCTGATGAAGTTTCAGTACGAGGACTTATGGGTTACATTTAATTTTACTCCACTACTTTATTTGTCCCCATATTTCTAAACTTCTCATATCTTTCCTGAACTAAATTACTTATATCCTTATTTTTTAATTTTAAGATAGATTTTATTATGTTATCTTTTAGTCTTTGAGACATTTTATCTACATCTTTATGAGCTCCACCTAGGGGTTCTTCTATTATTTTGTCTATTATTCCAAAACCTTTTAGATCTTCGGCAGTTATTTTCATGACCTCTGCTGCCTCTCTCGCACGGGAAGTGTCTTTCCATAAGATGCTGGCAAATCCTTCTGGAGATAATATTGAATATATTGAATGCTGAAGCATCCACACCTCATCAGCAACTGCCATAGCAAGTGCTCCTCCACTTCCACCCTCTCCTATAATTATTGATATAATTGGTGTTTTAAGTTCTGCCATATTTATAAGGTTTTTTGCAATAGCTTCTCCTTGACCCCTCTCTTCTGCACCTATACCACAAAATGCTCCTTTAGTATCTACAAAACATATTACTGGACGCTTGAACTTTTCAGCTTGTTTCATAAGTCTTAAAGCTTTCCTATATCCTTCAGGATTTGGCATACCAAAATTTCTATTTATGTTTTCTTTCGTATTTCTTCCTTTTTGTTGTGCTATCACTGTTACAGGGGTTTCATTTAATTTTGCTATTCCAGCTACAATTGCACTATCATCTCCAAAGTTTCTATCCCCATGAAACTCAATAAATTCGTCAAAGATCCTATCTATATAATCTAATGCTGTAGGTCTTTCTACCATTCTAGAAATAGTAGTCTTCTCCCAAGGTGATAAATTTTCATATAGATTAACTTTCATTTTATTTAACTTCTTTTCCATTTCATAAATTTGCATTGATAAATCTATATTTCCTTTAATAGAACTTTGCTTTAGCTCTTCAATAGCATATTCTAATTTTTCAATCCTTGTTTCTGCCTCTAAGCTAGCCATAAAATTCACCTTCTCCTATTACTATTATATTTTCTACATAAACCTACCACCATATAATGCCTCTATTTATATAATCAATTCTTTACCACTTTTTACTCTCCATCTGAATGTAATTTTATAATTCTACCTAAGGTTTCTTTTAATTCATCTCTTTTTACAATTTTATCTATAAATCCATGATGTAATAAAAACTCTGCCTTTTGAAATTCTTTTGGTAATTCTTGTTTTATAGTTTGTTCTATAACTCTTCTTCCTGCAAATCCTACTAAGGCATCAGGTTCTGCTAAAATAATATCTCCAAGCATTGCAAAACTTGCTGTAACCCCTCCTGTAGTTGGATCTGTAAGTACGGTAATATATAAAAGCCCTGATTCATTGTGCCTTCCTAAAGCTGAAGCGGTTTTTGCCATTTGCATAAGTGAAAATATTCCTTCTTGCATCCTTGCGCCGCCTGAAGCTGTAAAAATAACCATTGGAAGTTTCTTCAAAGTTGCATATTCTATAGCTCTAGTTATCTTTTCTCCCACAACTGTACCCATGCTGCCCATAATAAAATTACTATCCATTACAGCAATTACTGTATCTTCATTTTGTATTTTACCTTTTCCCGTTACAACGCCTTCATTATTACCTGTTTTTTGTTCCATTTTAAATATTTTTTCTTCATATTTAGGATAATCAAGAGGATTCGAGGCCTTCATATCTTTATCAAATTCTTCAAAGGTTCCTTTATCTATCGTTAATTCTATTCTTTCTTTAGGTGTCATTCTAAAATGATAACCGCAATAAATACATATCTTATTTTTCTTTTCAACGTCCTTTTTATAAAGTACTTTACCGCAACCTTCACATTTAACCCACATGCCTTCTGGAATATTAGAAGTATTTTCTAACTGTTGCGCCTTATCTTTACTATTCTCTAAATTTAGGTTACTTACAGTTATATATTTCCTCTTCTTAAATAAATTCATTTAATTCACCCTCATTATTTCCTATTTAAAATTTCTTTTTCTATAAAACTTGTATCAAATTTACCTTTTTCAAAGTTTTTATTGTTTAATATTTTAAGTTGGAAATCTATATTAGTATCTACCCCTTCTATTACAAATTCTTCCAAGGCTCTTTTCATCTTACTTATAGCTTCTAATCTATCTTTTCCATGCACAATAAGTTTAGCTATCATGGAATCATAATTCGGAGGAATAATATAGCCTTCATATACTGCACTATCAATTCTTACTCCATTTCCTCCTGGTACATATAACCGCTCTATCTTTCCTGGAGATGGCATAAAACCTTTGTCTGGATTTTCTGCATTTATTCTGCATTCTATGGAATGACCTTGTATTTTTATGTGACTTTGATCATAACTTAACTTTTCTCCACTAGCTATACTTAGTTGTTCTTTCAATATATCAATACCTGTAACCATTTCTGTAACTGGATGCTCCACTTGTATCCTTGTATTCATTTCCATAAAATAAAACTCACCATGTTTATCTAACAAAAACTCTATTGTTCCTGCATTTTTATAATTAACGGCTCTAGCTGCTTTTACTGCTACCTCACCCATTTGTTTTCTAAGACTATCTGTAATTATAGCTGAAGGAGCTTCTTCTACAACCTTCTGATTCTTTCTTTGTACTGAGCAATCTCGCTCCCCTAAGTGCAATATGGTCCCAAAGTTATCTCCTAATATTTGAAATTCTATATGTTTAGGATTTTCTATGAGCTTTTCTATATATAAGCTGTCATCTCCAAAGGCTGCCTTTGATTCTGTCTTTGCTGTTTCATATGCATTCTTTAATTCTTCTTCTTTTCTTACTATTCGTATTCCTCTTCCACCACCACCAGAAGATGCTTTTATCATTACCGGATAGCCTATTTTTCTTGCTTCTTTTAGGGCATCTTCTACTGTCTCTACTACGCCTTCGGTGCCTGGTATTACAGGTATCCCTGCATTTATCATAATTTCTCTTGCTCTAGATTTATTACCTGCCTCTTCTATAGTTTCAGGATCTGGACCTATAAATTTAATATTACAATCTGTACACATATGGGCAAAGGTACTATTTTCAGATAAAAAACCAAAGCCTGGATGAATAGCCTGAACTCCTTTAAGTACTGCTGCACTTAATATATTTTGCATATTTAAATAACTATTCTTTGCCTTAGCAGATCCTATACAAACTGATTCATCTGCTAATTGGGTATGAATGGCGTCTTTATCTATATCGGAATAAACAGCAACTGTTCTTATTCCCATTTCCCTGCAAGCTCTTATAATTCTTACTGCAATTTCTCCACGATTAGCTATTAATATTTTATTAAACATATAATCACCTCTTAAATAAAAACTTAGGTTTATCCAATGATAAACATAAGTTCAGCTTCTACTGCCTTTTTACCTTCAACATATGCAACTCCTCTTCCAACACCTGCGGAACCTTTTAACTTTGTAATTTCCACTTCTAATCTTAGAGTATCACCTGGTACTACCTTTCTTCTAAATTTTGCTTTATTTATTCCCGCAAAATATGCTATTTTACCTTTGAATTCTTCAATTGAAAGAATAGCTACCGCTCCTGCTTGAGCTAAAGCTTCTATCATAAGTACTCCAGGCATTACAGGTTCTACAGGAAAGTGTCCTTGAAAAAACTGTTCATTTATAGTTACATTCTTTATAGCAACTACCCGTTTACCAGGTTCCATTTCATCTACTCTATCCAAAAGTAACATTGGGTATCTATGAGGAATTATTTCTTGAATTTCCTTTATATCTAACATTTTTTCCTCCTTACTATTATTTTTAGGATCCCACTTTTTTATAAAAGCTACTTTACTTTTAAACAAATATAACTTATTGGTTAATACATAAGTTGTATTTTATTTTAATCAAAGGCTCACCGTATTCTACCATTTCACCGTCTTTTGCAAGTATTTCTACTACTTCACCTTCAAATTCACTTTCAATTTCGTTCATAAGTTTCATAGCTTCTACTATGCAAAGTACCTCTCCCTTTTTCACCTTATGGCCAATCTTAACAAAGGGATCTTGCTTTGGACCTGAGGACTTGTAAAAGGTTCCTACAATAGGTGATTTAACTACATTGAAGTTTTCTTCAACATCAGTAATTATCTTATCTTCCCTCTTATCCTCTTTATTAAAATTTTGAATTTGTATTTTTTTTGTATATTCCTTTGAATCTTCTAAGTTCAGATTTTCTTTAACTACTATTTTTTCACATTCTTTTTTCATATTTATCTGTGTTCCATCACACTTGAATTCAAAACTAGTTAAGCTAGATTCACTTACTGCCTTTATAAGCTCTTGTATTTTGGAAAAATCCATGTTAATTACCTCCCACTCCATTTCTTAAATAGAAGCACTGCATTATGGCCTCCAAATCCTAGTGAATTAGAAAGTACATACTCTAATTCTTTCTCTCTACCCTTATTCGGTACATAATCTAAATCGCACTCTTCATCAGGTGTGGTATAACCTATTGTTGGTGGCACAAAGCTATCTTCTATAGCTTTTACACAAATTATTGCTTCTATAGCTCCTGCTGCACCTAATAAATGTCCTGTCATTGATTTAGTTGAACTTACAGGTATTTCATAAGCTTTTTCTCCAAAAACCGATTTTATAGCTGCTGTTTCAAATTTATCATTATATGGTGTACTTGTTCCATGTGCATTTATGTATGATACCTTATCTTCTTTTATATTTCCTTCTTTTAATGCCATCTTTATAGCTCTAGCTGCACCTTCTCCGTTTGGTGCTGGGGATGTTATATGATAGGCATCACAAGTAGTACCATAGCCTACTACTTCGGCATATATTTTCGCTCCTCTTTTTTCTGCACTTTCAAGACTTTCAAGTACAACCATACCAGCTCCTTCTCCCATTACAAATCCATCCCTATTTTTATCAAAGGGAATAGATGCCTTATTTTTATCTTGGTTTTTTGTTAAAGCTGTAAGTGATATAAATCCTGCCACTGATAATGGTGTTATGGCCGCTTCCGTTCCCCCTGCTATTATAATATCCGCCATACCTAACTTAATACTATGGAAGGCTTCACCTATTGCATTAGTTCCGGAGGCACAGGCTGTTACTATTGTATTACATAAGGCCTTTGCACCATATTCAATAGCTATATTTCCAGCTGCCATATTACTTATAATCATAGGGATTAACATTGGAGATACTCTACTCGGTCCCTTCTTTAATAGTCTTTCCTCTTGAGTTTCTATAGTACTCATACCACCTATACCACATCCAACTATAACCCCTAATTTTTCTTTGTCTATGTTTTGTAAATTCAACTTTGAATCTTCTACTGCTTCTTTTGAGGCTACCATTGCTAACTGGCAAAACCTATCCATTCTTTTTACTTGTTTTGCATCTATATAATCTTCAGGCTTAAAATTTTTAACTTCTCCTGCTAACTTAACTTTAAAATCTGAAGTATCAAAAGTTTTTATAAAATCTATTCCACATTGGCCTCTTTTTATTGAATCCCAAAAATCTTTAACATTGTTTCCTATAGGTGTTATTGCACCCATACCAGTTATAACTACTCTCTTCATATACTTCACCTTCTCTTTATATGCTTTAAATTATTATTTTTATACTACACAAAATCCCTTTAAAATTACATAACCATTCCACCATCCACATTTATTACCTGTCCTGTTATGTAACTTGCCATATCTGAAGCTAAAAAGCTTACTACATTAGCCACTTCTTCAGCCTTGCCTTGTCTTTTAAACGGAATTCCTTCTTCCATGACCCTTTTAATCTTATCTGATAAAATAGCTGTCATATCAGTTTCTATAAATCCCGGTGCTACTGCGTTTACATTAACACCCCTGCAAGCTAACTCTCTTGCAACCGACTTAGTAATTCCTATTATCCCAGCTTTAGATGCTGCATAGTTAGATTGACCTGCATTTCCTACTATTCCAACTACAGATGCTATGTTTATTATTTTTCCACTTCTTTGTTTCATCATAACTAAACTGGCATGCCTTATACAATTAAAGGCGCCCTTCAAATTCACATCTATTACATTATCAAAATCTTCTTCTTTCATTCTCATAATTAAACCATCTCTAGTAATTCCCGCATTGTTAACTAAGATATCTAGAGATCCAAAACTTTCAGTAGCAGCTTTTATTATATTTTCTGCCTGTTTAAAATCACTTACATCCCCTTTTATTGCTACTACCTTTACCCCCTTTGCTTCTATTTCTTTAATTACTTCCTGCATTGCTTCTACATCATTTCTATAATTTAGAACTATATTTACTTCTTGCGACGCAAGATTAAGGGCTATTGCTCTTCCTATACCTCTGCTTGCCCCTGTAACTATAGCTGTTTTTCCTTTAAGCATACCCTTCCTCCTCACCTTATTAAGATTTAAAATACTCTATAGCCTTTTCTAAAGACTTTATATCCTCAACATTTATTATATTTACTTTTCTATCTACTCTTTTTACAAATCCACTAAGTGCATTGCCAGGCCCTATTTCTACAAAAGTATCTACTCCATTTTTAACCATGGTTTTTATAGTATCTTCCCATCTAACAGAACTTCTTACCTGCTTTATCAAAAATTCTTTTATATCTTCTTTTTTATTTATATATGACCCTGTTACATTTGTTACCACAGGAATGTTCATAGTATTAACTTTAACGCCTTGAAGCTCTTTTGATAATTTTTCTGAAGCTTCTTTTAACATAGATGTATGAAAAGGTCCACTAACCTTAAGGGGAATAACCCTTTTAGCTCCTTTTTCTATGGCCATTTCAGATGCCCCTTTTACGGCTTCTACTTCTCCAGCAATTACAATTTGTCCTGGAGAGTTATAATTTGCCACTTCAACTATTCCAAAGCTACTACAATCTACACATATTTGTCTTAATATTTCACCTTCTAGCCCTAAAATAGCCGCCATAGTTCCTAATCCTTTTGGTACAGCTTCCTCCATGTATGTTCCTCTTTTTTTTACAAGCTTTACTGCATCCTCAAAATTTAAACTTCCACTACATACATGAGCTGAATATTCTCCAAGACTTAATCCTGCAACCTCATCAGGTTTTATTTCAAATTGCTCTAAAACTTTTAGTATAGCTATACTAGTAGTAAGTATTGCAGGTTGTGTATATTTAGTTTGGTTAAGACTTTCTATTGGTCCTTCAAAGCACAAATTGCTTATATTAAAATTTAATGCCAAATCAGCTTTAGTATATACTTCCCTTGCAATGTCATACTTTTCGTATAGTTCTTTTCCCATACCTACATATTGTGCCCCTTGACCTTGGAAAAGAAATACTACCTTCATAAAAGATACCTCCAAACTTTATTTAAATCTATTTATTGTCTCTTCTGCCTTTGAAAACATCTCTTCTATTATTTCCCTGCAGCTTTGCTCTTTATGTATAAGTCCTGCTATTTGTCCTGCCATTACAGAGCCATAATCTACATCTCCCTCTTTTGCTGCTTTTGGAAGAGCACCTCTACCAAGCTCCTCATATTTTTCAATAGGTTTACACTCTTTTTCTAAAAGTGTAAACTGTCTTGTAAGTTTATTTTTTAATACTCTTACAGGGTGTCCTGTTGCTCTACCACTAACAACTGTATCTATATCTTTTGCACTTATTATTTTATTTTTATAATTTTGATGTACTGTGCACTCCTTTGCAACTAAGAATCTAGTTCCTACTTGTATTCCTTCTGCTCCAAGCATAAATGCTGCTGCAACTCCTCTTCCATCACCAATACCCCCTGCACCTATTACGGGTATATCCACTGCATCTACTACTTGAGGTATTAGTGCCATAGTTGTAAGTTCACCTACATGACCTCCTGCTTCATAGCCTTCAACTACAATAGCATCCGCTCCGCTTCTTTCCATTCTTTTTGCTAATGCTACAGATGCTACTACAGGTATAACTTTTATATCATGCTCTTTCCACATCTTCATATATTTCCAAGGGTTGCCTGCTCCAGTAGTTACTACCTTAACCCCTTCTTCGCAAACAACCTTAGCTAATTCTTCTGCATTATCACTTAAAAGCATTATATTTACTCCAAAAGGATTATCCGTAAGACTTTTAGTCTTTCTTATTTCATTTCTTATATAATCTACAGGTGCATTAGCTCCTGCTATTATTCCAAGTCCTCCTGCATTAGACACCGCTGCTGCTAAACTACTGTCAGCAATCCAAGCCATCCCTCCCTGTATTATAGGATATTCTATTCCAACTATATTACAAAGTATAGACCTTAACATTTTGCTCCTCCTAAAATAACTTTATTGTTCAATCTTTCTTTTAACATAACTCACAGCATCTTCTAGGGTTACTATATCTTCTGCATCTTCTATTTGTATATTGAATTCCTCTTCCAACTCCATTATTATCTGAAAAAGATCTAAAGAATCTGCACCCAAATCATTTTGAAATGACATATCAATTTTAATAGTATCCTCTTCTATTCCTAATTCCTCAGATGTAACTTTTCTTATTTTTTCAAAAATCATTATTAAGCCCTCCATTTTTTTATAAATTATTTTTTACCACTTAATTAAGGTTGATCCCCAGGTGAGTCCACCACCAAATCCTACAAGTATTATTTTGTCTCCTTTTTTAAGTAAACCATTTTTATTCATTTCATCTAATGCTATAGGTATACTTGCACTTGATGTATTTCCATATCTATCTAGATTTACGTAAAACTTTTCTATATCTACTTTTAGCTTTTTTGCTGCAAATTCTACAATTCGTAAATTTGCTTGATGTGGAATTATATATTTTATATCTTCTAATCTATTATTAGTATCTTTTAATATTTGCTCTATGCTTTTAGGGATAATTTTTACTGCAAACCTAAAGACTTCTTTACCATTCATAGATATAAAACTTTCTTCTTTCTTTTCCACTTTTGTATAAGGATTACTTAGTTGCACAGCAGTACAATTTAAAGATTCCTTTCCATTAATTCCGTCAGATCCTATATTATTATATAATATACCTTGCTTCTTTGAAGCTTTAAGAATAGCTGCGCCTGCACCATCTCCAAATAATACACAAGTATTACGGTCCTTAAAGTCCACTATTTTAGATAAAACCTCTGCCCCTATTACAAGTGCATTTTTCATCTGTCCAGCTTTTATGAATTGATAAGCGGTATTAAGTCCAAATATAAACCCTGAGCAAGCTGCCGAAATATCAAAGGCTACTGCATTAAAAGCACCTATACTTTCTTGTACCATACAAGCTGTAGAAGGTGTAAAGCTATCACTTGTAATAGTAGCTACAATAATTAATTCTATATCTTCTGCTTTCATATTGGCATCTTTCAGAGCATCTATTGCTGCTTTAGATGCTAATTCAGATGTATTTTCTCCTATGGATAATCGTCTTTCTTTTATTCCCGTTCTACTTGAAATCCACTCATCGCTAGTATCTACCCACTTTGATAAATCATCATTAGTTGTAATTCCCTTTGGGATATAACTTCCTGTACCTATTATCTTTACCTCACTCATATAGCTATTCCCTCTTTTTCCCGTTTTTCAAGTTATATTTTTCTCTAAAAAAGCTATTAAGATTTTCTAAGGATTTAACTAAGGTTTCCTCTTCTTCTTTTGTTAATCCTTCAATAGTTGCTTTAACCATATCTGAATGAAACTTTTCATGAATCCTATATGCTAATTTTCCTTTTTTAGTTAGCTGAACCATTACTAACCTTCTATCTTCTGCTGACTTTTTTCTTTCTACATATTCTTTTTTTACTAAATTGTTTATAGCTATAGTAAGTGTCCCTACAGTTATATCTAGCTCTTTTGCAACTTCAGTCATGGTTCTTGGTTCATACATTCCTATAGCATCTATAGTGTGTACTTCTGTAACTGAAATATCTTTAAACGCACCACTATTAATAGCATTTTGCTCTATGGTTAAAATATCATTAAAAGTTTCAACTAAAAGTTCATTAATTGTGCTTATTGATTTATTCATTATTCACCTCTCCATTTGCTTTGACATTCAAATACTTTGACTTTCAAAGCACTTGTTAAAATTTTATAAGATCTAATTATATATAATTAAGCTCTGCCTCTGTCAAAAGTTCACTAATTAAATCTTTTACTTTAACAATTTTATTTATTCTAGTACAATTTTCCCCTGTAAAAATAAGCCCCTTATCTATATTCCCCTTTACCGCTTCTATTAATGCATTAGATATACAGTAAGGTGCAATTTTAGGATTACAATGTTTTAAACATTTATAACATTTATTTATTGGTTGTTTACCCTCTTTAATAACTTTACAAGCAAACTCATTTTTTATAGCTCTTCCTGGCATTCCCACAGGGCTAACTACAATTTCTAAATCTTCTTTTTTTGCATTTACATAGGTGTTCTTATATCTTATATCTGCATCGCATTCTTCTGTAGCTACAAATCTAGTAGCCATCTGAACTCCTGCTGCTCCTAGTTTCATGAATCTTGCTATGTCTCTCCCATCAAAAATTCCGCCTGCTACAACCACAGGTATAATCTTATTATATTTAATTTCAAAAGGTTTTATAACCCTTATAACTTCTATTACTATATTTTCGAAGTCCTCCTCTTTTATTATTTTTAAATCCTCTAATGAAAATCCTAAATGTCCTCCTGCCTTTGGCCCCTCTACAACTATTAAATCCGGTATTCTATTATATCTTTTATCCCAAAGGCTGCATATAATATTAGCTGCCTTTGCAGAAGATACTATAGGTGCTATCTTACAATTTGACCCTTCCACTATTTTAGGCAATGATGTAGGAATCCCTGCTCCTGATATAATTAAATCTATACCACTTTCTACAACTATCTTTGCTAATTCATTATAATCATTCATTGCACATAAAAAGTTAACTCCTAATATACCTTTGGTACTTTCTCTTGCCTTTTTTATTTGTTTTTTCAATGCTCTAATATTTGCTTCTTTATTATTAGTTTCAAAGTCTGGTTCATCATATCCTATTTGTACACCAGATATAATACCAACGCCACCTTCGTTTGCTACTGCAGAAGCTAATTTTGATCTTGATACTCCAATTCCCATTCCACCTTGAATTATAGGCACTCTTGCTACTAAATCTCCAATTTTTAAAGGAGGTAATTTCATATTATCCTCTCCCATTTTATTTGACTATCAAATACTTTGATAGTCAAAGTATATCTTATGAATAAAAAATAGTCAATATTAATATTTTTTAAGTTAATTCATTTAGCGACCTAATTATAGGATATTTACTTTTGAGGTCTCTTATGTCATATCTATCTATTAATATAGGTGCCATTCCAAATTCTTTTGCTGCATCAAGGTTTGATTCGCTGTCATCCACAAAGATGGCTTCTTGTGGTTTAATTCCTAATTCTTCAATAGCTATTTTAAATAAAGTCTTTTCAGCTTTATATGAACCATAAATAGATGACATTATAAAAGTTGAAAAATATTGTTTTAATTTTTTATTAATGAATACCCTTTCTAACGATGGCCATGTATCTGAAACTACTCCTAGTAAGTATTTTTTCTTTAGACTTCTTAATGAGTATTCTACATCATCAAAAAATAAAAACTTTTCGTCATTATAGACATTATCCTTTGCTAATAATTCAATAATTTCATTATTAATATGAGGATAATTGATTTCTTTTAATACAATTTCATAAAACTCCTTAAACATAAAAAACTCATGCTCTTCGGATTCTACTAATAGTGTTTTATTAATATGCTCACAGACTTTTTCCATTGCTTCATTTAGCTGTTTATCTGTATACGAAATTTGAGCATTTCCAATTATTTGGCAAAAGTTGGGTGTGATAAACCAATGTCCTGTTCTAGGCACATTAAGAGTACGTCCTGAATCAAATAAAATTGCTTTAATACCATTCATATCCATTATAAATCCCCCTAACAACGATTATAATTGTATCTTTTTCAATCTAATTTTTTCAACTTACTATAAATTTTCTCTGTATCTATTAAATTGTATTGTTCCGTTTCGATATTTCCATCTGCATGTGCTGCAACTACTATATATGCTCTATTATTTACTTCTCCTGAGCTTACTAAACACAATCCTGCCGCTTTTGTATATCCTGTTTTACCACATTTTATATGATCTTTATCTATATTTAACATACTTCTTTAAAAAAAAAGATTATTATTTATAGTACGTTTAGTAAATAAGCCATTTATACCACGTACTTCATACTCTTTTGATTCAACTACTTTTTTGAATTGTCTATTTCCTAAGGCATATTTAAAAAGTATTCCTATATCTTCTACTGTACTATAATTTTCAATATCTGTTATACCTGTAGAGTTCGAGAAATGTGTATTTTTCATCCCTAATTCTCTTGCTTTTTGATTCATTAAATTAACAAATTCTTGTTCAGTACCAGAAACATATCTAGCTAAAGTTATACTTGCCTCTCCTCCTGATTCTAAAAGTATTCCATATAACAAATCTATTATTTTGGGATTATCTCCTGGTTTAAAGCCTGAAACACTTAATCCATTGGTAATACAATAATCTATAATATCTTGTGTAATCTTTGTTCTTTTATTCAAGTTGCTAACATTTTCAATACCTACTATCGCTGTCATAACTTTAGTCATTGAAGCAGGATGTATTTTTTTATTATAATTTTTCCCCATGATTATCTGTCCTGTAGTCTTGTCTATTACTATAGCATTTTTAGATACTATATCTTCTATATCCATGTATTCATTATTTAAGACAAGAGGGTCTGTTTTTGTCTCACTTCCCAATATATTACTTAGATCTAAAAATGTAATTAATTTAAATAATACCATTATAATTAAGATTCCTATTACCAATTTTTTTAAATATCTTTTTTTCTTCAATTAAATCACCTCTAATAAAAGGCTACTATATGAAAGTGATTTTTACGTGACATTATAAAATTTCACTTCAAAAGTTAATCCATTATCATTAAAGGCTATTATATCCCCCTTATGATCCTCTATAATTGATTTTGACAGATTTAGACCTATTCCGTATCCTGGCAATGATGTCTCTCCTCTATAAAACCTATCAAAAATCCTCTTTAATATCTCTTCTTCTACTCCACTACCATTATCAGATATTTTTACAACCTTATAAATAGGATTAGAAGTAAGCTCTATACTTACAGTATCTAATGTATGCTCTAAGGAGTTTTTTATTATATTTAGAAAAGCTTCATAAAGCCATACCTCATCTCCTAATACATAAAAATCTTCTCCATTATATTTTATATTTACCTTTCTATTTCTATTTAAACTATTGAATATATCTTCTATTATCTCTAAAATAGAGAGTTCTTTAAATTTATATTCTATAGCATTAGAATTTATTTTTGAAAGCTTTAGAAGTACCTCTATAAAGTTTTTAAGCTTTTCTAACTCTGAATAAAGCTTCTCTAAATATATATCTGAGTTTTCTCTATCTTCATTTATTAGCTCTACCATAAATCCAATAGATGTTATGGGTGTTTTTAATTGATGAGCAATATTTGAAAGATCTTTTTTCAATGTTAATTTCTGCCTCTTAGCTTCTTCTTCTAGGGATTTTAAGTTTATGATTATTTTGTAAATTTCATCTCTTAGTGAGCTATATTCATCATCTTCTTTAATATCTATTGAATAGTCCCCACCATTTATTCTAATTAAATCATCTTCAAGTTTTTTTATCTTCTCTTTATATTTTTCTTGTTTTTTCTTTTCATTGTAGCTATATAGTCCATATATAAGAATCAATATGAATATACTAAGTAATACACCATGCAGTTTATTTGTAAATATACTCTTGTTATAATAACCTAATGAATTTAAAACCACTTCACTGTTTATATTTTTAAATTCTAAAATATTAGAAATTGTTATATAAAAATATCTATCTAATCCAAATATTAATATAGTTATTATTAAAAAAATTATTAAAAAGTAAAGCATTTAATCCCTCACAAATCTATAGCCTATACCTCTTATAGTCTCTATAGTATAGCCATATTGTTTTAGTTTCTTTCTAAGTCTTTTTACCGCTGCTGAAAGAGTATTATCCTCTACAAATTTCCCTCTTATATCCCAAATATCCTCTAATATCTTTTCCCTGGTTAATGTATTACCTCTATTTTTTAAAAGAAGTCTTAAAAGTTCATATTCTTTTACAGTTAATTCTATCTCGTTGCCATCTAAAAAACATATATAGTTTTTCTCATCTAAAACTAATCCTTTATAATTTAATTTTTTATCCTTCTCTTCTACCCTTCTTAATATACTTTCTATTTTAGCTTTTAATATTGATAATTTAAAAGGCTTCGTAATGTATGCATCAGAAACATTTAATCCCATAACAATATCCTCTTCCGAATCATTAACAGTTAAAAATATTATTGGAGTAGTTTTTATATCATATATTTTTAGAAAATCAAAACCTGTACCATCTGGTAAGTTTACATCTAGTATTATTAAATCAAAATCATAATTAAATTTTCCCTTTGCTTCGTTTAAAGAGCTTGCATGTATCACAGTGTAATCACTATTTTCTAAATATGTTTTTATTCCAAATCCTAAAGTCTCATCATCTTCCAGTAAAAATATTTTCAATATATCACCTCAAAGTTATTATATCAATAAATCTAGTATATAATTAATTTAAAGAAAATATTAGATTAAATTATTTAATTGTCACTTAAAAATCACTTTCGTATTGTATTCTCTTTCTAGGAGGTAAGATATATGGAAATATTAAAAGTTATGAACTTAAAAAAAATATATGGTGAAGGAGAAATTAAAGTAGAAGCATTAAAAGGAATCAACCTTTCTATTGAAAGAGGACAAATGGTTGCTATTATGGGGCCTAGTGGGTGTGGTAAGTCTACACTTTTAAATTTATTATCAGGTGTAGATGCTATTACATCTGGAGAAATTAAAGTCGATAATACAGATATATCAAATTTAGATGAAAATCATCTTGCTCTTTATAGAAGAAGACAATTAGGGGTTATTTATCAATTTTTCAATCTAATTTCTAACCTTTCTGTAGAGAACAACATAAAATTACCTGTTTTAATGGATGATAAAAATGTGGACCAGGAACATTTTGATGATCTAATAAAAAACTTAGGTATTGAATCTAAATTAAAAGTATTCCCTGATAAACTTTCTGGTGGACAACAACAAAGGGTAGCAATTGCTAGAAGTTTAATTTATAAGCCTAGTATAATATTAGCAGATGAACCAACAGGTAATTTAGATAAACAAAATGCTAGGGATATAATAGAAATCTTTAGGCTTTCAAACTTAAAATACAACCAAACTATTATAATAGTTACTCATGATGAAGAAGTTGCCCTATCTGCTGATAGAATAGTCCGTATGGAAGATGGGCTAATCATTAGTGATGAGGTGATAAGATGATTTTACGTGAATATGTAAAAGGAGATATAAGCTTAAATAAAAAGTCTTATATTTCAACAATCATTACAATATTTCTAGCTGTAGTTATTCTTTCTACTTTTGTTTTTGGTGTTTCATCATACTATAAATCTTATAGGGATATAATAGGTAAAAGTACAGGAGGCTATCACTTTAGAATCGTAAATACAATTTCAAGCAATGATGCGAAAAGTTTACAATCAAATAGATATATAAAAAAACTAGGATTATTTAATAATAAAGTTATAGAAGAAGGTTTTGGATCCAAAGAGAAAACTGAATTATTCGAAATGGATGAGAACTCTCTTTCTACTATTGAATCTTGGTTGAAAGAAGGTAGTCTTCCAAGCCCTAATGAAATTATGATAAGTAATGATATGGCAAGAGAGATTAATAAAAATATTAATGATAATCTTGAAGTAAATGGTAATAATTATATGATCTCAGGTATCTATTATGATACAACTTATGAATATGAAGAATTTTACAATATATTTTTAAATGTAGAACAAGATAAACTTTTAGAAAGCGGAGAAGAACTTTCTCCATTTATATGGTATAAAAACATATTCAAAACTTATAGTTTAAGTGAAGAAATAGTAAACAATCTAGAAACAAAGGATATTACATATAATTACAACTTAATGTATTTAGATAGATCCTTTGTTTTTGATCCTCAAGATAATTTATTAAAAGATCATACTTTTCAAGTAATTGTATTGGTTTTATTCTTCATATTAATAATACTTTTTTACTTTATTATTACAAACTTATTTTTAGTGCAAGAGGCAAAGTCTATACAAGAATATTCCAAATTAAGAGCTATAGGTGCTACTAGTAGCGATATTAATAAAATAATAAAACTAAAAGCATTATATATCTCTCAAATACCAATACTTTTAGGTATAGTTTCATCTATTGGAATAATCAAACTATTATTTCTTGCTATAAATAAGGTTGAAATGTATTTTTCTAAATCTAAAAACATTCTTGAAAGTACTATTGATTTAAATGTAAGCTTAAACTTTAAATTTGCAATACTTATTTATATTTTAAGCTTAGTAATAATCTATCTAAGTACAAAGAAACCTATAAACAAACTTAAAAAAAGTTCTATTTTAAATGGATTAAAAGGAGAAATAAAATCTAAATCTTATAAGAAATATGACCTTAAATATAAGGGTAATATAGAAAAAGATTTATCTAAACAATTTTATAAAAATGGTAAGAAAAGCTTTAAATTCACAGGAATAACTTTAAAATTAGGATTTGCTTTAATGGCTTTTATAATAATAATAATAACATACTATTCTATAGAGGAGAGATATAACAATATTGATAGATACACAACTTATGGTATTCAAGGAGAATATTCTACTATAAGTCCTTTAAATCAAGATTTAATTAATGATATAAAATCACTTAATATTGATGACTTTATAAACTTTAGAAGTGAATGCGTATATATTGATTATAATGAAGATTTAATTGATGATAACTTTAAAAACTCTGGCAGTTTAAATAATCTAGAAGAAAATATTATATCTTTAAAAAATACACGACTTAATATAATTGGATTAGAAGATAATAAATTCAATGAATTGGTAGCTAAAAGAGGATTAGATCCAAGTAAATATAAGGGTAACAGAGTTTTATTATTAAATACTGTTGGAGATAATTTTAATATTCCAACATCAAGGATTACAGATAAACAATTCCTAAAAGAAGATATAGAAACTCTTTACCTTTCAGAGTATGGAAATATTCTAGATACTAGAGGTTATGAGTTTGCTTTAAATGTAGAAGATAAAATTGATACACCACTTTTTGATTATCCTATATATAAAAATAGATTAAATTGTTATATGCCTAAATCTGAGTATATAAAACTATTTAGTAATTTTGAAAAAATCGCTAGTTTAGATCAATTTGAATATATTGCTATTAAATCCGATAATGTTGAAAAAACTCAGACTGTGGTAAAAGGTAAGTCTCTTGATTATTTTAAAGATGGACATTTTAGTTTAGAATCAAAAGTAGACGAAGATAACTTGATTAAAAAAAGAACTATAATAGGAAATATACTAGCTACATTCTTTAGTGTATTCTTTATTGTAGTAGGATTCTCTAACTGCTATTTCGCCTTTTATAATTTATTTTTAAAAAGAAAGGATGAATTAATACTATATAAATCTATCGGAATGGATGAGACGTTACTTAGGAATATATTAAAACGAGAAAAAAATAAGATATTATTTAGTTTTATATCTTCAATGCCTATTATATTAATTATACTAGCTATTATAGTGTCTAAGTCATCCAAAGTATTTACTGTTATAGACATATTAACAAATATAAATTATATATTTATATTCGGATATGTTGTTCTAATATATATATCTATTTCAAAAATGTATAATAACTATAAAAAAGAAATAATATGAAAATAAAAGGGCTATTTCACAACTAATTAATTTTAGCTATGGAATGCCTTTTTCTATTTTATCGTTTACTTTTGCCTTAGAATTATTAAGGGAGCTAGGTTAATCAAATTTAGGTTACAAAGCAATTCTTTAACATTTTCTATTGTGTTAGGATCTGCACTCTCTAAATCTAAAGGATATAGGCAATTATTACCTTTCAATTAAATCTCCCCTTTTCCCACCTATAGTTAATAATATTTTACAAGGTTTCACTAATTCTAAAGCCTTGGTTAATACTGCCTTTAAGAAACTTTCATATACTTTAAAATTTCATCTTCACTTATCTCTATGCCATTATAACCTAATGCTCTTTTAAAAACATACACCATTCCTGAGTATGTATCGAATAAGGTGCCATCAAAATCCCAAATAATATTTTCAAACAAAACTACTCCCCCTTTAAAATAAAAGCTACTAAACTATTCTGATATTTTTCAATGTCTTTCTATAATTAATTATAGAAACAAATAATTAATTTGTTTATTGCTTATTGCATTTTTCTTTTTAGAAATTTTATTATAAGAGATATCAATATAAGAATAACACTACCAGCTAGCAGCCAATATTTTTCATTAAAACCCTTATGCCCCATAGACATTATATAAAATTTACCTACATACTTATTTTTAGTCATTATATTTAAGATCAAATAGACAATGGAACCCATATATCCAAATATTGTACTTCCTGATATAGCAGAAGTAAATAATCCTACGCTGCCTAGAAATATGGCAGATAGAAAGGTTCCTAATATATACTTTAATAATGGGAAGTCACAATTATTGTGTTTTAACATCAATGTAAAAGCGGTAACTAAAATAAAGATACTAATTAATCCTATAATAATTCTAACTCCATAAATCTTACACTGTGACATGGACTTTGATGTTACTATTTCATTAATTTCCGTTGCTTCCTCAGGAGCAAAAATTGGTACAAGAAGTATTATGCCAATTACAGATACATAGTTTTCAAGACAAATTGCACTGGATACTGGGTCAAGATTTTCTACTCCTTGAATAAATGGCAGTATAAATAGTAAAACAGCAGCAACTCCAATGTTATTTAATGTGACTAGTTTTATATTTGCTTTTACTAAATCTAAACGATTTTCCCATCTTTGTACCAATGTCAAGTTTCCCACTCCTTTTCTTTTCATATATATAGCTAGTTGCTATCACTATGAATAGTGATATTCCCGTAATCAATAGACGATTAGCCATGATTTTGCTTAAATTTTCTTCTATTAAAGCTCCACCTAAGGCTCCACCTCTATCTATATTGTGACGAATAAACAATCCCATGAGTGGATAATCTCCGGAAAGTTTTATATGACTTAAGTTGAAAAACCAGGTAAATAATCCTACTAGAATAACCAGTGGTGTGTCTGTTAGTATTGTTAAAAACATACCCATAGATGTAACCATCATAAGCGTAGGCATTATCCACCATATTATATACTTTATAAATGCAAACATATTTATACTAAGATTATTTGAGTTTGCATATAAAATAAATACAATAGTTTCCTTGATGCCCAATGCTATAACTGGGATTATCATCATAAAAACAAGAGCAAAGTATCTAGAAAAAATCAACTTTAATGAAGATGTATTTCTTGAATAAACTAAATTACACATCTTAGTTTTTTTATCTTTAATAGACATAAATGTAGCTACAAATATTGGGAATATACCAATGATAATTCCTATATAATCACAAAACAAACGTGCATAGAAAGAAGTTAACCTATCTTTATTAATGGTATATTCATAATCCTCCATTGCTTCTTCATAGGTAATAGGAACCCTAGCAAATCTTCCTATGAAACTTTTTCCATAGGCAGAACCGACACCTAATATTTCATCAGTATTTATCATTAATTCTTGAAACCGTTCAAAGGTTATATTCTGGTTATGGAGTGGTTCACTAACCTTATTACTATCCCACATTTCATCTAACTCTTTTATTGTCCTTCCTGTTATTTCTTCTAAAACCAGTTCAATTTTCTTTGTTTCATCGATATTTAACTTAACCTTTTTATAAATTCCTGCTGGATATGTACCATATGAATTATCCTTATATTCTCTGTATAATTCAGCTGATACCTTTGGTATCATTGCCTTTGAAGGTTCAGATTCCCTCTCCCCATAAGGCGCATAAACTTCTTCAATACTTACTTTTTTTGGTGGTGAAAACATTTTTTCTAAATCTTTCGGCACAGCCATTCCCATTTGAGAAATATAAAATAATACTACTACAGCAATAAAAACATAATATATATAGCTCTTTAATATATTTTTACACTCTTTAAAAAATAGACTCATTACATCTTTCCTCCCATGATTAACATATAACCGTCTTCAATGGTAGGCTCACATACCTTAGCATCTTCAAAGGGTTTATTGTCTGCCAAGATTCTAAGGATTGCATTGTTCCCATGAGAAACCATAGCTATAATCTTATATTTGTCTTTAAATTTATCTAATTCTTCACTACTTACTGTAACCGTATAAACCTTGCCTTCTGCAAGTTTTGCAAGTTCTTCAGTTTTACCTTTATATATAATTTTGCCTTTATTTAAAATGGCAATATTTTCACAAGTTGCTTCTATGTCTCCTACAATATGTGTTGAAAGAATAACAATTCTATCCTTTGCTATTTCAGATAACAAATTTCTAAATCTAATTCGTTCTTCTGGATCCAGTCCTGCTGTTGGCTCATCAACTATCAATACTTTTGGAGAATGCATTATAGCTTGTGCTATACCTAGTCGACGCTTCATTCCTCCTGATAGGGCCTTTACTCTAGTGTTTTGATAATCTAACAAATTAACCTTACCTAATAAACTCGGGATAATTTCCTGCCGTTTTTGTTTAGGTATTTTAGAAAGAACCCCTAAATAATCCATGGCCTCATATACTTTCATACTTGGATACATAGAAAAGTCTTGAGGCAGATATCCTACAATTTCCCTAATATCTTTTGTATTTTCAACCGTCATACCACATATGGTTATATCCCCTGAATTTTTAGTTAGAAGTGTTGCAATTATCCTCATTAGTGTTGTCTTACCTGCACCATTTCTCCCTAATAGTCCAAACATTCCACTTGATATTTCAAGGTCTATATTATCAAGCACGGTGCTAGTTCCAAATTTTTTAGTAAGATTTGATATTTGAATTTTCATAGCTCTTATCCCCCATTTCTTTCATTGATAGGTATTCAAGAGAGAAGGTAATAACTAGTACTCCAAAGGTAATAGGATATATTAATTCAGTAATATATTGATTATATATTGCAACAAATACAAAGGTTATTATACTAATGGTACTAATGCATGTTGTTTTTATAGTAAGTTTCCTATTAATTTCTTTTATTCGGGCTTTTTCTAGCTCTTCACGTTCTAGTATACTAACCTTATGCCACATTTCATTTAAAAACTGCTTTTCAGTTTCCATACCCTATATCCTCCTTCAAAAATTCTCGTAGTTTTTTTCGTGCTCTATAAATGGTGATTTTTATTTGTGGTAAAGACTTATGCATTATTTCTGCAATTTCCTTATAACTAAATCCCTCTACTTCATAAAGATAGAATGCAATGCGATAATCTTCATTTAATTTGTTTAATACTTCTATTGAATGTTGTAATTCTTCTTTTTGCTGAAATAACTCCTGTGGCTGAAGATCTGTACTTAAGACGGAAATATCATCTAAATTTACAGCTGAATAGTTTTTGTTTTTTCTTATAAAATCTATACATTTATTTCTAATTATTGCGAACAAAAATGTTTTAAATGTATTTTTAGACTTGTAGCTATGTCTATTAATATATATTGAAGCAAAACTTTCTTGCACAATATCTTCTGCCATATATATATCTTTTAGAATCCCATAAGCAAATCCTACTGCATTCTTCCTATGTTTTAATACTAGCTTTTCAAAGGATTCTTTATCACCATCTTTTGTTTCTTCCATTAAAATGTTGTCCTCACAAATTAAAATCACCCCCTTTCTTTCTCTCTATAAGCTTACACGAAAAATCCTTAGAAAGGTTACACTTTTAGAGGTAACTTTTTATTCATTCATATTTCAACCACAGTATTGTATTCATACTTTTTCACCCCATATAACTTAAAACATAATAGCAATTCCCACCCTTTTATCTATTATATTAATAAGAAAGATTTTTAAGGATGTGCTATATGGGAAAAAGCAAAAAATCTAAAGGATCTCTAAAAAAAAAGCATAGTATAATCTATGGGATACCTCACTGCCATACTGAAAATTCTACAGGTACAGGAGATGTAAAGGTAGCCTTAAAGTATGCTAAAAATAAAGACTTAGATTTTATTATAATAACAGATCACAACAACGCTTTAAATAACAATAAAAAACGTAAAGATAAAAACAAATGGGAAGAGGCTCTAAAGGATATACAAAAGTTTAATAAAAAACATGATAATTTCATTGGTATTTTAGGATTTGAATTTACCTTAAAGCCTTACGGTCATTTTAATATATTCGCCTCAGAAAATTTCTTTTCAGGCGATATATGGGATATTAAAAAGCTCCTTTTATGGAACTCTGTAAATAATCCTATAATGGCTATAAATCATCCAAGTAAAAACATAGAAAAGCTTGATTTTAATCCTTTATTAAATAATCACCTATCTTTAATTGAGGTGGGAAATGGTCTTTACCCTGCTAAATCCTATAATAGATATGAAAAGCGTTATTATTCCCTTCTTGATAAAGGTTGGAAGCTTGGTGCTATAAACTCTCAAGATAACCATAAGATAAACTTTGGAGATAGCGATAATTTAACTGCGGTACTAGTTGAAAAAAAAGATAAGAAAAACCTTTTACAATCTTTAAGAAATAGGAATACCTACTCTACTGAATCTAGAACCCTTAAGGTTCATTTTTATATTAACGGCAGCTTAATGGGCGATGTGCTTAATTGCAATAGAAATGACACTTTAAAATTCTCTTTATATGCTGAAGATAGGGAGGATAAGATTACAAAAATTAAGCTTATATCTTCTAAGGGAGTATGTATAAAAGAAATGGACTTTCCGCCCCAAAAGGACATTAAATATTTTTGTTCTCTTCCCTTTAAGGAAAATGAAAAATGGTATGTAGCTAAGATATTTTTGCAAAGTGGAGCTACAGCTCTTACCTCTCCAATATTTTTAAATGAAATTTAAAAAGTTAAAAGTTTTAACCATCTATGGCTAAAACTTTCAACTTTTTTCAAATCTTTTATTCTTAATATCTTTCTTTTAAGAAACTATTTTTTATTTTCACTTTTTTTATCTTTTTCATTTGTTATTATTGAATCTTTAGGCATAGTTTTTAATTTATTTGGCTTTGCTTTAGTTTTTATCTTTATCTGTTTCTCTTTTTTTATTGGTCCCTTTGAGTTTAAATCAAAAAACCATAACAGCAATATTACGAAAAGCATTGATTGTACTATAGACATTACATTTGGGCTAAACTCAAACCTACTAAGCGCTATAGGTAAAAAGAAAACTAATATAGCAACACCTAGTACTATCCACTTGTTAACATTTATCTTTCTTAATAAATATACATTTAATAAATTATATAATATAACACCTACCACTGCAGCTATCAAAATTAATAAAACATATGGCATATCTTTCCCCCCTTTAATTTTATACCTATAAAGTATCATATTTCATATTTAAGATTTTTTCAATAAAAATCTCATAATATATATAATAATTAATATAAAAGGTTAATACTTAAAGTTAATAATTTAAAAACTAATTACTTTTTCTCTTTGAATAATTTTAATTTTTTAAAAAAACTCACTATAAGTATTAGCTAAAATTGTTGTTATTAGTTGAATTCTGTAGTAATATTAAAAATGTAATATGCTTGTATTTATGAATTTAACATTTAATCCTTTAAAATTTATGTTATTATTATATTTGTAATGGTTTTTAATGAAAATTTTATAAGTTCATAAATATTCTAGTACATTGCTATAAAAAAATTTTTACATATATGGGGTGATTTCGTGTCTCTTGTGGTTAATTCTCAATTAGATGATTTAGATCTTCAAATCCTTGACATCCTTATTAAAGATTCAAGAACACCATATTTAGAAATAGCTCGTATCTGCCATGTAAGTGGTGGTACTATCCACGTAAGAATGAAAAAAATGGAGGATATCGGCATAATAAAAGGTACGAAACTTATGTTAGATATGCCTAAGCTCGGATATGATGTATGTTGTTTTGTTGGGGTATTTGTAGACAAAAACTCTTCTTTTAGTAATGTTATGGATGAAATGGCAAAAATAAAAGAAATTGTAGAATTGCATTATACTACTGGTCAATATTCAGTTTTTGCAAAGGTTATATGCAAGAGCATATCAGACCTTCAAGATATATTGATGCATAGAATAAATACAATTATAGGTATACAAAGTACAGATACCTTTATTTCTCTTTCTCAACCCATTGATAGAAACATAAAACTTTAATAATTTATTTATTAGCTTATTAAAAACCTTTTATTTTTTATAAATAAAAGGTTTTTTTTATTATCTTAGAGTTTCTTCTATCTTAGTATATTCATTTCCACAAGTATCTAAAACTTTTAATTTTTCATTATTACATTTAACATTTAGTATGATATAAGGATAAGTAATAGCTTGTATAACTACTTCTCCATTAGAAGGTGATTTTTCTTCAATAGTTATCACTGTAGTATTATCTGTTTTCTCCACGGAACTTACAGAAATAGAATGTCCTCCTGAAGTCTTTTTTCCTGATAAAATTATAATATAATTATCCTTATCTTTACTATATATAAAATATCCCTTTTTACCTTTATACTTAGATACTATATTATTTATGCCTTCTGGCGCTTTATCCCAAGATGTAACTTTATATTCTACAACACAATTATTATCAATGTTTTCGGCAGATGGTACCTTTTCTAAAATACCCTCTTCTTCTTTTGCCACATCTTTTTTATACTCATTTTCATTTATACTCATATTTTCACACCCCGTAAATGTGAGACTGAAGATAAGTATAGGTACAAACATCAAAAATTTTTTCATGTAAAAACTCCTCACTAAACTATTTTATAAGTATATAATACACTACAAATTAAGTTAATAATTTAAGAAAGAATTAAATATTAGTTATAAAAAATAGATTTTATGTTAATACTAACAAGAATAACTTATAAAAGGAGATGATCTGATGAAATCATTTGATTTTGTTGCGCTTTTATTAGTAATAATAGGAGCTTTAAATTGGGGACTTATTGCATTATTCAAGTTAGATCTAGTTGCATCAGTATTTGGAACTATGTCAGGTTTTTCTAGAATCATTTATGGCTTAGTTGGCCTTTCTGGTATTTATGCTATATCCTTTTTTACCAAAGATAGCCGTAACCATGTTGATTAATGACTCTATCAAGTGATTCTTAGACTCAGGTGGAGTTTGCTTATAAGGAATACATCTCTCCATCTGAGTCTTAGAAGAACTTATCCAGGGGAGTAGCAGCCGTCATCCCCCACCTTGAAGAGGATAGGGGTGTTACGGATGGTAGCCATCGGATCAATATAGTTGATTTAAGAAAAGCACTCTCAATACAATTGAGAGTGCTTTTTATTATAAAATTGAATTATTAATTAACTTTATAATATATTATTGATTACTCCCTAAATTACTACTAAACTTATATTAGTAATAAATAAAACTGATTATTAAATATCAGTTCATTCTATTCTATTCTTTAATTTTTAAAATAAAGTTATTATGTTATAATTCTTATTATGTTATTATAATCTAATAACATAATAAATATGACAACATTAAAAATTATAAGGAGGACTATATACACATGTTGCAACTTAGCATTTATAACTTATTATTTTACTTTGTAATATACTCGTTTTTAGGATGGACCTTGGAAGTAAGCTATGCCTTTTATTCTCAACATAAATTTGTAAATAGGGGATTTTTAAACGGTCCCTTTTGTCCTATTTATGGATTTGGAGGATTAATATTAATAATATTCTTAAATTCTTTTAAAAATAACCTTATGCTATTATTTGTTTTCTCCGTACTTTTAACCTCTATTCTTGAATATATAACTGGATATATTTTAGAGACAGTTTTTAATACCCGTTGGTGGGATTATGATGATAATGCATATAATATCAAAGGTAGGGTATGCCTTAGCTTTTCTCTAATGTGGGGAGCAGCATCCGTCTTTATAGTTAAATTTGTACACCCTTACGTTGAAAAATTCACAAACAAAATACCATCAAGTTATGAAAAAGTATTATTTTACTTATTTATTACATACTTTATAGTTGATCTTACGGCTACTATAATCTCATTAATTGAATTTAAAAAAATTATTATTCAATTAGAACAAATATCTAAAGAAGTAAAAGAAAAATATTCTTATCTTCTAGAAAAGACCGATGTTATAGAAGAACCTATAAAAGATCTTAAAATTAAATATGACAATGCTATTACTAGCATTAAAACTAATCATAAAAGGCTTCTAAGTGCCTTTCCTAATTTAATGTCTAAAAGTTTTGATAATCTAATAAAAGAAATACAAAATAAACTTAAATTAAAAAAATAATCAATGGAGCCTTTGGATACTTAATATCCAAAGGCTTTATTGATTATCATATACGTTTTTATAATACTAAACTACTTAAATACTTATACTTATTAATTTAAATTAATATAATTTATTTATTATTTAAATCTATTGCTTTAGATATGTACCCTTCACTATCTTTTAATAACTCTTCACTCTCTTCTTTACCTTTGTTAGTTTCAATCATCAATATACTTAATTTAACATCATATTCTGTCTCTTTAAGATACCTTTCTGCTTCTTCTATAGATACACCTGTCGCTAACATAACTATCCTTTTAGCTCTAGTAATTAGCTTTTCATTGGTAGATTGTACGTCTACCATAAGATTACTATATACTTTACCAAGTTTAATCATGGTTCCTGTAGTTAACATATTTAAAACCATCTTTTGAGCAGTGCCAGCCTTCATTCTAGTAGAGCCCATTATAACTTCTGGACCTACAACTACAGATATTGGAACATGGGCTATTTTAGACATATCACTGCTTGGGTTCATTGTAACACAAAGTACCTTTGCCCCTAAAGACTTTGCATAATTCATTCCGCCTATTACATAAGGTGTCCTTCCTGAAGCTGCAATACCACAAATTACGTCATTTTCATTTATATTTTTATCTTCAAGATCTTTCTTTCCTAGTTCCATACTATCTTCTGCACCTTCCACAGCTTTAAAAATAGCAGTTTTTCCTCCGGCAATTATACCTTGAATTAATTCAAAATCCACACCAAAGGTAGGTGGGCATTCTGATGCATCTAAGATACCAAGTCTTCCACTAGTCCCAGCCCCCATGTAAATAAGTCTTCCACCCTTTTTTATACCCTCAGTTATTATATCAATAGCTTTAGCTATTTGCTCTGATTCCTTTGACACAGCTTCAGCTACCTTTTTATCTTCTTCATTTATCCTTTTTATCATATCTAATGTTGAAAGCCTATCTATATCCATTGTATTTATGTTTCTTTCCTCAGTTACCAAACATTCTAATTTCTTAATATCCATTATATATCCTCCTATAAAAATATTCTACATTCCCATTATAATGTTTACTTTCACAAATATCAATATTTTGTGAAACTTTATTTCTTACCCTTATTTAAAGTTTTTTTAGCATATTTCTATAAAGTTTTATATATTTAGATTCTTACACATTAAATTTCTCAAATCATCAGATAGTTTATTTTCTTCTTCTTTAGTTAAATCTTTTGTATATATAGGTTTGTCTATTATAATCTTAACAGAGGCTCTTTTAAGTAATCCCGTTTCTTCAAAGGCTTTGTAAGTCCCATTAATAGATATAGGAACTATAGGAACCTTAGATTTTGTAGCAAGTTTTAAGCTTCCTTTTTTAAATTCCCCCATATGTTTTGATTTACTTCTAGTACCCTCAGGAAATATACCCATGGAATAACCTTCCTTTAAATACTGAACCCCTTCATTTATAGTTTTTATAGCTTCTCTTGCATTATTTCTATCTATAAATACGCTTTTTATATCTAGCATCCAACTCTTATATACTGGTATCTTTTCTAATTCCTTTTTAGCTACAAAACCTATAGGTTTATCAATAGCATAAATAAGTGCTGGAACATCAAAATAGCTTTGATGATTGGCCACAAATAAGCAGGCTTCCTTTGGGATATTATCCTTTCCTATTACCTCTATCTCCATACCAATTATTTTTATAGTTTTTATAGACCAGTTACTTACAACCTTTTTAGTATATTGAAATGCTGCCTCTTTACCTTTGAATACCCTAATAAAATGAAACTTTATTCTCTTAAGTCCTATAAATATCATGTATAATCCGTAGTATATTTCTACAAAAAAAGATTTCATCCCACCACATCCTTTTATAAGTTAGTCAAAGTAATTATACTCACTTATAAATTAAAATTCAACATAAACACTTTTATAGTAGCAATAAAAATGATAAACTATTGTAATAAGTTATTAAACTTACTATACAAGGAGTGATACATTTGAAACCAAGGCATTTTAAAATTTTATTTCCTATCTTTCTAGCCCTTATGTTAATTTTTACATCCTGTGCTAGTATTAATACTTCAGGTGATGGTGTAAATAATTCTAATACTGATAACCTTAAAGTACACTATATAGATGTAGGACAAGGAGATTCTATATTAGTTCAGTATAAAGACAAAAACATGTTAATAGATGCAGGTCCTAAATCAAGTTCTGATAAATTAATTAATTATCTAAAGAGCGTTGGAGTAAAAAATATAAACATATTAATAGCTACACATCCTCATGAAGATCATATAGGAGGAATGGTTGCTGTATTAAATACCTTTCCTGTAGAAAAGTTTTATGCTCCTAAAAAAACAAATACAACAAAGGTATTTGAAAATATGGTATCTAAGCTAAAAGAAAAGGACCTTAAAATTAATGTAGCTAAAAGTGGAGTTGTATTAGATTTTGATGAAGATATAACCGCAACATTAATAGCACCAAACAGTACAGACTACGAAAACATAAATAATTATTCTGCTGCCTTAAAATTAACCTATGGAGATAATAGCTTTTTATTTATGGGAGATGCTGAAAAGGTATCTGAAAAGGAAATTCTTCAAAAAAACTTAGATATAAGTTCAGATGTGATAAAACTAGGGCACCATGGAAGTAGTACTTCTTCGTCAAAAGACTTTTTAGACAAGGTTAATCCTAAATATGCTGTTGTAAGTTGTGCTAAAGAAAATGATTATGGTCATCCTCATAAAGAAATAATTAAAGATATGGAAAAAAGAAATATTACAGTTTATAGAACAGATTTACAAGAAAATATAGTAATATCTAGTGATGGCAAAAATATAAAAGTGAATAAATAAAATTAAAAATGAATTTTTGAAAAATAAAAGAGGACTCATATTTCAGAGTCCTCTTTTAGGCATGGTAGCTTATTCCAATTTGTATATATGTGGAATAGATTTACCACATCTTGTTCGTTATATAATAAAATTCTTTGTATTTTATCTTCCGGCATTCTTTTTATATAATCTTTATCTTTCACAACTTTGCTAAAAGTCTTTGCAAGATTAGCTCCGTTGACAATTTCGCCTTCTCTTTCTATACCCATTAGCTTTTCTAAATTCTTTAATCCTATACTTTCTTTAAACTTTTTCTCATATTCTTTTTGCAAATCTATATGAACAAAATGATCTTCAAAGTTAAAGTCTATATTATGCTGAGTAAATAAATATTTAATTACAGAAAAGTCATTATTACCAGAAAAGGTTACTATATAGCCTTTTTTTTCTCTCTCTGCCATTACTTTAAAATAACTTTCTGCCATAAATAGTACATCTATTGCTTCTTTTTTATTTTCTATCATATATTGTGTAACATTTATAGATGAATCTTCTTTATTATAGTAAGAACATCCAAAGACACCTATACACACTGGCTTTTTATAAACATAGTGTTCTAAATCAAAAAATAAAGCCGATTCATAACAATCTCTTTTTTCTTCTACTTCTAATACTTTGCTAAAATCTATGTCTTCTACATAGATAGTATTTTCACGAATTATCACTTTACCCACTCTTTCTACAAGATCTGTAAACAATCTGGATTTATACTGTAAACAACATCTTTTCTTTCTACTATTATTTTTATCTTATCTCTTACTTCTTCGTGTTCTAAGACCTTTTTTGTTAACTCTCGAGTTGGGTTTATACAAATAGGATGACCTACTGATTTAAACATAGAAAAATCTCCTGCAGTATCCCCATAGGCATAACTATTATCTACATCTATGAAATACTTGTCCTTAAAGTGCAAAATTGCCTTTCTCTTGCTATTGCTATCCCACATTGGAACTACTTCACCAGTATATTCTAGATTATCGTCCATAAGATAATCAGCTCCTTTATAGTCATCAAATCCATATTTTAAAGCCATTTCTCTAACCAATTCTTTAGGGCTACCAGATATTATTATTATTTTATGTCCCTGAGCTTTATGCCAAACTATTCGATCTCTTGTGTAGGTATATACTCTATCACCTTTTTGGTTTACAACCTTTTTAGCAATAAATTCAACCTGAGATTTATGAAGGCCTTTAACTGCTTCTATATATATATCTGCCATCTTTAAAAGATAATTATCATAATTACCTTGCCTTTTATCCCATTTTTGGTATTCAGGTCTCACTTCATTATACCACTTTTCAGGTTCTATTATTTCATATTTAACTAATTTTTTAAAAAGCTCTCCTATAAGACCTTCCCTATATAATGTACCATCAATATCAAAAAATGCTGCAATATTGGTACCTTTGTCTAAAGCCATGATATTCACCTACCTTTCTTAATAATTAATTATTTACTTTTACATTTATATTTGCCTCTTTTTTATTTTATCATAAGAAACTTATATTTATAGTATAATATCATGAAATTAATATAGGTTCAACTTTAACTGACATCATTATTAACGGATAGTTATTTTTTTATCAGCACTTATAATAGTATTGACTTGTTAATAACAAGATGGTATTATAAGAACATGGTATTGATAATGATTTTCAACGGGGGTGTTTTAATGTGTATTTGTGATTTAAAAATAGGTGAAATTGGTACTGTAATGTCTATCTGTGGTGACGATAAGCTAACTAAGAGGTTACTTGCATTAGGTTGTGTTGAAGGTACAGAGGTTTTTGTAAAACGCTTTGCTCCACTTGGTGACCCTATTGTAATAAACTTTAGAGGCTTCGATATGGCCATTAGAAAAACAGATGCTAAAAATATATATATAAATAATTTAATATAGTTTTTTAAGGAGGACAAGTATGATAACAGCAGCTTTGTTAGGTAACCCAAATGTAGGTAAAACTACACTATTTAATGCATTAACAGGTTCTAACCAATATGTAGGAAATTGGCCCGGAGTTACTGTGGAAAAAAAAGAAGGTTTCGCTTACAAAAATTTAAAGATTGTTGATTTACCGGGAATTTATGCTATGGATACCTATTCTAATGAAGAAAAAGTTTCTAAAAGTTTTTTAGAAACCGGTAATGTAGATGTAATAATAAATATTGTAGATGCTTCAAATTTAAATAGAAATTTATACCTTACAACGCAACTAAAACAATTCAATAAACCAATAATTTTAATTTTAAATATGATGGATGTAGCTGAGTCTAAGGGTAAAACTATAGATATTAAATCTCTTTCTAAAGCTCTAAATGTTACTGTAATACCTATGATTGCAAGTAAGAGAAAAGGTATAAAATCTATACTAGAAACTATCGAAAAAAAGGAATATGTAATGCCTTCTGCTGATAATGATTATTATTTTCCCAGTGAAAAATCCACATACAAATATATAGAAAATGTTTTATCTACATGTGTATCTAAGGCTTCTTCTAAAAATACTATAAGCACTTCAGATAAAATTGATAAAGTAATATTAAATCCATTTTTAGCTTATTTAATATTTATAGGCATTATGTTTTTAATTTTTAAGGTTACCTTTAATTGGATTGGACAACCTTTATCGGACATGTTAGATAATTTTGTTTCAAATAGCTTTTCACCTTTTATAGAAGGTTTATTAGAAAGCTCTAGCCCTTGGTTTTCTTCCCTTATAGTTGAAGGAATTATAGCAGGTGTTGGATCGGTAATAGTTTTTATACCTATAATCCTTACATTATTTTTCTGCATATCCATATTAGAAGATAGTGGATACATGGCTCGTGTCGCTTTTATAATGGATAAACTAATGAGAAAAATGGGACTATCCGGTAAAGCCTTTATTCCTTTTGTTATAGGATTTGGTTGCTCTGTACCCGCTATAATGTCAGCTAGAACCTTAGAAAGTGAAAAAGATAGAAAGCTTACAGCTCTTTTAGTTCCACTTATGTCTTGTAATGCAAGGCTACCCGTTTATGCTGTATTTGCTTCAGCCTTTTTTCCTAAAAATGCTGATATACTAGTTTTATCCCTTTATTTATTAGGTATTGTTATGGCCTTTCTTTTAGGTATATTATTTAAAAATACTATATTTAAAAAGGATGAAGAACCTTTCATAATTGAATTACCTGAATACAAATTACCTGAGATGAAAAATTTATTAAGACATACCTGGGATAAAGGTAAAGGCTTTGCAAAAAAAGCTGGTACTATAATATTTGCAATGTCCGTAGTAATTTGGGTATTATCTAAGTTTAGTTTTGGTGGATATACTGAAACCATATCTGAAAGCCTTTTAGCTAGCATAGGTAGTGTTATAGCCCCTTTGTTAAAGCCTTTAGGCTTTGGAAACTGGGAGGCTGCTGTATCGCTATTAACAGGCTTTGTAGCCAAGGAATCAGTAGTATCAACTATGGGAGTTATATACGGGGATCAACTTTCAGCAATATTACCCCTTCACTTTACATCTATTGCAGCAATATCTTTCTTAGTATTTGTATTGTTATATACCCCTTGTGTAGCTGTTATCGCTACTTTAAAGAAAGAATATGGTCATAAGATAGCTATCTTCTCCATAACTTATCAGCTTGCATTAGCTTGGATAATGTCTTTCATAGTATTCAACATTGGAAATTTAATATTCTAAAGAGGTGTATTTTATGATAGAATTAATAATAACAGCAGTAATAATATCATTCACTGCATATATAATATATAAAAATTTTAAAAATGCTAAGAAAGGCAAAGGCTCTTGTAGCAATTGCCCTTCCTCATCCTCTTGTTCAGGTTGTAGCATAAATAAAATAGAAATAAAAAACAACAAAAAGTAAGTCTTAAAATAATTTGAATCTACAAAAAATAACTTAATAAGCTTTAATTAATGAAAAGTCCTATAATCTTTTAAAAAGATTATAGGACTTTTTATATTTTTCTAATTATCCTACTATTTCACCACAAGCTAGCTTTCTTCCAGAATTACCTGAAGGCTCTGTTCTATAATCATCAGGATTTTCATGTATTATTATAGATTTTCCTATTATATCTTTAACCTTAAATTTATTCGTAAAAAAGCACATATTAGCTATTCCATGATTCGAAAATAACACCGGAAAATCACCTGCATGATTTCCATGAGGCTGGTTATAAGGATTCCAATGATTTCCTACAGATTTAAACGGGTCATTTTTATCACCTACCTCACAGTTTCCAAATTCATGTATGTGAAAACCATGTGGACCTATTGGACTTCTGTTTCCTTCTGCTTTCTTATATTCAGGTAATCCTATAACTGAAACACAGACATTAGTTCCATAAGGAACATCCATGAAATATACATATCCCTTTATATTTGGAGCAAATGGTCCCCCCTTTATGATTGCTGTAGCCATAGAACCCTTAACATTTCTATAGTCAGAATTAGAATTGGTATAAGGTAAATATCTATAATAATTATAAAAGTCGTATATATATTGATTATTTATCATGTTAAAATCCCTTCATCAATACTTTATAATCCATATTATGACAAGCATCAAATATTTGTGAACTAAAAAAGACTTAGTTATTATATAAACTAAGCCCTAATTTTAAAATATATTTAATTATGGCAGCTAAAAATAACTAGTCTATATCTTCACTGTCATTTTTTTGGATACCTACTTCTCCTATATTTATTACATTTTTTCTACAGTTTCTACTCCTAGTAGTTTAAGCCCACTATTTATTACTATACAAGTAGCCTCAACTATATTAAGTCTAGCATTTTTTAAATCCTCATCCTCTATATTTAATATTGAATTAGAATTATAAAACTTATTAAAACTCTTAGCTACTTCTATAACATATCTAGTAACTATTGAAGGTTCAAGCTTATCTATAGCTGAAATTATGGCTTCATTAAATCCTTCTAAAGTCTTTACAAGTTCAAACTCTTCTTTAGTTTTAAGCTTTGAATAGTCCACATTATCGCTTCTTATGCCTTCTGCCTTTCTTAGTATGCTTTTACCCCTTGCATAAGTGTATTGAACGTAAGGACCTGTTTCACCTTCAAAGCTTAACATATCATTCCAATCAAAAACTATATCCTTTTCTCTGTTATTTTTAAGATATGCAAATATTACAGCTCCTATTCCAAGCTTTTTAGCTACATCTTCTTTATCTTCAAGGTTTGGATTTTTTTCATTTATTATCTCTAATGTCTTCTTTTTTGTTTCATTTAATAAATCTTCTAGTAATACCACATCACCTTTTCTTGTAGACAACTTTTTATCAGCAAATTTAACCATTCCAAATCCTACATGTTCACAATCATTTGCCCATTCGTGTCCCATAAGCTTTAATGTGGTAAATATTTGTTTGAAATGAAGTTTCTGTGGGCTACCCACTACATATATATTTTTATAAAAATCATAAGTCTTTTTTCTATACATTGCTGCTGCAAGATCTCTTGTTGCATATATAGTAGCTCCATCTGCCTTTTTAATCATACATGGTGGCATATTATATTCATCTAACATAACAACCTTTGCCCCATTGCTTTCAACAAGTAGTCCCTTACTTTCTAATTCTTCTACAACTGCATCCATTTTATCTCCATAAAAGCTTTCACCTGCATAAGAATCAAACTTAACGCCTAACATATCATAAACCTTTTCAAATTCTTTTAAACTAAGATCTCTGAATCTTTTCCAAAGTTCTTGCTCCTCTTTTGATCCATCCTCTAATCTTTTAAAATGCATTCTAGCTTCATCATCCAATGAAGGATCAATTTTTGCTTCCTCATGAAACTTTACATATATTCTTAAAAGTTCATCTATAGGGTTTTTAAGAAGAGCCTCTTCATCTACCCATTTTTTATAAGCAACTATAAGCTTTCCAAATTGAGTACCCCAATCTCCTAGATGATTTATTCCTATGGCATTATATCCTTGTGATGCTAAAATCTTATATAATGAGTTTCCTATAGCTGTAGTGAATAGATGTCCTACGTGAAAAGGCTTTGCTATATTTGGAGATGAATATTCTACTATAACATTTTTACCTTTTCCAATGTCTGAAGATCCATAGTCTTCCTTTTCCTTTAATATCTTATCTAAAGTTTCTTTCATAAAACTTTCTTTTTCTACAAAAAAGTTTAAATAAGGTCCTAAATTTTCAATCCTTTCAAAATCTTCTTTTTCTATTTTATCTTTTAGTTCGATAGCTATAGCTAAAGGTGCTTTCCTTAGAGCCTTAGCTAATTGGAAACAAGGAAAAGCATAGTCCCCCATATCAGCTTTAGGTGGTATTTCTATAAGTCTTTCTAGCTCCTCGACTTTCATATCTACATGCTTTGAAATTCTTTCTGCTATGATCTTTTTATAATCCATTTTTATTTTCCTCCCTAACCACTTAATTATTTTTAAAAATAATTAGTTAAATTGCCTTTTAAAATGTTGCTTTTCAACATAACTTAATATATTTATCTTTGTTATACTATTAAATCCTAAAATATAGAATTAAGTATAAAATAAAATCCGTCTCTTATTAAAATAATAAGAGACGGATTCCTCCGCGGTACCACTCCTGTTGATTACTTAAATTAAATAATCCCCTCAAAAACTTAACGCATTTAGCGGCCACCTGTTATTTTAGACAGCTTCTCTGAGTTTCTCTTCTTTTTATATATCTTATAAGGCTTCCACCACATCCTTAATCGCTGTAAGAAATTCTATAAAAGTACTTCTCTCTTCTTTGAATTTTCATATTAAATTACATTACATTATACACCTGTAACCCTATATTGGTCAATATCAAACAATCTTTAAATATAAAATTATTTACTTTTTAATACCATACCCTCCATAAACAGTTTTAGTATCTGCAATAGATATAACTGCCTTTGTATTGGTATCCTCAATTAATTTTATAACTTCTTTTTTTCTCTTTCGTTTTACATGTACAACTATCATCTTTTTCTTTTCATTTATACCTTCAGCCTCTACTAATGTAACTCCTAAATTATCTTTTCTAAGTTTTTCTGCTATTATAATAGCATCATTAGCTGAAGCCACTATGCTGATAGTTAAAAGCCCTATTGCTAACTTTTCCTCTAAAAATGACCCAACATAGTTTCCAACAGAGAATCCAAGAGCATAAACTACCATTTTAATAGGATCTTCACTTATTCCTACAAGAACAGTACTAACTAAATAAAGCCATATTATAACTTCAAAAAACCCAATGATAGATCCAACTACCTTCTCGCCTCTAGTTATAAGTACGGTTCTTAATGTCATAAGTGATACTTCAACTATTTTTGCCAAAAATATCAATACATATAACACCATAATATAATCATATACCTCCTACTACTTTAAAATTATTTACACACCATCATATCTAAAATAACTTTATCTGTATCCACCATACCAGCTGTGGCTAGATTTCCTAAATTTTTTATAGTTTGTTCTACACATTCATGTATTATACCATCTTTACAGGATACTTCAATACCATTTGTAGCAAGTACTGCAGATTGAATAGCTGAACTCACTGATGTAGAAATTTTCAGTGCACAGCCTTGCTTTGCTCCATCACATATCATTCCCGAAAGTCCAGCTACCATGTTTTTAACTGCATGGGAAATTGATTCATAGTCTCCACCTAAAAGATAGGTTATGCCACAGCTTGACCCTACTGCTGCTGCCACTCCACACCCACATAAAGCAGACAGCCTTCCAAGATAACTTTTTATATGAATTGTAACTAAATTACTTATAGCAAGGGCTCTACAAAGTTCTTCCTCGCTACTCCCTAACTTTTCAAACACAGCAACTACTGGCAGTGTACACGTAAGTCCTTGATTTCCACTACCTGCAGTGGTCATAACCGGTAGTGCACACCCATCCATTCTAGCATCCACTGCCGCTGCTGTTATAGCAATAGCATGAGATTCAATGCTATCTGCAAAAATCCCCTTTCCTATGCTTTCATGAAATGTCTTTCCAACCTTTAATCCATATTCATGTTCAATTCCTTCTTTAGCAACTCTTCTATTCATTTTAGCACCATCTAAAAGAAACTTTATATCTTCAAAGTCTACATTAGTTGCAAAGTTATGTATATCCTTTATACTGATTTCTACCTTATCATTGGATTTTGTAATTTCTTCATTTACTTCATCTTCCACTTTATTTTCTTCTTTTTCTTCCTTTTCATAAAGAATCTCACTATTTAAGGATATGTAAACTATATTAGTATGTTCATCTTTTATAATAACTTTAGATTCATCTTGTCCTTTTTTGCATATAACCTCTATGTAAAGCTTACTTTTAGTATCCTTTAGTTTTATCTTCAAATTATTATCTTTTAAATACTTTACTGCTTCATCTATATGTTTGTCTTCTATATCCTTAAGAACTTCAAGCTTTGCTTCTGGATTTCCACCAATAACCCCAAGCGCTGCTGCTATATCAAGTCCTGTCATTTTTGTCTTTGGTATTCCAACTCCCATACCATTTTTAAGGATATTCCCACTTACTAAAACTTCTACCTTATCTGGCATAAATCCTAATACCTTTTTCGCCTTAGCACTAGCATAAGCTACTGCTATAGGCTCTGTACATCCTAATGCAGGTGCGAGTTCTCTCTTAAAAAGCTCTATATATTTTATAAAATTCATAAGTATTCCCCCTAATTTAATTACATAGTGTTAACACTAACATAACCCGATGTAAATGTTTGCTACCATTATAATAACAAATGCATTAGTTATATTCAATTTATATTATAGATTAATGTAGAATTTATTTATTTTTTATAATATTATTGAAAAAAACTGTATTATAAAATAATATAGTATATACTTATATTTGATTGAAATTCATTAAAAGGAGTATGTGTATTATGGAGAAACTGGGCATCATTGATATAGGCTCTAACTCAGTAAGATTGGTCCTAGCTCAAATAAACGAGAGTGGTTCTTTTCATATTATAGATGAGATAAAAGAAACCATAAGACTTGGTGAAGATATTGAAATAAATCAAGTTCTCTCTGAAGATAAAATTATCAAAACTATTAAAACCTTAGACACCTTTAAAGCCATTTGTAAATCCTTAAATACTTCAGATATTATAGTAATTGCTACAGAAGCTGTAAGGCAATCAAAAAACGGGGATTATTTTATTAATAAGGTAAAAAAAGATATTAATTTAGATATTAGGGTCTTAACTGGTATAGAAGAAGCTAATTATGATTGTATGGCTATAATTAACAGTATGGACACTGATAATTCATTAATGATAGATATTGGTGGCTCTAGTACTGAAATTGCTTGGATAAAGGAAGGCCATTTAAAGGAAAGCATAAGTTTACCTTTTGGAACTGTAAATCTTACTAAAAGATTTAATTTAGAAGATATTGTTAGATCTGAAGATGATCAAGCCTTTAAGGGATTTGTTATAGAAGAATTAAACAAAATTCCTTGGATTTTCAACACAAAATTCGATAACATTATTGGTATCGGTGGTGCTATAAGAAATATGGGCAAAATAGATAGAGCCATTAAAAAGTACCCATTAGATATAGCTCACAATTATAAAATGGATTCTAAAGATATAAACTATATTTATAACTTAGTTAAAAGTAAAAATTTAAAGCAAAGATTAAAAATAAATGGGCTATCTGCTGATAGGGCAGACATATTTGTAGCGGCAGTATCTTCACTAAATGTTATTATTAATTTACTTCACATAGACGAAGTAATTGTAAGTGGTAAGGGACTTAGAGAAGGGGTTTTAGATGAGTACATCGAGGTTAACTACAATCCCAAAGAGGACATGCTTGAATCATCTATAGAGGGAGTGCTCGAAAGTCATTATGTTAATAAAGACCATGCTTATAATGTTTATAACTTAACCCATAAGTTATTTGATGATTTAAAAGGTCTTCATAAATTAAATGATGATTTCGTAAATATATTAAAAACAGGCTCGCTTCTTCATGACTCTGGTATCAGTATAAGATATTATAATCATCATAAACACTCTTTTTATATAATAATTAATTCTCAGCTAAGAGGTCTTACACATAGAGAATTAGTACTAAGCGCATATATGGCAGCCTATCACAGAAATAATGACTACGAAATAAACTTATGTGGGTTTAGCAGTATAATAAACAGACTGGATTTAGCTAACATTAGAAAAATAGGCATCCTTTTAAGAATATCTGAAGGTTTAGATAGAACTATGTTAGGTTCTGTAACCTCTGTTAATGCGGTAATTGATGCTGAATCCGTAACTTTGAATCTAAAATCTTCAAGAGATATAGATTTAGAAATAGACGAGGCTTTAAAGTGTAAAAGTAAATTCTACGAAATTTATGGAAAAGAATTGTTTATAATTCAAGAATAACCTTTAAGGGAAGTCTAATTAAACTTCCCTTATTATATTTTAGCCTACAACTTATAGTATGGTACCTTGCAATGCACACTACCATATGTTATATTATAGTAAAGTTATAAATTAGAGGTGATTAAATGAATGTCCAACTAAAGAAGGGTGTTTTAGAGCTCTGCGTTCTGTCTGTACTTTCAGAAAAAGATTGTTATGGCTATGAACTAGTAAATGAAATATCTAAAAATATTAAAATTTCAGATGGAACCATCTACCCTATCTTAAGAAGGTTAACTGAGGAAGGCTATTTTACCACATACCTTCAAGAATCGCAGGAGGGCCCCCCAAGAAAATATTATAAGTTAACTGATTTAGGGCATGAAACCAAACACAAATTAACCGCAGAATGGTTTGACTTTGTTAAAGCAGTAAGTTCCATTGTAAAGGAGGATAAGCAATGAACCAAGATGAATTCCTAAGAATATTAGAAAAAGGTCTTCAAGGATTCTCTACAGATGAAAAAAAAGAAATTCTTTATGACTATGAAGAGCACTTTTGCTTAGGTAAAGAAAATGGCAAAACTAACAATGAAATAATTGAAGAACTTGGGAACCCTTTAGATATAGCAAAACATTATAAGAGTAACAGGGTCGCAGCAATTAATGAAAACCAAAAAAATAACTATCGTGAAAATGCTAATAGCCAAAATTCAAATAATAATTATACTGAAAATAGTAATACACAAAGATCAAAAAAGTCTAATCCTATGAATGATGATAATTTTAGCTACTCATACACTCCAAACAAACTCCCTAAGTTTCTAATATTTTTACTTTTAATTCCTTTTGTAATCTTGCCTTCAATAGGTATTATATTAGGTTTATATGGTACTATATTAGGCTTATTTGCAACATCTTTAGCCGTTGTAATTTCAGGGGTTGCGCTTTCTTTAGGTGGTATATTTGGCACTACTATACTTGGACTTCAGATAATATCTTTCCCTAATATATCCATGATACCAATGCCTGCACTTTTATTTGCTGGAATTGGTACCATAGCTCTAGGAGCACTATTTTTCATAGGAACCCTATGTTTAATTAAACTTTTAAACCGTGGAACATCAAAGTACTTTTCCTTAATATTAAGTTTACTAAAATAATAGAAGGGAGGCTAATCAATGTTTAAAAATAGTAAATTAGTTAAAAAGATCACCCTATACCTTTTATGTACTGTTCTCATTTGTTTCTGGACTACTAAAATGATTCTTAGTTCATCTGGATTTGATTCTAATAATCTGTTTAATGGTTTTGATTCAAACTTCAATATCGGTGAGCATTGGAATGGATTTAACTATAAATACAATTATGATGTAAATGAAGAAAAGTCTATAGATTCCTCTAATATAAATAGCATAAAAATAGATATGGTTAGTGCAGATATCAAAGTGTTAATATCTGAGGATGACAATATAAAAGCCACATTAAAAGGTTATGTAAAATCAAGTGAAGAAGCGTCCGATCCTAAATTAGATATGACAAGTAAAGAAGGTACCCTATATATAACATCACCAAATAACACCTTCAAAGGTTTTTCTTCCTACTCAAGAGATTTAAAACTAGAGATATTTATACCTAAAAGCTATATTAATGACTTATATATAAAATCAACATCTTCTGATATTTCTATAAATCCCTTAAACTTAAATAATCTAAATATAATTACAACCTCTGGATTTATGGAAGCAGAAGAAATTACAGTTAAAAACTTTAATTTTACTTCTACTTCAGGAGACTTGGATATTAATAAATTAAACAGTACGCAAAATGAAATTCAAACAGCTTCTGGAAATATTGAAGTTAAGTCTATTGAAGGTAACTCATCCATAAGTTCTACTTCAGGTGATTTAAATATTGATAGATTAAGCAGTAACCAAAATCAAATTCGAACTACTTCTGGCAATATTGAAATTCACTCTATAGAAGGGAGCTTAACCCTAAACTCTACTTCAGGAGATTCTTATTTAAAGTATAGCAAAATGCCAAGTGGAAACATTGACATAAGCTCTATATCCGGTAATTTAGAACTACTTACCCCAAATAATGCGGAATTCTTCATTAACGCTTCCAGTACTTCTGGTAATATAACATTAAATAAACCTATACTAGCAGATGTAAAAAAAGAGCATCAGATAAAAGGTGTTGTAGGTTCTGATAATTGTAAAATAAATATAAAGACTACCTCAGGAGATGTAACCATCAAGTAATAAAGTAGCCTCAAATATACAGATTTGAGGCTACTTTTCATATAAAGATGTTATAATCTAAGTAACACTTAGAAAGATTGGAGGTGAATTCATTGGAAAATAAATTAACTAAATATGTGATATCTAGATTAATTATTCTAAATCCTCTACCCTACTTTTAAAAATCATCTTAGGAAATTTCTTTTCTTTAATTTGAATTACTGACTTTTCATAAAGTTCTTGTATTACATTTTTCTTTTGTACAAATACATAGTCATCAAAAAGTATAACTGGATCTTCAATATCTATATAATTCATTATAATACCTTCTATAAATTCAATTTCAAAATCTGAGACTAATTGCTTTTCACTAAAGCTTAGTAGTGCTAATTGATATATCAATTCTTCTCTATTATCTTTAATTTTCTCATACTCCTCTATGTCAATAGTCAAATCCAGATTTTCCACTATATTTAGTATAAATTGATAATTCACTTCAGATTTTAATTCTACATTATCTTCTATGTATAGTAGCCCCTTTTTCTGTAGGCTTTTCATTGCTCTTATAATACTCCTCAAATTTTCATCCATTATATCCACATCCCTTACCAATATGTTCTACTTAGGCGCCTATAATTATAATATCATGTTACGTAAAATAAAACTTGATATTTTGTATTTATAGAGAATTTTAGGTATTAAGTATCCTGAATGTATTTATTTAAATATGTAATAATAGTATTCTAGTAATAAGTGCTATTATGTATTTGCTATGTAACATAAGATTGGAGATTTAATAATGAAAATAGAACTAACTACCCCCGCAGTACTCTTTACATCCATTTCATTACTTATATCTGCCTATACAAGTAGATTTCTATCCTTAGCTCAATTAGTTAGGCAGTTAGATAATCAGTATAAACAAGATAAAAGTGAAGATATTTTAAAACAAATAAGGAATCTGCAGCTTAGAATAAGTATAATAAGATACACTCAAATAATGGGAGGAGTCAGCTTCTTTCTTTGTGCATTATCCACATTTCTTATATTTAAAGATAAAAACTTTGCAGGAGAAGTTGCTTTTGGAGCGAGTCTTATTGCACTCATGATATCCCTTTTACTATTAATAATAGAGGTTCAAATATCTGTTAAAGCATTAAATGTGCAGCTAGTTTTATGTATTATGCATTCCTAATTAATCTTTTAAAAACGATTATCTTCCACTTCATCATTTTCTTCAATAAGATTAATCATTTTCTCTTTAATATAAAACTTATTACAATTAGCCACTTTATCCCCACTAACTTACCCTTCTAAATTTTCACCAAACATTAAGTAATTATAAAATAAGCTGCCAATGATAAATTGACAGCCCACCTTTAAGTTCTAAGCACCATTCTCTATAATACATATTTTCCCATTGCAATTGCTACTCCACTCTCTTCATTTGACAATGTTATATCATCTGCAATGTGCTTTATAGAATCTGTGCCATTTCCCATAGCAATAGATAATCCAGCCACATTTAGCATATCCATATCATTGTTACTATCACCCAATGCCATAACCTGTTCCATCTGTATTCCAAGGTATTGTGCAAGCCATTTTAAAGCAAACCCTTTATTTGCATTGATATGATTGATTTCCATATTATTATTCAAAGAAGATGTCACGGAAATCTCCAAAATACTTTTTAATTTTTCTTCCACCTGCTTTCTCATATCCAGGTTTTGAAAGAATAAATTTATTTTTTCTATATGAAATCCATTTGTCTTAACAAAGTCCAAAATATCATCAACACAGGTCCTAGTATCATAAATATATTGAATCATATTAAGTGGAATTAGGAAATTATCAAGTCGTTCCATATTCCTATTCTCCGTAAATATTTTACCCTCAGCAAATATATCTAAAATTGGATCTAAATGACGAAGAGCTTCAATTACCATAATAGCTATTTCCCGTTTTAAATAACAATGGAATATAATTTCCTTTTTTATTAAGTCTATTATGGATGCTCCATTAGAACAGATAGCATATAAAATATTTTCATTTTCTAAAAGTTCTTTGGGAATTCCTTCCATAGGCCTCCCGGTAGCCGGTACAATAAGCACGCCTTGCTTTATCCCCTGATTTAGTACCTGCTTATTCTTTACTGATAATGTCTTATCATTTGATAGCAAGGTTCCATCCATATCAATTGCTACAAGGCGAATATTTTTACCATTCTGCTTTTGTTCCATCATAGTTCTTCCAATTTGGATTAGTCCACTGTAATCCTTCTGCGGAAATCGCCTTAACTTTTTCCTCATCTATTATTAATCCTAAGCCAGGTTTAGTTGGCAGGTTAACAAACCCATCCTTATATTGAAATACTTCTTTGTTCTCAACAAAGTCAAGAAGATCAAATCCCTTATTATAATGAATACCAAGTGACTGCTCTTGAATAAACACATTAGGACTGCATGCATCTATTTGTAGGGTTGCTGCTAAAGCGATTGGCCCATAAGGAGCATGTGGTGCAACTGCAATATCATAAGCTTCAGCCATAGCAATAATCTTTCTTGTCTCTAAGATACCACCAGCAAGAGCAACATCTGGTTGTATAATATCAATATAACCAGTATTTAGCAAATCTTTAAATTCCCACCTTGTATATAATCTTTCACCCGTTGCAAGAGGAGTCGTAACATGATGAGCTACTTCCTTAAATGCTTCCGGGTTATTGCATAGCACAACCTCCTCTAAGAACATAGGGCGGTATGTCTCTAATTCTTTTGCAAGAACCTTAGCCATTGGCTTATGCACTCTTCCATGGAAATCAATACCAATATTCAAATTCATACCAAATTTTTCACGAAGTGCTGCTACCCGTTCTACAACTGCATCTACTTTCTTAAAGCTATCAATATAATGCAGTTCTTCAGTTGCATTCATCTTTATTGAATCAAATCCACGATCTACTCTGTCCTGTGCATCCTTGACTACATCACTTGGGCGATCTCCCCCAATCCAAGAATATACCTTTATCTTATCTCTTGCTGCACCGCCAAGTAACTCATAAATAGGTGCATTGTAATATTTACCTTTAATATCCCATAACGCCATTTCAAGACCTGAAATGATAGTCATATTGATTGGACCACCTCTGAAAAATACACGGTATAATTCTTGCCAGATTTTTTCAATTTCAAAAGGATTACGTCCAATTATCCTTCTTGCCATTTCATTTGCTCCCGCTACAACTGTTTCTGTCTTTGTACCAGATACCATTTCTCCCCAACCTTCAAGTCCATTATCTGTAGTTATTTTAACGAATATCCATCTAGGTTTAACTGTATATACTTTAACTTCTGATATAATCATTTTTATTTCCTTTCTATCCACTTATTTTAAGAGAAAATTATATATCTTTTTTTTATAAAGCAATTATAATTTTATCTAGCTTATGCTTGACTTGTTTCTTTTGTCGCTAAAATACTTGCTCTCTTTTTACTTAATTTGCTCATAAATACCCAAACGCTTCCAATAACAAGAACAAGAATTGGAATACTTATTACTAAATTACTTATAAATGCTTTGTACACAAGGAAACTTACTGTTAAACTTGTTGCTGCAAAGGAACTTATTAAACTTCCATTTGTAGAAAGATCAAGACCTGTAGATGTAGCTAACTGTGTTAATACAGGAGCTGTTACTGTACCTGCTAAGAGAACTGCTGCCATGCAAACGCCGCCAATTATAATACTCTTAAATAGGTTGCCACGTGCAATTGCTACGACTAATGCAACTCTAAATGTTATAACTGCTAAGTCAGCGAAAGGCAATACACGATTTCCTGGTAATATTGCTGCAATTAATATAGTCAATGGTGTAAGAATTAAAGCTGTTGTAATAACGTCTTCATTTCCTACCACAACTGCTGCATCAAGACCAATTAAAAACTTTCTGCCTTTAAACTTCTTTTGTGTGAATTTCTGTGCTGCTTCAGAAATAGGCATTAAGCCTTCCATAAATAAAGATGTCATCTTTGGGATTAATACCATTACTGCTGCCATACTAACACCAAGAGAAAGAATTTTAGATACAGGATATTTTGCTAAAACACCAATTATACTTCCAAGTATTAGACCAAGTATCATAGGCTCTCCGAAGAACCCAAGATATTTCTGAGCATCTTTAACTTTAAAATCAATTTTATTAATCCCAGGAATCTTGTCTAATAACCAATTTAATGGTGCCGCTATTACGACAGAAGATAATGCTGACATAGTTGGAATTGAAACACCTGGAATTCCGAAGAAATCTTCAACAAGCGGTGCTGTCCAGTCAGATAATTTAAATGTAATAATAGCCATAACCACAGTTGCTGCAATACTTAATCCTACGTTCTTTGTTACAAAATAAACCATGATACCTACGATAGCCATATGATGGTAGTTCCAGATATCAACATCCAGTGTATCTGTTGCTTTTAATACAAGCATAACAATGTTCGTTGCTAAGATACAAAAAATTAAGATAGCGATAATTGGAGAACCCCAGGTAACTGCTGCTATGGCGCCCCACCCTACATCCAAAATATCTAATTTAATGCCGAAATTTTCAACCATAGCTTTTGATGCTGGACCTAAGTTTGATTTCATCATGTCAATTACTAATATGATACCTGCAAAACCTATGCCAATTGTTAACCCTGAACGAAAAGCCTTTGCTAATTTCAATCCGAAAATTAGCCCTACTATTGTAATAATTATTGGGAGTATAACAGTAGGACCAGCTTTCATAATAACATTAAATACGCTATAAATAATTTCCATTTTGCATTCCTCCTATTTTATAATTGTTTTATAATTATTTTAAATAAGATAAAATCTTATCTAATATTGCATCCTGTCCAATACCTGTTAACAATGATATAGCACCTATAATAGGTGTAGATATTTTCCCTGCATAATTACCTGTGGTAACCACAATATCATAATCTTCTGCTTTGGAAGGTACTTCTAATAACTTACATTGTGTTATTAGTACCGGAATTCCCTCATCTGCACATTTTTCTTTAATTTTAATTGCTACAACTGTTGATGTTGCAATTCCATTCCCACATGCTACTAGTATTTTCTTCATTTTTTTCTCCCCTTATAATTTATTTTTATAATAATTCTTCTTTAATAATTTGGTATATTGTTTGTGAATCCCTTGATTTTATAACCTTCTTTACCAATTCTTGATTTTGAATCAACTTTACAACCTTTTGAAGCATATCAATATGACCATGAGCTTCTGTTAATGCCATCATAATAACTAAACTTACATCTATTTCGTTGGTTGGCTCATCCATTGCATTAAATTTTACTGGGTTTTCTAAAATCCCTACACAGATAGATGCTTGATTTACATGTTTAATATCAGCATGTGGAATTGCCACATTAGCTTCTCCTATAAATAATCCTGTTGGATATTGTTCTTCACGATCAAGAATTGCTTTCTTATAAGTATCTTTTACTAGCCCTAGCTCACATAAACGACTTGCAAGTAATGTTAATACCTCTATATCTGTCTTTTCCTGATTCATTCTCAAAATCAGTGATTTGTTAAATGTGATTGTGTCCATCTTCTTCTCCTTATTAATAATTTTTTATTTCAATTTTGTTTCGAAATACTCAATAGATTTTCTCAAACCTTCTTCATTTTCGTTTAAAATATCTTCTTTTTTAAAGATACCAGATGCAATTCCTGCGAATTTAGCGCCTGCCTCAAAATATTCATGAACATTTTCTGTATTTACTCCCCCAACAACCATAATTGGTAACTTTCCAAGTGGTGCCTGAACGTCAGATATGTATTTACTTCCAAGTATTCCTGCTGGAAATAGTTTTATTATATCTGCTTTACGATCAAGAAGTGTATTAATTTCTGTAGGTGTAAATGCTGCTGGAATTGATACGACATTGTTTTTTCTGCATAAGTCTATGATTTCCTCACTTAACATAACTGGTGATAAGATAAACTTAACACCTTCTTTTATAACTAACTCTGCTTGTTCATAGGTAGTAACTGTTCCTGCTCCTATTTTTATAGATTCGCCAAATTCACGGTTAATTTTTCCAATCACACTAACAGCATCTGGTGTATTCATAGTAATTTCAACTGCTTGAAGCTTTGTGCCCACCAAATTTTTCACAACAGTTCTAATTTGTGAATAACTATAGCCTCTTAATATAACTGTAATTTTAGGGAATTTTTCAAGGTTCATTATATCAGCTCCTTTCTTTCTCTATTTTATAAAGCAAGAATGAAGCCAACATTCTGACTGATTATGTATTTTTACATAATCTATTTAGAATTTCCTTTTTAGATATGCTACCACGAATGTCTGAAAGCAAGGATTCATCAGAGATTAGCTTATATAATTGATCAAAATATTTTTTTGAATCTTCATTGAGAGCCAATACAAAAATTATATCAACTGCATTCACTCCATCCCAAAGGATAGGTTTGTCCAATTTCGTAATAGATATGACTGGTTTTATAATAAGATCCGTGCCGCCATGAGGTATCGCGATGCCCCCTTGTAGATAAGTTGTCATAAGACTTTCTCTTTTATAAACACTAAGCAAGAATTCTGAATTAACATAACCATTTTTTATCATACTGTTGATAGCATTATCCAATACTTCATCTTTATATGTATAACCTGTGTCTATAAATATGTTTTCTTCATGTATGACTTCATTTAAATAGTTTTCTGTAAGCATAGTATGGTGTTTGACTATCTTCCTAAGCTTACCTATCCCTTTTGATTTGAATATTTCAATAATCGTTATAAAGGGGTATTTATCAATTTTGGGATTAATAGTCCCTACAATTGCAATAATTTCATATTTTTTTTCTACTGACTGGATAATATCTTCAATTTTATTCCCTTCTATATACCCTTTTGTAAGTATCTGAACATTACCCAAATTATCTTCCAAACGGCTTCTTATATGATTACTAATAGTCTTAGCTGCACCTTCACCCGTAATACAAAGGCAAAGAACCAATTTTTGTTTAGGCTTCTCCTCCAGCTTTTCCTTCATTTGCAAGGTACTCTTATTCTTCGTATCCAGTTCATCTGCAATCTCATCTATGGATTTTTCTGACCATAATATTTTTTGAATTCCTTCTATTACCATAAGGGTATCGGTTCTTCCAAGAATCCGGATGGGAATTCCAGTTTCATTCTTAACTTTTTCTCCCATGGTGATAAGAGACCCCATATCTGCAAGTATGATACATCCCTTTCCCTGGTCAATCTGTTTTACTACATTAATTACTTTATTAATCATAATAGAGGGGGAATCATGAAAGTCCATTTCCAAACCAACTGCATGCTTTGTCGCCATGATTGTATTTGCAATTTCCACCATTCCATATGCCACTTTGCCATGTGATACAACTAATAGTCCTATATTCCCATCTTCTATCTGCCTATAGTTTTGAAATCTATTGAAATACATGGTGATAAATTCAATCTCTTCTTTTGGAAGATTCGTATAATATTTCCGTTCAATTATTTTAACTGTTTCCTTTGCCATGGCATATTCTTTGGAAGATTGATCTATATTTACATTTAATCTTGGATGTTTTATTTTATAATTATTTCCGGCACGTTCTATTGCCATATTAATGTGAATTGCCAATGGAAATATTATAGTATTTTTTAAAGATGGTAAGTCCTTTCTTGCATTTTCGTATATTTCATTTGTGATATTAAGTGTTTTATCTCCTACAATATTAGATATCTCTTGATGACTAAATTTGGAATCCTCTACATTCTTTATATATCGAAATAGATACTTTTCCACTTCATGAGACAATGTTTTCGTAATTATAGTTTCTGACATACCTTCTTTTTTCAGTTCTTTATATCGGCAATCTAATTCATCATACATATTCTTACTTTGCTCAACATCGGAATGCTTATATACACTATTTTCATCAGGCAAATAAGAAGTATCCCCCTGAACCATTATGTTTAATTCTTTTCCTTTTAGTCTTACATCATATCCGTCTCTTATTATTTCAGGTAAGCTCTCCATTCTTACTACAATCTTTTCTTCACGAGTTATCTTCGCATCTAGAAATGCCTTTGCACAGCATACCTGTATATCTGACTTTAACTGTCCTATATTTCCTTCATATTCAGCACCCAATATACATTTAATTGCATCTTCTTTAACCTGAACCTCACGTCCAATTCTCCTGCTTTCCATCATGAAACAAGTATGAATGAACTTAACTTTTTCATTTAATGGTCTTTCTTTCAATGGTGGTATTTCAATAATCATGGGAATTCTTCTTCGAAAGGTTAATAATAAAGACATTTCTGGATTCTCAGTGGTAGCTGCAATTATCATGGCATTACTCTTTCGTTGCGTATCAGTTTCTCCTAGTCTTCGGAATTTACCTTTATCTATCAAATAGAGTAGAATTTCCTGTCCTTCCGCAGGTAGCCTGTGTACCTCATCAAGAAATAAAATTCCATCGTTACATAGCTCCATGATTCCTTTCTTGCTTTCCGTAGCACCTGTAAATGCACCCTTGCTATACCCAAATAATTGTGCAAGTAATAGTTGTGGGTTATCTGCATAATCCGCACAATTGAATTCAAAAAATGTAATATTCTCACCAAAATTACCAGTTTGAACTGCATATTTAAACATCAATTCCGCAAGAAAGCTTTTACCAACGCCAGATGGCCCATATATTAAAGTGTGCAACCCATGAGGCGGATAAAATACAGCAGCTTTTGCTCTACTTATCTGCCCCTTTAAACTACCATCATATCCTATGAATTTACTGAATACGTCTTCTTTATCCTGAGATGTCCCCTCTTGTATTTCAATATTTTGGTTATCCTTATTCCGAATATCTGTTTCACTAGTTTCCTCTAATTTATTATTATCTTTTTCTTTATTAGCAGGCTGCAGTTCTTTCTTTTCTTCCAATTCACTTTTTAGTTTTCCTACTGCATACTTACCAACATCATATCCTTCATTATTTAAAAGTTTAGTCAGCCTGCGCTCTGATAAGTCTCCATGTGTAGCTATTAAGTGTTTAATTTCCTTAATTAATAATGGACGCCTTCTTGTTCTTGAATCTGATATATCATATTCTCTCCTCACATTAGTTACATTTTCTCTAAATATATGGAGTTTTATTGCAATCTGCTCATCTGTAAAAGGATTTTTCTTATCTTCATCTTTCATTAATTGAATTATTCTCTCTTCCATAATATTCGCCCTCCTTATTATCTAGTCATAGAATTTCACTTTATATCAATTTGAATCTTCTCACATAACTTTATATATCTGTATTATTCTTTTTGTAATAAATCCGGAAAATCCATGTATTTATCTTTACTTTATCTACTCATATTTTATCACAATGCATAACTTTTCGCTAAAGGCCCTAAAATGTTGACAAAAAATAAGATAAGCTCTACTCTTTACTCTGGTACTTTAACAATAAACCTAAAAGGTATCTAATGTTTTTTTAAAAGTTTCTTCTGTTTTCATATTTTATATTTATGTTACTTTTATATATTAAGTATCCTGAATATATTTACTTTAATATGTAATAATAGTATTCTATTAATAAGTGCTATTATATATTTACTATATAACATAAGATTGGAGATTTAATAATGAAAATAGAACTAACTACCCCCGCAGTACTCTTTACATCCATTTCATTGCTTATCTCTGCCTATACAAGTAGATTTCTATCCTTAGCTCAATTAGTTAGGCAGTTAGATAATCAGTACAAGCAAGATAAAAATGAAGATATTTTAAAACAAATAAGAAATCTACAGCTTAGAATAAGTATAATAAGATACACTCAAATAATGGGAGGAGTCAGCTTCTTTCTTTGTGCATTATCCACATTTCTTATATTTAAAGATAAGAACTTTGCAGGAGAAGTTGCCTTTGGGGGAAGTCTTATTGCACTCATGATATCCCTTTTACTATTAATAATAGAGGTTCAAATATCTGTTAAGGCACTAAATGTACAGCTAGAAAAATATAAGTAGTATATGAAAGTTCATAGCATTTTCAAAAATATTTATTTCATGCTAAACTTATATAGAGGTGTTGATTATGAAAAGATTAGTAAAAGTTATTGGTGCTATTGTGGAAAATGAAAATAATGAAATACTCTGTGCTCTTCGTTCTACCAAAATGTCTCTACCAAACCTATGGGAATTTCCCGGTGGAAAAATAGAAAAAAACGAAACTTTTAAACAAGCTATAGAAAGAGAAATTAAAGAAGAATTATCTTGCACGGTTGAATTTATAGGTGTTTTTCATGATACTACTCACGAGTACCCTGAAATTATAGTAAATTTAGTTACAGCTAAATGTAAATTAACTGCTGATACACCAAACGCAATTGAACATTCAAAATTAATATGGTTACATAGAGAAAATTTGCTTTCCCTAAATTGGGCTCTAGCAGACATTCCCGCTGTAAAAAAGCTTGTATCAGAAAAGGTATAGCAAATTATTGCTATACCTAAAATCCAGTTCTTTAACATAACTTAAATCATATCTTCAGCATCTGTTATACCAATTTAATATATAATCCTATAGATTATCACATTTACCTTCTTACTTCACACTCTTATTTATTTTGCATACTTAACAATAATGTCTCTTAATGTTATAACAGCTTTTGCTCCACACCTATCATTATAGTAGTTTCTAAACCTTTCATCTTCAACATACATTCCAACTAATCCAACATGAGCCTCTCCTGAATAACTTGACCAAGAAAAGCTTAACCATTCTTTGTGTTTTTCATAAACATTCTTTGCATCTTTTGAATCTAAATCCTTTGCTTTTATAACTTCAGCTAAAGATTTAAACATCTCACTTTCAATAGTTTCCATGCTTTTAAAATTTTTCTCGCTCATATTCATAAACCTTTTATTAAATTCTTTAATGGTCTCTTCACCATACTTTTCTCTAATTTCTTCACCATATTTAGTCTCATTTTCTTCTAGTTTCTCTTTTTTTAATCCTTCAAACTTTTGTTTGTTTGTCATTTCAATCCCTCCTTTATTATAATCTAATGTCTTTTCCACTGTAAGAATTAATTGTTCTAACTGATTTTTTCTAGAAATTAGTTTATTATGATGTTCAATTAAAGATTCATGAATATCAAAATCCGGTTTAGAAATAATACTTTGTATATCTTCTAATTTCATTTCCATTGATCTATAAAGTAAAATTTGTTGTAGTAAATCTACTTCTTTTTCTCCATAGATTCTATACCCAGAAGAATTAATCCTACAAGGCTTTAACAATCCTATTTCATCATAATACCTAAGAGTTCTTGAACTTATTCCTGCTAATTCAGCTAGCTTCTTAATTGTATATTCCACATCATTACCTCCTTACAATTTTATAATAAAGGATTACGCTACGTTAATGTCAATATAAAAAATACATACTAATAAAACTTATTTCATCAGTATGTATTTTATTTCCAGCACCTCAGAGGTGCTTACATTAAATTACAGATTGTTTGTTTTGCTTTTTTAGAACTATTATTCCAGAAATAATAAGAAGTATTGATATTGCTATTAAGGCTTCGAATCCTATCACACTACCAGTTTTAACAAGTTCCTTTTTATTAGTTTTAGATTGGGATTCTATATCATTATTTAATTTATCTTCATTTATAATTGTACTATCTGCATCTTTTATTTCTTTCTTTGCATCACTATCACCTTTAAAATCTGTATCTTCGGTCTTTTCGACAACTGCCTCTTCTTCATTTCCTATAAGGGTTATAGACTCATAAACAGATTTATTGTTGTATATGTCTATTAAAGCTAAGGCTGCTTGTACAGTACTTATCTTAGAATCTGTTCCCCACTGACTCTTAAATTCAAAATGATCTCCAGTTTTAAATGTTAAAAGGGCATCTAAAAGTGTATTACCATTTTTAACCCACTTATTTGAAAATATATTTTCTTTATTAGCTATAAGAGCTTATATTACTGCTGATAATGTATATGGATTTTCATTTCCATAAGATTCAAAACCAGCACTCTTTAATTGTTTACTATTTATATACTCTATAGAAGACTTTATTATTTCTTCTACGCCTTTTATATCCTTATACTTTGATAAGGCTGTAATAACCATAGCTGTAATATCTACATCTCCATAATAGCCATTCTTTGACTTAGACAATAAATAATTTACAGCTTTTTCTTTATCATAATTTGCTATATAGCATTTGGTGCTTTAAAATTCACTTTTCCATTATCATCAGTTTTAAAGTTTCCTATACCTTCTATGTTAATATCAGTATTTTTTAAAGCTCTTTTATCTATCGCCCTTAGCAATGTTATTTCGTGATTATCATCTAAAGATTTTAAAGACACCTTTGGTATATCTGTATATAATTTAAATTCTCCATAATACTCAAAATGAGTCATATAGAATACTATCTCATCATAATTAAATTTACCTTCCGCATCTTTTATATCAGTAAATGCACCTGGACCTACTTCGGGTTGTTGAATTTCCAAACCCTTTTTTACATAATAGCTCCATCCAAAATTTTTACTTTGATTTTCTCCAAGTATTCCATTTACAAAATAACTTTCTCCCCTTCCAGCCCCATTAACATTTTCTTCTCCTGCAGCTTTCATTAAAATTTCAAGAACACTACTTTGAGAAACTCCAGACTCTACAATATCATTAAATAAAGTTTTTTCATTACCTTCAACTCTTACCCTTACCTTTTCATAAGGAGGCATATCCACTATGAAATTCACTTCTTTTTCTGATTTAACACCCTTTAGGTCTGCTACAACCTTTATTGTATATCTTCTAGCCTTATTTATAACCCCTCCTAAGAAGGGTTCTCCATTTAATGTAGCATTCCATGTTTCTTCATCTGTAGATATATCTACATTTACAGCCTCTGTATATACCTTCCCTTCTTCTATTCCCTTAATAGATATAAATGCTGACTTCTCCACTTGACCCATAGAAGTATTTTTTATTCCAAATATAGATTCGGCATAATAAAGATCCACTAATGCAGCAAATCCATGATAGGTTACTGTCATTTCATAAGATCCGCCTTCTGACTTAGAAAACCCACCATATTTATTATTGCTGTTCCTTGGCTTAGATTTTAATTTTAGAAGTGCCTCTAGCATACTTTTGTCTTTAATCCACTCTTTAGAAATAGGATTTATATTATTAGCAACTAACCCTTTAATACTATTTAATTTTATATACCTATACTATTTCAGGCCTTTTCTGTTTTTCCCGTTCTTCCACTTTTCAACTTTTCATTTAAAACCCATCCAATTATACCATCCTTCTTAACTATGGTTTGACTGCTTGATTTTTCTATTATGGAAACTATATCGCCTTTTTTAACTGAAAGAAAATAATCTGTACAATCATAACAGCATACTCCATCTTTAGTTTTAAAAATTTTATCATTTTTAATCCAAAGTTCATGATTTGATGATATATGCCTACATAAACTGAATTCTTTTTCCTCTTTTAATACTTGCACTGCATTATCCATCCATGAAATCTGAATTGTATTTGAATTTGAATGCTGATATTCTATAATTTCATCAGTTAAGAAATCATCAATTGAATCAAAAGTAATATTTTCATCGTCTTTAATTATTAGTGCATTTAACTGTCCTTCTGATTTAATCATATTTCCACCATCAATACTTATAATTTTTTGTTCCTTGTCTATAATTGGGTTGCAGCAACCCTTTTCTCTTCCATAATTAGCTGTTGGCCAATGTCCAACTATCACATATTTTAAAAAAGCTAAACCTCGCTCCATAAACGCATCATTTTTTATAACCTCACTAACATTTTGTTCTTCTAAATTATCCGAGGTAATACCTGCATGAACAAATATAAATTTCTCAGTTTCAATAATATGGGGTAATTGTTCTAGCCAGTTAAGCTCATCGCTAAAATTTCGCCTTATCTGTTCCTTTATAAACTTAATATTTGATTTTTCATTAACTTCAATTGATAACTCCTTACACATTTCATTTAAGATACTGTTTTTTCTAAATATCATATACCTTAAAAGGTTTTCATCATCAACTTCGCTTTTTATATCTTCCCATAGGGTGTCACAATTTCCACTAACAACATAGACTTCTTTTGTTTTTGATAGCTCCATTATGTACCTTAAGGTCTTTAAACTCATGTCTCCTTTTTCAATTAAATCACCAACTAAAATTAAAACATCATCTTTTGTATACCCTATTTTTTTCAACAACCTTTTAAAAAGACTTAAATTTCCATGTATATCACTTATTGCTATGATTCTTTTGTTTTTTTCAATTGAAATTCTTTTTACTACAGCTTTCATAACTTTGCCCACCTTATCCATATCTAAATTAAAACCTTAATCCAAAACTCTATTCTTTATTTATCACTCTTTTCTACTCTATACTTTTAAAAACAAAAAACTCATATATTATGATGATTGCTTGTTCTTAATTAACCAATCATTTTTTAAAATTGCATATACAGCCAAGTCATAAAACTCTTTATTATCACGTGTTTCAACTTGTCTTAATGTTCCTTCATAGTTCATTCCACTTTTGAGCATTACCTTACCTGACGCAACATTATTTGTGTCGTGTTTAGCAACAATTCGATTAAACCCTACTTCAAAAAATAAATAGTCAATTACCGCTTTTAGCGATTCACTCATTATGCCCTTGCCCCAGTATATTCTTGACATACAATATCCTATTTCACAAGAATAGTTTTTTTCATCTACCTTAACTATGCAAATGCTACCGATAACTTCTCCTGTTTCTTTTAATTCAACAGTCCAATTATAGATATTATTATTCTTATACTCATTTACCCACTTCTCTAGAATTTCTTTAGTAGCTTCTACACTACTATGTGGTTTCCATGATACAAATTTTGTTACTTCACTGTCATTTGCCCAGTTTCTAAACATGTCATATGCGTCATTAAGTTCAAATCTTCGCAGTAAGAGTCTATTTGTATTTATTGCTTCTGTACCTTTATGTGATAGCACAAGAATCCCCCCTTGATTTTAAGTTTGCATAATACTTATTCATATAAATTGGTAAAGTTTTATTATTCAATTATAAAGAAAATTCAACTTATTTACAACTATTTTACATAATTATATATAAATCACCTTTTTAAATCCGTAAATTGAAAAGTTAAGTTCCGTTTTTATTGATAAACAGAAGTTAGTATTACAAAGTGTTTGATATAATTAATTTGATATTTGTCCTAAGCATATTAGGAGGATTAATTATGTCAAATAAAGAGTTATGCAAAGGAAAACACCTTATAATAGAAGATCGCCTTATAATTGAGTATGGTTTAGATCAAAATTATACATTAAAAGAAATTGCTGAAATAGTTAAGAAAGACCCAACTACTATCTCCAAAGAGATTAGAAGAAATAGATTTCTTAGAGTAAGTAAGAGAAAAGAAAATGATGTGCAACCATGCCAACATCGGAGAAGTTGCACTAAGACAAACTTGTGTAATAATAGGTGTGGTAAGCAATGTAAGAAGTGTAGCTTTATAAATTGTTATCGAACTTGCAATGAATATTCCACTAAGAAATGTACCAAGATTAACCGTTACCCATATGTTTGTAATGGTTGCAGCACAGTAACTACGTGTATGGCTGAAAAAAGCTACTATAAAGCTAAAGTTGCAGATTCAAAGTATAGAGATTTATTAACATCATCTAGAGAAGGTTTGAATATAACCTCAGAGGATTTGAAAAAGATAGATGATATAATTTCACCACTTATTTCTAAAGGACAATCACTATCCCATATTTTGACCCATCATAAGAATGAAATAAACTGCTGTGAAAGAACTTTATATTATTATTTTGATAAAAATGCTTTTACTGCTAGAAGCATTGATTTGCCTAGGAAAGTTAAATATAAACCTAGAAAAAAACATAAACAACCTGTGACTAAAGAATCTACAGATAGAGTTGGAAGAACATTTGATGACTTTGTTAAATTTGTTGAAGATAATCCTAATATTCCTGTAGTAGAGATGGATACTGTCCACGGCACACGAAGTGGTAAAGTTCTTCTAACATTTCTTTTTAGGAATTGCTCATTAATGCTAGCTTTCATTATTGAAAGCTGTAGCCAGGTAGATGTAAAGGAAGTTATAGATAAGCTATATGCGTTATTAGGACATGAAGTATTTAATAAATGCTTTCCTGTTATTTTAACAGACAACGGCTCAGAATTTAAAAAACCTGAAGCTTTAGAATTAGATGCTGAAGGAAATCAAAGAACTAAGATATTCTACTGCAATCCTATGGCTTCTTATCAGAAGCCATATGTGGAAAAAAACCATGAATACATAAGGTATGTAATACCTAAAGGAATATCATTTAATAATCGTACTCAAGAAGATATAACCTTAATGATAAATCATATTAATAGTACAGCAAGAGCTAGTTTAAATGGGAATACACCATTTAAACTGGCCCAAATGTTATTAGATAACTCACTGTTAGAGAAACTGTCATTAAAACATATCTCAGCAGATGAAGTACATCTAAAACCTGCACTTTTTAAAAAATAAGATATCAAAAATTTAGGGCAATTATCAGCGGAACTTAATCATGCAAAAATAAAGCAAACGGAAGTTAGTTTTGCAAGCCAATTCCGTAGGCTTAATAAGCATACTTAAAAACCCCTAAAAAATGATTATCTTATATAAATTATAGCCTATTTTAGGTATTTTAACTACTAAATTTAACTCAAAAAACTGACTTAACCCTTGCAGTTCCAATTGCTTATGCTAAAACGGAAGTTAGTTTTTCATTCAACCTTTAATTAGCATTGCAATATCTGTACATATTTTTTATCATATATAAAAGCTAATATAACTTTAACAATATACAATTGTAACACTAAGCTTAATTAATATTTAAAGATACCTTTTCTCAAAAGATGTTAACCCATCTAAAGAGCTGCGTGGTTTTTTATGATGATAATATCTCAAAACATCTAAAAAGACATCTAACACAGAATTCCAATTGATTTAACTCAATGAACTTATAAACTAATTGTCTATCTCTTCGACTACTTCAAATAGTCTCCTATTTTTATACTAGGAGACTACCAAAGCTTAAATATTTATTTAAGTTAAACATTATTTGAAATAATAGAATCAGTTTACTTGTTTTTTATATGATCAAACATTAAAGAAACATTCCAATTGAACATTCTGTCTGTTGATAAAATTTATACCCTACACTCTCATAAACTGATAATGCTCTTTTATTGTCACTCCATACTTCCAATCTTGACTCTTTAACATCTAAAGCCATCAATTCCTGAAATGCTTTAAGAATTAGATTTTTACTAATACCAAATTTTCTCCATTCTTTTGAAACAAATAAATCATCCACCCAACCATATTTAACATTTGCTTCATCTTCTTTTATAACTATAACAATGTTACCTATAATCTCTCCTTTATGCTTAGCTGCTATACTAAACCATTGATTTTTATTTTTCAATTCTTTTAAATCTTCCACCGAATATCCATTAACAAATACTTTATTTTGTTTTTCTACTAATTCCATCATCTCATGTTCGTTTTCAAATTGAAGCTTACAAAAATCAATACCTTTAATTTCTTTAATTTCTAGTTCTTCGTTTGTTAATTCTTTTTTAATTATATACATACCTTCATCATTCTTGAAACCTACTTTAGAAGAATAATATTCAATACTTTCTTTATTATCTGAAAAACAACAATGGTAAACTCTCACTAAAAAATCTTTATAGTTCTCCTTTATAGTTCGTGAACATTTTATTATTTCATCAAACATTTTATCTTTTAATTCATTTCTGCCTTCAATATTATTAACGTTAATATCAAAATAAATGTTAATTCTAGGTTTCTCATGTATGTCTGAAGCCTTAAAAGGAGAAAATATCGCTTCTCCTACAAGATTCCCTTCTTCATCATAAGCCTCTATAGTATTTTTTCTTTCACTATCTTTAATTATATACATAATATATCCCCCCTTATTTACGCATAGATGGACGTTCAAACAATCTCCGTGATGATTTATTATAAGCATTACATTTTGCAACTGCTGTATGAATTCCTAGTTTTTCAAAGCCATATTGTAAAATTTTATTACAAGCTTTTGTGGCATATCCTGTCTTAAGACCTTTACACTACCTAGAAAGTATCGTAAAAAATGAGTCAAAGGCAATTAGCGCAGTACCAAGAATGAGGATAAAATAAAAAGAGGTATTTCGAGTGAGCATGTTTGTGTATTAAAAGTATATAGTGATAGATTTATCGCATAAAATAATGCCTATATCTTATTTTACTATACTTATAAATTACCTGTTCAAAAAAATATTTAAAAATAAGAGGAGGCACATATTATACATATATAATGTGTGCCTTCTTTATATAATTTGTTGATGACTTTGTTTATAACTTTTAATTCGTAAAATATGAATATTGTGAATTAATATAACTTCTGATTATGCTTATTTTGCGGGAGTTAGAGTAACTTATTCATTGATGTATAATTTGATACTCGAAATCCAAGGTTTCCATATAATGGTTTCCCTTTTTCAGTCGACATTAAATCAACTGCGGCAACGCCTAATACCTTTGCTTCCGATAAAAGTTCAGTCATAACTTTCGTTGCAATGCCTTTTCCTCTATATTGAGGGTATGTAAAAACATTGTATACCGTACCGACAAGATATGATGAAAACGCTATTAGAGGAGGTCTTTCCACGATTGACATAAATGCAGTTGCTAATACTTCATTCTCATTCTCGGCAATGATAGCAATAAATCCCTTGTTAAGGTGTTGAGTAAAATATTCTTCTAACTTTGTTCTAATATCTTGCACTTCTTCCGAAGAAGACACACCTTTTTCTGCAAACAGGTATTGCATACGAATCTTTATGAGGAGGTCAATATCTTCTTTAACCGTTTTTCTTACTTTCATGTTTTGCACCACCTTATATTTATAATCTTCAGTTCGCACTTTTTTACGATTATGAAACAACTGATATGGTAAATCATAACACTATTTACTGTACCCTTATGTATTTTTTATAAATATATTTGAGTCAAGTAAAAGTGGGGAACAAAGTGACCCTCTTCTCATCTTTAAATTACTTAAATTCTTATTTCTAAATTTCCTCAATATATTTACACTCAAACCTTTTCCACTCTTCACTTAATATTGAATAAATATATTCATCCCACCATATTGGCTGTCCAGCCTCTGTTGTTTTTATAGTAACAGCTTTTTTACATAACCCTTCTTTACGCATAGATAAACGTTCAAGTAATCTCCATGATGTTATATTGTCAGGATTGCATTTTGCAACTGCCCTATGCATTCCTAGTTTTTCAAACCCATATTGTAAAATTGCATTACAGCCTTCTGTGGCATAGCCCTTTCCATAGAATAAAGGATTAAAAGTATATCCTAGATCCCATGTTAAAAAGTGCTCTGGTTTAGCCCTATTAAAATATATATGTCCTATGACTTTTCTACTATCCTTTAACTCAACAGCCCAAAAAGTATCTCCTTTTGAAAAAAACTTTGTATAACTTTTGCATCCTTCATCAGAAGTGTCCCAGTCTTCCTCATATTTTATAACCTCTTCATATGAAACATACTCTTGTAAATCCTTCCAATCCTCAGGTTTGAAATTTCTTACTATCAACCTATCTGTTTCTATTCTTTTCACTTTCTATATCCTCCCTTTTTATTTTATCCATGACATTGTGTATTCCATGAAACCAGAATCTTCATTTGACTGTTCTCCTTTTATCTGGAAGCAGCAATGTTTATAAAAATTAACTGAAGATATATTTTCAGTATAAACTGCTAATTCTAAAATTGAATACAACGATTTACAATGATTTAATAGACTTTTTCCTATACCTTGTCCTTGATAATCTTCTAATACAAATAATGCACCAATAAATGAATTATCTATAATACTTATAAATCCTTTAATTATATTATCTTCTTTATAAACAAAAGTTGTAGAAATGGGAATATACTCTTCTTTAACAAGGTTATAATTTTTAATCCAATACTGCTCTTGTATGAAACTATGAGCAGAAATATTAGTCTTTAACCAAATATTCATAATTCCTTCAATTTCAAACTTTTCTAATTTTTCAATCATACTTTTTACTCCCTTTTTATACATTAATAAGGTTTAGTCCTAGGCCTCTTCTTCTATGCCTTGATATTTATTTTAAATTATAGACTATATATAATCAACATTAACTCAATATCCAAAGTGCATAGCTTGTATTAAAGCTAATAAGTTTCTTCTAGAAAACGATATAGTCTTTGAAGATAGACATATAGTTGAAAATAATCCTACTGTAGATTAACTTACTAAGTTGTTTTAAAAAAGTGATTTAGTAATTAAGAAGCTTTTTAATACTTCAGGCAAACTTTATAAAGAATTTTATATCCTCTATAACAAAATAAGTATTGAAAATATATTATTGAATGCATCTAAACTTCTGGACCTCTCAGGCTATTGTTAATTCCTTTCATATACATTGGATACTACTGTGTCATAAAATCCTGTTTTACTATAAAGGTTAGAAGCCTTATTATCAATTCCTGTACTTAAATATATATTTTCCATCTCATTTCCTCTTGAATCGTTAATAATATAATTTATCATAGACTCTCCTATACCCTTTTTTCTATACTTCTCATTGACAACAATATATTCTAATCTTGAAAAATCTACATCTTTTAAATATGACCAAACAACCAAACCAATGATTTTTTCATCATCCTCTTGAATACATGCAACCTTATATTCATCTCTTAATAATTCATTATAATTTTCTCTATTTCCATCCCAATTAAAAGCTTTATCTAAAATTTTAAAAATTTCAGCGCATTCTGAAACTTTATCCTTGCTAAATTCATTAACTTTGCACTTAACTTCTTTTATTGTATTATCTAAATCATAGCACATTTCTCTTTGAGTATTTTTATATTTCCATCCAGTATTCAAGTAGCATTTATTTAATATCTCATTTCTATCCGTACATACACCTGTTAAAACTTTAAAGTTGTATTTCTTGCTTTCCAAAATTAAATTTATAATATTTTCAACATTTTCTTTATTAAAATATTCTTTTATTACTATGGGACCTATGAAATATCCTTCACTTTCTCCCTCAGTATATAAAAATCCACCAATGCCTATTGGTTTCTCTTCATAATATATGATACATATACTATTGTTTAATATGTTGTCATAAATTTGCACCTCGGATATCAACTCTCCTAAATCATTGCATCTAGGATAACCTATACCCATCTCACAATTTTCATTTGAATATTTTAATATTTCATTAATAAATTTATAATTATCCTCTGCATTATATTTAATAATAAAATTCTTCATAACTAACTCCTCTCACATAATTCAACAAATCTTCTATTTATCTGACTTTAAAACGGTTACCAGAACTTTTATTATTGTACCATATTATTCAAATCTATAGTGTCCTGTAATAGATAAGCTCTTAGAATAGCTTATTAACGCATCTTCTTCTCTTTTAGGCTGTGCTGCATTATGAATGATGTATGATACGCCTTCACTATTTCGTTTATCTGATACAATGGCAATATGAGAATAATCTTCCCCAAATATAACAATATCCCCTGGTTGCCACTGACTTATTTCATAAGGATCTAAGCTATATGAAGCAGCATTATTATCAAAGTAAACCTTTAAATTAGGTACTCTTCTAAAATCAATATTCTTTTCTGACTTTCCCCCTACCCTTGGATACATCAATAAGTTATTATTTATATCTTCATCTACCATATCTTTAAGAGAGTATCCAGCATTTTCAAAAGCTCTCCATATAACATCTGAGCAAACCCCCTCTTTTTCTGGAGGATAGCCACCGTCATAATAAACACTTTTATACACTGGTTTATTCAGAGCATCCTTTCTAGCACCTAACAAAATATCAGTATAATCGTCTATGCCATTTTCATTATAGTCATTTTGGCTTTTTATAATTTCAATGCCAAAGTCCTTTGCTGTATAAGCTTTTTTAGGAATCAAGTTCCAATAGGATAAAGTAACATAACATCCTACTAGAATAGCTATTATACCCATAAAAATCAGTAGCTTTTTTCCCTTTCTTTTCATGTTATTCCCCCTATTATAATTCATTGCATCATATTTACTACGTATACAAAAGTCATATTGTTTAATTTTCCGTGTAATATTTTTAAAATTAACTTAAATAGAACTTTCAAACAAAAAACAGTGCAATAAAAAATAGTTTTCATTGCACTGTTTTTTAGATTATATCTTCTTTTGAAAATGTTTTAAGCTCTTCTAATGCTTTACCTATTTATTTTTCTTATTACTGGAACAATTTTCACACCTAAGATAGCCACAATAACAGATTTTATAATATCTCCTGGAATAAATACTAAGAATCCAATTTTCATGACTTTACTGAATGTCATGGTAATTTTCAATACATTATTAAGTATAATATACATATAAGGTACACCTATAATATATATTACTACAACACCTAATATTGAAGCTAAAAATATTCTTAAAAATGATGGTTTTTCACTTTTTCTTACTATCTTACCTATAATATATGAGGCAAAAACAAAACCTATAAGATAGCCAAATGTTGGATTGAAGATATAAGAAGGTCCTCCTCCTGATGTGAATATAGGAATTCCAAAAAGTCCAATAATTATATATAACAATTGGGATAAAGAACCCAAAAATGGTCCTAAAAGTACACCAGCAAGTGCTGTAAATAAATACTGAAGTGTAATAGGTGCAGGCCCTATAGGTATTTTTATGAATGCCCCTACTGCTGTAAGTACAGTAAATAATGCTACCAAAATCATATCTTTTGTTTTAATTTTCATTAGATCTCCTCCAAAATTATCTACAAATAAAAGTTTTTTTATAATTATTGTATACCTTCAATTTCAACTTGCTTTACAATAACTTATTATATATTAAATACAGCTTTATTGTAAAATGAATTTGAACTAATAAAAATATATCCATAAAAATCTATATTATATGATTTAAACTAATACTGTGTGATCTAATATAAATATCCAGCAACTATTAAAACTTGTGCTAAAACATAAGTTAGCATAATATATAGGTTTCCATTCTTGAGTTTGCCTTTAAAAGTATCAAATGCTAACATAGTATCTGAACATAAAAAGAGTAATGAGCCTATAAATGGTAAGAGAAACGATATATTTATATCCATAACCCAAATACGTGCTAAACTAGTAAAGCTCATTAAAATAATAATGATCATATAAATAAAAACAGGTATCTTCATATCTCCAAGATAATTTATTAGTTTTTTCATTATAATTGCGGCAACTACACCATATATAATAAGCATTAAATAAAACCATATAGGGATGTCCTTTACAAAAGATATACTTTGTTTAAAAAGTAGAACATAAGAAATGTGTCCTATCAAAAAAGCAATTAATCCAAATATAAAATTATTTTTCCTATCTGGCCATAGTAAAAAAACATCTCCAATAAAACCAAACGCTAATGCAATTATAATGAACTTATTAATATTCTCTGCACCTATTATATAAAAAGTTGCCAGTAGTGGCATTAAAAATGGTTTAGTATAGCAGCGCCCCTTTTTATTTTCATTCTTAATAAAAATCATATGCATAACAAAAATCAATAGAAATGCTCCGCCTATTATTACCTTGTATATCATAAGATCCTCCTTATATTAAATTTCTATTTAAAGACTCACTTCAAAAATTTATATAATTACCAATTGCATACAACACCCATATATGAACTGGATAGAATATATAAAAGAAATATTTAGCCTTTCTTCCCCTCTCACCATTATACATAAGTATAAATGGCAGTGAAAATACCATCATCCATTGATAATTTTGTACAAATAAGCTTTCATAAATGCTATTTGCTGGATTTGTTAATATTAAAAGTGAACATAAAATATACCAAAAACACATTTTAATTTTATTTTCTCTATTAAAATAAAATATAAGCGTCATAGCAGTGGCAAAAATTGAGCCTTCCGCAAAAAGGGTAAGAAAAAATGAAATGCCGATACTTAAGTTAGCTAATCCTTTATCACTGGTTTCTTTTTTCCATTCAATAGATGAAAGTAAAATTAAGTTTAATGCCATAGAGATTAATATATTATTTGTGATTTTTATTGGTCTATTAAATATATACATCAATATAGATGAGCCTATTAACATTATTATCCCACTAATAGCCAGTCTTTTTATATAGCTTTTTTTACTGCTTGTATGAAAAAATCCTTCAACTAGTAAATAAAAAAACACAGGTGCTGCAATTCTACCTATATAATGAAACCATAAGGGTGTTCCTTGAATGAACTCTGCAACATGGTCAATAAACATTGCTATTACCATTATTATTTTTAGCTGAAAACTGTTAAATTTCTTCATTATTAATATCCTTCCGAATCTTAAATTTAATTATTATCAATTATTCTTCTTATACTATTCTCAAAAATATAATTATATAACATATTTAATTTTGATATATAGTTAATATATAATTCTACAAAATATTCCCTTTTCCTTCTTATGAGCATTTAATTATCTATCTCCTCCTACTAGAGCGTTTGTCTCTTCATCTATAACCTTTTTATCAATCCTTTGAAACAATATATTAAACTCACTGATTTCTTTTCCTTCTTTAATCTCTATATCCTTCCACTGGTTGCATTCTATACCTAACCACTCTTCAATCTTACTAGATGACTTAGGTAAAAATGGATTTAATAAGTTAGCAATATTTATTATTGAATATAGGCAGTTATATATGGTATTACTACAATCTTTTATATCAGAATTAACTGTTATCCATGGCTCTTTTTGGTCAAAATATTTATTTACACTTCTTATAAATTCGAAAATTACTTCAATGCCAATCTTTAAATTACCACTTTCAATATGTTCGCCAACTTCCTTATATAATCTTTTAATGTCAACTTTCCTATCATTAACATTTCCTTTTGGAATGGTATTATTAAAATATTTTTTAACAAATACTAAGGTTCTATTTACCAAATTTCCATAGGCACCTAATAACTCGCCATTATTACTATTTATGAATTCCCTCCAAGAAAAATCAGTATCTCTCTTTTCAGGTGCATTTATCAATAAAAAGTATCTTAAAGAATCCACATTGTAACGCTCAATTATATCAGGTACCCACACTGCCCAGTTATTACTTGTAGATATTTTCTTTCCTTCTAATGTTAAGTATTCACTAGATATTATTCTATCTGGTAACCTTTCATATCCTATTCCACTTAGTAAAGCTGGCAGTATTATTGTATGAAATGGTATATTATCCTTTCCATGTACATAATAAGAAATGGCTTTTTCATTCCAAAAACTTTCATAGGATTCTCCTTTTTCTATTGACCACTTTTTACTTGAAGAAAGATATCCAAGCACCGCATCTATCCATACATATACCTTTTTGTCCTCAAAACCTTTAATTGGAATATCTATTCCTAATGATAAATCTCTAGATATAGCCCTATCTAATAGCCCTTCCCTTAAATATCTTTCTGTATTATTTACTGCATTGACTCTCCAGTTGTCCTTTGACTTTTCTAAGTTACCTTTAATTTCATTTGCTAATTTATATAGGGCTAAATATAGCTGTTTTGTTGCTTTTACTATAGGTTCATTATTGCATAGCTTACATTTCCTTTCTGATAATTCAAGTGGTTCTAATAGCTCACCACAACTGTCACATTGATCTCCTCTTGCTATAGCATTGCATTTAGGGCACTTTCCTTCTACATATCTATCTGGCAAAAATTGATTGCAATGTTCACAATAAATTTGCTCAACATCCTTTTCATAAATTAATCCCTTTTTATGGAGCAACCTTATTACATCTTGAACTTCATCTTTATGAAATTCATCATCTGTTCTAGAATAATAATCATAAGAAAAGTTTAATTTATCAAAGCAATACTTAAATTCATTATGATATTTATCAGCAATATCTTTTGGTGATACTCCCTCATTTTTTGCTCTAATTGATATTGGCGTGCCGTGACAATCACTTCCGGAAACATATAACACCTTTTCTCCCTTTGCTCTATAATATCTTGCAAGTACATCACCTGGTAACAGTGCAGCTATATGTCCTATATGCAATGATCCATTAGCATAAGGCCATGCTCCCCCAATAAAAATATTCATAATAATTCCTCCTCTAATTGATAATTTTAGATAATAAAAAAACTCCCGTCCTAAGAAACTAATCTTAGGAACGAGAGTAAAACTTCGTGATACCATCCTATTTCATATATACTTCACAATATATATCTCTTCAAGTACGTCATAAAATAATTTATATGATTATACTCTATCACTATAACGGGTGAATCCGTTGCAACCTTAATTTATAATCAAATCTCAGTGCACCGCTCCAAGGCCATTTTCACTTTAATATCCTCTGCTCCCTCTCACCAATGGGAACTCTCTGTATAAGTATTCTTAAAATTACTTTCCTCTTCTTTGCATTTATACTTTATTATACTCTATCAATTTATATTGTCAATATTATTAAATTTATTGCATCCAATTTTATTTAAAATAACCTTTGCTTATGCCAGTATTCTTCGTATTAGTTGCAAGTTAGATCTTTCTAGTTTATTCTTCTGTAAATTCTATTCATATCCATCTGAATGTTCAACACTTTGAAGTTTCTTTTTTTATTTCTTTTAGTACCTTTTTCGAGCCTCTCTCAATATCTTTTTCTAACTTTCTTTCCTTATAGCTTATGAATAACTGATTTAAATCATAACCCTCTGGATAAAGTTCACTTGCCTTTAATTCTAGTTTTATTCTTTTATAGTTAACCTCAATAAATTCCTTATTGTATAGTATAGTCACATTATTTAATCTATCTCTTTCTTTATATACAATGGCTGATTCATTATTTTCTAAAAGAATAATTTTATCACCTACAGAGTATTCATAAAAATCTTCCTTTACTTGTAACTCTTTATTTTTTATAACCTTACTACCTTTTATTAAAGCATAATTATAACTTTTAGTATCAATATATTCTCTTGCTTTATCAATAATTGAATAATGTAATCCCATCTTTTTAGAAATATATAAAGCATTACTATGGCCTACTTTTCCTATACTAAGCTTATATAGTGGTTCTAGGGTTTCTTTTTCAAACTCCATAGCTGCATTTTCAAAATCAGGATGTTCTTTTGAAAAATTTTTTATTTCTCCATAATGAGTAGTTGCTATAGTTATTGAGCCCTTATGATACAGTTCTTCTAATATGGCAATAGCCAAGGCAGATCCTTCATTTGGTTCTGTTCCACTGCCAATTTCATCAAACAATAGCAGTGTTGCCTTTGTACTTTCTTTAATTATTTCAGCTAGATTTTTTATATGAGATGAAAATGTACTTAACGCATTTTCAACACTTTGATCATCACCAATATCAACAAATAACTTTTTAAATACTGAAAGCTCTGTCCCTTCTTCAGCTTCTATATGAAATCCTGATTGTACTCCCAATGTTAACAAGCCAATTGTCTTTAATACTACAGTTTTACCCCCTGCATTTGGTCCTGTTATTATTAAACCTCTGTAATTTTCACCAATTTCAAAATCTAAGGGTATACTATTTTTAATAAGAGGATACTTTCCTTTAATAATCTTTATATATCCATATTCATTGAGTTTAGGTTTAATTCCCTTTATTCTTTTACTATATTTAGCTTTTGCCCAGATCATATCATATTCAGATATAACATCAACATTCATCTTCAAATCTTTTATTCTTTCAAAAAGCATATCTGTTAACGTAGCCAATATTCTATATTCTTCCATACCTTCTTCTACTTTTAATACTACTAAATCACTTGTATTCTTTGAAATAACATTTGGCTCTATAAATACTGTTGATCCCTTTGAAGATGTTTCAATAATTGTACCTTGAACTTTATTTTTATGTGCTGCCTTAATTGCAATTGTGTATTTTCCATAACGCTTACTAATGAAGAATTCTTGAATATACTCTTTATTTTCACTACTTTTAAGGAACTTATCTAACTTTTCCTTTATTTTACTTTCACATATATCAATATGCCTTCTTATTTTTTTAAGATCCTTACTAGCATTTGAGTCAACAATACTTCCTCTAATAGCTAGGTTTATTTCATCTTCAATATAGCTCAAATCAGAAATGTTTTGCCCATAAGAACTTAATGTAGGTGCATATCCTTCTTTGTCCTTTATAAATAACTTGACCTTCCTACATCCTCTTAAAAAATTTGATATCATAGTTAAATCAGCTGCATCTAAAGATGCTCCTTTTTCAATCTTCTCAATAATAGGATATATATTGAAAATACCTTCTAATGGTATATTATAAGATGCATCTAATAATCTTCTTCCTTCTGATGTTTCATTTAGTCTTTGATTTACAATTTTTATATTATCACTAGGTTCTAATTTATCGATTAATCTTTTGCCTAATCCACTAATGCAATATCCTTTTACTATTTCTTTTAACTCATGGTAATGTAATTTTTCTAATGTTACTTTATTCATATTAATAATCCTTCCTTTTATCTTTTATTACATTACAAGTCTACGAAATCTTGATAGATTTCTATTTTTATATAATAAAAAAAGCTATGGATACTTCCACAGCTTAAAATTCAACAATTAATAAAGGTAATTTTATTACCCCTTTAAAGTAAATTCGTGGACTTGTATCTTTAATAGTACAAATTAATTCCATAACAAATAAAAGGTATAAAACACCCTATTTTTTTGGAATTAATATTAAATTAACTATTTTAGATACTAAACACTCACAAAAATACCTCTCTCTTCTTGAAATCTATCTTAATTCAATATACATTAAATTTAATCTAATTGTCAATGTTATTATCCATATTTATACCAACCTTTGTAACTATAAGTTTTTTGTTATAGTAAATTTTAATTATAAAAACTCAAATCACTTTAGATTTAGATTCATTCTATTAAAGTATTGTGTTATTTTATACTGTAATAATTCATTTCCTTAATTCCTGAAATTCTAATGAGTCCATTTTTTTTCTATGTATTTTATATAAATGACCCCTAACACAAACCAAGTGAATACAATTACTGATTGTAATAGTAAAACTGTATTATCTGCCATAATTCCATTCATTATTTCTGCGACACTTATACTTGGAATCATAATCATGAATTTACCAATCCACTCAGGAAAACTTTCATATACAGATACAATTAAAAATAGTAATACCATAACTATTGATGAAACCGCTGAGCCCTCTTGAGATGTTCCTACTTTTAGACCTATTATTTCACCAAGTAAAATAAAAAGGCTTCCTCCTATTAACATAGGTATAATCAAAACAAAAAGCTCACTTGTTATTCCACGGTTAATTATATAAACATTTATTTGAGAAAACATTGATAAAATCAAAATTGCTAATCCTTTTGAAAACATTATTTCTCTAAAAGTAAGGGGTGTACACAAAAGTGCATCAATTGTCTTAGCTTCTCTTTCTTCGATAATATTAGGTCCGGTTAACATTATTCCTACCATAACCTGAGCAAATAATATCCATACTGATAATAAGAATATCTCTTGTCCTCCAATATTCATTGCTTGTGTACTAATAATAATAGTAGTGCCTTCCGAATTAAGCTTTTTGATATAATCACGTATTAAAGTCACAGTATTAGGATCAAGTCCACTAGTAGGCTCATCTAGAATTAGAACCTTAGGTTTGTGGAGTAATGCCCTAGCTATTAACACTCTCTGTTTCCAACCCTTTGATAGTTTTTCAACCTTCATATTCTTTTTATCTATTAATTGTAAATCTTCCATAACCTCATCTACTCTTGATGATGGTAATTGATAAATTTTAGAAAACATTTCTAAATTCTTTTGAATTGTTGCTTTCATATACAAATTAGGTAATTCAAATACAACACCTATATCACTATAAATATCATTTTTATTTTTAACATTATGCTTTCCATTAATAAAAATTTCTCCAGATGTAGGCTCTAACAAACCTATTATCATTTTAATTGTAGTAGTCTTCCCAGCACCATTTGGTCCTAGAAATCCAAATATATCACCTTCATTAACTTTAAATGTAATATTATTAATAACCTTTTTATCAGCAAATGTTTTCGATACTTGTTTTATTTCAATCACTAATACACCTCCTAATTATTGACTTTACTTTTTACTTTTCCATTATTATGATATTGCTTGCATTTTTTGAAATATACATTATTTCTCTTTGCCTAAAGGTAGTCCTAATTTAAAACATTGAACATTATATTTTATTAATATAATCTTTATAAATCTTATTCTTTTCAATCACTTCTTCTTTTTCAATATATGTGACATCAATACTTACAAACTTTCCTGTTTCCAGCCATACATCAATTACATTCTTTACTGTCTGATCATCATTTTATTTGACCTTTTTCTACCTATTATGGATAATAATGATTTAAGATCTTTTGCATGTCAATATGTGTAAACTTTATTTTTTGTTTAATTCTAGTTTTTTTATAATTTAAAATCATTTTCTTCTCTACTTTTTGATGTAAAGGTTCCAGCATTGATTAAATTTTTAGGCCTAGTAAACCTCCTGTGGCAAAACTTTCACCTTATCTTGGTTTTTAAAATAACCAATCTCTATCATCGCTATTACCTTCTTGAAAAATAAAAATACTCTTACCCATATTTTAAGGTAAGAGTTTTCACTATAATAATATATATTTACAATTTTTATTACAAAATTATATTTTTATAAGTAAAAAATTCAATTAACGTGCTACAATTCTTTTCTGATTTATTTATTGAACGGCTTATAATCTTACTAAAATCGGACTATAAAAAGTCATCCATTTTCCCCATTACCTTTTCAAAATAAATATTTGATTAGGATAATTAAACTTATCTACTAAGCCATCTTTAACAATTCCAATAATCTTCATCCAAGGAATTACATCTTGTGATTCTGCAAAATGAACAACAAATTTATTAACCATTTGATTCCCCTCCTTGATTTTCCATATACACAAAATGTTCTATATTATCAGATAAACTCATTAATTTTTCCTTAGTACCTAATGGATATAATTCAATATATTTTAAATCTTCTAATGGAATCCACGAAAACTTTACATTAATCCTTTGCCTTTCTAATTCATCTACTATGAAAAAGCTGCTAGCCGATTGAATTTGAGTTTCATCACACAAAGTAATTAAAAAGTACATACATATCTGATGGCATGGCTTAGTATTCCATGGAAAAAATACCTCTCCAATCCATAATAACCTTTCAGGTTTAACATCAAATCCTGTTTCTTCTTTAAATTCTCTAACAATACTATCCTTACTAGTTTCACCAAAGCTTACATGTCCACCAGGAATTGCATAATCTTTTTCCTCATTACATTGCTGGAGCAATACCCTTCCCTCATGTATTAATATTCCTCCAGTACGATAACTAAACACCCCATCTTCATTTTTAAATAGTATATCTTATTTATCCATTTATATCTCTTCCCCCAAACTATATTTTTTAAGCATATAATTAAATCTAGTTCACAATCATATTATGTTAAACCTAAAAAATTAATGCTAGACTTATGTATAATATAAAAAACCCACTAGTCTAAATAATCAAGGTTTTCATTGTGGACATTAGATTTACCTTACTATCACATCCTTATCCAGATTTAGTAAAACCCTCATTTACTTATGGTACGGTTCATCTCACCGTAAGTAAAAAAATTTAGACTTTACCATATACATAATAATCAGTAATATTTGAAATTCAAGTTTCTATTATAATTTTTTATGAAAAATAAGATACTTCTAGTTAAATAATTTCTTATTTGTTAACTAAAACTATCTTATTCAAGGCTCTCACCATACACTTATTTTATTAATTTCATCCTCATGTAACGGTAACTATTATAAATCTTCTGTCTTATAAACAGTATATCCTTCATAATAATAACTCGTATCAATACCCTTCATATAAATTTCTCTATCATTAACTTTATCAGTTAATGCCTCTTTCAAAAGGTGCTTAATCTCTATGTCTTTTATAGGACTACGTTCCATTGCAAGAAAATAGTCATTCTTGTCAACTTCACTCCAGTTCACTACTTTACCTAACTCTTTTTTCAGTATTAAATCAAGCCAAATTCGAGCACTTCTCCCATTTCCTTCTCTAAAAGGATGAGCAATATTCATTTCAACATACTTTTCAATTATTTCATCAAAACTTGATTGCGGCATTGACTCAATATGCTCTAAGGATGCTTTCAAGTACATAACAGGAGCAAACCTAAAATTCGCCTTTGCAATATTTACATAACGTATTACTCCTGCAAATTCATATATATCTTCAAATAAATATCGATGAATTTGGGCTAATGTATTATATTTCCCAGCTTCTAAACTATCTAAATATCCACTTTGAAATAATTTAACTGCTTTCTTCTTACTTATTTTTTCTTCTACCCTAGCAAGTTCAACTGAGTCTGTAATTTGCAATTTATTATTAAGTGCCATAATACCTCCTATATCATAAACCTCCATAGGTTTCTCTCATCAGTTAATTGCTTTTTAATTGTTTATTATCACTTCTTCTTTTTATTATAGCATTGATTTTAAATTTCTTTAATAGAAACTTGATTTCAATTTTTATTTACTTATAATAAAGATATATTTTGAAAAGTAAAATGTTCTTTTAAAATTAAATACTAATCCTTAATATTTTTTTCTAATAATTTTGGTTCTCCACAGATAAGCTTCATCTCTTATTATTTAATTCTGTTACCTTTTCTATTGAAAGTCCCATTTCTTTGCATAAAGTTTCAATGTCAACTCCTAATCTCAAAAAGTTAATTTATTCAATTAGATTATAATACCTTCAAAATGATCCATTTCATGTTGAATTATTTGTGCTGTAAATCCAGTAAATACCAATATATGCTTCTTTACTCCAATCATGTTCCCAGCTAATCCAACACAATGCTCTAAATTTGCTTTTAATGTATCTATTAAATCATCAATTACTATTATATCATTTTTAGTTGCATCTTCTGATTTTTGTCCTAAAAACAATATATCTTTTACAATTGGTTTTATCATAATTTATACCTCTTTTTCGGTTATATTTTTTATAAAACATAATATATCATTATATTATAAACATTAGCCATTTGTTTCACTTAATACACATAGACCTAATTGCAAAGAGAAAAAGCACTCATTAACATACCTACCTAGACTCGCCAAGTAGCTTTTGAATTTCCACTTCTGTAAGGGATCTATACTGGCCTTTTTCCAATGATTCATCTAACATGAGTCCCCCAATTGAAACCCTCTTTAAGTATACCACATAGCAGCCTACTGACTTTAACATACGCTTTACTTGGTGCTTACGTCCCTCTTTTATAGTAAGATATCCCGAAACAACGGGCTGGTTATAATGATCTGAGTCTATATTTTGTAAATTTTTATTAGGCATTTCATGTTTAAATTCTTTGTACATTCCGGATTTTTGTAGTTCTATTTTTGCAGGTTTCGTTAGTATTTCACCTTTTCCTATGTATATCCCTTGTTCTAATTGCCTCATATCTTCCTCATCTAAAAATCCCAAGGCCCAAAAAAAGTAAGTTTTTTCAATATGCTTTTCTGGATACATTAATTGGTGTTCAAATTCACCATCATTGGTAATTAGAAGCAACCCTTCTGTATCTTTGTCCAATCTTCCAACATGAAATACTCCATTCATATTAGCGTCATGAAAAAAATCAAATACGGTTTTGTTAACTGTATCTTTTCTTGCAGTAATATATCCAGCAGGCTTATTAAACATATAATATACTTTTCCAGTATACTGGACTACTTTACCTAGATATTCTATAACATCGGAACTTTCATTAATTTCTATTGCAGGCTTTGTTATTACCTCTTTGTTTACCTTTACCCTACCTTCTTTTATATAAGTCCTAACACTTTTCCTTCTTCCAAGGGATGATTGTGCTAGAAATTTATCTAATCTCATATTTTGTCACTTCTCTTTCTTTGGACAAAGATTTTTTTGGTAGCTATATTAGCACCCCATACTTAATTTGCTTTAGCAAAAGTGTATTAATACCTTATTATTCATTCTACTGTTTTCTAAAATTTAATGTGTTAAGCTCTTTATATTTAAATACTTTAGCTATTATATAAATAACTACCATTATAGTTACTAATACTATACCTGTATATAGGGCATCTACGTTTATAACGTAACTTGTGAGTAGGAGATAATTTAAAACCGCTCCTGGTATTAAGAATAAAATATACAAAAATAATACATTGATAATTTTTTTCACATCACCTTTTCCTTTTAATATTGCCTTTCTTAATCCTCTGGTAAAAATAAATGTACAGAAAAGATAATCAATTATAAACATAAATATCACATTTAATGTCATCTGGCTATTAATTAAATAATAGCCAAATGCTATTATTGCTGACATAAATAATGCCAAATTAATACTCTTAACTACATTAAATAATGTTTGATTCTTAAATTTCTTTGTCTTTATTATTTCCTTGCAAAAATCTTCAATATCATTACCGATAATATCTTTTACATCCATTTCATCATTTTGTGCATTTACTAATAAGTCTTTTACATCTTCACTCACTTCACTTATAAAATCATTAGGTATATTACTACTTGATAAGTACAATAATATATTTGTATATGCCTCTTTATATTCACCTTTCAACATACTATTAATCATCCCCCGCCCCTCCTAAAATATTATTTACATCAACATATAACTTATTCCAATAATCTATAAAACTTTTAAGTTCCATATCTCCCACCTCTGATAATTTATAATATTTTCTATTTATTCCTGTGGGTGATTTCTTTTTTTCAGCAATTATTAACTCATTTTTTTCAAGCCTAAGCAACAATGGATAAAGTGTGCCCTCTACAATATCTTCAAATCCACTTTCTTTTAACTTTTTTAATAGCTCATATCCATAGGTCTCTTGTCTAGAAATTATACTTAGTATACATCCTTCAAGAATCCCCTTAAGAATTTGAGAATTATTATTCAAAGTAATTTCCTCCTTTACCTTGTAATACATAGTATATTGATATTATATAACACTATACTATGTATTGCAAGGTATACCTTTTAGGTTAAATAAAAAAAGAGCAACAGCTTCTTAATTGCTATTGCTCTAACTTTTTCTATTTTGTATTGATAATCCTATAATTATTCTACCTTGAAATTTTTTGGTTGCTTTATTATAATTAATAAGTCTTTAAGCATGGCTATAGATTTAAATATTAATTTATCCGATGGCTACCATCCGTAACACCCCTATCCTCTTCAGGTGGGGGATGACGGCTGCTACGCCCCTGGATAAGTTCCTCTAAGACTCAGATTGAGAGATGTATTCCTTATAAGCAAACTCCACCCGAGTCTAAGAATCACTTGATCTCTACTTAAGCTTAGCCCTCAAAAACATTATCTTCATTCCCTTACTTCGAAACTTCTCTTCATATTCTGTCATTATATTTTCTTTGAAATCTGAGTTATGAAGATCGTAGGTATGGTAAATCAATTCAAATCCACTTTCGTTAAAATACTCTAATGAAGCATCAAATAAGTCTTTGTCATCACTTTTAAACCAAATCTCACTTTCAGGTTGTAAAAAGGTTTTGTATCTTTCTAGAAACCTTGAGTGGGTAAGTCTTCTTTTATTATGGCTTAATTTAGGCCATGGATTACAAAAGTTTATGTATATTCTATCTATCTCATTTTTATCAAATACCTCTTCTATAAATGCAATTTCTAAAGGAATTAGTCTTATATTATCTACTTCCCTTTCTACTTCATTTACTTTTCTTAGGGCATAAACCAAAACTTCATCTTTTAAATCTATTCCAATAAAGTTTATATCTTTATTAGCCTGTGCTTGTGTGCCTATAAATTTACCCTTTCCACAGCCAAGTTCTAGATAAATAGGATTGTTATTTTTAAATTCCTCTTTCCAATTGCCTTTTAATAGCTTTGGTTCTGTTATTACTTCTTTGCTTTGTTCTAATTCTGGTCTGGCCCACCATTTTTTTCTAAGTCTCATTTTTCCTCCTTGTAATAATGCTATAAAGCTTTTTAATACAAGATACGCTCATATTAAAAAGCCTTTGCATACGTAATATTATGTGTTTTTATTTTAAATTTCTAATATTTCAAAATAACTTTATGTATTTAAATTCAAATATCCATCCTAGTTCATTAAACTTACATCCCCGTAAGTTTAAATGAAACATTTATAAGCCCTTGTGCTAAAGCACGTGCAGGATTTCCAACTAAATACGAAGATAGTGGTGATACTATAAATATAATTAATACGATATTTTGGTATCTATTTATAGTTTCTGAATATTTATTAAATTCTTTAGGAAATATATCTCTTAAAATATGAAATCCATCAAATCCGGGTATAGGCATAAGATTTAAGAAAAATAACATACAATTAATTGTTAGGATAGGTTTAATAATTGCTATTAATACACTTACAAGCCTTCCCCCCACATAAAACTTACTCATAAATATAACTAATGAAAGTACTAAAGCACTAAATACAGCTAAAAATAAGTTTGCCAAAGGCCCTGCAAGGGATACCTTTAAATCATCTTTATATCTATTTTTAAATGCATAAGGATTTACCTGTACAGGCTTTGCCCAGCCAAAACCTAGAAGTAGAATCATTAAAAATCCTACTGGATCAACATGCGCTATAGGATTTAGGGTTAATCTGCCTTGAAACCTAGGTGTTTTATCCCCTAATCTATCTGCAACTAAAGCATGAGCATATTCATGTAAGGTAAAACCTAATAAAATTGCAGGTATACTTAAAATAATACCTAAAATATCAAAATTTCGTAACATAGTTGTCCTCCTAAAAATTAATCGATCTTTGTCTTGACTAGCTTACCTTGACTTGAACTTGCTATACCACCTTTATAAATTTGAAGAAATCTTCCTTCATACTTTAACTCTTCACCACTTATAGCATCTTTAAGTATACCTTCTAATTTAGCATTAATATATACTTTTCCATCTCCTGTTACATTTATATCTTCTTTATTTACTGGATTAGTTAGACTTATCTTACTCCAACTTCCTGGACTATCTTTTAAATTACCATAAACTATGGTTTTTATTTTTTCGCCCTCTTTATCTCCTATATAAATTGTATCTTCATTATCTACTCCTAATATATTAGGATTTTTTATCCCTGGAATTTCTATAGGATTTTTTATTTCTGTTGAGTATATTTTTTTATAAGTTATATCTTCATATAACAAATTATCCTCACGAGTTAATACCTTTATGTTACCTATTATATGAGACCTAGTTTCAACTTTATTTATGTCATGCATTATATTTACCCTGTATAGTGAAGATCTATTTCCTGTTTGTATACTTTTTACATATGTAGTGTTAGTAAGGGATGTTGCGATATTCTTTATAGATGAATCTGCATTAACTTTAGCTAAATTTACTCTTTCACCATCATTATCAGCTATTTCACCCTTTTCATTTTTTCCTGCATCATAGTATGTGAGTTTTAGTACGGTTCCTCCATTGTCTGAAGGCATCTTTTCTCCAATAAGCATTCTATTTTGATTTGAAATCCAGGTATAATAAGTTATGGTACATCCTTTTTCAGCTTCTACCTTTTTCTTTTCGCCAGTAAGTGTATTTATAACATCAATGGCTTTTTCATCATTATAAGCCAAATACTTTCCTGTAAAAGATACTGCAACATTTTGAGATTCTTCTGGTACTAATATATCTACATTGCTCTTCTTTTCTTCCTTTTTTTCTACCTTTTTAATTTTCATATTTGAAGTTCCCTTAGCTAAATAATAATTATTTATATAGAAGAAGCCTATAAATTGGATAGAAAGTGATAATAGACCCCATAAAATAATTCTTTTGAAATGTTTCATCTAATTCTCCCCTTTGATCGCTATTTAAACTATTTTACATACATACAAGAGGCACCGGTTCTTTCTCCTGTACTATCGCTTGGAGTATTTATCACTTCGTCTTCATAATACATAGTTGAAGATGATCCACCATCTAAATTAGTAGCATTTACTGCACCATACTCTTTTAACATTACGTCTTGGATATCTTCTAAAGTTGCTCCAAGTCCTGTAATGTTTCTTCCCTCGGTAACTAACATAAGTATAGCACCATCTTCCCTTTGTCCTATAGCTGTTCTAGGTGCATTTCCCCAAGCTTCCACACTAACCTTTTTACCATTTACTATAAGGGCTGGCCCGAAACTTACAGCTTCTGTGGCACCAAGCTTTTTAAGTTCAGCTACACTGTAGGGTCCTACTAAAAGCTTACCTTCCTTTGTTAAGGCAACCATCTCTCTCTCCTCACCATCTACAAGATCATTGTGTATTATCTTACCATCGGCCAATATTAACCCTTTAGGATTAGCTCCTGTACCCGTCCATTTTTTGCCTCCATTGGTGTCCTCAAAGGATCCCCCATTTATAGCTGCCACAGCATCCTTATCTCTAGCCATCTCACTAGTAAGCTGCCCTTCTGTATAAAGTTTACTCGTATATCCAACCTTAACTCTTGTAGGATCATGAACTATTAGCATATAGCCTTTAAATTTACCTGGTACATGTATATCTTGCCTCTCTATATTTTCATCATGCTTTTTAGATATCTTAATATCATTAGAACTTAGATCTTGCTTTACACTCTCAGCACCATGACTCCCTAATATGCTATCTATTCTTTCCTGTGACAAAAATGAAGTAGCTATCCATTGATGACTTAAAGTTGTCATAGCAGAACCTACTAGGGTAGTGGTTACATTCTTAAATGGTCCATAATAGGCTATAATTGGTGCAGTTGCTATTGTAAATATAATCTCGAATATAACAAATCCAGTAAATAACTTCCACGAAAATTTACTTTTACTCTTCTTTTTTATTTTCTTAGAATTCTTATTCATTCATTCCTCTTCTCCTTTATAACTCCATTTAGCTGTGCCTATATTTCCTATACGATGTATTTTGTAACTTAGTTATTTAAATGTAAATTTGTAGAATTATATAATAATACAATCCTAGAATATTGTTTAAAAGTTTTTAAATCTTTTTTATTATATAATTTATTCATTATAAAAGCAAATATATGCTTTATATCAGCCTTACAATATACTTATACATAAAGTTATACATAAAGTTATTAAATATCATAAAAAGCTTTAGTATTCCTGTAAATAATACTAAAGCTTTATTCTTTTAATCAATATCCATTAAAATATCAGTTAAGATACTTAAATCTATATTACTTTATTCTGCTATTTCTAAGGCAACTTCCATCATTTGAGTGAAGGTCTCTTGTCTTTCTTTTGATGTAGTTTCTTCTCCTGTTAACATACTATCACTAACTGTTAATATGGATAATGCCTTTCTATTAAACTTAGCAGCTATTGTATAAAGGGCAGTAGTTTCCATTTCAATTGCCATAACCCCAAATTTAGCCCACTTTTTCCAAGAATCTCTATCATCTTGATAAAAGCTATCTGCTGTAAATACGCTTCCTACTTTAACATTTATTCCAAGGCTAGTTCCATAATCATAAGCCTTTTTTAAAAGTTCAAAATTCGCTGTAGGTGCATAGTCTCTACCATCAAATCTTATCTTATTTATAGCAGAATCCGTGCAAGAGCTCATGGCTAAAACCATATTTCTAACCTTAACATCTTCCTGCATACTGCCACAAGTTCCTACTCTTATTAGAGTTTTAACATCATAACTTTGTATAAGTTCATTTAAATATATTGATATGGATGGTACCCCCATGCCTGTACCTTGAACAGATACTCTTTTCCCCTTATATGTTCCTGTATACCCATACATACCTCTAACTTCGTTATAACATATAACATCTTCCAAAAAGTTATCTGCTATAAATTTAGCCCTTAATGGATCTCCTGGTAATAGTACTATATCTGCTATTTGTCCTTCTTTTGCTCCTATATGTACACTCATTTAAACCCTCCTTAAAATATATGGCATCTTTAAATCTAACCTTCTAAATCTAAAACAGGTTAATATATGAAAAGTCCTCCTTCGATGCCTACAATATTATTAAAGTATATAACATATGTTAATCTTTTTCAATATGACATATTTATTGTATTTCAATCATAGATTATAATTTTGTATATTTAAAATGATACTTCTTGTTCAATTAAACCACTTAGAAGTACTCTTATATCTACAATTTTTAAAGAGTACCTTTTTATAATACAGATCTTTTAAATTCTTCTAGTCCTATTCTATCAATAAAGTCTCCTAGTTTTTCTCCAAAAGTTGCTGTTTCGTTATAAAAATTCAATACTCTCTCTACTAATTCATAAGCCTCTTTTTCACTTATATCTTTAGCTATTATATCCGCAAGTCTTGGGTTAAATCCTGCTGATCCACCTACTACAACTATAAACCCAGGTTTATCAGCTATAACACCAACATCTCTTGCATAGACACTTCCACAAGCATTTCTACATCCTGCCACGCCTATCTTAGTTCTATTTGGCATTTCAGCTCCATAAAACTTATTCAATAATTTCATGCCAATACCAATAGTATTATATTTTGATCTTTTACAAAACCCTGCTGGGCACATCTCCACATTTTTAACTGAATATTGACTTTTAACAGCTGGCTCCATACCTAGCTCTTCCCAAATCTTAGGCAAGTCTTCTTCTTTTAGATTTGTTATCATTATTCTTTGACCTGAAGTTATCTTAAGTACCCCATTATACTTTTTAGTTACTTCTGAAATTTTTATTAAAGTATCAGGAAGTATAAATCCTGCTGGTATAAATGGTGTAATTGCAAAGGTTCTCTTCCCATCTCTTATCTTTTGAAGGTTTCCGTAATGTGCTCCCATAATAAATCTCCTTATAATACATATTTTTTATTTTAACAATGAAATTTCATCTAAATTTAATAATAGAGTGATATATAAAAGTCCTCAATATAATTAAATTTTATCTGCTAAAATTCAATATATCAAGGACTTTTTATAATTATCATTTATTAGGTATTTTAAAAATATATTTGTTTAACCTATTTATTTTTAATACACCTTGATTATATAGATCTTTTATCTTATCCTAATATTTCTTTTATATCATTTTCTGCATTAGTTATTGGGCTAATTCCAAAGTTATCCACTAAAACTTGTAATACATTTGGTGATATAAATGCTGGTAATGTTGGTCCAAGCTTAATGTTCTTTATATTTAAGGATAATAATGTAAGTAATATACATACAGCTTTTTGCTCATACCAAGATAATATTATAGAAAGAGGCAGATCATTAACTCCACATTCAAAAGCGTCTGCTAGGGCTAAAGCTATTTTTACTGCTGAATATGCATCATTACATTGTCCTACATCTAGCAGTCTTGGAAGTCCTGCAACTGTTCCAAAGTCAAGCTTATTAAATCTATACTTTCCACAAGCTAAGGTCATTATAACTGTATCACTTGGAAGTGATGTTGCAAGTTCAGTGTAATAGTTTCTTCCAGATTTAGCTCCGTCACATCCACCTATTAGGAAGAAGTGCTTTATTAAACCTGTCTTTACTGCTCCAACTATTTCATCAGCATGACTTAATGTAGCATTGTGTCCAAATCCTACTAATATCTTCTTCTCATCTTCATCTTCATTCCATCCACCAAGCTCTAAAGCATGATTTATAACTTCACTAAAATCTTTAACTCCATTTTCATCTGCTAATATATGGTCACAACCTGGGAATGCTACTACTCCTGAAGTAAATATTCTATCCATATAACTTTCTCTTGGCTTTTGAATACAATTTGTTGTCATAAGTATAGCTCCTGGAATATTATCAAATTCCTTTTGTTGATCTTGCCATGCTCCACCAAAGTTACCTACTAAGTGAGAGTACTTTTTAAGTTCTGGATAAGCATGTCCTGGAAGCATTTCTCCATGAGTATATATATTAATACCTTTTCCTTCTGTTTGCTCTAACAATTGTTTTAAATCCTTAAGATCATGACCTGATATTACTATGAAAGGTCCTTTTTTCTTTGTAATTAAAACTTCTGTAGGTTCAGGATGACCATAGCTACCAGTATTAGCTTTATCTAATAGTTCCATAATTTTAAAGTTAACTTGTCCAAGATCCATATTTAATCCTACTAAATCACTTACAGATAAATTATTATCTAAAGTACTCATAAGGCCCTTATAAAAGAACTTATTCACTTCTTTATTTGTAAATCCTAGTACATAAGCATGGTGTCCATAAGCTGCCATACCTTTTAATCCATAAACACAAAGTTCTCTTAATGAACGTATATCTTCGTTTAATGACTTGTCTACCATTACTCCAAACTTTGCAGCATCTTCTATCATATCTTCTACTAAAGATGGAGCCATATAATCTGCTTCCTCAAATCCTTTTATATCAACATTTCCTGCTAAAGCTTTTACTTCTTTTTTTATTTCATTAGCTTTATTTATTAATTGAACTAATCTCTCATCATGGAAGTTAACATTAGTTAATGTTGTAAATAATCCATCCATCATAAATCTATCAATTTCGTCGCTTAACTCAATGCCTTTTTCCATGGCCTTATAACCATAAAAACCTATTCCCTTTAATTGATGTATTAGAAGATCTTGTAGTGCAGCAATATTTGCATTTTTACCACATACCCCTACTTTAACACAACCTTTTCCGCCTACAGTTTGTTCGCATTGGTAACAAAACATTTCACTTTGAATTTCTTTTTTTAGTGAAAGTCCTTCATTTAATGAATCTACCAATTCTGTAACATCCATACCATGTATTTCAGCTGCATCCTCTAAAGATTCCATTTGTGATGAAGGACATCCTATACATCCTAGTCCCTTTGACATTAATATTTCAGCTGCTTTTGGGTTAACCTTTAAAACGTCACCTATTACAGTTTCTCTTGTTATCATATGATCAATTCCTCCTTGAGATTTATTTAATTTCTTAACTATCTATATTCATATTCCAAAGTGTGAGCTTTATATTTTATAAAGCTAATCTTTTTAGTTTCTTTTGGAATACCTTATGATGCTATTCTACTAGACCTAACCTTTATTATCGGTAACAGATGTTACACTACTCTAAATTCTTTTAATTTCTTTTAATTTCTTTAAGTAATATCTTTAAAGGTTATATATATGAAATATTGTTTGCATCTAATTTTTTTTGTAATATATGTTACCGACAAGGGTAATATAATTTTATATTATTATATTAAATAATTAATTGGTTTTTGAAAGGAGAATAATATATGAGTAAATTTTTAGCACCTATACATTCATGGCTTTTTAATAAAATAAAGATTTCTGAAATGTTAGAAAAAGATATAGTAGAGGCCTTTGATAAAAAGTATGGTAATGCTTCTATTATATATGAAGAAATCGTTAATAACTTAGGACATCCTACAGAAGATCTGCCCCTTGAGGATATTATTGATAAATCTAATATTCATGGGTGGCTTCAAGAAAAGATATCTTTAACTGAAAAAAGAACTTCGGCCTTAGTTACAGAACTCATCTTAAAATTTGGTGAAGATTCTAAAAGTATCATTATAGATGCCTTTAAAGCTCAAGGAGAAATCTGCGGAAAAGAAGTTAAAGAAGATTCTTTCCTAGAAAGTCCAAGAGACTTATTTAAAGCTGTTAATAATTACATTTTAGAAGGTATGCCTTGTGATAATGTAAATAGCGTATCAGAGGATACTGAAGACAAAATACAATGGGTTACTTCTAAATGTCTTCACAAAAAATATTGGGATTTAGTAAATGGAGATATAAACACATTTTATATCCTAAGGAAGGCTTGGATTGAATCTTTTGTAGAAGCTATAAATCCGATGTTCCTATACAATCGAATTATAGAAGATAATAATGGAAACTGCACTTTTATAAATTCTATATATAAAAATAACATTTAATTTTCATAGTGTTAAAACTTTATAGTACTTATACAAAAGACGGAGGCTGATTACATATTTTATAAGTATCTTTTTATTTCTTCTATGGTTGCTACTTTTCCTATCATTTTAACTTTTTCATCTACAACAAGAGAAGGTGTTTGCATAACTCCATATTTTATTATTTCCTTTAAATCAGTTACTTTTTCTATGGAAGCATCAATACCTAATTCTGCCACTGCTTTACGCGTGTTTTCTTCTAGTTTCTTACACTTACTACATCCTGTACCTAAAATTTTAATTATCATAATTATATTCCTCCTAGTCTATATTAATAAAAATGAAAAAGCATTAAATAAATATCCTATAACTAGTATACCTACTGTTACAATAGCTATAAATGTAACTAGTAACTTTGATTTTACAACCTTACTTAACATTATTATAGAAGGTAATGAAAGAGTTGTTACTCCCATCATAAAAGCTAAAACTGTCCCAATACCAACACCCTTACCAACTAAAGCTTCTGCTATAGGGATAGTTCCAAATATATCTGCATAAATAGGTATCCCTACTAATGTAGCTATTAAAACTGAAAATGGATTATTATGTCCTAAAATTCTTTCTATTACTGACTGTGGAATCCAGTTATGAATAGCAGCTCCAATACCCACTCCTATTAAAATATATAACCAAACCCTTTTAATTATATCTTTAACCTGATCTTTTGAAAAGGATATTCTTTTTTTACGAGTCATTTCATCTGCTTCAATATCTAAATCTTGGGCTCCCCATACATAATCTTCAATATACTTCTCCATATTTAACTTTTCTATAATAGTCCCTCCTACTACTGCAAGAAGCAAGCCTACTATTAAATAAGCTACTGCTATCTTCATTCCAAAGAAAGAAACTAGCAACAAAAAAGATGCTAAATCTACTAAAGGTGAAGATATTAGAAAAGAAAATGTCACTCCTAGAGGAAGTCCTGCTGATGTAAATCCTATGAAAATAGGTATACTTGAACAGCTACAAAAAGGAGTTACAGTACCTAATAAAGCCCCTAGTATGTTTCCCTTTATACCTTTAAAATTGCCAAGAATTTTCTTCGTTTTTTCGGGTGGAAAATAACTTTGTATATATGATATCATAAAAATTAATACAGATAATAATATAAAAATCTTTATAGTGTCATAAATAAAAAAATGTATACTTCCTCCAACTTTATCATCTATAGATATACCCAATACTTTTTCAACAAATATACGTACAAGGTCCCAAAGCCATGTCATTTTCAATAATTGATTGTTTAACCAACCAAATATTTCAGATATAATAGTCATTAAAATTCCCCCATCTTTATATTTTATTAATGCATACTTGTAAGTTCAATATATTTTGCTGCAGCTTTACTTTTTTCTATATCAGATTTTAAAGTTGGATAATCATTTACGCTAGTAACTATATCTTCAAGTATCTCTTCAAATAATTTATCCCCTCTATTTAAAGAATAGAATATATACTGTTCTTTTCTTTCATCCTTTACTAATCCCATATCTCTAAGTCTAGCTAAATGCTTTGATACATTTGGCTGAGATATACCCGTAATACCACAAATCTGACATACACAAAACTCATTATGGAACAAAAGTACCATTATCCTAAGTCTTGTTTCATCTGAAAGTAGTTTAAAATAATTTATTAATTTATCTATGAAATTCATCTCCTTCCATGTTATTTAAAATAATTATCTTAACTTCATCTCTTCTCCTATTATTTCTTCCCATGCATTAAATATTGGTCTTATTATTTGAACTCCTATTTTCGATATAATCACCAATTCAGAATTTACCTTTTCATTATCAATTGGCTTATAATCTATTATGTTACCTACTACGTCCACTTGATTCCATCCATCTTCAAATTTTAAAAACCCTTTTATTCTATAACTATCTTTTTTAATAGTATCCAAAAACTTAGTAAGTTTTGCTTTAATTAATTCCCCATTATAGGTTAAGGTTAAGGTTTTTGGCTTGTTTTCAGGAGTATTAGTACTTTGCTCTGTACAATCCCATTCCTCATTTATAAGATTTTTTTCTAAGAAGTTGTAATCTGTTTTTCCATCTATAGACTCCACAATATCTACTTTATCATTTATATCTTTAATCTTTTCTTTAATTTCTTTTATCCTATCCTCCGCTATTAAATCTACCTTAGATATAACTACTAAATGACAAAATTTAAGTTGTCTTTCTACAGTCTCTATATCTTTTACTTGCTCTAAAAAGTTTGTGCCATCTACTATGCAAATTGCCCCTCTGTAATCATATGCATCACCTTTAGGCACCTTTACAGCTTCTAAAAACTCCCCTATATTAGATGGGTCCGCTAGCCCAGAGCTTTCTACAAAAACATATTCCATATTCCTATCTACCATTTCTATTAAAGAAGATATAAAAGAAAGTTGTAAGCATGAACAAAATATTGATCCTCTATTAATTTCTACAAGTTCCATTCCTTCTCTTTGTATTATGGTTCCATCAATCCCAATCTTACCAAACTCATTCATTATTACAGCTACCTTATTTCCTGATAAGTCATCTAGAATATTAGTAAGAAAAGTAGTTTTTCCTGCTCCTAAAAAGCCTGTAAGTAAATATAGTTTTGTTTTATTTTTCATTGATCTTCCCTCCTTATATTTTGGCTTTTCCATATAGTCACATGCTTATATGCGCATATGGGTATATTGATATATTAACTCCATTATTTTAGATTGTCAATAGTTCAACCAAGCTTAATAATTTGTCATCTAATAACAGTTAAACTTAATAATTCCATAGCTTAACATAAATCACTTCCTTCATCTTATTAATCACATCTCATCATAAATTACTTACTTCATTTTCTTTAAATTCAGGTATATTATAGCTTAGTTATATATATATATATATATTATTATTAATATTTATATAAAGAGGCTATGTATGAATATAAACGAAACATATAGACAAAATAATTATAGAAGATTTGATGCTGTAACCTATGCAATAACTTATGCCTTAAAGCATAATCCTAAATATAGATACTTTCCTCTTTTAGGTGACACAAGTGGCAATTGTGCTAACTTTATATCACAGTGCCTATTTGCTGGTGGTAGCCTTATGGACTTTAATCAACATCATCCTTGGTGGTATAAAAAATATAATGGAAATGTAATGAAGGATACTTGGTCCATTTCCTGGGCTGTAGCCCATTCTCTATATTACTTTTTAAAAGTAAATGAAAGTATTAACTCCCCCTATGTAAAAGGTTTAGAAGTCTCTAACAAAGAGCTCTTAGAGGTTGGAGACCTTGTATTTTTTGAGGACAATAGGCGCGTTATCTTTCATTCTGCTATTGTAACCTCTTTTATAGGCAAGGAACCTTTAATCTCTCAGAATTCATTTGACGCTTTGAATATACCTTTTAGAAGTTCTTGGACTGCTTATAAGATACATTTTGTAAAGATTATTATTTAATTTTCATTATTGATTATTTCTTATTATTATAGTATTATTAGCTATCAAGTGATTCTCAGGTTCAGGTGAGATTTACTTCTAAGAAGTGATATCTATATAAGCCTTATACGAATTTATACATTTGGGTAGAAGTGGTATCAAGTGATTCTTAGACTCAGGTGGAGTTTGCTTATAAGGAATACATCTCTCCATCTGAGTCTTAGAAGAACTTATCCAGGGGCGTAGCAGCCGTCATCCCCCACCTTGAAGAGGATAGGGGTGTTACGGATGGTAGCCATCGGATAAACTTTATTTAAGTCAAATAGAGTTAGCACAATCCATAAAAATGTAACTAGGAGAGATAATTATGAAAAAATATGTATGCATAGAATGTGGTTATATATATGACCCCGAGGTAGGAGATATTCAAAATGGTATATCAAAAGGTACTTCTTTTGATGATATTCCAGAAGATTGGCTTTATCCTGTTTGTGGAGAAGGTAAGTATGTTTTCGAAGAATTATAATAATAACTTTTAACATTTAGGATTTAGCTTAATGTAATAAATTAAGTTAAATCCTTTTTAGCTCTAAAGATCTATTCACATATAATGTATTTGATTCATATTTTATATTGTATCGATATTAAAAGGAAGGAAATTATGTTTAATTTTTATGATTTAGATTTTACTGAGCGTAACAACATGAGAGTTTATAATGACGACAATTCACTCCCTGAAGAAGTGGGCGAGTACGAGGTAGAAATAATGCCACCATATTATTATAATCCATATGGTATGAGGTCACAAAACCCAAGCTCTCCTCCTGGACTTCCACCTTCATTTATACCCTCTAAAACCCAATCAAATGTTAAGAGTTTCGGTGGACCTAGTACCTTTGCTATAGATGCTGGTGGTATAAGACCTTGTCTTTTTAAGTTTACTTATATATGGCAAACCAACGGAAGATCATATTGGTCCTACCTTACCTTTGTTGGTAGAAACTCCATAAGTGGTTTTAGATGGATGAATCGTAGATGGGTTTATTTCGGATTAGATTTAAACAGGATAGACTCTTTCTTTTGTTAACTAAAGGTTATATTCTCTTTTATAATTAGCTTTTCAATTAATTTCAATCCAATATAAAAAGCCCTTGATTGTTTTATATAAATCAAGAGCCTTTTATTTTTTAAATCTTTTTAACAACTATATGCAAATGTTCAGTGGAATCTCTATATTGTGGAAGCTCACAGCTTTCTACTGCAACCTTTAGTAAATTATCATATACTCCTCTATCTTCTTTATAAAGATTCAAGACTCTATCTCGAATCCCTGATAGAAAGCTTTCCACTCCAGCATATGATACAATATGAAATCCGCCTAGCCTTACTTCATCTAGTGCATGTACTGGTGTAGAAAAATATGCTTCTGTGAAACTATTGTTCTCATCAAAGGTCTGTTCATCTAAATACCCATAAACATTTTCTAATTCCCTAAATGTACTACTAAACTCTGTTATTCCAGCCTTTAATATCCCCCATGAATTTAAATAAGAAATTATAGCTATACCATCTTTTTTTAAAATTCTTAGGGTCTCTTTTAAAACATTTATTCTTTGCTCTTTATCTAAAATATGATACATTGGTCCCATTAATAAAACCCCATCATACTTATTACTTTCTAAAATGTTTAAATTAAGAGCATTTTCACATAAATATCCTTCTGCCTTTAGTCCTAATTCTTCAATATTCTGTTTTGCTATTTCAAGTTCCTTTTCAGATAGTTCTAATAGAGTTACATTGTATCGCTTTTTTAATAACTCTAATGAATATCTTCCTGGTCCAGAACCTATATCAATAATCTCACCTGTTTTAGGAAAATATTTATCTATAAGATGCATTGTACTATTAAACTCTATGCTACTATATGGATTATTTAATCTTTCAAGCTCCAATTGTGCATTTTCATCATAATAACCTTTTACTACCTCACTCATATTATACTCCTTTCAAAATCAAAATAAGATTCTATTAAAGCAATTTAATATTACTTTTTTCACAAAGCTTATGTATTTCTTCACCCCATAAAGAAGCTTGAACTTCTCCAATATGAGCTTTTCTAAGGAAGTACATACATATCCTTGACTGACCTATTCCCCCACCTATAGTATAAGGTAACTTACCTTCTAATAACATCTTATGAAATTCTAATGACCTTTTATGATCACAACTTGCAATGCTTAATTGTTTTTCTAGTGTCTTTTCATCTACTCTTATTCCCATAGAGGATAGTTCAAGTGCAATATTTAATATTGGATACCAAAATAATATATCTCCATTTAAGTTCCAATCATCATAATCTGGAGCTCTTCCATCATGTCTTTCACCTGACTTTAATGCTCCTCCTATTTGCATTAAAAATACTGCCTTCTTTTCTTTGCAAATAGCGTGTTCTCTTTCTTTTGATGTTAACTTTGGATACATATTTTCTAACTCTTGCGTAGTTATAAAGAATATTTCTTCCGGCAAAATTTTATTTAAACTAGCATACTCACTGCAAATATACTCTTCTGTTTCTTTAAATACCTTATATATGGACTTTACTATTCCTTTTAAAGTCTCCATATTTCTTTCTTCTTTTAAAATAATCTTTTCCCAGTCCCATTGATCTACATATATAGAATGTATATTATCTAGATCTTCATCCCTTCTTATGGCGTTCATATCTGTATAAAGACCTTCACCTTCCTTAAATCCATATCTATGCAAAGCCATTCTTTTCCATTTTGCTAGAGAATGTACTATTTGAGCTTCTCTTTCCTCCAATGCTTTAATTCCAAAGCTTACCGGCCTTTCTATTCCATTTAAATCATCATTTAATCCAGTATCGCTAGTTACAAATAAAGGAGCAGATACTCTTGTTAAATTTAATGCGTCCGTAAGATTATCTTCAAAATAATCCTTAACCTTTTTTATAGCTATCTCTGTTTCTTTTATATCTAACTTTGTTTCATATGCTTTTGGTATTATTGTTTCCATAATTGCTCCAACTTTCTATCACCATATAGGTTTTTTAGTTTAGAAAATAAATAATTTTATCCTTATAGATTCGATGAATATGGCCTAATTCATTGAAATAAAAAAAGCCCTTCATCCTAATAAATTAGGACGAAAGACTAAACTTCCGCGGTACCACCTAGGTTAACTAAAAGAGTTCACTTAATCAGCACGGAATCAATTAATGAATTCGATACTGTCCTAGCTTTAACGATTAGGCTCCGTTCAATACTACTCTCTTAGATTTCGCTTGAAAACTCCAGGATGTTCTTCCTTATAAATTTAGTATAGGACTTTCACCAACGCCTACTCGCTAAAACTTTCCCTTATAAGTACTCTTCCTATCAATGTTTATTATAAATATTTATTTCTTGTTATTATATAGTGTTAATAAGAAACTGTCAATATTATTATCATATTTTTTTATACATTCTTTATTATATATCAGATTTTAATATATGTCCCTTTAATATATTTGATGATTCTTTAAGACTTTTAAGTTCTTCTTCACTAAGTGGAACTTGCAATATCTTTTCCGTACCCCCTTTTCCAATTACTGTAGGTATACCTAGATATAAGTCTTCAATTCCATATTCACCGGTAAATAAACTTGAAACAGTAAGTATTGCCCTCTCATCTCTAACTATAGCCTCTACAATTCTTCTAATAGCAACTGCTACTCCATAGTTGGTATAACCTTTCCTATTTAGTATTTCGTAAGCTGCATTTTTAACATCTTCTGAAATTTTATTTTTAAAATTTGTATTGCAGCCCTCTATTAAATCATCACAATATTCATCCGCATTCATTCCAGCGATACTTGTAAGGCTCCATGCTGCAATCTCAGAGTCTCCATGCTCTCCTATTATATAAGTGTGTATATTTCTTGCATCAACTTTAAAGTGTTCACTTAACATATATCTAAACCTTGAGGTATCTAAAACAGTTCCTGAACCTATTACTCTCTCCTTTGGAAATCCAGAAAGTTTATATGTAATATAGGTTAATACATCTACTGGATTAGAAACTACAAGCAAAATTGAGTTTGGACTATACTTAACTACTTCTGGAATTATACTTTTAAAAACCCTTAGATTTTTATTTATTAAATCCAATCTAGTTTCACCAGGTTTAGGCCCAACTCCTGCTGTTATTATTACTATATCTGAATCTCTTGTATCCTCATAATCTCCTGCCTTTATATCTACTGGTTTCACAAAGGAAGCTCCATGAGATAAATCCATAGCCTCAGCTATTGCCTTGTCTTTATTTATATCTACAATTACTATTTCTGAGGCAAGCCCTCCAAGCATTAATGCATAAGCTGTGGTAGAACCTACAAAACCTGCCCCTATTATAGAAATCTTTGTACCTTTAATATTCATAAAACCTCTCCTTTGTTGTCAACTTCTAATTTATATCATTTATTAATATAATTTGCTATTTACAAAATATAATTCATGTAATTAAATATTCTATTATTTTATTTATACTAATATACTATATCAACTAAAAATTATTATCAATGATATAGCACAAAAAAACAGGCAAAGCCTGCTTTTTTATAAGGATTACAGTTGTAAAGGTTTAATAAAACTAATTTTACATGAAATGTGACAAAACAACGAAAAGCAGCCTAAAACCTGAATACGTCAAGTGATTCTTAGACTCAGGTGGAGTTTGCTTATAAGGAATACATCTCTCCATCTGAGGCTTAGAAGAACTTATCCAGGGGCGTAGCAGCCGTCATCCCCCACCTTGAAGAGGATAGGGATGTTACGGATGGTAGCCATCGGATAAAGTAACGTCAATACAAATATCAACTTAAATATGCAGCTTTAATTCTTAATTTCTGACCAAATTAAATCATAATACTTCACAGCATCACCTATATCCATTAAGTAATCTCCTTTTTCTAGTTCCTCTTTTGGTGGAAAAGACAAAGGACTTTCTAATATTTCTTTTGGTGTCATTGGATAGGTTGCTTCATTACAATTTGTATAAGGATAAACCTTAGTAAATTCTATACTAACATCTGATTCTAATACATAATTTAGGAATAACTCTGCCTCTTTAGAATTTTTTGAGCCCTTTGGTATTACAAAGTTATCTTGTTGTAAGAATAATCCTTCTCCTGGTATAATCGCTTTAAGATCCTTATTTTCAGCCATTGCAAAACCTGCTTCTGCAGACCAGGCAACCCCTATTGGAACTTCCCTGCTTATAAGCATAGCCTTAGAGTTATCACTATCATAAGCCTTTATATTAGGCTGAAGAGTCTTTAATTTAATTTTTGCCTCATTTAACTTATCAACATCCGTTTCATTAAAATCATATTTTAATGTTTTGAGTGTCATACCAATAACCCCTCTTGGGTCATCCATCATAACTATTGAATCTTTAAATTTCTCTTTCCAAAGATCATTAAAGTCTTTTATTTCGCCATCTTTTATTTTAGTAATGTCCACCACTATTATAGCCTCTGACCTCATATATGGAACACTATACTTATTTTCCTTATCGAAATATAAGTCTTTAAATTCCGATCCAATATTTGACCAATTATTTAAATTACTTGTATCTATCTCTTCAAGCATATCTTGCTTTCTCATTATATCCACCATATAATCTGCAGCTACAACTACATCGTATCCATTTCCACCCGCCATCATTTTAGCTAACATCTCTTCATTAGAACCATAGCTAGAATAATTAACTTTTATATTATATCGTCTTTCAAACTCCTCAATAACAGGCTGTGGTATGTAATCTGACCAATTAAAAATATTTAATTCTCCTTCATAATGAACAGCTTTACTAGAAGCCTTCCAAACTCCTAATGTAAATATAAAAATGAAGCTCATAAGAGTTGCTAGGAGTCTTTTTATGTTTTTACTTTTAATGTTATTAGACCTTATCTTTTCTGCAACTATAACCACAGTAACTGTTAGTATTATAAGTACAGTAGACAAGGCATTAATTTCTGGACTAACTCCGAACTTTACCATATTAAAAACCTTCAAGGGAAATGTCATACTACTAGGTCCCGCTACAAAAAAACTTATTATCACATCATCTATAGACAATGTAAATGCTAAAAGTCCTCCTGCAATAACTCCTGGCATAATGCTCGGAAGTGTGATCTTCATAAATGTTTGAAAAGGTGTTGCTCCAAGATCCATAGCAGCCTCTTCTATAGACTTATCAAAGCCTTCTAATCTAGCCCTTACTACCACCACAACGTAAGATATACTAAAGGTTATATGGGCTATAATAAGTGTTAATATACCACTACTGATTTTAGCCAAAGAAAAAAATGCTAGTAAGGCAATACCTAGAACTATCTCAGGTATAACTATAGGAATATATAGCATTCCATCCACTATAGACTTTCCCTTAAATTTTGATTTATATATACCAACTGCAGTGAGTGTTCCAATTATTACGGACACTATACTGCTCACAAATGCAATTATAAGGCTGTTTTTAACGGATACTAAAAGCCCACTATTAGTTAAAAGCTTTTGATACCATTTAAATGTGAATCCTGTCCAAGTAGCATTTAATTTGGATTGATTAAATGAAAATACTACAAGTATTATTATTGGAATATAAAGTATAAAGTAAATTAACGCTGAATAAACTTTTCCAAGAACCTTTAAATTATTCTTTTTCAACTCTACATCACCTTATCCTTATACTTAGATTTTGTAATCTTAAAATATCCACCTATTATAATAAGCATAACTACGATCAGTATAACAGAAATAGCAGATCCAAAAGGCCAGTCTCTTGCCATAAGATATTGATTCTTAATAAGGTTACTAATCAATATAACCTTACTACCTCCCATAAGGTCTGGTATAAAAAAGTATCCTAAGGTAGGTACAAATACCAAAAGAGCTCCTGCCATAACCCCTGGCATAGTAAGGGGCCATATTATCCGAGCAAAATTTTTAAATGGATTGGCTCCTAAATCTGATGCAGCTTCAATAAGGGACTTGTCGATCTTTTCTACAGAAGAATAAATAGGTAATACCATAAACGGAAACATCATATATACCATACCAATGAGCACCGATGTATTAGTATAAAGTAATTTTAAAGGTTCTGATATAAAATTTAGTTTTATAAGGTATGAATTAATTATCCCCTCTGTCCTTAAAAGTATTATCCAAGCATAAGTTCTTATAAGTGAATTAGTCCAAAAAGGTAACATTACCAACATAATAAGTGGACCACTAAACTTTTTAGGAGCTCTCCCAATAAAAAATGCAAAAGGATAAGCAAATACCAAGCAAATAACAGTGGTAAAAAATGCAATGATAAGGGATTTTAATAATATGTTTAAATATAATGGGTCCATGAATCTTATGTAACTTTCCAGGTTAAAACTGTATATAACCTCGCCAAACTCACCTCTTGTAAAAAAGCTTACAAGTACCATAAGCATAACCGGGACCAAGAAAAAACAAGTCATCCAAATTACTACAGGATAAAGAAGCCTATATGATCTTTTCTTTTTTTTCATTAGGCCCTTACCACCACTGCACTATTACTCTTCCAGGTTACAAAAACTTTATCCTTTTTATTTGTAAAATCAAAGCTTTCCCCCACAAATTCATTTATGACTATGTCTTTACCATTATTAAGTTCTACCACAGTTTTCAAAACAGATCCCATATATATTTTTTCCTTTAATGTACCCTCTAACCACTGGTCATCTAAATTAGGCTTGCTCTTAATCTTCAATCTTTCTGGCCTAACTGCTATACATACAAACTCTCCTATTGAAAATCCAAGGTCCTCTACTTTTATATTTTTACTTTGTCCTATCTCTAGTAAAGCCTTTTCATTTTCAATAGACGTAACTTTTCCTTCTATTAAGTTCGTCTCTCCTATAAAATCAGCTACAAATTTAGTTTTAGGTTTTTCATATATTTCTTCTGGAGAAGCTATTTGTTCTAAATTACCTTCATTCATCACAGCTATTCTATCAGACATAGTTAAAGCTTCTTCTTGATCATGTGTAACGTATATAAATGTAATTCCTAGTTCTTTTTGAAGATGTTTCAATTCTAATTGCATCTGTTTTCTTAGTTTAAGATCTAAAGCTCCTAAGGGCTCATCTAGAAGTAGCACTTTAGGGCTGTTTATAATAGCTCTAGCAATAGCTACCCTTTGTTTTTGGCCTCCACTTAGTTGTGATGGCATCCTATCCTCGTAGCCCTCAAGTCTAACTGTTTTAATCATTTCATTTACTTTTTCTTTGATTTTTGTCTTGGCTACCTTTTTCATAGTAAGACCAAAAGCAATATTATTATAAACATTAAGATGAGGAAATAAAGCATAATTTTGAAATACTGTATTAACATTTCTTTCATAAGGTGCCTTTAAAGAAACTTCTTCCTTATCAATATATATATTTCCACTAGTTAATTCTTCAAATCCTGCTATCATTCTTAAGGTTGTAGTTTTTCCACAGCCACTAGGACCTAAAATAGTTAAAAACTCTCCTTCTTTTACATCAAGAGATATTCCTTTAACCACTGGCTCTCCATTCTTTTCATAGGATTTAAACGCATTTACTAATTGAACAATTGTTTTACTCGCCAACTTATTCTCAACTCCTTACTTTACATTTGTTTTTTTATAAAAAAGAAAACTTCCCCACCTTTTTAAGGCAAAGAAGATATTTATTAAACAGTAGTCGAAAATATAATTTTCGTATAAAAATATATCATAATTACATAGTTTATACAATAGTTTTGCCTTAAATTTCACTGTTTTTTTTAATTAATACTATGAAATCACAAAAGCTACTAGATATGTTAAAAAACAATGCTTAAATATACCACTTATAATGTATAAAAATTTCTTTATATTTGTAAAACCTTTAGATTAAGTCTATCAAATTATTTAGAATACTTTTAATAATACATATTTTAATAAAGTACTTTATTTTTTTTAAAATACCTATATAATTGTTTTGTTTGTAAAAATAAATATATTCTATAATAAAATTTTTTTAATTTGATTATAGAATATATTTATGGAATTATTTAAGGAGGTGCTTTCTTATGAAAATAAATTTAATTGGTGTACCTATATTTTACGGTTGTGATAATAAAGGTGTAGAATTTGGTCCTGATATATTAAGAGAAAACGGTATCGATAATATTGCAAAGAAGTACGGTCATGAACTTTGTGATTTAGGAAATATTATTGTTCCAAAAGTGGATGAAAGTCATAAATATGTGGCACATAAAACTATGAAATATTTAGATACAGTAACGAAGGTAAATGAAGATTTAGCAAATGAAGTATACAATTCATTAAATTCAGGTGTTTTCCCTTTTATTATTGGAGGTGATCACTCCATAGGGCTTGGTAGTGTTTCTGGTGCTAGTAAATATTTAGATGATATAAGTGTTATCTGGGTAGATGCTCATGGAGATATAAACACAGATACAACCTCTCCATCTGGCAATGTTCACGGAATGCCTCTTTCCGCTTCTATGGGTATCGGTCACGAAGATTTAACAAATATCTTTTATAAAGGTAGGAAAGTTAATCCTAAAAATGTTTATATAATTGGAGCAAGAGATTTAGATAAAGGTGAGCAGGATCTCATTTCCAAGCTTGGTCTTAATGTTTGGTCTACAGAACATATAAAGAAAAATGGTATAGAATCTGTTATAAATGAACTTATTAAAATTTTAAGTAATAATGGCAGTAAAAATATCCATCTAAGTTTTGACATTGACGCTTTAGACTCAAAGTTAGTTCCTGGAACTGGTACGCCTGTGTCTAATGGATTAAGCATAGTTGAAGTTAAATATATCTTAATGTCTATTTTAGACACAAAGAATGTTAAGTCTATGGATTTTGTTGAGCTAAACCCTAAAATTGATAAAGATAATAAAACTCTAGAATTATCTTTAGAAATGATTGATCTAATATTTAGTCATATTTAAATTAATAAAAGTAATTCTCTTGTAGTGAGAGTATAATCATATAATTTTTAAGCTATCTTTTATTTAACTCAAACTGAACAACCTCTTCTTATTTAATAATAATAAGGTTTATGTTATAATTACTTTTATAGTTGTATTATTATCAGGAGGTTTACCAGATGAAATTAATTTTTTTTGATACCGAAACAACAGATTTAAGACCTGGCAGCATATGCCAATTAAGTTATATATTAGTAGACACTGCAACGAAACCTCAAAGAACTATAGGTAAAAACATCTTTTTTACAGTAGAATCTATGGAACCTTCTGCTGAAAAGATACATGGTTTTTCCTTAGAGTCTCTTTATGAATTAAGTGGTGGACTTTATTTTGAAGATCAATACGAGAGCTTCATGGATGACTTTTTATCTTCAGATATAGTAATAGGCCATAATGTTAATTTTGACATTAAATTTTTAAGGCATGAAGTTGAAGGTTGCGGGGAAGAGTTCAATCCAAAAATACCTTTTTGTACTATGGGCTACTACAAAAATATTTGTAGATTATCTAATAGTAGAGGAGATATAAAAAATCCTAAGCTAGAAGAAGTCATTGCCTTTTTAAACATAAGTAAGAGTAAAATTGAAGAGCTTAGCCAAAAGCTTTTTGGTGGATCAGGCAATTATCACGATGCAAGATTTGATACTACCGCTACCTATTTGATAGTTATAGAAGGAATAAAAAAAGGGTTTATTCCAAAGCAGTACTTTTCTAATATGCTAGAATCTAAAATTAACATTTAATTATCAAGTGAGTCTTAGAAGAACTTATCCAGGGGCGTAGCAGCCGTCATCCCCCACCTGAAGAGGATAGGGGTGTTACGGATGGTAGCCATCGGATAAATGAATTATTTAATATTTTTAAGGAATTATACTATTGGTTAATAATATAAACTTTTATTTTAACAAATTGTATATTCTTAATTCTATTACTTGTAAAGGATATATATTTTGTTTATAATGAATGTAGCTAATATTTATTACTAATAAATATCAGATCACTTATTTTAAACGTGAAGGAGGATTTTACCATGCAAAAATATATTTGTATAGTATGTGGTTATGTTTACGATCCTAAAATTGGAGATGAAGATAACGGAGTAGCACCAGGAACTAGTTTTGAAAATGTACCTGAAGATTGGGTGTGCCCACTTTGTGGAGTTGGCAAAGATCAATTTGAAGTAACTGAATAAAAAGACAAAAAGTCTATACACTTTTGAGTATAGACTTTTTATTTACTAAAATGCTCATTGATGCATCTGAAAGCTTGTCTTTTATTTGATTATAGTTTAAAATATTTATAAATAACTATTTAAGATAGTTGTACTATTTCATAAGTTTTATTCATCAAAGATTAAGTATTATATAATTAAAGGAGGCATTTTATATGGATTCTAAAGAATTAGATACTATCGATATGTTAAAGATTTTAAGAGATAAACCTACTTTAAAAGCTATAAATGATAAAGGGTGTATAGTTGGAGTTACTGGTGATGAAAAAAATATAAGCATTAGAAATACTGGTTATGAAAAGCTAAGCCTTGAAGATAATTGGGTAATGATTGAACCTATTGAATATGACAAAGCTAATGAGCTATTTAGAAAAGGTAGAATGGTAGAATTAATTTATCCAAGTGGCAGAAGAAAGCAATATAGAAAAATGCCTTTAGACGGCAATATAATTCTAGAAACAGACTTACCAATACCTAGCGATGGTCTTTGGTATTGTTACTGGTCTTAAACTATAAAATTATAAAAAATAGACTAGTGTACACTAGTCTATTTTTTATTTTATTTAGTCTTTTATCGAATTAATTAGTCAGACTTAAGATAAAATTTATAGGTTTAACAATGCTGTTAGTTTTGATTCTAATTCCTTGCATTTATCTTTATCCATAGGCTCAATGCCTTCTAATTTATACTTAATATCCATACTCTTATACTTATCTAGACCTAAGGTATGATAAGGTAATAATTCTACCTTTTCTACATTCTTTATTGACTTTATTAATTTAGAAAGCTCTGTTATATGTTCTATAGAATCTGTAATTCCTGGAATTACCACATGTCTTATCCAAATCTTAGCATTAGACTTTTCTACTGCATGCAAAAATCTCCAAGATTCTTTTCCATCCTTACCAGTTAAATTTAAATAGCTTTCTTCCGATACATTTTTTATATCAAACAAAACTAAGTCTGTGTATTTTAATATTTCATCATAGTCTGAAAGTCCGTATCCTGAGGTATCTAATGCAGTTTTAATTCCATTTTCCTTGCATAATTTTAAAACTTCTAGTAAAAACTTAGGTTGCATAAGTGGATCTCCTCCAGAAAACGTTACTCCTCCCCCTGACTTATCAAAATAAGACTTATACCTTGATATTTTCTTAATAAGGTCTAAAGCTTCAATTTCTTCTCCACCTTTAAAGTTCCAGGTATCAGGGTTATGGCAATAAGCACATCTAAGTGAGCAGCCTTGGAAAAATACTACAACTCTAATTCCAGGTCCATCTACAAGCCCCATAGTTTCAATAGAATGTATTTTACCTTTCATAATCTCCACTTCCTTTGTAATGCACATCAAATATAATCTTTCTACTAGAATATCAAGTGATTCTAAGACTCAGGTGGAGTTTGCTTATAATGAATACATCTCTCCATCTGAGTCTTAGAAGAACTTATCCAGGGGCGTAGCAGCCGTCATCCCCCACCTGAAGAGGATAGGGGTGTTACGGATGGTAGCCATCGGATAAATATAGAAAAGACTCCTATAGAGCCTTTTCTAAGATATATTACATTTTTTCGTGGAATGTTCTACTTATAACTTCTTTTTGTTGATCTTTTGAAAGTCTATTAAAGTTAACTGCATAGCCTGAAACTCTTATTGTTAATGTTGGATATTTTTCTGGATGTTCCATAGCATCTATAAGCATTTCCCTTTTAAGCACATTGACATTTAAGTGATGAGCCCCTTGACCAAAATAGCCATCCATTACAGATACTAAATTATTAATTTGGGTATCTTTTTCTTTTCCTAAAGCTTCTGGAATAATAGAGAACGTATTTGAAACTCCATCTTCACAGCAAGGATTATATGGTATCTTAGCTACAGAGTTTAGTGAAGCTAGCGCTCCTTCAAGATCTCTTCCATGCATTGGATTAGCTCCTGGTGCAAATGGAACTCCAGCGTTTCTACCATCTGGTGTAGCTCCAGTCTTCTTACCATAAACTACATTTGATGTAATAGTTAATACTGAAAGTGTGTGTTTTGCTCCTCTATAGGTTGGATGAGATTTTAATTCTTTTGAGAACCTTTCTACAAGTTCTACTGCAATATCATCTACCCTATCATCATCATTCCCAAACTTAGGAAACTCCCCTTCTATTTTGAAGTCTACTGTTATTCCATTTTCTCTTATAGGCTTAACCTTTGCATACTTAATAGCACTTAAAGAATCTGCAGCTACAGATAGCCCTGCTACACCAAAAGCCATAAGTCTCCCAATTTCTGTATCGTGAAGGGCCATTTGACCTGCTTCATAAGCATATTTATCATGCATATAGTGAATTATATTCATTGTATTTACATACAAACCTGCAACATACTCTAATACCTTTAGATAATTTTCTTTAACTTTATCATACTCTAAAATTCCATCTTCTATCTTTTCTATTCCAGGTACAACTAGCCTTCCTTTTTTCTCGTCAATTCCGCCATTTATAGCATATAATAATGCCTTAGCTAAGTTACATCTCGCTCCAAAAAATTGCATTTGCTTTCCTATTTCCATAGCAGAAACGCAGCAAGCAATAGCATAATCATCTCCATATATAGGTCTCATAATATCATCATTTTCATATTGAATAGAATCTGTTAAAATAGACATCTCAGCACAAAATTTCTTAAAACTTTCTGGCAACTTTTCTGACCATAATATAGTCATATTAGGTTCAGGTGCTGTTCCAAGATTAATCAATGTGTGTAAAAATCTATATGAAGTCTTTGTTACAAGGGGTGTACCGTTTTTACTTATTCCGCCTATTGATTCAGTTACCCAGGTTGGATCCCCGGCAAAAAGGTCATTATATTCAGGTGTTCTAAGATGTCTTACAAGTCTTAACTTTATTACAAATTGATCTATTAATTCTTGAGCTTGCTTTTCTGTTATAATTCCATTTTTCAGATCTCTTTCAATGTAAATATCTAAAAACGTACTTGTTCTACCAAGGGACATAGCAGCACCATTGCTTTCCTTTACTGCTGACAAATATCCAAAATATAAAAATTGAACAGCTTCTTTAGCATCTTTTGCAGGATTTGATATATCAATGCCATATTTTAATGCCATCGATTTCATTAGCTGTAGCGCCCTTATTTGCTCTGAAACTTCTTCTCTATGTCTCATAACTTCATCTAACATATCACCTTTTAAAGCCTTAAGATCTTTTTTCTTTTCACTTATCAAATAATCTACACCATATAAAGTTATTCTTCTGTAATCGCCAATTATTCTTCCTCTACCATAAGCATCAGGAAGTCCTGTTAAAAGTCCTGTAGATCTTGCTACCTTTATATCATCTGTATAAGCATCAAAAACTCCATCATTATGTGTCTTTCTAAATTTGGGGAAGTACTTTTCTATGTCCTCATCCAGCTTATAGCCATAAGATTCTAAAGACGTTTCAACCATTCTCCATCCACCCCAAGGATTCACTATTCTCTTTAAAGGTGCATCAGTTTGAAGTCCTAAAATGACCTCATTATCTTTATCAATGTATCCAGCCTCATAGTTGTCTATTCCTGAAACCCTGTCTGTAGCAACATCAATAATTCCTTTTTTAATTTCCTCAATTATTAATTCACTTGATTTTTCCCAAACCTTCTTTGTCCTTTCTGTTGGACCTTCTAAGAACTCCTTATCCCCTTCATATAACTTATAATTTTTTTGAATAAATCCCCTAACATCTATTCTTTCTGTCCATGAACCTAGTTTGAAATCTTCCCATTGTTTGAACATAGAAAACACCCCTTTTAAGTTTTTTTATATAAATCTTTTAATGTGGATCTTTTTAATGTGTGTCGTCTTTTTGCTTTTATTATCCATGATTTCATTATAATACTTTTATTCATGTTTGTTAATACCTTAACACGCTTTTATAATATTTTTAATATTCAAAACTGGCTGTAAGCATTGACTTTACTAGCTTTTAGTGATAAAATATTATTATAAAATATAACAGTAAATTTTATAAACTGATACAGTTCGTTAGCTAAATAGTTCTATTCTACTCTCTGTTTATCTTTTTATGTTTTATTATCATTTTTATGGCCTTTTAATTTAATTGCTTTAGGTTTAGGTAAAAACATAGAATTTAGCCAAACACTAGATTGGTATAGATATATAAAATGATAACTTTATTTCACAAACTTTCATTTGATAGTAAATTTCAAAAACTTAGGAGGATTTGTAATGGAAAAACGAATGTTAAACCCTACAGAAATAGCCAGTGAAGTAATAACAACTTACGAGGCAAAAGCTAACTACGCTCCCCTTAAATCATTAATTTTAGGTATCTTATCTGGAATGTTTATAGCTTTGGGTGGATTTGCTTCTGCAACAGCTTCTCATAGTATAACCAATTATAGTATTTCTAAACTAATTGCAGGTGCAGTATTCCCTGTGGGACTAATATTAGTAATAATTACAGGTACAGATCTTTTCACTGGAAACGTTTTACTTACAGTGCCTTTATTACACAAAAAGATAACATTTAAGCAATTAATAAAGAATTGGGTAATAGTATACTTCGCCAACATGGCTGGTGCAATAATTGTATCCTTATTACTATTTTACGGCGGATCTTTAGATGTAAATCACGGAGCCCTTGGGGCTTATAGTATTAAGGTAGCTTATACTAAGTCAAGCCTGCCTTTTATAAGGTCTTTTTTAAGTGGAATACTTTGCAATATACTAGTTTGTCTTTCAGTTTGGATGTCTTTTGCAGGAAAAGATATTATAAGTAAAATATTTGCTATCTTCTTCCCTATAATGGCATTTGTAGTATCTGGCTTCGAACATAGCGTAGCTAATATGTATTATTTTTCTATAGGTCTTTTAGCAAAAACAAACCCGGAATTTGTTTCTACTCTTGGTATTTCCGAGAGTCAATTACAAAGTTTAAATTTAAAAAACATTATAAGTAACCTTGTGCCTGTAACCTTAGGAAATATAGTAGGTGGAGCCCTTTTTGTAGGAGCACCCCTTTATTTAGCTTTTATACGTACCAATAAAGTCTAAATTATAATTTTCAATATTTACTAGGTTCTTAAACCATAATATAAAAATAAAATAAGCACGGCCTATATAGGTAGTGCTTATTTTATTTTGTTTTATATGTATTATCCTTAATTCCAACTATTTATTATCATATCCCACATCATCTTACCGCTCTTAGCTAAAGTAACAATTCCATATACATCGTTTGGTACACCTTTTGACATCATAGTAAATGCAAAGTTACCTTTTGGCACTTGTATAAATGATGTATCATTTTCTACTCCGCTTAAGTCGCCAGTCTTATTTGCTATATTTTCTTTAATTTCTTCTCCCATATAAAAAGCTAACTTATTTTTCATTTGCTGCTTTTTCATAATTCTTATAACCCAGCTGCTATTTTTTTTATTTAGATAGCTAGAATTGTATAAATGCTTCCAGCAAAGGCATAAATCATAACTACTAGTTATATTCTGTATTCTACTATCTACATCCTTTTCTTTTTCAACTCTTCTATTTAGTTTAGTGCTTTTTAAGTCCATTTCTTTAAAGATACTGTTAATTTTACTCATACCTACAAGATCCACAAGCTTATTTGTAGCCGTATTATCACTTTGTATAAGCATAGCAATAAGAAGTTCTATCAAACTATATTCTTTTTCTTCAAACTCATGGATTATACCATTACCCGAAACTTTATCATCTATCGAAACAGAAAGTTTATCATTAAGACTAATATTTCCTATTTCTGATTCTTTTAATATAGCCATGGCTATAGGGAGTTTGATACACCCTGCAGATATCATAGGAACGTTTTCATTATATCCATATATATACCCACCATCTAAATCCTCAAAGTAAAAACTATAATCACCTATTCTTGATTCTAAATACTTCTTAATTTCCTTCATGTTTACCTCCAACTTTAATGATTATTGTATGAATATTAAAGATATATTTTTACTTATTTAAGTGTTTCAAAATACGGTATTCTTTGTATTAGATTTAACCGCAACAACACCTCAAAGATACCTTTTTGGCATTAATTTTATATTATTTATGATGAAAGCAACTAAAACTACCTTTTATTTAATTATACACTTTAAATGATATCTATTACACATAAGATAATAATTTTGCACTTATACCAAATATGAGGACTGTTAAAATATTAGCATACTCTTTATAAAGCATTATGGTTATATATCATACCCAAGTTTTATAAATATAATTAAATAACCATATATGCTTCTACTTAATATAGATTTTTATTTTATTACATTTAAAGCAACTAGTATTATAAATATAGCCGCTACGGATAATCTATATATTGCAAATGTTCTCATAGGTTTTTTCTTTAAGAATGCTATAAATCTGTCTACTACTAATAATGCTGTAATAAAAGCTACAACAAAGCCTACTGCTAGTGCAATCTTTTCATTAGCAGCCACAGATGAAAAGTCGAATTTTTTAAGTTCAAGTCCTGATGCTCCTATCATTACAGGAATAGCCAAGAAAAATGAGAATTCTGTAGCAACTGTTGTTGAAAGCCCAGCTACCCATCCTCCCATTATGGTAGATGCCGATCTAGACATTCCAGGCCACATAGCAAGACACTGAAATAACCCTACTTTAAAAGCCTGCCCATAACTAATATCCTCTAATTCTCGTACTACAGTGTTACTATTTTCTCTTTTCCTAAAGTTATTTTCAATAACTATAAGAAGTATACCCCCTACTACAAATCCAATGATTACAGTTTTACTATTAAAAAGATATTGTTTAATAATCTTATTTAAAGCAAATCCCATTATCATAGCTGGTATTGTCGCTACAATTATATTAAGCCAAAACCTTATACCTTTTTTCTCAAGTTTAAAGAAAGATACTATCATTTCTCTTATTTTTGCCCAATATAAAACTACTACTGCAAGTATTGCTCCAAGTTGTATAACCACTTCATACATATCAGAAAAATTGCTACCATTAAACTTAATTAAATCCCCCACTAAAATCATATGCCCTGTAGATGATATAGGTAAAAATTCAGTTATTCCTTCTACAATAGCTATAATAATTGCCTTAAAAATTATTAACATATATTTATTTCTCCCCTTTTAGAAAATTTGGTTTTTAATATTATATTTTAATATATACTTATCTATTATAAGGTATATTAATAACTTTTGTCTATTGATTGGCTTATCAAAATAATAAATACTTTATTATTTATAAATAGTAGCTATTCTTTTAACTTTTTCCTCCACATCATTTACACTTATAAATCTAGCTTCTCTTATGGTTTCTTTTTCTTCTACATATAATAGTACAACTGGAATTGTAAATATAGAATATCTTTCCATAGCAAGTTTAACATCATCAATTTCTATATATGCTGCTTTAATGTTAGGGTATTCTTTTAAAACCTTACTAATCTTAGGCAATAATGCCATACAAACCCCACAAGTTTCATCCCCAAAATAAAGAAAACTAAAATCATTGTTTTTAATAAATTCTTCAATTTCCTCTAATGAATTTAATTTAATCATAAAGCATACCTCCTACTTTTTATACTTTTATATTAATACCCCCATTAGGTATTTGCAAGTGATTCATAATCTTTATTATTTATACGTAAAAAAAGCTTGTATATTCAAGTATACAAGCTTTTCTTTATTATTTATTATTCTTATATAATCTTTCTACTTGATCCCAATCTACAACTTTCCACCATGCTTCTATATAGTCAGGTCTTTTGTTTTGATATTTTAAATAGTAAGCATGTTCCCACACGTCTAAAGCTAAAATAGGTATATTACCATCTGTTATTGGATTATCCTGATTTGGTGTAGACACAATTTGAAGTTTTCCATCTTTATTTAAAACAAGCCATGCCCACCCACTTCCGAATCTTGTAGCTGCAGCTTTACCAAAGTCTTCTTTAAATTTATCAAAGCTTCCGAATACCTTGTTTATCTCTTCTTTTACCTGCCCTTTTGGTTCTCCACCTTTATTAGGGCCCATAAAGTCCCAAAACATAGAGTGATTATAGTGACCTCCTCCATTGTTTCTTACCGCTACCCTTATATCCTCTGGTACTGAGTCTATATCTTTTAGAAGTTCTTCTAATTCCTTATTTTCAAGTTCAGGATGTTTTTCTAATGCAGCATTAAGGTTATTTATATATGCTGCATGATGCTTAGTATGATGTATTTCCATAGTTGCTTTATCTATATATGGTTCTAATGCATTATAATCATATTTAAGTTCTGGTAATTTATATTTCATTTAAATTCCCTCCATTTATTTTTATTAAATTTGTTTTTATAACTTTAGTTTTAATTTATTGATTATTCTTATTATATCATAGTTGATATTAATAATCAATATCGTTTATATTTATTTAATGTTATAAACGTAGATAAAGAATATACTAAAGATAAGTATCTTTAGTATATTCTTTATGCTGATTTTTATTCTAATAATTATTTTTTGTAATTAATTATTATTTCTCTTACAGGTGTTTTTCCATCTTCCGAAAGAATTATTTTATTTTCACCTATCTTAAGTTTTAAATCAAAGTATTGATTAACTTTGTAATACTCCATTCCATCTATACTGGCGTAATATTCCTTTACCATAGAGCTGTCTTTAAATGCACCTACAACAAACTGTAACTCTTCATCTTTATCTGCACTAGGATCTTTTTTCATAAGAATAAATGTAGCTTTATCATCGCTTTTAGCATTAGAGTACTCCTTGTACGGACTTACCTCAAATAATTCACTACTGTTTACGTATAAAGAAGGATTTTCATAAGACTTTAAACCTTTTATTTCTGGCATATTTCCTTCTGGTAGATAATTTATAAATGAATTACTTTTTTTAACCCCAATAAAGTTATTATCAATAGGTATTGAATAAGAATATAAATATTTTGAAATTTCTTTTTTATATTTCCCTAAATTTTTGGATTTTTTTATCCCTATTGTATCTATATCACTTTTCAAAAGTTCTATAGCATTTAATGGAATATCATCTTTGTAAAAGCAGGCATTATTAGCCACATCTATAGCCACCCACTTATTTAAGTCTTTACTCCACACTTCTGATATGTATAAAGATGAATCCTTTTTATTAAATTGACCATCCTTAACTTTAAATTCACCAACTCTTGCTTGTACACCCACAGACCTTAAAGCTTGTGTAAAAACTATACTCATATCTTTATCAGAAGCCTTTTTAGCATCTTTTAAAGTATCTATTATTGACTTTGCATCTTCTTTACCACTTATACTACCTTTGTTAAATTCAAACATTTCATAGGTCCACTCCAATATTTGTTCAGCTTTATCCATATCTTTTTCTAACCCATCTACTTTAGAGGATAATTCATATTCATTGGATAAACTTTTCAAATAATCAGATTCAAAATCTTCATTATAAAACTTTATATTGGTACCTGTGTAAATATTATCCCATTTTTCGACTAATACACCTTTGGATTTACTTAAACTATTCTTACAACCAAAAGCAAATGTGCCAAAAGCAGACACAATAATTAGAATTAATATACCTTTTTTTACTACAGATTTCATAAATTAAAACCTCACTTAACTTTTTATTTAAATTCTATTTTATGATAAAATTATATACTAAAAGCTCAAAGTTTCCTATAGTAATTAGATCTTTTTAAATCTTTTACAAAAAGTGTCTCTTCAAAATATTTTTGAAGAGACACTTTTTAACTTTTATATTTAAGTTTAATAGATATTTTATTCTATAGTAGGCCCTGCTTTTACTACATCATTTGAAACTTCTTTAAACTTTTTGAAATTGCTATTAAACTTTTTAGCAAGTTCTATAGCTTTTTCATTATAGCTTTCTTTGTCTTCCCATAAATTAATTGGATTTAATATTTCACTTGGAACACCCTTACATTCCATTGGCATCATCACCTTAAATATTGGGTGTTCTTCCCACTTAGTATCCTTTAATCCACCCTCTATAGCTGCTGTAACCATAGCTCTTGTATATGGTAATTTCATTCTAGAACCTACTCCATAAGGGCCACCACACCATCCAGTGTTAATAAGATATACATCTACTTCGTTACTATCTATTCTCTCTCCTAAAAGTTTAGCATATACCGCTGGATTCATTAACATAAAAGGTTCTCCAAAACATGCAGAAAATGTAGCTTGTGGTTCTTTAATTCCTCTTTCTGTACCAGCTAGCTTACTTGTATATCCTGACATAAAGTGATACATAGCTGCTTCCTTAGATAACTTTGAAATTGGAGGCAATACACCAAAAGCGTCTGCTGTTAAGAATATAATAGTATTAGGGTTTTTACCCTTACCACCTGGTTGTATATTATCAATGTGGCTTAGGTTATAAGCTGCCCTAGTATTTTCTGTAAGGCTATCATCATCGTAATTTGGGATTCTATTTTCATCTAAAACAACATTTTCTAATAAAGCTCCAAATCTTATAGCTTCATATATATCTTTTTCTTTGTCTTTATCTAGGCTAATGGTTTTTGCATAGCAACCACCTTCAAAATTGAAGACGCCTTCATCCCACCAACCATGCTCGTCATCTCCTATAAGTTTTCTTTTAGGATCTGTAGATAAAGTAGTCTTACCTGTTCCTGATAGTCCAAAAAATATTGCTACGTCTTCATTTTCTCCTACATTAGCAGAACAATGCATTGGGAATACTCCCTTTAAAGGTAACAAGAAATTCATAACAGAAAACATGGACTTTTTGATTTCTCCTGAATATTGAGTTCCACCTATCAAAACTATCTTTTTATCAAAATTCACCAATATAAAAGCTTCTGAGTTTATTCCATCTTTTTTGCCATCAGCTTTAAATCCTGGAGCTGAAATTACTGTAAAATCAGGCTTATCTAAAAATTCTTTATCATAATTGTCATATCTTCTAAATAATTGGCTTGCAAAAAGCGCCTGAGAAGCATATTCACATACTGCCTTTACAGATAGCTTGTACTTTTCTTCCGCTCCTACAAAGCCATCAAAAATGTAGGCATCTTTATCTTCTAAGTAATCTAAAACTTTTTTATAAAGATTGTCGAAAACGTCTTCATTTATAGGAAGATTTGTGTCTCCCCAGTTTATTTTATCTTCAATGCTCTTTTGCCTTACTATAAATCTGTCTTTAGGTGAACGTCCTGTATATTTGCCTGTTTCAACAACTAATGCCCCACTTTTTGAAAGACATCCTTCTCCATTTTTTAAAGCGTCTTCTATAAGCTTTGCCTCTGGTAAATTTTCATATACATTTTTTACTTTTAAATTTAAATATGATAGACTGTTTAATCCCATATTTCTTCCCCCTATAATATATAATCTCTTTACAATCAAATTATCACATAATAGTTTGTTTTTTGCAATAAATATTTTGTTTTTATATTTAAAAGATTATGTTGATGAATTTATTCCTTCATTAAGACACCTTTTTTATTCATTAGTATATTCTTTATATTATATAAAACAACTATAGGATAAAACTTGCTCGAATTATACTAAAAAAAATCATAGTGGATCATTATGTGTTAATTACCCAGCCCATCATATCTTTTTATTGAAATTTTAAATATTAGTTTTGATATAAAATAATATATTAATATGATAACAACTACTATATTATTAATAACTACATTATCTTTTAATAATATAGTGTTAGCTGGTAAGTATCCTATTAAGGCAATAGGGAAAACTGTCATAACCATATTTTTCACTACTTCCGGGAAAATATTTATTGGATAGTTCGTTAAATCTAATGTAGTCATTATAGAATCATAGGGGGTATATGTATATCTTGTATAGAATAATACACTAAGCGAAGTCAACGCAATTGAAGCTATGAATAAGACTCCTAAAATAGACAACCCCACCATCTTCAATAATATAATAGAAGTAATACTTTTATTCAGCTCTTTTAGACAAAAAAAGAATAAAGTTATATAAACTATGATATTCACAAGTGGTTGTATGCTAACTTCTCTCATTCTTAAATGTAGAACAATATCTAATGGTTTTGTTAGCATCATTTCTAATTCTCCATTAAAAATGTATCTTTTTAAGTTCCTATAGTTTCCATATAAGATACTATATATAGACATGTTCAAAGAAGCTATGGCATATATTAACATTATCTCATACTTACTCCAATTAGCTATATTAGTGATATTATTATACAGTATCTCTATATAAGATAAGCTAATTATCATGTTTATTATAACCATAAAAAATCCAATTAAGAAATCCTTTCTATAATTAGTTAAGTTTTTAAAATTATATTTAACTAAAGCAAATACTATTCTTATATTATATAATGCCTTTTTAACCACCATATATTATCACATCTCTCTCAGAGCTTCTAAAAGTTACTCTAATTAGTATAAGAAATATTAAAATCCAAGCTATTTGCAAAAATAAGAAAACCATATTATTATAGCTTCCATTAATTAAAGTAGTTGTAGGTCTATAAACAATTCCTGGAAAAGGACTATATTTTAAAATATTATTTAATTCTTTTGGAAGAAAGTCTAACGGAAACATACTTCCTGAAAAAAATGTGAAAATCGATTGCTTTACAATGTTAAGTCCCCAACTATTTTCAAACCAAAAGGTTAATAAACCCATTAATATATCGAATAGCATATAGGTAAAGACCCCCATAACCCCTAATAATACAAACCAAAATAAGTTCTCACCTGTTATATTTGCATTTGAAAAAGATAAATAAATAATAAAAACAGGCGCTAATATCAATACATTACTTGCTGCTATACCTATATTTTTGTAAATCACATTGTAAGGGTAGTATGTTGGTTTTACTAAATAATTCATAATATTTCCGCTTCTCATATCTAAACTCATAAAATAAATATTTGGATATGATATTAAACATGATAAAAATACACTTGAACCTATATAAATTTTATAGCTATTCATAGTCCAATTAGCTATTCCATTATATTTAAAAATACTACTCCAAAGAAAACTTAAAAATATATACCTAAATATAACCATTACTATCAGATCAAATATTATTCCAATATCATGAAATTGAATCTTTGAGCCCATCTTTATCCATATTGCATATTTTTTTAAAATATTCATTTTATTATACTTACCCTTCATATATATTTAGAATTATTTGTTCAAAGTTTGTAGTTGATAAATTGAAATTATTAGGTGCCAATTCCTTATCTAATAATTCCATAATTTTAAAAGGTATTGAATTATCTTCTTTATTAAAATATATTAATAAACAATTCTCTTTATATTCTATATGTTTGATATTCTTTTGGTAATCACCTAACATTCTCCCTAACTCATCTATACTCAATAATTTGTTAGGAGATTTTAATGTTATTATATATTCACTTGCATAGGTTTCATAAAGCGTACTTATTGAATCATCAAAAATTAATTTCCCTTTATTTAAAATCAATATCCGATTACATAAATTTCCCACATCCTTTAAATCGTGAGATGTAAAGATAATAGTATTCTCAATCTCTTTATGGATCTCTAGAATAGTATCAAATATCTTTTCTTTAGTTAAAATGTCAAGTCCAATAGTTGGCTCGTCTAATAATAACAATTTTGGCATACATAATAAATTACCAGCTACTTCACATTTCATTCTCTGTCCAAGACTTAATTGCCTCGCTGGTCTATATAATAAATCATTTAACTCCAACATTTGATCTAGCCATCTTAATCTTTCTTGAAATTCGTCCCTAGGTATATCGTATATTCTACTAATAATTTCATAAGAATCTGTCACCTGCAGATTATCCCATAGCTGTCCTCTATGTCCAAATATAACACTCATATTTTTTTTAAATTCTTCACCTATAACTTCTTTACCATCCAAAGTTAATTTAATTTCCCCACTGGTTTCTGACAGTACTCCGCATAATATCTTTGTTAATGTTGATTTCCCTGCTCCATTAAGTCCTATTAATCCACAGATTTCACCTGATTTTATAGAAAAAGAGATATCATTAAGTGCTTGAATACTTCTTTTCTTTCTTTTAAACAGAGAGTCCCCTTTTTCAATTATTCTATATTCTTTTGATACACCATTTAATGAAATTTCCATTTTACACCCCTATATAACAGAATTCATATTAAGCTTTTAAAAATCTATAATATAACTTTTTAATAATAAAGGCATGCCTTTTCAAAATAGATATTGTAAGGTTTTGTTAGATACATATATCCCACTCCTACTAATTTAATTTTATCATAGTAAGTTTCTTTAATAAACACTATATTATCACTCCTTTGGAGTATATTTGAATATACAAGGTAAATGCTAAATTTATTTTGCCTTTCAATTCATGGATTTACTATGATATACTAATATAAGAAAATTATAAAATAAAAAAGGTGATGTACTTATATGGGAACAAAGCCAACTAAAAATGGCAAAAAGGGTTTTGGATATACTTTTAAATTATTAATCATTATTTTTACTACATTATTTCTACTCCTAAGCTTTTCCTTTGCGTTTAAATTAGGTATCGAAAATACTTTTAATACTTTATCAACCTTTATAAATCATTCTTTATACTCTATTAAAGGTGACATTATAGATATAAAATCCTACTATAATACTTTAAATAATGAAGGAAAAAAAGGTGCTAATGTAGACGAAATAATTATTACCTTAGCAGGAAAGCTTAATTGTAATGATGCAATACCTACTACATCTAAAGGTAAATTAAAATACTTAATGAATTTAGATAGTTTAGTAGACCAAGATACAGTTACCTTCTTATCCCTTAACAAAAGTAGCACATTAAAAGCTGAGGAGCCTTTTATAAACAGTATTAATTCTTCTTTAGAGGTTCTTAATTTATCAAATATCGAGGGAAATGCTAACTTAGATTATCTAAAGCATTCAAATACCTTTAACATTTACAACGCCCTGCATCTTAATGTAAAAGGTATAAATATAGTGTTTTTTGAGTATGATGAATCGCTTATGGATAATGATTCCTTGTTAACCTTAAAAGAAGATATCTATGAATTAAAATCTAAAGATACCTTTTTAATTCTAGTTAGTAAAGCTCCAAAAGAGAACATTAAGGAAAGTAATAAAATAAGCCACTCCCTTATAAAATCTGGCGCTGATATAGTAATGTATTTAGATAGTACAAACTACTCTGTAGAACAATATAAAAATAAATTTATAATTAAAGGCTTACCTCCTTTAATGTCTAAGGAAGAAGAAATATCACCCCTCCCTTTGTATCAACTTAGCATAGTTTTTTCTGAGAAAAGTCTTGTTTCTATTGGTATTAAGGTGTGGCCTTTTAAATTAAATTATGAGTTGTCGCATAACATGTATATCCCACAATTATGTGACAAAAATCAAGGTAAACCACTTATTAATCTACTAAATAAAAATAGTAGAAACTTAAGTTTCCCTTTAAGTGATAAATTTAACTTTATAAACATTAATTCTTTAAATACAAAATAAAAATAGTAGTTTAACTTATCTTTATGTAAATGGGTATTAATTAATGATAAGCTAAAAGCTACATATTCTTTCAAGGTGGTGTCTAAAATAAATATAAAATCTTTTTTCAGCATAATTACGTCTAAACTAATCTTAAAAATATCTCAAAGTTTTTTGCAAGGTGGTAGTAACTTTCCAGGTAAAGTAGCATTAAAAATAGATAAAGATATATTAAAAATCATAAGTAAGGGTTATAAAACTATAATCATAACAGGTACTAACGGGAAAACGACTACCACAAGTGCCACTGTAAATATATTTAGGCAAAAAGGTTATGAGGTTATAACTAATAATACTGGTGCAAATATGTTTCCTGGAATTGTATCTTGCTTTTTAGATAATTATAAGTTTTTTAAAACAAAATCTACAAAAGATAAAGTGGCAATTTTAGAGGTTGATGAGGCTAACGTTAAGTTTATAACAGAATATATTAAACCTGAAGTAATAAGCATAACCAATCTTTTCAGAGATCAATTAGATAGATATGGTGAAGTTTACATAACCTTAGAAAAGATTCTAGAAGGAATAAAAAAATCGCCTACCTCAACTTTAATATTAAATGGTGATGAATCACTTCTAGGAAATCTATCAGTACCAAACCCTTTAAGGTACTATGGATTTAATAGCTTTAATTTAGGTGATAAAACTATTGAATTAAATGCTGATGCAAAATTTTGCACTGTATGTAAATCTCCCTACAAATATAATTTTATAACATATAATCATTTAGGTGACTTTCTTTGCGATAATTGTGGTTATAAAAGGCCCCTTTTAGATTATCATATAGATAATGTTATTACTTTAACCTCTAAAGGCTCCTCTTTTATTGTAAATGATGCAGAGTTCTTTATGCCTCAATCTGGAACATATAATATATATAATGCTTTGTGTGCTTATTCTATAGCAAAGTTTTTTAATATTAAAGATTCTATAATTTCTACTTCTTTATTAAAACAAGATGCAAGTTTTGGAAGACAAGAATCCATTGATATAGATGGAAAAGAGGTCAATATAATCTTAGTTAAAAATCCTGCAGGATATAACCAAGCAATCGATACCTTATCGCTAGGTAAAGATCCAATGTCTATAGCGTTTTTGTTAAATGATAACTATGCAGACGGAAGAGATGTTTCTTGGATTTGGGATGTGAGCTTTGATAAGCTAAATAGCCTTCCTATTTGCGATGTTATAATTGGCGGATATCGTAAATATGATATGGCTGTAAGACTAAAAATTAGCGGTTTAAATCAAGACAACTTTAAATTAAGTGCTAGCGATGATGAAGTATTAAATAATATAATAGGATGTGAGTCTAATAAAGTATATGTACTAACTACCTATACAGCTATGATTAATTTTAGAAAACACCTAAATTCAAAAGGATATCTAAAAAAACTTTGGTAAAATAAAGGAGAGTATAATATGGAACTTAATATATGTCATCTATATCCTGATCTTTTAAATGTTTATGGAGATGTTGGAAACATTGATATATTAAAATATAGAGCATCAAATAGAGATATAACTGTAAATACCTATAACGTCTCTTTAGGAGATGAATTTGATCCTCTAAAATACGATATCGTATTTTTTGGTGGTGGACAGGATTATGAACAATCCATTGTATCTAATGACCTAATTAAATATAAAAAAGATCCTTTATCTAAGTATATAGAAGATGGTAAGGTCCTTTTAGCTATTTGTGGTGGCTACCAACTACTTGGTAAATACTACACCACAGCTTCTGGCACTAAATTAGAGGGTCTGTCTTTATTAGATATTTATAGCGAAGCTTCAGATGTTAGATTTATAGGTAATACTATAATAAAAAATGAAACCTTTAACGAAACCTATGTAGGCTTTGAAAATCACTCTGGAAGAACTTATATAGGTGATTTAAAACCTTTAGGTAAATGTCTAGAAGGCTTTGGTAATAACGGCCAGGATGGCAATGAAGGTTGCATTTATAAAAACACCTTTTGTACTTATTTTCATGGTTCTTTACTTTCTAAAAACCCTGAACTTGCAGATAGGCTTCTTTTAACCGCATTAGAAAATAAATATAAAGAAGATATAACATTAACTCCTTTAGATGATGATTTAGAGTTAAAAGCGAAAGATCATATTATAAAAACCTATCTAAAAAAATAAAAAGATTGAGCTTGAATAATGTATTCTAGCTCAATCTCTTTTTATATTCTTAAATATTTAAGTACACGTATTTAACTATCTTTATTTACCTTTTATCTAATTTGTTTTTTAATATCCATTACATTATAATTTAGTTAATTACTAATTCCATCTAAAAGGAATTTCCATACTAACTTGTCACCACTCCTTAAAGTATAGTCTGAAGCTCCTATTCCTGGCTTAACACCATTAACATAATAACACCACCCACTAGATTTTCCTTGAGATCTTTCTTTTAATCCCGCAATACTAGAAAAGTATCCAGATTTTACAACGGGAGGCTCTATGCCACTATCACTTAAAATCTTTCTAGTAACCGTTTCTACTTTCTGGCCCTCAATATTTACATATCCAGAAGCTATAACATCTCCAGTGATATCATTGACTATGGTTACATTAAGTTCTTGCTTCTTTTCTGGTTCCTTTGTATTTGTGTTATTTTTAGTTTCAGTCTTTACTTCATTATTTTTGATTTCACTACTTTGTATATCACTTTTTGATTCTTTGCTAGGCTCTGAAACCTTTGTTTCAAACTGTAACTTTTTATTTTCTACACTGTCCTTCTCATTTACAGTTTCTTTATTTTCTTCTAACTTATCTTTATTTTCTTCTTCTAAAGTGATCTTTTGGTCATCATCCAAAATAGGCTCATCTTTAGCTTCTTCTACTTCAGATATTGTGCTACTATCTAAGCCCTTAGTACTTAATTTTAATTGTTGTTCCTTGGTAAAGGATTTTGAAAAAAGCATCCCACCTACACTAATTAAAATTACAAATGCTAAGACACCTAACTTTTTTTTCATATACTTCGCCTCTACTTTATTTAATTTTTTTAATTCCTGAAATAATGAAGGCAAAAGATACAATAATCATGGAATAAAAATTTATAAGGCTACCTGTTTTAGGTAATACATCAACTGATGATTTATTTGCATTTTTATTGTCTTGTACTACATTATCATTTACAATTTCTTCTGTCTCTTTAATTTCACCACTCTTATCTTCTTCACTTTCTTTTATCTTAAAAGAAGGAAGATTTTTAACATCTTTAGATCCCTTATAATAATCGTATACTCCATTTTTACTAAACTCATCTAAACTTATAAGAGCTCTTAAAGCTTCCTCTGTAGAAATATAATTATTTTTAGACTTATCATCATGATTAAATTGTCCATTATCTCCACTATAAGATAAAAGTGCTGACACTAGGTCACCTTTTTCTTTAGTAAACATCTCTCCTTCAGGATTTATTCCCAGGGAAGTAAGAGCTATTATAGCAAAAGAATTAGTCTCACTAGCAATACCATATTGACCTAAAATATCACCATTTTCATTTTGTAATAAAGCTAAAGTTTTTACAGCCTCATCCACTGAATCCTTTACCTTCTTATTATCTATACCTTCTATTTCTCTTCCTCTATAATAAGGTGATAGCGCGCTGATTACAACTGCTGTCATATCTGGATCTATTTTGTCACCATACCATGTCCATCCTACTAGGTTCTTATCATCTGCTTTATAAGATAGTTTTAAATTTAATAGTGATTCTATTAATTCCTTTTCTCCAATCTTATAGTCATCTTTAAGATCTAAATAATTATAAGCAAGTAGTCCAAAGGCTACCTCATTATTATAAAAATCATTAAGGTTTCTATTATATAGTTCTTCCACTAAGTTATGTCCTGCAAAATCATAAGAAGAGTATCCTAAAGCTGTAAGTGCCATTATTTTCGACTCTATATCTATTGCATTTAGCTCACTCAAACCTTCTTTTTCTATCTCTTCTACCCAATCTTTTAAATAACCTTCATCTGACTTAATCCCATATTTATCTAGAGACAAAGCTGCCCATGAGTTAGATGAATTGTTTTTGATATAATTTAAAGTTAATTCTAGTTGACCTTTTATATCCTTTGATTTTTTTACTTCTTCTTTTTTTATTGAGTTATCATCATTAAAATATATAAGAGGTTTGTTTAAATTGTCTATAACAAATTTACCTCTATCTTTTATAACTATTGGAAATTTATCTTTTTCATATCCACTAATACTATATTGATGTTCTCCCTTTTTTAAAGCTTCTACTACTATTTTTCCTTCTGCATTTGTAATATATTCTTTATCATCTATAGTAACTTTAGCATTTTTTATTGGATGAACTATATCTTTATTTGATACATAATCAAAATTTTTGAATGAAAATATCATTTCAAATGGTTCATTTTCTTTTATTACTTCTTTGTTAAAGTCTATAGTGTTTATATAAGGGGTATCAAAGTTGCCATAATAAACTACTATATTGTCGCCTTTATTTAATTTATAGCTATCTATTGATAAACCAGCAGCCTCTACCTTAGTTCCATTTTTAACATAGTATAACCATCCGTCATACCCGCCAAATTTTCCACTATTAACTCCACTTATGCCCTTTATAAACTTTCCATACTGACTATCTTCTGCCTCAAGGCTTATATTGTTTTTCTTTAAAACCTTCTCTAAAACTTCATAGGCAGTAGTACCAGTTTCTGTTCCTTCTATTATAGTTTTATCAGGGGCTTCAACCCTTATACTTACTTCTTCACCAATTACTTCTGATGCCTTAGTTATATTTAAAGCACCAAATTGAAATATAAGTAGCATAGCTCCTACAAATAAACTGATATATTTATTAAACTTTCTTAACCCTTTTTCCATTTAACTCACTCCATTCTTTTATTTTTTTAAATCTTTATGTTACTTAAATTTTAACTTTTATTTAGTATAAGTATAATATAACCTATCCTTATATCTATTTAATACGTTATAAAATTTATCATATAATATTAATACAAATATAAAATTACCTACAGCATGCATTATGTCGAAGGGAAGCCCTGTTGCATAGGCAGCTAATATAGTCTTCCAGTTAATCGGCCTTACAAAGCCTATAACATGCCATATATTCATTATCCAATCAAAAGCAAAGCCATAAATAAAGCAAATTAAGGCAAACATTTCTATGGATGGCTTTTTATTTTTTAAACCTATAAGTCCTGAAACAGCTCCAACTATGCCCCAAGCCATCATTTGCCATGGGGTCCATGGACCTTGGCCTAAAAATATATTTGATATAAAGGCTGCTGTGCTACCTACTAAAAATCCTTCATAACTTCCAAAAACAAGTCCTGATAATGCCACCAAAAAAGTAGTAGGCTGAACACCTGGTATACCTGAAAAAGGCACCCTACTTACAGCTGCTACAGCACTTAAAGTAGCTATTAGAGCTATTTCCTTAGTTCCTTTTTTGCTCTTTTCTAAATATAGAAAGTTTATAACTAAGGTTGCAATTACAAATACCGTTAAGTAAAAAGAAAGTTTATCATAATCCTTTAATGTTAGACTTATAATAGCCATTGAAAATGGCATTAGTATAGATATTATCATTATTAACTTCTTCATAGTGTTCTCCTTAAGTCCTTTTTGTAAAAAGTATTTACATCTTCTAGCTTAAAAACATTTTTATTTATATTGTTAAATAGCTTATGTAGGGTAGTAGTATAATAAAACCCTTCTTTAAATACCTTTTGCATATCACCGTCAGAAGTTATCTTTCCATTAAAAAGCATTATAAATCTATTTGCTACGTTTGCTGCAAAGTCCATATCATGAGTTATCAAGATTATAGTAACACCCGTGCTGTTAATTTCTTTTAATATTTCTTGCAATCTTTTCTTATTTTCGTTATCAAGTCCTCTTGTAGGTTCATCTATTAATAAAACCTTAGGCTCTAAAACTATCATTGTTGCTATTGCTAGCCTTTGCCTTTCTCCACCACTTATATCTCTTGGGTTTTTATCTTTTAAATGTTCTAAATTAAGTCTTTTAATAACCTTATTTATTTTTTCCTCATCTTTTATGTTGTAATTATCTAAAGTAAATTTAATCTCATTATATACCGAATCTCTAGATATATAATCATTAGGGTTTTGAGATACATATCCAATGCTTTTATAAAAATCTCTTTTATTTATATCCTTTATATTTTTGTTTTGAAATCTTATGTCTCCCTTATATTCAATTAAATTCATAATAGCTTTGAAAAATGTAGATTTTCCTGCTCCATTAGGACCAATTAAAGCACAAAAATCTCCTTTTTGTATATTTAAATTTATATTATTTAATACTAAATTATCATCATAGTTAACTTTTAAATCCTTAATAGATATTTCGCCTTCCCCTTTTTCCTTATTTGAAAAAAGCCTACCTAATAAGAATTTACTCTTTGCTTCTTTATGTTCTTTATTTTCATTAGGACTTTCTGCTATTTTTATCTTTCTACCTAATTGTTTTTCCATGATTATTCTAGCATTTTTAAAGGTCTTTGGACTTTCTCTAATATCCATACATCTCAAAGCCTCAATGTAGGATGGCATAAAACTACTATTATTTGTATTCAAAAAGTCTTCTGGAATTCCGAAAAAGTCTATTTCTCCTTGTTGCATGAACATTACCTTGTCAGAAAACTCCATCCACCTTTCCATTCTCTGTTCTATTACTATAATTGTTACACCTAGTTCTTCATTTATCTTTTTAATTAAATTTATGATTTCTTCAGCTGAAGATGGGTCTAACTGTGATGTTGGTTCATCTAATATTATACATTCATCTCTCATAGCTAAGGCTGAAGCAATAACTACCTTTTGCTTTTCTCCTCCTGAAAGAGTTTTTATATCTCTATTATAAAAGTCTAAGAGACTACAAAATTGAAGTGATTCAAATAGCCTTTTTTGAATATCTGAGGTTTCAAGTCCTATGTTTTCAAGTCCAAAGGCTATCTCTCTATGTACTTTATTCATAATTAATTGTTTTTCAGGGTCTTGAAATACCATAGATACATTTCGCCTATGATTATCACCTGTTTCATTAATACAATTAACTCCTTCAATTTCTATATTTCCCTTTAGCCTTCCACCATAAAAGTTCGGTATGCTGCCTGATATTACCTTAGCTAAGGTGGATTTTCCTGATCCAGATTTCCCAATTACTAAAACAAATTCTCCCTTTTCTATATCTATATTTATATCTTTTAATGAGTCATTAACAGCATTTGGATACTTATAACTCAAATTGTTCAATTTAATGTGATTCATCTTAGTTTTCCTTTCTAGTGATTGTACTTTTTATTATAAAAAAGTTTGTAATAGCGCTAAGTGTTATTATGCTCCCTATAGTTAATGAATATATTGATATCATATTTATATTTTTAAAATTATTGTAAATATCAAAGTTAACTTTATAATATTTAGATATTACAAAGTAGCTAATAAAACTTATAACTGACATGGATATAACTAAAACATCACTAAAAAAATATTCTTCCTTTTCGTATATTCCTCTATTTCCTCTAAGTGAACCTCTTATGTAACAAGATTCTGCTATATCAAAGGAATTTTCTAAAGAATCTTCAAGGAGTATTGAAAGTATTGGAATGGAACTTTTTATTCTAGCCCTTATGCCTTTTACTTTATAATCAAGTCCTCTTATAGTGTATATGTCTTTAAGAGTATTTAATCTATTTTCCATATTAGGTATAAGTTTAATTCCTATTAGCATCATAAGTGAAGTCTTTGGTAATTTGTTTGAAAAATATGAAACTGCTCTATCAGAATCTATCATAAGTTCTAATGAAATAAATATAATAAATACTATAAGTATTTTATAACTCATTATAAGGGCATAAACTATTACTTCTAAATTTATCTGCCTTCCCAAAATGATTATTAATTTAGTGTTTCCTGCCTGTACAAAAAATGAATTTATAATTAAAGTCACTAATGCTAATGAAAAAAGGTAAGGCAAGGATCTTTTGTATTTATAAAACCCCTTATATAAATAAGCTACAGTAAGATTCCATATAAGTATCGATGTTAATATAATAAAATTATTAGTTAACAGGGAAATAAATAGCATAATAAGATTTATAATAATTGTTGTCATAGTATGATATCTTTTCAATAAAGCCCACGTCCTTTAAGGTGTTTTGTTTCCTAAATATTTTAAAGCTATCTTTACATAATAGTTAAATTTGCATCTTAACTTAAATATTATGTACCTAATCTTTATTTAAAATGCAAAAAGCCGAACTTAAAAGTTCGGCAAAGATTCAAAGTTTTTAAATCTCTACCTTCCCTCCGAAGGCAATTAAAATTTATGCATCTTAAAGAAATAACAATAAAGTATACTAGTATACTTTATATATTTAATTACTTTTTAGATGTTTTAAAGAAAATATAAGATATCCTGGCTTGCACTTCTTCCTCTTGGTAGCCTTCCCAGAAAATCCAGTGGCTATTACCTTCGTCCATGCTTACAGTAGCGGGGGCTGCTACGGGATTCAACCGTATTCCCTTATATATTCTATATTAAATTTATATTATAATAAGTTTATCATTAAAATCTTTAATAGTAAACATTCTATCTTTAAAATAAATAAGATTCTAATTAAGTTATACCTTTATGAGTTTAAATTTAACAATATATTTTATATATTAAACAGTAAGGGTGTATTATCTATAAATTTTGGGAAACAATAAGTTTATAAATCTTATGGTGGTGATTATATGAATATTACAAGTATTTCTGTATCTTATGTATTCTTAGTTATACTTATTATTAACCTATTGTGTTTTTTATATTTCAAATTTTTATTTGTATCTTCTTCAAAGGAAAATAAAAAACATGATGCTATAGTAGGCGATATGAAAGATCCAGATTCCTGGCGTAAAACTAATAACAGGATGTCCTATACTTCTTTATTTTGGTCTTTAATTTCATTAATACTATTTATATATACAAAATTCTTTTTAAGCTCTAAGCTTATAAACATATTCATTCCTTTTGCATACATATTTATTATAATCATAAGCTTTTTAGTATTGTCTAGAAAAAAATGATTATTGAAATAAATATTTTAGTTTGGTATATAGTTTAAGAGTAGCTCTATAAATAATAAAGTGCTACTCTTATTTCTACTAATATATATAAGCTATATTTTATTTAAACTTCTAAAATAACTATCTTAACTAATATATTTTATTAATTTAACTTTTCATCTTTTTTAAAAGATATCCAACCTTTTTTATTTAAATATTTAAGGTATAAGATAAGTCTATCATATATAGGATCACACTTATCTCCAAACTTTCCAAAAAGCATTTTTCCAATATCATGTATGTTATTTTTCCCATCTATTAAAAGCCAAACTGCACTTCCCATACTATCAAGTTCAACATCACTTTTATAAGGCTTTTTCACAAGCCATCTTAGTGCCTTTTCTAAAGGTTTATCATGTATAAATATAAGATACACGCTTCCTTTTCTTACCTCATATAAATCATGTTTTATTATTGGAATATAAAGAAGAAAATTATCGGAGTCATCTTTTGCTTCACTTGATGATGATTTCCACATATATGATCCTCCTAAAATTTTAGGAGAGCTTAGCTCTCCTATTATACTAATTATTATCTATTTTAACAGTATATCTATAGAACAATGTGGCAAATATAAATAACACTACTGCTGACGTCCAGTTACTGCCAGCTATACTTGGCATTATTTTAGGACCTATTGCAAGAGCTGAATCTAATTTTAATGCTGCAAATATTGCTATTATTATTCCAACCAAAGCATCTCCAGCCACTAAACCTGATGCAGTAAGTATTCCTTTTTCATTTTGAATCTTAAGTTGATTTTGATCTTTCTTATATTTCTTTTCTACAAGTACTCTTAGAATACCACCTATTAATACACCAGCACTTAGGTTTATTGGTAAGTATAATCCTAATGCGAAAGGAAGCACTGGTATTCCCATAAGTTCACACATGAATGCAAGAGTCATTCCAGCTATAACAAGTGTCCAAGGTAACTCTCCACTCATAACACCTTGCACAATCATAGCCATCATATTGGCTTGAGGAGCTGGTACATCTGCTGATCCTAATCCGTAAACATTACTTAACATAAGTATTACAGCTCCAATAACAACAGAGGATACAACTATTGCTATAAACATACTAATTTCAACCTTTTTAGGAGTTCCTCCTATAATAAATGTGGTTTTCAAACTTTGTGCCGATCCACCTGCTACAGCTACAGCTACACAAACTATAGAAGATGCTATTATTGCTGCTAACATCCCTGCATCTCCAATTTTTCCTGTAGCCTTTAATATACCTGTTATAAACAATAAAGATGCAATAGTCATACCTGATATAGGGTTATTTGAAGTACCTATAAGCCCTACTATTCTAGCAGAAACTACTGCAAAGAAGAATGAACATATAATTGCGAGTATGGCACCAAGCCAGCCTGTTCCAACTGTCTTTGGCATAATCCAAGATAAAACAAATACTAATACAGAACCACCTATAACCCATGTGATTGGTAAGTCCTCATTTTTTGACATATCCGCATTAGATTTCATACCTGATAAAGCTGTTTTAAAAGATCTTACTATAGTTGGCATAGATTTTATTATACTTATAAGTCCACCAGCAGCTACTGCACCAGCACCTATATACTTTACGTAGGAAGCTGAAATTTCTTTTGCTGACATTTCAGAAATTAATTTTACAGATGGAAATATTACAGTATTTATGCTATCCCCAAAGTACTTTATTAGTGGTACTAGTGTAAAATTAGCAACTAATGCTCCCGCAAACATATACATAGCTATTTGTATTCCAACGATGTAACCAACTCCGAGTAAGGATGCCATAGCATCTATTCCAAATACAGTTCCATGAAATGGCTTTATAATCCATACTGGAGATTCTCCCCACAATTGAAACGCACCAGAAAAGAACTTATATATACCTCCACCTAAAAGACCTGTCATCATGTTTCTAAAACCACTTCCACCTGCACTACTATTCACAAGCACTTCAGCAGTAGCCATGGCTTCTGGATATATAAGGTTTCCATGTTCTTCAACCATTAAATATTTTCTAATTGGTATGACAAATAAAATTCCAAGTAATCCTCCTAATATAGCCACTATAATAATGGTTGTTAGCTTTAATTCATGTCCTAATACTATAACCGCAGGAATAATAAAAATTAATCCTCCTGCAAGTGACTCTCCCATAGATGCCATAGATTGAATAATATTTGTTTCTAGTATATTATTTTTTTTAAATATTCCCTTTAATATTGATGTTGCTATAATAGCTGCCGGAATACCAGCTGCTATAGTCATGCCTACCTTTAGTCCAAGATAAGTATTAGCAGCGCCAAAAATAATAGCAACTATACATCCAAAAACTATGGATATAACAGTTATTTCAGAGAATGCATCTTTTACAGAAATATAAGGTATATAATCTTCTCCTTTAATATCTCCGTAAGCTGTACTAGATAGTCCTTTTTTTTCTTCCATTACATTTACCCCCCTATTTGATTACATCTATTAAAGTATATGAATCTTTCCTTCTGCAAATCCCTATAAGTTAATATTTTCATGTTAAATCTTAAAGTAAGCAAGCATAAATTATAATGATAAAAGTTCTGATACAATCATTGTGAAAGCCTTTAAAATATATTTATAACTTTAACCACCCCTTCGTAGCAATATTTTTAATCAGTATTAACTAGTATTTTATATACTATAATTATACATTCATCAACATACAAAAATCAACAGTAAATTCCAAATTATAAATCCATTTCGAATATTCTGAGTATTGTTTTGAATATTAATATTCATTATTTGCTTCTTTCTTTTTTATTATATCTATAAACTCTTTTACTATTCTAGCAGTAAATCCCCATATAACATGGTTTTCATACTTGTAAAAGTATTGTGATAACATCCCCTTAGAAAATTTATAATTTTCTCCCCTATTTATTAATTCAAAAGGAAAGCCCTCTGTGCTTTTAGGACCTATCTCCATTTCATAAAATGTGGGGTCTTCCTTTAAAAAGAACTCTAGGGGAACCTTAAATATATGGTCTACTTCATAAGAACTTGGAATTATATCCTTATTACCCTTAAGCTCTCCTATGAAAGTATACATAATGCTTCTATAAGGAGTTACAAGATAATCCATTTTCCCTATGTATTCTATGTCTTTTCTTACTAAATTTAGTTCCTCCATAGTTTCTCTTATAGCTGCTTCTTTTGGTGATTCATCTTCTTCAATTTTCCCTCCTGGAAGACACACATCTCCTGGCTGATGTCTTAAGTTTAATGCTCTAACTTCAAATATTATATAAGTCACCCCATTTATTTCTTCTAATAAAATCATTACAGAACTCTCCCTAAAATTCCCCATTACTCCAGCTTTTCTTTTATTAAACACACTTTTTATATGTTCCATAGCCATTGTATCACCTCTATTATAGTTGTTTTATCTTTTTAAAAATGTTATACTAATTGAGATTTTAGACACTTACCTAAAATAATATTATATCATTTTAAATGCTATTGTAATACATGAATGATATTTTACAATAAAAAGTATATGCCTAAAACTAATAAATGTTAATAATATTTTTATATAATTAAATTTTAAAAGGAGAGATTTTATGAAAAAAGTTACCTTGCTAAAAAGTATGGTTTTAGCGCTATCTTTAAGCTTATTTTCGCCTATAATTTCTGTTAAAGCTGATCCCATAACCGTTCCAAAGATTTATGCCAAATCTGCTGTAGTTATTGACATGGATACTATGGACGTAATACTTGATCTTAATTCAGAAGATAAGATGTATCCTGCAAGTACAACAAAACTCATGACCGCTATATTACTAGCAGAAAATAAAAGTAAAGAAGAAAACTTAACCTATACTAAATCTGCTAAAGACCAACCAGCTTATTCCTTAAATGCTAGTGTAAAACCTATTAACATAGGTACAACTATGACAGCTGGCGACGTAATGAAAGCCCTATTATTATATTCAGCTAATGATTCTGCTTATATAATAGCAGATAACGTAGCAACAGATTCTGATTCATTCATTAAAATGATGAATGAAAAAGCTGAAGAATTCGGAATGAAAAACACGAATTTTATAACTGCAAATGGCTTACATAATGAAAATCATTATAGTACCGCCTTAGATCTTGCCATATTAGGTAAAAAGTCTTATGACAATCCATGGGTTAGAGAGACTTTATCTATAAAAGAAGATTCCATTCAACTTCCTAGTAATGATAAGTTTTTAATGGAAAATAGAAATAAATACTTAGGGAAAAATGGTAACTTAGGTGGCAAAACTGGTTATACCACTGAGGCAGGTAAATGCTTTGTTTCAATATATGAAAGAGATGGAAGAAAACTTGTATCTGTAGTTTTAAAATCCATATTTGATAGTGAAGATTTAGCTATGTTTAATGACACTGAAAAGATTATAGATGCTAGCTACAGTGCAAAGAAAACTATCCTTATAAATAAAGATGACATTGTAGAAACCTTGCCAATACAATATAAATCCTTTGGATTTTTTGGTCCTTCTAAAACCATAGATGTTCCTTTAATAGTGAAAGAAGATATTGAATACTATGAAAATCCTATAAATAAAAAATATCTTGAAAAAGACATAAATACCGCTGGTTTAAACCCTTGGAAATTGAATAAAAACCTTAGTGCTGGGAAACTAACATTAAAAGAACCTTTATCTTCAAAAAAGTATGTTTTATATCCTAGTGTATCAAAATCAGATTTAATAAAAGCTAATTTACTTATTTATATAGGAACTTTAATTTGTACAATCCTTATAATAACTATTATTTTCTTTTTTAAATCCAAGGTAAAAAGAAATAAAAACAAAAAAAGATACTTCTAATATTAGAAGTATCTTTTTTTTATCTTTATATAGACTCTTCAAACCGCTTTTTACTAAACCTATTATCGGCATTTACAAAGAACACTCCTGTAATTATAATCATGCTCCCTATTACCTGCACAAAAGTAACACTCTCCTTTAATATAAGTGCCGATGCTGTTAAACTTATTATTGGTTGTAAATTAATATATGTAGTTATAACAGTTGGTCCTAACTTTTTCAAGCAAAAAATATATATTATATATCCTACAACAGAACATGCTATGGAAAGATAAAGTATATTAATAATAGCTAAGGATGATGGCATGGTTGGTTTTGATATTAATAAAGCAGGGCTTAGAAAAATGGTTCCAAATATAGTCTGATAAGTGCTTATAGTTATACTCTTATATTCCCCCTTAAACTTACTAGTTACGATATTATATATAACCCAACTTATAGCTGCGCCAAGAGCCATTAAGTCACCTAAAGTCCCCGAAGAAAATAAATTAACCTTGTCTTTACTTGAAACAACTATTATTATTCCTATCACACTTAAAGTAGCTCCTAATATTTTAAATGTAGTAAGTTTTTCTTTAAATATTATTCGTTGTGATAGTAATGTAAATATTGGTATTGACGATATAAGAATAGATACATTTGAAGCAGACGTAAATGATACAGCATAATTTTCAAAAAAGAAATATAAAGCTACTCCAAAAAATCCCCCAAGCATCATTTTAATCTTATCTTCTTTTAGTACCTTTTCCTCTGGGTACTTTAACTTCATTATAATATATAAAATTATAGATGCTATTAAAAATCTATAAAATGCCACAAGTGTAGGTTCTATTTCTAAAACTACTACCTTAATGCTTAAATAGGATAGTCCCCATATAAACATCAGTAATATGGCTAGTCCGTGATACACTTTTTTATTTTGCATTACAAATCCCCCTTAATTTAAATAACCATATTTAGATTATAAATGAACCTTTACAATAATTCATTAAAATATTTATAAATCTTATCTAATATTTAATATTCTGTTATATAATGTGATATATAACACATAACTAATTTAACCTTGTTTCAAATTTGAATTAATTATGTGAAACATAACAATTTAAAATTTTGTATTAATAGGGGGAATATTTATATGAATTATATTGATGTTAGAAGCGACACCGTTACTAAACCTACAAAAGCTATGAGGGATGCTATGTATATTGCTAAAGTAGGTGATGACGTTTATGAAGATGATCCTTCTGTAAAGGAGTTGGAGCTTCTTGCTGCTACTATTACTGGGAAGGAAGCTGCTTTATTCGTACCTAGTGGAACCTTTGGAAATCAATTAGCACTGTTTACTCATTGTAAAAGGGGATCTGAGGTAATTCTTTCTGATAGCTCTCATATTGTTGTGCATGAAGTAGGTGCTGCTTCTGTCATTGCAGGAGTTCAACTTAGAACTATAGATTCTATAGATGGAATTATAAGTCCAGCCGACGTATTAAAGCGTATAAGAAAGGGAAATGACATTCATTTTCCTGAAACTTCACTTATATGTATGGAAAATGCACATTCCAATGGTAGGGTTATTCCCTTAAGCAATATGTCCGAAATTTACAGTATAGCAAAAGAATATAATCTACCAGTTCATCTTGACGGTGCTAGATTATTTAATGCTTCTACCTATCTTAATAAAGACCCAAAAGAAATAACTAAATACTGTGACTCTGTAATGTTTTGTCTCTCAAAAGGTCTCTGTGCTCCTGTAGGTTCAATTTTAGCTGGAGATAAAGACTTTATACGTAAAGCTAGGAAGAATAGAAAGCTTATGGGTGGTGGCCTTAGGCAATCAGGATTTTTAGCTGCAGCTGGCATAGTAGCCTTAAATGATATGGTTCAAAACCTTAAATATGATCATGAAAACGCAAAATTGTTAGCACAAGAATTATCAAAGATACCACAAATAAAAATTAATCTTAAAGGTGTGCATATAAATATGGTTTTCTTTGAAATTGATTTAGATGATAATAAAAGTGAAGAAATAGTTGGATTCTTTTATGAAAATGGCATAAAAATAAATCCTCCTGAAGATGGAGAAATGAGATTTGTTACAAACTATTGGATAGAAAAAAAAGATATAGAAAGAATAATATCTACATTAAAAGCATTCATAAATAGATAAGGAAGAAATTTAATGCCCTTCCTTATCTAATGTTAAAGTTATTATTTGTTTATCATTTTTAAGGCATTTGAGAAAGAGGTACAAACTCAATACCTCTTCTTTCTAATTCTTTAGTTTTATTTTTAATAGCCTTTGCTGTTACCTCTCCTCCCTCAACCCCTACATGCCCTATAGCAATAGCCTTTCCTTCTTTAATGGCTAAGTCTGCAACCTTATCTAATTGTTTTTCTATGGAAGAAATATCTTTATTATTATCAAGAAAGATATTTCTTCCATAATATTTTACGTCCAGGTTCTTTGCTATATTTTCTGCAATATTACTAGAGGTTGTCTTACTATCTAAGAAAATCTTATTATTTTTTTTTAAACACTCCATTATTATTCCTACTACCCTCTCATCTTTCATTGCCTTTGATCCCATATGATTGTTAAGTCCAACTGCACCATCTATTTCCTTAAAGGCCTCTTCCACTCTAGTGTTTATTTCTGCATCTTCTAAATTAACAGTTATACCTCTTGGCCCAAGCCAACTCGCTTTACCTATTTCAGGTTCCATAGGTAAATGAACGATTGTTTCTATACCCTTTTCTTTCGCCTTTTGTGAATCCTTTACACTAGAACTCATAAAGGGCATAATTGCAGCAGTAAATGGAATGCCAATATCCATCATCTCTTTAGTGCCCTTACTATCATTACCAAAGTCATCTATAACAATAGCAACATAATAAGTGTAGGTTTCATTAAAAGTATTTTCACCCTTAAGATAAATTATTCCAAAAACAGAAATAATACAGATTATAATAATTATCAGTGCTACAATTATTTGTTTTTTCTTTATAACAATAAACATTTTATCACCCCTATACTATTTATACTTTTCTTTTAGTAAGTTTATGTTGAATAAATAAAAGTTATTGCTAATTTATATTTATAATAAAAAATAAGTATCTTGATTAATCAAGATACTTATTTCTCTAGTTAAAAGTATTATGCTACATTTTCCTTTTTCTTTTTATATTTATCATTTAAGAATAAATATACTCCAACTAATGTAATAAGTGATCCTAATGTTATTAGTTGTGATGCACCTACTATTGAACCAGTCTTTGGTAAATTTGTTTTATTAATTGATGTTTTTGAATCTTTATCTGCTATAATTACTTCATCTCCACCCTTTTCTGGGTCTTGGCCTGGATCTAACTTTGGTTCATCTATAGTAGTATCTTTTCCATCTATTAGATGTTTTTCATATTCAAAAGATACGTGTCCCATAGATTTTATTATCTTAGCCATAGAATCTCTTATTGGCTCTCCAGTATCTACTACATCCATAGCTCCTGAGAAATCATAATTATCTCCCTTGTCATACATAAAGTCATTAGTAACTACAGTGTAATATTTCTCCATATCTATTGGAGTTCCATCTAATAATCTCATAGATGTAATTCTTTCTCCAGCCTTTGCATCCTTATCATAATATACTTTTATTCCATAAAATTGACCCCATCCAAATCCATCTGGCATTATACCATGTTCTATTACTCTTTTAAGGTCGGAACCTTTAAGCTTCATAGTTACAAGTGTATTATCAAAGGGGAATACTTCATACATCTTACCCATAGTTATACTACCCTTTTCTATAGGTGTTCTTATTCCTCCACCATTAGTTATACCTATTTGAACTCCTGCAGCTTCAGCCATAAGTTTTGTTGTAAATTGGCCAAGTACTGACAGTCCTTCATCTCTATTATGAGTTAAGTCGGTATCTAAAGTGGCTATTTCTTCATTTAAAATTGGTGCTAAATCTTTGTTATATTCATCATACATATTTTTAACTGCTGAATCTTCAACCAAATCTTTTCTTAAATATAAGTCTTCTACACTATTCATAATTTTAAGTAGCTTTCCACTATCCTTATTAAATGCTAGGGATAATCTAGCTAAAGATCTTCCATTATTTCTAGCTTGTACAACTGGAATATCATTTACTGTACCATTTACATATTGGTGTGAGTGAGCACTAATAACAGCATCAATGCCTTTAGCATTCTTAGCTAAGTCTGCTGCTTCTCCTGTAACTTCTTTTGTCTTAGAATCTTGTGAAGCTCCTAAGTGAGTAAGTGCTATAATCGCATCTACCTTTTCAGTTTCTCTTATTTTTTGAGCCCAAATATTCACACTTTCTACTGGATCTTTAAATTCAAGATTTTTAACATTTTCAGGTTTTGTCTTGTAAGCTGTTTCTGGAGTGGCAATTCCTATAAATGCTATTTTCTTTCCATCCTTTTCAATGATTTTATAAGGCTTAGCCCATTGTACTGGCTCTCCTGTGGACTTATCATAAATATTAGTTGCTAGAAAATCAAATTCTCCTGTTTTTGACCATACAGGTATTAAATTTTGTCCCCAATCAAATTCGTGGTTACCTACTGCTGAAACTTCAAGTCCTATTAATTTTAAGAATTTTGCTACTGGTTCCCCCTTCTTTAAATTAGACATTGGACTACCTTGGAATAAGTCACCTGCTGCTACCACTATTGTGTTAGGATTTTCAGCTTTCAATCTACTTATTTCTCCTGCAAGCTTTGCAGCTCCTATATTTTTACCTTCTGATTTTAATGCTCCATGAAAGTCATTAAAGGATAAAACATCTACGATATCATTATCTAGCATCAATAAATCTCTAGTAGTTATAGATCTTACGTTTGGAGTTCTTCCATCTGCTGATCTTGGTATGCTTAATTTGCCTTCATTAATTAATTTAATTGCTAAAGCTCTATCAGAAGCATCCCACTTATATCCTGTTAAAGCCCAGTTTTCATCTTTTTCTGGAGTTATAACGCCCTTCTTTTCCTCTACTATATATTTCTTTATTAAGTCTCTGATTCTTCCATCATCACCCATAGATTTAAAAGAGTCATAAATAACTTCTACATTTTCACCTTTAAATAGCCCTGTTTGGTCATTTAGTAATGTGGTGTTAGCTCTATAGTCATTTACTGCAAGCTTTATTATCTCATCATCTTTAATAGGTGTTCCATCCATATGAGTTAAGTCTACTATTCTACTTCCTGCTTCTTTTGATATGTCTATATTATACTTAACTCCTCTGAACATATCATAATTGTAATTTCTTACATTTTGATTAAAAGATACGGTTAAATCTCCTGGCTTAAATGTATTATAATAGCTAGCAGACCATTCCATATATTTTTTTAGTTGTTTTCCGTTAACTTTTAATACCCTTAAAGTATTATCAAACTTATATATTGAAGTAGTACCTGATTTAGTTATTGGCCCTTCTTTCATATTGGCATCATCTCTAAATAAAGCTGCAGATGACACATCAGCATTTCCATAAAACATTTGAACTTTATTTATAAGATCCATCATAGCTGTAGGCTCAAGTTGAGCTTGTGGTATATCTTTTATTTCTGATTTTGGTGCTAAATCTCCACCCTTTAATTCCCCTATAACTGTTTTTGCATCAGCTATAGCTCTATCATGTTGAGGTTTTAGTTTAGCTGCTAAATCTTGATCTACTAAGGCTGGTTTACCACCTTTAGGTGAAACTGAAACAACCTTTGATTTTACATCATCTTTTCTGTTTTCTATAACCTTTTTGCCATCTTTTTCAGTAACTTTAATATCTATAACTGAAAGTGCATTAGCTTGTCTATATGGTTCTGTTATAATAACGTCCCCTTCTCTTTCCCCTTGTATAGTTGAATGAGCATGTCCTGCTACTATAGCTGCAAGATCTGGAACTGCTTTAGCAAGCTCTCTCGCAGAGTCTCCATTTCCATATTCCTCATCAATTCCTGCATGAATTAATCCTATCATAATATCAACTTGACCTCTTAATTCATCTGCTACCTTTTTTGCTTCTTCTGCAGGGTTTGTTGCAGTGTATCCTTTTAAATTTTCTGAATCCCATTTCATTATATGTGGAGTTACCATTCCAATTATCCCTATCTTTACTCCACCTTTTTCTACTATTGTATAAGACTTTTCTATTGGCTTTTTAGCGGAATCAAATACGTTACCACATAAAACTTCTCCATTAAATTTAGAACTTACAGTTTTTAGTGTGTTCATACCATAATTAAATTCATGATTTCCAAGATTCCAAACATCATAACCCATTTCATTCATAGCTAGAACCATTGGATGAATCTCATCTTTTAAAAATAATGATGATGAGTTATCTTGTATTGTATCTCCGTTATCAACTAACAGAACATTTTCATTTTTAATTCTTAACTCTTTCACCATTGTTGATATTTGAGCCATGCTTCCATTTAAGTCTTCTGAACCTGTGGCATAATCATAAGGCATAAACCTACCATGCATGTCAGAGGTAGCAACAATTTGGATATTTGTCACATCTTTTTCACTTGCAAAAACCTTTAAGTCCATTGGCGTAATAAAACTTAAAATCATTATTAAAGATACAAAAGAAGCTATGTACCTTTTCGACCTTAACTTTTTGAACAAAGACCTCTCCCCCTTATAATATTATATTTTTCCTCAATGTAAAACCGTTTACATGTTTTTCATTAAAGATTCGTAATTACATTATAGATTCATTATAATATTTTGTAAATACCATTTCCTAAAATGCCATATTTTATTTCATTATCTAAATATAAAGTGTTTTTAAATGATCTATAGTGCATAAAAACACTTTATGCACTATAATATTTATTGGTGATAAATATGTGTTATGTATATATACTTAAATGCTCCGACAACACTTTATATACTGGTTGGACAGTAAACATTGAAAAAAGGTTAGCTACTCATTCTAGTGGTAAAGGTGCCAAGTATACGCGATGTAGACTTCCTGTAAGGCTTGTATACTTTGAAAAACACCCTGATAAGATTTCTGCTCAAAAAAGAGAATATGCAATAAAACAACTATCAAGAACTGAAAAGTTAAAGCTTATAAAAAACTCCTTTTGCATATAATGATTTCAATCTCTTATTACCACATAAATAAGTTCTTCTAGAATATCTTGAAAATAGTATCTTTCTAATTTTAAATTCTATTTTCAAGATAAATAGTTAAATTAAAATAACGCTACATTAACTTTCACTATATCTGAAATCATAGTATAATTGATATATTGTCTAAATTTATTTTATTTGGAGGAGTTTCGATGGGTAAAATCACTTTAAAGTTAGTACTAGAATTATTGTTTATATTTATAGGTTCTTCAGTTGCTTTTAATTACAGTAAAGTCATGGGTAATATATTTATTATAGGATATTTTGCTTCTAAATTGTTTGTAAAAAGATATCTTATATATACTATGATTGCAAATAAGTATTTCAAAAAAGACAATTTAAATAAGACTATATCATATTACGACAAAGCTATAAAAATAAAATCTTGTAAAGCAAGAGTTATAATTAATTATGCCTATATACTTCTTCGCGATAGTAATGTTGATAAGGCAAATAAAGTAATTAGTCTTATAGATGAAAGAAAGCTTCCACTAGAATTAAATGATGAAATGAATTATAAGATGGTAACTTCGCTAATAGAATGGAAAAACGGCAACTTAGATAAGTGTATTAATATTTTAAAAAGCACATATGAAAAATATAAAAATACTACGCTTTATGAAAGCCTTGGTTACTTACTTGTTGTAAGTGGGGATTATGAAGATGCTTTAAACTTTAATCTAGAAGCTATAAAATATGATGAAAATAATAGCGTTATAATGGACAATCTCGGTGAAACATATTATTACTTAGGTGAATATGATAAGGCTTTAGATATATATACAAGATTATGTGTTAAAGACGTTACCTTCCCTGAAGCTTATTATTATTACGGCCTAGTACTAAAAAATACAGGTGATTCAGAAAAAGCATTAGAAATGTTCAAAAAGTCATTAACTTTAAAAGAATCTTTCCTAAGTAATTTTAAAAAGGAATCTATAGAAAAAGAAATAGAGCTTTTAAAATAAAGCTCTATTTTTTTAGTTATATAAAGTTATATAAGTCTATGCTGTGTTATAAAGTCTTTTGTATAGCAAGCTTTGCAATATCTAAAATCTTTTGTGTACCTTTAGAAGTTATTAAAGATTCTTCGTTGATTTTTTCTTCTTTATTTAAAGATATCATAGATGATGTAGCATTTTTAAGTTCTGAATTTTTGCCCATTGTTAGAATATCTTCTATATGCATATATTTATTTTCTTTAATCTTATCTTTTAATATTTCTATATAATCTTCAATCATTGTTCTACTAGGTTGCCTTACTAATCTTTTTTCTATAGATGACTTAAGCGCTAATACAACAATATATATTAACCTTTCATCTAATGAATTTTCATTTTCTTTTGTAGTCTTTATAACATATCTTAATGCTTTATTTATTTGATTCATATAAATCTTTACATCTTCTTTTCCAAGTGTAAATGCCAATACACTTACAGCTGTACTCTCAATTTTTTGTTGAAGATTTCCTTCTTTTTTATTGCAAAAAGCTCCATCTGCTAATTGGTTTTTTGCAATTATTCTTAATAGATTTTCTCTATCGTAAACTATTGCTTTTTTAGCCTTTTCTTTATCCAAACCTTCTTCTATCATTTTTTCTCTTATATCTACCTTATAAAAAAAGCTTGGTGAATCAAGGAAATAGCCTTCAGCTATATTTTCCATAGCTTCTTCTGATATTTGTATTGGTATAATATTGTTCATAGACATACCAAGAACTGGATCTTCCATTTGTTCTAGCATAACAAAAGAGGTTTCCTTACTTATTATACCGTATTCTTTAGATAATTCTATTATAGTTTCTCTCATAGAATCTTTCAGAGGGCCTCTTTCTCCACGGATCTTTTCTGTAAGAGATTCTATCCTTTTTCTACTCCATACTTTTTCTATGAGATCTGCATTTACATCTAAATCTAACTTATCTAGATCAATAGTCTTTATATATTCTTCTTCTCCTACTTTTCCTTTTATAGTAACCTTACCTCCTATTTCGCCACTAACTTTTGCGAATATAGAAATAGGCTCTCTATCATAGAGGTAATCTATAGTTGTAGGATATGTTCTTTGAACCTTCATTGCACCCCAGTCAATAGATAACACATCCACCTGTGGATTAGTTATTCTATTAAACTGCCTTAATACCATATCATCAATTCTTTCTCCTGCATATATAAACTCAGGTCTTCCATAACCTATTTCAGCCATTTTGTTTATAAAATAACTATTGACTACAGTATCTACTCCAAAGGTAAATATTCTATTATCGCCTATATTCTCTTTTACATAATCAATTATTTCATCTTCGTCTTCTACCATATCATCTGTAAATAATAATATTGTACTATTACCATCTATATTTTTCTCTTGAAGAGCATATTTTAAGCTTTCAAAAACATCTGCACCTGGTTCTACCTTTATTTCATCTATCCATTCTGAAGCCTTTTGTAAATTTTCATCATTATAAGGTACCTTACCATTTTTAGAAAATACCTTCAGATCTTTACTAAAGGCTATTATATTAAAATCATCACCTTCATCAAGATTTCTAAGACAAAGATGAAGTGCATTTTTTGTTTCTTCAAGTTTTTCCCCTTCCATAGAGTCAGAGATATCCATTAAAAAATCATAATTTTGTCCTTCATGAGACTCTTCATAATCAAGTTTTGGATAAAGTCTAAGGTATAATATACCCTCTTCTTCATCTATACCATCATAATTGTATAGCATACCACTATACTCTTCATTTTCAACTTCTTTCATCATTAAAACAAAGTCCTTATGAAGCATTTGGCCCTCTTTAAATGTTACTTTGCATAGGGTGTCATCTTCTCTATGAATATGAATTCCATGTGTAGGTGAATATATATCTAGCTTATTAAAGGATTCTACTAATAAGTTCATATTTAACTTATATTGAGGCTTTTCTTTATTTAATTCTTCATCCTCCATAGGTTGAGGTGCTATTATACTCGGAATCATTAACTTAAAACTATTATCTTCATATAAAAGCTGATCCATATAAGTTATATTAATCTTAACAGTTTCATTAGGTAAAATATTTCCTATGGATATAGTAAATACATTATCTTCATCTTGGTCTATGCTTATGATATTTATTCCACTTTCTAATGCACTTTCATATATTTTATATGAGTCTTCTTTGTCTTCTACTATAGCGGTTAAAGTTTTTCCTCCTAAAATTGCCTCAAAGCCACTTAGTACTGCAGTATCTGGTAGTGGAAATATATATACAGCATCTATATTACTGTCTGTGTTATTCTCATATACCTGAGACATAGAAAATTCAACGAATTCTCCGCATATATTTCCGCTTATACTTACCTTTTTTAATTCTACCTCATCTTCTGAAAATCTTTTGTCTCTTAAACCATACTTACTCAAGGTTTTCTCTCCTTCCTAAATATCCTAATAATATTATAGGATATGATATGTCTTTATTATACTACGAATTACCTGATATTTGCCTTAGTATTTAAAACAAATTTTATCATAATTATTGACTTGCTTCAATAATCTAATTGTTTTATATATTTTTTCTTTTCAGTCAAAGGTTTATTTCTTTGAAAAAGATGATAAAGTGTATATGAAACAAAAAGTGAGGTGTATAAATGAAAATTCTGAAAGAACTTATGATTATTTTGTCTTTTTATCTTTTAGGTGAACTTATCCATAATATATTTAAGGTACCTGTACCAGGAAATATTATTGCTATGATTATATTATTGCTTTCTTTAATGTTTAATATTATAAAATTAGAACAAATAAATAATGTAAGCAAGTTTTTCTTAGATAATTTAGCCTTTTTCTTTATCCCAGCTGGCGTAGGTCTTATAACTTCAATAAGTTTACTTAAAAATAATTTCCACAAAATATTATTTGTATGTTTTATAAGTACAATCATTGTAATGTTAGTTTCGGCTAAGACCACAAGTTTTCTTATAAATCGTAAAAGAAAGAGAGGTATCTAAATTGGCTGAAATAATTAATTCTCCTTTATTTGGAGTCCTAATATCTTTAGTATGTTTTGAAATAAGTATTGCTTTATATAATAAATTTAAAGCTCCTTTATTAAACCCTTTGCTCATAAGTACTATCTTAATAATTTCTACATTACTTATGTTTAACATAAGCTTTGAACAATACAATTCTGGAGGTAAATTTATTTCATTTTTTCTAGGACCTGCAACCGTTGTTCTTGCAGTACCATTATATAATAAGCTAGAACTATTAAAGAAAAATCTTATACCACTTTTATCAGGAATATTAGTAGGTAGCATTGCTGGAATAGTATCAATAATATTTTTATCTTATGTTTTAAACTTAGATTTAAGCATAATAAAATCCTTGATACCTAAATCTACTACAGTTCCTATAGGTATAGAAATATCTAAAGGTTTAGGTGGCATACCTTCCCTTACCGTGTTTGCAATAATTGTTTCTGGAATAATAGGTTCCATAATTGGGCCTTTATTATTTAAAGTATTTAAAATTGACAATAGCTTATCAAAGGGTATTGCTTTTGGTACTGCTTCTCATGCATTAGGCACTGCTAAGGCCTTTGAAATTGGTGAAACCGAAGGTGCTATAAGTAGTATTTGTATAGCTGTAGCAGGAATAATAACAGTATTCATTGCTCCATTAATATATAATATCTGTACAAGCATCTTGGGTATTTAATTAAAATAAAATAATTTCAAGATACATATCTTTATCATTAAACAAAAAAATAAGATGAACTTTATTAGTCCATCTTATTTTTTGCTTAATTTATATTTATTACATACATCTTCTATCTTTTATAGACGATTTTCCCGTCTATTATGGTATACAAACAATTAGTCATAGATTCTAATGGATTACCATCAAATATTGCTATATCTGCGTCTTTACCTATTTCAAGACTCCCTAATCTATTGTCAATGCCAATAATTTCTGCTGCATTAATAGTTATAGCTTTAAGTGCGTCTTCAAAGCTTAACCCTTCCTTAGTAGCAAGGCCAGCACATACTGGAAGATATTGTTGTTCTATAACTGGATGGTCCGTCATTATTGCAACTTTAACTCCTAAATCTACTAAAACCTTAGGAGTTGAAAATGATTTATTTGATAGTTCTATCTTAGAATTAAAACTCATAGTAGGCCCCACTATAGCAGGATATCCTGACTCTTTTATATATTCTGCTATAATATGTCCTTCTGTACAATGATCTAGAGTCAAAAGCACATCAAACTCTTTTGCTATCCTTATAGCTGTTAATATGTCATCAGCTCTATGTGCATGTGCTTTTAATGGTATTTTCTTTTCTATAACTGGAAGTAAGGCTTCCATCTTAAAATTGGTTTCAAAAAACTCATCTTTTTCTTTAGCATTTTCCTTTTTTACTTTATAATTTTTTGCATCAAATAAGGTTTTTCTAAGCAATGCAGCTGTAGCCATTCTAGTGGATGGCATCTTATTTTTACCGTTATATACTCTCTTTGGATTTTCTCCAAAGGCTATTTTCATTGCTGCTGGCTCCTTAATTACCATATCATCAATAGATATTCCAAAGGTTTTAATAGCAACAAAAGTTCCACCTATAACATTAGCACTACCAGGTCCTGTCATAACAGAAGTTATACCTCCACATATTGCCTTTTTAAAAGCTTCATCTCTAGGATTTATAGCATCTAAAGCCCTAAGTTCTGGAGTTATTGGATCACTCATCTCATTTATATCTGAACCTTCAAATCCCATGTTAGCTTCTTGGCCTCCAATATGACAATGAGCATCTATTATCCCAGGCATTACTAATGCTCCTTTAACATCAACAATCTCTTCCTCTTTTGATACCTTAATATCTTCACCTATCTTTGTAATCTTACCATCTTCGATTAAAATACATCCATTTTCATAATTATTTTTGGCCATAGTATATATTTTAGCATTTTTTATTAACATTTTATCACCCATTCTATAAAAAATTCTGTGTAATATATACTTCTATAACAATCAATTTTCACCTTTAAAATAAAGTCTAAATTTAAGAATTCTGTATTGCAATTATTAATTATTGTATAGATTTGTATGAATTAGTCAACTTAAAAGATAAAGTGATTTGCTTATGAAAAGTTTGCCATTTTCCCTTAAGCCTTAATATAAAATATGTTTTTAATCTACATTTCATTTAGTTTCCATACAAAAAAGTTTAACACCCCTGCAAATGCTACCCAAATTATATAGGGAATCATAAGATATGCAGAAACCTTATCAATTCTATAAAATTTAACTGTAGTAATTACAATGGCTAACCATAATAAACAAAGTTCTAAAAATGCCAATCCATACAAATTGAACTTAAAGAATATAAAGGACCATAGAAAATTTAAAATAAGCTGTATGGTATATGAAAAAAGTGCTGATTTGATGTTAACTCCACTTTTACCATAAAGATAAATTCTGTAAGCTGCAATTGCCATTAATGCATACATAATCGTCCAGACTATTGGAAATACATATCCTTGAGGTGCAAAACTTGGTTTTATTAATTTTGAATAAATATCAGTGCTATTAGATATAAACATACCAACAACAAAACCTATGCCTTCAGTTATAATTAAACTTATTATAAGAGCTCCTACGTCATATTTACCTTTAACTTTAAAAACATTTTTCATATAACCCTCCTATTATGACTACCTTTACTACTATTATGCATTAATAACAATAACTATACTCATTAAAATTATAATTATTCCTATATAACAAATTTAATATGGATAAGACTTGTATATTTCAAAATCTAAATAAACTTTTGTTTTCTTATCCAACATATAATATCATCCATAACCTCTTCTTTATTAATTTCATTTAAGAGTTCATGTCTTGCACCTTCATAAATTTTAGAGTCTAAATTAGTTACCCCTAAATCCCTATATAAATTAACAAGGTTCTTTATACCCTCACCATAATCACCTACAGGATCTTCCCCACCTGAAATTATAAAAATAGGAGTATTTTTAGGTATGTTTTTAAGATTCTCTTCTTTATGAATATCCTTTAATCCCTTTAAAAAATAGTAATAATAAGAAGTTGTAAATATAGCTCCACAATAAGGGTCCTTTATATATTTATCTACCTCATTTTCATCCCTGCTTAACCAATCAAAATCTGTTCTTGTTGGTTCAAAATGCTTATTAAAACTGCCAAATGAAAGTTTATTCATAAGGTCACTTTTTGCCCTTTCACCTTTGCTCCTTATTTCCATTTTAGCTAAACCCTTACCAATAGCGACTATAGGCTTTGGCTTTCCATTACTCCCACAAAGTATTAGCCCACTTAATTCCTCTGGATACATTTGAATGTATCTTTGAGATAAAAAAGACCCCATACTATGTCCAAATAAAATAACCTTTTTATCTTGATTTTCTTTTTTTATTATTTTAGTTAGTTCATTCATATCATAAATCATATCGTAAAATCCATCATCTTCTGATATATATCCTAAGTTTTCTACTTTACCTGCGGTCTTTCCATGTCCTCTATGGTCATTTGCATACACAATATAACCGTTTTCTGTAAGTTTTTCTGCTAACCTTTCATATCTTAATGCAGTTTCTGCCATTCCATGAGCAATTTGAATGACTAAACCTTTATCTTCTAATAAGTTATCAGGTTCCCATTTATAAGTATTAATATCTTTACCCTTTTTATCTGTAAATATAAAACTACTGCTTTTCATAATACACCTCCACCTTTCATATTATATAAATTAATCATACCACTGTATATATTAAAATCAATATTGCATTTTATGTTGTATTTTATGTTATTCTTCCATTATAATAGTAGCTATAACATTAAAGGCGGTGAACTTTTGAATATACTAGTTGCTGAAGATGAACAAGATATACGTGACTTAATTGAATTGCATCTAACTATGGAAGACTATAAAGTCTTTAAGGCAGAAGATGGTCTAGAGGCTCTACACATATTAAAAGATATGCCTATAGACCTTGCTATATTAGATATTATGATGCCAAAGCTTGATGGTTTCTCACTTTTAAAGGAGATTCGGGAAATAAGTGAAATTCCTGTGATATTTCTAACTGCTAGAGATGAAGACACAGATAAAATACGAGGTCTTGGCCTTGGCGCTGACGATTATATGACAAAACCCTTTAGTCATTTAGAACTTATTGCAAGAATCCAGGCTCAGCTTAGACGATATTATAAATATTCTGATAAAAAGTCAAGAATAAATTTTACTGTAGGAGACTTACTTTTAGACAAAGAAAGCTGTTGTATTTCTAAAGGAAATATCACTTTAGATTTTAATGCTAAAGAATATAAAATATTAGAACTTCTTATGGAGAACCCTGGGAGAGTCTATACTAAAAAACAATTGTACGAACTAGTTTGGAAGGATACCTACTATGATGATGATAATACTATAATGGTTCATATAAGTCATATAAGAGATAAAATTGAAGATAACCCTAGGTCTCCTAAATATTTGAAAACCATAAGAGGTATAGGCTATAAATTGGAGAATATATAATGTTTATGCGAAAAAAGAAACTTAATTATAAAGAAAATAAAAAGAAACTTGCAAATCTTTTATTGAAAAATTATATACTATTATATTTCATAATGACAGGTATCTTATTTTTATCTTTAATAATTGCCACACTTATAGGTACGGCCCTTTATTTTAACCTCCAAGATTCAATTTTAGATGATCCAAGTAGCATAATGCGAGATGATTATACTAACATCAATTCTGAAAAGATTGAAAACCTTGGAGGATACTTAGAAATCATTGACAATACTGGGAAGGTTATATTTAGAAAGGGCAATCCCGCTATGAAAATCGATAAATATGATTTAAAATCATTTAATGAAATTATTAATAATTCTTTAGAGCTCCCCTACTCATCTTATGATTCTGAAAATTCTTCTTATAATTATATTTATAGAACTGTATATAATGAAGAAAAAGACTTTTTACTTATTATTGCAATACCTAGAGATTCCGCTGAAAGTTTTAGGATGAATCATAGAAAGTTATCTCCTAAATATTTTATTATGTTAGCAGTTTTTATAGCACTTTTTATTTTGCTATTAGGTTTTATTGTATATTCTAGAATATCCTCTAAAAATTTTGTTAGGCCCTTAAAATTACTTATAGAAGGATCTAATAAAATATCAAATGGAGACTATTCAGCTAGAATTTACTTAAAATCCAAAACAGAGTTTGGAGAATTAAGAGATGTTTTCAATGGTATGGCGGAAAAGTTGGAAAATGAAAAAATGTTAAAAGAGAAATCTGAGGAACTTAGAAGACGACTAATACTAGATATTTCTCATGACCTAAAAAACCCTCTTTCTATCGTTCTTGGTTATTCAGATTATTTAATCAAAAATGAATCTATTAGTGAAAGTGAATCTAAAAGATATTTAAATGTAATAAATCAAAATGCACTTAGGGCAAATAACTTGCTTACTGAACTTTTCGAGTTTTCCAAACTTCAAAGTGTTGATTTTAAATTAAAAACTGAGCACTTAGATATTTGTGAATTTTTAAGAGAGCTTATTGCTTCATATATACCTAAGATGGAAGAAAAGAACTTTCAATACGATTTTGATATTCCCGAAAAAACTATAATAGCTGCCTTTGATAAAAATCATTTAGATAGAGCCCTTAGCAATATAATAATGAACTCTATAAAATACAATCCTAATTATACCCACTTCATTATGACTTTGTTTACTATTAATAAAGACATTATTATTACAATAGAAGATAATGGTATAGGTATACCTACCCATCTTCAAAAAGATATCTTTAATCCTTTTGTAAGAGTTGATGCATCAAGAAATCATAAAAGTGGTGGGACAGGACTTGGTCTTGCTATATCCAAAAGCCTTATAGAGATGCATAATGGAAGTATAAATTTAGAAAGTGACTTAAACAAAGGAACTAAATTCACAATTCTTTTAAATAATTCTTTAATATCGTAAAAGTAGGCTTTGAGTTTATAAATTCAAAGCCTACTTTTAAAATTCACTATTTATGTTCATGATCTTTTATATGATCCGTACAATATTCATAGTATCCATTACATTTAGAGCAATATCTAAATTCAATATTAGGATTATCTTTTTCGGTTATACCACAAGTAGTACATTTATGGATATAACTTTTATAAGGTATTTCAGATTTAAACTTTTCTCTTCTTTTATGAACTTTTCGTACCTGGACTTTATTTGTAACTATATCCTTACCAAAAAACACGAAATAGTTAATTACCGCAACTATTGCTGCTAATTTCATAGCCCAACCTTTTTGAGTTATAATAGATCCTATTATGATAACCCAGTTAATATAAGCGAAATATTTAATCTTTATAGGTATTACAAAAAATAAAAGCAATTCATAGTCCGGATATAACCTTGCAAATGCTAAAAACAAAGAAAGGTTTAAATACGTAGCAGTTGCAGATCCTTTAGTTATAAAAGAAGCTATAATAGTACCTAAAATACCAAATAAATAATAAACATTAAGTTTGAAACTACCCCACTCTTGCTCTAGCCCTCTTCCTGCAATATAGTAAAAATATAATGCAAATATTATAAAAAAGGCTGAAGTGTTAGGTGGAATAAATATAAAGGTTATAAGTCTCCAAACCTCACCTTTTAATATTAGCTCAGGTTTTAGCATTAGTTTAGACACAATATTATTATTTGGGTCAACCATAATTAGTAAATAAACCAAAAAATTTAATGAAGCTATGTATAACATTAAGTTTTTAATTGAATATTTACCGAATTTTCTTTCTAACTTATTAAGCCAATTCACTTTAACGCCTCCTAATAAACCCCAAAGGCTTTTTAAAAACCAAACTTTTAAAGAACATCTTTATCTTTGCTTAATTCTACAAATCTTTGTATATTATCTTTTATACCATTTAAAGATTCTCTCCAAAACTCAATTTTAGTTATATCAATACCAATAGAATTCCCAATATCTTTTAAACTAGCTTTGCCAGTTATAGATAACAGTTTATCATATTCTTTCGTAAATTTAAAGCCTACCTTTTTGTATCTAGCAAAAAGTCCTTTTGCAAATAACAATCCAAATGTATACGGAAAGTTATAAAAATTTCTTTCAGCATAATAGTAGTGAGGTTTATTTATCCAAGCATAAGGACTTAATGTAGAATCTATTATTGATGTACCAAAAGCCTTCTTTTGTGATTCAATCATCAAACCTTTTATTTCTTCTAAAGATAAAGCGCTATTTTTTCTCTTTTCAAATAAAGCTTTTTCGAATATAAACCTTGCGTATATATCTACTACAACTTGACTTGAGTTATTTATCTCACCTTCTAAAATAGTAAATGCCATCTTTTTATCTGAATTATTTATGGCAGCATCTCTTACTAATGTTTCGCAAAATAATGAAGCTGTTTCTGCTATTGGCATAGGATACTTACTATTTAAATAACTTTCTTTACTTAAAATATGGCCATGGTATCCATGCCCCAGTTCGTGAGCTAATGTAGTTACATTCTTAAAGCTGCCATTAAACGTGCTTAGTATTCTACTTTCTTTTATAGGATGAATATTACTACAAAATGCTCCCCCTCTTTTACCACTCCTAGGCTCTGCATCTATCCACCTTTTTTCAAAAGCATTTTGTGCAAATTCCCCAAGATCATTTGAAAAGGAACTAAAATTAGATACTATAAAATCTCTTGCTTCTTCATAGCTATAAGTTTTATTAATGGATCCCACTGGTGCAAATATATCATAATATGGCATTCCACCATTGTAACCCAGTATTTCACCTTTTCTTTCATAATATCTTCTGAATTCAGGAAGGCTTTCTTCCACAGCGGCCATCATAACGTTTAAGATTTCTTCATCCATTCTACTATTAACCAGAGTATAGTGAAGAGGACTTTTATATCCTCTCATATTTGATATAGTAATTACTTCTCCCTTTATTCCATTTAAAGCAGCTGCAATAGGTTTTTCAATTTTTTCATAACTTTTAAGTTCTGCTTCATAAGAATTTCTTCTCATATCTTTATCATCACTAAATGCAAAGTTTTTTAAAACCGTCAAAGGAACACTTTCCATTTTACCTTCGATTTCTATATCTACTTTATGTGTAGATGTTAAAAGCTTTTGTAAATTACCAAAGGCTACTGAACCAGTTTGCTTCATTTTAGAAATTATTGATTCCTCTCTGTCAGATAGTGCATATGTTTTTTTATCTATAATTTCTCTTAAATAAAATTCATGCTCTTTTATTAAACTTCTACTATTTATTAATTCATCTATGTTATCTAAAGATATTAGCCATTTATTAAATAAGGCACTAACTTCTACCATTGATAGAAATGTGTTTTCAACTTTTTCTAAATACCTTTGTGCTGTAGAATTTAAAGCATCTGCTGAAAGTGTAAGACTACAAAAACTAACAAGTCTTGTATATAAGGAGCATATTTTATTTTGATTTTCTATATACTTTTCTATGTTATCTTCCACCTTATCATAACTTTTAGCCATATTAATAGTCCAAATATTTATTAACCTTATATCTTCTTTTAAACATTCTATATCGGTAATAAATTCCTCACTATCAAATGAAGGATAAAGCTCTTTAAGGCTCCAACTCATATTTAGTTTTCCTTCTTCCATAAACCTTCCTCCTAATAAATTTAATTGAAATATAAATTAAGAGCGCTTAATCTAATACAGATGCAGCGCTCTTAATGTTTATATGATTTAATTTTTATCTTCACTAATTTGTTTGTACATACGCCAAAATGGCTTTAAACTGCAACTATTGTATTTTTTATTTCATTGCTTTTAATACAGCAAGTAGATAATCCCAAACATTGCTAACAGACGATATACTAGCATGCTCTTGTGGAGTGTGAACATCATATAAATTAGGACCAAAGGATATCATATCCAATTTTCCAAATCTCTCTTCAAATAATCCACATTCTACTCCAGCGTGAATAGCAACTATTTCTACATCCTTGCCATACTCGTCTTTATATACCTTTTCACATATTCTTCTTACCTTAGAATCAGGATCATACTCCCATTCTGGATAGGAAGATGTAGTATATAGAGTAGCGCCTAAAAGTTTTGCTACCATTTCTGATTGAAGTAATATATCTTCTCTTAAAGAAGCAATGGAACTTCTAACAGCACTATCAAATACCACAGAATCTTTTGTTGTAGTTACAACTCCTAGATTTGTAGATGATTGAACTAATCCTTTTATATCCATACTCATAGATTGTATCCCTGTTGGTATCATATATAAAAGTCTTATAGCTTTTTCAGTACAATCTTTTGAAAATACTTTTTTATCTTCATTGATCTTTTCTAAAGACACTTTAACATCAGGATCCACAGTCTTATATTCATTTTTGAAGATCTTATTATATTGTTCAATAGTTTCATTTAACTTTTTATAATCATTAGGGTTTATAGCTATATCAGCATCCATCTCTCTTGGTATAGCATTATTTTTAGATCCACCATTTAATGAAATTAATCTAAAATCTATATTTTCTAAAAGATTTACTAATATCCTACTCATGAGTCTATTTGAGTTAGCTCTTCCTTTATCTATTTCCATACCTGAGTGTCCACCCTTAAGGCCTCTTATTTTGATAGTATATAAACCTTTATATTCCTTACTATCTTCAAATAAAACTGGTAATGTTATTTTGTTTCTAAGTCCTCCAGCACAACTTACAAGAAGTTTTCCTTCTTCTTCTGAATCTACGTTTATTAATATTCTTCCTTCAACGTTTTTAGGATCCAAATTTGAAGCTCCTGTCATTCCTGTTTCTTCATCGGTAGTTATAAGAACTTCTAGTGGTGGATGAGGTATATCCTTAGAGTCAAGTAGTGCCATTGCATAAGCTACAGCTACTCCATTATCAGCTCCAAGTGTAGTATCTGTTGCATATATAAAATCATCTTTTATTCTTAGTTTTAAAGGATCTTTTTCGAAATCATGGTCAGTACCTATATTTTTCTCGCAAACCATATCCATATGTCCTTGTATTATAACTCTTGGTGAATTTTCATATCCTTTTGTACCATCTTTTTTTATTATTATATTTAGTACGTCATCTTGAATTACTTCAAGTCCGCGTGTTTTTGCAAAATCAACAAGGAAATCACTTATTCCTCTTTCATTCCCTGATCCACGAGGGATTTGCGATATATCCTCAAAATATTTAAAAACAGGTTTAGGTTCTAGATTTTTTAATACATAATCCATATTATCCTTCCTCTCTTATAAATCAAAAATATTCTTAATATATATACATACTATCACAAATGAGTATAGTTTTCATTATAAAAACAAAATAACTATTTATGTTATAAATCAACTTATAATCATAATCAATTTGTAAATATAATCAATTTATAGTTTGCTTTTGCTTTGCTTTTATTTTTTCTTCCATTTTATTTGTTAACCTATCTATTATTTGTTTTTTATCTATACCTTCTGATGGAAATGTTATTTCAACATTATCAAAATAATATTCTTTTAATATACTATCCATATCTTTTAACTTTTTAATTTTATCAAGCATATTTCTTGATGATGCATTTATACCTTTCTCATCAGTATTGGGGTAAATCCCTATAAAAGTTCTAAAACCGTACTTTTCAAAATATTGCACTTCTGGCAATATACTTTTTAATTTTCCATAAACATAATCTTCAATTAGCATGTTATCATTATTTATATCCATAGTTAAATCCCTTAATGATTTAAAAAATACCGTCATTATAATTGATAATGAATGTTTTTTAGACCTGGCTTTTTCAATCTCATATTCAATATAATCATCAATATGTAAATTCTTTTTATTTCCATCCTCTATTCTAATAGGGTTTATTCCAAAGTCTCCATTAACATGTCTATTTACCCTTTCATTAAACTTAATTTCATCAAAAGGCTTTACAAAATAATCTACTGCACCTTCTTTTATAGCTCTTGAAAATGCATCCATAGTGTTAAGATTTGTAAGTACCATAAATGGAATATCAATCTTTTTCTTTTTAATCTTTTGTATTACTTCTATTCCATCCTCTTCTTTTAAATTAATTTCAATAATTATAAGGTCTACAGAATTTTTTAATTCTCCAAGTCTAGTTAAAAGCTGGGAATAGTTAGAGGCTTCATATACTTCCATGTCTTCTTTTCCTATTAATTCTTTTACTCTATATCTTATGTAATGCTTACTATCTAAAATTACAACTCTTTTCAACACATTCACCTACTTAAATTGTTTATTTTTTCTTTTAAATAAGAGCTTTTTGGAAATATCTCATGCAATTGCACATACATATCCTTTGCCTTTTCATGCTCTTCTATTTTTTCATAGCTTTCTCCTAATTTTAATTGTAAATCCAAATCATTTTTTAAAATCTTATAGGGAACTTTATTTATACAAATTATATACTTTTCATATTCTCCTAGTTTAAAATGATTTAAAGCCTTAATTATATTAAACTTAGAATTATTGGGTCTTTCTTCTATGGCCTTATTTATATGTATTAAACTTTCTTTATAACTTCCTCTTTTATATAGGCTTATAGCATTTGAAACCTCTACACTTTCTTTAGATTTATACACTCTTATCTTGTATATTATATAAAAAAGATAAATTACAACTCCTATTATTAGCAAAGGGTTTATTAATGAGAAAAGTATTAACATGATTAATCCTGAAATACATTTTCTTTTATTTAGTTTTGGTTCTTCAAAATAAAATGCATTTCCATAGGGCATAAATTCTTTTGTTTTATTTTCAACGCTCATAGTAATCCACCTCTTACAATATTTCTTAAAATAAGATATAATATATTGTATTTTAACATAATTTTTCAACTTATTATAGTTATTATTAAAATCTATATTAAAATTAAAATAAGAGAAGATCACTTTCGTAATCTTCTCTTATTTTAATTGTTATGTTACTTTATTTTAAAGTTTTTTAATTTATCTCCTAATATATCAGCAAGAGTTATATTGTCTCCCTTTTCATTAAAGGATGAATAATCTATTCCATCATCAATGGCCTCTTTTATACTTAATGTTATTCTATGAGCATCAACATCCATATTTAATATCTTAACTTTAACCTTTTGACCCTTTTCTAAGATATCAGATGCATTTATTACTCTTTCTTCTTGTATTTCGCCTAAAGGTACAAGGCCCTCTACTCCTGGCTCTATTTCAACAAATGCTCCAAATTTTGCAATGTTACTTATATTTGCTTCAACAATATCATTTACTTTATATTTAGTATTTACTGTGTTCCAAGGATCCTCTTCTAAATCTTTAAGTCCAAGTGATACCCTATTTTTTTCTTTATCAAAATCCAATATATATACTTGAACTTCATCCCCTACAGATACTACTTCTTGTGGATCTGATATCCTCTTCCATGAAAGATCAGATATATGAACCAACCCTTGTATACCACCAATATCAACAAAAGCTCCAAATCTTGCTAACCTAACTACCTCACCATTTCTTTTTTCGCCAATTTTAAGTTCTTTCCAAAGTTCTTCACTTTTTTTGTTTTGCTCATCTAATTCTACTACTTTTCTAGAAATTACTACATTTCCCTTTGCTCTATCTAATTCAATCACTCTAACATCTAAAGATTTTCCTATAAAATCTTTTAGGTTATCTATATGTCTTATTGAAACATGAGATGCTGGTAAAAATAATCTAACACCTTTTATATATGCTATTAGCCCACCTTTAACTTCCTCTTTTATCATTACTTGTAACAAAGTAGAGTCTTTTAAAGATTCTTCAAAGTCATCCCAAACCTTAATAGCTTCGGCTTTGTTCTTAGATAAAAGTACATTTCCCTCGCCATCATTTATTTCCATTACTAACACATTTACTTTGTCACCTTCTTTAAATAAAGTATCTAATTCTTCTTCAACATTCTCTATAGCTTCAGATTTTGGTATTATACCATCTGCCATATAGTTTATATTTACAAATACTTCTTCTTTATTTACCTTAATTACAGTTCCAGTTATAATGTCATCTTTTTGAATCTTTTTAAAATCATAAGAATCCTTAGTAATTTCTTCTTCCTTTGTATCTACTATATCTACCTTTTCTGGTGATTCTATTTCATGGTTTTCCTTAGTTACCTCATCTTTTACAATGTCCTCTACTTTTAATTCTTCATTTTTTATATTATTTTCCATAAAATCCACTCCTAATCATAAAATTATATATCTACATTAAAATTATATCATAAAAACAGCTCCTGCGTACTTTTCCTTCACTTTCAAATGTCTTTATATGGAAAAATTACTTCAAATAGTTACCCTCTAGTAAAAACTATGGTCTCTTTAGTGCTCATATCTTCCCTAAACGCGTATCCTTCTAAATTAAATTCTTTTATTTCTTCTAGTTTATTTATTTTATTTTTAATTATATACTGAGCCATTAACCCTCTTGCCTTTTTTGCATATATAGCTACTATTTTATAATTATTATTTTTATACTCCTTAAATACAGGAGATACTATTTTTATATCTTTATCCATATACCCTCTATTGAGAACTTTAGAATACTCTTTTGATGCTAAGTTTAGTAGTATCTTTTCTTTATCTTCTTTTAAATCATTATTAATATAATTAGTTAATCTATACTCCCAATATTTATATAAATTATTTCCTTTATCATTTTCTAATTTAATACCCATTTCTAATCTATAAGGCTTTATTAAATCTAAAGGTCTAAGAACACCATAAAGTCCCGATAATATTCTAAGATTGTTTTGAGCAAAATCTATTTCTGATTTATTAAACTCATAGGAATTTAAACCTTTATAAACATCTCCATCAAAAGCATATATAGCTTGCCTAGTACCTTCATGTAAATTTTTATTCCAACTTTTATAACGATAAAAATTAATTTCTGATAGCTTATAGCTAATATTCATGAGATTTCCTATCTCTTCTTTTGATAATTCTTTTAATTCTTCTATTAAATATTCAGCACAATTTAAAAACTCTGGTTTAGAATAAGTTTCATAAGGTATATGTTTCTTAAATTCTAAAGATTTTGCTGGTGAAACTATCATTTTCATAAGTATATTTTCCTTTCAAAATTTTTTCTATAAATAATTAAAACTACTTCTAAAAAGAAGTAGTTTTCTTTAATATTATTAACTTAAGCTTTCCATATTTTGATAACAATAGTTTATTATATCACTTCTCTTGATTATTCCTATAAATATTCCATTATCATCTACCACCGGAACAAAGTTTTGACTAATAGAAAGTGATATTAAACTTTCAATATTAGCATTTATAGATACAGATTTATGTTTTGTTCTTCTTGGCACATCTTCGATACTTACCTTTGATGTATTTTTAAAAGTAAGTTCTGGAGTGTTTTTTAACTTCCATAATAAATCTCCCTCTGTCAATGTCCCCACATATTTACCTTCCGAGTTTATAAGTGGTATAGCTGTATAACCGTGATACTCCATCCTTTCTAATACTTGTCTCATTGTAGCATCTAAAGTTTCATGGACAACATCATTTTTAGGTGTAATAAAAAATGCAATATTCATTTTAAATCCTTTCCTCTTGAAAAATTTCTTTTTATTCTCTAAGTATATTTTATCATAAAATTTCATTAATAATAAACAAATTTAAAAACTTTACAAATACTTTAATAATACACAGTATCATATTATGTATATCTCATATATAAGTGACTAAAATCAATAAACTTTATTGGTACATTGATAAAATCATTATTATCAATGTACCAATAACTCTAAATAATTAATCAATTCCCCTAAAACTAATTTAATATGTTGAATTAAGCAAAAAAAGTAGATATAATGGTACATAATATCTATTAAAAAGTAATTTTCATTAGTTGTTAATAATTTCTGTCTTACTCTTTATAATCCACGATATTTATTTTATTTGAAAGAAACTAAGGGGGTATATTCAATGTTAAAATCAATGTTAGAAAAGAAGAAAAAAGAAATTAAAAGAAAAGAAAGAACGCGTGCTCTAACAAATGCACTAATCGGAACAACTGCAGGTGCGCTTGCAGGAGTATTACTTGCTCCAAAGTCTGGCAAGGGCACTAGAGAGGACATTAAAAACGCTGCTCAAAACTTAAATGATACTGTTAAAGATAAAACTCAAGGTTTAGGCGAAAATATTAAAGTTAAGGCTGAGGATTTTAAATGTAAAAGTGCTGAAGCGAAGGCTAAAATAAAAAGTAAATTAAACGAATCAAAAGAAGTTGTAGAAGATGCTGCAGATATCGTTGAAGAAACTGCATCAGAAGTACAAAACGTTGTAAATGAAACTAAGGAAGATGCTAAAGAAAATTATAAAGAAGCTAAATCAAAGATAAAAGATTATGTAGAAGAAAAAAATGATGACTCTAACGCTAATAATTCTGAAAAGTAAAGGAGGTAGATTTTAAGATGTATGTAACATTTTCAGGTTTAGGCTATACAATCTTAGGTATACTAGCTGCTGCTGCATTAATATATTTAATAATGGCCTTAAACAAATTAAGTAAAGTTTTAGCTAGAGTAGACAAAATTCTAGGTGAAAATGAATTAAATATAAATAAAGTCACAAATTACCTTCCTAAAGCTTCCCAAAACATAGCAGAGATTACAGATAATATTAAGGATATAAGCGAAGTTCTAACTACTACAACCGCAGATGCTATAGACATAAAGGACGATGTAGAAGGTTATCTTATTACTTTAAAAGAGATAATATCAATAGTTAAAAATGTATTTTTTAAATAGGCTCTAAAGAGCCTATTCCCTTTTAGCCTTTTTATCATTATTTATTATAGAAACTAATGCTGTTAAAGCTAATAGAGTTATGGTAAACTTCGATTTATTTTTCATTGTTACTCCCCCTTATATCTATAATGTATTATTTTTAGAATTACATTTCTATACGATTCTTCCCCTTATGTTTAGCATTATAAAGTCTGTTGTCAGCATTTCTAAAAACTTCATTTATTTCTTCAGATCCTTTAATCTCATATATCCCCCCACTAATAGTGACCTTAAGACACCTTTTTTCATAATTAAAACATAGGTTTTCTATTCCCAATCTTATTTTTTCAATAAAAGTTAGACTATGCTCTTTATCCATGTTAGGAAGTGAAATAAAAAACTCTTCTCCTCCATAACGACCTATCCATCCATTTACACTATTAACCTCGTTATTTATAAACTGGCTAAAATCTTTTAATACATTATCTCCTATAATATGACCATTTTCATCATTTATTATTTTAAAATCATCTATATCAATCATTACAACTGTACAAGGTATTTTAGATAATTTAACAGAAAGTATATCTACAGGTAATTTATCATTTATATATCTTCGATTATATATACCAGTTAAATCATCTCTTATAATTTTGTTATTCATATCTTTAATGTAGCTTAATATATATTCTTCTGACTTATTTTCTATATCAGCTATAATCCCTATATTGGTTATATCTTTAAATGTTTCAAGTATATATCTATTATCGCTATAGAGTATCTTAGTTGCCATAATTAAAAGAACCTTATTCCCAGTATACTCAATCTTTACACAATTATCTTTTTCTACTAAAGCTCTTGAAGATATGCAGTTCTCACAATGGCTTTTTTTCCTCCAAAAGTCATAGCAATTTTTATCAACAGGAACATTATTAATTCCTTTATGATAAACTACCTTCTTTTTTATAGGATCTACTATTCTTAAATCATCATAAAGGTTTTCTAATAATTTAACATTCTTAATTATATCTTCTAAACTATTCATGATAAACTCACCTTTCAACTACAATATAACATTTATTATATAGTATATCATACCTATATTCTTTTAATAAAGCCTTACTTATAAAATTAAACAATGCTTTAAATATTCACTGCTTATGTTTTGTTTTAAATATTACTTATGTATAAATTTAATTAATACAGTTCCATTATAAGCTACTAAATAAACTACTAAGATTTAAATATCCATATACCCAGGCCTTTTTCTTTGCATAAATTTTCAAAAGCTAAGTCCCGATTTTTATTTACTTTGGTTAAATCTTTTTCATTAATAGGTGTAAGAACTACAACCGATCTTCCATCCTTCAAAACAAAAAAAATATCATTAATATAATACTCTCCATCACTATGCCCTTTTAATCTGAAGTTAAACGTGCTATAAAAAATTACTTCTTCTAGTAACTCTAAATTTTTCAATAAATCTTTTTGATATAAAGACTTATAATATATATTCATATTCAGCTTTTCACTTTTAATAAATTTACCTTTTTTCTCTAAATCCTTTTTTAAATAGTCAATAGTATTTATGATCTTAAATTGTTCTATGCCTAGTATCTTTATATTTTCTGGCCAAAAAACATTTTTATATAATATCTTTCTAAAATCATCTTTTAGTTTGCTTTTATGTAAATTATCTAGAAACTTTTCATAAGATGAGATTACAGATTCTTGTTTCCATTCTTTTGGATTATTATAAATAATCATCATTATTACTTTAACCATAAGTTTTAAATGACTTTTAGGAAATCCCCAATATAAAAATAAAACTAATCTCTCTATAAATGTCCTTTTTTCCTCCATTTTAAGAATATGTGTAATACTATTATATAAGTTTATAAATTTATCTCCACGATCTTCCTTTTGCAATTCTTCGCTTATGGACTCTGCAATCTTATTGATACAATTTTCCATAGAATCTTCAATATAGTTTCTAGGTAGATTATATTCTTTGCTTAAAGATTGAAGCGTATAATATTTATTTACACAATATCTCTTTTTAAAAATTCCTAAAAGTGTTTTATCATTTATTATTAACTGTGCTGATTCATAAAGATTATTTATAAATACTTGTGATTTATTTTTATAATCTTCTTTTAACTTTAAAGGAATCTCCTTTGTACCATTAAAATACTCCATTATAGACAAATTAGATAAATTATTAGCACAAATAGTTTCTTTTATAATATCATTTTTACCATATTGATACTTGCTGAAAATTTCATCATATATGATAGTATTATACTGTTTATCCTCTTTCTTTATGTGTTTTTTTAAAATAAATAAATGTTCCTCACTTAAATCTAATTCTTTTAATGCTTTTAGAGAGTATTGTCTAAGCTGTGGCGCTGTAGTATTTAAATTTTGTATAAGATAGTCTATAGCCTTATTGCAATCTTCTTTATAATAAACAGACATTTTCCTAAGAGCAGATGCGGCTAACCTTTTTTCATTAATGCTTCCATCTTTTATATATTCTATAATATGTACTATATTTTCTACATTTCCGCTCTCCCCTAATTCATAGGGTGTCATATTCAAATCATTAATCATACATATCACCTTTTACGTTTTTATTTTTATGTTAACATATATTGTATTAAAAATAAAATATTATTGATTACACTTAATTTATCTTTTTATGGTTTAAGGTTCTTTTAAGGTTGAGGTAATGTTATTTCTACTTAATGATGCTATAATATATATTAGTATAGTTTTATTATTCTTAAAAATTATACTAATTAATTTAGCAGTCTCCAATAAATAGTTCTGATATTGTTAAATTATAAACATTTATTAATGAAAGGAGTTTAGATAATATGTATAAAATTAAAAATGCTATCCCTAATGTCCTTACATTAAGCAATTTAGGTTGTGGAGTTATGTCTTTGCTTATGACCTTAGATGGAAATTATATTTTAGCAAGCTTATTCATAATAATGGCAGGCTTAGCTGATAGGTATGATGGTAGGGTAGCAAGAGCATTAAATGTATCTAGTGAAATAGGCAAAGAGCTTGATTCTCTTAGTGATTTAATATCATTTGGTGTAGCACCTGCACTTTTAATATTTAATTTATATAGTTTTAAATCAATGGGACTTCTAGGTTACATTGTGTTATTAGCCTTTCCTATAGCTGGTGCTTATAGACTTGCAAGATATAACATCTCTGACTTTGATGGTGTATTTAAAGGCATACCAATAACCTTTGCAGGTATACTAATAGCTTTATTTGTACTTGTTACAAAAGCTAGATTTATGAATCCATCTATAATTGTAATATTAGCAGCAATCTTATCTTATCTTATGGTAAGTAATATAAAATTCCAAAAAAGATAATTATTTGTTTACTTATATTTGCTCAAAATAATATAAGTAACAAATAAAAAACTATCTGTAAAGTTTACAGATAGTTTTTTATTTGTTACTTTGTAAAAGCTTTTCATATCTTTATTTATTAAACTTTGAATTTTGAAACTGATTCTAAAAGCTTGTCTGAATTTTTGCTAACTCCTTCTGCACTTTCAACTATTGCCTCAGAGTTTTCTCTTACCATTAGAGCCTTTTCAGATATGCTAGATGTATTTTCTGCTCCTTCATAGGAGGTGTGAGTTATATCTTCGATGACCTGTAAAAGACTATTTTGGGATTCTTCAATTAATTTTAGCATAGAATTAAAATCCTGCATTGTAGTAGATACATAATCTGCATCCTTACTGTATCCTTGTCCAATACTTACTAGATTCTCATAATCTTTTATAACCTTATTATTTATAAATTCTAATATATCTGAAGAAGACTTCGTAAGTTCTTTTACCCCATCTACAACCTCAAAGGTAACGGCTTTAATCTTGGATACTGTTTCATTTGATTGTTCTGCAAGATTTCTAATTTCTTCAGCAACAACTGAAAAGCCTCTACCAGCCTCCCCGGCCCTGGCAGCTTCTATAGCTGCATTTAAAGCTAAAAGGTTGGTTTTTGATGATATTTCTAATATAGTTTCTGAAAAAATATTTATTTGTTCTACAACCTTAGATTTCTCCATAGCATTTTCTAAAGTTTCTTTGCTCTTTTCATATATTTCATAAGATTCTTTAGATGAAATTTCTGCATGATTTCTTATATTTTCTGCTCTTTCCCTTATTTCATCTGATTGTTTAACTCCTATCTCAGTCTTCTTAGATGAATCTTCTATTATCTTAGCTATTTCATCTGCTGATGAATTCATTTCTTCTGTAGCTGCAGCTGTTTCTTCCATACTAGCTGAGAGCTCTTCAGTACTAGCACTCACATCTAATATCTCATTATTTAATGACATCATGGATTCTGTTATATTTCCCACATTGTTTTTCACAGATAATGCGTTTTCATTAACTTGTAAGATTATACATCTAATTTCTTGAATAAACCTATTTAAACTAGAGGCAAGATCCCCTATTTCATCTTTTGAGGTTATGTCTATTGTTTTAGTAAGGTCTCCACCACTACTAGCTAGTCCATCTAATTCTTTTTGAAGGAGATTAATAGGTCCTGTTACAGATCTAACCACTATGTATATGGCAATAAAACCTATTATGAATGCTATAAGTGTACCTAAAATCATTACAGTTTTAGCTTTTACTTGCCAACTATTCATATCATTTATTTTAACATCTAATTTATCTTTTTCTACTTGTACAAGTTCCTTTGAAATACTCCTTATATCATCCATACTTTTTTTACCTTGTTTTGTACTCATAAAGTATGCAACTCTATCTGGAGGGAGTTCATTTGAATTAACCTTATTTCTTATTCCCATTAAAGCTTCACCTTCTCTTACAATCCAGCTATTCACAGAAATATTAAGACTTGCAAGTCTTGTTTGTTGCTCTTCGTCTCCTTCAGTTAATTCAATTAATCTATCCAAATGTTCCTTTACTTCTAATTTTCCATTGTTAAATGGCTCTAGGTATTCTTTATCACCAGTTATACCGTATCCTCTAATACCCGTTTCCATATCTACAATACTTGTGGTAAGTAAATCTGCTTCTCTTATAATTTCATAAGTATACATGTTCTGGTTTATTTGTTTATTTGTTTTAACGTTGCCATCATAGGCTATAATAATAACAAATGACATAATTAGCATAACAGTTATAAGACCTATTGTAATTTTGCTTTTGATTTTAATATTTTTCATCATAATAGTTTAATCTCCTTCTGTTATATTTTGCTTTTAACACTATGTTAACAATTTTGGATATACTTTTCAATACTTTTATTTTATATCAGTACAGATTATATGTATTTCTTTTGAATTGTTTATATATATATTAACCCATGTTATACTTAACTTATATTTAATTACTTATATATTGAGGTGTAGTATATGTTAGACAGTTTTTTTATTAATATGGTAACTTTTATTTCCTTCCTCTTTTTTAATGGTATGATAATCCCCAAGCTATCCTTTAAAAACAAAAATTTAGATAGCGTAATTTCAGGGGTAACCTTCGGAATGCTTGGCCTAGTATTAATGCATTTTAGCATTTCACTCAAAAATAATACCATAGTAGATTTAAGACATCTTGCTATTATTATGTCCTTTATTTATTCAAATCCCATATCTGGTTTTATAACTACAGTTATAATTATACTTGGAAGATTGTTTATAGGATTTAATTCTACTAGCATTATAGCATCAATAATCACACTAATATTGTCTTTAGTTTGTTATTTAATATCTACTAAAAAGATAACTAGCCTAAAAAAAATTCGATATGCCAATATATCATCTTTAATTTTAATATTACTATCGCTTATACTTAATTTAAAAGATAATAATGAAGTACTGAAATTATTTCCTTTTCACGTTTTATTTTCTACACTATCTTTGTTTTTAGCATACTTAATAGCTGAATACATAAATAATTATAATTCCACTTATAACAAACTTAAATATACCTCATCTCAGCTAGACTCCTTATTATCAAATCTTAATTCAGGAATATTAGCTCAAAATGATCATGGTAAAATAACTTATTCAAATTTAGCACTTATTGATTTATTCGGATTAGATTTGTCACCTAAATATTTAGTGGAAAAAAATGAAAACTATTTCATGGATATTATTAAGTATGAGTTTTCGAATCCTACTTATTTTATTAGTACTATGAGCAAAGTCAAATATAATAAAACTCTTTTTATTAACAATGAGTTTTATCTAAAAGATGGTAGAACCTTAGAAATAGATTACATTCCTATAAATATGGATAACCAATACAAGGGTCACTTTTGGAATTTTAAAGATGTGACCATAAGGAAGAACATAGAACTAAAATTAAAAACCTTGTCTGAAATAGATGGACTTACAGGTATATCGAATAGAAGAGTTTTTGATGAAAATCTATCTCTTTTCTTTAAGCAGTGTAAAGATAGCAAGACCTATTTATCTTTAATAATGATGGATATAGATTATTTCAAGCTTTACAATGATAATTATGGTCATCTTGAAGGAGACCAATGTTTAAAAAAAGTTGCAATGCTGATAAACGAATTGACAAAAAACACACCTTTTTTAGCTGCCCGCTACGGTGGAGAAGAATTTGTAATATTAATGCCCCACAGTAATGATGATGCAGCATTAATTATTTCTAATAGTATTAAAAGTTCTCTAGAATATCTAAGTATTCCTCATTTATATTCTAAAGTCACTCCTATTATCAGTTTAAGCATTGGGATATCCTCAATACTACCAAATGATAATATAACTGAAGATTCTTTAATAAAAATGGCTGATGAAGCTCTTTATCTTGCTAAAAGAAATGGTAGAAATCAAATTCATATATTTAAATAATTCTTCATATAGTTGATATCAATAACTCATATTTATAAAACCTAATCCAGAAATACTATTACATTGAACCTTTTCAATGTAATTTGTGATTACTTTATGATCTTTTATTCTACCCTACAAAAAACACTCTATAAAGTAGAACTTTTCAAAATTCTACTTTATAGAGTGCATTTTAAACCTATATTAATTTTTTAATTATAATTTAAATGAGCTTTTTAAAGAAACTATTCTATTTAAAACCAATTTATCTTCATTACTCTTTTCGTCTACATTAAAGTAACCATGTCTAACTAATTGAAATTTATCTTGAGCTTTTGCATCTTCCATAAATGGTTCAACAAATCCATCTAATATTTCCATAGAATTTGGATTTATTTGTTCTAAGAAATGCTTTCCTTCAGCTCCTTCTTCATCGTCTAATATTAAAGGCTCATATAGTCTAAATTCTGCCTTCTTAGCCATCTTAGCATCTACCCAGTGTATAGTTCCTTTTACCTTTCTCCCTGTGAATCCACTACCACTCTTAGTTTCTACATCATAGGTACAATGTATCTCAGTTACATTTCCCTCTTCATCTTTTATAACATCATTACACTTAACAAAATAAGCACCCTTTAGTCTTACCTCATTACCTAAGTATAATCTATGATACTTTTTTGGAGGGTTTTCCATGAAATCATCTTGATCTATATAAATTTCGCTTGAAAAAGGCACCTTCCTTATTCCTGCTTCAGGGTTATCTCCATTATTTTCTATATCCAGCATTTCTACTTGGTCTTTAGGATAATTTGTTATTATAAGCTTTAAAGGTTTTAGTACTGCCATAGTTCTTGGAACCTTAGGCATTAAATCTTCTCTTATAAAATGGTCTAACATTTGAGAGTCTACAAGACTACTAGCTTTAGCAACTCCAATGGCTCTACAAAAGTTTCTAATAGATTCAGGCGTATATCCTTTTCTTCTAAGCCCCGCTATGGTAGGCATTCTTGGGTCATCCCATCCATCTACAATCTTTTCATCAACTAATAATTTTAGTTTTCTTTTACTCATTACAGTGTTTGTAATATTAAGCCTTGCAAATTCTATTTGTCTTGGCACACTTTTCATTTCACATTCTTTTACTACCCAGTCATAAAGAGGTCTGTGATCCTCAAATTCTAGGGTGCAAATTGAATGAGTTATTCCTTCTATAGCATCTTCTAATGGATGCGCAAAATCATACATAGGGTATATACACCATTTATTCAAAGTATTATGATGACTAGTGTGAGATATTCTATATATTATAGGATCCCTCATATTCATATTTGGAGAGTCCATATCTATTTTAGCTCTTAATACCTTTTCTCCATCCTTAAAATCTCCATCTTTCATCTTCTCAAAAAGATTTAAGTTTTCTTCTACTGATCTATTTCTATAAGGGCTTTCTTTTCCAGGTTCAGTTAAGGTTCCTCTGTATTCTTTCATCTCTTCTGGTGTTAAATCACAAACATAAGCTTTACCTTTTTTAATAAGCAATTTAGCTTTATCATACATCTCTTCAAAATAATCCGATGCAAAATATAGTTCATCCCATTTAAATCCAAGCCATTTCACATCATCTTTTATTGATTCTACATATTCTGTATCCTCTTTAATAGGGTTTGTATCGTCGAACCTCAAATTTGTTTTTCCTTTAAACTCGTCTGCAAGTTCAAAATTTAAAACTATTGATTTTGCATGACCTATATGTAAGTATCCATTAGGTTCTGGTGGAAAACGAGTTACTATTTCTTTATGCTTTCCTGAATCTATATCTTCTTTTACTATGTTCTTTATAAAATTTGAAGTATTATTATTAATCTCCACTTGTGACCATTCCCTTCTTAGTATTCTATTACCTTTTTAATTTAATTCAGCAATTAAAATAAGATCATCTATCTATATACTATATCATAAAAATTAAACTCATCTCATATTTCACTTCTATTTTAAATATTCTTATATAATATAGGCTTAATCTTATTTAGACTAATTCAATTGGTGGAGATAGGGGGGATCGAACCCCCGACCTTTTGAATGCCATTCAAACACTCTCCCAAACTGAGCTATACCCCCATACTTTTACCTTATCTCTAATTATAACATTTTAACATGTCACGAATTAAAATAATTTAACTATACCTATTATATAGTTATTAGGAATAAAAATCTAGTCTATATTGAATTGTGGCTACTTATCTAGAAACTAGGCAATTACATATAATTACCTAGTTGACCTTTAATATTTATTTCTTTCCTCTTTTTTTCTTAGTAAAGAAGAAGTATCTAAGGTTTTAGATTTTTCACTTAAATTTTGTTTTTTATTATCTTTATTAGTATCAATATCTTTTTTATTATTTTCAGTTTCATCTAATGTATTAAAATTTGATTTAACAAAGTCTTTATTAGATACCTTTTCTAACTTACCCTTAATAGTATCTTTATCTTCATTATTAATGTTTTTCTTAAAACTCTTTTTTGATTTTTTATATTGTTTACCTGTTTTTCCCTTCACTTTAAATAGCTTGGTATTTAAATTTAATCTTCTATACGCTATATCTATGATAAATAAAACAAGTGCCATAGATAAAAGTATATTGCTTAAATCTATTCTACTCCATACAGATTCTAAGCTGGAATTAAATATTTCATCAGAAGATTTTACAAAGGTACCTTTAGTCTCCTCTACTAGCTTATCTAATGCTCCTTTATCTTTAAAAAACTTATATTCAGGAGAATATTGCATAGCAATAGTGGTATTTTGACTATTAATTACTTTTTCGTCTTCTATCTCTCTTATATTTAAACTATAAAAGCCTGTTTCCTTAAGATCTAAAACCCCAGAATACTTCCCAGGTTTTGTAACTTCTAAATACAAATCCGATTTTTCGCCTTTTTCACTAGTTACTAAAGCATTCACTTTTTGGCTTTCCCCTTTATTTTTTGTTTCGTATTCTATAAATGCCTGCTTTCCAGTAATATTAACGCTTATAATTCCTTCTCCATCACCATAGCTTTCTATAGACCAGTTAAGTATATTCTGCCATAACTTAGTGGTCTTATTCCAGCTAGATAAATTTTTACTCCATCTTCCAGCCATATCAGAATTCCATGCAACAGATCTTCCAAGTCCATACTGCCAGGCTGTAAGTATAGGATCATCTTCATCTGAAGATAGTATTATACTAGAAGTTTCTTTTGCTGAAGATCCTACATACCCAAGTAGAGTTGGAAACCCATCCTTTGCAACTCCATTTAATATATTATGAGGGCTAGTTAATTTTGGCGTAAACTCCCTATTGTTTAAGTATGACTTCGATGATAAAAAGATCTCTTTTGCAAATATACGTGGGATATCTGTGTATATGTCCGTATGATAGCTTCTTCCTCCACCAAGGCTTGCTAGGTTCTGTAGTAAAGTTTTATCTGCATCTGATCCTACTGACACTGTAGATAAGGTTATCTTTTCATCATTACCAGTACTAAGTACATCTTCGTATTGATTAAACCCATCCTGTCCGTCTGTAAGGAGTATAATATGCTTTATCTTTGCATCGTTATTTTTTAATCCATCATAAGCTTCCTTTAGTGCTGGATAAATACTTGTTCCACCATTAACATCTATACCTCTTATTTTACTTTTTATATCCTCTTTATCCTTACTGTTTTTAATAGGTACTACCCAGTTAAATGAATCATCAAAGGCTAAAACTCCTATATCATCTATAGGTCTTAATGTTTCTACAGCTTTTTCTGCGGCCTCTTTAGCTAATGCAAGTTTTGTTATATTCTCTCCGCCACCCATACTTCCAGAATGATCTATTACAAGAGCTAATGCCATTTTAGGTATTTCCTTTTTACCACGCATATCCATGTAAACCGGAAGTACCTTTTCAAAAGGTGTATTTAAATAGCCTCCTAAAGCAAAAGAATCTTCTCCCCCTGTAGCTATAAAAGATCCGGCATATTCCTTAACATAATCCTCTAAATTATCTACAAACCCCTTATTAATATCATCTATATGTACATTAGCAGTAATTATAGATTTAAACTCTAGCATTTCCTTAAGGTTTCTTGGTGCTTCTTTTGAATTTATCTTACTGTAATTCACAGAAAGCGTAGAAAATATATTTTCTAATTCTTTTCCTTCTCCATCTTTACTTTCAATTAATAAGATTTTTGGTTTTTCTTCTGCGTTAGTAAATGTAAGATATTCATTATTCTTTACTTCACTGTCTAAAGTGGGCTCAATTACTACCTTATAACTTTTAAAGCCTCCCGAGTCTTGAATATCTTTAAAAACAAAGTTATTTTTTCCTTTTTCAACATCTACACTTTGCTCTGCCTTTTTAGTTCTATCTGAATATAGCGAAACCTTAGCAGAAGTTTTTACATTGCTTTCTATTGTTATAACTACTGAAAATTCATCACCTATATTTATACGTTCTGGTATACTTACCTTATCTACGTATACTTCAGGCTTTTCACTTTTATTTACTTTATAAACCTTAACCTCTACATTTTGAGTCTCTAATGATGAAGCTGTTTTAAGTAAACTTCCTTTATTTTCTTCACCATCTGTTATAATTACTAGTCTTTTAGCACTTTCTTCTGGAAAAGTTAATAAAGCTTTTGTAATAGCATCCTCTATATTTGTAGAAGTTGATGTAGAAAGTGGTATGTCTGAAATACCGTTAAATGCATTTCCCTTTGAAAAAAACTTTTCTAAAATTGTTCCATCTCCAAAAACCATAACCCCTGCCTTATTCTTTTTAGGCATACTTTCAATAGATTCCTTTATAAATTTTTCGCCTTCCTCTTTAAATTCTTTATTTGATTCTGAAACGTCAAATAAAAACAACGTTGAAGTATCTTTTATATTTAATTTAATAGTTATGCCAGAAAGAGCTAAGCATAATAATGTAAATATTATTATCCTAGAAATGGCTGCTAATGTATTCCTTTTTCTAAATGTTTTTAAATCTTTAAATGTGTATATAACAATTGCTACAAAAACAGGTATGAGGAGTAAAAATATAGGTCTTATTATCTCTAAGTTCACTAATTTCTATTGGTTAAGAAAGCATTAAAACTTAACCATACTCTCCCTTCTATCTTTTTAGATCTAATCTTTGCTTTTTCCTAATATCCCTTTAAATATAAAATCCACTCAATAAAAATAATTATTAAAGATAGTATTATTAAATATACCCTAAGGTTTAATCCACCTTTTATAGATTTGTTTTCTTTTAAATTATCTATTGATTTGTTTTCTTCTTCAATGTTTGACTCACTATCTGTTGGAAAGTTTACTGTAAATGATGTTTTTATACTTTCCTCATTTATGTTTTGAACTACCTCATAAATTCCTATAATATCTGTTCCTCTATATGGCTTTAAAGGAAACCTTAAATCTATAATCTCCTCTTCACCTTTAGGATTTGTGATCTTAACTGCTTCACCATCTACTCTAGCATTTATCTTAACCTCTTCTCCTGATTTAAAGCTATATTTATCTAACATTCCATTATCTAAAAGTCTTCCTACTACATTATGAATTAATATAGGAAATTCAGCTTTAAGTGTCAAATCTGAGTTATGAAGATCAAAGCCTAAAACCCCTACAACCTTTCCATTATAATTCCCTATGAATCCTAGGCTGTCTTCTTCTACCCTTAAAAATTCCTCAGCCCAATTTGGTTTTTCTATTTCCTTATAACTTTTAATAGCAAATTTCAACCCTTCAGTATACTTACTAAGGCTACTTTTAGTTACTACTCCATCCCCTCCTTGAAGCTCTTCTTTAACATTAAATATAGAATTACTTTCAGGATTTATAAGAAGTAGATTTCCGCCCTTTGGAATGTTTGTTGGTGTTATATTATCGAATATATAAAGATCATATTTATCTTCTTTATTTATATTTGATTCTTCATTTGTCTTATAAATATCTATACTAGGTATAGTTTGCAAAGCTCTTTCTAGAAATATATTTTTTTCTGTAACAAGAAGAACCTTTTTCTTATCTTCATTCAATACCTTTTCAAATATAAAATTATCTTCTTTTATGCTATCTTCTTCTGTAAGTTCTGCTTTAAGTATATCTCCTTTAAAGTATATTTTATCAAAGAGAACATTTTTACTTTCTTTTGGATTTAAAGTTATAGATTTTATATCTAAAAGTTTCTCATCCCCATATAAAGCTACATCAGAAGTGTATTCATAGCTTCCCCTATTAGTTACCTTAACTAGTACCTTAAGTTCTTCTTTATTTTCACTATAAGAAAGAAAATCTAATGATGCATTACTTGACTTTTGTGTTAAATCAACTACTTTACCATTTATGTCTTCTATATCTAAAGCTTTATCAGTGAAAAATATAGCTTCATAGCTTTCGCTTTCCTTGGTTAATGCTCTTATAATAGCTAAACTGTCCTCTATATTTCCACTTACAGACTTTATCTTTATAGATTTCACCCTATCTTTTGCTAAACTTTTATCTTTAGAACTAGAAAGCTCTATAGAAGGCTTTTCTGCTACATTTATTATTGTAACTTCTGCATCTGTATTTATAGAATCTATGTACTCTTCAGCACGTCTTTTAGACTCTTCAATTCTTGTAACATCCCCATAGGTTGCAGTCATACTACCAGTGCTATCCATTACTATTATTATATTTTTATAATCACTACCCATCATAGATAAAAATGGGTCTGTTAATGCAAAAGTTAAAAATAGTATAGTTAAAAGTTGTAGTAAAAGCATTATATTATATCTTAATTTTTCAAAAGGAGTAGATACTTCAACATTCTTATATACTTCTTTCCATAAAAACGTACTTGGTATAATATGATCTTGTGACTTTTGTTTCAAAAGATATAAAAATATAAGTAAAGGGATAAAAGTCAAAAATATAAGTGGCCATGAATTTACAAATTTCATACTCTCACCCCTATCTTTTATTTATTAGTCCTTGAACTGTTAAATCTTTAAATACTATCTTCTCAATAGAATCTTCAGAACTTATAGGTACATAAGTTGCGCCATACTTAGTTGCTATGCTATTAATATCTTCTTTAAAGGTTAATAGCTTCCTTTCATAGATATTTAATATTGAAGGATTTAAGTTTACTCTAACACTTTCATCACTTTCAGAATCTAATAAATTTAGATTTCCATTTAACGTAGGGTAAAGCTCTTCTTTTGATAATACATGAATTAAAATTACCTTTTGCTTTTTATACACCAAATACCTTATAGATTCCTCTAAAGATTCTTTATGAAAGAAGTCAGATATCAAAATAGATACCCCTTTTCTTTTTGGTCTAAAATCTTTTATAGCTGAATATATACTATTTGTGCCTTTAAATTCTATTTTTGAAAGCTCCCTTAATAAGTCTTGTAATAAAGGCTTACCTGCTCCAGATTTTATATTGCTTAACCCTTCACTACTTATTAAATTTACACAAACCCTATCAAGATTATTTAGTATTATATATGAAAGTGCTCCTATTATCTTAAGGGCTTCATTAGACTTTTTATACTCACCAAAATCCATAGACTTACTACTATCTATAAAAAAGTTAAATTCAGCTTCCCTCTCTTCCATAAATAACTTTATAAATAATTTTTCAGATCTAGCATAGGCATTCCAATCTATACGCCTTATGTCATCTCCTGGTGTGTACTCTCTAAAATCCGAGAACTCTAGGGATGTACCTTTTGAATTTGATTTTCTTCCTCCCTTATTACCAAGGCTTAATCTCATATTTAGATTTATATTTATATTTTGTAATCTTTTAAAAAAATCTTTATCAAATAAATCATAGTCCATATTCTATACTACCTTTATTTCTTCTAGGATACTTTTTATAATATCATCTGGATTAATCCCTTCAGAAAGTCCTTCAAAGTTAAGAAATATTCTATGCCTTAAGGATGGATATGCCACTATCTTTATATCTTCAAAGGATACATTAAATCTACCTTCCATCATAGCCCTAACTTTAGCAGCTTTAAATATAGCTTGAGCTCCTCTAGGGCTTGATCCTATGCTAATATACTTTTTAGTAACCTCTGGAGAATTCTTTAATTCTGGGTGCGTTGCTAAAATTAGTTTTAAGGCATATTCAGAAACTGCATCAGATATAGGTATTTCTTTTGTAATCTCTCTTATACTAAGTATATCTTCTGCATTTAATATGGCATTAATTTTCACCTTTTTATTTGTAACAGTTATATCCATTATTCTTTTTAATTCTTCTAAAGAAGGAAACTCCACAAATACCTTAAACAAAAACCTATCTAGTTGTGCTTCTGGAAGAGGATAGGTGCCTTCCATTTCAATAGGATTTTGAGTTGCTAAAACCATAAATGGTTCTGATAACTTATAAGTATTTTTACCTACAGTTACAGTCTTTTCTTGCATAGCTTCTAATAATGCTGACTGAGTTTTAGGTGTTGCCCTATTTATTTCATCTGCTAAAACTAAGTTCGCAAATATTGGTCCCTTTTCAAATCTAAATTCATTTGTATCATTTTCTTTAACTATCATGTTAGTTCCTACCACATCAGAGGGCATTAGATCTGGAGTAAATTGTATTCTTGAAAAGGAAAGATCTAATACCTTAGATAAGACCTTCACAAGTTCAGTTTTACCAAGCCCTGGAACACCCTCAAGTAGTATATTCCCCTCACTTAAAATACCTACTATAACTTGCCTTATTATATCCTTTTGTCCAATTATGCCTTTGGATATTTCATCTTCACAAGACTTTATCTTATCTATAACCTTATCTATATACTCTTTATTCAATTCCATTATTTCACCCCATATTATTGTAATCCTTCAAAATAGCTTTTTATTATATCTTTTAATGCTTCCGGTATTGTTAGATTATTGACACTATCATAGGCCTCTTTAGTATAATCTCCTATTACTTTATCATAATTTATAGATTCTCCTCTTTTTTCTATACCTTTATCTGAATCTACTGTTTGTGATGAAGAATTGTTATTTTTGTTTCCTGTAAGATTTTCGTCATTTCCTTCATTTCTATTTGGAATAAATACCTCTTCTTTATTTAAAGGAGTGCTAGTATCAGTTTTATTTATACCGTTCTTGCTTCCTTTATTAAACCCTTCACCTTTTCCCTTTTCACTACCTTGACCTTCCCCATTACTCTTACCTTCTCCTTGGCCTTCACCAACGTCTTCGCCTTGACCTTTTTCCTTGCCTTCACCACTTTGTTCCTTCTTTTCACCCTTATTATCACCCTTTGAAGCTGTTCCTTCTGTTTCATCCACCAAAGATTTTAAGGCTTCACTAGTTTTCTTTTCGTTTTCATCACTTATATTTCCCTCTTTAACATCCTTTGATATATCTCTTAAAGCTTCCTTTAAATCTTCATCATCAATATTCAAAGAAGCCTCTTTAAGAGACCTAGATATTTGACTTTTTTCTAAATCGCCTAAAGATGATACACTGCTTTTAATATCTTTTAACGCCTTATCTATGCCTTCTTTATTCTTATCAGCTAACTGCTTTGAAAGGTCCTCCATAAATTTATCTTCTGAAAACTTATCCGCTAATTTATTTAAATCTTTATTAGCCTTCTCTTTTCTTTCCTCTTCCCCCTTGGGGCTTATATCCTTTTGGACATTTCTAAGTATCTCCTGCTTTTCCTTACTAAGACTAGGATCTTTAGCTTCTTTTTCAAGCTTTTTATCTAATCTTTCTAAAGATTTTTCTATATCTTTTTCTGTTTTTGCAGTTGTTATTTCTTTTTCTGTCTTTTCTAAGACTTCTATTATCTTTTTCTTTTCATCTTCACTAAGTTTATCTATTTTTTGTATAACCTTTTTTTGTTCTTCTATTTTATTTAAAGTTTCTTTCTCAAACTTTTTAGTTATTTCTATTTCTTTTGCTAATGTTTTAGCCTCAGTTTTTATAAACATTCCAAGAGAAGATATCACTACTAAAGATATTACCATTATAACTTTTTTCTTTTCTATTATTATAGGAATCTTCTCTTTTATATTGAAAGACTCTATAAACCTTGCAGTATCTTCTTTTTGAAGACTATAAACTCTTTTTTCTTTACCTATACTTTCTAAGGCGGTAGATAATCTTTCATCCAAGCCTTTGCTATCTATTATAAGTGCCTGTTTTTCCTTGTTTGGGAGCCTTATCATTGAATATATAAAGCTTATACATACACCTATTAACAAAATGGATATATAAATAACTTTAATTTTATATATTGGAACAACTAAAGACATTAGTGATGGTATACTAGACACTATTAATGTTATTATAAGGCCTATAACAAAGTCATTTAAAAATAAATTTAACTTAAGCCTTTTTGAGGCCTTCTTAAAAAAGTTTATTATCTTTAAATCTAAGCTACTCATATCTTACTCATTCTTTTCTTATTATATCTTTTTATAGGATTTAATTTCCATGCAGATAAAAAAATCAATATTACAGACATTATAACCTCAACTATGCAGTTTATTATCCAGGTATTTGCATATTGACTAACTGTCCTTATTCCAGGGATTCCTCCCCCACTACCTATTTGATTAGACACAAGTGAAATATATCCCCATAAAGGATTAAGATATAAATAAAATGGTGCCGAAAAGTTTTGTAATGTTGATTGTCCTATAGATACATATTTTAAATTTATATATTGAAAATATATAAATGTTATAAATAATGTACCTAATGTTAAGAAAAGTCCCACAGCGTAAACCACAACATTCGATACCCTAGAACTTTTAAAAAAGGTCGATATGAAAATTGAAATACCCCCTACATACAATGCAGTTACTAAATAAAATATTGTAATCTGAAATATATGCATAACACTTACTCCACCAAATAAAAACACCAAGGAAAATACTGGTATAGTTGAGATGATAAGTAGTACGACTTTACTTAAAGATGCCACAAGCTTTCCTGTTACTATAGACAATGGAGACATCTTTGTTGAGAGAAGTATGTCTAAAGTCTGCCTTTCTCTTTCACCTGAAATTGCTGATGCGGATAAAGAAGGTACAATAAATAATATTAAAACTAATTGTAAACTTTCAATAGCCATATACAAAGTTGGCAATTCTTCATACCTTGCTCCACCATAAGCCATGTTTTTTAAAAATGTTCCAAAAGTAATTACCGCAACGGAGGATAATACGCCTACATAAATAGCAATTAGCACTCCTATTCGCCATGTTCTTACAGTAGTTTTTGCTTCTTTTCTAAGAACTGGATTTATATTTATTTTCATAATAGCACCTCCTATTTATGTTGTTTTTCTGTAATCTTCATAAATATATCTTCAAGATTCCCACTTTCTTTAGCAAAGGACACCACAGGGATATCATTGTTTATCAAAACTTTAAGAACCTCCACCATTTCTTCCTCTTTTCCTCCAAAACCAACTGTTATATTGTTATTATCCACAATTAAATTATTTAGGTAGGGTAGTTCTTTTAAGAGTTTAACTCCACCTTCTACTTTGTCTAGTAATTTTATCTTTATTGGATGGGCATAATTCATTTTCATCATTATCTCATCAACAGTAGATGTAACCACCATTTTACCATCCTCTATTATACCTATATTAGTACAAAGTTCAGCAAGCTCTGGTAATATATGTGAACTTATTAGTATGGTCTTACCCATCTCCCTTAGGTTTTTTAAAATTGATTTCATCTCATATCTTGCTCTAGGATCCATTCCTGATGCAGGCTCATCTAATATTAAAAGTTCTGGATTATGCACAAGGCTTCTTGCAAGACAAAGTCTTTGTTTCATTCCTCTTGATAAACCATCTACATAAAAATCTGCCTTGTCCTTTAGATTAACTATTTCTAATAGATCCATAGATAACTTTTTTGCCTCTTTACCTACTACTCCATATATAGAAGCATAAAACTCTAAATATTCTATAGTTTTTAAGTTCTCGTAAACTCCAAAAAAATCTGGCATATATCCTATCTTTTCTTTAAGCTTTTTGTTTTCCCGCATACCATCTATACCATCTACATAAACCTCACCAAAATCTGCTTCTAAAAGTCCTGCTACGATTTTCATAGTTGTAGTTTTACCTGCACCATTAGGACCTACAAACCCGAATATTTCACCTTTTCCAATATTTAAGCTTACCCCATCTAGGGCTATAAATTTACCATAGGACTTTTTAAGGTCTTTAATCTCTAACATTATTTTACCCCTCCTTTTATACTCATTAATGGTACCGAGGAAGGTCTACCATCATTATTTTTATTTTCACTGTTTTCTAATCTTACTTTAATTTGTCCATTTTTTACATACCTAGATGGATTCTCTATATTAATATCAGCTCCACTAATATCCATCTTCTCATATTTATCTTCATCTATATTTAATATATAAAAGTTACCATTGAAACTACTGCTATAATCCAAAGACTCTGTATTTTTAAATCTTATAATATCAATATTTATATCTTCCTTGATTTTATAAGTTAGATTAAGACTCATATTTCCATAAATTGCACCTCGCCCTTCATCATAGTCACCCTGACCTAACTTATTATCTAAAGAAGGTTTTAAAAGTCCATAAGGGTATTCTACAATTCCATCTTCTATAAAGCTTATATTTGACTTAAAAGCTATGATATTGTTTTGATATGTCACAACCTCATTACCATTAACTTTTATTTTATCTTTTATCATATCTTTTGAAGATCCAATTATATATGTATTTTGATCATTTTCATTTTGCCCATATATATTCATCCTTTCAAAAAGTATTTCTAATTGTGATATCTTGTTTCTATCATTATTTGTAGCATTAGGATTCATGTGAAAAGATCTTGTTAAATCATCTATATTTTTATATTCTTTTATTACATTTTTTACATCTAGAGTATCACCTTTTTTTAAATCACCTAATTCATAAATACTAAAAGGGCTTATTATATATAAACTCTCTAAATCCGTATCTAAAGTGTTTACTATTTCCCCCTGAAGTTTACCCTCTTTAAACTTTAAGTTTGACTTTAATTCATTCAAAGCTACATCTTTTTTATTAAAATTAAAAGAATTAAGTTTAAAAGGCTTCATATCTTGAAATTCAAAATAGGTTTTATTCCCATCATAAATTACCTTCAAGTTTAGTTTTTTGTTTTCTTCCTTTAATCCAGTATTTCTATTATATTCATTAGGATCATTTATGAATTCTAAATCTACACCTTCGGGTTCCTCTACATATAAATTATTTTTGCTAGGACTTATAATTGAACTATATACCTTTGTATCTATATCATCTTTATCTTCCATTATAGTAATAGAAAATAAATTAGAGAAGGGTTCATTTATCCTTGTAGTGGATCCTATTACATATATAAACAAGCTAAAAGCTAAGGCCATTACTGGAACTGTAACCCATATATAATCTCTCTTATTAAATTTTTTTAATACAAAATAACCTAGTGGCCCTATAATCATTATATAAACTACAAAAAGTATAGATACATTTCTTATATTAGGCAGCTTTTCTTTAGGTACAGTATTTAATATATTGTTTAGATTATAATTATTTTGTCTTCCTTCACTTCCCACTTCCTTTAATACATTTGGCATATTTGAAGATATTAATTTAGATATTAATACGTCCCTTGAACTCCAACCTATAAAAGGTTCAATACCTAAATCAATGCCAGAAAGTATTATAACTCCATCTTTTTTATTTAACTTAGACACTATAGGTGTATTGCCTTCTTTCAAAAGAACTTCACTATCTTTAATATTTATATTTAAAATTTCTCCATTTAAGGTTCCTGTTGAATCATCATCTATATATTCATTTAAAGAGTTTAATCTTTTAGTTTCTGTACCCACTATCTCTGCATTTATAAAGCCATCTTTAAACAAAGATAGGGTTTTTGAATAATTTGATCCTGTACCTACAACAAGTACCTTTCCAGACTCTACCCACTCTTTAATAGCTTCATATTGATTTTTAGAAAGTACTGATGTATCAAAATTATCTATTACTAATATATCTAAAGCATCTAAAGCTTTATAGTTTTCTCCAATATTATCTTTAGTTAATTTAACAGCAACTGTATCTAATTCTATAATATTTGAGTTGCTTACACCCTTGTTTGAATCATTACCTTCTATTTTAATATTATTAAAATAGCTAAGGCTACTAAAATCCTCTGAAAGTACACCTACAAGCTTTTGATTTTGTAATAGTCTTCCGTTCTCGATTCTAACTTTTATACTCCCTAATGTCTTATTGTTTTGTTCTATTAGAACTTCAATTTCATTAGAAATATCCATAAAAGGTATCGCTATAATAAAGTTTTTCTTAGATTCTTTTGGAAGATTAATTGCTTGACTATATATATTATACTGATTTTGAGTAGTAGGGAATTTTATTTGTAGTTCTCCTTCAATATCCTTATTTCCATTTTTCACTTCAATAAAAATGGGGATGTTATTACCTGTTTTATACCTTCCATCAAACCCATATTCTACTGTGATTTCTATATCTCCATCTATAGGTTCTGCACTAACAACTTTCCCATTACCTCCACATATTAGTAAAAATATAAAAGCACATATAAACAATATTACCTTTTTATTTCCTCTATACTTCATTATATATTATTCCTCCCTTTTACTAGTTATAAAAATATCTTACCATATGCAAACTTTTAAAAGTTAATTTTAGTTAACAAAAATACATCATCAAAAAAAGATGCACCACATTAGTGCATCCCTAACCTTTATAATATTTTATCAAAATCGTATTTATCTATATCTTTTTCATTAATTCCAATAAAATTAATTTCAATACCATCTTCTTTTAATAACTGCATAAACTCTTGCATGTATATTCCTGGTTTATTATCATAGGTTATATCTTTTTTTAAATCCTCTAGATTTTCTATCTGCGATATTTCGCCTTTCCAGCTATTAGACCCACAGCTTACATCTATTCCACAACTTGGGCTTCCGTTTACTCCTATTATATGCTTTATTTCATAATCATTTGCTTCATACTCTTTTATTTGCAAAATTATTGGTTCTAATATTTTTCTACAATGTTTTCTAAAATACGGATTATCAAATTGGTTTCTCACATGCCCCCACCTTCTCATTCCGTAAAATGTAAGTTCAGGACAAGGAAGTTGTATAATCCCATAGTCTCTTTCAATTAGGGCATAAACTAAAGTCTTTAATATAGCTTTATATCTGCAAGGTCCCTCTACCTTTGAATTTGCGTTTAAAAAACAATGAGGAACTATGCATATCTTTCTACTTCTTTCCATAACATTACTCCCTCCGCTTATAAGATAATAGCAGATAAATAAAATTTACCTACTATTATCATTTAGTTACTTCTAGCTTCCTTCATAGCTTTTTCGCCTTTTTCTTGAGCATCTTTAAGCGCTTCATCTATAGTTTTCTTTTCATTAAATACTTGCTCTAGTTCTTCTCCTAATACATCTAAAGCTGGTATGGAACCAATAGATCTACTTCCTGTCCACCCTTTATCTAAAGTTTGCATTGGAACTGCTTTTACTGGATTCTCTTTTAAGAACTTTTGATATTCTTCACTTTTTATAGCTGATGTTCTAACTGGCATATACCCAGTTTTCATGGAAAAATATGCAGTGTTTTCAGTATTAATTAAATGCTTTAGGTAAAGCCATCCAGCAAGTTTTTGTTCTTTAGTTGCTGTATTAAACATTGCTACATTCGTCCCATAATAAAGTTGAGCATCTTCTTTATTTACTGGTAGTGGTGCCGAAAACCATTTTCCTTTAAATCCTTTTTGAATATAAGGAATCGCCGAAGTTGAAGCTACACACATTGCTGCCCTTCCTTTAATAAAAGTATTATTAGAGTTTTTGTCTTCACCTGCTAGTGTAGCAACTTTATCTTTCATCATTCCTCCTATAAATTCTACAGCTTCTTTTGTTTCTTTAGTGTTAAAGTTAATTTTATCATCTTTTTCGCTAATTATTTCTCCGCCACATTGTCTTACCCAAATTCCTATATCTGTTGAAATATTATTTTCAAATGCTACTCCATAAACTTCTGGATTCCCATCATTATTGGAGTCTACAGTAAGTTTTTTTGCTGCATCTTTAAATTCATCCCAAGTTTTAGGTACAGAAACATTTTTTTCTTTTAACATGTCCTCATTATAATAAAGCACCATTTGGCTTTTATTAAAAGGTAATGTATACTGTTTATCACCAAATGTTCCATCTTCATAAAATATTTTAGGCATATCTTCTACTTCTTCTTTTTTCATTCCTACTTTATCATTTGATATATAAGTATTTAAATCTTCAACTAAATCTTTATCTATGTACCACGTAAGTCTATTATTATATATTTGAGTCATAGTAGGAAGTGTATTGCTTTTTGCACCTCCCATTAACTTTTCAAATAACTCTCTATACCCTCCTTGATTTACAAGGTTAACTTTAATTTTAGGGTTCTTTTCTTCAAAATCTTTAGTTATTTTTGTTAAAGCCTCCTCATTTTCACCTTTCATAGAATGCCAAAAGTCTATTTCAACATTTTCTTTAATTTCCGTCTCTATACTAGCTACCTTTTTATCTTCTTTAGTTTCTGATTTTGTTGAGCAACCTATCATTGATAAAGACATTACTCCTGCTAATATAATTGATATACTTCTTTTTTTCATTATGTAAAACCCCCTCTTAAATTTTAATATTATATTAATATTTAAATCAAATAAACACACTTTTGGTTTTAGGTATATTTTAAAATCACAGTTAAAATTTAAAAACTAACATTAAATATAGTATTTATCCTTTAATTCCACCCTTACTAACTCCATTAATTATGTACTTTGATAAAAATATAAATATTATAATCATTGGTGTTATAATTATAGTTGAAGCTGCCATTAACATATGGTAATCCATCCCTACTTCCGAAGAAAACTTTGCTAAGATAATTGGTAAGGTCCTCATCTTCTCTGAATTAGTCATAATTAAAGGCCACATAAAAGAATTCCAACTATTAATTATTTTAAGTATTGCTATAGTAAATATAGCTGGTCTTGCAATAGGTATAACAATTTTAATTAAATATTTAAAGTCACTACAATTATCTACCTTTGCTGCATAATAAAGTTGTTTTGGTATATTTAAAAAATATTGTCTTAGAAAGAAAATTGAAGTTACACTTGTACACCAAGGTATAATTAATGCCTTGTAAGTGTTTATCCATTTTATCTTACTCAAAGTTACAAAGTTGGGTATAAGAAGCACTTCTCCTGGTACCATCATAGTTCCAATTAATAAAGTAAATATTATATCCTTACCCTTAAAGTCCAAATTGGAAAAAGCAAAGGCTGCAAGTATAGTTGTTATAAGTTCTCCTGCAGTAATAGCTATAGTAATAACCACACTATTCAAAAAATATCTGCTGAAATTTTTTAATTTAAATACTTCAATGAAGTTTTGCCATTGAAGCTTACTTGGTATAATAACAGGTGGATTTGCAAATACTTCTTCTGGAGATTTAAGTGCAGTTAATAAAATCCATATAAATGGGGTTAGTATAAATATTGCTGTTATAATAAGGACTATGTAAATCAAAACCTTTTCTAGTGTTACCTTTTTCAACATAATCTCCCCCCTAATAATGAACTTTCTTTTTTGCAATTTTAAATTGAACTAAAGTAAATATAAGTATTATTATAAAAAGTATGAAGGCCGCTGATGAAGCTACTGCAAACTGCCAGTTCATATAAAACTTATTAAAAATATAATATACTATGGTCATACCACTTTTTAATGGTCCTGGTGATTTGTCATACAGCACAAAAATTTCATCAAATAATTTAAATCCTCTTATAATAGAAGTTATAGAAAGAAAAAGTATAATTGGGGATAAAAGAGGTAGTGTTATCTCTCTAAATATATTCCACTTACTTGCACCATCCACCTTAGCTGCATAATAGTACCTATCATCTATATTTTGGAGTCCTGCTAATATTATAACTACATTGTACCCAAGACTTTTCCAAATATTTAATAGTATAAGAAGTGGCATAGTATATTCAGGACTTTTTAAAAATTGTTTTGATACAAAACCTAATGTATTCAATACCAAATTTACAAGACCTTGATCACTGTTAAATATCCATCTCCATCCTACTGAAATTGCCACGGTACTGGTTACAAATGGTAAAAAATAAGCACTTCTAAAAAAGTTTTTTAGCTTTAAATTTTGATTTAATAGTGTAGCGATAAATATAGCTAAACCTATTGATAAAGGTACAGTAATAGCTACATAGGTAAAAGTATTTCTTAAGGCAATATAAAAATCTCCATCTGTAAGAACGTATATATAATTATCAAAACCTCTTTCATAAACTATGTCTTTTATATAATCAAACTTTGTGTAAAAACTCATAATCAATACCTTGATAACAGGATATATTTGAAAAACAATTAATATCAATAAACTTGGTAATATATATAGAAATCCTTTTGACTTTTTCATACTGAATCCCTAAACTTATGTATCTTTTTAAACTTTATAAAAACATCTTGTCCTATTTTATAATTACATTCTCCTGTTATTATAGACTTTAACTCTATACCTTTACATATTAGCGTAATATGAGTATCTCTTCCTAAAGATATTATGTTTTTTATATGTGCAATAGTTAATTCACTATATCTTTCTTCCTTTGGATAAATTATTATATCTTCTGCTCTTATTCCAAAGGTCTTTATTCTTTCATCCAGAATCTTTTCTAAATTACCAATACTTTTAATAAAATCTTCTTTTTTTATTAGATTTATCTTAGGATTTCCTATAAAGGTAGCTACATAAATAGAGCTTGGACTATGATAAAGCTCTTCTCCAGTGGAAAACTGTACTACTTTTCCCTTGTTCATTAACAATATTTTATTTGATATTGATAAGGCTTCTTCTTGATCGTGTGTTACAAATAATGTGGTTATATTAAAGTCTTTTTGAAGATTTTTCACCTCTTCTCTCATTTCTATCCTTAGCGCTGCATCCAAATTAGAAAAAGGCTCGTCCATAAGAAGAAGTCCTGGTTTTTTTATCAAAGCCCTTCCTATAGCTACCCTTTGTTGCTGTCCTCCTGAGAGTTCCTTAGGTTTTCTTTTGAGCAATTCTTCAATTTTAAGTAAATTACTTATAGCTTTTGCTTCCTCTATCGCTTTATTTTTACTAACCTTATTCATTTTTAGTGGAAACATGAGATTTTCAAGTACTGTCATATGTGGATATAACGAATAATTTTGAAATACTAATCCTATGTTTCTTTTTTCTATAGGAATGTTATTAATTAATTTTTCATCAAAATATATATTTCCTCCCGTAGGTTCTACTATTCCTGCTAACATATAAAGTAAAGTACTTTTCCCACATCCACTAGGACCTAATATAGAAACTAACTCTCCATCTTTAATGGTTACATTTAAATCATCTACAGCCATAATTTTTTCATATTGCTTTCTAAGATTTTCAATATTTACTTTCATTTAATCACCTTATATTCTTTATTAATACCATTCTTTATAATATCATCTAATGTAAGATATTTCTAATAGCTAATACAAATAGTATATTGATAACCTATAGTATCTTCTTATAGGTCAAAGGGATTAAACTAGACTCATCTAATTTAATCCCTTAAGTTTCATTAACCTTATTCAATTTTAATTATTCTATATCATACTTAATTAGAATAGTTTACTCCATTGACACTATTTCTAATATTCTCTATTCTATAAAAGACTTCTATAATAAATTATTATACTATATTATACTTGAAATTTACTCATTATTTCTTCAAGATATAGTGACATCTGTGCTAACTTTTGAGCTGCTGAAGCAATTTCTTTCATTAATGCAGTTTGTTCTTCTGCTGACGCAGCTACATTTTGAGTGCTACCTGATGTTTCTTCAAACATTCTTGCCATGTTTTCTATGGATTCAACAGTATTTTGTGATCCTGCTGAAATCTCTTCAATAACTGCAGAGGCATCTTGCATTTTCGATGAAATACTATCTACTGAAACTAGGATTTCACTAAAGGACTGTCCTGCATTCTCCACTGTAGAAATTCCACTATCTACAGCCTTGCTACTTTCATCCATAGCCTTAGTAGCTTCTAAGATACTTCCTTGTATTTCATTAATAAGATTTGTTATCTGACTTGTTGAGCTGGCGGACTGTTCTGCAAGCTTTCTTACTTCTTCAGCTACTACTGCAAATCCCCTACCTTGTTCACCAGCTCTTGCAGCTTCTATTGCGGCATTTAATGCTAATAAGTTTGTTCTTTCTGCTATTTCACTTATTACCAATACTATATTCCCAATTTCAGAAGACTTCTTACCTAATGTATTTATATTTCCGGATAAAAGTCCTACTTTATTATTTATATTACCCATTTGATCTATAGCTTTATATACAACGTCATTTCCATCTTTAGCCTTCTTATATGTGCTAAGTGATTCTTCTGCCATATTTTGAACATTTGAACTTATATGCTCTATTCCCTCAGATATTTCTCCTACCATTTTACTACTATCTTTCATAAGCTCTTCTTGCTTTTCAGAATTAGAAGCTATATCTTGAATAGACATTGCAATTTGATCTGTAGCTGATTCTGTTTGTTCAGAACTTGCTGAAAGCTCTTCTGATGCTACAGCTAATTGTTCTATATTCTTCCTTATGTTAAATACCACTTCTTTCAAGTTGACTGCCATATTATTAAGATGCATAGTCATCCGCCCAATCTCATCATCACCACTTAACTTAATAGTTTTAGTTAGATCATTTTCTGATATTGCTATAGCAAGATTGTTCACATCCTTCAATCCCTTTGTAATATTAGTAGCTACAAAAAGAATAGTTAATGTAATTAATATAGATGATATGACTATTATTATACTAAGTAAATTAAAAAGTTTCTTAGAGCTTGCTAGTAACTCTGATTCTGGTATAGTTAATACTAATATCCAATTTGTTTCTGGAACCTCTTCATAATATGCTATTATTTTTTCCCCTTCTAATTTATAATCCGAAACTCCTGTTTTTGATGATAATATAGTTGCCCCTAAAGATTTTAAGGATGAATCTTCCTCTTCAGTAATTTTAGTTTTTAATATCTTATCTGCTTCCACACCAGCTATATATTGGCCTTCTTTATCTACTAAGAATGCTTTACCTTTTTCTCCTACTTTTATGTCTGTTATATTTTCCTGTAACGTAGTTAAATTAATATCTGCAGTAGCAACACCTAAATGTTCCTTATTAGAATCATAAAAGGGGGCTGTAGCTGTTACCATAACAGTTTTTGATACATCATCGTAATAAGCCTTAGACCATTTTGTAATGCCTTCCTTTTCCTTTATCCCATTTTGATACCATTCTAGATTGTGGTAATCATATTCTTCATTGCTATAATCATCTATAAAAAAAGTTTTATCGCCCACTTTATGAGCATAAGGTCCAAAATACTTTGATTTTTCTTCATACCTATAAGGTTCAAACCAAATTCCTGCTCCATAAGTTTCTTTATTGGTAAGTATCGTCTCTCTTAACATTTCACCATACTGTTCCTTTGACAAGGAATCCATTGCTAATTGAGCTACTTTTGATAATGATTCAGCAATTTGTCCATTTTCTACTAAGCTTTTTTCAATTAAATTTTTATTCCCTTCAAGTTGATTTTTCATGCTTATTTCTGTCTTTTCATTTATAATATTCTTTGACTTTTCATAACTTATATAATTCATAACAAACATAGATACTAAAATTATAGGTAAAATTGTTACTATTATTTTCATCCTTATGGTTTTAATCTTTTTCATTCCAGTCACTCCTAAAATATTTTTTAGTTGAAGTTATATAACATTATTATTTAAGTCTATTAAAAATAAGTGCATTAAGATATTCTTTTCTCAATCTTTTAATACACTTATCTTTTTAATTTTATTAACTTCTTAATTAAATTAAATCTTTTAAATAACATACATTATATTATCGTCAAATTGTTTTATTACTTTACAATTTTCTAAATAAAAATGCCCTATTTATAATTTACGTTATTATAAATAGGGCATAATCTTTGATTAATTACTTAATTTTCAAATTATTAACAGCATTTTTTAATCTGTCTAAAGCTTCTTTTATATAAGTTCTAGGACACCCTATATTCATCCTCATAAACCCTTCTCCTACTTTTCCAAAAGAATATCCATCATTAAATCTTACTTTTACCTTTTCTCTTATAAAATCATCTAATTGAGTCTTGTTCATCCCAAGTTTCCTCATATCTAGCCACAATAAATATGTACCTTCTGGTTTATGCATTTTTATATTTGGTAATTGTTCTTTTAAATACTTTTCAACGAATTTTATATTCACCTCTAAATACTCTAATAATTCTTCTTTATATCTTTCTCCATATTTATAACAAACCTCAAAAGAAGTTATTCCAAATATATTGCCCCAGCTATACCCTTCCCTTCCAGTTGTAAATGTATTTCTTAAATCTTTGTTTGGTATTATAGCAAAGGCCTGACCTAGACCCGCCACATTAAAAGTTTTACTAGGGGCCATCAAAGTTATAGAATTTTGTTCAAATTCTTTACATATAGATGCAACAGGAATATGCTTAAATCCCTTATAAACTATATCAGAATGAATTTCGTCTGATATAATGATAACTGTATTTTTCACACATATTTCTCCTAAAGCTTTTAACTCTTCTTTGGTCCAAACTCTCCCTATTGGATTGTGAGGATTACAAAGAATCATCAACTTTGGTTTTTCTGTTTCTACTGTGCTTTGTAAATTTTGTAAGTCCATTTTATAACCTTCATCTGTAAGTTTAAGATTATTTAAGAGAAGGTTTCTTCCCATTGCATTAGCGACGGAATAAAATCGTGGATAAACAGGCGGTTGTATGACTACGCTATCAAATTTTTCTGTAAAAACATTTAATGATGTAGCAATACCATCTACTACACCCGGAAGAAACACTATCCACTCTTTTTTTATATCCCATCCATGATTTTCTTTAAGGCTACTTACTACAACATCATATACCTCATCTTTAATATATGTGTATCCAAATATTGATTGTTCACTTCTCTTCTTAATAGCTTCTTGTACTTCAATCGGTGCTGGGAAATCCATATCTGCTACCCACATAGGTATGGTACTTTCTCCAAAATCCATTATACTTTTATCCCACTTTACGCAAGTAGTTCCTCTTCTATTAACTATTTCATCAAAATTATATTGCATTCTCCTCACTCCTTAGCTTAAATTCATAAATCTTTCTCTTTCTAAAAATACTCCTTTTTTTATATTCTTTATCTTTCACTTTTAATATTTATATGAAAATTTGTTATAATTTAAGTATAAGGTTAAATATATATAATTATCAATAACTTGTTATAACTTTATTTAAAATTACTTACTATTAAAAAGAAGGCACGATTTAAAGGTGCCTTCTAAAAAATATTTATTACTTAAAGATGTAAATAAATAATTATCCTTTATTGTTATCTTTACTTGATATCTCCTGCTTTTATCAAAGCATATTTAGATGCAAGGGGTCCTATAAGTTCATATATAACAGTTCCTGCTAATACTATTGTCCGTATAGGCTGCCCATATTCAGGTGGTAGTGACTTTTCTGCAAGCAATGATAATCCTATAGCTACACCTGCTTGAGGAATCAAAGCGAGGCCTAAATATTTCCTTACATTTTCTTCTGCTTTTGTTATACTAGCAGCTACATATACTCCAAGCATTTTACCAATAACTCTAAATACCATGTATCCAAGTCCTATAACACCCACACTTTTTATTACTGAAATATTTAATTCTAAACCTGCTATAGTAAAGAATGCTATAAATAAAGGTGGTGTGAACCTATCTGCAATACTTAAAAATCTACTGCTATTACTACTTAAGTTTGTTATAGTTGCTCCTAGCATCATACAAGTAAGAAGAGTAGATACATTGAATTTTAGAGAAATTCCTATAGCAAAAAATATAAATGCTAGAGTTAAAGATAATAATTCATTTTCACCTCTTACTCTTTTACCTATATATGAAAATATAGCTCCTAGTATAATTCCTATAACTATAGAAAGCAATATTTCAATTATTGGCTTAATTATAGACATAGCTAGAGAAGTAGTTGATCCACCTATTAATGATTGAGCTACTGCAAGTGAAATTCCAAAAGCAATTATACCCACAGCATCATCCATAGCTACCACCTGTAAAAGCGTAGTTGTGAAATCTCCCTTGGCTTTATATTGTCTTATAACTAATATAGTTGCTGCTGGTGCTGTTGCTGCTGCTATTGCACCTAGAGTAAGACTAAATGGCAGTGGTTGCTTAAATATAAATATCATAGCTAAATCCACCAAAAGTACTGCTCCTAACGCTTCAAAAACTGTTATCATTATAACAGTTTTTCCTGTTTTCTTTATACTTTTTATTAAAAATTCGCTACCTATTCCATAAGCAATAAACCCTAAGGCAGCATCCGATAATATGCCTAAAGATTTTACTGCGTCTAAAGGCACAATGTTAAGTACATAAGGTCCTATTATTACACCTGCAATTAAATATCCAGTTACGTTTGGAAGTTTTATTTTAGAAAGTAATTTTGCACAAAGCATACCCGAGAAAATGACAATAGATATATAATATAAACTACTCATCTATTCTGGTTTTCTCCCAACGTTTATTCCCTCTACGTAACCTACAGGAACAGTAAATATTATTCCTACATCTGGCTTAGATAATTCTCCTGTTTCTTTTTTTATACAAGATACTGCTGTATCTAATTGATGATCCTCAATCACTACAAAAATAGTTTTATTAAAAGGATACTTTTCATTCATAATCATCCGTATAGATCCAAATATCGGTACATCATTTCCTACATCATTCAATATTCTAGCCATACCTGTACTTTCAATTACTGTAGCTCCCTTAATGCCCTCGCGAGCAAAGTTTTCAAGTATGCCCTCTAAACAATCTATTTTATTAAGAACTAAAAACAAAACTTGCAAAATACCATCTCCTTAAATTTTAAATTCCACCTATATAGTATAACATACCTTGTGTTTATTTTAAAATTACAAAAATATCTTTATATTGAAAATTAGTCAGTAATTAATTAAATATATATTATATTAGAATCTTTTTTTAATATATCTACCTCTCTTTTTTGACAGGTAAATATTATAATTTGCCTATTTTTATCTACAGTTTTAATGTATTCTAATGCCTTTGAAAGTCTTTCATCGTCATATTGCATAAAGGCTTCATCTAAGAAAACAGGAACTATTTCTTCTCCATCAAATATTAGATCTATAAATGCCATTCTTAAAGAAAAATAGATCTGATCTAGAGTACCATTACTTAAATACTCCGCCTCTATAATATCATTTCTACCTTTGTCTCTAACCTTTAACCCATAGTCTTCCGATACCTTAACTTCTTCATAATTATCTATTACTATTGAAGAAAATACCTTACTTACCTTTTCATTAAGTATTGGTCCAAAATCTCTTTGAAGTTCTTTAAAACATTCTATTAATGTGTCATAAGCAATATTTATATATTGAAGTCTATACTGAAGTAACTCTATTTCAATTCTTATAGCATCTATTTCTTCTTCTATTTCTATAATTGTTCTTTTACCTATAAATTTATTGTCTATGGAATTTTTTACGTCTCTTAACCTTTTTTCTGTGTATAAAAGTTCTTTATTTCTTTCTCTAATTGCATCATCTAAATCCTCTTCATTTTTAAAGTTTTCTTCTATATCTTCATTTATTATATCTCCTATTTCTTCCTTCATCTTTTCTAAATCTCTATCTTTTAGTAAAAGTTCATAATTACTTTCAATACTTTTTAATCTACCCTCTATTTCTTGTTTTTCTTTTAACTTTTTTTCAAGTTTTTCTATTTCGTTTGGAATAAATTCTATATTAATATGTGATTTGTTTATTTTATCCATAGTGTTTTTTATATTCTTTTCTTTTATATTTATTTCTTCGCTAATATGTTCTAATGATAAAGCCTCTACCCTTACCTCAGATTTTAAAATATCTATGTTTTTATTTATTTCTTTAAAAATTTTATATCTATCTAAAAAATCTTCTATGTCATGACTATTTGTATCTTCTAGTATAAAATCTATATATCTACATATATTTTCATACTCTTCTTCTAGTACCTCTAAGCTATAATTTGATCTACTTAATAGTTTTTCTTCTATTTTTATTGTTATCTTATCTATCTTTTCTTTATTATCATTATAATCTTTTATCTTAATTAAAAAATCTTCATGATCCTTCGATCCAGATAATTTGTAGTATCTTTTTAAATCTTCTTCTATAGTTATTATTGAATTTTTAAGATTAGAAATGTCTCCATATAATAATTCCTCTTTTTCTATATTATGCAAAGTTTTACTCTGGTCTTTATACCTTTTAACTGAAATTATAAGTGCTATAAATAATATAATTATAGGTACATATATTAAGTTTACTTTATAAATCCCAAAACCCTTAATAAATGAAAGTAATAAGATTATTATAAAAAAAGAAATACTTAATATAAAATTTAATGTCTTCTTGTTTTTATAAACTTGTTTCTTATCTAAAATTTCAAAATCTATGTTATCTTTACTTATTTTATACTTTAATTCTTTTAATTTGTTTTCATAATCATAAAAAACGCCTTGGATTTTACTGTTAATATCACTCATATAGGATATCTTTTCATGTTTATCCTTTAACTTTTCTAAGTCTTTATTAAGGTCTTCAATCTCACAATCTATAATCTCTATCTTCTTTATTTTTTCTTCTAAATTTTTCTTTTCTAGGCATAGAGAAATAACCTTTCTTTCTATATCTTCATCTAAATTATTAAACTTTTCATATTCACAAAACTCATCTTCCTTAACTTTTAAAGAATTGCTTATTACGTCCTTGTTTTCTAACCTTTCCATTTCTATATCTTTTAGTTGCTTATATGCCCTATACTCTTCTTTTAATGAAGAAATAAATTGATTATCTATACTTCCTTCATCACTTACTAAACCTTCTTCCACTTCTTCTATTTTTTCATTTAATTCATTACTTTTTTTTAAGTATTCTAATATTTCTCCATATTCTTTATATAATTTTATTCTTTTTATATGTTTTTTATACAGTTCTAACTTTTCAATATTAGCTCTTAAATAAGTTCTCTTATCTTTTAGATTATTTAACTCAATTTGTTCTTCGATATTTTCATCACTAAGTCTAAGACTTTCTTTATATTCAGTATTTAAACTTATAAGTTTTAGCCTTAGCTCATCTAATTTACCACTTTTCCTTGGAGTCGTAATAACCTTTTTAGCTTCTCCTAAAGTTTTAATAGCCTTTTCATAAGATCTATCCTCATCTCCACTTTCAGCAAGATTAGTAAGCTTTTCTAGTATCTCGTCTTCTTTCCCTCTGTTTATTTCAAGGCCTAATTGCTCTATGAATAATGTCTTATTAAAGCCCTCTTCATTTAATCCTAGAATTTCCTTTCCAGGTTCTATTACATTTATGGCTCTTAACTTTTCCCCACTTATAAAGTGAATTATTTCTCCTTGATCTTCTTTTTTTGTGTTTCCAAAACTTCTTCTTATTATATATCCATTTCCACCATCATTCTCATAAATAAGTTCACCTTGTGCCCTCTCCCCACTCCATGGCATATATCTTTTTCTTCCGTTTTCTCTAATAGACTTCTTTTGAGAATTCATACCATAAAGCATTGCTTTTATAAAGCTTTGTATTGTACTTTTACCCGCTTCATTTCTACCATATATTATATTTATACCATCTTTTAATTCTATACTTTTATTTTTAAGCTTGCCAAAGCTAATTATATTGAGCTTTTTTATTATCATTAAAGGATCAACTCCTTGTTGCTTAAACATTGTATTCCTGCTTTTAATGCTTCTTTTAGCAGCCTTTTGTCCTCATCTTTTTCTGCTTTTTTTATTTTTTCTAACATCTTTTTAGTATAAAGGCCTTTTAAAGTGAATTCTTTAGAAATAATATTATAATCCAATTTAATCTCTGTAGAATCTTTCAATTTCATATAATAAAAATGTTTTGAAAGCTTTTCTTTTAATACTTCTAAATTTATAGAAAAGTCCTCTTTAACCTCTCCTAAAAGAATTACCTTATATATATCTTTGTGTCTACTATCTTTTGGTATTGAAGATATAATATTATTACTTATGTCTTCATAGGTTAATGCATTCTCTATATTTAAAGATACCTCTTCGTATTTTCTTTTGCATATAGGTATGAAATTTAAATCTACATTGTCTTTAGATATAGATCCTAATACTACACCTTTTTCGCCTTTTTCATCAAAGGCTCTTCCTTCTGGATTTCCACAATAAGAATAACAAGTATTCTTTTCTTTTTTTATACCGGAAAAACTATGTCTATGCCCTAATGCAATATAATCCATGTTACTCTCCCCTATTTCATAAGGTGTAATTGGATTATACTCATTTGTCTTGCCTCTATCGCTTATATCTCCATGCAAAGCCATTATATTTATATGTTTTTCATTAATTTTAAACTTACTGGAAAAGTCCTTAAGAAATGACTTTCTTTCATAATACTCTGAAAACCCTTGTCCATAGACTGTTATATTTTTATCCTCTATGTATACAGCCTCCATATCTGATTTAAATATATGAACATTTAAAGGCCAATCTATCATAGTATAAAATGTCTTTTCATTATATGGATCATGATTACCAGGAGCTATAAATACACTGATTTCTGGTATTTCTTCTAGCTTTCTTCTTATATAATCTAAAGTAGTCCTCATAGCCCTTTGATTGTCAAATAAATCTCCACATATTAAGAGTACATCTACCTTTTCCTTTTTTGCCAGGTTAACTATATTTCCAAAAGTCTCTCTTAAATCCTCACGTCTTTTTTCTGCAAAATCTTTATCTAACTCACTAAAAGGAGTGTCGAAATGTAAATCGCTACAATGCAATATTTTTATATCCTTCAAAATCAAACTCCTCCTATCGAACTTTAGTTCTCTAATAGCTTAATTTTATCAAAATATATGTAATTATTCAACTTAAATATCTACACTTTTATAAATTCTATATTTAAAATTTAAGTTTCTTAAATAACATTTTATTTTATATATAAAAAAGGTTGCCTCAACCTTTCCTTTGAGACAACCTTTTTAACATTATTTTGTGTCTTTAATTTACTTTTTATTATTTTGCTTTTTCAGGAGTATCGGATAATAATCCAACATTCTCCCAACCCCAGTCACTAACTGTCCTTAAATCCCAGCTGTTAACTCTCTTATTTGTTGCTGTTATTCCATATCTAAAGTTAGTAGGTGCAACCGGAACTTCATCATGAATATATTGTTGCCAGTCGTGATAAGCCTTAACTAAATATTCTTGATTAATTCCATCTTTTCCAAATGCATCTTCTGAAGCAATAGCATCTAATAATTTATCATTTTCTTCAGTTGCAAATCTTGTATAATTCATTGCAGCTTGCCTTCCATATAATCCTGATGGATCTGGATTTGATCCTACTCCCCATCCTCCCATATACATATCTATTTCTTCATTATCATTTTCAACCATGTCATAAAAGGCGTTCATATCTACTAATCTACCATTTTGAAGATTTACATCAAGTCCTATATCTCTCCAACCTTGAACGAAAAATTGAGCTAATGGTTCAGCAATTTCTCCACCTGACATTGAAAGAAAATTAATTTTTAGCTTATTTCCCTTTGTATCTTCTCTCATTCCATCATTATCTACATCTTTATAACCAGCATCATCAAGAATCTTCTTTGCTTTTTCTGGATCATAATTATATCCAGGTAACTTTGAATTCCAAAAAGTAGCATGTGCTGGATCCATTACAGAATTAGCAGGTAATCTTAAACCATTGTAGAACACTTCACATACTTCCTTGTTATCCATAGAATAAGCAATAGCCTGTCTTAATTTAACATCAGACATCTTTTTAGTAGTATCAGTTTTTACTTCTTTAGCTTCACCATCCCACTTCCCTAATTTAAATCCTACATATCCATAAGATCTTTGTACTGAAGATAGTAATTCAATATTACTTAAATCTTTGTACTCTTTATAGCTATCTACAGTAATACCATCAACAACATCAAAGGTTCCAGCTTTTAATGCTTCTACTATTGTATCTGGACTTGTTCTTTTATAAACAATTTTATCTACTTTAGGTTTTTCTCCAAACCAATGTGGATTAGGTATATATTCCACAGATTCTCCAGGAACAATATTAGAAACCACAAATGGTCCACAAGACAATGGATTTACTCTAACTTTATCATGACTTTCCATTTCTTCTATAGGAATATCTTTTAAATAATGCTTTGGCTCAGCATTAAAAGTTAATCCTGCACCCCAGAGTATTCCTGGATAATATTTCTTAAAAGATACTTCTAATGTTTTATCGTCGATTTTATTAAGTCCTGATATGGTTTCTGCAGTTCCCTTATTGTATTCTTCAATACCTACAACATTTCTATAATCTGAATCAAATCTTATTCCTGCATAATCTTTATTTGCAACAGATTCATATACAAAGATTAAATCATCTGATGTTACTGGAACTCCATCACTCCAAGTTAAATCTTTATTAATTTTATAAGTTGCCTTTTTAGCTTCCTTGTCAAATTTAACGTCACAATATCCACCATCAACAATTTCAAAGTTTTCTCCAGATTTCATAAATGCCCCAAGCATTGGTGCCATTATGTCAGAGTCTGCCTTATTTGAGTATAAAAAGGTATTAAAAATGCCTTCAAAAGGTGTGTCTGTAACTAATGCAACATTAAGAGTTCCTCCCACTGTTTTCCCCTCTTTTTGAAGCACATCTGGATGAGGAAGCTCTATTTTTAATAATGCATTTTCCTTCTCTCCGCCTGTGGCAGGACCACCTTCATCAGCTGACTTTTTGTTGCAAGCTGCTAATAAAAGTGTTGATGCTAATAGTAATGGGACCATAAACTTTAAACTTTTTTTCATTTTTACTACTCCCCCTTCATTCTATCCTAATCTTTGTTTTGCGTCAGAAGCCCTTCTAAATGCTTGACCGACGTAATTTATACACAACATCATTACTAATATTAATAATGACGCAGGTAACCATAACCATAATTTGTTCGACATAGCACCTGGAGTTCTCGCATAAGATACCAATGTTCCTAGCGAAGGTGTGGATGGAGGTAAACCGAATCCTAAAAATGATAATCCAGTTTCAATTCCAATATTTCCAGCGAAACTCAAAATTAAATCTACAATTATGATGGAACTAATATTAGGTAAAATACCACCATACATAATCTTCAAATTGCTTGTTCCCATTATCTTCGATGCATTTACATAGTCTCTTCTACCTTCTGATAAAGCTTTACTTCTTACCAATCTCGTCATACCAACCCAATAAAATACACTCATTATAAATATAAAATGCCACATGGTATACTTTGGAATCACCACTACAAATGTAATTATAAGTAATGTTGTAGGCAAAACTGAAATGAAATCACATATTCTCATTATTATATTGTCCACTACCCCACCATGGTAACCTACAATTAGCCCAACAATTATACCAATTACAGAGGTTATTACAGTAACTGCAAATCCTATTAAAATAGAATTTCTTCCTCCAATTAATAGTTGACCTGCAATGGACCTCCCGCCTATATCTGTTCCTAAAATAAATTCTGCTCCTGGCGCTTTATATCTATTCCTTAAATTTATTTTCATAATTTCATTTTGATCTATAATTAAAGATCCTATTAACACTGTCGCTATTATTATAGTTAAAATAATGAGACATGTTGTTGCCAATTTATCGACTTTAAATTCCCTTTTAAGTACCTTCCAAAAAGATGGCACTTCACTAACTGATTTTAATTCTTTTTCATCTATTTCTGCAGCAATAGCCTTTAGCTCTATTTCGGAGGCAATGTTTTTTGCATCAATGTCTTGTTTACTCATATTTGATCCCTCCTAATCTATTCTTATTCTAGGGTCAACAATTGTCATGATTATATCAGACAACAAACTACCCATTAATGTTAAAAATCCAAATAATAAAACCAAGGCATTCATAACTGAATAATCTCTACTATTTATTGATGTAATAAATAATTCTCCCATTCCTGAATATCCAAAAATAGTTTCAATAAATACAGATCCACTTAAAAGTCCCATAATAGTAAAGCCAAAAAATGCTGCAATAGGTAATAATGAATTTCTAAATATATGTTGAGAATAAACCTTATTTATAGGTACACCCTTACTCCTAGCTGTTTTTACATAATCTTGACCTTTAGCATCAATTACTTCATTTCTTAAATATTGTATGGTTCCCGTTGTCCTTACTATGGCAGCTGAAACCGCAGGTAAAATCATATAATGTAGCTTACTTTTAAAATATGCAAATGTTCCTTTTTGTAGACCAATCTCTACAGACCCTGTTGTGGGGAACCATCCTAATTTGTATCCAAATATTAGAAGAAACACAAGTCCTATTACAAATGTAGGTATAGCATAACTTATAAAATTATACATTATAACACCTTTATCAAACCTTGAACCTTCATATCTTCCCGCATAAATACCAAGAGGAATTGCTATTAGGTAAGTTAAAATCAAAGTCAATAAAGATAACCACAGTGTATTTTTTGCTCTTTCACCAATAAGAGAAGCGACTGGTACCTTTTGAGTATAAGATCTTCCAAAGTCACCATCTTTAAGCATCTTAACCATCCAGGTTTTATACTGAACAGGTACAGGATCATTTAACCCCGCCTTTTCCTTTAATTCCTCAAGTACCAAAGGATCCGTCTCTGGGCTTATTAAGCCTGTAAAAGGATCTCCAGGCATCATCTTACCAAATCCAAAAACAATTATACTTAATATTAAAAGTTGAGGTATCATTAATAACACTCTACGCAATACGGTTTTCCACATCTTATAGATCCCCCTTTTCTCTTACTGACACATAGTGGGTTTTAGAAATTTGAATTAAGTCAAACGCTCTGCCATTTTCATCATAGAACATTTTTTCTCTTCTGTTATATTCCTCTTCCACCATGATTCTTTCTTGTCTACTCTTTGCTCTATCCTCTACAGAAATTTGTGGTATAGCAGCTATTAATCTTTTTGTATAAATATGCTGAGGATTGTTATATATATCCTCCCTTGTACCAGTCTCTACAAATCTTCCTCTATGCATGATATAAATATAATCACACATATGTTTAACTACGCCTAAATCATGGGATATAAAAAGGTAACTTAAATTAAAATCTCTTTGCACCTCTTTTAAAAAATTTAATACTTGAGCTTGTATTGATAAATCAAGGGCCGATACAGGTTCATCAGCTACAATAAGTTTGGGATTTAAAGATACAGCTCTAGCTACACCTATTCTTTGACGCTGTCCCCCTGAGAATTCATAAGGGTATTTATACAAAGAATCTTGTGGCATTCCTACTATATTTAATAATTTCAATACTTTTTCTAACTCTTCTTTTTTGCTTAACTTTTCGTAATTACGAATAGGTTCTGCTATTATATCTATAATTCTTTTTTTAGGATCAAGACTAGATAAAACATCTTGAAATATCATTTGTACATCTTTATTATACCCAACCTTTTTTCTTAACCTTTTTGTATTTACTGTTTGATTATTATATAATATTTTACCTTCTGTTGGATTTTCTAATCCTACAATAGCTTTCCCTATAGTTGTTTTACCTGACCCTGATTCTCCTATAAGTCCATATGTCTTTCCTTGTTCAAGTGAAAGTGATACACCATCTACAGCACGGGTATAATCTTTTATAGTATTAAGCACTCCTCCACGAATAGGAAAGTGAACTTTTAAATCATCTATTTTTAAAAATTCCATTTTAGCACCCCACTTCATTTTCAAAGTAAAAATTCTTCCAGCATGTACACCTTACAAAGTGACCTTTTGAAACCTCATGAAGGATTGAGTCCTCTTCATGTTCTGAATCTGATATCCATGGAATTCGCTCTTTAAATCTACAACCCTTTCTTGGCAAATTTTCTAAAGACGGTACCATTCCTTTTATTACATGCAATTCTTGTCCAACTAATTCAGCATTAGGTATAGAGTTTAGCAATGATTTTGTATAAGGATGCAGTGGATTATTAAAAAGTTCTTTTGCATCAGCTAGCTCTACAATTTGTCCTGCATACATAACAGCAACTCTATCTGCATTTTGTGCAACTACCCCCAAGTCATGTGTTATAAGTATAATTCCTGCATTAATTTCTTTTTGAAGTTCTGCGAGTAAGTCTAATATCTGAGCTTGTATAGTAACATCTAATGCAGTAGTTGGTTCATCCGCTATTATAATATTAGGTTTGCAAGAAAGTGCAATAGCTATTAGAACTCTTTGTCTCATACCTCCAGATAATTCATGGGGAAACTGCTGAGCAGTTTTTTCAGGATTTACAATGCCTACTTGATTTAATAAATCTAACATTCTTTCTCGCCTTTGTTTTTTATTTAAATCAGTATGATATATAAGAGATTCTTCTATTTGCCTTCCAATTTTATGTAGTGGATTTAAAGATGCTAGTGGATCTTGAAAAATAAAACCGATTTCTTTGCCTCTAATTTTATTAAACTTTTCTTCTGAATAGTTTAATATATTTTCTCCTTTATAAATTATTTCCCCGCTTACCTTAGTAAAGCTACTATTATGTAACCCAACTATAGAGTTAGCAATAGTACTTTTTCCACAACCAGACTCTCCAACTATTGCTAGTAATTCATTTCTGTTTAAAGTTAAAGATACACCATCTACTGCATCAAAGTACTTGTCTTTAAATCGAAATCCCGTATGCAAATCTTTGATTTCTAATATTTTTTCACTTTCCATTCTCTATTTCCTTTCTAACTTATATATTTATTAGCTGATTATACAAATTTAAAAATAAGTTTAAATTTAAATAGTGATTTAAGCCTTGCTTATGTGACCCCCTTTTATAATTATTATTCAAATAATTTCATTAATATTACTTAAATCATTTGTATACGTTAACACCAAGTGATTTTTAACATTAACAGATTGTTTTCTATCCATTAACAGATAATTTGAAATGTTCCATCTTTATTTACATCATATCATTTTATTCATCAACTTTCCAAATATTTCACATGACAAATTATCCTATACTTTTCATCAGTCCTTGTATTTTTTCCATTTTTGCTCATATATTTTGTATATTTTATAATACATTAATATCTCCCTATACCTAAAATGTGTTGTTATACTATAAATATTAAAACTAATAAAAAAAGAAGCTATGTATATACTTATAGCTTCTTTTTCACTGTAATCTTTAATTTCATGAAGTTTTTTGACTTATTATTATTTGTTTTTCTTGCCTTTTTTACTCATAACATATCCAAGTCCGCATAACAAAGTTCCAAAAGACATCATAGAGCTTGTATTAACCATTGATCCTGTTTTTGCAAGTTTAGATTTTGAATTTATCTTTTCTTTAGAATCATTTTTATTTTCTTTAGGAGTATTGTTATCGTTGGTACCTCCTATATCCTTGTCTTTGTCTTTATCTACATCTACATCTACATCTGGTTTAATAATAGTTTTGGAATCCAAGTTTGATAAAAAGTAGTCGCTACAATGTTCTAAGTTTAGTTCTAGATAATCTTCATTATCTTTATTAAATGCTTTTAAGTTTTCTGCATGTAATTCTGCTTTATTTGTAGTTTCATTAAAATAATATGAATATATATTTTTTGTTAGATCCGTTTTTTCTTTATCTATCATTATTGTCACTTTTGTTAAACCAGGCAACCTTCCATTATGCTTAAATGATATAATTTGAGCCTTTTCATCTAGTTTGTATATAGAATCCTTATTAGGGCTAATTTCATTTAAACTTATATCTAAATCTTTGTCTATAGATGTAATATCCTTTGTATCAAATTGCCACTTAATTTTAGCATCTTTAGAGTCCAGTTTAAATATCATTACCTTTTCTCCACCTTTTACAGCTTCAAAGACTTCTTTTGATATTGTGCTTATATCTTTTAGTATAAATTCAACTACATTTCCATCTGAATACTGTAATCTATCTTTAATAACTAAAACTTGGTCATCACCTTTATTAATAATAGTACCTATTTCAAATTTCACGCTGCTCTTAGATATATTTCCTGCTAAATCTTTTGCTTCTATATCTAACTTATGCTCACCATTACTTCTTATTGGCTCTATACCATCATATTCCTTACCATCTAGGATATATTTAATTGTTGCATCTTTATCATCTGATGTTATCTTAGGCATAACAGACATATTGTAAGTTTTACCATCTTCCACACCTTTAACATCTATAACTGGTGCTGTCTTGTCTATAGAAAACTTAATTATAGATTCAACTTCATTTCCTGAATTATCAATAGCTCTCACTATTAATTCATAGTTTCCTTCTTCTGATATTTCTTCATTATTATATTCTTTTCCATTTAGTGTTGATTTTATAGTTCCTTCTTTATTCATTTTTATTTCTGGCTTAATATTTTCATTATAAATCTTTCCATTTTCTACACCTTCTATAGTTACTATAGGCTTTTCTTTATCTATATTAACTTTATATTTAAGAATAGTAGTATGTCCAGATAAGTCCACAGCCTTTAATGTCATTATATCTCCATTTTCCACTTCAACCTTTTTATTAAACTCGTAAGCTGTATATTCATGACCATAGTTAACTTCAGCTTGTACCTGTTTTTCAATTTCTCCGTTAATATAAAACTTATATCCCATCCCACTATCTGAAACTATTCCTTTTAATATAAGTTCTTCTGAATTAATAAATATATTCCCCTTACCATCACTAAAAGGTGATGTTAAATTAATTATTGGATCTTCTGAATCAAAGTATATTTTTGTTGCATAATTGTTTGCTGGTACTGCTGATCCGTCCTCTTGCTTAACCTTAGCTATGTTTCCATCTATTCCTTGTGCATAAACGTGTATATAATTTATTCCTTGTTTAAGTTCCTTGCTATCTTTTAAGAAATTAAATGTTAAGTCTTTATTTACTTCTACATCTTTATCATCAATTTTAAAGGATTTAATTGGATATGATACTTTTCCACTTATTTCTAGCATACCCTCTTTATTCAATGATTTTTCTGATGCATCCATACTTCCCGCTGCAAAGTCTTTATTGTTAAATTCTATTATAGATTCTTCTATCTTCTCTACAACTGCGTTAACAGATGCTAGATTGTAAGCCTTGTCCATAACTACTATAGATACTTGTTTATCTTTAACTTCCTTAGCCTTAAGTTTTACAGAATACAGTTCTTTACCTTCATCAATTATCTTAGCATCTTTTTTAATATCATCACCTATAAATATAGCACTATTTAAAATACCTGCTAAGTTATCTTTTGCATTCCATTTAATTACTAAGTCTTCTCCCTCTATTTCAGATGATATAACTTTAATTTCCGGTGCTGTTATATCCACTTTAATTGGTACTTCAAACTTTTGTGGCTCTTTATTATCTAAATCTACATAGGACTTTATTGATAATTTATATATGCCTTCTTTAACAGCCTCGTTCTCACCTTTAGATTTATTGTACACCATTCCATTCCAAGATAAATCATTTCTAAGTGATGGTGATTTCCCTGAATTATTAGAGTTATTATAAACTTGTTTCCTTACATCATCCATCTCACCTGCTTTTACTACTACATTTCCATTTTCATCTTCAATTTCACTTACAACTTTCTTTGCATTTCTAAGGAAATATAAATATGGTATAACCTCTTCACAGTAATTATCTCCATTAGGGGATATTGCAAAGTCTTCTGGATTATCACCTAATATATTCACTTTATCACCTTTATATGTGGCCATAAGAGCTGTTAGAGAAGCGTCATCTATTTGAGCCATCAAACTATCTGATTCTTCCCAATCTCCGTAATTTATTATTCTCTCCTTAGCCCAATCTCCATAGTATCCCATGTAAGGTACAACCAGTGAAGGTTGATCTGAATCAGTTGATTTTAATTGCAAATATCCTTCTAAAAATCTTTCTGTACTTAGATTATCACCTATATTTATAGTTACATTAACCTTTTCAGTACCTTTTGCTTTAACTGTAACCTCTTTTTTATCAAAGGTTATATCTGCATCATCTTTTGAAAGGATTATATCTCTAGCCATTTCTCCTGAAGCATCCTTATCTTCTTGAGATAAAACTCCCCCTATCTTATCTAAAGAATAAGTAACATCTTTATCACCATGATTATTTAAATCAATAGTGAAACTAATATTTTTACCTTGTATCTCTTTTAATGCTACAGATCCAACCCCATTATAAGTAGCAGTAACTTTATTTTTTATAGCATCTGATATTTGAATTAATCCCGCTCCTTGTCTTCTTGGTGAAAAAGGAACTCCACCCTTATCATTTTTAACTACTGAAGTGTTCATTGCAACATTTTTTGCATAATCTACTAGTTCTCTTCCTTTAAGATCTTTATCGTATTCTTTTATGGATTCTAATATTAATGCCATACCTCCTGATACATGTGGTGCTGACATTGATGTACCACTCATAGTTTCGTATCTATTATTATTAACTGTAGAGAATATATTTCCACCTGGTCCAGCAATTTGAGGTTTAAAATCTAAGTTAGGAGCTGTACCCCAAGATGTGCTATCATCATAGTCTCCTGAATTAGGATTTTCTCCACTTATTGTATCTCCTGTGAATTTAAATTTAACATCTTCTTTATTTTTCAATCTTTTAGTTGCTTCTGCTCCTGCTTTATTTCCAACAAATATGGCAGGTATAGTTATACTTCCTTCAGTAGCCATATTAATTAAAGCCTCTCCACCCGCACTAGTATTAAACATTACGACTCCACATGCTCCTGCCTTTTGAGCATTAATTATCTTTTCTGTAAAGGCTAAATCTCCTCTTTCTATCAGTGCAACTTTATCTTTTAATTCTTTGCCTACAAAGTCTTCAGGTTTTCCAACTCCACAACTTACAAGACTTAATTCTTTATTATCTTCAAATTTAAAAGTATGTTCACTATATGCAGTCTTTAAAAATTCTTTTCCATTTGAATCTAAAAATGATGTAGCATAAGATGTAACATTTTGATTTTGAAAGTTTGCAACCATTAATGCATCTTTTGCTAAAGCTGGTGCCCCAACTGTAGATATATCCTTCATATTTTTATCTCTATATGGTGCTGTAGAGTAGCTAGAGTTTCCAGCTGAAACAACTACCATTACGCCTTTTTCTGTAGCATTTTTTATGGCTCTTTGCTCTGCATCATCATCATCTTGGAATCCAGATACAGACCCTAAACTCATGTTAATTACATCAGCGCCTAATGTGGCTGAGTCTTCTATAGCTGCAACTATATCATCACTAAATGCATATTTACCTCCAGGCCCATTAGAAAAAGCTTTCATAGCAAGTAATTGTGTCTCAGGTGCAACTCCTTGAACTGCTTGTCCAAGTTTTATCTCTTCTTCATTACCATCTGCACCTACAATTCCTGCCACATGCATACCATGACCGCCATCTTCTCTTGTATCTATTACATCATCATTTTTATCTGCGTAATTATATCCAAACGGTATCTTATCACTGAAATACGTATCAGTCCCTTTTTCAGCCTTTAATATATTATTATTTTTTATTTCTTCTGCCTTATCTTTATTTAACTTTAATTTAGAACTATCTTTTGGATTCTTTAAATCTTTGTGCTCGTAATCAATGCCTGTATCAATTATAGATACTAGCATTCCTTCTCCTTTGATGTTATATTTCGTCCATGCATCAAAAGCCTGTGTTAAACCTTTAGCATAATTTATTTGTGGTTCATAACGGTTGGCTTCTTTTACACTCTTTACTCCATCTAATTCTTTTAAATCTTCTATTTCTTTACGTTTAACATTCATACTAAATCCATTAACAAGGTTTCCATAACTATGTCTTATTTCTGCTCCCTCAAGCTTTTCTGCTTCATCTTTAGTTTCTTTTTGAGCCTCTTTTACTTCATTAATAATCTCCGTTGATGCGGCAATACCTTGTGGCATTCTCTCAGCTGCAGGTTTTTCATCTAGTTCTACTATAATTCTTATAACTTCCTCCGGATCTTCTTCATGTAATTCTATCTTCCTTTTATCCTCAGATAAAAGTTCTTTTAGTTGACTTTGCATACTTGCAATCTGTTCCGTACTCAAAGCCATATTTTCTTGAGTCTGTGCCCCTACTTTGCTAGAACTACTAAAGACTAGGGATAATGAAAATGCAATAGTTAAAAACTTTGACATACTCTTTCTAAATTCTTTTTTCACTAAATCGTCCCCCTCCTATAAAATAAATTTTATAATAACTATAAAAAAATATAGTTTTTATCATTATTAGCTCTACAATAAACTTAAAATTCTAATTAAATTAATATTAATTTGTTTAAAGTTGTATTTACTCTTTTAAATTAAAGTCCTATAAATTTAAAGTTCTCTTCCTTTAAATACCTAATTATCTCAGGTAACGCCTCTACAGTTGTTTCTTTGGAGGATGAGTCATGCAAAAGTATTATTACCTTATCTTTATTTGAAACAGTCTCCTTGATTTTTTGAAGCTGGGCTTCTACTGGTACATTGTTATATTCAGAATCACCATTTAGGGCGTTCCAATCTATATATTTAATATTCATATTCTTTAATATATCTTTATATGCATCTTTGTAATCTTCAAAGGATCCCCCTGGAAATCTAAAAAAGTCGCTTTTATAATCTTCTCCTAAGATATCCTTTAAAACTCTCTCTGTACTTTCTACTTCATTTGTAAAGTTCTCTTTTGATGAATAAACTATATTAAAATCATGAGTATAAGAATGATTGCCGATTGAATGTTTTTTTAATCTTATATCTTTAATTATTTCTTTATTACTTTTTGCTCTTTCCCCTGTTATAAAGAATGTAGCATTAATATGATTTTCTTCTAATATATCTAAAATCTTAGGTGTTATATTGCTACTTGGACCATCATCAAAAGTTAAATATGCGATTTTGTCATTTTCTAAAATTATATCCTTTTCATCCTTTGGTTCTTCTTCATAGGCTTCATCCATAAATTTAGCTTCTTTGGATTTAACATTATTATATTCTGATACTACACTATTCTTTTGATCTATCTTTCTTGATCTATAAGAAAATAAATAACTGCCTAATATAGTACTTATGATGTATATTGAAATTAAAAATATAACATACCTCAAATTATGTTTCATATCATTACCTCTTAACAGTGATATCTACAACCCAATACTTACACTTCCATATTGATGTTCAATTCTGAATCTTCAATATTTCTTTAAATTATATCATTATAATTGCTACCTTTGAATATGTTTCGTTTTGCAAATATCTGTATATTTTTTAAAATATATTTATATAATTCTATATATGTCTATACTTTTCCATACTTTTCTCTTATATTATCTAAAACTTTATCTATACTCTCTTTATCCATCATTTTTTTATCATCTTTTAATGAAAGTAAGCTAAGTTGTTCTATATAAGTATCTGTCAAATTACTTAAATTTATACCTAAAAGTCTAATTGGTTCCCCTTTCCAACACTTGTCGAAAAGTTCTGTTGCTATCTTATATATTATTTTTGTTGAATTGGTTGGATTTAATATCTTTTTTTGATGAGAATAGCTTTTGAATTCATTGGTTTTTATATTTATACCTATGGAATAACAATATTTATTATTTTTCCTTAATCTATATGAAACCTTATCCGATAACTCTAAAATTACCCTATGAGCCTTTTCTCTATGCAATAAGTCTGTAGCTAATGTAGTTTCATTACTAATATTTTTAATATCTTCTTCATCATATTCTACTTTGCTAAAATCTATTCCATTTGCATAGTTCCATATAAGTTCTCCCATACTCTTTAATTTATCCTTAATTAAGGCTTTATCACTAGTAGCTAGCTCCCCTATGGTATATATGTACATTAAATTCAAGGTCTTTTTTGCACTTTTACCTACCATAAATAATTCTTCTACAGGAAGATGCCATAACTTCATTTCTATTTCTTCTTTAAATATTGTATTAACCTTATCAGGCTTCTTTAGTTCAGATGCCATCTTTGCTAATAATTTATTTGTAGCTACACCAATACTTACTGTAAAATTAAATTTTTCTTTTATTTTCTTTCTTATTATTTCAGCTAACTTTAAAGCATCCTCCCTTTTATTAAGGCCCATGTCTAAAAAGCATTCATCTATAGAATACTTTTGGATATAAGGAGTATAATTATGTAAAAATTCAAACATATCCTTACTATATTTTTCATAAATTTTAAAGTTGGGAGGAATTACAATTAAATCATTGCACTTTTTTCTAGCCGAATATAAACTTTCACCGGTGATTATTCCGTAATATTTTGCTTTATCTGACTTAGCTAAAACGACTCCTCTTCTACTGTTTTCATCTCCTCCTATTACAGATGGTACAAGCCTTATATCTAATTTTTCTCCATTTTTAAGTCTATCTGCTGCGCTCCAAGATAAATAAGCTGAATTAACATCTATATGAAATATTATCTTTTCCATATCACAACTCCTATATTTATATTAATATTTTTTATTATGATTATATCATTAAAGCTTTTGATATTTAAGAACCTTTGTTTCTTTTGTAATTTCCTGTAGCTAATTAATACTTAATGAAATTAATTAATGTATCCTATAAAAAAACTATTGCATTATCTTTTAATATACGGTATAATTCTAATTGTTGCTTAGGGGTATAGCTCAATTGGTAGAGTAGCGGTCTCCAAAACCGTTGGTCGTAGGTTCGAGCCCTACTACCCCTGCCAGAATAAAAAGCTTATGAACATAAATGTTCATAAGCTTTTTTTATTATTTATTTAGATTAACATTTTTATACCTTTTATTAATATTAATCTATAGTTATGAATACATTACAATTAATTTATATTCTAAGGTAACTAAAAGAAGAATCCAAACCCACACCCACAAAAGAGTAGTAGCAATATAATCCAACTATCAAAATCATCATTACAATTATTTTGACAATTACATTTGTGACATCTATGATTACATCCACTGCCTTTTATTGATATATTTTGATTTATTATTAAGTTTTCTATAAACCGTATTCCTTCAGGATCATTGCAAAGTTGCCTTATTATCTCTTCATTCTTCATACATATATTCTCCCTTTATATATTTCAAGGAATATATAATAATTATGAATCAAATAAATGCACTTATTTATAATTATTATTACTCCTTAAGTACAATTAATGTTTCATATTATATATTATGAATGAAGGTTTCATTTGTTGACAAATTAATCGTTTTATACACAATTAAAAAGCCACCAGAATATTGAGCCGACCCCTAAAAGTTAGACCTAAAAATCTAGCAATTGGAGGTCGGTTTTTTATGGCAAAATATGATTATGAATTCAAGAAAAGAATTGTAAATTCATACATGAATGGTGAAGGGGGAAAAAACTTTTTAGCAAATAAGTATGGTGTAAAATCTTCTCGAGATGTTATGAAATGGATAAATGCTTTTAAATCGTTTGGTGATGAAGGCTTAATGCGTTCTAGAAAAAATAAAACATATACCTTCGAATTCAAATTTCATGTGGTAGAATTATATTTATCAACAGAGGTCTCTTATCAGGAGTTGGCTCTATCAGTTGGCATAAACAATCCACCATTAATTAATAAGTGGGTAAACGATTTTAGAATTGCTGGTCCTGATGCTTTACGACCCAAAAGAAAGGGGCGCCGTTCCAACAAAAACGCTTTGATAGAGAAAATCCAAATGAAGATCTTGAGCAAAGAATCCTTGAAATTAGAAAAGAAAACAAAGATTTTGGTTATCGTCGGATTTATGGAGAATTAAGAAAACAGGGACTCATTGTAAATAAAAAACGTGTTCAAAGAGTTGTTCAAAAGCTTGGGCTACAAGTTTCTTCGTTTACCAGAAAAAGCCGTAAATACAGTTCTTATAAAGGCAAGATGGGCAAGGTTGCTCCGAATAGAATTCACAGGAGATTTGATACTCATATTCAACACCAAAAGATTACAACAGACACCTCTGAATTTAAGTATTATGATATAGATGACAAAGGAAGAATGATCATCAAGAAGCTCTATCTGGATCCATTTATGGATATGTACAATAGAGAAATAATTAGCTATGCTATTTCACAACGACCATCTGCTGAGAATATAATGAATGCTTTAAATGAAGCCATAAAAATTACAAGCGATTGTAAATACAGGCGCACATTTCATTCAGATCAAGGATGGGCTTACCAAATGAAGGCTTATAGTTATAATCTGAATGAAAATAAAATATTCCAAAGTATGTCCCGGAAAGGAAACTGCCATGATAATTCAGTAATGGAAAACTTCTTTGGAATTATGAAACAAGAAATGTATTATGGTGTGGTTTATTATAGCTATGAGGAACTGAAAGAGACAATAGACAAATACATAAAGTATTATAACGAGAAACGAATTAAAGAGAAACTAGGATGGATGAGTCCTGTAGAATACAGACTTAGCCACTTAGCTGCATAAAATTATTGCATAGCAGTTAAAAACTACTACGCAATAAAGTCTAACTTAATGGGGTCACATCATATACTGATGGCTTTTTAATTTATAGTTAGATTATTTTGAAGCCTAAGTCTTTTACCTTTTCTTCTATAAGTTCAAAATTGTCAGTTCTCATTCTCACAACAATTTCCATAACATCTATAACGCTTTTTGGATCTACAACTACAAAGCTTATTATATCTGCATTATTTTCTGCAAGTACATTTGAAAGTTTTGAAATTTGTCCTGGAACATCATAAGCCATAACAGCTAATCTTTGTCCTTTATTTAACCCAAACAATAATGTAAACTGTTCAAATACTGCATGATGGGTTAATATACCCTCGAAATCTCCTTTATCGTTTATAACAGCAACAAAGGATATATTCATTATTTCTAAAAAGTATACTGCTTTTTCCATCTCCTCAACAGGTGATATTGTTGGTATATCTTTTCTCATAACCACTTCTACATTAAAATCTGACAAAAAGCATTGTTTATCTTCGCATTTTTCATAATAAAATTCATAAATCCTATCCTTGGATATTGCTCCATAAAACTTGTCGCCTTCTACTACTGGTAAAGATAAAAACTTATTTTCACTCATAATTTCAAGAGCCTGACCAATTGTAATTTTAGGACTCACTGTAATTAATTTTTCTTTAGACAACATTATGTTTTTTACTAACATTTCCCCATCTCCTTTTAAGTCAATTATCATAAAATTTAAGAATTAGTAATATATAGTTATTATACATTAAAACATTCTATAAATTCAAACTATTTCTTCAAATCATTTATATCTAAAGTATATTCCTTAACATCTTTGATATTTTTAGCGTCTTTAATGATTTTCATATTATCTTTTATTACATTTAGATAATCTTTATCTCCATTGTATTTTTCCATATAAATTATTTGAGAATTATTATCTTTCATTGTAGATTGAATATCTTCATTTGATGAATCACTTTTTTCTAAAATAATTATAGCCTTTTGATCTTTTAGTATACTATCCGAAATATTTTTATCAAACCTTTTTAATCGAACATTAGTTAAATTAAAGGAATTTAATCCATAATCAAATTCATCGCTACTTACAATTATTGAATAAGTATTTAGTTTACCGATTGCTTCTTTCATTTCTTCTTCCACTATAGAAATTTCTTTTAATTTCTTTTCATAATTCTTTTCATAAAATTGTCTATTAACAGGATCCTTTTCTTCTATGGAATTTTTTATATTAGATAATGCTATTTTATATTCCTCTATACCTAGCAAATAATAAGGATTTTCTTTTATTTCTTTATCACCATATTTTCTAGGATTATCAAGTAAATTTAGTTTTACCCCTCTTGAAACATTTACTGTTGATAATTTATCTTTTTTTAGTTTAGCTGTGAATACATCAATCCAAGGTTCTAAATTAGCTCCATTATAAAAAAACAAATCTTTTTTTTCTATATTATTTATTGAGTCTTCGGTATAATTATATTCCAATATGTCTTGTTCAGTTTTAAACATATATTCAACATTATGTTTATCACCGGTTATATCTTTTACAATATAATAAAGAGGCTTGCTTGTAACAACAATATTTAAATACTTTTCACTACTTTCTTTTTCTCCAACAATTGCTGAACTTTTGACTATTCCAAATCTATAAGTAGCAGCAAAGATTACTATTACTATTACATTAATAGTAACTATTCCATATATGAATTTTTTCATCAATTTTTCACCTCAAAAGATATAGTATTTTAAAAATATATAAACAAACTTATATATTTCTTTGTTAGTGTTGTGATTTAAATAATTTTTTATACACACTAATTATACGTTAACTTATTAAATAAAGATACAAAAATCATTTTATCTTCTCATACAATGTGGTAATATATATTTCATATGTTCATATTAAACTTCCTAATATCTATATAATATATTATATAGATATTACGCCTCTTTCTTTTTCATGTCTTTTGATATAAAATATTCATGTGTGTTTAATTTTACTTTTAGGAGGTGATGGTGATTATATCACCATTTTTATGGACTTTATTGTAAATAATGTAGAAGAAACTTTAAATATAGGCGAGCAAATAGGTAATCTTTGTAGCGTTGGAGATATTATATGTGTAGTAGGTGATTTAGGTGTTGGCAAAACCCACCTTTCTAAGGGTATAGCTAAGGGGTTAGGTATTAAAGGTCATATTACTAGTCCTACCTTTACTATTGTAAATGAGTATGATAGCGGAAGATTAAAGCTATATCATTTTGATGTATATAGAGTCAATGATCCTGATGAAATTTATGAGCTAGGTTTTGATGAGTATATATTTGATAACGCAGTAAGTGTTATCGAATGGGCTGACTATATAAAAGCTCTTATACCAAAAGAACATTTAAGAATAGTATTATCTAAACTTAATGACTTAGGTGAAGATGTAAGAAATATTGAAATTATATCTAATGGAGACAGATATAATTATATAAAGGAGATTAAAATATGAAGGTACTTAGCGTAGATTCATCTAGCTCAACGGCTAGTGTTGCAATTTTAGAAGATGATAAATTACTTGGAGAAATAAATTTTAATTATAAAAAACAGCATTCAGTGTTACTACTAACCATGATAGATACTTTATTAAACAGTATTTCATTAGATATATCTGAAATAGATGGATTCGTTATATCAAAAGGTCCAGGCTCTTTTACAGGGCTTAGAATTGGAATGGCAACTATAAAAGGTTTAAGCTTTTCATCAAACAAACCTTTTATTTCAGTATCTTCCTTAGACGCATTAGCTCGTAATATCTACGGCTTCTCTGGTATTATATGTCCAATTATGGATGCACTTAGAGATAACGTTTATACTAGTCTATATACGTATGAAAATGAAAATCTTATTCAAATCATGGATTATGCTTCCCTATCTATAGATGAATTAATAATTCACTTAAAGACTTATAATAAAGAAGTTTGTTTTGTAGGAGATGCTACAAGTTTGCACAAGGATAAATTAATGACTCAACTACCTAAAGTTATATTTGCCCCTTCTGATCTTAATTATATAAGAGCAGCTTCATTAGGTGTTATAGGTGTTACTAAATTAAGCAATGGTGAAAATGATGATATAAACAACTCTGCTCCTGTGTACCTTATAAAATCTCAAGCTGAAAGAGAATATGATGAAAAACAGTTGTTTCTAGGTCATGAGTAATATAAAGATTTCTCCTATGACCTATGAAGATATAGATGATGTTTTAGCTATTAGTTTTTTAAGTTTCCCTATTTCATGGAGCAGAGAGTCATTTTTAACTGAGCTTGAAAATAACTTTTCTTATTATGTGGTAGCAAAATCTGATGACGTTATTGTTGGTTTTGGAGGCACTTGGATCATTATTGACGAATCTCATATAACCAACATAGCAGTACATCCAAGCTTTCGAGGTATTGGAATTGGCGAGTTAATATTAAAGTCTCTTATAGATTTAGGTAAACCTCACTTTATATCTTCTATGACTTTAGAGGTACGTGCCTCAAATGTTGTAGCCATATCATTATATAACAAGTTTGATTTCAAAGAAGAAGGAAGACGAAAAAGGTATTATGAGGATAATGGTGAAGATGCCCTTATATTATGGAAAAGAAACTTTTAGATTATAGTATCTAATTTAAGCATACCCATTAAACCTACAAAACTCTTTATAATTAGTGATTTATTGCACTATAACATAAAAAGGCTAGCATAACGCTGGCCTTTTTATGTTAATTTAAAGTTCATTTATCTCTTATTCATTAAATATTTTCTTTTGAATATTTCTTTTTCTCTAAGATTACCTCTTCTTTATGAACAAGTGAAGATACATTTTTGTATACTCCAAGAGTAACTAGTGATACTAATATCCCCTTTAATAAATTAAACGGTACTACAGACCAAATTATAAAGGTTTTTAAATCTATTATATTTCCATTAAGTTTTGTTCCCATACCTATTAGTGTATCTAAAGGTAATTTAAACACCTTTGCATAGGTTGGTATCAATATAAAGTAATTTATTAATGATGCTACTGTGGTCATTGCTAAAGCTCCACATACTAACCCCACAACAGCTCCCTTTTTATTTTTATTTCTTTTATATATATATCCTGAAATAAACACTAACACTGAGCCTACTATAAAGTTTGCAAATTCTCCTACTAAAGCTGTCTGAGTCCCCTTAAATAACACATGAAGTATGTTTTTTAAAAGTTCTATTACAATTCCTTCTACAGGTCCTAAAGCAAATGCTCCTATTAGAGCTGGTAGATCACTTAAATCTATCTTTAAAAAACCTGGAAACAATGGTAATGGGAAATCAAAATACATCAGTATAAAAGCCATAGCTGCAAGTAATGTAATTTTAATTTGTTTGTTAAGATTAAACTTTTTATTCATGATAATACCTCCTTAAATTAGGTATCCTCAAGGGGCTCATGCTAACTTTATCTGATTAAATGCAAAAATACCCTGACACAAAGCCAGGGCAAAGCAATTATCCTTTTTAGATAGCTTACCTTCTTCCATCCAGACTATACTGTCGGCTTCGGAATTTAACCGAATCATGCCATGTAGGCTTGCGGGCTTTACCGCCGGTGGGGACCTTCGCCCCGCCCTGAAGATAATATATTTTATTTTATAATACTATTATATATCACTGTTATATAAATAACAAGTCTTTTTTTACATTTTCATAGTCAAAGATATTCTACCTCTTTTTTCATCAATTTCAATTACTTTTACATTTATTATATCTCCAACCTTTACAATATCTAAGGGATGTTTTACGAAAGTATCCGCCATTTGACTTTTGTGGACTAGACCATCTTGGTGAACTCCAATATCTACAAATGCACCGAAATCTGATACGTTTCTAACTGTACCTATTAATAACATTCCTATCTTTAATTGTGTTATATCCATAACACCTGTTTTCAACATAGGTTTTGGAAGTTCTTCTCTAGGATCCCTTCCTGGTTTTTTAAGTTCTTTTATTATATCAACTAAAGTTAATTTACCTATGCCTATATTATCTGCCAATTCTTCTAGCGAAAATTTTTCAGCCCTTTGTTCTATATCCTTTAAGCTTCCATTCTTAAAGTCATCCTTATTATATCCTAATATATCCACAAGTTTTTTTGCAGATGCATAGGATTCAGGATGTACAGAAGTATTATCCAGGGGTTCCTTACTTTCCATAACCCTTAAAAATCCTGCACATTGTTCAAACGCTTTTTGACCTAGTCTCTTTACTTTAAGAAGTTCTTTTCTGCTATTAAATTTACCCTTTTCGTCTCTATAACTAACTATATTTTGTGCTACAGTATCATTAATACCTGAAATATATGATAAAAGAGAAGGTGTGGCCATGTTTAAATCCACCCCAACTTTATTCACTACATCCTCTACTGTACCTTTAAGTGATTCATCTAGTTTTTTAGCTGTTACATCATGTTGATATTGACCAACGCCTATAGACTTTGGGTCTATTTTAACTAATTCCGATAGTGGGTCTTGAAGTCTTCTTCCAATAGATATAGCCCCTCTTATAGTTACATCTAAATTAGGATATTCATCCGCTGCAAGCTTTGATGCTGAATATACAGAAGCTCCCGCTTCTGAAACTATAACATAATAAAGCTCTTTTCCCTTTTCTTCTTTTAATTCTTTTATCAAAAGAGCTATAACTTCTTCTGATTCTCTACTAGCCGTTCCATTTCCTAAAGATATCACATCAATATCTTCTTTTAGAACAAGTTCTTTTAATTTACTTATAGTTCCATCTATATCTTTTCTTGGTGCTGTAGGATAAACTGTAGCCTTTTCTAGAAACTTTCCTGTTTTATCTAAAACAGCTACCTTGCATCCAGTTCTAAATCCTGGATCAAATCCCATAACCACCTTATCTTTTATAGGAGGTTGCATAATTAAAGATTTTAGGTTAGTCTTAAATATTTCTATAGCCCTTTCTTCAGCAATTTCTGTAAGCTGTGCTCTTATTTCTCTTTCAATAGATGGATAGATGAGCCTCTTATAAGAGTCCCTTACGCTTTCTTTTATATATTTATCTGTTATATTATTTCCCTTAATACACTTTGCCTCTAAATATTGTATAACTATTTCTACCATGTAATCAAGCTTAACACTTAGAACTTTTTCTTTTTCTCCTCTATTTATAGCAAGTATTCTATATGGAGGAATGTTCCTTATTGGTTCTTTATAATCATAATACATTTCATAGGGTGTAGGTTCCTCTGAACTTCCTTTAGTTACTATTATAGCCTCTCTTTGAATATATGACCTTATCCACTTTCTAAATTCTGCGGTATCAGATATAATTTCACTTATTATATCCATAGCTCCTTTAATAGCTGTTTCCCTGGAATCTATTCCTTTTTCTAAATCAATCATCTTATCCATCTCAACTTCAAAATTGCCTTTAAAGTTTCCATTCCATACTAATTGTGCTAAGGGTCTTAATCCCTTTTCTTCCGCCATAGTAGCTTTTGTTCTCTTTTTCATTTTGAAAGGCCGATATATATCCTCTACTTCTGTTAATGTTTCAGATTTTAAAATACTAAACCTTATTTCTTCTGTAAGCTTTTCCTGCTCTTCGATAAGTCTTATAACATTCTCTTTTTTATCCTCTAGTCCTCTTATATAAATCAGTCTTTCCGATAATTTTCTAAGCACCTCATCATCTAATCCCCCAGTTCGTTCCTTCCTATATCTGGCTATAAAAGGAACGGTATTACCCTCATCTATCATCTCAACAACACTAATTACTTGACTTTCATTTATAGAAAGTTCCTTTGCAAGTTTTTGTTCAATATTACTTGTCATTACTACACCTCATTATTAATATAAGTTTATCTTTATTCTTTAAGTTTCCCATTACTACTTTGTTTTAAATATTCATTTATAAATAAATCAATTTCTCCATCCATAACAGCATCTATATTACCACTTTCCACCAAGGTTCTATGATCCTTTACTAAGTTATAGGGATGAAAAACATAAGATCTTATTTGACTACCCCACCCCATATCTTTTTGTTCTCCAGTTAAATCTTCAATTTTCTCCTTGTGCGCTTGCTCTTTTAATGCTATAAGCTTTGATTTTAAAACCTTTAACGCCACTTCCCTATTATAATGTTGACTTCTTTCATTTTGGCATTGAACAACTATTCCTGTTGGTATATGAGTTATCCGAACCGCAGATTCTGTTTTATTTACATACTGTCCTCCAGCACCACTTGCTCTAAAGGTATCTAGTTTTATATCCTCTGGCTTAATATCAATATCTTGGTCTTCTTTTAATTCTGGAAGTACTTCTACCGATGCAAAAGAAGTCTGTCTTTTACCACTAGAATTATATGGAGATATTCTAACTAGCCTATGTATTCCTTTTTCAGTTTTAAGATATCCATATGCAAACTCTCCAGATACTTTAAGGGTAACACTTTTAATTCCAGCTTCGTCTCCGCTAATATAATCAATTATATCAATGCTAAACCCCTTGTTCTCAATCCACCTCGTATACATTCTAAGAAGCATCTCAGTCCAATCTTGAGCATCATTACCACCAACACCTACATGAAGCGTTAATATAGCATTATTTCTATCATATTCTCCTGAAAGCAAAATTTCTATTCTAAAGTTATCAATATCCTTTTCCAAAAGTTTTATATCACCTATAAATTCTTTTATAATAGGATCTTTCTCCTCGCCAATTAAGTTCCCTAAAACTTCTATATCTTCTAATCGTAGTACCAATGAATTATACTTATCTAACTGATCTTTTAAGGACTTACATTTCTGCGATATCTGTTGGGCTTTTATATTATCATTCCAAAATCCTGGGCTTTGCATTTTATGTTCATATTCTTCAATAACTATCTTTGTTGTTAAGATGTCAAAGTGAAGCCCCCATTTCTTTTAAAGTTTCTTTAAATTGTGGAATTTTAGATAATTGTTCTTCTAATTGTAAAATCATATTTTCATCTCCCTTTAAATAATGCACTCTTAAATGAATATAGATTTGCAACTTTTTAAAAGTTGCAAATCTATACTATAACTAAACTTCTCTACCACAACAATTTTTGTACTTTTTACCGCTTCCACATTTACATGGATCATTTCGTCCAATCTTTTCTTCTTTTTTTATCGGTTCTTTTCTTACTGAGGAATCTTCATAATTAGTTGAAACCTCCTTTACCACTTTTTCTCTTTCAGGTGCTCTTTCAGCTTGAACCTGCAATAAATATCTTACAGTATCATGTTTTATGTTATAAATCATCTCTTCAAACATAGTGCTTCCTTCAAATTGATATGCTTGTGTAGGATCTTGTTGTTTATATGCACGTAATCCTATACCTTGCTTTAAATGATCCATGTTGTCAATATGATCCATCCATTTAGTATCAACTACTCTTAAAAGGATAACTCTTTCTATCTCTCTCATACTTTCATTTCCAAAATCTTTTTCTTTTTCTTCATAAATATTATGAGCTATAGATAAGTATTTTTCTTTTATTTCTTCATTTGATAATAATTCTAATTCTTCAGCTTTTACCAAATGATGTGGAACATATAAATCTTCCATAAAATTAATTAGATTTTTAATATCTTCTTTAAATGTATCTTCTACTCCTGATAGATGAGAATCTACAGCGTTATTAATCACATCTTTTATCATATCTTGAATTTGTTCTTTTAAGGTTTCGCCTTCTAAAACCTGTGTTCTTTGCCTATAAATTATTTCTCTTTGCTGATTCATAACATCATCATATCCTAGAAGAGTCTTTCTAACATCAAAGTTGTTTCCTTCAACCTTTTTTTGAGCATTTTCAATAGCTCTTGTAACCATTTTACTTTCTATTGGATCATCTTCCCCAAGACCAATTTTATCTACTAGTCCTTGTAATTTTTCTGAACCAAAAACTCTCATTAAATCATCTTCTAATGATAGGTAAAATCTAGTAGATCCAGGATCTCCTTGACGACCAGAACGTCCTCTAAGTTGGTTATCTATACGCCTTGATTCATGTCTTTCTGTACCTATTATCTTAAGTCCACCAATTTCAGGTACACCGTCTTCTAGCTTAATATCAGTACCACGACCTGCCATGTTAGTAGCTATAGTAACTAATCCTTTTTCTCCTGCATGAGATACTATGTCAGCTTCTCTCTCATGATATTTAGCATTTAACACTTGATGCGGTACTCCTGTTTTCTTTAAAAAGGCTGATAAAACTTCTGATTTTTCTATACTAGCAGTACCTACTAAAACCGGCTGCCCTGATTTATAAGATTCTTCAATATCTTTTATTATTGCATTATACTTACCTTTTACACTTTTAAATATAGTATCTGGGTAATCTACTCTTTTAATTGGCATGTGAGTAGGTATTGCAATAACATCTAATCCATATATTTCTCTAAATTCTACTTCTTCAGTTTGAGCTGTTCCTGTCATACCAGATAACTTATTATACATCCTAAAATAATTTTGGAATGTTATTGTAGCAAGAGTTTTAGATTCTTTTTCAACTTTAACTCCTTCTTTAGCCTCAATAGCTTGGTGAAGCCCATCACTATATCTTCTACCTTCCATAAGTCTTCCAGTAAATTCATCAACTATTACTACTTCCCCATCTTTAACCATGTAATCTTTATCTCTTCTCATTGCATAGTTTGCTTTTAAAGCCTGGGTAATATGGTGTTGAATCTCCATATTTTGAGCATCTGCATAGTTCTCAAGTCTAAAATACTTTTCAGCTTTTTTAACTCCCTCTTCGCTAAGAATTGTAGAATTTGTCTTCTCATCTACAGTAAAATCTTCTTCTTTTATTAAAGTTTTTGCAAAGTAATCTGCAACTTTATAAAATTCGGTAGATTTTTCTCCTTCGCCAGATATTATAAGGGGTGTTCTTGCTTCATCAATAAGTATAGAATCCACCTCATCTACTATACAAAAGTTTAGTTTTCTTTGAACTTTTTCCTCTTTATATATAACCATATTATCTCTAAGGTAATCAAATCCATACTCATTATTAGTACCATATGTTATATCTGAATTATAAGCTTCCCTTCTTTGCTCAGAGCTTAGACCATGTAGTATTACGCCTACCTTTAGCCCTAAAAATTCAAATATTTGTCCCATCCACTCTTTATCTCTATTTGCAAGATAATCATTTACTGTTATTATGTGGACACCATCACCACTTAAGGCATTTAAGTATGCAGGAAGTGTTGCAACTAAAGTCTTACCTTCACCTGTCTTCATTTCCGAAATTCTACCTTGATGAAGAACTACTCCTCCTATAAGTTGTTCTCTAAAATGTCGCATTCCTAAGGTCCTTACAGACGCTTCTCTTACTACTGCAAATGCTTCTGGAAGTAAATCATTTAGATTTTCACCATTTTTAATTCTTAATTTGAACTCATTAGTTTTTTCTTTAAGTTCTTCATCATTTAAGCTTTTAGTTTGTTCTTCTAACTTTTCTATATCATCTACAATTGGAATGATTCTTTTTACTTCTCTCTCACTATAACTTCCAAATACCTTATCAATTAATCCCATACTTTCATCCTCACAATTCTGTTCTTATAATAACTCATTATTAAATTATATCATTGAATCAGTAAACATTTCAATACTAACCTCTAAAAGTAAAAATATTTAAAATAATAGCAGCTCTTTATAATAAAGAGCTGCCATATAAAAACATTAATCTTTTATTTATAATTTTAAAGTTTTAAAATTCAGGCTCTATTAAACCATAATTTCCATCTTTTCTCTTATAGACTACATTTACTTCCTCTGTGTCTGAATTTTGATATACAAAGAAACTATGAGCTAGAAGCTCCATTTGTAAAACCGCTTCTTCTGTTCCCATTGGTTTTATTGCAAATCGCTTAGTTTTAACTATTCTCGGTTCTTCCTCTTCCTTATCTTCATAAGCTACTATTGATTGAAACCTCAAAGAATCTCCAGTATTTCTTCTTTGTAATTTTGTTTTCTGCTTTCTAATTTGTCTTTCTAATTTATCTACTACTAAATCAATGGAAGCATATAAATCATCTGTCGACTCTTCGCCCCTTAGTATTATTCCATTAAACGGTATTGTTACCTCAATTGTTTGTCTGTTTTTTTGTACGCTTAATGTGGCATGTGCTTCTACATTTGGATTAAAATACTTTTCCAGCTTTGAGAGTTTCTTTTCCACTGTTTCCTTCAATGCTTTTGTAAGTTCTATGTTTTTGGCCATTACTACTATTTTCATAATTCCAGCCCCTCTCTGCTAAGTTGTATTATTTGACTTTTATTAAGATACATTTATTTATGTCCTTGTATTTATTCTATAACCTTTTTTGAAATTTAACAAGGGCTATTGTGTTAATTAACAAAATATTATGTTGATTTATCCTTTTATATCTTTAAAATTCTTGTTATCTCATTATATTCTTTATGATTAAAATCTTATTTCTTTTAATTAGCATCTGCTAAAATATATTTTACATTAATATATAATTCATTTAATTATTTATCAATACATAATTTTAAAAAATAAAGCCTTTAGTCAATTTTTGACTAAAGGCTTTATCTAGCTAGTTGACCTGGTCTTTGACCCCACACCCGCCTGCTGGAGTTTTTGCTACTAGGAATTAACCCCTCACTACTAATTCTCTCATTTTTTTATAAATGGCAGGACTAACCTCTAAGCCGCACCATGATCATTAGACATTTTATCTAACTTACGTGGATCGTTTTGCCTGCGACTGGCATCGACTTTCAACCACAAACCTAGCTTCATAATATATTATAACCTACTTTTTGCAACAGTCAATATATTAATTTCTTTAGCGCCATTATTTTTTAATTCTTTATAACAAAAATATAAGGTAGAGCCTGTGGTTACAACATCATCAATAAGTATTATCTCTTTATCTTTAACTTCTTTTAAATATTTAATATCGAACTTAAAAGCTGTCCTTAAGTTTTCCCACCTATTTTCTACACTTACAGTTTTTTGTTCTTGTGTGTTTGTATTTCTTTTTATACACCTAACTACTTGCTTCCCACTTTGTTCCTTTATTATGCATGCTAATATTTCACTTTGATCATAACCTCTAGCATTTTTACCATCTTTACTTGCTGGGACATAACATATAATATCAAAATTTATTTTATTGTAATCTATTATTTGCATAATATTAGAAACAAAAAACCGTGCAACATTAAAATCTCTTTTATACTTAAATTTCATTAACAATTCTCTGATTTCATGAGAATAATAAGATGTTGAATAATATACTAACTCCATATCTTTAATTTCTATACAAAAAGCTTCTTTATTTAATTTTATTTTATTTTTACATTCATAGCATAAAAAGCACCCTTGCAATCTTTCTTCTTTGCATAGTAAGCAAAATGAGCCTTCTGGAAACACAATAGATAAGCTACAATTAATTAAATACCTTAAGGAAGCAACTAAAACCTTTGTTTTATCCTTCATAAACTTTTTTAGACTATTTTCACTAGTCTTATATGTCTTTAAATTTTCTTTATCTAAATATTTATTAAACCTTTTTCCCATGCTACCTTATTGAAGTTTCTAGTTATAGATTTAGCTTTCTCCATATCTAAAGTAAGGTTATTTGCAAGAAAAATCACTTCGGAGTTGCTAAATCCTTCCTTCATACCTACCTTTCCACATATATAAGTTAATTTTTTATAATCATAACTTTCATCATCTGCAAAATAAACTATTATATCTAAATTATTGACTTCCATATGAAAAGTATTCATATTATCTATTATTATTATTATAGGTTCATCTCTCATCTTTAATCGTTTTTTTATTATATTAATATTTGAATCATTGTATCGTATTATACTTGTTCTTATATCTTCTCTTAAATCTGATATTTGTCTATAAATCTTATCTGCCTTTTGGTTATCTGGTGCATATAATATAACCTTTCGCCTAGATTTTACAAACCATTTCATATAATCATAAATCATATAAGGTATTTCCTTATTTGTATCTATTTTGGTTGTAATTATTCTAGGCTCTATTATAGGAATATCCCTTGTATTCTTTGTAATTTCTATTATATCTCCTTCTTCTAAAACTGGTTCAATAGATGCAACTATATATTTTTCAGATTTAATTTTATAAATTAGGCCTCTTATATCCTTTGCTTGATATTCTGAGTAACAATTAATATCATCATATATAATACAATAAAAGTTATCCTTCATTAAATATGCACTATCGTAATTAGTTATTATTAAAAGCTTATCTTCTAAATTGGTATAATTTCCTCTAAAGTAGCAATAATTTCTAAATGAAGTTATTGTCCTTATTTTCTTTAATAATGAAATATCTTTTATATCTTGATTGGTTATATACAAGATCTTTTTATTTTCTTTAATTAGCTCAAGTATTATTTCTAGAAATGTTAAGGAATTATTGTAAGGAATAGAAACCACATTTAAGTATTTTTTATTTTTCTTTACCCAGTTCATAACATTTTGATCTGCATGTGCATCTTTTATAGATTCATTCTTATTATTAAAAACTTTAAATATGGACATTTATGTCCCTCCAAATCTATTAACATATATTTGCTACTTTATTGTTCATTAAAAATTTCATTAGAAACTGTATCCTTCATCCTCCATTTTAATGAAGAAAATCTCTCAAAGCTTCTGTCATTTTGAACCATGTATTTAAGTGCCTTAACAGAACCTGTTAGTACCACTAAATTTTTAGCCCTTGTTATTGCTGTATATAATAGATTTCTATTCATAAGCAAAGGTGACCCTACAAATATAGGCATAATAACTACTGGGAACTCACTACCTTGACTCTTATGTATAGTTATTGCATAAGCCAAATCTAATTCATCTATATTTATATTTTCATAGATGACTTCTCTTTCCTCATCAAATATAACTGTTAGAGTATTATCTTCTTCGTCAATATTTTGAATAAACCCCATGTCTCCATTAAATACTCCAAGTCCTTCTTTGTCACCATATCCATCTACCCTTATCCACTTTAAAGAATAGTTGTTTTTAGTTTGCATAACTTTATCTCCTACTCTAAAAATTGTGCTTCTATATTCTTTTTCCTTTTTATTTTCCGCCTTAGGATTTAGAACCTCTTGCAATTTAGAATTTAGATTTATAATACCTAAAGGTCCTTTTTTCATAGGTGATAAAATCTGTATGTGCTGTTGTTTATTCCATGAATCATTATATTTGGGTAACCTTGTATTTATTAATTCTACAACTGTATTTAAAATATTCTCTTTATTTTCTTCCTTTATGAAAAAGAAGTCTTTATCCCTATCATTTAATATTGGAATTTCTCCATTATTAATCTTATGAGCATTAACTACTATCATACTTTCTTTTGCTTGCCTAAATATTTCTTTTAATCTTACCACCTTTACACATTCACTTTCTATAAGATCTTTAAGCACATTACCTGCTCCAACAGATGGTAATTGATCTACATCTCCTACTATTATAAGTCTAGTACCTAAAGATAAGGCTTTTAAAAGATTATTCATAAGTAACACATCTATCATGGATGCCTCGTCTATGATTATAACATCACACTCTAAAGGTGATTCTTCCCCTTTAGAGAAAGCCATTTCTTCATCATTTAATCCAAATCCAAGCTCTAATAACCTATGAATAGTTTTAGCTTCTCTTCCGGTTGACTCTGTCATTCTTTTTGCAGCCCTCCCTGTTGGAGCCGCCATAACTACACTCATACCATTTTTATCAAATATATCTATGATACATTTTATTATAGTAGTCTTACCTGTTCCAGGACCCCCAGTAATTATTTCCACACCATTATCTATTACACCTTTTATTGCTTCTTTTTGTGAAATAGCAAAACTCATATTGTTTTCTTGTTCAAATTCTTTTATTTGTTTATCTATATTAACGTCTATAGTATCAAAGCTTGAAAAAACAATGGAAAGCATAGATTTTGTTATACCAAGCTCTGCATAATAATAGGGTAATGTAAATACGCACTCTACACCATCTATTAGTTCTACTCTAACCTTTCCATCAATAACACAATCAAATATGTTTTTAATTATTAACTCTTCTTTTACTGTTAATATTTCAGAAGCACCTTTTATAAGCTCATCTTTTGGCATGTAGGTATTTCCTAAAGCACAAAATTGATTTACTACATGTTTTATTCCACTTTGAACTCTAAACTCTGAATCAATTTCTATACCTAAACTTCTAGATATTTTATCTGCTGATTTAAATCCTATTCCTGAAACTTCCTCAGTTAATATGTATGGATTATTTTTTATAATACTTATAGACTCGGCTCCAAATCTTTTGTATATCTTCATGCATTGATTTGGTGTTACACCATAAGTTTGTAAAAACACCATAATATTTTTCACTTCTCTTTGCTTAAAGTAAGAATCGTATATAAGTTCTATTTTTTTCTCTCCTATACCTTCTATTTCAGAAAGCCTATCTATATCATTTTCTAAAACTTCAAAAGTTTTTTCTCCAAATTTATCTACAATCTTTTTAGCTGTAACAGGTCCAATTCCTAGTATCACCCCTGAAGATAAATATCGTTCAATTCCAATTAAACTATTTGGCAATATTTCCTCAGCCTCATTTACCTTAAATTGCTTACCAAACTGCTTGTGCAAAGTCCATTCACCTTTTAATTTTAAATTTTGTCCTTCTGATATATATGGTATACACCCTACAATGACTGTATCATCACCTTTTTCGTCTACTCTTGCAACCACATATCCATTATCTTCATTTTTAAATATTATATCTTCTACAGTGACTTGTATTTCTTCCATATAATCTCCTCACTCAATTCTTAATTAAAGTAATTATATCACAATTACCCTTAATAAAGATTTTAAAAAAATAGTTATAATGAAAATTATAGTATAATAAAACGTAAATTCAAGTTATCTAATTTATTAATTGTTGTTTATTGTTTTTAACAGCTACATGCTAATTTATATTAACTGGTCATTTTTATCAACATGACCTATAATAAATATATCTAAAATATATGTTATTGAGGTGATTTCATGTTAATTAAAAACTGTAAAATAATATACGAAGATAGAATAGAAGAGGGTTCCGTTTTACTTCATAATGGTAAAATTACATCTATAAATCCTGAAAATACTGATGAAAAGGATGTTATCGATGCTGAAGGGTTGTACTTATCTCCTGGATTTATAGATGTTCATATTCATGGGGCTGGAGGGCGTGATACCATGGATGGAAGTTATGAATCATTAAATATAATTTCAAAAACTATTGCCAAATATGGTACTACCTCCTTTTTGCCAACTACAATGACTTGTTCTATAAGCGACATAAAAAAAGCTCTCGAAACTATAAAGGAAGCTAAACTAAAAGGCACTGATGGCGCCAATATATTAGGAGCCCACTTAGAAGGACCCTTTATAAGTCCAAAAGCTATTGGTGCTCAAAACCCTGACTTTGTAGAAAACCCATTTCTTCAAACATTTCTAGATATAGTAGGTGACAATATTGATACTGTAGTAAGCGTTACTATAGCCCCTGAAATAGAAGGTGCTTGTGAGCTTATAGCATACCTACGAGATAATAATATAACTGCTTCTATGGGACATACTAAAGCCACATATGAAGAGGCTATGACAGGAATACAATGTGGTATTTCCCACTCTACTCATCTTTATAATGCTATGACAGGGCTTCACCATCGTAATCCTGGAACTGTTGGTGCAATATTTGATTCTTCTATAACTACCGAAACAATTTCAGATGGAATTCATATAAGTTATCCTTCTCTAAGAGTTGCCTATAAACAAAAGGGCTTAGATAAGGTACTATTAGTAACTGATGCTATGATGGCTTGTTCAATGCCAGATGGAATTTATTCTTTAGGTGGACAAAAGGTCATTGTTGAAAATGGCGCTGCTAGATTAAAATCTGGTTCTCTTGCTGGTTCTATTTTAACTCTAGATAAGGCTGTTAAAAATGTTTATAACAACACAGATTATCCTTTAAACGAAATTGTTAATATGGCTACTGTGAATCCTGCAAGACTTTGTAAGGTAGCTACTTTTAAAGGCTCTGTTAAAGAAGGATTCGATGCCGATCTATTACTATTTGATGATGGAATAAATATTAAAAAGGTTATAATTAATGGAAAGATAATTCTTTAATATTTCCATATTCGAAAAATTAACCTGGATATTTTAAAATATCCAGGTTAATTTTTATATATACCTTTTTATAACATTCACTTTATTTAACTTTTCCCATGGTAGATCTAGATCACTTCTACCAAAATGTCCATAGGCCGCAACCTGTTTATATATTGGTCTTCTTAGATCTAGTTCTTTAATTATTGATGCTGGTCGTAAGTCAAATACATTGTTAATTATTTCTATTATTTTTTCATCACTTATTTTTCCTGTCCCAAAAGTATCTACATCAATGGATACAGGTCTTGCAACACCTATAGCATAAGCTACTTGAATTTCTATTTTATCAGAAACTCCAGCTGCAACTAAGTTTTTAGCAACCCATCTTGCTGCATAAGCTGCAGATCTATCTACCTTAGTTGGATCTTTTCCTGAAAAAGCACCTCCACCGTGTCTTCCATATCCCCCATAAGTATCAACTATTATTTTTCTTCCTGTTAATCCTGAATCTCCTTGAGGTCCCCCTATTACAAATCTACCTGTTGGGTTTATATAATATTTTGTATCCTTGTCCAATAAGTTAGATTCAACTACTTCTTCAATTACATACTTGCGTAAATCTTTATCTATTTGCTCTAAAGATACCTCAGGGCTATGTTGAGTTGATATTACTATAGTATCGATTCTTTTAGGTTTATTATCCTCATATTCTACTGTTACTTGAGTTTTTCCATCTGGCCTTAGATAAGGAAGAGTTCCATTCTTTCTTACTTCTGATAGTCTTCTTGCTAACTTATGGGCCATAGATATTGGAAGAGGCATATATTCTTCTGTTTCATTACTGGCAAATCCAAACATCATTCCTTGGTCTCCAGCACCAATTCCTCCAAGCTCTTCTTTAGTACCATTTTTAGATTCTAAAGCTTCATCTACTCCCATAGCTATATCAGTTGATTGTTCATCTATAGATGTAAGTACTGAACAAGTTTCAGCATCAAATCCATATTTAGCTCTTACATATCCTATTTCCTCTATGGTTTTTCTAACTACTTTTGAGATATCCACATAACAATCCGTAGATATTTCGCCAGCTACCATTACCATACCTGTTGTTACCATAGTTTCACAAGCTACTCGTCCATTCGGATCCTTTGATAATATTGTATCTAATATGGCATCGGATATCTGGTCACACATTTTGTCAGGATGTCCTTCTGTTACTGATTCTGATGTAAATAGTTTCTTCATAATATTCCTATACTAAATTTTCTTTAGTATAGTTTTCACTCCTTTCTAAAACATAATAAAAAAGCCCCTCAAGAAAGAAGTGACTTTATTTCGCTTCTCTCTTATCTTGCAGTTATACTGCTGGAATTGGCACCGTGGCTTATTCGCCGGTTGCCGGGTTTCATAGGGCCCTTTTCCCTCCACCTCTCTTGATAAGAGCTTATATAATTTTATAACATAATAAATTCTACCATATTACATTTATTACGTCAATATCATCTCAACAAAAAAAAGACACATATGTGTCTTTTGGTGGAGGAAGATGGATTCGAACCATCGAAGTCGTAGACAGCAGATTTACAGTCTGCCCCCTTTAGCCACTCGGGAATTCCTCCATGTGGAGCTGGCAATAGGAATTGAACCTACAACCTGCTGATTACAAGTCAGCTGCTCTACCGTTGAGCCATGCCAGCAAAATATATAGTTTTAATTTTAAAAATGGTGGGCACAACAGGGCTCGAACCTGTGACCCTCTGCTTGTAAGGCAGATGCTCTCCCAGCTGAGCTATGCGCCCTGGGATTGGTGGAGGAAGATGGATTCGAACCATCGAAGTCGTAGACAGCAGATTTACAGTCTGCCCCCTTTAGCCACTCGGGAATTCCTCCATGTGGAGCTGGCAATAGGAATTGAACCTACAACCTGCTGATTACAAGTCAGCTGCTCTACCGTTGAGCCATGCCAGCATATCTACCAATGCTCTATCTTTTTACATACCGCATCGGCTGACAAGGTTTAGTATACCTAGATATAGATATAAATTCAACCTCCATTTTACCTCATTATCCTAAGTCAATTTTTCATTACTTCATTTTACTCTATAATACTATGTTTTTGGATACTATCCATATTTTTTTAATAAATTATACACTAAATATTTAAATAATTTAATATATAAACCCTAATCCTTCTATATAGCCACTTTATATGTAGCGTAATATTATTTTTTATTAAACATATAAATTAATTAGGAGGCGGTTATATTGAAAAAGGATAAGATTCATTACAAGAATGATATGGCTATTTTTGAACTTTCTAAGTTACTTAAAAATTATATAGATAAAAACACCATTTTAATATGTGTAGGTACAGATAGATGTATCGGAGATTCTCTAGGTCCAATTGTAGGTACATTTTTAACATATAAACTTTTCCCCTTGCCTGTTTATGGTAGTATTTCTTCTCCTATCCATGCTTTGAACTTAATTGAAAAGGTTTCACATATCAAATTACTACATCCTACCTCTAATATATTAGCAATAGATGCATGTTTAGGTGATGAGTCTTCCATAGGTGAAATTCAATTTAGGAATCTTCCTTTACATCCAGGTAAAGGGGTAGGTAAAACTCTACCGCATGTTGGTGATACATCAATTATAGGGATAGTTGATTTCAACAATGGAGACAACATCTTTATTAACAACACCATACGTTTAAGCTTTATTGTAGATATGGCAACCGTAATAACAGAATCATTATTTAATTCCTTGCAATTAAATAAATTAAAACTTTAACTAACCTAGGTATTATATTTTATATTATAATAGGGCTACCCTATAAAAAAAGAGTAGTCCTTTAAACGCAATAAAATATATGTAAATTAAATTCAAATCATATTTTAGTCAATTAGCTCAACCTTATTATCATCTAATGTAATATTTAGTTTGTCTATAAAGTCGAGCATCTTTCCTGTTCCAATGGCAACGCTTCCAACAGGATCCTCTGCAATATGTACAGGGACTTTTGAAACATGTTCTATTAGTTTGTCCAAACCATGTAGTAAAGATCCGCCACCTGTCATTACTATTCCTTTTTCTGCTATATCAGATGCTAATTCAGGTGGAGTTTTTTCTAATACAGCATGAGTCATTTCACAAATTACCATGACGGTATCAATTAAAGCTTCTCTCATTTCAAAAGATGTTACAGTTACACTTTTAGGTAACCCTGTTAATAGGTCTCTACCTTTTACATCTTCGCTAATTTCTTCTTCAACAAATACACTACCTACACTAACTTTAAGATTTTCTGCTGTCCTTTCTCCTATCATGAGATTATGCTTTTTCCTTACATATTTAATTATGGCTTCATCAAATTTATCCCCAGCAACCTTAATAGATTCACGTACAACTATTCCACCTAAAGATATTACCGCTATATCTGTAGTCCCACCACCTATATCAATAACCATATTGCCACTAGGTAAAGTTATATCAATTCCTGCGCCTATAGCTGCAGCTAGTGGTTCTTCTATAAGAAAGACCTTTTTTGCACCTGCATTCATTGCAGCCTCTTTCACTGCTCTTTTTTCTACTTCGGTGGATTCACAAGGTATGCAAATCACAACCTTCGGTGTTGAGATCTTTCTTTTCCCACAAGCTTCACTTATAAAATATTTCAACATTTTTTCTGTAGTATCATAATCCGATATAACTCCATCCCTCATAGGCCTTATAGCTACTATATTCCCTGGAGTTCTACCTATCATTTTTCTAGCTTCTTCTCCTACAGCAAGTACCTTATTTGTATTATTATCTATTGCTACAACTGAGGGTTCTTTTAATATTACCCCCTTACCTCTAACATAAACCAATACAGTTGCTGTTCCAAGATCTATGCCCATGTCCATATTTGTTTTCCAAAAGCACATTCTACTTCCACTCCCACTTTCCAATTTTATATTAATTCGGCTATTCCATATAAGAATATCCAGAATCTTCTTTTATATTATACTAAGAATGTGCCTATCCTTCAACATTTTTATATTTTAATTTAGTAGCTTTTCCTCCTCTTATATGACGCTCAGATTTATTTAAATCTAAAATTAGTTTTGCTTCCTTTGCAATTACGGGATTTATTTTAGGTAATCTCTCTGTCATATCTTTGTGTATTGTACTTTTACTAACACCAAACTCTTTTGCTGTTTTTCTTATAGTCGATTTTGAATCAATTATATATTTGGCTACTTCTAGCACTCTCTCTTCTATATAGTCCTTCAAAGTGCTGCCTCCTTAATATCTATATTTATAAATATGCGCTTATTTTTCTTTAAATTACTTTTCATATACTTTCTGCCTAAGAAAGTATATGATAAATTTATTTTGATTAATTTAATCCTTATAATCCTTAAAATATTCTTATGTTTTTCTTAGCTTAGATGAAATTCATCTAAGCTAAGAATTTGTTATTTGTAGCTTACATACTTTTCAGGATCAACCTTAATGTTATCTTTTAAAACTTCAAAGTGTAGATGATCTCCATACTTTTCTTCACTATAGTTACCAGCTGTTTTACCAACCTTTCCTATTTCTTGACCTTTAGATATTTTTTGACCTTCCTTTATTTGAATATCATCTTCTAAATTCGAATATAAAGTTTTTAAGCCATTTTTATGGTCTATAACCATATATCTTCCAAATTCTGTATTGTCATTATCTACTTTTTCTACCACACCATCAGATACTGCTAAAACCTTTTGCCCAAGATCAGCTTTAATATCTACTCCTGATCTAGTTCTCCAAGTACCAAGGGTGTCACAAAATATAGTTTCTTCAGTGAATTGCCTTACTAAGGATCCTTCTACTGGCTTCTCAAATTTAGTATCGACACTTTTAGAAACTGCAGCTGAATCTTTTGATTCTACTGTAGATGATACCTTCTCATTTTTTTCCTCAACTTTTATGGTTTCTTCGGACTTTTTGTTATTATCCTTTACTTGGAGAGCATTGTTTATATCTATTTCTTTTGATTCATGTCCCTCAGATAGTCTTAGATCTTCTTCATGCTGCACGCTAGGTGGTCCATCCATATCAGATTTATTACCTTTTACAGTTACTACAGCTATGGTAGCTACTATACATAAACACACAAATAGTACTACATAAAAACCCTCCCTTTTAAAAAAATTAGTTGTCTTTTTACTTATTTTTTTGTCCATAATGAACACCTCCATATTACTAGTCTGTCCTTTAGAAAATAAAAAATACATAAATTTAGTATTTTTTCTTCTACATTTTTCTAAATATTTCTTCATATTTCTACAATTTACCCAATATATATCATGATTAATATATTTAACTCTCTTTGAATCATTATAATTACATATAACGGCAACTAAATAAAGACACAGAAATATAAATTATCACTGTGTCTTTATTTCAAAAAAATATTTTATTTTTAATTACTTGCTCTAATAAAAACTAACCACCTTTTAGAAATTAAAGGTTTCTTTATCAAAAAGGCTAGGGCTTAAATTTTATTTAACACTCTGTTAAATTAAAGATTGCAACTTACTACTTATTAATGTTTTCTATTTCAATTCCTTTATAATAATGGGATAGTATCTCTTTGTAAGTTTTATTATCCTTCCCCATGACATTAGCCCCCCATTGACTCATACCTACACCATGTCCATATCCAACACATTGAATTTCTATTTTATCCTTTTCAAAATTTATATTGAAATTTGCCGAATTTAAATTAAATAATTTTCTAAATTCTACTCCAGTTAATGTGTGTTCTCCTAATCTTATATTTTTTACAGCACCCCCATCCGTTCTTTCTAAGATTTTAACTTCTTTTAATAAATTTTCGCTATTTAAATAATCATCTTTATAATTTTCATTAACTTTAATTATAAATTCCTTATAAGTAAATATTTCTTTTGATTTATATTTTGGCGCTATCTCTTCTCCAGGACTTTCTACAGACTTTAAATATGATTGAGAAAAAGTAAAAACCTCATCTGAATTTTCTGTTTTACCTGAACTTACTGCAAAATACTGTGGATTAAGGACTAAACTTCCCTCACAAATTAATATTTCACCATTAGTTTTCTCCACTGCCTCCTTTATCTTATTCCAATACTCTTCACCCTTATCTTTACCCCACTTTTTTACTCTTTCATCCTTTCCAACGTATACTTGACAGTGCATGCCATCACAAATATGTCCACCTTTAGCTTCCTTACAATTAAAAAGTATCTTGGATACAGCAAAGGTCCTAGCCGCAACTGCTTGAGCTTTTAAAGCCTCTTCATTAAAATTTGCTGGCATCTCTGATGCTACTACACCGATTATGTATTCTTCTAAATTTATTTCACTTACTTTATTTTTTTCTTTATTATAAACTTTAATATTTTTAAAATCTTTACCATCTAATTGATTTTTATAATAATCAACATTTTCATTTCCCTGGTATCTCTTAATTTCTTTTATACTATTATCTTTAAATCCAATAATTATTAATGGTAACAATACTATAAATAACATGAATAACATAAAGCAAATAATAATTCTTTTCAAATCAAAATTCCTTATAGCTTTGTACATTTTATTCTCCTTATATGTATTGATATTTATATAAACCTCTTATCTTAAGATTAATAGCTCATATAAAATTATATTGTTATTATTATAAATATATAACTTTAAAATAGATTTAAAGTTATATATCTACAATTAAGTTGCAGCTAATTGTGGTAATCCATAATCATTTCCAATAAACATTTAACCTCATGCCCTAATCTTCAACATATTAATACATGAAGCAACCTCCTAGATATTACACTATATGTTTATTCTTTCAATGCACGCTCCTAAGGATTTTAATTTCTTTTCTATATCCACATATCCCCTATCAATATGATAGACATCAGAAATTTGTGTATTACACTCTGCTGCAAGTCCACATAATATAAGTGCTGCTCCTGCCCTTAAATCTGTAGCTCTAACCTCTGCTCCAGTAAGTCCCTTTACTCCTTCTATTACAGCGCTCCTTCCATCTATCTTTATATTTGCCCCCATACGTTTAATTTCTGAGGCATGCATGAATCTATTTTCAAATACAGTCTCAGTTATTATACTTGTTCCATTTGAAAGTGATAATAGGGCCATCATTTGAGCTTGCATATCCGTTGGAAATCCTGGATAGGGCATAGTTTTTATATCTACAGGTTTTATATCTACATCGCCATAAGTTGTTGCAACCCCATCTTTAATGTCAATATTAATTCCACATTCAGATAATTTAGCTAATATAGGCTTAATATGCTCTTCATTTACCCCATTAATTTTTATTTTGCTTTTAGTCATAGCTGCAGCAATCATGTATGTCCCAGCTTCAATCCTATCGTATATAGGCTTGTGTGTAACACCTTTTAGTTCACTTACACCTTTTATCTTTATTCTACCTGTTCCTGCGCCTTCTACTATTGCTCCCATGTCATTTAAATAATCTGCTAAATCTTTTATTTCCGGTTCTTCTGCAGCATTTTCTATAACTGTTTCTCCCTTAGCCAAAACTGCAGCCATCATTATGTTTTCCGTAGCTCCAACAGACGGGAAATCTAAATAAATCTTATTTCCTATAAGTCTATCAGCCTTTCCTTCCACATAACCGTGACCTAAATATATTTGAGCTCCAAGGGAGCTTAATCCTTTTAAATGAAGATCTATAGGTCTACTTCCTATATTACATCCTCCAGGTAAAGACAATTTCACTCGTCCAAATCTTGATAGCATAGGTCCCATTATTAAAAAAGATGCTCTCATTTTTCTAACTAAATCGGCTTTTGGCTCTTCTTTTGAATTTATATCCTTTGTGTTAATAGATATATTATTATTTTCTTTATTAATTTCTATTGATGCACCTAAAGATTCTAGCACATCACAAATAACAAAAACATCTTCTAACATAGGTGCATTTTCAATGACAGAAATATCTCCACTTAGTATACTAGCAGCTATTATTGGCAATACTGAATTCTTAGCTGAACTTATATTAACCTCACCTTTTAGTTTATATCCACCCTTAACTATTATTTTTTCCATATTATCCTCCATCCCATACTTTTTAATATGAACTATAAATTATTGGTGTTCCAACAATTAGGTATACACCAGAGTCATAATTCATTACAGCAAAATTTATATCCTCATAACCTAAAAATCCATTTTTGCTATAAGGTGATCTTGCTAAAGCTGTACCCAACACCCCGGCTTCACTATATACAATATCTATATCTTTACTATTTTCATTTTTTAATGTATTTTTTATATTTAATACATTTTTCTCCAATTCATCTTCAGGTAATTTGGCCTTAGCATATTTATATACTCTTTTACTATCATCTAATTTCACTTCTTTTTTAAGTAATTCATCTATCTTATCTTTTTCCTCTATTGATTTTATATTAAATTTTAATTCTACATAAGAATTTTTGCTTTTATTATTCATAAGACCACTTATTTTTATATCTTCTTCCATTTGAGTTAAAGTCGTTATATTCTTTCCATATTCAATATTAAAATTACTTTTAATCCCTTTAACAGATAATGCTTCTTCGCATATATCTATATAAAAATCTATAAAATCTTTTTCAGACATACCTTCAAGCTCAATTCTAATACCATATTCCTCTATACTTAGATCTAATCCATGTATAAATTTATTAATAAAGTCTTCCTTTATATAAAATTTATCGTTTAAAATGAATGATAAGTTTAAAATGCATATAAGCATTAAGCATGCAACTTTCTTCAACTAACTCCCCCCTCATCCTAATTCTTTCCACTTCTAAGTATAATATTCAAATTATTATTAACTATATATGTGCTTTTAAATTAATAGCATAAATTATATATTTATGCATTTTATGCTATTATGTATATTATCAATATATAGATTTAAAGAAAAAATGTGAGAGGTATAATTTTAATAAAAAAAAGCTTATAGGCTAGAAATAAAATTTCCTAGCCTATAAGCTTTTTTATTAAATGTCTTATTCGTTATTAATCACTACAAAAGCAAATAATAAACTTTTTTATTACCCTACTCTATAAACAAAATTCTTTACTTCAAAGTAATTTTTAGTCCCACTGAAACTTAGAAAATCGTTATCCAAAGAGTATCCGCTATTTACTCCCACTTTTAAGAAAATGGAGTATTATAACGAAATCACCAGGTTAAAATCAAAATAACTATTACTACCTCAACTCTTTTTGTTAGTTCTTATACTATAGACTACTATTACCAAAAGATGTGATATATAGCCAAAAACATAAGCTAAAGTATAATTTTCATAATAAAGTGAAATTGCTACAATAATAACACCTATTATTAAAGTTCTAATAACAAAACTTAACACATTCAAAATTTTCCTTTTATTATTTTTATCCTTTGTAATAATAAAATGAGTTACCATAGTATTAGCAATAAAATTAAGCATAGCAGTAAGTAGCCCTAATACAAAAGCTAGTACATACCCATAACTTAAAAACCAAAGAGATATTGCTGAAAATGCCAAAGACATAAAAAGGGTTAGATAGCTCAATTCTTTTATCATTGTTTTAAGATACGTGTCCAATAAAATACTCCTTTACATAATCTTATTTTAACTAAACTATATTAATGGTGATTTCTCATTTTCTTAAATACTTTTACTTATCTTTTTACAACTATAGCTGTACCCATACCTCCGCCTATGCAAAGGGTTGCAAGTCCAGTTTTTGCATCTCTTTTTTCCATTTCATAAAGTAAAGAAACTAATATTCTAGCCCCAGATGCTCCTATTGGATGACCAAGAGCTATAGCTCCTCCATTAACATTTACTTTATCCATATCAAATTTAAGATCTCTAGCTACAGCTATACTTTGAGCTGCAAAGGCTTCATTAGCTTCTATCAAGTCTAAGTCCTCTACTTTAATAGAAGCTTTTTCTAAAGCTTTATTTGTAGCTGCAAATGGGCCATATCCCATTATAGATGGATCCACACCTCTAGATCCATAAGATATTATTTTTGCTAATGGCTTTATTCCTAATTCTTTAGCTTTTTCAGCACTCATTATTACAAATGCTGCTGCTCCATCATTTATACCCGATGCATTACCAGCAGTAACCGTTCCATCTTTTTTAAAGGAAGGTTTTAATTTTTTAAGAGATTCTGCGCTAGTTCCGAATCTTGGGAACTCATCAATATCAAAAATAATCGGATCACCTTTCCTTTGAGGAATCACTACAGGAAGAATTTCTTCTTTAAATCTTCCTTCTTTTATAGCTCTTTCTGCTTTGTTTTGTGAAGCTGCAGCAAATTTATCTTGATCCTCTCTTGAAATATTCCACTTTTCTGCTATGTTTTCAGCAGTAACTCCCATATGATAGTTATTAAAAGCGTCCCAAAGTCCATCAGTTATCATAACGTCAACCATATTACCATTACCCATTCTTTGTCCCCATCTAGCTGTATTTATCGCATAAGGTGCCCTTGACATATTTTCCATACCACCTGCTACAATAATATCTGCATCTCCAGCTATTATTATTTGGCTTGCAAGGCTTACAGCCCTAAGTCCTGATCCACAAACCTTATTAATTGTCATAGCTGGTACCTCAACAGGTAATCCTGCTTTTATAACTGATTGTCTTGCTGGATTTTGTCCAAGCCCTGCTTGAAGTACATTACCCATTATAACTTCATCAATCATTTCACCTTTAACACCTGCTCTACTAAGTGCCTCTTTTATTACCAAAGCACCAAGCTCTACAGCACCTACATCTTTTAATCCTCCACCGAAAGAACCTATAGCAGTTCTAACTGCACTAGCAATAACTACTTCTCTCATAACAATTACTCCTCCAATTCAAATATATTTAGTCTTAAATAAATTTTAAACGTAAACTATTTATAACTTTCCTAAATAAAAGTTTTAGTAAGATTTATCAAAGAAATTACAAGGTGTTTTTATTTTTTAAATTCTTCTATTTTTTCTTTGTTAAATCCAAAATAATGAAGCATTGAGTTTACTATTCTATAAGATGCTTTTCCATCTCCATAAGGATTAATAGCTTTACTCATTTTAAAATAATAATCTTTATCTAAAAGAAGCTTTTTCACTTCTTTTAATATAACCTCTTTATCTGTACCTACAAGTTTTACCGTTCCAGCCTCAACAGCTTCTGGTCTTTCTGTAACATTCCTAAGGACTAGGACTGGTTTACCAAGATGTGGAGCTTCCTCTTGCAAGCCACCAGAATCACTCATAACCATATAACATTTATTCATAAGGTTATGTGTTTCTTTAGTATCTAGTGGTGATAATAAATGAACTCTATCTAGATTTAATAAATGTTTATCAACCACATCTTTTACTACTGGATTTAAATGAACTAAATAAACTATCTCAACATTCTCATAGGTTTCTACTATTTCTTTTAGAGCTTCGCATATATTTTCTATACCACCTCCCCAATTTTCTCTTCTATGGGCTGTTACCATAATAACCTGCTTATTATAGTCAATATCATTTAATTCTTTTGTTTCAAAAACATAATCTTTAGTCACAGTAAAATTCATAGCATCAATTACTGTATTTCCTGTAACATATATATTTTCTTCCTTTATACCTTCCCTTAAAAGATTATTTTTTGCTGTTATTGTAGGCGCGAAGTGCAAATCTGCTAAGGAACCTGTCAATTTTCTATTCATCTCTTCTGGATATGGGAAGAATTTATCAAATGTCCTAAGACCTGCTTCTACATGACCTACCTTAATTTTTTTATAAAATGCGGCTAAAGCGCCTGCAAATGTTGTTGTAGTATCGCCATGAACAAGTATTATATCTGGCTTTACTTTATCAAACATATCCTCTAATCCTTCCAAAACCTTACTAGTTATACCTGTAAGACTTTGTTTTGATTCCATTATATTAAGATCATAATGTGGTTTAATTTGAAATAAATCTAGTACTTGATCTAACATTTCTCTATGCTGTGCCGTTACACATACTATGGACTCTATTTCTTCTCTTTTTTCTAATTCCTTTACTAAAGGAGCCATTTTAATTGCCTCTGGTCTAGTTCCAAAGATGGTCATAACCTTTATCCTATCCATTATTATCCTCCTGCTGAGTCATCTATTTATTTTGAAAAACCCATGTCTCAAAGCCATAAAAACTGTAATTAAAACTATTATAGTTAAAAGGAAATAAGATCTAGGTGTACTTATATACATGGCTAATATAGCTATAATACCAAGCACAGCGCTAATTGAATACATAACTAAAACTACTTGTTTTTGCGTAAGTCCTAAATTTAAAAGCCTATGATGGAGATGTCCTTTATCTGCTTGCATTATAGGCTTTCCGTTTATCTTCCTCCTAACCATAGCAAACAAAGTATCATATATAGGTAACCCCAAAGCCAAAATAGGTACAACTATAGCAAAAGTTGCTGCAGATTTTATAGCTCCTTGAAGTGAAATTACAGATAATAAAAACCCCAAAAGTTGAGATCCCGTATCTCCCATAAATATAGATGCAGGATTAAAATTATAAGGTAAAAATCCTGCTATAGCCCCTATAAGTACAGAAGTTAAAAGAGCTGTAGATGTTCTCCCACACATAATCGCTATAATCATTATGGTAATAGATGATATAAGAGCTACTCCAGCAGCCAGTCCATCTAATCCATCAATTAAATTCAATGCATTTGTTATTCCAATTATCCATAAAATTGTAAATGGGATAGAAAATCTTCCTATATTAAAAAAAGCTTCTTCTCCAGCAAATGGATTTGTTATATTTTTAATATAAACCCCATGGTAAATAACGCATAAAGAGGCAGCCAATTGAAATAACAGCTTTTGCCAAGGCTTTAATTCTATTATATCATCAAGTACTCCACCTATTATAATTATAGTAGCCCCTATAATTATTCCTTTTTCCCATGATTCTAAAGGTCCAGCTTTAACTACAATACCTATTATAAATGCTATATATATAGAAAGACCTCCTAAAAGCGGTATCGGCTTTTTGTGGATTTTTCTTTCATCTTTAGGTACATCCATAGCATTTATTTTAATTGCCAACTTTTTTATAAATGGTGTTGAGATTATTGATATTATCATGGCAATAAAAATTAATTTTATGTATTCAATCATATTTTTTCTTCCTAACTATACGTTTTAGTATCCAAAATTATTAGTAAGGGAATCATCTTCCTCCACCCATTCGCTTGTATATATTACTTTGTAAGTATCCTTTGTAATTCTTATAATTATTTTTTTAATTCCTGAATTTATTATGAGCCTTTTACACATGTCACAAGAATTTGCTGATTCTACTAATTCTTTATTCTTGCAATCCTTACCAACTAAATATAATGTAGAATCAATCATATCCCGTCTAGAAGCGCTTATAATAGCATTAGCCTCACTATGTATACTTCTACAAAGTTCATAATGTGTTCCTCTTTTTACATTTAGTTGCTCTCTTTTGCAAACACCAATATCTATACAATTTCTTCTTCCCCTAGGAGCACCTGTATATCCTGTGGATATAATTTCATCATGTTTTACAATTATAGAACCATAATTTCTTCTAAGGCAAGTTCCCCTTTCTAGTACAGTTTCTGCTATATCTAAATAATAATTATGTTTATCTCTTCTCCCCATTAATATCTCCTTATAAATAAAATGTTAAAAACATTACTTAAATTATACATTAAATATTATTCAAAGTAAACCAGGCTTCATTGATGACTTATAGTAATATGACCTAATTAAATAATTAAAAAGAAAAGGTGTAAACAAATTTAGTTTACACCTTTTCTACTTAATTAGCTATTATTTAGTTCCAAATAATCTATCCCCAGCATCGCCAAGACCTGGTACTATATAGCCATTTTCATCTAACTTTTCATCTATAAGAGCTACATATATATTAACATCTGGATGAGCCTTTACCACTGCCTCTACTCCCTCAGGAGCCGCTATAAGGCACATTAGACGGATATTTTTAGCTCCCCTCTTTTTTAAGAGTGAAATGGCATCCATTGCGGATCCACCTGTAGCTAGCATTGGGTCTGTTACTATTACATCTCTTTCTTGAATGTCTTGAGGTAGTTTGCAAAAATATTCTACTGGCTGAAGTGTTTCTTCATCTCTATATAGTCCTATATGACCAACCTTAGCTGCTGGTATTATTCTAAGCATACCATCTACCATTCCAAGTCCAGCTCTTAATATAGGTACTATAGCCATCTTTTTGCCTGATAACATCTTGCACTTAGTAACACAGATAGGAGTTTCTATTTCTACTTCTTCCATCTGTACATCTCGTGTAACCTCGTAAGCCATTAACATAGCTACTTCTTCAACCAACTCCCTAAAATCTTTTGCCCCAGTATTCTTGTCTCTTATAAGAGCTAGTTTGTGTAAAATTAATGGATGTGTTATTTGTGTTACTTTTCCCATGTTTTTTCCTCCTAAAATCTATTAAGCATTATTTTATATATTAGGCATCATTTTAATATTTTTAAAATACCTTTATCTACATTAAAAAATATTTTTGATGCTTAATTTAACCTTTATCACTGGTTTAAATTACTTTAGATATTTATCTTCAATATCTGATATTTTATCTATTCTCTTTTGATGTCTTCCACCTTGAAACTCTGCACTTAAAAAAGTATCTACTATATCTAAAGCAAGACCTACCCCAACTACTCTTTCACCTAATGCTAATATATTAGCATTATTATGCTCTCTAGTTGCATGAGCACTAAATGTATCAGAACAAAGTGCTGCTCTTATTCCTACGACCTTATTTGCTGATATGCTAATGCCTATTCCTGTTCCACAAATTAATATTCCAAATTCAAAATTTTTCATAGCAACTTCTTCTGCTACCTTTAATCCAAAGTCAGGATAATCACAAGAATCTTCATTATAAGTACCAAAGTCTACAACTTCTATTTGTTTTTCCTTTAAGTGTTTTATAATTTCTCCCTTTAACTTAAATCCACCATGATCGCTTCCAATAGCTATCTTCATAAATATTACCTCCTTAATTTTAAAATTACTTTTTTGAATATAACAAAAACTCTTTGCATTGCAAAAAAGAAGATGTGGTAACTATACCCTATCTCCTTTTAATTTTTTCTAGTAAAAGCCTTATTGATTTTTCGAGATCAAAAAAAGTTTTTTCATAAAACGCCATTGTGCCACCGTAAGGATCTATAATATCTCCATTTACGCCCACATATTCATTTAAAGTAAATATCTTTTCTTTTTCTTTTGGAAATGCATTTATTAACATATCTTTCATATGCAAAGTCATAGTAAGCACAATATTTGAATTTTCAATATCTTCCTTACTAAATTGAACAGCTTTTCTATTGCTTAAATCTAAACATAATTTAGATTTAATAATCTCAGCTGAATTTAAAGATGTAACACTATCTTTAACAATACTAAGTCCTACTGATTTTGAGCATATGTTTTTATTATCATTAATATAGTTAAATATAGCTTCTGCCATACAGCTTCTACAAGTATTTCCTGTACACACAAAAAGAATATTCATAGTATCACACCTCCTTTAAAATAATATAGGTTCTATAAGTTAAAATGTTGAAACTTATACGTCTAATATATCAAACCCTGCTGATTTTTTTAATCTATTCATTATTGCACTGCCAATTCCAATCTCCTCAAAACTTTCAGATAATATTAAATCTACATTTTTATCATCAATGGCTCTTAAACATTCAAAAAGGTTTTTTGCTACAACATCTAAATCTTTTCTACTTCCTAAGGATAAAACTATGCCTTTATTATAAAGGTTTTTAGTTTCTTCTGTAGCTATAATTCCCACAGTCTTTCCTTCATCTATACAATTTTGCACTATTTCATTAACTTTTGCAATAGTTTTTTTCAAATCTCCTCTTATTATCTTCAAAGGAGCCTTAGGTGCATAATGTCTATATTTCATCCCTGGAGCCTTAGGTTTTAATTCTTTACTAGGCATTTTCATTACTGCAGGGTCTATATAAATATCTTCTTTTACTTCTTTTAGCATTTCTAAAGTTATAGCACCTGGCCTTAGTATACAAGGAGGCTCTACTGTACAATCTAATATTGTGGACTCAAGTCCTATATTGCTTCCTTCTCCTCCTAATATATATTCAACTTTTTCATTTAAATCTTCTATGCATCTTTCTACTTCTGTTGGACTTGGTCTTCCCGAAATATTAGCAGAAGGAGCCGCTATTGGGACACCACTTTTTAATATAAGTTCCCTTGCAATTTTATTAGAAGGCATTCTTATACCTATAGTATTTAATCCAGCGCTAGTAGTTAAAGGTATAATGTCAGACTTATTTAATATAAAAGTTATGGGCCCTGGCCAAAATTTTTCCATAAGCTTAGTTGCTACCATTGGTAAATCTTTTATGTATTTTTTTATATTAAAGTCTGCTACATGTATTATAAGTGGATTATCTTGAGGTCTTCCCTTTGCCTCAAATATTTTTGAAACTGCCTTACCATCTAATGCATTAGCTCCAAGTCCATACACTGTTTCGGTTGGGAACACTACAAGACCTCCAGCTTTTATTGTACTTGCAGCTTCTTCTATAGCATTCATATTCATTTTATCTTCATTCATTTTAACTACCTTAGTATTCATTAGAACTCTCCCTTTTATTAACCTTGCACTTTTAAAAAAATATCTAATATATTTTATTTCTTATATTGCAATTGCACATCAAAAATATTAAAGAATAATTCCTATGAAAAATCCCATGAAAATTCCAGCTAGTATGCTTAATATAGATACCTTACCATGGCCTAGTTTGTTAGACTCTGGAATCAATTCTAAAAAAACTACATACATCATAACTCCTGAAGCAAAAGCTAATGCTCTCCCTAAAAAGGTTTCTGAAATTCCCCCTAAATATATCCCAAATATAGCCCCTAATGCTGTGGGCATTGCTGTTATAAATGCATATATCAAAATTTTAGTATTTTTTTCTCCAGCTGCTACAAGTGGGGATACTACAGCTAACCCTTCAGGTATATCGTGCAAAGCTATTATAATACTCATCTTAATACCCAAATATTCTCCTGCTACAAATCCGCATCCCATTATTATCCCCTCAGGTATATTATGAATCATAAGTCCTATTGAAGTTATTACTGCCATTTTCATATAAGTATTGTTTTTTACAATTTTGCTTATAAATAATTCCAGAAATACAGTTACAAGTATACCAATAAGACAAAATATAAATACATATTTTATACTTATTTTCGTTAAAGCACTAGGAATTAAATCAAATACAATAACCGAAAACATAAGCCCTCCTGAAAAACCCATAATAGAACTTATAACGTTTTTAGTAGGATTCTTTATGAACATAGCAAGGGTAGCTCCTATAATTGTACCTATCATAGATACTAATGAGCATAAAAATATTATAATAATAGTTTTATTCAATTTAAAATCACCCCTTATTTATACAATCTTATTAGTAAAAATAAGGGATTATAACTTAATCTATAAATTCCTTTTGTCCTCTAGCTATCTTTATATTTTCAATAGTTTCATCTGTATAAACTGCTTTAACACTATTTTTATATATAATATCTAGTAAGTTATATTTATAAAATCCACCTTTTTTAATGATTAAAAAATAATAATTTTTTTCAGGATTTTCTTTTTTTTCATTCTCATATTTTTTGGCTAACATAGGATACCTTTTGTAAAAGCTTTCATTTATAGGCTTTGCTCTTTTATTTTTAATCTTAGTATTGCTTATTATTATTATTTCTATGTCTTCTTTGCTCTTAGACGTATGTACGATAGATATTTTATCACAAAATATTAGTGTGGTTTGACCTAATATACCTACCTTTAATTTCAACTTATTATTAGAACAGTTAAATTTAATTTTTTGAGAGTTGTATTTGCTTATAGTAGCGAAAGCAATCATAAACTCAATAAAAATCATGTAACTTAATAAAAACCAATTAATATTTCCATATAAAAATAATGCCAAAGGTAAAATTAAAGACATAGATATCATTAGCATCATAAATTTTTTTAAATTTCTGTTTTGATTTTTGATAGCTTTTTCAATATGCAATTAATCACCTCTAAGCATATGTCTTTGAAAATATTATAACCTTTCCGTATTCCCCATAGACTTCATTTTATTTGCTTGATCTTCTGTTATAAGAGAGTCTATAATTTCATCTATATCACCTTCTAAGAATGATTCAAGTCTATAAAGAGTTAATCCAATTCTGTGATCGGTAACCCTTCCTTGAGGATAGTTATAAGTCCTTATTCTTTCACTCCTATCTCCTGTTCCTACTTGGCTTTTTCTATCTTCTGCAATAGATGCTGATCTTTCTGACTCAGCTATTTCAAATAACCTAGATCTTAAAACTTTCATAGCCTTTTCTTTATTTTTAAGTTGAGACTTTTCATCTTGGCAAGAAACTACAATTCCTGATGGAATATGGGTTATTCTTATAGCAGAATCTGTAGTATTTACAGACTGCCCACCATTACCTGATGATCTGAATACATCTATCCTTAAATCATTTTGATTTATCTCAATATCTACATCATCTACCTCTGGTAATACCGCTACAGTAGCAGTAGATGTATGAATTCTTCCACTTGACTCCGTATCTGGGACCCTTTGCACTCTATGAACTCCGCTTTCATACTTAAGTCTACTATAAGCACCTTTTCCTTTTATCATAAAAACAACTTCTTTAAATCCACCTATATCTGTTTCATTAGAGTTTATCATTTCTATTTTCCAGTGCTTATTTTCAGAATATCTTGTATACATTCTAAATAAATTAGCAGCAAATAAAGCTGCTTCATCTCCACCTGCACCACCTCTAATTTCTACAAACACATTTTTATCATCATTAGGATCTTTAGGTAAAAGTAAAACTCTAAGATCTTCTGCTAATTTATCTTTTTTTACTGTAAGATCTTTTAACTCTTCTTGAGCCATTTCTTTTAGTTCTTTGTCGTTTTCCTCATTTAATATTTCTTTGTTAAATACTATCTCCTCATCTACTTGTTTATATTGTCTAAACTTCATAACTAAATCTTCAATATCTGAATGTTCTTTACATAATCTTTGCCATTCTTTTTGATTAGCTATTATTGATGGGTCACTAATCTTAACAGACAATTCTTCATATTTATTTTCAATAAAATTAAGCCTTTCTAACATGTTTATCACTCCGTATCATATTTTCATAGTTTATTATTATAACATATAATAGTAAATAATATTACTCTTTCTTAATATTATACTATTAAATACTGTTTTTTCCTATAACCACTCTATCAAATCCTGATAGATCCTTAATTATCTTTATATTCTTATATCCGAAAGAATCAAGAATTTCACTAACCTCCATACCTTGATCTTTACCAATTTCAAAAGCTATAAGGCCTGATGCACTTAGTATTTCTTTAGACTCTCTTGTAATTGTTTTGTAAAATACAAGTCCATCTTCCCCTCCATCTAAAGCTAGATGTGGTTCAAAGGCCTTTACATCCTCCATTAGAGTATCTATATCTCCACTCTTTATATAAGGTGGATTGGATACTAAAACATCGTATTTATACCCTTTCTTAATTGGTATTTCTAAAAGATCGCTTTTTATAAAACTTACCCTGCCATTAAGTCTAAACTTATTAATATTTTCTAAAACCACTTCATTTGAAATAGGGCTAATATCTATACAATGAACATTTATGCTATCTTTATGATATGCTAAAGAAATACCTATAGCACCGCTTCCAGTACATAAGTCACATACATTTTCATAGTTTTCTTTTTCTATATATTCTAAAACTATTTCAACCAGGTTTTCTGTATCTGGCCTTGGTATTAATACACCTTCTTTAACATTTAAATCTATTCCCATAAATTCCGTATTACCTAATATATATTTAATAGGCATACTACCCTTTCTAAGGTTCACAAATTCCATAAATTCCTTTTCCTTTAAAGAATTAACTTTTAAGTTTCTATTAGTTATAACATAAAGTTTATCTACCTCTAATGTCTTAGCAAGTAAAAGTTGAGTATCTAGTATGTAGCTAGGTATGGATGCATCTTTTAACATTTCATTTCCCATATTTAAAAGTTCGCCTATGGTTTTATCAGGTTCTTTAATGCCTTCAGCAGCCCTTAGTGATGCTATAGCCACTTCTATTTGAGATTCATCAGGTTCTCTTGTTGTTAGCATTTGTAATTTAAGACCTGGATATGCTAATATCTTTGAAAGCTTGCTATTACTTTTTGAAAGCCACTTTATTATTTCAAAACTAAAACCAGACACTATTGGTAGTAATAATATTCTATATAGTACCCTTTCTCCTAAACTACTCCACCCAGTTATTGAAAGTAATATTATACTAACAATCATCACAAGAAATAAAAAATTAGTACCACATCTTGGGTGAAGCCTTTTATATTTCATTACATTTTCTACAGTTAGCTCCTCTTTAGCTTCATAACAAAATATAGTCTTATGTTCTGCTCCATGGTACTGTAAGAGCCTATATATGTCTTCCATCTTAGAAATTGCTACTATGTATATCATGAATATGCTAACCCTAAAAACGCCTTCTATTATGTTTAACCCTACATTATTGACACCTAGTTTTTTAAATAGATTTGCAATTACTGTAGGTATAAGTATAAATATAATTCCAGAAATAATAAAGGACACACCTAAAATAATCCCCATTAATATATTATCACTTTTATCTTTAAATAACTTATTTAGAAACCTTTCTATACTAGATTCACTTTCTTCTTCCTCAAAAAAGCTAGAAGAATAATTTAATGTCTCTATCCCTGTAACCAAAGACTCAATTAATGCTATAAATCCCCTTATAATAGGTATCCTTAATATCTTATTTTTATCTCTTATACATGAAGCATTTTTAATTTCTACCTTTATAGTTCCATCTGGAATTCTTATGGCAGTCGCAACTCCTTTATTTCCCCTCATCATTACACCTTCAATTATGGCTTGACCACCAACGGCATAATCTTTTTTCATATATAATATCAACTCTCTTTTTAAAATTCTTTTTATTTTTTTAAATCCTTTAATTGTTTCTTAAACAATATATTATATTTTGTTCATTTCAAATTCAACCTATACTAAATTATATTTCGTTTAGTTCAAATTCAGCCTTATATTTAAAATAACATTTTGGACACAATGATTCATACTCCACTTCATCTTCATTATCTATAGCTATCTGATTTCCCACAAAAACATATCTGCCATTAATCTTTCTTCCATTAAGTAGGGCCTTTTTTCCACAAGTACATATGGTTTTCATTTCTTCAATGCTATGAGCTAGAAGAAGCAATCTTTTACTACCCTCAAATCCTTCCATTTGAAAATCTGTACGAAGTCCATAGCAAATAACCGGTATATCCATAATTACAGACACTTTAAAAAGTTCATCTATATGATGTGATTTTAAAAATTGGACTTCATCTACTAATATACAATTAATACTCCCCTTATTTTTTATATAACCCTCTATATTTAAATAAGCATTTTCACTAGGGTCTAATAACATATCTACATTTCTTGCAACTCCAAGCCTTGAAGTTATTTTATTTCCGCCTTTAGTATCTGTCCTTGGTTTTATAATTATAACCTTCATACCTCTTTCTTCATAATTATAAGCTACCTGCATAAGACTAGTAGACTTACCCGAATTCATAGCTCCATATCTAAAGTATAATTTAGCCAATTAAAACTCGTCCCTTCTTGATAATTATAAGCAGCATCTCTAAAATAAATGATTCTAAAAATCTACTTTATGATTATAACATTTAATTATAATATAAAAAAGATATGTTATCACACTTTTTACTCTTTAAAATATAAGTATGTATCTTGACTATTAATAAAACTTCGTGATATAATCTAGTAGTTATAAGCGGTAATCCGCAATTTGAAAGAGGTGAAACATATGAGAGAAGGCATACACCCAAATTACAATCATGAGGCTGTAGTTAAATGTGCATGTGGAAATACTTTCACTACTGGTTCAGTTAAAGATGAACTAAAAGTGGAAATTTGTTCAAAATGCCATCCTTTCTTCACTGGGCGTCAAAAGATCGTTGACGTTGGAGGAAGAGTTGAAAGGTTCAATAAGAAGTTCAACTTAAAAAGCGAAGAATAAAGCTATATGAGGAAGATCTATTGATCTTCCTCAACTGCTTTTTTTTTTACTTTTTTTTATTAATTCCATTATTAAAGTATATATTATTTTCTTTAAATTTCTACATATCTTATTTTGTCATTAAATCTTATTTAGAAATATCTATTTTTTTTATCATTTGTAACAATTCTTTATTATTCTTTGTTCTAGATAATAAACTTATTAAGTTCCCTGTTATTGTTTCAATGTTTCCTTCTCTATACATAACTTTTCTTATATTGTATGCTACATCTTTTTCATCTTCTGTAAGCAATAAATCTTCTTTTCTAGTTCCCGATTTATAAATATCAATAGCTGGAAAGATTCTTCTTTCTTGAAGCTTTCTGTCTAAATGAACTTCCATATTTCCAGTTCCTTTAAATTCTTCAAATATCATATCATCCATTCTGCTTCCTGTTTCAACCAATGCAGTTGCAAGTATAGTAAGGCTTCCACCTTCTTCAATATTTCTTGCAGCTCCAAAGAATTTCTTTGGCATTATTAAAGCCCCTGGATCAAGACCTCCTGATAAAGTTCTTCCTGAAGGGTTAACAGTAAGGTTATATGCCCTAGCAAGCCTTGTAATACTATCTAATAATATTACAACGTCTTGGCCTTGTTCTACCATACGTTTAGCTCTTTCAAGTACCATTTGAGCAACCTTTGTATGATGATCTGGTTCCTCATCAAATGTAGAATATATTACCTCTCCATTTATAGATCTTTGCATATCTGTAACTTCTTCTGGTCTTTCATCTATTAAAACAACTATAAGTTTTATTTCAGGATAATTATAAGAAATGTTTTGTGCTATCTTTTTAAGCAAAGTAGTTTTTCCTGCTTTAGGTGGAGCTACAATCATGCCTCTTTGTCCTTTTCCAATAGGACTTATTATATCCATAAGTCTTGAAGATAGGTTATTGTCATGATGAGTTTCAAGTCTTAATCTTTGATCTGGGTATACAGGTACAAGTCTTTCAAATGATTTTCTTCCCACAGCCTTTTCAGGATTTTCACCATTTACTCTTTCAACATACAAAAGAGCTTTAAACTTTTCACCATCTTTAGGTATTCTTACCTTTCCTTCTACCTCATCACCAGTTCTTAAATTAAACCTTCTTATTTGAGATGGTGATACATATATGTCATCTGTACTTGTGAGATAATTCTTACCTCTTAAGAAACCAAAGTTATTATTTTCATTTACCTCTAATACCCCTCTTGCAGACTGAGAGTCATTTATCATAGTTTTTAATCTTTCTCTTTTATTCTCCTCTTCAGCCTTGTCCACAGTTATATTATCTGGCCTTTTTTCTTCATTATTAATCAAAACATTGTTTTTAACAGGTTCTTCTTTAATTTCATTCTTATCCGTTAAAACCTCTTCTTTAATCTTAGGAGCTATCTTTTCTTGAAGAACCATGCCATTTTTTTGCATAGACACAGGTAATGGTAAAACCTTTTTAATTTCTTCGATTAATTCGCTTTTTTTAAATTTACTTATATTTTTTATGTCTAATTCTTTAGCCTTTTTTCGTAACTCAACCAAAGTTACTTTTTCATAATTATCTATCGACAAAATTACACCTCCATTTTTTATTATTCTTAACTTCATAAGTTTTAAAATCTTATAGTTTTTTAAATCTTTTAATTTTTCACAGAACTAACATGAAGTATATCATTAAAATTATTAATCATGAGATAAGTTCTAGAATTCAAATAAACAGAAAACAATAAGAACGTTCAGATAAAATGGATATGAATATAAGAAGACCTTCTAAGATTATATAGGCTATTAGATTATACGTTTTAGCCTATAATAAAATAAATATAGATATTAATATTTATTTTATTTATATTTTTATGTAAATCATATTTCATATTAAATTATATACTTATATGCGCCAACGTCAAGTTATAAGTTTAAAACAGTTTAAACTTATAACAGCTACATAACTTTTTAAAAATTATTTTTTTTAATAAACCCTCATAATAATCTCTATATAGTAGAATAATTTTGATTATTGATATGTCTACGTTCTTTTATAATGCTATAAACCATTTCTTTTTTTCCTATAAGTAATATGAAATTCCCACTATTTTTGCAACCTCCTATAATTAAGTCCTTACACAAAACTTCTTTAAGTTTATAATTGTAACTATGGAACTTATTACAAAATGGACATTTCATACTTATGCATAAAAATTTCTTATTCTTATTTATTATAATTGTCCCATCAAGATATTTCTTATCTAGTTGCTTTAATTCAAAGATATTTGTATCTATCTTAGTAATTGTATTATCTGCATTTTTAAATGCTATTGATACTTCAGTATTATACATAATGGATTCACCTCCATATACCTCTTCACCACTATCTAACTAAATAAGTTCTCTACAAACCCCTTAATTCCTCTATAATAATCAAAACTTTTAATTTATTATTAATTTTAATATGTATAACGTTGATGCTTACACATATCTTATATTATTTCTTTTATTATTTTTTGAATTTCAAAATATTTTTCCCTAAAATCCTTATTAACATATAACTTTTCTTCTGCTTTTTTAAAGTTATACTTTATAGATGTTTTAGTCTTAGAAGGCATAATTTCTTCTAATATAATCTCATCTGTGCACTTGTTGCTTTTTAGTAATAGTAAAAGTAGATATTTACACTCTTTATCTTTTAATAATGGAATAATATCATTTTCATCAATATTGTTATACTGACATAAAATTTGTATTATCTTTTCATATTGGTATCTTTTTAGATCTTTATATTCCATATATTCAACTCCTAACTAGCTATTGTAAGGTATCTTAAATTATACCCAAAATTAATTAATTTAATCCCTTATATACAAAATATATTATTTTACAAATAAAAAAAGACGAATTCTTTTAAGATTAGAATGCATCTTTTTTTATTTATAACTTATATTTTGAATTTTTTCTTTTATAAAAAGATCTACAAAGTTTAGTTAGAAAATTTTTAATTCTATATATGACATGTCCATGTTTTAATCTTTAATTTAAGCCATGAGTTAAGATTTTATTTTGATTTTAAGTTCCGTGTTTTGTGCAGCTTGACCTGCTATAATCATATTGTAGCTTATAAAAACTTCTCCACCTTTATCACCAACATCTATTTTTAAATCATCAGTATCTATTTTTATCTCTAGAACACCATAAGGAGTATTGTATAATGTTGTGCACTGCTTATTTTTATCAAAGTGCATTTCTGCATTAGTTGTGCCTTCTCTTAACAGTGAAAGCTTTTCTTTAGAAATTTTAAGAGTTGTTGTAGTTCCTTCCATTCCGCTTATTTCTGTTTCATCGTATACTGCAAAATATTCGTCTTCCTTTTTGTAAAAGTCCCCTGGTGTTACCACTTCTATAGCCTCATCCTTACTTAATTTTTCATGACTTAAAATCGAAATTATGGCCTTTTTTTTCATATTTATCCCTCACTTTGATTTAAATATTAATACTATATTCATTAATATTTTCATCATTTATATTAATAGCGTTAATATATTTATTTGCAATTGTTTTATGCTTTCCATACTTTACAGTAATTTTTTCTTCACTATTTCCTTTACTATACCTCAAAGAAATATTTGCTGCAAATTCTATTGCTTCATTAGTTTTATCTCCTGTTAAAATTACCATAGACCCAGCATAATCCTTTGGGAAAAATAAAAAGTCTTCTTCTTTAAGTAACTTTTTCATACATATAGCTTCATCTCTAGTTCTAGATACAATTACCTTACTATTACCTATCCTAAAATGTCTTCCATATCTTAAAAGGCCTATATCTTTATTATCAGGATCATCATTATATTTTAATAAATCTTTTAATCTTTTTGAATAATTAGGTTCTGTAAGTTTACATCCTCCCGCTGGAGATGGATAATCCTTTATTCCAAAGATTTCTGCAAGTTCCATCTGCCTCGTTCTAGACCTTCCAGATATATCAAGCAATCTATCCCTATTAACTAAGCCTTCTTTTTCCATGTCTGTAGGTTCTAAATTTAATGCACATAATGGTCTTAATATCTTATTACTAAACCCGGATTCTTTCTTAACAATATCCAAAGATCTTTTATTTTGAGACATAGGTCTTTGATTTAAAACCTCACCTGTTATAATAAAATCTGCTTTATACTTATCTAATAACTCACCTGTATACTTCATCATCATTGCATGACAATCTATACAGGGATTCATATTTTTACCATAACCATGTTTAGGATTTTTTAACATATTAAAATGTTCCTTAGAAAAATCCACAATCACTAGGGGTATACCTATGATTTTACACATATCTTTAGCCTTTGACTCATCGAAAAAATATGATTTAAAACAAACTCCTATAACATCGATTCTTTGTTCTTTAATTATCTTAGCCGCTAATATACTGTCTAAGCCTCCAGATATCATAGCTAAAGCTATTGTCATAACCTCACTCCTTAAAAGTTTAAAAATCTAATTAAACTATTATATAACATTTAATATTGTTTATCCCTTATACTAAATGTAAAGGGATAAACATCAAGTGATTCTTAGACTCAGGTGGAATTTGCTTATAAGGAATACATCTCCATCTGAGTCTTAGAAAAACTTATCCAGTGGCGTAGCAGCCGTCATCTCCCCACCTTGAAGAGGATAGGGGTGTTACGGATGGTAGCCATCGGATAAATATATATCGTATATCGTATAGTTTAGCTAAATTTTATAATTATATCAAGATATTTTAAGTGATAAGCCCTTAAATTTAACTATTGTATATAAAATTTGCTTAGATTATATTGCAAGCTTTCCATTAGCTGTATTGATTATCTTAATTATTCTTTCAAAGTTTCCAGAAACTGCATCTACATATACTTTATACTCATCCTCTCTATAAGTTCCACTGTATTCATAACACAACTTTTCTTTATTCATTTCCCCTGGAACTATTACGAGCTTTATATCTTTTAATTCTAAACGTTTGCCTATGTTTTTCTTTCCTTCATCAGCATTAATATTAATTGTTGGAATTTCACGACTTTTAGTGTGAGATACTAAATATTTATCAGCTTCCATACCTATTATATCTCCATCATCTAAGGCAATCTTAAGTTTTATTTGATCTGTATAAACTAGTATATCATCAATAGTAAACACATAGTTAATCGTTACATTGTCTTCATATTTTAATGTATATGTAGGCTGCATATTCTCATATCCTAAAGATTCTAAATACTCTTTCCCTATTTCTATAGACTTTTCTAAATCTATATTTGGCTTATTTAATGCTTTATTATCCATAAGATAAATAACCTTTCCTCCTCTTTTAGATATATCGCAGACTATATTTTCTTTTTCATCTCTTCCATTCACTGTTACATTGAATCCATAAGATTCTATTTTAGTATTGCTTTCACTATTTTTTTCTTTTATATCTTTTATATCCCTATTTGCCAAAGCTTTCTTTAGAAGATCCTTTGCCTCTTCTATAGAAACTTCTGCTTCTTCATTTACTTTTGGTTCTACCTCCAGTATATTTTCTGAAAAAGGGCCATCATAAATCAATGCAGGATATTGCGCTACTTGCTTTTGTATATTTTGAAACTTTTCTCCTACAACATCTTCCTCACTTTTTGGCAGAACCCCTGTAGCCTTCTTTCTTATTTCCCCCCACTTTACTTTTCCTTCATTTATTTCTTGTAATAATCCATTTAGATTTTCTCTTAACTCATAAGATTGATCTGAAAGATCATCAATAGCAATTAATTGTTCTTCTGTAATTTCTTCGCCGCTTACAGAATTCCTTACAAGAGTATAGCAAAAATCTCCAACCTGAATTAAAAATTTACTTGTCTCATTGACTCTTTCTTGAGGTATAGGCAATGAGTGTAGTCTATCCGATGCCATAGTGGAATATCTAAAGATCTCCTCAAATATGAGCATTCTCTGATTTTTATCATCTACTACAGCAGATTTTGAAAGATTATCTTGTATATTATCCACTGCAGTTAAAAGTTCATAAATATTTTTACTATATTGACCTTGAAGATAATTTCTATAATCAGTCCTTTCTAAAGTCATAAGTATTGCAAATGTACTTGAAAATACTACTATTAAAGTAGCTAGCAAGGTGTATATGATTCTCTTTTTTGATATATCGTCTTTTTTATTCATAAATTTCTACCTCCTATATGGTGGTAGTATTTGTGTTATTTGCGACTATTATTCCTTTATATTATAATCATAGTAATATATATTTAAATCTATCATAAATTATTATTTTATATACCCTGAATTTTAAAAGTATTGTATACTTATAAATAGGATTTAAACAAAACGTAAGATACTGAAGGTGTGAACATTAATGAAACTATTGATTTTATCTGTCTCAGCTGGTGGCGGTCATATAAATGCTGCTGAAGCTATAAAAACACATACTGAATTAAATATACCTAATTCAGAAGTAAAAATAATAGATACAATAAAATATATCAATCCATTTTTGGATAAACTTATAATTGGAAGTTACCTGAAGAGTATAAGAATTTATCCACCTATATTTGGACTGCTTTATAATTATACAGAAAATGATGGAGGATTAACTACTATAAGTGAAAGGTTTAATACCCTTATGTCAATCAAAGTATTGACGCTTATAAATAAATTTGATCCAGATTTAATAATATCTACCCACCCCTTCTCCACAGGTATGTTATCTGTATTAAAAGCTAAAAACAAACTAAATAAACCAAATATAACTATAATGACTGACTATGCTCCTCATAATTCTTGGATTCATCCCGATGTAGATGCTTATGTAGTAGCTACAGAGGAAATGGGAAAAGAGATGGCTTTAAGAGGAGTTGATAGTACTAAAATTTTTCCCTTAGGCATCCCTGTGCACCCAGATTTTTTACACCATGAAAATCGAAATAAGATCCTTTTAGATTTAGACCTTGATCCAAATAAATTTACATTATTACTAATGGGCGGAAGCCTTGGAATGGGAAAAATATTAGAAGTATATGAACAAATATCAGAGATACCTATTGACTTTCAAATAATAGCTATAGCTGGTAATAATAAAAAATTGTTAAGCTCTCTAAAAAAAGCAGTTATGATTTCTAATAAGCCAACCAAAATAATTGGATTCAGTGATGATATTAATGACTTTATGAAATGTGCTGATCTTCTTATTACAAAACCAGGTGGCTTAACAATTTCAGAGGCACTTATATCTAATTTACCACTTGCTATCTTTTCTGCTATACCTGGTCAAGAAGAAAAGAATGCAGAATTTTTACTTAAACATGATTTAGCTATAGATTTAGGTACAGGAACAGATTGTAAATTTAAAATACAAGAACTTATAAAAAATCCTTATAAACTTAATACTATGAAAACTAATTGTAAAGCCTTTGCAAAGCCTAATGGTGGTAAAGATATAATTTCTCTTATGGAAGATATGATTAAATAAAAAAAGAAGCTAATTTAATATTTAACTTAGCTTCTTTTATTTCTATCTTTTGTTTTGTTTAATTTTTATATCTTTTACGACTTCTCCAATTTTAGATTTAAATATAATATTGCTTTTATCTTTTCTTTTTACCATATCATATTCTTTTTCGCTTAAAGTCTTTTTCATTATTTCTTCTGTATCCTTACTAGAAACTTCACCCTTTGTGATATCTACAAAGCATAATGGTGGAAACATTACACACCACCAATTTTGCCCCTTTCCATCTCCTAAAATTATTCTATAGGCTTCATATTCTCCCTGAGGCAAAGTTATATCACCATAACTTTTCACTGGAAATACTTCGTTAGATAATGTACTCTCTACTTTATAATTATAGTTATTTTCTTCTAATACCTTTAATGCTATATCTTTTATTTCTTTATCATTTTCTTTTAATATTTCTCTAGACTTATCTATTTCAGAAGCTCCCTCTAACTTAGGATAAATATATTCTAAAACTTTATCTCTTACCTTTAACTTTATATCTTGATCTTCAATAGAATCACTATTAGCTATTACATGAAATCTAATCATCTTATCTTTTATCAATTCACTATCTGAATTATTAAACATATTTAACTCTTGTCCAGAAAATGCAAAAGCTGTAACCATTGAAATTAATATAATTATTGACACCAAATACTTTTTCACACCCTCACTCCTTTACAATTAATTATTGCCATAAAGGCTATTAATATTCACATAATATAATTAATTGCAACAAAATGTAAATGTTTCCAAGTTTTATTTAATCTTTTACCAATTTAAAGAGGACTTTCAAACATAAGTTATTTTGTAATACCTCCACGTCTTATTGATGTATCTATTTTTATATTTATTTTAGCTTTAGAAAATGCCTCTTCAGGATTATCTTTAATATCCTTCCATATCTTAGGATGAAACTTTTCTATATATTCATTTACTCCAATAGCATCTACATTAAGTTCCTTTTGTAAATAATCTAATACCTTTTTGCAATCGTATTCTATGCATCCACTAATTTTATCCTCAAGTTCTTTTAATGAATCTTTATTAAAATCCTCTTTGCCTAAATAAGCTGACTTCACTACCCCTTCCAAGTTTATATTTATATCTACATTTAATTCTTCATTTTCCTTGTATACTTTAGTTCTTCTCTTAGAACCATAAATTTCAAAGTCTATAGGATGCCCGTTTTCCGATACTGACTTAATACCACTTTTTAACTTACCATTTAGTATACCTAAACTTAACGTTTGATCTACGTCTAAATTACCCTTAAATGCATAATCTTTAATTATAGCAGATCCGTCTAAACGAAATTCTTTCTTTTCTTTATCTATTTTCATAAATGGTATTACATCATTATTGTTTTTATCTAAACTAATCAATAACTCATTTAGTGTAACTGGTGCCATAAATCCATTTCTCGAATTATTTTCCATAATACCTGTTATATTAATTTGAGTATTCTTATCTATCGGAGGAGTTACCTTTATAAATTCTTCAGGATCCTCCTCTGTAGCAATTACATAAGCTCTTCTATTAATCTTAGGTTGTCTTTCAAAATAATCTAAAATTTCTACCATTGTATCAGGATAAGATAGGATATTTTTACTTATTAATATCACCCTAACATGTTCTAGATAAATACTCCTACTACTAAAGCCACAAACCTCTTTTAAAGCACCTTCCATGGAATATGTATTTGCCGTAAAATAGATATCCCCTTGAATAGTAGGCTTACTTGGTGAAAAGTCAGCAATATTAGGAAATGAATAATATACTTTTAACTTTTTAAGATCTGCCATAGAAGAATCCTTATTTACTTCATCTTCCTTCTCTTTTGAAATATCCTTTCCTGCATCTATACCTATTAAGGATACTAAAATTCTTCTATCTATTTCTACTTGATCCCAACATCCTGTAGTACATAAACACATTAAAATTATAGCTACAATACCTATCTTTCTCACTTATTGCGCTCCTTTCTTCTTATTTTTATACTTGTAACAATGTAAAACAATAAAGGAAATAATAACATGCTTATAAATATTAGTATTCTAAGTATGCTCATAATAAAAGTATTTAAGGTATACACACTTTCCGGAGATATAGCTATTATATATATAAAGGGTATAGTTATTAAGATGCTTAATTTTATATCCTTTAATTTAAATACATCGCTTATAATGTAACAGCTAAAATAATAAAGATTTATAAATGTTGTAAAATAAAACAGTATCCAAAGAAGCATAATAATACCTTCCCATCTTTCTACAAAAAGTCCTGGAAAGTCTATGGATGTAACCATAGTAATGGTCGGCCACAACACCCTCTTTGTTTGTTCTTTGGATAATATGGCCAAGCAAAAAATATTTATTAATGTATAAAATGTTGTAGTAAATCCCACTGCTTTAAAAACCGATTTTCTTGCTGAAATCTTATTTTGTGCTAACGGTAGCAATAAAAATATCATCTCTATCCCAGCAAAAGAAACCAAAGATTGTAGCAAAGATTTTATATAATCAAAAGGCTTTTGATTAAATATAGGAAGCATGTTAGTAAAATCACTATTCTTTAATAAAATTAAAAATATAAAAATAAAGGGGAAAAACATTATTAAAAATGATATTTCATTAAATCTTACTAGATTATTTATTCCACCCCTTACTATATATGCCCCTGTTATTATGGTAAATAGTAACAAAATTTCTGTAGGGGTCTTTTCAAACATATGTTTTTTCATAACTTCAACAAAATTTCTCATTTGTGTGGATGATAGAATCAGCATATATGCAGAATAAAACATTAAAATTAAAGTGCCCAATACTACGCCCATATTCCCTTTAACAAGTTCCTGAAATTCCTTAAAGTCATTAAGCTTGCATATCTTGTAAATCATATATGCCACAAGTATATAAATTCCTCCAGATAAAATGCTAATGATCCATCCTTCATTATTAACATTTTCGGCCAGTTCTCTAGGATATGAGAAAATGCCTACACCGATGATGGTACAAACTAGCGTGGAGAATAATCCATATGATCTTATTTTTTTATTAGAATCCATGACTACCTCCCAATTTTACCTTTATTATTTTGTCTTACTTTATCCCCTGTTTTCATATATTGTGGTCTTTTTGTAAAAAATCTTATAGGGTACTTTACAATAGTGTCTTTTATATCACCTTTATCTAAATTTACAATTGGAGATAAATATGATATTCCAAAGCTCTCTAGCTTAGTTAAATGCGCTAAAGTCACCATGCATCCAAGGGCTATACCATAAAGCCCTAATGTAGATGCCATTATAATAAAAGCAAATCTTATAATTCTAAAAGCAAAGGATATTTCGTAATTAGTTGTGGTAAAACTAGTGATTGCCGTTAGTGCTACTATTATTATCATAATAGGACTAACTATACCCGCACTTACAGCAGACTGCCCTATAACAAGACCTCCTACTATTCCTATAGTAGCTCCTATGGGCCTAGGTAGCCTTATAATAGCTTCCATTAATAGCGCTAGACTTATCTCCATTATTATAGCTTCTATAAATGCTGGAAATGGAACCCCTTCTCTTGACGCTGCTATAGAGTATGCAAGTCTAGTAGGAATTATAGATGTATGATAAGATGTAATAGCTACATACAATGGTGTGGCTAGCATCGATATAACTATTGCTAGTAACCTTATAATTCTTACACTGGAAGAGTATATCCATCTTTGATAATAGTCATCCGGCGATTGAAAAAAGTTAGCAAATATTGTTGGCACCAACAACACAAAAGGAGAATTATCTACTAAGATAGCAATTCTCCCTTCAAGTAATGAAGAAGAAACTACATCAGGCCTTTCTGTTAATTGAATTTGAGGGAATAAACTCCACTGATCATCTTCAATTAGTTGTTCTAATTGACCACTATCTGAAATGCTATCTATGTTTACAGATGACAATCTTTCCATAAGTTCATTTAATGCATCATAATTAACTATATCTTCTATATACATTATCACTACATCTGTCTTAGATCTGACCCCTATACTTTTGGGTACACTTTTAAGACCTTTATCTCGAATACGTCTTCTTACTAAAGCTGTATTAAATCTTATAGTTTCAGTAAATCCTTCCCTTGATCCACGTACTGACGTTTCATTGGCAGGTTCACCTACCCCTCTATTTGGCCACGCCCTAGTTGCTAATATATAGCAATTGCTTAATCCCTCAATAAATAAAACTGTATCTCCTGAAAGTATAGAATCTATACATTTATTCATATCAGTTTCTTCTTTTAGGTCTGAAACCGTTAAAATTCTTTCCTTTATCTCCTCACTTTTAGTTATATGACTGGATTCTAGCATCAAGCTTTCAATAACATAATCGTTTAGTAAGGTTTTATCTGCCAATCCATCTATATATATAAGCCAGCATTGAAAATTTCCACACAAAAACTCTCTAAAAACCACATCAGAATTATTTTGTAATATATCTTTTATATATGTAATATTTTTATTTAAATCTTTGTTTACGTCCCCTTTTAAAACCCTTCTCAATAAAATTACCGCCTTTAATCAAATTTTATTATTTTAAAAGTTGTAAATAAGCTAATTGAAATAACTATCATAAATAAAGGTATAGCTTTATACTTTTTATATAACTTATCATCACCTTTTTTAAGAAAATATTCCTTATCCCAATATAAAACATATAAGGAGGATATCACTGTTAAAACCACAAAATATAAATCAAAAATATCTTTCATCTATAAGCACCTCATTTTATCTTTTATATTAAAGTATAAATTAAAAAACCCTTATTACCCTATTAGTATTATCCTTAAATACTAAAGTATACATTTTCTTTATGTTGAAAATAGCTTAAATATATTACTTTTAAATAGTTCAACATATTAATTTATTTTTAGGTAATATAAAATAGCCTCTTAAGTATTTTATATAAGGTACTGCCTTAATATATCTACTTAAGAGGCCACAAGCTGTATTTAATTAAATTAATACTTTCTATTAATTTAATTAAAATTTTTATTTTTATATAGTTCTAGTTATATAGGTCTCAGGATACTTTTTTTTCATGTAATCATAGCATCTTTGTGCTTTTAGCATATCTTCAAACAATCCAAATACCGTTGGTCCACTACCACTCATTAATGAACCTATTGCATCCATTTCAATCATAGATGTTTTTATTTCTCCAATAATTCTGTGCTTTTTCAATGTTACATTTTCTAAAACATTTTTCATATTCCAACATACAGATTTTAGATCATCTTTCTTCATGGAATCAATTATGGCATCTATATTTGGATGTTTATAAATTTTATCTACTTTAAGGCTTGTATACACATCTCTCGTAGATACTCCAAATGGAGGCTTAACTAAAACTAAAATATGATTCTTAAAAGACGGGAGATTTGTTATCTTTTCTCCTATGCCTTCACATAGTGCAGTGCCTCCAGTTAGGCAATATGGAACATCTGCACCAAGTTTTAAAGCAATTTCCCTTAAATCCTTTAAAGGTGCGTTAATCTCAAATAACCTATTCATCAAATTTAATACTGCCGCAGCATTAGTACTTCCCCCTGCGAGTCCTGCTGATACAGGTATATTTTTCTTTATATCTATAAATACACCTTTTCTTATGTTATATATTTTTATAAATTCTTCTGCAGCCTTATAAGCTATATTTCTATTATCTATGGGTACGTAACTTTTATTGCACCTTATCTCTATACCTTTTTCTATAATATCTATATTTATTACATCATAAATATCAATAGTTTGCATTATCATTTTTAATGTATGATATCCATCTTCTCTTTTACCTATTACATCTAGAGCAATATTTATTTTTCCATGAGCTTTAATCTCCATGTGGTCCCTCCAAAACAATTTTAATAATTAGATTACTAATTTATTATAATATCAATATATATATACCTATATTATAATTTATTAGTCTCTATTGTAAAGATGTAAAAGGTGAAGACATTAAAAATCAATATTATAAGCCTCTTTATCAATTAATAAAGAGGCTCCCATTAAAATAATCTATACTCAAAACATTTTTCTATATTACTTTTTCAGTTTTATTTAGTTTTTCTTCTATTAAAATTTGATTCTTTTTAATTAAATCTCTAAGACATATATAATCTTCAAAGAAAGCCATAATTAAATCTCCATTATTAGCATTATCTATAGCTTTTTGAAGTGCCTTTTCTTCCTCTAATATTATTTCTACGTCTTTATTGCTTTTGCAAGAAGAAATAGCTCCTTTATAAAGTATTTTTGCAACTTCTCCTTTTTTTCTTCCCCGTTTATCTTTATCCTCCTTTATATATATATGGTGAAAGTTTTCTGCTGAAAACTTTCCAAGTTCAAGTATACATTCATCAGTCCTATCCCCTGGAAGTCCAATAACGCCTATTAAGTTACTATATTCCATCTTTTTTAACCCAGCTACCACTGCCTTATACCCGTCTAAATTATGCCCATAATCTAGTACTACAGTTACTCCATTTACTTCATACATATTAAATCTACCAGGATTATTATTTTCATCACTTTTAAAAGATTTAATACCCTTACTTATCATGCAGTAATCTATTTTAAGTCCTACTAAAGTTGCTACAGCTGCTAAAGCATTTTCAATATTATAGTCTAAGTTGCCTTGTAATGTTATTGGAATATCTTTTACTTCAGCGATGTGAAATATCTTTTTGCCCTTTTCTACATAAATAGCATTATCATATATATATACACCATAGCCACCTTTTTTAATATTTTCCTTAAGATATATATTTTCTTTGTCTTTAGAAAATAATATTAGATTACCTCTAGCCTTATTGATAACATTTAAGCTTTGGTCATCGTCAGCATTTAAAACTGAATATCCATTATCTTTTACCGCTTCAACCACCAAAGATTTTACTTGGACCAAATCACCAATATTATTTACCCCGTCTAGGCCTAAATGATCTTCTCTTATATTTGTTATAACCCCTACGTCTGCTAGATCATAGGCAAGGCCTTTTCGTATTATACCTCCTCTTGCAGTTTCCAATACAGCTATATCAATTTCTTTATTCATTATAACTGTCCTTGCACTTTCAAACCCTGTAGTATCACCAGCTTCTATGCAATTATTATCGATATATATCCCGCCTGTAGTAGTCATACCAACTTTATATCCTATTAAAGATAGTGTATGACTTACTAGTCTTGTAGTTGTAGTCTTTCCATTCGTTCCCGTTATAGATATTACTGGTATACTAGTAGGAGAATTTTCAAACAGCATATCTACAATATTAGATGCCACATCCCTCTTCTTACCTTCATCAGGATAAAGATGCATTCTTATACCAGGGGCTGCATTGACCTCCATAACTATGCCCTCTTTTTGTAATGGAATAGATATATCATTGCAACATATGTCTATTCCACAAACATCAAGCCCTATAGTCTTAGATATTCTAGTGCATAAACTTATGTTTTCTTCGCATATTATATCCGTACAATCTATAGCATATCCTCCTGTGGATAGATTAGCATTTTTAAGGAGCTCTAATCTTTCATTTAATCCTAGGATAGATTTTAACTTATATCCATTTGCCCCAATAGTTCTGATTAAGTTTTCATCTATCTTTACCTTAGTTAAAGGCTTCTCGTGATCCTTACCTCGTCTTTTATCTCTATTAAGATTATCGACTAATTCTTTAATAGACCTTTTTCCATCCCCAATTATATAAGGTGGTTTTCTTAAAGATACTGCAACTACTTTATTATCAACCATACACACTCTATAATCTTTTCCTTTAGCATACTTTTCTATTATGATATCTTGGAAATTTGTTTTCAAACTATTATATGCTTCTAATAATTCTTTTTGATCCTTTATATCTAAAACTACTCCTTTACCTTGATTGCCGAATCTAGGTTTTAATACCACTGGATAACCTATAACTTTTCCTTGAAATAAAAGACCTAGTGAATTACTAACTATTGCACCCTTTGCTACTGGTATATATTGATTTTGAAGTAGACTTTTTGTAATCCATTTGTCACAAGCTATATCAACACCAATAGATTTTGTAGAATCCACAATTGTTGCATTTATTAGCTTTCCATACCTTCCATATCCCATTTGATATAGTCCTGAGTCTTCTAATTCTAATATTGGTATTCCTTTTTCCTTTGCAGCGTCATATAAAGCTTTAGTGCTGGGCCCTATTGCTTCTAAATCTAAAATGCCTTTTATATTTTTCAATCTATATTTCATGTTGATATTTTTGTTTTTGATCAGTGAATTAATAATATCTAATGCTAATTTAACTATACTAATTGCTGTCTTTGGGTATATATATTGAAATATAATATAGTATTTATCACCGCTTATTTCTCTAGCTTTTCCATAACATATATCCATATCCAATGTGTTATGAATTGCAATTATAATGTGCTCACATATATGAGCCAAATAGGTACCCTCTTCTAATCTTTTAACAAATCCTCCCTCTTCATCTATTCCACATCTATGCTTTCTTAATTCTGGTACTAAATATAATAGTCTTTCATTAAATTGTAAAATATTCTTACTTGGAATATCCTTATATCCCTCTAGATTAAGGTCTACTCTTATACACTTTTTATGAGAATATATATTTCTTCCTTCGAATATTCTATAACTAATTATCTTCATTTTTTAATCTATCCTCCTCAAAAGGAACTTTACTATTTAAATTAAACCCATTTCCTTTTTTTAAAACATGCATATTTACATCAAAAATACTTAGTAGTTCTTCTGGAAATTGCTCTGATACGTTGCTTTTAGTTATACTTCTTCCATCTATAACATATACAGCACCAGATCCAATAACCTTAAATGTTCCATTTCTGTTTACAACTATGGCAGTATCTTCATCTATACCTATACCTAAAACCTCTGGATTTTCAGCTATTCCAACTAGAAGTCTTCCTATTCTTCCCCTTTGTGCAAAGTGCTGATCTATAATAATATCTTTTATGAATCCTAACCCTGGAGCCATTTTCAATGTGCACTTTCTTGGAGATTCATCATCATTGCCTTCTATTATCATTGTGTGGCTCATTACAGATGCTCCAGCAGATGTTCCTACAAATACACAGCCTTCCTCGTATGCAGCCTTCATGGCTTCATATAGAGGCGTTCCTCCTAGCACACTAGTAATCCTTAATTGATCGCCGCCAGTGAAAAATACTAAAGAAGCCTCTTTCATTTTTTGTATATTATTTTTATATGTAGCTTCTTTTCTGCTATTTACATATAATATATCAACATTTTTAACACCCAAATCTACAAATAATTCATTGTAGCTTTCTCCTACTTCTTTAGGATTTTCTGTAGCTACAGTTGCTATCAACAATTTATCTTTACTTTTATTAATAATAGAACTTACATATCTTAGTATTTCTTTGTTTCCCTTTTTGTCTTCAGCGCCTCCTATAATGATAAGATTTTCTTTATCGATACCTTCCATAAAAATCACCTCTATTTCAGTATTTTTTATTATTTCCAATATATTAATTATTATGCACATTTTTTACTTACATTTTATTATTACAGTTGTTTTACCATCCTCTCTATCACACACATCTTTTAAATATTATTTAATATTTGAACAACAAAATAGGACTTTTAAAGATTATAAACACTTTAAAAGTCCTTAATATAGATTATAATTTTATATAATATATCACATGTGTATTACCCTTAGTTACAAAATAGCTCTTCCTGGTATTATTATTTTATCTCCAACATTTATAGAATCAGGATCTTCTATGCTATTTACCTTAACAATTTCATCTGTAGTAGTAAAGTATCTTTTAGCTATCTTCCAAAGCGTATCCTCTTGTTGAACTACATATATTGTTATACTTGCCTTTTTTTCAGGAACATCATCATCTAGTTTACTTATGGATATTAAAAACTCTTTTTCTTTTAAATAGCTAGCGCTTCCAAATACCAACACTACACATTTTATTGCTATTGTATCTGCTTCAATTGAAGACTCTAATACTTCCAAATTTGCTTTAGAAATACAGGTCATATCTATTTTAGCACCTGGAATATCTATACCTGTAGAAAATGACAATTCCTCCTTAACTACACATATATTCTTTCTATCTTCTTTAGACCTATACAAAATTTCTACTTTTATAACGCCTTCTATAGAAATCTTATCCTCTAACACCTTCTTTTCTGTTATAGCCACATTACCAGTAGTCATTAATATTTCAATAGGTTTTGGTCTTCCCTTGCCTATTTGTATATTCTCTTTTACTATAACTTCACTATTATTCATCCCTTGAAGTATATTTATACTATATTTTTCTTTTTCAATTTCTAATAATGCACTTGGACTATATGCATCTTCTATCATGTGAATATTTTCTTTTGACATAATTCTAAAATTAGATCTTAAAGAGTACTCTACGTTTATTATCCTTTTTTCACCTATATCATCATGATTTATGTCTATATAGATATCAGACAACGTTATATCTCCAATGCATCTCATATCATCTCTTATATGCTCTATTTCAAAACTTTCCTTTATAAAAATTTCATCCTCTAAATATACAACTTCTTTACTGTCTAATCCTCTGTAAATGCATTTCATTACAACAAATCCATTTACATGTACTTCATTATCTACTATTTTAATATCCTTTTTATAAATACTTACATCTTTTTTTAATATATTTCCGATTTGTGGCTTATCCATACCTATATTTATAACAGATTTAGCGGTAAAATCTTTTTCTACATTATCTATTATCTGATCTAATATATAAGGTTCTTTTAACATTTCAAGACTTTCTGTAGATTCAATATCTTTAATTATATCGTAGTTGTATTCTTTTAAAACTTCAGCTTTTATTTTTACTATTCCTTCAAGTCCTATTTTTCTTTCATTTACTATAGATGCTCCCATATGTTCTATGTCACATTCCACAAGGCAATTCATACTCTGATCTGCCCCATTTATATCTACGTAATTTGAAAACTTATCGCTATAATTTATGCTTTGTACGCCTCTTCTATCTTCATCTTCATTTGCCAAATAAAGTATAGTATATTCTAATGTACCTTCTACATAAATTTTATCCGGCATTATATCCTTAGATACAATTACAGGTTTTACATCCACAGTCAATATTTCTAAAACGTCTGGATGAGTATCTGGAATTAAATATTCTCCTCTAAATACTGTGTCACTAGTATTTTCTCCTAGTAGCTGTTCATATTGTATACTTTCCCTAACCACATCTATATCTTGCATATTATCCCTCCCATAAGATTCCTATTATAATTTATATTACTTAATTCTAATAAATATACTTAAATCTTAATAATGTATTTATACAAATTCTCTAAGACCTTTTTATTTGATTTAAATACATTTTTTCATTTTTATATTTTAGTCAAATCTTTTACAAAAACATATTAAACTTTGAAAAAGGATTATTGACATTTTGCAAATATTGACGTATTATTATTATGGTTATTGACCATATAACCTCTCATAAATTCTCAATACCCTTTTATACAATACTTGAAAGATGGAACCCACCATCTTTCTTTTTTAAATTTTATATATAAAAGATCCTAGCATATTAATATGCTAGGATCTTTTATTTAAACATCTAGATCGCAAAATCTAATTGTACTGTTTGTGTCAAGACATCTGAATAACTATAAGTCACCGTCCTTTGGGTGTCACTTTCGAGCCTTATAACGAAAATACTTGGGTAAGCTTCTTCTATTACCCCTTTGTTTATAAGAACCTTCCTTCTCCCACCATTAGCCTTTAGAGTAACTGTGTGCCCGATGTGTTTCTCTATATCTTTTCTTATATGAGCTAAGGTTTGTAACTTCTCCATATAAACACCCTCTTTCCCATGTATATTATATAATACAATAGGCCTTTTGTCAAATAAACTTATTATTTTATCACTTATAAAAGCTCTTTGTCAATATTTTTTTATAATTTTTATGATATTTTTTTAAAAATTATATAAATTAGCCCTTGTATCTATATTGTTGCCTAAAACACTGCTTCATATTCTTAAATAGTGATATTGATTGTTATATTTAAGAATACATAGAAACAAAAGCCTTTTAAAGGTAAATCCCATTAACCTTTAAAAGACCAAATATCTTAATATTATATATTAGCACAAAAAATTAAATCCCTATTTGCATTTATTTTGTTATATATATTGAGACTTTGGATACCCTTCCCTATACTTGCCCCTAGTTTGTAGTCCTCCTATACCCTTAATGCCTGTAATTGTATTATCTAAAACCTCATGAATAGACACAACCTTATCTACATTAGTATAGGCAATTTTTTCGCAGATAAATACGGGATCTAAGCAGTGTATCAAAACCCTATTAGGGGAACTTGCAAAATTGGCTCCTGCATCTAATATCTTTTCATAACAGGATTGACAAGCTCCTGCAAAAATCACTAACTCATCATAACTTGAGTTATAATTTCTAAGTTCGGATACAGCTTCCACAAAATACTTTGAGTTTCTATAGTTTTCTAGATCAAGAAAATCCTTTGCATCTTTTATTATACCATCATGACCTGTAAGTACTATAATATCTGGTTTTACAGCTTTAACTATTTCTAATATCTTCTTTGGTTGATCACTTTCTTTTACTATTTCACCTACAGCTTCTAAGGAAAGTTGCTTATAAACCTTAAGACAATTTTCAAGATACTCAGCATCTCCGTCTATATGAAGTATTTTACCTGGTCTTCCGAATACTAATTCTTTAGAAGGAACTGTCTTTGATACTCTATAACCTCTTCTTAAATTAAATCTGCTAGCCATTATATTCTTTATTCTACTATTAACCTCTCTGTTAAATACTCTATCTGTTTCGCCACTATAATCTGCTCTAACCACTTCTAAATCTTCTACTGGAGAGTCTGCAATTATCCTTAAATTTATTCCCTTTAATATATATGTTAAACCCTCTAACCCCTCTTTAATATCTATAATTTTAAATGTAATATCTTTTCCGTAGGATTTTCTTACAACACTATCGCCAATCTCCATATATTCTCTCCCTCATTTTTAACTTTACTTTTATAATATGAAGGATATTATTTAATGACACTATCATATGCTATAAAAAATACTTATTTAAATAAATATTTTTTTAAAATTCATTATCAAATTTCAAAAAATAAACTCTGTATTTATTTTCATCTATAACATTAAATTAAATGTTATAGCATGATTATAAATACAGAGTTCTTTAAATATTATACAACACATAATCTTCCCTAAAAGATTCCATTGTTACCTCTTAATATAATTACTATTCAACTTGATTATAAAGCTCTTTGAACTCTTCTATAAATTTCATATATATTTCTTGCTCACTTATTAAATTTTCAAGTTTATTTCCAAAGGTATTTTGAGCCCAATTAACCTCATTATAATAATATCTATTAGATAGCCTCCAAAATCTTTGCGGAAATAACAAAAATGCAAAGATAACTTTATATTCTTCTTCTCTTAATGAATCTACCTTATTATAATTATCAATAATAATCTTTGCATATTCTATATCCCAATCCACTCTTTTTAAAACCTTTGTGATAAAATTAGCTATATCATATGCTCTAACTTCTCTTTTACAGTAATCAAAATCTATAACATTTACAGATTCATCAGCTATAATTATGTTGTGATAAGTATAATCATGATGACAAAAACTCTTTTCTTCTTCAGTACTTCTGCAAATATCTATATAATTCGAATCTGTTAATACCTTAGTTGCTCTTTTCCCTAAATCTTTGTAGAATTGAAGTGATTTTACATAATTCAAATCAAAAGAACCTTTAGTCCCTCTTTTCCGCCCCATGGTTCTCATCTTATCTAAAGATTTAATTCTTTTATCCATTAAATGTGGCCATCTTTCAAGATCACTTTTTAATTTACTGTTTTCTGGTGGTTCATATCCCTTTGTTGCTCTATGCATATAAGCTAGCTTTTCAGCTGCTAGAGCAACATCATTTTTATCTTTAAAGTTACACTCCCTACCATTTATCCATTCAGACAAAGTATAAAGATCCTCGTTAACTACTGCAAAGGGTTGTTCCTCTATGTTTAAAAAATACCTGTCCACATTATTAAATCCATTTAAAATTAGATGTTCTTTAGCTCCATAAACAAATAATAACTTTTGCACACCATAATTTATTTTTTTTAAACATCGCTCTCCCTTGTCAGTCTTTAAATAATACACTCCTTTGTTTGGTTTAATACTCTCGATTTTTATATCGAATTGCCTTTCAATTTCAAATTCTCTCATCAAAGTTATCACCCCCATATAATTTATATGAAAGTGTCCTCTCAATTATTAACACTTTTTATTGTTACTAATATAATGAACTATGAAATCATGTTGAAAGGAAACTTTTCCTATGAAAATTTGCATTGATGGTAGAGCTGCTAAATGGTATCGTGGAACAGGTATAGGCACCTATACTTATCAGTTAATAAATTCTCTAAAGAACATAGATGATATTAATGAGTATACTATTTTTATGCCTGAAACCAATAAGTTTTCTATAAATTTAGATCCTAATTTAAAAATAAATAAAATTAAAGATAGAACAGAAAAAGGGTTTTGGAATCAAGTTAACATTCCAAATATATTAGATAATGTTAATGCTGATATATATCACATTCCACAAAATGGAGTGGGTATGCCAAAGAAAAAAAACTGTAAATTTGTTATAACCCTTCATGATGTTATACCTTTAAGAATGCCTGAAACTGTAGGTGAAAGGTATCTAAAAATATTTAACGAAGGAATGAAGTCTATTGTGTCACTTTGTGATGGGATTATAACTGTATCTGAATTCTCTAAAGAAGATATTTCAAAAGCATTTAACTTTCCAAAAGATAAAATTTATGTTACCCCCTTAGCTAGTGAAGATATTTATAAACCTTTAAATAAAGATCTTTGTAAAAATAATATTGAACATTTTTACAATATTCAAGGTGATTTTATTCTTTATATTGGTGGATTTAGCCCTAGAAAAAATATAATAGGTCTTTTAGAAGCTTTTCATAAAGTAATTAAAACTAATAATCCTAATCTAAAATTAATAATAGGAGGAAATAAGGGATTATCCTATGAAATATATAAAAATAAAGCTTTAGAATTAGGTATTGAAGATAAGGTTGTTTTTCCAGGATTTATACCACTAGAACATTTACCTTGGTTTTATAATTCTTGTGAGTTTTTTGTATACCCTTCTCTTTACGAAGGTTTTGGTCTTCCTCCACTAGAGGCCATGGCTTGTGGTTCCCCAGTAATCGCCTCTAATCTTACTTCCATACCTGAAATTTTAGGGGATAGCGCTCTTTTAATAGATCCAAGGAATGGAGATGACTTGTACAATGCTATGAACACCCTACTTACTAATGAAGATTTAAAGGAAGCTTTAATAGTAAAGGGTCTTAAACGAAACTCAATGTTTAATTGGGAAAGCACAGCTAAAGAAACTCTCTTGGCTTATGAAAATATATGCAAATAAAAATCAGCTTTAAAGCTGATTTTTATTTATCCACAAAATATTTTATTTTTAAAAGAATTTAAAAATTCTTCTCTGTAGTGAAAATACTCACATTTCTTTTTTATTTTATCTATAAATACGCCTTCCTCCCAACTTTTAACCTTGTTATAATAATTACTTGTAATAGAATAAAAATCTTCCGGGAAGTAAAGCAACCCATAAAGTACTTCGATTTCATTTGTTTCTAAAAAGTTTTCACTTTTATAATCATAAAGTACATCTTCTGCCCTAGTGAAGTCAAATACAAAGCTTTTAATTGCTTTATTTATTAAATTGCATAAATCAACTACTCTAAGGTCTATCATAGAATAATCGAAATCAATAAAATAAGCCTGATCCTCTTTAATAATTATATTATGATACGCTAAATCTTTATGGCATATTACAATTTTATCCTCTTCTTTTACTAAGAGATTAAAATCACTATGTTCTAAGATTTCTATACTCTTTTCAATTTGATATAAGTGATTATCTACATTAATCATAAATATATTATCAAAGTCATTTTTATATTTTAAATTTGAAACTCTTTTTTTAAATTCTTTAGTATTATTTAATGCCTTTTTAAAATCTTCTATAGTTTTTCCTACATTAGAGTTTAATTTAACTAATTCACTATCACCTTTCTCTTTGCAGTAATTTGTAAATCCTAGGCTACTTTTATGAAGTTGTCCTAATGACCTAGAGGTTATACTAAGTTCTAATGGATTAGAAAACTGGCATTCTCTCCCTTCTAGCACATCCATTATACAGTAATATTCGCCTTCCCAAAATGTATAAATATCACCTTTTTTATTTTTATAAAACTTCATCACCCTATTAAATGTTTTAGAAATATAATTTAATGATTCTTCAATAAATGTTATTCGATTCTCATCATATTTTATCTTTTTTAATATTTTTTCACCTTTATCTGTATAAAGAACAAATACACTTCTTAATGGAACCAAATCATAAATCTTTAAATCATATTTATTAAATAACTTTGTACTTAAAGAGTAGGTAACTAAATCCTGCTTTTCTCTATACCTTAATCTTTCCAAAAAGGTACCTCCTTTTAGTATTAATTCACAAATAAGTTTTTCTTGTATTTATATATAACTTTTACTATCTTTCTCCACAGACTTTAATAACTTTTCTTCATATTTTTCTAAAGTCCAAGGTTTTTTACTTCTCTTATATCTATTTACACATTTCATAAATTCAAAAGGATAAGATATCATAGCCCTTATAAAATTGTTGCTATTTTCATCTAAGCCTTCTATAGTGCAAAAATAATTAATTAACTCTTCAATATCAATATCACTATTTTTTCTTTTAAGTTTATTAAAATAATTTATAGCATCTATTTCTAATATTTCGTAGCAAAACTTTTTACCTTTTGCTATTTCAATTTTTTCACCCTTTCTTAAATTATCTTCGCTACTATTTACTACACATATTTCTCCACTTTTCATACTTCTGTAGATAATATCCATATAGTTAGATTTATATATGCATTCTATTGATTTCTCAGCTCTACTTATATATTCATCACCAATCTTAAGTAAGAGACTTTCAAATCCATTATTAGCTCCTTGATTTTCTAAATAACGAATAAACCTATTATTCTTTTTAATTTCCACCTTACAGTTTTCTACTAATTTACCTATGTTATTTGGAAGTGTAAATCCTGCACTCCCTTCGTACCCCTTTATCTTTTCATGTAGTTCACATAATATATCTAGCTGCCTTTTTGCATCCTTCATAGTAATTTTCTTTTTAACATTAAATGAATTGCAGTTAATTATAATTATGTCCTTTTTATAAATATAATCATAAAATTCACTATAACAAAACAAACTCATACACTACCCTCCTTTATACCTTTGTGTTCTAAATTCTTTTATAAAATCTTCTTTTAATTCTCTATCCTCTACTATCTTATTTAACTTTCTTGAAAATATTTCTTCTTTCCAAGGTTGTTTTTCTAAATAATACTGTATTCCAAGCTGCCAGTAATCCTGTGGGAATTCAATAAAAGCTGCCATTATAGGTAGATCTGTTTGTTCTAGAGCATAAACTTCATTGTATTTATCTAATATAAATAGGGCTTTAGATAAGTCCCATCTTCCATTTTTCATAGTTCTTATTAAAATACTACTTAAATCATGAAGATGAGTGTCTAATATACAATAATCAAAATCTATAATAGATAATTCATCTTTAGAATTAATTATTATATTATGATTTGCTATGTCATGATGACAAAATCCATGTTTATCTATTTCCTTTGTCATCTTTTCTAGGTAATTACTTTTCCCTAAATAATATATAGATTGCTTTGCTATTTCTACTTCTTCTTCTAGGATAGATAAATATTTACTGTCAAAATAACTTTGATTTTCTTTTCCTTCTATAATCTTTTTGAAACCTAATATTTCATTTATCCTACTTTCAAAAATTTCAAACCATTTAAACCAATAAATACGTGGCTTCATTTTATTATCTACCGTAAATCCTTGACTCTTTTCATGAAGCTCCGCTAATTTTTTAGTTACCAAAGATAGTTCTATGGGATTGTCATAATTGCTTTCACGCCCTATTATCCAAGGATTTAGATAGGCATAGTTATCTTTAAGACTTATATATTGACTTCCTTCTTTTGTATTTATAAAAGGCACTACTGACAAAAATTCATTTTTATATAAATGATTTATTGCAGACATAATAAAAAGAAAATGAGCAAATTCATATTTTATTATCTTTAAAGCATAAAACATGCCCCTTTCATCTTTCAATTTGTACACGTTTTTTATCTTTTTTATATAAACAACGTTAATCCCATATTCTTCTTTTATTTTCAGCTTTATATATTCCTCTTCCAAAACCACTCCTCCAAAATCAATGTTTCTCTTTTTTAGTATATGAATTTCTATATTGCAATGTGATAAACTGCACTAAGTTGAATTAAGTTTATATCTTATATATGACTTTAAAGTAAATGATTTTTATACCTATTTTTTAATAGTGTAGATATTAACATTCACCAAAGTGGCTTCTATTTAATATTATTAATATAAAGAGATATGTAGGAGTGGTTATATGAGATTTGCTATAGATGCCAGAGGTGTTAACTGGTACCGTGGAACTGGCATTGGTACCTATACAGAAAATGTTTTGAGTAATTTATTAAATTTAGATAAAGAAAACTTCTATAATATATATTGGTATGGAAAAGATTATGAACTATACGAAAAGAGTAATACGGATTTAATACTATGTTCGAAAAAACATAATAGCTTTTTTAATTTATCTTATTTTCCGAAAGATTTAGAAAAGAAAAATATAGATTTATATCATCTACCCCAAAATGGTATAGGTCTTAATAAAAATTATCCTTGTAAGACCTTAGTTACTATACATGATCTAATACCTTATATAATGCCTGAAACTGTAGGTAAGGGATATTTAACTAAATTTCTTAGGGAAATGCCTGAAGTAATAGATAGTTGTGAGAGTATAATAACAGTGTCCGAATGGTCAAAACAAGATATACTAAAATTTTTTCCTATGGACCCTGACAGGATTTTTGTAACCCCTTTAGCTGCTGATAAAAAATATAGGCCTTTAGATAAAATTAAATGTAAAGAAATAATTTTAAAATCCTTTGGCATAGATAAAAAATTTGTTTTATACTTAGGTGGATTTAGTCCTAGAAAAAATCTTCGTGGCCTAATAAGAGCTTTTAAAGATGTGTATAAAGATTTAAATGATGAGTATGAATTAGTTATTTTAGGATCATTAAAAGATGAAGGCTCTCTTCTTTTAAACTTTGCTGAAGAAATAAATATAATATCAAAAATTCACTTTTTAGGCTTTGTGGATGAAGAGATGCTACCTGTTTTCTACAATAGCTGTGAATGCTTTGTTTACCCTTCTCTTTATGAAGGCTTTGGTCTACCACCCTTAGAGGCTATGAGCTGTGGGTGTCCTTTAATATCTTCTAATACAACTTCTATTCCTGAGGTAGTAAAAGATGCTGGTTACTTAATAGATCCTAAAAAATCAATTAACATATCAGAAGCTTTATTCAAAGTTCTTTCTAATGAAGATTTAAAAATTAATCTTTCAAAAAAGGCTCTTTCAAGATCTTTAGATTTTTCATGGGAGATGACTAGTAAAAATACCTTAGATGCTTATACTAAAGTTGCAAATTCATGTATATAGCAGTAATTTAAAAATGGACAATAAGGATGAATTATTATACATCATCCAAAGTTGTCCACTGCATTTTTTATTATCTTAAATAAATTTAAACTTTCGAAATATCTACTATGAGTTTTAACGATTATTTATTATATTTTCCCATTAAATCCTCCATATCTTTTTCTACACTATTTTCACTATTAATAATCTTAGTTATATCTTCATTAATTTTATCCTTATTTTCTAAATCATTTATATTTATTTTTAAATATGTGCCATTTCTATTAATATTATCCAATATCCTCAAAGGCTTCTTTTCATTTATAAAACTATAACTAGTGTTATAAATCGATTCATCTTGATACTTGTTATAGCTTAAAAATATATTATAAGAATTGGTTGCCTCTAAAATGCTGTACTTTTCTAATAAAATGAATTCAATAAATGTTTCAGCAAGTTTTTTGTTTTTGCTTTCTTTCATTATGGCAAAGTTATATCCTGATGATAACACATCTCTATTTCCACCAGATTCAAAGCTAGGTATCTTAGATACTCCAAGCTCTACTTTTTTATTAGATGGTACATTTATATATATATCATTTAATGTTTTATTATTTCCTATGATAAAAGGTATATCTCCATTTATTAATAACTTAGTTGCCTCATCTTCATTTAATATACTAGCCCTGTTATCTTTAAATATTTCTTTTAAGACTTCCATTGCCTTTATTTCATTTACATTATTATCTTTTTTAGACTTATCTACTTTAAGCTGATTTATAAGTATATTGTAAAATTCAAAATAATCTTCTCCTGTGTATGCTAATATATTATTATTCATACTGTTTTTTAAAGATAATATATGATTCCATGTACTTATATCCTCTATTTTTAAGTTGTTACTATCTAAAAGTGATTTATTATAATATAAAACTACTGGCTCGTCATAAAATGGGAAGGCCATTATTTTATCTCCAATAGTCACTTGATCTATCCTCTCTTTTCTTATTGAATCCCTATAACTTGAAATAAATTCATTAACCTCTGAAAAAGAAAGGGGATACTTACTTCCGAAATAATTCACATATCTCGAAGGCATTATTACTATATCCGCATTATTGTTTGGTTTTTTTAAAGAATCTTCAAATCCTTTTTTAAAATAATCTTCTTCCATTTCTTTAATAGTTATATTTACCTTAGGATTGTTCTTTTTAAACTTTTCACTTAAGTTTAATAGATAATTATAATTTTCACCTTCAGCTATAATTGTTAAATTCCCCTTTAGAACACCTGTATCGCTGTTCCTTTTAGAAATTTTATAAAAAACTATAAAGATTATGCTTAATATTATACATATAAACATAAAAATTTTCTTTTTCACTTTTAATCATCCTTTTTTAGATTTAGTATATCATATCTATGTTTAGGTTTATAATTAATACTGCAAATTTTTCATATGTAGAATCTTAAAAAAAGATAATATTTAGGCATCAAATTTTATTATAATAACATATAGTCTATGTGTAAATACATAGACTATATGTTATTGCTATTATTAAAATCTTAATTTAGCCTTTTGACATTTTATAATTTCCTTTAGAATTGAAATCTTCTTTCCATGCCTTTTCTGCATAAGGTTTAAAGTCTTTAGCGTAATCATCTAATTCTTTCATAAACTTTTCATTATCTATCATTCTATTAGCACCAGGATGTGTTGCATAAGCTCCAGTCTTTTCAACTACTTCTCTTATAACTTTAGTATTATCAACCATCATACAAGGTAATAATAAATTTTCATTATATGGTTGTCTTGATCTAAGCTCTTTAAAAAATGGTCCTCTAAATACATCTATAAGGCTCTTATCTTTGACGTTATCACAGGCAAAGTGAGCAAATATACAAGGTTCTACATCTCCTTTAGAGTTTACATGGCAATAGAATTTTCCTGCGATGCATCCACCAACATAGGGAGCATCGTTAAAAAAGTCTATTGTAAAGTAAGGTTTAGTACTTCTAATATTTCTTGTCCTTTTTCCAAGTTCTATCCTTTGCTCTGGAGTAAGCATTGCACCTACATCTGGATTATCTCCAATAGGCATATACATAAAGTACCAAGTCATTTTAGATCCTTTTTCTATAAGCATGTCTGTAAACTTATCTGAGGTAACTGTATCCATATTAACCCTAGATGTAGCGGAAGACACACCAAATAGCACTCCTCTTTCCCTTAATAGATCCATACCCTTCATAACTTTATCAAATGTTCCCTTACCTCTCCTTTTATCTGTTTCTTCTTCAAAACCTTCTAATGAAAACATAGGAAATACATTTCCTAAATCTCTAATCTTATCTGATAATTCTTCATCAAATAAGGTTCCATTAGTAAATGGAGTAAATAACATATCATCATATTTTTTATATATGTCTAACATATACTTTTGAAAGAAAGGTTCTCCTCCAAGCACTACTATATAGTATATGCCAAGATCTCTAGCCTCACCTATAATTCTATCTACTTCTTCATAGGTAAGATCATCTTTTTTATCATAATCTGCAGCATAACACCCTGTGCATCTTAAGTTACACCTCATGGATGGGCTTATTAATATAGTAAACGGTACTTTAGTACCTTGTTCTTCAAGAATCTTTGCTCTTTTAGGCATTCCATACCAGTTTGCATTTCCTAAAAAGTTTACAAAAAACTTTTTCATACATCTTTTATCAGTAGTAGTTAATATATTTTGAATATATTGATGAGTAGCTGGATTGTTATTATAATGATTGTATACACCCTGTATTTGTTCCTTTTCTTCTTTTCCTTTAGCTAATTTATTAGCTAAAGAATATAATTTATCTACATTTTTTTCTGGATCTTTATCTAATAAATCCACTATTGCAGATAATGTAACATCTTTTGCTCCTTTTTTAACAGTTTCTTTAATGCTCATAATATTTCCCCCTATCTTCTAGTTATCAAAATATTTATACCTTAGAGTATATTCCAATTGTATTGTTTATACCATCATTTTTCAAGAATTGTTCTTATATTAATAGTTTATTCAAAAAAAAATAGCTATAAATATATAGCTAAATCAATATAACAAATCCCCTTAACACATTACAGGCTGATATTAATAATATATAACTTGTTAATATTTTGTTAACAAATAAAGATTCTAAGAACTTATATATTAAATATACTATATTTCTACTATTCACATCCACAAAATGAGGACTTTACAATTTTATACTTCCATCTTTTCCTCTATAAAGTCACTTTCAAATAATATACTAGCTAAAATCATAGCACTGAATCCAGCTACTAATTTTGATATTATAAAAACTCCTAAAACTTCAGGCTCTTTAGCAGATATAAATCCCATCTGTCCACCAAAAACGAAGGCCCCACTCACGCTAAAGGCTGTACACAGTACCTTTCCTTTAATATTCATTTCATTAAAGCTTGCAAACACTAAAAGATTGCTGGCAAAACACCCTAGGAATGCGGCAACAGATACTGAATCCAATCCAAATCGTCTTCCAAGTCGTCTAAATGTTTCTTTAAATATTCTACTAATTACAGAAATCATTGGATAAGCACCACCTAATACAAATGCAATTTTTCCAGCTACTGCAATTGAATCTTCTGGTGGTATAAGCCCCTTTACTAATTTAACACCTAATATAATATCTATACCTTGTATAATAAGTCCAGTTACCCCTATACCTATTATTACCTTTCCTAAAAGCGAAAATAACTTCATAACTTTCTTAGGGTAACGTATAAGACCTACAGATAAAAGTAGTGCAAAAATAATTATAGGCATTAAATTCCAAGCTAAAGTTGCTACATCTATTCCTTGAATTACCCCACCAACAAGACACCCAAGTGGTATTGTTATTATTCCAGCCATTATGCCCTTTGATAAATACTCATGGTCTTTTTTATCTACCATACCTATCGCCATAGGTATGGTAAAGCTTATTGTTGTACCTAGCATAGATGAAAGTATTACGCCAGAAAATATCCCCATTTCCTTACTAAAAGCTATTTCTTTAGCTAATGCATAAGATCCCATATCACTAGCTAATATCATAGCAGGAAATAATGATGGGTCTAATGAAAACAGTTTTGCAATAGGATTTATAATTGTAGTAATTACCGTAGCAAAAAGAGGAGAAAGTGAATAAATACCTACCATACCAATGGCAAGTGGTCCCATAGTCTTTAAACCCTCTTCAAACTTTTCACCTACCTTTAATCTATTTCCTATAGCAAAATCTATACCTCCAAATATAAAGAAAAAACATATAATTCCTAAAATTATCTTGTCCATTTTATCTCCTCCTTAAGGCGGTTAATGCTTTGATAAATCATACACCTATGATACACTAAAGTTCTGTACAAATGAAGAAAAATAATTATGATATTAATTATTTAACCTATAATCCAAAAACAGTGCAAAATACATAATTTCCATGTATTTTGCACTGTTTTTATTAGATATAATTTTTCATCAAATATATACTCTGATTTTTATATTTATTAAAATTAGAGTATATATTTACTATAATCCTATTTTACACTTAAATAAGACCTCTTTCTCTTAAAAAGTCGTCTGCTACCTTTCTTGGATCTTCTCCGTCTTTATCCACTTTATAGTTTAATTTTCCCATATCTTCTTCACTAATTTCTCCTGCTAGCTTATTTATAACCGCCTCAAGTTCAGGATGCTTTTTCAATACTTCTTCTCTTATTATGGGTACAGAATAATAAGGTGGAAAAAATCCTTTATCATCCTCTAACACCTTTAATTTGAAGACTTCAAGTAATCCATCTGTTGAAAATGCATCTATTACTTGAGTATTATCATTCATAAGAGAAGTATATCTAAGGCCTCCGTCTATAGCCTTTACATCTTTAAAGTTCATCCCATAAGCATCCTTTAATCCTAAATAACCATCCTGTCTATTTGCAAATTCAATAGTAGATCCTAATATAAGATCTCCACTAACCTTTGATAAATCAGAATAGGTTTTAAGATTATACTTTTCTGCTGTATCTTGTCTTACTGTTAATGCATAAGTATTATTAAATCCTAATGGTTTAAGCCACTTAATGCCATAATCATTTTTAAAGGATTCTGAAACTACTTTATAAGCTTCATCTTTATCGCTTATATTCTCATGTTTCATTATATTAATTAAAGCTACACCAGTATATTCCACATATAAATCTACTTCTTTTGCTTTTATAGCATTAAAAGTTACAATACTTCCTCCTAAGTTAAGCTTTCTTTCTACCTCTAAGTCTGTATTTTCTTCTATTAATGTAGCTATCATATTTCCTAAAATTAGTTGCTCATTATAATTTTTTGACGCTACAACTATTTTGTTTTTAGATCCAAAAAAGGATTTAGAAAATCCAAATACAATAACAACTAAAATTACTCCTGCAATTACACCTAAAACTTTTTTATCTCTCTTATTGTTATTTCCATTAGTATAACTTACTCCATTTGGAGTAACTACCCTTTCTATTTTCCCTATAATGAAGTCTATAAGAAGTGCTAGTATACAAGCTGGAATAGCCCCTGCAAGTATCATATTATTATTAACAGTTTGGACTCCAGCAAATACCATATAACCAAGTCCGCCTCCACCTATAAATGCTGCAATAGTCATAAGACCTACTGCTGTTACCGCTGAAATTCTAATACCAGTCATAATAACTGGTAAAGCTAGAGGTAACTCTACCATAAACAACATATCTTTTCTTCTCATACCCATGGCCTTAGCTGCTTCTAACATATCTGGGTTAATATTTTTTATAGAAGTATATGTATTTTTAAGTATAGGCAATAGCGAATATAAAAACACCATAAAAACTGCTGGCTTACTTCCTATTCCCATAACAGGAATTAAAAATCCTAGTAAAGCAAGACTAGGTATGGATTGTATTATATTGGCTATACCAATTAAAGGTCCTGCGAGCTTTCTTTTTCTTGTAATTAGTATTCCAAGTGGAACTCCCACAATTATTGCTAAAAGTACTGCCATAATTGTAAGTTGTATATGTTCTAATATTAATGTCGTTATTTCACCTTTTCTAGATAAAACAAAACTAAAAAATTCTTTTACTGAAGCCATACTATTATCATCTCCTAATCTATATATTGGCTACTTAAAACTGTTATCAGCCTGCTTCTTGTGATCAATCCACATAGTTTACCATTATCTAAAACTGGTATATATCCAATAGAGGCTTCATTCATCTTTGTAAGTACTTCAACAATAGATTCATCCTTATTTGCATAAATAATATCTCTTTCCATTATATCTTTAAGCTTTAAAGCCTCATTTTCTTCTCTTCTTATAACCTTTAGAGTTACTATTCCTAAAAGATTACTTTGTCTATCTACTATAAGTAAACTATCTACCTTTTTCTGTCTCATTATGCCAACTGCTTGAAACACAGTTCTCCCTTCGATTGTTGTTACAGGATCTTCAATCATTATATCTTTAGCTTTTATAAGCTCTGGTTTATTCCAGATTCTATCCTTACCAATAAACTCCTCTACAAACCCTTCTTTTGGATCCTTTAATAAAATTTCCGGCTTATCATATTGTAATATATTACCGTCCTTCATAATACAAATTTTATCTCCAAGTTTAATAGCTTCATCCATATCATGAGTTACAAAAACTATAGTCTTTTTTAATTCTTCTTGTAATGAAAACAGCTCATCTTGAAGCTGGTTTTTACTTATAGGATCTAGCGCACTAAAAGGCTCATCCATTAATATTATCTCTGGATTAGTAGCAAAGGCTCTAGCTACACCTATCCTTTGTTGCTGTCCTCCACTAAGTTCACCTGGATACCTGTCTATATATTCATCATATTTCATGCCTACCATCTCTAATAATTCTATAGTTCTACTTTTGGTTTTATCCTTTGTCCAGCCTTTTAATCTAGGTACTATTCCTATGTTTTCACCTACAGTCATGTGAGGAAAAAGCCCTGTTTGCTGTATTACATATCCTATATTACGTCTAAGATCTATGGTATCTTTTTTCGATATATCTTCTCCATTTATGCTTATAATTCCCTCTGTAGGTTTAATGAGTTTGTTTATCATTTTAAGTGATGTAGTCTTACCGCAGCCACTTGGTCCTATAAGTACTACAAGTTCACCTTTTTCTATATTAAAATTTATATTTTTTAATATGTCCTCTCCGCCAAAATCTTTTCTTACATTTTTGAATTCTATCATATCACCACTCCTAAAATAAAAAAGTAACAACTTCATATTAACATAAAGTTGTCACTTTCTAAAATCTGTAAAGGTTTTATTATGTAAAGTTTTAGTGAACCTTTTATGAACCAATGTTAGTTTTTATAGATTTACTTTTATAAAGATTACTGTAATTTTTTATGTTTAATCATAAATTAATTCACATACCTTATCATATACTTCTCCATTTCCTATAACTACTATTGTATCTCCCGCGGTAAAAACATAATCAGGTCCTGGAGATACAATGGTATTTAATTCTCTTCTATAAGCTATAATAGTAGCTCCTGTATATTGCCATAGCTGTATTTCATTAACCTTTTTTCCTATGACCTTGCAATTACCTTTTATACTAACTTCAATAAGTAAAAATGGAGATATGTTGTTAAATCTTTCTATGAAATCCGATATTTTATTTAGATTCATTTCTAATTGTTCATCTAACTTTTTCTTTTGTTTAATTATATCAAGGACAGTTTCTTTAGCTGCATTTATATTTTCATTATTATTATTTCTAGATATAAACTTTTCTGCAGAAGATATTGATACAATTTTAACTCCACTGCCTTTTAAACTAGCCACCACATCCATGCCTTCTAAAAGAGCTATAGCTCTTCTTATAGTTTCTGGGGACACATTATATACACCTGCAAGAGTCGATCTTCCACTTATTTTTTCTCCTACTTTAAACTCACCGTTTATTATTTTATTAGCAATGTCTAACGCTATATTTTTGTATACAGGATTTGAATCCTTTCTCATATTCATATCCACTACAACATTTCATTTAAAGCTATGTAACAAGCTCCATATACACCCGCATCATTTTGTAAAGCGGCAGGTATAATCTTTGTATAGCTTCCATATGAACTCATAACTTTATTTTTAAACTTATAATTTAAGGCTTTGAAGAATTCTTCCCCCTCAGCTGATATGCCTCCACCTATAATTATAATACCAGGATCTAACACATAAGTTATGCTAACAAGACCATTTACAACATGGTTTAAAAAGTTATCATACACATTTAAAGCAATAATATCCCCATTATGCACTAGCTTCATTATTTTCTCACCATTTACATCTTTATCCACATCAATCTTTTCTAAAAGAGCTCTTTCTTTATACTGCCTTATCAATGAGGATGTAGAAGCATATCTTTCATAACACCCATTACCACCACAATTACACTTTTCGCCTTCTTCATTTAAAATAGTATGACCCACTTCTCCTGCTCCTCCAGCTGATCCTTTATATAATTTCCCATTTATAATTATTGCCCCACCAATACCAGTGCCTAAGGTTACACATGCAAAGTTTTTTTGGCCCTTTCCAGCACCCTTCCACATCTCTCCAATTGCTGCTGCATTCACATCATTTTCTACAAAAGTATCTAAACCTAAAGCATTTTTAATATACTCTGATAATTTAGTTCCAGTATAATTTGGTAAGTTTCCTGAAGCAAAGACTATTTCTCCCTTTTTAGAGTCTACTTGACCTGCTGTACTTATACCTACCTTATCTACATTATGCCCTTCTTGAAATCTTTTTATTATCTTTACCATTTCTCTTGGTATAGTTTCATTACAATTTTCTTTAGGTGATGCTACCTTATCTTTAAATATAATACTACCTTCTTCATTTATTAAAGCATACTTTATAAATGTTCCTCCTACATCAAAACAAGCTATATTCTTCATACTTTCCTCCTATGTTAATTCTAATATCATAAATTACCTATTTAAATTACTTATATTACTCATTATTATAGTATATATTGCTATTTAAATTAAGCTTATTAATTAAATTTAAACTTTTTATGTGAATCTACAAATATTAAGCTTATTTTTATCTATATCTATAAAATTAGGACCATTACCACTTTAAAGGTAATAGTCCTAGTATTATTACAAAGCTTTGTAAAAGCCTTTTATTTTTACTTATAACTTATTGTAAAACTTATATTTATCTATCAACAAAATAAGACTTAATAACCCCAAAATATTCTCTAATAAAGTAAGCAGGCTTTATTGCCTTTTTCACATCTACAGAATAGGTTACAGAATTAATCCCAGCCCTCTTTGAGAGAAACTTTGCTCTAAAGCAATGAAAGTTATTGGTTATTATTGTAACCTTGTATTTTTCTTTGCTTGTCCATTTACTATCCATAATTTCTTTTGAAAATGTTATGTTTTCACTAGTATTAGTTGCACTTTCTTCTTTAACTATTCTATTTTTATCTAACCCCTTAGAAACAAGGTACCTTTCCATAGCTTCAGCTTCTGTAACTGTTTCTCCAAAACCTTGACCACCTGAAACTACAATTACGCTATTATCATTAACTTTAGAAAGTTCAATTGCTCCATCTAGCCTTCTAGTTAATGTATCTGATGGTACATCCCCCCATAACCCTGCTCCTAAAACCAGTATATAATCTGTTATACTAGTGTTCTTTACAGTACCTTCTTTGATTATAGCACCTTCGACAATAATTACTGATGTTAATATCAATATAACTACCACATTTACTATGCAATCTATATAATGAAAATACTCTATTTTTTCATATCTTTTTAAAACAAATTTCAAAATACTTGTTATTATGGCAATGGCACCTATGATTATTATGATTTTAGAAATACTATTTATTGAAAAGCTTAATATTATTCCATAAATTAAAAGTATTGTACCACTTATCATTAAAACTAAATTTATAATCTTACTCATATAATTTATCCTTTCCATATATTATAAAATAAAGGATTAATCTTAATTTAAAATTTAAGACTAATCCTTTATATATACGAAGTTACTTTTGAAAAGTTATGTTAAAATTTCTTTATTCCATTCTTTGTAACTATTCCTTTTATAAGTTTTTTCTTTTCAATACTTTCTGAAACTATGGTATAAGCTTTAAGCACTTTTTCTTCAGATTGTAGTCTCTTACCTTCATCATTTGCATATATAGTTGCTATAGCTTCACCCTTTTTAACGAAGTCCCCTATCTTTTTATGAAGCATTATTCCGACGGATAAATCTAATACACTTTCCTTTGTTTCTCTTCCAGCCCCTAAAACTAAAGCCGCTATGCCTATATCATCTGCCTTTATAGATTTTATATATCCCTCTTCTTTTGCAAATACAGGCTTTATTATGGAAGGAGTTTCAAATAATCCTGGATTATCCACAAATCTTCCATCTCCACCTTGAGCTTCAACTAACTCTTTAAGTTTTTCTAAGGCTTTACCTGATTTTATTACTTCTTTAAGGATTTCTCTTGCGCTTTCGTAATCAGCAGCCTTTTCCCCTAAAACTAACATGTGAGCACCTAATGTTAAACATAACTCTGTTAAATCCTCTGGTCCATGTCCTTTCAATGTTTCTATAGCTTCCATAACCTCTAGAGCATTACCTACCGCAAAACCTAAAGGTTGATCCATGTCAGTTATTACACCTATAGTATTTCTTCCTACATGTGTACCTATCTTTACCATTTCATCTGCTAATTCAAAAGCACTATCTTCATCTTTCATAAATGCACCACTACCTGTTTTAATATCTAAAACTATAGCATCTGCACCTGAGGCTATTTTCTTGCTCATAATACTCCCTGCAATAAGTGACATATTATCTACAGTACCTGTAACATCACGCAAAGCATAAAGCTTTTTATCTGCTGGAGCAAGGTTTGCTGTTTGACCAGCTATTGCTATCTTTTTATCATTAACATTAGACATAAACTCCTCTATGGACATTTCTACTGAAAATCCTGGGAAGGATTCTAATTTGTCTATGGTTCCTCCTGTGTGTCCAAGACCTCTCCCTGACATCTTAGCCACAGGAACTCCAGCTGCTGCTACCATAGGGCCTACTATTAGTGTAGTAGTATCTCCTACGCCTCCTGTGCTATGTTTATCCACTTTAATTCCCTTTATTTTAGACAGATCTATAGTTTCACCACTATCTACCATAGCCATAGTAAGCTCTGAGGTTTCACTCATATTCATCTTTTGGAAGTATATAGCCATCATTAAGGATGAAACTTGATAATCAGGAATTTCTCCCTTAGTATATCCTTCTACAAAAAATCTAATCTCTTCTTTAGTTAATTCTCCACCATTTCTTTTTTTTGTTATAATATCGTACATTCTCATAATTTATCACCCTACCCTCTTATAGATTCTTTATTATATTTTCCATTAAATTAATAAACTTTTCTCTAGCCATAGCTGAAGTTTCCATTACCTCTTGATGATTTAATGGTTGATTTAATATACCTGATGCCATATTAGTTAGACAGGATACTCCTATTACTTTCATCCCGCTATGATTTGCAACAATAACCTCTGGTACAGTTGACATTCCAACAGCATCTGCCCCAAGTATTCTAGCCATTTTAACCTCTGCTGGTGTTTCATAAGTAGGACCACTAAATAATGTATATACCCCTTCTTTAAGGTCAATATTAATAGATTTAGCTATTTCCTTAACTTTATTTCTTAAGTCTTCGTCATAAGGATTAGACATATCAGGGAATCTTGCTCCAAACTCATCTAAATTTTTTCCTATAAGTGGATTTGATCCTGAAAAGTTTATATGATCTTTTATAAGCATCAAGTTGCCTTGCTCAAATTCTGTATTTACAGATCCAGCTGCATTAGTCACTATAAGTTTATCTATACCTAATAGTTTCATAACTCTTACTGGGAAAGTAACATCCTTCATATCATAACCTTCATAATAGTGAAATCTTCCTTGCATAGCAAGAACTACCTTTCCTTGAAGTTTACCTATAACAAGTCTTCCTTCATGACCTTGTACAGTAGATACTGGAAAGTGTGGTATGTCAGTATATGAATAGCTTTCAGCCTCTTCTATTTTATCTGCTATAGCACCAAGTCCAGATCCTAATATTATAGCTATCTCTGGTTTATACTTACTTTTTCCTTTTATATAGTCTGCTGCCTCATTTAATTTTGCCATTAATTCCATTAACAAAACCTCCTAATTTTTATTATTTATTATTAAAATATCTTGAAAAGCTTGTGAACCTATGTCTATTCTTCACTTAAACCTTTTTAACATATCTTACTATTTAATTATTTCTTTTAAAAAGCTTTCTCCATTTTTAACTTTTTCTACGCTGAAGATATCTGCAATAGTTTGCCCCATATTATAAAATCCTTTTTTTATTCCCATATTAACATTTTCTTTTAACTCTTTTCCATAAGCTAAAAACGGTATATATTCTCTTGTATGATCTGTTCCAGGTACAGTAGGATCACATCCATGATCTGCAGTTATAAATAGGGCATCACTGTCTTTCATTTCATTTAGTATGTCTAAAAGTCTATTATCAAATTCCTCTAGCCCTTTTCCATAGGATATAAAATCATTCCTATGACCCCATTTCATATCAAAATCCACAAGATTTGTATATATTAATCCCTTTTTATCCGTTTTCATATATTCTAAAGTTTTATCTATACCATCCATATTATCTTTTGTATGTACTGCTTCAGTAACACCCTTTTTACAAAATATATCTTCAATTTTACCTACCGCCATAACATTTAATCCATTATTTTTTAGTATATCAAGTATTGTATCATGAGGTGGTAACAATGAAAAATCTCTTCTGTTAGATGTCCTTACAAAGTTTGGAGCATCTCCAATAAAAGGCCTTGCTATAACTCTTGCTACTGCATACTGATCTTTTAAAATGCCTCTTGCTATTTCACACATCTTATATAATTCATCTAATGGAACTATATCTTCATGTGCAGCTATTTGAAATACACTATCTGCTGATGTGTACACTATAACTTTCCCTGTATTCATATGTTCTTGTCCTAGTTCTTCAAGGATAGTTGTGCCGGAGGCTGGTTTGTTTCCTATAATATTTCTTCCAGTTAATCTTTCAAATTCTTCAATTATTTCCTGTGGAAAACCATCTGGATAAGTTGGAAATGCTTCTTTTAAATAAACTCCTGCCATTTCCCAGTGCCCAGTAGTTGTATCCTTGCCATTAGACATTTCTTCAAACTTACCATAACAGCCTATAGGATTTTTATTATATTTTGTTCCCTTAATTCCATCTATATTGCCAAGTCCTAGCCTTTCCATATTAGGTATTTTAAGTCCCCCTACTGAATTTGATACATTTCCTAGTGTATTAGCTCCTTCATCACCATATTTATTTGCATCTGGTAACGCTCCTATTCCTACACTATCTAAAACTATCCATATAATTCTTTCTATCATTTTATGTCCCCTCCCTAAATCTTCAATAAATATATTATATTTTTGTAAGCGCTTTCGTCTATCCTATATTTATCCGATGGCTACCATCCGTAACACTCCTGTCCTCTTCAAGGTGGGGGATGACGGCTGCTACGCCCCTGGATAAGTTCTTCTAAGACTCACTTGATAAAATCAATTTAAGGTTTTCAAAATACTATTTTAAAAACCTTAAATATACCTTCGTTTATTATGAAGTTACTTATTATTACTTTTGCCTAATTTTATATTTTTCTGATCCCTTTAGCACTAGATTAGGCAATAAGGTAATCCTTCTTATTTCATTCTTATTTTTATTATTTAATATATCTACAAGCATTTGCATACCAAGTTTACCCATCTCCACAGATGGTCCATTTACGTAGCTTATATTAAATCCAAGTATATTTAATATCTCAACTTTATCAAATGCCACTAATGAAATGTCCTCTGGAATATTTATCTTTTCCTCATATATGGCCTTAAGAGAACCTAGAGTTGTCATATTGCTACAGACAAATAGAGCCGTAGGTCTGTCCTTCATTTTTATTATATCTTTAGTTATTTTATACGCAGTTTCCTCTTTGTAATCTCCATAAAATGTGTATTTTTCCTCTAAAGATATGTTATTCATAAGTAATGCCTTTTGATACCCTAGGTACCTATCTTTTGCTGGTTTAGAATTCATACGTCCTGTTATTACACCTATTTTTCTATGACCTTCTTTTATAAGAGCTTCTGTAGCTTCGTAAGCTCCTTTTATATTATCAACAAAGACACCATTAAAGGTAGTATATTTTACATTACCATCTACTAATACTATTGGTATCCCCATATTTTCCAAGGTTTTAAGATATTCACTATTAAATTCATCTTCTGCTGAGGTTGGAGCTATTATTATTCCTTGTATCCTCTGTTCTGTTAAAACCTTAAGAGCTCTTAACTCTTTTTCTTTGCTTTCATCAGTATTGCATAATATTATATTAAGACCACTTTTCTCTGCAACCTCTGTTATCCCTTTAATAACCTCTCCAAAGAATGGGTTAACAATATCCGGAACTATAACCCCTATGGTATTAGTCTTATTTTTAGATAAACTTCTTGCTATAGCACTTGGAGTATAGTTTAGATCTTTTATAACCTTTTGTACTCTGATCCTAGTTTCCTCTTTTACATACCCAGAATCATTTAGTACCCTGGATACAGTAGCTAATGATACTCCTGCCTTTTCTGCAATATCACTTATTGTAATGGCCATATTAATCCCCCTTATGCTTTAGTGCAGATTTTGAATACGATATCAAAATATGAATAGTCACTACATATTCTGATCAAATCCTGCTCCAACGCCTTTAAATATATAACTTAAACAGGAACATTCTCCCTAAACCATACTTAGCGATGTTACCGCTTTCACGTAATAATAATAACCTATTTTCTCATTTAATTCAAGTACCTACTATAATTTTTACATGAATTTTAAATTATCCTACATATATTTTATAAAAATTTAGGTAAACTACATAAATAACTATACAATTTTGCTCCCATGAACCTCTACAGCTCCAGTATATTTTACTAATTCATTATAATTATCCTTAGTTACTCCTCCACCAGGCATTATAATTATCTTATCTTTCGAATAATTTATAAGTTCCCTTATACAATCTCTTCCTTCAATAGCGCTTTTTGCTCCACCCTTTGTAAGAATCCTATTTACCCCAAGTTTTATCAAATTATCTATAGCAACCTTTTTATCTTTTATTTCATCAAAAGCCATATGAAATGTTATTTCCATAGGCTTTGCCATATCCACTAGCTCCTTTGTCCTATTAATATCAATATTATTTTCATCATCTAAAATTCCTAATACTACTCCACTTACGCCAGATTCTTTGCAATAAGTTATATCTTTTTTCATTATTTCAAATTCCTCCTTACTATAATTAAAATTTCCCCCTCTTGGTCTTATAATAACCATAATATCAGAATTTAATTTTTCCTTTGCCATTAAAATTGTACCTAAACTAGGGGTTGTACCCCCTTCTAAAAGATTGTCACATAGTTCTATTCTATGTGCACCTAATATATCTGCTCTTTTTGCATCATTAAAATTTCCAACACAACATTCCAATTTTAAATCCATAAATATCCCACCTTAAAATATAATCTATTTTAAAATTACTCTTAATATTATATCTATTTAATATCTAATAATTCTTTAATAGTTCTAATAACGCCATTTTCCCCATTTTCATAATTAGTTACAAACCTTGCATGGCTTTTCACATCATCAGGAGCATTTTTCATAGCATAGCTATAATAAGCCTTATCGAACATAGTTAGATCATTGTAGTAATCTCCAAAAACCAAAGTTTCCTCAGGGGTTATGCCCAATTTTCGTTGAACTAATGCAACCGCATTTCCTTTACTGCTTTTTATATTCGTAATATCCATCCAGCAACTTCCTGATACTGCAACATGATAACCTTCTTTATATTTACCATGGATTTTTTCTGAAAAGTTTTTTTGAATACCTATATGTTGAATATAACTTAATTTTTGTATATGTATATCTTCATCTAAATCTTTAAAGTCTTTAAGTATAACTGAAGGTGCTTCATCGTAATTAATTGCACCTATTAATTCTTTTGAAGGCTCTTTAACATAGACTTTATAACTATCTGAAACTATAACTTCTATTCCTTCTTCATCCAAAGTTTCAGCCATCTCTATAACTTCATCTTTATTTAATGTGCCCTCATATAAAACTTCTCCATTGTGGTTAAACTGTATTCCTGCGCCATTGTTACCTATAAGAATCATATCATCTTTAACTCTCTTAAACCCTTCATTTAAAGTAGAATATATTCTTCCACTAGCTACAGCAAAATATATATTTCTTTTATTTAATTGCTCAATTAATTCATAAAATTCCTCGTTTATCTTACCCTTAGTATCTAAAAATGTTCCATCCATATCCGTTACTATAAGTTTAATCATATTTTCCTCCTCTAAAAATCCATTATATTAATTTTCTATGTTATTATATTAATAGTTTAAATTTTGTATATGCAATAAGAGTTTATTACCTTCACAAAACCTTTAATATGATTATTAAATTTCACCTTTGATAATCACATTAAAAGTATACCATATTTTCGCCTAAAATAAGATTTAATAATAACTATTATCTAATTATCTTCCTTAGTTTGAATTGTAAGGGAATCTTATGTAAAAAGCCTACTCCTTAAGAGCAGGCTTTCGTTTATAATATATTATTTATCCATTCATACCACTGATAAAAAGAGTTTACTTATGAAACTTTACCTCTTATATAATCTTTTCTATATTAAACATATTATCAAGCAACTTAAAGTTTTGGGTAAAAGGCTTTGATAATACCCAGTAGCTTATTCCTCTTAGACCATACTTATTAACTAATTTTAATTTACTTTCTATACTTCTTGCATCTTCAAACCATACTACGTGAGCTCTTCCATTTTTGTCATAATAATTAAAGAAGGGGCTTTGGCTCTTTTCATCGAACTTAATATTAGCTCTATTATTTCTAGCTATATCAATAGCTTCTTCATTCCCAATAGCTCTAGCAAACTCAGCACCTGGAGTATAGGGTAATGTCCAATCGTATCCATAGTTAGGTATACCCATCATTATCTTGTTTTTTGGTATAACAGAAATTGCATATTTTATTACCTCTTCCACTTCATTTATAGGTGCTACCGCCATAGGTTCGCCTCCAGACCACCCCCACTCATAGGTCATTATAATAACAAAATCTACTATTTCTCCATGAGATTTGTAATCGTGAGCTCCATGCCAAGACCCTGTAGTTATATCAAAGGTCTTAGGTGCTAGAGCTGTAGCTACTAAATATTTAGGATGCAAAGCACTTACAATTTTTCTTAAAAAGTTATTATACTTTTCCCTATTAACAGGTGATATTCTCTCAAAATCAATAATAACCCCATAATAAGACTTCTCCCTTAGGATATTAAGAATATTGTTTATAAGGTTTTGCTGAAGACTTTCATCATTAAGTATTGTATCCACTAAAGATGTATCGAAATTATCACCTGATATATTAGTTACTGACATCATAGGTGCTACGCGGTTTTTTAAGGCTATTTCAATTATAGTTTCATCATTTATAGGCTTTAATGTACCATCATCATTTACATGATAACTAAAAGGTGAAACATAAGTTAAATAATCAATAGATTCATCTAAAATCCTTGTTTCTTTTTCAACATTAGTTGGTTGTATATATCCATTAACTTGGATACTTCCATAAAGTTTTGCCATTTCCGGTATCTTAAGAATTTCACCTGGCACTAAATTATCATTACTTAAATTATTTAATTCTATTATGCTCTCTACAGAAACACCAAATTCTCTTCCAATAGACCAAAGGCTATCTCCAGCCACCACCTTATATTGAATTTCCTTTGAAGGGATTAACAAACTTTGACCTATAACTAAGTTTTCTTGTATGTTTAGACCATTATACTTTGCTATACTATCTACATCTGATTGGAACCTTTTTGCTATAGACCATAATGAATCTCCAGGCATTACTACATAAATTTTCAATAACACGCACTTCCTATAAATACTTCAATAATCAATATATTCCACCTTAAGCTTGTTTGACTCTTTTTATAATAAAAATACCGCACTAGATTTTTCTAATGCGGTATTTTATATATTAAGGTATGTTAGAAGCTTTTTAATAATTTACTAGGGATTTTTCTTTTCTTTTCTTTTCTTTTCTTTATAATATTAATCCTTTAATTCCAATATTACCAATACAAAATACTTATACTTAACCTATTGTATATAATATTTATCAATAGTTGTGTAGAATCCTTGTTCACCTTAAGTAAATACGAATTCTTTTTCACAGTCTTTGAAAACTAAGTTCTTATCTGCTATTTTCTACTATTCATTTTTTTGTAAATATATAAGTTCTAAAATAATGAGCATGTTTTATATTATTTTGTTTATTTCTTAAACAAATCTCCAAGGGCTGCAAATGGATTATTTATAGGCTCATTTGCTTCCTTTTTCATTTGTTTCATTATATTTGATACTTCTTTTTTGTTTGCCTTATCATTTTTATTGTCAAATCTCTTATTGAATTGAGATGCTTTTTCTCTAAAGTTACAGTTTTTATTCGCGCATATATAAATTTGGCCATCCCCTTGACCTCTTAGTTCTAATTTTTTCTTACAATCAGGACATCTTGCATTAGTAATCTTACTTACATTTTCTCTATGTCCACAGGCTCTATCTTGACACACATTCATTGTTCCATACTTACCCTTTACTTCAAGCATATACTTGCCGCATTCAGGACACTTTTTCCCTGTAAGGTTATCATGCTTAAATTTTTCGCTACTTCCCTTAACATCTAAAACTAGCTCTGTAGCATATTTTCTCATATTATCTGTAAATACCTTTGGATCCTTTTTACCCTTACTTATAAGGTCTAATTCAAGTTCCCACTGTGCTGTTAATAATGGGGACTTTAAATCTTCCGGTACAAGTTCTATAAGTTGTTTTCCTTTAGATGTAGGTATTATTTCTTTGCCACTCTTCTCCATGTAAAATGAATTATATAACTTTTCTATAATGTCTGCTCTTGTGGCAACTGTTCCAATTCCACCAGTTTCACCTAAGGTTTTTGCCGAAACCTTATCTACGCTTACATACTTTTGTGGTTTTTCCATGGCTGACAGCAGTGTACCTTCATTAAATCTTGCCGGTGCCTTTGTCTTAAGCTTTCTACTTTCTACTAAGGTTATGTTTAATTTATCCCCTTTTTTAACTACTGGAAGCACTTGGCTGTCCTTTTCATCTTCATCTTCTGTTAATTCATCAACTTTATCATATACCTTTTTCCATCCCTTAGACTTAATTACGTTACCCCTTGCTACAAAGGTCTCCCCATTAATATCAGCTGTTACAGTAGTTTGTAGATATTCATAAGGTGGAAGCATAACGGATAGGAATCTTTTAACTACTAAGTCATAAACACGACGTTCTTCACTACTTAAAAGAGCTATGTTTCCTCTTTCTTCTGTAGGAATTATAGCATGATGATCACTTACCTTGCTATTGTCTACAAAACTTTTATTGGCATTTATCTTTCCATTTAATATTTCCGTTGCAAGTGCTCTATAGCTACCTACTGAAATTGCTTTTAAACGATCCGGAAGGGTCGCGACTATATCTGTAGATACATATCTTGAATCTGTTCTAGGATAAGTTAACACCTTATAGTTTTCATATAATCTTTGCATTATAGATAAAGTTTGCTTTGCTGAGTACCCAAAAATTCTATTAGCATCTCTTTGAAGCTCTGTTAAATCATAAAGAAGAGGTGCATATTGTTTTTTAGCAGTTTCAGTAACAGATACTATATTTCCTTCTTTACCCTTAGTTGCTGAAAGCACTTTATTAACTATACTTTCTTCAAATACACTAGTATTGTTGTTTTTATCTCTCCACTGAAGATTAAATCCTTTTGCCTTGGCATTAATTACATAGTAATCCTTTGGTTTAAAGTTTCTTATCTCTTCTTCACGATTAACTATCATTGCAAGAGTTGCAGATTGAACTCTTCCTGCCGTTAGTTGGGCATTGTGTTTACAAGTAAGCGCTCTAGTAACATTTAATCCTACAACCCAGTCAGCTTCAGCCCTACACTGCGCTGCCTTATATAAATTATCATAATTAGATGAAGGTTTTAAATTTCTAAATCCTTCTATTATAGCTTTATCAGTTTGTGAAGATATCCAAAGTCTTTTCATAGGCTTTTTAACATTTGCCTTTTCTATTATCCACCTTGCTACAAGCTCTCCTTCACGTCCAGCATCAGTAGCTATTATAATTTCATTTACATCTTTTCTTGTTATTTGTGACTTTACGGCTGCAAATTGCTTTCCTGATTGCTTAATAACTACTAGCTTTAATTCTTTTGGAAGCATAGGCAAAGTGTCTAGCTTCCACTGTTTATATTTATCATCATAAACTTCTGGGTCCGCTAGGGTAACTAAATGACCCAAGGCCCAAGTTACTATATACTTTTCCCCTTCTAAATACCCATTACCTTTTTTATTACATTTTAAAACTCTAGCAAGTTCCCTTCCAACTGAAGGCTTCTCGGCTAATACCAATGTTTTACTCATATTAACAGTCCTCTCAAAATAGTTCTATAACTTAAAAATGTTTTTCGACATCTTTATAAAAATAATTTTCTAGTATAGAAATCTAGTTTTATCTATGCATTGCAATCTTTTAAGATGCCTACTTATAAATTAATAATAACATAAATTACACTTCCATGTTATTTTATATTTCCATTTATAAAGTAGATGAGCTTCCAATTCCCATAACTTATTCTTATTTCATAATTTAATTAGTTTATTTTTTAAATATAACTTGCTTTTATCTTAAAAGTGATATATACTAATAAAGTTAAGATAAATCATATCTTATAAATTGGTTCCAAGACCCAATTACAAAATAAAAGTTATTTCAAATATTAGAGTTAGAAAAAGTAAAAAATCAAGTCTTAAGACCCTCATTTTAACTTTCTCATAAAATCCCTAATTCAAAAATATTGTTGAAATTTTGTATTAATTACTTTCTTAACAGTATGTCTATCTTGTAATCTTTTTATAAGCAATTATAGGAGGTATTTAAATGAATAAAGAATTTATAATCACAAAAGACGTTATCGACGAATGTCTAGCAGAATCTCTAGAAGAGTAATATCATGGAATGCTATCAGTGCTAAGTTAAGAGTATTGGTAGTTTTTTTTATTTGTAAAACTTTATAAGTTTCATAATACAAATGTAATTAATTATGTTAAAATTAAAATAACATTAAAATATAATACATATAATGAAGTGAGGTAATAATTTTGATTAAAATAGGCGAATTTAACCAATTAAAAGTATCAAGAAACACTAACTTCGGATACTATTTAGATGCTGGTACTAACGATACTTCTGATGACATATTGCTACCAAATAAAAGTGCCCTTGGATTAAAACTAGTTTCTGGGGACGAGGTAGACGCATTTATATATCGTGATTCAGATGATAGAATTATAGCTACTCTAAAAAAGCCACTAGCAAAAGTAGGTGATTTAGCTTACCTTAAGGTAGTTTCTACAACTGCTATAGGAAGTTTTGTAGACTTTGGTTTAGAAAAGGATATATTTGTTCCTCTAAAAGAAAAGTTATATCCATTACAAAACGGCTCCTACTATCTATTTTATATATATTTAGATAAAACAGGTAGAATAGCTGCAACTACAAATGTTGAAAGATATCTATCTACAGAATCCACTTATAAAGTAGGGGATAATGTAAAGGCAACAGTTTATGGATTCCAAACTAATAATTCTGCAATGGTAGCTGTGGATAATCTATATAATGGCGTTATACTAAGAAATGAATATTTTACTAAGCTAAATTATGGTGAAATACTTGATTTAACTGTAATAAAGATATATGAAGACCAAAAACTTGGTTTAACTCCAAGAAAAATTGCTAAACTAGAAGTAGATGAGCTACAACAAACTATTTTAGAATATTTAAAGGATCATGATGGATTTATGATTTTTAATGACAAAACCCCATCAGAAAAGATCTATAAAGAATTCAATGTAAGCAAAAATCATTTTAAAAATGCTTTAGGCGGACTTATGAAAAAAGCTTTAATAACCCAAGACATAAATGGAACAACCCTAAAATAAGAAGTAAGCATTGAAAAGGCCACTTAAAACAAAATATGTTTCAGTGGCCTTAACCAAGTGCTTTCTTTTTTTGCTTTTTTAATGTATATCAATCTTTGTACATTAAAGCATTCATTAGTTTATTATATGCACATCATCTTCACTAGATATATATTTATTTTCATTCCTTAATGTATCTTACTTTATTATCTCTATTTCTTTACACAAATATTTCTTTTGTTTCCTAACTATGCTCTTTCTTAATTCTATTTATATAATTTAACTTATTTATTATCTCTAAACTTATAGTCATCTAAGATAATGGGAAGTCACTTACATAAATTTTAAGTTTTATATTATAGTATTCTAAATAACATAGATATTCCAACAACTGAGTTAGGTGGTATTATAAAGTTGTCTTTCCCATCCTTTGTTACTGTAAAATTATGAGTTCCAGCAGCAAGTATGTCACCTACAGCTAAATTTCTTCCTAATTCTTTACTATATAACTCATACCCTGTCTCCCTAGAAAGATCTTCTACTCTTAAACTTAATCCTGATGGAATAACCAATCTATCTCTTACAGTAGGACTATTCCCTGGATTATATGGAGTTTCTCCGAAATTACCAAAAACTATAGAAAAACCTATGTCATCTCCAGCCCTTGGAAATATATCTTCTCCGCAGTTACCAGCACCTTCGCCTTCAAAGAAGGAGAATTTTCTTATAAATAGTCTACAACATCTATCCGTATCAACATTTGCACTGTCACATTGGTCCGCTAACATTGCCATATTACAAATTTTACTCATACAAAACACCTCTTTATAGTATATTATTTTCTATCCTTAAGCTTTGGGTTTAACCCCTACTATAATGTATTCACCAATGTCGAATCTTGTTACAGTATAAAATCTTTTTATGCAAAAAAAATAAAGATCGCACATTAAAGTACAATCTTTATCTAATATTATATTAGGTTACTTAAAACATATTTTTATTAAATTCCAGGCTCTGTCATAGTTCTTGGATGAAGTATCTTTCCGAGTTCTGATTCTTTTAAGATACCTTCTCTAAGTATTATATCTATTACAGATTCCCCTGTTTTAAGTGCAGTTTTAGCAACATTTGAAGCTACCTTGTATCCTACACTTGGGCAAATTGCTGTAATTATACCTACACTGTTTTCTACTAAGTTTTTACATTTTTCTTCATTTGCAGTAATTCCCTTTATACAATTTTCTGTAAAGGTATCTACTCCGTTGGTTAATGTTTCTACGGATTGAAATAAGTTATAAAATATAACAGGTTCAAAAGCATTAAGTTCTAATTGGCCTGCTTCTGCTGCCATAGTTATAGTTACATCATTTCCTATTATATTAAAAGCTACTTGATTCATAACTTCTGGTATTACAGGATTAACTTTTCCTGGCATTATAGATGAACCATTTTGCTTTGGTGGAAGATTTATTTCTCCAAATCCTGTTCTCGGACCTGAGGACATAAGTCTTAAGTCATTAGACATTTTAGAAAGCCCTACAGCACAAGTTTTGATTACTGAGGATACTTCAACAAATATATCTAAATTTTGTGTTGAATCTACTAAATCTTCTGCTTGAGCAAGATCTATTTTTGTTACTTCACTTAATTTAGGAACTATTTTTGAAAAGTACCTTTTATCTGCATTTATTCCAGTACCAATAGCAGTTCCTCCCATATTAATAACTTTTAAGTGCTCTTTAACAATATTAATTCTTGATATATTTCTTTTCACCAAAGAACTATATGCATTAAATTCTTGCCCAAGTCTAATAGGTACCGCATCTTGCATTTGAGTTCTTCCCATTTTTATAACATCATCAAATTCTTTAGACTTTTCTACCAAAGCTTCATATAATTTATTTAATTGATTTGCTGCCTTATCTATAAGTCTTAACATAGCTAGTTTACCTGCTGTTGGGATTATATCATTAGTGGATTGGCCCATGTTTGCATGGTCATTTGGATGCACTATCTTGTAATCACCCTTTTCGCCACCTAAAATTTCTATAGCTCTATTTGAAATTACTTCATTAATGTTCATATTAGCAGAGGTTCCAGCTCCTCCTTGAATTGGATCTACTATAAACTGATCATGTAACTTTCCATCTATTATTTCATCACAGGCTTTCACCAATGCCTTTTCAATCTTTTCATCTAAAAGACCAATTGATCCATTAACCAAAGCTGCTGCTTTTTTAGTTTCAGCAAGACCCTTTATAAACTCTTCATTTAACATAAGTCCTGTTATTTTAAAGTTTTCTTTAGCTCTTAAGCTTTGTACCCCATAATATGCTTCCTTAGGCACATTCCTTGATCCTATAGAATCACTTTCTATTCTAAAATCCATTAAACTTACCCCCAGATGAATTAAATTTTTTTACACCATTTATATTAATACAAACGAATGAAAACTTTCATCTTTTTCATTATATCCTTTTTGTTATATATTTTCAAGTTTAATTGCAATTATTCTTTCATTTTAAAGTGATTCTTCTCTCATTTACGATACTTGTCTTGCAAATATCTATGAATTCATCATTATTTACTAGCCCTTTGAACTCTTACCTTCTTACCCTTGATAGTTTTATCCTTTAATGCTTCTAAAACCAAATATCCTTTTCCATGAAGTATATCCACATAAGAGAACCCCTCTTGAATATCAATAATTCCAATATCTTCTGGAGTTATATCCTCAATACTAATAATAGTACCTACAATATCTAAAGCCCTTATCTTTTTTTTCTTTCCTGCATTTATATGAATTTTAGTGATTTCTTTATTTAGCTGTGCATTTTTGTTAACCTTTAATTTAGGTTTAAACTTTATCTTGTCTTCATATAGTTTTTTTCCTTCTTCTACTTTTTCTTTTGAAGGAATTTCACCTCTTGGGATTCTAAAGTCTATATAATCTTGAACCATATCTAAATACTTATACTCGGTAGGAGTAATAAATGTAATTGACTTACCCTTATTTCCAGCCCTACCTGTTCTACCAATTCTATGCACATAACTTTCTTTTTCTCTTGGAACATCATAATTAATTACATGACTTATTCCATCAACACTTATGCCTCTTGCAGCTACATCTGTAGCAACTAAAAATCTAAATTCTCCTCTTTTAAATCTTTCCATAGCACTTAATCTATCCTTTTGTTCCATACCACCATGAAGAGCATCACAAGAATGACCTTGGTCCTTCATATCTTGAATTAGTCCATTTACAGTTTCTTTTGTATTACAAAATATAATAGAACTTTCTGGCAGTTCCGTATATATAATCTTCTTTAAAAGATCTGACTTTTTATTATATTCTACTTCATAATAAATTTGCTCTACATCATCTGTTGTTATACTTTTAGGTGTAACTTCGATTTTAACTGGATCTATCATATGCTTATTACATAACTTTTCTATTTTTTCTTCTATTGTTGCAGAAAATAGCATAGTTACCCTACTTTTTGGTAAAAGCCTTATTATAGATTCTACTTGGTCTATAAAGCCCATATTAAGCATTTCATCCGCTTCATCTATAACTAAATACTTTATACCACTTAAATCTATATTACCTCTTTCAATATGATCAAAGGTCCTACCTGGCGTACCTACAATTACGTGAACTCTTTGTTTTAATTCTATCTTTTGACCGTTCATAGGCTGCTTTCCAAATATAGCAACAGCTCTTATCCTCTTAAACCTGCCTATATCTGTAATATCTTGTTTCACCTGAAGTGCTAGTTCTCTTGTTGGTGCAAGAACTAAAACCTGTGGTTTTCTTTCTTCTAATTCTATCTTTTCACAAAAAGGAATAGCAAAAGCTGCTGTTTTTCCACTTCCAGTTTGTGCCTTAACTATTATATCTTTATCCTGCAAAGCAACAGGAATAACCATACTTTGAACATCAGAAGGGTTCTCAAATCCTAATTTACTTAAGGATTTTAATACCTCTTCACTTATACCTAACTCTTCGAATTTTAATTTTTCCATAATCCTTCAACTCCATACATACTTTTATAGATTTACATTATAATCTATAATCAGCTAATAATCTATTTTTACCTATATATTATATAATAATGCATTATACTGTTTTAAGGATATTAACATTTAATAAATATAAAAAGAGTTAGAATTAATCTAACTCTTTTACTTATTGTTAACTTAAACTAAAACATTATACTATTTTAGTCGTCCACTCTTCACAGTTCCATACTTCATTAACTACATCTGTATAAAATTCTGGCTCATGGCATACAAGTAGTATGCTGCCTTTATACTCTTTAAGTGCTCTTTTAAGTTCTTCCTTTGCTACTGGGTCTAAGTGGTTTGTTGGTTCGTCTAATATAAGTATATTGCTTTCTCTGTTTAATATCTTACAGAGTCTTACCTTAGCTTGCTCTCCCCCACTTAATACCATAACCTTACTCTCTATATGCTTTGTTGTAAGTCCACATTTAGCTAAGGATGCTCTAACTTGATATTGAGTGTATCCAGGAAACTCCTTCCATATCTCTTCTATGCAAGTATTATCTAGTTTTCCTTTCATCTCTTGCTCAAAGTAGCCTACATACTGATAGTCTCCAACTTCTACTTCTCCAGCATAAGATTTTTGAAGTCCCATAAGAGTTTTTAATAAAGTGGTTTTCCCAAGTCCATTAGCTCCTATAAGTGCTATTTTTTGACCTCTTTCCATCTTTATGTTAACCTCTTTAGAAAGTGGAGTATCATAACCTAAAACTAAATCTTTTGTTTCAAAAATAAGCTTTCCTGAAGCTCTAGCTTGCTTAAAATTAAATTGTGGATCTACCTTTTCTGGTGGAAGTTCAATTTTATCTATCTTTTCTAACCTTTTTTGCTTAGAACGAGCAAGGCCTGCTGTGGATGCTCTTGCTTTATTACGAGAAACAAAGTCTTCTAATTTTTCAATTTCTTTCTTTTGCTTTTCAAAGGCTGCCTTTAATTGATGTTTGTTTACTTCATATATCCTTTGAAATTCATTATAATCCCCTACATATCTAGTTAACTTTCTATGTTCCATATGATAAATAATATTTACAACACTATTTAAGAAAGGAATATCATGGGATATAAGTATAAATGCATTTTCATAATTTAATAGATACCTTTTTAACCATTCTATATGTTGTTCATCTAAATAGTTAGTAGGTTCATCTAAAAGTAATATATCAGGCTTTTCTAAAAGTAACTTTGCAAGTAATACTTTAGTTCTTTGACCCCCACTAAGCTCAGTTACATCTTTATCAAGTCCTACATCTTTAAGACCAAGTCCAGCTGCTATTTCTTCTACCTTTGAATCTATAAGATAAAATCCACTATTATCTAATACATCTTGAATATTCCCCATATCTTCTAGTAACTTTTCAAGTTCCTCTGGAGATGCTTCTGCCATTTTATCTGTTATCTTAAGCATTTCCTCTTCTAAGTCAAATAAATACTTAAAAGCATCCCTTAAAACATCTCTTATTGTCCTATCTTTTTCTAAATATACATGTTGATCCATGTATCCAACTCTTACTCTATTTGACCACTCCACACTACCTTCATCTGGGGCAAGTTTTCCTGTTATTATGTTCATAAATGTAGATTTACCTTCTCCATTTGCACCTACAAGTCCTATATGCTCCCCTTTTAATAACCTAAAGGAAATATCCTCAAATATCACTCTATCTCCAAAACCATGACTAACGTCTTTAACTGTTAATATACTCATCTAATTTCTCCTACCTAACAAATTTATTCAAAAATCTTAGCAAAATAATTTATTTTATTAAATTCTAAAAAACTTTTCAAGTTTACTAGTCATTCTACACCTAGACCATTATTCTTTCAAATTTCTTATGCTAAGCCAAAATAATTTTATCACAGTGAAAGAAATTTTAGAAGTGTAATTTATAATTTTTATATAATATGATTTTGTCTTTCCTTGCCCATAAAGAACAATGCAAGATTTCCAGGGCCCCCGTGAGTTCCAACTGCGGGACCTGTAAAGTTAATTATTACATCTTTTACTTTTAAACTTTTAAGTATACCTTCTTTAAGAGCTAATGCCTCATCAATGCAATCCCCGTGAGATATAGCTATTATTTGATTTTCTGGTTCTTCAATTCTCTCTACTATAATTTCAACTAACTTTTTAATAGAACTTTTTCTACCCTTTACTTTTATAATAGGCATAACCCTACCTTCACCATTTATCGTAAGAATAGGCTTAATATGAAGCATTATTCCAAGCACTGCAGCTGCAGAAGACAATCTCCCACCTCTTCTTAAATGACGTAAATCATCTACAGTCATATAAGAATTCATATTTTGTTTCTTTGTTTCGATATAATTTATTATTTCTTCAAATGAACTTCCGTTTTCCTTCATTTCAATAGCCTTCATAACCATAAGTCCTTGTCCAAGTGAGGCTGTTAGAACATTTACAATTGCTATATTTGAATTTGGATATTCATCAAGAATCATATTTTTAGCTACAGTTGCACTATTTTCTGTTCCACTTAATCCTGTAGAAACACAAATATATAGAATATCTTTACCTTCATCTACAATATTTTTAAATTTGTTATAAAACTCATCTGCACTAGGTTGTGATGTAAGAGGAACAGATCCATTCCTAAGATCTTTAAAAAACTGCTTTGGAGATAAATCTTGTCCTAAATCATCAAAATATTGTTTATCATCATAACTACAAGTAAGTCTTGCAAATTTAATTTTCTTTTCTTCAATATACTCTATAGGTAAATCACAACATGAGTCAGTAAATATTTCAAAATCTTTCATTAAATATTTCCCCTCTTTTACTCAATATAATAGCGTAATGCTATCATAACCTTCGTCAAAATTCAACATAAATCTACAGTCCCAATTTAAAGTTATTGCCATTAAAATTTATGTACCAAAGTTAGTATGCGTATCTTTCTTATATACATCTACAGTTCATTTAATATTTTAAATTAAAATAACTACAATAATAAGGGTGCAAGAAATATATATTTATGTTATAATTTCGCAGTGAGACTGAATACGAATATTTAATTAAAAGGATGGTAAATTAAGTGATAAATGTAACTAATTTAAGTTTAAGATATGGTGATAAAAAACTATTTGAAGATGTAAACATTAAATTTGTTCCTGGAAACTGTTATGGTGTTATAGGTGCAAACGGAGCTGGGAAAAGTACCTTTTTAAAAGTACTTTCAGGAGAAATTGAAGCAAACACTGGAGATGTAACTATTGCCCCTGGTGTTAGAATGTCTGTTTTAAAACAGGACCACTATCATTATGATAATTATAATGTGCTTGAAACTGTAATTATGGGTAATGCTAGACTTTACTCTATAATGAAAGAAAAAGATGAAATTTATGCAAAGACCGACTTTACTGATGCCGATGGTATAAAAGCTTCAGAGCTTGAAGGCGAATTTGCCGAATTAGATGGATGGGAAGCTGAATCAGATGCATCCTCTATATTACAAGGACTGGGTGTTTCAACAGATTTACATGACAAAAACGTGTCTGAACTTTCAGGTGGAGAAAAGGTTAAAGTTCTTCTTGCTCAAGCACTTTTTGGAAAGCCTGGCGTTCTAATCTTAGATGAGCCTACTAATAACTTAGATGCAACATCTATTAAATGGTTAGAAGAGTTTTTGATAAACTTTGATGGTACTGTAATTGTAGTATCCCATGATAGATACTTTTTAAATAAGGTATGTACTCATATGGCTGACGTTGACTTTGGAAAGATAAAACTTTTTGCTGGAAACTACGACTTTTGGTATGAATCTAGTCAATTGTTGCTTCAAATGTCCAAAGATCAAAATAAGAAAAAAGAACAAAAGGTTAAAGAACTTCAAGAATTTATTACACGTTTTAGCGCTAATGCTTCAAAGTCTAAGCAAGCAACTTCCCGTAAAAAATCATTAGAAAAGATTACTTTTGATGAAATAGAACCATCTTCAAGGAGGTATCCTTTTGTTGGTTTTAAAGCAGAGAGAGAACCTGGTAATGATATACTTATGGTTAAAGACTTAAGCAAAACTATAAATGGAGTAAAAGTTTTAGATAAGGTTAATTTTATAGTTTCAAAAGATGATAAAATAGCTTTTACAGGACCAAATGATATAGCTAAAACTACTTTATTTAAGATTTTAACTGGAGAAATGGAACCTGATAGTGGCGAGTTTAAGTGGGGTGTAACTATAACTAAAGCTTACTTTCCAAGTGATAATTCAGAGTACTTTAATGATGTAGAACTTAATCTTGTAGATTGGTTAAGACAATTTTCTGATGATAAGGCTGAAAGCTACTTAAGAGGATTTTTAGGTAGAATGCTTTTTTCTGGTGAAGAGCCATTAAAACAAGTAAATGTATTATCTGGTGGAGAAAAAGTAAGATGTATGCTTTCAAAAATGATGCTTAGTAGTGGTAATCTTCTTATTTTAGATGAGCCTACAAACCACCTTGACTTAGAATCAATCACTGCTTTAAATAATGGTTTAATTGATTTTAAGGGAAATATACTTTTCGCTTCTCATGATCATCAGTTTACACAAACTATAGCTAATAGAATTATTGAAATTACAGATAACGGCATCATAGATAAAAAGATGAGTTATGATGAATTCTTAGAGTATAAAAATAGTTAGTATCTTGAAATAAATTTTAATTATACTTATCTATTTTAAAATGACCTATAAGCACAGAAAAGCCTTTCAATAAGCTTATTGAAAGGCTTTTCCTATTAAAATAGTTATAGGTACTACTAATTATATTCCGTTTTAAATTAGTAAATGTTATAATAATTATACAAATGTACTTATTGTAAGTAGCATCAAACTATTTACAATAATATGATATTCATCTCAACACCTAAGAGGTATTAGGATTTCCCATAGTAGTAGTTAAAATTAAGGAGAATAAAGTGAAGAAATTTGATTTAGCAAAAAGTTTAATAAAAAAAAGTGAATATGTATTTTCTTGTCCCCTATGTCAAAGTCCTATGAAGGTTTCTTTTGAGTCTAATAGTTTAATTTGCAAAAAAAATCATTGTTTTGATTTATCTAAAAATGGTTATATAAACTTATTACCTCATTCAATAAAAAGTGAATATGGTAAAGAAATGTTAGAATCTAGAAACACATTGTGTAAAAGTGGATTTTTCCATCCAATGACTAAATCTGTTAGTGATTTAATCATTAAAACCATGGCGCCTTTTAATAAAAAGAATATACAAATGTTAGATGCTGGATGTGGAGAGGGATCACATTTAAAAGACATCTTATCTAATACAAATGTTAGTTCAAAGTCTAATTTTAAAGGTATAGGTATAGATATATCTAAAGAAGGAATTCATATAGCTTCAAGAGAGTATCAAGATGCCATATGGAGCGTAGCTGATCTATCAAAGATGCCCTTTAAAGATAATGCTTTCGATATAATTCTTAGCATACTTTCCCCTTCTAATTACTCAGAATTTAATAGACTTTTAAGTTCTTCTGGGTTTCTTATAAAGGTTATACCTGGAAGTGATTATCTGTTAGAACTTAGAAGTATTTTGTATAATAATACCGATAAAGAGAAATATTCAAATGAAAGAGTCATAAATCATTTTTCTAATAATTTTAATATAGTAGCTACAGAAAAAGTAAATTATACTGCTTATTTAGATGCATCACTTTTTAAACACCTTATAAAAATGACTCCCCTTTCTTGGAATATAACTGATAATAAAATTAAAGAAGCTTTAAGTCTCAATATAGAAAAAATCACTGTAGATTTATTAATACTAATAGGAAAGAAAAAATAAAATCCACAGATTTTATTTTTTCTTTATTTAATAATTTAATTTAAACCTTGTTATTTGCTGTTAATTAATTGTTTTATATTTCCTATATACTTCTAAACAATTGCTCCTAATAAAAGAACTTCTATATTATCTCTATATATTTTATCAAACTGTGATATAGGTAATGGATTCTTCCCCTTTCCAACTTCTATAGTATAGCCAGGCCTTACAAACTTTTCTATAAACCAATCTTTATACCCTGCATAAGAAACTATTCCCGTAGTTTCTGATAACATATATCCACTAGCTTTTGAAAATATCTCAGCAATTTTTCTTGAGTCGTTAGGTATTATATTTAGATATTTCCAGTATATTACCTCTCCTTGTGTATGATATGCTATTACCAGTCTAAAATTATGTGCTCTTGTAAAGTTTGCTAAAGACTTAGTTTCTGGTTCTGATTCTGGATAGGGTCCTGAGTACCTAGTAGGACCTGGACCATAAATTCCATAGACTACCTCTGCTTGCTTAGACAAAGCCCAAGAAGCATCATAATTATGATTTAAATCCACACCTCTAATATTAGCCTGCCAGTCTTTAGAAAAGTCAGTACTTCCTTTATTCCACTGAATAAGCCTTGAATAATACGGATTGTCTCTCTTTAATCCCTCAATAACTAGATCCACCCCATCTGGATTTACCATAGGCATTATATAAATTGTGCTTTTATTAAAGATATCCTTTATCCTATACCCATTTATAAGTCCATCCTCAGAGTAAGCCTTTGAAAAGTCCTCAATAAACTTCATAAGAAGAGTTGATGTAATCCACTCTAGCGAATGATGAGCCGCATTATAAAACACTTCATTTGGACCATTTCCAAGCTTAATATAATATAGGTTTTTTTCAAGTACACTCTTTCCTAAAATTCCTCTTTCAATAAAAGGATACCTGGCTTTTAATCCTACCATATCCCTTTCCATAATTTCATAAGTATAATCTATATTTGTATCTACTACATCTATTCCAAAAGGCACTACTATACTTTCACCTATAGTTAAATTATTTATATCTATCCTTGGATTTGCTGTGATTATTTTATTTATAGTAGTGTAATGTGTTCTTGCTATATCATATATATTGTCTCCTGGTCTTAAAATATAATCTTCATATCCTAGTAAAAATTTATTTAGTATTTTGTAAGTTTCTTCTCCTATAATCCCATCTGCTGTTAAACCATTATTTTGTTGAAACCTTATAACTGCACTTCTTGTCTCATTTCCAAACACTCCATCTAATACACCAGGACTATACCCTATCTTTTTTAAAACAGCTTGTATTTTCATTACATCAGATCCCTTAGATCCTATTTTTAAAACCTCCACAATACCCCCCCCTAATTATTATTTATATAAGTTAATTTAAATTAATATATATTTTATTTATACTAAAATCTTTTAATAATTAGAATGATTATTACTTGTATTTAATGTATTATTAATATATCAAGTGATTCTTAGACTGAGGTGGAGTTTGCTTATAAAGAATACATCTCTCCATCAAAGGCTTAGAAGAACTTATCTAGTGGCATAGCAGCCCTCATCCCCCACCTTGAAGAGGATAGGGGTGTTACGGATGGTAGCCATGGGATAAAATAAACCTAATTAGAGGTGTTAAAATATGAGTTCTAAATTTAAAAGACTTAGCCCTGAAGAGGCTCTTGAAAAGGCAAACAGTGGGAAAAGAGGATCTCTTAAAATTTTCTTAGGTTATGCCCCTGGAGTTGGGAAGACTTATTCTATGCTAAACGAGGCTAATAGAAGACTTTTTAGACAAGAAGATGTAGTAGCTGGCTGCATTGAAACTCATGGAAGAATAGATACTAAAGAACAAATAGGTGTTTTAAAAATCATTGCTAAAAAAAAGATCGAATATAACGGTAGAATCTTAGAGGAGATGGACACTGAAACCATAATAAAGCTTAAGCCTGATGCAGTTTTAGTAGACGAATTAGCCCATACTAATGTACCTGGCTCTAAAAACAAAAAACGCTTTGAAGATGTTGAAGAAATGCTAAGTGAAGGTATAGATGTAGTAACTACTGTAAACATTCAACACTTAGAAAGTTTAAATGATGTAATAAGACAGATAACTGGGATAAAGGTTAGAGAAACAATACCAGACTCTATTGTGGAAAATGCAGATGAAGTTGTTGTAATAGATGTAACCCCTGACGCCCTTCAAAATAGATTAAAAAGAGGAAATATTTATAAGACTGAAATAGATAGAGCTCTAAAAAACTTCTTTAGAAAGGGCAACCTAAATGCTTTAAGAGAAATAGCACTACGACAAGTTGCAGAAGAAGTAGATGAAGACTTAACCGAATATATGAAAGAGCATGAAATCAGGGAAAATTGGCATACTGCTGAAAGAGTAATGATTTGTATAAGCTCTAGTGAATCTTCAAAAAAACTTATACGAAGAGGTGCTAGAATTGCCAAAAGGTATAAGTGTGAATGGCTTGTAGTAGATGTTATTTGCACTAGCTTATTTTATGCTAAAGCTAGTCCTAAGGATGAAGAAAATTTAAATAATAATAGAATCTTAGCAAAGCAGCTAGGTGCCCAAGTATTTACACTTAAAGGGAAAAGTGTTTCAAGAGAACTTGTAAACTTTGCTTTTGAAAGACATATAACACAAATAATAATAGGTAATAGTAATCGCTCTACCCTTCAAACTATGCTTAGAGGATCTACTGTATATAAAATTTTGAAATATACAAATGATATTGAAGTTCATGTAATTCCAAATTAAAAACTCATTATAATATTAGTTAAATTTAAAGAGGTAGTCCAAATATTTGAACTACCTCTTTAAATTTTTATATTAATCCAAGTTTTTCTGCAACTTCAAGATTCAATTTTAGTACATTTACTCTCTTTTCTCCAAATACTCCAAGACTTTTTCCTTGTACTGATTTATCTATGATTTCATTTAAGTCATCTTTGCTAATACCAGTGCTTTTGGAAATAGAGTCTACTTGAATCCTTGCTGATTTTATACTTATATTAGGATCTAATCCAGATCCACTGCTTGTTAGTAAATCTGTTGGTATATTTTCTTTTTTTGCAGTTGGATTATCCATCAAAAATTCATCCATATCTTTTTTTACTCTATCTTTTAGAATTTCACTTGAAGGTCCCAAATTTTGTGATCCTGATGCTACACCTAAATATCCTATCTCTCCATCTTTATTTGGTATGGTATCTTCTGTGCTATAGGTGTTATAATTTATTCCTGAAACTCTACCTTTAAAGAATCTTTCATCTGTAAAGCTTTGTCCTATAAACTCTGAACCTATCTTTTTGCCATTCACCTCTATGATACTTCCGTTAGCTTTTTTATTAAAAACTATTTGACTTACTCCTGTCATAAAGAGGGGGAATATTAATCCACATAATATAAGCATCACTATACTTATAATTAAACTTTGTTTTAAAATTTTCATATAGATACCTCCTGATCAATTTTTATTAATTTACCCTCTACATAAAAAAGGGGCTTATTACTAAATCTATTATCTTAATCCCAACAAAAGGTACAACTATTCCTCCAACTCCATATATAAACAAGTTTCTCTTTAATAATTGTTCTGATTTCATTGGTCTATATTTTACTCCTTTCATAGCTATTGGTATTAATGCAGGTATTACAATTGCATTAAATATTAATGCAGATAATATAGCTGTAGTTGAACTTGTAAGATTCATTACATTAAGTACCTTCATCTCTGGAATAGCTACGGTGAACATAGCTGGTATTATAGCAAAGTATTTAGCCACATCATTAGCTATACTAAAAGTAGTTAATGAACCTCTAGTTATAAGAAGTTGTTTACCTATTTCTACAACTTCTAGTATTTTTGTAGGATCTGAATCTAAATCTACCATATTAGCTGCTTCCTTTGCAGCCATAGTTCCACTATTCATAGCAATGCCTACATCTGCTTGAGCTAATGCTGGTGCATCATTAGTACCATCCCCTGTCATGGCCACTATCTTCCCTTTAGCTTGTTCTTTCTTTATAATATCTATCTTATCTTCTGGTTTACACTCTGGTATAAACTCATCTACTCCGGCTTCTCTAGCTATAGTTTCTGCTGTAAGAGGATTATCTCCTGTACACATTATAGTTTTTATACCCATTTCCCTTAATCTTTGAAACCTTTCAGGAAGTCCTGGTTTTACAGTATCCTTTAGATATATTACTCCATATATTTCATTTCCTACAGAAACAACTAAAGGTGTTCCTCCTACTTTAGATACACTATTAACTATCTCGTCTATATCTTCTGGTATTTCCCCTCCAAGATTCTTTACAAAGGTTTTAACTGACTCTGCAGCTCCCTTTCTTATTGTAGTTCCATCTTTAAGATTCACTCCACTCATTCTAGTTTGTGCTGTGAACTCTATGAAGTCTAAATCCATATATTCTTCTTTATTTATTTCAACTTCCATTTTAGTTGAAAGTTCTATAACTGATCTTCCTTCTGGTGTATCATCTTTTAAAGATGATATAACTGCGTATTTTATTATATCTTCTTTTGAATGCATTTTAACAGAAATAAAATCTGATGCCATTCTATTACCAAAAGTTATAGTTCCTGTCTTATCTAATATCATTGTATCTACGTCTCCACAGGCTTCTACTGCTTTTCCTGACATAGCTATAACATTAAATCTTGTAACTCTGTCCATTCCTGCCACACCTATGGCAGATAATAATCCTCCAATTGTGGTAGGTATAAGGCAGACTAGAAGTGCTACTAAAGTAGAAACTGCTATAGTAACCTTTGAATAGTTTGCTATAGGATATAAAGTAGCTATTACAACTAAAAATATTATAGTAAGACTAACTAAAAGTGTAGTTAGTGCTATTTCGTTTGGTGTCTTCTGCCTTTTAGCACCTTCCACAAGGCTTATCATCTTATCTAAAAAAGACTCACCAGGTGTTGCTGTTATCTCAACCTTAAGCCAATCACTTACAACTGTAGTTCCTCCAGTAACTGAACTAAAATCTCCCCCAGCCTCTTTCATAACTGGTGCTGACTCACCAGTTATAGCTGACTCATCAACGGAGGCCATACCAGATACGATGACTCCATCATTAGGTATCATATCACCCATTTCTACAAGAACTATATCTCCCTTTTTAACTTCACTAGAACTTATTATACTTAAAGAACCATCTTCCAAAATCAGGTTCGCTTTAGTATCTTTTCTTGTTTTTTTCATGCTGTTAGCCTGTGCTTTTCCTCTACCTTCTGCTACAGCTTCAGCAAAATTTGCAAATAATACTGTTATAAGTAATATTGTAGTGACTATAACATTGTATCCCCTTAAATTTGCTGGATTATTCCCAAAAATGTTTGGAAATAAACTTAAAATAAATGTTACAAAAAAACCTATTTCTACTACAAACATAACTGGACTTTTAATCATATACTTAGGATTTAACTTTATAAAAGACTCTTTCATAGCCATTAAAAACGTTTCTTTTGTTACAAACCTTTTGCTATTTTCCTTACTCATAATTACAACCTCCTGTTAATATATACAACCTTTATCTATATCTTTAGATGCATATATAAGCTTATGCAATATTAATTTTTCCCAAACTATACTCTTACAATATCTAATTTTAACCTTTAGCTTTTCTAATGTAGTGTTAGATATTCTGCAATAGGTCCTAAGGCTAAAGTAGGTAAAAAAGTAAGTGCTCCTATAATTATTACAATAAATATAAGCATCATCACAAACATACCATTATCAGTTTTAAATGTACCTGCGCTTTCAGGTACAGCCTTTTTATTTGCAAGAGACCCTGCCACAGCAAGAAGTAATATCATAGTTATATATCTTCCAAATAACATTACAAGTCCTGTAGAGGTATTCCAAAATATAGTATTATCAAGTAGCCCTTCAAAGCCTGACCCATTATTAGCTGCGCTAGATGCATATTGATATACTATTTGAGATAACCCGTGGAATCCAGGATTACTGATACCATTAAGTCCGGCTTTTGTAATTACTGCTATAGCTGTTGGTACAAGTATTAATATGGGGTGTATAAGTATTCCAAAGGCTATAAGTTTCATTTCTTTTCCTTCTATCTTTTTGCCCAAAAATTCTGGTGTCCTCCCAACCATAAGTCCACAGATAAAAACAGTTATTATGGCATACATTATCATACCCATAAATCCTACTCCCTTACCTCCAAACACTACATTTAACATCATATTCCATAGAGGAACTATTCCTCCTAATGGAGTTAATGAATCGTGCATATTATTTACAGATCCTGTAGTAAAGGCCGTTGTAACTGTTGTAAATAATGAAGATTGTGCTATGCCAAATCTTACTTCTTTTCCTTCCATATTGCCCATAAGCTGACTTAACCCAATGCCCTCTAGTGCTGGATTACCAGCCATTTCAGCTTTATAGCATACAGTTAAAGCTACAACAAATAATATAGCCATAGCTGCATAAATTGCAAAGGCTTGTTTCTTATTTTTTAAGTATAAACCAAAAGCACAAACTAATGCCCCTGGTATCATCATCATAGATAGCATTTCTATAACATTAGTAAGTGGTGTTGGGTTTTCAAAAGGATGCGAAGAGTTTGCTCCAAAAAAGCCCCCTCCATTTGTTCCTAGATGTTTTATAGCTTCTAATGAAGCTACAGGTCCTAATGCTATATCTTGCATTTTATTTTCTATAGTAACAACTGTTTGTATTGGTTTGAATGTTTGAGGTACTCCTTGCCATACTAAAAGCAAAGTTATAACTGCTGCAAATGGAATTAAAAGTCTAGTTGTTATCCTTGTGAAATCCACAAAAAAGTTTCCTATGCCTTTATCTCCACATATGCCTCTTATAAATGCTACCGCTGCACAAAATCCAGTAGCAGCTGATGTAAACATTAAAAATGTTATTGATATCATCTGACTTAAATACGAAAGAGAACTTTCCCCTGCATAATCTTGAAGATTAGTATTTGTAATAAAACTTATAGCAGTATTAAAAGAAAGGTCTGATGACATTGCTTTTATTCCATTTGGATTTAAAATGCTTACACCTTGAAGTCTAAGTATTCCATAGACTATAATGCACATAACTACATTAGAAACTAATATAGCTAAAGTATACTTTTTAAACCCCATATCCTCCCCTTTTATTCCTGCTAACTTATATATAAAGTTATCAACTTTATCGAAAATTATATCGCCCTTACCTTTTTCCATGGACATTATCTTGTACAAATATTTTCCAACTACTATGGAAAGAAAAACAAATATTATAAGTACTAAAACTATTTGAAAAATCCCCATATAAATCCCTCCTCTTATTAAAACTTTTCTGGATTGAAAAGTACATAAAATAAATATATAAAAAGTAAAATCATTATTATAATAAGAGCTATCATAATAAACCTCCCTTTATTCTTTTTTACTGCTTATTTGTTTTTCACACCAATTACAAAATAAAAACATTAATAAAAAAAAGCATAACAAAATACTTAAAAATACTAAATCAAGAACCATGCTTAATTCCCTCCTTACTTAAGATATATCCACAATTTTTAATCTTTTCCCTTGGCATAACATCTATTATATATCTTTAAAATTTAAAACTAAACTATGGTTAAATCTTTAAAATAAGCTTATCTACCTTATTAGAGGCAATGAAACAACAAGGGCTATGTATACCGTAGGGATGTTTGATGTTTTCTCGTTTTAAGATAGGTATATAAATATATAAAAGCTACCTTTATCATTTATATAATAAAGGTAGCTTTTACACTGTGTTTTATATTGTTATATCCTTGCATTTCTATATTTTTATATTAGTTCCTACATTAGCATCTTCCATAGTAAATACTTTTTTTATATCTTCTTTAGTCAAAATTAACATTAAATCACTCCCTGTATTTTTTTGGATGCACCCTAGAGGTGCATCCATTATATGGTATAACAACTGTTTTGTAAGTATACTTACAGGTACTTCTTATATTGTTTTATTTGTTTTTTATAATATGGGTATTTATCCACGTATTATTAGTGAATTCTCTAGACTTTATTTCAACTCTATCACCATATATGTTTAATAATAATCCTTGTGAATATTTACTATCTTCTTCGCCTTTTTCTGAGCAAGTGTAGGCTATTGAAGATGTGTTTACCATAGTAAATCCATCTTCGTAAATAGATTTTGGATGATTCAATATATAGTGTGAATGTCCTGAAAAGAGTATACTTTGTGGATACCCTTTTAATATCTCCATTAGCTTTTCATCCTTTAATTCCCCAGATTCACAGCTACCATATACGGTATTGTAAATTGGTTGATGCAAAAATATAAATATAGGTTTATTATCTTTATCATGAACTTCTAATACCTTTTTAAGCCATCTATATTGAGTTTCAGATATTATTGCAGTATCTCCATTAGCCATATCTGAAATCATAGACTCTTCACCACCTAAAGTTATAAAGTGATATCCTTCTATCCATTTATCATAATAAAGAGAAGGCATACCTGTTTTTTTAACAAATCTATCACTTAATTCTTTATCTGTAACTTTAGACTCGGGAAAAACTCCTCTTTCGTAATACTCATGGTTACCAATAGAAATAACCCTTTCTACCTTTGGATCTAAGGTTTTATTTAACAAGTGCATAAACTCATCATACTGAGATTCTAGACCATTGTTTGTAATATCTCCTACTACAGCTAATACTTTAAGGTTTGGCGCTACATTTTTGTAATCATTTAAAGCGCTTTTAAACAAATCCTTTTCTCTTTCATCACCAATATGCACATCGCTTATAACACCTATTTGAAGATTTGGTATAGAATATTTATCCTTTTCCTTACTAGCAAAAACATTACTATGTAGTATAAAGTTAAGTGCTATTAGCCCCAGTATAAATATAAAAACCTTTTGTTTCAATTTAACTTAATGTAAATCCTTGTTTTAAAATTGAACTCTTTATTGCTCCCTTAGTTGCGGGCTCATTATACTGGACCTTTACCTTCCCTGTTCCAGCATCAACCTGAACCTCTTGCACACCTTGTATTTTATCTAATGAGTTTTTGATTTTAGTCTTACCTTCTGAATTCATAACCCCTGACACTTCATATTGAATCTTCTTCATAAAAAATCCTCCTTTGTATTTAATAACTTAAACATATTATTATCAAATACAAAGGATTTTATGTAATAACTATTACATATTTATATATACTTTTTAGTGTCCACAATATTTAAAGGATTTCAGTAATTGCTTCAATTTCTTTTGTTAATTAAACTGGCTATCATAAAGTTTATAATAATATTCCTTTCTTTTTATTAATTCTTCATGTGTACCCATTTCCATTATGCTTCCATTATCAATTACCATAATTTTATCTGCATCTTTTATAGTGCTTAATCTATGAGCTATTATAAAACTTGTTCTACCTTTCATAACTCCTAGCAAAGCTTCTTGTATTTTAAGTTCTGTACGTGTATCTACGCTACTTGTAGCCTCATCTAATACTAATATTGCTGGATTAGATAAAATAGCTCTAGCTATAGATACAAGTTGTTTTTCTCCTTGACTTAAACTTACTCCACCCTCCGAAATAATTGTATTATATCCTTTAGGTAATTTACTTATAAAAGCATCTGCATTAGCCAGCTTAGCCGCACTTTCTATTTCCTCATCTGTAGCATTTAAGTTTCCATACCGAATATTTTCTTTTATAGTATCCGAAAAAAGATAGCTATCTTGGAGTACTATTCCAAAAGCTTTTCTTAAACTATCTTTAGTGTATTTTTTAATGCTTTTCCCATCTATTAGTATATCTCCCTTTGAAACATTGTAAAACCCTGTAAGTAAATTAACTATAGTTGTCTTTCCAGCACCCGTAGGCCCAACTAAGGCAATATTTTCTCCCCTTTTCACATTAAAGCTTATGTCCTTAAGCACATAAGAATCTTCATTATACCCAAAGGTTACATTTTGAAATTCAACATCTCCTCTTACATTGCTTAATACCTGTGCATTTTTTATATCTCTTGGCTCTTCCTTTTCATCTAAAGTTTCAAATACCCTTTCAGCACCTGCTACGGCAGATTGAAAGGTATTAAATATACTTGCTAAGTCATTTAAAGGTCTTGCAAACTGCCTTGAATAGCTAATAAAACTTGCTATTATTCCAACGGTAATTAAATCCTTTACCGCAAGTACTCCACCTATAGCTGCTACAGCTGCAAATCCAATATTATTAATCACATTCATTAAGGGCATTATATAACCAGACCATACTTGAGCCTTTATTCCTACTTCACATAAGTTTGAATTTAAGTCATCAAACTCTTCAATTATCTTATCTTCCCTATTAAAAGCCTTTACCACATGAATTCCAGATATAGACTCTTCAATATGACCGTTTAATTTACCTAAAACCACCTGCTGCTCTTTGAATAATACCTTGGTTCTTTTTGCTATACTATTTGTCATAAATAAAACCAAAGGTAATGTCACCATACTTGCAACAGTAAGAAGAGGACTTAATATAAGCATCATAGTAAAAGCACCTATAATATTTATGAAACTTGACATTAATTGAATTGTGGACTGAGATATGGTAGTACTTACGTTTTCTATATCGTTAGATAATCTACTCATTATTTCTCCATGAGTATGACTATCAAAAAACATCAAAGGTAAACTTTGAAGCTTTTCAAAAAGTGCTTCTCTTAATCTAAATACAATTCTTTGGGATATACCAGCCATTATAAACCCTTGCAATAACGTTATAAAACTATCTATAATATATGTGGATATAAGCACTATAGCTATTATTTTAAGGGTTTTAAAATCAACATAAAGCTTCCCTAAATTTAAAGCATCTACAGCTTTCCCTATTAAATATGGAACTAAAAGTCCAAAAGCTGAGCCTATTATTACAAGAGTAAATATTACTATCAATAGTTTTCTTTCTTTCCCAAAATACTCCCAAAGCCTTATAAGAGTTTCTTTAAAATTCTTTGGCTTAACTACTGGTTGCATACCTCTGTTTCTTTTGAAACTGTTTCCAGCGGGTATATTAGGTTTGGGACTTGTATATGAAGCACTCCTTTTATCTTTCTCCATTTATCTCCTCCCCCTTCCTATTTGTGAGTAATATATATCTTGGTAAACTTCAGAGCTTTTCATTAACTCTTCATGAGTTCCTATACCTACCATACATCCATTATCTAATACAATTATTTTATCTGCGGACATAACTGAAGTAATTCTTTGTGCTATTAATAAACAGATAATATTTTGTGAGTATTCCTTTAACCCTTTTCTTATCTCTCTTTCAGTAGTTAAATCCACCGCACTAGTAGAATCATCTAAAATAAGTATGTTTGGATGTTTAATCAAGGCCCTTGCAATAGAAATTCTTTGTTTTTGACCTCCAGAAAGATTCACTCCGCCCTGACCTAAAATAGTATCATACCCTTTTTCAAAAGAAGTTATAAAATCATCAGCTTTTGAGATTTTAGCTACCATTTGCACTTCTTCTAAACTTGCATTTTCATTTCCCCACCTTATATTATCTAAAATACTTCCTGTAAAAAGTATTGTTTTTTGTGGAACTATGGATATTATCTCTCTTAGAACTTTTAAATCGAAATCCTTTACATCCACTCCATTTACTTTTATGTAACCTGATTTCACATCATAAAATCTTGGTATTAAATTAACTAAGCTACTCTTTCCAGATCCTGTGGCTCCAATTATACCTATGGTTTCTCCAATATCACAGGTAAATGTAATATTTTTAAGAATATCCCCGCCGTTTTTATCATAAGAAAAGTATACATTGTTAAATTTTATTTTTTCATATGTATCTTTTGGCTTTAAGGTATCTTCTTTAACTATTAGGCTGTCTTCCTCTGAAAAGACCTCTCCTATACGCTCTGCTGACGTCCTTGCTCTTATAAACATGTTAAATACATGAGATATCATTATTAATGAAAATAATATTTGTGTCATATAATTTATAAATGCAATTATTTGTCCTACTTTCATAGTTCCGTTATTTACTTTTATTCCCCCAAACCAAATAACTAAAACAATTCCTAAATTTACGGTTAAAGTGATGCTAGGATTTAGAATTGACATAACCTTCATACCCTTTATTGAAGCATCAGTAAGCTCTCCATTTACATCTTTAAATCTTTCCTTTTCATAGCTGAATCTATTAAAAGCTTTTACCACCCTTACCCCAGATAGATACTCTCCCATTACTCCATTTACTTTATCTAAAGCTCTTTGTATGTTTTTAAAAAAAGGATAGCTAACCTTCATATTTATAAATATAAATACAGTAATAATAGGGACTATTGCTATAAGTATGAAAGCCATAGATGGATTAATTAATATGGCCATTATTATACTTCCGATGCACAGTATAGGTGCCTTCACAAATATCCTCATTGTTCCATGAGCAAAGGTTTGTACTTGATTTACATCACTTGTGAGCCTTGTCATAAGTGATGCTGTTTTAAATTTATCTACATTTTCAAAGGAAAAACTTTGTATCTTTTTAAAAAGGTCTCCTCTAAGATCACTACCAAACCTTTGCGATACATTACTTGAAATAATATTTCGTGTTATAGCACATGATGCTCCTATAGCTGTTACAAGAAGCATTAGTCCCCCCAAATTAAGCACTAATGATATATCCTTTGTTGCAACCCCTTTATCTATAATTTTCGACATTATAGTAGGTTGCATAAGATCACAAAGAGTCTCAATAGTTATAAATATAAATGCAATCATATACTTATTTTTATACCTTTTTATATACTTATTCAAATAATCCATTATATCACACCCCAAAATCAAACTCATAATATGTTTAAATAAGAAAAAGGCAGATTTTAGCTGCCTTTTATTTCTTTTATATTTCAAAATCATAGACCTATATATATTTTACACAAGCTATACAATTTCTCTTATTATTTTGCTATTATTTCAATTCCATCTTCTGTTACTAAAATCATGTTCTCCCACTGTGATGAAAGTGATCCGTCTTTTGTAATAGCTGTCCAGTCATTATCCTCATCTATAAATAGCTTATAATCACCTGCATTTATCATAGGTTCAATAGTAAACATCATTCCAGGAACTAAAATCATTCCCTGCCCTTTTACCCCATAATGATATACAAAAGGCTCCTCATGAAATTCGATTCCAACTCCATGTCCGCCAAAATCTTTAACTACAGAAAATCCATTATTTTCTGCATGGGTTTGAATAGCTTCTCCAATATCACCTAAAAATCCCCAAGGCTTAACTGCTTCTATTCCTTTTTCTAAACATTCTTTACTTACCTTAACTAGCTTTCTAGCCTCATCACTTACATCACCAATCATGAACATCCTTGAAGCATCAGAATAATATCCATTAAATATAGTAGACACATCTACATTTATTATGTCTCCATTTTTAAGTATTATGTCTTTACTTGGTATACCATGACAAACTTCCTCATTAATTGATGTGCAAACACTCTTTGGAAAGCCCTCAAAATTAAGAGGAGCTGGTACAGCACCTTTAGATATAGTATAATCATAAACTAACTTATCAATTTCTTCTGTGCTCATTCCCTCTTTAATATTTTCAGCTACTAAATCTAAAATAGCATCGTTAATAGCTGCACTCTTTTTTATAGCCTCTATTTCTTTTGCATTTTTAATCATATCTCTTGTAGGTACTTCATATCCTTCAAGTTCTAGCGAACTTAATCTTTCATCAAAATCTAAATGGCACCTCTTGTATTTGAGTCCACTTCCGCACCAACACTTACTATTTCTATTTAAACTCATATTATCGTCTCCTTAACATAATACAATTCTTTGCTATATATTATTAATTAATAATACATATAACATTATACTCTTTTATGATAATTTTAAAAGTACTGTTTGTATTATATGTTGTATCTATTTTTATGTACTCTTTATATATTCTTTTTCATATAATACCTCTTATTTCCTATTGGACAGTCATATACCAAAAACTTCATATCCCTTTTTAATCTATATTCATTTTAAAGTCTTTCTAATTGCTAAATCTAAATATTAATTTTTCTCCATCAAAAGTTGGGCCACATACACTTTCAAACTTTCCTGAAGTATAATTATTAATAGTTTTATTCCAAAATGACTGAGCCTTTTTATTTAAGGATGTATGATTAGTATGAAGTTGCCATTTACCTTGAAATTTATCAAAAACTTGTTTTGCTGAAATTTCGCCAATATCTTTTCCACGATATGGTCTAAGTAAGAAAAACTCATACAGATAATAATCAATATCTTTAGGTGAGTATTCTCCCGTCGACACTAACGCAAATCCTGCTGGTTTCTTATCTGCAAAAATTATAAAAGGAAAGAGTAGTTCAGGTTTTTGAAACCATATATCTTGCACGTGATATTGTTCTTCCAAAGTCTTTATTGGTTCATCTTCATAAATTCCATATTCATTTGGAATATTGCCATAAATTTCAGATAAATCATATAAATATAGTGGATATAAGTTTTTAATTATGTTTCCACTTTCATTATTTGCTAAAACTAATTCTATTTCCATAATAATTCTCCTTGTTATATTAATTAACTTAATATATCACTCATATTAAAGTCTTCTTTCGCTAACCAAGCTTAGCAAATGCAACTGTTACTCCTTTATCACAGGAAACAAATCCATTTGATTCATAGAAACCTCTCGTTTCTTCAGCATCCTCTGTAAGCAAAACCTTTTGTCGGACTTTGCTATATTTATCTAAAATATCTTTTAAAAGTTTTGTCCCTATCCCTTTTCTCTTGTATGAATCTAATACTAAAATATCTTGGATATATATTATAGTTATGCCATCTCCAACAACTCTAATTAATCCAATTAATTTTTCCTTGTCCCATGCAGATATAACCATTAAGGATGCCTCTATACTTCCCATTAGTTTAGACAAATCCTCTGTATAGCTTGTCCATCCTGCATCTTCATATAAGTCTTTTATATCTTCTCTATTAAATTCATTAACATATTTATATATAACATTATCCATATATTATTTTAGTAGCGCTTATATCTAATGACAAAAGCCACTAAATATTCACTTCCTTTCTGTATTTCTCTAATATCTTGTAAGAATAATATTTTACATTAAATCATAGTAATTTACATTCACACCATTTATAATTGAATTACCATTACTTCTCCATCATAAATACTTAATGGATAAAGCTCTTCTTCAAATCTTGCCTGTAACATAGAATAGCAATTTGAAGCGACATATTTTCCTTGTTCCCTTGATACTGTTAAGTCAGCACATTCTTCCCAGTTTTCCCTGTCTATTTCTTTAAAGATAAGTTTCATTTGTATCTCCCCCAAACTTCATGTACAAGTAAGATTATACCATAAATGGCCTCTATTATAAATCTTACTTAAAGTAGATCCTATCCTCTTCCATTCTATCCACAATAGCTAATGATTCAACTTTCACGCCTAAATTATTTATGGCTTCTCTTCCACCTTGAAAACCTTTTTCAATAACAATTCCTACTCCTACAACTTCTGCTCCAGCTTGTTTTACTATATCAATTAATCCACAAGCAGCACATCCACTAGCTAAAAAGTCATCTAATATAATCACTCTTTCATTAGCCTTTATAAAACTTTTACTTACCATCACATTATAAGTTTTATCTTTAGTATAGGAATGAACCGATGATTTATAAAGATCATTGTCTATATTTAAGCTCTCAGCCTTTTTTGCAAAAACTACTGGCACAAAGTCAAAATATTGAGATGCTATAGCTGCTATACCAATACCTGAAGCTTCTATAGTAACAATCTTATCCACCTTTTCTCCTTCAAATCTTCGCTTAAATTCTTTTCCTATTTCATTTAATAAAACTATGTCCATCTGATGGTTTAAAAAGCTATCAACCTTTAATATTCTTCCATCTCTAACCTTGCCGTCTTGTATTATTCTATTTTTTAATAAATCCATAAAATTCATTCCTTTCGATTAGATACCATATTAGATTTCGTGTTGATTTTTAAAGAGCTTGTCTTTATGGAGTAATATCATGAATACTAAGGTTAAAAGTACTCCCTTAAATACGCTGCTCATGCTTATACTCCACCATATTCCATTTAGTCCAAGCAAATTTTCTGAAGATAATATTTTGGCTGCTGGTACTCTAAGCCCTGTGAATACTATACCTATAATAGATGGGAATAAGGTTCTTCCAAGTCCATTAAATGCTCCTGTAGTAGTTATTTCAAGACACATAAAGAGCTGAGAATATCCAAGAATTCTTAAATAAACTATCCCATATTCTATAGCTTCTTTTTCAGGTATAAAGAATCCAAATATGTACTTTCCTCCAAATACTAAAAGTAGTGTGGCCAGTATTCCAACTACAGATGCCATTGCTAAGGTGTAAAAATATCCTTTACGTATTCTATCATATCTTTTAGCACCATAATTTTGACCAACAAAGGCTCCAAGAGCTGTAGAAAGCCCTCCTGCAGTCATCCATGATACAGCCTCTATTTGGGATCCAACCTTTTGAACTGCTATAGGTACAGGTCCCCATACAGCAATTATTCTTGCTATTAGCATGGAAAACAATGTAAATAATCCATTTTGGAAGGCCACAGGCATTCCAAGCTTCGCTATATCTTTTACATAATAAAAATCTATTTTAGAAAATATATTTATTTTAAATGCATGTTCTTCACTTTTATACATAATAACTAAAAAACAAGTAGTAACTAAAGCCTGAGCCAAAACTGTTGCTATAGCTGCTCCCTTTACTCCCATAACTGGGAATGGACCTACTCCAAATATCAATAATGGGTCAAAAATTATATTAAATATAAGACCTACAGTGTTTATTAAAAATGGTATTTTACTATTGCCTGTACCATTAAATATAGCTGTAAATACAGGGTTTAAAAAGTTAAATATAATCCCCATTCCAACTATGGAAAGATAGCTTTCAGCCATAGATATTACATGAGTATCACCAAGATTGAAAAAGCTAATAAGATTACTTTTAAAAATCACAAGTATAAAGGTATATATTATAGCCAAAATTATATTTATTTGTAGGCTTGTAACTATATACTTTTTCGCTGCCTTCTCATCCTTTTTTCCAACAGCTTGGGATACTCTAACCTCGGCACCAATCTTTGATATTAATATAAATGCCATAGAAAGCCAAGTAAAAAATCCAGCAGTGCCAATAGCCGCTACAGCCTTACTTCCAACTCTTCCTATCCATATCATATCCGTCATATTATAAGCCATTTGTATAAAAGAAGTACCCATTATTGGTAATGCAAGTCTTATAAGGCTTGTACCTATATTTCCCTCTACAAGATCTATTTTTTTCAACTACACCACTCATTTCTTAACAAATTTTATTTCTTAACAATCTTAAGTATATCTACAATAATCTCTTTAAGCAATATCCTATATTTATCTTTTATTTTAATGTTTTTTAAAATTACAAAACTCAATCTACAAATTTTATTTCCTAAGAAATACTACAATTCTATCTTTTATTTAGAACAAAACACCTTTACTAGCTGCAAAAAAAGAGATAGAAATCTGAGTTTTCTATCTCTTAAAAAATGTGTTATCTACTTTTTAATATTTTTTATAGATTCTTTTGCATATTTTGTATTAACAATCTTATCATAGGGAGCCCTTTTATCAAGTTCTCCTGCTGTGTCCATTACATCCATTAACTTATTTAAGCTTTCCTCTTTTAATATAGGATCTTCACACCAAGCATCTACAGACTTGTATCTTTTAACTACCTTTATTAGGTCATCCATGCTAATATCAGTAAAAAATGGTGCTATAGATTTTGCTATGTCTTCTTCACTATGATTTTTAACATATAGTTGTCCTTTGTATATAGCATTTGTGAACTTTTGAATTACTTCTGGATTCTTTTCCATATAATTATTAGTTACACAGTATGCTGTATAAGGTATCTCTCCTGATAATTCTCCTATAGAAGCTAATATATATCCCTTATTTTCCTTTTCTACAGCTGTGGCCGCTGGCTCAAATAACGTTACATAATCACCTTCACCCGCTATAAATACTCCACTCATTACATTAAATTGTACATCAGTTCTTACATTTACTTCTCCTTCTTTAGTATTTTCCCCTACCTTAAGCCCCTTATCTTTTATAACATACTCTAATGTCATTTCAGGCATTCCGCCTTTTCTTCCCCCAATTACTTCTTTTCCTTTTAATTCTTCAAGCTTAAAGTCCTTTTTATCTTCTCTTCCAACTAAAAAGCTTCCATCTCTTTTAGTAACTTGCGCAAAGTTTATAGCATAATCTTTACTCTTTTTATTATAGATATATATAGAAGCTTCCGGCCCCATAAGTCCTATTTGTGACTCTCCTGAAACTAGAGCAGCCATGGTTTTATCTGCACCTTGAGCTGACATAAGTTCTACTTTTAACCCTTCCTCTTCAAAAAAGCCTTCATTAATAGCTACATACTGTGGTGCATAAAAAACAGAATGAGTAACTTCCGCAACCTTTATTTTAGTTATCTCATCTTTTTTAGTGCAAGATGTAAGTGTTATTGTTATTGCTATTGCTAATGTAAATGGCAAAGCCAATGCTATCTTTTTAATAATTTTCATAATGTCACCACCACTTTTTTATAATATAAACCTTTTAATATTTTATTGTAACTTAGTTAATTTCTTTTTTGTTTATATAACTTTTCTATTACATTTACAACTTGATACATAATCAAAGCACAAATTGCTAAAACTACAACACCCATCATAACCAAATCTAATTTAAATACCTGTCCACCATATACAATCAAATATCCTATACCATACCTAGATACTAAAAACTCTCCAACTATAACCCCAACCCAGGACATTCCTATATTTATCTTTACTATATTTATTATATTTCCAATGTTTGAAGGTAATATAAGCTTTCTTAGTATTTGACCTTTTGTAGCTCCAAAGCTTTTTAGCATTTTAATCTTTTCCTCATCTGCATTTATGAAATGATTATATGCAGATAAAATAGTTGTAACTAATGAAATTGTTATTGCAATTACTACTATACCTTTTATACCAGCCCCAACCCATACTATAAGAATAGGTGCCAGTGCAGTTTTGGGTAATGCATTTAAAACAACTAAAAATGGATCTAAAATTTTAGATGCAGTTTCAGACCACCAAAGCATTATAGCTATTAAAATTCCGAGTATGGTCCCTATAGTAAATCCAAATACAGTTTCTAGTACCGAGATCCCTATATGTTTAAATAGCTCACCAGTTTTTACGTATTTTAGAAAAAGCAAATATATATCACTTGGTTTACTAAATAAAAAAGTATCTATTACATTAACCTTTGCCAGGACTTCCCAAATTAATAGACATATTATAAGAATAAAAATTTGCCAAAATAAAATCATTCTTTTTTGTCTTTTTTTATCCTTCAAAAAGCTTTCATAAGGGCTCAAATCTTTATTTTTCATAAATATCTAGCTCCTTCCATAAAACATCAAAATAATCCTTAAACTCCGGTGCCTTCCTTGCAGATAAAGGAGTTTTATCCCCTTCAACTGTAAGCTTAATATCATGTATAGACTTTATGGTTGAAGGCCTTCTAGACAGTACCCCTACAAAATCTGCCATGGATATTGCTTCAGATATATCATGTGTAACTAATATTGTAGTCTTCTTCTCATTTTTTATAATTTTATATATATCATCGCTAACTAAAAGCCTAGTTTGATAGTCAAGGGAGGAAAAAGCTTCATCTAAAAGCAAAATATCTGGATCCACCGCAAGAGTCCTAATTAAAGCTACTCTTTGCCTCATTCCTCCAGACAGCTCTTTTGGGTACCTATTTCTAAATTCCCAAAGCCCATAATTTTTTAAAAGACCTTCTATCCTTTTTTTATGGTTATTATCTAGCTTTTTTTGTATCTCAAGTCCAATAGTTATATTATCCATTATAGTTCTCCACTCTAAAAGATGATCTCTTTGAAACATATAACCTATTTTACCCTTAATATAAACTTCTCCAAAGTTTGGTTTTAAAAGACCGCTTAATATATTAAGAAGTGTTGATTTACCACAACCTGACGGCCCTAATATAGCCAAAATCTTACCTTTTTCTACAGAAAAATTTATATTTTTAAGCACATTTAATTCACCTTCTAAAGTGTAAAAGTCCTTATTAATATCTTTAACATCTACCATTATCTCCATAAACTCACCTCCATAAAAGGTCACAGCTAAACCTAAATTTAACATAGGCGCCTTTATACTATATTATCTAACTCTAATATAAAGTGTGATTAATTCTTTTGAAATATTTATTCTATCATGTTTAAAATCAGAAGCTATATTAAAACATAAAAAGTTATAGGTAGAAACTTCCACCTATAACTTTTATGCTATTTTAAAATATAACATCCATTAATAATTACCCTAACATATTATTTAACATTATTATCTGATTTACCTTCAAAATTTAAATTCTTGTTTACTTTGTCTAAATAATCTACTTCTTGTACTATGTTGTTTTCAAAACTTTTCACAGCATTTCTTGTATAACGTCCTATTCTAACTACACCTTTACCATCTGTATTTAGCCTTTTCATAAAATCTCCTCCTTTTTATATAGTTTCAGCTATTTTTCAAAAAACATACTAGAAAATATATATCTTATAATTATGAATGTTTCCCACAGTAGTTTCATTATCATTTGATAATAACTTGTACCCATTATTACATATCATATGTCTCATTTTAAGGGTTCTATCATATAATGTGAGTATATAAAATTATCAATTAGGAGTGAATTAATTGGAAAATGCTAAACTTGGAACAAGAGCCTCCTTAATCACTATTTTAGTAAATATAGTTCTTTGTATATTTAAAATGCTAGCAGCTTTTGTCGGCAAAAGTAGCGCAATGCTAGCCGATGCTGTTCATAGTCTTGCTGACATATTAACAACAGTTATGGTTATAATCGGTCTTAAAGTATCAAGTAAAGCAGCGGATACAACCCATCCATATGGTCATGAAAAATTCGAGCCCATATTTGCAAAAATTATGAGTTTTATATTAATATTCACTGGAGTCTCTATAGGCTATAAGGCCTTAATGGACTTAATATCAGGAAATCTAAATTACCCTGGTAAAATAGCATTAATTGCTGCTGCAGTTTCTATATTTGTAAAAGAACTTATGTATTGGTATACAATAAAGATAGCAAAGAAAATAAAAAGTGTTGCCATGGAAACGGACGCTTGGCACCATCGTTCTGATGCATTATCCTCTATAGGTACATTCTTAGGTATATTAGGTGCAAGAATGGGATTGAAAATTTTAGACCCTATTGCAGGACTTCTCGTAAGTTTTTTAATTATAAAAATTGGTATAGAATATTACTTAAAATCCATAAATGAGCTAGTGGACCACTCTGCAGAAGATAATATTGTAAGACAGATTGAATATATAGCCTCTAATGTTCCTGGAGTTATTAATATTGTTAACTTAAAGACTAGATACTTTGGAAATAAAGTATATGCTGACATTGAAATATCTGTAGATGGAGATTTAACTGTAAATGAGGGGGATAAAATAGCTGAAAATGTCCATGGGTTAATTGAAGATAATATTTCAGACATAAAACACTGCCTAGTAAAGTTAAAACCTAAATAATAAATTGATATTTATAGGTGGACTCGGTATTTATGGTGCATATATAAATAAAAAGTATACAGGCACTTGGCTTAAGATTCATAGAATAGCAGCTTTTACACTAATAGTTTCTATAATCATACACGTTATATAAAAGGTAGCTTTTTATTGCAAAAAACACCCTATAGGATACACAAATAAAGAAGTGCATCTATAAGGTGTTTTGATTTAATTATGCTGCTATCTTCAAAAATTCTTCCATAGAAAGAGTATACTGAATTTGCTTTGAAAATTCTTTATCTTTTGTAAACCCTATTTTCTTGAAAGCTTTTGTGGATCTTTTATTTTCGTAGCTTATTTTGGCGATTACCTCATCTACTCTCCAATTAAAAAATGCGTGTTTTAATCCTTCAAAAATAGCTTCAGGTCCAAGTCCTTGACCCCACTTTTCTCTATCACCAATTACTATTACCATTTCTGCTCCACTAGGCTTTGGAACAAGTCTCAAAAAACCAATAGGTTCATCTTTTTTTGTAGTTACCATGAAAAAGCTACCATCATTATTAAATAAATGAGTAAGGATTGGCATATTAGTATTATGTATTACTTGTTTAATACTTTTACAGACGTTTTGTCCTTCATTTAAATATTCGACCACTTCTTCATCCTCCAGCCAGTCAATAATCTTCCATGCATCATTAGTAAAGACTTCTTGACGTAACCTTATATTATTAACCTTCATTTTTATATAACCCCCATAAAATAATAAAAACCCTATTATAGGCAAAATTCTCGCCCTTAATAGGTTTCGACTAAATACTTATAAAGCATACCATCCTAATACATTTATGACAACCATTGTATCCTGCCCTTTTATGGGGTAATCTAAGTTTACTAACATTTAAATGAGGATGTCTTTAAAAAAATACCTATTGCTCCTTTAAGCTAGCTTTTTAGATATAAAAATTATAAATCAAGAAGTACCTTCTTAACAAAACCCCACCAAATTAATTTGATGGGGTTTACTTGAATTAAATTTAACTTTTCTAGTCTCTATATTTCCATAATAATAGGTAAAATTATCGGTCTTCTTTTTGTCTTTTCATATAAAAACTTTTCTACAGCCTTTTTCATATTTACTTTTAGGATATACCACTCAACTACCTTATTATCAAGGCAATTTTCAAGTTCTCTTCTAGCAATTTCTTTAGCTTCATTAATTAAGGCATCTGACTCCTTTACATATACAAATCCTCTTGTTATTATATCTGGACCTGCAATTATACTGAAGGATTCTTTTTCTATAGTTACAACTATTGTAAGCATACCATCTTGAGATAAATATTTTCTATCTCTAAGAACTACATTACCTACATCTCCAACTCCAAGGCCGTCTACAAATACAGACCCTGTGTGTACCTTTCCTGAGATCTTAGCCTCTTTTTTAGAAACTTCTAAAACTTCTCCTGTTTCTAAAATAAATGTGTTTTTCTCATCCATCCCAAGGCCTTGAGCTAGCTTTGTATGATGTCTTAAATGTCTATATTCACCGTGTACAGGCATAAAGTACTTAGGTCGAATCAAAGCATGAATTAATTTTAGTTCATCTCTATATGCATGACCTGATACATGTACCTCTTCTAAATCTTCGTAAATTACCCCAGCACCCTTTTTAAATAATTGATTTATAACTTTATTTATCATTTTAACATTACCAGGAATAGGTGAAGCTGAAATAATAAATAAATCTTTTGGTTCAATTTCAATCTTTCTATGAGTACCAAAAGCTATTCTAGTAAGAGCTGCCATAGGTTCTCCTTGGCTTCCTGTAGTTATTATTGTTACTTGCTCATTAGGATACTTTTTCATTTGATCTAAAGTTATTACTTGACCTTCTGGTATGTGTAAATATCCAAGTTCCATAGCAAGCTCTGAAATATTTTCCATACTTCTTCCACTAAAAGCTACTTTTCTACCGAATTTAATAGATGCATTTACTATCTGCTGCATCCTGTGTATATTTGAAGCAAAGGTCGCTACTATAACTCTTCCCTTAGCATTAGATAATATTCTAGTTAATGTATCACCTATTGCCTTTTCTGAAATGGTGTGACCTGCACGTTCCACATTAGTACTATCAGCCAAAAGCAATAACACTCCTTGCTTACCTAATGCAGAAATACGTTCTAAGTCCATAACCAAACCATCTATAGGTGTAAAGTCTATTTTAAAGTCTCCAGTGTGGAATATTACTCCGACTGGCGTATGAACTGCAATACAACAAGAATCTGCTATACTGTGAGTATTTCTAATAAATTCTACCTTTAAATCTTGTAATTCAACTATATCTCCTGCTTCCACCACATGAAGATCACAATCTGAAAGTATATTGTGTTCTTTTAATTTGTTTTTAACTATGCCCAAAGTTAAATTTGTACCATAAACTGGTACGTTTATTTGTTTTAAAATGTAAGGTAATGCTCCAATATGATCTTCATGTCCATGAGTTAAAAAAATACCCTTTACCTTTTCAGAATTATCCACTAAATATTTTACATCTGGAATGACTAAATCCACTCCATACATATCTTCATCTGGAAAAGATACTCCACAATCTATAACCATTATCTCATCTTTATACTCAATTGCTGTTATATTTTTTCCTATTTCCCCAAGTCCGCCTAATGGGATAACTTTTACACTATTTTCCATTATTATTAATTCCCTCCGTTTCTCTATAAGGATAGTATCTTTCTATTATCTTTCCTTACAATGTTCAAATTAATTCTTTTTACTTTAAATTTTCAAAACCTTTAAAATACAGTACTTTTCATAAAATAATTTATTTCACTACCTTTAAGTATATATAAATGTTTTATCTAAATTTCTATAATTAATTTCAATATTTATTCTTATAACAAATATTATAAGCTATATTTAATACAATATATGATTTTTTCATACATTATAATTTCATTTTAACATTAAATCATCTTTTATACACCAAATTTATAATAATTCAACAGTGTTTTAATTTTGACCCCTCTGACACCTCAAATGATTCTAAGCTATTTGTCTACTCTCCAATCATATTTGCCGTTAGGTAAGTTTATCTTATGACCATTAATTATAACAGTATCATCATTATCCCAAGTAATTTCAGAAACATTAATTTTATATTCCCAATAAATATTTCTTGCCTTCTTATTTTTATTATTTATTATTAATTCGCCTCTCACTGCATAATCTACTGTTGCACCGCCATTACAAAGATATGTCCTAATAACATATCTTCCATCTAGAGATGTGGAACTACTCAAATATTCGCCAGTTGGTAAATTACTCATATTATCCAACGGTGTATTTTCAGTTCTAAAAAAGGTTATTGCTATAACAATAGAAATTATTACTACACCAAAAATTATTTTAATTTTCTTCATAAATAAACCTCATAATATTATTATTTTTTCCTAATTGCTGATATTTTTCTTCAATCTTTAAATCGATCTCACCATCGGTTAAGTAATCAAAATCTTTGAATTTAAACACCTGTATTCCTCCTTATAAATAAATTGTAATTTATTTATCTATTTTAAGTAAATTATAACATATCTTCCATACCCTTTTATTAATTTTCAAATGTTCAGGCCAATTGAACTTAAAGCATAAAAAGATACCGTATTATTCACTTCTAGATAATACGATATTTAAATGAATTATTAACTTTTAATATTTTCATTAAAACATTCTATGTTGCAAAAACTTTATTCTTCAATAAATTTCATCAATTCTTCATTAAATTTTTCTCGCTCATCATAGAATGATCCATGACCACTGAATTTAAATGGTACAAGCTTTGCATTTTTAATACATTGTTTTTGTACTTCTCCTAGCTGGAATGGAACAACTTTGTCATGAATGCCGTGAATAATTAAGGTTGGGACATTTATTGTTCCTAGATCATAAAATAGCACTTCATTTAACCAAGTATTTGCAATCTCGGCAGTTGCCCACCCTGCTGCCTGTAACCCCAATTGAAATAGCCAATCAGATAATGGTTTTGTTATATATTGAAAGAAAAATATATCTCCAAAATCCCGCAACATTTTAGGACGATCAGTGTATGTTCCCTGGATAATTTTGATTATGTCCTCTTTTTCTAAACCATACGGGAAATTTGGGCGCTTGATAAGACTAGGAGCTGCTGCTGCAAAAAGAGCAAGTTTAGATACTCCGTATCCTTTATGTCGGGCCATGTATCGAATAGCTATAGCTCCTCCAGTTGAATGTCCTGCAAGTGTGAAATCATGTAATTCTAACTCATCAACCACGCATCTAACATCGTTTGATAATCGATCGTAGTCATAACCTCTATAAGGCTTATCCGAGTTTCCGAATCCTCTGATATCTATTCCTATGCACCTATATCCCCTCTTTGGAATCTGGTCAAATTGATATTCAAATAAATTATGACTACCAGGCCAACCGTGTATAAAAAGAATTGTATTCTTTCCCTCCGGATTAAGATCCTCTATATAAATTTTTACATTTGGTTCTACTCTAACATAGTATCCCAATTATAACCTCCAATTAATAAATAGCTATGTTAATATATTATTCACGTAAGTATAAATTTATGAATATTGATCCTAATTCTTAAATACCTTACTATTCAATTTCCAAACCTCCTTACTTTGTAATATCTATATGAATCTAATTACTTTTTTATTGAGGCATAAAAAATATCGCAAATTCATTTCTGAATAACGCGATATTTTAATATATTATTTATTTTTGATTTTTCATTTAGTCAAAAAATCTATTTTAAGCTTGGAGCATATTTTTTTAATGCTTCTTCTCTAATTGAATTTTGATGATCAAATTCTGATAATACTTAATTAGCATAATCAGAATTTGCATTTTGTAAAGATTTCTTTAAACCGTTACCTTCATTTTGCAAAGGAACTTTTCCATAATTAACACCTGTTATTAGATAATATGGATCTGTTTCTGATTTTTTTAGAAACAATAAATAATCGTTATTTGTTTTCATTAATTCGTATCCAGCAATGTTATAAGTCAAATTTTCCTTTTTATTGTATGCTGTATTTTCTAAAATTATAATTTCTGTTCCTGAAGTAAATGAATTTCCACTTATAACTTTCTCAATTAAAAAATTAGACAAAGTATAAGAGATATCAATTCGACCTTCTTGATTATATATAATTGTTGGCTCTTCTTGATTAATCTTTTTACCAACCACAATAATATCTGTATTATCCTCAACAGAATTTAAATCAGGAAATTCATCAATTTTTGCATCTAAGACTAAGTTTTGACCAAATAAATGGTCTTCCATACCATTATCAGTATCAAAATAACTTTTCATTCATAATATAAGGTGGAAGCTATTTTCTATGGAGGATATATATGTACAACTGTCCCTATTTTTATAATATGATGAATTTAAATAGATATATTCAGATGAACAATCAAATGAGATTTGAAAGTATGATGAGATCTATTGCACAAGATTCTCATATATCCTTAGATAACAACAATATAAATCTTATTTTGGACTCACAAAATTACTATGGTATACCAAAACATTTTCGTAAATCTACTAATATGTTAAATGTCGAAAGTAGCAAAGAATTAAATCTTAGTGGATTAAATGCATTAAATATTTCTGGTAGCAAGCAATTTTCAGAATACAATTTGCCTCTTGTAATAGACAGTATAGGCACTTCATTGCCTATAACAATTATTGACCTTAGGCAAGAATCACACGGATTTATTAACGGAGCGCCCATTAGCTTTGCTAATGCTAAAAATAATGCTAACATGGGTTTAACAAAGGACGAAGTAATTCTTGATGAATACAATAGACTAAATAGTATTAAATTAAACGTTCCCATTACTTATTATAACCATAAAAATATAACTATAGTTCCAAAAAAAGTTGAAGATGAAGATCATCTTGTTACATCTAAATCACTATCATATATTCGCATCCCTGTTACTGATGGTAAGATTCCTACAGATGATATGGTAGATTATTTTGTAAGTTTTGTAAAATCACAACCTAAGAATACCTGGCTTCATTTTCACTGTAAACAAGGTATAGGAAGGACTACTACTTTCATGATTATGTATGATATGATGAAAAATGCTCACCATGTTACAGCTGATGATATCATAAAAAGACAACTACTATTAGCAAATTTTGATGAGGGTCAGATTAAATCTTTTTATAATAATGAAAGAATTATTTTTTTGAATAACTTCTATTTTTCCTTTGATTTTTTATAAAATGCCAGTGTTAAAATCAAGGCTAAGCCCTCTGCAAAGGGTACTGTAAGCCATACGCCATTTAATGCAAATATATTAGGTAAAATAAATAATCCTAGTAATATAAATACTACTCCTCTAAGAAGGGATGTAATTGTAGCTATCATAGAGTACTCAATAGCTTGGAAGTAACTTCCCATAACTATATTTACTCCCATAATTATAAAAGCTACAAAGTAAAGCTGTATTCCCTTTGATGTAATCTCCATAAGTTCTAAATTTTCTTTATTAAAAAGCTCTACGATTTGTCTTGGGAAAGACATTCCAACTGCAAAAAATGCCACCCCAACAAATAATGCAAAGGTTATTGCCATCTTTAAAACCTTATTAACTCTATCCATTTGATTTGCCCCATAGTTTGTACTTATTATAGGCTGACTAGCCTGGCAAATACCTGTAAATATAGCTACACACATTAATGATATGTTTGCAATTATGCTGTATGCCGATATTCCTATAGTTCCGGTTATATCTTCTAACACTATGTTGAAGGCAAATATTACTATTCCAGATGAAATTTCTATTATAAAGCTTGGGGTTCCATTTTTTAATATTCTTTTAAATGTATGTGTTTCAAGATTTGTCTTTACAAACTTCAAGTTACCTCTACCTTTTATAAAGTGGAAATATATTAATATAAATAAACTTGTAATAGATCCAGAAATAGTAGCAAGTGCCGCTCCCCTCATACCTAAGTGTAATACTAAAACAAATAGTGCATCTAAAACTATATTAATAATTGTTCCAATAATACTACTCCACATAGCAAGCTTTGGTGCGTTATCATTTCTTATAAATACCGACAAAGCATTTACTATTAGAAAAGAGAAATTAAACATTATAATTATACTTAAATAATCTTTAACTAAATTAAAATTGCTTTCTGTAGCACCTAGAAATATGCATAGGTTGTCTATAAAAACACTTCCTAAAATAGTAATTAGTGCTCCAAATACTATTGCCATTATCATAGATTGAGTGAATATTTCATCTACCACATGGAACTTTTTCCGTCCTATATTTATAGCCATAACGGTGGCTCCACCTACTCCTGAAAGTAGCCCTAATGCAAATATTACATTGTAAACAGGTAATGCAATATTAAGAGCTGCAAGTCCTTCGCTTCCTATTCCCCTTCCTATGAATATAGTATCAAATAAAATATACATAGATGACATAAAAGTAGATGCAACGCTTGCACCTAAATATCTTAAGAAAAGTTTAAATATATCATCTTGTAAAACGTCCACCTTTTGTTTCATTCCTTGTCCTCCATAAAAAAAGTGGCAGATTAGTATGCCACCTTTTTAAACAAATTTTAATTTTTTTATTCTATTACCTTTTTCTTTAACATAGCCATAACTATCATACCTATAACTGAGCCTACAACCAAGGATATAAAGTATCCAAGTGGATTAGATATAACAGGTAATACAAATATTCCACCATGTGGAGCTCTTAAAGTACACCCAAAAGCCATAGATAAAGCTCCTGCTGTTGCTGATCCAATTACACAAGCTGGAATTACTCTTAAAGGATCTGCTGCTGCAAAAGGAATAGCTCCTTCTGTTATAAATGATAAACCCATTATATAATTTACTAAACCTGATTGTCTTTCTTTTTTTGTAAATCTATTCTTAAAGAAAGTTGTACATAAAGCTATTGATAGTGGAGGCACCATACCCCCAATCATTACTGCAGCCATAAAGTGAAATTGGTTATTGGCAAGAGAAGCTGTTCCAAATACATAAGCTGCCTTATTTATAGGGCCTCCCATATCTATAGCCATCATTCCCCCTAAAACTGCTCCAAGAACTATCTTACTGCTTTCTCCCATGTTATTCAAAATAGTTGTTATTCCATTATTTAGTGCTGAAAGTGGAGGATTAATTCCATATACAATTATTACTCCTATTAGTAAAATACCAAGTAGAGGATAAATAAGTACTGGTTTTATACCCTCTAAGCTACTTGGAAGTTTGGAAAATACCTTTTTTAATGCTACTACTAAATATCCTGCTATAAAACCTGCTAAAAGCGCTCCAAGGAAACCTGATCCACCTTCATTTGCAAGCATACCACCAACAAACCCTACTGCTAAAGCTGGCCTATCTCCAATACTCATAGCAATATACCCAGCTAAAACTGGAAGCATAAATCCAAAGGAAGTACCACCTACCTTCATTAGAAATTCTGCAAATGGTGTATTAGAACCAAAATTTGATGGATCTATACTATAATCATCAAATAAGAAAGCTAAGGCTATTAATATACCTCCACCTATAACGAAAGGTAACATGTGAGAAACACCATTCATTAAATGTTTATATATCTCACGACCTAGACCTTCTTTTTCTGTTACATCTTCTTCATCTTTACCTTTACTACCATAATGATAAATAGGAACATTCCCACTTATGGCCTCACTTATTAGCTCCTGAGGTTTGTGTATACCATTTGAAACTCTAGTTTGAATAACCTTTTTACCATCAAATCGAGCCATTTCAACATTCTTATCTGCTGCTATTATTATACATTCAGCCTTTTCTATTTCATCTTTAGTTAGAATATTCTTTGCTCCTCCAGCTCCATTAGTTTCAACCTTTATAGTTATGTCCATATCTTTACCCTTATTTTCTAAACTTTCCGCTGCCATAAATGTATGGGCAATACCAGTTGGGCAAGCTGTAACAGCTAATACTCTATATCCATCTTTTTGTTCTATTTTATCTTTTTCTTTGTCCTTTTCTTCAGTTATTTTGTTATTTTCTTTAAAATCTATTAGTCTTAAAAATTCTTCCTTATCTTTTGCATCTATTAAACTATTTCTAAAATCTTCATCCATTAAAATAGTAGAAAGCCTTGAAAGAACTTCTAAATGAATATTATCTTCTCCTTCTGGAGCAGCTATCATGAAAAATAGTTTTGCTTTCTCTCCATCTAAGCTATCATAATCTAACCCATCTTTAATAACCATAGCACTAAGTCCAGCTTTTTTAACTGCCTTTGTTTTAGCATGTGGTATTGCAATACCATCTCCAATACCAGTAGTACTAATCTCTTCCCTTTTTAACACTTCATTTTTGTACTCTTCTTTATTTAATAAAATCCCTCTGCCATCCATTAAATCTACTAATCTACTTATAGCTTCATTTTTAGTTATTATTATAGGGTTTAATTCTATACCACTTTTATTTAATAAATCAATAATTTTCATTTATTACCCTCCTTTTATATATATTTTTATATAATCTCATTTAATAATTTTTCTATTAAATCTTTTTTAGCAAGATCTTCTGAAAATGCACTAGCACTGCCTGTGGCCACTCCCATTTTGAAAGCTTCCTCTAGGTCTTTATTTTTTAAATATCCCGCTATAAATCCTGCTACCATAGAATCTCCAGCCCCTACTGAATTTTTCACGTCTCCTTTAGGTGCAACACTTTTCATAACTTCTCCATTAGACTTTATAAATATTGCTCCCTTTGATGCTCTAGACACAAGTACATTTTCTGCTCCCATTTCTTGAAGCTTTTTTGCATAATATATTATTTTCTCATCATCTTTAATCTCTATATTAAATAAATCTGAAAGTTCATGATGGTTTGGTTTAATCAAAAATGGCTTATACTTTAATACATTTAATAAAAGTTCTCCTGTTGCATCTACTATAAATTTTACTTTTTTCAAATTAAGTCTTTCCATTATAGTTTCATAAATGTCTTTTGGAAGAGTATCCGGTATGCTTCCTGCAAGAACTAAAAAATCTCCTTCTTTAATAGCTTCTAGCTTACTAAACAATTCATTAAGCTCTTCCTTACTTATATAAGGACCTTTTCCATTTATCTCTGATTCTTCCTTAGATTTAAGCTTTACATTTATTCTTGACATACCATTATTTAATTTAATAAAATCTGTATGAACACCCTTTGATTTCACTCTTCTTTCTATCTCGTCACCAGTAAATCCAGCTATACATCCAAGTGCTACACTTTCAACTTCCAAATTGTTTAAAACAGTAGACACATTAATGCCCTTACCACCTGCATAAATTTCTTCATAAGATGTTCTATTCACACGTCCAAGGTTAAAATCATCAACCCTAACCACATAGTCTAAAGCTGGATTAAAAGTAATAGTATAAATCACTTTGTAATCACCTCCAATATTTCTGTTAAAGCTTTGTATTTATTATCCAAAAGCTTAGTTGTAATTATACTTGCCTTTGAAATATTTCCAAAAGTTATAGAACTAATTTCATCAAATTTAGAATCATCAGCTAGTATATATGCTGATCTAGCTCTATTTAGAGCCTCTTCTTTAACTGACGCTTCTTTAATATCAGGGGTTGTATAACCCCTTTTAATTGATATACCATTAACACCAAAAAAGCCCTTAGTAAAATTATATTTCTTTAGGCTGCTAATTGCTTCAATTCCAACTATGGCCTCTGTGATACCCTTTACCTCTCCACCTAAAATATAAGTTTTATGATCATTTTGAATAAGCTTTTTAGCATGACCTATAGCATTTGTAACGAATATAGCTTCTTTTTCCTTTATAAAATCTATCATAAGTTCTGTAGTAGTTCCTGCATCTAAATAAACAAAATCATAAGGCTTTATAAGTGATGCTGCATATTTCGCTATTTCAAGCTTTTCATTAGTTTTTAGTCCTTGCCTTACAGCAACCTTATCTTCCCTTGTATTAATATCCTTATCTAAGGCCATTGCCCCTCCATGAATCTTATTTAGTTTTCCCTCTTTATGAAGTGCATTTAAATCTCTCCTAATTGTAGACTCAGATGCATTTAACTTTATAACTAAATCACTAACATGAACCACAGAGTTATTCTTTAATTCTTCAAGAATAAATTCATATCTTTCTTCTGTTAACATCTCTATCACTTCCTAATTACATATTACATCTATCATAAAAATAAATCAACCATTTCCATTCATAATAATTCATAAGCGCCCATTTACCTTTAATTCCATTCATGTTTATTTGTAAAAAAAGCACTACTTCATCTTAAAGTAGCGCTTATATTTTTTCATTATATTTATTATTAGTATTTATCTTTCCAAAATAATATTAATCACAAATAAATTATATTATTATAACTAACTTTTCCACATAGATGGCCTTAATATAAGTAACATTGGATATATTTCAAGTCTCCCCGCTAACATACAAAATGAAAAGACTATTTTGCTAAGTGATGAAAAGCTACTAAAGTTACCTATAGGTCCCACAACTTTAAACCCTGGTCCTATGTTACCCATAGTTGCAAACACCGATGTTACTGTGCTCTCAAAATCCATTCCATCTATAGATACAATTATCACTGCTATTACGATAATTGCCATATATGCAAATATAAATATACCTACCTCAGATATAATTTTGTCATCAACTACCTTGCCGTCAAGCTTTACTGAATTAACCATTCTAGGGTGAATTATTTTATTTATATTCCGTTTTATAGCTTTAAATAAAAGCACTATACGCACAGTTTTAATTCCTCCACCAGTAGATCCTGCACAACATCCTGTAAGCATTAGCAGTGCTAAAATTGACTTACTAAGTGTGGGCCAAAGATCAAAGTTCGTTGTAGCATAACCTGTAGTTGTTACGATTGAAGCAACTTGAAATGAAGACTGCCTAAAAGATGTAGCTAAGGAATTTCCATTTAACCCTTTAATATTAAAAGCTATTATAATCATAGCAGCAAATACTATTAAAAAGTAATACTTTACCTCTTCATTTTTAAAAGCCTGCTTTATATTTCCTGTAATAAGATGAAAATATACCGTGAAATTAACTCCAAAAAGTAACATAAATACAGTTATAATAACTTCCACATAAACATTATCATAGGCTCCAACACTACTGTTCATACTAGAAAAACCTCCTGTACCTGCTGTACCAAATGCATGAATTAAGGCATCATAAAAATCTAATCCTGCAAATAAAAGTAATACTATTTGCATTATTGTCATAACAAGATATATTAAATACATTATCTTCGCGGTCTGTTTTATCCTAGGAACAACCTTACCTGGAGAGGGACCTGGACTTTCTGCTCTTAATAAATGTATAGTATTTCCCCCAATAGATGGCATAAGTGCTAAAGTAAATATCAAAATTCCCATACCACCTATCCAATGGGTAAAACTCCGCCAAAATAAAATTCCCTTAGGTAGGGATTGTACTTCTTGCAAAATAGTAGCACCTGTAGTTGTAAATCCTGATACCGTCTCAAATATACAATCTACGAAAGAAGGTATTGATCCACTTATGTAAAATGGAAGAGCTCCAAAGATGGATATAGCAACCCAACATATAGCAACAGCTAAAAACCCATCCTTAGCATAAAATGTCTTTTTCTTAGGATTTATTAAAGACATAAATACACCAATAATTAACATTATTATGATAGTTACAATAAAACTATTAGTATCACTCCCACCGTAATATACGGATACAATAAGGGGTAATATCATAACTAATGCTTCATATTTTATAACATTTCCAAGTACCTTTAGTACCATTAAGTAATTCATATTAGAGTCCTCCCTCAAGGAGTATATCGTTTATTCCCATTACATTATGTCTTTCTGTTACTATAATTACGCTATCATTAATTTTAATAATATCATTTCCCCCAGGAATTATTATCTTATGATTTCTTACAATAGCTGCAATTAATACACCTTTTTTAATCTTTATATCTTTTAAAGGCACATTTTTGCACCTAGTATTAGCACTTGCTACAAATTCTAAAGCCTCAGCCTTTTCCCCTACTATCTTATATAAATTTTCAATAAAATTTCCATCTTTACTGTTAAGTCCTCTTACATATTTTATTATTTTATTTGCTGTAATCATTTTAGGACTTATAACACTTTCAACTCCAACCTTTTTAATTATATTACTATAATTCACGCGTGTTACCTTGGTTATTACATTATGTACCCTTGCATTTAAAGCAAAAAGAGATGATACTATATTTTCTTCGTCTCTATCAGTTAAAGCTATAAATACATCAGTTTCATTTAAATTTTCAGATTCTAAGATCTCTTCTTCTGTTCCATCGCCATGGATGATAATAGCCTCTGGTATTAATTCATTTAGTTCTTCACATTTATCATAATTTTTTTCTATTACTTTTATTTTTGCTCCAATTTTATTAATTAATTTAACAAGATAGTAGCTTATCCTTCCGCCACCTATTATCATTACATTTTTGACTCTCTTTTGATACTTACCAAGATGTTGTAAAAAGGAGGTTATATTGGAATGATCCCCTATAACATAAACTTTATCATTAGCTTTAAGCACAAAATCACCTGTAGGTATTAAAACCTTATCATTTCTTTCTACTACACAAAATAACACAGAACACTTTTTTAAATTTATATCAGATATAGCTTTATTCACAATAATATCCTCATTTAAAAGTCTAAAACTAACTAAATCAGCCATGCCATTTGCAAAGGTTTCTATACTAGATACAGACGGAAACTTTATAAGCTCTGCAATTTCCATTGCAGCTTCTTTTTCTGGATTTATAATCATCTCAATACCAAGCTCATCTTTTAACATTGAAAGTTCCTCTGCATACTCAGGATCTCTAATTCTTGCAATAGTATGTTTTGCACCTAGCCTTTTTGCTGCTAAAGAGCAAAGAGCATTCCTCTCATCACTATCAGTAACAGCAATGATTACATCGGCTCTTTCTACCTCAGATTCTTTAAGTACATTAACTCTTGTACCATTACCTTTTATACACATTACATCAAGACTATCAGTAGCCTTCTTAAGCACTTCAGGATTTTTATCAATAACCATAACATCATTTCCTTCTTCTGATAGATGTTTAGCTAAAGTATATCCAACCTTGCCAGCCCCCACAATTATAATATACATTTTGTTTTTACCTTTCCTTTCATATGCATTATATGGTAAACAATATCTTATAGACAATAAATATTATAATACAGTTCCTATCCAATAGCTACCATAAAAACTTAAAAGATAATGCATAAATCCATTTAATAAAGGAGTAGTCACTTATAAATAGTGGCTACTCCTTTATTTTTAGGAAACTACAGTTTTGCTTTCCATTTCCTTTTCCAAAAGAAGCTGATTTGTATAAAGCTTATAATAGTAACCCTTTTTCCTTATAAGCTCCCTATGAGTTCCATGTTCAGTTATCTTTCCTTTTCCTATAACAAGAATCTTGTCTGCTGATACTATGGTTGAAAGCCTATGAGCTACCACAAAACTTGTTCTATCTGAAAGTACTTTTTCTATAGCGTTTTGTATCATTCTTTCTGTTTCTGTATCTATAGATGAGGTAGCTTCGTCTAGTACAAACAGTGCTGGATTTGCAACTATTGCTCTTGCAAAGGATATAAGTTGTTTTTCTCCTGTTGAAAGGTTTCCTCCACCCTCTCCAACCTCTGAATCATAGCCTTTTTCCATCTTCATTATGAAGCTATGAGCATTTACAAGTTTTGATGCTCTTTCAATTTCTTCATCTGTAGCTTCAAGCTTTCCATAGATTATATTATCTTTAATAGTTCCACTAAAAAGGTGTGGACTTTGAAGTACATAACCTATATTTGACTGTAGCCACAACATAGACCTTTCTCTATAGTCTTTACCATCAATTAATATTTCACCACTTGTAGGTTCATAAAATCTACATAATAAATTTACTAAAGTGCTTTTCCCTGAACCAGTTTCCCCAACAAGGGCAATAGTTTCTCCTTGCTTTACCTTTAAATTAAAATTTTCTAAAACCTTTTCTCCATTTTTATATGAAAAGCATACATTTTTAAATTCAATGTCTCCATGTATCTTTTCCCAGTTTTCTTTTTTTGCATCAAACAAATCTCCATACTTTTCTATTACATCTTCTCTATCCCATATATCTGGCTCTGTTTCTATAAGAGATATTATTCTTTCTGCTGATGCCTGTGCATTTTTAAGTTCTGCAAGAGTTCCAGCTAGCTGGCTTACAGGGTCAAAAAACTGTATAGTATAAGCAATAAACATTACAAAGGTACCATAAGACAAGGTTCCAGCTATAACGCTATTACCCCCAAACCATAGTGCAAATCCGGTACCTATACTCCCCATAGATAAAACAATAGGAAGAAATAACGCAGAAAACATAGCTGCTCTTACAGAGGAATTTCTCATTTTAGTAGCATCCTCTTTAAATTCATTTAAGTTTTCTTCCTCTCTAACAAGAGTTTTAGTAGTTTTAGCTCCAGATATCTCCTCACTAAAATCTGCTGTTAACTGAGAGTTTAATTTTCTTACACTTCTATAGGATTTTAATATTTTCTTTTGAAAGTACATTCCTATAAAAAATAATGGAGGTACAACGCACATACTTATAAGGGTTAGCTTTACGTTATTATAAAGCATTATTCCTATGAAAGATACCATGAGAACCAAAGCCCACACCATATCTATAAGCCCCCAAGATATAATTTCACTAAGCTTTGCTACATCCGACGTCATCCTTGCCATAAGCCATCCTACAGATGAATTATCATAATAAGAAAATGATAATTGTTGAAGCCTTTTGAATCCAAGATTCCTTATATGATAGGCAAGGTGAGTTTCAATTTTACCTGCCTGCATTATAAATAGTTTTATATTTAGCACTTGGAAAACAACTATAAGAAAATAAACTATCGCAAAGGTCTTTATCCCATCTAAACTTTTACCTACAATAAAATTATCAATAGCATATCTTGTAAGAAGTGGCATTATAGCATCTACCCCTGCTACTCCTACCATTAAAATTGCTAAAAATATAAGTCCTTTTTTGAATTCAAGAAGATACTTAAAAAACCTCCGCCAAATTCCAATATCCAGCTTTTGTGTTGATTTATCTTCATCTATTCTAGCCATTCCATCATCCCCTTTTTACTCTTTAATGCCTTTTTCATAACTCTCCCTAAAGACTTACCTATAATAAAATTTTTATTCATTTAAAGCCTCTTCTTCATCTTCACTAAAAGCATCTAATGAATTTTGTATGTCCCATATTCTTTTATAGATACCATCCTTACTTATAAGCTCTTTATGATTTCCCATATCTTCAATCTTTCCTTGATTTAAAACTATTATTTTATCTGCATCCATAACTGTTGAAATTCTATGAGATATTATAAATGTAGTGTTATCTTTACTTTTCTTTTTTAACTCTTCTCTAATTACCCTGTCTGTTTCTGCATCTACTGCACTTAAGGAGTCATCAAATATTAATATAGGCATGTTTTTTATAAGAGTTCTTGCTATTGCAACCCTTTGCCTTTGTCCTCCAGATAGAGTAACCCCCTTTTCTCCAACTACAGTATCATACCCTTTTTCAAAGGAGCTTATAACTTCATGCACCGCAGCTGACGTTGCTGCACTTTCTATTTCCCTATCACTGGAGTCTAATTTAGATATCATAATATTTTCCTTTATAGTACGTGCATAAAGAAAAGGCTCTTGTAGCACAATTCCTATATTATTTCTTACCCATTTTCTTTCAATATCTTTAAGCTCTATGCCATCTATTTTTATAGAACCACTGTCATAATCATAAAGTCTTAATAAAAGATGCACTAATGATGACTTTCCTGATCCAGTAGGTCCAACTATAGCTATAGTTTCACCTTTTTTAACACTAAAACTTAAATTTTCAAGTATTTTAGTATCCTTGTCATATTTAAATGACACATTTTCAAATGTTACCTCACCCTTGATGTCAGGCTTTAAAGCCTTACCATATTCCTGTTCTACTGGTGTTTCAAGAATATTTGTAATTCTTTTAAGAGAAACTGTCATTTTTCCCATATCTGAAAGAATTCTACCAAGCTGTCTTACAGGCCAAAGTAACATACCCTCATAGGTATTAAAAACGACTAAAGTTCCAAGACTTATCTCACCTTTATTTGCATAATATATACCGGCAATTAAAACGAGTCCAATTTGAGTCATACAAAGCAAATCCGATATAGACCAATAATTAGAAAGTAATTTAACTAAATTAAAATTCAAATCTCTATATTTTCTATTTTGTTTTTCATATTTTTCTATTTCAAAACTTTGCCTTCCAAAAGCTTTTACCACTCTAACGCCACTTAAGTTTTCTTGAAGTACAGATGTAAGAACCCCTTCTTGTGCGTCAGCCTTTTCAAAATTGTGCTTAATCTTTTTAAAGAATACATATGAAAATATAAATATAAATGGCACTATTACCATGGCAATCACTGTCATCTTTTTATTTAGTGATAGCATCATTATAAGTGCAAAGGTTACTATAAATACTGCCCTTCCTATATCGACAAGTTGCACTGCAAAAAATCTTCTAATAGTATCTACATCTGATGTACAACGTTGAATTAAATCTCCTGATTCTGAATTCACATGATATCCATAGGGTAAGTTTTGAATATGATCATAAAGTTTTACCCTTATATTTTTAGCAATATTTTCAGCTGCCTTAGCCGCAAGCTTTCCTCTTAAAAATAAGAAAACCCCTCTTATAACGGTTAGTGTTATTAGAAACAAAGAACATATCCATAAGTTTCTAGAAAGCACTCCTTTACCACCAAAAAACTCTATAATTTTCTCAATAAATGGTGATGCATTCAAAGGTGTATTTCCGATAATAGAATCTATAGTAGTCTTTATAACCATAGGTTCTAGCATAGCTATAAATGTTGATATAGCTATAGAGGCAATTGCCGCAACATATAACAACCTATTTCCTTTAACTAGTTTTAAAAGTTTTTTCAAATTAATCCCCCCTTGTATTGTCATAATAATGTTCCCGTCAAATTAATCTTTTAAAAAGGTTTTAATATAATTTTTTAACTCAGGTACTAAAATTAAAATACTCACCTCTTACTTTTTCTTTAACATAATTTTTAATCATACTTACCACTCCTTTTATATTTTTGTAAAATAAAAAACCGAAGAATGTAGTATTCTACGGCTTTAAACGCATAAACTGTATCTTAAGTTTAAATAGAGCTCACAATTGATATGAAATCTTGTCTTTAAACTAAAAATTACAATCTTTATCTTATGTTACAGTATGTACCTTACAATGAACTGTTTCTAGGTACAGACTTCAACTTAAGATAAAGTAGCTTTTAGAAGGATAATCTAATTATATATCCTTAAAGCTAATATAAAAAGCCATAGGTACACAACCCATGGCTATACATTACTAAATTACAAATTAAAAACGTATACCAAGATCGTGCATGTATAATTTATTAAATTGTGCTGAAACATTAACATCATGGGCTACTTTATTATTAACAGAACTCACTAAAATGTTCATATCATTGCCTGCTACGAACCTTTGAATCATCAACATATTCACGACCTCCTTTTTTTATTTATTGTAGTTATTTACCACATAATAATTATATAATGGAAATTAATAAATTGCAACAAGAATTTCAGATTATTCAAAAGAATCTTTATTGTGTGTTTGTAGGTTTTCTATGATAGCCTTAAATTTTTTAGGATTAATCTCATGGGTAACGAACTCACCCTTATAAAAAAGAGAATAGTTAGTATAGCAACATGGACTATTTATAGCCTCTTCTCTGGTTTTTAGTCTAACAGCTTCATATATACAATTATTATCCTTTGCTATTTCTTGTTGAACTATATTTACGTTATAATCCATAAAAGGACATGCATCAGAATAATATGCTACAAAGCCTCCATTATCATAAGAAGTGGCCTCTTTAGCTTTAGGCAAAATCTTAGGATCCATAGCATCCTCATTAAATTTTAAGCATAATAGTTCAAAATAAGGCTTAGCTTTATCTACCACTAAAAATTCTTGCTTTAAAAAGAACTTTTTATCACTTATAAAGGGCCTTTTCTTATCACTGCATAAAGTAACTATTCCATCTTTACCTTTTGCCTTTGCTTCCTCTATACACTTACTAAGTAGCTCTTTCCCATAACCTTTTCCAGCATATCTTCCTGATACCCAAAAACAATTTATCACCATATAATTAGGTGCATTTACTGGAACATATGCTATTTCTGAAGGGCAATATTCTATAAAAACCTTTGCTCTTTCATCTAACTTTGTAAATTTATATCCATTTTCTATATTGTCTTTAAGCCATTGCTTTTTAAGTTGATAACCATCTTTACACTTTTTATCTGAAATAGCACAACATATATGCTCGCTTTCTATGTTTTCTTTAGTTAAAGTAATAAATCCCATAAATACCTCCTATAAATAAACAAACTCTTTATATTGTAGTTATTAATTAATCTGAGATTTCCTCTATATTTTAATTTTAAGTAAAAGTTCTATTTACTTCTTAATTCCACTAACTCTTCTTCTGTAAGATTACGCCATGTACCAGTATCTATACCCTGGATTTTTATATTAATAATTCGGATACGCTGAAGACTTATCACATTATACCCAAAAGTCTTTGTCATCTTTCTAATTTGCTTATTAAGCCCTTGGGTAAGTATAATTCTAAAAGTATCTTCACTAATCCTACTTACCGTGCAAGGCCTTGTTCGAACTCCAGAAATTTCTACACCTTCTGACATTCCCTTTATAAAAGAATCATCAAAAGGTCTATCCACAGTTACTATATATTCCTTCTCATGGTTATTTTCTGACTCTAAAATTTTATTTGCAAGGTCACCATCATTAGTCATTAATATTAGCCCTTCAGATGCCTTATCTAATCTTCCAATAGGAAAAATGTATTCCTCATAATTCATAAAGCTAATTATGTTACCTTCCACTTCCTTTGCCGCAGTACAAGTGATCCCTACCGGTTTATTTAATGCAATATATATCTTTTCCTTAGGCAAAAGAGGAGTATCATCAATAAGAATATCATCCTCCTTCTCTACCCACTGCCCTTTAATAGCTAACTCTCCATTTACCTTTATTCTACCTTCCTCAATAAATTTATTTGTTTCACTCCTAGAACAAAACCCATAATTACTAAGAAGTTTATTTATCCTCATATTAAAATATCTGTCCTTTCATTTGTATCTGATATATCTAATTCAGACTACATATAAAATATCATAGTATTATTTCCTATTAATAACCTTCACCTGCAAAGATTCAATTACATCTAGTGCCTTTTCATGTAACTCATCATTAAAACTAGCACAAAGTCTTCCATCAACTATAATCTCTGCATTCCTATATTGTGACTGAAACATAATAACATTGCTTATTACGCACATATTGGTAACCACTCCAACTAGCTCAATTTCATTAATATCTTTTCCTATTTCACTAGCTAATTTCACCATGTCCGTTGGATCTATTCCAAAACCCTCTTTATTGTAATGCAATGTAGTTTTAGAGTTTATAAACTCATTTAACTTTCCATATAACATGTGACCATCAGTATCCTTTATACAGTGTGAGATTGGTAAAGATTTACCTTCCCTAGTATCTAAATAATTTTCATAATGAGTATCATAAGTAAATAAAACCTTGTCCTCATTTTTAAGATATTCATTTACCTTATTATATATAGGCATTTCTAATGTTTTAGCCTTTATGAATCCTAATGTACCATCTACGAAGTCATTTTGATAGTCAACAACTACTAATAATTTAGTCATCATTAGCACCCCCTAATCCCCATTATCCCTTTATTATAACCATTTTACAATACCTAGCTAAAAATTAAATCCACACCTTTTTTCTCCATGTCTTTAATATAATCATCTTTACACTTACAATCATTATTACAAATACAAAATTCATTATTAATAGTTTTTATAAGGTCTTTTCTAAGGTCATTATAACTCTTCTTAATTGTTTTATATTCATCAAATAATATACATGCAATAATCATTGTAACAAAAAGCATTCCAAATATAATTGGGTCAAACCTTTTTAGAATAGTTTCTGTACTATGATTTTGAAGAAAAGCCATTACATAAGAACTATATCTGTTGATATTCCAAACTACATAAATACCTAGTAAAACAATAGCTCCACCTGGTAAGGTTAATAAACTAAGTTTTTTATTCATTTGTTCTTTTAGCTCGCATACCTTATTAGTTTTTTTCTTAACTGTGTAACTAAGTGTTGAGTAATTCAATTTAAAACCCCCATTTATTATCATTAAATAAGATACCCTTAGCTATTACTTTTTAAGATATCTACTAATAAATATGATTTTTTATGAAAAGTTATTACTTCACTAATTAACATCTTAATTATATTCTTCAAAATAATTAATGCTATATTGTATTATTTTACTTAGGCTTTTGTTAAAAGTTTTTTATATGTCCTATCAATACCTATAGCGCCAATTGGAGCTGTAACTAAAATAGCAAGTACTGCAACTGTAAGAATGGTGTTTCCTGCCAAAACCCCAGCTGAAAGAGGTATCGAACCAATAGCAGCTTGAACAGTAGCCTTAGGCAAATAAGATATGGCACAAAAAAGCTTTTCTCTATTTGTAAGCTTGGTTTTTATTAAACATATATAAACTCCACATATTCTAAAAATAAGTGCACTTAAAATAAGAATAACTGCCATAAGGCCTACATCTGAAACAAACCTAATGTCAACAGCAGCCCCTACTAGAACAAAAAGCAAAATTTCAGCCCCCACCCATACTTTTAAGAGCTTCTCAGATAAACGCTTAGCCAAAACCTCGTATTTTTTTAAGATAGTTCCTCCTAAAGCCATTACTGCTAGTAATCCTGACATAGGAATATAGGATTTAACTTCTGATTCAAGACTTATAAATAAAAAAGAAACACTAAGAATTATTAATATTTTTACAGTATCTCTTATATGAAGTTTTTTGAATACAAACACAAGTAAAAGTCCTGATAGAATACCTATAGCCAAACCAACAACTATCGAAATTGGAACTGCTGTAAGACTTAGTAGACTAAAGCCTTTTCCCTGATACATACCCATAAATGATGTAAATAATACAATAACATAAACATCATCTACAGATGCTCCTGCTAATATTAATTGTGGTATGCTTTTTTCCTTACCATACCCACCTTCCATAACTTTAAGCATCCTAGGCACAACTACCGCTGGAGAAACAGCAGCGAGAACAGTTCCCATTATAGCAGCTTCTATATATGACACCTTAAAAAGTATTGGAGCAAGTAATGTTATTGCAACAAGTTCAAAGGTAGCCGGTACAAAGCACATCAAAATAGCAGGTGTTCCTACCTTTTTTAAATCCTTAACATCTAGTGAAAGACCTGCCCTTGAAAGTATTACAATAAGGGCTATTTGCCTTAGATCCTTAGATATATTAAGAATATCCGGTGATATTAAATTTAATACAAAAGGTCCAAGAATAACTCCAGTAATAAGCATACCTAAAATTCCTGGTAACCTAACTCTATTTAGAATACCACTTAATGTGAATCCTATAATAAGAATAAGAGCAAGACTAAATAACATAAAACTCCTCCTTTATTAAATAACAAATATTAAATAACAAAAAAAGCTGATAGCTCCGCAATAATATTATTGCAGAAGTCATCAGCTAAATAAGCGATTTTAGCATTTGCTAAGGGAGTACTTCATTCCCAATAATGAAATTATAACATAATAATATAATAATATACACCTTGTTGTGATTAAAATATCACATACATTGAAATTTCACTCTACACTTCCAACACTGTTACTTAACTAAACTCTTCAAAATAAAACCATAGACTAATTGATTAGTCCATGGTCTTATTTGTTAATCAGTTCATGGTGATAGGATATCACAAATAAAACATTAATATTATATTCTTAGCCTAAAAATGAACTTATAATTGCAATCACAATATATAGATAAGGTTCAAATTTGGTAACTATTCTATCACTAGAGAATGGTTGGTTTACTGTTTTATTAGCAAATTTATGAAAAACTTTACTCATAATATTAAAAACAATCCACCCACAAATAGTTCCTATGGTATTCATTATTAAATCATCAACATCCGTTGCACGATATGGAACAAACAATTGACTAATTTCAATAATAATTGAAAATAATATTCCTTGATACAATGTTGACCATAATGTTCTATATCTTTTCCATAATGTTGGTAATAAAAATCCGAAAGGCATAAAAAATATTATATTAAGTATTGATGATATTTGAATTCCATCTTTAAAAGGTACTAAATTTATATTAGGATTGAATATAGGCCTATTAAATCTTGAAATTCTTTGCCATTTTTCCAAAGAAGGAAATCCTACTACTTGTGTTAATGCAACTACAAGATACAATATAAACATGTATCTAAAGAAGTAATGTTGCCAACTTACTTTATTTTCAAAGTTCTTATTACTCTTTCTTAAGAAAATATTTAAAATGGTTATTAAAATAAATGATATTATAAAACTTATTAATTCCCTCATCTCTTCTCTCCTTTTTTGAACTCAATATTAACTAGCCAATTAAAATTTCATTTTAAAACTAAACAAAAATATTCTTTTTTTAATTTTTTATTACCAAATATATTATATAATTAATTATCTAAAACTTATTTAAGAATATCTTAAATCTTTCTTAATATAATAATTATCAAGTGATGCTTAGACTCAGGTGGAGTTTGCTTATAAGGAATACATCTCTCCATCTGAGTCTTAGAAGAACTTATCCAGGGGCATAGCAGCCGTCATCCCCCACCTTGAATAGGATAGGGGTGTTACGGATGGTAGCCATCGGACAAAATTTAAATTGAGGTGGAATGATGGATAAGGTTAATGTAATATTTTTTGATATGGGAAATACTTTATTACATTTTCATTATGGAAACTCAGATGATGAAAAAGATATGCAAGGTTTAATATATTTAACTGAATATCTAAATAAATTTAATACAAATATTAAATTTGATGAAGTAAAGCAAGGATTTTATCAAAGTTGGATGGAAGGGATAAAAGATATAAAAGTAACACTTACAGAGTACCCAATAGAAGACTTTCTAAATAATTTTCTTCAAAAACATGAATTAAGTCTTAACTTAGAGCAATGCATAGAAGCAATTAATTTATTCTATACAGGTTATAGGGAACAAGTATATTTTGAAAATAGTATATATGACACCTTAAAAATAATAAAAGAGAAGGGTTACAAAATAGGAATTATATCAAATACTTGTTATTATGATGAGGTTATGAAAGAATGTTTTAAAAAAGCAAATATTTATGACTTAATTGACAGTTTTACATTTAGTTATTCATTAAAAATTGGTAAACCCAATAAAAAAAATTTTAAAACTGCTTTTGAAACAATGAAAATTACACCAGTAGAGGCAATAATGGTGGGTGATAATTTAGAAAGTGATATTAAACCAGCATTAGATTTGGTAATGAAAACTATATGGCTTAATCATAAAAATAACAATATAAATGGTAAAATTGTACCACATATTGAAATATCATGTATATCAGAATTGCCTAAATACAGATAGATACATGGGGTTATAAGTTGTTTATTAAATGTTTTGTAAGGCATACGAACTCTTTATATAATAAACTATTCTATAAAGAGTTCGTACCAAATTATATTCAAAACTACTTACTATTAATACTGGGAAATGTTTTCAAATAATTATGCAAGCTAAAAACCATGTCTTAAATTTATAATTTAACTTCTCTAATCTTGTCTCTATGAACTAAACAAAACTCATAACCCTTCTTCATAAAATCAAGGATTGAGTTGTTTTCATATATTTCCCTTAAACAGTCCATAGCTGGTTTGCCATCTATTTCTATACTATAAAAACAATCATATGCCTTTTGTTCATAAGGATTTAGATAAGCCAGTCTCTTCTCATTAAGAATTGGATCTATGGCCATCTCACTTAGTATCCACTTTAAATGAGGAGTTTCATATTCTTCAGGACTATCATGAAAATATGACTGCCATATATTAAACCAAATAAAATGAGTAATTTCATGCAAAGCACATCCAACAGCCTCTTTATCACTATTTATATAAAAAATATCAAATGTATTAGTTTCAAGGTATCTAGGCATTACTGGATTTAAACTAATGTATGCTACCATATTATTAAATTTATCTTTTAAATCTATATCAAAGACTTCTTCAAATCCCTGTTGTATTTCTTCTTCATAAAAATCCCAATATTTTTGATAGCTATTTTTCTTTTCTAACAATACTAATTCATTGCTATTGTAGTTATCCAGTAACCTTTTCTCAATATATTCAACCTGATCAGTTTTATCTAAGGAAATAAAGACAGATTCATCTATGTCTTTATAAAAATAAGTAATCATATCTAAAAATGTCTCTGGCTCATATAGTAAAAATTCTTTAATAGAATTCATTATATAAGAAAAATCTGCTACTTCAAATTTAACTTTCACTCTAATCCCTCCCCCTGAATTTAATTATGTGAATTAGATTTATTCTCCCAGTTAATTGATGCTATTTTTTAATTTATAAGTTTAAAACTGTATTATAATATCTATCCGACAAATCATCATGAGTAATAATAAATGTTATTCTATTGCTACTGTCATCAATTATCCTATTTAAAATATCATTTGCGCTTTCTTTATCTATATTTGAAGTTATCTCATCTAAAATAAGAACATCCGAATGATTATATAAAGCTCTAACTATGGCAATCTTTTGTTTCTCTCCTCCTGAAAGATTAGTTCCCCCTTCAAGTATAACAGTATCCAAATTAATATTTTTAAAAATTGTCTCTAAAATAGGATCTTTAATTAAGTCATTTTCTATTTCTAATAATCTCTCTTTTCCCAAAAATAAATTATCTCTTAAAGTACCTTTTATAATAGGAACATTTTGAGATAGATACTCTACATTAGATCTAATACTTTTATTTGTTATATTGATGATACTTTCTTTATTTAACTTTACACCTTTTGCTTCTCTAAACTTTGGAATTAATTTAAGTAAAGTAGATTTACCTGCACCACTTGAACCCTTTATCCAAATTATATCACCTTTTTTATAGCTACCATTAATATTCTTAGATAATACTCTATCTTTTATCATTAGTTCATCTATTTGTAAATCAACTGTATCTATTGATTCTATATCAATATGTCCGTCTAATTCTCTATGTTGTTTAAGTTCTTCTACAAACCTTTTTGAGTTGACCATATCTCTTTTATTCAAATTAGAGCTGGTCAACTGATTTACTTGATTAAAAAACAAAGGCAATATTATTGTATAAATAACCAGATTCATTGGATTTTGATTTAATTTCATATAGTCCATTACTAAGAAAACCATAACCATAATGTTTACTATAGAATTCATTGATTTTAACAAAGTACTTGATGACTGAGCATAAATATTGACCTTAGCCATTGACCCGTAAATCTTTTTTAATGATGAATCAAATTGTTCAAATAATCTCTCATAATCAGGTAATTGTTTTAAATAATCTGTTTGGTTTACTATAGAGAGAATCTCTTGCCATCCAGATGAAGTGCTCTCTTGCATATTTTTTGATCGTTTCATTAGTTCTTTATTTAGTAGTCTATAACCAAAATAATTAATAGGTACAATTATTACTAATATAATAGCAATATAAGGATTCATCAAAAAAACCATTACCGTTATTGAAGTAATTATTATGAGGCTTGACCATATTTTAATAGCATCTCCTGTATAGTATGCATAGAAACTATTTACTGAAATGGCTATTCTCTCAATCAAATTCATAGGTCCCTTTTCATTGATTTCATCATACTTCAAATGAAACATACTATTTAACATCATTACACAATTCTTTATATTAAAACCCTTTGCAAACTTTTCCCTTATTGCTGTAAATATAATTTCTATAATTAAAGCAAGTAACAAAACTACGAATAACCATATAACTCTTTCAGATGTAAAACCTATACTGTCATTATTCCATATCTGTATAAGTATAGGCGGTGCCAAATATGCTAAACTATTTATTATAACCATACATATCATAACAATTAAAAACTGACTATATTTCACTTACAATCACATCCTATAAATATTTCTGAAACTCCCACACCTAAATGAGTGGTCTTTTTATGCGAAGCTGTAAATGTCGCTTTTGTTTATAGATAACCCTTATACGTTGCTACCTAATTGTTACTTATGCCCCCCCAATACTATATACTATATACTATATAGTATTTGCCATGTTATTTAAATAAATACCACTCTACATATTCCGACAATATTAGATATATGATAGCTATAGTGTCAACCTACATCACTCTAATTAGAAAGTCTTCATTAGACAATTCATGAAACTCTAAAAAAAGTGCCACTAAATTAACTTTAGTGACACTTTTACTTTTTCTATTCTATTTAAAAACCTATTTTATATCTGATTTAATCATTGGAAGTATTATTTCAACATCAGAGTGTGGTCTTGGTATTACGTGAACTGATACTAATTCTCCAACTCTTTCAGCAGCAGCAGCTCCTGCATCTGTAGCAGCTTTAACAGCTCCAACGTCACCTCTTACCATTACAGTAACAAGTCCAGCACCTATTTGCTCTTTACCTACTAAAGTTACATTTGCAGCTTTAACCATAGCGTCTGCTGCCTCTATTGCTCCTACTAATCCTTTTGTTTCTATCATTCCTAATGCATCATGTTTCATTTTAAATTCCTCCTAAATATTTTTATTATATTTATATTAATTTTATAAATATTTACTTAATTATTGTTATCTTTGTTTTTGAGCTAATGCCCATTGCGTTAGCTTCTTCAATATCAAGATGGCATTCAAGTTTTGAAGCGTCATTTGCTCTAATAGCAACATTGCTATATATTCCACCTCTTAAGTCATCAATTTTTATTGATACTGTATCTCCATTGCAAACACCTAAGTTTTTAGCGTTTTCTTTTGTCATATGAATATGTCTTTGTGCAACAACTAATCCTTCTTCAAGTTGAACAGAACCTTTTGGTCCAATTAATGTAACCCCAGCTGTTCCGCTTAAGTCTCCAGATAGCTTTACATGTTGCATTACTCCAAGTTTAATGCAGTCTCCCATCAATACCTCAACTTGCGTTTTACTTCTTTCAGGTCCTAAAATTCTAACTCTTTCAATTGCTCCCTTTGGCCCACAAATTGTTAAAACTTCATTACAAGCATATTGACCAGTCTGAGATAAATCTTTAAACTTTGTAAGCTTATAATCTTTTCCAAAAAGACTTTCTATATCCTTTTCTGAAAGATGCACATGTCTATTAGAAATTCCTACTGGAATCTTTGATAAATCTTCTTTAGGCAACGTATTTGCTTGCTTATCCTTAACAGCTTCTAATACAAGCTTTAATAATTCTTCATAATTGTCCATTAGTTATTGCCTTTCATAGATGAAATCATTTGATTAACTAAAGCTAAAAGTTCTTCTTCTTTTAATTTGCTACTATTAGATTCAGTAACTATAGTTTTCTCATTAGACTCTTTTAAAGTTTTTGCTGCTGCTGCAATTTGATCTGGGCTCATATTCATACTTTGATTTCTAGCTGCATTACAATTTTCCGCAGTTTTTATACGATTAAAGCTTGCATCATTAGATGCTAATGTTGCACAATCTTTTAAGCCATAAGCAACTCTCTTAATATTTATAAGGTGTTTTGGAGTAACATTTTCAGATGTTGAACTTCCTCCCCATGTACCACACCCTAATGTAAATGAAGGACTAAGTCCTGTGCTTGCACCTGTTCCCCCTTGTGATCCACCAGTATTAACAAGAATACGGGAAGCTGGTTTCTTTGCAAAAGCCATAACCATGTCTCTATCTTCAGTATGTATGCTCATTGTATGTCCAATTCCATTTTGAAGTAATTCAATACTTAATTCACATGCTTCGTTGCAATCTTTTACTGTATAGAATCCAAGAACTGTTGTAAGCTTTTCATATGATAGTAGATTAGTACCACCTACACCATTTTGTTTTCCTATAAGTACTTTAGTGCCTTGTGGAATTGAAATTCCTGCAGAACAGGCTATAACTTGTGGACTTCTTCCAACGAATTTAGCATTCATAGTATGTCCATTTTTAAATAATATTTTGCATACTTTATCAGTTTCTTCTTCTGTCATAAAGTATCCGCCTTGTTTTTTAAACTCTGCAACAACTGCATCGTGATTGCATTCTTCACATATTATAGATTGTTCTGAAGCACAGATTGTACCATTATCGAAAGTCTTACTTGCCATAATGTTTCTAACAGCTTTTTCTATGTTGGCAGTCTTTTCTATATATGCTGGAGAGTTTCCTGCTCCAACACCAAGAGCTGGTTTTCCTGCACTATAAGCAGCTTTAACCATTCCTGGGCCACCTGTTGCTATTATTATTGCAACTTCATTACATTTCATTAATTCATTTGTAGCTTCAATAGTTGGTGTTTTTACAGTACTTATAATATTCTCTGGTGCACCAGCTTCTATAGCTGCTTGGTTCATTAACTCAATTGCTTTAATTGTACATTTTGCAGCAGATGGATGTGGAGCAAATACTATAGCATTACGAGATTTTATAGAAATCATAGCTTTAAAAATTGCAGTAGAAGTTGGGTTTGTTGAAGGTATTATACCCATAACTAAACCAACTGGTTCAGCAATCTCTATAACCTTATTCACCTTATCTTCGTTAATTACGCCTATAGTTTTCATATCTTTTATTGAATCATATACTGCAGAAGATGCCATATGGTTTTTATAAGTTTTATCCTCAACTTTACCAAAACCAGTTTCTTCAACTGCCATTTGTGCTAAACAAACAAGATTTTCTTCTGCAACTCTAACCATATTGCATAGTATTTTATCGATTTGTTCTTCATTATAAGTAGCAATTTTATTAGCTGCCACTTTTCCAAGTCTAGCAAGGTTTCTTGCCTCTTGTACTGAATATAAATCCTTATCAAAATTTTCCATTGTATGTTCATTCCTTTCGTAAATTTATAGAATTTCAAACTGAAATCTTAAATTCACATTTATTAATTAAGAAAAATCAAGTAATTAAATCTTACTATTTTTTTCGTAATATGCTTTGAATTTTATAATTAATAGCTTCTTATCAGCTTTTGAAATTGTTCTACCCGTAATTACAAAGTCTTCATACTCACGAGCTAAGTTTCTAAGCTTAACAACTTTTAGCTTATCTAATATTAAAATAACTTTTTCTATACCATCTTCACTTACTAATTTATCTATATCACTTTTATGTAGTTTATCTAAATCCATTTCTTTAACCTGTACTAAACCTTTTACAAATTTTTCTTCTTCTACTACTTTTGAAACTTCTTTTTTAGATTGTACTTCTATATCTTCCACTTGTGATGCTGTAGCTTGTACTCCTACATCTTTATTTTCTAACTTCTCTACCTTAGTATGCTTTATATCTTCTTTTTGTATTTCTTCTATTCCTATAACATCCTCATTAGATGTGATAACTTTCAAAACCTCAACTGTATCTTTAGGTCCAATTATAGTTTTAAGTTCTTCGCTTGGTCTTGGCATTATGTGATCTGAAATTAAATATTCTGGGTTAATCTTTTTTACAGCTGCCGAACCCGCTTCTATAGCTGCCCTAACCGAACCTACATCCCCTGTAACTATAACTGTTACAAGACCACCACCTACATAAGTTTTTTCAACAATACTTACATCTGATGATTTTAGCATTGTATCAGCAGCCTCAATTGCTGTAATTAATCCTTTTGTTTCTATTAAACCAATTGCTTGCATAGGTTTATCCTCCTAGCTTTTTTATGAAAGATCCGCCCAGTTTGCTGGATATGTTACATAAAACATCCTTGCTTTATCTGGTGAACCCCAAACTACTTTAGAACCTGATGGTACAAACAAAACATCTCCTGGATATGCTGTGTATATCTTTTCATTGATTTCAACTGTTAAAGTTCCTTCTATAACATAATCAATTTCTTCATAAGTTAATTCCCAATCAAATTTTGAGTCTTGAATTACCAAAAATCCAGCGCTCATTTTTGATTCCTTTTTACTTATTAATTCTTGAAAATACACTCTTGCATCTTTATTACCAGTATCAAATGTATCCATTTTTACTGTGTTTCCTCTAACGAGTTTAACTCCACTAGAATCACACTCTGCATCAAATAAAAGATTTTTTGGTTTTAAATTTTCCATAAGTTCTTCTAAAAGACCTTTGTCCATCATTGCTCTAAAGACGTTAAGTATCATTTCACTATCAATATCTTCTATACTTGTAGTCTTTTTATCTTCTACGCTTTCTATTTTAGGTTTTGTAGTTTTAAATAAACCTTTATCTTCTGTTGTAAATGTTATTTCATTATTTATTGCAAGTTCTTTAGCTGATGGTGTAATTATTTCAGTTCCATCTATATACAATGTCTTTTCTCCACTTACTATTAATTGTTCAACGCTCTTTGCACTAATTAACTTTTTCATATTTTCACATCCCGTCAGATAATTTTAGTCTTTATATTAATCCTAAAGTCCTATGACTTTTCTAAAAGAAATTGTGTTTTAACTTAAGGTGCAATCATTGTCAATTATCCCAACTACAACTGCATCTACTGGGATATTATCCTTTTCTAGCATCATACGTGCAGATGATCCAGTACTTACAATAACCCTATCTCCAATACCTGCCCCCATAATGTCAGCAACAATAAACCTGTGTCCTTCACCCGTTTCACCGATATCCTCAGCTAGCATAAATCTAAGTCCATTAAGTGATTCTGATTTCCTAGTAGCCCATACTGTATCAATAATTCTTGCTATTATCATTTTAATTTACCTTGTTCCATTTTAAGTTCAATCTCATTTAATGCAGATTCAACTGATGAAGTGTCACCAAAAATAGCAAGCAAAACCATGTGTTGGGGACATGTACCCCTAATATCTTCAACATCAACACCAACAGCTTTTTCAGCAATATCTGCAACATAAATCATATCAATAAGTTTACCTTGAACGAGGCCTATTGTATCAGCATTATCTAAACTTGCTTTGCAATTTCCTCCCATTCGTCTTCTAAGAATCTCTTTAGTGCCATTGGAAGGTGATTTTATAATTCTAAAATCCACTTTTAAACACACTCCTTATTATTCAATAATATCCTGTGTACAACTTAACGCTATTCCAAGTGGTGTAACAAACATAGGGTTTTTAGGTTTATGAGTATATATCCCTGTACTTTTTTCTATAATTCCTTCAATTCCTGTTAAACAGCAAGTACCACCTACTAAAGAAATTTCATCTACACTATAATTCCTAATATTATTAGTAATTATTGATGCTACCTTTTCAACTACTGGTTTTAGTATCGGTAAAATCTCTTTATGATTTTTATTATCTCTTTTGAACTTATCTGCCTTTGAAAAATCAATTTTATATGCACCTGATATAACAAGTGAAAAGTGAGTACCCCCTGTAGCTTCATCAACAACATGAACAACTTTTCCATCTTTTAAAATTGATATCCCAGTTGTTCCACCACCAATGTCTACAACAGCGCCGTTTTCAATCTTAAGTACAGCATTTGCAGCGGTAGGTTCATCTAAAAGACAGGTCAATTCAAATCCAGCTGCTTGAACCACATTTTTAATTGCTCCAGAATCTAAAGTATCTGTTCCAGGTGGAATTGCTGCAGCTGCATAAATAAGCTCAGTATTTAATTTCCCCTCTATTTCCTCTTTAAGTTCTCTAACAAGTCTTACTGCACCAATATAATCAACAACCATACCATCACGAACTACATCATCATATCTGTATGCACCAGCAACAGGTTTATAGTTTTCATCTAAAACTGCTAAAACTACACATGCAGTACCTAAGTCTACACCGGTATAATAGACAGAAGTTTTTTTTGTAATTGGTTTTTTTATAACTTCTTCGAATTTTTTAATTAAATCATCACAATATTCAAAGTTTATTCTTTGATTTGACATTTTCTCCTTTGACATTCTTTTCCTCCTACTGCTGAACAAATCAATTGAGATAATGAATTAATTATTAAATTAATTCTCTCCACAATTTTATTTTTTACATCAGTATTATCATTTTCAAAGCTTTCAAGTATTTCAACTTGTAACTCTTGTAAAATACAACGAAGTATATGCATTTTTAAAATTATCTTGCCATTTTTAAGTTGCATATGAAAATCTGTTATCTCAAAACAGTCATCAAGCTCACTTGAAGAGTTTAATGAATTCATTCCTGTACAATCTTTAAAATATACATCTTCAAAATCTTCTTTTTTTTCTATAGCTTTTCTTATATTTGATAATCTTTTGCTTAAATTCATAATATTTTGTGCTAAAAATACATCTTCTTCTAATATTTCACTAGTAGTAATAAGGATTTTAGCTTCTATAGCTTTTAATCTTAAACAAAATTTCTTTTTAAATTTAAAATCTATATCTACTTCTTCTTTTACTGTCTTATCTTGTTTATTTTCTGTTCCTTTGATTTGAAACTTGTTATTTTTAGAACCATCCATCTTTATATTTGAAGCATTATTATTTATTTTTATTCTCTTGTCAGATAAGTATTGAGCCGCTCCTGGCGTAAGTCGCTTCCCTTGCTCTATTTCGTAGGTCTCAAAATGTTCCTTCTTATATATATCTCTTAAATATTCTTCGGTAATAAATTTTTTCATTGACCTTACTCCTTACCTTTTTTAAATAAATACTTCTTTAAAGCATCAATACTTCCATATTATCTATTAACATTAATGACGAATTACTTCTACTTTTAAATCGTATTTTGAAATCCATCCTTCTATTCTATCTAAATCTTCATCCTTTAAACTAGGATCATCCTTTATAGGATATTCCACATTTAATTGATTGTATTTGTTTACTCCCATCTTATGATACGGAAGTAAATCAACTCCTTTAAAGTTCTTATAATCTTTATATGGTTTTAAAAATTCCATAGCTCTTTCAATATCTTCTTTTGAATCATTAACACCTTTTAGTAAAGGCATACGAATTTTTACATTATATTTTAAACGGAAAAGTTCTTGTAGATTTTCTAAAATCTGTTCATTTCTAACGCCTGTTAATTTAAGGTGTGTATCAGAATCTATATGTTTAATATCGAATAAAAATAAGTCTGTAAACTCTGCAACTTTAAGTACTGATTCTAGTTTTGCATAACCACAAGTTTCAATTGCAGTATTTATACCTTCTTGCTTACATGCCATTAATAAGCTACAAGCTGCCTCAGGTTGCATTAAAACTTCACCGCCACCAAGTGTAACTCCGCCACCAGACATTTCATAAAATGTTCTATCCTCTTCTATAATTTCTAGAAGTTCTGATATAGTTTTTGTTTCTCCTACTATTGTTAAAGCTGATTTAAGACAAGCTTCTTCACACTTTCCACACCCTATGCACTCTATATCACGATTAACTTCATGCTTTAGAGTTTCCTTTGAGATGCTATGTATTCCAACTGGACAAACAGGAACACAGTCACCACAATTAACACATAAATTAGTTTTAAGCATAACTCTATGCTGTTTAATAAGTCCTTCAGGATTTGCACACCATTTACAACGAAGTGGACATCCTTGGAAAAATATTAATGTTCTTATGCCATCTCCATCATACATATTATACTTTTGAATGTTAAAAATTCTTGCTTTTCGTTCCATTACACCTAAATTTACATTACTCATATTCTTCATTCTCCAGTTTCATTTACTTTGATTTTAAATGGAATCTATAATCTACATATAATATGTAGATTATAGATTTTGTAAAATTTAATTACTTTGAAGTTTACACTAACTTTGATTAAAAGTGTGTAATTACAGTTCTACTGATTATTTCATCTTGAACATCTTTACATAACTCAACAAAGAATGCACTGTATCCAGCAACACGAACTATTAGGTCACGATATTGCTCAGGGTGTTTTTGTGCTTCTATTAAAGTTTTGTTATCTAAGTAGTTAAACTGAATTTCTCCAAGTTGAAGAGTACACGCACTACGTAGTAATGTAATGATTCCTTGCTCTCCTTCTTTTGTATCTAAAAGACCAGCTATTAATTTAAAGTTGTGAACCATTCCTATATTCATATCTTCACAAGACATCTTAGAAACAGACTTAATTATAGCAGTAGGTCCTTTAAAGTCAGCTCCTTGTGATGGACTTATCCCATCTGATAGAGGCATCCATGCTCTACGTCCATTTGCTGTAGCTCCAGTTAATTGTCCAAATGGAGTGTTGTTAGAAATTGATAAAGTACCATGACTAAGAACTGAATATAATGTCTTATATTTACGGTGTTCTCTTTCTGTAAAGTCAATTAGATCAGCTGCAATGTAATCTGCATAGTCATCATCGTTACCATACTTAGGTGCTTCTAAACAATCTTTTCTTAATTTATCATATCCAACAAAGTCAGCATTTAAAGCTTCCTTCATTTCTTGCAAACTGTATTTCTTATCATCAAATACTAGTTTCTTTATAGCTGCCATAGAATCTGTGTAAGTAGCTAAACCACTCCATACAACTCCTGGTCCAAAGTTATACATGGCTCCACCAGCTTCTACTCCTTTACCTTGTTCCATACAACCTTCATACATCATAGACATAAGTGGTTTTGCTGCAAGTTCTCTATGAACACGTTGAGAAATTACTGTAGCAACACTTGTCCATTTGGTGATATATTTAACTTGGTCTTTAACAGCTGCTTCAAATTGTTCATAAGTTTTAAGGTTACTTATATCTCCAGCATCTGGACATACAGGCTTACCATACCATTGTGGTACACCATTATTTAAAGCAAGTTCTATACATATTGGCCATTGAGTATATCCTGTAGAAGTCCATTGGTATAACCTTCCTGACTTTTGAGGCTCAACACATCCCATTAAGCAATAATCTCTTGCATCTTCTATAGAAACTCCTTTTGATAACATCATTTTTATGTGAACATCATCAAAGTGACATGCTGGGAATCCCATACCTGCACGAATAACTTCAACTATCTTTTTAAGATACTTTTGTGGTGATGACTTGTGTATACGACAAGCTAAAGATGGTTGATATATCTTAACATGACGAACTGCATCCATTAAAAGATATGTCAAATCATTTGTAGCGTCACGTCCTTCTCTAGTAACACCGCCTACGCACATGTTAACGAATGGTTGATAACCTGCGAAGAATTTAGATCCTCCTTCACTTGTTATCCACATCATTTCAGACATTTTTATAAGCATACAACCTGCCAATTCAAATGCTTCAAAATCATTCATACGTCCTGACTCAATATCATTTTTGTAGAATTCATACATGTATTGGTCAACACGTCCTATAGACATACCTGTTTGGTTTTCTTCAACTACAAGTAATGATTCTATAGTCCAAACTGATTGAATTGCTTCAAAAAAAGTTGATGGCTTATGTGCTGGTACTCTAGCATTTACTTCAGAAATCTTTAGAAGTTCTGCTTTACGAGTAGGATTAGTTTCTTTTACTGCAAGCTCTGCTGCGTAATCTGAAATACGTTTAGCATATATCATAACACCTTCTGCAGTATCAATTAATGATCTGTAAAAGTATATCTTTTCAATATCTTCTGGTCTGTCATAGCTAAGATTTGCTAACTTTTCTTCTGCTTCTTTTACTATGTCAAGCATACCTTTTTTCATTAATATAACGTCATATCCTGGGTTAGAGTCTCCTCCACCATTTACTGCGTGATATGAACAATCTGAAACAAAAGATTCTCCTGAAAGTTCCCATACTCCAGCTTCACGATACTGGCTTTCACAGTACTCATCAACTGATTTACCTTCCCAAAATGGAAATAATTCTTCACGCATAATTTTCTTATCTTCTTTTGAAATATAGAATGGGTCTTGTGGACGAGTTCCTATTGTATCTATTTCGTCTACCATCCATCTCCAAGCTATATCAGGTGAAAATGCTCCTGCACGTGGACTTCCGTTTGGTGCTCCAACTATAAGCTCATTATCTTGAATTAATAAAGGTGCAGTTTCACAACAACGTTTAAAAGATTTACCACGTATAAGTGATTTAGGCATACCTGGGTTTTCCTTAGTTATTTGAGTTATAACTCTTGCACGGTGAGTTGTTATTGATGGAACATGCTTTAAGTAGTTTTCTTTTAACTTAACTAAACGCTCTGTTATTCCATTTGGAATTTCACCATTTCCTACAACTTTAGTAGTTGGCTCTTCGTCTACCATATCTTTTGAAACCTTTTTAAACATTTCTAATATACTAGCACGTTCTATTTCTGACATGTTCTTAGTAGCTTCCATAAACTTACTTGAAAATTCTTTTGAAAATTCGTTAATATCCATTTCAATTACCTCACATTCTTTAATTTGTTCTTAAGACAGATCCCTACTTTAACTCTTTTAAAACTTCTTTTATTATACGTTCTAATATCTTAAAGTCCTCTGTTTTATCTTTGTCTTCATTAGTATCTATAACTCTATTTGTATCATCTACTGATCTTTTAAATTCATCAACTTTACGAACTCCATAACCAATTTTACGTATATATACTAAATTCATAGGTGAAACATTATCCGATGTCATACCCTTGCCTGCAGATCCGCTACCTAAAGTCATTGAAGGGAATAAATTTGTAGTAGCTCCCATACTTCCAAAAGTTCCTGGAGTATTAACAAGTACTCTACCAACCGGCTTCTTCAATGCAAATTGCTGAATAACATCTTCATCTTTTGAATGTATAACTAATGTATGTCCATGTCGCTCACTTAGTAACAATTCTATACATTTTTCACAAGCATGCATCCAATCATTTTCTACGTAAAATGCTAATACAGGACTTAGCTTTTCTCTTGAATAAGGATTTACTTTTGAAACAAACTTTTGCTCTGAAATAAGAATCCTAATATCTTCTGGAACGCTAAATCCAGCTCTTTTAGCTAAAAATTGTGGTGACTTACCAACCATCTCAAAGTCAAGACTTCCATCTCTAAAAAAGAATAATTTCCCTAAGCTTTCAGCTTCCTGTTTAGTCATAAAGTACCCACCATTTTTTTGTAGTTCCTTTTTTACTTCTGTTTCAATGCAGCTATCAACAACAATTGACTGCTCTGCAGCAGAAACAACACCGTAATCAAAGCTCTTACTTTCAATAATATCTTTAGCCGCATTACTTATATCAGCTGTACGCTCTATAAATGCTGGGCCATTTCCATTACCGCCATATATTACTGGCTTGCCAGATTTATAAGCTTCATCAAGCATTTCTGGTACACCGGTATTCATTATAAGTGAAGTGTCTTTATGATTCATAAGTTCTAAGGATCCACTTTTCATAACTGTATGCAAATATGCAAGAGCACCTTCTGGAAGGCCAGCTTCTTTTGCAGCTCTTATTAGAATATCCATTGTTTTAAAAGTGGTATTCTTAGCTCTTGGATGAGGTGAAAATATAATTGCATTTCCTGATTTAATTGCAATTAAAGCTTTATATATTGTTGTAGAAACTGGACTTGTTGCTGGACAAAAGGCTATAATAACACCCATTGGTACTCCAACATCTTTTGTCATGTTTTCTTTATCATCACTTATAATCCCTACACAATTCATACCTTTAAGTCTATTTTTTAGATCCTTACATACAAAATGGTTTTTTATATATTTATCTTCCCATCTTCCATATTCGGTTTCCTCATTAGACATTTTTGCAAGTTCATTTAAATGTTTTTTAATTTCCTCAATCATACATTCAACTATCTCATCAAGTTTTGCTTGTGGGAATGTTGCTAATCTTTTTTGGGCCTCACGAGCATTTTCAACAAGAATCCTCGCTTCTTGCATGGAGAGTAAATCATTATCAATAATATTCATACTGCTCTCTCCCTTTCCTTTTCCTTATAAACACTATATTTTTTATTCTGCTACAAGACTTGAAAGTTCATAACGTTTTATTATCTTATCAATATCTTGATGTGGTCTTGCGATAACAATTGAACTATAAACATTTGCATCTTCCATAGCTTCAACAGCTGCAACGCCGGCATCTACTGCCGCCGTACAGGCACCAACATCTCCACGAACTAATACAGTTATATAACCTGATGCAACGTTTGCATATCCTTCAAGTTCAACATTTGACGCTTTACACATCGCATCTGCTGCCTCTAGAGCAAAAACTAAACCAAAAGTTTCAACTAGTCCTAAAGCTTCATAACTTGCCATCTGTATCCATTCCTCCTATATTCTATAAATCAATATCGTGTACTGAAACAATATCGCCAACTTGTCTTATAGGACGTGGCATAACATTGTGTGCTGTTAATGTTCCAATTGATGCTGCTGCTTTAGCCCCTGCTTCTACTGCAGATTTTACTGCGCCTACATCACCTTTTACCATAATTGTTACAAGAGTTGATCCAATATTTTCATATGAGATTAATTCTACATTAGCTGCTTTAAGCATTTGGTCTGCAGCATGAAGTGCAGGAACTAATCCTATTGTTTCTACAAGACCTAGGGCCTCATTTCCATAATATCTCACTTATAAATCCTCCTTCATGATCTTAGCTCATGTATATTTGTGTTTATATGTATTCTTTTATTTATCAATATCCTAGTAAAGGTCTTAATCTACTAAATGCAAAGGATGTAAAACTAATCTCTAATGTATTTATTGATTGTAGCGGCGCCCTCTTCATGTGCATAATAATAAACTCTTAATTGTCCATTTTTATTTAAATCTATTCTTGTTTCCTCTATAAGTCCATTTGCTTCTGCTGTCATTAGAGCATTAATTACTGAATCTCTTTTTAGTGCTTTAAAATCGCCATAGTCACCTTTTAAAGCTTCTATAACATCATCAGCGCAAGCTTCTTCGACTTTAGTAAAGTGTTTTAAGATTGCATAATTAAGTGGTTTCATCTATTTAAACCTCCTCTTTCTTTTTTCTAAACAAATCAAGCGGATTCATAGATATTGTAACTATACCAAACATCATTACTACAGCTCCCATCCAAGCAACTGGAGGTAATGACCATCCATCCATTCCACCGTATACACCTAATACTAGTAAGCAGAACAATGGTCCAAAGAAAGAATATGTACCGTTACATGCAGTACCAAGACCAGCTCCACACATACTGTTTGCAGCATACCATGTCATAAATGTTAAAAATGTTAAAAGGCCGCTTAAGGCAAACCAAATCATTGCAGGACCGCTTGTAAATGCTTGAATTGCAAGATTTGTAGAAATATTTACTCCGCCAGCCATCATTCCTAAAACAGGAACTAGTATAAATAAATTTGCTATACCTGATGTTACTTGACGAATACAAATACCGATTTCAGGATCAATCATAGCTGTACCATATCCAGCAACACAGCCTTCAAATCCCCATCCTAAAGCTGCAATAACAGCTATTCCTAAACCTAAAAGTAAGCTTGGTGAAGTCTCTCCTGTAAATCCTGTACTACCAATTAAGAAACTTGCGCTTACGCATATAACAATTCCAACTGCCATACGTTTATTTAATTCTTGTTTATATAAAACTTTTCCTAATATAGCAGCTATTGCAGGGCAAAGTGCCGATATTGGAACAACTATTGAACCAGCCATCTGTATAGCTATAACATAAGCTGTACTAGCTATAGGTCCACCAATAAGTGCGGCTAAAATCATAATACGTCCTGGAGGAGTATTGATACATCTTAAAAAGTCTTTAAACTTCCCTTTAAGTCCTGCATACGAAAGAGCCCACACAGCGCTACAGACATCATTAATTGCATTTCCAAGTGCTGCAATTAAATAAACTACAACAAATGCTGACAACCCTTTTGTATTAGCACCATACCAGTCCCCCCAAACTCCTTTAGTCATACCCATTGTTAAAAACGCTGTGTATAATCCATAAGAAACCCCTGAAAACAAAGCTAGAGATATACCCCTTTTAAAGAAACTACTTTGCAAATTTTTTCTTGCAACAACGGCTTTTGCATTTGCCGTTTTTGAAACTTCAGCCATAAAATAAAACTCCCTTCAATAAAATTAATTTATATATTAATTAATAAAATATATACCCTATGCAAACTTACCTTACTAAAAACCTTTTCTTACAGTAATTAATTTTTCTTTGTGATTGTTATAATTTCTTCATTCCATCCATAAACTATGTTAATAACTTTTCAATTCATATCTACAATATAAATTATAATCCCTTCCCTATAGGTCAAAGTCAATGAATATATCTCTAAATATTTAAACAAATCTTTATTTTTAACAATTCAATATATTCCTTTCAAGTTTTCTTAAATATCCTTAATAGGCCTAACCCTGCTTATACCAATACTTGTGTCCTGTGTAAATATAGATTTAATTTTTAGAAAACAAAAAAGAGGATATAATTAAAATTCAATTATATCCTCTTATAAATTCTATATTTTTCTAAAACAATTATGATTTTTGCATAATATTTCTTAAAGTTCTTGCATACTCTACCCTAGGGTCAACGTTTTCACTATTGTAAGTTTAACTTTTTTTCTCAATTTTAATTAAAATCTCTGTTACAAATTTATCTATATTGTTCGTTGTCCAATAATCTGTTACATATCTTTCATAAGCGTCCTTACTGCATATATATCCATGATCTTTTGCCCACTCTTCCATTTTTATATACGTGTCATTAATGTTATGATGTGACCCTATATGATAACAGGTAACTGCCATCCATCCACCAAAGTCTATACTTAATTCTTCCTTACATTTCAAAATGGCTTGTTGCATTATGCAAACTTTATCACACTTTCCCTCAATTTTATCTTTAATGGAGGGGAAATGTATAATTACAGGCCCTGTTATTGCATTTTCTATACTATCTATGTAATTAGTAAATTCTATATTAATTATGGAATCCATATAATCGTATTCAAAATCCTGTTCTAAAAAGGTTAAAGTATTACTATTTATATACTTTACAGCTACATCACAAGCATTATTTTTAATTACCATCTGTGCCTCAACTATTAAATCATGCCAGTCTTTAACAGACCTCTTTTTTAGATTTATTTCCTTTTCAAGTTCATTTAACTCATTAATTTTATTTCCAAAACTTTTATCGAAAAAATCATAAGTGGTACCTTCTAAGAATGCTTTCATTTCTTCAAGTTTAAATCCACTTTGTTTATAATATTTTATAATTGGCACAGATAATAAATTTTTCTTGCTATAATATCTGTAGCCACTTTCATCACATACCTTATCTGGAGACAATATACCCATTTTGTCGTAATACCTTAAAGCTTTTGTTGTAAGTTTGCACATTTCCCCAACTTTTCCTATGGAATAAAACTCTTTACTCATACTAGGCCTCCCTGTTGTGATATTTAAAATCCACATTTAAATATGAACTATATGTTAATCTTTAAATTTCGAAAATAGCTTCAAGATGTACAACTTTACATCTTGAAGCCTATATTTTCATTAAATAATTATATATTTTACCTTTATTCCATAATCTTATCTAAAATCTTTAATAAATCTTCTTTAGTTGTTTCTCTAGGATTTGCAATTGTGCAAATATCATTTATAGCTGCATTAACAATTTCTTCTCTTGCTGCTTTAACTAAATCCATGTCAATTCCTTGTTGCTTAAATGTTTTTGGAATCATTAAAGTGGTTTGAAGCTGTACAATAGCTCTAATTAAATTGTTAACTCCAATATACACGTTAGGTGCACGTAAATTTAATAACTTTGCAAGCCTTTGATATTTTTTAGCTGCTAAATTATATTCAACTTTTAAAGTATCTTTACTTAAATTAGCATTATACTCAATTATATGAGGTAATATCATTGCATTACTTCTTCCGTGAGAAATATGAAGTTTTCCTCCTACAGCATGAGCTAAACTATGAGTGATTCCAAGTCCAGCTGCATTAAATGCCATACCTGCAAGGCATGATGCATTATGAAGTTTCTCTCTTGCTACTATATCATTTCCATCGTTGTAAGCTCTTGGCAAAAATCTAAAAGCTAAAGTTACAGCCTTTTCTGCCAGGGCATCTGAAAAGTCAGTAGCTGTATTTGAAACATAAGCTTCTATAGCATGTGTAATTACATCCATTCCTGTGTCAGCAGTTATGCCTTTTGGAACAGTTTTTACTAACGCTGGATCTAGTATAGCAAAGTCTGGAAGAAGGGATTTATCTGCAAGAGCGCATTTTAATCCTTCTTGTTTATTTGTAATTACCGCATATTCAGTTACCTCAGACCCTGTACCACTTGTAGTGGGTATAGCATAAAATTCTTTTATAGAAGAAACTCCTCCGCTAACCTTTTTAGCATATTCTCTAATAGCTTTAGCTCCATCAATTGCTGAACCTCCACCTAAAGCTATAAGTATTTCTGCATTGCAACTTTGTAACTTTTGGATACCAGCTGCAACAATCTCTAAAGATGGATCAGGCACAATATCGCTATATATATAAGTTTCACAATCAACAAGTTTTCCTTGTATCATAGAGGCAACGCCTGAAGTTTCCATAAATTTATCACATACAATTAGTACCTTCTTATTTTTTACTTCATTCAATCTATCTAAAGAACCCTCTCCAAAATAGACATTAGTGTTAATACTAAATTCTTTCATATCCATATCCTCCTACTTTTAAAGCATTTAAGATATAAATAAACCTAGTTATTCCATAATTTAAAAATAAAATCAATATAAAATTATAACAATCAAATCACGTTTAATATTATATCAATATTATCTTAATAATACAACTATTGACCTAGCTTAAATCAAATTATGCTCACAATTTAGTATAATAAAATGCTTGTACCTGGTAATTTTTTAGACCTCAGAGGCGCTCTTATATTCTTTGGCTTATATTTTTCTTTGCTCCAAAATAAGTTGCTATAAAATATCCACCATATATAAGGATTAATACAAATAGTGAAATTAATACATTACTCATTGCTCCCGTGCCCCCGACTAGGCCTATTATTTTCTGAGAAAATTTTAGTCCCACCATGGAATGTATCAATGCCAAGGATAATGGCATTATAAAGTATATTGCTATTTGACTTAACAAAGATCTATTAATTTCATTTTCATCTACCCCTATTTTTCTTAATAGGTTATATCTTTCTACATTTTCCGTTGATTCAGATAGCTGTTGAAGTGCTAATATAGCTGCTGAAGTTATTAAAAATACTCCTCCAATATAAATACCTAGATAAGATATTATTGCTCCAAAACTTGATGATTGTGCCACTAACTCATCTATTGTAATATAATACAAACTGCCTTTTTCCTTTTCCACTAAAGGGTCCAACTCATCTTTAATTAATTTTTCTATATCCTTTTTATCTTTTTTATAATTTAAGTTTAAGAAAGAACCTACAGGTGTTAGCTCTTCTGTAACAGAATCATTAACTATAATAGTACATAAATTACGTTTCATCATATAATCATAAGCAACAACTTCCATTACATTAACTTCACTTGGTTTTAATTTAAATCCATCTATATTTATTTCCTTATTAGAATCTAAAATCTTATCAAACACCTTTATAGAATCTTTTATATCTGTAAAGATTGCATATTCATCCCTGTCCAATTTAATCGTATCTTTCTTTGCCATCTTCATGATTTCATTAAATTTTGATATTCCTATAACTTGAACTGCTTGATTTGAGCTTACGGGATAATAACTTTTAAGTTTTTCTTTTCCTTCCTCTGATAAAATATCATTATATTTAAAACCACTATTATAATTTGTGTAATTTACATATTCATTAGAATACTTGCTTAAATCTACTCCATTTTCCTCTAATACCTTTTCTATATTAGCTCCATTAAAATTCCAACATGTTAAATCATATTGGGTTAAATCTTTTATATCTGAATTCATAGCGCTATTTATACCAAGGCCTCCTGAAAACATACAAATTCCGAAAAATAACATTAAACATATAAAAGACATAGATATAAATACTGTGTTTATCTTACTATTTATTTGTCTTAATACAAACATATTTAGCCCTTTTAAATAATGTTTTTTATTAGCTTGAACAAGCTTTAATAAAAATCCTGATAAAGAAAAGAAAAATAAAAAGGTCCCAACTGTACCTAATAATATACTTAAGCCACTTACTTTAAACTCCAATTCAGCTACTCCGCTATTTAAAATCATATAGTATGCATATCCAATAATAAAGCAGCTCACAATGAATGTTATTACTGAAATCCAAATGTTTCTTATCTTTATGTTTTCATTTTTGCTTGATGATGTTAACAAATCAATAAGGTTAACTTTTCTTATAGTTATTGAATTAAACAATAGTACAATTAAATATATACCACCAAAACAAAGTAAAGTTTTTATCATTGAACTTGAAGAAAAAACAAATTTAAACTTAGTAAGATTTACTTCAAACATTTTTGCTGTTAGCACTGATAATCCTTGTGATAATAGCACCCCTATACCGAGTCCTATAGCTAAAGATATTATCCCAACTAATAAAGTTTCTATAAAAATTATTTTAGATAAACTTCCTTTTTCCATTCCTAGCGTCATATATATTCCAAATTCTTTTTTTCTTCTTTTTATTAAATAATTATTTGCATATATAATCAAAAATCCTAAAACAAAGGATACAAATATAGATGCATAGCCCATTATAGATTCTACTTGTTCAAAAGCTACTGCTTGAACCTCATTTAATTCCATCATGATACTTTGAGATTGTATTGAATTAAAGGTGTAAAATATACATACTCCAAATACTAATGTTAGAAAATAGATAGTATAATCTTTGAAACTTCTTTTTAAATTCCTAAAAGCTAGCTTAGAATACATTGTTTTGGTCACCTCCAAGAAGGGTTATAACTTCAATTATCTTCTTAAAGAATTCTTTTCTTGAGTCACTTCCACGAACTAATTCATTAAATATCTTTCCATCTTTAATAAATAAAATACGACTGGCATAACTAGCAGAAAAAGCATCATGAGTAACCATCATAATTGTGGCATTTAAACTTTTATTTAAATCTTCTAAGCTTTCTAAAAGCATTTTAGCTGATTTAGAATCTAATGCTCCAGTAGGCTCATCTGCTAATATTAATGAAGGACTTGTTATTATTGCTCTTGCAGATGCAACTCTTTGCTTTTGTCCACCTGACATTTCATATGGATACTTATTTAAAACCTCTTCTATATTTAATTTTTTAGCTATGTCTCTTACTCTTTTATCTATTTCCTTGTGATCAACTTTTAATATAGTTAAAGCTAAAGCTATATTTTCATAAGCTGTTAGAGTATCTAAAAGATTAAAATCCTGAAATATAAATCCTAGTTCTTCTCTTCTAAACCTTGATACCTTTTTTGAATTTAATTTTGTAATATCATTTCCAGATATATGAATATGTCCACTAGTTACCTTATCTATTGTTGATATACAGTTTAAAAGGGTAGTTTTTCCACTACCTGAAGCCCCCATAACACCAACAAATTCTCCTTCTTCAACGGAAAAGCTTATATTATCAATTGCTTTTGTAATATTTCCTTTCCTTCCATAATATTTCTCTATATTACTTACTCTTAAAACTTCTTTTTCCATATTATCCTCCTCCTACTAAGTCTTTAGGATAATTGTAAGCCTTATTAAGCCCTGGAGCCATAGAATGACATAACAGAAAGCTTACACTTTTGTAATATAACTATATTTAAAATTATTTTTCAAAAATCATCATTCTATTTATAGGAAATATTATGGATACTTTAGTTCCAACATTAATTTCTGAAGTTAAACTTATTCCAAGTCCAAGTTTCATGGCTAATTTTTTGCATAGATATAAACCTATGCCTGTGGATTTCCCAAATTGACGTCCCTTTTCTCCAGTATACCCCTTTTCAAAAGCCTTAATTACATCTTTCTCATTCATGCCAGTGGCTGTATCTTCAATGTTCAACATAATATTTTCTCCTATATTATTTGTATAGAACTTGATTGTACCTTCACCCTTCCCCATATATTTAATGGAATTGGATATTATTTGATTTATAATAAATTCAATCCACTTACTATCCGAATAAACAATTGCCTCTAAATCCTTTACTTCAATTTTTATTTTTCTTTCTATTAATGTATTAGCATTTCTTTTTATAACTTTATTAATAGAGCTTTTTAAATTTAATTCTTTTATTATATAGTCCTTTTCTAAAGCATTACTTCTAGTGTAAAAAAGTGCTTGTTCTATATAATTTTCAACTTTATCTATTTCTTCATCTATGCTTTTTGTAATCTCTGATTTATTATTTTCTATAAGTAGCTTACAGCTAGATATCGGAGTCTTTACCTCGTGAACCCATAGTTCTATATATTCTCTATATTCATTATTATTTATTTTTAAAGAAGCAATTTCATCGTTCATAGCTTTAGTAGCTTCTTTAATTACGTAATATAAAATCTTACTATCTAGGAAATTCCCATCATCTATCACCTCTGAAATTAAATATTTTTTATCCAACCTATCTAAATTTGAAATTAACTCATTGTAATATTTTCTTTTATTAAAATAATCATATACATGAAATATGGATACCCCAATAAAATTAAGTATAAAAATAAAAAAAATAGCATAAGAGTCTACCCTTAGAGCAGCCAGTAATATTGAACTAAATATTAGTATAGATAAACTTATAATTATAAATAATATTCTTTCTTTAATGAAATCCATTAATTCCATATTAATATATACCCTTGACCTCTCTTAGTTTTTAAATAGTCTATTACTCCTATTTCTTCTAGCTTTTTTCTTAATCTATTTATATTTACTGTTAATGTATTATCATCAACAAATTCATCTGATTGCCATAAAGCTTCTATTATCTCATTCCTAGATACTATCTTTTCCTTATTTTTTATTAAAACATATAATATTTTGCTTTCATTTTTGCTAAGTTCTATTTTTTTATTATTATATTCCACTTCACTTATGGATAAGTTGTGTAAAAGTCCTTTGTATTCCAATATCTCTGAATCGGAATCACTGTAGGTTCTTCTTATTATAGAAGATATTCTAGCTAAAAGTATTTGAGTATTATAAGGCTTTGTTATAAAATCATCTGCTCCTAAATTCATACTCATAAGTTCATCTAATTCACTATCCCTACTTGTTACCACTATTATTGGCACAGAACTTCTTCTCCTAATTTCCCTACAAATATAATAACCATCATAGTAAGGAAGATTAATATCTAATAAAATTAAATGATATTTTTCTTTCATAACTTCTTCTACTATATTTTCAAAATTTAAAGAATAACTAGTTTCATATCCATATCTATTTAAAAATGTACTTAGTTCCTTCCTAATCTTTTCCTCATCTTCTATAATAAAAATTTTCTTTGTGTCCATATTATCCTCCTAATCAATAAACCTATTATCTTCTTGTTTTGCATCTTATTAAAGTATATATCAAATCTTTTTATAACAACATAGCTTATATAAGAGCTTCCCACTTTTCCATTACATCATATAACTTACTTTCTAGCTCTTCTTTCTCAGTATAAAGCTCATTTAATTCACTATAACTATCTTTTAAAGAGTTCATCTTTTCATCTATTTCTTTTATCTTTTCCTCTAAAATTGATATTTCATCTTCAATCTTAGCTATCTTTTTATCTACCTTTGGTCTATCATCTACTTTTTTTACTACTTTAATCTTTTCTTTCCTTTCTTTTTTCTCTTCTACAACCTCTACCTTAAGCTTATCCTTTTCTTCTTTATAATTATCATAATTACCTAAGTAGTTCTTAAAGGTTTTATTATTAATTTCTATTATTCTGCTACTCATTTTATTTATAAAATATCTATCATGGGATATAAAGAGTATGGTGCCTTCAAAACATTCTAATGACTCTTCTAATGCTTCAATAGAATCTATATCCAGATGGTTAGTAGGCTCATCTAATATTAATAAATTTATTTCTTCATATAAGAGTTTGCTTAACTTAAGTCTAACCCTTTCCCCGCCTGATAGTTTATTAACTTTTTTAAATACATCACTTCCAAAGAACATAAACTTTGATAAATACTCTCTAGCCTTACCTTCAAGTATCATAAAGTCTTCTCTAAAAGAGTCAACTACGGATAATTCTTCATCCTTAAAAGTTATATTCTGAGGTAAGTATGCCACCTTTACACTTTCTCCAATTCTAACACTACCTTCATCTGTAGCCTCTTCCCCTAGTAGCATTTTTAAAAATGTAGTTTTTCCACTTCCGTTTGATCCTATTAATGCTGCTCTATCTTTAAAATTAATTAGTAAGTTTGTATCCTTAAATAGCTGCTTTTCCTCATAGCTCTTACTTAAACTATTTGCAATTACAACTTGATTTCCAGACCTTTCTACAGTGTTAAAATCCAGCTTAATATTTTGCTTATCAAATTTAGGTTTTTTAATCTTTTGCATTTTATCTAGCTTTTTTTGCATACTAGCTGCCCTTTTAAAGAATTTGTTATTGTCTGCCCTTTGTGCCCAATCTCTTAGATCCTTTATGGTCTTTTCCATAGCAGATATTTGTTTTTGTTGCTCTTTAAATTGATGAAATTGTATAAGCATATTTTCGTCCTTTTGCCTTACAAATTCTGAATAGTTTCCTTTATAGGTTTCACATTCCCCATCTTCTATTTCTATAATTTTTGTTACTACATTATCTAAAAAATACCTATCGTGAGATACTATAATAACCATGCCTTTGTAACTCTTTAAATAACCCTCAAGCCACTCTGTAGCCTGCATATCTAAATGATTTGTAGGTTCATCTAAGAGTAATATATCAGGGCTTTCAAGTAGAATTCTCCCAAGTACCACAGTGGTCTTTTCACCTCCACTTAATATACTAAAATCTTTACTCAAAAAACTTTCCAAAAAATTAAGTCCAGTGCATACCTTGCTTAATTTTTCTTCCCTTTCATAGCCACCCTTAACCTCATAACTTTGCTGAATATCACTGTATCTTTTAAGAGTTATCTCTAGCTTCTCTCCTGTTAAGTGCTTCATTTCCTCTTCCATAAGCTTCATTTTTTCTTCCATAAGTTCAAGGTCACTAAAGGCCAAGTTCAAAATCTCCCTTACCTTAAGATTGTCATCATAATTATGAACTTGCTCAAGATAACCAATAGACTTTCCTCTAGGTATAGAAATAAATCCTTTATCATCCCTAGTGATTTTCTCTACCCCTGCTATTACTTTTAATATAGTACTTTTCCCACTTCCGTTTACACCAACTATACCAACTCTTTCAGTATCATAAATACTAAAACTTATGTTTTCAAGCACTAGAGTGGCATCTAGATACTTCTTTAAATTATTAAACGATAATTCCATCATAATAAATTCCTCTTTTCCTTCTTTACTTTTTTTATTCTTTACCTTTTTCGCCAAACTCTATTATTATCAAAGCAAATTAGAATGCTTATTACTATAACTTGATCAAGTATTTTTAGTAAAACAAAAAGACCATAAGAAGATTTCTCCTCTTACAGTCTAAAACACAAAATTACTATATTTAGTTAAGATAAAATTAGAAATTATTAAAGATTTTAAGTAGGTATCCTTAAAGGTAGTGTTCACTTTAACTTAAAACTAATATTAACTAAATTAAAGCTAACATCATATTAAGCTTCAAAACACTATACTACCCCTATATAAATCATTAAACCTTTTCATCTTATTAAATATAAATATTTTAGTAACGTAAGTTATCTTCTAAATTGCTAATTCCATAAAAGAGTACAACAAATACACCTTCCACATCTATGTGAAAACAATACTCTAATAGAACAGACTATTAATTTTTAGGTAAAATTAATATTTTAATTAGCAATTAGTTGGTATCATAACTTACATTCCTCCTTAATATATTCTTTGGTTATTATACCATGTAAAGAAATATAAGTAAATATGGTAATATAAAATAGCTAATAGATACTAACCTTAGTTTAAATTATCTAAAAGGTTTAGAATAGACTTTGATGTATCACTCATTTGCTCTTTATTTGTTATAAAGGCATCTCCATCTCCTTTTTGATATCCATAATCTCCAAATCCACCATGATTTCCACCTTCTATTTCAATAAATTCTGAGTCAGATGGCATAACGTTTTTGGCTTCTTTTATTTTATTCAAATTCGCTACTTTATCATTGCTCCCCCATAAGGACAAAACCTTAATTTGGTTACTAGTAAAATCTTTTTTATCTTTAGGATATGATGCTAAAAATACTAGCCCTTTTATTTTATTATTCTTAAGTGCATAATCTGCTGCCATAACTCCACCTAAAGAATGTCCTCCTATAACCCAGCTATTAATGTCTTTATGCTTACTTACTATATTTTCTGCCTTATTAGGAGATAATATAGCTAAATTAAAGCTCATTTTAGCAATAACAACCGTATATCCCTTTGATGCTATTTCCTTTGCTATAGGTGCATATGCTGAAGCTTCTACCTTTGCCCCTGGATAAAAAATAAATCCTATGTTCTTATTATTATATATTGGTTTAAATAAAATATCTCCATTTTCCTCTACCGTAACCAAAGAATCAGATTTCAAAGCATCCAAAGCTAAAGAACTAGACTTATAATATGAACTTACATATACAAAAAATGTTGAAACCATTATTATTAGAAAAATAGCAATACCTCTAAAAACTTTAAATTTAAAAGACCTTTTTTGTTTCATGTTATATCTCCTTTTATATTTGCACTAATTTTTAATATAAAATGCTTGTACCTTGTAATTTACTGGGACCCTGGGATACTAGATGCTTAAGGGATATTGATGATTTCATGCAATCGGACTCTAAGCTAAAAGAGTCAATAATTTTTTGGGCTTCGGAGGCCCCTTTTAGTTCGCAGTATAATATTTAGCTTGGGCATTCCACATTTCGCTGTATAACTTACCATCTTTTAATAAGCTCTCATGATTACCACGTTCAACAATTTCTCCCATGTCAAGTACAATAATATCAGAGCAAAATCTACAACTACTCATTCTATGTGATATATAAACACAAGTTTTATCACCTACTAAGGAGTCAAATCTTTGATATATATCATACTCACTTAAGGGGTCAAGAGCTGCAGTTGGTTCATCTAAAATTACTAATGCGGCGTCCTTGTAAAGTGCTCTTGCAATTGCTATTTTTTGCTTTTCTCCACCGCTAAACTTTTCACTTTTGCCACTGCTTCCAATCGCACTTATCATTGTAACTTCATTAATATTTTCATAAATCTTATCTTCAAAATGATTTAAACCACTTTTATTTAAACAACGTTTTACTTTATTTTGGTCATAATCTATGGAGCTTGCTACATTTTCTCCTAAACTAAAAGAAAATAATCCAAAGTCTTGAAACACCACTGAAAATAATGATAAATATTCCTCATAATTATATTTTCTTATGTCCACTCCATTTAATGTTATCCTTCCCTTTGTAGGTTCATAAAGTCTACATAAGAGCTTTATAAATGTACTTTTGCCTGCCCCATTTGGTCCTATAAGACCAACCTTTTCATGAAGATTTAACTCACAAGAAACATCCTTTAATACATAATCATTCTTACATTGATACTTAAACCATACATGTTCAAAACAAAACTTATATTCATGATCACTTCTCTTTTCAATAGGAATTGATCCTGTTTCAAATTTATTTTCTAAATCTAAAAACTCCATCAGCTTATTCATGTATACCATTATTTCCGAAATATCTTCATTAACCGAAACCATATTAAGAATAGCTTCATTCATTTTAATAATTGCCTGGCTATATTTTAAAAAGCTCGAAAGACTTATAGCATTTGCTAATACCTTCAAAGTAACCACTCCATAAGATAACACAGTAATAAGTGCACTTGAAAAAGCCTGTACAACAGAGCTGATATTCCAAAATGTACATTCCCTTTTATAATTCTTTCTTATTAATTTACTTGTTTTGCTAAAAGTATCAGACACTAAATCTTCCGCATCATAGGATTGGACCATTTTAACCATATCCTCATCCCTAATCATTCTAGCCAAATAAGCAAATCTCTTCTCACTATCCAGTTTCACTTCGAATAATTCGCTTATTTCATTTTGTGCCCACTTTACAACTTTCCCCATGACACCGCTTATTAAAATAATTATTATTAAAATAAACATAATGGAAAACAAAGGACTCGTAATAGTATTTAACCATGTATAATTAGATTTTCCATCACTAATACATAATTTCAAAGTTAAGGTCAGGGCAAATATAAAAGAAATAATATTTTGCAAAAGCTTTGCATAATCTTTTAAAAGAGTTGCATAATTACCCTTATATCTTAGTGCCATAAAAGCACTTGTGAAATCTTTTATAACATTACCATCTTCAAGACTTGCATAATCAAGCTTTAAGGGTTTTTCATGAATCATACTTTCAATTTTCATAGAAAGAGCTGTTGATCGTGCATTAACCAATTTATTAAGGTACTCAGATAAAATTCCAAAAACACAAGTCATAACCGCCATTATTATTGAGTATTTAAATGCAACTTTGTATTGTTTATTTATAAGCTCATTTAATATAGGAGCACTAAAGGCTATGGATATAAATGGAACTAAACCTGCTACAAAAGCACTTACTATAATAAGGGGCCCCATAGAATGATCTAAGGAGTGAAATCTCTTCATTATTTTAAAGGCATCTTTATGCAATTTACCTATCTTCATATTACTTCCTCCTGATAATAATGGGCTTGAACTAAAAACATTTCTCTATATGGTCCCTCTTCCCTAACTAGCTTTTCATGGCTACCATCCTGCTTTATCTTACCTTTTTCAAGAAAAATAACTCTATCACAAAATTGTGTAGAACTTAATCTATGTGAAATAAAAAGTGAGGTCTTTCCCTTTGTAAATTCATTATATTTTAAATACATATCTGCTTCCGCTAAAGGATCTAATGCAGCTGTTGGCTCATCTAAAATTAAAACCTCAGCATTTTTATAAAGGGCCCTTGCTAGCATTAATTTTTGATACTGTCCACCAGAAAACTCCACACCATTTTCATCTAGGTTCTTAGTTAGAATAGTTTTTTCTTTTGAAACTAAATTTTGTACTGTTTCATAGAAACTGGCACCTTTTAAGCTCTTATTTATTAATGCTTCATCACTATCTTTTTCTAATTTACAAGATATATTTTGCACAATACTTTCTGGAAATACCTTGATGTCCTGAAACACAATACCAGTAAGTTTCAATACTTCCGTTGGATTAACTTTTGAAATATCCACACCATTAATAAGTATTCTTCCTGACTTTGGCTTATAAAGCCCACTCATAAGTTTCACTAAAGTGGTTTTTCCAGCCCCATTTGCTCCTACAAGAGCTATTTTTTCGCCACCCTCAATGGTTAAGTTTAAATTTTCAAATAAAGGGATACCCCCCTCATAAGAAAAACTAACATTTTCAAAAACATAAGTGTAGTTTTTAGACTTTGGTATTGTTAATTCATATTTACCTTCTCCAATTTCCTCTCCTAAAAGGAATGTCCTTAAATTATCTACAATAATAATATTTTCTGTAAAGCTAGCATAATGCTGAAATATATTCTTAATCCATATATTTAAACCACCAATTACCCCAAGATATAAAACAAAATCACTTATGGATAAACCCTTTGTAACCCTATACACTAAGTAGCCATAGCAAATAACATCTCTAAATAGCCCTGATAAAAGTCCAATTCCTTGTGCCTTAAAATTATTGATTTCTCTTTTATTATTATAAAACATGATTTTATCACGTAAAAAGCTAAATTTATCAGAAAACCATTTTTGCATTTTATAAATTCTTACATCCTTGCCTATCTTATCATCCAAGCACTTTCTGTATAAATAATAATTTTCATAAACAAGAGAATTTTTCTCATCTTGATGATTTAAAATCCATTTTCTATTTTTCACATCTTTAATAACTCTAAAAGAACCAGTTACAATTAGCACTATCATAATAAGCGGATGTAGTCTAGCAGATACAAATGCAAATATTATTAAAGAGCATAAATCCACTACTAAATTTAATAGGCTTCGAGTAACCTCCTCAACCCCAATTTCATTACCTACCCCAATGGCTTCATAGGCCTTTTCAAAATCCTTTTTTCCCTTACTACTTTCAATATATTCATAAGGCAATTTCAAGAATTTAAGAAAAAGATGTGGCATTTCAAGTATTCTATATAAAAATAAGCTAGCATTTAACTTTTGGTAACAATAGTTTTCAAAGGTACATGAAAGTGCATAACTACTTACCATGACCATTATAATAAAAAGCGCCTTTAAAGGATCTCCCTTCTCTTCTAATATAAAAATAGCATTACTAGTTAAAAAAATCACAAAAATACAATTCAATGTTTTAAGTACTATATATAACATGGCATAAATAGGACCTAGTACACCTTCTTCTTTTCTCCACCTATTTAAACAAAACTTCGTGTTTTTAATTTTAGTACCCATAAAATCACCTCAATATAATAGTATCATCTTTTAATTTATATAAAAAAAGCTGACGTGAATTGTCAGTTTTTCTACGTGAATTGTACATATTAAAATGGTATGGTAATCTCACTTGCAAATATCCCAGGTTCATTTTGCAAATTAAGAAACCCATTATATTTATCAACTAAAAGCTGAACCCTTTTCATTCCAAAACCATGCTCACCACGTTTATTTGAAATATAGTTTCTTGCATTAAACTCTAAGTTTTCCTTAGAACTATTTTGTATGGACATATAAAATTGTGATCCATAAACATCTGCATAAATTCTAATAAAGCGCCCTTCTACTGGCACTTGAACGCAAGCCTCAATAGCATTTTCAAGAAGATTACTAACCATTACACATAAGTCCACATCATTTATCTTCAAATCCTCTGGTAAAACAGCCTTAAAATCTACCTCTATGTTATGACGTTTCATAATACTTATTTTACTATTTAAAATTGCATCCATCATGACATTTCCCGACTTTACCAAGTTATCTACTGCATCTAAATCCTTCTCAACCTTAAAAAGATATTCATCCAACTCCTTAAGTTCATTCATGGATAAATAAGCCTTCATGGTTTGCAGATGATTATGATAATCATGTCTCCAACCCCTCATATTCATGTAAATATCCTTTATTTCCGCATACTGATGAGAAAGCAATTTTCTTTGGAAAAGCTCCATATTTCTATAACTTTCACTTTCCTTTGAAGATGCATATTGATCAAAGGCTATAACCATCATAACTATAGCAATTAAAAGACTATTAGAAGCTTCAACAAAAATCATAGACAAAGACATGAGTATTAAAGGAATAAAGGTTCTTTTAGTAACATTTTTATGAAACAATAAAATTATCCATAAACATATAAATGCAAATATTATCCCTCCGCCTGCATATGGCTTGTACAAGACAATAAAGATATAAGATAAAACAAGTGGTACAAACCATCTTAGCTGTTGAATAAATACATCATTATTATAAAAAATTAAATATATAGATATTATTAAACTCTGAAAGCCATAGATTAAAAAATTATAATACCAATAATCCAAATTCAAAAATACAATTATCTCTTTTGTTATACCACATAAGACTATGAGAGCTAATCCAATAACGTAAATCTTAATATTTTTATCTAGATTTGTATTCCTAGCAAAACTATAAATTAATAAAAACAATAATAAACTTCGGATAAACATTAATGATATACCTTCCTTCTATAAGCTAAATAAGCCATCATGAGTTCTTCCCACATTCCTCTAGCAATTGGAATTTCAGTATCATTGTTCATTAAAACCTCCGTCTTTTCTATCTTCTCAATCATACCTAAATTGATAATATAGCATCTATGGACTTTAAAAAAACTTTCCTTTGAAAGCTCTTCTACCCACTCCCTAAGTTTTGTATTTGAAACATAACTCCCCTTATTTATATGTAAAATAGTACTATGATTTGAGCTCTCAATATAATAAATATCATTTTCGTAAAGATTAATAATCCCATCTTTAGTCTTAACTATTAAAGATTTCTCAACTGAACTTAGCTTCTTAATAATTTTATTCATGAGTTGGTATACACTCTCCACTTTTATAGGTTTAAGAATATATCCACAAGCATCTACATTGTACCCCTCAAAAACATAATCTTTTATTCCTGTAATAAAAGCTAAAGGTATATTTTTATCTCTTTGTCTAATAATTTCAGCAAGGGCATAACCATTCATAGTTTTAAGTTGAATATCCAATAGCACTGCATCCACTTTTTCTTCTTCAAAAGCAAATAAAAAGGCCTCAGCACTATCAAAAACCCTCAGCGATAATACCATGCCATAGTCTTTTGCTACACCTTTAAGCATTGCAGCCAAATAATCCTGATGAATCTTTTCATCCTCAACAATTGCTATTTTCATGCCCTCACCCCTCTTTGGAACTTATGTTATAATTATACCATAACCTAGTATATGTTTTTAATCTAATATGCTATAAAATAGGAGGAATTATATGAAAAATAAATTCAAAATATTAATACCAGTAATAATATTGTTATCATTAAATTTGATAGGTTGTGAAAGTAATCCTCCCAAAATATCAAATCAAGATACAAAACCTACTTTGCAAGTTAAAACATATGATTTAATTAAATATAAAGATTCATATGTAGGTGATAATAGTGCTGTAGGAAATATAATAGCAAAGTTACCTGCTAATGTTTATAATGCAGGCTTTAGTTTGCAAACTAATAAAGAGCCATACGGAATAACTATTAACTATAAAGCAAACCAAAATTTAGACAAAAAAGATTATAATGAATTTTGGAGTAGTAAAAACATTAATGAGCTTTTAGAAAAGAATGCAGTAGTATTATTATCCCTTATACAAAATGCTGATGTTATAGAATTTAATGTAGATGAAATAGGTGAAAAGTCTTATAAATATAATAGAAAAGATTTAGAACAAAAATATGGTGGGAATTTAAAAAACTTATTTGAAGATGATAATTCATTTGAAAAGTTTTTAAATAACTAGTAAGTTTGTAGCCTATATCCGATGGCTACCATCCGTAACACCCCTATCCTCTTCAAGCTGGGGATGACGGCTGCTACGCCCCTGGATAAGTTCTTCTAAGACTCAGATGGAGAGATGTATTCCTTATAAGCAAACTCCACCTGAGTCTAAGAATCACTTGATGAAATGGATTAAGAGAAGTCATCCGACTTCCCTTAATCCTTGCTATATTATCAATACTATCTGAGTCAGATGGCATAACGTTTTTGGATTCTTTTATTTTATTATTCTTAAGTACATAATCTGCTGCCATAACTCCACCTAGCTTATTTAAAAACTGTAATATCTTTTGCATCCAATCTTACAGACTCATGTGCTGTATAGTCTGACTTTCCTATAGCAACAATTAGAACGGGCACATATCTTTCGGGATCAAGTCCAAAGGCTTCTGCAACTTTATCTTCCTCAAATCCACCCATAGGGTTAGTGTCATATCCATGTTGTCTTGCAACCAGCATAAGCTGCATTGCAGCAAGACTTGAATCTATTTTTACAATATCATTCATTTTTTCCTTTGGTGCATTTTCATATCCTGGCATAAAGAAATCCATTAATTCCTTTTTGACATCTTTAGTCATTAAACCTTTTTCTACGGCAGAGCCATAAATTTCTTCTGCCTTTTCATAGCATTTCATATCTCCAAAAATAAGTATCATAGCAGAAGAAGTATCATTCTGTCTTGTATTAAATCTGATTAGATGAATGTCTGTTAAAAGTTATATCTTTAAAATCATTATTTTTCATTTGAACCTCCACCTTTTATAATTTCTTTTCCATCACTGAAAGCATTACCTACCTTTTCTCCCATACTCCAGTATGCCGTATGTATAGGATCAAATATTATAGGATTAAGTTTTTTTACGTCAATTTTTGAATCTGTCAAAATAGACTCATCTGCTGATACATTGATAATCATACCTCTTAAAATTTCTGTTTTTTCATCATAGGATATCATTTTACATTCAAGAGACATAGGAAGTTCCTCTATAATAGGTGCATTTATCTTTTCCGCTTTTGTGTGATGAAAACCTGCTTTTTCAAATTTATTAGGCTCCTTATTTCCTGAAACAATACCTACATAATCACATGCTTTTAAATATTCCTCTGTTGCAATACTTACTGTGAATTCACCTATTTCTTTCAGATTTTTAATGGTTTTATGATTTGAAGCAAGACAAAATGATATTTCAGTTGAATTGCTTATTCCTCCCCATGCAGCATTCATTGCATTTGGAACCCCATTTTTATCATATGTTCCTATAATGTAAACTGGCTGTGGATATGTCCATGCTTTAGCCCCAAAATTTTTTCTCATAACTTTTCCTCCCTTTAACAAATTAATTATTAGTTCTTTTATTTAAATATCTATATCCATATTTATATAGATAAGGTATACTAATTTTCTTTACTCTATCAACTGCTTATCACTTTGGATAAAGAAAGAAGAATATTTACTGATATTTATATAGCTCCAGCTTTAGCTGTTCTTTAATTCTAATTTCTTTTCTATATTTTCAAGTACATCAATAAGCTTTTCAATTTCCTCCTGCTTAAATGGAACAGGAAGCTCACACTGATTTTTGCTTTGTTTTTCTTCACATTCGACAAGTTCAGACCTTGCATAATCAGTAAGTGAAACAATCACTTCTCTTCCATTTTCTTTATTCCTTTTTCTTTCAACATGGCCTTTCTCTTCTAAAATCTTGAGATGCCTTGTAACCGCTGCAGGATCTATTTCAAGATAACCAGCTATTTTAGTCTGTAGACTATCTCCATTATCCCTAAGGTATATTAAAATCTCATACCTTGTAAGACTAAATCCTGTACTACTTTCAAATTCCTTCGTAAGTTTCTGTTCAACGCTTCTTAATTTCTGAAGCATATTGCTAAATGCTTTTAATTTCATATTCCTTAAATCTCCTAATATTCTTTCATAATAAAGACTAATTTATTCTTTAATTTATTCTTTAATTAATCCTTTCAATTCCCTATTCATCCAATCTGATTCTTTAAAAACTGATCTACCTATTCCTACAAGATCGCATACATTTCTATCAAGGATATCCATAACATCTGTGCCTTTTTTCACTCCTCCTGTTAAAATTACAGGAATATTCACTGCTTCAAAAATAGGTTTAGATATTACATCAAAATATCCAGGTCTTGTATCCTTTATGGTGTAAAAGCACATACCTCCTTCTCATTTGACTAATCAATTGTTGATGCCTCAAGTATACTCTTTAGTACAAATTTTGTCAATAATGCTTATGATGTTCTATAAATAAAGTTGACACCTTATTCTCTTATAATTCAAAATATAATTAAGGTAATTGGTAACAAAAAGGCACCCTTTCTAATTTTTCTCGTTAAAAGTCCCCATCAAAAAACTCTGATGGGGACTGCATTTACACACTATACACTTTGTAGCTTACCTAAAAAATTAACTCTCCTGGTTTGTATCCACTAGGTAATTCTTCTTCACTTAAAAATTTGAAGTTATCATCACTCAATATTGGTAAGAATGCTTCATATGGTATCCTAGAAAACTCACAGGCATAATTACTAGCTCCGAACCATCTTTCCTCTTTACTGCTCAAATTTAAATCCCTAGCAAATTTTGTATGATTCGAGCAATCATGAACTGCTAAATCCCAATTTTCCTCATCAGCTATCTTCATAAATTTAAGAGTTAATTCCCTACTCCAAATGGGAGATATGTAACCCTGTCTAGAGATATACATATTTTCTTCGCTATAATTATATATGTTGTTATCATTTAAATGTAATTCTGCACAATTTATAAAATCTAGTTTTGTATCTAAAATTACTTGCTTTTTCTTTGAAAATTCTTCGAAAAACTCAGGTGTCATTGGGGTTTCAATACCTACATTTTGAATATATTTTTTAGCTATTTTAATATTTTCAATAACCTTGTCCGAACAATTCGTAGCCCCAAGGTTAAAGCGTATTTCATCAAGACCAGCTTCACCTAATGCTTTCAGTGTCTCTTCCGTAGCCGAAATACCATTTGTGTATAGATGCTGATAAATTCCTGCAGCTTTAAATTTCTTTATAACTGAATAGTATTTTTCAATTTCCATAAATGGTTCTAAATAAACATAGGCAACTCCAGTAGGTTTCTTGTGGATTGAAAGTAATAAGTCAATATCTTTCTCATAAAATTTTGTGCCACCAATTTCCCACATACCTTCACCAATAGGAGGAAGATTATCAAGCTCTCCATAATTATAGCAAAACTTGCACTGTGCATCGCACTTATTAGTCTTCCTTATTGCACCTAATCCAGTTCCAAATAGGCAAGAACGACATCCTTTTGAGAATTTGTTATCATTTCCTACAAAGAATGTTCTATTCTCTAAGTTTTTCAAGCCTTTTATTTGAGACATTAATATATCATTTCTATGATCAATAGTTTCCTCAATTTGTGCAAAAGTTGCATAAATAATTTCTTGCTGCTTTACCATAAGTTCCTGGTCCTCTGGAAGCATTGCAAAAAATTCAAACCACATCAAAGCATCTTTCTTTGGTATCTTCATAATATTTCCTCCTATATTTAAACCCTAAAGATTCAGTGCAAAATAAATTCAAAAAAGATTATCACTTCTCACGGTAAATATCTTCTATGAATTCTTTTCCTTTTGTTCTTTAGAACATATAATTATTATATGGTAGCATACTTTCTCTACATCTGCAATTATCAACGTTTGAGTTGTTTGAGTCAAGTAAAAGTGGGCAACTATTTTATTTAATTTATTTAAGTGTGGTTAATATACCTTCCCTCACCTTTAGTATGAAAGCTCATAAAAAAGCACTTCATTAAGTTTTAGTTTAATGAAATGCTTTTACCTGGTAATTTACTGGAACCCTGGGGTGCTGGAGGAAGCAAGGTGACACTCTTGCTATTTGCGATTGCTAATATTTCTGCTTAAGCGCAATTTTCCATTTTATTCTACCCTGGGTTCCTTGTGAGGACATGCTTTGCTAGACTCTCTTTATACGATTTCCTTCCAGCCTTTACACACATCAATCCAACTTACAAAATTGGAACAATATTTTTCCAATTCATCACAGGTTAGTTTAACTGCACTATTACTACTTCCAGCGGCAGGGTATACTGTTTCAAATCGCTTTAGCGATACATCTAAATAAACCTTAACATTGCCCGGTAACGCAAAAGGGCACACTCCACCAACATCATGTCCTATTAAATTATGAACTTCCTCATATATCAGCATCTTTGCCTTTGTATGAAAATATTGTTTATATGCACTATTGTCAACTTTGGCATCTCCAGCCATTACAATGATGATAGGATTATTCTCTACCATAAAGCTAAGACTTTTGGCAATTCGTGCACCATCTATCCCTAAAGCCTTAGCCGCCAAATCAACAGTAGCCGATGAAATTTCAAATTCTTCAATTTTATCTTCTATTCTAAATCCCTTAAAATATGTTTTTACTTTTTCAATAGACATTGACTAATCTCCTTTTTATTATACTTTTTATACTATCCTTATCGTAAATAAAAGTTACACCTGAACCCAGAGCAACATATTTTCTTCAAAAAGATTGTTAAGCGCCCAGTATCTTTCTTCAGATCTATATGATCAGAGACAAAGAATTTAGCCTTAAGAGTTTTTACATATTCCAGTGGTTCCAAATATGCACCTACATCATAAATAAAATTGATTGCATATTTATCCACTAATTTACTGGAACCCTTGGGTACTGACGGGGAACAAAATAACACTCTTGCTATTTGCGATTGCTAATATTTCCGCTTAAGCGCAGTTTTCCATTTTATTCTACCCTGAGTTCCTTGTGAGGACATGCTTTGCTGGGCTCACTTGCTATTCTTTTCATCTATGATATAAAATTTTTCTTCAACACTTCTCCAGTTAACTATCATATTTGAATCTCTATTTCTACTTTTCTTTCCATTGTAAGCAATTAAGCAAGCTTCTTTAAATGAGTTCCAATGTACTTCATCTAATTTCAATACTTCATCAAAAGTAAAATATAAAATATCGCATTCAATATTTTTAAATTCCCATTTTTCAATATTATTCAATCTCTCCTCTGATATTATGGTTTTAAGATTGTAGAAGTCTTTTTTGGATATATTATTTCAGCTATAGTTTTACTCATACATGGTAAAAGGAAAATTCTATAGTTCATTATATTCATAGCAACATCTACTCTGCTTTTATTTTTCCTATACCTAAATGCACAAAATTCCCTTATAGCTTCTGGTATATTAATTTTTATCCGATCATAGACTTCAACTATTTTTTCTCTAATGTTTTTCATACCACATTCATTAACAACTAAATCCAATGCTTAATATTCTGAAATACTATTATTAGTCGTTTCTTTATTTAAATTCTCTCTTCTATATGGATGACTTCTTTTGTGCTCTATAATTTGCTTATTTACTTCATTAATTTCATTCTTTATTTTATGTGCCTGCTTTTTATGTTCTTCTAAGATGTTAAGCTCATCTTGTATTGAAGCTATTATCTCATCATTAACTATACCAGCATTACTCCATAAATTGTTTATATCCCGTATCATATCTGTTAAATCCTCTTCAATCAAAACACCATATTCTAAATTGTTATACATACCATTTTGAGTAAAGTTTGCTGATGTAATCACAGCCTTTTTTTCATCAATAACATAGATTTTAGCATGAAGATTAGAATAATATCTTACTTCAATATTATTGTTCTTAGTTAACTTATTGAGTATATTTATGTCTGAGGAACTACTTATAAAGTCATCTAATGAAAGTCTTGTTAGAATTCTTATTTTTATTCCATCTAAAACGTCAATTATATTTATTAGAAGATTTTTAGATATATATGGTGCTACAATTGTTATTTCATCTTTTGCATCAGCTATCAACTGTTTAAGTTCTTCTCCAATACAATTAGATTTATTATGGTTATATAAAAATTTTACACTCATTATAGAATCTCCAATCATAATTATTACAATTGGTATTTCTATATTTATGTGAAAATTCCTTTAAAATAATAAACTCCTATCATAAAATTTCAAACTCTTAACCCCTTGAATAAGTTGCAACGCCCCATAAAGACTATCAGGAGCATCATCATAAAATGTACACTATCGCTATGACCCTACATAAGTTCTTCTAAAAATCAGATGGAGAGATGTATTCCTTATAAGCAAGCTCCACCTTAATCTAAGAATCCCTTGATATTAAGTATGGTTAATATCTTTGCTCTCATTTTTAATATGAAAACTCATAAAAAAAGCATTTCATTAAATTTTACTTTAATGAAATGCTTTTACCTAGGAACTTCATGGCCCTAGAGGTGTTAGATGGAGATGAAGTTTCCCTCTTGCTATTTGCCATTGCTAATATTTCCGCTTAAGCGCAATTTTCCATTTCATTCTACTCTGGGTTCCTTGTGAGGACATGCTTTGCTAGACTCACTTGCTAAAGATCAAGTTATAGAGGTCCAATATAAGGGTAATTTACTAAAGATGAAAGTATTAAAGTTTGAATTAAATTCTGGTGTAATAGAACCATTAATAACAAATATACTAGCTTTATGACATTGACCCTGAGGTACTAGATGGTGACGAAGTTACCCTCTTGCTCTCTCCCACTTTCCCATGAAATGTATTCATCTGAAAGCATATCTCTATTTTATGATTTCTATTATATTCATGCTCATTTTCCTTACTATAAATTGTTTCAACTTTACTTCCTAGCAAATAAAAGTTATCTATTGATGGGGCCTTTAATACATAATCATGAGTATTTTTAAATTTAAGATATTCTTCTCTCAATTCCATCAATAATCTCCCTAATACATTAATACCAACTAGCTCATTTTCATCTATAGGCTTTGCTCCCCAAAAATCATCTTTGTGAGATTCTTCTACAATTGGATATTCCAAAGTAGACTCAAGTAACGTACCAAACTTAATCCAATTTTGTGCAAGCTTCACTCTTAAACACCATTTCATAATTTGCACTCTTATATTCTCCCAGTCTTCTCTTGTGTTATTTCTATATAGCTTACTTTTCATTTTACCTGTCATTGGACTATTCTGACTAATGATAGCCCTCTGTACATCTGGCAAATGTGGGTATCTGCATGCTTGATATAGTGCCTCTGATGTTCTTATATAAACTCCACTTAACTCTATTGGATATCCCGAAGCCATATTTGACAAGCCACCAAAATTTTCGTGAGTTTTTCGAAAAATAATAGATGAATCTCTTTTATAAACTCTCTTCACAGATCTATCTTTCATTAAATAGTTCCTCCAAATCTATTTCCTTTGGTTTTATATTTATACTAACGCCATTTCCTTGTGTCATCCTTGGAAATAATGGATACCACATACGAAAAGGATGATTTCCTTCATATGTGGGATTTCCATACCACAATGCTAATGGACAATTATTCGCAATATTTCTATACGTTATAAAAAATGAACCAAACCCTAATGATTCTAATTTTTGAAAACCAAGTGGTCTCATTGATTGAGCAGGTGACTCTGCTGACATTACCAACTTTGCTCCCACTTTTAAAAAAGCTTTTTCTACTATGTTTCTTGCTTTATCTGAAGTAAATAAAACTTCATTTATTGTTGTAGATGGGTTTCTGAATAATTTATCATTCCACCTATTTGTTTTACATATTTCTATTACCTTATTGTGGTAGTCTTCCACAAAGCAATCCTCACATTTAAGTGGCCATAACACCTCTATGCTGGAATTATCCTCCTTTATATCATTTATACACATATGTCTCCAACCTTCAATCTCCAAACCTTTAGTATCTGCTTCACTTTTTATTCTTTTATATGCATAAGACCATCCTGATTTATGTAATGCTATATGATAACTAAACAGCTTAGACCCTTGATTAAATTTATTTTTATTAATCCAAGTTAATAAATCATATACAAACTTGTTTCCTGTAAATATGCAGTCATCTATATAAAAATAAAAATCTTCACTAGAGCAACTTTCTATGCTTAAATTATACTCTTCTTCAAGGACTTCATCTACTATTTCTAATAAATCCTTTTGACTACTTCCTCTAGTTTGAATACTTAAAAAAGTAGTATTTCTTATCCTATTAATGGGGTTATCTCCAAAGATAACATTGCTAGTTAGTACACTTTTTATTCTTTCCTTTACAGCTTCACGTGAAAGATAAAACCTTTTGAGTATCCCATCCATTTCTTGAAGAATTATATCTTGATCATCTTTTTCAAATTGATAAACCCATCTTTCAATATGATCACAAGACATATATGATTCTGATGGCATCTTATAATCCTTTATAGTTTCAAAAATTGATTTAATTAAGTATTCTCTTTTCACTCATAATACCCCCATATGAATTATTGTATAATATAAAACTTCCAATGCATGGTCTTTTAATTTTAACTTAGTAGTTCTAGTATATTTATATCCTTATTTATCATATACTTAAACTACTTGATTCGATAAAAAATACAGTATTCCTTTATAAATCGTATGCTATGATTCCCTTTAAATCGACATTATAAATTCAAGTGATTTGCATATTTTTTTATTATTAATATTCATCACTTTAAAGCATTTCTATAAATAATATTACTCTATATACATTTTAATTTATTCAGTACATATGTCCGTATTTTTTATAGCCTGTTTTGGAACCTTTAGTTATTTAAGCCTGTATTTATTTTCATAAAATCGCTCTCGTGTAAGCATAATAAAAAAGCATTTCATTAAGTTTTACCCTAATGAAATGCTTTTACTTGGTAATTTACTTCCCTACGAGGTGTTAGAGGGGTGCGAGGTTTCCCTTTTTATTCCTCAACACTTTGTTTTTATCATGTGCTTTAAAAATAATATCATCTACATTCATATTGTTAAAAATCTTTTTTCTTTCTTTATATAAATCTAAATATTTAGGGTTTTCGTTTATGAGATTATATACAATCAACTTTGATTTAGGATATTTTTTCTTTAAGTCTTTCTTATAAACAACTCTTTCGCCTTTTTTTAGCACTCTAACTAAACTTGTAGATGCATTTATTTCTATATTTTTATAATGCTCTAACACTTCATTATTGTAAAAATTATCATAACTTAGTATTAACTTGTCAGTAACAATGCTTTTAGGAACTAGTATTATCTTTTTACCACCTATACTTGGTAATTTATAGTCCTTTTTAATCCATTTTTTTATATTATCATCCCAAATATTATTACTAAATAAAGTCATCGGAATATTATAAATCTTACACTGATTTTGAGTGAAGTCTATTAAATATTCTCTAATTACATTTGTAGTTATATCAGATATACTATCCTTTCCAATTCCATCTATCATTAATTCACAATCTGATAAATCCTTTAAATTCCCTGTTTTAGCTGCTCTACTTTTAGATAACATTTTATACAGTTTTGCTGCCTTTTTTCCTCTTACTCCATTTCCATATATGGAGTGTTCTGATAACCCTAAGTGTGTTTCGGATGGTTCTTTTAAGCCATTTAGCATTCTCTTAGCATTTATTTCATCATTTTTTCTTATTAAATTTATAACTCCATTAAAAAATTTTATAATAGCGTTATTACAGCTTTTTGCGAAGTCACCATTTAATTTTGTAAAAATATATGGGTCTATGAATAATTCTAAATCCTGTTGTAAATCTATATCTACAAATTCTAAGTCTTCTTGATTTTTCTTAATGTTGTATGATTCTGTTAATTTTATATTAATCACCTCATAATTATATTTTATCTATGATTAACTAAAAAACAAAGCTCTATAATACTATATTACCTCCTTTCCACTCATTAAAGAAAAGCATTGAAATACATACAGTATTAATATACAATATTAAGTAGGTAACTATAATATTTGAATATTAGTATGTATTTATTAACTTTTGAGCAATAATAGCGCTAACTATTTTGCTCTTTTGTTTTTTAGAATTTTTATTTTATGTTTGGTATACTACTAAATGCTCCTAACAAATATTGTTTGACAATTTTACTATCTTTTCTTATACCTTTAAACTCTGTTAAACGCTTGATTTTACTAACCCCATATTCATTTTTATCTATAAAATATATTTGGTCTTTCCTCAAATCTTCATCTAGTAACATTATATTATGTGTAGTACAAATTAATTGAGCATTGCTTATGTTTGAGTTAAATAACTTTACTAAATGATTTACTAATAGCGGATGTAACCTTGCATCTATTTCATCTATTATTATAATCTTACCATTTTCAATAGAATCAATTATGGGACCAGCTATTTCAAACATCTTTTTAGTTCCGTTAGACTCAATTCCTATATTCTTTTCTATAGTACCAATTTCTGACCAATTCTCAGAGTATACTTTATGAAGAACTTTTAAGTCTACCCTTTTAAATGAAGGTAATAAGTCTAATTTATCTATAACGTTCTTTTTCAAAGATTCCGCGAAAAATTTTCTACTATCATCTTCTTTAATTTCTAGATTAATATCTAAAACATCTATAGCTGCTTTATTAAGAAACTTTAGCACCTTTTTTTTATTTTCTTCATTCTCTTCTATGTAACTAACAGTAGATGATAGAAATTCATTTGTATCATCTCCATCAAAAATTTCAATACTTTTAAACCAATTATAGACATTCATAGCAATTTCGTTATTTCCAAAATTAGCCCATGATAAAAATAATGCGTCTTCTCTTGTATTTTGAATTAAATGTTTAACATTTTCAAAATCACTTGTAATGCTTATATCTTTCCAACTAGGACCTTTTCTAATAAATACTTCAGTTCTTCTCTTTATTTTTTTATACAAATATTCCTTCTCTATTTTGCCGTTTAATATTGAGAAACCATATTCATATAAAATATTATTAACTATAAATGATACCTCAAAAGACTTTGGCTTATTGAGTCCTGTTTCATTAAATGCAAAATTATTTAAAACAGATATAATCTTTGCTTGAATTTCAAATCGTGCTAAAACACAATTACACATATATTGTAGTGCATTCACAAAATTACTTTTTCCACTTCCATTTGCTCCAAATATGAGAGCCGATTTGTTTAATCTTCCATATTGCGTTTTAAATGTATTTTGTTCTATAAACTTTCTATCCTTTCCTGATTCCATTGATAAATTAGTTTCTTCATAAAAAGAAGTATAATTATCAAATTTATATCCTACAAGCATATTATTCCCTCGCTAACTTTAATATTCAAATTAATGACTTTTGCTTCTTTATGTTAATTTTATACCATTAACCTCATGTAGTCAATAGCTTAATTGGTGTTTTTGCATCTTTCTTTCGCTTTTCATACTTAAGCCATTCAAAAGTCTTATTGCTTGAATTTGCACATTTTATGCATAATATATTCTCTTCTGAATATATATTTTTTCAAGAGTATAAAGTTGCAGATGGTATCCTATATTCTTCTACCCGCACCAGTATAAATTGAAGCTTAGCTTTCACATCTACGATAGCTGAGGTAATCTTTAAAAAACATATGAATTCGATTCCCCATTACAATGAAGAGCATAATTAATTGCATATTAAGTTTCTACTTCATCCCTCTACCATGGTAATTAGGGTAATATTCTAACATTTCGATAAAATGACCCAATAAATCTTTTATGTATGGTTTTCTCAGTTTTTAGAATATATGTTCCAAGTCCCTGAATAATAAAAAAATCTCCCAAGGATTTCAATTCTCTCAAAGAAAAATATGCTATCAGCCTTAATTAACATGTAAACTCTTTCTAAATAAAATTAATTTCTAATCCTTATTTTCCACTTCTCTTTTTCCTGGTGTGTGTCACCTTTAAACAACAGTCCACCCACAATCAAGTGATGGGCCACGAATATGCTAAACAATAAAACTACATTTTCGCTATATTTCCGGTGGGTTATGACCTCCATAATGCCCAACATATCAATCGGTAAACTTTTAAAATCCTTCTTCTATACTAGTAGATGGATTAAATCCTACTGATTCTTGAAGTCTATCTGTTTAAGCGTAAGTTGCTGGAACATAGGCTTGTTTAATTGGTTCAAATATCTTTTCAAAGGTAACTTCTTTACTTAAAGAATTACTTAATGCCTTTTCTAAAGCCCCTATAAATTTCTTAAGCTTTTCTGGGCTATTATTGCCGATATTAAATACCTTGTGAGGAACTTCATTTTCATTTATGGATGGATTATTAAGTAATTTTTCAATTCCTTCTACTATATCATCTACATAGATAAAATCTCTATATAAATCATGGTCAAAGTCTCCATTATTAAATATCTTAATAGGTTCTCCTTTAAAGTACTTATCAGTAAATCCAAAGTATGCATTTCTGGTCTTCCTATAGGGCATAGACTGTAAAAAAATTCAATCCTGTAGATGGTATATTGTAAAGATGACTGTAAATATGATCCATTAATTCATTTGACTTTTAGTGGCTGCATATAATGATACTGAATTGTCTACAAAATCAGTTTCTTCAAATAATACCTTTTTATTAGAACCATATACCGAGCTTGAAAATGCATAAACAAGATAATCTACTGGGTTATATCTACATGCTTCTAAAATATTTAAACGTCCTATAGTATTACTCTGCAATCTTTTTCTATAGGTTTCTTAGATTAATATTCTTGACCTTAAGGGTATTAGAGGGGGCGAAGTGTAGTTCTATCACTCTATTAGTATCCTTGATATTCTTAATATTATTCTATATTGTTCTATATTGTTAAGGTTATCCACCTTTTTCTATTAGCTTTAGTTTTGATATGATTTTTACCATTTACCTCTTCTACCTGTATCACTTATCCTAGCTTCCACATTTAAGACTCCTTTTAGAAGATAAAGACACTTTCTCCATTTTTATCTACATCGTTTATAACATTCTGTCTTGTTTGCTCTGATTCTTTCTACGGTACAGTTGCTTTATTGCATGATATACGTATTTTAACGGTTTCTCCAAGGTAATCGCGGGAAACAAAGTGACCCTCTTTTTATTACTGCTCAAACATATTTTTATTTTCTTCAATAAAGTCCTTTTGCTTATTTATATAGTCTACTAATGGTTTTACATCCTCACTTGTAGAAGATCCTAAAGCTTTTTTATATTCACTTGAAGTTTCACCACTCATATACTTTAAACCTAATCTATTATCTAATAGATGTTTTAAATATATAAACCTTCCTATCCTACCATTACCATCTTGAAATGGATGAATTATTTCGAATTCGAAGTGAAATCTAGCAATATCCTCTATTCTAACTTTCTCCAAAGAATAGAAGTTATTCATTAAAATATTTAGTTTGTCTTCAACTTCTAAGGAGTTAGCAGTATCAAATTTAGCTCCTAATATCTTGTTTTGATACTTTTTAAATACTCCTGCAATTCCTAAATCGTGCAATTTAGTTCTATACATTAGGCTACCATGCCAATTTTTTATCATATCTAAGGTTAAATCCTTATCTATGCTATCTATAAGCAAATCAAAAGTATAAAATGAGTTAACTGTTTCTTGTACATCATCTAAGGTATGAGTTCCAGTAACAATATTCTTTTCAAATAACATTTGCAAATCTTCTATAGTAAAAGCGCTACCCTCTATTTTATTTGAATGATATATAAAATCATATTTCATCAATTCATTCAATGAATTATGAATTCCCTTAGTTTGATTTAATATTTCTAAAAATCTATTATAATCTGTTAAGTTCACCACTTTTCTATAAACCCTTCTGTAATTATTCAATTTATATACAATTATTATAACCTTTAAACCAAGTAATAATTTTGGGGACATCTGAGTCGCTCCAGAGAAAACAACGTAATCCTCTTACTAATATTCTTTTATTAAACCAATATTGTCTTTATCTCTTTTTACCTTATAAACATTCTATTCTATCAATCCCCCTTTTTTAACATAAAAAGAAGAGAAAGACTAATCTTCCTCCTCTACTATCTGTTGCAACTTTCTTGCCATATGCTCTATTAAATTTACAACTAATGCATTTCCCATGCAAAAATATCTAAACGACTGAGTCATTCCTGTATTAGTCCAGTTATCTGGAAATCCATTAATTCTTTCACATTCTAGTGGAGTTAGCACTCTTAACCTTCCTGTTTCAACATCCTCAACAACATGAGTACTTCTGTTTTTAGTTGATTCACTTGTTAACATTGTACGAGCTGGCTTATTTATTGAATCTGGAAATGCTATTCCGCCTTCTCTAAATATGTACTTATGACCTTCCTTAGATGTTCTCTCAATAGCTTTAGAGCCTTTCATATAAATCCACTTTTCTAAATCCTCATCAGATAAAATATATTTCTCATCTACATGTTTTTCTAGTACATCTTGTAATGTAATTTGATACTTTGTCAATAAATTATTTGGAGTAGTTTCTATTGTATATATTACTCCATTTCTGTACATTCCAGAATTTTTAAATTCAAAGTTAAAATCATTTGAAATTTTAAGTGTATCCAAATCAAACTTTTCTTTTATATCTATACCATTAATAGTTTCTTGTGAAAAAGTTTGTATGTTAAAGATAGAACTAAAGAATCCTGAATGTTGAAGTTGCTGATATACACTTTGATTTTTTAATTCCTTATAATAATTAGTTGTGTTATGCACAGCAAAAATAAATGTACGCCTTCTTCTTTGTTGAAATCCATATTCAGCAGCATTTATTACTCTCCATTCAATAGAATAACCTAATTTAGCAAGACAGTTTATAATTACCCCAAAATCTCTTCCTCTTTGTTTTGATGGTGATTTTAATAATCTATCAACATTTTCTAAAAGCACAAATGGTGGTCTCTTATCTTTTAAGATTCTTTCAATTTCCCACCAAAGCACACCCTTTTTACCTTGTATTCCTTTAGCTCCAGTACTTGCAACAGAATAATCCTGACAAGGGAATCCCCCTACTAACACTGTATGATATGGAATACTCTCTGTTGGGACTTGTGATATATCTACATTACTAAATTCATTTATTCCACCGGAGGTTTCAAAATGACTCTTATAGCATTCAAAAGCATGTTGAGTTTTTTTGCTAGGCTCCCACTGATTCGCCCAAACTGTTGTCCAATGAGAAGAACCCTTTTCAAATCCAACTCTAAATCCCCCAACCCCAGCAAACAATTCACAAATTGTATATTTCATTTAATCTTACCTCCTAATATGTAACGTATAGATTATACTATATATTATTTAAAAAAGGAAGATCGATTTTAAAAATGTTAAATTATATAGTAAACTTTTATTTTAAATTTCTTTTTCAATTTGTTCTTTTATATATTTAGAATTTAGCCAAAAACATTTTTTTCTTTCTTTTGTGCCTTGAGGTGTAAGGGCTAAGTCATTTGCATCTTTTCCTTTTGGTCTTATATGTGCAATTTCTCCATTACTAATTTTAATAAAGTTATTATAGTCACCTTGTTTAATCTTATTTGTAGTATCTATCCATACCTTGTACATACTATTATCTAAATCTGCTATAGGCATATTCCAAAGCATAACCTTATTTAGTAAAATATCATCCAATCCTAATTCTGATTGTTTTTTAAAATTTATTTTACTCTTGAATATTATCCATAAATGCTTCTTATTTTCGAACTTATTTCTTATAGTCGAAGTGTTCCATTCTTCATTTACTATTTCGCAATAATCTATTTGTTCAAAAGACATTGATTCTTTTGGTATCCCATTAGGTTTTAATAAAATAGTTTTAATTTCAATATTAGCTTTTTTAAATTCTTCAAAGTTATCAAGCTTGTCTCCGAAAGCTATTTTACAAACATCATCAATTACAAGCCTTATAAAATTTTTAGCTTTTCTTTGTCTATTAATTGAATACACCTTTATAATTTCATCAAGAGACTTATTTACGATTTCATTAAATATATTGTAGATTTTTTGATCAAAAAGCATATATTCATCACTCAAAGATTTAGCTAATTTAAACTTTTTATATTGTTCCTTTCTAAGTAAATCCTCTATTATATAATCTACATATGATCGTTTATAAGAAAATGCTCTTTGAGGAGCCAAGATATTTGAATTTGGTTGTAATCTTTTACTCTTTTCTGCAGTACTTCCTTTAGTGCACGCACCTAAATACATTGTATCTCCTTCTGAAATTTCATGAGCTTTACCGTCCTTAACTTTTGATACAATTGTATTCCAATCACTTTCAATAATTTTCAAATCCTGCTGTGAGGGTTTCCATAAACTTATAATCTTAAATATTAAGTCTTCTGTAGGAACATCTTTCTTGTTCATATAAAACATCAAAAGAAGCTCTTCACATTTATCCATTATTGAATTATTATCCCATACTTCATTGTTCAATTTAAAATAATCAATAATACTTAATACTACTCTTTCCTTAGCTGAATACCCTAATCTTTCTCTTATATTATTGGAATTAGGTTTCTTTTTAATATTTTTAAGAGGGCATACCTTTAATTCTACACCTACTTCATCAAAGTCAGCTTCTTGTTTGCTGTTAACCCTATATCCAAAATATGATTCTTCTACAGTTTGTCCTAGTCTTCCTTTTGACTTTTTATTATTAAATCTATACTCTCTATTATATATGTTCAATTCATTTAAACTTTTATTAAGCAGTTTTCTTGCATATTGTTCTATAGATTCTTTATTATTTTTATCATAGTTGTAATCCACTTATATCCCCCCATACAAATATTCTCTTTATTAGATATTATACTATTGTTATAACATATATTACATTACCAATTTTCCATTTATGTTAATTGAATTATTTAATGATATAATATAATACATAACAAATAAGCAATATCAAGTATAATAACTTTTATAAACTAAAGGGGTGGACTATTGTATGATGAATGTAGATGCTAAAAAAATTGCTAAAATTATAGAAGCTGGAAGATTCACTCAAACTCCACTTGTGAGGTGCTGGAATGAAACAAAGTCATCATCTTTATATATATCGATGATATGTCTTTGAAAATGAAAAAAGTAGAAGTCTTTTAACTAAGTCTCCTACTTTCCCATTCTCTAAGTAATTCATCTACAATATATAAATATTTCTAAAGCCTTACTGCTACTTATATTATGATTATATACAAATCCTTCAATAGCTTCTATAACTAATAAGTTTTTGTCATTTTCTATACCATCCATATCTTTTCCTCCATTAAATATATTCAAAATTCCTTCAATTATAAAATTTATAATTAAAATTCATACCAACAATTCTAAATCCTCAAAATACCATCTAAATTAAAATAAACATTACGTATTTTAAATGGCGAGGGATTAGTATACTGTAGTTTTACTTTCTCAAAATCACTTATCCTCTTAGAGTGGTAATAGGGTCTATCAAATTTCAATCTTGCATCCCTTAACCAATTTGGAACTTCTAAGCCATGGATTTGTAAATAATAATCTATTAAAGCTGATACTTTTGTTAAATATACTATTTCTTCCTTACTGCACAGTTCTAAATTTATAGTTTCATTATTTAAACTATTTATAAATCCCATATCTTTGTATTTCAACAACTCTAGAAGTTGATTTAAACTTGTATCCTCATCTAAATAATTAAACAAATCTTGTAAATACTTATTCCCAATCATAGCCTAAATCCTCTCCTAAGTATTTAATGAAATTCATCTGTCTTTCTCCTATAAGAGTTAACGATATATGTTCCTCAAAAATATTTAATAGCTCTGCTTTAGTTGATATATTTAAATCCTTACATAATATATATGCATCTACAAAATCTTTGGCTGGTTCCGGTCTTGCAGCTAATATCTTCATAGCCAATAATTGTTCAGCTTTAGGTTTTAATATCTTTAAATTAGAATATATCTTATAGGTCTCTTTATCTTCCTTTAAATAGTCAAATATATTTAATAATTTATCTTTATCCATAAGACCTATTTCATTTGATTCACCCATAGGTTTCCTCCTTGTATAATGTAGTTACTGCTCTAATTATATCATATAAATATGTAGTTTCTGTTAGAATATCATAACGTTAACATTTAAAAACAGTACCTAGAAAAGCTTCAGATATATCTTGGAAATAAAGCAAAAACCAAAGTTACAATAGAATTTAACGTATGGAGTTATATATAACTTTCATATTAAAAATGAGAGCAGATATATTAACCCTACTTAAATAAATACGAAAAAAACAAGCTCCTCATAAAGCCCCTCATAGGTCCCCTATAAACAAATATAAGCCCCTTATAAGGACATAAGACAATAATAATAATAATAATAATAATAAAAAGAATATTAAAAATAAATATAATAATAAAACCATAATAATAAATAAAATATTGTAAATATACTAGTAATAAAAACAAAGGTAAAATTTAATACTAGTAAATTTATTTTAAAAACAAAGGCACTATTATTTTTAATATTTAGTAGAACTTTATTAACTATTGCATACTTAAAGGGTAGACCAATTACTTTGAAGCTATAAAGGAATTAATGATAAGTTAAATCAAAGGGTTGCCTACCTTTACTTGACTGAAGCTATGGATTTATTTGGCTATTTTTTTTAATTAAACCCAGTGTATAATCATAGTAATTAAGCTTATTAGATTTTTAATTAATGTAATTTAAAAATGATATTTATTAGGGGGAAATACTTATGTGGGGTAAATTCATGAATAATAAAAAAGTAATAATATCCGTAGCGTCACTGATAATATTAATGTCACTGGTAATAATGTGTTCACAGCTGTCAGGTTGTGCAGCAGTCAATTCTAAAGAAATGTTAAGCCTTATAGATAAGGGTGAAACAATAACATTAGAATTAGCAAGTCCTAGTTATGACATTAAGGAAAAGGGAAAGCAATAGGAGGAACTAGATTGGGTACAACTAGACCAACTTAAGACATTTAATCAAGGGTTTAGACAAGAATTTGACCAGGTGTTCAACATTAATATTGTAACGGAGAAAGGTGTAAATGGAAAGTCAGGTTGTTTATATGTAGACGAGGCAGGTGACAGAGAAGGTAATACAACCTTAGAGGACGCCTTTAGAAATAAGACATTCGTTACTAAGTATTGGGATGGCAGTGAAGTAAAGGATAAGATGGCTAAACTAGGGAATAACGTTTATACAGATGTAGCTGACAGTGATAGTGACGCAATAGCAGCATCTATAAATGCCTACTATAACTTAATGCCAGACGCAACTAATCCTGAATCATTTAATGGTACACAGTCATTAACAAGAGAGCAATTCTATGAGTTAGTATACAAGACAGAAAACGGAGTGCAGGAGATAGAAATAGATAAGAACTTCGAGACAGCAGTTGGAGGTGCTACAAGTCATACAAAGTTTGCACAAGGCGTAGATGAATATGGTTTCTTATCTGTAGAGAATAAGAGTTTAGATGGTAATTCATATAGTGGCAGCATATCAAGGTCAGAGGCCATCTATATGTTAGTTAATAAACACTTTAAAGATGAAATGTCAAAGGTAACTGGTAAAGAGAAGGCATTTAAAGATAATAAGAATGCGGGAGATTTAGCTTTAAAGGCGGGTTTTAAGTATAAAGACAAGGAGAGTAAAGAGGTAGTAGCGAAGGATAGGTGGCAATCATATACACTAGCCTATATGTTACAAAACAACATTAAGGGTATGCAGGAAGAGGTTTATAAGGCAATGGTAGTAGCTAAGAATTTAGGCTTATTAACATCAGACGAATCAAGATGGGACGAACCATTAAGTAAATCAGAATCAATCATGTTAATAGCTAATACACAGCTAGCTAAAAACAAAGCTTATGGTTATTTAAGTGAGGGAGAGTATGGTAAAATCAACTTAGATAAGTTTAAGGTATCAACAGGAAAGCCAGAGGTACTAGGAGTAACAGAAGAAGGCTTAGAGTATGGCAAGGATTGGATAGAAACAGAGGGTATGCCATCTGACCCTAACAAGGTATTATCTAACGGTATAACACTTTGGGACGCTAAGCTACAGTATGATGCAGCTAAGGAAAGTATAGGGAGATTAGGATTACCTAATGCAGAATTTGATGCATTTCTTAAAGACGTAGCGGAGAGTTTAGGAACAACAGTCTTAGAGATAGAGAGTTTACCTGATACACCACCAGCACCACCAACACCGAAGGTAGTGCAAAAGCAAGAGAAACCAGCACAAAAGCCAACACAAGCACCTGCTGAAAAGCCAACACCACAACCAAGTAAACCAGCTAACAACGGTGGGTGGGAACAGCGGAGTAGACGCAGATGGATACAGCTCTAACGGAGTAGACGATTTCATTAGAGATAAGACAATTATACCTGACGGGTTCACACCTTATGACGGACCAGGCTTAGGAGATGGAAACTAATCACTAAAGTAAGCATGTAAGAGTTTATAGGAAATAAATCATAAGATAAGGAGGTATAATAATATACATGAGGAAGGTTAATAAGATAATATCCACCTTACTGTGTTTACTTCTAGTGTTAACATCAGTTCCAATAACAGCACTTGCAGAGGGTGCAGGAGTTGGTGACAATGATAACGGTTAAGGGGAATACTTTAAGAAGTTGTTCCTAAACAGTGAAGGTGGATTAGATTCAATAGAAACAAGTCCACCTTACCACTTATATACACCCTTAAGTAATTCTATTTCTCTTTTATGTCCTTCAAGTTCATTTGGAGTTTCAAGAAAAAATGGTAGATGGCATAGCTTCTTATGATTAATTATATTAGATATAGCATCTAAACCTATATAGCCCTCTCCTATTGTTTCATGTCTATCTTTGTGGCTTTTAAATGGATTTTTACTATCATTTAAATGAATAGCACATAATTTATCAAGACCTATTATCCTGTCAAACTCATCTAAAACTTTATCTAATTCATTTACTATATCATATCCTGCATCATAAATATGGCATGTATCTAAACATACACCTATATGATCTTTTAGCCTAGCACCCTTTATAATTTCAGCTATTTCTTCAAAATTTCTTCCTATTTCAGTTCCTTTTCCAGACATGGTTTCTAATAGGACCTTTGTTGTCTGCTCTTCTTTCAAAATTGAGTTTAAAGCATAAACTATATATTCTATTCCTGCCTCTACTCCCTGCTTCACATGATTTCCGGGATGAAAATTATATAAGTTATTTGGTATATATTCCATCCTATTTAGATCATCCTTCATTATCTCTATAGCGAATTCTCTATTTCTATCATCAGCTGAACATGGATTTAATGTATAGGGTGCATGGGCTAAGATTTTCCCAAAGTTATTTTCCTTTGCTAATTCTAAAAATTCTTTAACATCCTTTTCGTCTATATCCTTTGCTTTACTTCCTCTTGGATTACGAGTGAAAAACTGAAAAGTATTGGCTCCGATTTTCAGGGCATTTTCACCCATGTTCTTAAATCCCTTTGATGAAAACAAATGACATCCTATATTTATCATATATATATTTCCTCCGTACTTTACTTTATTTTATTAACTTATTATACCCTTCACTTATCAATATCACTATACCATAATTATACTATAATATAATCACTAATGAAATCATTTACACCTTAACTAATATAGAAAATGCGAGGTAAATATGAGTAATATAATTAAATCTGATATATCACACAACCTAGAAGGTATTACCATAAAGTCTATTGATACAGGCGATAAAAGTATAATTAAAAATGAGATTCTTAAAGCTAGTGAAGCTGGTCTCATAAATAGCTTAATAGATTCAAATCTAGCTTTAACTCCAAAGTTAATAGTAAACGACTACTCAAAGGGTAGCAAAGTTTTAACCGAAATAATTTCTGAATTAACTAAGTGTAAGGAATTTTTTATATCCGTTGCCTTTATTACAAGTAGTGGTATAACCCCCTTACTTGAAACTCTTAAATATTTAGATGAAAAAGGTATTAAAGGTAAGATATTAACTACAGATTATTTGAACTTTAGTGAGCCTAAAGCCCTTAGAAAACTACTTGAATTTTCAAATATTGAAATTAAACTATATAGCAAAGAAAACTTTCATACTAAAGGTTACATATTTAAATATGATGATCATTATAAATTAATCGTTGGTAGTTCAAATTTAACTCAATCAGCCTTAACCAAAAACAAAGAATGGAATTTAAAAATTTCTTCTTTAGAGGAAGGTTCTTTAACTGAAAATGTTATTGATGAGTTTAACGGACTTTGGGATGATGCCTATGATCTAACTTTAGATTGGATAGAAACCTACCAGGATATTTATAAAAAGCAAATTGAATACGCTAGAAAAAGTAGTGTTCCAAGGCTTTCACAATATAAGCTTAAGCCAAATAAAATGCAGGTAGCTGCCATACAAGGATTAAATAAGATCCGGGAAGATGGCTCTGATAAAGCTCTTTTAATTTCTGCTACAGGTACTGGAAAAACCTATTTATCTGCTTTTGAACTAAGAAATTATAATCCTAAAAAGGCCCTATTTATAGTACATAGAGAACAAATAGCAAGGCAAGCTTTAAATAGCTTTCAAAATGTATTTGGTGATACTAGAACTATGGGTATTCTATCTGGAACTAGGAAGGATATTAATAAGGACTTTATCTTTTGTACAGTCCAAACACTATCAAAGGATGATGTTCTTAAAAGTTTTAAAAGGGATGAATTTGATTATATTATCATTGATGAAGTACATAAAGCAGGAGCTAATAGCTATCAGAAGATAGTTGAATATTTTGCCCCTAAATTTTTGCTTGGTATGACAGCCACACCTGAAAGATGTGATGACTTTGATATTTTCAAAATGTTTAATTACAATATCGCCTATGAAATACGTCTTCAAAAAGCCTTAGAAGAAGATTTACTTTGCCCCTTCCATTACTTTGGTGTATCTGATATTAGCGTGGATGGTGTGGAGCTCGAAGATAACTCTTTCTTCAGAGCCTTAGTAGCTAAAGAAAGAGTTAATCATATAATAGATAAAATTAATTTTTATGGATATTGTGGTGAAAGAGTAAAGGGATTAATATTTTGTAGTGATAAGAAGGAAGCCCATGAACTTTCAGATATATTTAACACCTATGGATATAAAACAGTGGCTCTAACCGGAGATAATACTCAAAATGAAAGAGAAATAGCAATTCAGAGCTTAGAACAAGATGAAATAGATAATTCTTTAGATTATATATTTACTGTGGATATCTTTAATGAAGGTGTAGATATCCCCTCTGTTAATCAAGTTGTTATGTTAAGGCCAACTAAGTCCTCCATTATCTTTGTTCAACAATTAGGTAGAGGCCTTAGGAAGGATAAGTTTAAAGAATACGTTGTTATCATAGACTTTATAGGAAACTATAACAATAACTTTCTAATTCCTATTGCTTTATCTGGAGATAGGACTTTTAACAAAGATAATATTAGAAAGTATGTTATGGAAGGCACAAGAATAATACCTGGTTGCTCCACTATTAATTTTGATGAAATATCTAAGAAAAAGATATTTGAGTCTATTGATAGGGCTAACTTTAATGATATTAAGCTAATTAAAGAAAGCTATAATACTCTTAAACAAAAGATTGGTAGAATACCAAGTTTAGCGGATTTTGATACCTATGAGTCTATTGATCCTTTAAGAATATTCCAAAGCAAAAGTCTTGGCTCTTATTATATGTTTTTACAAAAGTATGAAAAGGAATATGACATAAGACTTGATGATTCAAAGGAATTGTTTATTGAATTTATTTCTAAAAAGCTAGCTTCTGGTAAAAGAATTCATGAACTACTTATGCTTAAATACGCCATTAACTATGAAACTGATCTAATTTACAATCTGAAAAAGGGATTAAAAGAAGATTATGATATAGACTTTAAAGCTAGTACTGAAACCAATGTAGTTAACGTTCTTACAAATGAATTTTTATCAGGCGCCGGTAAAAAGACTTATGAAAAATGTATCTTCTTAGAAAAGTCAGATTCTGATTATAATATTTCTAAATCATTTAAAGATCACCTTCAAAATAATGATTTTAAATATATGGTTGAGGAATTAATTGATTTTGGAATAGAAAGATACAATAAGTTTTACAGTAACAGATATATGAATACTAGCCTTCAGTTATATGAGAAATATACCTATGAGGATGTTTGTAGACTCCTAGAGTGGAAAAAAGGAGAGGTTGCTCTTAATATTGGTGGCTATAAATTTGATAAAGCCACTAAAACCTACCCTGTATTTATCAATTATAAAAAGTCTTCCGATATTACAGATACCATTAATTACGAAGATAGATTTCAATCCCCTTCTCAGTTAATTGCTATATCAAAGGTAGGTAGAACGATAACTTCTGATGATATAGTACAAGCTTATAGAGGTGAAGAAAATGGTGTTGAAATGAGCTTATTTGTTAGAAAAAATAAGGATGATAAAGTTTCAAAAGAATTTTACTTCCTAGGTAAAATCAAAGCCATAGGAAAACCCATACAATTTATTATGAAAAACACTAGTAAAACAGCTGTAGAAATTAAATATCAATTAGTTACTCCTATAAGAGAAGATATTTATGACTATATAACTAGCTTTCTACCATAGTTCCGCCATTAACATGAATCACCTGACCAGTTACATATGATGAATCTTCTGAGGCTAAATAAACATAGGCTGGAGCTAATTCATAGGGTTGCCCTGCCATTTTCATTTGTGTATTAGATCCAAATGTTGTAACCTTAGTTTCATTAAAACTTGATACTATAAGCGGTGTCCAAATAGGTCCTGGTGCTACTGCATTTACTCTAATTCCATTACCAACTAAAGATAGTGATAATGAACGAGTAAAGCTTACAATTGCTCCTTTTGTTGCAGAATAATCTATAAGGTCTTTGTGTCCTTCATAGGCAGTAACTGAGGTTGTATTAATTATTGTACTTCCTTTCTTTAGATGCGGAAGAGCTGCCTTTGTAAGATAAAACATAGAAAAAATATTTGTCTTAAAGGTTGATTCAAGTTGATCTAGTGTTATTAAATCTATACTTGTCTTTGGATACTGAACTCCTGAATTATTTACTAGTATATCTAACTTTTTAAAGGTATCTATTGTCTTGTCTATTATAGACTTACAAAAGTTTTCATCAGATATATCACCTGCTATAAGCAAGCATTTTCTTCCACAGTTTTCAACATACCTTTTAGTCTCCTCTGCGTCTTCATCTTCATTTAAATATGAAATAACAACATCTGCTCCTTCTTTTGCAAAGGCTACTGCCACCGCTCTTCCAATTCCACTATCACCACCTGTAATTATGGCGACTTTATCTTTTAGTTTTTCACTTCCTTTATAGCATGGATTATCAAATATAGGTCTTGGTTCCATTATCCCCTCCATGCCCGGCTGAGCTTGTTGATGCTGTGGTGGGAAACTTATAGGTTTTTGTTTACATTCCATATTTTCTTTATTATCCATATTTACCTCCTAATAAACCATTATTATAAGAAATTTTACACATATAATTACTGTTTATTATTAGTAAATTAGTTTGGAAATATTCTTATAAGGAGTTTATATTCTAAATTCTATATTCTAATACGGACTACTAAAAAGACCTGCTCCTTTTATGATTTCCTGTTCCCTAAATAAACTTGAAACCGCTTGTTCATAATCACTTAACCTTTGAGACTTCTTTATTTTCTTAGCATACTTTTCATTATTTGAAAATATGTGACTCATGTATCCCCATAATTCTTTCATTCTAAACATTGCATTTCTCTCTTCATTTAAGAATTCTCTATATCCACTAAAAATTTCATCATGGAAATCTTTAAGTACCTCTTTGTCTAAATTAGTATTGTTTTTGATCTCATTTATAAATCCTGGATTAGCTATTATTCCTCTACCTATCATTACTTTATTTACCTCTGGAAAGTCCTTTATTAACTTTTCATGGTTATGAGTAGTAAAAATATCGCCATTATAACATATTGGATTAGAGCTTAAAGACAGTGCATCTTTAAATACCTCTAAATTAGGTTTATTTCCATAAAAGTCTTTTTGTGTTCTAGGATGAATGATTAATTCCTCTATAGGATATTTATTATAAATTTTTATAAGCTCATAAAACTCTTCTGAGCTATCCTTTCCTATTCTAGTCTTTATAGAAATTTTCATATCATCCATTTTGAATATTTCCTCTAAAAACATATCAAGCTCTTCTCTTTTAGCTAGAAACCCAGAGCCTGTATTTTTTGAAACAACAGTTCCTGAAGGACAGCCTAAATTTAAATTAACCTCATTATAACCTAAGCTTTGTAATTTTCTAGAAGTATTAATAAATCCTTCCGAATCATTAGTAAGTAGTTGAGGCACAACATTCATACCCTTATTGTTTTCAGGTAACACATCCCTTAGCTCTTTAGTTTTAAGACTTCTACTTTTATTTGTTACAATAAAAGGTGTAAAGTATTTATCAATGTTATGAAAAAATTTATCATAAGCATTTCTATATATGTATCCTGTGATTCCTTCCATTGGTGCTAAATAATATTTCATTTAAGAACTCCTTATATTCTAATTTCATTTTAAAGGTAAGTTTAAATTTATTATATTACCTTACCTTTTTTCTTTGCATCAGCATCTAGTCCTGATCCTACTCCAACACCCACTGCCATACCAATAGGTAGTCCTAATGCTAAATTATGAAACAACGTTAGTCCGAAGATGAGTCCCAAACTAACTCCTATACTGATATAAATGCTAGTATAATGCCCTTCAGGTACTAATTTATGCTCTTTTTGCAAATGTAATTTCATAGCTTCAATTTTCTTAGTATGTTGTTTTAGTTCCTGTTTATCAAGCAAACCTCTCTTATTCCTTAACTCCCTAACTTGATCATCTAATTCATTAAGATATTTATTACATTCATTACAATCAAAAGAGTAGAGCCTTTTATAAATTCGCTCTAGTAAATCTAATTTTAACCGCCCTGCCAATTTCTCATCTACTTCATTCCTAAGGAGTTGAATATTTGCTAAAATTTCATTAAAATCTTTACTATCCATGATATACCTCTTCCATTTAATATAATTTTATAACTGATGTTCTTATAGTTATAAGCCATTTTTTCTATAACATTTATTTATTGCATTTTCTTTTAGCTTTTATATAATAATTTATACTTGAAACACCAAAAGCAGCACCTATCATAATAAGCATCAGTGCATCATAATACTTTCTTTCAGTTAAATTCACTATTCCTAAGCTTAAAAAAGCAAGACTTACAAACGCATTTATTGCACCTTCAAATTTATTAGCTGCTATTTTACCATATTTATTTATCTGTCTTATTCTATGATTATAGGCTAGGTATGGTAAAAAGTTAAATATAAATACAATTATATTTATCATGAATAATCCCAAAACAATTAAAAATATAGGTCTTATAGTAATTACTGATACAAATAATATAATCATAAGCACAATGCCTGTGATGAAAGAGTACAATGTTCCCCTACCTGTTTGTATTTTCATTCTTGTATATTTTTCTATTTCCGATTCCTTATCACTGTAAATTGGCTTTATTCCAGTAGGGCCTGAAAAAATGTGCATTTCATTCCCTATAGAAACAACAGGTGTCCAACCCGCTTCTTTAAATAAAGTAAAATATTCCTCACTAGGCTCACTTTGATAGTCTAAGCTATACACTATCTCTTGATTCAAATCCTTTTTTAATTTGTAGAAAAATCCACCTACTATGTCTTCTAGTATCCAACCTTCCTTTGCATAATTTTTTAGTTTTTCCATGTCACTTTCTTCACTAAAAGCAAATCCGCTGATCATGACATATTTATTTTTCACAAATATCACCCCTTTTCTACTACTTTAAAAATTTTTCAGCGAAGTTAATCATTTGTTTTTTTCGCTCAATCTCTTTTATAAGCATCTCACGCCCTAGACTTGTAATCTTATATATCTTCTTATTTTCATCTGTGCTAGGCTTTAATTCTATGAGCCCTGCTACTAAGAGCTTTTTAAGTGTTGTGTATAGTGATGCAGGTCCAATTGTTACTTTATTTTCAGTAAATTCCTCAATAGTTTTCATAATTAAGTAACCATGCTTTTCCTCACTAACACTAGATAAAATATAAAAAGCAGAATCTGTTAATTCACCTATGTCAATGGAATCTTTTCTTGCCATAATAACCTTCTCCCTTTTCTTATACGCTATATCATTTAATGATATAGCATTAAACATACTATATCATTAAGTGATATAGTTGTCAATTATTTATTTGTCTACTTAATACCATTTAAAACTTATACTAAAGAATCATACAAATTAAAACTAAATTAATGTTTTATGCACACTGCTTTCCTCTTATGTATAAGTTTATACACCTTTACAAATACTAAAATCAAACTAATAGAGGTGATAATATGACTTCTGAAGAAAAAGCTTATATAGCTGGAATTATAGATGGTGAAGGTAGTATTATGCTTTTAAAGTTTCATCACAATCAATTCCCCTCTCCATGCATAAGCAAAAATCCACGATATTTCCATCGTGGATTTTTTGCTGGAGTCAAAACATACCATTTGAGCTCCTCTATATTGTCATTAGATTCCTTTATTAATATTTTAACTGCTTAATTATTTTAAAACTGAATCCTTTATCGTCATATGGTACTGAGTTTCAAAATACTCTTCTAAACTTTTTACTTCTTCATCCATCTTTTCGCTAGCACTATCCCATCTTTGAGACTCTTTTGTACTTTGCGTTGAATCATTATGATCTTTATCTTCTATTTTAGTTAAAGTATTGCTAGTTAAATCATAATAGTAATAAAATCCATTCCCCATGGCTGAAACATAATAATATTTTTCTACCTGATCCTTTTCATAGTTAAACTCATAATAGTCAACTGTAGGATTGCCTTCTTTATCAGTCTTTACAAATTTAACATATCCATCTTGGCCTTTTTTTATTGTAATTGCAAGACCACTATTTTCAAAGGGGCTATTAGTTTTATCTGTATATAAAAGAAGTCCATTTTCTTCTTTAAATTCTTGTAATTGAGAGCTTGATTTAACATCGCTTTTCTCCTCTTTTTTAAGAGAGCCACATCCTGTTAATATACTAAATGTTAAAATTAATACCATAAAAATTTTTATGTTCTTTTTCATTTTTATATCTCCATTCATCATATATTTATAAGTGTTTTTATATTTGACTTTATTTCTGATTCTGAGTTATTGTTTATCTTCATGTATTGACTATCCATTACTTTAGAAAGCTTTTCTGCAAATCCATACTGAATATAGGAATCCTCCGTATCCATAACCATGCTTTTTATACCTTCATTTTGAATCTTTTTACCTATGGCTAATGCATCTTCAAAAGCGTTCTGGCTCTTCATAGAAACGTTAGCTTTTCCATCAGATACAAGGATTATATATTGCAGTGAATTAGTATTCTTGATCTTTTCCGCCTTTAAAAGTTCATAAGCCCTATACAATCCTAACGCTAAAGGCGTCTTTCCTCCCGTTGGCAGATGCTTAAGACATTTTTCCGCTAAATCTACACTTCTAGTGATATTAAGCAGAACCTTTGCTTCTTCATTTCTAAAAGCTATTACTCCTACCTTATCTCTTTTTTCATATGCATCATTTAAAAGTGAAAGTACTAATCCTTTTACAATACCCATTCTTCTTTTAGCTCCCATAGAACTACTAGCATCTACTACAAATAAAATAGTTGCTCCAGTACGATTTTCCCTAACCTTTTCCCTAAAATCCTCTGGTTTTATGCAAATAACCCCTTCCTTTCTAATTCTATTTTTTTGATTACAAGCTGCTATTCTAAGAGTTGCATCAAAAGCTATGTCCTTTAATCTTCCCTTTGGAAACTTATATTTCACATATCTACCACTTATACTATCTGTTTTTGTCTTACTCCTTTTTCCTGAACCTTTTAGCTGAGATTGCCCTTCAAATATTACCTTTATAGATAAATTCCCATCATATTCATTTATCGCTTCTACTCTTTCCTTAATCTCATCTTCATTCTCTGACATTATCTCAGTATTTCCATAACTACTTTGATGTGTTCTTGTGTCACTCTCTCCTTCTAAACTACTATCTTCCATATCCTCACTGTATTGTTCATCTGATATATCTTTATTGATTTCATCTTTATGTTGCTTATCATCTATATATTTATTACCCTCTTCGTTACCTTGATGATCTTGTTCAAAAGAGATATCTTCTCTAATTCTATGAGGTAAAGCATAAAAAGCTGCCTCCTCTATATCCTTGTACTCTATAGTATTCCTACCGTCTAACGCTACTATAGCTTTTGCTGTTTGTATAAGTATTATTTCTGCTCTGTTTCCTGAACATTTTCCTTCTGCTGAAAGTATAGCCGCGAAATGAAAATTTTCTTCAGAAACTATTACTTTACTTATAAGATTTCTGGCTTTTTCAATAGAATTTTTAAAGTTTTCTTCTCTCTTAATCCATTCATTACAGAATTCTTTTGGGTTTCTTTCATATTTAATACACCTATCCATAATTTTTATTCTAAGCTCAACATCTTCCTCACCTTTTACCTCTACATATAATCCAAACCTATCAATAAACTGGGTCCTTAATTCTCCTTCCTCTGGATTCATTGATCCAACAAGCACAAATTTTGATGGATGGCTATAAGAAATCCCTTCTCTTTCAATTACATTTATCCCCGTAGATGAAACCTCAAGAAGTATATTAACAATATGATCACTTAAAAGATTGACCTCATCTATATATAAGAAGTTATTATGAGCCTTTTTTAAAAGTCCGTCTTCTAACCTTTTTTCACCTTCTTTAATAGCCCTTTTTATATCTATGCTACCAACAACTCTATCTTCTGTTGCATTTAAAGGAAGATTAATTACTGACATATTATCCATAACATTTGCTAGTGATCTTACAATCGTTGATTTTGCGCTTCCCTTTTCTCCACTTATAAGCACCCCACCAATATTAGGATTAATAAGATTTAAAATTAATGCCTTTTTTAGTTTTTCTTGTCCTACTACTGCAGAAAAAGGGAAATAAGTTTTATTATTCATTAATACCACCCTATACTTTTACTTATAAATTTGTATTTTCTATCACTTCATACACATTTTCAAAGTCCATAGTCCCATCTTCAAATGGTTTTCTTCTCATTCTATGAGGCAAAGAAAACTTTGCCGCTACAAATAAATCTTCCTTCTCAACATTATAGCTTCCTCTGTATGCTGCATGAGTAATTGCAGTTTTAATAAAGGTAATATCCGCTCTATGACCATCTACTTTAAGCATAATTGCAATCTTAGCTACTAATTTTAAACACTCTGGTGAGTATTTTACTTCTTTTAATATATCTTTAGCTTTCTGGATTTGACGTCCTAGTTTCTCCTGCTCATCCTTATACTTTTCTACAAATACAGAAGGATTATCTTCAAATTCAAGTCTCCTTTTAATAAGCTCAACTCTTAAGTCCTCATCCTTTTCTCCGCATACGTCAACTACAAGCCCGAACCTATCTATAAGCTGTGGTCTTAAATCCCCTTCTTCTGGGTTCATAGTTCCCACAAGCACAAACCTAGCTGGATGTACATATGAAATTCCTTCTCTCTCCACAGAATTAACCCCCATAGCAGCTGCATCAAGCAAAATATCTACCACATGATCATCTAATAGATTTACCTCATCTAAGTATAGTATATTTCTATTAGCCTCTGCTAAAATTCCAGGTTCAAAAACCTTTTCTCCATTCTTCATAGCATGTTCAATATCTATACTTCCGACAACTCTATCTTCAGTTGCACTTACCGGAAGATTTATAACCCTCATTCTTCTTTCAACTATCTTTTTATTGCTACCTTTAAATGTTTCTAAACAATCTCTACACCAAAAGCTATCATCTTCTGGATCACAAGAAAACTTGCAATTTTCTACTTCCTTTCTAAGCAACATAACATCAGTAATGGCTCTAACAGCAGTAGATTTTGCAGTTCCCTTTTCCCCTCTTATAAGTACTCCTCCTAAAAGCGGATTTATAACATTTAGTATAAGCGCTTTTTTCATATCCTCTTGTCCAACTATGGCACAAAAAGGATAAAGTTGAATTTTATTATCCACGTTCCTACCTCCTATAGCCTTTCTTCTATACCATCTTCAAGTTCCAAGTATATCTCCTTTATTTTTTCAAGTTGTTCTTCCGTAGCATTCCAATATCCCCTATTATAATACTCCATCATGCTCTCCAATATATCCATATAGGCATACGGATTATTTTCCTTCATCCTTTTACTTAAAGCTTCATCTTCTACATAGCAGCTATGCATATCATTATAAATCCATTCATCTACACTATTTGTTGTAGCTGCAAATCCTAAAACATTTTCAAATCTCTCTGAAATTTTTTGAACCCCATGGTATTTATGTTTCAACATTCCGTCAATCCATTTAGGATTCAATACCCTTGTTCTTATTCCTCTTGATATTGATTTTTCCAAAGTTTCTGTAAATATCTTTTCTTCAGTAGTATCAGTTATATAAAGTTTTGCTTGTTTACCTTTTACCATTTCCACAGATTTTGCAAGACCTCCAAAGAATTCGTAATAATGATCTAAATCTGTAACCTGATACTCATGATTGCTTCTTATTTGAGATACAAGTTCCACAGCCATTAGATTTTTTTCATAAAGCCCTTGTACTTTCTTACCTCTCATATTTCTGTTGTAAACATGTTGAAGTTTATTTATGAACACACCACCTAATTGTTCTTCCTCTTCCCATCTTTTTGTTTCTACTACATCTGTTATGCCCGTACCATATTGACCCTCCTCAGGTCCAAAAATTCTTGATATAGCAAGTTCTTTTGCTTCTTTTTCTCCATGTCCTTCTTCCACAAGTTTTTTATATAACTTCTTAGAGTTTGCCTTAAAATAGTTTTCCTCGTCACTTTCCTCAAGTTCATATATCAGCTCAAATACATCACTAAGATTTTCAATAAGGTTTGGAAACATATCTCTAAAAAAACCACATATATTTATTGTTACATCTATTCTAGGTCTTCCAAGTTTTTCTATAGGTATAATTTCATATTTAGTCTCCCAAGTGCTACTTTTGTCAGATATTCTTACTCCCAGGTAAGATAAAATTTGTGAAAAGGTTTCTCCCTGAGTTCTTGAAGTTTCAAGTCCCCATAAAATAACTGCAATAGATAAAGGAAATTGATCATTTTCCTCTCTATAAGCATTAATTGTATTTTCACTAACTTTTAAACCTCTCATATAAGCTGTAGATGTTGGAATAAGTCTTGAGTCAAATTGATGTAAATTATAGCCTGTAGGCATTATCTCAGGATGTCTATATATATCGCCTGCCAATTTGCTTTGATTATATTGCGCCGATAACGTTTTTAATAATCCCTCTATTTCAAAATTTTCTTGTACTTCTTTATAAACCTTTTTCCCATATTCCAAAGTTGATATAAATTCCTTTTTTATATCCTTATCAATCCAGTCAAAAAAATCAATATCATTATTATCCATATAATAAATAAAAACTTCATCTGCTAATCTATCTAATTCTCTTAAAATTTGAAAATTATGTTCTTCCAAAAGTTTTTCTACATCGTAACCATTTGTTTTAGCTACAAGAACTCTAATAGATAAGATTCCATTTCTGCTATAATTCAATAAACTTCTTACATAATCTTTTGACTCTTCTTCGCTAAATACATCTCCAAATGCATGTAATCCTTTTGATATAAGACTACTGTTCATCCTATATAACTCACTTTCTATCTTTTCAAGTTCACTTGGCATATTTAATTGTTCTGCCATAGAAAAGACATCAGATAATATATTCTTGCTACTTTCAGGTGATATAAGTAATGACTGATGATAATTATCCACTAAAGACATAAGTTTTGAGTAGTCTCCATATAGTTCTCCTGGAACAAAAACCGGTGGCTGATAACTTATAATATTGGCATTAGATCTTCTTTTAGCCATAACAGCCTCTGAAGGATTACCACAATAATATAGGTACATATGAGGGATATCACCTAGAAGTTTGTCTGCATAGCATTCTCCACTAATACCACACTCTTTTCCCTTTAAAAATTCTAAGGTCCCATGGGTACCTACATGGATTATAGCATCAGCCTTAAACTCCTCCCTAACCCATCTATAAAATCCTTGATATTGATGATGAGGCAACAATGTTTTATCATGATAAGTTTTCTCTGAATCCTCATGAATTCCTCTAGAAGGTTGAAGTCCTATAAATACATTCTTTAAGATTGCACCCGGTATAAGAAATTCATGGTTTTCATTAGCCATGATTTCCCCTGGAGACTCTCCCCACTGCTCTATCATTTCATTGTAATCAAAAGTGTTTTTTAATTCTTCTATGTAATCTTTATCACTATATTTTATAATATCCTTCCACTCATCATTATATCTTCCTGAGTTTACAGCTCTTCCCGCAGTAAATATATTCATTAAATCTTCCTTTTTAAGATCATCTACCTTATATCCCACACATTTTAAGCTTTTCAATATATTTTCAACTGATGAAAAGGTATCTAAAAATGCTCCTCCAAATAAATTACTTTCTCCTGGTGGATAATTGTAGCATATAATGGCCACCTTTTTTTCTTGATTTTTCTTATTTTTAAGATTAATCTGTCTTTTTATTCTTGAAGCTAGCCTATCTGCTCTTTCTTCTATAACTTCTAACTCTTCTATAAGAACATCAAATTCCTCATCATATTTAGGTTCACACATCGCTCCTATAGGATTGGTTTCTATACATCCATCTAATTCTGGCAACATAACAGATATCATAGTCTCTGACGAACTACATCCTTGGATAGATTCTTTCCACTCCTTAGAAGTCTTCTTTGTCATAAAAAATGGATGGAAGTATGGTACATTAGCATTTTTCAAAAATTTAACTCCTGCATCAGCATCGCCTCCCATAGGACCTGCTCCAATCCTAAAGGACATAAAATTCACTATTAGATCAATGCTATATTTTTTTTGTTTCAAAATAATCTCTTCGAATTTGTCCTTATTTTCAGAAAAGGGGCCCGATACAGCTATAGGAATCACATTTGCAAATTCCTCAACTTTATTCTTAATAGTTGCGACGCATTTAAATGTATCTGTTGGATATGTCTGTCCATAAAATAAAAATACTATATTGGGCTTACCTTCATTAAAAGGAAAATGCATTTCATAATCATTAAAGGTGTCATAAAATTCCCTACATTCGGGATTACAAATACTTACACCTCGAAATTCCTTGGGGTCCATAGGCTTTGGTAAATTTGCAATATTCCCATATTCTCTAAGCAAAAGCAATAACATATTTGTAATGTTTTCTTTATTAGCTATATTGAAATATTTCATTACAGCAGAATAATTTTTCATATCTTTAACCTTTTTCGAGTTTGGTATTCCCGTACCTTCTGCCTTAAATTGGATAGTTTTCATTTCAGACATGCCCATATCCTTAATTTCTTCTTTAGGCTTCATAGTTTCAGCAGTGAAATTACCTAATTTTAAATATTCTCTTACAGAATTTCCATAAGGTATTATATTACCCTTGCAATTATCAAGTGCCTTATAAACAGATTTTATAACATTAGCATTAGCCCCCATAAGATCAATAAATACTAAATCACTATTTTCTATAGCTTCATTCATATTTTCAATCTTTTTACAATCCATTTCCTTTACTGCGTAGTATAACTTTAAGTTTAGAATGTTTCCATATCTTTCTTTAATATACCGTCCGGAATCAATTAAGTGTTTTATAGCTGTAGTTGATACTGTTACAAATGTAATTTTCATTAATTTCATCTCCTAAGTGCTCTCTTTGCATAAAATATAGGTTTGTTTCCTTCTTTATCTTGAATTAATTCAGCCTCAACTTTAAATACTTTTTCCAATACACCACTTTCTAATATAGTTAAAGGTCCACCTTTTATAAATATCTTTTTATCTTGTATTACTATAATTTCATCCGAGTACCTTATTGCATGATTTATATCATGAATAACCATTATAATGGTTATTCCTTCTTCTTTATTTAGCTTTGATATTAACTCCATTATTTCTAATTGATGTGATATATCAAGATACGTTGTAGGTTCATCAAGTAAAAGGACTTCTGGCTTTTGAGCTATTGCCATAGCAATCCATGCTCTTTGTCTTTCTCCCCCAGAAAGAGTATTGAGATTTCTATATTGTAAATCTTGTAGCCCTGTTTTATTGATGGCCCAGTCCACTATCTTATCATCTTTATCTTCTTTGCCTTTCCACCATCTTTTATGTGAAAACCTTCCGTATTGAACCAATTCCCTTACTGTACCTTCTGTAAAGCCATCATTTCTTTGACATAAAACAGCCATCTTTTTTGCAACATCTTTTGTTTTCATTTTAAACATATCCTTGTCTTCTAAAAATACATTTCCAGACTTAGGCTTTGTATTTCTGCTCATTGTGCGCAACAATGTTGTTTTGCCACATCCATTAGGGCCAATTATTGAATAGATCTTTCCTTTTTCTATAGAAAGATTTATATTATCAATTACTTTATGTTCATTGTAACTTATAGTTATGTTTTCAATCTTTAGTATTATATTCTTACTCATACGCCTACCTACCTTCTTAGTAAATATAGGAAAAAGGGTGCACCTAATGCAGCCATTACAATCCCTACTGGAATTTCTACAGGACTTAATATAGTTCTAGCAAAGGTATCGCTGAACATAACTAAGGCTGCCCCCAAAAGTGCTGAAGCAGGAAACATATATTTATAATCATTGCCCATAATCATCCTTATACTATGGGGTACAATAAGCCCCACAAATCCCAAAAGCCCTACAACACATACAGCACTTGCTGCAAGAATTGCTGCTAATGCTGTAAATGCTAATCTTGTCACTTCAACATTTAATCCAAGCCCTCTTGCTGCATCATCTCCAATAATAAGAATGTTTAATTTTTCAGAAAATATATTTACTAGAATTAACCCTGTAACTGTATAAGGGAGAATAAGTTTTACCTCCGGCCAGCTTCTAGCTGACAAACTTCCATTCATAAAAGTCAGGGCCCCATGAACACGATCGCTATAAAACACCAACACTGCTGAAATTCCTGCTCCAAATATTGCAGATACTGCAACTCCTGCTAATACTATTCTAATAGGTTGTATTCCACCTTTCCAAGCCATCATATATATAATGCTAGCAGCTATCATGGCGCCACAAAAGGCTGCAGGCGGTGCAAAGTCTTGATACTCAGGAAATATTACAAGTATTATTATTGCAAAAAGTCCTGCCCCACTGCTTATACCTATAATACCAGGGTCTGCAAGAGGATTATTCATAACCCCTTGTAAAATAGCACCTGATAAAGCAAGATTTATTCCAACTAGAGCTCCAAGAATAACTCTTGGAAGTCTAATATTCCAAATTACCATCCTTTGGGCACTTCCATCGTCATTCATAATTACTTCAAGTAACCGTTTTGTTGATATCGGAATGGTTCCCATCACATTTCCTAATATAAATCCTATTACTACCATAGCCATAAGTACAATAATCACTGTAATCTTAAACCTTTTTCTATCTTTTATAGCAATTCTATTTTTCATAAAATTCTTCCACCTTACCATATATGCTTGGATATATGCTTCTTGCCATATACTCTATTGCCTCTCCATAATAAGGACCTGAATTATACAGAAAATATTCTTGAGGCAAGTAAATCACACGTCCTTCTGTAATTGCTTTTACTCCCTTCCAAACAGGATTTATTTCAAATTGTTCCTCCATAACTTTCTTTGCTTGTTCATCATTTGAAACCATACTTGAAACTAAAATATAATCTGGATTGCTACCTACAATATACTCAACATCTAAGGGTGTAGTTTCAGAACCTAAAGTGTCTGGAGGTAAATTGGAAGCTATATTTTTAAGTTTAAGCGTTTTAGCTATATCTCCCGCTATGCTATTATCAAGCTTTACTGAAACTGATTTAGCCGTAACATATAATATGGCAACAGACTTTTCTTCTGAAGGAAGTTTTGAAACTATAGTATCCTTAGAAGACTCAAGTTTTTTTATACACTCTCCAGACTTTTGCTGTTGGTTTAATATTTTTCCAAACGCTTCATAAGTTAAAACCACATCGTCAAATCCTTTTATATAAGTTATAATTACATTAAACCCCATTTCTCTAAGCTTTTTTGCCTCTGATCCTTGGGTACCTGCTTGCGCTATAATCAGGTCTGGTTTCAATGATACAACCGACTCCATATTTATGGAATATACCGCACCTATCTTCGGAAGATCTAATATTTCATTTTTATATTCAGGTATAATCTTAAGATTTTCAGAAATATCTGAAGTGCATATGGACTTTCCCCCTAAGTCATACCAAATATTAAGAGGTGTCCCAGAAAGTACTGCTACTTTCTTTGGTTTTTCATTTAGTATAGTTTCATTTTTCAAATAATCCTTTATGGTTAAAGGATACTCATTACCTATAACTTCTATTGAAAATGATTTTTGTATAGTATCATCAGTCTTTAAGTTATTTAATGTATTCGTTGTAGTTAATTCTGAATCTTTATTACAAGCCGTAAGGCTTAAAACCATTAGTGATACTATTATCATTTTTGATATTTTTTTCATATAATTCATCCTTTCTTAAACCGTTATGAATAACACTATATTTATAATTAATCATATAATATAGTGTTATCATTATAGCTATAACCTAAATCCTTTTAGCATGAATTACTAGCCTACCATCGCTAACTTCATAGGTACAGGTAGAAAGAGTTAAAATATTATCCTTTGAAGACACGGTAACACCCATCTTAAACATAGATTTATCATTAATACTATTTAAAAACTCCTCATAGTCTTCTTCGCTATTAAAATGGGTTCTAATATAATTAAAATTCGTATCCGTAATATATACTGAAAAAATTTGCCACTTTATATCTTTATAAAGATTATTAAATTCAATAATTTCATTATCATACAAGAACTTACTATCTTTATATTTTACAAGATCTGCAAACATTGAACCATCATTCATGTTGTGCCCATAAAGTATTATATTAATATCATCACTTGCACCTTTATTCCTAAAATCCATAAATATACTTCCATATTTACTTTTTTCCTGGTATGGATCATGATCTAAATAAAATTCATTGTCTTTCCCTTTAAATACAGGATAATCTATTGTTGTATTATGTATTTTAATCCATCCTATAGTTTCTTCATTCAATTCTAAAAGAGGGCTATATTTTTCAGAAATGACATCTTCCTCTTTGGTTTGTAAATCATTTAATGTTCTTTCACATACAACTGCATCTTTATTATTTAGATTTTCTGTACCTATGACCTTTACTTTATCAAATTTTATAGTGTTTTTATTACTCTCTAACTTACAATTAATTAATATATATGTGGCATATATAAAAACTATAGTCCAAATTATAACCAGCCTTTTTTTCATACTCATTCTTCCTCACCAATTAGGTACATTACATTTTTACTTTGTATTTTTATAAAAGAGAGGCTATTAAAACCTCCCTTTTTTCAACTTATTATTTACCCATAACTTTTCTATTTTTAATTTTGCATGATCCATACATAGATATTGACATAATTGAAGCTATAAATATAACTATTGATAAATTTAAAAAACTATTATCTCCAGTTTTAGGATTTGAAACATTGCCATTGTTTTTTGTTGTTATAGTATCATTTTTATTATTACTTCCATTTACATTTGCTCCTTTTGCTTCACTGGACTTTGCTTGAGTTGTAATAGCTTTTATAGTGTTTTTATCAAAGCTTATTTTAAAATTAGTTTTTCTTCCCATTGCTGCAACATTACTTTCTACTTGTACTGGCTCATCTATACTATCAACAAGAAATTTGTAAGTTACAGTCTTGGTATCACCGTTTTGTGAGATTTTACTAGCACTATCAAATGTTCCTGCTGAATTTTTAACAGTTAAGTCGCTCATCGTATCTTTCATCTCTAAAATCACATACATTTTACTATTATTAACCTCTAATTTGACAGGATTTATTATTGCATTACTAGCCTGTGAAGATAATTCTCCTGTGCTAGAATTTAAAGCTTGTACATTAATTGTATACTCCCCATCACTAAGAGTCTCTGCCGCAAAAGCTTTTACCCCTGTAACCAACATAAGAGTCATAATGGATGTTAAAATACTTAATGCTAATCTTTTTGAATGTGTTTTCATAATATACTCCCCAATCTATTTTTATTTTAAAAAATAAAAATTTCACACCAAACCTACTATGACTGAAATCTTAAAACATATACATAAATTCCTTTATCTTTGAACTTTTCCAAAACAAAAATCCTTCTGCATTAAGCCAGAAGGATTTTATCGTTTAAACCACGCAATGAATACGTTTTCAAACACCATCTATCATTCGTAGAGCTTATCGGTGTATAAAAATAGGCAGATTTTCTGGCTTAAGTATCATCGTATATGCAAAGTATAAAATCATAATTTATTCTTGCAAAACTCCTCTATTCACAGTGGCGGGACCGCGAAGGATTTAACCCTTCTTCCCTTTTAATCAATAAATACTTATATTTATTGAACCTATTCCATAATATTTTATTTTTACAAATTAACTATATCATGTATAATATTCTAATACAAGCACTTTTTATTTCATTTGTATTCTTACTCTAAAATTGGAATAACAAAAATCCACGATATTTCTATCGTGGATTTGTTGTCTAAAACTCTAATTTTAATACAATTTATCAATGCTTGATTAACGCTAAAAGGTTTGAATATTGCTAAATTGTGCACCTAGCGATCTTACTAATTTCATTTGTTATTTAAGTGCGATTAATATATTTTTTGTGGTTTTATTATGGAAATCAACTAAAAAAGCACTCCATTAAACTTTATTTTAATGAAATGCTTTTACCTGGTAATTTTCTGGACCTCGAGGTGTTAGATTGGGACGAAGTTACCCTCTTGCTATTTGGGATTGCTAATATTTCTGCTTAAGCGCAGTTTTCCATTTTATTCTACCCTGGATTCCTTGTGGGGACATGCTTTGATGAACTCACTTGTTAACCGCGACAGTTTTTGTTGCTTATATGAAGTGATTGAACTCAGTAGCAAAAAGTGTTATGCTATCAATGTTAAACTTAGTAAAATGTCTTTACTATATAAAAATAAAGTATGAAATTTCAATTGATATAATAATATATTAAAGAGCTTATTTTTGTAGGCTCTTTTTTAATGATAAAGAGAGGTACTAATATGATAAAAGTTGATAACTTATCCTACTCATTTCCGAAAAAGGATCTATATAATAATATTTCATTTACATTAGAAGATGGACAGCATTGTGCTTTCATAGGAACAAATGGCAGTGGAAAAAGTACACTAATAGATATCCTTATTGATCCAGAAAAATATATGTTTGATGGTTCCTTAGAGAAATCCCCTAATTGTAGAATTGGGTATGTAAGTCAATTCTCAGAACAGGGCGAAACAAAAGAAATTACAGTTTTCGAATATATCGGAGAAGAATTTATTAAACTACAAAATGAAATGACATCTATTTGCAGTGAGATGGAAACATCCACCAATGTTGATACTTTACTAGAAAAGTATCAACAAACTTTAGACGCATTTGACGCAATTAATGGTGATGATTTTGAAAAAGTTATTAATAAGAAACTAAATCTTACAAACTTAATGAAGTATAAAGATATAATGATATCTTCCCTTAGTGGTGGTGAAATTAAGCTTATTCAAGTAATTAAGGCAATGCTAAATAGTCCTGACTTAATGATTATGGATGAACCAGATGTGTTTTTAGACTTTGAAAACCTTAATTCTCTTAAAAATCTAATTAATTCACATAAAGGAACAATGTTAATTATTACTCACAACAGATATCTACTTAATCATTGTTTCAACAAAATTATCCACCTTGAAAACATGGAAATACAAGAGTTTGATGGAAGCTATATTGATTATAACTTCTCATTACTTCAAACTAAAATTGAGTTACAAGAACTAGCCGCTGTTGATAATGAAGAAATTGATAGAAACGAAAAACTAATAGATAAACTAAGATTTCTCGCAACTGATCATGCTGAACCTGCAAAAGGAAGAGCTCTAAATGCTAGAGTTAAAGTTCAAGAAAGATTAGAAAAACGTAGAATAAAAGCCCCCTTTGTAGAAATTAAAGAACCTTATATAAGTTTAGCTGCCTATAATGTAATGGATGAAGCCACGGTTTTAAAAGTTACTGATTACAGTGTTGCCTTTGATGACATGCTTCTAGAAAATGTTAACTTTGAGATTAAATCTACTGATAAAGTAGCCATTGTAGGATTAAATGGTACAGGGAAAACTACTTTACTAGGAGAAATCTTAAAAAACAATAATGATTCTATTGAGCTAAATGGAAATGTTGAAATAGCATATTTATCTCAACTACAAAGCAAAACGCTAAATAATTCTAATACCATACTTGAAGAGTTTTTCGATGTTGGTTTCGAAACTCGTGAAGATATTTTATCGCATATTTCATACTATGGTTTTGAAGAAAAAAGAATTAATCAAAAAATAGGCACATTATCTGGTGGAGAAAAAAATCTACTTCAATTAGCTAAAATTTCTGAAAGTAAATCAAACATGTTGCTTCTTGATGAACCAACATGCCATTTAGATACATATTCACAAATAGCACTTGAAAAAGCTATACAAAATTATAAAGGTGCTATTATAATGATTTCACATGATTTCTATACTATAGTAAACTGTATGGATTATGTTTTAATCATTGAAGATAAGACAATTAGAAAAGTAAAGATGAAAAAATTTAAAAGGATGATTTATGCTAATCATTTTGGCAGGGACTATTTAGAAATTGAACAAAACAAAAAAATAGTTGAAACAAAAATACAATTAGCTTTAAAATATAATGATTTTATCCTTGCAAAAGAATTGTCTGAAGAGTTAGAAGGTCTGATTAAGTTACTTCAAATTTAGTGATTAGCAAGGGGCTCACCACCTGCCCCTCTAACACCTCGGTGGCAATATTTAAATGCATTATCCAATAAATTAGAAATTAGATTTACTAAAAATTTAATTATTTTTTTCCACACTGTTTTCCTCTTATGTATAAGTTTATATACCTTTACAAATACTAAAATCAAACTAATAGAGGTGATAATATGACTTCTGAAGAAAAAGCTTATATAGCTGGAATTATAGATGGTGAAGGTAGTATTATGCTTTTAAAGTTTCATCATAATCAATTCCCCTCTCCATGCATAAGCATAAGTTCAACTACTATAGAATTATTACAATGGATAAAAGACGTAACTAAGATTGGAACAATAAAGGCAAAGAAAAATTATAATATAGAAAAGCATGCAGATTCATTCACCTATACAATAAAGTATAATGATGCTATCAATCTTCTAGTTGAGATTGAACCATATTTAGTTATTAAAAGTAAAAAGAAAACTTTTACAAGGAATTCATGGGTCTAAAATTGGAATAAGTAAAAATCCACGATATTTCTATCGTGGATTTATTGGTGGAGGCGAGGGGACATGCTCTTCCAGCATTTCTGAACTGGCACTGACTATGTGTTAAACTTAATACTATTAAGTCTCCTGGCGTATTATGAAAGCCATAATTTAGTTATGCTAAGCTTCCATCCTAGTACCTCATGCTAACTCTTAAGAATTAGTTTAGAAGCCTATAAGTCGATACGAGGCTGTTGAATTTCTTCACATACCTCTCGGCATTGCCGTCACCTTAAAGTGTTACGGGTTCACCGATAAAGCCAAGTTTTCACTTCTAGATCACTCTAAAAGGCGACCCTATTTATGAATCGAACCCCTGTCCGAAAGTAGATAGGCTTTAGCATCTCCGAGTGCAGTCTATTATTTAAAATTCCCTCTGCAAAGCGCCAATAGACAGGCTCTTTACTTCAGTAGCTTCATAATTTCCGTTCCTAAGTCAAAGCTTTCTTAGGCTCGGGTCCCTACTAATCGGCGCCCTATCCTAGGCCGTAGGACTCCCAGGTAGAACGAACAGCTATATTAAGCTGCTAATGCAAAATTATCTTCTGCGTTTACATTTTCTTCTAGTTTTTTAAGGCGGGCCCAGAAGGTCCCTCCACTCGCTTCTAAAGCTGCTCCCACCCCCGTCGAAGCCATTACGCCCCCATGTCATAACATGATACTCGGTTAAGAGTGCTTTAAGTAAACTATTCAATTTTAATTTTACATCAATATAGAATTACATTATATCAAAGCTATATACTATAGTCAATGGTTATTCTATATATCCGATGTATACAATGATACATCAGTTAATGTTATTTATCAATAGGTTATGTGTATATATAATGTTACTTTTATAATCATTTGCTATTTTTTCACAAAAAGACAGTAAGATTAGTAATACATTAAAATCCCACGCTACCTAATTATTAAATTTTACATTACCTCTATTTTAAAACATAACTATCTCATATAATAATTTTCATTCTTTATTAATAGCACACATCACATATAGCCATAAATCTCAAATACCTTCCAAATAGAATCTTCTTTAGATAAAAGTAAGCGTAAGCTGCTCTTTCATTATATTATAAACATCTTCAAACTCACATGCTGATAATTATTTATTCTTAGTTTTAATTTCTAATTTAAGCTTATTGGCTATACTAAAATTAATATTATTATATATGACAAATCCTATAATAGAACCTAATGTATTTAATATTAAATCATCTATATCACAACTTCCTAAATTAAATAGTAATTGAATTGTTTCAATAGATGCACTTACTAAAATTGAAATAAAAATAGTATTGTTTAATCTTTTACAATTATTAAACAATATAGGTAATAAAAATCCCAAAGGAATAAACACCAAAATATTTCCAAATATATTTTGTATAATATTATACCCTTGACCACTTGTGTATAATAAAATTGTTTTAAATGGAATAAAATTTGAATAAGCTATTCTCTTACTCAATGGCATTTCTAACCCTAATGCAGCTCTTGATCTTGCAATAGTAATAGCAGTACCGTTTTTTAAGATAACTACTTCAACTAAAATTGCTAAATATATCAAAAATATTAACCACATTAATAATTTGAAACCTTTAAAATTAAGTCTTTTATTCAACACATCCACCTCTGTTAAAATATTTCAACATTTCTATCTAAATTTAATTATACAGTCTAGGATTTATACACTTAATCACATAAAATAAGCAGATGCCGTTACTGAACATCCTAATAACAAAGCCAAACTTAGAATTACTATTGTCATTATTTTTCTCATAATTTTATCTCCCGTTTTTTATTTATAGCTTGTACATAATTCATTGACACACATATATATTTTTCTTTCTCCTCATTATCTAAAACTTCATTCTTAATTAAATAGGTGCTAAAATATACCTTTAGCACCTTCTAAACTTCTCTTATTTATACTTTTCTTTCATTTCTCTATCTATATCTCTTTTATGATCTCTTTCAAGCATTGAGTCTCTCTTATCATAGTTCTTTTTACCCTTACCTACTCCTAGATGCATTTTAACTCTTCCATTTTTTAAATATAAGGATAGGGGGACTAGTGTATATCCATCTTGAGATGCTAGAGCATCTAATTTATATATTTCACTTTTATGAAGTAGTAACTTTCTATCTCTTAGAGGGTCCACATTAAATATATTGCCTTCTTCGTAAGGACTTACGTGAAGATTTCTTACAAATATCTCACCATTTCTAACCTCTGCGTAGCTATCTTTTAGATTTGATCTTCCGTTTCTTATAGATTTAACTTCTGTTCCTACAAGCTCTAAGCCTGCTTCAAAGCCTTGTTCTATAAAATAGTCATGTCTTGCTTTTCTATTTTCAGCTAATACCTTTTCTGATTTACTTTTAGCCATTTACCTCACCCACCTTAATTATCCGTTATAACTTAATCTTAATTATATACTTATCCTTTATTAACTTTCAATATTATCTTATGAATTAATTTCCTAGGCAATAAATTAGATCCATAAACCAAAACCTTGTTTTGAAATCCTGGTATTATGATTTCTTTACCTTTTTTAAAACCTTTATAGGCACTTATAGCTACCTTTTCTGCTGTCATCATAGAATTTTTTGCAACCTTTGACTTTTTAACCTTAGCCCTGCTTTGAAAATTAGTGTCTGTGGGGCCTGGGCATAGAGTTGATACATTTATATTATAAGGGCTAAGCTCTAGTCTTAAAGCTCCTGATAAAGACAGTACATAGGCCTTTGTTGCATAATACACCGACATCATAGGTCCTGATTGGAATGCAGCGGTAGAGGCTACATTTATAATGCCTCCACCACCATTTTTAATTAACTCTGGTATAAATAGCTTTAATATATGAGTCAAAGACTTTATATTTAATTCTATCATAGTAAGATCCTTATCTTTATCTACCTCATGAAACCTTCCAAAGCTTCCATACCCAGCATTATTAATTATATTTTCTATAACTATATTATTATCTTTAATATCCTGATAGATTTCTATGATACTTTTTTCTAATGTAAGATCTACTCCATATATAATTACTTTTATTTTATATGTGTTTTCAAAATGTAATTTAATCTCTCTTAGCTTTTTAATATCCCTTGCTACAAGGCACAAATTATGATTATTTTTAGCAAATACTAAGGCTAATTCATAGCCTATACCACCTGTAGCTCCTGTTATAAAAGTATATTTATCTATTTTATATTTATCCACTTTTACACCTATCCATAAGAATTTTTAAATATTAAATTTTTATCTCTTATTCTTTGTAGTACTCACTTTTAACATCTTCTATTATATCACTTTCATCCTCTTCATCATCTTTATCTTCCTCATCTAAATAACTCATCTTCTTTGTTAGAAGGGCTTTATCTTCTGTATTTAGATCCTCTTTTAAAAGGTCAAAGTATATCTCATGATTTTCAAGGTCTACTCTAGCTACTTTTATTCTTACTGGATCTCCTAGCCTATATATATTTTTTGTTCTTTCCCCTACTAAGCTAAGATGCCTTTCATCATATATATAGTAATCATCATCTAGGGTACTTATATGAACCAAACCTTCTACTGTATTAGGTAGCTGTGCAAAGAATCCAAAGCTAGTTACTGAGGATATTACCGCCTCAAATTCTTCTCCAATTTTTTCGCTCATGTATTCAGCTTTTTTCATATCATCTACTTCTCTCTCAGCCTCTTCTGCTGTTCTTTCTCTTTCAGAGGACTGTTTTGCTGCATAGTCTACAATAGGAACAAGCTTTGAAGCTCTTTCTGAGTCAACTTTACCATTTATAAATTCTTTAATTATTCTATGAATCATAAGGTCTGGATATCTTCTTATTGGTGATGTAAAGTGACAATAATATTTAGCTGCAAGGCCAAAGTGTCCTACAGATTCAGGGCCATATTTAGCTTGCATCATGGATCTTAAAAGAAGAGTGCTTACTACACTTTCTTCCTTTTCTCCTTTAACTTTGTTTAATACCTCTTGTAATGAACTTGGATGTATTTCTTTACTCCATTTAACTACATAACCTAGGTTATATATAAATTCACTAAAACGTTGCAACTTCTCTTCATCTGGATTTTCGTGAATTCTATAAATGAATGGGATATTAGCCCAGTACATATGCTCAGCAATGGTTTCATTGCATACTAACATAAATTCTTCTATGATTCTATTTGATATTTCTCTTTCATAAGGTCTTATATCAATTGGTTTACCCATCTTGTCTAGTATAATTTTAGATTCTTCAAAGTCAAAGTCGATAGCTCCTCTATCAAGTCTTTTCTTATTTAATATATTACAAAGCTCTTCCATAGCCTTAAAATCATCATAAAGATAATCATATCTTTCTAACAGTTCATTATCTTCTTTTTTGAGTATCTTTGTTACCTCAGTATAGGTCATTCTCTCACTTGTATTTATTACACTTTCATATATTTCATGTTCTAAAACCTTTCCTGATTTATCTATAACCATAAAACAGCTTAAAGCCAATCTATCTACCTTAGGATTTAAAGAACAAATACCATTAGATAACTTTTGTGGAAGCATTGGTATAACTCTATCTATTAAGTAAACTGAAGTGGCTCTTTTTAGTGCTTCTTTATCTAGTGGGTTGTTTTCCTTTACATAGTGAGATACGTCTGCTATATGAACTCCTAGTTTGTAGTTTCCACTTTCAAGCCTTTCTATAGACACAGCATCATCTAAATCCTTTGCATCTTCACCATCAATCGTTACCATTCTAACTTCTCTTAAATCTTTTCTCTTCTTGTATTCATCCTTTGGTATATGATCTTCTATATTTTCTGCAAATTTTAGAACCTTTTCTGGGAATTCTTCTGGCAATGAGTGTTTTTTAATTATAGTTAATATATCAAGACCCCTGTCACCTTTTTTACCTAATATCTCTAAGACTTTTCCTTCAGGATTTCTTCTCTTTCCTGGCCATTCTGTAATCTCTACTATAACTACATCATTATCATCTGCGCCATTTTTTTGGTTTTTAGGTATGAATATATCATTTTGTATCCTTTTATCTTCTGGAATAACGAATCCAAAGTTACTACTACTTTCATAAACTCCTATGATGGTAGTATTTGTTCTTTCTGTTATTCTTATAATCTCTCCTTCTCTTTTTTTACCATTAAAGTCTTCTTTTGTGACTTTTGCAACAACCTTATCACCGTTCATAGCTCCATTTATAAATGAACTAGGTATAAATACATCTTTTAAGCCCTCTTCATCAGGTATAACAAATCCAAATCCCTTTTGGTGAGCTTGAAGTCTTCCCGGAACTAACCCCATTTTCTCAGTAAGTCCGAGCTTATCTGTATTTGTTTTTACTATAAGTCCTTCTTTTTCCATTACCTTTATTACTTTTTTAAATTCTTTATATTCACCCTTATTTATATCAAAAACAGCAGCTAATTCTCGAATTTCCATTGGTTTATATGTTTGATTTCTCATAAAATTAATAATACTTTCTTTAACGTTCATATAATCACTGCTACTCAAAATACGGACAAACATACCCATATCGAGATTATTACTGTTTCTTCGTGTCTGTCCTCATCTAATAAATTAGATTACTAACATTTGATATAACACTCCACAGTCGTAAATTCCCAACTAGCCATTGGTACATATATACAATTGCTTCTAATTTGCAATTTTGTATATTTTAGCATCTCTCAAATTTAAACTTGCATTTAAATCTCTATCCTCTTTATACCCACATTCACAAATATACTCTCTATCACTTAGTTTTAAATCTTTTTTAATAGAACCACATTCATGACATAGTTTACTTGAAGGATAAAATCTATCAACTATTCTTAATTCAATACCATATTCATTACATTTATTAGTTAATTTAACTCTAAACATATTAAATCCTTGTTTTGATATTGCTTTTGAAAGATGTTTATTCTTCATCATTCCTCTTACATTTAAATCTTCAATAGTAACAAAGCTTGGATTTTGCTTAACTACTTCATTCACAGATTGATTTAAATAGTTTTCTCTAACATTTCCTAAAGCCTGATGAAGTTTTTGTACTTTAACTATTTGTTTTTGGATATTTTGTCTAGTAGCATTTCCTCCTTCTTTTTTAATATTTTTATTTCTTAATTTTAAACTTTCATACTTTCTTGAAAGTTTTCTTTGTTCTCTTTTTAATTTCTTTTCTATTTTCTTAACTCTTTTAGTTTTATTAATGTTCTTTTTAGTAATTCCATTAGACATTATTGAGAAATCTTTTAGTCCTAAATCAATACCTAATCCTTCATTTGAATTAACTTGATATTTTTCTTCGACTTTTACTAATACTGAAACATAGTATCTATTAGCCTTTTTTGATACTGTTCCACTTACAACATTTGCTCCAACTGGTAAATATCCGAATTCTTTTAATCTAACATTCTTTAAAGAAGGTATCATTAATTTATGACGTTCGATTTTCCAATCACCTTTATTATTTTTAGGAAAATAAATTTTAACATCTTGATTCTTTTTCTTTTTAAATCTAGGGAATTTAGATTCTCCCTTAAAAAACTTTTTATAAGCAGTTTCAGCATTACACATAGCTTTCTTTCTAGCTTTAGAACCACAACTATTAATCCAAATATATTCATCTAAAGTTTTAACTTCATGATTTATATATTTATCAAAATCATTAGCATTCATAAATGATTGTTTTTTATCGATTAATCCATCTTTATATTGTTGATACAATTCTTTGTTCTTAGCTAGATAAGAATTATATAAATATCTACAAACTCCAATTTCTTGATTAATCTTTTGTTTTTGTATCTCTGTTGGATTGATTTCCGTTTTGTAAGCTTTTAGCAATTTCCTCATCTTCCTCTATCTTTTTCTTATACTTTCGCATCCCATAAATCTTACAACTAAAAACATGAAGTATGGAAATTATATCTTGAACTAACTCTTCATTAGGTGATAATGTTTCATTATTAACAACTATTATTTTTTGTATTCGAATCGTTTGTTACACCTTTAAATTCAAGATATTGGTCATATGTATAATATCTTCTATCGGTAGGAGTCCTTTTTGCTATTAGTATTTTATCTCTGTCCCATCTTTGCAATGTTTTTACTGATACATTTAATAATCCTGCAAAATCTTCCGGTTTATAGTTTGTTATATGTTTACTCATTATTATCACACTTTGAGTACATATTAACACCCTTAAACACATTTGTTAATATTTTTAATAACTGAAATTTTCCTCCTCTTATGTTTAAATACTATTTTTAATATATATTATTATATTTTGCCCTTAATTTCTATGTTAATTCTAGTATATCTAAGTTATAAGATTAATTATATCATGAAATACATTTAAAAATTATTATGTTTTGTTTAACATTTTTAAATTGCTCTTAAATAGGTCTAAATTAAAAGTAGGCTACTATGATAACATAGAAGCCTACTTTTAAAAGTCTTTTTTATTTAAACATATTTATTAATAGTCCACCATGTTTTACTATAACTGGTGCAAATACTAATGAAACTATAGTCATAAGCTTTATCAATATATTCATGGATGGGCCTGAAGTATCCTTAAATGGGTCTCCTACTGTATCTCCAACAACAGTAGCCTTATGTGCATAACTTCCCTTACCACCATGAACTCCGCTTTCTACGTACTTCTTAGCGTTATCCCAAGCTCCACCTGCGTTTGACATCATTATAGCCATTAAAACGCCTGTAGCTACGGCTCCACCAATAAGTCCACCTAAAGCTTCAGCTCCTAAAAGTATTCCAACTAAAATTGGAATTACTATTGCAAGTATTCCTGGAAGAATCATTTCTTTTAACGCAGCTGCAGTAGATATTTCAACACATTTTGCATAATCTGGTTTAGTTGTTTCTTCCATGATTCCTGGTATTTCTCTAAATTGTCTTCTAACTTCTTCAACCATTTCATTTGCAGCCTTACCTACGGATTCCATAGTAAGTGCTCCAAACAAGAAAGGTAACATAGCTCCTATTAATAATCCTACTAAACTAACTGGATTTAATAAATCTATGTTATTTAGGTTAACTGCTTGAGCATAAGATGCAAATAATGCTAATGCTGTTAATGCAGCTGAACCTATGGCAAATCCTTTTCCTATTGCTGCTGTAGTATTACCAACAGAATCTAATTTATCTGTTATTTCTCTAACTTCAGCTGGTAAATGAGACATTTCTGCTATACCACCAGCGTTATCAGCTATTGGGCCATAAGCATCTACGGCTACTGTTAAGCCTGTTATAGATAGCATTCCTACAGCTGCAAGGGATATACCATAAAGTCCCATAGCCGCATTTTGAAATCCACCCATAACTGAATAAGAAACAAGTATACCAATAGATATTAGTATTATTGGAATTACTGTAGATTTCATTCCTACAGCTAAACCAGATATTATAGTAGTAGCTGCGCCTGTCTCTGCTTGCTCACTTATAGTTTTAACTGATTTGTAATCAGAAGATGTATACATTTCTGTAACCTTACCAATTATCATCCCAACTACAAGGCCTGCTGCTACTGCAAAGAAAGCTTTATAGTTTCCAAATACAGTTTTACTTAATACTGCAGCTGCTATAATAACTATTACTCCACCTACATAAGTTCCTGAATTTAATGCTTTTTGAGGATTAGAATTTTTGCTATTTCTAGCTAATAAAGATCCTATAATTGATGCTATTATTCCTATGCCCATTAATACCATAGGATATAAAACTCCTTCTCCAGTTGTAAATACAACTGCTCCTAAAGTTATAGCGGATATCATAGATCCTACATAAGATTCAAATAAATCTGCTCCCATACCAGCAACGTCTCCAACATTATCTCCAACGTTGTCTGCTATAACTGCTGGGTTTCTTGGGTCGTCTTCTGGTATTCCAGCTTCAACTTTTCCTACAAGATCTGCTCCAACATCTGCAGCTTTAGTATAAATACCACCACCAACACGGGCAAATAATGCAATTGAACTTGCTCCAAGACCAAAACCTGTTAAATAAACTGGGTTACCATCAAACATTAGGTATAATATACTAAATCCCAATACTCCAAGACCTACTACACTCATTCCCATTACAGCTCCACCTGAAAATGCAATCTTCAAGGCTGGACTTTGACCATGTCTTGCTGCTTCTGCTGTTCTAACATTTGCTTTAGTTGCAACTATCATACCAAAGTATCCTGCAACCATAGAGAAGATAGCTCCTACTACAAAACAAATTGCAGTCTGCCAGTTTAAAAATATAACTATAATTGCCGCAACAATAACTATAAATATTGCAAGATATCTATATTCCCTATTCAAAAAGGCCATAGCCCCTTCGTGTATGTATCCAGCAATCTCTTTCATTCTATCATTACCAGCATCTTGCTTAGATATATCCTTAGCTAGAATAAAAGCAAATATAAGAGCTAAAATTCCACTAAGTGCTACTAAATAGATATAAGTAGAGTTCATAAAAAAAACCTCCTAATAAAATAATTTATACTTATTAATTACTTTTATATTAAAGACTTCATTCATCTTAAACTTAGTACAATTTAATAATTAAGTTAAGACCAAATATTTTCCTATCTCTAAATAAAAATAAAAATAAATCATTACAATAACATTGAATTTAATAAATACAAATGCTCATAAAAAAAGCTGCCTTTAAGATAATAAAGTTTCTTTTATTAAAGGCTCTTTAACCTTCTAAAATCAACACCATTATAAGCAGCAATAAGGTTTATGTAATCTTACAACCTTATTATAATAACAAAATCTTAAGTATAGGTTATTAACTATAATCTTAAATTTCAAAATCTTCTTTGTTAATATTCATTGCTATTATAATCTATACTATATTTAATGCTATAGTAGTAATCGCAAATAAAATTGCTGTAACTACTGTAAGTTTTACAAGCAGCGCTTCTTTAGTTCTAGACTTATTTTTGCTAAAAAATGTTTCTGATCCTCCAGTTATAAATCCTTTTAACCCATCTGCCTTACTTGGTTGCATTAAAACTACTGTCATAAGAGCTAATGCTAATATAAATTCTAAAACCACTAAAAAATTATGCATTATAATTCCCTCCTAAAATATATTACCTTTTATATGTAATATACATAAAGTCATTTTAGCATATTACAATTAAGTTTACAACTTTTTTAATTTTATTTGCAATGTTTTTTGTATTATTCTATGAATAACATATGCTATTTGAAATATTAAGCTTAAAAATAAGCCTACTCTCTTCTTTAGAGTAGGCTTATTAAGTAAATAATCTTATTTAAACTACTTATTACTAAAACTTTTATTTAAATTATCTATTTTTAATATTATTAAAAGCTTTTATTCCTCTGTATTCAGCCATGTCATCTAATTCTTCTTCTATTCTTAATAATTGATTGTATTTAGCAACTCTTTCACTTCTAGCTGGAGCTCCTGTCTTTATTTGTCCTGCATTTACTGCTACAACAAGATCTGCTATTGTAGTATCTTCTGTTTCTCCTGATCTATGAGAAACTACTGCAGTGTATCCAGCTCTTTGAGCTCTTTCAATTGCATTTAAAGTTTCTGTTAATGTACCAATTTGATTTAACTTTATAAGTATTGAATTAGCTACGCCCTTTTCAATCCCCATGTTTAATCTCTTAGTATTAGTTACAAATAAGTCGTCTCCTACTAGTTGAACTTTATCTCCTATCTTTTCAGTTAGAAGTCTCCATCCCTCCCAGTCCTCTTCTGCCATACCATCTTCTATTGATATAATTGGGTACTTACTTGCAAGCTCTACATAGTAATTAGCCATTTCTTCTGGAGTAAGTATTCTTCCCTCTCCTTTTAAGTTGTAGTTTCCATCTTCAAAGAATTCTGATGAAGCTGGGTCAAGAGCTATAAAGATATCTTTTCCTGGTTTGTATCCAGCTTTTTCTATAGCTTCTACTATAATTGCAATTGCTTCTTCATTAGAACCAAGGTTTGGAGCAAATCCACCCTCATCACCTACACCAGTATCATATCCTTTAGATTTTAATAATGTCTTTAATGTATGATATACTTCTGAACCCATTCTTAAAGCTTCGCTAAAAGATGAAGCTCCTACTGGCATTATCATAAATTCTTGAAGGTCTACGTTGTTATCAGCATGTTCTCCACCATTTATGATATTCATCATAGGTACTGGAAGAACCTTTGCATTAACTCCACCTATATATTGATATAGTGGAAGTCCTAAGTAGTTAGCTGCTGCTTTTGCTACTGCTAGAGATACCCCTAGTATAGCATTTGCACCTAGTTTACCTTTATTTTCTGTTCCATCTAATTCTATCATAAGATTATCTATAGATACTTGATCAAATATATTCATACCTACAAGTTCTGTTGCTATGGTTTCGTTGATGTTTTCAACTGCTTTTAAAACACCCTTACCTTTAAATTTAGATTTGTCTCCATCTCTTAATTCAACAGCTTCAAATATTCCTGTAGATGCTCCTGATGGTACTGAAGCTACTCCAACAGTTCCATCTTCTAATGTTACTTCCACCTCTACAGTTGGAAATGATCTTGAGTCTAATATTTGTCTTGCAAAAATGTCTACTATTTCAACATAATTTTTCATTAATTATACCTCCTATTATCGTTAAGTCTTTATTTATATTATTGCTATAAAGAAGATATATAATACCTATGACTTCCTTATAGCTATATATCTATTATTTGATCAAAGATTCTGCTGTCATTTCAACAGGAGCTTCAAGTCCCATTGCTTGTAATATTGTAGGTGTTATATCTGAAAGTCTTCCCTCTTCTCTAAGAGGTGTTGCATTATTTGAAATATATATAAATGGAACCTTATTTGTTGTATGAGCTGTCATAGGGTTCTTTGTTCCATACTCTACCATTTGTTCTGAATTTCCGTGATCAGCAGTTACAAATAGAGAACCATCCTTTTCTAATATCTTATCTGAAATTTTACCTAAACATTCATCTATGACTTCAATGGCTTTTTTAGCAGCTTCAAATACGCCTGTATGACCTACCATATCTGGATTAGCAAAGTTTAATATTATCATATCATATTGATCTTCATCTATTTTTTCTATTAACTTTTCAGTTACTTCATAAGCACTCATTTCAGGTTGTAGATCATAAGTTGCAACCTTTGGGGATAACACTAAAACTCTATCTTCGCCTTCATTTGGAGCTTCAACTCCTCCATTAAAGAAGAATGTAACATGTGCATATTTTTCAGTTTCAGCTATTCTTAGTTGCTTTTTCCCAAGTTTACTTACGTATTCTCCAAGAGTATTAGTATATATTTCTGGTTTATATGCAACTTCTACCCCTTCAAGTGTCTTATCGTATTGTGTCATGGTTACATAAGTCAAATTTAAAGTTGTCCTTGGGAAACCTTGGAATTCTTTATCATTTAATGCTCTAGTTATTTCTCTTGCTCTATCTGGCCTAAAATTGAAAAATATTATAGAATCATTGTCTTCTATCTTACCTACAGGAGTCTCATTTTCTTCTATAACACAAGGTAATATGAACTCATCTGTCTTATTATCCTTATAAGATCTTTCTACACATTGAACTCCAGATGTAGCTCTGTCACCTTCACCAAGTACCATAGCATTATAAGCTAATTGAATTCTTTCCCATCTATTATCTCTATCCATAGCATAATATCTACCACTTATAGTAGCTATCTTGCCAAGCCCTATTTCATTCATATATTTTTCCATGTCAGCTATAACTTCAATGCCTGATGTAGGGGGTACGTCTCTTCCATCTGTAAATGCATGTAGGTAAACCTTAGTTAACCCTTTATCTTTTGCCATTTGTAGTAAGGCTTTAACATGATCTACATGGGAGTGAACTCCACCATCTGATAAAAGGCCTAGAAGATGTAATGCACTGTTATTTTCCTTTGCCTTATCCATAGCTAAGTTTAAAGCTTCATTTTTGAAAAATTTACCTTCTTCTATTTCTTTTGTAATTTTAGTAAGCTCTTGATAAATTATTCTACCTGATCCTATATTTAAATGTCCTACTTCAGAATTACCCATCTGTCCAGCTGGTAATCCTACATCTAGTCCACTTGCATTTAAGTATGTGTGTGGATAACTACTCCATATCTTGTCGTAATTTGGTTTATTTGCTGCAAGTACAGCATTTCCTTCGGCTTTATCTGTTGCTCCAAATCCATCTAATATCATTAACATAACTGGTCTTTTAGTCATAATATTCCTCCAACGTTTTTATTTATAATTCTTTTATAATTAGAATTTTATAATTAATTACTAGAGTAATATTCTATATTCTAACATATAAAAGACATTCAGTTGATAACAATTATCTTTGTAATTATTATACTACTTATGTATACCTAAGACAATAGAACTGCAAATAGTATACAAGACTTAAATAATATAAGATCTTTTCTAATTTTAAGTTCTATGCTTAGGATAATATATCTAAAAGGAATACTTAATAATTGACTATGGCAGAAAACTCTGTTGAAACTAGGCTAGCTCCACCTACTAATGCACCATCAATATCTGATTTTGCCATTTGCTCTTTTATTGTAGATGACTTAACTGAACCACCGTATTGAATTCTTACTTTATCTGATACTTCTTTTCCGTATAATCCTTCTACAACTTTTCTTATGTGTGCTATAGTTTCATTTGCTTCATCAGAAGTAGCTGTTTTACCTGTGCCTATAGCCCAGATTGGCTCATAAGCTATTACAATTTGTTCTACCTTATCTTTTGAGATGCCCATAAGGTCTAACTTAATTTGAGATCCAATTATTTCATTTGTTATATTAGCTTCTCTTTGAGCTAGTGATTCTCCAACACACAGTATAGGAATCATATTATGACTAAATGAAGCTTTTAACTTCTTATTTACACTTTCATCTGTTTCATTAAAGTATTGTCTTCTTTCACTATGTCCTATTATAACATAATCTACTCCCATAGATTCTAACATTCCTGGAGATATTTCTCCTGTAAACGCTCCTTTTTCTTCAAAATGCATGTTTTGAGCTCCAACCTTTATATTACTGCCCTTAGCTGCTTTTAATACTGCATCTAAAGATATAAATGGTACACAAACCACTACATCACATTTGCTATTTTTAACTAAAGGTTTTAAATCTTCTATAGTTTTTACAGCTTCATCCACTGTATAGTGCATCTTCCAGTTTCCTGCTATAATTGGCTTTCTCACTAAAAACACCTCTTTCTTTTAATTTTCAGGGTAATTATTTGTGAATTAAATATTATTTATATAGGTAATTATTTATAATTTCTATAACATTTATTAGTTATTACTTATTACTTGTCACTCAAAGCAACTATTCCTGGTAATTCTTTTCCTTCTAAAAATTCTAAAGAAGCTCCACCACCTGTTGATATATGGGTCATTTTGTCTCCAAATCCCAATATATTAACAGCTGCTGCTGAATCTCCTCCACCTATTATAGTTACAGCATTAGATTCTGCCATAGCTTTTGCAACTTCTACAGTTCCTTTTGCAAAGTTTTCAAATTCAAAAACTCCCATAGGTCCATTCCAAATTACAGTCTTTGCCATCTTTATTTCATCTGAAAATAGCTTTGAAGTTTTTGGTCCTATATCAAGTCCCATGTATCCTTCAGTTATATTTTCATCTTTTGTTATAATAGGGGTTGCATCTTTTGAGAATTTATCTGCTATTACATTGTCTACAGGTATTAATAATTTAACATTCTTTTCTTTAGCTTTTTCCATCATTTCTTTTGCATAATCTACTTTATCCGCTTCAAGTAATGAAGTTCCTATTTCATAACCCATTGCTTTTAAGAAAGTAAATGCCATTCCTCCACCTATTATTAAAGTATCTACCTTATCTAATAAGTTGTTTATAACATTTATCTTATCTGAAACCTTTGCGCCTCCAAGTATTGCTACAAAAGGTCTTTCTGGATTTTCTATAGCGCTTCCTAAAAACCTTAATTCTTTTTGAATTAGATATCCACATACTGAAGTTTCAACAAATTTTGTAACTCCTACTGTAGATGAATGAGCTCTATGAGCAGTTCCAAATGCATCATTTACATATATATCAGCAATGGATGCTAATTCCTTTGAAAAGCTATCTTCATTTTTACCTTCTTCAGGCCTAAATCTAGTGTTTTCTAAAAGAACTATATCCCCTTCATTCATCTTTGATATAGCTTTTTTAGCATTTTCTCCTACAACCTTATCATCTGCTGCAAATACCACTTCTTTTTCTAGTAACTCGCTTAGTCTTTTTGCTACAGGTGCTAAAGTTTTTGTTGAATCTGGTCCTTTAGCTTTTCCAAGGTGAGAACATAATATAACCTTAGCGCCATTTTCAACTAAGTATTTAATTGTAGGCATAGCTCCTAAAAGTCTATTTTCATCTGTTATAACTCCATCTTGAAGTGGAACGTTAAAGTCACATCTTACTAAAACCCTTTTCCCTTTTACTTGAACATCTTCTATGGTCTTTTTATTAAATTTCAAAACTTTCACCTCTTTTTATATATTTATCCGATGGCTACCATCCGTAACACCCCTATCCTCTTCAAGGTGGGGAATGACGGCTGCTACGCCCCTGGATAAGTTCTTCTAAAACTCAGATGGAGAGATGTATTCCTTATAAGCAAACTCCACCTGAGTCTAAGAATCACTTGATAATATCAAAGATTTATATATTAAAATAGTCTGGCCTTATAGCTTTAACTAACTACAAAACCAGACATTTATTAAATCTTCTTTAAAGCTAATTTTTATATTAAAAATAAAATTTAAATTTTAAAATTATAGGCTTTTTGCAATCTTTGAAGTAAGGTCTGCAAGTCTATTTGAATATCCCCATTCGTTGTCATACCAAGAAACTACCTTTGCCATGTTTCCTTCTATAACCATAGTTGATGGTGCATCTATTATAGAAGATCTAGCATCTCCTCTGTAGTCCATGGATACTAATGGCTCTTCTTCGTATCCAAGTATACCCTTCATGTAAGTTTCTGATGCTTCTTTAAATGCTGCATTTATTTCTTCAACTGTAGTATCTCTTTCTAGTTCTACAACTAGGTCTGTGCAAGAAACAGTTGGTGTTGGAACTCTAAGTGAGAATCCATTTAATTTTCCTTTTAATTCTGGTAATACAAGTGCAACTGCCTTAGCAGCTCCTGTTGTAGTTGGTATCATTGATTCTGCTGCTGCTCTTGCTCTTCTTAAATCACTATGAGGAGCATCTAATATTTTTTGATCATTTGTATATGAGTGAATAGTTGTCATAAGACCCTTCTTTATGCCAAACTTTTCTTGTAAAACCTTAGCAAAAGGTGCTAAGCAGTTTGTTGTACAAGATGCATTTGATATAATGTTGTGCTTAGATGGATCGTATTTTTCATCATTAACACCCATAACTATTGTTATATCTTCATTTTTAGCTGGTGCAGATATAACAACTTTTTTAACTGATCCTTGTGCCATATGATCTTTAGCTTTTTGTCCATCTGTAAAGAATCCTGTAGATTCTATAACTATATCTACTCCCATTGAAGCCCAGCCTATGTTCTTAGGTTCTCTTTCAGCAAATATCTTTATTTCTCTTCCGTCTACCACTATTGAATTTTCTTTTGCTTCTACGGATTTATCGTATCTACCAAATAATGAGTCATATTTTAAAAGATGAGCTAATGTTTTAGCATCTGTTAAATCATTTATTGCAACCACTTCTAATTGATTACCGTAATTTGCTACTAATGCCTTAAAAACATTTCTTCCTATTCTTCCAAATCCATTTATTCCAATTTTAACCATTTGTAATCTCCTCCTAATTTATACTTAGATTATTTATTATAAATATTTATACACTTTAATTAGATATTTTAAGTTGTTTTAGTCACACTTTTAATTGATTAATAATTTTAAATTTATATTTAAAATTATTAATCAAGTGTATAAATAAGTTTATAGCTCTTTTATTATTGCCATAAGCCCTCTAGCAGCACCCTCATCTGTAATAAGTGTACTATTAGAATTTCCAAACTCTGTGGAAATGATAGCATCTGCTTTACTTGAACCTCCAGCTACAGCTATAACAATAGGTATTCTTTTTGTATCATTTAAGGTTACACCAACAGCTGATGTTGAACATACAAGTTTACCTTTTTTATCAAAATAACATCCAAAGGCTTCTCCTTCTGCACCACTATCTACTATAGATTTTACCTTACTAAGTTCCATACCTCTTTTTAATGCCATTTCTTCTGCTTTTCCAATGCCGTATATTAAAACATCTGAGGACTTTATACTATCTAAAACATTTTTCACATCTTTTTCTTTTAATATACTTTCTAATATTTTGTCACTTATGTTGTCTGGCACGTGAAGCATTTTATAATGTCCATTTACCTTTTTAGATAAATTAGCCGCTAGTGTATTTGCTTGAGTTTCTACATTTATACCCATGCCACCTCTAGCCGGAACAACTAATACATCTTCTATATTATTTATCTTAGATAAACTATCTACTACTTCTTTTATTGTACTTCCTCCGGTTAAGGCTATTGTGTATCCTGATTTTAGAGTGGCCTTTAAAAAGTTTGCTCCTGCTCTACCAATTTCCTTAATCACCGTCTTGTCTTCATCCATATCTCCTGGAACAATAATTACATCTTTAAGGCCTAGTGTTTCTTTTATTTTAATTTCGATTTCAGATAACCCTTTTATTTCATGAATAAAATTTTTGAGCTTATCTATTATTTCTTCTCCTTCTTTTGTAACCGTCATTCCTGGGGTATTTATCTCTATAAGGTTTTGAGATTTTAAAAAGTTTATTTCTGTTCTTACTATTCTCTCCCCTATTTCTAAATTATTGGCAAGTATTCTTCTTCCAATAGGTTGATTATAATATATAGTCCTTAAAATATTATATCGTTTTTCTAAAAGGTCAATTAATTCAGGAACTATCTTTTGTTGTAACTTTAGAATTTCTTCCAAAGAAAACACCCCCTTGGTCACCAAATGTCCCAGTTTATTTTTTACTGTCCCACAACTATTATTATATGTCATTTTTTTAAGATTTTAAAGCATGTTTCGAAAAAAGTTGTTAACAAATTGTTAACTCGCATAGATTTAAGATTTATATTAAAACCTTTTTCTTTTACTTGAAGATTTTATTTGTAGCTCATCTCTATATTTTGCCACAGTGCGACGTGAAATATTCATACCATTTTCACTCAATTTTTCACAAATAACTTGATCTGAAAGTGGTTTGTTTTTATCTTCTTCTTCAATTAATCTTTTCATTTCTTTTTTAATATTGAAAACTGAAATATCTTCTCCTTCTTTTAAGCTATAAACTCCAGTAGTAAAAAGATCTTTAAGTTTAATAGTTCCTTTATTTGTATATATGTATTTATCCTTTATAGCTCTACTTATAGTTGATTCATGCATGTTTAAACTTTCAGCTATTTGTTTTAATGTCATAGGTTTTAAATACTCTTTGCCAAACTCAAAAAAATCATATTGAAGCTCTATGATTTTTTCTATTACTTTATATATAGTGCTCTTTCTTTGTTCAATACTCTTAATTAAAAACATAGCACTATTTATTTTTTCCTTTACAAATTCAGTAGCCACATCATCTTTTTCTTGATTTAATATATCTTTATATAATGAATTTATAGAAAGTCTTGGCATCAAACTTTCATTCATCTCGATATAATATTTATCATCAACTTTTCTAATATAGGCATCTGGAGATACATATTTAACTTCTTCTCCCGTGAAAAATCCCCTTGAAGGTTTAGGCTCTAATGTTTTTATCTTATCACCATAAGTTTGAGCCTCTTTTACAGTAATATTTAATGCTTTTGCAATGTTTTGATATTTATTTTCCGATAAGTCTTGTAAATGTTCATCCACAATTTTACATATATTTTCATCCAAGAAATGTTTTTTTCTCATTTGAATTTTAAGACATTCTTTTAAGTTTCTAGCTCCTATACCATCTGGCTCAAAGTTTTGAACTATTTTTAAGGCATCATTAAAAGTATCTGTGTTTATCTTAAGTTCTTTTGCTATATCTTCAATAGATAAACTTAAATAGCCTTTGCTATCTAAACTTTCAATTATATACTCACAAATAGCCTTTGTGTAATCATCTTCATTTAATTCAGATACTTGCTCATATAAATACTCCTTCAATGACTTTTCACTGGATATAAAATTAAAAGGTGAGATTTCTTCATGTTCATTATAATTTTTGTAATTTTTAGAGCTATAATTATCGAACTCTAAATATTTCACTAATTCTTTATATTCAATTATGTCTTTTTGTTCTTCTTCTTTTTTGTTCTCATACTCTACCTCTAAAATAGGATTTTCTTGAAACTCATTTTCTATATATTCTTGAAGATCATAACTAGACATCTGCAAAAGCTTTACAGAAAGTTGCATTTGTTGAGTCATTATTAATTTTTGTTCTTGAGCTAAATTTAAGCTAAAATCCATCTTCATATTCTTCAATCACCCTATTTATTATTTTAATTAATACAATTATACCATGCCAAACTGTTTTGTAAATTATAGCACTTCATTATAATTTAAATTTAGGCATTTCCAAAAACGCCACCCTACTGGTTAGTGTTTTTGAAAATGCCTTAAATCAGTATCTATATAATTGATTATCTCTCACCTTTTTTGTATGGAACTCCGTCTGCTAGTGGTGCTTGAGTCTTTCCAACAAATCCCGCAAGCATTATCATTGTTAATAAATATGGGAAGGCTGCATAAAATTCTCCTGGAATGCTCCATCCAAAACTCTTTGCATATAATTGTAAGGTTTCAGCAAACCCAAATAGCATACATGCAAGCATAGCATTTTTAGGTTTCCAATTACCAAATATCATAGCTGCAAGAGCTATAAATCCTCTACCACTTACCATGTTCTCTCTATAAAGGTTCATGATTCCTATAGATAATGTAGCTCCACCAAGTCCACCTAATACACCTGATAGTAATACAGATAAATAACGCACCTTGTATACACTTATCCCTAATGTATCTGCTGCCTTTGGATGTTCTCCAACAGCTCTTATCCTTAAACCTAGTGGTGTTTTATATATTACATATTGTGATACAAAAACTAATATTAACGCAATCCAAACAAACCAATTTAACTCTGCTAAAAGAGGTCCTATTAATGGCACCTTACCAAAAGCTGCAGATGGATATGGAAGTGCTGTTACTGTACTTGTTTGTGAAGGTGTCCCAAAGAACTTATATACAAGGTATCCCACCAATGCTGGTGCAAATACGTTAATTCCAACACCTGATATAACTTGATCTGCCATAAGGTGAATACTTAAATAAGCATGTATTGCTGCAAAAAACATTCCACCTACTATGGCACATATTACACCAATCCAAGGATTCCCTGTAAGATAAGATCCAAGTACTGCAAAGAAGGCTCCCGCTGTCATTATACCCTCTAATGCTATATTTACAACTCCAGATTTTTCAGAGAAAATTCCACCTAAACTTGCAAATATAAGAGGTGTTGCTAATCTTAATGTAGCAGATATTATACCAATAATCGTTAAAAACAACATATTACTCATTTACAATGGCCTCCTTTTTTCTCTTTTCAGAAATCCATTTAAAGATGTATTCAGCCGCTATAAATAATATTACTATTCCTTGAACTAATGCAGATATAGTTTTGGGTATTCCATAAAGCATTAATGTACCAGAACTTAAATTCAAAGCACCAAATAATAAGGCTGAAAAAATAACTCCTATTGGATTACTCTTAGCAACTAAAGCTACAGCTATACCATCCATTCCAAAGTTTGGAAAGGCAAATAATTGAACTGATTGATGTTGCACTCCTGCTATGTGAATTGCCCCACCAAGTCCTGCAACTGCTCCTGAAATTGCCATAGCAAGTATTATATTTTTCTTTATGCTTATTCCACCATACTCTGCTGCAAATGGATTAAGACCTACAGCACGTATTTCATATCCTATAGTTGTCTTCCAAAATAGAATATATATTAACACTGCTAGTAATATTGCTATAAATATCCCTGTATTTAATCTATAATTATCTCCCAAAAATCTTGTAAGATAAGCACTTTCTTTAATTGGGAAAGTAGATGCACTATCTGGTTTATGAAATACACCCATAGTGAAATAATTTGCTAAGTTCATAGCAATAAAGTTCATCATTATAGTGTTTACAACTTCATTAGTTCCAATCTTAGCTTTTAAATATCCAGGTATTGCTGCCCAGAATCCTCCTGAAACAATACCAACTATAAGTATTAACATTATATGTATGCCTCTTGGTATTCCAGGTATAAGTCCTACCATAGTAGCTGTCATCATTCCAATTATAAATTGACCTTCAACACCTATATTAAATAGTCCTGTCTTAAATGCTATAGCATGAGCAAGACCTGTAAATATAAGTGGTGTAGTAAATACTAAAGTTTCTATTAACTGTGACCTTGATCCAAAGCTTCCTGCCCAAATAGATGAAAAAAGTGTTTTAGTTGATTCAGCAAATCCTGTATTTAATGCGAGCATTACAAAGAAAATAGAAATAAATAAAGCAACAATAATTGAAAAAGCTGAAATGGAAAATTCTCTTACAAATCCCGGTAATTCTTTTTTCTCTTTTTTAGGATTATTCATGACTTTCTCCTCCCTTCACTTCTTTCTTTAATGTGCCACCAGCCATTAATATGCCTAGCTTTTGTTCCGTAGCATCTTTTACATCTAAGATATCAACTATTTGGCCATCATAGATAACAGCTATTCTATCTGCAAGAGAAAGTACTTCATCTAGCTCTAAGGATACTAAAAGTACTGCTCTATTATTATCCCTTTCTTCAACTAATCTTTTATGAATATACTCTATAGCTCCTACATCTAATCCTCTTGTAGGTTGAGCTGCTATAAGCAATTCTGGGTTTTTTTCAATTTCCCTTGCTATAACTATTTTTTGTTGATTTCCACCCGATAGTGATGATGCAGTTACATCTTCATTAGGGGTTCTAATATCATAGTTTTTAATTAGTCTTTTTGTATAATCTTTAATTTCTTTATAATTCATCATGATGCCTTTTGCAAAAGGTGCTTTATAATGAACACCAAGTATAGAATTTTCATATAAAGAGTAATTTAATATAAGTCCTCTTTTATGCCTATCTTCTGCTATATGTCCTAATCCTGCTTCTATGGCATCTTTTGAAGTTTTACCTGTTATATCTTTACCGTTTAACACAATCTTGCCACTAAGTGGCTTTCTAAGCCCTGCTATAGCTTCTATAAGCTCAGTCTGGCCATTACCATCTACCCCTGCTATAGCTAGTATTTCTCCTCGTCTAACCTCTAAATTAACACCTTTAACTGCTGGTATCTTTCTATGATCCAAAACCTTAAGATCTTCTATCTTTAAAACTGATTCTCCAAATTTTATATCACTTTTTTCTACTTTTAAGTTTACTTTTCTACCTACCATCATTTCCGCAAGTTCATCTATATTAGTTCCTTTTGTTTCTATAACACCAATAAGCTTTCCTCTACGAATAATAGTTACTCTATCACTCATAATCATAACCTCTTTTAATTTATGAGTAATAAGTATTATGGATTTACCCTCTTTTACAAGGTTTTTTAGGATTACTCCTAATTCTACGATTTCCTGTGGAGTAAGAACTGCTGTAGGTTCATCTAGTATAAGAATTTCTGCTCCTCTGTAAAGAGCCTTCAATATTTCCACCTTTTGCTGTTGTCCCACTGTCATGTCTTCTATTATAGCTTCAGGATCTATATTAAAGCCATATTTTTGTGAAAGCGCTTTAGTATCGGCTATAGCTTTATTTATATCTAAATTTAATCCCTTTTTAGGTTCGTTACCTAATATCATGTTTTGAGCTACTGTAAAGTTATGAACTAGCATAAAATGTTGATGAACCATTCCTATACCTAAATCTATGGCTTCTTTTGGATTATTTATGCTTACTTTATTTCCTTTTATAAATATATCTCCTGCTTCTTGCGCATACAGTCCATAAAGAACATTCATCAAAGTTGTCTTTCCAGCTCCATTTTCTCCTAGTAAAACGTGGATTTCTCCTTTGTTTAAGTCAAAATCAACATCTTCATTAGCAATTACACCTGGAAATACTTTAGTTATACCCTTCATTTCAACAACTTTTTCCACGAAATCCTCTCCTTCCTATTTTATTTGAAAAAGACTAGATGCGGGGCATCTAGTCTTATTATGTTTTAAAACTACTTAATTTCTACTGCTTTGAATTTTAAAAGTTCAGCACGTGTGCCTGGAACTACTATTTTACCATCTTTTATTTCTTGTTCAGCTTTTTTGGATAAATCCATAGCATCCTTTGAAACATCAGGATGTACAGTTGGAGCTATTCCAACAGCGCCTTCTTTAATTCCTAATACTTTAAGTTTTCCGCCTACAAATTTATCAGCTTGAATATCTTTTATTGTATCTATAACAGCAACGTCAACTTTTTTCTCCATAGAGAATAAGATAACATCTTTGTAGTCTTTTGCTGTAACTGCTTGGTCTGAGTCAACACCTATTGCAAATTTATCCATGTCTTTTGCTGCTTTAAATACTCCAAGTCCTGCACCACCAGCTGCATGGTAAACTATATCAACTCCACTACCATATAAAAGTTTTGCTGCTTCAAATCCTTTACCTTGGTCATCAAATGAATCAATGTATTTAACGTTTTGTCCTGGTGTTTTTTCGTCTTTAGACATTAGTAACTTACCTGCTTCTTCGTTAACGCTCATAACTCCAGCTACGAATCCAGCTTCAAATCTACCAATAACGTCTCCTTCTTTACCACCGACAAATCCAATTTTATTTGTTTTTGTCATTTTACCAGCTATTACTCCTGCTAAGAATGAACCCTCATGTTCTTTAAATGTTATTGATGAAACATTAGGATTTTCAACTACAGCATCAACTAGCAAGAATTTTTTGTCTGTAACTTGTGATGATACGTTTTTCATTGCATCTTCCATCATAAATCCACAGCCTACTATTAAGTCAGCTTGATTTGACATAGTCTTTAAGTTTGGCTCATAAGCATCTTGTTGTTTTGATTCTATTGGATTCAATTTTTGAATTCCTAAATCCTTACTTGCTTGTTCTATACCTCTTACTGCAGACTCATTAAAGGAACCATCATTAACTCCTCCTTGGTCTGTAACTAATCCAACTTTGATCTTTTTAGTATCCCCCGCTGCTGGCGCTTTATCCCCTTCAGTAGTTTTGCTAGCACATCCTGCAAATAATGTAGCTACAACTGCAACTGATGCTAATGCAGCAACTAATTTTTTCTTATTCATACTAATTCCCTCCTATTTTTTATACTTCCCTCACAACATAAAATTCTATAAACCTTTTAAAAACTATCTTAATCTTTATATAAAGCAAATATTCTTTTAAATTTATCATATTTCATATGCAATTATACGTTTACACTAGGTGAAAATACTAAACCGCTTACATACTCATTATAAAAACTAAACTTTCTTTAAAAATATTTTATAGAAAGTTATCTATGTTGCTTTTATATTATATCATAATATATTTGTAAATGGAATATAGAATTTTAAAAAACATATTCTTTTAGCTGTAGTTTATTTCCAAACTACAGCTAAAAGTTTTATTTTATGACTTAAACCCTGTCTTAACTAATATTTCTTCTGCTTTAGTTCCTTCATCTTCACTTACTAGAACTATAGGTCCTGTACATCCCATACCACTTTCGGAGTATACATTTTCCTTCCAAAGAGCTCTGCACGCATCTTCAAGTTCTAATATGTCTATTCCAGCTATAGAATAAGTTACAACCTTTTTAGGTGGCATTTTAACTTCTTCCTCAGCAGGTTTAACCTTTTCTTTTGTATTCTTTGCTATTATATCTTTTAGACCAGCCTTATTAGCCTTACTAAATTCGTCTTTTGCTACGCCTATTAAGTTATTTGTTGCACAAGTAGCTGAATATCTTAAAGCTTCACAAATAAGTGGTGCTCCTGATGCTCTAGAAACTATATTAACTAATTTAGTATAGCCTTCTCCAACACCTGGTCCATAACCTGCGCCTACTGTTTCGTAGTTTCCACCTGTAGTAAAGGATGAAAATAGTTTTACTAATATATTACCTGTAAGAGAATCACAAATCATAACATCTGGTGTTGCAGTTAAAAGATCATTACCTCTCATTACTGAGCCACCATCTGCTCTTAAAGATTCTGAAAATTGTAATTCATATCCATTATCTTTTAACTCTTTTAATATACGTTCAACTTGTCTTGCACCATCAATATTTAATATTCCTAGTGTAGGATTCTTAATTCCTAAGGATTTAGCTACAGCTATTCCTGAAATGGCATTTAACACCATTCCCTCTACTCTATTAGTTGATGTAGTACCTGTTGTAGTTGCTAATATAAGATCTCTTCCAGTAGCAGGTGTAGATACCTTACCTACTGTGGAAACTCCTATTGGAAAATCAAAGTGTTGAGTTACGCAGCCTTGTATTTCCCCTGATTCTAATAATTCAACCATTTTCTTATGGCCTTCTTCGGCATTTTCAACTTCAACTATATTAAAGTCTCCATCTACCTTAGGTCCAATAAGCACTATTTCAAAATCATTATATTTATTTTTTGCGAGTTCTGCAGCTTTTACCATTTCTTCTACGCCATGTTCACTACCAAAGGTAGTAAGGCCTATTTTAACTTTTTCTTTAAAATTTCCACTTTTTATTCCTTCTGCTATGTCATTAAACACATCAGCTATCATACCTTTTACTTTTAATTCTTCCATTACACTCACGCCCCTTAATTATTCATTAAGTAAGCTGCAAAATCTTTCATTGCATCAGCTACCATAGATTTAACTTCTTCTTTTGAAACTCCCTCTACTTCTGCCTTTGCTCCAGTATTTTTCTCAACTACTATAGATACTCCGTCAAATAGGTTAGTCATTCTTCCTAAGAATAAGCTTCCTTTTCCTATTACCATAAATTTATTCATTTCATTGTTAAGCATGTGCTCTCTAGCATGACCAATTATAGGTACTCCAGATGGTATATGTCCTTGTGTTGGAGCATATCCTGGATATCCACGATCAAGCACAAAGTTTCCAATTTCTTTTCTATCTAATTGACCCTTTTTAACAGCTAAAGCTCCTATCATTTTATAGTTTTGTGTAGGAACATCTCCAGCTCCTGCTGTTTCTGTTAAATCTGGTGTTTGCATTTCTGGTGCAAATTTATCTATATCTGTTATTTTTAGACCTGCTCTTTCAAGAGGTTCTGAAACAAGTGCTTCAAGAACTGCTTGTGGTGAAGATCCGTGTCCTATTGTATGTCTTCCAACTATATCAGTTCTTAGAACTGGGTTTATTCCATCATTTTCACCTATTAATAATGCAAATCCACCAATACAGTCTTCTAAAATATTAAGTCCTTTTTTTATGTGGTCTTTTCCATTCATTCCAAGTTTGGCTGAAGATCCGCCACCTACTACTGCTACTGTTTTATATATTCCTGCTTTAACTAAAGCTGATGCTGTTATTAAAGCATGGCTAGGGCCTGCGCAAAAACCTCTAAGGTCAATTCCAGTAGCTCCTGTAAATCCAGCTACTTCTCCTAGACCCTTAGCAATGTTTCCACCACCTCTTTGATTCATGTCTCCAATAGCTTCTTCTGAACATTCAATTATATATTCAACTTCAGTATTTTTTATATCTGAATCCTTCATAAGATGCATCAATGCTAAAACTCCTGAAGCTTTCACTACTAAGTTTTCTATAATTATATGAGCAGTTAAATTTTTATCGAACTCATGAGCTCTTTTTACACAACCGACAAGAGTTTCTCCTTCATATAATCCTTCTGCTATTCCATTATCTACAAGTTTATTTATATCTTCTATATCTGAACCTTCTTTTAATTCACTAGCTTTACTATTTAATACAGGACTATTTACAAACTTTTCTCTTACCTTTTCAGTAAAGCCTTTTTCTAATAGCACAAGATCAAAGGAATCTGAAAGTTTTATCATTCCATAAAACTCATCTTGTGGCATTATTTCACCAAATTTACCATACCTTCTAGCATTCTCTATTGTCTCATTATACCATGGTCTTGGACGTTCTTTTAATTCTTCTGGTGTCATATTTCCTATATAAGTTTGGTTTGGAGCGTACCCCACTACCTCTTCGTAACTTCTTAAATTATCTTTAATTTTTGTTAGGTATTCAGAATCTGGATGTGTTTCTCTTTCTAGTGATTGAGTTGTACCATTATGTATTACCATATCTGGTGCATTAACTAAGATATATGATGCTTTTTTTATTACCGGAAAATCCATATAGAAAACCCTCCTTATTATTTTAAATTATCAAAATGTTAAAATGTTAAAATTAACAATTAAGAATTAGGAAACATTATTATAATCCTAAATTCTTAACTCTTAATTATTAATTTTATAGGGGCAAGTCATATGACTTGCTCCTATAATTTTAAGTATTTTAAACTTCAAATACCTTTTGACCTTCTACTGGTGTTTCAAGAGCTTCTAAAGCTTTTTCCACCAATTTATATCTAAGCTCATACTCATCTTTAGGAGTTAATGCTGGGTTTCCTAATGGATGTGGTATAGCTATAGTAGGAACTATTCTGTTAGCTCCAACTGTTAGAGATATTGGAACTACCGTACACATATGAACTACTGGTAATCCAGCTCTTTCAATTTCTTTAACTAACGTTGCACCGCAACGTGTACAAGTTCCTCAAGTAGAAGTTAATATAACTGCATCTACTCCGTCAGCGATTAATTTCTTAGCTATTTCTTCTCCAAATTTCTTTGAAGATGCAACTGCTGTTCCATTACCAACTGTAGAATAGAAGAATTTATGAAGTGATCCGATTTTTCCTTCCTTTTCCATGTTTCTTAAAACATCTACAGGAATTACTCTATCTGAGTCATCATTAGCATAAGTTGGATCATATCCACCATGAGCTGTCTCATAAGTGTCTTTTGTTAAATCCATTACTCCTTCTATATTATACTCACCGTATTTAGAAGCACTAGATGATTCTATATGATCTGGGTTTCCTTTTGGAACTATTCCCCCAGATGTTACTATAGCAATTTTAGCTTTAGTTATATCAGCTACTGGTGGTAATGCTTCTACTCTATCGAATACTGGCATTTTAAATTCACTTTCAAATTCTTCACCTTTAAGCTTTTTAACTAATAGATCAACTGCTCTTTCAGAACCTCTTTTTTCATTGAAATAGTTCTTTCTTATGCCTCTTTCAATGTAGCCGTCTTCTGATGGTAATAATATTTCTTCACCTTTTGCAAGTTTTAAAGCCATTTTAGCTACTGCTGGAAGAGCTTGCCTCATACCAACTGCACTATTTCTTGTTTCAACAATATATACTTGCTTTTTGTACATGTCTGCTCCAGGATTTTCTGGATACATTGCTGTAAGAACTGGTATATTTAATTTTTCTTCAACAGCCTTTGCTACAGCACCACAAGCAACACCGTATCTTCCTGCATTAAATGCTGGTCCTGCTATAAATAGATCTGGCTTGAATTCTTTCACCATCTCTATTATTTTTGCTTCAGCCTCTTCCATATTTTCATTAAAATATGAGTCTCCACAGATTATAGTTCCAACTATGGTAGCCTCACCCTTAAGTAAGCCATTAAGACCCATACCAGGTCCTATGAATCCTTCTCTAGATTCTGGTGTTATATCGGCTTTTTCTTCTCCACCTATTCCAGCGTAAAATTGATTAATATAATGTACTACACGTATCAAAATTATTTCCCCCCTTCATGGAGTTTATTATTAGTATTTTATTTTTTTAATCTTATTTATTGAATTTAGAAAATTCTTCTCTTACACCCTTAACTTCTGAAATTATAGTGTCTACATCTAAAACCATTTCCATCATTCCGCATTGCTCATCATAAATTTCTGCATTGCATTCATCTTTGATTTCAGGTTCTACCATGTGGTAAACTCCAAGTCCTAGCTCAACTCCTGCTAAAGGGCCTGCAAATGTTGGGTCTCCAGCAGCAACTGTTTCTGCTGAAAGTCCTGAAGCTTCTGCTTCAGCTCCACCTATTATAACTACTAAATTTTCTGCACCATGCTTTTCAGAAAGGTCTTTTACTCTTTGTTGGATCTCCAGATCCATAGCTCCTGCAGCTGTTCAAACAAAGCATTCTGTGGAAACGAAAACTACTTCTGCTCCTGCGGATTTTACACAAGCTTCTATAGCAGGGCCTGGTATACCGTCTCTATCTCCTATTGCAATAACTTTTTTTCCTTCTAACATATTATTCCATCCTTTCAAAACAAATAATTTTAATTTTAGTAACCCTTAGCAGTTAAGTAATTAAACCCAACTTCTGAAGTAGCTCCTGTAATAACTTGAATTTCTGCATTTATAGATCCATCTTCTCTTAAACTTCCTAGATATCCTCCAGCAATTACGTTTGCAACTTCTGGATGACCTATTACTCTCTTCATTGGAGGCAATGTTATAACTTCATTAGCGTTTCCGCCTGTAACTATAGCATCTCCCTTTGGAGTTGAGTCTGCAAGTGATTGTGAACTTCCATCTTGACCTGCATATTCATCAGTAACAAGTACTGTTTTTATGCCTTTTTCTGTTATCTTGTTACAGTTCATAACTAAGTCAGCATCTGGATTACCAAATCCTTCTTCTGATATTATAACCGCTTCTGCTCCTAAGAATTCAACTAATTTTGAAGTCATATTAGATGATCTTTCTTTATCTGCAAGATATACGTTTTCATTAGTTATAACACAACCTAAGAAGTTATAGTCTTTACCATGTCTTGAATATAAATCTTCAATTATAGGTTGGTTTAAATGAACATAAGTTGGGTTCTTATCGCAAGCTGAAACACAGTTTCCACTTACTATAGCTCCATCAAATACTTCTGTTGGGTATATAAATGTAGGTATTATCTTCTTAGCATCTACCCCATAAACATAGGTATCGTGAAGTAATCCTTGAGTTTGAAGCATGTAAACATATATAACCTTTGGTAGGTCTGGATATTGTTTAACTTGCTCTAACAATGGTAATGTTTCAAAAGTTTTTACTTCATCAGGCTCTACATTTTTTCCTGCTTTACCTAAGTATGTAGCTGCCTTAAATCCTACCATTCTTACTGCTTGCTCATGATCATGTTGAAGTACGCCTTCTTTTGGTTCAACTATTATAACTAGGTTATTAGTTTTTGAGAATGGAGTATATTTAGCTCCCTCTCCTGCCATGTCAATAATTCCTTCTTGGAACCCTACAATTTTACCTGTAGTAACTACAGCAGCGCCTTTTAATACATGTGTTCTTCCTGATCCTACAGTATCAACCTTACTCATGAAGCCTGGGAATATTCCACCCTTACCTTCAACTTTTACTCTAGGCTCAATTACGTCTTTTACAGGGATAATTCTTACTTCTTCACCTGGTCTTGCGATATCAAAGTCTATGCTTTGAATTCTCTCATCTCCAGACACTTCTTGTAACAATTCTTGTTTATTTACATAGAGTACACCATTTTGAACTTTAGTCTCTGGTCCAAATTGAACATCCTTTATGAATATATTTCCAATTTCTAGACGCAAAGCGTTCACCTCCTAAATATTCTTATATTATCCAAGCTGCTATGAAATATGCACAGTAACTCAGTTTGGAACTTAATAAATATTACTTTTATTTCAGATGAAGCCTAAACTCCATCTGAAATTTAAGAATTGTTATTTAATGTCTTTAGCCATGAATTTAATCCTAAATAATTAAATTTTAGACTTATAGACAATAAATAAATTATAGATTATCGTATACTGATTTTATGAAATTTTCTACATCATCAATGGTGCTTATCTTATCTGGAGTTATAGTTTCTAATTTTTCACCATTTTTGTATATTATCATTGTTGGAAGTCCTAAAACTTTTTGTGATATAGCAAGTCTTCTAGAACCACCAATGTTTAAGCTAGCAAATTTTATTTTGTCGCCATATTTTTCTTCTAGCGCATGTACTGATGGCATAAGTTCTAAACATATTTCACATTTGTCTCCCCAAAAGTCAACAAATACAGGCTTTTCTGTATAGTTAGTTACCTCAGCTTCAAAGTTTTCTTTGTTTAATTCTAACATTGTAAATCCCTCCACTTTCTTTATTTTGGATATATTTAAATTTTAATTAATCCGCAAAATTAGCTTCAACATATTTTTCTGCTGTAGTTGCTGCAATAGCTCCATCAGCAGTAGCTGTTACTACTTGTCTTAAAGTCTTTTCTCTTATGTCTCCAGCTGCAAATACGCCTTCAATATCACATCTCATATCTTCATCTGTTATTATATCGCCTCTACCATTTAGCTTGATTTTTCCTTTAAACAATTCTGATATTGGAAGATATCCTACAAATACAAAGCATCCATCTACAGTAAGGTCAGTTACTTCATTTGTTTTTACATTTCTAAGAACTAGTCCTTCAAGAATTTCATCGCCCTTAGCTTCTTCAACTACTGTATCTAATATGAATTTGATTTTTGGATTCTTTTGTGCTTTTTCTAAGGAAGTTTTAGCTGCTCTAAAACCTTCTCTTCTATGAATTATAGTTACACTATCTGCAAACTTAGTTAGGTATATAGCTTCATCTATAGCAGAATCTCCACCACCTATAACAGCTACATCTAATTCTGTAAAGAAATCAGCATCACAAGTTGCACAATAAGAAACTCCCTTACCTCTAAGTTCAGTTTCATTTTTAAATCCTGAAAGTCTTGGGTAAGCTCCTGTAGCTATTATTATAGTTTTAGCTTCATAAGTTCCTTTTTTACAAATTATCTTTTTTATCTTTCCTTCTAATTCAACTTCTAAAACCTCATCCTTTAAAAATTCAGTTCCAAATTCTTCTGCTTGCTTTCTCATTCTTTCTACTAATTGTGGTCCTGTAGAATCTGGAGCTGATCCAGGATAGTTTTCTAATTCATCTGTAGTAGCTGTTTGACCACCAAACTTACCTCTTTCTATTAAAAGAGTTTTCATCTTTGATCTTGAAGCATATAATCCTGCAGATAAACCTGCTGGGCCACCACCTATTATTATAGTATCATAAATTTGAGCCATTAAAATTCCTCCTTACATAATTTAAGTTAATATTTCTAACTATTTATACAATTTGTTTTAATATAAATTTTATCCTAATTGGATTTAATCTATAGCATGATGTACTAAATCATAGTCTATTAATTGAAAGTCCTGTAAAATTTCTTCTGTCCAGTTTGGTGTATCAAAGTCATTAAGAAATCTTTTTGTAGTATTTATAGAATTTTCAATAATATTTAGGGAGTCCATATCTAACTGCTTTTCCTTGTCTTTTGATATTAATACTGTTCTAAATGGCGTTTCATTAGGTTTTACACTACTCATAAGGGGATGGGTTAATAATCTATGTCCAAGATGTATATAATCCCTAACCTTATACAATAAGTCTAAAGGTGCAATGCTTAAAAATTCTACGTTGTAATCATCTTCTAGTTTCTTTTTACTTAAAGTATTATTTGTAATTACAATAAACTTTTCAATAATCATATTAATTCCTTCCTAGGTTATGAATTTTAAAATTCTTTTTATATTTCCTTAGATTTTTTCCACCCTTTATTTTGAATTGTGTGGACTATCATTTTATAAAAAAAGACAAAGAAAAAAGGCTTACTCCCTTTTCCCCTGTCTTTTTACCTGAGAGAATTACTCCTTCGGTGCTATCGCTTTCCAGAGATGTGTCAGCATTCGGTCCTTTTGCCTGAGAGATTCATAATATATGGGCTATATTACTTACTCCTTCGGCTACCCTTTTTATAAGGTTATCTTCCGAAAACTTCATTCACTTATATATTAATTTTCATTTAGCTTGTTATTTTTTTCACCCTTATTGTAACCCATAAAAGATAAAAATTCTACTGTTATTTCAAATATCTTCTATAGCTTTTTTTTATAGCACCTATTATGAAACCGTATAGATTGATAATTTTCTATTTATTTCGACAAAGTTCTATTTTAAATAACATAGCTATACTTAAGATACGATTCTAATTAATCTACTATATTTAAGTCTTTCTTATTTCATAACAGGGAAATCCATCTGCCTTAAGGCTTCATAGGCTACTATAGATACTGTGTTTGAAAGATTTAAGGATCTCGTTGTAGTATTAATCATAGGAATCCTTATACATTTATTTGGGTCACTATCTCTTATGTAATCTGGAAGTCCCATAGATTCTCTACCAAATACTATGAAGTCCCCTTCTTTAAATTCTACTTCATGATAAAAGTTTTTTCCTTTCGTTGTAGAAAAATAAAATCTACCATGGCTGTATTTTTCTCTAAGTGCCTCATAACTTTCATGAATTTCAATATCTAAGAGAGGCCAATAATCAAGTCCTGCTCTTTTAAGGTGTTTTTCATCTAAACTAAAACCTAAAGGTTTTATAAGATGTAACTTAGAGTTTGTTAATACACAAGTTCTAGCTATATTGCCTGTGTTTTGAGGTATTTCTGGTTGATATAGTACTATATTTAAATTCAATTTTATTGCCTCCGCTATTTTAGGATTTTAAATAATAAAAAGCTTTTCATTATTTATATAAAACACTGTTTCTATGTTATTTTGTTCATTTAGAACACTATATATATTATAGTATAGTTCTATTACATTTATAGTGAATTTAGTATGAACTTTTCTATAATTTTTGCAACTCCATCATTATCATTAGTATCAGTTACATAATCTGCCTGCTCTTTTATATTACTAGGTGCATTTCCCATAGCAACGCCAAGTCCTGCAAATTTTATCATAGATAAATCATTTTCATTATCTCCAATGCAAATTATTTCTTCAGGTTTAATATTATAGTATGCTGCTAAAATCTCTACTCCTCTTCCTTTAGATACTCCTTTTGTCATTATTTCAAAGTTATTTTCATAAGAACTTACAACTTCTATTCCTTTAACCTTTAGCATATCCATTTTAGCTCTTTTAACCTTTTCTACGTCCTCATCTATTCCTATACATTTTACTATAGACTCTTCATTTTTCTCAAAGACCTCATCCCAATTATCTTTTATTATATTAATTTCTATTTTATTATCCTCTGGTAAATCTTTATTCATATCATCATATATCTTTGCAGAAAAAACTAGTTTATCTGAAAATAATGCACTTGGTGTATGAAAGTGGCCATGAATCTTATGTCTTTTTAATATTTCAAGTAAAATCTTACAATTTTCTTTACCTAAAACATTTTTATATATAACATCTTCCTTGCTTCTATCTCTTATAAATGCTCCATTAGCTGAAATTATAGGTGTCTTTATATCTATCATTGATGCATAATAATTTGCTGAATTAAACATTCTTCCTGTACTTAAAACTACATGTACCCCCATTTCATCAGCTCTTTTTATAGCTTCTTTTGTTTTATCACTAATTTCTTTATTAGTATTTAATAAAGTACCATCCATATCAGTACATATCATTTTATATTTCATATTAAATTCTCCTTCTAGTTATCCACCTTTATTTCTAAGGTTAGATATTCCTACTCACACACCATTATATCAAATTTTAAAAAAATTAAAACCACCTCTTAATCTAAGAAGTAGTTTTAACTCTAAAAAATATAATATATTTATATATATAATAAGATATTCCTTGTATTTCTTTTAAGTACTTTTCTAAATTAAAATAAAATTCTTCCCCTTTAAACTCCTTTGATTTGTATCCTCCATAATAGTCTTTGTATAAGCATTCTATTAACTCTAGACACGTATTTCTAAGCTTAACATTGCTAATTTTATTTATATAATCCTTTTCCGTTTCATTGCTTTCTCTTTTTATACCTATAGTTTTAAGTCTTCTTTCTAAATAAAAATAAGAATATTTATAATCACCCTTTAATATTTTGTTTTTTCTTCTATTTTGAGTAACCAGGTTAATAAACATGTATATAAATATTACAATTATTACTTTAATGAAAACATAATTACCTTTATAGCTATAATCCAAATTAGTATTTATATCATTTTCTTCGTCATTAGCATCTTTAATAATTTCATCTTTATTAGGGTCTTGCATTAAATCCTGGTCAGGAGACTTATTTATATTAACTTCAGGCATGTTTTCATTTAAAGAACTTTCATATTCTCTAGCAGTAGGCGATGAATCCTCTATAGTCCATATCATATTTTTAGAATCTACTAGTACCTCTGTCCAAGCATGGGCATCTTTATTTGTAACTAAATAAAAGTCTTCGTAACTTTTCTCCTTTGGCATATTAAACCCTTCCACATACCTTGATGGAACCCCTGCTATCCTGTTCATAACAGTTGCTGCCGTTGCAAAATAGACGCAATATCCCTTCTTTTCTTCAAATAAAAAATAATCTACAAAGTCTTTATCTAAGGGAACATCTTTAACATCTAAAGAATAGTTATAATTTGATTCTAAGTATTCTCTTATCCTTTTTGACTTTTCTAATGGATTATCGGTTCCCTTTACTATATCTTCTACTAAAGTTTTAGTTCTTTCAGTTATGGAATCTGGTAACTGAGTATAGTTATATAAATCTTCCCTAGCATAATCTGTACCTATATTAATTAATATAGGTTTCATTCTATACTCATCGATAAAATCTAATTTATACCCTTCTTTTATTATATTAAAAGATTTATAAATATCCGCACGTTCATTTTTATAAATTTTATTACCTTCTGGATAATTTATATCCATAATGTATATAGGAGTAAATACTGTATTAGTTTTAATGTTAGTAGTTTCTATATACATTTCACTTTTTTTCGTTTCACCAAAATAACTTATATATCTACTATCTGTGTCACTGGTTTTAAATATATCTTGTAACTCTTCATATTGTGCAAGCCAAGAGTTTCCTGTATAAATACTTTTTACACTGCCCTTTAAATGATAGCTTTGATCCGTTTTTACCCTAAAAGCTTCTTTATTATCTAATTGTATTTTTCCACCTAGTTTAAGATTACTATCATTATACCCTGAAACCTTTAATCCATAACCTTTTTCATTTAAACTACCTTCTATATTTTCGTTAGTTATGGCACTATTTATCTTGGTTTTTAATATATTTCCATACCTACCTTCAATATCTACTGGATACAATTTAATTAACACTGCTATTAAAAGCCCATAAAATAAGGTTTGGGTAATTACGGAAGTGCTTTTTATATTTTCTCTTATGTTATGTACTCTCATTTTTTTCATATTAATTCTATTAGATGATACGGAAAAATTAATAACTACAATTAAAGAGTAATAAAATAAACTTTCTTCCACTGAAGTCTCATAACCTAAATACCATAAAAACAGCATGGTAAAGGTGGTTAAAATCAATAAGATATGGGTAATTCCCTTATAATACAATAAAAATATTACTAAACAAATTATAGGAAGCACCACAGTTATTATTCTTTTATAATCATTAAAATTCGTATCACTTCCACTTGATATAACTTTATTTAATAAATCTAAATCTTCTATAATAGACTTATTAAACATAACAATATTTTCTTTATTAAAGTAAATGAATATTAAACTTGCTATGATTATTAAAATCCAAGCTACTGCCTTATATCTTTTATATACTAAAACCTCTTTATATACATAAAATAAAATAAAAGTTATTAATATCAGTATAGTTATATATGTGTAATTAAAGTTTATAATCTTATAACTATTTGTTAATAACTTAAAAAAGAAAATTATATTTACATAAAATATAAAGGCTACCCATCTTATATCTTTTAACTCCATAATATCACCACCTAACTTAGGTCTTTATGTTAATTTGTGCTTTAAAAAGAAGTACCATGAGGATCTTTACTCATTAGATTAATATCTACGAAGCTTATTCCGTTAATGGATAAATTTTCGAAATCTTCTTTAGTATGCTCCTTGTCCAAATAAAAGACTGTTATGTTCTTCTTATCTTTATTAATTTTTGATAAGGATCTAATTAAACTTCCTGTCACCTTGCCTGTTATCATTATAATAGGATTATTCCTTAATTCATTGGATTTCGATGCTATAAATTTATTATATTCTCTAACTCCATCGCTTTTATTCTCAACAAAAAACTCCATAAGATTAGAAAAATCTTCTTTACTTTTTACAGATATAACTTCTTCATTTTTAGCATTTATATAAAGTTTAACTCTTATATTTTGATTTAAACTATACATTATCCATGAAATACATATATCTATAAGGGTTTCTTCTTTTAAACTCATGCTATCTTCTTCATATATAGATTCATTCATATCTAGTAAAACTATTACCTCTTTACAAGATAATGCATCATAGTTTTTTACAACAAGCTTATTTGCCTTGGCGCTTACCTTCCAGTTTACTCGCTTTAAATTATCCCCTTCTCTATATTCTCTCATTTCCCTTATTGAATATATATCCTCTAAAAGTCCCATCTTTAAAAATGCATTTTCATAAAACTTATTTTTAGAGCACATTAACTTTTCTAAGTCATAAATTTTAGGATAAACTTTTATTGTATCTTTACTTTTAATTTGTTTTTTAATATTTATTATATTAAATATATCTGAAATGAATATGGTAAAGCTTTTCAAATCATAATTTCCTCGAACTTTAAATTTTATATAATAGCTATATTCTGATACTCCAAAGTGCGGAATGGACATAGCTTCACCTTCATATTTATCTTCCTTTAAAGAAAATAATTTACCTTTAATTATTAAATAAGGTATCTTAAATATCCCCTTATTAGAAACTATTAGTTTAATGTTTGTATTATCTTTAACGTAAAATGTATCTTCATTTAACTCTACATTTACCTTTATAGAAAAATAGTAGGATATAGAAGTTATTATAGCTATTATAAATATAGATAAAAATATATATAGTATAGTGTAAGATAGTATGCCACCTTGAATGTACGCATATATCGATGTCATAAGTAGCAAGAAAATAAACTTAAGATTTATTTTGTTTACCCTATGATCTATTTTCATCACATAGTTACCTTTGGGACTTCTATATTTTTCACTATATCCGAAATCATATTTTCTTTATTATAACCATTAGACGTAGCTTTAGATGATAATATTATTCTATGAGATAATACTAAGCTTACATTTTCTCTTATATCCTCTGGTATTACATAATCTCTCCCTTTTATTAGGGCTGACGCTTGACCTATCCTTTGAAGCGACATTATAGCTCTTGTGCTTACTCCTAATGATAAATACTTAGAAGTCCTTGTTGCCTCTGATATATCTACCATATAATCTAAAATTTTATCATTAACCTTAACTTTTCTAACTTGCTTTTGAAGATATAACAATTCTTCTTTATTTATAGCTCCATCCATGTATTGAAAGGACTCTTTTTCTTTATATAATTTTAATATTTCTTTTTCGCTTTCTTTTGATGGATATCCAAGTCTCACCATAATCATAAATCTATCTAATTGAGCTTCTGGAAGTGAAAATGTTCCTTCATATTCTATAGGATTTTGCGTTGCTAGTACAAAAAAAGGTGTTTCTACCTCATATGTATTATTTCCTTCTGACACTTGATATTCTTCCATAACTTCTAAAAGGGCAGATTGAGTTTTAGGAGAGGTTCTATTTATTTCATCTGCTAGGACTATATTTGAAAATATGGGTCCCTTCTTAAATTCAAATTCCATACTCTTTTGATCATAAATCGAAATACCTATTATGTCTGAAGGGGATAGGTCTGGTGTAAATTGAATACGACTATAACTTAAGGATAAGGATTTAGCTAAAGCTTTAACTAGAGTCGTTTTACCAACGCCTGGTACATCTTCTATTAATACATGTCCTCCACCTATAACAGCCTTTAAAACATTTGTTATTTCATCTTCTTTTCCAATTATTACTTTTTGTATATTATTTAAGATTTTATTTATTAAATCTACTTCTCTCATAATTAACGCAAAAACTGCTACCTCCTTACTAATAATTCTAATTTTCCTTATATAAGTATATCATAAGGTTGTAATTAAACTCAATTCTTCTTAATTCAAATAAGCTTTAACCTTTCTTCATTCTTAATGTTATTTAACAATTAATAGGTTACACACTATAACCCACATTATATCCAACTACTTGAAACCCTAACCACTAAATGAAAAATAAGGAAGCCTTTATATTTTAAAGACTTCCTTATTTAAATACTCAAATTAATAATCTATGGTTTTTTGGTTCCTACTCTTACTATCCCATCTATAGACCTATAAGTGTCATTAGACAAAAATTCAGTATCTATTAATACTCCATTTTCATAAACCTTTCTGTAAACCTTAACCTTTGTTCCATTTATAGGGTTCTTTTCTACAACTGTTTGTCCCTCTGGAAGATTAGGATCTTCTACATTTTTAACTCCTGCATTTATTGTTTCATAAGCTTCAGATACAATTTCGTAAGTTCTTCCAGTAGATGCACTATTACCATATATATTAAAGCTTAATACTCTATCTTTACTAGTTACACCTTCTATATATATAGGTGAATCAAATGTATTTTTAAACTTATAGTCTAAAGAACTACCAAAGTCTACCGTAGCATCTAACCCAAGAGGCATATAACTTGTACCTAATGAGTGATTATATCTTTCTACAGACTTAAGCCCAGTTCTTAAAACGGCTTGATATAATGTACTAGATACTTGGCATATACCTCCGCCTAAATCATCTTCCACCTTATTACCAACTATTACTGGAGCGTTTCTATATCCTTTTTCTACTGTTCTTTTTCCTACTATATCATTATAACTAAAGGTTTCCCCTGGCATAAGGACCTTACCATTTATTGCATTAGTTGCAAGTTCTACATTAACAGCTCTATCATTAGTAGAGTTATGTGAGTACTTAGTCGAAAAGGATGCTATTTTAGAATTAATCTTATTTAATTCTTCTGCAGATACAGTAGCTTTTATTTCATCTACCTTAGCTTCAATTTCAACTTTTTCATCCACCTTACCATTAATATTTGCTACTATATCAGTCTTAAGGGCCTCTTTATCTATCTCATAACCAGGCTTATCCTCTGATACATTAAAATTACCACTAGATGGCATGCTTAGCTTAGCATTTGTTGGAGCTACATTAACTTCTGTAGCTACTTCTTCAATAAATTCATCTATATATGTTGGATCATAAGTAAAATCTAAATCTATTTCCTTACCAGAGTTGCTTTTAAGTATTTTATATTTACCTAGCATTGTGCTATCTTTTCCATAATCAAAAGCTTCTTCAACTACTTCTTCTATATTATATTTAGATTCAAGCTTACTATAGTCCATTTCATAGTTATTATCTACTGCCTTTACAGATAACTTTTTATTTAGAATTGCATCACCATAATTTTCTTTTAATAACTCTATAGCCTCTTCTTTAGTTTTTGCTGACAAATCTATTGACTCTACCTTTACATCTGAATAAATAATATTATTCCATCCTAATGTATATTTGTAAATATACCCTAGATAAGCGGATAATGATAATATAATAACTAAAGCCACAATTGATATAATTATAATTGTTTTTTTATTTTTAATTTCTTTTTTAGAACGTGTCATTTTCTCTCCCCTTTCATATCCATAAACATTATACTATAAATTATACGTAGTTTAAAACATGTTAGACTCATATAGTTAATATTTTATTTAAAGTTTATTTTTATTTCCTTCATACATTATACACATATTTTTTCCAAATTGTTTAATATTTCATAAAATTTATGTTAGAATTTATATTAGGTACTTTTAAAATAAATAAAGACTTTGTTTAAAGGTACCTTATATTAAATATACACTAAGGAGTGATATTATGTCCATTAATTACAACAAAGACAGATTAAGCTATTACTTAGAAAATATCTTAAAAGTTTCAAGTCCTACAGGGTATACAAATAATATAAATGACTATCTAAAAAAAGAACTTACAGAGTTAAAAGCAAATTTTATAGAAACTACTAAAGGTGCTTTAATTGTTACTATAAAAGGTTTAGATGAATCTTATCAAAGAACCTTTTCTGCTCACGTAGATACATTAGGTGCTATGGTTAAAGAAATTAAATCAAACGGTACTTTAGCTTTAACTCCAGTTGGAGGTTACATGATGACTGCTATAGATGGTGAAAACTGCACCATTGAAACATTAGATGGTAGAAGCTACACAGGTACTGTGCAAACTATAAAGCCTTCTGTACACATAAGTGGAGATGAAGCTCGTGAACTTAAAAGAACCCCAGAAAATATGGAGGTTATCTTAGATGAAAGAGTAAGCTGTAAATCCGACACAGAAGACCTTGGAATAAATGTAGGGGATTTCATCTGCCTTGATACTAGAACTACCTTCACTGAAAAAGGATATATAAAAAGTAGATATTTAGATGATAAAGCTAGTGTTGCAGTATTACTTTATACTATAGAGTTAATGATAAATAATGATATAAAACCAGCTCACACCACAAACTTTTTCATAAGTAATTACGAAGAAGTGGGACATGGTGCAAAGGCTTCTATTCCTGAAAATACAAGAGAATTTATAGCTGTAGACATGGGTGCACCAGGACCTGGTCAAAACTCTACTGAATATGCTGTTTGCATCTGTGCAAAAGACTCTTCAGGACCTTATGATTATAATTTAAGAAAAACCTTAATAGATGTATGTATAAAAAATAATATAGACTATAAAATCGACATATATCCATATTACGGTTCAGATGCTTCAGCAGTATTAGGCGCTGGTTGGGACGTTAAAGCAGCTCTTATAGGGCCTGGAGTATTTGCTTCACATGCCTATGAAAGAACTCACATTGATGCTTTAATAGCAACTTTAGACTTAGTTATTAAATATAGCTTATGTAAATAAAAAAACCAAGCAGTAAAAACCCAATTATCCTATTACCCACTACAATAAAAAAGACTTTAGTAGATTGAATTAATCCTACTAAAGTTTTTTTGTTATTAATTTAAATAATGTACTCCTATAAGTATTTCTTTAAGTGTACCACCAAGCTTAATGTCTTTAGAAATAAAGGTAAACCCTTCTATCAAGGTGGCTACACGCATGTTTCAATCTCCAATGGAGCTTAATATCTTTAGAAATTTTTTCTTTAACCCTAGCATGTCCATAAATGCTACGTTTCAATCTCCAATGGAGCTTAATATCTTTAGAAATATACACTTGAACTTAAAGGAAATGCCACTTATAGAATTGTTTCAATCTCCAATGGAGCTTAATGTCTTTAGAAATTCCCAAATGGATTCACTCCCTTTCAATTTAGCCTTCGTTTCAATCTCCAATGGAGCTTAATGTCTTTAGAAATATCTACAAGGGATAGTTCAAGCATTTTGTATGAGTGTTTCAATCTCCAATGGAGCTTAATGTCTTTAGAAATGCAAAAAGAAGATTTGTTTTTGATACCTTATTTCGTTTCAATCTCCAATGGAGCTTAATGTCTTTAGAAATGCTCTAAACCTTCCTTCTCTGTGGCTTGTGTTCCGTGTTTCAATCTCCAATGGAGCTTAATGTCTTTAGAAATTAATAATAGGATTTGAAGCAAATAAAGAAGGGTTAGTTTCAATCTCCAATGGAGCTTAATGTCTTTAGAAATTTAATTTTGTATCTAAAGATAATTATACTCTTTAATCGTTTCAATCTCCAATGGAGCTTAATGTCTTTAGAAATCTTTAAAGGGCAATCGCTTCGGCATCCTTCTTCTGGAGTTTCAATCTCCAATGGAGCTTAATGTCTTTAGAAATGATTAACATTACAATGTGAATGTGGTGAAAAATTTCAGTTTCAATCTCCAATGGAGCTTAATGTCTTTAGAAATTAATTCTGAATTAATATCTTTTAACCCTTTGTTAAGTTTCAATCTCCAATGGAGCTTAATGTCTTTAGAAATTTTTCTTCTCCATTCCTCCATGGTAAAACCTCCATAGTTTCAATCTCCAATGGAGCTTAATGTCTTTAGAAATTTTTCTTCTCCATTCCTCCATGGTAAAACCTCCATAGTTTCAATCTCCAATGGAGCTTAATGTCTTTAGAAATTAGAAAGCGTTACATGTAACGATGATGTAACAGAATGGTTTCAATCTCCAATGGAGCTTAATGTCTTTAGAAATGAAAATAAGCAAAGCCAACAGATAATAGGAGAATTAAGTTTCAATCTCCAATGGAGCTTAATGTCTTTAGAAATAAAGCTAAATGTAATGAATGTGTAGAAAAAGATGAGTTTCAATCTCCAATGGAGCTTAATGTCTTTAGCGCTTGCGATTTAGGCTTTGAAATCACTGGTCTCGCAGGCCTCTTTTCGCAGGGGTACTATTTCTTCAATAAAATGCTTTACAAATATTATAGTAATCCTTGCTAAAGTGGCTATTTGCAAGTATCGCCAAGGTACCGCGTTTTTCAATACACATAGGCTTGCGATTTAATAAATCATATTTATAACACTTTTTAACATGAACTATATCATAACCAACTAAATATATCATACCATATTGCCTTACTTTTATCTAATTAAAAATAGTATATATTATTCTAAGATTCAGATGAAGATAGCATTTATCATAATTAAGCTCCACCTGAATCCAAAAATAGTTTTACAAGCTACCTTTTCCTATTCTTTTTACTATTTTTATCGCTTGTTTGTCTATAATTACTACTATTTTTTTCTAACAACTTCTTAAGTAAATCTTCACTAACTGCAGGCCCATCATACACATTTTTTGATTCCTTTTCATCAGTATCCTCTTTTTGTAAATCATCAGATGCCTTTATTATCCCCCTAGCATAAATGCTATTTTTCCTTTTTCCCATTTCTAAGGCTGTTGGTAACACTACTCCTTGCGAAAATTCAGCAGGATGTGCTAAAGTCATATATCTTGATTCCTCATTTGAAAGTGATAAAGTTTTCATAATAAAAAATTCTCTTATACTTATATAGTTATCTATTTTATCGCAATTAAATTTTTTCACAACGTAGTTTTTATAAAAATCTATATATTCATCAATTTTACTTGTTTCATCATCATAAAAATCAAAGGTAAAACCTCTGTATTTCTCTTCTAAGTTCTCAATACTTAGTCTAACATCTTTAACTTGAACTTTGCCATATCCAAAAGGTTTTGCGAGACCTATGTTTTGTTTACACCCTTCATTTAGCTTAATAGCCCAAAGTAAAAGTCCTAATTCATCTTTATTAAGATTATTAAAATACACCCTTCCATTAAATTTAGCTTTGCTCTTCAATGGTGTAAATTTAACATTAACATCAGTGTTTTTATTTAGCTCACAATCCATTATTTCATCTTTTATCCAATACTGCTTTATTCCTCTTATTGTGAAGTCTCCCTTATCATTATATGTTAGTAAATTTTTCTTATCATTTAAAGGTTGATTTATATAGTCTGGATAACATGTTGCTTTTGGTTCACCTAAAATTACTGTCTTCTCAGTATCTAGCGTCGCTCCTGTGGACTCTTCTGCTTCCATGAAACTAAGTCTACTTTTATATCTTTCTTCATTGTTAGCAAATCCAAATAACGCTTTTTGATAATCTATAACCTCTTCTTTTAAAATTTTCGGTATACCATCATGAATTGATCCATTATAAAATATTCTTAGATAAGGAGTAAACCCAAAATAAGTATACTTATCGCTTTTTGCAAAAAATATTGGTTTTGCATACATCTCTCCTACTTCTTCTGGCAATTTATAAAACTTTGCTTTCTCTTTTTTTATAGGTGGATCATCTTTTTTTTCTTTTATAGTTAGATTATCCTTATAAGATCTAACCTCTTCAGTTGTAAGTTCTATCTTCTCTGAATCTTTATCTATCTCATTAATTAAATAGTGGGATGATTTCTTTGGGACAAACCCGGAACAAAGCAGAAATCCCTTTTTCCCTAGACCATTCACGTTTGAATCTATCTTAGATACTTTTGAACTACCATCCTCTAACTGTTTTATATCGTAAGATATTGGTATAGAATATGGAGGCTTAGTGTATTTATCTCTATTTTCACAACCTTTTATATAAGCATACCACCTATTTCTTTCCACATCTTTGTTTCTAGTCTTATCAACTTCAAAATCTAAAATCCTTTTTGTATACATATATTTAATACTTCCACTATTTACATTCATTCGTCTTAAATTACTTTCAGATATACTATAAAAGGTTTTGCCCTTAATATGCTTTGCTGGAACAATAATGTATTTACCACTTACATCTTTATATACGTAACCTGCTTGAACCTTTCCAGGCATTTTATTAACTAGACTTATATCAATAGTTTCATTATATTGAAGTTTTAACTTTTTGTTTTTACTGGCTAATGCTCTATATAAAAACAGTGTATCTTTAATATCATTTACGGGGCTACTAAGGCTTAAAATACTAAGATTATTTTTAATAAGTCCCCTCAGGGTACTTGCTGGTATTGCATATTTGTTATTTTGATTTTTAAAAAACTCCTTATTTTCTCCGCATACCATAATAGGGCTTAATGCCTCTATTACATAATCAACATAGCCATTATAAAAACCCTCTTCTTTCCTATACATAATTCCATGCCGTGGAAGCTTTTCCTTAGAATCGTATCTTTCTAATACTATTTTATTTAAACTAACAAAATTATACGGTGCTATAGATTCTCTTAATGGTATTGACGATTTTATCATACCTATTCACCTCCCATAACTGCTCCACATAACCTTGTATAATCAATGTAAGCTTGATTATCATTTTTATCATAGGCTATATAGTGCTTTATTTTTATTTCTTTTCCAAACCATTCTTCTAATAACTGCTTCTCTTCAAAGGTATCATCCTCTTTTTCATCTTCCACTAAAACAGCTTTCAAATCCTCTCCACACCTAAATATATGTAACTCTTTCTGCTTATTAAAGATCCTACCCTCAATGAGCAATTCCTTGTCACAAATGTCAATATCTTTTAACCTACCAAACTTAACCTCATTCAATGCATAAATTAGTGCATATTCAAAGTTATCGCCTATAAGTTTTCTTTTATCTAGTGCATCTGATAAAGGTATCTCAACCATTTTCATATAATTTCACCCCTTAGTAGTTTATAATTGATTTTACTAACAAGTTTATATATTCTTCATTAATAACACTTTTATTTTTAAATTGTATCTGTGATCTTTTATCTTTATAGGAAACATTCATAACATCGCATATCAATCTTCCTCTACCAATATTGTTTCCACTTCCAAGTGATACACCACCAAGTCCAATATCTCTTAATGCTAAAGTGATAAGTCCTGCAATTGCATTACTTTCCTTTGATGTTTCCTTAAGGTTATATTTAACCTTTATCACAACATCTCCTTGTACTGGTTTGTCCGTAAATTTAGCACCAGTTATAGTTCCGCTTGTAAACTTATCAATTTTTATTCTAGGATAATTATTTTTATCTCTTGCATTACTTATTACAGTATCAGAAGTATAAACTTGTCCTGATTTTCTACCTTCTACATCACTTTTATCATTTCCAAATGCTAATTCAATTAAATTTTCATCCTTATTTAAATATGTGGCAATCTTTTTGCATTGAGATTTTAATGCTCCTTTTATTCCAGGTCCAGGAATGATATACTCGCCACTGCTATTCATTATACTAATAGAGTCTGCCTTTTCGTCATCGTTACTATTATTACCTTTAGTAAGCAGTACCCCATCTGTTTTACCCTTTAATTCGAATTTAATAAAGTTATCAAAATTGCTTTTTTCCTTTAGCATCTTTGTGATATCTTTACTCTGTTCATTCCTTTCAAGATATCTAAACATTTCCTTATAATCGTGCATGTTATATTCATATTCTTCTGCCTTAATTAAATCAAATTCTCCTGCACCTGTAGTCTTATATGCTCCAAATTGTATCTGTTTATTACCCAAGGCTTTAAAGCATTCATAAATTACACTTTTAAATTCTTCCTTTTCATTACAATCTTTAGAAAATACTTCTACCTTAATCTTAAATCTTTGACCACTGCCTAAGTACTCTCTTTCAAATTTACATTTTTTGATACTTGTCCCCGTATTTCCATCAATTTTAAGACCTGGTCGCATTTCTATATTAGTTTTATCTCCTATAGCATCATATATAAAAATACTACTACACCCTTTACTTCTATCTTCATTACTACTTCCAAAACATCTATTAATTATAATTTCATTATAACCACTTTTACTTAGATATGATCTAAATGCTCCTGCTATACCTGTTGCAGATATAACAGGTAGTGAGCTATCTTTATCAATTAAAATGCCTTCATCATTGCCACCCACGTGAAGAGGACTACTGTTTTCTACTTCAACGATGATTTTTGTTATATATTGACTGCCTTTAGTTGCCATTATATTTTACCTCCTTTCTCAAAATGAAAGTAAATAATTTTTCTAAATATTGCATATTATAATTAAACACATATTCATTATTTATTATAGGCTTAATTCCAAAAATATCTATTTCCTTATTGCTCACATATTTTGTTTTGAACTCATCTACATCCTCTGACTTATTAATAAAACACTTTAAGTACTCTAATAGACTTTTATTTCCTACCTTGCTATCTTCAAATTGTCTAAGAACATTCTTGTTATTTTGTTTAGTTTCGATATGATTGAAATAATTCAAAAAATACTCTTTACCTTTCTTAGAACCAAAATTCCTTGCATTTATTGTGTTTTCAATCAATTTACCCTTTTGTGACCTTCCAAGTTTGTCAGTAAATTTTTGACTAAATGTTAGTATATTCTCATCTATTTTATATTCTAGTGAATTTTTAAATATATTATCTAAAATTAGTTGAAGCTGCTTTTCGTCTTGCTCATCTAATTTAACATGTTTGATACTTTCTTTATTTTTGCTATATTTAGATGTTTTATTACACCTAAGTTCATCTAATATTATAACTCTCCCATATCCTTCTTCCACTCGCTCACCTATAGAATGTTCTTCTAATCTAGAAATATTAGATAATTTCAAATCTCCTGTATATTGATATTTAAATATACTCCCTGCTTTTATTCCTTCAATTTGTGGCAATCTACATCTCCACTTATTATTATATCCAGATATTATTTGTTTTTGCACCGATGTTCTCTGAAGTTTTACTGTTTCAAGTTGAAGTATATCTTTTAAGTAATCTTCTTCTATATAGTTTATATATCGTCCAAATTTATCCCTAGATATTATATCTGAAGCTGCATATATAATTAACTCTCCATCGAAATCCTCTTCGTTAATACTATTTATAATTTCTGGATTTTTAGAGTGAACCTTTACATCTTTTATAATGCATTTCCCATAACCACTTCCCTTAGAACCGCCAAGATAGAATATACTATTATCTAACATTTTTACACATTGGTCTATTTCATCATTTAATATATTGCTCATCTGTATAATTCCTTTAAATGTCTGACCTTTCACAATTGCTTCATACCTAAATAAGTTTTCACTATCTCTTCTTGTATTAACATGAAGATTAAATACTTTATCCACATTAATACCTTGCATTATTTCATCTTTAAATAAACAAAATTCACTACCTGTAAATCGCTTGTACTCTTCTATAACTTCCTCTTCCATTTCATTTATAAGTGGTATTCTGGTAAAAGATGAATTAAAACTTTTTATATCATCTTTATTTGCATAAAAACAACAGGGAAACGGTAACGCTCTTTTTCCTGATATCTCTGGATAAGCATTTAAGAACTTCATATTTTTTAAAAGCTTATTTCGAAGTTCCGTATTAATACTTATATCTTCGCTTATTTTATTTTCCCTAATATATTTCCCTATATATGCTCCCCTTAAAGTTGACCCTGCCAAATAACTTAATGCATACTCAGTATCTTTTTGACTTCCTTCGCTACCCATCTTCACATCTTCAATTGTATTAATCGAATAGGTTATATACTTAACCATTTAATTTCACCTTCTTTTCAAAAGACTTTAAATATTGTCTTGTTACATTTTCACCATTCACAAATAAAAGGCATATTACTTCTCCTTTTCCTCTGCTTTCCATTGTTCCAAGGTGCCTTAAACTACTTACAGCTGCACATAATAATTCAATTTCTTCTTCTTCTAATTTTCTTGATACATTTAAGTCACATTTTAAAATAAACCCTTTATTTACAACTCTAACTTGTCTTAACGATCCATTTCTAGCTATCCCATCATCGTCTATACTTGTAAAGCTTCTAACAGATGTCATAGAGTTTAATACTTCATTGTTATTAAACATTCCTTTTGATATACCAAATCTTATACTATCAATTATTTCACTTCCCATAGTGCAATCACTAAATCTAAGTGCATTAGGATTTTCAACACCTTCTCTTCCAAAAAGTGAAATAACCCCCTCTTCACTCTTTTTTCCTAAAACCTTGTTACTACTTTTTATATAGAAGACTATATTCTCCGCTTCTTCTCTTAATTTACCTTTAAAAGTCTTGCCTTTTAGATATGGTAATCCATTATCATCATGTAGCACTTCACTATCTACATAACCTGGCACAGATTCTCCACTTCCGAAAATAGTTTCAGAACAAAGTTCAATAGATATATATATCTTTTCCACAACACTATGCCTCCTTTATTTGTATGTATAGGTCTATAGCCTCTATAGCATCATAAAACATACATACTCCATCCGTACTAAATCCGAATTCCCCATTTGTATCCTTAAGCTTATCAATAATGTTTCCAAGTTTATTTGACTCTACAAAAACCTTAACTGGACCTTTGCCCTCTTTTAATTTTTCTCGAAGCTCTTTTACTTTACTTCGTGCTATATCCTTATTTGTAACAGATTCCATAGCCTGTACAAAGTTTTTATAATTCATCCAAGAATCTTCACTTTGAATGAATATGGGTCTCATATTTAAAGTGTTACCATCGTAACATTTATAATGTTTTTCCCTTATTTCAGAAATACTTCCTGAAATATCACCCTGTTCTATATGCCAATCAATTAAACTCGCATCCTTACTACCAATTGTACTTTTTGCATTAGAACAAAGCTGCTCTGCAAGCTCATAAGCCTTTGAGAACGGATAATGTGATTTAACAATAGCAATTCCAGCACAAGCTTTCAAGCTCTCGCCTTCAAAGGGTTGTTTCTGCAAAGCTTCAATAAAAATTTTACTACAATCGATTCCTATTCTTCCATCACAAACAAAACATACATCGTCACCGGATATTATAAGAGGTCTAATCGGAATAATATTTTCTTTAAGATTTAGTACTTCTTTTAAATTGGAAATATCGTTTATAACCTTTTCACACATGATTTTAAATGAATTCAAATAAGCATCTTTTATACTTTTGCTAAACCTTTTAAGTTTAATTATATATTGCTCATTATAGATTTCAACATTTTCATCTGAATTTAATTTATTCTGATTCTTAAAATTATCCATCCTTTGCCCCATCTTATTTCCATCTATATGCACTACTGCTGTATAGTTCTTTTTGCTTAAGTTCCCTCCAAGATCATCACTGGCTTTAGGAAACAGGAATCCATTAACTTCTAAATCCTTAAAGCATTCCCTATATTTAAGTTTAACTCTAGTTTCGCTAGATATTAAACCTTTTTTCTGATTCTTATCTATATATTCTATAGCAGGCATATTAGTTGAAGCGCAGCGTTTATTTATACCAAAACTTAAAATTCTTGAGTTTGTTTTTCTTTCAGATTTCTTAACAGCAAGATTCTTATAGGCCTTATCGATTACCTGAGCTATATCATGAATCTTTTTATCAAATTCAGCTCCAGTTATGAAAAGCTCCACTCCTGGATATTCCTCAATTACCTTTCTTGATAGATCCGCCGTGAATTTATTTGCGATATTTTTGTCTGTAAATAAATATAGGCTTTTTCCCCCACCTTCATATATAGGATTTCCATTATATCTTTTGGCATATTCATTTGACAGATCTTCTGTAATATACTTTACTATTGATGATGCTCCAATATTTTCTGCAAGCTTATTACTTTTAAAAACATAACTTTGTTTTTTAGATATTTCACAGATTAATACATAATCCATTTTATTACCTCCATTTAATCCATTCTATAATAGTTTTAAAAATATCCTCTTCTTCATTTATTACCAATATATTATTTGATACTTTGGTTTTATAAAAATCATCAACCTCATTTTTTAATGTTTCTTTATCTTCAATATTTGATATTATGCATAAACTTGTATACTCTCCACAAACCTTGCTTGCATTGTCCTTTAACTTAAATAGTTCCATTTTACATTTTGCATTTTCTGTTGAATTAACTTTTATTGAATTAACTTTCCTAACACAACAAAACTTAAATCCATATCTAAAAATATATTCAAAATGATATTTTATGTTTTCTGTTTGTAATTTTTTTATGACTATATTACATAATATCTCCACATCATCAACCATGATTTTATCCTGATATCTAGATACCTCATATCCATGTAGTTCACAAATTTCCAATATAATAGGATTACATTCTTTTAAAAAAAATTTTAACTCAATATTTTTAGTTTCATTATTTTCTTCATAAAGAAGTTTTTCAATCTCATTATCTAAATAACTGTACAAATACCTGAACTTACCTGAATCATTATTTTCACATTCTTTAATGTAACTATAAGTTAAAGCTGCCATAGCCTTTGTTCCACCAGTATAATTAAGATGTATAACTTGATTCCCATATAAGAAACCGTTTTCTTTTGCTTTGATATTTATTCCGTCTATAACCTTCTTAAGTACGGCCCTTATATCTTTCCCATAACTTTTATCACAGCCACATAAAATTACATCAATATCCGGTCTTTTTCTTTTAATAAGTTTTTCAATGCTTTTAGCAATCATTTCCGTACCTATGTAGTCTTTTGTATTGCGTGAATGAACTAGATAAACTTTACTATTTTTCTTTGATAAGCCAAAGGCTGCTATATAATTTGGAATAGGGTTTGTTCCTACTAAAAGTATTAAATAGTCACCCTTAACTTTATTCATCAGCTCTCCTCCTAATCCACTCTTTCATTTCTTCCTTTATATTTTCAAATTTATCCACACCTATAATAAGTACATTCCTATTTACATCCCTATCCCATACATTTTTTATCTCTTCTTCTAGAATCTTTGAATCTCTATTTAGTGTAATTAAACAGACTCCTGCATCTGACCCTCCAAGTTGCCTTGCCCTTTCTTTAATTTCAAAAAGCTTATGTTTCGCAAGCTCTTGTTCTTTATCATCAACAGATGATAAAGATATACAAAAAAGTTTATAATTTCTATAAGCAATAAGATCAATTTCAAATTCATCCTTTTCTTCACCGTTAACAGAATTTACAACATTGTCAACGTATCCTTCTTCTCTTAACTCTAATAGTATTTTAAAACAATATTCCTCAAGCCAGGTTCCTTTTAATATCTTCTTATATAATTTCATATCCTTATTTGAAGAACTACTCACCTTTTCCTTTAATCCATCCATAATATTAATATTATTTTTATCATAATAGTTAAGCACATTCCAATCTATTTTATTTCTCTTTTTATCGAATTCAAAGTAGATTTTTTCAAGCCATTTAATGTACCTTAAATACTCTTCATTATCACAACCTATAAATAAATTAAATATCTTTTCTCCAAGTTCAGCATCAAACGGCACAACTTTATAGCTATTTTCTATATGTTTTTCATGAAGACTTATAATATCATCTATTTTAATTTCGAATATACTATCAATTTTTGATAGGTTTTCAATCCAGTACTTTTCCTTTTCTTTTTCAATAACTTCATAACATATTTCTTCTTTTTCTCCGTCAATATAGCTTGTAACAAATTTAAAATTTTCACATTTGTTATCTAGCTTTGCAAATTCTTTAAATGCATGATAGGCACCTGCAGACATAACCTTAGTGCCTCCAGTATAATTTAATTCAATAACGTTTTTATTTCCTACATTACTTTGAATATTTTCTAAGTGGTTACGAAATTCTACTTTAACTTCATTAATATTACTTTTATTAATAACCACAGGTATAATATTAAGGTCTTTAATTTTATTTGACTTTTCTTGTTTTTCCTCTAATAATCTCTTAAGTTCTTTTGCTATGCTTTCAGTATCTGATAGTCCATTATTATCTCTTGTATAACAAAGATATATGGTTGTCCCGCTTTTAATGCTTGTAAAAGCAGAAATCAAATTAGGCAATGGGTTAGTTCCGATTAAAAGAAATAAGAAATCTACCTTACTAAGTTCCATGATACTCCTCCTACATTTATCCCGCATTTCATAGTATATAATATATTACCATACATAACTATTGTGTATGGTAATATATTGTATCTAAAGTTTTCTACATAGTAATCCTAATTCCTCTATTTTCTAACATGTATTATAATTATTATGCATACATAAATGTAAATTTGCTCAAAATATTTTTCCCTCTTATATATTGGTCTTTCTCTTCTAGTATATCTTTAAATTGTTCCTGCACCACTTTATTAGTTCTACAAAGCTTCTCTACTTGCTCTAATATCTTCTTTTGACCCTTAATATCCTTCGTATATTCAAAAGCATCTAAAGAAGTACAAAGATTAATAAGTTTTATAGTTATTTCCCCATGGGCTATAGCCTCTTGTGCTTTTTTAACTAGTTTATTCCCTCTATTTATATTTCCATTTTTATATTGAAGGATTGCTAAATGCTTAAATATTAATTCCCATGGATGTTCATTGGTTTTAAACCCATATTCCTCATAGTTAATAGTTTGGATTCTTTCAATAAATCTTTGCTCAATTTTATCAGAATAGAATATATTAAGTGCTTTTATATAAACAAATAACATATAATCATTAGGATTATTTTCATTATTTAGTTTAATGATATTTTTAAACTGTTGTTTTAAATCCTTTGTACCAAAGTACTCCACTTCATATTTTTTATACAAATTAATATCTTCCATGTCTAATGCTAGATGTAACATATAGGAAATAGTAATTAATCTTTGACCCTTATTATTTTCAAATTCAACTAAAGCCTCTTCGAAGTGTTTTAGTGACTCTTCTTTATTTCTATTAAAAGCATAAAATTGTGCTATAGAACTAAGAGCCTTACCTCTTATAATTAAGCAGGACGCCCTTTGTTTCTCTAGTCCCATTAATTCTGCTACTTCTTTTTTTGTATCTTTCCATAAATCAAGCCCTAGAAGACTTGGTTTTAATTTTTCAATAGCCACATCAAAATTAAATTCATTTGCATCAATTTCAACAATCCTATTAATTGTTGTTAAATATTCTTCAATATCTACTTCATCTTTGTTTTCTATACATATATCAAAATATTTCTTTGATCCTTCACTGTTTCCTAAATGGTTATATCCTCTTCCAATTAAATCTGCTAACCTATATATATACACCTTTTCTACTTTAGCTTTATCATCCTTTCCACCTTCATTAAATATTTGAATAACCTCCCAAAGCTTTAATGCTATAAATAAACCTTTCTTATATTGAACCATATCTTTAGATAATAAATAACTTAATTCACTTATATATATATTCATTTTATTCTTATCAAAAATTTCACTAAGCCTTTTTTCTATAGGGTTACTCCAATGTTTTAAATAATATTCTTTAAAAGTAGAACAACTTTCATTGATATTATAAATTTCATTTAAAGCACCCATAACATCTCGTTTCCCAAACTTTGAAACCAATCTACTAGAAATTGTATCTATATCGTCATATGCCCATAATAAAAATTCCCTTCCTGTAATATTGTTCAGTTCTTCTCCCGCAACCTTTACGCCAAAATCTAACTCATTGTTATCTAACATATCTCTTATAATATCACAGGCAAAATCTGCTAAATACAAATAGGGCATAGTATCAACGCTATTGTTATAATCTATAGATTTTACATTCATATTAAAATTAATAGGCTTTGCTATCCTTCGTTCCATCATTTTAGTTCCGATAGCTGCCTTAAAAGTTTTAATATCTGTTAAATAGAAAATATATCTTTCTCCATTATTAATTGATTTTTTAGAATAACCTAATGCTGTATATTTTTCTATTTCTTCCTTCTGGTATGATTTTATAGGAATAGATCGAGTAGCTATATTAAGATTTACCTCACTATCATTATAGACATCTGACGTATAAAATACTAAATTAAATATCAAGTTACGTACCATATGTTCATATAGGTTGGAAGCGTTATCATCATCCACTATATTTGATACATTCACATAGTCCTTTCTCTTTGTCCTACTCTTTATAAGACAAGTAAAATGATACTTTCCATTTTCTCTTAAGTAAATCTTAAGATTTTCAATAATCTTTTCCTTTATTGATTTACCTTCGGAATTCGTTTTATTAGAATTCATTTCAGTTGTATGTATCCCCCTTGGATAATCTAGTGAAAATAGTTCACACTGCTTTTTAAAAAAGCCATCTAATCTTTTTTCCTCATCCTCACAGTCTTCCCCTACATATACGACTCCACCAATAAACTTTTTTAAATACTCTTTTTTTTCAAAGTTTCCACTTTCATCAATACAAATAGTAACCATACTAACCATCCCCTCTATTCTTATTATCATATATATTAACACATAGTTCTTTAATATAAACCAGTACATTAGTAATTATCTTTATTTATCTATGTAAAATATTAATTCTACCCTACATCAAAATTATAAAAACAAACACACACATAAAGTGAAATTGTTGTTTCAATCTCCAATGGAGCTTAATGTCTTTAGAAATAGGAAGGGTGCAATTTTGATAATTGCACCTTCTCAGTTTCAATCTCCAATGGAGCTTAATATCTTTAGAAATGGGGGATAATGTTATAATATTTACAATTGGTAATTGTGTTTCAATCTCCAATGGAGCTTAATGTCTTTAGAAATGAGGCACGTGGTAGCTTTCTAAGCGGCTATTTAGGTGTTTCAATCTCCAATGGAGCTTAATGTCTTTAGAAATGTGAAAGGAATTGCTAGAGCCAACTTTAAGGAATCTGTTTCAATCTCCAATGGAGCTTAATGTCTTTAGAAATGGAGGGTGAGAAATCCTCCTACCCTTAATACACTTGTTTCAATCTCCAATGGAGCTTAATGTCTTTAGAAATAATGATGATAGGCTTCATGACTTAATAAAAGGTTATAGTTTCAATCTCCAATGGAGCTTAATGTCTTTAGAAATTTTATTTCCTTTCTATTTTTTCGTAATGGCTTTATGTGTTTCAATCTCCAATGGAGCTTAATGTCTTTAGAAATGAAAACCAAGAAGTAGAAATACCATGGGAACGATACGGTTTCAATCTCCAATGGAGCTTAATGTCTTTAGAAATTGGCGATAATATTCCTACAATACTGGATAAAATTAGTTTCAATCTCCAATGGAGCTTAATGTCTTTAGAAATTAAGTAGCTTATAGTGCTTTCACTTTTCCAGTAGAAGTTTCAATCTCCAATGGAGCTTAATGTCTTTAGAAATAATCAACCACCTTTTATTATATTTAAGTTATATATAATGTTTCAATCTCCAATGGAGCTTAATGTCTTTAGAAATCGGATGATGAAAATGGGTATCCGAACTTGAATATAGGGTTTCAATCTCCAATGGAGCTTAATGTCTTTAGAAATCAAAGATATTGCTAAGGGGTGAATATAAAATGATTAGTTTCAATCTCCAATGGAGCTTAATGTCTTTAGAAATACTGTTGTTGCCGGTATAATTTTGGTGAAATAATCGTTTCAATCTCCAATGGAGCTTAATGTCTTTAGAAATCCGAACTTGAAATGGCACTCATAGAATTGGCAAAAAGTTTCAATCTCCAATGGAGCTTAATGTCTTTAGAAATGGTTTAAACACTTTATATAGTCTTAAATGGACTTTGGTTTCAATCTCCAATGGAGCTTAATGTCTTTAGAAATAAATTAATACCACTTGAAAGTTCAAGTTTTTATTAAGTTTCAATCTCCAATGGAGCTTAATGTCTTTAGAAATGAACACAAATAATAATTATCAATGAAAATAAAGAAGTTTCAATCTCCAATGGAGCTTAATGTCTTTAGAAATATAGGTGTCACAAGAGAGTGCATATACTAATGGACAATGTTTCAATCTCCAATGGAGCTTAATGTCTTTAGAAATAGATACTGAAAGCGGAGTTCAAAAGGTTATAAAAGTTTCAATCTCCAATGGAGCTTAATGTCTTTAGAAATATACGTACTAAACGAAAAAGAAGTGTTACATTTTAAGTTTCAATCTCCAATGGAGCTTAATGTCTTTAGAAATATGCCTAATCCTTATATGACACCTTCTATTTTTTGGGCGTTTCAATCTCCAATGGAGCTTAATGTCTTTAGAAATAAGTTGTAGCATTTAATAAAGCTATATTAGGCAAAGTTTCAATCTCCAATGGAGCTTAATGTCTTTAGAAATATAAAAAGTTGGTGTCCAGAGGGTGGACAAGTAGAAGTTTCAATCTCCAATGGAGCTTAATGTCTTTAGAAATGTTGATAATTTTAAGACATATGACTTATATAAAGGAGTTTCAATCTCCAATGGAGCTTAATGTCTTTAGAAATTTATATTGTTTTAATACTCAAAATTGATCTATAGTGTTTCAATCTCCAATGGAGCTTAATGTCTTTAGAAATAATTAAAGATATGCTTAAAATTGATATTTGAGCGGGTTTCAATCTCCAATGGAGCTTAATGTCTTTAGAAATGCAGTTAGACGTTGAATATAAATTAGATATGTTAGGTTTCAATCTCCAATGGAGCTTAATGTCTTTAGAAATAGTATAAAGCTTAACAACTACTTGTCAACCTTCAGTCGTTTCAATCTCCAATGGAGCTTAATGTCTTTAGAAATTATAACCGACCTCCTTTTAATTTATTCATATATATTCGTTTCAATCTCCAATGGAGCTTAATGTCTTTAGAAATATAAAGCAAATTTATTTGTTATTATTAGTTCATACCAGTTTCAATCTCCAATGGAGCTTAATGTCTTTAGAAATGTTTAATATAAGAGTTGTAGAGTATCGGTCAAGCAAGTTTCAATCTCCAATGGAGCTTAATGTCTTTAGAAATAAAGAAAGTAATTAGAAGGAGGGAACAAAAAGGAGGTTTCAATCTCCAATGGAGCTTAATGTCTTTAGAAATCTTATAAGCCTAAATTGACCATGTGAACAGGTGTTCAAGTTTCAATCTCCAATGGAGCTTAATGTCTTTAGAAATCTTTAATGAGTATGAATGGATTGAGGATTATTTAAAGTTTCAATCTCCAATGGAGCTTAATGTCTTTAGAAATTTAATATAGTATATACTCTTAATATCTACGTTTATCGGTTTCAATCTCCAATGGAGCTTAATGTCTTTAGAAATGAGCAAAAGGAGAGCAAGGCGCTAAAGGAGATACAGGGTTTCAATCTCCAATGGAGCTTAATGTCTTTAGAAATGTTTATATGTACAATAAAAGGATTGTACATATATGCGGTTTCAATCTCCAATGGAGCTTAATGTCTTTAGAAATGGTTTATACTTAAAGAAAGAAATTAGAAAGGAGGGGTTTCAATCTCCAATGGAGCTTAATGTCTTTAGAAATCGCTCGCGATTTAGGCCTTGAAATCACTGGTCTTACAGGCCTCTTTTCGCAGGGGTACTATTTCTTCAATATTTTTTTTGTGAATACTACAGTAATCCCTGCTAAAGTGGCTATTTGCAAGTATCGCCAAGGTACCGTGTTTTTCAATACACATAGGCTTGCGATTTAATAAATCATATTTGTAACATCCAGTGGAACAAATGAACCTTTTCTTATAATTTTAGATTCACAAGAGGAACATATAGGATATACCATAATACTATCCCCTTTTTCAATCTTTATCTTTCTAATATTATATTCAAGTTCAACATACTTTTTACCATCTAAATCACATTCAAAAACACTATATTGGTTTCTAGACCCAAAATTTTTTAGCATTTTATGAAGTCTATATCTTTTTTTATCATCAACTATATCATAACTAACTAAATATATCATACCATATTCACTTCCTTTTATCTAATTAAAAATGGTATATATTCAATTTCTTCCATCAAAGCCTTACTAAATAATCTCGCTTGCATATGAAAGCACTGTTGGTATGTAGTTTTATATTTAAATAAAGGATGATATATTTCATCATACTTTTTACCTTCATATGCCTGAAGAAACTTTTTGATAGCTTTTTTAGTCATTTTTACTTCCCCTAAAACAGTTTCAAAATCATCTGGTTTAAGTATTTTATTATTTACTATACTAATTACCAATCTATCTATAAACAAAGCTCTAAATTCTTCCATCAAATCAAGCGCTAAAGATGGTCTTCCATATCTTAATCTATGGAGATATCCTATATTAGGATCAAGTCCTACACTTGAAACGGCTGAAGAAATTTCATTTGCAAGTAATACATATCCAAAACTCAACATAGCATTTATAGGGTCCTTTGGAGGCCTTTTGTTACGATTTTCAAAAGTAAAATCACCTTTTATCATTTCAGGAAAAGCAGAAAAGTAAGTTGCTGCTGCTCTTCCTTCTATTCCTCTTATAGAATCCACATTATCTTGATCTTCAAGACGTTTTTCAAGTCTGCTTAGCTCATCTATAGCCTCTTTAAACCCTTGACTCTTTTCTTCAACACGGTTACTTTTCATAAGTATAGTTCTACTATTTTTAATCTTTCCTGATATAAACCTTTTAGCAAAATTTACTGATCCATTATCAATATCCATGTGATTCTCATATTGTTTCAATCTTACAATAACGTTTTTTGAAACTTCCCCCTCCATACGTCCTATAAACTTTCCCCACTCTGTTAAGTAACATAAAGTTATTTTATTTTCGGCAAATAGCCTTATAGTTGAAGCTGTAACTGTCACTTCTCCAAAAATAACAACCTGCTTTATCTTAAATATCGGTATATCAATTAAAAGTTCTTTGCCTTTATATAACTTTAATCTTTCATCTTCCTTTCTCAACATAGTATATTGCTCTGTTACATAAAGTGTACTCAATTTCATAATCATCTCCTACTACTATATAAATACTTATCGCCTTTTCATAGCTTTAATTATACTTCGTTCTCTTGGCAGACATATGTGGTTTATACTACAATACCTACACCTATTGTCATCCACGCCCTCAGGTATTTTCATGGACTTATATAGATTTCTTATTTCTTCAACGGTCTCAATTATCTCTTGTTTAAGTTTATTACTTATTTCAAACTCTACCCTCTCTTTTGAACCAACATAATAAACATACCCTTTATTTACAGGTCTATTAAGTTTTTCTTCTAATAACATAGCTTGCAATGCCATTTGATATTTATCATTTTTCCATAGGCCCTTTTTACCCTTTTTGTATTCTACTGGGTAGATTTCATCACCATCTTCTTCAACTGTATCAACTTTAAGCACTACGCCGTACTTATCTGATATAAGCTTAACAGCCTTATATATAATCTTACCCCGCCTGTCCTCTTCCCCAAACTCATCCACATTTTCATGAACTTGATCACCAAGAATAGTATGAACATTACTTTCAAATTCATTTTGAATATATTCATAATAACAACGTCTAGGACAATAAAGATAAGTATTAACAGCACTAGCTTCTATATAAAAAGAATCCTTATCTATTTCTTCAACACTATACATTGTCCCATCCCCATTCCTGTTTTATACCCTATGCCTACATAAGAAGCTAATGCAAATAACTTTTCTAGGTTTCTTTGAACTTCTTCATCTGGAAACTTCAAGTTTAAAGTTATCTGCCCTTTAAATCCTGTTATATCAAACTTCTTATATCTTGCTACTTCTGTATTAATGTTAAGTCCCTCTATAACTACATACTTTTCAAGTTGTTCAATAATCTCATCATCCAAAAGCTCTTTTCCAAAAATCTCGCAATAAGTCTTACTTAAACTTTTAAATATCCTTTTTGGATTTGGAAGCGGTGAATTTACAGGGTTTATTCTAAATGTTGTTGGACTTATAAAATTCATTGTTCCTCTTTTAATTCTACATGTGTCTAGGGTCTCTTCATCTATAACCTTAAAATGTATTTTCTCTATTAAAAGCTCAGTTTCTCCATAATTAAAGCTTTTATTTTTTTTAATAAATTCAAAAAGCCCTTTATTAATTTCATCAGTAAATAATGCTATATTTACTTTTAACAAAGAATTTTCACTAAAATGCCCTTTATTGACTCCATCTTCACTAAATATCGGTGATATAGAAAAAGATTGCTTACTTAACTGGTCATGGTACCTTGTTGAAATATCCTTATCGTAGTCCTTTAATATCTTAAAAAATATTCCGTGCCATATTCTTGCTGTGTCCATAGTATTTTCAATTCTATCTCTATTTCTAAAATGTATAGTATAATAATTTAACATATACCCTCCAACTATCACATGAACATGCCTTATGAGTAATCTCATAAATAATCTTGTGCACCCCATGATTTTTTTGTTCTCTATTGTTTTATCCGATGGCTACCTTCCGTAACACCCTATCCTCTTCAAGGTAGGGGATGACGGCTGCTACGCCCCTGGATAAGTTCTTCTAAGACTCAGATGGAGAGATGTATTCCTTATAAGCAAACTCCACCTGAGTCTAAGAATCACTTGATATAACGTTATATATGGCTTTATTTATAGCTTTCTAATATATAAAACTCTCTTCTTTTATACTATTATTCCTTATTTTCACCATCTCACTATCAACAATAATACTATTAGTTCCAATTATCACAAGATAATCGCTTTCGCTATCAGAAAATTGGACTTTTAACTTTTGAAGGAATATAGGTTGGTTTTTTATCTTTTTTCTGATGCTATATTCTTCTTTTGGCTCCTTTGAAATTGTGTATATGGGTATATAACTTTCTTTGAATGCTTTAGTTATCTTTTCTGGCAAAGCTATTCTTTCTCTTCCTATACTTGTATACTCATATCCCACTAAGGTTAGGTTATTTATAGCTTCAACCTTATTTATATACTTTTCTTCAAATCTACTCTGTGTACCATAAAACCCATATTCCCAAGTAATTTCTATAGCATTTTCTCGAATTCCATTAACTATTATAAAAACATCTATATTATCTACTCCATTTATTTCTTGCTCATAATCACTAAGTTCTACTTTTGCGGCCTTTTCAAAATCCTTTTTACTTTCACACCATTCAATATCATAATATCTTATCAAATGAAATACATCATATACAAATATTTGATATTCCTGTCCAAACTTATAGTATTTATCAAAAATTAGAGCTGGCGCATTTATATCTGAACCTCTAAAGTTAAGTAATGACTTTGTTTTAGCTATCTCTGAATTTATATAATGAATCATTTCCTCTTTCACATCTAATTTTAAAATCTTTATGTCCTCTTCTGAAAAATCATCAAGCATTGAGTCATCTATAATTTCTTCATCCTCTTCGTCTTCCTCTTTTGAGTAACTTTTATAAAAGTCAATGAAGAGATTATTGTCGATATTTTGTACTACTTCTTCTTTTTCACTTGAACTTGTATACTTATCAATAAAGATACATTGTTTTTTATACTTATTTATCCTTGATAATAGCCATTTAAAGTTCTGCTTACTCTTTGGTGCAAATACCGATATAACCATATTAAATAATTCTTCTATAATAAACTTATTTTGCTGAGCCATCTTTCTATACATTTCACTAATTGGGAAACATAGTTCTAATATTCCATTACTCTTTATGTACCTTTTCATTATATTTCTTTCTGGCATAGCTTCTTTTATAATACTTTTAAGTTCAAGTCTTGATATTTCTCTTGTTTCCTCTTTAAAAGCTTCATATACCCCATCGGTAACACATAATATAACCTTACTTCTCTCATCTTGGATGCTTTTCCCTAGTATCCTCCCAGCTCTACCTAATCTTTGTAGTGCCTGATCACAGGTATTAGCTTCTGTTATTACCTCATCAATATTTTGTCCTTCTTTATGTTCCTTTTTAAAATTATACCCTATATCAACTGTTGGGGTTGCCAATATGAGTGGTTTCTTTACAGATCTCTTTCTTTCTTCGGACTTTATAGCACCTGTAATAACACCGATGTTTTCCTTATTAAATCCATCTTTTAAAAGTTGTTCTTTTAGTTTATTCACTCTATATATTGACTGACTTATAACTAAACAGTCATTTTCTAATTCATTATTTTTATACTTTTCACAAAGAACCTCTTCTATGCTTGCATTTGTAACATATAAATCTAGTTCAGAAAGGGTCTTTAAGCTTTCATAATTTTCGCTTTCTAACTCCTCATTCTCATTAGATATTACCTTATATTCGATACCACCTAATTTTAAATACTCTTCCACTAGTTCATCTGGAGTAGCTGTCAATATGCATATCTTTCTTCCATATTCAAAATAATTAAACTCTTTAGATATAATCATAAAAAATAAGAAGTTAGTTAATTGTTTTGCATTATAATAGTGAAATTCATCAATAACTATATAATTAAACTTTTTTATTATGATATTCATTAAATTTCCCTTATCACTGTTACCATATAATGAATAAAAACAATAATAAAAGATATCTGGATTTACTACTACGATTATAGGCCTTTTACCTTCATACTCTACTTCATCTATACAAAGTTCTCTCCTAAATTGTAATGGGTTACTTAGTACTTCATATAATGTAGCGCCTTTTCTGTGATTCCCTCTTATCTTTCCTATAACACTTGCATCAATTTTCACTACTATATGAGGTAAATCACACTTTTTAACAAAGTCCTTTATATCTTCTGAATGCTGTCTTAAAAGTTCATTTGTAGGCGCAATAAATAATGTATCTATATTCATATTTTCCTTTAAATATAATAAAGATGATATGGTTTTTCCAGCACCTGTGGGATAAGTGTTAAATACAACTGAATTTTTATTTAGTTCAAAAAGTGTTCTTGTTTGATGATATAAATAAGGAGAAAAGGGATCCTTTTTCAAAGATTCACCTTTTACAGTATAATGCTTCATATATTACCTCCAAGTTTTACTTCACAAGGATAAAAGATCTCACCTTCCTTAGTTTTTATCTTGTACATCTTACCTTCACCTCTTAAATTTTTAAACAAAGAAACTGGTTGCATATTTATAAGTTCAAATCCCTTAATTTTAAAATCCTCACTTAAATCTACAGTGTTAATTAATCCATAGCATTTTTTATCTGACTTTTCAATATCAAAATCGCATCTTTCATAGCTAACTTTAACTTTACCAAGAAACTTTCCAAGACGAATATAACTAACTTTCTTTAATTCCCACTTTGAAAATATTAATCCCTCTGCTTTGTTGCTTGAAGACAACACCTTAATCTTACCTACCTGAGGATAATTAACTAAAGCTCTTTCCATCTTATGATAGTATTTATCTGACAAAGCATTGAATGTGGATATATTGTATTTAGGCTCTTTTATATAAGCTGGTGTAATATATAATCCATTATCATTAACTACCTTAAAATCTTCTTCGTAACTAATATAGTTTTGATTATATTTAGATCTACACCAACCCATAGCATAACTAAGTGCATAGTTACCAATAAAAGGTTTGGTAGAAAAAAGAGTGTCTATCTCTTGACTTGAAAAGAATACTTCTTCCATAAATTCTAACGTATATTTATAAATCTGCATTTCTATTCACCATACTGCTTTGATTGTTCTTCAAATAAATCTGCTGCTTTTTCCTCTCCACCTTCTTGATACACACTTTTTATATATTCTAATAAGTCATTTAGCTCTTCGCGATTAAGATCTTTTATATTTCCAAATATCCCTTTTTCCAAGTCTTCAAATGACGCTTTTGCATACTCTTCAACCTTACCTTTTTCAAGAGGAAACTCTATTTTAGAAGCATCCACTAACTTATCATACACACTTTGAGTTAATTCAAGATTTGAGAAAAGCTCACAATCTGAAAAGGCCACCTTCAATATTGTATTATTCATCTTGCCTATTCTACTAGATATAGCCCCATATCTCTTACTTCTAAGTATATTAGATATACCATATATGAATTCAATAAAAGTTACATCCTTAAAGGTTATCATGTCCATAAATACGGTTCCAGGCTTTATATATTCGTCTTCATTTATTGATGATGAAGCTTTCCCATCTTCATCTCTCATTGTTCCATTGTCATAAAGTGCATTAAATGTCTTAACACCTGTTACCATATTAAAGGGTAGTATAGAATAAGAATTATCATATATCATTCTTGATTTTTGTGCACCACCATCACCTACTGCATATCCGTAAGTCATACAATCTAAACATTTACCACAAGGAGTATTTTTGTTTAAGGCACATACACTTTTATCTTTAGTAACAAATAATAAATCATTAAGTCTTAAATACTCTCTCCCTGTTCTTCTCTCCACTGCACATTGCTTTCTTTTACTTATAATTGCTCTAAAATCCTTTGTGTCATTTTCTATACCAAGAGAGGCTCTTTCTTTATTTAACCCTTCTCCAGAACCTTCTGTTCTAAAAATACACTCTGATTGTGCTTCTCTTAATACGGCTACTGTAATATATTTTCCTTTTGGGAAATGTGTATATTTCTCCATAAAGTTATTTTCTTTACCCTTAATTATATCTTCTCTTTTCATAATTATTTTTCACTCCCATTTTTATTTGATTTTGTCATAGCTAATCTATAATAGTAACTATAAGTAGATAATATATTTTTCTTCTCATTTTCAAGGTTATATATCCTACCATCTAATGCCTCATCTAGAATCTTCTCCATAAACAAATCAACATAATTTTCTACTGCTTCAATCTTTTTCTTGCCATAGTAAGGATCTACTCTTTCAAAATACTTTTGTATTTCCCTTTTACATAAAGCCGTTATATCTTCCTTTGTATATAGATTCTTATTCCACCTGCATAATATATCCATTATAATATTAATCGGTTTATTTATAGCATTATCCTTTATGAATCCACCATTTATACTTCCTCTTATATAGTTTTCATTAGCAAATATAGCTAATTCCTTAATGCTTGACACTATTTCCTCACCCTCCTTAACATAACTTAAAACTTCATCTATAAAGATATTGATTTCTTTAATCTTTAAATTAATATCTTTTTCTTTTTTCTTTAATATCTTATAAATACAATATATAAAATTTGTTTTTCCCTTAGCTAAAGCTTTTAATGAGTCATAAACTATATCCGATGTTTCACCCATTGTCTTAGCCATTGTAAATAAGTTTACAAATAACTTTGTTGTGCTTACACACTCTTCTTTAGTCCAACTCTTTTCAAATATATTCTTAAATACTACCGGAACATCACCAACATATATTTCCTCCATCTCATCTTGATTTAATATAGGTACAGGGAATTCACTTATAACTACCTTAGAGTCAAAATATATGTTGAAAGTTAGGGCATATAATAATGCAGAAATCCATTTTGATGTTTCATTATCTTTTTTAACTAAATGTATAGGTAAAATAAAATAGTTTGTTAAAGTCTCTGAATAATTAGGTATCGCTATACCATTTACTTTTGCTTTTGTAAAAAGGGGCTCTATATCTTGAACATTTTTATTTGCTTGCTGTATAAATGTTCTATATTCATTGAAATATAGTGCACTTATATCTTTATTTTTGAATTCACTAATACTTTCCCTAAATGCCCTAATATACGCCCTAGTATTAAACCCCCTAGGAAGTATGCTTAAATATCTCCTGCTTACCTCCATATTAGATGTATAGGTAACTTTATGAAGTAAATATTCTATATTACATATGGAACATACATTTCTTTTAGGTTCACTTACCCCTGCATTAATCTTATTAGAAAAGTTCTGTATCTTTAGCTTGTAAGGTACATCCATTGCCATCCAACTGCTTGTCTCATATTCACTACTACATAAACAGCATTTGCTACTCTTCTTATCTCCATAACTACTTAATATATTTTGTTTTTTGAATACATTGTTATTATAAAATGATATAATTATATTTTTATTAAGATAATCTTTTAAATCCTTCCACATACTTTCTTCGATTTCATCTTCTTCTCTTGATATATTATCTTCCAAATAACTTATTATTTTATTTGTTAATTCTTCATCCTTCATCTTATAGTCATCGTATATCATCTGCCCTAAAACGTAGGGTCTTATATATAGTCCTTCAAATACATCTAAGTAGTCCCTATCTATTTCATTAATATCAAAGAAGTCATATACCTTATTCCAAGTAAGTGTAGTATCTTTAACTACCACATGCATATTTATAAAAGTATAAAAGGACCTTATAAATTCTGAAAATCTAAGCTTGTCTTCATTGTTATCGATAAAATAAGTTTCGTTTTCTTTTCTTTCTAAAATGTATTTACTAACCCTTTGCTCTTTTAGAAGCAATGTGTTTTTCTTTAATAATTTATTCAGATTACTTAAAGCCTTCTTGTCTTTTTCTGTAGTAATTTTTATTTTTAAATTTTCTACAAGTTCCTGAATATCTTCTAATCCTTCACTAGAATAAATTCCTATATATTTATCTATAACAACTTGTATGCCATTATCTTTTTTGTTAATATCAGGTATCTTTGACTTCTCACACCTGTTTTTAATTTCATAAACTATATCTTCTAGTGACGCAATTCCTAAACACTTTTTATCTACTTTTATACCTGATTGAACATTTTTAATATATATTTTAAAGTCCTTGAAAATCTTACCTTTAATTGAGTCGCTGCATCTTTCAATGAGTCTTTCTCTATCTTTTTCTGAGAAAACGATTTCCTTGTCTTCAACTAAGTAAATTACTCCTTCCTTGTAATAAGCAATTGGGATGAATCCTTTTTCTTTCAAAAATGTTGCTATAGTATTGTGGCATATGTTAGTAAGTATCCCCCTGTCTTCCGTTATAATATGATGAACTATTTTATACTGCTTACCTTTATACTTTGTTGCATTATTAATGTTATTTAAAAATTGTCTCTTTTTTTCCTCTTCATCCATAGTTTTTGATAAATCTAGTACATCTAATGCTCTAATTATAGAAATTAAAATTTCCATCTTTTCCTTACCTAGTTTATATCTTTCAGGATTGAAAATTAAGCTTTCTGTAAAAGAGCTCATATGCGCTGAATGCTCCGCTATTATAGCTCTAATATCTTCAATGTATTCCTTATATTCTGGCAAGAATTCTTTAATATTTAATATTTCACATTCTCTAAGTATATTGATATATTCACCTTTGTTATTTTGTTCAGATATAATACTTAAATATGACTTTTCAGCATTTGTCTCTATTTTATTAAGATCATGTATTGTTATTGCCACCATCAATACTCTTAGTTCAACTTCATCTATTGGTAAAATGTTCTGAATTTCATCTAAAATTCCAATCATACTAACTATATGACTATATAATGTTTGATTTTTTTTCATTCCATACTGAACTATCTTTTTATATTCTTTTAAATTCTGGCTTACTATCTTTTCATAATAATCATTAAATACACTTATTTCTTTTAAAGAAGTTAATCTTAATTTAAGTATATCTTTTATATTTTCCTTACTAATATTCCCACCCTCTCCCTTAATCTTTACTTATCTTTTTAATATAGCTTAAATTCTTTACCTGTATCCTATCCATATTTTTGATTATATGTCACATTTCTTTTGTTAATCACATTATACTCTTACTAAAATAACAATTACAATCTAAGTGTGTTATAAATAAATATAGCGACACACATGTTGTCGCTATATTAGTATATAACTATTAACTTTTTAATCATATAATTCAATTGCCTTCTTTAATTCTTCTTTTATCTTTTCTTTTAACCATAGCGGTTTAATAATCTTCGCTTCACTTCCAAAGCTTAAAATCCACTTTGTAAACTCTATATTTGAGGATGTTGTTCCTTTAAATATAATACTTCCTTCACATTTTTCTATTATTTGCTGATTTTCACACCATCTCCTTTCTCTAATATTGTTAACAGATATACCACAAAATAAAATTTCAAAATCAAAAGGTTCCTTAGATTTTTCCACTTCCCAAGTATATTTATAATATTTCTTTAAATTGAAGTCTCCTGAAATTTCATAATAAATATCCTCTAGCGAACATTCTGTAATCCTATCTATTCTAAACATAAGTATTTTATCATTTTTATGACAATAGGCATTTATATAATAGGTTTCTTTTGCTAAACAGAATCCATAAACATCTATAATCCTGTAGCTATCTTTTTTCTTAGTTCTATATTTAATTTTAACACTTCGTTTTTTAGTAAAGGCTTCAAGTAATAACATAAATATTTCATAACTACTATAACTTTGATTACTTATAATCTCATATCTTCTTTTAACTATAAGGTTTTCTTTTATACTATCTAATAGGTCTTTATCCATTGGTGATACTAGCCCTTCTATTTGTTCAAGTATCTCACTAATAAGGTTTAAGTCCCTTCCAAATGCACTAAAAGATATTAAAGAAATATAAAGAAGATTTATTTTTTTTCTTGATAAATAAAAAGGTAAATATCCATCATCCGTATTTAGATAGTATTTTGTTCCATCTCTCCATATAGGTAAATAACTTTCTTCTAATTCTTTTATATATCGTTCACAAGTTCTTTGATCTTTTCCAACTAGTTGTGCCATTTCTTTTGTTGATAATCTTTTACCTTTTAATAATTCATATGTAATATAGATTATAGCATTTCTTTTTTCTTCTCTTAAGCACACATTTTTATTATTCATTTTTACTCCTTTTATATAAATCTACTTTTCTTTAGCAATAGCTGCTATTCTAATTTCTTCAAAAATTAGGCAAATCCTTTATTCTAAAAGTTAATATATATTGGATATATAAAAATAAAGGATTTTCTTGAAATTTAAGAAAATCCTTTATTTTTTATATACTATATTTTATTTTTTCTTTCTTCTATGGAATACTGAATTATATTTTCTAAAAGCATTTTAAAGTCCATATTAACTCCTGCTGCACTTTTAGGAAATAGGCTGTTTTTAGTCATTCCAGGTAATGTATTTATTTCTAATATATACGGAATACCTTCCTTTACTATCATGTCTACTCTAGCATAAACGTTACATTTTAATTCTTTCCAACAAGCAATTGCCATCTCTTCTACTTCTTTATGAAGTTTCTCATTTAAATTAACTATAATCTCTTCTGCTCCACCATCTTCATACTTTGAAGTATAGTCAAAAAAATGTGACTTTGGTTTTATAGCAAGTACTGGTAACATCTTACCCTTTAATATACAACAGGTAATCTCATCTCCCTTTATATATTCCTCTATCATAACTTCTGTATCATATTTAAAAGCTTCCTCTATAGCATTTTTAACATCTTTTTCTTCACTTATTAAATTTGTGGCAACGCTAGATCCACCGCTATTAGGCTTTATGACTACCGGATATGATAATTTATTTATTTGCTCATAATTTAGCTCTTCTAAAGAGTTTAAACTAATCCACTTTCCAGTTCTTATGTCTGCATATTTTAATATCTTTTTAGTCATATCTTTGTCCATACATATAGCGCTACTTAATGAATCACATCCTGAGTAAGGTATATTCAATGTTTTTAATACCGATTGGATTGTTCCATCTTCCCCAAACTTGCCGTGAAGTGCTATAAATGCAAAATCTATATTTTTTACCTTTTCTATTAATTCTTCTGTACTATTTATTATAATTTCGCTTACTTTATATTTCTCTGAATTTAAATTCATAGCTATTTCTTTACCTGTTTTAAGGGATATTTCTCTTTCTGATGATATGCCCCCCATTATTACGCCTATATTCATAACCTACCTCCAGATTTTTGTATTTTTAAGATTACTTTATATTACACATTTATTATATTTTTATTTATTGTTATCAGTTTAATTATATGTGAAAAGCCTCTTTTATAAAAGAACCACGTCACTTGAAATATTTCTTAATAAATCAACCACTTAAGTTAATAAAGGTTTCCGCAATAAAAAAGACTTGTATAAATACAAGTCTTTATAGAGGCTTAATTTTAGATTAATACGGTTGACTAAAGTATAAATCCTCTATCATTATATCACTTAACTACACAAGTAAACAATAAAAAACAAAAAATTTATTTATTATTTACAATTATGCTTATAATATTTAAGTTTTACTATTACCAGCCTCCAGAGCTACCTCCGCCTCCAGAACTGCCGCCGCCAAAGCCACCTAGGTTAATGCCTCCGCCGCCACTGCCCTTACTGCTTCCATATCCTCCTGATCCCATATAAGGTGGAATGAAAATTCCTCTTTTGTACCTTCCGCCACCTCTGCCTCCAGGACCTCCTTTATTATTTCGGCCTCCGCGACTTCCAAATATTATCATAATTATAAAGAAGATTATTATGCTTCCTACAGAAGATGCTCCTTTGCCAGATGAGTTTTTGTCTTGAGCCTGCTTTATTTTATCTAAAGGTACTTTAACATTATTTTCTAAGGTAACATCGTATTCTGCGGCTGCTGCCCCAGCAAATATTGCATATGAATCCTTTATTCCTTTAGCAAAGTCACCTTCTTTAAAGCTTGGTCTTGCTACTTCATCCATTATCCTAGCAGAACCAACATCTGTTATTGCTCCCTCAAGGCCTTTTCCTACCTCTACAGCATACTTTTTATCCTTAACTGCAACAATCATAAGAAGACCATTATCTTTAGACTTTTCTCCTACTCCCCATTTAGAAAATAATCCATAGCCATATTCTCTTATATCTTTTCCATTTAAACTGTCTATGGTTACAACTACGAGTTGTGCTCCTGTTTTATCTTCTAACTCTTTCCCTAAAGATATTATAAACTCTTTAGTGTCATTATCTATAGAGCTTGAGTAATCATTTATATATTTAAAGGTTGTAGGCTCTGGATAATCTTCTGCTGCACTTACCTGTATACCAAGACATAATAAAAGAATAAAAGAAAGAACTATATTTTTTTTAAATAACTTTTTCATCTTTCTTCTCCTTTAAAGCCTTATTTTTTATTGTTAAATTCTACCTTAGGTGCTTCTTTTGCTGCTTCATCTGCTTTAAAGTAAGGTTTTTCTTTAAATCCAAACATTCCTGCTACTATATTTCTTGGAAATCTTTTAATTGATGTATTATATTCACTAGCTGCATCATTAAAATTTTGTCTTGAAACTGATATTCTATTTTCTGTACCTTCAAGCTGAACTGTAAGGTCTCTAAAAACTTGATCAGACTTAAGGTCTGGATATCTTTCTGATATTGCAAGAAGTCTTCCAACAGCACCTGTTAATTCTTGATCCGCTGCGGCCTTTTCTTCTGTTGTAGTTGCACCTGCAAGTTTAGATCTAGATTCTGCTACTTGTGTGAATATTTCACTTTCTTGAGCTGCATAACCTTTTACGGTTTCTACAACGTTTGGTATAAGATCTGACCTCCTTTGAAGTTGAGCATCTATATTAGATTCTGCTGTGTTTACTTTTTGCTGTGATGTAACCATTGAATTATAAGATCCTACAAAAGGAATCGTTATAACTAATATAACCAATAAAACTGTTAATAACACTTTCAATGATTTTTTCATCTAATTCACCTCCGAAATTATTTAAATATCCTGTTGTATTATAATAATACTATTTTTCTTCTTCAATGTCACCATAATAATCACAATACACATTAATAATGCATCTTTCACAGTCAGGTTTTCTAGCATAACAACATCTTCTTCCGTGAAATATGATTAAATGATGAGCTAAGGACCAGCTTTCTTTTGGTATGCATTCTTGAAGTTGTTTTTCTGTATTTAAAACATCTTTTGCTTTTGCAAGACCAATTCTATTAGATACTCTGTATACATGTGTATCTACTGCAATGGCTGGGACTCCAAAGGCATTTGACAATACAACATTGGCAGTTTTTCTTCCTGCACCTGCAAGAGATGTTATCTCTTCCATTGTCCCTGGAACTTCTCCATTAAAGTTTTCTTTAAGCTGCCTACACATAGTTAATATATTTTTTGATTTATTTCTATAAAGTCCTATAGTTTTAATTTTTTCTTCTAAATCTTCTTGAGTTAATTTCAAAAAGTCATCTACTGTAGGATATTCTATAAATAAATCTTTTGTAACCTCATTAACCTTTTTATCTGTAGTTTGGGCAGATAATATTGTAGCTACTAGAAGTTGAAAAGTTGTCTTATGATCAAGTTCACATCTTGCATCAGGATATTCCTTTTTTAATAGTTCAATTACCTTTAAGCTTTTATTATTCATTTTTATAAACTCCTCGATATTCTTCTGGTAACAAAGAAGCTATAGATGTCATTATATAATTTAAAATTCTATCCTCATATTCATGTTTACCCTCTTCACTATTTTTAGAAGGTAGATTAAAGCCTTCACCTATATTTACATTTACTTTAGCATAATTAAAAGTTTCATGCGACATATCTCCACCTTTATTTATAGGCAAAAGCTTTTCAGTTCCTATAGTGCCTATTGGAACTATAGTGGCCTTTGTGAGCCTTGCTATTAAAACCACTCCTCTTTTTGCTTCTATCATGCTGCCTTTCCTACTTCTAGTACCTTCTGGAAATATAAATACATTATTACCATCTTTTAAGGTATTAACCACCTTTGTTAAGGCTTGCTTATCTGCAGTATTTGGCTTTATAGTTATATTTTTAACTATATTAACACCCATATTGGTAATAAGATCGTTAGATAGTTTGGCTCCCGCAACAAAGGTAACATCATAATCCTTTAAAACCTTGTTTAACACAAGCCCATCAGAATTACTTAAGTGATTTCCAACAAATATTATTGGTTTTTTACATTTTTCAATATTTTCAAATCCATTAACTTTTATATCTGCATATTTATTTACATAATGATTCATTACCCTTCTAGAAAAAAATATAAACATCCCCTGAGGCATTTTCGAAATAAGTTTAACCATAGCTTTTGATATCATAAAATCTCTACCCTTCTATATTAACCTTTAATTTTTTGTGTAAGTAATTATATATAGTATATTATAATTTTCTTATTTTTAAAAGCCTTATAGCATAGTCTTTAACATAGGGTGAAGCCATACTGTCTATATCTATATCTTTATTGTTTTCAAAATTTATGAATCTTATGAGTGCATTTCTTTGAATTAAATTTTTCCCTCTCCAAGAGGCTGATGTATTTTTCAAAGTTTCTTTAAATTCTTTATTATTTATGTATATAAGTTCTTTTGTTTGTATATTACTACTAAATTCTAAAGGCCTAAATCCTTCTATATTCGAAAGCTTTACTTTAGTATTATAAGGGCAAGATTTTTGGCAAGAATCACATCCAAATATTCTTCCACCTAAAACTTTAAACCATTTATCTTCTATTTGTTTTTTTTGAGTAATGTAAGATAGACATATGTTAGAATTCCGTCTCTTATGATTTATAGCCTTAGTTGGGCATTCCTTCAAACAAATGTTACAACTTCCACAGCTTTCATATTTTTCTATATCTGAAAATTTATTATTTCCATATTTTATTTCAATATCCATATCTGTTATTATTTCTCCAAGAAAAACAAAAGATCCATACTTTTCAGTTATTATCATGTTATTTTTCCCTACAAATCCAAGCCCCGCCTTATATGCTATGTAGCGCTCTGGTAACACATTGCTGTCTACAAAGGCCTTTGCCTCATAACCTTTTTCATTTAAAAAATCAACTATTTTATCTAAGTAAGATCTAACTACAATATGATAATCTAGTCCTTCAGTGTATTTTGAAAACCCTGTATCATTGTTAAAGTTATTGTTATAAAGATAAGGAAAAGCTATAGATATTATAACTTTTCCTTTTTCCATTAACATATGAGGATTTATCCTTTTTTCTATATCTGTCTCTTCAAATTCATTTTCTAGTTCATTTATCTTTCTATATTGTAAAAATGATCTTAGTTCTTCAAAACTTTTTGATGGTATAAAACCAAAAGTATCTAGTCCTAAGGATCTTATATAATTTTCAAGTTCATTTATATTTTTCATAATATAACCTCTTAAATAACCATTTCATTATATATAGATTTTTTTCTTCCTTTATAATCTTTAATTTCTATTATAGTGGCTGCACTTTTAAATTTCAATATCTTAGCTGGAATTCCTACTGCTGTACTTTGAGCTGGTACATCTTTTAAAACTACTGCATTAGCACCTATTTTTGCCCCACTTCCTACATAAATAGGTCCTAATACTTTGGCTCCCGTTCCTATTATAGCACCATCCCCTATAGTTGGATGCCTTTTACCCTTTTCTTTACCTGTTCCACCAAGGGTTACTCCATGGTATAAAGTTACGTTATCGCCAATCTCTGCGGTTTCTCCTATAACTACCCCCATACCATGATCTATAAAAAGTCCCCTTCCTATTTTAGCTCCTGGGTGTATCTCTATTCCAGTAAAGAATCTTCCTGTTTGCGATAATAACCTTGCAATAAAAAACAGGTGTCTTTTGTAAAATAATCTAGCTATTCTATAAAAAATCAATGAGTGTATTGATGGATATAAAAGTAGCACCTCTATAAAACTTTTGGCTGCTGGATCATTTTCCATTATATTCTTAATATCATATCTTAAATTTTTAAACACGGCCCCACCTCAATTTTAATTATTCGTAAATGCCCATTGAAATATATTTTTCTCCACCATCTGGAGCTACAGTTACTATTTTAATATCTTTTCCATATCTTTTTGCAAGTTCTAATGATGCATGAACATTAGCTCCAGATGATATTCCTACGAGCATCCCTTCTTTTAATGCTACTAATCTTGCTGCTTCAAAAGCATCTTCATCTTTTACCCTTATTATCTCATCCACAACAGATCCATCATATATTTCAGGTACAAATCCTGCTCCTATACCTTGAATTTTGTGTGATCCTGGGTTACCCCCTGATAATACATGTGAATTTTCTGGTTCTACTGCGATTACTTTTATATCTTTTTTTAGTTCTTTAAGTCTTCTTCCAACTCCGGATATAGTTCCACCAGTGCCCACTCCTGCAACAAATATATCCATATCAGGTACATCTTTTAATAATTCTTCTGCTGTAGTTTCATAATGTTTTTCAGGGTTTGCTAGATTTAAGAATTGTTGTGGTATGAAATATTCATCTTTTCCTTTTGCTATTTCTTCAGCTTTCCCTATAGCACCCTTCATTCCTTTAGTTCCATCTGTTAGTATTAGCTCTGCACCATATGCCTTTATCATATTTCTTCTTTCTACACTCATAGTATCTGGCATAACAATTATTACCTTATAACCTTTTAATCTTCCTATCATAGCTAATGCTATTCCAGTATTTCCACTTGTAGGTTCCACAATGGTGTATCCTGGTTTTAGAAGTCCTAATTTTTCTGCTTTTTCTACCATACCTAGTGCTGCTCTATCTTTTGTGCTACCTGCTGGATTAAATTTTTCTAGTTTTAAATAAACTTTCCCCATGTCTTTTCCACCTAAGTTTCCAAGTGTTAATAAAGGTGTGTTACCTATCATTTCTAAAGCATTGTTAAATATCATATATTATTCCTCCTAATTTTTTATTTATTTAAATTTAATTATAAATTTTATCACATTGAATTGTTCTAAATATTGTTGTTAATATAAAAAAACTCCGCCCCTTTTTAGAGACGAAGAATACTTCGTAGCCCACTCTAATTAAACCTAGAATTAACTCTGTTCGAGCACTAATATACTCTATCGCTATAACGGGCGCTACCGAAAAACCGTACTAAAATTTCAGGTCTCTACTCCAAAGGGCACTTCACATAAACTCCAGTAGGAATATCTCACCACAATTCCCTCTCTAAAACCTTTATATATGCTACTTTCCTTCTTCAACGTATTTCCGAGTATCTTGATATGAATTATACTACTATTATATTACCAATTAAGAAATTGTCAACCCTATTTAATAAATATCTTTTATTATTTCTTATTGATTTATGTTAATATCCTAATATACCACATATGATTAAATACATTTAAGGTAAACCTGTTATTTAATTTAAATATAGGTTTACCTTGTTATTGGCCAAAAACTAATTTCTATCTAACTACAGAATCTATGTTTCCCTATAACTTTTATTAAAGGCCTAGACCATATCCATTCATTAGTGGCTGTATTAGGATTAAAATAATAAACAGCTCCTCCAGATGGATCCCATCCATTTAAGGCATCTCTTGCTGCGTTAATAGAGTTTTGCTCCATGTTAGCATTAACCTGACCATCTACTATAGCTGTGAAAGCTCCAGGTTGATACACCACGCCTGCAATGGTAGATGGAAATCTAGAGTCCCTAGTCCTATTCATTATAACAGCCCCTACTGCCACCTGCCCTTCATAGGGTTCACCTCTAGCCTCTCCATTTATGAGTCTTGCCAAAAGCATTACGTCTTGATTATTATAATTTTTCGAAGAACTTTCCTGGCTAGATGTAGGTGAGCTCACTATGCCTAAAGCTGCTAAAGTAGCATCACCTACAACCCCATCTACATTAAGACCATTTTTACCTTGAAACTTTTTTACTGCGTTATAGGTTTGGTATCCATAAATTCCATCTGCAGCTCCACTATAATATCCCCACCTTTTTAAACGACTTTGTATATCCGTAACTACATTTCCTTTAGAACCATAGCTATAACTAATTGCACCTGCCTCTTTATAACTTATAGGTAACACTAAAGATGAAATATAATATGTACTTAAAATCATTATTATATATAGCACCATATATTTACCTTTGAATACTCTTTTAAACAAAATAACCTCCTCCTTTCTCTTAAGGTTATTTTGTTTCATAATAGAGAAATTAATACATCTTTAATGATAAAAAAATAATTTCATTGATATTGTTTTATTTTCTAATAATTATAACTTAGATTTCCCACAAAATAATCTTATTAAATCCACCTATATATAATTATAAACTAGCGAGTTCTTTATCTTTGTTTGCTATTATGATAATATAATTCTATATTTCAAACTATAATCAAACTTAAATTTATAGTTTAAACTAATATTTCAAATTAAGATTGGAGTTATGTTTTATATGGAACTTGCAAAAGATTTTTTGCCTATATGTAAAGATGATATGAAAGATAGAGGAATAGATCAGTTAGATTTTATAATAGTTTCTGGGGATGCCTATGTAGATCACCCTTCCTTTGGTACAGCAATAATAGCTAGGACTCTTGAATCTGATGGCTTTAGCGTTGGTATAATAGCCCAGCCAAACTGGCATAACTTAGATGATTTCAAAAAGCTCGGTAAACCAAAGTATGCCTTCCTTATAAATTCAGGAAATATAGATTCTATGGTTAACCATTATACTGTAGGAAAAAAGAAAAGAAGGGATGATCTTTATTCCCCTGGCGGAATAGGTGAAAAAAGGCCAGATAGAGCTGTAATAGTTTATACAAACAGAGTAAAAGAAGCCTTTAAAGATGTTCCTATAATTATAGGTGGTATTGAAGCTAGTCTTAGAAGATTTGCCCATTATGATTATTGGGATGACAAAATAAGAAAAAGCATTATATCAGATTCTAAAGCCGACCTTTTAATTTATGGTATGGGAGAAAAAACGGTACTTGAAGTAGCCAACCTTTTAAGATATGGCATGGATATTAAAAACATAGTAAATGTACGGGGTACAGTGTATCAAACTAAGGACATATCAAAGCTAAAGGACTTTATAAAAGTTTCTTCTTTTGAAGAAGTTTCTACTTCTAAAAAGGCTTATGGCGAAAACTTTAAATTAGAATCCTATGAACAAGATCCTATAAGAGGTAAGACTATAGTAGAGCCTAGCGGTGATAAATACATAGTCCAAAACCCTCCGCAATATCCTTTAACTGAAGTGGAAATGGATGCTTCTTATAACTTACCTTACAAAAGAACCTATCATCCTATTTATGAAGATAAAGGCGGTATACCTGCTATAAAGGAAGTTGAATTTTCTATAACTAGTCATAGGGGTTGCTTTGGCTCTTGCTCTTTTTGTGCTCTTACCTTCCACCAAGGAAGAATGATACAAAATAGAAGTTCAAATTCCATTGTAAATGAGGCTAAACTTCTTACATCTTTAAATGGATTTAAGGGATATATTCATGATATAGGTGGCCCAACAGCAAACTTCAGACATAAATCTTGTAAATTACAAGAAGAACACGGTACTTGCAAGACTAAGCAATGTATGTTTCCAAAGCCATGTAAGAACTTAATTATAGATCATAAAGAATATTTAAGTGTTTTAAGAAACGTTAGAGAATTACCTGGGATAAAGAAAGTATTTATTCGCTCTGGCATAAGATACGACTATCTGATTTATGATAAAGATAAAGAGTTTTTTGAAGAGTTATGTAAATATCATATAAGCGGTCAGTTAAAAGTAGCACCAGAACATGTAAGTAATAAGGTATTAAAGCACATGGGAAAGCCTACAAAAGAAGTTTATAACAAATTTGCTAGCACCTACTTTGCAATTAACAAAAAGATAGGTAAAGACCAGTATCTAGTTCCTTACCTTATGTCTAGTCACCCTGGAAGTGATCTTAATGCAGCCATTGAGCTTGCCTTATATATAAAAGAAATGGGATATACACCAGAGCAGGTTCAAGACTTTTATCCAACCCCTGGAAGTCTATCCACTGTTATTTATTATACGGGTATAAACCCTCTTACAAATGAGGATGTATACGTTCCAAGAGATATGAAAGAGAAGAATATGCAAAGAGCCCTTTTACAATTTACAAAGCCTGAAAACTATAATTTAGTCAAAGAGGCTTTAATAAAAAACAACAGGGAAGACCTTATAGGTAAAGATAAAAATTGCCTAATAGGATGGAATGAGCCCCGAAGAATTAAATATAAAAAGAGATAAAAAAAGAGTGTAGACTTAGAATTATATAATTCTTTTTGCCTACGCTTTTTTATTTTTTCTTTATTTTTTAATTCCTAGAACTTTAATGCCATTATGAATACATTCTATAGCTAATGGGAAATTTGGTCCCCTTTCACCATCTATATCTGTAACTATATTTTCATCACATTCTATTTTTATTTTATCACTCTTAAAATAAACAATAGAATTTTGACCTTCTAAATGCTCTCCTCTCATAATTTTTATGAAAAGAGGAATTAAATCTTTTAATGGAACTGCTTTTATAATTATAACATCTAAAAACCCATCGTCTATTTCAGCTTTATAAGCTAAATTAAAACCACCTGCAGTTTGACCATTAAATACTAACATAAGGTACATATCTCCATGAAACTTTTCTTCTTTTGATTCTACTTTTATGTTAATCTTTCTAAAGTTAGGTAATTGCTCTATTCCTTTAATGTAATAAGCAAGCTTACCTATAGTATTTTTAACATTTACATCTGTCTTTTGTGAAACATCAGTAAATAGACCAGTACTTGCAACATTTATGAAGTACTTGTCATTAATTTTTCCAATATCCATAGATTTAGGTGTACTAGATAATATATCTTTACAGGCTTTCTCAACATCTTCAGACATACCTATAAACTTTGCAAAATCATTTGCTGTCCCAACAGGTAATATTGCAATAGGTAAATCTATGTTCTTTTGTTTCATACAATTGACAACTGTATCTACAGTGCCATCTCCACCAGCTATAATTATATACTGATAACTTTCATCCAAATCTTCAAAAGCTTTTTCTATATCTGTATCATAGCTTATCCTATATGGAATCACTGTATATCCTTTTTTTTGGTGAGTTTTTATAACAGTATCTAGATCCTTTAATATAGCATTCTCACCAGAAAAAGGATTGTATATAAACTTCACATTTTTCATTTTTATACCTCCTAGTTTTTTTAGAAAACTATATTTTGATTATAGCATTTAATATATACACTGTCGACAATATAAGATTTTAATTCTAAATCCCTGCAAATCATATAAAACATTTCATAATTAAAGGTGTATCATAATTAAAATGATACACCCTGTTTCATCCTATTTTTCAGACACTTTCGGATATAGATATTGGAATATCATTTCATATGCTTCTAAATATCTATCATTAGGTTTGTATGTGTATAAATCCTTTGGTAATATGATATATTTTCCTTCCTTAACTGCTGTTAAAGAAGACCACACTTCACTAGTTTCTAAATCTTCCATTCTTTTGCGCTTTATCTTTTCTGTATCAGATCCCATTTCCGTAACAAATATAAAATCTGGATTTTCCTCTAATAGTACCTCCATACTAAAATCTACAGCACCCTTACCTTTTACTATATTATCACCAATAATTTCAGCATTTAAGTCTTTTAAAATCTCCCCATTTATACTATTAGAATCTTTAATTTTTGTCCCCTTTGCTGTACACATCATAAGCATTACTCTAGGTTTTTCACCTTGAGGAACCTTTGAGATTATGTTATCAATTTCACTTTTTATATCTGTAGCATATTTTTCATAACTATCTTCTCTTTCTAAAAGAGCTGTATAGATTCTAATTAACTTCATATAATCATTTTTATTATCAATTTCCATACATAAAACTGGTACATCACTTTCTTCTAATACAGTTGACAATTTTACATGAGTTGAAAATGCATTTGAGAGAATTACTAAATCAGGTTGTAAAGAAATAATAGTCTCAGCACTAGGATTACCTGGTGTCCCTACAATTGTTGCATCTTTACTTTCAAGTACTGGTTTCTCATCCGATTCTTCTACGCGACCTATGACTTTTCCGCCCAGTTTATACCAAAGGTCTAGATAAGAATTATAAGCACAGACAACTTTTGTAGGATTTTTTTTAATTGTTACTTCTTTATTTCTACTGTCAACAAAAGTTATACTATCTCCGTTGTCAACTATACCATATTTATCCAATGAATCCTTATATGCCGAATCACTTCCAACCTCTCCATTAGTTTTTTCTACTCCATTATTTTCTTTAGAAGTAGTATTCCCAGAACACCCTACTAATAAAACTAGGGTCATAGCTATTGCAATAAATGATGACATGATTTTAAATTTTTTCATCTTACATTCCTCCATTTTATTTATTTCATTTATGTATCTAAATCACACAATCTCTGTGGAATTATATAGGGACAGTTATTTATTTCATCTTGATAAATATTAGCATCAATAGAAAATACTTCTTTTATTAAGCTTAAAGTCATTACTTTATTAGGCTTTCCAAAATTACAAACTTCCCCCTGTTTTAAAACATATATATTATCTGAATATCTAATTGCTTGATTTAAATCATGAAGTACCATAATAACAGTAATATTAAGAGATTTATTTAGTTCTTTAACTATCTCAAGAACTTCTAGTTGATAAGATATATCTAAAAAGGTTGTAGGCTCATCTAATATTAGAATACTAGGCTTTTGAGCTAAAGCCATAGAAATCCAAGCTCTTTGCCTTTCCCCTCCTGAAAGTGTAGACACACATCTATCTTTTAAATTATATATTCTCGTCTTTTTCATAGCCCATTCAACTATTTTCTCATCATCCTTACCTATTCTCTTTCCAAATTTCAAATGAGGCTGTCTTCCATAAGATACAAGATTTTCAACGGTTAAATCCGTATTAATATTTCTTATTTGAGGTAATATTGCCATCTCTTGTGCAATCTTTTTAGTATTAAATTTGTATATGTCTTTACCATATAGTTCTACATCACCACTAGTTATCTTTATAAGTCTAGATAAAGCTTTTATAAGTGTAGATTTCCCTGAACCATTAGGACCAACTATTGTTACTATATCTCCCTTTTGAACTTTAAAGTCCAAATTCTTAATAATTGTCTTTTTTCCATAACACACATTAATGTTCTTCGCTTCTAGTGAAATCATTGCTTAGCCTCCTTTGACCTAAGTAAATACAAGAAGAAAGGTGCACCTAATGCTGACATTATTATTCCTACAGGTATTTCAATAGGAGCAAACAATACTCTAGAAATCAAATCACATATGAGCACAATAATAGCTCCTAATAAAATTGCTGCAGGAAATAAAAATCTATAATCAGATCCAATAATTAACCGAGAAATATGTGGTACAATTAAGCCTACAAACCCTAGTAAACCAACTACACTTACTGCACTACCAGCAAGTAATGAGGATAAGATTATAAATATAAATCTTATCATTTCCACACTGACACCTAATCCCGTAGCTACTTCATCCCCTAAAACTAGAATATTAAGCTTGTCCGATAGTATTAAGGAAATTATAACACCTACTATCACATATGGTAATATGCTATGTACATTTGCCCAAGTTACCCCATTAAGCCCTCCCACCATAAAGTTTATAACTCCAGAAACCCTATCAGGAAAAAAGGTTAGTAGAGCATTATTCCCTGCACCTAACAAAGAATTCACTGCAACTCCTGCTAAAATTAATCTATTGGGTACCAATCCATCTTTCCATGCTAGTCCATAAATCAACATAGTTACTACAAATGCTCCTACAAATGCTCCCAAAGGGACTAAGTTGTAATACTCGGGGAATAAGATTAGTATTGTCAATGCTGCAAACCCAGCACCTGAAGATACCCCAATTATACTTGGGCTAGCTAATGAATTTCGCATAACACCTTGAATAATTGTCCCTGATAAAGAAAGCGAAATACCTACTAGTACGGATATAATTGTTCTTGGCAATCGAATATTCCAAATAATATGATAGTGAACTGTTCCATTTTTATCCGTAAGGGCTCGAATTATTTCTTTTGGACTTACTTTTATAGCTCCTATACCAACACTTAGAAATAGACTAATTATAAAGATAACTAACAAGATAACCAAAATAATAAATTTATTTCTATTCTTAATATTCATAAAACCTCCTTATCTAAAATATTTAATGAATATACAGCCCCTAACTTATAAATATAGTGTTATTATTTTTACAAGTATAAATGGAAAATAAAAAAACCATACCAAAACTGGCATGGAAATAAAAGGCGCATTAAATTAGTTATAACAATGCAAATATAGTTAGAAATACTGCGATAGTATTATTAACTATAATCATCTATTTTTGCACACTCTTAAATTCGAAGAGTATTGTACAACTAATATAGGCAGGTTTCCTGACTTATGTCCACACAAAACGCCTTCCCAAATAATTCAGTGGCATATGTTTTGTGTATAGGACAATTACAGTAGCGGCTCTGCGTAGGATTTTCACCTAACTTCCCTTTTAACGTAAATGCACCCATATTTCCAATATTCACATAACTATTATTATAATGTCATACAAATATAAAGTCAATCTAACCAAACAAAGATCAAAGGTTTGAACTTGAAAAGTTTTTAGGAATGTTTTCCGTTGATTTATAATGATTTGTATCAAATCCTTACATCTTACAAAAATTATAGCCAAAAAGAAAGATTTAAGCTATAATTATTATGTATTCATATAAGTTTTTAGGGGAGGATTAATAGTGAAAAAAAGTTTTTTGCCTAATTTGTTTACTTTTGCAAATTTAGGTTTTGGTATCATGTCCTTATTAATGAATTTTAGAGGTGACTATAAATTAGCCTGTATATTCATAATCATTGCAGGTTTAATAGACAGGTATGATGGTACAATAGCTAGAATGCTTGATGTATCTAGTGATCTTGGTAAACAACTAGATTCTTTATCAGATCTTGTATCTTTTGGAGTAGCGCCTTCTATGTTAGCATATAATATGTATAATTTTATTGATTTAGGTATCTTAGGATATGCTATATTAATAATATTCCCAATTTGCGGTGCATATAGACTCGCTAAATTTAATTCTGTAGAGTTTAAAGGATTCTTTTCAGGTATACCTATTACAGCCGCAGGTTGTATTATGGCCCTATTTGGTCTTTTAACTTTAAAAGGTGAAATAAATTTTATTTTACCAACACTTTTAATGTCTATATTATCTTATTTAATGATAAGTAATATAAAAATAAAGAAAATATAATGTAAAAAAGATATTACTACTCTTCTTTAGTGTTAGTAATATCTTTTTTTTGATTTGCCTTTTCTGTTCCCTTTTCATTTCTTTTTTCATCTTTTTCTGTAGCCTTGCCACCACTACCTTTTAAACGAAGTTCCGGAAATCTTACTTTTCCCATCCCCTCATTATTATATTTATACTCATAATTATCATCTATCTCATCTAAAATATACTGTGTATTAATTTTACTTTTCAATACTTGAGATTTAATCCTACAATAATCAAGGTAGCAGTCCTCACAACATTCTAATGTATCAATTATATTTCTAATTAAATCATTTAATTCATCAGCAGTTTTCAAAGCCTCTTTTATTTGCTTCTTTTCTACTAATGCAACTCCATTTAGTTCATGAGCTCCACCCACCATTGCTCTATAGGATGTTACAAGCTTACAAAGTATATCTACCAAGTTATTCATATCTGCATAATGGCTTTCTATTAAAGATCTATTACCCAATATACCACCTGCTTTTTAAATACTCTTATATAAATATATTGCTTAATATTTGCGTTAATTACTTAATCCTTTTTTAATATTAAAATCCCTCTAGAAATCCTAGAGGGATTTTAAATTTATATGCTACTTCATCTGTAAACACTTCTTTTTTATTGTTTCTTTTTAATTGATTTGAATTCCAAAAAAAGTACTCTCTTGATAAATTATTCAAGAGAGTACTTTTTGTTACCTTTAACCTATATTATTCTCCAAGGATTTGTTTCTTAAGTTCTATACCTGTAGGAGTAACTGCAAGACCGCCTAAAGCTGTTTCGCGAAGTTCACAAGGCATACTCTTACCAATTTTATACATGGCTATTACTGTATCATCAAAGGGAATCTTACTTTCTACCCCTGACATTACTAGATCTGCTGCTGCTAAAGCACTTACAGCCCCTGATGCATTTCTTTTTGCACAAGGGACTTCTACAAGTCCCGCAATTGGATCACATACAAGGCCTAATATGTTTTTTATTACAATGGCTCCTGCATGAAGACTCATAGCTGGGCTTCCACCCATCATTTCAACTGTAGCTGCTGCTGCCATAGCTGCTGCTGATCCACATTCTGCTTGGCATCCACCTTCTGCTCCTGAAAGAGTAGCATTTTGAGCAATTATAAGACCTACTGCTGATGCAGCAAATAGACCCATTACCATTTCTTCTTCACTTTTATTTAAAGCTTCTCCAGCAGTTATTATAACGGAGGGAATTATACCACAAGAGCCCGCTGTAGGCGAAGCTACTATCCTACCCATGGATGCATTAACCTCAGAACACGATAATGCTCTTGCCATAGCTTTACCCATAATGTTCCCTGTTAAGGAATTTCCTCTTTTTAGATATTCATTAACCTTAAAAGCATCTCCACCTATAAGTCCACTTACAGACTTTGTTACATGTGTTAATCCGTAAGATGCTGATTCTTCCATTACTTTAAGATTTTTCAACATTTTATTCATCACAGTTTCTCTATCCATTTCTGACTTTTCCATTTCGAATCTTACAGCATATTCACTTAAACTTATGTTTTCTGTGTCACATATTTCTATTAATTCTTTTCCTGTATTTGCAAACATGTTATGCACCTTCCTTTATGGGGTTAATAGCTCTAACGCCTATAACATTTTCTAATGCCTTTATTTTTTCTATTCCACTTTTAGGTATTATATTATCTGTTTCAAATATCATAGTAGCCTCGGATCCTTTTTTACTTCTAAACACACTCATAGATGCTATATTAGTTCCCTCTTCATAAATTAAAGAAGTAACCTTTGAGATTAGACCTAAAACATCAATATGTTTAACTATAAGAGTTGGATATTCACCTGTAAATTCAAGTTTTTCTTCATCTACTTCTAGTATAATTATATTACCCCCACCTATAGATGATCCCATAACTGTAACTAAATTATCATCTTTAAGTTTAATTAAAAATTTAACTGTATTAGGGTGAACATCTCCTAAATCCGCTTCTCTAAAACTTACCTTGATATCCTTTTCTTTTGCTATGTCCAAAGAATATCTAAGTTTTTCATCATCAGGGTCCATACCTAATATTCCAGCAACTAAAGCTCTATCTGTACCATGGCCTTTATAGGTTTTAGCAAAAGAGCCATGTAACAAAAATATAACTTCTTTTATTTCAGGTCCTGCTATTATTGAAGCTATTTTTGCAAGTCTTGCGGCTCCTGCTGTATGTGAACTGGACGGGCCTATCATTATTGGCCCTAGTATATCAAAAACTCCAAATCTACTCATGTAATCACCTTATCCTCTTCATCTTTAATTAATCATAAATATATTCCTCTAGTATTTATAAAACCAGCTTCCTCCAATAAATTCTCTTAATATTGAATTCTCTGGCACCATATTTGTATCTACTTCTTTAAAGAAATTTAAAAAGCTTATAAGTCTTAATGCTTCATAATATACAGGACTATCATAATTTATCTTTGAAAGTTCTTCTATTGCATACTTTTTAAGCACGCATAATTCATATACTAATGTAGAATTAAACATAACATCTGCCTCTTCTTGAAAGGTAAATATATTCTTTTCTTCTCCCCTTCTTATAGAAGCCCACATGGAAAGGGTATTTTCTCCACTGTAACCCCTTGATAAAAGGTCTCTTACGATCCTTCTTATCATCCTAACATCTGTTGTTGATATTCTATTATGATTATCAATATTTAACTGTGTAAGAGCGCTTATATATATCTTAAATTTATTGTTAGGATTTATTGATTCAGTGAGTTTATCATTAAGACCATGTATTCCTTCTATTATTATGATTCCATTTTTAGGCATGCTCACTTTATTTCCTGCCCACCTTCTTTTTCCTTCCTTAAAGTCAAAGGTTGGTACACTTATTTCTTCCCCTCTTAGTAATTTATTTAGATCTTTATTAAAAAGTTCCAAATCTAAGGCCTCTATGGATTCAAAATCATAATCTCCGTTTTCATCTTTAGGGGTAAGTTCCCTGTCAATAAAATAATCATCTAAGGAAATTGGAACAGGTATATAACCATTTACTCTAAGCTGTATCGCAAGTCTGTTTGCAAAGGTAGTTTTACCTGAAGATGTGGGACCCGCTATAAGTACTATTTTAACTTCTTCTTTTTCACTTATCATATCAGCTATATATGCTATCTTTTTTTCATGAAGTGCTTCTGCCACCCGTATAAGCTCTAAAACATCTCCGCTTTTAACCTTATCATTTAAAGCTCCTACATCTCCAATTTCCAAAATATTATTCCAATGTTCAGTTTCAGCAAATATTTTTGCTAATTTCTTATGTTCTACAAACTTAGGTATCACTTTAGGATTATTTGATTCTGGAAATCTTAATATAAACCCTGGCTTATAATAAATTAGTTCAAAAATTTGTAAAGCACCTGTAGAATATACCATTGGTCCATAAAAGTAATCATATCTACCATCTAGCTCATATAGCTTTACCTCTTCATTATCTATACTTCTAAGAAGTCTAAGCTTATCTTCCATACCATAAGATTCAAATATCTTAGCTGCCTTTTTTTTAGTAACAGAAACCTTATTTATAACCATATCCTTATCTATTATTTCTTTCATCCTTTTTATTATGGCTATTAAATCCTTTTCATTTAAGGGATCTTTTTTATCAATCTCTCCATATATTCCTTTACTAAGAGAGTGTTCTATATTTACTTTTGATTCTTCAAATAGATCATATACTGCTTTTATCATAACGAATTGAAGACTTCTGGCATAGGTTTTAGCTCCTATATCACTATCTAGCTTTACTATTTCAAGCCTTCCACCTTTTTCTAATTTCGTATTAAGTTCATAATAATCCTTATCTATTTTAGCTAATAAAGCTTCTTTTGTATAGTCTAATTTATAAGTATCAATTACTTTTTTTATAGTTGTACCGCTTTCAACTAAAGCTTCTTTTCCATCAATAAAACACAAGTTAATATCTCCCATATATTGATTCCCCTTTAGCTTATATTTAATCTTAAATTCAAATACCATTATACTTCATAAAAATTGTTTTTGCATATAGCTTATAATTTATATTTTTTTTGACAACATATATATAAGGAGGCGCTTAAATGTTTATAGTGTTTTTTAGAACAATTATATTATATGTCTTTGTTGTAATAACTATGAGGCTTATGGGAAAAAGACAGATAGGTGAACTGCAACCCTTTGAACTTGTTATAACAATTATGGTATCTGAGCTCGCTGCTTTGCCTATGCAAAATGCTGGAATACCTATAATTCACGGAATAATACCTATAATAACACTTTTAACATTGCAGGTAATACTTTCAGAAATACAACTTAAAAGTGATAAATTTAGAAGCTTAATAGATGGGAGGCCAAGTATCCTTATAAAAAATGGCAAAGTAAACATAGATGAATTAAAAAATCAAAGATTAAGCATAAATGATCTTTTAGAAGAACTAAGAATAAAGGGTGAATTAGACATAAGTGACATAGCCTATGCCTTAATTGAAACTGATGGTCAGATGTCCGTTATAAATAAGCACCAATATGATAACGTAAAGAGAAGAGACTTAAATATAAAAGAAGAACAGATAAGTTTACCCGTACTCTTAATTTGTAATGGTGAGATAAAAGAAGATGGCCTTGATTATTATAAAAAAGATGAAAAGTGGATAAAGGATATTCTAACTAAAAATAATATTAATTCTGAAAAGGAAGTTTTTATTGCATTAATGGATTCAAAAGGAGAATTTTTTTATCAACTAATGAAAGAAAGGTGATAAATTTTATGAGGAACATGATTATATCCTTCTCACTTTTTGTGGTAATGATTTTTTCTATGAGTTTTTCTATAAGTTATCTAAATAAAACCTGCAAGTCACTTCTTGAATGTTGTGATAAACTTGAAGAAGATATAGCTGCTGAAAATTGGAATAATATCTATGAAGATAGCATAGATTTTCTTCATAAGGTTCAAAAAGACTCTAAACCATTATCAATTTTCATAGATCATCAAGAATTAGATAATATGTCAAATGAACTTTATAAGTTTACCCAATACACTAAATGGGAAAACAAAGAGGAGGCTTTAGCAAGTCTTCACGTGGTAAAATTTTATATTAATCATATACAAGAACTTCAAAAAGTTAATGCACAAAACATATTTTAGCTAAATCCCTTTAAAAATTATACAAATAGTTTATAATTTAAGTATAGAACTTTTATATAAATTGTTTTATAATGAATATATGATAAAGCGTCCCAGTGGGACAGTTTATATCCCTTAAGTAATATATCAATATTAATTGATATATTTAATTAATGAAAGGTGGTTTTTTTTATGGCATTAGTTACAACTAAAGAAATGTTTAAAAAAGCTTATGAAGGCAAATACGCAATAGGAGCTTTCAATATTAACAATATGGAGATAGTTCAAGGAGTAATGAGGGGTGCTAAAGCTAAAAACTCTGCTGTAATACTTCAATGTTCAACTGGAGCTATTAAATATGCAGGTCCTGAATATTTAAAGGCAATGGTAGAAGCTTCTGTAAAAGAAACTGGAATAGATGTTGCACTTCACTTAGATCATGGTCCAGATTTAGATTCAGTTAAACTTGCAATAGCTAGTGGATTTACATCCGTTATGTTTGATGGTTCTCATTATGATTATGAGGAGAACGTTGCAAAAACTATAGAAGTTGTTGAATATGCACATAGCCGTGGAGTTGTTGTAGAAGCTGAACTAGGTGTTCTTGCAGGCGTTGAAGATGATGTTAAGAGCGACGTTCATGTATATACTGACCCAGATCAAGCTGTAGATTTTGTTAAAAGAACTGGTGTAGATTCTTTAGCTATAGCAATAGGCACAAGTCACGGAGCATTTAAATTTGCAGGAGAAGCTAAATTAAGATTTGATATATTAGAAGATATCCAAAAGAAATTACCAGGTTTCCCAATAGTTCTTCATGGTGCTTCAGCTGTAGATGCAAAAGTTGTTGCAACTTGCAATGAATTCGGTGGAAACATAGCAGGATCAAAGGGTGTTCCTGAAGATATGTTAAGAAAAGCAACATCAATGGCTGTTTGCAAAATTAACATGGATACAGATTTAAGACTTGCAATGACTGCTGCTGTAAGAAAAACTTTTGGAGAAGATCCAAAAGAGTTTGACCCAAGAAAATATTTAGGTGCTGGAAGAAGCGCAGTACAAAAAACAGTAGAAGATAAAATAGAATTTGTTTTAGGATCTACTGACAGTATGAATAAATAATAATAAAAAACTAAAATGGTGGTACTACCCTTAAGGGAAAGTACCACCATTTTTATATAACTTATTCGTAATCTATATGCTGCTACTTTTCTATATAATTAATTACATGTTTAATAACTATATTTATACTTCCGTCACCATTTTTCTTAATCTCAAACCTGTCTTTATCATGATAAGCCTCTTCACTTAAATATAGATCAATATCTTTATCTATTTTAAGCCTTGTTCGTTTAAGTTTTTTATCTACCCACTGTTTATCTATAGTTACTGTATCTTCTATGCCTTGAGCTTCTACAAATTGAACAAAGCTTTCTTTTGCTAAAGGCTCTTCTTTAAATAGTTCAGTAGATAGATCTTCAACATTAATGGTTTCTTCTTCTCTTAATTTCTTTTTTACAGTAGTTCTTATTGTTTCTGCCTTACCTGCATTTTCACTTACATTGTTTCTAGTCCAGTTTTCTGTGGCATTTAATAAGTTTTTAGTCATATCTCTTTCATTATCTACAAGGCTACAGCCTAGATAATTAGAAATAAAATAGTTAGAACCATATTGCTCTTTTTCCTTAGATTTACTTTGCTTATCTAGAACCATAAGATGAAACTTTTCATCTTCTCTTATAGGCTTAATAAAAGCACATTTTTGAATTTTTTGACCGCTAGATGGAAGTCCTGATGTTTGAGACACTATATTTATATCTATATTATTTTCTTTAAAGTCTATTTTATGCACATAGTTTTTTATATAATCCATCTTCAATATGGCAAGCATTGGACTATATTCTGTGGATATTGATACCACTATAAGGTCACAAGATGGAACATTTCCATTAGATTTCATTAATGTGAAGAGTTGATTTGCAATGTCATGAGACACAGTTACTATATCATTTTCTCCATTTAAATATTCTTGTGCTGACTCTTTAACTATGTTTCTTCCAGAATTAAATACAGCATACTTAAGCTCTTCATCTTTTAAAAGCTTTTCCATATGTTTTAATAAAAACTTATATATTTCTTCGTTTAAATCTAAAATAAAAGAATTAAGAAGCGGCTCCCCAGCATTATTGTCTAGAATGTGTATTATAGCTTCATTTATGTGTATATCATTAATATATTCCATATATTCACCAACCTAGTATATTTTAATTATGCTTTTCAAATCCATTTTAATATAGTAATTAGTAACAATACCAAGCTTTCTATTTTACCATGTATCTATGATTTTTTAATAGCTCTAGGATTATACTTAAATGCTAAATTCAAAATCTTTTCATCTGGAGCAAATTTTATCATTATAGTCTCTGCTCCCTTATTTAATATTGCTACAAAAATTTCTCCATTATAGTTTGGAGGATATAAGTTTATTACCTTATTTGGTTTATTAACAAAATCCTTTATATACTGACTATTATCCTTAGCTATAATTTGTGCGTCCTTTACATTAAAATTTATTATTCTTTTTCTCTTTTTCATTTCAAATATCTTATCTATATCTATCTCCCCATTTGTAAATATGTATTCATACTCAATAAAAAGGTTTTTCTTAAAGAAAAATATTCCTACAGCAATTAATTCAAAAATTATAAATAAAGAAAACTTACCTATTATAAGACCTGCTACTCCTAATATTACAATTAAGTACATTAATACATTTGCTACTTTATAAGCAAAGTGCTTTTTAGTAGTTAATAATTGTTCATAAAAATTATCCATACCCTATCCCCTTTTTCATCTTATGTAAAGACTCATTAACTCTTTTATTTCCCATAAAAATATAGATATTTACAATAAAGTATTATATCATAATATGTAATACTTTTAAACAAAGGAAGGTTGATAAGAATGAAGGAACTAGAAACCAAAATATTAGATATTGATTTAGATGAGGTACGAAATAAAATAAAATATTTAAATCTTGAAAATGTGAAATGTGAAAATCAGGTAAATAACTTGTTTGACTTCCCAAATAAAACTCTCTTAGCTAAAAAAGGTTACGCTAGAGTGAGGTTTGTAGAGGATTTATTAAATAATAAAGTTGTATATTATATGACCACAAAAAAGATGATAAGCCAAGACAAATTTAAGGTAATGGAAGAGGTTGAAATAGAAGTTAGTGATGGAGAGGAGGCTATTAAATTATTTGAATCTTTAGGCCTTGAACTTGTAGGCTCCGTAAAAAAGTACAGAGAAAGTTATAGATATAAAAATTCTTTAATCGAAATAGATATAAACGATAAATCTTTTTGCCCTTTTCCATATATAGAAGTTGAAACTTCTACTGAAGAAGAGTTAAAAGAGGTCGTAGAACTTTTAGGTTATACCATGGAAGATACCTGTTCAAAAACTATATACGACATATTAAATGATAAGGGTATAACACCTAAATCTCCTTTGGGAATCTAATTTTTATTCCATAACTCATCACTTAGGCTTCCTAAATAAAATAATTTAACCACCTGTATGTACCGATACACAACTTTACATTTCAATATATAATTGACTCTTATTACATAGTACAATGTATATATTAAGTTTTTTAGGAGGGCACTATGAACAAGAATAATGATGACTTACTAACTGGGGATTTAAAGTCCAATTTGTTACGAATGTCTATACCCACCATGCTAGGTTTTATGCTCCAATCCGTCTATGATATAGTTGATATCATATGGATTGGTAGAATTTCTTCTTCTGCCGTAGCAGGAGTTACTCTATTTTCTACTATATTTTGGATGGTAGATATTTTAAATGAAATTATAGGTACTAGTTCCATATCACTTATATCTCAAGGTTATGGAGCTAAGGATCAAAAGAAAACTAGTCTTGCAATTGAGCAAACCCTAGTTTTCAAGGCTCTAGTTGCAGTAATTGCCGCAATTATAATGTTATTAATAATAAAGCCTTTATTAAACATATTTTCTAAGGATACCGTTGTAATTCAGTCCGCTTTAAGCTATGGGTATATACGAATATTTTTCTTACCTATAATGTTTTCATCTTACACTGTAAACACAGCTTTAAGATGCCTTGGGGATGCTAAGACTCCTATGAAGATAATGTTTGTGTCCTCAATATTAAACGTTATATTAGATCCTATATTTATGTTTGAAACTATACCCGGCACCTCTATACCAGGACTTAATCTTGGCGTACTTGGTGCAGGAATCGCTACTGTAATATCCACTGTAGTGGCTTTTATTATTGGATTTTATATTTTAATCTCTGGTAAAGGAAAAATAAAAATAAAAATAAAAAACCTATTTAAATTAGATTTAGAGGTAGATAAAAAACTTTTAACCATTGGGCTTCCTTCTGGAATGGAAATGCTATTTAGACAATTTTCAGGAATGATAACAATATACTTTGTGTCTGATTATGGTACTAATGCCTTAGCAGCTATTGGTATAGGAAATAAGTTATTTAACTTTGCCTTTATGCCCCTACTTGGATTTGCCATAGGCAGTAGTTCCATAGTTGGACAGTGCCTTGGTGCTGAAAATATAAGTAGAGCTAAAGAAACTGTTAAATATAGTACCATAATAAATGTATCACTCATGTGTTTAATAACTTTAGTAGCATTCTTATTTCCTTCTTTTATTATGAAAGCCTTTATTAAAGACCCTGACGTCATAGCTATTGGTATACCAATGATTAAAATTATGACCCCCGCTTTAATAGCTTCTGGAGTTTCTATGGGACTTGGATCGGTATTTTCAGGTTCAGGACACAATACTCCTTTTATGGTATCTAGCCTTATTTCAAGGTGGGGAGTACAAATTCCACTTATCGCCATAATGGTTCGAGTCCTTAATCTACCTATAAATTATATATGGTCAACTTTTTTAATCGCTAATGTAGTTGAAGTTATTGTAGTATATATCTTTTATAAAAAAGGAACCTGGGAACATAAAAGGGTATAAATTTCTTAGTAACATATCTTCATCAATAAGTAATGATATGCTACTTTTTAATAACACATTTAAAATTATTTATAGAATAAAGATTGAGAGATAGGTGATTATTTTGAAACTAAAAAAAAGGCTACTAATATTCACAATTGTATCTATTATTATATCAACATTTTATATTTTCAAAAGCAGAAAAAAAGAAGTAGCCTTTTATGATTTTATAAACAATATTAATGAAGAAAGAAAGTTTAACGTATCTAACTCTACTCCTTTAGATATCTCAAAATATATGGAAAATAAAAATATAAATGAGGAGATATTTACAAATGAAGATTTAGAAAAACTTACAAACTATAAGTACGCAAATGAAAACATTTCAAATAAAATCTTAACTCTAAATGAAGTTAATGAAGATATTGAATATACCTTTAAACTACTTAAATATGTATATGGCCCTTATGAATATTTCGGTGGAGATGAAGTCTTTCTAAAAAAAGAAAATGAAATTCTAAATGAATTGCCTAATATGGGAAATATAAAATATGATGATATTAAAAAACTATTATTAGAGGCATTGAGTTTTATAAATGATGGTCATTTCAGTATTTCTAATTCATCTATTAATATAAACAAAAACTCTATCTATGTATATAATGAAGATTATATATTTAAAAAAGATACTAATGGGTATTATACCACTATTAACAATACTAAGTGGTATGCAACGTCTATAGATGAAAAACCCTCGGATAAATATATGAAGACTACAATAACTAAAGATGGAGAATTGGCCTATTCAATTGGCATGTTATTAAATAATAGTGAAGATATTTATCCCATAAACATAAGTCTAACAAATAATAAAACAAATAAGACTATCGATAAAATTGTTAATTTAGAAAGAAACTTAAAAACTAATAAAACACCTGAAGCTTCTGTAACTGAGAAAACTTTAGATAATATTCCTATCTTAAAAATTATGAGTATGAGACCAACAAACTCTAATGACAATAGTTTATATGATTTTGTAGAGAGTGCTGAAAGATTGAATAAAAATAAAGTATTAATTATTGATTTAAGAGGAAATATTGGTGGCGCTGAATCCTTATGGAAAAAGTGGTTAAATGCTTACATCGGACAGGATATAGAAATAACCCAAAGTGTAGGAAAAAAGAATAGTAAGGCAAAGCTTTGGGCCTATAAAAAATATAGTGAAAGATTTAGTTCTGATAAAGAATTATTAGTTAAGATAAATAGTAGCATTAATAATGAAGATTATGGATATTGGGATTCATATTTATTTAAGGGAAAATGGTATGAAAACGAAAATTTAATTTTTGTTTTAGTAGATGATGATGTGGCTTCGGCTTCAGAAGGATTCTTAAGCTATCTTAGAAACATAGAAAATGTAGTTTTTGTGGGCTCTAATTCAAGAGGATGCCTTCTAGTACCAGATACCTCTGAGTTTAGCCTTCCTAATTCTAATATTATTTTAAGATTTGGAACTGGTATAGCATTTAAGAATACCGATACTAATATTGATGGAGTAGGATTTGAACCAGATATATGGGTAAATAGTAGTGATGCACTTGATAGAGTCCTTAAGTTATGCGAAAGATACACTATCTCTTCAATGAAGCATATGAAATAATATTTTATTAAATCATATTTAATGTCCTTGACCTATTCCTCTAAGTGTTTTATAATAGCATGTATAATTAAACAAAGATGCAATGATTAGGAGTAGTAATAATTAGTTTAGTCTAAAGAGAGCTGTTGTCTGGTGAAAAACAGTGATAAACTTTATGAACTCGCCTAGGAGTAAGCTTGAGGAAATGCAAGCAGGGTAAATCCCTTATCTTTTCAAGAGAGGTTATTTTATTATGGCCTAATCAGAGTGGTACCGCGGAATATGCTTTCGTCTCTTTATAAGAGATGAGGGCTTTTTTTAATTCCCAAATATATCAATCTAAAATCATATATTCAAGGAGGAATTCAAATGGCTAAATATAATATTTCAGTAGATAAAAAATGGCAAAAAAAATGGGAAGATACTAATTTATATAAGTTTGATGAGGATAGTTCAAAAGAGAAACTATATGTATTAGAGATGTTTTCTTACCCTTCAGGTAGTAAGTTACATGCTGGTCACTGGTTTAACTATGGCCCTGTAGACTCTTGGGCAAGACTTAAGAGAATGCAAGGATATAACGTATTTCAGCCCATGGGCTTTGATGCCTTTGGACTTCCAGCAGAAAACTTTGCAATAAAAACAGGTATACATCCTAAAGATTCTACAGTTAAAAACATAAAAACCATGGAAGAACAATTAAAATCCATGGGTGCTATGTTTAACTGGGATCATGAGGTTATAACTTCTGATCCTGAATACTACAAATGGACTCAGTGGCTTTTCTTAAAACTTTTTGAAAAAGATTTAGCTTACAGAAAAAAGGCTCCTGTAAATTGGTGCCCTAGCTGTAATACAGTGCTCGCAAATGAGCAGGTAGTTGATGGTGTTTGTGAAAGATGTGAAACAGAAGTTACAAAAAAGGAATTAACTCAATGGTTTTTGAAAATAACTGATTATGCAGATGAGTTATTAGAAAATATAGATACCCTAGATTGGCCTGAAAAAACAAAGTCCATGCAAAAACATTGGATAGGCAAATCTACTGGGGCTGAAGTAACCTTTAAGGTTAAAGACTCAGATTTAAGCTTTGGAGTATTCACAACTAGAGCTGATACACTTTTTGGAGTATCCTATGTAGTTTTAGCCCCTGAAAACCCATTAGTGGATGTCTTAATATTAGATAAATATAAAGATGAGGTTGAATCTTATAAGCTTCAAGCTAAAAAACAGTCTGAAATTGAAAGACAATCTATAACTAGAGATAAAACAGGAGTATTTAGTGGTTCTTATGCAATAAATCCTATAAACGGTAGAGAAGTTCCTATTTGGATTGGTGACTACGTACTTGCAACCTATGGTACTGGTGCTGTTATGGCTGTTCCAGCCCATGATGAAAGAGACTTTTCTTTTGCTACTAAGTATAATCTTTCTATTGAAAGAGTTATCGATGGTGGAAAAGAATTACCTTATACTGACCATGGAACTATGATAAATAGTGGAGAGTTTAATGGTTTAACTACAAAAGAAGGTAAAGACGCTATAGTATCTAAATTGGAATCTTTAAATCTTGGATCTTTAAAAACAAATTATAGGTTAAGAGATTGGCTTATATCAAGACAAAGATATTGGGGCGCTCCAATTCCTATAGTACACTGTGAACATTGTGGAACTGTTGCTGTTCCAGAAGAGCAGCTTCCAGTGATATTACCTTATGATGTAGAGTTTACTCCAGATGGAAAGTCACCACTAGCTAAATCAGAAGATTTTATAAATACAACTTGCCCAAAATGTGGTGGTGCTGCTAAAAGAGAAGCTGATACCTTAGATACCTTTGTATGTTCATCTTGGTATTATTTAAGATATGCAGATTCTAATAACAGTGAAAAGGCCTTTGACATAGATAAGATAAATAAAATCTTACCTGTAGATAAATATGTGGGTGGACCAGAACATGCTTGCATGCACCTTCTTTACGCTAGATTTATAACTAAGGCTTTAAGAGATATGGGTTATTTAAACTTTGATGAGCCGTTTAAATCACTAACTCATCAAGGCTTAATACTAGGACCTGATGGCCATAAAATGAGTAAGTCTAAAGGCAATACCATATCCCCTGATGATTATATTAGTGAATATGGCTCTGATGTATTTAGGATGTATTTAATGTTTGGATTCTCATATGTTGAAGGTGGCGCTTGGAGTGATGATGGTCTTAAATCTATAGCTAGATTTGTTGAAAGAATGGAAAGAGTTATTGATTCTGCAAGAGAAGCTATAGAAGATAACACAGAAGATAAAACTACTATGGATAAAGCGGAAAAGGAATTAAACTACTGGAGACATTTTGCTATAAAAAATGTTACCACCGACTCAGAGATACTTCAGTTTAATACCGCTATAGCAAGAATTATGGAACTTACCACTGCTTTATCTAAATATATGAATGAATCACGAAAGAATCTAAGTCTACTTAAGGATACATTAACAGATTTTATAAAACTTATAGCTCCATTTACCCCTCATTTTGCCGAAGAGCAATGGAACCTTTTATACAAGATAAAAGATTCAGACATAGACTATTCCGTGTTTAATCAAAAATGGCCTAAGTTAGATGAAAAGGCCTTAATAAAAGACGAAATAGAAATAGCTATACAAGTTAACGGAAAAATAAAAACTAGAATAAATATAGCTTCTGGCTTATCTGAAGATTTAATTAAAGAAGCAGCCTTAAGTGACAGTGATATAACCTCTTCTATAGAAGGAAAATCTATAGTAAAGGTAATAGTTATAAAAGGACGACTTGTTAACATAGTTGTTAAATAATACTTTCCATTAATCCTAAACTTATAAATCATTCATCATTAATTTATTAAATTAGCTAATTAACTTTTCACCTTGACAGACAATAACTACTATTATAAAATATTTTATATAATATTTATTTTATCTATGGTTATACTATTATGTATTACTATAAGTAATAGTAACTCTATATTATAATTACCTTAGACTAAAATAATTTAAGAAAAGAGGGATACACATGGGTGTTATTAAAATAAGTGATGTGGCTTATGATGAATTCAAAGGCCTACTAGATCAAAACGAACTTCCAAATTATATTATAAGGATTAACTTAGCTGGTATGGGCTGAAGTGGCCCTTCATTTAATATTGTTCTGGATGAACAAAAAGATACAGATATAGTTGAAACAGTTAAGGACATTACTTTCCTTATAGATAAAAACCTTGTAGAAGATTTTGAAGGATTTAGAATAACTTCATCTGCTGAAAATGGCAGTGGATTAATGCTAGAACCTACAAAAGATCTAGGTGAATCTGGTGGTTGTTCAAGTTGCAGTAGTTGCGGCTAATATCACTTTAATAAGAAAGGTAGAAGATTTTAAAATCTTCTACCTTTTTTTTGTAATCTCTATCTATTATCTTGCCCAATCATGTAAAAGTTCTCTCATAACATTTAAACCATAGCTAGTATCTGATTCATAGTATCCCTTTGATTTTAAGTTTTTCACTTCTCCATAAGACTTTTTTAAAGATAATTTTTGATTTTTACCTGCCAAAACCCAAAGTGTTCTATAGTTAATAGGCTTTATAGTTAGTTCCCCTTCACCAAGTCCGTCTGTAAAATATATAACAAAAGATCTTCTAAGAGCCTTTTTATTTATATATTCAAAAACTGGAGAAAAAGCAGTACCACCTTTCTTTTCTAACCTAGGTTTTAGGTCTTTTCTAGAGTTTAATTTATATACCCTTCTAATTTTATCATCACATTCAATTACAGTAATTTTTATATTTCTATTTTTAACTATTCCAAACACTTCTATAAATATTTGTTCTATCTCTTTATCAGTGATACTGCCACTTATATCTATAGCAATTATTATCTCAGCTACATGACTTTTTAATGTTCCTCTAAGGTCTAACCTATTTGGTTGCCTTCTATCTTTTCTAGTAATAGTCTTTCTACTTCCAGAGGGCATAGATTTAATTATACTTTTAAGGTAATCTACCCATGCAATTTCAGGAACACTATTTAAGCTTGATAGTATTTCTTCAAGTCCCCTAGGTGACTTCCCCTTGTTAGCATTTATTGCAACTCCTTTAATAAGTTCCTTTGAGTCTTCCATATTTAACCCTTGTGAAGAGTTTATAAAAGAATCATGAATACTTTCTAAATCTAAATCTTTTAAATTAAGATTTTTCTTTCCTGAATTATTGGAAATATCCTCTATAGCTTTATATATTTCTTTTGCATAGGCCTCTATAGTAGAGTCTTTATTTAGCTCTACATTTAATGCTAAGGATATATTATCAATTTTTGTTGCATAGGAAGGTAGGCCCTTTATAAATTGATTAACCGATATGTCCATAGCTATATTCACAGGTACTTTTCCATACTTACTATACAAATCTTGAGCTCTAACATGATGGCCATACATAATATGATAAATTTCATGCTTTATAAGTGCTTTCATCTCCTCAAGACTACAATTTAAAAACTTCCAAGGATTAAAGTACATTATAAATCCTAATAAATCTATCTCTGTGCTTATAGGCCACTCTATGTCAAAACTAATATCTCTTTTAGTCTTCATCATAAAAAATCCAAAAAAGCTATCTTCCCCTTGCATTAATGAAAATACAACACCCTCTATTAACTCCTTAAATTCTCTTTTAGTTTTATCCCCAAAGATTTTACTCATAACTATTTTATCTTCTTCTTTGTTTCCTGTATAAACCTTAGAAAGTTCTTTAAGAAGACTTATTCTTAATGTTTCCACTGATTTACTTTCCATTTATATCATCTCCAAAGAAAACAAGAGAAAAATAGTTCAATAAAGTCATCACTGTCTAAAAACCTTATATAAAGGCTTTCTTCGTATTCCTCTCGTATTTCTTTCATTATTCCCATTCTTAAATCCATAGGATATAGCTGTAGATATTTTGAAAACAGAGATAATTCTCTTTCACCATGACTATTTTCATTTAAATATACTAAGGAGTTTTTAGCTATAATGTAAAGCCTTGAGTGACTTTCGAGGCTTACTCTTTCCTTAATATTTTCTGAAATTACCTCGCTATCAAATATATCCTTAGGCTTTATGGATATGGATTTATAATTTTTTATAAAAGACATAAAATCCTGCGCTATAGCTGATCCTACATTTCCCTTAACAACATTATAAAATATGTTATCAGAGTATATGTTCCTAGACTGTAGATATACCTTATATGCCCTAGATATCCTCTCCCAGCTCCTTGGAGTTGCTTTTATACTATCCATAGCATCTGGTCTATGTAGGTACTCCTTGAAGGTAGAAATAAACTCTAGTACATGTTCATGTATTAGACTCTCTTTGCCCATGCCCCACTTTATCCATTCATTCACATCTGAATCCATTTCTACCCACACAAATCTGTTTTCCTGTGCAGGATCCATGTCTACAACTTGATATTCACTATTTTCAAAGGAATCATATTTATTAGATGGATTCATAGCTGCAATAACTTGAACATTTTCTGGGAGTATATATCCATTTATCTCTTTATTTAATATTAAGTTCATAAGTTCTTGTTGAACACTATGTTCACATCTATTTATTTCATCTATAAATAATATGATCTTTCTATTCTCATCTTCTTTTGCAGCCCTTTCTATATCTACTAACTTAGTATGAACTGCATATACTGTCCTTTTTCTTTTTTCTATGCCCTCTTCTTTATATACATCGTAATATTCTACTGTTGGAAGCCCTCCTATTTCACCTTCTTTTAAAAGGTTTGCATCTATAGTTACTAAATAATATCCCTTTTCTTTACTTAGTTTTTTAACCAAAGAGGTCTTCCCTATACCACTTTCTCCTATTATTAAAGGAACTGCTTCACTTTTTAATATTAAGTCTACTGTTAATAAAGCTTCTGAAAACTTCAAATAAATACTTCCCTTCCTTATATTTCTATATCGCTAGCTTATAATCAATTAAGACCTTTTTTGCTTTTTTACTCCCATAATTATATATAAACTTAATCTTATCTATATCCAATATCTCCAGATTCAAAAAATCTTTAACATACTTTTCTTCTATATTATCATCTTTTAATTTTTCCATTAAGACTTCATCTATAAGTTCTTCAGTAACATCTTCATATATATATTTCAAAATATTTATATTTACTTTTAAAAATTCTTTAATTCTTTCTTCATTATAAATATCTATATACGTAATTGCCTCTTCACTTTGTGATATAGCAATCTTTTGTAATTCAACGGTTGGTTTTTCTATATATTTAATAGCTGACCAATGATTTTTAACTGCCTCTATTTGAACCTTTTCATTAGGATCTTTTATATATCTTATTGAATCATAATCCTTTTTTACTGCCTCAATTTGCATCTTTAAAGAAGGCTCTTTTATAAATTGTATAGCCCACCCTTTAGAATTAATGGCTTCATGTTTAGTTTTTTCTGTGGGACTTTTTATATATTTTAGAGAATTCCAAGAACCCTTTACTGATAAAATTTGTATTTCTTCTAAAGGATCTTTTATATACTCTATTGAATAAGGATTAGATTTTACCGCCTCTTTTTGAACCTCTATAGCTGGATATTTTATATATTGTATAATTGAACTATTCTTTTTTACAGCTGTAAGTTGCATTTCTATATCTGGATCTTCTATATTTTTAATATGAAATGGATTGTCATAAATTAACTTTAGATCTTTCTCTTTTTTTGACATTATTATTCTCCTTAAAACATAGTTTCATATTCGTTAATAATAATTATTTATTAAAAATTATATCATATGTATTTTAATGACGCATTATTAAAAAGGCGAATTATTAAAATAATTCCCCTTTTCTTTATATTGTATTTTTATTTAGTCTTTAAACTTTTCTACATCTCTTTTTATTGAAAAAAGTAAGTTATTAAGTTCCCAGACCTCGCCTTCTTCTACAAGCTTATTTAATTGGATTTGATATCTACTAGATTCAGCTATTTTACCTATAGAAACTAGGCTAAGTATATTATTCATTATATTAGATATTATATCTGATTTAACTTCAAATAGTTTTTGTGCATCTTTTATTTCATCTTTTATTTCTAACATTTGTTCATCAAGCTTAAATGCTGAATCAGCAGCATTTTTAAGTTTACCTTTTATTTCATAAGGTATTTCTTGTTTATATTTATAATTTAAAGAGTGTTCTACTGTAGCCCAAAAGTTCATAGCTAAAGTCCTTATTTGAAATTCAGCTAATATATCCTTTTGTCCTTCAGCCATGTTAACAGGGTATTTTATTATAATGTGATAACTTCTATATCCACTTTCTTTAACATTTGTCACATAGTCCTTTTCATACATTATTTGCATATCTTTTCTTTCTCTTATAAGCTCTACAACCTTCTCTATATCATCTACAAACTGACACATTACTCTTATTCCAGCTATATCCTCTATCTCATATTGAAGCCTATCTAAAGGAATATCAAATTTACTTGCCTTTTCTAATATACTAGATATTTCTTTAACTCTTCCTGTTACAAACTCCACTGGGGAGTACTCATTTTTTCTCCTATACTCTTTTCTTATACTTCGAAATTTAACTTTTAATTCCTCCACCGCTTGTTCATATGGAGTCAGAAAGGATTTCCATTCTTTTATTGCCATAAAATCACCCTCTATTTATATCTATTATATCCATAGACATTATAACAGATAAGCAAGGTAAATATAAACAATATTTATATTGTTTAATGAATTTTTGTATCCCTTATGATATAATTTAAACTATTACTATAATAAAATAAGGGGGACTATTTATGAGCTTTTTTAAGAAAAATGATAATAAAACTATAAATGAAATTAAATTAGATTCCAAAGATGAATATAACATTAAGGAGGATCCAATACCGGAAAATCATGAATCCGAAAATAAAGTACATATAGCAAAAGAGATTTCCATATTAAAAGACAATATTGAATATGTGGCCGCTACTTCATCAGATATAAATTCCTCTATTAATCAAATGTCTGCTGGTAACATATCTCAAAGTAATGATTTAGCTAAAGCTTCGGACATACTTAGCGATTTTAATAAAGACATGGAAGAACTTGCTGTAAACGTAGTTAATGTTCAAATTAAAGTTATGGATAGTGATAAAAATGCTGATGATGGCTTAGAAACTATAAAAACACTGGACTCTTCTTTAGGAGACCTTGAAGATGCTCTTAGCGTTTCAAACTCCACAGTTAATGACTTAGTGGGAAAATTAGAGTCTGTTAACACTATTACAGATTCCATAAGCCAAATAGCAAGTCAGACTAATCTATTGGCTCTTAATGCAGCAATAGAAGCAGCTAGAGCTGGAGATGCTGGTAAAGGCTTCTCTGTAGTAGCTGGTGAGGTAAGAAAGCTTGCAGAGAACTCAAAGATTGCTGTTCAAAATATAACTAAAATACTTGAAGAAATAAAGGTAGATATATTAAATACTTCTTCTGCTATGTCTAGCGGTAATAACGCACTTTTTAGTCAAAAATCCACAATAAAACAAACTAAAGATACATTTTTAACTATAAAAAGTGAATTAAATGAATCTGTAAATGAAATAGAAAAATGTATAGTTAACCTTACAAATTCCTCTGAAAAAAAAGATATAATAATATCCTCTATAGATGATATATCTTCTTTATCCGAAGAAAACTCTTCTTTATCTGAAGAAATTGTAGCAACTATGCAATCTCAAGATTCAACAATACAATCAATTAATGAAGGAATAACTAATATAGAAAATTCTTTTAAAGAATAATCCATACTTTGATAATATCTTCTAAAACGCAAAAAAATAGTCAGTTAAAACTGACTATTTTTTTGTTTATATAAATAAATTTACATTAGATTCTTCAGCCTCACCTAAATAGTATCCAACTCCCGCTATTTTTACCCCATCTATCAACTCTTCCTTTTTTAGTCCTAAAAGATCCATTGACATTTGGCAGGCAACTATCTCTATTCCACTATCTATAGCTGCTGTTATAAGTTCTTCTAAAGATGAAACATTTTTATCCTGCATTAATTTTCGTATAACCTTAGATCCCATACCAGCCATATTCATATTTGAAAGCTTAAGCTTCTTTGATCCTCTTGGCATCATAAACCCAAAGGCCTTTTCCATAAACTTCTTTTTTGTAGGAACTTTTTCATCTTTTCTTAATATATTTATTCCCCAAAAGGTGAAGAACATAGTTACCTTTTTACCCATAGATGCAGCTCCATTTGCTATTATGAATGATGCTATAGCCTTATCTAACTCTCCACTAAATACAACCATGGTTTTACCATCTTTTTGTGTAGATACTAATTCTTTATTATCCTCATCTTTTGTTACTCCCTTAGATCTTTTTTTTATATAAGCTTTTATCATGCCTCCTTCTCTTTCCAAATCTAAAAGCTGATTCCCTGTATTTTTACACCAAGACTGTACATCTTCGTAAAAACCTGGGTCCGAGGCCTTAATACTTAATATTTTACCTTCTTCTAATTTATCCATACTATTCTTTAAACTCATTAAAGGACCTGGACAACATAGGCCTGAGGCATCTATTTCTTTATCAAATTCTTTATCCTTTAATTTTATTAAAGTTTTATCATCATCTTTTATATTACTTTTATTTATTTCTAAAGGTTTAAAATCAGCTTTTTTTATACTTTCATATCCCCCAGTTAAATTTTTCACCTTAAATCCATTTTGGGTTAATATTCTCGATGCTATATATCCTCTAAGTCCTACCCTACAATATACCCATATTTCTTTTTCTTTATCTAATTCGTTCATTCTGTTTCTTAAATCATTAACTGGTATATTTATTGCCTTGTCTATAGATCCATTTTCTACTTCTACCTGATCTCTTACATCTAATAATATTTCTTTATTTTGATTAAAATCATTAATATCTTCTATATTTAATATATCCATTCTATCTTCTAATACATTTTCAGCTATAAATCCCATCATATTAGCTGGAGACTTTGCAGAAGAATAAGGTGGTGCATATGCAAGTTCTAGTTCTGTTAAATCTTTAACTGTACCATTTAACTTTATTACAGTTGCTATTACATCTATAGTTTTATCTACTCCGTCATATCCCAATATTTGAGATCCTAATATCTTGCCTTCCTCATTAAATATAAGCTTAATGGACATCATAACTGCTCCTGGATAATATCCTGCATGAGAATTTGGATGAGCATATATTACCTTATAAGGTATTTGAAGCTTTTTTAAGTTTCTTTCGTTATTTCCAGTACTAGCAGCTGCCATATCAAAAACCTTAATAATTGATGTGCCTAAAGTGCCTTTGTATTCTGACTTAATTCCATATATATTGTCTGCTACAATTCTTCCTTGCCTATTAGCAGGACCTGCTAATGGTATTGCTGTTGAATTTCCATTTATAAAATCTTTAACAAGTATAGCATCTCCTACAGCATAAACATCTTCTACATTTGTGTTCATATATTTATCTACTACTATATGACCTTTATCTCCAAATTCAATACCTGTATCCCTCAAAAATCCTGTATCAGGGATTACACCTATGGCAAGTATCACCATATCTGCATCTAACTTTTTACCACTACTTAAATTAATAGATACCTTACCTTCATTATTATTAAAACTTTTAACACCATCTTCAAGAATTAAGGAGACTCCATGATCTTCTAATTCCTTTTCAGCTATAGTTACCATATCAGAATCAAATGGTGCCAATATATGAGGTGCAGCTTCTACTAAGGTAACTTCAAGGCCTCTTTTTGAAAGGTTTTCTGCCATTTCTACTCCGATATATCCACCACCAATTACTACCGCACTTTCAGTTTCATTTTTATCTACGTAAGCTTTTATACTATCAGTATCTGGTATGTTTCTAAGTGTAAATATTTTTTCATTATTTATTCCCTCAATGTTTGGTCTTATAGGCTTAGCTCCTGGGGATAGTACTAAATAATCATAAGATTCTTCATATATACCTTTTTCTTTGCTATTAATACTTAATGTTTTTTCTTTAACATTAACCTTTATTACTTCACTGTTAATTCGTGCATCTATATTAAACCTATCTTTCATAGACTTTGGTGTCTGTACTAATAACTTATCTCTCTCATCAATAGTTTCACCTATATAATAAGGTAACCCACAATTAGCAAAAGAAATATATTCATCTCTTTCAAAAATTATAATTTCAATATTTTCGTCTAGTCTACGAAGTCTCGCTGCAGTGGATGCACCACCTGCAACTCCTCCTACAATTAAAGCTTTTTTTGTCATTTTTACCCCTCCTTATATATCTTAATTCGCTGGTTTTCTTTTTATTCTTTAATCAAAATTCCCATTAATAGTTTAACTCTTGGATCTTTAATGCTATATATAACCTCAAGGCCTCTTCTTTCACTTTGCACTAATCCTGCAGCCTTAAGTTTTTGTAAATGCTGAGATATTGTTGATTGTGGCACTTCAAGGCAGCCTTGCATGAAGGTTACATTGCACTCACCTTTTTTAATAAGACCATTTAAAATACAAATCCTCACGGGGTGTGCCATAACCTTTAATAATTCTGCTACCTCATCAAACCTTTTATAGTTGTTATCCATAATTACTCTCCTATCAATCTATATATTCATATATTACAATATAGTGATTTAGTTGTCAATAAAAAAAGATAATACGCCTCCAATTTTAAAAAGAAGTTGTATTACCCTTTTTTTATTTAGCCATATTCATAAAAGTTTTTAAGCGTATTTATTAAATTCATCTCTCAAACTTCTGTTTTGTTAATATATCTTATATTAATTTAGCCATCTTTATTATTTCATTTCCAAAAACCTTTTTATTATAAATTAAGCTATAATCAATCTTTTTATAAAACTCAGCTACATATGCATCTTTTGCTAGTAATGTACATCTAGAGTATTTACTTCTTTTAGCTAAGGTTTCTGCGTGCTCCATTAAAAGCTTTCCTATGTGAAGGCCCTTTGCTTTTTCTGCTACAGCTATATTTGCTATATAAAGGTCTCCTTTGTCGCATTCTTTAACAGTTATAAATTTTAACTCACTTATTATAAACTTAAACTTTTGCTTTATTCCTTTAAGCCTTTTTAGTATGGCTACACTGGTTTTTATATTAGATGTCCCTAATTTATTATATGGTATTAAAACAAGAACCCCTGCAACCTCACCTTTATATTCAGCAACTTTAGCAAATCTACAGCTATATCTAGAATCATGGTTTTTAATAAGGTATTTTATTAACTCTAAGTTTTCTTCTTTGTTACTACCTCCCCATACATCTTCTGGATTACTTTCTGTACTATAAATTAACTCTGCTATAATATCACTGTCACTATCTTGAGCATCTCTAATGCTCTTATCCATGATTTTAACCCCCCCTAGTTATTATATCAAGTGATTCTTAGACTCAGGTGGAGTTTGCTTATAAGGAATACATCTCTCCATCTGAGTCTTAGAAGAACTTATCCAGGGGCGTAGCAACCGTCATCCCCCACCTTGAAGAGGATAGGGGTGTTACGGATGGTAGCCATCGGATAAATCTTTTTTTTAGAATTATACATATCTTTATATATAGTATATGACTTTAAGTTCATATTTTTAATCCATACTATTGCGGATTTTATATACACAAAATCTACTTATTTTAGATAAACTTTTAATGCTAAAATCACAAATTAGTACCTGAAATAACCCTAAGTAGTCCTTATACCTTGTAAAATATATAAAGTACATTTAAAAGCAAACAAAGTAAGACAAAGTTAAATTAATAACTTCGTCTTACTTTGTTTATTCTTAAATTAAAATTCATAGATATAATTGGTTAAATATTATCTTCATCTAATATAAAACTATTAGTTGCAAAGCTTTAATGTGGTTTTTAATCAGATAAAATCTTCACTGGATCAAAATCTATATAATCACAAGAGGTCATTATATATTCCACTCCATCTTTATCTCCATTTAATACCTTAGCTAGTGCTGGTCCATGCAAATGACCATATATAACCTTAGATACATTATATTCTTTAAATATTTTAGTAACTTCTGACTCCTCAAACCTTTCGTTAGTTGGAGGATAGTGAATCATCACTATTATCTTATCATAACCTTTTTTCACTGCCATATCTAATGAAAGTTTTAGTCTTATAAGCTCTCTTTCATATATCTTTTCATCATGTTTAGTGTAGTTCTCTCCACCAGGACAAGTCCATCCTCTAGTACCACAAATGGCCCAGTCTTCATAATTAAAAAAGTTATTTTGGATAAAATCCATATTATCGAACATAGCATTAAGTTTTGTAATACTATTCCACCAATAATCGTGATTCCCCTTAATAAATATCTTCCTTCCTTGAAGATTATCTATCCATTCTAATTCTTTTTTGCTATCTTCCATAGTCATAGACCAAGATATATCTCCAGCAATAAGTACAGTATCCTCACTAGAAACCTTCTTTAACCAATTTTCTTTTATCTTTTCATCGTGCTTAAACCACTGCTGCCCAAATACATCCATGGGCTTATCTCCACTTAAAGCTAAGTGTAAATCTGATATTGCATATAATGCCATTATTCACTCACCTTTCTCCTAATATAGCATCTATATCTGTAATGTAAGCTATTATCTCCGCTATAGCTTCATAAAGTTCAGAGGGTATGAATTCTCCTACGTCCACATTATTTAACAAATCTGCAAGTTCCTTATTATATACTATTGGAACATCACTTTCTTTAGCTTTTTCTAGTATTTTATCTGCTATATCTCCCATTCCTCTAGCTGTAACCATTGGTGCATCATAGGAATGTTCATATTTAACAGCTGCTGCCTTCCTTGCTTTTTTCATACGTTACTCTTCACCACCTTAATAGCTATAATTAATACTTATCACATCTTTTAACCCTATTAGTAATTTTAGCACTTATAATATGATTTTTAAAAGATCTCTCATATGATTTTACACCATAACATTTAAAGATGTAAAATCATTATCATTAAAAAACTCTCTACAACTCACTATATCACATGCTATTTCTTTTTTAGAAAATTTAATATCACAATTATATCCTAAACTTTCTAATGATTCTTTTAATGATTCTCTTTTCATATTTAATATCTTTATAGACTTTTCATAACACTTTATTTCTAAATTCATAAAATCATTTTTAACTTTTATAAATCCATCAACCTCGCCTAAAAACTGTGTCTTTACTGTAACTACCATTTTAACATCTTTAGAATCAATTTTCTTTCCTTCTTCTCTCTTATCTTTTATTATTACCCTACAAGGATACTCTTTATAGTTCATTTCTATAGGTAAATCCATATAATAATATTCATTAGAAATTGTATTGAATAATTTAAAGTCACTTAAATTATTCTTTATGAAAGATAATATGTTATTTATATTATCCTTCCCATCTAAAGACTTATTTAACACATCATTTACTATGTTTTTCATGTTATTTAACTTTATATCCATCTGATTTTTAATTATGGTGGCACTGTCCTTTAACAACTCTTTAGATGTACTTTCAGCTAAGCTTTCGTAAATGATACCTTTTGTTTCTAAGGACTCTTGATTTATATTTTCTTCTATATTCTTGCCCATGATTAAAGATAAGGTCTGTTCACTATCTATATTAAAATTGCTTAAACTATCTTTTCCCTTGCTTTGTGAAAAATTCATTAAAAACTTTACGGTTTCGTTTAATTGAAGGTTTTCTTTATTAACCAGATTTAAAATCTTTTCAAGGTTATCTCCAGTTAGATTATTTAAACTTAACATAGTTTCTGTAACATTTTGTGAGATGTTTGCTATATTTTGCTTAAACTCAACAAAAGATTTTGGCTCAGTTTCTTTTTGTATAAAATTTGATAAGTTATTAACTTCATTTTCTGTTAAAATGAGTTCTTTTGGAAATATTTCTTTAAGTTCAATTTTTATTTGATCCTTACTATTTAAAATTTGATCTTCCACTGCATTTATCAAAGTAGAAAGATTCCTAATTCCCTCTTCATCAAAGTCTCCTTTAGATATATCTATTAACATATCATCTACATTTATGTTGTCAATCTTTAATACTTCTTGTATGCTTTTTAAAATGTTCTCTTTAGTGAACTTATTTAGTGATGACATTAAATCACTTATAGAATCTTTATTGAAATTTACATCCATATTTAAAGTATCTTTTATTCCTTTAGAAAGTATTGCTTCTACCTCTTTTTCATTAAGGCTTCCCCTTTCTACCACTTGTGTTTTAATTATAGATGATTCTTCCACCTCTATATTGGCTGAATCTTTAGCAATACCATTTTCTTGTTTTACATCTTCAATTGCGAGTAGCTTTTCCATATCTTTTAACAAATCATAAAGCTTACTATCTTCCTTAAATATATTTTTAAAACCTTCTATAGTTTCTTTATCTAAAGTCAGATCATTTTCCATCATAAACATTAAATCCTCTATAGATAACTCTTTAAATTTAGAAAAGGATTCTTTTAAAACCTTTTCTATGTTTTTTCCTTGTTCACTGTTTATATCTATGGATTTACTATTTAAATATTTTAATATAAATTCTCTTTCTTTTGAAGGATCAGACAATACATTTTCTTTAAAATCTATTAATGTTTTAACTTTTGAAATATTTTCTTTATTCAGCTCTATATTATGTTTTAACATCTTAACTAATATTTCTCCATCTGCTTTGGTAAGACCATTTTCTTCTAATATTAAGTCGATGGATCCTTTAAAATTATCTTCTAATGCTACTTCTGACTTTAAGATTTTTATCTTAAGCTTGTTATCTTCAAATCCTTCTACTACAAACTTTCTTATTCCTTTATAATCCAAGTCTATATTTTCATCTATTTGTGCTTCAAATTGCCATCCATCTATCATCCTTAAAGTAACTTCATCTTTAGAATCTCCATATGCTACAACTCTTGCTGAAAAACTTTCTCCATTTTGAAATGTAAGTTTTGAGGTAAGTTTTTTATTATTAGTTCCATAAGGATTATTTACATTAATCATATTTCCCATAGTTCATCCTCCAGATTAAATTTATCTATATGTTTTAAATTAAGAATCATTTCATTGAAACCTTAATTTAAAGGTATTATGACACTTAATAGCTATTTTTAAGCTTCTATTTATTATCGTTTAAATTAAGTTTTTCTGAAGATTATACTATATGACTACACAAAACAAACTAATTCTATAACTAAAATAAACTACTTTCTTAAAAGAAAGTAGTTTAAAATTAATTTTTCTAAGTATTATCAGAGCGCGTTAACATTTTTAATACTATCTGTAAATTTAAGCCGCATACTTTTGTAAAAATAGAGGTATTTCACTATAATCTGCATTTATATTTATATAAAACTCCAACTTATAATTGTGAGCCAACTTTTCCATCTTCAAAAATAAATGTGCGGCATCTTCTAAGTTTCCAGAAATAATGTTACACAGACCATCTATAAAGATAGTTTCTATATCATAGTCTTCTGAAAGTATGCCGCACAAAAAACCGTACATTTCATTATAATCTTTTAATTTAAAGTCATCTGTAATAATCATTCTAATCCTAGAATCTAGATTAAACATGGGCCCCTTATCATCATCTATATATATAACAGTACCTTTTGCTTTTTCAGCTTTAGCGTTTGCAAGTTTTATTAATGATTTGGTTTTTCCTGTACCTCTTTGGCTGCAAAATACATGTATCATCTTAACCACCCCTTTATTATATTTGAGAGAAAGTCACTTTGTTAATATAATTATATAATATTCAGAATATTATATCAATGAAGCTTCAAAACTTAATAAATTATTTACATTTTCCTCTACTTTAGTTAATTATACAAAAAAAGATTACTTCCTTAATTAGAAATAACCTTTGTTTTAAATGTTATACATAACTTTATTTTTACCTGCTCTTTTGCCCTTATATAATAATCTATCTGCAGTTTGGATCAAATTTATTATATTCTGACCATCTATAGGATAAAAAGATATACCAAAAGTTGCAGTTACAGCCTTATAATCTTCTACTAATGAATATTCATTATCTTCTATAGACTTTCTAATATTATCAACAATTTTATAAACACTTTTGAAATCTTCGCCTTGGTCTATATATAAAACAATCTCTTCTCCACCATACCTAGCTACAATATCTTTTGGACCTAAGCCTTTTTTTATTTCCTTTACTGTCTTTAGTAAAACTTCATCACCAAATTGATGCCCAAAAGAGTCATTAATCTTTTTAAAATCATCTAAATCAATCATAACTATAGCAAATCTACTACACTCATTCTCACTAATCTTATCATTTACAAAATTCATAAAATATTTTCGTGTGTAAATTCCAAGTAGGGGATCCATGTTTATCTGTCTTTGTATTTCCTTATACAAAATGTTGTTTTCAATAGCAATAGCAATTTGATTAGCTATAGAAGATATGAACTTCACATGATCTGGGTTAAAAAAATTACAAAGGCTATGCTCTAGAATCATATATCCCATAAACTTTTCTCTAAGATTTATAGGTACACCTATTGCGGAATGCATGTTGCCTCTATTTCTAGTATTAAAAATTGTTTCTTTAGAATTTAAGATAAAAGGTTTCCCACTTTTTATCTTTTCAATATAAAAATTTTCTTCAAATATTAAGTATGCTTCTTCCATATTACTGGCTTTTATTATGATTTCACCGTTTTCTTCTAAATAAATAGAAGAATAAGTTGCACCTAATATACCTATTATCATATCATTTATCATAGGTATTAGATTTTCATTACTTAAATATGAATTTATATATTTACTTATTTCTACTATATTAACGAGGGCATCAAGACTTTTTTCTAAGCTTATATTTTTTTCACTCAGCATTTGAATTTGTGTTTCTGCAAAGTTTTGGTATATTTCAAATTCTTCTAGTGACTTTTCATACTTTTCTTTATAACCTTCCATTTTTTCTTCTCCAAAATTAGTCTTATTATTAACCTTATCCATGGTTTAATAATAAAATAATTTATTTATCTATAGTTAATAAATTGAAGTTCTATCCCAAAATCTTTTCCTTTTAATAAAGCCATAACAGCTTGCAAGTCATCTTTGTTTTTTCCTGTAATTCTTAACTCATCATCTAATATTTGTGTTTGTACCTTTATTTTACTTGATTTTATTTCAGATACTATAAGCTTTGATTTTTCTTTGTCTATGCCATTTACAATTTTGCCCACTTGTCTTACGGTTCCCATAGTAGCATCTTCCACTTTTTCAAAATCTAAAGCTTTTGCTGAAATACCCCTTTTTATAAGCTTTGCCTTCAATATTTCTATTACAGCTTTTAATCTAAAGTCATCTTCAGAAGCTATTTTAATTTCATTCTTTACAAGTTCAACTGTAGACTTACTACCTTTAAAATCATATCGTTGACTTATTTCCTTTAAAGTTTGATTTATAGCATTATCCACTTCTTGCATATCAACTTTTGATACTACATCAAAAGAATAATTACTTGCCAATACTTTCTCCCCCTTTGTGTATAATCTTATGATTTTACCTAATACTTATAGTTTAAAATACTTCCAATATATAATCAACCATTTATTTGTTTAATTATAGCAATATTATATCATATATACCTTTATTATTGAAATTTTATATCATTAAAGTAGATTGAATAATTAATTAATTTCATATTGAAATATTATAACTATATGTTATAATATCATTATGAGCTTGGCTCTATATATTATATGGGTCCAATTTAATGAGGTAATTTCCCTTCCTTTGATCAAGGGAAGAAGTTATCTATAAATTAACCCTTTGATCACAAGGAGGTTTGTAAAATGGAAGATAAAAATATTGTATGTAAAGATTGTGGAAAAGAATTTGTTTTTACAGCTGGAGAGCAAGAATTCTTTAAAGAAAAAGGATTTGAAAATGATCCTGTAAGATGCCCTGATTGTAGACGAGCAAGAAAAGCTGAAAGAAACAATAGATAAGAGAATATAAACTTTATTTTCTCATGAGTTCTAGGACTAATTTATTTATAAATTAGTCCATTTTTTTATATTTAACTTGTCCTATTTTCCCTTTTATACTATTCTATGAGTTTCTACTACCTTTATTAAAGGTAATGCAATTATTATACCTACAAATACCTGTAGTATATTCCCTGGTATATCATAAGAAGATACTATAAGCGCCTTCATAAATGTTATGCCCTCGCCTAAAAACAGCATCTTTATTAAGGCTCCTGATATAAAATATGCACCTATCATAAATATCCCAGATACTAAAAATGCAAAGGCATATTTTAATGTGGATTTATTCTCCCCCCTTTCAATTATCCATCCTGCTATAAGTACCATTGAACCTTTAATAATAAATGTAAAAGGTGCCCAATAAGTATACCCATGAAGTATATCAAACAAAAACATTCCTAATGCTGAGGATACAGCACCTTTCTTCTTACCTAATAAGATAACTGATATAAATATAATACTATCTCCTATATGAATAACTCCATTATAAGATGGTATTGTTATAAGAGAGGTTCCTAAAAGTACAATTGATGACATAAGCGCCATGTAAATTAAATCCCTTATTTTACTTTGTGTCTTTGCTATTTTGTTATCTCTTTTCTTTTCCATCACCATTCCCCCTAAAATAATATTGTAAATATAATTACCTTTCCTATATATATACTATTCCCTAATTACCACTAATTCAAATATATGTAACACATTTATTGTTTCAAGTTCTATTAATATAAATATGTTTATTGTATATTGACATAATTATTAAATAGTACTATTATAGACTCAATACAATTAACAATGTATATTAAAATCCCAATAATTTAAAACTTTAAAGAGAAGTAAGTAAGTTTAAAAACAGATTTTAAGAGAGTTATGGATGGTGGAATCATAATAGTCATGTTTAAACCCAATGGGTCTCTTTTGTGCTTAAATGAATTTTAGTACTTTAAGCCGTGCATCTTACGTTAAAAGGATAAAGATATGATAGTATCTTTAAAAGATGAGGATTATTTCCTCAAATTAGGTGGTACCGCGGTTATACAAGCGCCCTATGATTTTTTCATAGGGTGTTTTTTATATCCAGGTATATAAATACTAAAAGTTAGCTATTCTATATTTAGATACATTATAGGTATTCTAGAGTACCTATATATAATAATCTATAAAACTTAAAGGAAGTGTAACTTATGGAAGATACAAAAAAAATTATATTCAGCGGAATAAAACCCTCTGGAGATTTAACACTTGGTAATTACTTGGGAGCTATAAAAAACTGGGTAAAACTTCAAGATCAGTATGACTGCTATTTTTGCGTTGCAGATTTACATGCAATAACTGTAAGGCAAGAACCTAAGGATCTTAGACGAAGAACTTTAGAAATCTTATCTATATATATATCTTCAGGCATAGATCCAGAAAAAAATACTCTTTTTATCCAATCTCATGTCCCTGCTCACTCTGAAGCTTCATGGCTACTAACTTGTTCTAGTTACATGGGTGAACTTGGACGTATGACTCAATTTAAAGATAAATCTCAAAAGTATGGTGAGTCTATAAGTGCTGGTCTTTTTAATTATCCAATTCTTATGGCAGCAGATATACTTTTATATAATGCAGATTTAGTTCCAGTAGGTATAGATCAAAAACAACACTTAGAACTTGCAAGAGATATAGGCGAAAGATTTAATAATTTATATAGTCCTACTTTCACTATCCCTGATGGATATATACCTACATCTGCAGCCAAAATAATGGACCTTCAGGATTCCTCTAAAAAGATGTCTAAATCTGAAGATAATCCTAATGGATATATTTTAATAATGGATCCACCTGAAGTTATTAAGAAAAAAATAAGTAGAACTGTAACAGATAGTATTGGAATAGTTAACTACTCTGATGATCAACCTGGCATTAAAAACTTAATAAATATATTAAGTTCTATAAAAGGTATTTTACCTAAAGACATCGTTAAAAACTATGAAGGTCTTGGCTATTCCGACTTAAAAAAAGATGTTGCCGAAGCTATAATTTGCGAGCTTTTACCTATTCAAACTAAAATAAATGAATTAATGAGTAATAAAACTTACCTAGAAGAGATATATAAAAAAGGTGCAGAAAAAGCTAACTATGTAGCTAATAAAACCTTAAGAAAAATGCAAAAGAAAATAGGTTTAATTCCTAGGTAATATTGTTAACTTAAATAAGGTACGAAAACTAAATATAAGCCCATTAAATGTCTAATAATTTTATATTAGATTTTTAATGGGCCACTTCTTTTATCTCATAAACTTTTTAAAATTAAATTTATACGATCTTTGCAAAAGAAATATTTACAACATTTCTATAAATGCTGAAATTCTAGTTTTTACTTGTCCTATATCCGAAGATGAGTAGCTTGTTTCTAATGCCATATAAGGAATTTCTTTATCTTTTGTTACAAACTCTCTTATCTTTTTAGTCTCTACAGCGTAGGTATGACAGGCTTGGAGTACAACCTCTATAACCCCTTCTACTTTATACTCATCTATTAGTTCATTTAATAAGCTTATTCTATTATTATTAGGTGACATAACTGAGCAACCTATATTTATATACTTTTCTGTAAGTGCATCTATAGGATCAATACTTTCATCTACCAATCTACTTTTTTCCTTAACCCCAGAACAATTTTCATAGCATACTACAACTGCATTATTATTCTCTTCTATAGATTTTATAATCTTGTCTGCTACCCCTCCAATAGGACATCCTGTTATAAGTATTCTTTTAGCATTTTTACTTATTTTTCTTTGTCCATTTTCATAACTATGTTTTATATCTTCTATCATCTCTTTGAGACTTATATTTTGTTTATGCTTGTCCAAATTAAAGGATGATCCTTCTAATACTTTATGAATTTCATACCCACTGATTGGAGGCGGACATAGCTTTTGAAGATCATAAAACTCCTGTAATAATAGTCTTTCTTTATTCCTTGCTTTTATAGATTCTTTTATATCTTCTTTTGTGATAATAACATCAAAGTCATTTTCAAGTTTCTCTTTTAAATATAATATTTCATTTTTCCAAAGATTAAAAGAGTCTTTTCTCTCTAGATTTTGTGGTAACTGCATTACATGAACATTTTTTATTTCTCCTAAATATTCATACATCTTTTTCTTGCCATCACAAGTAGTTTCACCTACTATTAGATCTGCAAAATATGTGTAAGGGCAAGTTTTTGTAATTGCAAATCCATAGCTAGATTTAATAAGAGGGCATAAATTTTGTGGTAAATCTATCTCAGCATCTGATATAGGCTCATCACTCATTCCACATAGTGATACTGGAATTGCTCCTGCTGCAAATATAATTTCTACAGGAGTAAAGGTACAAAAGGTACCAACTATTTTTTTGCCTTCATCCTTTAATTCCTTAACTTTTATGAATCCATTTCTTCTCGCTTCACTAAACTCCTCGAATCCCTTAGGGTAATCTTCCATTTCCTTTATCTCCTTTTAATTTATATTTAACTTTTAATTTATATTAACATATAAAATAATCAAATCCTTATAGTACTTTTCTATACTATTTAACCACTCTATAGCTTATATTTATAATGCCATTTAAAACCTTTAAATACTTTTGTATATATTTTCTCATATCTAACATTTACTATTATTGAAAATTTCTTTTTTAACTGTTATAATTACTGTGTTTAGAATTAAAACCCTAACCTTAAATGGTCTAGGGTATAATCCTTAAAAACATAAGGAGGATTTTATAGTGAATCTTAAAGAAGAAATAGAAAAAAGACGAACCTTTGCCATAATCTCTCACCCAGATGCTGGTAAGACTACACTTACAGAAAAACTACTATTATATGGTGGAGCCATAAGACTTGCTGGTTCCGTTAAGGCTAGAAAGGCATCAAAGCATGCAACTTCAGATTGGATGGAGATAGAAAAACAAAGGGGTATTTCAGTAACTTCATCTGTAATGCAATTTAATTATGATGGATACTGTATAAATATATTAGATACACCTGGTCACCAAGACTTTAGTGAAGATACTTATAGAACTTTGATGGCCGCTGATAGTGCAGTAATGGTAATTGATGGTGCAAAAGGTGTTGAAGAACAAACAAGAAAGCTCTTCAATGTTTGTTCCTTAAGGAATATTCCAATATTTACTTTCATAAACAAAATGGATAGAGAAACTAGAGATCCTTTTGAACTTTTAGAGGAACTTGAAAACGAACTTGGGATAAAATCTTATCCTATGAATTGGCCTATAGGTTCCGGTCATGATTTTAAAGGCGTTTATGAAAGAGGCACTAATACTATACAAGTCTTTAATGGCAACAAAAGCCATGGTCAAACTAGAGTGGAATCAGTAAAAGAAAGTATAGATGATGATGTATTTAATGACCTTTTAGGTAAAAACCTTCACGATAAATTAATAGAAGACATCGAGCTTTTGGATATTGCCGGAGATGAATTCGATATAGAGAAGGTAAAAAAAGGAGAGTTATCCCCTGTTTTCTTTGGTAGTGCTATTACAAACTTTGGTATTGAACCATTTATTAAAAACTTTTTAGAGTTAACTTCTCCACCTTTATCAAGAAATTCAAATATAGGCGAAATAGATTCCTTTTCAGAGGACTTTTCAGCTTTTATATTTAAGATTCAAGCAAATATGAATCCTGCTCACAGAGATAGAGTTGCCTTTATGAGAATATGCTCTGGCCAGTTTAAAAAGGGCATGGAAATATTTCATATGCAAGGTAACAATAAAATAAAATTATCTCAGCCTCAACAATTTTTAGCTCAAGATAGAGAAGTTGTTGAAGAGGCGTTTTCAGGAGATATAATAGGTGTATTTGACCCAGGTATATTTAGTATAGGCGATACTCTTTGTAAAGCAGATAAAAAATTTAAATTTGAGGGAATACCTACCTTTGCGCCTGAATTCTTTGCAAGAATAAGACCTGTAGATTCAATGAAGAGAAAGCAATTTGTAAAAGGTATAACTCAAATAGCTCAAGAAGGTGCTATTCAAGTATTTAAAGAACTTTTTATAGGAATGGAAGAAATAATTGTAGGTGTAGTTGGTGTTCTACAATTTGAAGTTCTAGAATATAGACTTAACCATGAATATAATGTTGAAATAAAAATGGATAGACTAGCTTATAGATTTGTTAGATGGATAGAAAATAAAGATTTAGATATGGATAGCCTTAACTTAACAAGTGATACCAAAAGGGTAGTGGATTTAAAAGATAGACAAATTCTTATATTCCAAAATGATTGGGGTATAAATTGGGCTTTAGATCATAATAAAGGCCTTATATTATCAGATGTAGGTAAGGCTGACAATTAATCTTTTTCTAAAGTAAATAAAACCCCCTCAAAATATAATTTTGAGGGGGTTTTTATTTATTATTTAATTTAAGCTCTCCATAGTCCATGAAGATTACAATATTCTCTTACAGATACTATTTCTCCACATATAGTGAAAGTTGCTTCTGGCTTTTCACCTGGTTTTAAGTGTTTTCTATATACCTTGTTTTCTGTTATGATCTCTATCCACTCTATGTAGTGTTTATCCTCCATTGGGTGCTCTACAGATCCAACTTTAACAGTTACAACATCTTCATCTTTTTCAACTACAGGTACATGCTTTTCTTTTGCTGCATCTACAGTGTTTTCTTCCATAAGCTTCATAGGTTCTCCACAACATACTAATTCACCTGCTGATGCATGAACCATTTCCACAATATTTCCACATACATTACATTTATAAATTTGATGTAATTTTGTCATTTAAATTACCTCCTTAATTATTTAATAACTGCTTGTACACTTAATTATACATCATATTTAACATTAATAAAGTACTACTAGGTTAAATTTTAAAATATTCATATAATTTTTACATCAGATACCTTCTTTATTTAAAACTTCCATTTTCTTTGTATTATTATTTTAGAAATATTCCACATACTAAGTATAGAGGTGATAGATTATGAGTAAAAAATCTAAAGTTCCCTATCTTCCATTGGAAAGGGGTTATTTAGAACAATCTTCTAAAGATTTAAAATCCTGTTCTAAAGAAAATAAAGAAAGTTGTTCTAAACTTCCTGATCCCGTTGAAGATCCTATTGTTTGTAACAATATAGCTTGGATGGAATTCGACTATACCTCGAGAGATCAGCCATAAATAGAGCACCATAAGAGTATTAGATCAGATAGTCATTTCACAAAAAAAGGTTATCGTAGTTACGATAACCTTTTTTAATTGGATTTATCTAATATTTTTATTATTTTTATTAGATATCTTATATATATACCACTATATTTTGCTCTCCTTCTTTAAAGTTTATGAATCCATCTTTAGATATCACCCCATCTATTAACACCCTTTTCTCTTCATCTCTTTTTACAATTATATTGTAAATCCCTTTGTCTTTTTTATATGTTATTTTATATTCATTCCACTCTATAGGCACACAGGGTTTAATAATAAGCCCTCTTCCTTTTATTATTTTTAATCCTAGTATATCTTCTACTGCTGTTTTATACATCCATCCAGAAGCTCCTGTATACCAGCTCCACCCGCCTCTGCCTTCATAAGGCTCTAGGGAGTATATATCTGCTGTCATAACATAGGGTTCTGTCTTATACCTTTCAATATCCGTTATGGATAATGTGTGATTTATAGGGTTTATCATATTAAATAACTGTAAAGCTTCACTATTATAATTTAATTTACACATAGCTAGTATAACCCAAACTGCTGCATGGGTATATTGGCCTCCATTTTCTCTAACTCCTGGTATGTAACCTTTGATGTATCCTGGTTCTAAGCTTGATTTGTTAAAAGGTGGAGATAGCAATACTATCATACCTTTATCTTTTTTTATAAGGTTTTTTTCTACGGAATTCATAGCTTTCTTTGCTCTTTTTATATCTGCTGCACCTGAAATAACAGACCAACTTTGTGATATAGAGTCTATGGTACACTCACTATTTTCTATGGATCCAAGAGGAGTACCGTCATCAAAATAAGCCCTTCTATACCAAGCACCATCCCAGGCATTCTTTTCTAAATTTTCTCTAATAAACTTTTTAGTTTCAGAATATTTCCTCTTAGTATCTTCATCTTTTTTTATATTACATATTTCAATAAATTCTTCTAATATATAATATAAAAACCAACCAAGCCAAACACTTTCTCCTGTACCCTTGTTGCCTACAGTGCTAAATCCATCATTCCAATCGCCGCTACCTATTAAGGGTATATTGTGTGGTCCAAAGTTTAGTCCCTTATCTATAGCCTTTAAACAGTGTTCATATATGCTTCCCTGCTTATCACAGTTCATAACTACATTATATCTTTCATCTTCTCCTTCTTTTAAAGGCTCATCTTTTAAGTAAGGTACATTTTCATCTAAAATGGATAGATCCCCAGTATGATTAATATAATCTGCTGTTACAAAGGGTAGCCAAAGTAAGTCATCACTAAACCTTGTACGTATCCCACTATTAATGACTGGATGCCACCAATGTTGTACATCCCCTTCAATATATTGCCTTCCAGCACTTCGAAGGATCTGATCTCTTGTAATATTTTCATCTACAAGTCCTATAGCCATAGAATCTTGGAGCTGATCTCTAAATCCATAAGCTCCTCCTGATTGATAAAAGGCAGTTCTTGCCCAATATCTACAACATAAAGTTTGATACATAAGCCACCCATTTAACATTATATCCATACTCTTATCTGGAGTTTCCACCTTAATCTTTCCTAAAACTTCTTCCCAGTATAATTTAGTTTCATCTAGTTTTTTTTCAACTTCTTTTGTATCTGACATATCTAATAATATATTCTTTATAGAATCTATATCTTCTAGCTGACCTAATGCTATAACTATAGTCTTTTCTTCTAGCGGATTTAACTTAATCTTACTACACTGACTTAAACAAGGATCAAATCCTGCACCTGCAGTATTTGAAAGATTCTCCTTTTTCATAGCTAAAGGGTACTCTATGGCTCCGCCTTTACCAATAAACTCTCTTCTATTTCCAGTAAAACTTATATCTTCTCCACCTACAATCTTTAAAAAGGTCTTTAACCCTCCAAAATGCTCACTATAAGGATTCCTTGCCCAAATAAAATCTTCTTCTATCTTGGTATATACATACTGGCTACTTTTTTCTATAGATTCCCCTAACACCATTCTAGAGTAATAAAAACTAGATATATTCTTTATTTTGTTGCTAGTGTTTTTTAATGTTACAACAATATATTTTATTGGATTATCTTTGTCAACAAAAACTGTATAACTACCATCTACATCATATGCACTATGTGTAAACTTGCTATATCCAAAACCATGTTCGATTATATATTCACCTGAATCTCTTACAGGTCCTGGAGTTATGCTCCAAAAATTTCCCTCATCATTGTCTCTTAAGAAAAAAGCCTCTCCTGCTGGATCTATTATACTATCATTACTCCAAGGTGTAATTTTATTTTCTCTACTGTTTTTATTCCAAGTATGTGCAGATCCGCTTTCTGAAATAAAGCATCCGAATTCCCTATTAGATAATATATTTATCCAAGGCGCTGGGGTATTATTATAGGATTTTAGACATATTATATAACTATTTCTTTTAGGGTGAAATCCTCCAATACCATTAAAAAATAATAACTCAGATGTATCAAAAAAAATTTTTCTTCGTGTATGCTCTTTTGACCCTACGTCATAAGATTTACTTATTTCTAAGCTAAACTCTGTAGCAAAACTATCCTTTATCCACTTTAAGTTTTTAATTCCTTCAATTTCTCTATTCCAAGACTTATTATAATCATCCTTAGAATCGCTATTAGCATTTGCTATTACTTTATTATTATTATAATTATAGTTTCTAATAAAACTTACTGCATTACTTTTTGGTTTAAACTCAATATTATCAATTAATTGCGGAGATTTATCTTCTATTTTATTTTCTATCCGCTCTTTAATATTATTATTGAAGTTACCCCGTTCTCCATAAAAGACAAATCTTGCAATACCTAATATAAGATTTATATCTTCTTTTTCCATACTGTGCTTACCTTTAACAAATATTCCAGCTGGTTTTTCTTCTTTATTACTAAGTCCAAGCTTTCCTATAATCTGTTTTATTTCCTTTTGCAATGGTTCATCATAGGATGAATCTTCTTCATTAAGTATTATGCAGTCAAACTTTATAGCTTTTTTGTTTAAGTATTTGTAAGCCATAAAAACCTGTGTTACTAACTCTAAATCCTGGTTTTTAGAAGCCTTCACTAAGACTATAGGATAGTCCCCAGATATACCATAACTCCAGAGATTTTTCTGACTTCTTTTTATACCTTTTAGATATTCTTCTCTTTCCCTTTTTGAATCATTTAGAAATATTATCTTAGATGCAAGGATTTGATATAAGTTTGCTTGATTTGATGTTATTCCAAGCTGCTGAAGTTCAGTTTTGACCTCATTATTAGCTATATTAAAAGCTCTATCAATATCTTTTATAGTTTCATATCTATTTACTATATCTAAAATATCCTCTTTATCATCACTTACAGAAGTTATAAAGGCTATTTGTGCACTCTGACCCTTTTTAATTTTAAATACTCTTCTTAAACTTATTATGGGATCTAGCACATATCCTACTGTGTTTTTTAAAGGTACTTCGCTTTCCATTGTATAAGGATTAGAAAGATTTCTATTCCTTCCTATAAAATTTAATCTATTTGTTTCATATTGTAATGCTCCTACTGTATCACCTTTTGAAATAATCTTATTTGCCAAGTATTTTCTTTTTTCACCCTTACTTCGAGGCCTTCTACTTGCTAAAATGCATTGATCTTCTTCTATATATTCAGTATTTATAAATAAATTACTAAAGGATGGATGGGCTACATCTGCTTCATAGGTTGAAAGTGTTACTTCCATATAACTTGTTACTTCTATATATCTAGTACTATCACTATTATTTGTTATAATTAATTTCCTTATTTCAGTATTATCATAACTTGCAATACTAACATCTAGTTTAGTTAAGATATTTCCATCTTTTCTTCTATACTGAGCCTTATCTAGTGAAAATATAGCTTCATATTCTTCACCTTCATGTTTGCAGGGTTCATAGGTAGCACTCCAAAATTCATTAGAATTTAGATTTTTTATATAAAAATACTGACCCCCTATAGAAGTTGTAGAATCTTCCCTCCATCTATATAACATCATATCTTTCTCTTTACCATATCCGCTACCATCATTGGTTACCATTAAAGAATAATCTCCATTAGACAATACTTGAACTTCAGGGAACTTTGTATTTGCATCACTATGTCTTCGTATTAACATATTCTTTTCATAAACTTCTTTCTTTGAATATGAAGGATCTCTTTTTCTACTAAATACTATTCTATTTATAGGTTTTTCTTGAAGTAATAACTCTATAGACTTCACTTCAGGAATATTATGAAACCTGTTTTGTAGTGTATCTTTATTGATTATATTATTTAAAGCCATAAAACTCATTCCTTGATGATGGACCATATAGGATTTTACTAAAGCTTTATCCTTTCCTTTTGGAATTCTTTCTTTTGTATAATCTAAAGCTTCATATAATCCATATCTCCCTAACATACCCATACTTATTAAAGATTTAATATTATCAATAGACGCTCTAAAGTCTACCATAAGAGCCATTACAGTTGAATATGGTGATATCACAGTATCATCTTCGAGACCTCTTTTAAGACCCACACTTGGTACACCGAAGGCCTTATACTGAAAATTTTCCTCTAAGTCAAATTTAAAGTAAGCAGATTCTGATATACCAAAAGGAATATTAAGGTCTTTTGCATAATTTTTTTGAGCTTCCACTACTCCCTTATAAGTTTCTTCTAATAAGGTATCAGAATATGACCTCATTAAAAGTAGTGGCATTAAATATTCAAACATAGTACCGCTCCAAGACATTAATATCTTGTTTTTTTCCACCTTTCTTAAAGATCTTCCAAGCTTAAACCAATGTTTATATTCTATATCTCCCTTTGCAATGGCTATATAACTAGCTATTCTAGACTCAGAGGCTAAAAGATCATAATAAGAATCGCTATACCTTTCTTCTTCTAGGTTATACCCAATATAAAATAATCCAGCACTTTCATCATATAACATCTTAAAATCTGTTTCTTTTATTATCTTTTCACAATTTAAAATTAAAACTTTAATCTTATTTATAAGTCTACATATTTCTTTTATACTATTTTCAATAAGAACTTCTAACTCAAAAGAGCATTCACCTATACTTTTAAAATTATTTAATCTATCTGGCAAATCCTTTAGGTTAGTATTTATAACTATATCCATTAACCTATTACTAAAATCTTCATCTTCCTCCACTGCAGTATCAAAAAAGGGTAATAAATCTTGCAATTCTTTAAGTCTTTTATTTACCATAGATTTTAGTTTCTTATTCCAATAATAGTTCTCTCTCTCTTCCTTTTCTATATGAAAACAGCCATCTCTTATGGCTCTAAGCTTATCCTTATAATCTTTTAATGATTTATATGAAGTAAAATCTAAGTTTTTATCAAAGTATGTGGTTTCTTTTTCTACCTCTTCTAGTAATAATTTTATGGTATCTTCTAGCCCATTCATATAATTTTTATTTATAAGTGGTGTTTCAAGGTATTCTTTAAGTGTTCCTGGTACCATCCAAAGACAAGCTACTAAATTACCACTATCTACTGTAGATACATATCTAGGATGCAAAGCTTTTGATGTTTCAGTATCATACCAATTATAAAGATGTCCCTGGCACTTTTCTAAATCCATTAATGAGTGTATAGATTTATCCATCCTATTTACTACCTCTTCTATGCCAATATAACCTAAGTCATAAGCTGATATATTAGAGGTAAATATCATTCCTATATTAGTAGGCGATGTTCTACAAGCTAATCCTTTTAATGGTTCTTGTTGGAAGTTATCTGGAGCAAGCCAGTTACTTTCTTCATTAATAAAATCTTCAAAATATGCCCAGGTTCTTCTTGATATATTTTTTAATAAATCTATTTCTTCCTTCTTAAAATCTTTAGTATCAATGTTGATTTCTTTGCTTATATAGTAGGCTATAATTGGGCTCAATATCCATAAAAGACTTGGTAATAGATAGACATAAAATGCTTCTTTGCTATTTATATAGGATAAATAAAGTATTGTTATACCAACTATACTTCCTATAGCCATGGATTCCACATAATCTATAATTTTATTTGAAACCTTTGATTCAACATCTTCAGCTGTTTTCCACTGAAGTAAATTCTTTTTACTAATAAATAATCTATATAACGTTCTAACCATTGCATCTATCATGATGTATCCCTGATATGGTATAAATGCGAACGTTAAAATTACTTGCTTTATTATTCTTTTAAAGGAGTTAGTATATGTAAAAATGCTTATACTTTTTAAAGGCGCTGTTACAATATCCGTTATATTAAATAATATAGGACATATCATGGAAATAATTCCAATAGCAGTGCCTATACCATAGCCTCCAGGTTCTAATGTCAGCGCATACAAAAATAATATAATAATAGATGGTGTGATTAAACTTCGCCTTAAGTTGTCTATAATCTTCCACCTTGATAAAGAGTTGATTGGAGATTCTTTGTATATCCAAGGTAGCAGCTGAAAGTCACCCCTTGCCCATCTATGAAGTCTTAATATACTAGAGTTGTAATATGCAGGGTAACCATCTACTAGCTGTAGATCTGTTACTAAAGCGCATCTCACATAGCTTCCTTCTAAAAGGTCATGACTTAGTACAGTATTTTCAGGAATAGCACTCACTAACATTTCATTAAATACATCCACATCATATATACCCTTGCCTGTAAATATGCCTTCGTAGAATAAATCTTGATATACATCAGACACCGCCGTTGTATAAGTATCTATACCATTTTCCCCAGAAAATATCTTAGAGAAAAGGGTCTTATTTGAATCCTCCATACCAACTGTAATCCTTGGCTGCATTAAACCATATCCACGTACCACCTTTTTTAAACTTGCATCTACATAAGGTTTGTTTAATACGTGGGCCATGGCACCAATTAGTCCTTTAGCTGTTCCCATTGGTAATTTAGTGTCTGCATCTAAGGTTATTACATATTTTATCTCTTGAAGTTTAGATATATCACCACTTATTACATCATAACTAGTATTTTCATCTCCTCTTAATAAATAGTTAAACTCCATAAGTTTGCCTCTTTTTCTCTCCCATCCTATAAACGCATCTTCTTTTTCATTATACTGTCTATACCTATTAAAAAAATAAAAGATATCCTCACCCTTTGAATATTTTTTATTTAACCTTTTTATTTCTTTTAACATAGTTTCTATTATTACATTGTCCTTTGGCTCTTCTTTTGTTTTTGAATCTTTAAAGTCTCCTAAAACTCCAAAACAAATTCCTTCCATTCTGCTGGCAAGATAGTATACTTCTAAGTCTTTTATGAGATCAGTACCTCTAGTTTCGTTGTTTATCAATGTAGGTATCACTACCATAGTTTTATATTCCTTTGGAATAGACTCTTTGAATTCTATTTTTGGCACAAACTTTGGAGGAGTATACTTAATTATAATCCAATGAAAAATAGATATAACAATTTCACTTAAAGGTATTATAAAAACCATAAATCCTAGTACATACTTGTATATTTTAATATCTAAATCCTTAAGCCTAAAGTTATATAAAATTAAATACTGGGAAATTGCTATCATGGATATTATAAAAGAAATATAAAGAGTGAATTTGTTCATTTCTAAAAATGATGATAATTTATTCATAGCACTATTTTTATTTATAAAACATTCTTTAAGTTCTCTTGACCCTTGATCTATTATGTAATATCCCACATGACATTTATAAATTTCTTTATCTTTTACTTCTTTTAATTGTAAGTTACTTTTTTCGCTTAGCTCTAATACCTTATCTACTACCTGGCTTTCCTCTACCTTAACCTTTCTTGCAATCTTTTCTAATTCATGTCTATAGTAATCTCGTGAGCTAAAGTCCATAGAAGTATATACATGTAGGGTATCCTTTGAAAGCGTCTTTTCCACATAACTTATTTTTTCAAATGTACACTTCCAGTCTTTAGATTCTATATTTTTTAAAGATGTTATTGCATTTTCCATAAAAGAGTTTAAGTTAGCTTCCTCTATACTTTCTCTTCTACTTATTAAACCTATGTTTTCCTTTGAAACACCGTACTTATCTTCAATCCACAAATATATTTCTTCTTGGTCTAAACCATTATCTTTAACAGATTTTACAAGCTTGTTTATGAAGGTATCACTATAGGGTATATCTTTATGCTTTAGTATCTCTAGATAATCCTTTAATCTATCCTCTGTATAAGCTAAAATTAATTTATCTATTATAATATCTGCTTTTTTTCTTTCATTATAAATTTTATTAATTATAGATGAATCTTTGCTTATAGACTCTATAAGTACCATCCTAAGCATTAAAGGAAAAGACCATAACTCTCCCATTGAAAGGTGGTTATAACTTTCATAACTTATTAGAAAGTCTTCTATATTATCCTTATTTACACTATTATCAAAATAATCAACAAAGGTTTTAGTCATATAGTAAACTCTAAGATTTCTATCACAAATCTTATTTTCTACTATAGGAAAATATCTACAATAATCTTTAGGAATATTATATTTTATAGTCTCGTATTCTTTTTCTATCACATATATATTATCCAAAAGCCACTCTGCAGCTCCCGTTAAATTCTTTTGTGTTTTCTCGTTTTCTTTTAACATTTCATAATTTTTTATTATATTTTTATAATCTTTATTTAATTTATTCATTAACCTTTTTTCTTTAATTCTTTTGTTTGGAATTATCTTATTATTAGCTATGATGGATGCCAACTTATCTATGTCCTTACAATTTAGATCTTCTTTTTTGTCTTCGCCCTGAATTATGTTTTCCTGATTTTCATTACCTTTTTTAAACTTTATTAGATATGTGAATAGTAAAGCTAATAATAAACCTACAGCTATAAATATATACGTCATAATATCCGACTCCTTTTGCTCGCTTATTTTCATATTTGTAACATGCCTTTTTAGTATTCACATATTCACATAAAATTATAGATACAAAAACAAAAATAAGGATACCAGTAAATTTCTTTTCCGGTATCCTTTAAATTTCATTCTTGATAAAGATTGTAATAAGTTATTTAAATTTTATAAAACTCTTCAAATGATTTAGTTATAGATTCTTGATCTTCTATTCCACCAAGCTCTCTTATAGAGTGCATTGCAAGTATTGGTGTTCCAATATCTACAGATCTTATATGAAGATGTGTAGATGATATAGGTCCTATAGTAGATCCACCTCTTAAGTCTGATCTATTTACAAACTTTTGTACAGGTACTCCTGCATTGTTACAAATTTGCTCATATACTGCTATAGAGTTACTGTCTGAGGTATAGCTTTGATTTGCACTTATCTTTATAACTGGTCCTTTATTTATAACAGGTCTATTTACAGGATCATGTTTTTCACCTGCATTTGGATGAACCGCATGAGCTAAGTCTGCTGATATCATAAAGGACTTTGAAAGTGCTCTAAAGAAATCTTCTCTGCCTTTATTAAAACTTAAAGCTATTCTTTCTAATATGTTGCTTAATAGATTAGAATCTGCTCCTTGTTTTGTAGAACTTCCTACCTCTTCATTGTCGAAACACACCATAACATTTGTAGCCATATTAACCTTTGTATTTATAAGTGCCTTTATCCCTGCATGAACCATAGCAAGGTCATCTAGCCTTGATGAGGATATAAACTCTTCATTTAAGCCTATAACGCTTCCTTTTTCATATTCATAAAGGAATAAATCAAAATCTAATATATCACTTACATTTACAGAAAGCTCTGCCGCTATAGTATTTATTAAATACTTATCTTTTTCAAGGCTTTCATTTACAAGTGACAACAGTGGAAGGGTATCTTTTTGTTTGTTTAGTTCCACTCCTTGATTTACTTCTCTATTCATGTGTATTGCTATATTAGGAATTATAAGTATTGGTTTATTTATATTCAACAGTCTTGTTTCTGGGGAAAGTGGATTATTCCCTCTTAAAGTAACTCTACCTGCTATAGAAAGTGGTCTGTCAAGCCAAGTATTAAGTATTGGACCACCATAAACCTCTGTATTTAATCTTACATAAGTATTTTCAGAAGTCATTTCTGGAAATGGCTTTATTCTAAATGAAGGTGAATCTGTATGTGCACCTATTAGTTTAAATCCATTGCTTTCTAGCTCTCCGTCTCCTACTACAAAAGCAATAAGAGCTGAATCATTTTGAGTTGTGAAATACTTTCCACCCTTTTTAAGATCCCATTTTTCAGAATCCAAAACTTCTGTAAAACCTTCTTGTTTTAACATTGATTTTATAGTGCTAACTGCGTGAAAGGCTGTAGGACTCTCATAGATAAAATCTATTAATTCATTTGCTAATTTAATATTTTTTTCCATAATATTACCCCCTCTTAACTTCCATTATTATTTTAACATAAATATTATTAGCATGCCTTACATTTATATAATATTTTAACCTAATGTATTCCTTCATTTAATCATTCTAACTTCTAAAGACTTATGATAACTATATACGCCCAAACTTCATTATCATTTGATAATCAAAATCTATAGATTGTTAATAAATCCTGTGGTATAATGTAAAGCTAATGACAAAGAAATAAGGAAGTGTATTTATGATATCAGATTTTCTTGTAAAAAAGTTTGTTAAGAATTATAAAAATACTGAAGAAGAAAAGGTAAGAAACTCCTATGGTTTCCTTGGTGGGATTATTGGAATTATAATTAATTCTTTGCTATTTGCAATTAAATTATCTATAGGGCTTATAGTTGGAAGTATAGCTGTCACAGCAGATGCCTTTAATAACTTATCTGATGCAGCTTCTTCATTAATTACCATCCTTGGATTTAAATTATCTAGTTTACCTGCAGACGAAGAACATCCTTTTGGCCATGGTAGACTAGAATATATCTCCGGCCTTATAGTAGCATTTATGGTAATGATGGTTGGTATTCAATTTATTAAATCCTCCTTCCAAAGGATCATAAATCCTGAAGTGGTAAGCTTTGAAACTGCACCCTTCATACTACTACTTGTGTCTATACTTTTCAAAATATGGCTAAGCAGATTTAATAAACTTATTGGAAAGAGAATTAATTCTTCTGCTTTAAAAGCTGCATCTATAGATGCTTTAGGAGATGTAGTTACTTCTAGTACAGTTGCTTTATCACTATTGCTTTCTAATTGGATCAGCTTTCCAATAGATGGTTATATAGGCGTAATAGTATCTTTAATCATTTTATATTCAGGATATTCACTAATAAAAGACACACTAAGTCCTCTTCTTGGTGAATCACCTGATAAAAAATTAACAAGTAATATAAAAGAAGGTGTTTTATCTTATGATGAAATATCCGGGGTTCATGACCTTATTATTCATAATTATGGGCCAGGTAAAGCTATGGCTTCTATTCATGCTGAAGTTCCTAGTACATCTTCTATAGTGAAAATACATGAGATTATAGATAAAGCTGAAAAGGAAGTTTCAGAAAAATTTAATATTCATTTAGTTATACATACAGATCCTATTTGTGTAGATGATAAAGAAATATTAAAAACTCAAGAGGAACTCCAAAGTATTTTAAATAAAATAGGAGTAATAAAGTCTATGCATGATTTTAGGGTTGTTGGAGAAGGTGACCATAAAAATCTTATTTTTGATATAGTTGTAGACTCTAGTAAAAGAGGAAAAGAAATTACTGACACAGAACTTATAGACATGATATCTATGAATGTAAAAAGACTATCACCTTATTATAATTGTGTAATAACTATTGATAATGATTTTACTGTGATTTAAACATAACATTTAAACTTAAGTTTAGAGAGACTTCTTTAAATATATAAGAGCTATATTACTTTAAAAATTGACATCTAAAGTAATATAGCTCTTTTTTATTTTTTAAAATAATTTCCTTTTATTATCTTGTTAGAAATATAAGGACCTTTTAGCATTAAATCCTTTTCTTTATCTGAGGGTGGATTCCCTACAACTTCCCCAGAAAATAACACAGTAAAATTCCAATTATCTTGAAACATGACTCTTCCCATAGCTGAATTATTAAATTCTTCTTCTGGAACACCCATAAGATAGGCTACTGTTGGCATAATATCTATCTGCCCACCTACATTATTAAAAGTTTCGCCCTTAATATTCTCATTATATATAATAAAGGGTACTTTCATTTCTTTTTCTAACCATTTTTCATTTTCTACATCTAACCCTTTTAACTTATCTTCATAAAATTTATGCACACCTGTATGATCACCATAAATAACAACAACGGTATCATCTAACATGTCCTTATCTTTAAGTGTATTCATAAAGTTTCCTATTTCCCTATCTACATAATTAATACTTTGAAAAAACTTACCTAGTACATTTTTATCTAACTCACTTGGTAAATTTAAAGCCTTTTTATTCCCTGGTAAATCAAAGGGTCCATGACTTGTAAGTGTTGCCATATGCAAAAAGAAAGGCATATCTTCTTTTGAAATTTTATCTGATATCTGATTAAAGAAAGATCCATCGGAAAGTCCAGCCCCTATTACCTCCTCTAATTTATAATCATTAATATCAAATATTTTCTCATATCCTAAGGCTTTATGATTATGAAGCCAATTCCAATTACCGCCTTTTTCTGGGTGAGTAGATATGGTATTGTATCCTAAACCCTTCATAAGATCTGGCATAGATTTATATTTATTAGCAGCATGATCCATATACGCTACCCCAGATTTTAATGGTAGTATAGATGTATTACTAATAAAATCTCCATCAGCACTAGTTCCAGAGCCTGTCTGCTCATATATGTTATTAAAGTAAAAAGAGTTTTTAACCATTTTGTTTAAATTAGGAGTTATCTCCTGACCTTGAACCTTTTCTCCTATAACAAAGTTTTCTAGAGACTCTACTTGTATAAATATTAAGTTTTTTCCTTTAAGTTGCCCCTTATAGCTATTGTTTTCATCTTTATAATTTAGTAATCTTTCTTTTTCTATATACCAATTATTTATTTCCTCTTTTTCACTTTTAGAAAGTTCTATAGATTTTGAATCATTAAACTGTCTAACAGCATCAAAAAAGTGATATCCTATAGGCGATAAGTTCGACATTGTCTGAAAGGGATACCAAGAATTCCTAAAGAACATAATGTTACCCTTACTTACATCTTTTACATCTATAATGTAGTGATCACAACCTATCTTTGTAACAGAAATTGACAACATAATTAAAAATGCTACTATATTTCTTCGATTATAAAGGTTATCTCCTTTTTTCTCATTATACTTTTTTATAATAAAGGGTATATCCATTACTAATAAAATATCAATAGGTCTTATCTGAATCAAGTTTCTATTTAGCGGATTAAATATCTCCTTGTTTTTAATAAAATAAAAAGATAAGAATGTTCCATAGTTTCTGTAATAAAAAAGATCTAGAAGCAATAATATTGTTATAAGCATGTGAAATATTATGTAATAAATTCCTCTGTTTTTCTTTAATAAAAATCCTATGCTTATAAATATTAAGAAAAACATAGCATGAGAAATTATAGGTCCAACAGTAAAATAGACTCCAATTAAGTTAAACCTAGAAGAGTTTTTACTATTTACAATACCTTGAAATAAAATATATTTTATAATTAAACAAAAAAACGTAAATGATGCAATTTTATCTCTTTTAGCCCATATAACCTTAATATTTTCTTTATCAAAAATCTTTTTGGTTTTGGCAAACATATTCATAGTAATTCACCCTCACCTTTTATTAAATTATATTGATTCATAAAATTCCTCCTCACATAATTAAATTTTCACTTAATAATTGTTATTTTTAAGAATCTACTAACTAACTATTGATTATACTATAAGTACTGACCTAATAAAATAAATCTTCATAACATGTATTAATTTTTAATTTAGGAGCGTGATTTAATGGTAAATAATTTAGAAAGACATATGTTTTTAGGTAGCAATAGTTCTGAAGGATTCTTTTCTAACTTTCAATATATATTATCTCAAAAGGAAGCTAACAAGATTATCTGTATAAAAGGTGGTCCTGGTACAGGTAAATCTTTTATGTTAAAAAAGGTAGGCAACCATTTTAAAGAAAAAGGCTATACTGTAGAATTTCATCATTGTTCTTCAGATGTTGATTCTTTAGATGGAATTCTTATAACAGAACTTAAAGTTGCTATGATAGATGGTACTGCGCCTCATTCAATTGATCCTAAGACCCCTGGGGCTGTTGATGAAATATTAGATTTAGCTAAATACTTAGATGAAGATAAAATAAGGGGCGAAAAAGAAAAAATAATGGATATAAGTAAAGAAGTGTCCCTATATTTTAATCGTGCCTATAAATATCTTAGAGCTTCAAGAGTAGTGTTTGAGGACTTGGAATCTTTAAATAAACTTGCTTTGAATGTTTCAAAACTTAATTTAATTAAGGAAGATTTGAAACATAAGTTATTACCTATGAACGTATCTGGTGTTGGTACATCAAGGCATCTTTTTGCCACTGCATTTACACCTACTGGTATAGAAACCTTTGTTGATACTCTTTACAAAGGTTATAACACTGTTTATTTGTTAAAGGGTGATGCTGGTACAGGGAGTAGAGAGGTTTTAAAATATATTTATGAAGAGGCAATTAAAAGAGATCTTTATGTAGAAGCCTTTCACGACCCTTTTATACCTAAAAGATTAGAGCATATATTAATTCCTGACCTATCCATTGCACTATTAACTTGTAATGAGATAAATAAAGAATATTTTAAAGAAAACTTAACCGATGTAGAATTACAAATAGACATGGATACAATTTTAAATAAAGATATTTTAAATAAATATGAATCTGAAATAAAATATAGTGAAGATCTTTTTTATGAACTTTTATCAAAAGCTTTAAATATATTATCTGAAGTTAAAGTCATTAGAAATACCTTAGAAGATATTTATATAAATAGCATGAACTTTAAAGAAATTGACGCCATTTATGAAAATATCATAACTAAAATTATGTCTTTCCAATAAAAAATATAGTCTTAGTTTATGAATATCATAAACTAAGACTATACTGAATTAATTTAGTTATTAAATTAATTTTTAATGATTTATTCTGACTCTAGATCTGATGAAGAGTTTGACTTTTTAAAAGTAACCCACCCTCTTTTAGCTAAATACTTTAGGTAAATAATTAATCTACGTAAAGATTCATCTATATCGTCTCCAGCCTTTGATGAAACTATCTTTGCAATATCATATATGCTTCTTTCGCCATCTATAAGTAACCATGCGGAAGAACAAAGTTCATCAAATTCAATATCGCAGACCTTTGGTTTTTTTACAAGCCATGCTGCAAACTTTTTAACAGGATCTGTTACTTCATAGTATAGAGTAACCTTTCCGTCTTTCTCTTCCCATCTATCATGCTTTATTTCTGGCACATATAGTACAAAGTTGTATTTTTCATCTTGGGTATTACTCATAATTAGATAACTCCTTTGTCTTCTCTAGTTGAAAACATGTATATCCATACTGCTAATCCAAGGAACATAATAAATGATAATAAGTTTCCTTGAGTTATGCTAGGTGCTATTTTAGCTCCAAAACCTAGTTTTTCGTCTAAGCTTAAAGTTGCAAATATAGCTATTATAATACCTACTAGAGCATCTCCTGCTACAAGTCCTGAAGCAAGTAATGTTCCTTTTTCTAAAGAACCTGACTTTCTTTCTTCATTATTCTTGAATTTCTTCTCAACTAGAACTCTGATTAATCCACCAGATAATATAGCTGTGTTTAATGTTATAGGTAAATATAATCCTAAAGCAACTGGTAATATAGGAATCTTTGCAAGTTCGCAGAATATAGCGATTGCAGCTCCTACTATAACCAATGTCCATGGAAGTTGAGCTGTCATAATTCCTTCGACAATCATCTTCATTAATACTGCTTGTGGTGCTGCTACAGCTGCACTACCTATTCCATAAGCTTTATCTAGCATTTTTATTACTAGCCCTGAGAATACAGAAGCAAATGCTACTGCAACAAACATACCAACTTGAACCTTTTTAGGAGTACCTCCTATAATAAATGTTGTCTTTAAACTTTGTGCTGTTCCACCTGCAACTGCAATAGCAACGCACACAACTCCACCTATTAATAGTGCCTTTTTAATACCTTCGTCTCCTACTGATCCTGTAAGTTTTAATACTGTTGTAACAAATAATAATGTTGCTATAGTCATTCCTGAAACTGGATTGTTTGAAGCTCCGATTATACCTACCATTCTAGCAGATACAACTGAGAAGAAGAAACTAAATACTACAACTAGTAATCCTCCAATGAATCCTCCTCCTATAGCTGGTAATAACCAAGTTAAAAGGAATCCAAGTATTGCTGCCGCGATAACCCATATTAAAGGTGCTTCAACATCTATTCTGTCTACTTCGCCATTTATTTTTGAACCAATACCTGACATTGCTTGTTTAAAGCTCTTTATGATTGTAGGTAAAGATTTAATAAGTGAAATAAATCCACCCATTGCAACCGCACCTGCACCAATATATCTTATATAGCTTTTCCATATTTCCATTGCTGACATTTCTGAAATTAATTTAGCTGAAGGAAATAATGGTGCTGCAAGTCCGCTTCCTAAATATTTTATTAATGGTATAAAAGCAAACCAAGCAACGAAAGATCCACCAAACATAAGTAAAGATGCATTCGTACCTACTATAAATCCAACACCAAGTAATGATGCTAATGTATCTACTCCTATCATTGTTCCTTGGTAACTTTTTATTGTATATGTAGCTTGTTCAGCCCATAATCTAGTTCCACCTGATAAGAATTTATATGCTCCACCCATTCCAAGTCCTGTTAAAACTGTTTTAAAAGCACTTCCACCTTCACTACCAGTAACTAAGACTTCAGCTGCTGCCATAGCCTCAGGGTAAACTAAATTACCATGCTCTTCAACTATTAAGAATCTTCTTAATGGTGTTACAAAGAATACTCCCATAAGTCCACCTACTACAGTTACAGCTACTACAGTTGTAATGCTTAGGCCAAAATTTGAAAGTATTAATGCAGGTAATACGAATATAATTCCACCTGCTATTGATTCTCCCATTGCTGCTAATGATGATACCATATTAGCTTCTAAAATACTGTTTCTTTTAAATAATCCCTTCAAGATTCCTGTAGCTAAAATAGCACCAGGTATTCCTGCAGAAATTGTAAGACCTACTTTTAATCCAAGATATGTGTTTGCTGCTGCGAATAAAGCTGCAAACAAAATTCCAAGTATAATTGAATAACCTGTAGTTTCAGGCATTGCTACTGTTGTAGATATAAATGGTACATAATCCTCGCCTTTGCATCCGGAATATGCGGTGCTAGAAAGTTTCTTTTTATCACTTGCCATTGGTAAACCCAACCTTTCTTAATATATATTAATATAATTGCTAAAATACATATCTCATGTTCCTTTTATAAAAGAATACATGAGATATAATTTTATATTGATAACAAATTTAAAATTAATAATCCAAGTAAATACAACGTAGCAATTCTAGTAAATATTAACACTCACTAAACTAATAAAAACTTATTTATTATTTTATATTTTTAAGTAGTTCTTGTAAGAAGTTCCATACTCTTTCTACAGACGATACACTTAAATGTTCATTTGGTGTATGGACATCATATAAGTTAGGTCCAAAACTTATCATATCTGTATCTTGCATCTTTTCTTTTAGAAGTCCACACTCAAGTCCAGCGTGTATTGCATCAATCTTTGGTTCTTCGTTAAATAATTTTTTGTGAGTTTCTATACATAACTCTCTTATTTTTGAGTTCTCTTCATATTGCCATTCTGGATATTCGTTAGAAGTTGTAAAATTACCTCCAGTTATTTTTGCTAGAGATTCTATTCTTTCTGAAATTTCATATTTCAAACTCTTAACGGAACTTCTAACTGATATAGTAAATTTAACTTCATCATTACAAGTTTCTAAAATTCCTATGTTTAAACTACTTTCAACTAAGTTTTCAATGTCTTTACTTACAGTTTGAACACCATTTGGAACTGTCATTAAAAATGTGATTAACTTTTCTGTATCTTCACAGCTCATTTGTCTTTTAGATTTCCCTGATTTTGAAACATTTATACTTATATTTGGATCTTCTACTCTAAATTCATTTTTAAATGTTTCTTCTAACTTTTTGCATAAGTCTTGTACCTTTGTAAATTCATCTGAATTAACTGTGATAATTGAGTTACATTCACGAGCAATAGCATTGTGTTTTGATCCACCATTCATTGATACTAAGTTAAAAGATAGTTCCTTCTTTAATGAGTTAAGAACTCTTCCCATTAACTTAACAGCATTAGCTCTTTGTTTTATTATCTCCATACCTGAATGTCCACCATTTAAACCAGAAATCTCAATTTCTACAGTTTCCTTTGAAGTTTCTTCAAAGGTTGGTTTAAATATAACTGTTGAATTTACTCCACCAGCACAACTTACTAGGTATATGCCTTCTTCTTCAGCATCTATGTTTAAAAGTATTTTACCCTTTAAGCTAGAAGGGTCTAAAGCATCAGCTCCGAACATTCCTGTTTCTTCTTCAGTAGTAATTAAAAGTTCAATTGGAGGATGTGCTATACTATCGGAATCTAACAATGCTAAGCCGTAAGCTACAGCTATTCCATCATCTCCACCTAAAGTTGTATTTGTTGCATATAAATGATCTCCATCTAGTCTTAATTCTAAAGCATCTTTTGAAAAGTCATGTGAACTATCCTTTGATTTTTCACAAACCATGTCCATATGTCCTTGAATTATTACTGTAGGAGCATTTTCATATCCTTTGGTTCCTTGTTTCTTTATAATTACATTTAGGTTCTTATCTTGTACTACCTCTAAACTTCTTATCTTTGCAAAATTCACTAAATAATCGCTTATTTGTTTTTCTTCTGCTGAGCAGTGTGGTATCTTAGTTAATTCTTCAAAAAAGTTAAAAACGTTTTGGGGTTTTAAATTACTTGTAAAACTCATTATTATTCCTCCTTTTTATTTAGATATTTATTATAACCTTATTAACAATTAAGTCCCCTCTCTAGTCTAACAGAAAAGGTTTTCTTTCATGCTATTAGTTTTAATATTTTAAAATATAACACTAAAAAAACACAAATTCAAGGATATGTATTTCAAAAATCCGTTGTATATACATTGCTTTTTTATACATATCACGTTTTAGTGAGGGTTTTATTATTTAATTATTAATTTAGCCATACAAATAATATTATACTACTATTTTTCTTGTTTTTGTTTAATATTATTTAATATTATTGCGAATTTTTTGATAATTTATTTATTTTTCAACATATTATTTCATTTAATAATATTTAATGAAATATATCTTTTTAAAATTGCAAAATTATTATTTATCTATACTATAAACTTTTAAGATATTAAAAAAAACAAACTAAAGTGTTAAACCTTTTATAACACTTTAGTTTTAAATGTTAAGTTATTATATTAAATTAAATTCCTTTAGTTCATGTAATGCCCTAGTACACATAACATATTTTACTAGATCTTCTCTTTTTTCTTGCTTATTATCTACCAAAATTGCTGCATCAAATTCTAATCCTTTTGCAAAATAAGATGGTATTAGCACTGCTCCACCACTATATATGTCATCTTCTGATGCAATGACTTTTATTAGCACCTCATCCTTCAAAGGTTTCTTTATTGAATTTACCATACCTTCGTCCCTGCATATTACAGCTATAGTGTCATACCCCTTATTTTTAAAATTTTCTAAAGCATCTTTTAAACTTTTAATAAGCTGAGATTTTTCTTTGAATATTTTATATTCTACCTCTTCACCATCTCTTACAAAAGGTACTATTTTATCTTCTGTTAAGTATCCATTAGCATAATCTATTATTTGCTTTGTTGATCTATAGCTTTTATTTAGATTGAAATATTTTAAATCTTCCGTAAACACTTCATTTAAATCATCTAAAGCTGGATTATTTTTGTTATTTATAAGTCTTTGATTGATATCCCCTACTATAGTAAAAGAATTGCATTTTGTAATCTCTTTTATTACTTGCATTTGAATCAAACTGTAATCTTGTGCTTCATCTATAACTACATGTTTTATATCACCTTCATATTTCACTCCATATAGCTTTAACTTAAGATATAGCATGGGTGCTAAATCATCTATAATCAACTTATTATTTTCATTTAACCTTAGGTATATCTCTTCTAGCGATTCATTATCTAGCCAATGTAATTGTTCTTTGCAACTCATGACATCCCTTATGAGTTCTCTTATTTGTAGTTTTCTATTGTATTCTATGGTATTCATTTCATCATTTTTTTCTTCCTCTGAAAGATTATCTATTAGTTCTTTGTATTTCTTTTCTATTTTTCTAAAATAATCATCTCTTTTATCTTTTATTTTACTAATTAAAACTCTTCTTATTCTCTTGCTTCTTTTAAAAAGAGGCATATATGCATAATGGATATTAAACATTTCTTCAATTTCACTTTTTTCTACAATAATTTCATCTCTAAAATAAAGGTCCTCTATCTGAAAGTAATCCTTATTTAATATCCCTATATGTTGATCTAAAAATTTAATATACTCCCTTGAATTCTTATATTCTATATCTTTTATTAATTCTTTATCTTCTCTTACTATAGACTCAACATAATCTTTAAAGTTCATTACTTCTGATTTAATTTCTAATATGTCTTTTGCAAAATCTTGAAAAGTCTCTTGCTTTACAGCTACTTCACCTAAACTTGGTAGCACACTTGATATATACTCCATAAATATATTGTTAGGTCCTAGTATTAAAACCTTATTTTCTAATGCCTTTCTGTTATTATATATAAGATACGCAACTCTGTGTAAGGCTATAGTAGTTTTTCCACTACCTGCCACACCATTAACTGCAACCACTCCACCTTTTGGATACCTTATTATTATATCTTGTTCTTTTTGAATTGTAGTTATTATATCTTTTAACTTTTCAGAGCTATTACTACTTAATACTATTTGCAATATCTCATCTTTTATATCTAGTTCAGAATCAAACATACCTTGAAGTTCAGCCTTTTTTATTATAAACTGTCTTCTTTCTACTATATCAGTATTAACTAAGCCTTCTGGAGAATTATAAGTTGCCTTACCAAGTGTCCCTGCATAAAAAAGAGAAGATACTGGCGCTCTCCAGTCAACTACAACAGGATCAATACTAGAATCAGGTATAACACCAAATTTACCAATATAAATTTGTTCATTAGTATCATCACCCTCTTCTATAAAGGTTACCTTACCAAAATAAGGCGATAACTTTAATTGCGTAAGTTCTTTTAACCTTCTATCTATAGTTTTGAATGCTTCTTCTTTTATATATCTTTCATGATCAAAATAATCTATTATCTTATCCTCATCATCTCTAAACTCTTCTATAACATTTTTCCTATAGTCTAATATATACTGTGATATCTCTTTTCTCTTTTTTAAATACTCAATTACCTCATTATTTATAATATCTTTAGTGTATTCTAACCTTAACTTTTCTGCAGCAATCTCCAAATCTTTGTTTTTATCTTTCGTATCTTTCATATCTCTCACATCTTCCTTACTCATAATCATAATATAAGAAGCATTAATCTTCCTATATACCTCCTTTCTTGTTAAGTTTTAAAAGGTTACAAAATAGACAGAGCACTTAGCTTTAGGATATCCTAAAGAAGTGCTCCTTATAACCATTTTAAAATCTACTAGCAATTTATATCTTCTATAGTGCCAAGGATTTTAATTTATATTTATATTAATCTTCCTTAGTTTCAATATTAATTTTGCTTTCAATCCTTGGAAGATTATTTCTATCTCTATATGCATTTATTATACTCATAAATTCATCACCGGAAAGTGTTTCTTTTTCAATAAGAGTTTCTGATATTTCTACTAGAAGATCTTTGCTTTCCTTTAATAACTCAACAGCACCTTTGTGACAACCTTTTATTATACTTAAAGTTTCTGAATCTATAAGTGCTGCAGTTTCCGCACTACAATTTTGGACTGGTCTTCCATCTAGATATCTGTTACTCATAGATTCAAGTGCCATCATATCAAACTTGTCTGTCATACCATACATAGTTACCATACTTCTAGCAGTTTGAGTTGCTCTTTCAATATCATTAGAAGCTCCAGTGGATATACTGTTAAATTCAACTTCTTCTGCTGCTCTTCCACCTAACATAACTGTTATTTGATCTATCATTTCTTCTTTAGATACTAAATACTTTTCTTCTGCTGGTAATTGCATAGTATATCCAAGAGCTCCCATGGTTCTTGGAACTATGGTTATCTTATGAACTGGATCAGCATTATCTAATGTAGCTGCTACAAGAGCATGCCCTACTTCATGAAATGCTACTATTCTCTTTTCGTTAGAAGACATGATTCTGTCTTTTTTCTCTTTACCAGCTATTACAACTTCAACAGCTTCTTCTAAGTCTTCTTGGGTTACAACTTTTCTATTATTTTTTACAGCTCCTAGAGCAGCTTCATTTACCATATTAGCAAGATCCGCACCAACAGCTCCTGGAGTAGATTTTGCCAAAGATAGAAGGTCTACATTATCTCCAAGTTTAACGTCTTTTGAATGCACCTTTAATATAGCTTCTCTACCTTTAAGATCTGGTCTATCCACAATTACTCTTCTATCAAATCTACCTGGTCTTAAAAGTGCCTTATCTAATATTTCTGGTCTATTAGTTGCAGCTAATATTACAACTCCTTTAGATGAGTCAAAACCATCCATTTCCGAAAGTAATTGATTCAAGGTTTGTTCTCTTTCATCATTACCACCTTGCATCGATGTATCTCTACTTTTTCCTATGGCATCTATTTCATCAATAAATACTATGCATGGAGCCTTTTCTTCTGCTTGCTTAAATAAATCTCTTACTCTTGAAGCTCCCATTCCCACGAACATTTCAACAAAATCAGAACCTGATAATGAGAAAAATGGCACTTTAGCTTCTCCAGCTACAGCCTTTGCTAGTAATGTTTTCCCTGTACCTGGAGGTCCCACAAGTAGAGCGCCCTTAGGTAGTCTAGCTCCAATTTCTGCGTATCTTTCAGGTTTATGAAGGAAATCTACAATTTCAACTAAAGATTCCTTTGCTTCTTCTTGACCTGCAACATCCTTAAAAGTCTTTCCTGTTTCATTTTCAGCATAAAGTTTAGCAGTGTTCTTTCCAAAGGACATAACCCCGCCGCCCATTTTTTTATCTATTTTACCAAAAAGAAGTCTTCCTATCATAAAAAATATAATTAAAGGAAGAATCATAGATAATATAGAATTTAGGATAGGACTATTATTTGGAACATCAGCATTAAATTCTACGTTAGCATTAGTTAATACCTCTATAAGATTAGGATCTCTAAGATTTCCTGTATATAAAGCCTTTTCAGCAAATTCAGTACCTTCTTTAGCTTTTATAACAATTTTATCTCTTTGAATAACTACTTTTTCTACGTTTCCTTCTTGGACTAAAGTTAAAAATTGATTGTAAGGTATTTCTTTTGTACCCATATTTGTAGCAAAATAGTTTGCTGCAAATATGGCTAGTATTACGCCTACAAAATAAACCATCCTGTATTTAAATTTTTTATCATTAAACATCATATTACCCTACCTTAAAATTAACTAAATTTTAAAATAAAGTTGTTACACATCCTTTCTAATGTCTATTTCGCTAATTCATATATGGCATTACCATATATCTTTGCATTTAGTATTAAATCGTCAATTTCTATATATTCATTAGGTTGATGATCTAAATCAGGTTTCCCTGGGAAAATTGGTCCGAATGCAACTATATTAGGTATTTCTTTTGCATAAGTCCCTCCACCTATAGCTAATAATTTTGGTTCATCACCTGTTTGCTCTTTATATACCTTTTGTAATGTTTTTATTAATTCATGTTCTGGTGGAAAATATAATGGCTTATCTTCCTCAAAGTTTTTAATTTCAATACCAGTTCCCATTAAAGTCTTTTTGAAAGGTTCCATCATATCTTCTAGCTTAAAGGTTACAGGATATCTTAGATTTAAGGTCATAATAATCTTTCCTTCATTATAATTTATAACCCCTACATTAAAAGATAATTTTCCTGAGGCTTTGTCTTCTAAGTATACTCCAAAATTTCTTCCATAAACATCATAACTTATATTTTTATTAACAAAACTTATAAATTTCTTTAAAGAATTATTTGAAATATCAATATTGCTTAAGATATCCATCATAAACATTATTGCATTTTTGCCTCGTTCTGGTGTACTTCCATGAGCTGAAACCCCATAAGTCTTAATTATTATATTTTTATTTTCTTGTTCTAATAATACCTTAAGTCCTTCTTTTTGGTTAAACTTTTCTATATGAGATGTTAACCATTCATAAGAAAGTCCTGATATAGATGATTCACAATAATCTGGCACCATATTAGCTCTGTTTCCGCCTTTTATATAGTTTATCTTAAGACTTTCATCTTCTAATACATCTATTTCTTTTACAATATCAAATATTGTGGCACCTTTTTCCGCATAAATGATAGGATATTCTGCATCTGGAGTAAATCCAGCTATAGGTGGCTTTTCATACTTCATGTAATAATCCATATCTTTAGATCCTGTTTCTTCATTAGTTCCAAATATAATACGCACCTTTTTAGCTAAGGATAAGTTACTCTCCTTAACTGCCTTTAGACCATACAAAGCTGCCATTATTGGACCTTTATCATCTAGAGCTCCTCTTGCATATATTTTTCCATCATGAATCTCTGCCGCATAAGGTGGATACTTCCATCCATCGCCCTCTGGAACTACATCTAAATGTCCTAAAATGCCTATATATTCTTCACCTTCACCATACTCTGCATAACCTACATATCCATCCATATTTACAGTTTTAAATCCTAATTTATCACATATATCTAGTGCCTTGTCTAAGGCCTCAGATACACCTTCCCCTAGTGGAGCATTTTTAGTTGGCTCTCCTTCAACGCTTTTTATCATCAAGATATCTCTTGTGGATTGTATAAGTTCCTCTTTTAATTCATCTATCTTTTTAGATATCATAATAATCAAATCCCCCTTAAATTAGTTTTAAATCAACAGTTACATCTATCTAACCATTCCAACTCGATCAAAAGGGTATACCCTAACTTGTGCCTTTCCCTTTATCTCGGATTTATCTATATAAGGATCCTTCCAAAGTCTACTATCTTTTGAATTGGCCCTATTATCCCCTAAAAAGAGGAATTTATCATTTGGAACATTAAAATCACCACTATGGCCATCTGGGTGTTTAACATAAGTTTCTTCAATTTTACTACCATTAACTAAAACGCTTCCTGTATCATCTATATTTATTTCATCCCCTGGTAATCCAATTACTCTTTTGATTAAAAGATCTCCAAGCTCATTAGAATAAAATACAACTATATCTCCTCTTTCTATTTTTTCTGTATTATATATCTTGGTGACAAATAGCTGATCTCCTACTTTAAGAGTAGGGAGCATAGATTCAGATGGTATAAGTACTTTAAACACTAAAAATTTATTTATAAGTCCTGCTATTACTAATGCTAATAATATAGGTAATATCCATTCTGTAAAAATCTTCATAAATTTATTGTTGTCAGACTTTGGATTCTTAATTTCTTCATATCCTTCTGTGAAATCATTATTCATCTATCCACATGCCTTTCATTAAATTATTAATATAATCTTTTCTCTTTTTAGTAAGCGTAGAGTCTTTAAAATAGGTTTCTCCTTTTAGGGTTATAATATCCCCTTCATTAATATGTCCTTTAAACAACTTTAAAGATACATTTAATATATCCCCATTATAATCCTCTAATACAACTAAATTACTTTCTATTCGATCTACTATAAAATTGTTTGAACCTAATTTGAATTCCATTACTATACCTCCAAATAAAGAGTATCACGATATAATTATATCATGATACTTGTAGTTTCACTAATTAAAATAGCAATTAACATAAATTTAATACTTATAAGTAAAATTAATAAACTATTTTATTTTTCCTGTTAAATAATTCATCTCTACTTCATAATCTACTAATTGTAAATTATAATCTCTTATAACAGTTGTTAAAAGTTCTGAATATATTTTTTCACCCTTGTGGTTTTCAGCAGTACTGTAACCACCCTTTTCTATAGCTTGTACTTGTTCTATATAATGTGTGCAATTAAAAACTCCTGAGACTTTATATCTTGGATTCTTATACAAAAACTCCCTATGGTCATTTATCGAGTCATTTTTATTATCATATACTCTAAAATTATCCGTTATCATTTCATTATTATATTCTGAGGTCTTCATTGAAATCTTTTCACCCTTCCAACTTGAATCCGCCTTAATTCCAAAAAGATTATTAGCCTTTACAGTAAGTTCTGATTCTCCCCACCCTGATTCTAATATAGCCTGAGCAATTGTTACTGATGGGAATATACCATATTTAACATATCCATTCATAGCCTCATCTTTAATGCTATTAATGAATTCCGTTTGAATACTATCCTTTGAAAGTTCTTCTTTTAAGGTTCCTTTATAAGCCAAATCCTCTAAATACTTATTAGCTCTTTCTATTTCTTTAGATTTAAACCCAAGTTCTGTCATAACTTCATCCATGCTAAGTAGCCTATAAGCACTATCTTTAACTTTAAACTGTCCTTGGTTTTGTTCTAAAAATTTGTTTGATAGTTCAAGTTTGGTCATATGGTTTGATAAAGTAAAATCATTTTTATATATTACCCCTTCAATTGCTGCTACTTGTTTCCAGTTCACTTGTAATTTCCCTTTGCTTGCTTCATCTGCCACCTTTATGTATTCTATAGCCTTAAAATCTTTTAGGTTTATATCCTTATACTTCATATTATAATTTCTTACATATAAGATATAAGCCAAAGCAAGGGCAAGTATTATTAATATAAATGATGTAATAAATCTTTTAATCTTTTTTGGCATTATTATTCTCCCTAAAATTATATTTTATATATTGTGACAAAACTACTTATATTATCTTATAAAAATCTTAATTTTACAATAGCGCCTTTTTTAATATTAATTAAATTCAAATTGAGGCAACTATTTTATATAATCTTTAAATATATAATAGTCTTACATTCTATTATGCAAAAAAAGAGCTATAAAAGCAATTCTTTATATAGCTCTTTCTATCTTTAATTTTACTTTAATCTTATTATTTTAGTTTTCTTACTAGATTTATATTTACCCTTTGCAACTTTTCTGTAGATGTATCACCTCTAACAGTTACATCTTCTACAGATAATCCTAGTTCTCTTGCAATTATTGCCTTAACTCGTCTTTGGCAAAAGTTCCCTTGACATGTTCCCATACCTGCTCTTGTTCTTCTTTTTACAGCATCTGTAGATTTTATAGGTATTCCTCTGTGAAGAGCGTCCACAATCTCTGACTCTGTAACAGTCTCACATCTACATATTATATTTTTATCTGGATTCTTATCATCTATTTTTAATCCTAAATTGTTATTCATATCTTTTGCTTTAAAAATAGGTTTTCTATAAGGATCAAATTTCTCATTTTCATTTAAAACAAGCCCTGATTCCTTTAATATAGCACTTACCTTCTTTGCAATAGCTGGAGAAGATGTAAGGCCTGGCGAGTCTATCCCTGCTACATTTATAAAACCTTTAACCTTACTTTCTTCTATTATAAAATCTCCAGTGCTACTTATAGCTCTTATACCTGAAAAAGTTGTAAGAGCCTTTTTTACATCAAAATCTGGAATAGACATTCTTGCAGTATCTAAAACTTTGTTTAAAGTTTCTATATCTGTTGCTACATCCATCTTATCGTCTACTTCTTCTGCATTAGGTCCTATCATCAAATTCCCATGATAAGTGGTAGTTACAAGTATACCTTTTCCTTTTTCTGTAGGAACTTGAAATATTACTGTACTTATAAGCTTTCCTTGATCCTTACCTAATAATATATACTGTCCTCTTCTTGGTAATATTTTAAAATCATAAAGCCCTACCATGTTAGCAATTTTGTCGCTGTAAACCCCTGCAGCATTTATTACATATCTGCTTTCTATATCCTCTTTGTTTGTTTTTATTATAAACCTTTCCTCTTTTTTCTCTATAGATTTTACTAAGGTTTCAAGTTTTAATTCTACGCCATTTTTTATAGCATTTTCTGCAAGGGCTATGGTAAATTCATAAGGGGATGTAACTCCTACGCTTTTTGCATACAAAGCTACATAAACTTCTTCATTAATATTTGGTTCTATTTCTTTTATTCTATCCTTATAAATAATTTCTAAATCATCACAGCCTATTTTGATTCCATTATCATAAAGACCTCTGATTCTTTTCTCATCCTCTTTATCAAACCCTATAACTAAGGCTCCTGTTTTCTTATATCCAAAGTGTAGCTGCTCCTCTAATTCCTTATACATACTATTTCCCTTAGCACAAAGTTCTCCCTTTAATGTTCCATATTTTGCTGAATAGCCTCCATGGACTATCCCACTATTTGCCTTAGATGCTCCTGTTGTAACATCGTCCTCTTTTTCTATAAGACAAGTTTTTAGATTATATTTTGAAAGTTCCCTTGCTATAGCAGATCCTACAACTCCTGCTCCAATAATGGTTACATCATACATTGCATTCACTCCTTTGTAAAATATAAAAAGACGAGAAGGTGTCTTGATTTATATTTCAAGTACACCTTCTCAAATTCTCAGGCTAAATATTTGTTTTATTTAATTTTACTATTATATATTTATCCGATGGCTACCATCCGTAACACCCCTATCCTCTTCAATGTGGGGGATGACGGCTGCTACGCCCCTGGATAAGTTCTTCTAAGAATCACTTGATATGTTATTTAAAAGATCTTTCATATTGTTTTGGGAATTCTAATTCTATGCCATTCTTTTTTGCCTCTTGAAGGGTCCAGTAAGGATTTCTAAGTAGTTCTCTTCCCAAAGCTACCATGTCAGCTCTTTCATTTTGGAGTATTTCTTCAACCATATCAATCTTCTCTATAAGTCCAACTGCAATTGTTGGTATTTTGCAGTTGTTCTTTATCTCTTCTGCAAATTTCACTTGGTATCCAGGGTAAGTTTTTATTCTTGTGTTTACTACAGCCCCTGAACTTACATGAATTATATCTACCTTATCTTTTATAAGATTAACTATTTTTATCATTTCATCTATATCTATTCCGCCCTCTGCATAATCAGATGCTGAAACTCTAAGGCCTATAGGTTTACTTGAAGGCCATACTTCTTTTATTTCATCTAATATTTCATTTAAAAATCTAACTCTGTTTTCAGTACTCCCTCCATACTCATCTTCTCTTTTATTAGCTAATGGTGATAAAAATTCATTTATTAAGTATCCATGTGCTCCGTGAATTTCTATCATATCAAATTCAGCTTTATCTGCTCTAGAAGCAGCATCTTTAAATCCTTTAATTATTTCTTTTATTTCGTCTTTTGATAAGGCTTTTGGTTGTCTATATTTTTCACTAAAGGAAATATCACTAGGTGCTACTATAAAGTCAGCTTTTGCTTCACATTTTCTTCCTGCATGAGCTAGCTGTATAGCCACCTTTGAACCATTATCTTTTACTGACATTGCGATGGTTTTAAGTCCCTCTATATGACTATCATCCCATATGCCAAGGTCATTATCTGATATTCTTCCATTAGGTGCAATTGCTGTGGCTTCTAAAATTATAAGTCCAGCTCCTCCGATAGCTCTTTCTGTATAGTGTACAAAATGAAACATCTTAGCCATACCGTTTTCATCTGCACTATACATACACATAGGTGGTAAGACTATCCTATTTTTAAATTCTATATCCTTTAATTTGTAACTCTCAAAGGTCTTCACTTATATCACCTCTATCTATATATTTTTGAAAACTAATTGTTATTGTAATTTTACTCTAAAACAGTTATAAGGTAAAGTATCTATCTATCTTTCTTGGTACATATTTTAACTTTCTTTAATATTCTCCATATTCTGTCTCATTTTTAAGTATATTTATCCCATAACCACCACCTTTATTTATTAAAATTAGCCCTATATTTCACTTTTGTGAAATCTTTTTGCTTGTCTTACCTAAATCTAAAACCTTTAGCATTGCATAAGCTATACCACTACCACCTATGGTGCTTATTAAAAATGAAACTACGTAAAATAATGCTGCCACATCCTTACCTAATATAAACTTTGCTATAGGAAAAACCATAATCCCCCCTAGTATGCCTGTACCAAATACCTCACCTAAAATAGCCATTTCTTTTTTTGAAGTAATTCTAAATAACAATCCTGCAATCAATGCCCCTATCATACTACCTGGAAATGCCAACAAAGATCCTATGCCTAGAACATTTCTAAGTAGTGATATTGAGAAGGCTATTCCAACAGAATACACAGGACCTAAACTAATAGCTGAAATTATATTTATGGTATGTTGAACTGGAAAACATTTTGAAGCGCCTACTGGAATGTATATAATTTGGCTTCCTAGCACTCCAATTGCTACAAACATAGCTGAAATTGTCATGTTTTTAATTTTCATTTATGTCCCCCTCTTCCCTTTATTAAAATATAATAAAGCACAGACCAGTACGGCCTGTGCTATATATCTTGCAATATTACTATAGTACACTTCCTACGCTGGCATTATCCAGTTCAGGTTTTGGGTCTAAGAATAGTCATTCTTACTCTCAGCCAGTGATTATCTAGCTCCCCTGTGTTATATTATTCTATTAAAAAAACTTACCCTTTTATCTAATCACTTGATTAGACTATTCATATATATGTTATATATTTCATCATAGCCTACCTTTTCTGGATGATTTTTTAACTTAGCTTCATTACTACACATTATTTTTGCATATACCTGTATCTCTTTTTCAGTTATATCTAAGGTAGTATCCATTAATTTAGATATTATGCTACTAAGCTCTTCTATGTCTTTTAAATTTAAAAAACTTAAAACCTTATTTACTCTAGTTTTATCTTTAAAAACATTTAAGTATTCTCCATACAATAAAGCATTTGCTTTTCCATGAGGTACATTTTTAAAATATGTCAGTGGATAGCCCATGCCATGTGGTAATGAAGTACCTGTTTGAGCTATTACCATTCCTCCAAGTGTAGATGCTAGCATAAGATTTTCCCTAGTAGAGTAATCTATATTATTTTCTAATATATCTTTTAAACACCTGCCAAAAAGACGCAATCCCGATTCTGCCATGGTATCCGTAAGTTCGCTTGCATTATTATTTAAATAACCTTCTGCTAGATGCGTAAATGCATCTATGGCAGTGCTTACTGTTACATCACACCCTATATTCATGGTATAAGAAGGATCTAAAAATGCTACATTTGGAAAAACACTTTGACCTAAATTCTTTTTTGTTTGATTATTATGATCAGTAACTATAGCATACTGTGTGACTTCAGATCCAGTGCCTGAGGTTGTGGCAATAGCAATTATAGGTAAACTTTTTAAATCTTTTGTTTCATTTATATTATCCTTATTTATGTTAGGGTTATTTATAAAAATTCCAATAGCTTTAGCAGCATCTAGTGGGGATCCCCCTCCAATACCTATTATAAAATCTACTTTTTCATTTTTACCTATTACTGAAGCCTTTTCAACAGTTTCTAATGAAGGATTCTCTTCTACTTCATCAAATATTATATGTTCTATGTTGTTATATTCTAAAGCTTCTATCATATTATCTAAAGATCCATTAACTTTTGATGAACTTTTACCTGTAATAATATAAGCTTTCTTTCCAAAATCTTTGAGTATATTCTTATTTTTAAGTACTACATCTTTCCCAAAATATATTTTAGTAGGCATAAAATAATTGAATAACATGATTATTCCACCTTTCAAAATTTTATCCGATGGCTACCATCCGTAACACCCCTATCCTCTTCAAGGTGGGGGTTGACGGCTGCTACGCCCCTAGGATAAGTTCTTCTAAGACTTTGATGGATAGATGTATTCCTTATAAGCAAACTCCACCTATGTCTAAGAATCACTTGATCTTTCTAAATTCCAAGAAGCATTGTTGCTGTAGCAAAGTATAATATTAAAACTAAGGCATCGACAATAGTTGTTATAAGCGGACTTGCCATTATAGCTGGATCCACTTTAAGCTTCTTTGCTATTATAGGTAGTAATCCTCCTACAGCTTTTGCAATAACTACAGTAAAAAACAAAGTAGAACATACAGTTAAAGCCACATAAAAGTCTACCTTTTCCAAGAAATAAATTCTTAGAAAGTTTACAACCGCTAAGGTAGATCCTACAATAAGACTTACTCTAAATTCTTTAAATAAAACCTTAGGCCAATCCTTAAGTTTTATATCTCCAAGTGCAAGACCTCTTATTACCAAAGTGGAAGATTGTGAGCCTGCATTTCCACCAGTATCCATAAGCATGGGAATAAATGCCGTTAAAATAACCACAGCTTGAAGTATGTCTTCGTATTTTCTAATTATACTTCCAGTAAATGTAGCAGATATCATAAGTACTAATAACCAAACGATTCTATGCTTTGCTAAAGAAAAAACGCTTGTATCTAAATAATCTTCTTCTGAAGGCTCCATTGCAGCCATCTTGTAGAAGTCTTCTGTAGTCTCTTCTTCTATAATATCTAAAATATCATCTATTGTTATTATACCAACTAACCTATCTTCATTATCTGTTACTGGCATAGCTAAAAGATCATATTTTTTAAATAATAAGGCAACCGTCTCTTGATCATCGTGAGTATTTACATACTTCACATCTTTATCCATAATGTTTTCTATTATTTCATTTTCATCACTTAATATAATTTGCCTTAACAACACCACACCCTCAAGTTTTCTTCCCTTTGATGTGACATAGCAAGTATCTATAGTTTCCCTATCAATTCCAATCTTTTTAATTCTAGATATAGCTTCTTTTACTGTCATATTTTTTTTAAGGTCTACATATTCTATAGTCATTATGCTTCCAGCAGAATTCTCAGGATAATTCAAAAAGAAGTTAATCCTCTTTCTTGTTTCATCATCTGTATTTCTTAGTACCTTTTTAACAACATTCGCTGGTAGCTCCTCAACAAAATCTACAGTATCATCTAGGTATAAGTCCTCTACTAAAGATTGAACTTCCTTATCTGTTATAGATTCAATTATAAATTGTTGCTCTTTTTGGCTTATATAAGAAAATACTTCTGCTGCAATATCCTTTGGTAATATCCTAAATATTATGAGTTTCTTTTCTTCTGGAATTTCTTCAAATATTTGAGCTATATCCACCACATTCATTTCAGTGAACTTTTCTCTTAATATTTCTATTCTTTCCTTATCTAAGTAGCCAAACAATAAATTTTTCATAGCCAAACCTCCTTAGTAAGTTCGACCCTATTTTCATACCACATAAAAAATAATGATTACTCAATTATAATCGAGGCACACTAATACATTGTTTTAAGTGAACTTATTATAACTAATATTATTAGTAAGAAAATGGTCTAACATTACATTGCTTATATTTAATTTTGTCCTATACCCGCTAGGGTAATCATCCACGACCACCATCTCACTTTCTCTTTTTTATAAATTTAATCCTTAAAACAATTAAGACTTACATATTGTATGTAAGAATTATTTTTTTAAATCATCATATTATTAATTATATCAGAAAATCAGTTAAACATACATGGAAATATTCCATCTTAGCAACCTTATATCCTTTACATTCATAACTAATTTATTTTGCTTTGGTTAAATGTTAAAAAGCGTCTTTAAGATGAAACATCTTAAAGACGCTAATTTTTATTTTATTAACCTTTTTACAAAGAGGTGTTTTAAATCTAATTACTATTTTAAGCTTTTACTTACTTCTAATACTAAACCATTTTTTATCTTCCGGTACATCAAAAGGTGACTTGCCATTCTTTCTTTTTGCAATTATAGGAAGTATAAGTCCAAGCCCTATAAGCACAAAAGGTGTAAGTAGATTTAAGGTTATTTGGAATTTCCATTCCTTTGAAAATGATGTAACGCCCTTAGGGAACATGCCCATTATACATGCAAATGCTGTAAATGCAAAGCACCATAACCCTACTATAAATCCTCCATTTTTGCTTTTTATAAACTTATAACCTGAATCAAACTTACCATCTACGGATTTCTTTAAGGCCATATATGCAAGGAATACCCATAGATATCTAAGTGGCATTACTACTGAATTAAGGTCTAGTAACCAATTAAATAACGTATTCATATCACCTATTCCTATAGCTGGTAGTATTATAAGTATACTTACCAATACCGCCGTTAGCTTATATCCATTAATTGGTGTTCCACGGTCATTCATTTTAGCTAATTTTTCTGGAACATATCTTTTATCAGAATCTGCAAGTAAAACTTTAAGTGGTGCATCGATAGAAAATACCAATGCTGATATTTGCGCTGCCATATTAGCTAAAGCGTATATTACAAGCAGTATGTTTCCAAGTCCATAATATTCTCCAAGCATCTTAAATGCATAATACTGTCCATTCATTTTTAAATCTTTTGGAATATTATTAGCATCAAACATCATTCCCATAGCTAAAGAACCAAGTATTGCTGATACAGCAACCATGGCTGCTAATATTATCATTCCTTTTGGGAATTCTTTTGACGGATTTTTGGTATTGTTTACATAAGGGGATATTTTTTCACATCCACCCACTGCAAATACCAACATAGATATAGTAGTAAAATATGCAAAATTAAATTCCGGCATAAATGTTTTAAATGTTAAGTTTGTAGTAGCAGGCCTCACACCTCTAAGTGCTGGAGCTGCTATTACAAGTAATATGTAAAGTATAGACATTACAAATGTTGCTGTACCAGCTATAGTACCTATCTTTTTTAGTGAGTTAATCCCTCTTGATGCAATCCACAAAAATATAAAGAATAATACCAATGTAATAGATTGTAGAATCATAGGATTAATTGATTTAATTCTGCTTCCATCTTGAAATATCGCCCAGCTTAAAGCTATTAGTATAGATTGGGGCTTTTGTGCCAAATATGGTATATGAACTACCCAGTAAGTCCACCCTGCAAAATATGCTAGAGTAGGTCCCATAGTAGATCTTATCCAAGATGAAACTCCCGCTTTTCCATCTTTAAATGTAGATCCAAGTTCCCCTACCATTAACACATAGGGTACAAAATAAATTGAGATCATAATTATCCATGAAAACACCACCTTTAAACCTTGGTTTGCAAAATTATTTACAACGTTACCAAATCCCCAAACCATAACAAAGCCCATTAAAGATAGGTTATACCACCTAAGTTTTTTTGATTCATCTTCCACAATATAGCCTCCTATCGAATTCTGTACATTTTTTTGCGTGTATGTTTAAACTTCTACTTTAATAATATATTTTTAATTATTATCTCTATATAATCTTTAGGAGATCAGAACTATTTTACTATCCCTATAGAATAAAAAAATATTAACAACAAAAATATGGGAGATATATATCTTATAACAAAATAATATAATTTTATTAGTTTTATATTGTTTAACTCACCCTTATTTGAAAGTTCATCTATTATACTCTGCTTTTTGCTATAGTACCCTACAAGTATTATTATTAAAAACCCACCTATAGGCATAAGTATGTTAGATGATAAATAATCAAAAATATCAAAAATTCCTTTTCCGAATATAGTTATTCCACCCAAAATCCCTTCACTATCTGCAGATAATGTAGCAAAAATTCCTATACAAATTATAATTAGAGCATTTATTATAACAGCTTTTTTTCTACTCATAGACTTTTCTTCTGTATAGTATGCAATTAGCACTTCTAACATAGACATCATAGCCGTTGTTGCAGCTATAGAACTTAATACAAAAAATGCCACTAACATAACCTGACCAAATGGTATCTTTGAAAAAACTAAGGGTATTGTTAGAAATAGCAACCCAGGTCCTGCCTCTGGTTTTAATCCAAAAGAAAATACTGCAGGAAAAATAGCAATGCCAGCTAATATAGAAACTAAAGTATCAGATAAAGCTACCTTTAATGAAGTACCTATCATATTATTATCTTCTCTAAAATAACTACTATATGTAACCATAGTACCTACACCAAGAGATAATTTGAAAAAGGCAAGGCCTAATGCTACTAAGAATGCATCTTTAGTAAGTAATGAAAAGTTGGGTTTAAATAAAAATTCCAAACCTTCTGATGCATGAGGAAGAGTTAACGCCCTTATATCACAGATAATTATTAACACAAATAATAAAGGCATAAGAGTTTTAGTCACCTTTTCTATTCCTTCACCTACACCTAAATATATTATTGTAGACACTACTACAACCACAAGTACTTGCCATAAAATAGGTTCTATGGGTCCTATAATAGTGTTTTTAAATGCAATATTTGCAATATCCCCATTTATATTCTTAAAATCTCCTTTTAAGGCCTTAAAAACATAAGAGTATACCCATCCACCTACAGAGCTATAAAAAAACAAAATCAAGTAGGCTGTTACTATACCTATTATCCCCATATGTTGCCACTTTGATTCTCCCTTAATAGTTTTTATAGCACCCACTATATTCTTTTTTGTTTTCCTACCAATATAAAACTCACTTATCATAATAGGTAATCCAACTAAAAGGATACAGCAAAGATAAACTATTAAAAATGCCCCTCCTCCATTACTACCTATTAAATAAGGAAACTTCCATATATTCCCTAGACCCACAGCTGAACTTAAAGTAGCAAAAAATATTGCCATACCCGATGAAAATGACTCTCTATTATTTAAATCTTTCACTTTTTATCTCCCTTCAGTGTTTTCACCTTATAATTTAATACAAAAAAAGTACCACGTATAAAATGCAGGAGTTTTATCCGTGGCACAATCTATATCACAGTTCTTACACCATATCCTTAAAATATAAAGTTGAATAATTATACTTATTATTTATATATTCTATTAGCAAATTCATAATTATACAACTAAGGTTAATCCTATTTGACTAAAGGTAAATGTTTACACCATCAATTGTTTGTTTTTTTCTTTAATTATTGATGAAATTCATATTTTAAATTAATAGAGATTTTTTAGCTAATAATTTTCATTTGATGAGTACCAATTTTGAATCAAAAACCTTTTTATAGAGTTAATTTATGACCGTTTATTTTAAGCCACTGCTTCTCTTCTTTGTAACTTGGCATTATAGACTCTACTAAATTCCAAAAATTTTTAGAATGATCTTTATGAACTATATGGCACATTTCATGCAAAATGACATAATCTATAGCCTGTGGACTTGCCATTACACATCTCCAGTTAAATAGTAATCTGTTATCATAGGTACAGCTACCCCACCTCTTTTTTTGTTCCTTAACCACTATGTCCTTTGACTTTTTATTAAAAATCTTTTCATACTGCTTTATACTGCCTAAGATATAATTTAAAGCTTCCTTTCTATACCAAAGTTCCAAACTCTTTTCTACATCCGCCTTATTGTTTTCCTTAAGTCTAACCACAATATGTCCTTCTTCTATATATACCTCTGGCTTTTTTCTTAAATAATCTTCATATATTATAAGATTATATTCTCTTCCAAGATATAATAACTTCTCACCATTAATGAATTCTCTATTTATAGGTTTATAATCTATAGCTTTGAAATTATTTAAATGTTTTAATATCCAATCTCCCTTTTCTGTAAGTCGTTCTATAATCTTATATTTAGGCAACCTCATAGGCACTCTTACTGTTATTTTATCCGGTGGTTTTATACTTATCTCCATAGTTTTTCTCTTACTATATATTATTTCATATTCTATCTTTTCATCCTTATATACAAAACTTTCCTTCATCTTCCCCTACCCCTATATAATTTTCTATTTTAGAGCTACCTCTATAACATCCAATACTAAGTATTGACTTAAAACATCTTAAAATTTCGAACTTATTTTAAATTAAAATCACTATATAATAAAGCCTCCAAAGTCTTTGCATGGGCTCTAGGTATTTTATTTATTGAATTACCAAATACTTTAAATATACTTTCTGCTTCCTCTTTTAAATTTATATCTCCTGTAATTTTAAAAAGTCTTAGCATATTCATAGCAGCTACACTATTCCCTGAGGGTATCGCTCCGTCATAAATATCTTTAGGTCTTAATATAAGTTCCTCACTATCCTTACCGTATAGGAATAATCCACCTTTTTCTTTATCTAAGAATAATTCTATCATCTGTTTGTTTAACTCTAAAGCTTTTTTTATATAAAAATAATCTTTAGTTACTTCATAAACCTCAATAAGTGCCCAAATAATAAAAGCGTAATCATCTAAGTAAGCCTGGTAGCGTGATTCACCCTGCCTAAATCTAGCAAGCAATCTCCCATCTTCTCTTTGAAGTTTACTAAAAATAAAGTCTAAAGCTTTAGTAGATACATCTTTATACTTCTCCTCATGGAAGACCATACCTGCCTTTGCAAAAGCTGCAATCATAAGTCCATTCCAAGATGTTAGTATCTTATCGTCCTTATGCGGATGAATTCTTTTTTCTCTATAGTCAAAAAGTTTTCTTCTTATATTTTCTAATTTCTCCTTTAAACTGTTCTTATCTAAATCCTCTAATTCTTCCCCAATTAAATTGGGTATATTACTCCCTTCAAAGTTTCCTTCCCTTTGTATACCGTAGTAATTAATAAATAAATTGGCCTCTTCCATATTTAAAACCTTGTATAGTTCTGTAAAGTCCCATAGATAAAACTTACCTTCAACCCCTTCCGAATCTGCATCTTCTCCACAATAAAACCCTCCTTCTTTTGATGTCATATCCCTTAATATATAGGTAAGTATCTTTTCTGCTACTTCTTTGTATATATTATCTTTAGTTATTTCATAGGTTTCTATATAAGCTATAGCTAAAAGAGCGTTATCATAAAGCATCTTTTCAAAATGAGGTACTAACCACTTTTCATCCACAGAATATCTAGAAAATCCAAATCCTATGTGATCAAATATACCACCTTTATACATGCTCTTTAATGTAATTTCAACCATTTCTAAAGCCTTCGGTTCTCTTGTATCCTTATAATAACTTAAAAGATAAGATAAGTTATGAGGGCTAGGAAACTTAGGTGCCTTACTAAATCCACCAAATACAGCATCAAAAGAATTTAAGAAACTTTGAAATCCTTCATTAAGGATATCTTTTGAAATATTAGAACTCTCATCATAAGTATCCCCATTTAAAGTTTTAACTACCTGATCTGCTGTGGTTAATACATGGTCGTTGTTACTTACCCAAACATCATGTATACTTTCTAAAATCTCCATAAACCCTGTCTGATTCTGTCTAGAAGTCTTAGGAAAATAAGTACCTGCATAAAAGGGTTTTTTATCTTTAGTTAAAAATAAATTAAGAGGCCATCCACCCCCTCCTGTCATAGCCTGACATACTGACATATATACACTATCTATATCCGGTCTTTCTTCTCTGTCAACTTTTATAGACACAAAATAATTGTTCAATATATTTGCTACTTCCTCATCCTCAAAAGATTCATGCTCCATAACGTGACACCAATGACAAGTACTATATCCTATACTTAAAAAGATAGGTTTATTTTCTGTTTTAGCTTTTTGAAAAGCCTCCTCACTCCATGAGAACCAGTCTACAGGATTATAAGCGTGTTGAAGTAAATATGGTGATTTTTCATTTATTAGTCTATTAGTCTTTTTATTTATCCTATCACTTACCATTGTGTATCCCTTCTTTCAATTTTTATTATATATATTAATAAAATTAAATATCTAATATATAGATTTAAACTATTGTTTTTATCCGATGGCTACCATCCGTAACACCACTCTCCTCTTCAAGGTGGGGGATGACGGCTGCTACGCCCCTGGATAAGTTCTTCTAAGACTCAGATAGCGAGATGTATTCCTTATAGGCAAACTCCACTTGAGTCTAAGAATCACTTGATATATTTATTATAACCTAAAAAGCTATTGGATATTATCCAATAGCTTTTTAGGTTATTTTTATCAAAATATTATTTTAATAAAGAAATACTTGTGTTAATTACTTCTGGTGCTCTTTTAAATAGGAATTCTCCTTTTCTAACGGAACAATTAACTCCTACTCTTTCTAGTATTGCATCAAATTCATTTTTTGCATTTAACACTATAAAATTGGCATCCTTTCCTACTTCTACACCATATTTATCTTCTATATGTAGAGTCTTTGCACCATTTACTGTAATTAAATCCAGTGCATTATTAATCTCTTCAACAGACATCATATGACAAATATGAATTCCAGCATCTAAAATATTCATTAAATTTCCGTTCCCTAATGGATACCATGGATCCGAAATTGAATCTTGTGCAAAACAAACATTCATCCCTGCATCATTTAATTCCTTAACTCTTGTAAGTCCTCTTCTTTTTGGATATGTATCATATCTTCCTTGCAAATGGATATTTTCAGTTGGACATGATATAAAGTTCATTTTTGATAATTTTAAAAGTTTAAATAACTTAAAGGCATATGCATTATTATATGAACCCATAGCGCAAGTATGGCTTGCTGTTGTAAGCTCCCCAATTCCATTCATATAAGACTCTGCAGCTAAAAGCTCAACAAATCTTGATTGTTCGTCGTCTGTTTCATCACAATGAACATCAATTAACTTATTGTATTTCATAGCAAGCTCTACAGTTTTCTTAACTGATTTTTCTCCCATTTCTCTTGTAAATTCAAAGTGAGGTATAGCACCTACTACATCAGCACCCATTTTTAATGCTTCTTCTACTAATTTATCTCCATCTTTATATGAATACATACCTTCTTGTGGAAATGCTATAATTTGTATATCAACAAGATCCTTTACTTCTTCTTTAAGTTCCATCATTGCTCTTAAACCAGTAAGTTTTGGATCTGTTACATCAACATGGGTTCTAAGATATTGTGTTCCATATAAAATCTCTTTTTTAAGCGCTACTCTTGCACGCTCTTTTATTTCCTCTGTTGTCATGTTTCCTTTTGTTTCAGACCATCTTTGAATACCTTCAAAAAGAGTTCCTGTTCCATTGCTTGCACCAGGCATACGAGCTGTATATACGTAATCTAAATGAATATGTGGATCAACATAAGGTGGAATAACAAGGTTTCCTTCTAGGTCGAAGCTTTCTACATCTTTATATTTCGCTGAAATATTTGAACCTATTTCTTTATATACCCCATTTTCAACAAACAAATCAACTAATGTTTCATTTCCTTTTAATCTAGCATTTTTAAATAAAATAGCTTTCATTTAATAATCTCCCTTCAGTTTTTACTGTTTAATCTTTACTATTAAAATTAGCAATAGAGGAAGTTTAACATGAAAACATAAACTAGTCATTGTACTAAATATACAATAATATTTTAATATCACTGTGCATTAAAAGAACATATTTTTGTGAATATCTTTGTATTTTTAGTACATTGTATGTACTATATACCCAGAGTATAATAAATATTGCTTTTAAAAAATATTATTAAAGATATAAAAAGGAGACGTTATTATGTATGAAAATTTTAAAATGTCAAATATGACTTGGCAGGAATTTGCAAAGAAAAAAGATGATGTAATCATCTTGCCAATAGGTGCTACAGAGCAACATGGTCCTCATTTACCTACTTGTGTAGATGCTGTACTTGCAGAAGGATTTGCTTATCGCATAGCTGAAAAAATAAACGGAGTAGTTGCTCCAACTCTTTCTTATGGTTATAAATCAAAACCATTAAGTGGTGGTGGCCCATTATTCCCTGGAACTATTGATTTAAATGGAGCTACATTACAAGCTTTAGTAATGGATATACTTGATGAGTTTGTTCGTGATGGATTTACAAAAATCTTTATTTTAAGTGCCCACTTTGAAAATGAAGCCTTTATTGTAGAAGCTATGGATTTATGTTCTGCAAAATATGGTGATAAAGTTCAAATTCTTCTTACTAACTGGTGGGATCCAATGTCACCTCATGTAATTGATGAGGTATTTAATGAAGTACCATTCCCAGGTTGGGCTTTAGAGCATGCTGCTGTTACAGAAACTTCACTTATGATGTATTTTGCACCAGAACTTGTTAGAGAAGATCAAATCTTAGACACAAAAAATGCTAGCCCAGCAACTTACTATAGATATCCTGTAGAAAAAGGTATTGTTCCTGAAACTGGTATATTAGCATCTGCTAAATCATCTTCAGCAGAAAAAGGAAAGATAATTGTAGATAATGTTATTCCAAACATTTTAAAAATAATGGATGAAGCTTTTAAATAAATTTATACGGAAAGAAGTAATTATAATATGAAAACAAAAGGAATAATTCTAACAATGTTATCTTCTATTACTTTTGGATTTGCCTTTACTCTTGGACCTATGACCTATGGTGCTGGAGGAAGCAATCCTGTAACCTTAACCTTTCTTAGAAACTTTTTAAGCTTACCTTTTTTATTGCTTATTATATTGTTTTTAAAGGTTGATTTAAAAGTAACAAAAAAACAGCTTAAAAATTTAGCAATACTAGGGTTTATAGGTAATGCGATAACAACGCTTATGTTAAATATAGCTTTTGCTAATATCGATGTAGGCATAGTAACTCCAATACATTTTACTTATCCAATGTTTGTAACACTTGCTTGTGTTATATTCTTCCATGAGAAGTTAAGCAAACAAAAGATAATAGCATTAATTATAGCTATGTCTGGTATAGGATGCTTTTTCTTTGCAGCTCTTAATTCTGCATCCTTTAATTCTAGTACATTAATTGGATTAGTTTTAGCAGTAGCTTCAGGAATGTTCTATGCATTCTATATTATATTTATGGATAAGAGTGGTTTAAAAAGTGAATCTCCATTTAAAATAACATTTTATGTTGCATTAGCTTCAAGCATAGGCATGTTTTTATATGGTAATATTACAAGTCAACTTGTTTTATCTACATTAACACCTAAGTCTTGGGCTATATCTACAATATTTGCATTTTTATGTACAGTTGTTGCTTTATCCTTATTACAGGTTGGTATAAACCATATTGGAGCAAGTGAAGCAGCGGTTATAAGCACATTTGAACCTATAACCAGTGTTATTTTTGGAGCACTTTTACTAGGTGAGAAGATAACATTAATAAAAATTATTGCATGTTTATTAATTTTTGCAGGGGTTTTAATATTATCTTTCGCAAAGGACAATACTACAGAAAAAACTACGGTATAGCGAAGATAGTTTCCTTTAATCAATCTTATAAAAAAATAAAAAGGTTCTGTATAAAAACATTTTTTATACAGAACCTTTTTATTTTTTTAGATTAAGAAATTCATAAATTAATATGCTATTAAAAAGTTCTAGATCCGTCATAGCATCATCTAAGTCTCTTTTTAGGAGATCTTTTATTGTAGACAATCTATAAAGTAATGTGTTTCTATGAATAAAAAGTTCTTGTGACGTCTTTAATAAATGCCTATTGTTCTTAAAATAACATTTTAAGGTTCCTATTAGATCCATACCGTGTTTTTCATCATATTCTAAAATAGGACCTAAATTTTCATAACAATACTTTTCAATATCCCTAACATCGTCTAATTCAATAAGTAACCTTATAATACCTAATTCTTCATACCTTATAACCTTTGAATCCTTGTTATATATATGTATCATAGATAAGGCTTTAAATGCTTCCTTGTAACTCGTCTTTATTTCTGAATTTGATCCTCTTATTCGACTAAAACTTAAACTAATTTCAGCATTAGGGTATTTTGCGCTTACAAAATTAAATACAGCTTCAACAGAATCTGATGATTTTTTTGCCTCTTCATAATCGTTCGCAAATATTAAGCTCGTCATATGATTAGCACATTCCATAGGTATTAAGGTGTAATTTTCTTCATTTAGCCCTTCCCCTAAAGAGTGAACTATATACTTGCTTACATCTTCCATGTCATCAGAAGTATTAAGTAACTCCTCCATCTTGAATATACAAATGTAGTAAAATGGTCTCAATTTTATATTGTAAAACTCTGCCAAGGTTTGAATGTCTTCATCTTGTTTACTTGGTGATAAAATAAGAGATTCAAGAAAATGTTTTGCATTCTTTGATTCTTCTCTTTTTTGTTCTATCTTAAAAAATATTTCTTGTATAATATCAATTAGCTTAACATCCCATGGGATTGTAAAAAGTGGTAGGTTTTCTTCATTAGCCCTATTTATGATTATCTTTGATATACTTCTTCTATCTTTATCGTTAATTAAAATCACAACACCAGAAAGTTTTTTTTCAATACTTTCTTCTAATAACATCAAAAGACTATCATCATCTTTTTCAATACCTGTATAGGTAACAAACAACAATTCCCCTCCATGAAGCCACTGTGAGATAGATTCTGTCATTCTTGCATAAGGCCAAGAAATCTCACGATTTAATCCACCCTCTCCAGCTAATAGCACTGCCTTTGAAAAATGTTTAAATTGAAATAGGTCTCTACAGCAAAGAGTCATAAAATCGCTCCTTCTTATTTCTAAAATTAAATAATTTATCTTATAATTCTTATATAGGATTTAAATATTATCCTCCTATTTAATTACATTAGTATATTTTAGCACTATTTTTTGGTATTATAAAGCATGTATTGTAAAAAGTAATGATAAGGTGGTTACACGCAATGAATGAAGGGAAATTATCGAAATTTACAATAAAGGGGTATCTGAAATTATAGGTCTAATTAAAGAACTCTCAAATCAAATAAAAACTTTGGAATCTGAAACAAAGAATCTTTCTGATGAAAATAAAATTTTAAATGAGCGTGTTAAATTGCTGGAAAGTCAAATCAATAAAAATAGTAATAATAGTAGCAAACCGCCATCATATGATGAATTAAAAAAAGAAAACTAAGAGTTTAAGAACTAAATCAAATAAAAAACCTGGAGGTTAACAAGGTCATGATGCTAAAACACTAGAATTTAGTGAAACTCCAGATGAAATAATAATGCATGCTGTAGATAAATGTGATATTTATGGATAATCCTTACGGTATGTAACTTCGGAGAAATATATTGTACGTCAAATAGTTGATATTCCAGATATAAAAGTTAAAGTTATTGAGCATAGATCAGAAATCAAAAATGTCTAAAGTGCATAAGAAAAAACACAGGTAAATTACATGATAGCATAACTAATGCAGTTCTATATGGATAAAAAGTAAAAGCTGTATCTGTTTATTTAACTCAATATCAATTGATTCCATAGTCTACTTCAAATATCATTGATCCCACCTTAGTATAACTAAGATATTTTTAGGGGTATTAGTTGAGTTGATCCCCTTATTTGTACATAATTATTATAAATAATTTCAACCTTGGAATCATCAAATTTTGATAATGAGATTTCACTTTGCACCTCTAGGCTTTCATATTTAAATTTATAATACCTAACAAAAAAATCAGATTTATAGTTGCCATGTTCAATCATTATTACTGTTTTATCTGAAAAATATTTGTGAAAAATTGCAATAACAAATTGAACTAATTTCTATTTATGACTTAAGTCGTTGAAATTACTTATGCTGCATATATTATATCTAACTGTGCTTCAAATAGCTCCTCTGGAGTTTTGTATTTCAGTATCCTTCTAGGAAGGGTGTTCATCCAATCTTCTATGAAGTGCATAATAATCCCTCCATCTTCTACTTCTCCATCCTTGTATATTCTTTCTGTGACATTTATATCAAAGTATCAATTCGATAGCTTTAATATTCTCCTTAAGATATTCCATCCAATCAGCCTTAAGCTCACCATATCCTTTTCCGAAATAATCCTCATATGTTAATGTATCGAAATCCTCAACTCTTAAATATAAAAGCTTTTCCAACCCATATTCATGTATTAAATAGTTAGTGAAAATTTGATTTAAATAATAATCAATATAATTTCCTTCATCCATTGGCCTTAATGTTTGATTAGCATTGTATCCATCTTTAACAAAAACTGTATCTTCAATAAGTATTTCTGATCCTTTGTTTTTTATAACTTTTATTCCATCTATAAGTACTATATTAACAATTTTTATTCTCTCATCTTTATCTTTTATTATCTTATCTAGCTTATTTAAATCTATATCATTTACTTCAAGAACCTCGATAACTTTATCATAATCATAATATATTTCTTTTACTGTGTCGTCTTTTCTTGCCTCTAACAAATCACTTACCATCTCTTCTGTAATAAGTCCAGAATATGCCATATCCAAATAGTTTACTATACCTTCATCTAGCCATTCGGGCATATTATCTATTTGTATACTATTCTTTAAAAAAGAGTCTGTCACTACTATATGACCGAATTCATGTGCTTGAGCGCTTAATCTTTTAAGTTCAATCATTCCTTTTCCCAAAAATGCACCACCTTGTGTCTTTGAGTTATTATCAAAATAATAGTGTATCTTAGGAACATTTTCTATTACAGTACTATAATCATTATAGAAATTAGGAGCGTCTTTTTTTATTCCTTCTTTTATGCCTTTTATACTTGTATCCATCTTAAGTACAAAATCTTCTAGTTCTTCAGCAACATCATATTGTTTATCTATGGTTCTCAATTCTATGGTAAAGCCATTAATATCTTCCTTTGTGTTTAAAGTTAAATATACATTTGAATTTAATTTATTTGCTTCCATTCTATTCATTAGGCTCTCTATACTTCTTTGATAAGATAGGTCTATATTCTTATCCTTTGCCCATTCTTCAATATCTGATATGTCTACTTGATTTTTCAGTAATTCTTCTTTTTTTCCCTTTTTTATTGTATACTCTACTAAATCTATTGATGCAGCTTGTACATTTTCTATTTCCCTATTAGATGCGAATGGCTCAAAGAATCTTGCTCCAAATAATGAAAAGTCATGTTCTTCATAGTATTCAGGAAACTCTAAAACTTCCATATCCTCCTTAAATATCCTTGCATAAAGTCCTTCTGAAATCCAATTATCATATATATCATAGGATTTTTTTATAAGTTCCTTTTTAAATTCTTCTGTCTTTATAAAACTACTATTACATTTAATACTTCTTTCCACTTTGGGTGTAACATTCTTTTCATCTATATCTATTTCTATATTATATATTGGTGAAAAGCTGTTGATTTTCTGTAAATCCTCCAACAGCATACTATAGATATTTTCTTTGTCCTTCACTGTATTGGATATCTTTATACTTATATTGTCATTTGAATACATTATGAAATACTTTTCTTTGGTTTCTACTAAGCTTACCTCTTTACCACATCCAATTATTGATAATGTTACGACAAGTATTAGCAAAATAAATATTATCTTTTTTTTCATATTATATAACCCCTTAAAAATTAATATTATTACTACATAAAATGAACAAAAGATTAGACTTCAATCTTTTTGTTCATTTTATTGTAATTTTTAAGTTATATCATTCTAGTTTCCTCATTTGCTAAATACATCCCCCTGCATATATTCCAGACTGATAGGAACTACAACCAGCATAATTACACATACAAGCATCTGTCAACATAGTAGGCTGTCCAATCCCCATTGGCACATATTCATTATCTTTCCCTTTTTCTTCCCCTATCTCTACATCTTTATTCCATAGTATGTTATTCAATGATTTCATTTTTTCACCTCCTTTCTGCAATTTTTATATCAAAGTATCAATTCGATATCTTTAATGTTCTCTTTAAGATACTCCCTCCAATCAACCTTAAGTTCTTCATAACTTTTCCCAAATTGATCTTCATAGGTCAATGTACTGAAATCCTCAATCATTAGATATAAAGTCTTTTCTAATCCATATTCTTCAATTAAATAAGTTGTAAAGCTAAGGTTAGCGTGATAATTAATATAATTTCCTTTGCCCATAGGCCATGATTTTTGTTCAGAATTCCTTGGCTCTTTTGAAAGAAAAACAGTATCTTTTATCACTGATTCAAAACCCGGAACTTCTGCATGTTTTAAAACAGAAGCCATCCATATATGGCACATTTTAATTCGTTCACTTTTATTTGTAATAATTTCCGTGGTATTACTTAAATCCATATTATTCGCCTGAAATATAGTATTCATATTATTTATTAGATTTTCTTCATGTTCATTAAGTTTTTCTTCGGACATTAAATCATTAATACCTTTTATAATAAATTTATATCTGTCTGAATATGCATAATCCAAATAATTTGCTATACCTTCATCTAGCCATTCAGGTACATTTACTACTATGTTGTTATTTAGAAAGGAATCCGTTATTAGTATGTGACTGAATTCATGTACTTGCGTAGTTAGATCTTTAAGTTTTATTATTCCTTCTTTTGTTAATGCAAACCCATTTACCTCTAATGTATTATCAAAATAATAATGTATTAGAGGAATATTTTCTATTGCATCACTATAGTTATTATAAAAATTAGGAGCATCTTTTTTTATTCCTTCTTTTATGTTGCTTATATTTTTATCCATCATCAATATAAACGTTTCTATCTTTTTAGCAGTATCATATTGTTCATCCATAGTCTGTATATCTATGATAAATCCATTAATATCTTCCTTTGTGTTTAAAGTTAAATATACATTTGAATTTAATTTATTTGCTTCCATTCTATTCATTAGGCTCTCTATACTTCTTTGATAAGATAGGTCTATATTCTTATCCTTTGCCCATTCTTCAATATCTGATATGTCTACTTGATTTTTCAGTAATTCTTCTTTTTTTCCCTTTTTTATTGTATACTCTACTAAATCTATTGATGCAGCTTGTACATTTTCTATTTCCCTATTAGATACGAATGGCTCAAAGAATCTTGCTCCAAATAATGAAAAGTCATGTTCTTCATAGTATTCAGGAAACTCTAGAACTTCCACATCTCTCTTAAATATCTTTGCATAAAGCCCTTCTGAAATCCAATTATCATATATATCATAGGACTTTTTTATAAGTTCCTTTTTAAATTCTTCTGTCTTTATAAAACTACTATTACATTTAATACTTCTTTCCACTTTGGGTATAACATTCTTTTCATCTATATCTATTTCTATCGTATGTATTGGTGAAAAACTGTTGATTTTCTGTAAATCATCTAACACAATATTATATATATCTTCCTTTTCCTTAATTGTATTGGATATCTTTATACCAATATCATCATTTGTATATGCTGTAAAATAATCTCCTTTAGTTTCTAAAAGACTTATTTTTTGACTACATCCATAGGTGAATACTGGGAAAATCAATATTAACAGGATTAATGATAGCTTTTTTTTCATATTATTTCCTCCCTTTTCAATCCATATGTTGCATATATTTTACCATAATTCTCATTGATTTACATCAGTTCTTTTTATAATAATAGATATATTTAAATAATTTATGGTATTCCCTTTTCATAAATTTAAATAACTTTTAAAAGAATATAAAAAATAATAAAAGCACAAAATACACATATATCAAATAATCTTTAAAAATATAAACAAAAAGTTTGACAAAAATTAAACAATCTAATAAAATGAGTTCATAGAGAAGTTTGATAAAAAAATAACAATTGAAAGTTCAAAATTTTTATATGATTCTAGGAGGAATAATTATGTTAGTAACAAACTCAAAGGAATTAACAGAGAGAATTAGGCAGTTAAGAGAAGCCCAAAAGTTATTTGCAACATACACTCAAGAAGAGGTAGATGAAATATTTAGGCAAGCTGCTATGGCCGCAAACAACGCAAGAATTAAACTAGCTAAAATGACTGTAGAAGAGACTGGTATGGGTATCGTTGAAGATAAAGTTATAAAGAACCACTTCGCAGCAGAATATATATACAACAAATATAAAGATATGAAAACCTGTGGGATAATAGAGAAAGATAATACCTTTGGTATTACTAAGGTTGCTGAACCTATTGGAGTTATAGCTGCCATTGTCCCAACTACTAATCCAACCTCAACAGCAATATTTAAAACATTAATAGCCTTAAAAACAAGAAATGCTATAATCATAAGTCCTCATCCAAGAGCAAAAAAGTCTACAATTGAGGCTGCTAAAATAGTTTTAGATGCAGCAGTTAAAGCTGGTGCACCAGAAGGAATAATAGCATGGATAGATGAACCTTCTGTTGAATTATCACAAAATGTAATGCGTGAATCAGATATAATCTTAGCTACTGGAGGACCTGCCATGGTTAAATCCGCATATTCATCAGGTAGACCAGCTTTAGGTGTTGGTGCCGGAAATACTCCAGCTATAATTGATGAAACAGCTCACATAAAAATGGCTGTAAACTCAATATTACTCTCTAAAACCTTTGATAATGGTGTAATCTGTGCTTCAGAGCAAAGTATAGTTGTTATGGATTCAGTTTATGAGGAAGTAAAAAAAGAGCTAGCTCTTAGAGGAGCTTATATATTAAAAGGCGAAGAAGTGGATAAGGTTAGAAAAATAATTTTAAATGATAAAGGTGGATTAAATGCTGATATCGTTGGACAATCAGCCTTTAAAATAGCTGAAATGGCTGGAGTTTCTGTACCAAAGGTGGCTAAGGTTTTGGTTGGAGAAGTAGACTCCGTAGAGCTTGAAGAGCCATTCTCACACGAGAAGTTATCACCAGTACTTGCAATGTACAAAGTAAAATCATTTGACGAATCTTTAACAAAGGCTGCTAGACTAGTAGAATTAGGTGGATTCGGTCATACTTCCATACTTTATACAGATCAAGTTAAGTCAATGGATAGAATTACCCAGTTTGGAGCTGCCATGAAAACTGCTAGAACATTAATAAATATGCCAGCATCCCAAGGTGCAATTGGAGATATATATAACTTTAAGTTAGCTCCATCTTTAACACTAGGTTGCGGATCTTGGGGTGGTAACTCCGTTTCAGAAAATGTTGGTCCTAAACACTTAATTAACATAAAAAGTGTTGCTGAGAGGAGAGAAAATATGCTTTGGTTTAGAGTTCCCGAAAAAACTTACTTTAAATATGGTTGTTTACCAATAGCTCTACAAGAGCTACATGATTTAAATAAAAAGAAGGTATTTATAGTTACAGATAAGATATTATTTGACTTAGGATACACTCATAAAGTTACTGATATACTAGATCAAAATAAAATAGACTACAAAATATTTTCAGATGTTGAACCAGATCCAACACTTAAAACTGCAAAAAAGGGTGCTGAAGAAATGTTAAGCTTCAAGCCTGATGTAATACTTTCATTAGGTGGAGGCTCACCAATGGATGCAGCTAAAATTATGTGGGTAATGTACGAACATCCAGATATTAGATTTGAAGATCTTGCTATGAGATTTATGGATATAAGAAAAAGAGTTTATAAATTCCCAGTTATGGGTGAGAAGGCAATGATGGTTGCTGTCCCAACATCAGCAGGAACCGGTTCAGAAGTAACCCCATTTGCAGTTATAACGGACGAGGAAACAGGTATTAAGTATCCATTAGCCGACTATGAATTAACTCCAGATATGGCTATAGTCGATGCAGAACTCATGATGAGTATGCCAAAAGGATTAACAGCAGCTTCAGGCGTAGACGCATTAACACATGCCCTAGAAGCTTATGTATCAGTACTAGCATCAGAATATACTAATGGTATGGCCTTAGAATCTATAAGATTAATATTCAAATACTTACCAGATGCCTACAATGAAGGAACAACTAATATTAAGGCTAGAGAAAAAATGGCTCATGCTTCATCCATGGCTGGTATGGCTTTTGCTAATTCATTCTTAGGAGTCTGCCACTCAATGGCACATAAGTTAGGTGCATTCCACCACATACCACATGGTACTGCTAATGCACTTTTAATAAATGAAGTAATTAAATTCAACGCTACCGATGCTCCAGTTAAGCAGGCAGCCTTCCCTCAATATAAATATCCAAATGCTGCATGGAGATACGCTAGGGTAGCTGATTACCTAGGTTTAGGTGGAAGTACTATAGATGAAAAAGTTCAATTGTTAATTAAAGCTATAGATGAACTAAAATCTAAGGTTAACATGCCTAAAACTATAGCAGAGGCTGGGGTATCATCACAAAAGTTCTATGCTACCCTTGACGACATGGTTGAACAAGCCTTTGATGACCAGTGTACAGGTGCTAACCCAAGATATCCATTAATGAGCGAAATTAAGCAAATGTATGTAGATGTATTTGAAAGCGTAAAACTCGAAACTAAAGAATCAAAAAAGGCAACTAAAAGCAAGTAATATTAAAGTTTAAATATTAAAAAAGGCTAAGCTACATGTGGTTTTAAAATCCACTTGCAGCTTAGTCTTATCTTTTTACTTAAATAATCCTAATAATTCTTCTTCATTTAGACTTGAAAATCCTTCTCCTTTAGAAGATTCATCTCCTATAAATTCTGATATAAGTCTTTTCTTTTCTTCTTGCAATAAAAGAATCTTTTCTTCTATGGTTCCTTTAGCTATTATTTTTATTACTTCTACCACATTCTTTTGTCCTATTCTGTGAGCCCTATCTGTAGCTTGTTCTTCTACTGCTGGATTCCACCAAGGATCAAAATGGATTACAGTATCAGCCGAAGTTAAATTAAGTCCCGTGCCCCCAGCTTTTAAACTTATTAAAAATACAGCATTCCTACCTTCATTAAAACTATTTACTAATTCTATTCTTTTTTCTGAGGATATAGATCCATCAAGATAGTTAAAGCCTATGCCTTCTGCTTTTATTCTTTCACCTATATTTTTTAACACTGTAGTAAATTGTGAAAATATCAATATTCGATGCCCTTCTTCTATACTCCCTTGAATTAACTCTAATAAAGCTATAAGTTTTCCGCTATCCCCAGTATAATCAGTCATTAATATTGTTGGATCTAAGCACAATTGCCTTAACTTTGTTATATAAGATAATATCTCTATCTTACTATTTTTAAACTCATCATCCTTTACCTTTTTTTCTATTAGCCGAGCTACATAATCAGCATAAGCTTTATATACCTTTTTTTGCTCTTCTTCTAGGTTAACTAGTAATACCTTTTCTATCTTTTCAGGTAACTCTTTTAAAACATCACTTTTTTTCCTTCTAAGAATAAAGGGTTTTATTAGCCTATTTAAATCCTCCAAAACTTCTGGTTCTTCCTTAAGCCTTTTTTGATATCTAACACTAAATCTTTTTTCATCATAAAGATATCCTGGCATTATAAAGTCAAATATTGACCATAGGTCCATAAGAGAATTTTCTAAAGGAGTACCTGATAATGCAAATCTTGTCCTTGCCTTTATACTCTTTGAAGCTATGGAATTTTGAGAATTATAGTTTTTTATATTTTGCGCTTCATCTAATATACAATAATCAAATTCTAAATTACAAAAAAGATCTATATCTCTTTTTAATAAATTATATGTAGTTATTAGAACATCCACATCTTCTATATTCTCTAAAATACATTCCCTCTCTTCTTTTGGTCCATTAATAGCCACAACCTTTAGATTTGGTGCAAACTTATGAAATTCATTTATCCAGTTATAAATTAATGATGTAGGGGCTACAATTAATGATTTACTTCCCTTATTAGATAGTAAAAATGCAATTATTTGAATAGTTTTACCAAGACCCATTTCATCAGCTAAAATCCCTCCAAATCCTAAGTAATCTAAAGTTTTAAGCCAGTTATAACCTATCTTTTGATATTCTCTTAGTGTGCCCTTTAATTCAGAGGGCACATTAAACTTTAATTTTTCTATGTCTTTAAGTCTATCTTTTACCTTCTTTAATTCACCCTTGCCTTTTATATATCTAATATTATTTTCTTCTATATAACTATCTAAAAACACCGCTTTATTCTTAGATATTTCAATATGATTCTCCTCTACATTAAAAGAAGATACTGAATCTAAAAGCTTTAAGAACTTATTAAGTTCTAGTTCCTGTAAATCTAGGTACTCTCCACTTTCTAATTTATAATATTTAAGGTTATCCCTAAATGATCTTATTATATCCATAGTTTCTTTAGATGATATATCCCCTATATTAAAGTCCATATCAAAATAATCATATTTACCTGAACTAATTTGTGCATTTATGCCTTTAGTTCCTATATATTTTAGTCCCTTAAAATTTTCAGAATAATAAACTTCTCCTATTTTTTGAAGCCTTTCTATATCATTTTTAAAAAAGTTAAATATATAATCATCATCTTTTAAAAAATGAAATACTCCATTTATTTCTTCAAATCCTAAGGCTTTAATAATTCCAATTGTCTCCTCTTCCTTTTTAATAGCTCTATATATAACCTTTTCTTTAAAGTCCTTAAAAATATTAAATTCAAAGGCTCCATACCTTACCTTAACCTTTAGTGTTACAATTTCATCTTGTCTATCAAAATAAAAATTAAATTTGCAAGAATCAATTACAATCTTATCTTGTATAGAATTTGATAATGAAACCATAGGTGATAAGGAATTAAGGTCTGGAATTAATCGCCTTAATATAGTATCTTCTTCAGATATTGGAATAGTTACAATTTTAGCCTTACTAAATATTTCAAAATAAGGCCTTATCTTATAACAAAATTCAAAGCTTGGAAGATAGACATTTGTGCCGTATAATAAGACTTCATTTTTGGGTTCTAAAATGCTAGGCATACCTTCAGTGACCTTCAGGCTGTAATTACCTTTAGAATTATTTAATTCAAATCTTATTTCAGGGTCCTCTATTATAATTTCTGTTTCCACTGGTCTTGAAAAAAATCCTTCGTTTAAATATACCCTGTGATTTTTTATTATATGAAAAAATTCCCGAACCATGTATTCTGGAATGTTTATATATTTCCCATCTATATTTTTCTCCCGACTACTCTTAAAAGCCTTAGTATTTTTATCTAAAGTCCAAAGATTTTCTGTAAAATCTATAAGCCTTTTGTCTTTTACATTTAATTTTCGAGTCTTTTTATGAAATGTGAAGGTTTTACTATAAATCACTGGAAAATTATTATAGTAAGCTAGTAAAAATTGATTAACATCCTTTAACACATTAAGATCACTTGACCTTGCAAATTTACTACCTATTTTAAATTCAACCTTTATACCATTATTCCACTTATGTTTATTAATATAAACCTCTATTTTAATTTCTTCTTTATCTTTTTCATCACCTAAAAGTATATCTAGAACACCACTTTTATCCTTATATAAACTATCCAAAGGAGGATGCTCTGTATTTAAAACCTTCAGAGTTTGTAAGCTTTTAAGTGCTTTATAAAATGTTGCTACTAAGTGTTTACAACAATAATTTTCTTTTTTAAATTCATTTTTCTCATAATCAGCACAACTACAAAAGGTAGACAAAATACTCTTGCTTTTTCCATCTATTTCAATTATAGTCTTGTACTTATTAAAAAGGCTTTCAGAAATAACTCTACCATCTACACAAATTAAGTTTTCTTCACTTATTATGTCTATAGAAGAAACTAAATCATTATCTATAATTCTTTGGCCTTTAATATGATTTTTACCACTGGTTCCCTCATTAAACATTTGTAATAACTCATATTTTTTCAATGTTTTCGCTCCTTAAATCATATCTTATAATACTTATTTTGCTATAATTATAACATAACTTATCCGATGGCTACCATCCGTAACGCCTCTATCCTCTTCAAGGTGGGGGATGACGGCTGCTACGCCCCTGGATAAGTTCTTCTAAGACTCAGATGGAGAGATGTATTCCTTATAAGTAAACTCCACGTGAGTCTAAGAATCACTTGATAAAATACAAAGGAGACTTATGAAAATGAAATTATTTTTTATATCAGATATCCACGGTTCTGCCTATTATTTAGAAAAAGCTTTAGAATTCTTTGAAAAGGAAAAAGCTGACTACTTAGTTATCCTTGGTGATCAACTATACCATGGAGCTAGAAATCAACTTCCTAGAGATTATGATACTAAAAAGGTTGCCTCAATTTTAAACTCCTATAAGGATAAAATTATAGCTGTAAGAGGAAACTGTGAAAGTGAAGTAGATCAAATGGTACTAAATTATCCAACTATGAGTGATTATTCTATAATTCTATATAACGACAAAAGATTGTTTTTAACTCATGGTCATATTTTTAATAAAGATAATATACCAAATTTAAGTGATGGAGATGCTTTAATATATGGTCATACTCACGTACCTTTAGCTGAAAAAATAAATAACATTTTTGTAATAAATCCTGGTTCTATTACATTTCCAAAGGAAGATACCCCCCATTGTTACGGTATTTTGCATGAAAATATATTTGAAATCAAAACTTTAGATGGAGAAATATTTAAAAAGATAGATTTTTAAATATATTTAAACAACAACCTCAATAAAATTTATAATCTACTGACATGTTATTTTAAAAATAAACTTTTTATATATTTTCCGCTGTGTGTAAAGATAATAGTTTTCGACTAATAATCATTATTGACATCACTGGTGATTAGAGCTATTATATATTTATAATAATAACTATATAACAGATTACGAAATTTATGATATAAAATTATTGAAAATTTATAAAGCGAGGTGTTTAATTTTGAAATTTAATATATTAGTTGGTGGTACAGCGGGACAAGGCATGGATACCATAAGTGATTTTCTAGAAAAGTTGCTTTTTAAAAAATGCTTTTACGTATTCTCTAATAAAGATTATATGTCAAGAGTTAGAGGTGGACACAATTTTACGCAGGTTCGTTTTGGTGATGAACCAATTTATACACATACAACCTCAATAGATTTAATGATTGCTTTAGATAAAGATACTATAGATGCTCATTTAAATAATCTTAAAGATAATGGGATAATTATAGCTGATGAAAAAATAGAACATGATGATAAGAGAGTTAAAGCTTTTCCACTTATGAAACTTGCTAAAGCTGCGGGACTTACAAGGGCCTTTGGTTCTGTAGCTGCTGGTATTGTTATAAAACATTTTGGAATATCAAATGAGGGTGTTTCCGAAATCTTTAATAATAAATTTACAGATGAAATAAGGGATATAAATGTGGATGCTTTTAATAAAGGCTATGATTTAGTAGATAGCACCTATGATTTAAAAGAAGGCCATCTAAAAGATAATATGCTTATAAATGGCAATACCTCAATAGCTCTTGGAGCTTTAGCTGGTGGGCTTTCCTATTATGCTGCTTATCCTATGACTCCTGCCACAAGTATAATGACCTACCTTTCTAAAAAACAGGTAGAAGCTGGAATTGTAGTAGATCAAGTAGAAGATGAAATAGCAGCCATTAATGCAGCTATAGGAGCCTCTTATGCAGGAGCTAGATCTATGACTGGTTCATCTGGTGGTGGTTTCTCACTTATGGTAGAAGCTTTAGGTCTTGCAGGTATTATGGAAACTCCTCTAGTTGTAGTAGATTCACAAAGACCAGGTCCTGCTACAGGACTTCCTACTAGAACTGAACAAAGTGATTTAAGCTTCTTACTTACAGCTTCTCATGGTGAATTTCCACGAATGGTTATAGCTGTTAGAAACCCTGAAGATGCTTTTTATCAAACTTTTAGAGCCTTAAACTTAGCAGATAAATATCAAACTGTAGTTTTGTTATTAACAGATCAATATCTAGCAGATTATAATATTACTGTTCCAAAGTTTGATGTTCAATCTCTTAAAATAGAAAGACATATTTCAGGAGAAGAGGTCTTAACCGATGGAGAAGAATATCAACGATATAAGTTAACTGAAAATGGAATATCTCCAAGGTTTATCCCTGGAAAAGTTAAAGGCCAGATAGTACTAGTTGATAGTGATGAGCATACTGAAGATTCCCATATAACTGAAGACTCCGATGTAAGAAATGAACAAATGCAAAAGAGAATGAAAAAACTAGATTTAATTAAAGAAGATTTAATTGAACCTGAGTACTTTGGAGTGGAAACTCCTGACACCTTATTACTAGGTTGGGGTTCAACTTATGGTGCTTTAAAAGAAGCTGTAGATATGCTTAATAAAGATGGTCTCAGTGTTGGTGCTCTTAGCTTTGGAGATATATCTCCCCTACCTCAAAATTTACTAGCTAAGTATTCTAAAGATGCTAAAACATTAATAAATGTTGAACAAAACTTTACAGGACAACTAGGCAAGTTTATAACTCAAGAAACAGGATTAATCATGGATAAAAGTATACTTAAATATGATGGGCGACAATTAAATTCTTTGGAAATATATGATTCAGTAAAAAAGGAGGTGCTATAAATGTTAGATATAAAACTTTATAACACTAAAGATGAAAATACATGGTGCCCTGGTTGTGGTAATTTTAATATACTAGATGCCATAAAGAGAGCCGCTGCAGAGCTTGATATAGCCCCTGATCAATTAGTAATGGTTTCTGGTATAGGGCAAGCCGCAAAGACACCTCACTATATAAGAGCAAATGGGTTTAATGGTCTTCATGGAAGAGCTCTACCTCCAGCTCAGGCTATAAAAATGGTTAACCAAAATTTAAAAGTTGTGGTTACTGGTGGTGACGGTGATGCTTATGGAGAAGGAGGAAATCACTTCTTACATGCACAAAGAAGAAATGTGGATATAGTTCAATTAGTTCATGATAACCAAATTTACGGATTAACTAAAGGACAAGGCTCTCCTACCACTGCTTTAGGTCAAAAAACTTCTATGCAATTTGAAGGTGTTAACATATATCCTTTAAATCCACTAGCCGTTGCTGTAAGTGCTGGAGCTACCTTTGTAGCTAGGGCCTTCTCTGGGGATAAAGATAAACTAGTAGAAATTATAAAAGCTGCTATGAATCATAAGGGATATGCTTTAATAGATATACTTCAACCTTGTGTAACATTTAATAAAGTAAATACTTTTAAGTGGTATAAAGATAGACTTTATTATTTAGATGAATCTCATGATCCAAGTAATAAGCTTTCAGCCTTTGAGAAGGCATCGCAATTTGGAGATGAGGGAATTCCAGGTGGTATAATTTATGAGGAAAAAGGTAAAGCCACTTACGGAGAACTTCATCCTGTATTAAATTCAGGAGTATCATTAGTAGATAGAACATGGGAACCTAAAAATGTAGATAAGTTCCTTAATGAGTTTATGTAAATTATATAATTCATTAATTAAAACCTCGCCTTAAGTGGTGAGGTTTTTTTATGGTGTAACCATTCATAAATACATGAATAATATATTAATATCTATAATCCCGTATTATATTCCCGGGGAAATACGATAAAGTCTTACAAAATAATATTGGCAGGTGATATGATGTTAGAGTCCCTACTATTGGTACTAGCCTTATCTTTAGATGCACTAGTGGCTAGTATTGCTTATGGTGCAAATAAGATAAAAATCCCTTTTGTATCTATAACAGTTATTAATATAGTTTGTTCTTCTTGCCTTGCTATATCGCTTTTTTTTGGTTCCATAATAAAAAGACTTATTCCAGGTAATATTACCTCCATAATAAGTTTTTTAATATTATTTTTACTTGGTATATACTATTTATTTCAAAGTCTTGTGAAAAGTTATATAGGTAAATCTTCAAGTAAGAAGATAAATTTAAAATTATTTGATTTAAGATTTATAATTGATATATATGCCGATGAAACTAAAGCCGACTTTAATAATTCAAAGGAGCTTGAGCCAAAAGAAGCCTTATATCTAGCAATAGCTCTATCTTTAGACTCTTTAGCTGTTGGGTTTGGAAGTAGTCTTGGAAATGCTAATTATATACAAGTAATCTTGTTATCTTTAGTTTGTGGCATTGTAGCTATATATTCAGGTATCTTTTTAGGCAAAAAACTTGCTAAAACTTCAAAACTAGATTTATCTTGGCTTGGTGGAATATTGTTAATTATTTTATCTATTTTAAAGATAAAGTGATTTTTAATTTAAACATAATATTAGCCACCTTTATTATAAATTTCAAAAAGGTATATTAAATATTTTAAACTAATATTAATGTATAGCTAATTTTTAAATATTAATAAAATAAAAAAGAAGCTTTGATAAAAGCTTCTTTTTTAATTATATTATAGTTACATCTTAAAATTAATCTGTAACTATAAATTTTCTTATGTACTTTTTATATATGTAATTTACTATAAAAACTAATACATAACCACCTATGACATCTAAAGGATAGTGATTTCCTACATATATCCTGGCAATACCTACCATTATAGATAAAAAGGTTAAAAACATTCCTATTAAATTATCAAATGAAAACAATCCTACAGCTATACTCATAGTTCCCATAGCGTGGTTACTTGGAAAAGAAGCATTACTTTTGTGATCTATAAGCAAATTAACCTTGTTTTTAACAAAAGGCCTGTCTACATAAAACACTTTGCCTATTATAAAACTTAATATCATGCTAATTATAGTTATTATTAAAGTTTCTGTAGCATATTGAACTGGTCTTCTTTTATTTTTATATAGCCCTAATATAAGTATGCTTCCTAAAACTAATATAGATATATAAGGGCCATACTTTGAAATTACAATCATTACTCCATCTAAAAGACTACTTTTATTGGCTACATTATTTATTGCATGAAAAATATAATCGTTCATTCTCTTCACCATACTTTCTTTATCCAAAGACCTATCGAGGTATAAGTTCAGGGTGTTTGAATCTTTTAAATAAAGATGTTTAAGCTTTAGTATGCCCTTTTTCTACTCCCAAAGTTTCCAAACCTCTATGGCATAGCCAACTGTAGCCACCTTACCATTACGAACTATAGGTGTTTTGTATAGTTTAGGGTTATTTAAAAGAATTTCTTCTCTTGTACTATCGCTTCTAATATTTGAAAGATTTAGCTTTTCATATTCTTTACTTTCCTTATTTATTAAATTTATTAATCCTACAGAAGATTTTACACTTTGTAGCTCTCCCTTACTTAATGCCTTTTCATTTAAATCAATAAACTGATATTTTATATTTCTTTCCTTAAAATATCTTTCTGCCTTTTTTGTATCAAAGCATTTTTTGATGCCAAAAATTTGAATATTCATAACTAATAACTCTCCTCTAAATATTTCCTGTAAACTTCTATAAAAGTCCTAATTCACCTGTTAATCTTCTTGAATCTCAACTCTTCCACCATACATATATTTCTCTGGAATAATAATCTTAAAGCTATCTTCATATTTTTTTATAAGGCCTTCTTCTTTAGGATCTACAAGAGAAAATACTTCTCCTATTTCTCCTGCCCTTGCAACTCTTCCTGCTCTATGTAGATAATCTTTAGAATCCTTTGGTAGATCTAAATTTATCACATGAGTTATGCCTTTAATATCAAGTCCTCTTGCAGCAATGTCAGATGCAACTAAAACTTGTATACTACCTTTTCTAAAGTTTTCTAAAGCTCTTTGTCTGTCTTCTTTATCATTACTACCGTGAACAGAGTCTACCTTTATATTATGGAATCTAAGCTTTTCAAGGGTTTTCTCTACATCATAACTACTGTTAATAAACACAAGAGCCCTTTTAGGTTTTACTGCAGATATAAGTTTTCTTAATGTATCTATCTTCTTTCTATGTTCAGTTAAAATATATCCATGAATTATATTCTCATTAACGGCATTTGTATTTTTAACACTTACAACAACAATATCTGAAGCTAAAGTTTTAGAAACATCTAAAGTATTGCCTGTTATTGTAGCTGAAAACATCATTATTTGAGTTTCCTTTGGTGTAGCTTTTATTATCTCTTTTATAGAAGGGATATTATCCTTATCTAAAAGCTTATCTACTTCATCAATAACCATGGTTTTTATGGTGTGTGCAGATATCTTTCTTTTTTTTATTAACTCTAATATTCTTCCTGAAGATCCTACTATAATATGAGGCTTTGACTTTAACTTTTCTATTTGTCTTGTAATATTAGCACTTCCTATTAAAGGTGTAGATAAAACCTCTATACCTGAACTGTTTCTTAAATCTGAAATGGTATTATGTATCTGCATTACAAGCTCATGGGTTGGAGCTATTATTATACATTGCATCTCTTTTTTATTTACATCTATTTTTTCTATTATAGGTAGAAGATAAGAGAGCGTCTTACCTGTACCTGTCTCAGACTGTCCTATTAAATTTTTTCCCTCTAAAGCTAAAGGAATTACCTTTTCTTGAATCTCAGTAGGGTTTTTAATTTCTAAACCTTCTAACCCACTTATCATTTTTTCTGTTATTTTAAGACTTTCAAAATTAACTTCCATCTTTTTTCTACCTCTTTCATCAAGTTACCTGATTATTAATTTTATCAATAGTTTTATCTATTGTCAAAAAATTATTATAGGTTTTATTTTAATTAAAAGTTCTATATAAAAAAGATCAGCATATTTTAAAAAAATCACTGATCTCTAGTTAATTAATATTTATAAGAGTTTAGCCCTTCAATACTATTGCTTTAATAACAGCTTATAAGAGATAATAACCCTTAACAAGTTCTTCTTTAATAATGTTTAAAAAGATAGCTAATTCGTATGTAGCATATTTTATACCTTTAACTATTATTTTTTTCAGATTCCTTAGATAACTCTTCAATCTTAAGTTTTAAAATTGCAACTTCTTGTACTAAGTCTTTTATACTGTTAGATCTTTTTGAAATAGTAAGTGTTAACGTAAACGTAACTAATAACAGAAAAAATATAACTAAAAGAAATATTGTATTAACAGGTTCTTCAATATGTAATAATCTTGAAACACTAATTAAGGTACCTGGAAATATAGACATTAATATGAAAACTAAGCTAGATAAAACCCAAACCAAACTATGTCTAAGGTCCATCTTATAATTTGTTATCATTTTATAAATAAATATAAAAAATCCTATTGACACTAATATTAGAATAATCTGAAGCTGATAATTCATCTATCCATCCTCCAAAGTTCAAATTATAATTATGTTATCTATTAGAAATTGAAGTAAAGCATATAGCTATTGAAACCTTTATCATATAGTATATGGATTTAATGAGATTTATTGATGATACTCCACTTTCTCTCTCATTCATTACTACCGGAATCTCTTTTATACGAAGCTTGTTTTTTGCTAAATAAACTACCGTTTCAGGCTCTGGGTAATCTGTTGGATATCTTTTTGCAAACATCTTAATTACAGTTTTATCACAAGCTCTAAATCCCGAAGTTGGATCTGTTATTCTTTTTTTACATACCAAATATATAAGGTTTGAAAAATATACTATACCTATTCTTCTTGCAAAGGTGGATTGAAATCCCGCCTTATCTATAAACCTTGATCCAAGACACATATTTTCTCCCTTATTAATCTCTTCAATAAGATCCTTTATGTACTTAGGATTATGCTGACCGTCTCCATCTACCTGTATAGCAACATCGTAATCATTATAATATGCAAATTTATACCCTGTCTGTACGGCTCCACCAATACCTAAATTAGATCCTAAATCCACCTTATAAACTGGTGCCTCAAATCTTAAAAGTCTTGTATTATCTGTTGAACAATCATTTATCACTAAGATATCATAAAGAGGACAACACATCTTTATGCTATCTATCAATTTAATTAAGTTTTCTTCTTCGTTAAAAGCAGGAATAATAATCAGTACTTTCATTATTAGTTTACCTCTTTATCTTCTTCATTGTTAATTATATCTAAGCATTTTCTTTATTTTGACATCAATTATAACATATATCCTCTGTATTTTAAATTTTGAAATAGCTAACTACTATATTGTAAATTATTTCTTAACTTACTTTATCACATTTATTTACATATGTCACCTGTTGTGACATAATACTATATATATTCATTAATTCCCCATATAAAAATAATTATTTTAGAGGTGAAATATGATTAACAAAAAAATTATTAAAGATCTAACTAGTTTAATTTTAGGTATTATTTATAGTTTTACAATTTCTCTTTACATTAATCCAAACAATAATAATAGGATGCTTATACCACTATTTTTTATTATTCCCCTAACTATATTTTCCAATAAAATAATAAATGAGCTACCTAATAAATTTAATAGTTTAAGCAAAGCGCACAAAATACTAATACCTATTTTTTCTTTTCTAGCATGTATATTATATAAAATTATATTTATATCTTATAAAAACTACTTATTACCTTATCCAACTATTGTTAACTATTCAATCAAACTATTTATGTTTTTACTTCTTTTTACTTCTTTTTTCATCTTTTTTATATACCTTTTACAGTTTGAAATTCCAGTTGAACATAAAAAGGTAAATAAAAAAAGAATACTTATCTATTCTGTTCCTTTTATTTTATTGGGGATCTTTTATTTACTGTCATTTTATCCAGGGGTTATGACAGCAGACTCCATGAATCAATGGACTCAAATATCAAAGGGTGTATATTATGATTCTAACCCTGTAGTACATACCTTATTCACCTATTTAATTACAAGAGTATGGTATTCTCCTGCTGCGGTTGTTATAGTGCAGGTGATTATTATGTCTATAATGATTGGATATTGTATGTATAACTTTGAAAGACTTGGTGTAGATAAAAAGATTTTATATTTAATTATTTTAGCCATGGCCTTAAACCCTGTTAATGGAATAATGTTTGTTACTTTGTGGAAGGATATAATTTATAGCGGATTTATACTCTTATTTACAATGCTAATTATAAACATTGTTATTACTAATAATGAATGGATATATAATAGAAAAAATCTTATTTATTTTATACTTTGTTCCCTTGGTGTTGTGTTATTTAGACATAATGGCTTAGTTCCGCTATTCGGAACATTAGTAATATTAATAGTATCAAATATAAAAAAATCAAAACCATATATAATAACGTTTGTTTCTGTCTTAGTTGTTTTTCTTTTAATAAAGGGACCAATTTATAGCCTAATTGGAATAGAACCTGCTTCCTCTAGTGAGGCTTTTGGAATTCCAACACAGCAAATTGCTGCGGTTATAAAAAATAATGGCTATTTAAATGAAGATCAATTAAAAAAAGCTAGTGAAATAATGCCTTTAAATTCTTGGTCAGAAAATTATATGCCAGGTAATGTAGATTATATTAAATTTCACAAAGACTTTAAAGTAGATAAATTAATGGAGGATAAAATGGCCTTCCTTAAACTTTGGGCTGGTGCTTGCATTCAAAATCCTAAGATAGCTTTTGATTCTTACCTAAGCCAAACTGCTATAGGTTGGTCAGTCAAGGGATATGTAAATTGGGGTAGTAGAGAGATTTCAGCAAATTCTTTAGGATTAAAACAAACTATTTTAAGTAATAGCCTAACTAAGATGGGTAATAAATTTTTAAATTTAACTCAGAAGCCTGATTTGCAACATTTCTTTTGGAAACCAGCTTTTCAAATGCTTTTTATTTTATTATTTGGGTTTTTAGCTATATTAAGAAATGGTTCAAAAACTTTACTTGTAATTTTACCAGTATTGCTAAATGCAGCAACTATATTTATAGCTACCCCGGCTCAAGATTTTAGATACCTTTATGCTAACAGTCTAGTTTGCCTTATACCTATTGTATTTTCTTTTATTAAAATAGAGAGGCCAAGAAAAGATATTTCTACTGTACCTAAGGATACTTCTAAAAAATAATTGTATATAATCCTTCTATTTGTTACTTTAATAAAAGTAAGGTTTGTACTATAATTAAACTAGTTATTCTACAAAGATACCCTAAAGTAAAATTCAGATAGGAGATTTATTATGCTTAGAACTATAGCTTGGTATACTCACTTTGCCACAAGTTTAATTGGTAAAATCCCAGGTGTTTATAAAATTAAATCTTTAGAACGCCAAGGAAAAATTAAAGAAAAGGATGAATATATAAATAAGGCTACATCAGCCTGGGCTATGTCCCATGTTAAGCTCAGCGGGGCAAAGGTTAATGTTTATGGCAAAGAAAATGTTCCAAAAGATATTCCTGTGCTCTTTGTTAGTAACCATCAAGGTAATTTTGATATTGCCTTGTTTATGAGTTATATAGATAAGCCTAAAGGGTATGTTGCTAAGATTGAGATGAAAAAGATACCTGTTTTAAGTACATGGATGGAATATATGCACTGTGTTTTCATGGATAGAAGTAGCATTAGAAAATCAGCTGAGGCTATTGTAGACGGTATAAATATCCTTAAAAGTGGTTATTCTCTAGTAATATTCCCTGAAGGCACTCGAAGCCGTAAAAATGAAATAGGTAATTTTAAAGCTGGAAGCTTTAAATTAGCCACCAAAGCCAAAGTACCTATAGTTCCCGTTACCATAAATGGATCTTATAAACTCATGGAACAAAACAGTGGTAGGGTAAAACCTGCTGAAGTTGAAATTTTTATACATCCAATGATAAGAACAGATAACCTTTCTAAAACAGAATTAGATAATTTAGCTTTTAATGTTAAAGGAATTATTCAAAGTAAATTATAATATATCTCCATAAGAAATAAAGAATCAATATAGCAAACGCCATAATGATTCTTTATTTCTTATGTACTACTTTTCTTTTAATACTTTATCCGATGGCTACCATCCGTAACACCCCTATTCTCTTCAAGGTGGGGGATGACGGCTGCTACGCCCCTGGATAAGTTCTTCTAAGCCTTTGATGGAGAGATGTATTCCTTATAAGCAAACTCCACCTGAGTCTAAGAATCACTTGATATTCATATGTTACTTATTAACTACCTTTTTGAAATGATCCATATTCATATACCCACTTACCATAACTCTTTTTAATTTATTCAAATCATCTTTTCCTGTAGCATGTCCAAACTTTGTAGTAAAAGACATTTTATAGCCTTCAAGATAAGCATCTCGAACTACTTGTTTGTTGCACCTTCCATAAGGATATGATATATATTTCACCTCTTTATTTAACACTTCATTAATATAATCCTTAGAACCTCTCAATGTGTTAATCCTATCAACTTCCGTAAGCTTGTCTAGTTTTGCATGATTCGTAGTATGGCTTTCAATGTCAATATTATTGAGCTGCATTTCTTTAATTTCATCTACACTAAGGTAAGCACTTTCATCTAAATAATCTGTAACTACAAAAATAGTGGCATTCATTCCAAATTCTTTTAATATGGGGTAGGCATTATAATAATTATCTTTATACCCATCATCAAAGGTTATTGCTATAGACTTATCTTCAAAGGATTTATTGGTTTTAAAGTGCTCATACATTTCATCCATACTTAATATAATAAAATCATTATCTTTTAGATATCTCATTTGATCATAAAAATTATCTTTAGTGACCCTAAACATCTTTTTATTATTATCTGTAATAGAATGATACATGAGCACAGGTATATCACAACCCTTTTCATTAAATTTACTTTTAGATAAAACTTGTCTTACCGTAAATAGATTAATTGCTATTAATATAACTGCAAATTTAATCCATCCTGTGTTCCTTTTCATAAAAATCCTCACTTTCTTGTATATCCATAATAATTAGGATTTCTTATTTTCAATATAAATATTATATTAACACACAACTTACCAACTATCCTAATCTATTTTTTGTTTTATGTAGAAATAAAATACATAAATAGTATATACTATTTATATCAACATTATAGGGAGGTATCATTATGAACTTAAACTGGAGCTTAAAAGAACTCTACACTTCTTTTGATAGCAAAGAATTTAAAGAAGATTTAAATGAGTTAAAACTATTTATATATAAAATAAATAGTGAAGTTAATTCCGACATAAATAGCAATGACATAAAATCTACCCTTGAAAAATATATAAATGACAATATAAAGCTTACAAACTTAGTAACAAATTTATATTCTTTCTGTAGTTTAACAACCTCAGTTGATACTAATAATTCCGAAGCTTTAAAAAATTCAGAAATAATCCAAAAAATATTAGCTGAAATGGCTGAAAGTGATTCAAAATACAAAAAATTCATAGGATCTATTGATAATTTAGATAATATAATAGAATCTAGCCCTTTGCTTAAAGAACATGAGTTTATGCTTAAAGAGATTAAGGCAAATAGTAAATATGTACTAAGTGATAAAGAGGAATCTATAATAGCAAAAATGCAGACTACAGGATCCTCAGCATTCGACACCTTAAAAGAAGCTTTGGTTTCAAAGCTTATGGTGGATATAGAAATTGATGGCGAAAAGAAGATATTGCCGCTTACAGAAGTTAGAAATTTAGCTCATCATAAAGATAGCGAAGTTAGAAAGGCGGCTTATTATGCTGAACTTGAAAGCTACAAAAAGATTGAAGACTCATCAGCTGCTGCCCTTAACGGAATAAAAGGTGAAGTTATAACTACTTCTAGATTAAGAGGATACGAATCACCTCTTCATGAATCCTTAATTAAATCTAGAATGGACACGGAAGCCTTAGATGCTATGATAGATGCTATGAAGGAATATATTCCTTATTTTAGAGGATACTTAAAAAAGAAAGCAGAAATTTTAGGTTATAAAAATGGACTACCTTTTTATGAAATGTTTGCTCCGATTGGACAAGTAAATAAAACTTACAGCTATGATGAAGCAAAAGATTTTGTTGAAGAAAATTTTAGAACCTTTAGTGATAAACTTGGAGATTTTGCTAAAAGAGCTTTTGATGAAAATTGGATTGATGTACTTCCAAAGGAAGGAAAAGTAGCAGGAGCTTTTTGTGCTGGCCTTCCTACTATAGGAGAAAGCCGAATAATGTTAAACTTTGGTGGAAACCTTAGTGATGTAATTACTCTAGCTCATGAACTTGGTCATGGATACCATGGTAATTGTCTTCTTAACGAATCTATACTAAACTCTGATTATCCAATGCCTATAGCCGAAACAGCTTCCACTTTTTGTGAAACCATAGTTAAAAAGGCTACTCTAAAAAAGGCAACCAAGGAAGATGCTTTAAGTATTCTAGAAAGCGAGCTTCAAGATTCTACACAAATTATTATAGATATTTATAGTAGATTTTTATTCGAGAAAAAGCTATTTGAAATGAGAAATGAGGCGGCACTAACGCCTAAAGAGCTTAATGAAATAATGATCTCAGCTCAAAAAGAAGCCTATGGTGACGGTTTAGATCAAGATTTATTACACCCATATATGTGGATTTGTAAGCCTCACTACTATTCAGCAGGATATAGCTATTATAACTTCCCTTATGCCTTTGGTTTGCTATTTGCAAAGGGACTTTATGCTGAATATCTAAAAAGAGGTAAAGAATTTATTCCTGAATATGATAAACTATTAGCACTTACAGGAAAAAATAGTGCAGCCGATGTAACAAAAGTTATGAATATAAATATTAATGATATTACCTTTTGGAGGAACTCTTTAGAAATAATAAAGGGAGATATAGATGAATTTTTAAATTTATGCCATAACTAATATCTGTAATATATTAATTTAAGAAACAATATTAGATATTTAAAAATACCTTATATTGTCTCTTAATTTCAAAAACATATAAAACAAAAAAGACTTCAGCTACTTTAAGCAATTACGCTTAAAATAGTTGAAGTTTTCCTTCTTTAATAAACTTTAATGATTATGGTGTTCGCCATTATGGTTACACACTACATTCTTATCCTCTAAGTCACCTTTTAAATAAGCTCCTAGTATCTCATCTATTTTGCCACTAACTCCTCTTATAACCTCTAAATTGTTTTCTTTTAAAGCATTATAAGCTCCAGCTCCTATCCCTCCTGTTATAACCAATGAAACACCTTCATCTAAAAGTAATTTTGAAAGCCCTCCATGATTATGTTGCAACTCTAAAGATGAAATTTCCTTTTTATTTATAATATTTCCATCTTTAATTTCAGCAATTAAAAAACTTTCACTTTTACCAAAGTGTTGATTAATCAATTCCCCATTTTTAGGCATTGCTATTTTCATGTACACAGATCCTTTCCATATAATATATATACATTATACACCATTCCCTTTAAATTTTCTTATTAGCAGAATATCTTTTCTTTAATAAAGCCACTATAAATATTATAAATGGAAATATAATTTGCATTAAAAGCGCATATGGTGGCCACAAATCATTTGTAAATTCCATGGCCTCCATAATACTTTTAAACATTATTTGAACAAAATTTATCATTAAAATAACTATAGGAATTAAAATATTTCTATACTCTTTTAAATTGAATACTTTTGTAACCCCCTTAGACACTCCTAATACACAAAAACTTATTTGAAGAAATTGTATTATTGTGAAAGCTATAGAAACTATTACCTCTGCTCTTTGGAACTCTCCATGTAATTCTAACCTTTTTACAGCCTCATAACCTGAATAATAAAATGAATTATACTCTTCCCCCCCTAGTATCATTATATTAACAAGTGTAAAAACTACTATAATTACACCACCTATAATTAAGGGTTTAACGAATATGTTTTTACTCTTTTTATTGTAATCTAGATAATCAAAAAATGTCATAAATATAAATATGCCGCTAAAAGGAAATATCATTAACTTAAGTGATTCTTTTGATATAGCCTTAAATCCACTATAAAATACTGGTTGTAAATTTGTAATATCCATTTCAGGTATTAATAATATCCATACCAAAATTACAAACACCAATATAATCCTTATAAAAAATTGGCTCCATGCTGACATAACTTCAATTCCTTCTTTTAATATCCATATGACTAAAATTCCAATACATATGCTCGTAACTGCCGAAGGTGTATTAAAAAGAGCTGTTAATTTAATAAAGTCAATAAAATCTCTTAATATATAAGATCCTAATAAAAATGCATGAATAACAAAAATTATATTTATGCATTTACCAAAACCTTTTCCAAAAACTATTTCTATAATATCAAATAAGTTATTTCCCTGGTATAAATACATAATCCTACTGTACATAATCATGATAGGAATAGTAATTATTACTGATATAATAGAGGCTATCCACGCATCTTGTTTTAAACTAGCTCCCATATTAAATAAAAGGTATCCTCCTATACTATAACAAAATATAAAAAGTTGCATTTGCCTATTGGATATAGACTCCCCCTTCATAAAAATCCTCCTAGTATACTTTTTATTACACTTAATAGCTTTCCAAAATACATCATGGGTTTCATATTAATTTTTAAAGCAATCAAGATGCTTATTATTACACTTATAGATAGTATAGACATATACACTATTGCTTCTTTTTTTAACTTATTATTATATAAATATATTAAGTCACTACTAGATATTAAGATATATCCCATCAATACTAAAACAATCATATCAATCGCCCACTTCTATATTTTTATTAGTTACTCCATTATATTTAATCTCTAGATTTATATCTAAATTAACCTCTATATTTTCAAATATATCTAGCCAATTATACTCCATTTTTTTCCACACATTAGGGTTTCTCTTCTTTAATATATCTCCAAATCCTATTGCATCACTTTTATATTCTTTTTGAAGTTTTTCTATTACTTTATAGCAACTAATCTTTATTTGTTTTTCTGATTGTTTTTTTAACTTATCTCTTTCATCTTTTAAAATATAATCAACTCCACTTGACGCTAATTCAGATAAAGCTGTATCGATATTTATAGTCATATCTATAACAACTTTATTATCTTTTATTTTAGTATTTATACTTCTATCAATATTCATAATTTCTAAACTTATATTATTACCTTTTTCCAATTCAATAGGTAATACAAACCTTACATTATCTTCTTTTAAAATTTGTAAAAACATAGTTTCAAATTCATTTAGTGTACCTACCATTTTTTCACCTTTAAATATAGCGGTTCCAGAAACCTCAAATTTTGATTCAGTATTATTATTATCTACATTAACCATAGGCGCTATAGCAGAAGACCCTCTATCTGAGATGTCACTTATAATTTTAAATATCTCTACCTTCATATACTTACCTATTTTATTTGAATTTGCAATGGATGCTGCTAATTCATAGGATATAATTTCATTTCCTTCTTTTCCTTTACGTAGTATATCTGACGCAGTATCACTTTCAGAAATTAAAATCCACATATCGTTTCTTAATTCTACATCTCTATCTATTAAATCAATAACTGGGACTATCCCTTCTTCTGCAATGTCTTTACTTACGATAAATACCTTTGCATGAGAACCTTGAAGCATATTTCCTGTCTTTTTAATGGCATCTCTAAGTGCTCCATGTATTGTTTTGCCCCTACTTTCAATAATATTAGAGTTTATTGCCTTTGAATTTGTAGATGCTTCTAATACCTCTAAAGTTAATATGTAATCATTGGTGTATTTATCCTTATCTACTGCAATACCAGCTAAATATTTTAAATTAACCATTTCTTCATAGTCCCAACAACCCAGAAAGGTTACCGCAAAAGATATTAATATAAATAATATAAAGGATTTTTTTAAATATCTTTTCATTATCTATACCTTCTTTTAATATAATCTTTACTTCTTACTTCATCTTTAGCAATAAATTTTGTTCTATACTTTAAAATCCACCATGGTGCCCTTATACTAGAATCTCTTATATTATATTTATCTAAATCTATAAGTTTCATCATATAAGGTATACCAAAACTTTTTAGGGACATTAAATGTATAACTAATCCCATAAGTGTGAAAACAACTCCATACAAACCTAATATTGATCCTAATATTAAAAATATTAATCTTGAAACAATTATACCTGCATTCATTTCATATAAGATAAGTCCACATATACCTGCAATAGCTGTTACAATTACTATAGGTGCACTTACAAATTTAGCATTAACAGCAGCATCACCAAGTACCAGTGCCCCTACAATACTTACTGTGCCTCCTATATGCTTTGGAAGTCTTAACCCTGCTTCTCTTATTATTTCAAATATAATAATCATTAATAATGTCTCTACAACTGTAGGTAATGGAACTCCCTGTTTTGATACATATATGCTTAAAGCAAGCTTAGTTGGAATAAGTTCTTTATGAAATGCAACAAAGGCAATATAAACTCCTGGAGTACTTATAGTAAGTATAAATGCTATTAATCTTAAAATTCTATTTATAGATGCATAAATAAAACTATCATAATAATCCTCATTTATTTGAAAGTTTTCAATGAATAAAAATGGTAAAGTTAATACTGTAGGTGACCCATCACATAATATAATAATTCTACCTTGTAATAATTTAGATGCCGCTACATCTGGTCTTTCAGTATTTCCTATAGTCTTGAAAGGTGATAAAGGTCTATCATTTATAAATTCTTGTAGTGTCCCACTAGAAAAAAAACCTTCTATATCTATTTTATCTAGCCTAAGTTTTAATTCTTTTAATATCTTAGGGTTTACTATACCCTCAACATATCCTATACATACTCTTGTACTCGTTCTAACTCCTATTTCTTGAATCTCAAATTTTAAATTTGAAGAGTTAATCCTTCTTCTTATTAAAGACATATTGATATTTAAAGACTCATTGAAACCTTCTCTTGGTCCCTTCACTACAGTTTCTGATTGTGGTTCTGATATGCTTCTAGTCTCCCATGATTTTGTATTAAGAATTATACCTTCATCAAAATCTTCTATAAGCAATAAGGTATCTCCATAAAGTAATAATTTTAAAATCTTTTCTACTTTACTGGATTCACTTAAATCATCTATTATTAAAACTTCTTCTTTTATGTAATCTATCATGTCTTTAGATTCAAAATTAAAATTATCTTGCATTAATGGATAGATTATATTTTCATTTATAACTTCTCTATCAGTCATTCCATCTATAAATATTAAGCAAAATTTCAAGGCAGTGTTCTTATTTTTAAACTCTCTATAAATCACTGTATCATCAGACTTAAGTATATTATTTTTAAATAATTCTATATTTTCCTTAAGTGATTTCGTTAAGGCATATTTACTAATATCATCTTTTAATGCTTTACCATCCTTATTATTATCTATGTCACTTGAAGAACCTTCCATAAACTCACCACCCACAATATAAATTTTCACTTAATCATATTCTGTGCAAATACAGTAAATTTATTCATATAATATTGTTATGGTATTCAAAACTTATTGTTAACATGGTATTATTACAATATAAATTAAAAACTATACTACTAAAAATAATATTTAACGGAGGATAGTATGAAAACAAAATTAACTAGAATGCTCCCAGACCTAGTCTTTGCTATAATAATATTTTCATCTATATATATGGGATATCCCCTTGTAGGTAAAATACTATTAGCTGTGTACTTTTTATATTTAATATATAAAAGTCTACCTGCTATATATGCAACAGCAGGAGGTAATGCTTATAAAAAAGGTGATAAAGAAAAGGCTCTAACTTATTTTAAAAAGGCTGCAAACTCTAAAAATGCAAAGGCTAACTTTATATCATCCTATGGCTACTTATTACTTCGAGATGGGAAAATTACAGAATCAGAACCTTACTTAGAAAAAGCTGTAGAACTTGATGATAAGTTACCTCAAATTAAATATAGTTCTCTTCTTAATCTTAGTCTTTTAAGATGGAAGCAAGGAAGAATTCCTGAAGCTATAAAAATAGCAGAAGATTTAAAGCCTAATTACCTAAATTCCGTTGTATACGAGGTCCTTGGATATTACTATATTTCTAATGGAAATTATAAAAAGGCTAAGACTTTTAATGAAGAGGCTTTATTATACGATGAAGACGATGATGTAATAAAGGATAATATGGCTCAAACTCACTACTTCCTTTCTGAATATGAGGAAGCTGAAAAGATCTATTCAAAAATAGTTCCTGATGTAGCTTTTCCTGAGGCTTATTATTATTATGCCCTTATAAAAATAGAAATGGGTGAAATAGATGAGGCTAAGAAGCTATTAGAAGTTGCTTTAACTAAAAAGGTTTCATTTATGTCTAATATAAATGAAGAATTAATCAAAAATAAATTACATGAATTAAATAACTTAAGTGATTTAAAGAGTATAGATGAACAAGAAAACCTAGACCCTTCAAATAGCTTAGATAATTCACATACACAAGCCCACTTAGAAAACTAACTGAACTTAAAAGGACTATATTGAAATAATCAATATAGTCCTTTTAATTAAACCTTTTGTTATAAAAATATTATTTTTTTAATTCTAAAGCCTTCTTAACTACGTTATCAACTGTAAATCCAAAGGTTTCGAATAAAACTTCTGCTTTTCCTGATGCTCCAAAATGATCTATTGATATTACATCTCCATCAAGTCCAACATATTTATGCCAACCAAAGGAAGTTGCAGCTTCTACTGCAATTCTTGATCTTACGCTTCTAGGAAGTACAGACTCTTTGTATTCACTGCTTTGTGCTTCAAATAATTCAAATGAAGGCACACTTACAACCCTAGCATCAACATTACTTTTCTTTAATTCTTCTGCTGCTTTATAAATAAGTTCTACTTCAGATCCTGAGGCCATTAATATCATATCTGGAACCTCTTTTACTGAATCCTTAAGGATATATGCTCCCTTTAATGCTTCTTTACCTGTGTTATCATAAAGAGGTAGCTTTTGTCTTGTAAGTACAAGGGATACAGGACCATCTTCCTTAGTTAAGGATAAATACCATCCTGCAGCTGTCTCTTTAGAGTCTGCTGGTCTAAATACAGTCATATTAGGCATACTTCTTAAAGCAGCTAAATGTTCTATAGGCTCATGTGTAGGACCGTCTTCACCAACTCCTATACTATCATGTGTAAGTACATAAGTTATTGGAAGTCCCATAATAGCTGAAAGTCTCATAGCACCTTTCATATAATCACTAAACACAAAGAATGTAGATACAAAAACTCTAAGGCCTCCGTGTAAGTATATACCATTTCCTATAGCAGCCATAGCATGCTCTCTTACTCCAAAGTGTAAGTTTGCGCCACTTCTGTCCTCTGCTGAGAAATCTCCTCTATCTTTCATATAAGTCTTATTTGAAGGAGCAAGGTCTGCTGATCCTCCAATAAGATTTGGAATAAGTTTAGTTAACCTATTAATAAGTATTCCTGAAGATTCTCTTGTTGCCATAGGCTTATCAAAGTTCCAAAAACCTTTATCATTTAATATGTCTGTAGATAACTTTCCATTAAACCAAGTATCCCATTCTTTTGCAAGTTCAGGATAAGCATTCTTGTATGATTCAAATAAACCATTCCAAGCTTTCTCTTTAGCTGCAGCATCTTTGTTAAAGCTCTCCATGTTCTCTTTAACTTCTTCTGGTACAGTAAATGATTCATGCTTCCAACCAAAACCTTCTTTCATTGCTTTTATATTATCTTCACCTAAAGGTTCTCCATGAGCTGATGCCTTTCCTTGCTTAGCAGCACATCCAAAACCTATTATATTTTTAACTATTATTATACTTGGTTTATTTTTCTCTTTTTTAGCTTTTTCTATAGCTTTGCTTATTTCTTCAACGTTATTACCATCTGCCACATTTATTACTTGCCATCCATAAGCATCGTATCTTTTAGCTACATCTTCTCTAAACGCGATATCGGTATCACCTTCTATGGATATATTGTTAGAATCATATAACATAATAAGCTTACCAAGCTCTAAAGTTCCTGCAAGGGATGATGCTTCACTTGAAATACCTTCCATTAAGCAGCCATCTCCAGCTATAGTATAGGTGTAGTGATCTACAACATTAAACCCTTCCTTATTAAACTTTTCTGCAAGATAAGCTTCTGAAATAGCCATACCTACAGCATTACATATTCCTTGACCTAAAGGTCCTGTAGTTGTTTCAACTCCATCTATATGCTTGTATTCTGGATGTCCTGCAGTCTTACTTCCATACTGTCTAAAATTCTTTATATCCTCCATGCTTACATCATATCCAAAAATATTAAGTAGTGAATAAATAAGCATTGATCCATGACCTGCTGAAAGCACAAATCTATCCCTATCAATCCAGTTTGAATTTTTAGGGTTATGTTTTAAATGTTTAGCCCACAATGTATAAGCCATTGGAGCGCAACCAAGTGGTAATCCTGGATGACCAGAATTTGCTTTTTGTATAGCCTCTGCTGAAATAACTCTTATTGTGTCAATAGTTAATTTATCGATATTCATCTAATAAATCATCCTTTCTTATTTTAATATTATCTTTGTTTAACTTATCCATGAATAGTGTTTTTTAATTTTAATTGAATTTAATATGATACAGTTTAATATTATATCAAAAGTAAAATCTCATCTCCTAGTTTACCACACTAGCTTTTTTTAGAAAATAGTAAATAACATAAAAAACTTATTACTAAACTAAATAAGGAAAACATTAGCGCTATCATTAAAAATACACTTAAATAAACATTATATCTAATCAATTGTAATTTATATTGTGTAATATTTACACTAAAATATACAAGAACTATATTCACTATAAATATAAATGCAAATAGAACTAAAAACCCATCCTTACCGTTTTCTATATCTGCTTTACTTAATGCCATATGAGATGATACACATATTGCAACTACTATAAATATCCAAAAGCTAAGGTGCTGAAGATTGTTAACACTAAAAACACTTTTTAAAAGTCCTCCTGATAAATTTAATAGTGATAATATTAAACCTTTATCTATTTTGTCACTGTTTATGCCATAGATAACATATCTTTTTAATATGCTAAAAGATTCCGGCATAAAATAATATAATGCTAATATTAACACTGAAGTACCACTAAATATAGGTCCTAAAGCTATAAACAAGTTCCCTATCCTTTGGTATAAACTATTTTTATTGTAACTATGCTTAACATATCCTAGTACACCATTTTTATCTTTAAAATTCAAAAGTTTTATATCCATGATTTTATGATTAAATATTATACACATTATAGCATGACCTATTTCATGGATAGGAGTACCAATAAAAGCTGTAATAAATATGCCCTTTCTACCTAAGGATCTTTGCATAAATGTATTTGCAGCCTTCTCAAAAAAGCCTAGAATAAGTCCTACAACAAGAATTAGCCCAGTAAAATATCCCATTTGCATTATGGTCATCTTAAGCACTTTTAGTAATGATTCTGTCATTGTGTCACCTCAATTAAATTATATCATATATACTTAACTATAAAAGTCAATAAAAAGTACACTTACTAAAACACTATAAAAGCTTAAAGTAAGTGTACTTTTTTATATGGAAAAATGTCACAATAAAAAATTCAAGTTGTATCTCATATTTTATTTTTAATCTTTTATCCGATGGCTACCATCCGTAACACCCCTATCCTTTTTAAGGTGGGGGATGACGGCTGCTACGCCCCTGGATCTGGATAAGCTCTTCTAAGACTCACTTGATAAGATCTCTTACATCTCCAATAATTGCTCTTGGAATTGGAAGGTCTAACATGGTTTTAAGGCCTGACTCTGAGTTTATTACTAAAGGAATCATATTTACACATATGGCAACTGTTGCAATTCCTCCTGGTATTTCTGGTTTTATTTGAAGGTTTAATTTTGGAACTCCATTAACCTCTATATAATCTCCTGTTTCAACATTTTCAAGTTCAGGTTTTATTTGTTGAGGATGATCCATTGTAATAAATAACTTTTCTCCTAAATCTGCATAGCCTAGTTGTCTACATCCTACCACATCTCCTTTTTCAACAGAAACAATATCTGTAGATCGTGGAACTTTTGTAAGAATAGGCTCTTTTTCCTGCCTAACGTTATTAAATTTAACACCAAAAGCTTCTTCAATCATTCCAAAGGATTGTAGGAATCCAACATGACCAGCTACAGTGTTATCTTTAGCTCCTTTTATAAACTCTTCTTCTTTAAGTCCTATGCCTTGTTCTACCATAACAGCCTTTCCAAAACAGGCTAAGTCATTAATTCTAGTTACATTAATATTATCTACTGATTCAGAAACTCCTGTAAGCATTATAACCATTAAATCCATTATAAATCCAGGATTTACACCAGTTCCAAGTATAGATACATTGTTTTCCTTAGCTATTTTGTCCATTTCCTCTGAAAGTTCTTTATCTAAAGCTTTTGGATAGGACATTTCTTCAGCAGTTGTTACTACATCCATGCCCGCCTGTGCTGCCATTTTTATTAAAGGAAATACTACCTTTGTAAAAGAAGCTGTAGCTATTATACATACTTTTGCAAAACCTTTTTTTATTACGTCATTTGCATCATTTGTAACTATGCAACAATTATCTTCATTTTCTTCTATACCTAAAACCTCATAAAGCTTCTTCCCTACTTTACTAGGATCCATATCAATAGCTCCTACAATTTGAAATCCTTTTTTATTTAATATCATATTAGCAATGCCACTTCCCATAGATCCAAGTCCAAAAACAACAACTTTTATCTTATCTTTCATAATATATCTCTCCCTTAAAATCATAGTAATTAATAATTTTATTAATAATTGCTTTTTAAATATTATTGCATCTTTTAAATATAATTATAAACCTCTTCATCCTTATAAGACTTTTCTATATATGGTGATGTCATAGCTGATAATAAGGTTCCATAGCTTAATTTAAATTCTACTATATCACCCACCTTTAAGTCTTCCTTACTATCAGTTACATCTAATATTAAATGATCACTACTAGCTCCAAATATGCTTATATTTTCATCTACTGGGGTTAAACCTTCTATTCTTACATCTTGTTTTCCAAGTGCCACGATGGCTCTCTTCCTTATTCCTTTATCTTCAAATTGTGGTTTCTCTCCAAAAGAATTTAATCCTATATTGCCCTTTGGAACTGAAGGCTTATACTTAAGTTCAATTATTTCACTTTTAAGTATAAAGGCATCTTTATAACAATTAGGTATTAATTCGCCATAGGCTGTCTCCACTCCAAGCACTATTGATTCACCAATCCTAAGATTATTAACCTCTCTTGGAATTGTGTCATTTATAACCATGTATAAGCTACTCGAATTTCCACCTGATATAATAGATAAATCTAAATTAAAAATGTTTTTTATATCATGTTTTAGGCTTATAAGTTTACCTAAGTTCCCTGTATCTGGAATTAGTCCTCCATAACAGGTTACATTAGTTCCAAGTCCAACTAAATTTATATTATCTAATGTTATTATTTGTCTTACTGTGTCTATTGCATCTTCTACTAGTACGCCTTCTCTTAAATCACCAATGTCTACCATAAGTAAAATATCATGTACCTTGTTTAATTCTACCGCAGCCATTGATAACTTTTTTATTGTATCAATCTCTGAGTTAAGACTCATATCGCTATATTTAACAACTTCATAACATTCACTTACCATTGGAATTCTAAGCAAGGTCTTTTTACAATTTAAATCTTCCATCTTTTTTAAATTTAATATTCTAGAGTCTGCAAGTTCATTAACTCCACCTTCAAGTATAGCCTCTACAATAGGTCTATAGGCACAGAACACCTTAGTTACAGCTGTAACTTTTATATCCTTTTTATCACATATAGATACAATTTCTTTAACATTATGAATTAACTTTGATAAATCAGCTTCTAAACAAGGATAAACTTTTCCCATAACACTACTCCCTTTTTATTTATTTTTATCAAATCAAGTTAAATCAGAAATTATTTTAAAATCTTATAAGTCATTTATCTATTTGATATATCCTCATCTATGCCTAAACTTTGGACTAATAGTGCTATAGCTGCCTCTTTATTTTCTTTACTTAAAACTCCAGCACAAGCCATAATATAATCTCTATCTAAAAGCACCTTAGCACCTTTTCTTGGGAGCATTGTTACCTCGTCTTTTAGGTAACGTATAGCTTTTAGTAACTCTTCTCCACCCTGTATCCTAGTTAATGCTCCTCCTGTTCCTACTATATATTTAACCTTTGATAAATCTTTCCCATAAGCTATAAATCCACTTTCCCCTCCATACTTTCTCTTTATCACACCAGCATGTCTATTTATAGCTATATCCATAGCTTTTTTTGTTAACATGATACTTGCATTTATATCCTCTTTTTCTATAGGTATTGCCTTTATATGTTCCTTCATATATTCTTTAGTTAAACCACCTAAATCTCTTATATCCATTAAATCTATTACATTTTTATTATTTATAAATATTCCGATATCTCCCTCTACAGTTCTCTTAGCCTTTGGCTCAGGATTTATAAGCATATCTAAAACCACACTACTCCCTTCAGTAACTGAGTGAACATCAGTAGTTGCTCCCCCTACATCAAAAACTAAAATATCTCCTATAATATCATATAAAATCTTTGTGCTTTCCATTACAGCTCCTGGTGTTGGCATTATGCTGCCCTTTACCATTTCTTTTATCCTACTCATTCCAGGTGCCTTTATTATATTTTTTTCAAAGGCTTGTTGAATCACTTTTCTTGCAGGCTCCACATTAAGTTCATCTATACTTGGGTAAACATTATCAATTATATAAAGCTCTTCATGCTTTAATATTTCTTTTATCTCTTCCCTATTTTCTATATTTCCACAGTACACTATGGGTTTATTAAAGTTTTCTTTACCTATAAGTTCAGCATTATAAAGTGCTGTTTCTCTTTCACCATAGTCTGTACCACCTGCAATTATTATCATATTGGGATCTATATCTCTTATAGCTTTTAGATCACTTTTTCTCATCTTACCTGAGGTAACCATTTTAATTATTCCTCCAGCACCTAGAGCTGCTTCTCTTGCCGCCTTAACTGTCATCTGTTCCATAAGTCCATGTACAGTTATTTTAAGTCCTCCAGCTGCACTGCTTGTAGCTATAATTTTATTCCATGTTAATGTATCTTTTATTTCTCTTTCAATATGCTTTATTGCATCTTTAAGACCAATGGTAACATCTCCATCTAAAACTGTAGTACAACTTTCTCCTTGAAATGGAATCTCTACATAGACCTTACCTTCATTATCCCTTTTTACATTTAAAGCTGTAACTAAAGTAGTGGTGCTACCTATTTCAGCAACTATATAATCAACCTTCAAAATAACACCTCCATTTTAAGTAAACTTTATTCATCTTTATCTACATCTTCACCCATTAACTTTTTAATTATAAAAGATGCTACATCCGTTCCATTTGATCCTCTTCCAAATCCAACATCCATGCCGTTAGCTCTTGCTATTTCATCTGTAACCTGAGTGCCCCCTGAAACAAGTATCAGCTTATCTCTTACACCCTTTTCAATACAAAGATCATTAAGTTTTTTCATATTTTTTATATGAACATCGTTATGAGTAATTATGGTGCTACACAATATGGCTTCAGCTTTCGATTCTATAGCTGCCTCTACTAATTTATCTATAGGGCAAGAAGTTCCAAGATAGATAGCTTCTACACCAAATCTTTCAACCCCACCATGTTTAATATCTATAACCTCTCTTAGCCCTACAGAATGTTCATCCTCTCCTACTGTAGCTGCTACAATCTTTACTGGATGCGTCTTAACATAATCTTTCATAACCCCATTTGAAAGTGTCTTTCTCCTTTTTGGAAGAATTAATTCATTACGCTTCACTGGTTCAAAATCACAGACTCCTTTAATTTCTACAAGTGTCCCCTCTGAGCTTTGAAGCACTTGTTTATGAAGAATCTCCACATCCTTTAGATTCATCCTTCTACCCATTTCAATAGCTGCTGCTTCACTTATTTGTTCATTTTCTGGAATACATAATGTTATTTTTACATATCCATCTTTAGACCATTGAACTTCTGGAACTACTGTACCATCCTCTTTAACTTTATCCATTCTCTCTTTAACATTATCCTTATCATCTAATTCATCTATATATTTAATCTTTGAATGGTTACATAAAGTACATTCCTCTATAGCATCACAGGGCTTTTTATATTGCTGTGGCACATTATTATATCCAAATTGTCCGCAAACCGGTGCAAAGTAATCCTTGTCTCTTTTTATTATGGTATTAACGGCATCTCCACCATCCATCTTCCTTGAAATACCATCACCATTTCTTTCTGGGTACTCACCTGAGTCTATAAAGAATCCAGAATCTACTGCCTTAAAATATCCACCACATTCAATTATTTCTTCAAGAAATAATATAGCTCTTTCTTGTATTTCTCTTACCTTTTCTGGTAAATATCCTGTTTCTTTAAGTTCTATCATTTCCATTAAACCATCCATACCTAAAAATGCTTGCTTAGCTGTATTTATTGCATGAATATTATTATAATGCCAAGGCACATTTCTTCCTTCATCAGGGGTTATTGTACTTTGAATATCCACTGATGTTAGCTCTGATATTAAAAGGTTTAAGGTATGTCCAACTGTTGCTTCTCTTTCACAGGATTCTATATATTTAGTATTCATTTGAGCTCTCATTTTATATTTTTTAAAGAACTGTCTAAGTGCTACCGCATAAGGTAGATCGTATCTCATACAAGGAGCTGGCGCAGAGGTTGGTGGCACTGTTGAAAGTGCTATATTTTCTGGTTTTATTCCAACCATTTCTGAAAACTTTGAGTTTATAGCGTGTTGAACCATCAGTTCTGGCATTACGTTATATCCCTTCATAGCTGTAGCATTGGCATTATGAGCTCCATCTATTTGAAGCATATCTACAGAAGCCATTATATGCTTTGCTGTTGCAGCATCTACAAAGGATCTAAACATATTTATATTTCTATAAAGCACATTGTATTGAGGGTCTTGATGAGCTCCGTTAACCCCTTCTTCTGCAAACATAACAGCTACATCAGGTCCAGCTACACCAGATACATAAGAGTGAAAGTTAATTTTTCTTCCCACTTCTTCTTCTATTAAATCTATAGCTTTTCTTGTAGCTCGAATTTCCTTTCTTGTAATAGGTACTCCCCCTATGCCTTCTGGACTTCCTTCTATCAATCCATCAAAATGGCTTTGTCCTGCAGTTCTTATAACCATTAAATGATCTGCACCATGCCAAGCAGCCATTCTCATTCTTCTTATATCATCTTCAAACCTACCTGAAGCAATTTCTGTTGTAATAACAGCCCTTGGTTGTGGATCTATACCTTCAAAACTTCTTGCAGCTGGAAGTGGATGACTTTTTTTCAAAGGAGCTGATATTTCTTTGTAATTAAACTCTCCAACCTTTCCATCCTCTACTTCTTCTCTCCAATGCCATCCTCTCCACTTTGGCTCATATTTATCTAAATCCTTTAAGATTTCTTCAATATTAAGCTTTTTATTTTCTTCTAACCTTTCTACCATTATCTCTCCCCTCCCTTCATCTCTTTTAAAACCATATCCCACCCTATGCCTTTAGATAGCTCTTCTCCTGCTTTAAGATAAGGAATATCACGAAGCCTTCCATAGGTTAAAACTACATTGCCTATTCCTTTTGACAGAAGATTCCACTTTGTACCATAGTCAATTATAGGTTTTGCTTCAATACTTGAAAATCCCATCCTTAAAAGCACAGACCGTTCAATGGCTGGGGATGTATAATCATGTCCAAGTTCTACCATAGGTTTAACTATATCTTCTGTAAGACTCCAAAACCTTTCGTATAACTCATCATTATTTAAATCCTTTAAATGTTCTCTTCTTTGTTTGAAATCGTTTTCTCTTTTCATTCTAATCCTCCTAATCTATTTCAATGTAGTGGGATCTTAATATTTCTGATACTTCACTTTTTGACATCTTAGTTTCCTTAGATAAAAATTCTATATCAATTTCTCTTACCTGATCTTTTCCTAGCCTTTTGATCATATTTTTTATATAAGAATTTCTCATATTATCCATATCTACATCTTTAACCGATACTAAAAATGGACTGGAAGGTATAACTATACTTTCCCCTGGAACTTGCTCTTTTGGATCACCAAGAAAAACCTTAATTCCATTTTTCTTTGCAAAATTAAGTTGGGGGATTAAGTGTTTACCAGCTCCTGTATATTCAGTTTCTTGAACAATTATTATAGCGTCATCCTCATATTCTTGACTTATTGAAAAGGCAGCTGAAAGAGATGTGTTACCTGCAGGCCCTCTTTCAAGACCTTCAATTTGAGCGAGTATTTCAGTCATCCAAAATACTTCTCCTTGAGTTATAGTAACGTATCTATCTAGATATCTTAATGGTCTTGCAGCACTTCTTGGAACGTCTGACCTATCTGGATATGTGATAAATGGAATACCAAACCCTGTATGACCTGTGGTGAAGGATTTTTTATTGAAATCTATATCTGAAGCCATGTGAAGACCTGAAAGATCCACGGACGCCCCTATTATCTTAGTATTTAAGGCTCCTGCCTTAATAAGACCTCTTGCAGTACCTGTTACATTTCCGCCACCTGCATGAGTTGCTATAACAGCTTCTGGGTACTTACCAAACCTTTCATTACATTCTTTTGCTATTTCATCTCCTAAGGTTTCTATACCTGCTATCCCATAGGAAGAATATAATGATGCATTATAATATCCTGTATCTTCAAGTACTTTTAGATAGGCATAAAATAATTCTGGACCTACAGTAAGTCTAATAACTTCCGCTCCATAGCCTTCACACTTTCTGCCCTTTTCTAATATTTCAGGTTGTCCAACTTTTCTTGAGTCGTAACACTCATTAGCTATTATGCATTTAAGTCCCCTCATATTAGCTTGAGATGCCACCGCCGCTCCATAGTTTCCTGAAGTTGCAGCTCCTACACCCTTGTATCCTCTTTTCATTGCATCATATACAGATATTGATGCCCTTCTATCCTTAAAGCTCCCAGAAGGATTACAACTTTCATCTTTTACAAATATTCTAGCTGCCTTTCCAGTTTTAGAACACTTTCTAGCAAGTTTTGTTATATTTTTAAGTTCTAGTAAAGGTGTGTTTCCAACCCCAACTTCCCTTTGTATATCCCTAACTTCATTTAATGAATATCCTACATCTTCCATTAGGCCTTCATAATCAAAGGAAAGATTTCCAGTTTCATATTTTTCAAAATTAATTCCTACAGATTTAAGCATTATTTCATTTTTTCGTTCCATAAGCTCTTCATATTTATTCATCTGTATACTTATGCCCCCTTTAAAAATATTATTGACTTTCAAATTAAAATGAGACCACACTACATTTATTAATATGTTCACTCATTATATTTTATTTAATCATCTCTTTTGCTTGAATTCCTATGTTAGATATCTCACTTACATACTTACCAAAGGTGTGATAATATCCTGGCTCTACCTCTACAACTATCCCCTTAGCAATTCTTCCTATATTAGTTTTAACTTCTACATATTCACCTAGTACACAATCCTCCATGCAATTACCCCGTATCCAGCACTTAAGGGGAGTAACTTTAGTTTCAATTGGTATATTACTAGCCCTATCTTTAACTTCTAAAACCACTTCTTCAATTTCAACCCAGGTTCCCTTTTTTATCATATCTTTCACCTGCCATATTTTATATTTTAAGCTTTAAATACTTTATTAGTCCATTTAATTTACTATAGCAATTCTTGTACCAAGTAAAGACACCTGTATCTAGGCCATTTCCTAAATACAGGTGTCTTTACTTGCATATTTTTTTGCTATTACTTATTTATTACATTTCCTTTTTCTTAAGATTCTGTATATTTATCCTTGTATATCAGCTGCATTTTTTTTTGCACATAAAGCAAATTTTTCTGCATGTAGATTATACTTTAAGTTTTGACATAATATACTTTAATTAATATTATACTTTTTTATCTTATATTGAAGGGTTTGCCTTGAAATACCTAGTTTTTTTGCACTTTTACTTATGTTATTATCATTTTCAGATAACACCTTATTTATTATTTGTTTTTCAATATTAGATATGTGTTCTTCTAGATTAAACCTACCCTCTTCTTTAGATGTGGCGTGAGAAATATCATTATCAGTATCCTTTGAATCTTTGTTTATTATTCTATTATCGAAGTGCTTTTGTGTGAGAATTGAATTATATTCCGCCATATTTATAGCAGACTCTATTACATTTTTAAGCTCTCTTATGTTGCCTGGCCAATTGTATTTTAAGAGCTTGTTTATCATATCTTCATCTATTCCTCTTATATTCTTATTTAAAATCTTGTTATATTTTAAAATTAACTTTTCTATAAATATAGGTATATCCTCTTTTCTTTCTCTTAGAGGAGGTATATTTATCCTAATTACACTTAACCTATAATAAAAGTCTTTTCTAAGTTTTCCACTTTCTATAAGCTTTTCCGGTTCTTCATTTATTGTGGCTATTATTCTAACATCAATATCTATAGTCTTATTACTTCCAATAGGTCTTACCTTTTCCTCTTGAAGTACTCTTAAAAGTTTAGATTGAAGATATGGTTCTAAGGAGTTAACCTCGTCTAGCAATATAGTACCATGATTACCCTCTTCAAATAGCCCCTTTTTATTTTCAGCCCCCGTAAATCCACCTTTTTCTGTACCAAAAAGCATACCTTCAAGTAATGTTCCAGGTATAGCTGCACAATTTATAGCTATAAAAGGCTTGTTCTTTCTTAAACTACCATAATGAATACTCTGAGAAAACACTTCTTTACCTGCTCCAGTTTCTGCATATATTAGCACAGTGGAATTTGATTTACTAGATCTTTTAGCCTTTTCTATTGCATCTTTCATAGCCGCGTTATTTCCGTATATATCTTCAAAGCTATAGTGCTTTATATTGTTTTCTTCTAAGTTTTGTAGTCTATATATCTTTTCTGTAAGTTCTTCTAATTGAGTTGTATCTTTTGCTATTTCCATTACACAAATAGTTTTATTATCTACAATTACAGGTATTGTTGTATTTATAGTTGTGACCTTTTTCTTATGACCACTATCATAATGTTGTATCAAATCTACAATCTTTTCACCGTTTTTTAGTGCCCTCATTATGGTAGAGTCATGATCTTTTACCTCTTTTAAATATTCGTTTACCTTTTTTCCTAAAACCTTCCTTGGATCTATTCCTTCAACCTTGCTCATAACACTATTATAATATATAGTCCTTCCATCAGAGTCTACTATATGAATTCCTTCATCTAAATTTTCTAATAAACATTGTAATATATGTTCTGCGTTAGACAACTAAAATTCCTCCTCTTATACTATTAAATATTATGTGTGAAATTACTCCATATTATTTAATAGTAGTATTTTAAAGGTTTATTTCATATCCTTTTTAGTGTAATAAACTATACCCATAGCCCTAGGTCCTACATGCATTCCTATTACAGGTCCTATGTCACATATATCTATATCTATATTTATCTTTTCTTTTATTATATGAGCTAATTTAACTGCATCATCTTTGCAATTTATATGATGTACAACTACTTCTCCAATTTCATATTTGCTAATATCCTGAACCATCTTATCTACTAATGTTAATAGAGCCTTCTTTTTAGTTCTTATTTTAGTTAATACCTCGGTCTTACCATTTTTCACAGTTAAAACAGGTATTATCTTAAACATATTTCCTATAAGACTACTAGCCCCGCCAATTCGTCCACCTTTTCTTAAATACTCAAGATTATCAGGTATAAACAAAAATCTACTTCTTTTAATATTATCTTTTGCAATATTCTTAACTTCTTCTAATGATTTTCCCTCTTTCGCAGCTCTTGCAGCTACAATTACCGCAAATCCAAGTTGCATGGAGTTAGACTCAGAGTCTAATATATCTATCTTTGCATCCTTATACTCTTCTAAGATCATATCTTTAACCATATTAGCTGTAGAAAATGTTCCACTCATATGAGAAGATAAAAATATGCATAAAAGACTATTCCCTTTTTCCACGACCTTCTTCATTTGATCATACATATCATTAACACTAGGTTGTGAAGACGTTGGTATTCCTTTTTCCTGCATTATATTATAAAAGTCTTCATTTTTCATGTCGCTTTCTTTATAACTTTTATCCTCAAATATTATATTTAAGGATACCATATTTATACCTAATTTATTTAGAATACCTTTAGGTATATAACTTGTACTGTCGGTTAAAATTTCTACTTCCATTAATGTATCTCTCCTATTTATGAAATATTTATCCAAAAAACCTTGAATTAATATATCAATTCTAACATACTTTTTCTTTAAGGTGCATAAATTTTTGCCCTTATTTTTAACAAGTGTTATTATCCAGCTAAATATGTATATAATCTTTAATATGCTTTTTTGAAACCATAACTATGGTTTAAGAATTAAATAATTATGTTTATGATATAACTAAAAAATAAATTCTAATTATCCACTTCTACTTCAATTTCAGCATCAAACATTGTACTTGTATTATCTACTAGATTTTTTTTATAGAATATGTAGAAACATATACTTGTTGTTATTGCTGCTAAAACATCTGCTATAGGTTCAGCTAATAACACAGCTTTAAGTTTATTTTCAAAAAACATAGGAAGTATTAATATAAGTGGTATTAATAGCACAACCTTTCTAAGTAACGCCATAATTAAAGATATTTTTGCTTGCCCTAATGCAAGAAATGTTTGCTGGCAAGCTATTTGAGCACCAAACAACAAAATTCCTGAAAAGAATATTCTTATACTCATAGATGTAATTTGCAAAAGCTCTGGTTTATTATTAAATATAGATACGAAAACTTTTGGAAATAACATTAGTAATGCCCACATAATTATGGTATAAGTTATGCAATTTATAAATAATATCTTAAAAGTTTTCTTTACTCTATGTAAATTTCCTGCTCCATAATTGTAACTTATAATAGGTTGTGCCCCTTGAGATAGGCCTATTATAGGGAGTGTTATTATTTGCATAATACTGCTCATTATAGTCATAGCTCCTACAGCTAGGTCTCCACCATACATTTGAACCTTATTATTTAAAGCTATTAAAACTACGCTTTCAGTAGAATGCATTATAAATGGAGAGACACCTAGAGCCATAATAGATAAAACTATATTGAAATCTGGAACCAAATACTTCCGCTTAATTTTAATTATGCTTTTATGTCCAATCAAAAAATGCAATACCCATAAAGCTGAAACAATTTGAGCAATTATAGTGGCTAAAGCTGCTCCTTTAACCCCCATATCAAATACAAATATAAATATAGGATCTAAGATTATATTTATAACCGCTCCTGTTATTACTGTAGACATACCAATTTTAGCAAACCCCTGGGTATATATAAAAGGGTTCATTCCTAGTGCTATTTGGACAAATATGGTACCTATAAGATATAAGTTTAAATAATCTAAAGCAAAGTTAATAGTTGCTTCACTGGCGCCAAAAGCCCAAAGTATAGGCTCTTTAAATATCATAAACAATATAGTTAAAATAGTTCCTAATATTAATAACATAGAAAAACTATTTCCCATTATCTTTTCTGCTCCTTCATTATCACCTTCACCCATTTTAATAGCTGCAAGTGGAGCTCCACCCATACCTATAAGTGCGCTAAATGCTGATACTAGCATGATAATTGGAAAAGCTATTCCAACACCTGCCATGGCTATATCACCACTAGGCATTCTGCCTATAAAAATTCTATCTACTATGTTATACAAAACATTTACAAGTTGAGCCAAAATAGCTGGTAAAGCTAGTCTTAACAAAATCTTTCCTACAGATCCTTTACCTAAATCTATTGACTTTTTGTTCAAATCATCATCCCCCTTATAAATAAAAACTTAATACCACTATAAATGATATTCATAATAATTTTTATATTTGTTCTGATAATAATTCTTGTATCCATATCACATATTTATTTTAAGACGTTTGACCTTAAATCAATTCCAGTAACTTCCTAAGTCAGAGTTTGGTATTATTAATATTTTTGGATTTCCACTTGGATCTACCCTTGTTATGATCTCACGCATTGATGTTTCATCCATAGATACGCATCCCCCTGTAGCTCCATTCCCATTGCAGTGTAAAAATATTGCTCCACCTTTATCTTGCACTTGCCCATTGTTATAATCTGTAACTAAAGCATACTTGTACTGATTTGGATAGCTTGCTAAATGTTCATAATCACCACCTGGATTGTTATATATGAGTCTATTATATGTAGAGCTACCGCTATTTAAATCCCAATACATTTCATCAGTTACTTTAGTATAAAAATATCTTGATCCTGGGTTATTTGCAACTCCAAAAGCTGAGATTATATTTAACACCCCAGCTGGAGTCTTATCGGTAGACTGTTTCCTATTAGATATATACGCTAATCCATTACTTCCAAGTCTTCCTGAAGTTTCAGTTATTACCTTCCAGTCTTCACCACTTTTTTCATAAAACTTTATATTGCAATAGCTTGTTCCCATTCCTTTTGCAGTAACTAAAATTACTTGTCTTGAATTTGAAAATGCTTGGTGCTTGAATCCCTTTTTATATTCTTCACTTGAATTACTAGTTACAGTAACGTTATCATTTGACTTATTGGTAACTCTTATATTGCTGGCTATTTTTTCATCCTTTTTCTTCTCTTCGTCATCTTTCTTCTTATCTTCTTCAGTATATTCTTCTATGTACTTAGCACTTACCCACCCTTCCTTTTCTTTATGTTTAATTTTATACCATCCATCTTGCTCACCAAATACCTGTAGTATACTTTTTTCCCCTATTGTATATTCAATGTCATCATTTGGTGCCTTTCTAAGATTAACTTCTGTAATGGTTTTCCCTGTAAAATCTTTTTTAATAAACTGAGACTCTACTTTTAATTCCTCTTCTTTATCATTTATCTTTGCTTCTTCAACAGGAGATTCCTTTTCTATAGAAGTTTCTTCAGCCACATTGTTTTTTCCCTTCAAAGTAGTTACATTATGTTTATTTTCTATAAATAGACCTCCAATTACGCCTATAGAAACTAATATAATTATTACAAAAGCAATTATAGTGGTCTTTTTGTTCTTTACTAATTTTATTATTTCTTTTCCCATAATATTATTCCTCCTCTATTTTTATCCGATGGCTACCATCCGTAACACCCCCTCTCCTCTTCAAGGTGGGGGATGACGGCTGCTACGCCCCTGGATAAGTTCTTCTAAGACTCATATGGAGAGGTGTATTCCTTATAAGCAAACTCCACCTGAGTCTAAGAATCACTTGATAAAGTTAGTACCTGTAGCTTTTAATACAAAAATAGACCTGATTTTCACAGGTCTATCTTAAAATTATCCTTCTATATCCTGTTCGTTTATAGTATTTGTTTCTATGACCTTACTATAACTTTCTTCAGTTTGTTTTGCATCTTCCTTTTTCCCTATACCTTGAAGGATGCTTAGTAAGTCTATTCCCGTAGTAGCCTTTACAGTTTCGGGAACCTTAGTCATTATATCTGTAACATAACCTGTAACTCTTGAAGCTCCCCCCCCGTTTTCTCCTTTTCCACCATCTATTATTACTATCTTTTCTGTTTTAGATAGTGGCTCTGCTATGGCTCTTGCTAACTCCGGTAACTTTTCTACTACCATTTGAAGTACGGCCGCTTCACTATATTGTTTAAATGCCTCTGCTTTTTTCATCATAGCTTCTGCTTCTGCCTTACCTGTTTCTCTTATAATATCTACTTTTGCCATACCTTCTAGCCTCATAGCCTCTGATTTAGCTTGGCCTTCTAGCTTTATGGTTTCTGATTTAGCCTGAGCTTCTTGTATAGCTTGATATTTATCTGCTTCTGATGACCTTTTTACTGTAGCTTCTAATTCCTTTTCTTTTCTTAAAGATTCTTGTTCTGCTAGTTCTATCTCTTTTTGCTTTCTAATTATTTGAACCATCATTTCTGTTTCTGTAACTTCCTTTTTTACCTTGTTACCTTCTATTTCATAAGCTAAATCAGCCATAGCTTTAGAAGTTTCTTGATCTTTTCTATAAGATTGAACTTTAAGTTCTTTATTTTTTACAGATTCAGCAACAGAGGTTTCAGCTATAAGTCTTGCTGCTTCTCCTGCTCTAAAGGCTTCTGATGTTCTTATTTTAGTTTCTTTTTGAGCTTCTGCTTCAGCTATTTCAGCATCTCTTTTAACTTCAGCAATTCTCCCCTTACCTAAGGCTTTAAGATATCCGTTTTCATCTGAAATATCTCTTATAGTAAAGGTCTTTATCTCAAGCCCCATTTGATCTAAGTCTATAGCAGCAACCTCTTGAACTCTAGCTGCAAACATTTCTCTATCCTTATAGATCTCTTCTATAGTCATCTTAGATACTATTTCTCTAAGCTTACCTTCAAGCACATCTTTAGATGTGTCTTTAATTATAGCTATTGTTTTATCTTCATTTCCAGTGTTAAATTGCTCTACAGCTGAAAGTACAGACTCATGATCAGATTTAACCTTTATCACTGAAACTCCATCTGCGCTTATTCCAACACCTTGACCTGTAAGTGCATTACCTATTCTAACTTCAATTTTCATATTTTCTAAGGATATTTTATCTGTTCTTTCTAATATAGGAATTACTATTCCTCCGCCTCCTGAGATTACCCTTTTCTTAAGTCCTGTAACTACTATAGCCTTGTCTTGAGGAACCTTCTTCCACATTGAAAGTATTATTCCAAGAACTATTAGTATAATTACCCCTATCATTATTTGCGGTATATAATTTTCCACAAACTTTCCCCCTTTTTATTTAGATTGATTTTGTACCTCAAAGGTCATAACAAAAAATGTATTTTCCTTGATTTCCTTTATAATAACCTTTTCCCCTACAGGTATTTTAGTAGCCTTAATGCATCTAGCTGGAGATGAATACTTATTTCCATTAGCTACATAAGTTATAGATCCTACCTTTCCTTCTAAAATAGTTTCTATAACAAAGGCTTCTGACCCTATAAGGTCTTTTCTTTTTACCGAACTAGTATTTTCAGCTTTTAATAAATTAACTATAACAAACCTCCATATAAAAATCGCTGAACATATTCCTAGAACCGTGGCAATTAAAATAGTATATTTCCACCCACTTCTTATACCTATAAGCCCCATACCTCCAAATACTGTTGAGAAAACTGCTAATACTGCGGGTTTCATTAAGGATATAAATGGAAATTCAAAGTTTAAATCAATACTGCCACCAATATTAAATATATCAAATATTCCTCCTAATATTACTGATAAAACAGAATAAATTATTCCTATTAAAAAACAATAATAAAACACCTTCTCCATGATTACCTCTAAAATACATATTTTAATATATTATACCATGTTTTTTTATTGAATAATTATAATTTATCATAAAAAATCATTATAAAGTAAAAGGCATCTGCATTGTAGCAGATACCTTTTTATTATTCATATTATTTTATTAGTTACTCTTACTTTAAATAATGATCAAACCAGTTTGTTATTTCTTGAAGCCTTCTCATCCTGTGCGTTGGCTTTCCACTTCTGCTTAATTCATGATTTTCTCCTTTAAATAAGCACATTCTTGAATCTACCCCATGATATTTAAGTGCACTAAACATCTGAAGTGCCTCAGCCATCCAACATCTATAATCCTCATCAGAATGAATAAATAATGTTGGTGTCTTAACTTTATCTGCATATTTAAGTGGAGAGTGCCACCATAATTTATCAGCATTATTCCAAGGTGTACCACTTTGCTGGTCATCTACAAAGTAGTATCCTATATCTGTAGTACCAAATTTTGATATCCAGTTAGATATACTTCTTTGAGAGGCTGCTGCTTTAAATCTATCTGTATGGCCTATTATCCAGTTAGTCATAAATCCACCATAAGACCCACCAGTTACACCAACTCTATCTTTATCTATGCTTTCATATTTATTTAAAACTTCATCAGTAAACTTCATTAAGTCATCATAATCAATGGTGCCATACTTACCTCTTATGTCTGAAAATTCATTTCCTTTTCCATCGCTTCCTCTTGGATTACAGAAAAACACGAAATACCCTTCACTCGCAAAGTATTGCATCTCATGGTAGAACACTTCACCGTAAACAGTTTTAGGCCCCCCATGAATATCAAGTATAGCAGGATACTTTTTCTTTTCATCAAAATCTACAGGCTTTAGTACCCATCCATCTATTATAACTCCATCTTCTGTTTCTACTGCTAACCTTTCAATTTTAGAAAGGCTTATTTCTTTATTAACCCATCCATTAAAATCAGTTAATTGTACTTCTTTTTTGTCTCTTAAACTATATAGTTCTTGAAGCTTTAAATCTCTTAATCCAATAAATAATATTTCTTCTCCATTTACTGTATAACTATCTACAGAACCATTAGTTTCTATGATCTTTTCTATGTTTCCTTCTAAATCTATTCTATTTAAATGAGAACTGTATCCTTCTGTTGTTATAAAATATAAATGATCTTTATATTTTTTAAATCCCGATCCTCCTCCATACCTAGCATCAGAACCTACAGAATTCCAGGTGCTAGTTTCGAAATCAGGTGTTATACAAATACATTTTTTAGTTTTAGTATTGATTTTATAAAATTTAGCATTTTCATTTATACCGTACTTTTTCATGTCACTTCCCATTAAAACAATAGTATCATCCTTCATAAAGTTTACATACGAATAAGCAAACTTTTCGTCTTTTGTTAGCTTATCTGTATTTTTACTTTCAATATCATAGGTATAAACATTATCTATCATTGATAACATATCTTTAAATTCATTTGCAACAAATACTACCTTTGATTTATTTTTATTTAAATTAAAACTTCCAACAGTACTTGTCTCTTCAGTTATCGCTTTACACTTATTACTTCCTATATCATAAATATATAACCTGTCCCTCTTTTTGTTAGTAAATCCGCTACCATTACTCCAAAATGGAATTTCATCTATTACCTGATAGTCCTTTTCTTCTTTTCTTTTCTTTAATTCCTTTGACTTTTCTTCATCACTTAATCCATCTAAATTAAATTGCATTGGGTCATATTCCGCTGCAAATATAAATTTATCTTCCCTAGCTTCTTTAATGCTTCCTACTCTTAGAGGTATTCTAAAGAACTTTTCAGCCTCTCCTCCATAAATATTTATCTTATAAAATTGAGTAAAAGCCTCGCCATCTTTTAACTTTTCCTTATCCTTCTCATCTCTAACACTTGAAAATAATATGTTTTCTCCATCTTCTAACCATATGAAATTAGATTCCTTATCAAATGAAGTGAGTTTCCTATACTCACCACTCTCTACATTATATAACCATAGATTGGATGAATACTTATTATCCTCTACATTTGATTCATGCATAACAAAGCAAGCAAATTTACCATTAGACGATAAATCAACATTTGATAAAAACTTGTATTTAGTAAATTCATCTAAGTTTAACTTTCTCATTTTTATCCTCCTTTTACTAATTTATAATTAGTCTTCCTGTCCTTATTATACTCCATTTGCTTTTACATTTGAAATTCTCATACGCTCTTTTACTTTAATCTTATTTGATAATAGTGAAAACTGTATCTTTTATATCCTATTATCCTATATATTTTGTTAAATTAAAAGAGTCTATACCCTTTAACCGATATAGACTCTTTCTTGAATCACTTATTTAAAGTAGCTTAATTTAGATTTTAAATTTATCTACTTCTATTTTTAGTTTCTCTGCAATTTCTTTTGAGTTTTCTGCTTCCTTTGTTATATCTAAGGACTTTTGAGTTATATTCATTACTCTTTCAGCAATATTACCTGTACCTTCAGCACCTTCATTGGAAGCTTGAGCTACTTGCTCTATAGTTTTTATAATTTCCTCTGTAGATGCTAATAATTCTTCAGAGGTTGAACTAAACTCTGTTACTAACTCATCTATTAAATTAGCGTCTTCACTATACAGTTCCGCTACACCTAGCATACGTTTATAATCGTCTTGAACATCTACAGAAACAAACTGAAGTAATTCATTAGAACTATCTGCTAGATCATTTACTGACTTAGTAACCTTATGTGTTATGCTTTGTATTTCAATTACTGTATCTTTTGATTGTTCTGCAAGTTTCCTTATTTCTTCTGCAACTACAGAAAATCCTCTTCCAGCCTCACCTGCTCTGGCTGCTTCTATAGCTGCATTTAAAGCTAAAAGGTTAGTTTGAGAAGTTATTTGCATGATTGATTCTGATAATATATCTATTTGCTTTACAACTGTTGAATTTTCTATTGCCTTTTCTAAGGTTTCTTTATTATTTTCGAATACACCTAATACTTTTTTCTGTGATTCTATAACTTCTCTTTTTATATCAATTGCTCTTTTATTTATTTCTCCAGCTGAAACTGCTCCGTCTTGGGCTCTACTTGCGATAGATTGAACTACTCTTTCTATTTCTAATGAAGATGCATTCATTTCTTCAGAGGATGCTGCTGTTTCTTCCATCCCAGCTGAAAGTTCCTCTGTAGTTGCTGAAACCTCTTCAATGTTAGTATTAAGATCATTTACATTTTTTAATGTACTATTAACTATACCCTCTATATCATCAGACTGCACTTTTAAAATTACCATCAAGTTCTTTAAAGACTCCCTCATAATACCCATAGATTTTCCCATAGTACCAATTTCATCTTTTCTTTTATTAAATATTTCAGGAAGCTCTGTAGAAAAGTCGCCTGTTGCTATTTTATCTAGGTATTCTACACTTACCCCTAAAGGTTTTGTAATAGAGTTAGAAATAATTAAAGTAAGTATAATGGATATAGCTATACTAATTACCATAATTAATTGAAATATTCTTATAGAGCTTTGAAACTCTGCTTCATTTAAATCAATAGTCTTTTTAGCCATATCACTATTATACACTGAAATTTCATTTAACTTATCTTGAAATTCATTTGATGTAGCTTCTATCTCATGATATTTTGATAATGCTTCATCTGAATTACCTTCCAATGCAAGCTTTATGACCTGGTCTCTTCCTTTTACATATTTTTCAAGGCTACTTTCAACACTAGTAACTCTACTTTTTTCGAATTCATCTATAGTACTCTCCTTATAGCTTTTCCAGTTTTCTTCAAATATATTAGCTCTTCTTTCTATATCCTTTATTTTTTCATTCTGTAGATTTTTATCATCCTTATGTAATATGATGTAATATATATCTGCTTCTATAGCTCTTGATTGGTTCCTGTTGTCATTTATATATTGAACTGGAATTAAGTTTTCAGAATATAATGATTCTATATCTTTATTTGCTTTAGATATATAATGATAACCAACAAACCCAATAATACAACATAATAAAGTCATTGATACAGACAATAAAAGTATCTTTCCTCTTACCTTTAAATTATTAAACATAGTATCTCCCCCAATAATATTTATTTAGCACTATTCGTCAACCATTATTTGTATATTTTTTTGAATTTAAGTTTAATTTTAATTAAATTTATATGATTTTGTTAGCAATTAGGCAATTTTATATAATGCTATTGTTGTATTTTATCACATAATGTCACGTGGTGTAAACATTTGTATTATTTTTCTTTTTCCCCATTAAACCTTTCCCATGACATATAACCCCTATGTAATTTTCAATTACTTTTAACTAATAATTGTATCATTGCCATCTTTAGCTATTCATTATATAATTTAAAATAAAGAGCTATTTTTGGGAGGTGAGATAATTATGATAAACAAATTTAAAAGTGCTGAAAACCTAAAGGTACTCTATGCAAGGTCTGTATGTATGACTTATGGCAATACTTTGCGTAGGGATATAATGTGTAGTTGCCTTTAAACATTATGAAAAAGGCAACTTAAATATAAGCTTACTTTGTTTAGATGTATCCTTAATAAAAATTCATATATAACACAGGCTTTATTTCCTTAATTTAAAATAAAGATTTAAGGGGCTGAGTCTTGTGAAATATGTAAATGTTCAAACCGTTTTACCAGATAGTTTAATTGAAGAAATTCAAAAGTATATTAATGGTGAATACATATATATTCCATCTAGAGGGGACACACGGAAAAAGTGGGGAGAAACTTCCGGAACACGTGATTATATAAAAAAGAGAAATGAAGATATAAAAATCAAGCATAATAATGGACAGACATTTCTAAATTTAGCTGAAGAATTTTTCCTTTCCGTTGACAGTATTAAAAAAATTGTGTATTCAAAAAATAAATAGAACTAAGATGAAAGCTACTTCTCTTATAACAGGTGGTAGCTTTTTTATCCGATGGCTACCATCCGTAACACCCCTATCCTCTTCAATGTGGGGGATGACGGCTGCTACGCCCCTGGATAAGTTCTTCTAAGACTCAGATAGAGAGGATGTATTCCTTATAAGCAAACTCCACCTGAGTCTAAGAATCACTTGATGTAGAAAACAATACAGAAAAGTTCTTTATCTTTTATCTTAGTACGCTAAAACCTTATAATTAAGCAAGGCTATAGATAATCCTGTAGCTCCATGTACATGAAATATTAAGGAGTGTGATAATAAATGACAAATAAGGATGTTACCAGGGAAATGAAAATCAACAAGTCTTGTTTTGACATATTTCCAGAATTGGAATCTGAAAGATTAATATTCAGGGAGGTAAATTCAAATGATGTAGAAGATATATTTAAAATTTACAGTGACCCTAGGGTGGCTAAATATGATTGGTATAAACCAATTGCTACTATGGATGATGCTCTTTCTATAATAAAGCGTTACAAGGATGAATTTCAAGATAGAGAAGAGATTACCTGGGGGATTATAAAAAAGGATGATAATAAGCTCATTGGTTATTGCTACTTAGGGGATTTTGATAATGATTCAATAAGAAGTGAGATAGGCTATGGATTTAATCGCAAGGAATGGAATAAAGGATATGCAACTGAAGCTATAAAGACTTTAGTAACATTTGGGTTTGAGATTATGAACCTTAACAGAATAGAGGCTACTGTAACTCTTGGTAACAATGCTTCTGTAAAAGCTTTAAAGAAATCTAACTTTACCAAAGAAGGTATTTTTAGAGAAAGAACTATTATGAAGGGTCAGTTTCCCGATGATGTTATACTAGCTATAATAAAAAAGGATTATATTATGAAATATAGACATTTTAAAAGTAATATAGAAAACTTATTTGAGGATTATACAAAAAATCATTACTTTTCAGGAGTAGGATTTGTGAAGATTGGGAATGAAATAATTTATGGTGGAGCAAAAGGGTATGCTCATAAAGGATATAAAATTGAGAATACCTTAACTACTAAATTTGACACAGCCTCAATAACAAAACTTTTTACTACTGTTGCCATTTTGCAACTAGTTGATAGTGGTAAACTAAATTTAAGTGACAAAATACTTGATATTATAGATATTGGTGAAACAACTATTTCAAACGAAGTAACAATACACCACTTATTAACTCATACTTCTGGTATCGCTGATGATGCTGATGAGGAAGCTAATGAAGACTATGAAGATATTTGGAAGGATAAACCATGCTATACTACTCGAGAAACTGTTGATTTTCTACCAAATTTTATTCATAAAGAACCAAACTTCAAACCTGGAGAAGGTCATAGATACAATAATGTGGGATTTATATTACTTGGTTTAGCTATTGAAAAGGTTACTTGTATGAAATATATAGATTATATAGTTGAGAATGTATTTAAAGTTGCTAACATGGCAAATACTGAATTTTGTTCTTTCGATGGCATATTTGAAAATATTGCTGAGGGTTATGGAATGATTGAAAATGAAAATGGAGAATTTATTGGTTGGAGAAAAAATATCTTCTCATATCCACCAATAGGGTCCCCAGATAGTGGAGCATACACCACAGTAGAGGATTTAGATAAATTTATACATGCATTAAAGGATGGATATTTATTGTCACCTAAATTAACTAAGGAAATATTTAAAGATCGAATATTAGTAGAAGATAATGAAATTGTTCGCTATATTCAATGTTATGGACTTGATTCATTTTTTAATAAAAAATATAACTCCCTATCCTATGGTAAGGATGGAATAAATGTAGGCGTTGCAAATATACTAAAGTATTATCCAGAAAATGATATGACAATAGCTATAATGTCTAACCAAGGGGCAAATGTATGGAAAATGTGTAGTGATATACAAGATATAATATTTGAAAATAAATAAGATATATCCATATAAAAAACAGCTAACCTTATTTAAAGATTAGCTGGTTTTTATATAGTTAAAAATGATTTAAAAATCTAAATTGATGTGACAATATCCACCTGGATTTTTCTTTAAATACTTTTGATGATACTCTTCTGCATCATAAAAGCATTTAAGAGGTTCTATTTCAGTAACTATATCTGCTTCATACTTTTCTTGTTGTTTATCTTTAGTCTTTAGTATTGTGTCTAAATCTTTCTCATCTAAATAATATATTCCAGTTCTATATTGAGTTCCTTTATCATTTCCTTGTCTATCCCTTATAGTTGGATCTATTATAGACCAGAATCTATTTAAAAGCTCTTCTAATGTTATAATACTTTCATCGTACTTTACTAGACAAGCCTCTGCATGACCTGTGATTTTTGTGCAAACTTCTTCATAAGTTGGATTTACTCTATCCCCATTTGCATATCCAACCTTTGTTTCCATTACACCTTTTATTTTTAACATGTATGCTTCTATACCCCAAAAACATCCTCCACAAAGGACTATTTCTTTCATGTTTTATCCTCCTCATATTAAAATTAGATTTTAAACAAGTTTTCCATATCTTCTTCTGTCATAGTACTTAAGAGTACTTTATCATGGTTTTCTCCATCAAGAACACTTTTTATTATTTCTTTTTTCTTTTCCTGAAGATCATAAATTTTTTCTTCTATGGTTCCCTTTGTTATTAGTTTTATTACTTCTACAGTTTTTGTTTGGCCTATTCTATGGGCCCTATCTACAGCTTGATCCTCTACTGCTGGATTCCACCAAGGATCAAAGTGTATTACTAAATCCGCTCCTGTAAGATTGAGCCCAGTTCCCCCTGCTTTTAATGATATTAAAAATACCTGTGCATCTCCCTCATTAAACTCATTAACCATGCCCATTCTCTTTTTAGATGGTACAGATCCATCTAAATACATAGATTTTATATTACTTTTGTCTAATCTTTCTTTTATACTTTTTAAGATTGTAGTAAACTGAGAAAATAGCAGAACTCTATGACCATTTGAAAGACTTTCCTCTAATATTTCATCTAAGGTAATATATTTCCCACTATCTCCAGTATAATTATCTAAAAAGCTTGAAGGGTCACAACAAATCTGTCTTAGCCTTGTAAGCAAAGAAAGTATCTTAATCTTACTTCTATTAAAGCCTTTTTCTTTTATTTCTTCTTTTATTTCTTCCTTAAAGGAGGTCACATAAGAAACATAAAGCTTCTTTTGCTCTTCTGTCATATCTACTATTACTTTATGCTCTATCTTTTCTGGAAGTTCTAAAGCCACATCTCTTTTAAACCTTCTTAATATAAAAGGTCTTATAAGCTTTAATAGTTCGTTTAATACTATCTCATCTTTATCTTTTACTATAGGTATTTCAAATTTCTTTGAAAATCTTCCTTGAGTCTTTAAATATCCTGGCATAATAAAGTCAAAAATTGACCAAAGTTCTGTTAGTGAATTTTCAATTGGTGTTCCTGTTAATGCAAACCTTTTTTGTGCCTTTAATTCCTTAACGGACTGTGCATTTAAAGATGATGGGTTTTTGATTTGCTGTGCTTCATCTAAAATACATATACTAAATATTATGTCGTTGTATTCCTCTATATCTCTTCTTATAAGTGGATATGAAGTTATAATTACATCATATTCTAATAATCCTTCTCTTTGAATTAGCCTTTCGTTTTTGCTACCGGAAACTACAAGTATTTGAAGATTTGGTGCAAACTTTTCAAATTCACTAAGCCAATTATATACTAAAGATGTAGGACATACTATTAAAGCTGGAGTATTAAGTGCCCCCTCTTCCTTTTCTGATGCAATATAGCTTATAGCTTGAAAGGTTTTCCCAAGCCCCATTTCATCTCCTAAAATACCACCAAAATCACAGTATGAAAGAGTCTTAAACCACTTAAATCCTATTTTTTGATAATCTCTTAGGTTACCTGTTATTCCTTTTGGTAATTCATAATTCGAATTTTTTATATCTTTCATAGCATTTACTAAATCTTCAAAGGTTTTATTTTTCGAAATAAAATTAAGATTATTAACCTTTATATTTTCATCTATATAAAGGGACGCATATTTAGGTAATATAACCTTACCTTTAGATAATTTATCTGCATCAATATCTAAGGTTTGCATTAATAAATTAAAATCGTGAATTTCTCCTGAATTTAATGGAAGAATATCACCACTTTTAAGCTTATAATATTTCTTTCTTTGTTTTAATGAATTAAATAAGCTTTTAAGTTCTGATTTATCCATGCCTTCTACTTCAAAGTCAAACTCTAATAAATTTGCATTATTTAGTGATATAGAAGACTTGAAACTCTTAGATGACATTACCTGAATATTTTTAAAGCTATCTGAGTAATAAACTTCACCAAGTGAATTTATATTTTCTATTCCTTGGGCTACAAAATCTATTATCATATCTTCGTCTTTTAAGTAATATTTATTATTTTCCTTTTCAAACCCCATATCCTCTAATGTTCTAAGCGCAATATTTTCTTCATTAAGTTTTCTTATAACCACAATAGCCTTGTTATCTTGATCCTTATCTTTTAAATTAAATGAGGTATCTCCATATTTAAAAACTATATCACAGCTTACATAGTCTTTGTCTTTATCTAAATAAAAACTAATTTCTAAAGCCTCTTCTTTTATAATACTTTCTAAGCTTTCATCTGCTATTATGCTTTCACTTATAAATCTAAGTTTCGGTATAATATAAGTTGCTACCTCACTAATTTCGCTCTTTTTAAAGTTTATATTGTTACTACCCTGTTTTTTCATAGTTTTGTATATAGGCATAAGTGATTTTATCTGCTCTTTAGAAGGTAGGTATAAATCCCCCTTATACATATATATCTTGTTTTTTCTATCTACGGATTCTGGAATACCCTCATTTAACTTTAAGCTTAATACATCATCAGTCATAGAAATATTAAAATTAAGTGGTATATCCTTAGTGAATACATTTATACTTTTGTAATCTTTTCCTTTAAGAATAGCATTTATTTTCAATCCACTTTTTAACCTTAAAAATCTAATTAACTGTGACTCTGTTAAATAGGCTCTCTTACCACTAAAAAATATTGATTTATTCACATACATATTGGTATTTACGTGATTATTATTATCATATATTTCTTTAATCAGTAAAAGAACATCATAATCTTCTTTTGAAAAATATTGAGTTTTAGGATAAAATTCAAATCCTTTTCCAAAATAAATTGACTGTTCATTTAAAAACACACTTTCTATAAATTCCTTTAAATTTTTAACCACATAAAGTCTCTCAAGGCCTACCTTAAGTTCTAATGCATATGGTTTATAGAAATCATCGTTAATTTCTATTAATGCTTCCATATTAATAAGTTCATTTGCTTTATAGTTATCCTTTGATTCTTGCCTATAATAATTTAGTAGCTCTGAGCCATCATCTTTAAGTAATTCTCTCATTCTACTTTTTTGCGTAGTACCTTCTCTATTAATCTTTATGAATACAGCCGCAATATGCTTACATTTTCCATATTCAGTGAAATCCAAACAGTTGCAGCTAGAATACATAGCCCCATTTCTCCTATTTGTTAAAATATTTACCTTATAATCTTTTAGATCATAAGCTGACTCCACTGTAGAAATAACAGAAAACGTATTTTGTGAATCCTCTAAAACATCAATTTTCCTTACCTTATTTCTGTAATACATATCAAGACCTGTATTATAAACTATATCTCCTAGTAAATCTTTAATGTCATTATCATCAAAACTAAAAATCATAAGTTGCACCTCTATTAATTCCTTAGGTAACTTCCATAAAGTATCCATCTTTAAGGATACCCTTAATATTTAAAATAGTAAATATATATCAGTATGCCTTTTTATATTTCCCTAAATATTTACTTATATTTAGATTTTCTATTATTTACCCTATAAAATTATACCATAAACTATAGCACAATGAATAAATTTAATGCTTATTACTGTTAATCCTTTTTCTAAACCTTCATCAAGTCTAAGATCTTATTAGAAATAAGTTTAAACATATTAAAAATAATTTTAAACTTATTAAAACTTGTAGTAAATATCTCCTTACTATATTCATTAATATGAAAATTATTGTATCTTTTGAAAATCGTCCTTAATTAATGACTTTCCTTACATTATATGATAAAATTCTCATATAAACATGTACTAAATAAGGGGGTTAATTATATGACCAAAACTAAGAAAAAGGTTAAGTCTATAAGATTTAAAATTTTAACAGTTCCAATTATTATAATCTTTATAATAATTGCGTGCCTAGCTTCTGGCTCTGTGATAATTTCAAAATCCAAACTATTATCCCAGATGGAAGTGGATGGGTCAAACATAGGTACTCAAATTTCTAAGCAAGTTGAAAATAATAGCCTTGCTCTAGATATTCTAAATGAAACTATAGATGATAAAATTAAAAATTTAGGTTCATTTATTTCTATTAACATGGGCTCTGTTAATAACGACTATTTACTTTCTATAGGAAAAGAATTTAAAGTAGATGAAATCTCTGTAACAGACCCTTCTGGTGTAATAATTTATTCTAACATACCTGCAAATATAGGACTTTCATTTGATAAAGATCATATATACTATCCTGTGCTTAAAGGTGATCAAAACTTTTTAATTGAAAATATAAGAAAGAGCCGTGAAACTGGAGATTACTATAAATATGGTTGTGTAAGAACTGCCGATGGTGGCATAATACAGCTTGGTATCGCTGCTAATAACATCCAAAAGTTAACAGACGATCTTGAAATCCAAACATTACTAGATACTACAGTAGAGGATAATGCCATAGTTTATGGTGCATTTATGGATAATAATTTAAAAATAATAGCTCATAGTGATAAAGATGAAGTAGGCTCAACTTTAGACGATGAAAAAATCAAATCATCTATAACTGATGGAAGTACTTACTCATCTATACAGAATTACAAGGATGATTTAAATGTTTACAATGTTATAGTACCCGTAAATAAAAATGGGGTCCATGTAGGTGCAGTAAGTATAGGCCTTTCCATGGATAATCTTAACAAAACTATCTATGATACTATTTCATTTATACTAATTATTAGCGTAATATCTTTTGCAATAGCTATAATAATAATGTTTCAAATATCTAGAAGTATTATTAAACCATTATCTAATTTAGTTTTAGCTTCTACAGATATCTCTAATGGTAATCTAAACAGTAAAATAGATATACATAGTAATGATGAGATTGGTATATTAGCCAATAGCTTTAATCATATGGGTGAAAGCTTAAAAGTTGCAATTACATCTATAAAAGAAAATACATCAACCGTTAATGATATGGCATCTAATTTAAAGTCTATTTCAGAACAGACTTCTTTAGCCACTGGAGAAGTAACCATGGCAGTTCAAGAGGTTGCAAATGGTACAAGCCAGCAAACTAATGATCTTCTAGATATTTCTACTAGTATGTACAGCCTAGCTGAAGAATTAGAAGTTATTGAAAAAAAGGTTACTGAAGTTAAAGATAGTTCTATTCTTACAGAAGAAAAAGCTGTAGTTAGTAAAGATCAAATAAACTTACTTTTAGAATCTATAAACAATGTAAATACTTCTTTTAAAACTATGGTTAACAAAATTAACAGTTTAAATATAAGTGTTTCACAAATAGGGAATATAACAGATGTTATAAATGGTATTTCCGATCAAACCAACCTTTTAGCACTTAATGCTGCTATAGAAGCCGCTCGTGCTGGTGAAGCTGGAAAAGGATTCTCAGTAGTTGCCGAAGAAGTAAGGAATTTAGCCGAACAATCGAAAGATTCCACAGAAAAGATACAGACATTAATTAAATCAATAAGCAATGAAACTACAGACGTAATTACAACTTCAGATGAGGTTATCATTACAGTTGAAAATCAAAATCAAATAGTGAATGATACCTTAAGTGCTTTTAACGATATACTATCTTCAATTCATAATATATCTCCACTTGTGGATAATACCAACACCGCTTTAAAATCCACATTAAAATCAAAAGATATAATATTAGAAAAGATAGACACCATTACCGCTGTAGCAGAAGAAACTTCCGCCTCTTCGGAAGAAATTTCAGCTTCCTCCGAAGAAATACTCGCAAGTTCTGAAACTGTATCAAAATTTGCATCAGACCTTAATATAGTTTCAGAAAAATTAAACATTGAAACAGATCGATTTAAAGTCTAAATGAAATATTTACCTAAATAAAAAATACATACTGATAAAGTTACTTTATCAGTATGTATTTTATTTCCAGCACCCCAGAGGTGCTTACATTAAATTACAGATTGTTTCTTTTGTTTTTTTATGATTATTATTCCAGCTATAATCATAATCATTGATATTACTATCAAAGATTCAAATCCTATGATGTTACCTGTCTTAACAAGTTCTTTTGTATCAATCTTAGATTCAGATTTTCCATCTTGAAGAATCTTTATTGCATTTTCTTTTATATTAACATTGTCTGTCTTTTTAATATTAGCATTTACATCTTCCACGTGTGTGTTATCTGTTTCTTCTTTTAATTCATTGTTTACTTCTGTATTATTATCTTTTTGTTCTTCTTTTACTTCATTATTCCCTTCAGTAACACTATCTTTTTGCTCTTCTTTTACTTCAGTAACATTATCCTTTTTCTCGTCTTTTAATTCATTGTTTACTTCTGTATTATTATCTTTTTGATCATCTTTCACATCTTTTACTTCTTCTGCTTCTGCTTCATTTCCTAAAAGAGTTATAGATTTATAAACAGATTTTTTGTTATATATATCTCCTAAAGCAAGTATTGCTTGTTCAGTACTCATTTTACTTTCTGTTCCCCACTCACTCTTAAATTCAAAGTGATCACCAGTTTTAAATGTCAAAAGTGCATCTAAAAGTGTATTACCACTTTTAATCCACTTGTTAGAGAAGATATCCTCTTCATTTGCTATAAGAGCTTGTATCACTGCAGATAATGTATATGGATTTTCATTTCCATAAGATTCAAATCCGCCACTTTCTAATTGCATGCTACTTATATATTCTATAGAAGAATTTATTATTTTTTCTACCCCTTTTATATCTTTATGGTTTGCCAATGCTGTCATAACCATAGTTGTAGTATCTACATCCGAATAATGACCGTCTTTTGCCATAGATATTATATAATTCACAGCCTTTTCTTTATCATAATCAGCCTTTGACATATCTAGTGCAATCATTGCAAATGCTTGCAAAGTTGGCCAATCTTCATCACCATTTGAAATTACAAATGCGCCATTTTCATTTTGTGAATCCTTAAGCATCTTAACATAATTCTTACCCTTGTAATCTTTTGGATTTTCTCCTGCTGCAATAATAGAAATTATGTTATTTATAGCATCACTAACATTGTCCACTTCAAAAACTTCTATCTTATCTTTTACATTTATATTCTTTGATATATTGCGTAATCCTAATGCTTCTCTAAAACTATAAACGTCTTTTTTTTCATAATATCTAGTGATTTCCATTAGGATATCTTCCAGTTTTACTTCTAGCTTTTTATCTGAATCTATACTAGATAAGAAATAATCACTACAATGTTCTATTTCAAATACTATATATCCATCCTTTGATGTATGTGGTCCACTAATCTTTTCTATATTATGAGTATCGTCATTATAATAATATAAATAAACAGGCTTCACACTATCATACTTCATTGTTATCTTAGCTTTAGCTGGTAATATTCCATTATCTTTAAAGGATAATATTTTAGCATCATTATAATCTTTTAAAATAGATTCTTTGTTTTGGCTATCTTTATTTAAATCAATATTTATAGCCTTTATATTTTCCTTTTTTATGTCTTTTGTTTGAAATTCCCATGTCATATCCTTATTTATGAATTTTAAAATTTTACTCTTTCCTAGGGACTTTTCAAATATATCCGAAGAAATGTTTCCATCCTTATCCATACCTATTGTAATATCTTTTACAACTGGATCTTTAATACCTTCACCCACTTTATTTTCATCATAGGTTGTCTCTAAAATTTGTTCCTCTACCGGAAGGGATACTACATAAGTGTTTGGTACAACGTCTATATGCTTATCTCTTTTACCAATCCTTATATTATATATAGCATTTGGTGCTTTAAAATTAACCTTCCCATTATCATCAGTTTTAAAGTTTCCAATACCTTCGATATTAACATCAATGTTTTTCAAAGCTGTCTTATCTTTTTGCTTTAACACAGTTACCTCGTGATTCTCATCTAAAGACTTCAATGATACTACTGGTATATCTGTATATAGTTTAAACTCTTTGTCAAATTCATAATGAGTCATATAAAATACTATCTCATCATAATTAAATTTTCCTTGTGCATCTTTTATATTAGTAAAACCACTTGCTCCTATCATAGGTTGTCTAATATCTAAGCCTCTTTTTACATAATAACTCCACCCAAGATTCTCACTTTGATTTTCTCCGAGTATTCCAGTTACTATGTACCCTTCTCCATTTCCGGTTCCATTAACATTTTCTTTGCCTACAGCCTTCATTAAGACTTCAAGAACATTACTTTGGGAAATGCTTGACTCTACAATATTATTAAATAAAGTCTCTTTGTTACCTTCAACTCTTACCCTTATCTTTTCATAAGGAGGCATGTCTACTATAAAGCTAACTTCTTTTTCTGATTTAACACCTTCTAGTTCTGCTACAACTTTCAGCGTATATTTCCCTGCCTTACTTATATCGCCACCTAAGAAATCTTTTCCATTTAATGTAGACTTCCAGGTTCCTTCATCTGTTGATATATCTATATTTATAGTTTCTGTATATATCTTTCCTTCTTTTACGCCTTCAACTGATATAACTGCTGGTTCTTTTATTTCACTCATAGAATCATTTTTTATTTCAAATATTGATTGTCCATAATATAGGTCAACTAATGCCCCAATTACATGTGACGTAGCTACCATTTCATATGCTCCACCTTCAAACTTTGCAAAGCCACCATATTTATTATTACCTCTTGGTGCTGCCTTAAATTTCAAAAGTGCATCTAGCATACTTTTATCTTTAATCCATTCCTTAGAAAGAGGATTTATATTATTCGCAACTAAGCCCTGAATTACTATAGCTAAAGCCCTTGATTTATTACCTGATTCAAAGGTTCCGTCAGGTTTTTGCGAAGCTTTCATTGTAGTAATAATTGTACTTATAGCATTATCAACCCCTTTAATTTCAGGGTGAGAAGCTAATGCTATAAGGGCCATACCATTAGACTCTATATTGCTATAGGTATTACTTGTATTTTTATTATTAAGTATTAAATCTATTAATGCATTAATAGCAAGTTCTTTATCATAATCAGCTTTTGCAGTTTCTAAAGCTATTATAGAATATGCTAGTATAGCAGGCGCATCAATATCTAATTCTTCATTCATTATGAATTGGCCTTGAAACTTTCCAACTTCTTTTCTTTGGGATTTAACTAGCGATTTTATATAATCTTTCCCTTTATAAGCTTTAGGATCTTTCCCTGAACCAACCAATGCCAATATATTTTGAGCATATATCAACGAAGATTCTCCTATTTTTATATAAACCTTGTCTAATATCTTTTGATCTACATTAACCTTACTTAAGGCAATTGGAACCATAGATTCTACAGTTTCCATTTCATAAAACTTCTTTAAATTTTCGATTTCATTTTTTATTTTTGCCTTATCTTCCACACTTATGTCTTCTAATGAACTAGGCTTTTTAATATTAAAGCTTTTTGCTATCTTTATATTCTGATCATTATCTAGTTGTGCAAATACTGTTATAATACCTTCTTTGCGTGCTTTTAAAAATCCATCGTTATCAATTGAAGCTAGCTTTTTATTATCCACACTCCAAATCAAATTTGCATTTTTAATATCTTCGCCATCCTGGTCTTTTACCATAGATTTTAAAGGTATGCTATCTCCAATTTCTATAGATTCTTCAGTATTTAATATTTCTATAGATTTTGCTACAGGAGAATACACACTTATACTTATATCACTACTTATATCTTCATTCCCTTTTATCAAAGCATGAACATTAGTTGTTCCGTGAATTTTAGCTTTTAATATACCTTTTTCGTCTATGGATGCAATATTTTCATCATCTATAGTCCATATAATTTCATTACCTTGTACTATATCTTTATCTTTATCTAAAATCTTTGTTTCTAAAGATAGAGTTTTACCTTCTTTAATAGAAGTATTAGCTGCTACTATCTCTATAGAATTCGCTTCTTTTTGTTCTTGCTTTACTGTCTTATATGCTGACTTGCCCGTTTCCATACTCTTTAAAGCTAGTATTGAAAGAGATGTGGCTTCATTTTCTGAAACTTTTCTATAAGTACTATTGAATATAAACTTGTCTTCTTCTTTAAAAGATAATAGAGCTGTTAAAAGATTTGTACCATCTTTAACCCATTCATCCTCTAGTGGATTTTCCCCAAGTGCTACAAGGGCATGTATTACCATAGCTGTAGCTACTGCATTTCCTTCTGAATCTGAATCATCATCTGCTAAAGAATTAATTGAAAAACTACCATCATAAAGCTGTTCACTTTTTAAATATTCCTTTAACTCTTCAATTAACGCATTAACACCTTCTACATCTTTATGTGAAGATAAAGCAATTATTGCAAGAGATGTTTTTACAACATTGTCATCAAAACTCTTACCTTCTTCAGATTCTTTTGCAAAGCTCATTAATAACTTAACTGCTGATACTTTATTATATTCAGCCTTAGTCATGTCCATTGCAATAATGGCATTTGCCATATTTTCAGGATATGAATCTTCCTGCTCATTATTTACTACAAAAAGTCCACTTTCTGTTTGTCCATCTAAGACTTCTTTTACATAATTTTTGCCTTCATAATCTTCAGGATTCTTACCTGCTGCAACTAAATTTATAATATTCTTTGGATAAGTTTTAAGACTCTTATATTCATAAATATTTATTTTATTTGAATCTATATTTTCCCCTAATAAATTTAAGGCTAATGTATCATTATCTTCATACTTTGAAAGTGACTTTATATTACCTTTTGTTGTTTCTATAGCTTCTTCTATTAAATCTTCCTTGTCTTCTGCCAAAGCTTTAACCGGAACATATGATATGATATTTAAAAGTATAGAAAAAATTAAAACGATACTTAAAGATTGGAATTTATTTCTTTTCATACTAACACCCTTTCTTTGTTTAAGATTAAAACGATTTTTTAATTTCAGTTTTTAATACCTCCTTATTAGATAAACTCATTTACCTAAATTTATGTTATTTATATAAAAGGTCCTAGTTAAAAGCAAAATGCACCTATCACTTAGCTTTTCACTGTGAATAGGTGCATTAAAATTATTCTATAATAATAAAAAACCTTAGCTTTAAAGGCTAAGGTTTAACTAATATATACAAACCCTATATAAATATACTTATAGTATAATAGTAAACTTATATAGAAATCTTAATATCTTGTGTTAAACCTTTAATCGGAAGGCCCCTACTACACTTTCAACTAGTTAGATGTCCTGACTTATGGTTCATAGCATCCTTCCGCCTTCCCAGAAAAATAAATTCCAGTGACTTTATAATAACATTGAAGTAGCTCCCCAAATACAGTGGCCGTACCGTCCAGGATTTTAACCTGGTTCCCTTTTAACTTATATAATCTTATAAATTCGTAGTTGATTTAGTCTTATTTAATTTTCTATATCTATTTTAATATATTTAATAGTTTATTCAAAACTTGTTAACTTTTATATAAGCAATCTAGCTCCTTGCTATAAGGTCTAACTTCTATTTACTCTTTATATATTAACAATATATTAACGACTTTAAAAAAACTCCCAAAGGAGTTTTTTTTAAGTTATATAAACAAGATTCTAAACTTCTAACAGCATCTTAATTATTTCCATAAATGCATACCTTATTTTAAATTAGACATCTCAATAGACTTTTTAGTACAGTTTCTCATAGCTGAAATAACTGCTGTTCTTAGTCCCTTTTCTTCAAGAGTTGCTACAGCCTCTATGGTTGTGCCACCTGGAGAACAAACCATATCTTTTAAAGCTCCTGGATGCATCCCTGTTTCTAATACCATTTTTGCAGACCCGTATACTGCTTGAGCTGCGAACTTATAAGCTTGGTTCCTTGGCATGCCATCTAATACTGCAGCATCCGCCATAGCCTCTATAAACATATACACATAAGCTGGCGCTGATCCACTTACAGCGGTTACCACATCCATTAATTTTTCACCAACTATTTCTGCTTTCCCAAAGCTTTCAAATATAGTAACCATATACTCTAATTCTTCTTTAGTTACCATGTCATTAGGACATATTGCAGACATACCTTCTCCAACAAGTGCTGGAGTATTAGGCATTACTCTAATTACCTTTAACTTTCTCCCAAATGTTTCTTCTGTGCCCTTAATATCTTTTCCCGCTGCAATAGTTACAATTATTACATCTTCTTTTACTACATCTTTTATTTGATTAATTATCACCTTGTATAAATTTGGTTTTACGGATAATATTAATATATCTGAAATTTTAGCAACCTCATTATTATCAGTAGTTGTATTAATATTATACTTTTCTTTAGCTGCGTTTAAACTTTTCTCATTTAAATCTCCAACTATTATGCTATCTGAAGAAACTATATTACTTTTAATAATTCCTCCCACCATAGCAAGTCCCATGTTTCCACATCCTATAAATCCTATTGTCTTTTTCATAATTACATCCCCTTATATTTTAACAGAGCTACACTATGCAAAGGTTTGTTCAGTTCTGTCAATTATTTCATTTTGTAATACCTTATCAAGATTATTGAAATAGTCACTGTATCCTGCAACTCGTACTATAAGATTTTTGTATTCATCAGGGCTTTTTTGTGCCTCTATTAGTACTTCTTTGTTCACTACATTAAATTGAATATGGTGTCCATCTAATTTAAAGTATGACCTTACTAAATCTGCCATATTATTAAGACCCTTTTCTCCCTCTACAACGGATGGTGTAAACTTTTGATTTAACAAAGTTCCACCTGTTTTTAGATGATCCATCTTAGCTGCTGATTTAATAACTGCTGTAGGCCCTTTTAAGTCTGCCCCTTTTTCTGGTGAAATCCCTTCTGAAAGTGGAACATAAGCCTTTCTTCCATTTGAAGTTGCTCCTATAACCGATCCAAAATAAACATGGCATGTAGTTGGGAGCATATTTATTTTAAACACTCCACCCTTACCATTTTTCCTACCATCTACTTCTTTAAAGAATGCTTCAAATATCTCCTTCATTACGTCATCTGCATAGTCATCATCATTTCCGTACTTAGGAGTTCTGTCTTTTAAAAGTTTTAACACATCTTCATGGCCCTCAAAATTATCCTTTAATGTTTCAGCCAATTCATCCATAGTTATATTCTTTTTATCAAATACTTGATACTTTATAGCTGTTAGAGCATCTGTGATTGTACCTATGCCGACACCTTGTATATAACTAACATTGTATCTAGCACCACCTGCATTATAGTCTTTTCCATTGGAAATGCAATCAGACGTTACAATTGAAAGAAATGGTACTGGCATCATAGTTGCATATATTCTTTCAATAACCCTATTACCTCTTACTTTAATATCAATAAAATGCTTAAGTTGTTTTTTGTATGCTTCAAATAGTTCATCATAAGTTTTAAGTTCATTAACATTTCCTGTTTCAATTCCTAACTTTTCACCAGTCATAACATCAATACCATTATTTAAAGTTATTTCCAATATCTTTGGTAAATTAAAGTATCCTGTAAGAATATATGCTTCCTTACCAAAGGCACCGGTTTCAACACATCCACTATTTCCACCACATCTAGCATCTTCTAAAGATTTGCCTGCATTAATAAGTTCTTGAATTACAGCATCAGTATTAAACATAGATGGTTGACCCCATCCTTTTCTTGAAATCTCACAAGCTCTTTTAACAAACTTTTGTGGACTCTTCTTACTTATTTGAACATTTGAACTTGGTTGTAAAAGTTTCATTTCATCTATAACATCTAATAGAATATAACTTACATCATTAATTCCATCTGACCCATCAATCTTCACTCCACCTACATTAATGTTAGCAAAGTCTGTATAGGTTGCACTTTCCTTTAATGTTATTCCAACCTTTGGTGGTGCAGGTTGATTATTAAATTTAACCCAAAAGCATTGTAATAGTTCTTCTGCCTCATCATGAGTTAATGTACCCTCTTCAATTTCTCTTTCATAAAAAGGATTTAAATGTTGATCTAATCTTCCTGGATTATAAGCATCCCATGGATTTAATTCAGAAATAACACAAAGATGAACGAACCAATACATTTGAAGCGCCTCTCTAAAGTTTCTTGGAGCATTTGCTGGAACATGACTACACACCTTAGAAATTTCAAGAAGCTCTTCCTTAGCTACTAAATCAGTTTCTTTTTCTGCAAGTTCTTTTGCATACTCAGAATAACGTTTACCTAGTATCATTATTGCATCGCAAGCTATACTCATAGCTTCCAACTGATTCTTTTTATCTAAAGCTTCATTATCCTCGTTAAAATCAAGACTTTTTATGGACTCGTCAATATCTTTTTTAAAATCTAAGAATCCTTTTTTATATATCTTATCATCACAAACCGTATGTCCAGGACCTCTTTGTTCCATAAACTCTGTAAATATACCTGCCTTATAACAAGCTTTCCATTCTTCTGTCATATTTTCTAATATCTTATGTCTTATTGATCTCTTTTCCCAAAAAGGAATTATAACGTCTTTTTGAATCTTTACATCTTCATCTTTGACCTTAAAGGATATATTTTCACGCTTATTCATTATTTCCATATCCGTAGTAGTGTGACAACATAATTCCGGATAAGTAGGTGTACATGCTGGCTCTTCACCTCTTTCTCCAACTATTAATTCACCCTCATTTATGCAAAGTTTCTTTGTAGACATAAATTCTTTCAACACTAAAGCTCTAAGAACTGGTATAGGAACCTTACCTTCGTAAAGTTTATATACTCTATCTACTACCTGTGCTCTTTCCATAGAAATACGAGGAACTGCATTTAAACTCTCTTTTCTTAATCTTTTTACTCTGCCAGTTATCATAATTATTATCCTCCTATTTTTACTTTAATACCTGCCTTGATAAATTTATTTTTTATTTCTTCCATCCTTGCATCAGATGGCTTTTCCATGCCAGATAGCTTATACTTCATGTCTAATCTTTTATATTTATCCATACCCATTTTGTGATATGGTAATAAATTAACCTCTATTATGTTTAATTTTGATAAATAAGTAACACTCTCATCTATATTTAAATCATCATCATTAATACCTGCAATAATAGGTATCCTAACTAATACATTAGCTTCAATCTTTGATAACCTTTTCAAATTTTCAAGAATTAGTTCATTGCCAACCCCTGTGTATTTTTTATGTCTTTTAGTATCCATGATTTTAATATCATATAAAAATAAATCTACATTATCTTTTATTTCATCAAAACTTTCAAAGGATGCCTCACCACTTGTATCTATGGCTGTATGAATCCCTCGAGTTTTACAAGCTTTTAATACTTCATTTAAAAAATCTTTATATAACATGGGCTCTCCACCTGAAAATGTTACTCCCCCTCCTGATTCTTCATAAAATACTTGATCTTTTATAATTTCTTTCATAATCTCTTTAACTGATACATCTTTTCCTACGTATTCTTTAGCACTTGTAGGACAAAAGTCTGAGCATTTTCCGCAAAGTATGCATTTGTGTTTATCTGTTACTGGATACCCACCTTTGATTTCAATAGCATTTTCAGGGCATCTTTTAATACATACACCACACCCAGTACACCGCTCCTTAAAAAACAGGATTTCATGTTTTATATTTTGACTTTCTGGATTATGACACCACCAACAATTTAAAGGACATCCTTTTAAGAAAACTGTGGTACGAATTCCCGGACCATCGTGTACGGAGAACTTTTGGATATTTATTGTAGTTGCTAAAGTCAATGAAATCACCTCCCGTAAGTTAAATATGTAACAATAACTCCCTGTGTTATTGAATAAGTCCTAGTATAACCCCACTAATTATTTAATTAAATGTCGCACCATTCTCTACTTTTTGAGAATATTAGGTGTGTGAACAGCTATAAGCTTAACGGTTTTACTAGTATGGTTAGACCAGTTGTGAAAGGTTTTAGAACTGTAGTGAGCACTATCTCCTGGAAATAATTCAAACTGCTCATGGTTAATAACTAATGTTAGTATACCTTCTATAACATATATAAACTCTTCACCTTCGTGATTATAAGTTTCAACATCTTCCTTACTATTAGTAGGAAGTATTTCTATATATCTTGGCAAAAGCTCCTTATTTTCTATGTCATTAGTTAAATTATAATATATAAATTGGTTGCTATTTATTTGGAATACTTCTTTTTCATAACTACGAATTATTGGCTTTTTGCTTTGATTTGGACTTGATAAAAAATAAGATAAATCTACACCTAAAACTTCTCCTAAATTACTTAAGGTATCAATAGCTATAGTTGTTAATCCTCTTTCTAATTGGGACAAAAACCCAATAGACATTCCAGATTTAACACTTAAATCTTTAAGAGTTAAATTATTTTTAGTTCTTAATTCCTTTATCTTTTTACCTACATCATCCATCATAATCTTTTACCTCATTTCTCTATTTGTATTACTTATACCACGACTCTAAATTTGAGGTAAAATATAAGTGTGGAGCCTTACCATATTTCATATACATGAAGCATTTTTCACTATATAATATATATATGTCATTTATTTATTATGATGACTCCATTAAAACAAATACATACATTTATATTCCTTGCTCATATCAACCTTATGCCTACGTTGTGGTGTTAAAGGTTTTATCTGTTAATTAATTATATCATAATATATTAAATTTGCTTTGTCTACATCTTTTCATATATTTGAAAACTAATCTTTCTCCATAAAAAAAAAGGGACCTTGAATATTTTCAAGATCCCTTTATCTTATTAGAATATTATTATTAAAGAGCCAACTTATGACATAGTCTTTTAATTTATGCTCTTCATATTCATGCCACTTATCCAGTTCATGGTGATTCTCAAATAATACACTTTTAAAACTTCTAAAGGCTGAATCACCACTTAAAGCCTCTTTAAGTTTATCTTCAATCTCCTTAGAAACTATATTTTCATTTACAAAACTTATCATAGCATTGTTTATATAGTCTTCTGGAATAGTAGGTATAATTATGTATCTACCATTGTTGTCTTTTTTAATTTTAAATGCCTCTTCTACCAATTCTTTTTGCCAATCTTCTAATTTTGATTCTTCAAAGCTTCCTTTAGCTATACCCTCTAATTCAGAAGGAATGTTGATAACCTCACCTGTATTAGTATCTAAATATTCTTTCCCTAGCTCATCTTCATTAATTGAAAATGATTCTAAAAGTAAATCTAAATCAATATTAAGTTCTTTCATTTCTTTATATACTCCTATTTTTTTAATTTATAATATATTAAATATTGTCTTTTTGCTCTATAATATTTAATATATTATAGCATATAAAATTATATCTTTACTAATAAATATATACCTACAATTAAAAAGGGACTAGAATAAGCGTCTAGGTCCCTTTTAACTTTCATTCTTAATCAACTTCTAAATCTTATGTTTTTATTAATCTTTAGAAGTTAGTTTCATCTGTTCTTTCTTTATTTGTTAATATTTTTTCCACTCCAACTAGTATTAAAGCTATACCAGCTATGCAAAATGTAATTAAACTTATGCCGCCTGTTTTAGGAAGTCCCCAAATGTTATTTTCCTTAGGCTGCTCAACCTTTTGATTTTCATCTACATTTGCTGTAAATATCCACTGTGACTTAATATATTTATTTTGATACTTATTATCCGTTTCTTGTCCTTGAAGATACACCTTAATATCTATATCCTTACTCTCCCCTTTTTGAAAATCCCCTAAATACAAGTTTTCCTTTGAGAAGTCGCCTAAACTTCCACTATATAATTCTTCATTATCATAATCCACAGTCATTTGAAGCTGTTTAAATAAGTCTCCTTCTATATCTATTTCACTGTCTTTTTTATGGGTTAAATACAACTTAATATTATTATCCTGTGAGTTTTTTATAGTTATTTTAGAGGTTTCAATATCTCCTGGGTCAATATCTTTAATATCAAATAAGTCTTCAGAGCTTATATTAAATCCATTTGAATCACTATTTAATTCAATAACCTGTGCATATACCTGGGTCTTTACAAGTGCAATCATAAAAAAAGATATTAAAATAAATAATTTTATAACAATTTTATAATTTTTCTTCATAATCCTCCTCCTCTAATTCCATGGAAGGGAATTTAAATTCCATATACTTTTATACATTTCATTAGATGACTGCACCCCTTCTGCATAAACCCTTAATTTTAATCTCTTTCCTTTATAATCTGAAATATTATCTTCTTTATAGTCTACATTAATATTAAGTTTTGGAGTTGTAATTTCCCCTGATTCTAAAATACCTTTATAATAATAAAAGTCTTCAGAAAAAATCCACTTCTCCTTTGAAATTTCACCCATATTAATAATTACATTTTCTAAACTTAAAGAGGTATCTATCCACTGACCATTTATTTCTTCTTGCCAAACCGGTATTAATTTAACTCTTACATATGACTTTTTTGTACCCATATTCTTTATCTGAATATCCTTTACCGGAGGATTAAATTCTTCTATAATCTTTATATCTACGGTTCCCGCTTTAAGACTACTTTCAGTTTCTTTAGCATCTGTAAAATATGCCACAGTATTAAACTTAGCACCGATGATTAAAAGAGTTACTATAACTAGTGTAAATGTTAAAATTACACCTTTCTTCTTCATAGCTCCCTCCTTTTTAGATTTATTTTAAAACTATACTTAAGTTATATTCTAAATTTGACCATTACCTCCTCTAATATAAATCTAATTACAACATTATATTATTAGTACGATAATGGTCATATACTATTATCTAAATATTACTTTGCTTTATATCCTTCTAGTTCACTTTTTACTGCATCAGAAATATTCCATGCAGATAATATTGCATCATTAGAAGCTTGTATAGCTTCTACATCTAACTTCATATTAAAGGTATCTCCTTGATAGTCATTTCCAGTTCCTTCTCCATCTAATTCAACCTTTAACTTCATAAGTGCCTTCTCTGCTGTCATATCATTACCATCTTTATCTTTACTTCCATCTAATATCTCTTTGTAATAATAATAAGTATGTTCTTGACCTTCATTTGTTTTGGTTTCTCCCATTACCCAGTTAGAGTCTGGACTTAACTTTACATTCCCAATCATTTCACCCATCTTATCCCAGTTCATTTTAGTAACCTTTACTCTTACATACGCTCTTTTAGTCCCAAGATTTGGAACATCAAAATTAAACACGTTAGAATCTCCAGGATTCCAATTTTTGATTAGTTCTAATTTTTCACCATTTACATCTTTTTCACCTTGTTTTATTCCAACTGCAACTGTACCTGCCTTAAACTTACCATCAGTTTTAGCATTTCCTGTAAACCATGCTAATGTTCCCCCTGCTATTAGCGCAACTGATATTGTAACCACTGATAGGCTAGCTATTAATTTCTTTTTCATAATGAATACCCCCTAATTTTTATTTTTAATATTTACTCTTTAAAGCTCTTATCTTTTTTAATAACTTTTATTATTTTTATGGATTCATGTATTATCAGTATCCCACCTATAAGTGGTGCTAATATATAAACTCCAATCTTTTCATTTAAAAATTTCATACCCCCACCAACTTTGGGGATGGACATCTTTACAACTCCTAGAACATCTTCGTAAGGTACATATTTAGGATCATTTACCTCATTTGCATCACCCTTTGTTATATAAGAAACACCATTGTCATCTTCTTTAATTTCCACAATTCTATGAGTTGTAGCATCTTCACTTTTAGAATCTTTGAAGGTTATAACATCCTTAACCTTGATATCTTCTACAGGAGTACTTTTAGATACAATTAAACTACCTGTGTCAAAGCTAGGATTCATACTTCCACTTAAAACTATATAAATGCTATATCCCATAACACTTGGTGGCTTATCTTTGCCAATGTTACATATTGCCAAGTAAGAAAGAATTACTGTAATTAATAATAAAAATACAATTATTATATTTTCCACTATATTTAAAATTGTTTTTATTGTCGGTGTTTTCTTATCTATTTCCATATATATCTCTCCTATTATTTAATCACTGGAAATTCATTATCTATAATATCCTTATCTGTAAATCCACCTGTCTTATTAATCTTAAGAGTTACTATTACTTCTTCTTTTCTATTATTATTTGACAGTGTTATCTTTCCTTTTGAGGTTATGTCATTACCTGAAATATCTTTTATACTTATAAGATTATAATACTTTGATATATAATCAGGTAATATGCTATAATCACCTAGTTCAAGGCCCTTGTATATCTTTTCTTCCTTTGGTTCCATTATAATATTCCACTTTTGATTGTTTATTCCCTCAGCTTTTAGATAAAATTCATCTATTATACTATCAGATATATCTTTATTATCTTCATCTAAAACCACAACCTTAACTTTAACCTCCCCAACTCTTTTAACGGTTATATTAACTTCATCAGTAGCAATACATTTTCCAAAGGTGTCTTTTACTTCTAACTTATATTCAGTACTATTTGAAGGGTTAACTTTTGGATTTTCAAGAGATGAAAATTCTATCCACGTAGATTCACCTGGATTTCTACTTGACCATTTATAGCTATATTCCCCTGTAGTATTTAAATTATCTTTGTCCCAGGTTACAGTTTTATTTTCAAGGGTAGTCCAATTAATCTCACTATCAAATCCACCTGTAGCTGCAGGGTTTCCACCTAGAACTATACTATCACCTTCATATATAGTCATGTCATCTCCTGCAATAGCTGTTAAAGTACCTGGAACCTTTATATAAGGCACTGGAAATAGTTTTTCTTTATTATTACCCAAAGTATCCTGATATTTAACTTTGGCATTTTCATTTGTATCAATAAACTCACCCTTACTTCCTTCATAAGAAGCCTTAGCCTTAATAACATAAGTAAGGGTTTTACTCTCCTCACCTATTGTACCTAAGTTCCAACTTATGGTTCCTGTCTTAGCATCAAATAAAATTCGGTTTTCTGCTCCATCTAGCTGAATACTTACACCATCAAGTTTGAAGCTACCTAGGTTTAAATCAAAATTTTCTCTAACCGTCTTAGATAAAACATCAGTAACTACAACTTCTTTAGCTGCAAAGTTAATTAAACTTGCTATCTTCAAATAGATTTCAGTAAGCATATTTTCTGAATATGAGTCATAATAATTACCTTTATTAGCTATAGAAGTTAAAGTATTAACAGCAGTGATTTTTTCTGTATCTCCCATTTTATTAAAAAGCCCTACAGTAAATAAAAGATAGTTATTTTTTTTAGATTTACCAGCTTCATCTATAGCATTTTGAATTGGTCTATTATACCAAGGTTCATTTGCTATTCCATCAGATAATAGCACTATAGATTTCACTGAATCCCTATTTTCTTTAGATAATACTGAATTAGCTTTTACTAGTCCATCATAAATATTTGTGTTACCACTGGCTCTTAAATTATCTATAGTTTTATTAATAGTCTTTAAGTCATTTGTAAGTCCTAAATTCACTCTTCCCAAATCACCAAAGCTTACTATAGACACTCTATTATTAGGGTTATCTGAAATAATCTTTGTTGAAAATTCCTTAGCTGCGTTTTTTCCATTTTCAAATCTATTCCCATCCATACTTCCTGACCTATCTATTACAAGAACGGTATCTACAGGTTTAATATTTTGAAGTTTCCCTTTTACATTTAGTTCAACTTCATATTCCCTATTACAAGGAGATAAAAGTTTGGACTTTTTATCAACTTCTATGGATTCGTTATTTTCTAAAGCTTTGGTGTGTATAGAAGTATTTGTGCCCATTATCACCAACGTCATTATTAAAAACACTGATATAGCTTTTACTACTTGTAGCCTTGTCATAATTTTCACCTCCTTCTATTTACACATTGCCCATTTTATAAGCTTATTCATTATTAAATATAGGCTATAATATGGCACTCTTAAATATATTGAAATTATTCCATTAATATGCACATTAAAAACACCTAGGATAATATTAATCCTAGGTGTTTTTATATTTATTATATATTTATAAGTCTTACTCTATAATCTTTTATTAAAAAGCTGCTTTATATATACTTAATACATCTTTTGAATCTAAAGGTAGGAAATTACCAAGACTGCCTCTTACAGTTGCTTGCTTTGCCATCTCTTCTAACTTTTCTTCTTCTATACCAACTTCTCTTAATATGGAAGGTATACCTAAAGATATAAAGAACTTCTTTGTTTCTTCTATTGACTTATGTGCTATTTCATATTTGTCTAAATTCTCATCAATATTCCAAACATTAACTCCATACTCCACAAATTTATTTAATGTATCATCATTTAAAACATATTCCATCCAATGTGGTGTTAATATTGCAAGCCCTACACCGTGAGTAATATCATAAAATGCACTTAACTCATGTTCCATTGGGTGAACACTCCAGTTTGTTTCTTTTCCATAAGTTAAAAGACCGTTTATTGCAAGACTTGAAGCCCACATAAGGTTAGATCTAGCTTCATAATCTTCAGGATTTTCCATGGCCTTTGGTCCATAATTTATGCAAGTTTTAAGTAATGCTTCTGCCATTCTGTCTTGAAGATAAACTCCCTTTGTATTATTGAAATACACTTCAAAAATATGGCTCATTATATCTGCTGTACCTGCTGCTGTTTGACTCTTTGGAACAGTAAATGTATTTGTTGGATCTAAAATCGAAAACTTAGGAGCCATATCTTTATGACCTGTTCCAAGTTTTTGATTAGTTTCTAAATTTGTAATTACTGCACCTGCATCCATTTCAGATCCTGTAGCAGATAATGTAAGTATGCTTGCAATTGGAAGAACCTTTTTTATTTTTCTTGGGTCTATAACTAAGTCCCATGGTTCTCCATCATAGCATGCAGCTGCTCCTATAACTTTTGAACAATCAATTGAACTTCCTCCACCTACAGCAAGTATAATATCTATATTATTTTCTTTGCAAATTTCTGCACCTTTTCTTACACTTGTTATTCTTGGATTTGGCTCTACACCAGGAAGTTCCCAAAAACTAATGTCATTTTTATTGAAAATATCCACAACCTTACCATATAGTCCGCTTTTCTTTATGCTTCCACCGCCATAAACAAGTAGAACCTTAGAACCATAATTTTTTATTTGCTTTCCCAAAACATTTATCTGATCTGTTCCAAAAAATATTTTTGTTGGAATTGAATAATTAAAATTTATCATATTGAACTCTCCTTTTTATTATATATTATTAAGTTTGAATTTTTTTATAATATATAACTACCTTTAAAACTTAATTTTCTATTGTTGTATATCATAATCTTACTACAATAAGTATCATAATTAAATATATATTTTATAAACATTTAATTAAATAAGACCAGGGAATATTTCTACTCCCTGGCCACAAGATTAGTGAATATATGGAGACTTTAAAATCATTTTCGGTATAAGCCTAAATAATCATACTTAAAATCTTTTTCCATCGGAATCACCTCTCTATAATAATATTGTGTGCATAATACAAATTAATATTCCTGGTAATTTTAGCTAAATCATATTTTAATTTTAATATCGCTTATTTTTTGTTAATGAAGTTTCTATATAATATTTTTTACTTTCATGATCATATTTTTTTAAAACTTGTGGCATTTTTATATTTAATATAGTATACTATATATATGATAACGTTTAAATGTGATATACAATATCTTTTTTTATGGCTAAATAGTATATTTGCATTAGATATTTGTATATTATTAATAATTTTTGGAGGTATGTTTTTATGAGTAACGGTACTTTTAAGATTTCCGAAGAAATATTAAATCAGGTTAAGCATTTAGCAGAAGAATCTGGCATGTCAAAAGAAGATTTTGTACATTGCCTCGCTAAATTTTATGATGTGAACGACTCTAACGATTGTCGTTGCTATTACGACAGCTTCACAGCTTAGGTTTTTACTTTAATTTTAACATTTATATACTCCAAATATGGCAACTACTTAAAAAAGTCACCTTAAGTAGTTGCCATATTTTTATTTTGACCTATTATTCTTATTTTAACTTTTCTATAATATACTATAAAAATAATCCTTTAATCAAAATGAATTTACTTCTACCTCAATAATATTATTTTATAAACAAGGTTTAATTGACAATATTTCATTACTACTATGGTGTATACTTATATAATTACTATAATATATAGTATACACAAATAAGTCCATCGCACTTAATCAGTAATAAAATAAAAGGGAGATGTTATACATGAACTTACTAGAAGTCATAGGTAAAATTTCAGATTTTATTTGGGGTCCGCCCTTACTAATTTTACTTGTAGGTGGTGGTATTATTCTTACTGTTACACTAGGCTTTTTTCAATTTAGATATCTACCTTTCATATTAAAGGAAACCTTTGGAAAAATGTTTAAAAAGCCTACTGGTGAAGGTACTATAACCCCCTTTCAAGCAGCGTGTTCAGCATTAGCATCTACTGTAGGTGCTGCAAACATCGTAGGTGTTCCTGTTGCAATAGCTTTAGGTGGTCCTGGAGCAATATTTTGGATGTGGGTAGTTGCTCTTTTGGGACAAGCTACTAAATTCTCTGAGATTATACTTGGCATAAAGTATAGAGAAAAAAATAATCTAGGAGAATATGTTGGAGGTCCTATATATTATTTGAAAAAGGGATTAAAGTCTCCAATATTAGGTGTGATGTGTTCCTTCTTTTTTATGCTTGAAATAATTCCATCTATTTCAGCACAATCCCTTTCAGTATGTCAAACTGTAGAAACTATAGGAATACCAAAGATTATAACAGCCATTGTAATGGCATCATTAGTTGCCCTAGTAGTATATGGTGGCATTAAAAGAATTGGCCAAGTAACAGAAAGATTGGTTCCTTTTATGGCATTAATATTTATAATTTCAACTATGATTATTATCATAATGAACATTTCAAATCTTCCTCATGTATTTTCTTTGATCTTTAAAGGTGCATTTTCTCCTATGGCTGCTATAGGTGGCTTTGGTGGTTCTGCTATAGCCTCAACAATAAGGTGGGGTATGGCAAGAGGTCTTTATTCAAATGAGGCTGGTATGGGAAGTGCTCCAATAGCGCATTCAGCAGCTATTACAGATCATCCAGTTCGTCAAGCCTTATGGGGTGTATTTGAAGTGATAGTAGATACACTTGTAATATGTACTATGACAGCCTTAGCAATTTTAACTACTGGTGTCTGGGAACAATTACCTGCAGATAAGGCAGCTTCAATGCCAGCACTAGTCTTTCAAAATGCATTTGGTCATAACTTAGGTGGGATAATTATATCAATAAGCTTACTACTTTTTGTATTATCCACAATCATTGTAATAACATTTTATTGTGAAAAGATGGCTGAATCACTTTTTGGATTAAAATTTTCAAAGTTTATTAGGCTACTTTGTATTATATCCATAATATGGGGAGCAGTTGGTTCTCTTGAATCTTTATTTTCTATATTAGATTTGTTATTAGCTCTTGTTGTTATACCTAATATGATAGGAATTGTATTAATGAGACATGAAGTAAAAGAACTAAAAGATGAATTTTTTAATGATCCTAATTTTTATCCTGGAGCAAAGATAAAATAAAAAAATTAAAACAAGGTTCTACATTCTAGTGAACCTTGTTTTAATTATGAGCTTAGTATTCCTATAAGCCATTCATAACAGGAATCTTTAGCTGTATTTGCCTTTCTATCATATTTAGAAGGTTTTTATCTTTTGGATCTACAAATAAATATGAACATCCAAGCTCACCAGCTCTTCCTGTTCTTCCTATACGATGTATATATCCTTCAGCAGTTTCTGGTATATCATAATTATATATATGAGTAACGCCAGTTATATCTAAGCCCCTTGATGCTACATCTGTAGCTATTAAATATTGAATCTCACAATTTTTAAAAGACTTCATTATCTTTTCTCTTTTTGATTGAGTTATATCAGAATGTAGCTTTTTACAATTGTATCCTCGTTTAAAAAGCGCCATTTCAAGGTCATCAACTCTTCTTTTAGTCCTACAAAAAATAATGGCCATAAATGGATTATTTTCATCTAAGACTTTACATAAAGCATCTTGCTTCTTTCTATCTGTAGTTTCCACCAAAAATTGCTTTATATTTTTAAGGGTTACTTCTTCTTTCTCAATTACCACTACCTTAGGATCAATCATATATCTATAAGCTAGCTTTTTAACATCGGAATTCATAGTTGCTGAAAAGCAAAGAGTCTGCCTGTTTTTGGGTGTTTCCTTTATTATAGCTTCTACATCACCTTTAAATCCCATAAGAAGCATTTGATCTGCCTCATCTAATACTAATGTTTTTAACTTATCAAGCTTTACAGTTCCCCTTGAAAGATGATCTATAAGCCTTCCTGGAGTTGCAATTATAAGGTGAACATTGCCTTGTAGTTTTTTCAATTGGGAACCTGTATCTTTACCGCCATAAATAGCCAATATGTTTAAATCTTTTGCTTCTTTAAGTTTCATCGCTTCCTCTGTTATTTGAATAGCTAGCTCTCTTGTTGGCGTAACTATTAATCCCTGAATGCTATTTATGTCAGAAGACATATTTTCAAACATGGGTAATAAAAACGCTAATGTTTTTCCTGTTCCTGTTTGCGCCTCCGCTATAACATCCTTACCATCTTTTATAATTTTTATACTACCTTCTTGAATTGGTGTGGGCTCTGTTATTCCTTGAAGCTTTAAATTCTTTATAATACTCTCACTAATACCTAAACTGTTAAAATTTATCATTATTTTGATTACCCCTCTATTTTAAACCATATTTAAATTTATCTACTATAATCTAGTTAAACTTTTACCTACATAATGTTCTCTATAATATCTTTTCTACATATTCTACAGCTTCATCCTCGATTTTATAATTACCTCTATTTTCTTGCTTTTTTATAAAGTTCTTTGATATTAAGGATTCAAGAGAAGCCTTTAGTATTTTTTTATCAACTCTGTCCTCTTCTAGATTAGCTGCATATCTTATCTTAGCTAAACTTTGTGGTGATTTCAACTTGTTTTCATAAAGGTATCTCAATATATTATCTTCTGTTTCCTTTATCTTATCATTCATAAATCCACGTCCTTACAACTATATTTTAGAGACTATCTATCTCCAATTTCTATTATGTTTGAAGCACAACACTTCTTATATTTTTTTCCACTGCCGCAAGGACAAGGATCATTTCTTCCTATCTTTTCTACCTTTTGAGTATCTTCCATAGACATTCTAAGTTCATTTGGACTATATCCTTTAATTAGCCATTGCTTTGTACTATTTGCAAATTTAGTTACCTCGCTCGTAACGATATTAATAAGTTCAACATCTTCTTTATCAAAGCTTTTTAAGAATTCTAACATATACTTTGAAGGCAATTCACCATTTTGTATATCCACTAATAAATCAAATATTAAATCTTCTGCATCCTCTTTGTCCATGTCAAAATTTTCCACTAAAAACTTTTTGATATTTTTTTGTGCCTTTGTTTCACGTATATTACCTAAGGTTGCAACATCTAATATTTCTTTTTTTGTAAAATTGTAAAAGTTCAAATCTTCCCTAGAACTTTGTTTTTCTAGGATATAATTTGAATTCTGTACAGTTATATCTGCACCTATATATCCGTTACAATCAAATTCTCCATAATAAATAGCAGCATCAATTAACATAATTTCAAGGGGCATCTCTGATATATCATAGTCTATATACCTTTTTACAAGTTCTTTAAAGTCATCTATTAGTAAAACTCCATAATGATAGCACATTCCCCAAAAAAGTTTTATTACCTCTTCATTCTTCTTCATCTCAGCTCTAAATTCTTTATTATCATAACTTAAAATTATAGGTTGTAGTTCTTTTGGCATTATAACCACATATTTATCTTTTATAATCCCTGTAAATATAAATGCTCTATCAGAAAGATAGTATGCAGTATCTATGTCTACATCTATAATATTATCATATTCTTTGTATCCACCTGATTTTGCTAAGTCTAAAAGATATTCAAACCTAAGGTTATCCATATTTTCAGTGAGCATAATTACTCTATCTTCATATAGCTCAATTATATTATTTTTCAATTCTTCTTTATTTAATTTACTTACTTTATTTATATAAAGATTTTTAGCTATATATAAAAGCTCTTCTTTCGTTATTTTGCTTAAATTATAATCTAACGTTGCATCTTTCTCCGTTGACTGCCACTTTTTATTTTCCATCTTTTTAAGTTTAGTCAGTTTATCCTGTAAATATTTTATTTCTATAAGATCCTTATCTGATTGTGATTCTAATTCTTTATCCAAAACTTTTCTCCCTTTTGCATTCTTCTATTTTGATGTGTTGATTAACTATAATCTTCACAAATTGCTATTTTAATATTATACCATAAATATTTTTTCTCATATATAGTACAACTCTAACACAATAATGCAAAATCAATTTAAAATATATTTATAAACTTTTTATGAGACTTAACTTTTACTAAATTATATCTAGTAAATTAACCATTTCCATAGCTTTAATAGCTGCATTATATCCATTGTTTTCAGATTCTATTCTGGACTTTTCAATAGCTTCTTCAATTGTATTTGTAATTAAAATACCGTTTATAACTGGTTTTTCTGCGCTTAATGAAACTACTGAAATTGCTTTACATACCTCTAAACAAACATAATCAAAATAAGAAATAGATCCTTTAGTAATAACCCCTAAACATATTACCGCATCATACATTTCATTATTTGCCATCTTTTTAGCCACTAGCGGAATCTCAATATCACTAGGCACCCAGGCTACTGCAATATATTCATCCTTTATTCCATGTTTTTTTAATGCTTCTAACGTACCACTCAATAATTCTAAAGCTATCTCCTTATTTAATGCGCTTACCACAATGCCAATTTTTATTCCTCTTCCTAGCAATTTACCTTGAAGTATCTTCACATTAATTCCCCCTTGTATAATGTAGTTATAACCTTCGTATGAAACTAAACACATATTTGTCAAATATTATAATTATTGTTTTAATTTATTTCATAATTATATTATATACATAATCTCACTTACTTTGTTAATAAATAAACAGAATTTTCAAATAAACTGCATTTTGTGAATCTTATTTGATTAATTGCTAAATCTTAGTTATAATTTAATTGTATTATTGAAATATATCTATTGAGATGTGTTTCATAGTAACGCGTTCTTTCATAATAACCTTTTAAACCTGAATGTTAATCTTATAACGAATAATGGAGGTCAAAAGTTATGATATACGTAGTTAATAATAGTAATAACTCTTATTTTAATCACGCTGCCGAGGAATATTTATTAACGAATTTTCAAGATGAAATTTTTATGCTTTGGATAAACAAACCTTCAATATTAATAGGTCGAAATCAAAATACCTTATCAGAAATAGACTCTGATTACATAAAGTCAAACAACATAGATGTGGTTAGAAGGCTTTCTGGAGGAGGCGCTGTATTTAATGACTTAGGTAATATGAACTTTACATTCATAACTAATAGATCTAATTCTAACATTGCAACTAAAGATGGATTTGAAAGATTTGCTCTTCCAGTTATAAAGGCTTTAGATTCATTAAATGTAAAGGCTGAATTTACAGGCAGAAATGATATCACTATAGATGGTAAGAAGTTTTCTGGTAATGCACAATACTTCAGCAAGGACAAGCTGCTTCACCATGGCACTTTGATGTATAATTGCAATCTTGACTCTCTCTCTAACGCCCTTAAATGTAAACCTTTAAAATTTAAAGATAAGGGTATTAAGTCAATATCTTCAAGGGTTACAAATATATCACCTCACATGAATAGTCCAATGAATTTATATGAATTTAAAGACTATCTTATGAACTTTGTAATGAAGTGCAATGATATAACCACCGTTTATGAACTTACGGATCAAGATATAGTTGAAATAGAAAAAATAATGAAATCAAGATTTGAAACCTGGGAATGGAATTATGGAAAGAGCCCTACCTACTCCTATGAACATTCTTCAAAATATCCCTGTGGATCTATTGAGTATCACGTTAATGTTAATAATGGCATTATCACTAACATCTCATTATACGGAGACTTTTTTGGAGAAAAAGATATTAGTGAATTAGAATCTAAAATTATAGGTATAAATCATAATTTAACTGATCTTAGTGAAGCTTTAAAAGACGTGGTAATGGATGAATATGTGAAAGGTCTTTCAACTTTTGAATTCTTAAATGGGTTAATGAATATATAAACTTAATTACATAAGGGGGTATTTTATATGATAAGAAAGCCAGAATGGATAAGGGTAAAAATGCAAGGAGGAATTAAGACTAATGAGGTTAATGCCTTAGTATCAGACCTTTCTCTTAATACTGTATGTTCCGAAGCAAACTGTCCAAATAGAATGGAATGTTTTGAAAGAGGCACTGCAACCTTTATGTTGCTAGGTAAAAACTGTACTAGAAACTGCACCTTTTGCAACGTTACTAGGGAAGCTCCAGAACCCGTAGATCCTATGGAACCTGAAAATGTAGCAAAGGCTATTAAGAGGCTTGGATTAAAACACGCTGTTATAACCTCCGTTACTAGGGATGATTTAAAGGATCAAGGTGCTATGCAATTCGTAAAAGTTACAGAGGAAATAAGAAAACTTACACCTCATGTATCAATTGAACTTTTAATACCTGATATGAGGGGAAATAAAGATCTTATAGCCCTTATTATAAATTCTGAACCTGATGTTTTAAATCATAATGTAGAAACAGTTCCTGAACTTTATTCTAAAGTAAGACCTATGGCAGTGTTTGAAAGATCCCTAGGTCTTCTTGAATATGTAAAAATTCAAAAACCAAATATGAAAACTAAATCTGGAATTATGCTAGGACTTGGAGAAACGGAAGATCAAATAATTAGAGCAATGAAAAGACTTGTAGACGTACATTGCGACATGTTAACTCTAGGACAATATCTACAACCTACCTTAAAACATCTTGATGTTGTAGAATATATAACCCCAGAAAAATTTGATTACTATAAAGATGTTGCTCTTTCTTTAGGTTTTAAGAGAGTTTCCTCTGCGCCTTTAGTTAGAAGCTCTTACCACGCAGATGCAATAGATTTTTAGTTCTTTAGATTTTTAAATAAAAGCCCTTTGTTAAAAATTTTAACAAAGGGCTTTTATTTAAAGTTTTATGTTCAAATACAAATACTTATCTATTTATGATCTATAACTTCATCTGCGATTTAGCCTTTGGCTCTGTGTTAATTACTATTATACCTAGTATGACCAATATAACAGCAATTACAACATTAGTTCCAAGTGATCTTTCACCAAGAAAGACGTAGGATAAAAGCACGCCAAATAAAGGTATAGAAAACTTATATATAGTAACCTTACCAACACCATTATACTTAAGTAAAACTGTCCATATAGAAAAAGCTGCAGCAGATATAAATCCTAGATATAAAAGAAGTACTGAACCTTTAGGTGTAAAGTTAAGTCCTCTAGCTCCCCCCATAAATCCTGATAATATTAAAAATATAGATCCAATAAATAATTGGTATGCTGAAATAGCAAAGGGCGATATGTCTTTTGCTATCTTTTTAGTATATATACCCGCTAAAGCACCTACTAAACTAGATATTACAACAAATCCTTCTCCTGTAAATGTAAATCTGCCTTGAATCTTACCACCATTCATATTTACAATAGCTACACCCATAAAACCAAGAACTACACCTACTATTCTTCTAAAACTAAGCTTATCTTCTTTATAAAAAAAATGAGCAATAATGACACTAAAAAATGTATTTGTAGCCGCTAATATAGAGCCCTTAGTACCTGTAGTATTTGAAAGCCCTATATAAAAAAATACATATTGTATTGATGTTTGTACAACTCCTAAAAAAGCAACCTTTGATAGATCTTCTTTCTTTACCTTTAAAGTTCTACCTGTTGCGATGCAAAATATAAATATCATAATAGATGATATTAAAAATCTAAACCCCGCAAAAATTATCTTCTGATATGTATCATCTCCGCCTATTGAAAACATTTCATAACCTACCTTTACTGAAGAAAAAGCACTCCCCCATAAAAAGCAGCTTATTAATGCTAAAATCATAATCATATATGATTTATTAAATATTATCTCTTCTTTATCATTACTCTTATTTTCAATTGTTTTATTTTGAGTATCATCTTTTTTTTCATTAGTACCCTTATAATTATTAAGTTTCAATAGTATCTCTCCTTTTGATTATGAACAGGTTGTAATTTGAAAAATGTATGAGATTATAAATCAATAAAATTTTGTATCATAAGCAAGGCCTTAATATCAATCTTTTTATTAGATTTAAGCACTTCTTTAGCTTCATCTTTAGAAAGTAGCATAATATCAATATCTTCATCAGCTTCTAGGTAGTTCTTTGATATACTTCCAGTGCACGTACAATATACTAAAGACACAGATTCATCCGTCATTCCAGTTGAAATATATACCTTAGACTTTGTCTTCTCATAATCAATTTCAAGTAGGTCTAGTCCAGTTTCCTCTTTTAGTTCACGTTTTGCTGTGTCTTTAAAATCTTCATCCTTGTCTATAAGCCCTGCCGGCAATTCGTAAACATAATCATTGATAGGTACCCTAAATTGTTTTATAACCACAAGTTTTTTCTCTTCTACATGTGTTGCTATTATTATAACAGCATCAACGGTATCCTCTTCTTCATTAAAGAACTTATCCCTTAATGTACTTAAATCTTTTCTAGATGCAATAGACCAATTTCTAGTATCACCGTTTTTGTTTACATATTCCGCATTATATAACTTTAAATACTTTGTATCTGCTAGAGTTTTAATATCTTTTATTTTAACCTTACTCATAAAATCCTCCTTTGTTACACTATAATATATATAATACAATTATAAATCACCTATATACAACCCCGCAACCCTTTGTCATGTTATCATCTATTTTAGATAATGTTAGTGTTAATCCTTTGAATTCTCATTATTTACTTCTCTTACTAATATATTATTATAAGCACTACCAAATAGTAACATATTGCCTCTCTTCCATCTATCCTCTATTTCATCTATACCTCTTGATCTAATATATATTATAAGCACATCTTTTTCTTTAGTATTTCTAACATTTATATATCCTTTATTATCTAAATAATAAAGAGCTGCTAAAACATTTGATATATTTTCTGATTCTATTTTATACCTTTGAGTTTGAATTTCTCCATAGTAACAAACATTAAATAGACTTTGGTAAAGTTCCCATAGTATCTTAAGCCTTAATAAATCATTTTCTAGTGGTAATAAACTAACACCCATAATACTATTGGTCTAACCATTGGCTAAAAGTTAAAGGTGACCATCCGCCTATTGCTTTAGGTGCCTTTGGTGGGTTTAATGGTTTTTCACTAATTAGAGGTTTTGGAGGTGGAAGTGGTTTATATGCCTTTAATGGCTCTTCTACCTCAGAAAGTCCACCTATCACTGGTGAATCTGGATTCCAAGCAACTACTTTTCCATCCCTATCTAAACAATTTGTATTCTTAAGTTTGCCAATCCAATTAAGTTTCTTTACAGACCAAACATATCCGTTATTTATATATGCTACCCAATTAAGCTCAGTATCAAATATATGCTCTCTATTATAGAGCCACCCTACAAAATTTGCCCTTTTATCAAACAGAGCCTCTAGAAATGTTTCCATCACCATCACTCCCTCTTATATCTTCCTCTACAGGTATCAATACATCTTTATAAATATTGGATAATAGTAGCTCTCCACTTTCTTGAATAGCCCTCTCTATTTCATCTATGCCATTACCTAAAATATAAGCTGACACAGTTTTATCTTTTTCTATATTAAAGAAAATCCACCTTCTAAAGTTTATATAGTAAAGTGCAGCAATTACATCTATTCTACAATCCTTCGGTACCCTATAGTTTATATCAACGCAAGATTCGTATCCATAAGTAAAAAAGTCATAATATAATTGTATTAACAATCCATATCTTAATAATTTTTTTGATACTAAATCCATAGCTTCCCCTCATGATTAGTAATATATTATAATATACTCCTAGTTTAACCTAAATATACACTAGATACCTCTAGAGAAAACACTTTATCCGATGGCTACCATCCGTAACACCCCTATCCTCTTCAAGGTGGGGGATGACGGATGCTACGCCCCTGGATAAGTTCTTCTAAGACTCAGATGGAGAGATGTATTCCTTATAAGCAAACTCCACCTGAGTCTAAGAATCACTTGATAATCCCTAAATAATTAAATTCTTCTGTCACCTTTTAAATGTAAATACATACCTTATTATTGTAGTTAAATCTCTTGGAGGTATTAAATGTATTATAGAAACGGTAATAACAACATAGAAAGTACTTTAAACCAAGATCGTCGCAAAAAAAACGAGAAATGTTGTAACGAAAATTATAAAGAAAAATCTAAAGAAGACTCTAAAAAAAGTTGTGATGATGACTTTAAAATGATGCCTTATAATGAGCAATGTGAGATGATGCCCTATAATCAACCATGTCAAATGATGCCTTGCTATTGTTGTCATCCAATAATGCCCTTATGTCCAATGATGATGGATAATCAAATTCCTATGATGAATCCTAATATGATGAAGCCCGACATGATGATTACTCCTATGATAAAGCCTTCTACTCCAATGTGCAATGAAAATATGATGCCAATTACTAAAAATCCTTGCGATAAATGTCGCTCAGAAGATAATATAGAGGAGGATAATCTATATAGAGCTCCTTACCATAATATGAATATGCATAATCAATATAATCCTAATCACAATAATTACTATCATCATCCTTACTATAATAATTACTATCATCCTTATTATCATAATCACATGGATATACCTTGGTGGATATATTTCCTATAGTAAAATACATCTAATTACTTTGCTTATCATACTAAATATTAATTTTTACAAAAATATATACTTTCAAAAAGTAAAGTATGCAAAATAAAATACCCAGTAGATATGTTCTAAATCATCTACTGGGTGTTTTATTATGCCAAGGATATGGTTTCTTTTTCTTTTAAAGAAGTAGCTAATAGGGACTTTTTAAAAACCATCATAGTTATTATAATTATAATAGCTGATATTAACACACAAATAGTAGTAGATATATTATCATAAAGTAACCCAAAGATTAGCTGTGCTAATGGCATTGATGCCATGCATCCTGTATTCATAACAGTACCGACTCTACCCATCATATCTAAAGGGACTATTTGTTGAAACATTATACTTATGGATATATTAACCACTCCCATTGCCATTACTAAAACAAATTCTGCAATGATAAGGCTTATATATGGTACTAAGCTACTATCAAAAAGATTTAAATACGGTTCATAGGGTATTATTGACATTAAGGCTATAAAAAATCCAATACTAAGTAACCCTCCAAATAACACCTTATTAAATTCAAACTTTTTACCTATAAAACTACATAGAAAAGGCGAAATTATCATGGCGGATGTTGCAAAGGTTTCAAGCATTCCATATTGCATATCGCTTATCTTCAATACACTTTTTGATATATATATTAACCCTATAGAAAGAGGTGCTCCTCCAAAATTTACTAAAACAGCTATGCATATTACACTAAATAATATTTTACTATTTTTTATAAACATAATGCCCTCTTTAAAATCTTTGTTAAAACTCGTAATGTTTATAACCTCAGGCTTTTTATTAACTTTAGGTATATCTATAAACATTTCACTTATACTTGACAATATAAAGCTTATAGAGTTTATTACTAATATTGTAAATAACCCATAAACTCCGAATAAGGCACCAGCAATCATAGGAGAGATTAAATTTCCTATATTCATTATAAGCGAATTAATACTATTGGCCTCCACCAATTCCTCCTTCTTCACAATACTTGGAATCACTGTAGATATTGCAGGCTGAAACAATACAGAAATTAATGATAGCAGTATAGCAAATATATATATACTACCTAAAGAAAGCTCTCCATTTATATAAAATAAAATTGCATATATTCCTATTAAAATTCCGTTTACCATATCTAAATAAACTATTATCTTCTTTCTATCTAACCAATCTACAAAAACCCCTGCCATAGGTCCTAGTATAAGTTGGGGAATAATTGTAACCATAAGAACTGTAGCAAATTTTGATGCGGAACCTGTTATTTTAAATACATAAAGAGATAATGCAAAATTTTGCATCTGTGTGCCTACTAATGATACAAGCTTCCCCCACATAAGAAGTCCAAAATTCTTTTCTTTTAATAAACTAACTCTCATAATACCCATGCCCCCTAATTATTTATTTTAATTCTAATTGTTCCCTTATAAAATCTATACTTTTTTCTAAAGTATTTTTGTTCAATAAATAAAAAGCTTTTTTATTTCTTTTATCAATATTAACTAAATTTGCTCCAACTAAAAAACTCATGTGATAGGACACTGTCGCATTGGTAATCCCAAGGATTTCTGCTATTTCTCCTTGAGAGTAATCCTCCTTTTTTGTCAGCAACTTTAGGATTTCAAACCTATTTTTATCACAAAGATTTTTATATACCATAAGGTTAGTTTGAAGTCTATTCTCCTCCTCTCCACCTATCATCTTAAGATGATTTTCATAATAAGCTCCAAGAAAAATATACATAGTATCATCATTCATTACAAAGTTTATACCATACCCTTGACCATAATTAGTTGTAACATATATATCATTAAAGGAATCATAATTTACAATCTTTCTAGTAGTCTTATTTAAAAAATCTAAAGACTTTTTATTGTTATTAATATTTTTCTCTAACCTTTCATTTAACTTTTCCATTAACTTATTTCTTGTACCTTTAAATTGCTCATATATATAAGTGGAGGATCTGATAAATTCAATAAATTCTTTAAATTCAATTTCTGTATCATTAATAAAACAAGACAAATCCCATTTTAGTGATGATGTAAATTCGGAGTTCTTTATAGCTTTCAATATTTCCTCATCGCTTTTACATATTTCCTTTAGTTTATCTTCACACTCTTCCCCTTTAGAATTATGTACCACCGCTAAAATATAGAGTTTTTTGTCCACATTACTTTTGTTTTCTAACATACTAATATATTCTTCTATATCTTTACACTTCCAAAAGTCTTCATTGTTATATAAAAAATCAGCCAAAGAATAATTTTCTTCTGTATGATGCTTAAAATATTTTTCCAAATTCTTTTTATCTACTAAAGATTCCTTTCTAACGTGAACTACAAAGTCCTTTATCTGTGAGTCTATCCTTTCCCCGCTTTCATCTTTTTCTATTTTTTCAATATACTTTTCTAAATTTGCTATCATATCTAATATTAAAAAATAATCTCTTAACTCTCCTGGTAATGCATTAAATACTATTTTCATATTAACATAGTTCCTCCTTTATTTTATATACATCTAATTTAGTGCAATATCATGCATATATCTAACCTAATATAAATTTATATATATACGTAGTCAAATGCCCATTTAGATATTCATCTAATTACTATTGTATTCATATAATTACTTATATTCAACCCTATTTAGGTAAATATCTAAAATGAATCTATATATCTTGATAATAAAAAAAATAAAATAATGTGCTTTTATTAAATCACATTATTTTATATCTAATAATTTTATTTTATATTTATCCAAACATTTTTAACTTCTTTTATCCGATGGCTACCATCCGTAACACCCTCTCCTCTTCAAGGTTAGGGATGACGGCTGCTACGCCCCTGGATAAGTTCTTCTAAGAATCACTTGATAAAAATCTTTTTTCATACAAAAGAATCTATAACTATATTATTATATACATCATACTAATTCTTGTCCAATAACGCTTATCCATTACATGGTAATAGTATTCAAAACTATAATTTCATATAAAAAAATCACTCTCCTTAAAACTTCGGAGAGTGAACTTATTTAAATTTATCCGATGACTACCCGCTCTAAATCAAAGAACTCTATTTATATTATTTTAATGTTCATTATATTGAGTATTCTTGTATTTATTATACTTTTAGTTGGCTTGCTTAAGTGAATTTTTTAAATCATCCTCTGGAGTACTTATTGGCTTAATGTCAAAGGTATCAACTAAGTATTGTAATATCTTTGGTGATATAAATGCTGGTAAACTTGATCCTAAATATATTCCTTTTATTCCAAGTGATAATAGTGCTAATAGATCAGGCACCGCCTTTTGTTCATACCAAGAAAGTACAATGGTAAGAGGTAAAGAATTCACATCCGTATCAAATGCATCTGCTAGCGCTGTAGCTATTCTAACTGCTGAATAAGCATCGTTACATTGCCCTACATCTAATAGTCTTGGAAGTCCTGCCACTGTTCCAAAATCTAATTTATTGAACCTGTACTTTCCACAAGCTAAAGTAAGAATTATACAATCCTCTGGAACCATTTTAGCAAAATCCGTATAATAGTTTCTTCCAGGTCTTGCCCCATCACAACCACCTATTAAAAAGAAATGTCTTAACTTTCCTTCTTTAACTGCATTAACTATAGTCTCAGCATTTGATAATGTTGCATTATGTCCAAACCCTACTAAAATCTCTTTTGTTTCCTCATCTTCTTTAAATCCACCAAGTTCTAATGCTTTATTTATTATTTCACTAAAGTCCTTTGTTCCATCTTCAGAAACTTCAATAGACTTTAAACCATCCCATCCCACAACACTAGTAGTAAATATTCTATCTTTATATGTTTCTCTTGGTCTCATTAAACAATTAGTCGTCATTAAAATGCATCCTGGTATTCCATCAAATTCTTTCTGCTGATTTTGCCAAGCTGATCCATAATTACCTACTAAATGTTTATATTTTTTAAGTTCTGGATATCCATGTGCTGGTAACATTTCTCCATGAGTGTAAATATTAATACCCTTGCCCTCTGTTTGCTGAAGTAACATCTCTAAATCTCTTAGATCATGACCTGATACAACTATAAATGGGCCTTTTTTAATATTAACATTAACCTTATGAGGTGATGGATTCTTCTGAATTTAGTATTTACTATACCCTGGTACTTTATGCTAGATTAATTAACTTCTAATGTTTTATTCATCAAATCCTGTATAAATTAAAATTGCATCTCTTAAAAAAGCAGCTGTGCCAACTTGCTTATTATCGTAATAAGCTTTAAATCTTTCATCCTTTGGATACATTCTAGCAAGATCTGCATGTGCCTTTTTAGTGTATCTCCCCCAATAATTTGCTATCCACTGTCTATGCAAGTCTGCTGCTTTTTGAGCTAATTCTGAGGATGGGTCAGCACTTTTAAAAGCTTCAGCTAAGGTTGTTTTTATTTCCGTCTCAAGCCTTATGGGTTTATCATATTTAGCAGCTGTTATACTAATTACCTTTTCCTTCGCTTTGCTAACTGATCTTTTACCATATCTTTCTCTGGCTTCTTCCCCGTACATATTCTTTTCATCTTCAATCATGTTTTTCTTAAATCCTTTAAATCTTTCTTCATCACTTACAATTATTGCGCCCTCTTTTAAAGCAATAGTATTCTCTACATTAGATATTAGTAAGTCTAATTGTTCTTTTTTTTCAATCAAGTTTTCCTTATGTTCTTTAAGTGCAGTCATACTATCAAATGTAGACGATGTTATAATTTCCTTTATAACATCTATACATACATCTAATTCTCTATATAATAATATTTGTTGCAACCTATCGACTTCCTCTTCACAGTAGATACGATGGCCTAAAGAATTAGTTTTTGAAGGTTTAAGAATCCCTATTTTATCATAATACCTTATAGTTTTAGCTGTTACGCCTGCTATATCCCCTAACTCTTTTACTTTATACTCCATACACTTAACCCCCTTACAATATTATTCTTTATTCTTATGACAATATTAATAAGTTTTTTCAGTATACTTTTCCATGTTAAACTTTCTTTTTAATCCTTTATCATTCATATATCTAACTGTACCAAATACATCTCTTTCACGCCAAGGCCTATCATGCTTTCCAAAGCACCAAGCAACACCAGTAAATGAATTTGGATCCCTTCCATCTAAAAGATATTTATTATTTAAATATATAGCCGAATCAAAGGCTTCCTTTGGTGTCTTACCCCACTCTAGTATCTTCTTACCCCAATACATCCTCATATAGCCATGCATCTTTCCTGTAACAACCATTTCCTTTTGTGCAGTATTCCAATATTCATCATGAGTTTTAGCACTCTCTAATTCCTCTATAGAATAAATAAACTCTCTTTGATCTAATAAATGCTTTTCAAGGGTAGCCTTTGACCAATTCGGAAGACAGTCATAAGAATCATATTTATTATTATAAAAAACAAAGTTCATACTAAGCTCTCTTCTAACTATTAATTCTTCTAAGAAGTCCTTTTTTCCTTCTATATTTACATATATTAACTTATTATATATATATAGTGGTGAAATTTGCCCAAAGTGAAGGTATGGACTTAAATCAGAGGTATACTCTTCCCCTGGATGATTTTTAAGTTGCGTATAATTAGGTAACTTATTTGAAATAAAATCTTCTAATAACAATCTAGCATTCTTAGTACCACCTTTATAATAAGATACCCTCTTCACATTTTTATCAATATCTAAACTAGAAATAACCTTATCAATATCTTCTATATCATAATTTTCAAAGGGAAGGTCCATATTAATAGACATAACATCACATTTTCTTTCACTAAGTGGCAATATATAGGTTTCTAACTTTTTGCTTATCTTACTTCTAAGGGTAGCCACTGAATACTCTTCCTTTGGAGAAACTTCTTCTATAGGCACTATGACATTTGTCTCTACCTCAATTAAGGTGCATTTAGCATTTTCAGCTAAAAAATTCCGCCATGACCTCTCAACTCTTAAATAACCTCTATCCACCACCATTAAAGCAGCCAAAGATGAAATTTCTAAAGCTCCAATTTCAGGAGATAACCTTCTAATGATCATTTTAATATTTCTTTTTGCTAGTTTTTCTTTTACTTCCTTTAATCCTTCTAGCATAAAATAATAATGTCTTTCATTATCCTCTGGAAATCCATCCGTTAATCCAAAATATACGATTAAGGGCTTTTTTAAACTATTAGCCTGAATTATGGAATACTCTAGTGCATGGTTATATTCAGTTCTTTGTGAACTTTGCATCCAATAAACAACGTATGGGTTATCAGTTATAACTTTATTGTTTAGCCTTTTAATTCTTTCATCTAAAATCACTGTCTACATCCCCATCTCTATAAATTATCTATCTTCCCTGTATCACTTATATCAACTAATTCCTCAGGATAAGGTTGCCAGATGGTTTGATCTAGTAAGTAGGATTGCTCATACTTAATTACATATGATCTTAAAAGGTTCATAGGTACACTTAAAGGCACCTTTGAATCCTTGTATTTATCAAAGGTACCTAGTATAAATACCTTTTCATTTGATGAAAGATTATCTGAAAAGTAACCAAATATATGCATTAGAGTATTTATATAATTAGTGTATCTAGGAAGTGTTCTAAATGAATATCCTAGATGCTCCCTATATTCCTCTATTATTTCATCAAAAGACTTTTTATCATGATTTGCAACTATTCTCCCTAGCACCTTTTGCTCTTTTTGATTGTAAGCCATAAGAAGGTATTTATTATCCGATTGAAATTTAACTAGGTTTGCCATAGACTTTATTTCTTTAACCTGACGAAATTTAAACATTATATATAGCTTTGTAAGAAAGTGTTCTCTTATCCTAAAATTAGTGAGCCTGCCCTCTTCTTCAATAGCTAGGTAAGGATATCTTTTTATAACCTCTCTTGCAAAAATTCCAGCACCTTTAGTAGAACCTGAAGACTTTTCCTTTCCTAAATATATCTTTACATCTTTAATGCCACAGGTTGGGGATCTACCTTTAAGAATAAATCCATCAACATCTTTAAGAGAATCTAAAAATTCTAATGAGTAATCTTCCATCTCCTTTGTGTAGGTGTTACCTGTCTTAGGTTGGTATAAAGTTATTTTATACTCTTTAGAAACTAACCTAACAGAATCCCTTGGTACTCCAAGACCAATTCCAACTTCCGGACAAACAGTATTATATTCCACATAATCTTTTAAATTACTTACAAATTTATTTGATACAGTGTCACCATTATATCTACAAGCACTAAAACCTAAGCATCTACTTACTACTACCTTTGGCTTGTTAATTTCATCCATGTATATTCCTCCTATTTATACCATTACAAATAATCGAACTTTTTATAATTATTTGCGAATATCCATATTTATTATTCCATCCTTTATTTCTACTATTCTATCAGCCTTTTCCGCTATTTTTTTATCGTGAGTTATTATAATAAAAGTAGTTTTATACCTTTCATTTATCTCCCTTAAAATGTTATAAATATTTTCTGTGGACTCTGAATCTAAATTTCCTGTAGGTTCATCTGCCAATATTATTTTAGGATTGTTAATTAGAGCCCTGGCTATAGCTGTTCTTTGTTGTTGTCCTCCTGACATCATAGTAGATAGATTATTTTTCACATTATTAAGTCCTAGTAAGTCTAAAAGTTTGTTAGCCCTTTCATAAACCTCTTTAGGTGGATTTACCTTTTTTATTCTATAAGGCATAAGTACGTTTTCTAGCGCTGTAAATTCAGGTAATAAGTAATGAAATTGAAATATAAATCCTATAGTCTCATTTCTTAACTTTGATAATTGATTCTTGCTCATACCTTTTGTATTAGTACCATCTATTATAACTTCTCCTCTAGTTGGAGTGTCTAAAGTACCCATAATATTAAGTAATGTGCTTTTACCACTACCGGATTGCCCTATTATAGAATTAAATGAACCTTCCTCAAAATCAAGACTTAAATCAAATAACACTTGAGTTTTTACTATACTGCCATATGTTTTATCTATGTTTTTCATTTCTATAACTTTAGGCATTTTTTATCACCTCTATCGGACTTAATTTAGATGAGTTTATAGCAGGTATGGCTGATGCTATGGTGGCAGATAATATGGCTATAATTCCAGAAAATCCGATAAATTTATAGTTTATATATATATCTACTACTGGTGTCCCAGCTGAATTTACCGCAAATTTTGTAAACATAAATAAAAGACCTAATCCTAGAGCTATACCGAGTAAAGCTCCAAAAATACCAAGGATAATTCCTTCAAATAAAAAGATTTGACTTGCTGTTTTATCTTGTATTCCCATGGCTTTTAATATACCTATCTGCTTTGATTTTTGAACTACTGTTATAGCTAAAATACTAGCTATGCCTAATAATACTGATATAAGTACAAATACTTGAATCATTATACTAGATATATTCTGACCCTTAAGTCCACTTAAAAGTTGCTCATTTTGTTCTTTCCAGTTTTCTACTTTAACATCTTCACTATTTAAACTTGATTTTATAGTATCAGATAATTCATCAGCTATAAAAGGGTCCTTCACTTGCATCTCTATAAATGAAGTCTTGTTGCCAAAAGAAAATAAATCTTGAGATGTTTTTAGTGTAGTGATAACCCAGTTCTTATTTATACTAGCTACCTTAAAGTCATAAAACCCTACTATTTTAACTTCTCTCTTATTTCCCTTTGCTGTAACTATGTAAACATTTTCGCCCAGCTTAACTTCTGATTCCTTTTGAAACTCTTTTCCAAGTATTATTTCATTTTCTCCTTTAGGATATGTTCCTTCGTAAATCCTATCTTTTATGTTGTATATGTTATCCGAATCCTCTATGTTAAATCCTCTAATTAACAAAGCATAATCATCACTTCCATCATTAAGAAAAGCATTAAAATCAGCGGATACAGATACATTTTCAACCCCTGATACCTCTTTAATCTTATCTACTTTTTCTTCCCAGTTATCTATAAGCTAGCTTCATAATGTTTCTCCTCTCCAAAGCTTTTAATGTCTTGGTAAGTTTGTAGTAGCCTATCTGCCCCTATCTGTTTATATACATCTAGATTAGAATTAAAAGCATAACCCCCTACTAAAATTTCACCTTGGTATTTATTAGTATTCTTTATTTCTTGTATTATATTTTTTGCTGCAATCAGATTGTAATAATTTGTAATACTTATATCTACATACTTTGGCTTTATATAATCTATTGCTTCTATAAAGTCTTCTTTTGGTGTATTGCTTCCTACATATATTGTATCAAATCCATTCATAAGGAAAAAATCTGCAGCCATTAAAGCTCCTATCTCATGGTGTTCCTCTGGAGGACATACCACAACTAACCTGCCTTTATCTGGTTTAATACCATTTTTATTAATTTCCTTTAATATATAAGGATAGGAACATTCTAATATAGTTCTAACTATTGAAGTTCTAACATGCTCCTTCCATACACATATGGTTTTTTCATTTAACTTACAAGTCATATTATTTAGTGATGGCTCAAGAATCTTTGTATATAGGTTAATCACATCAATTTTTCCACTTTCTAACTTTGATAATACAAACTTTACACAACCTTCTTTGTCTTCCTCATCAAGCATATGCAGAAATTCATCATAATAAGCATTCATAAGCTTCACTCCTTTAACTTATATTTAACTATATTATACTATCATTATCTAAAATTTGTATATTACTTTGTACTAAGTATATCTTATTAACTTAAAATAGCTTAAAAAAAATAACCATATTCATTATCAATAGATTCAAGACTCTATATAAATAATGAATATGGTCCTAAATTTATCTCATAATCGCCCCACCTAATGCTCCTATAGAACTCTGTGAAATGGACCTTTTTGATATATAAAAGAATATATAGATAACAATTATTATTAGCACCATTCCTGATAATGCAGAGTTATAAGCTAACTTTGCACTTTTAGGTTTTGTATCCTTCCATAAAAGATATAATATAAGTCCCATTATGGGGAACCAAAAGCTGGCTAGCTTTATTATAATATTCGAATCACCATCAACCTTAGTTGTGCCATGTTCATTTAAGTGTCTGCCAGGGTCAAATGGACTTAAGTTCTCACTAAATGTAGGCATTACCTGGATATGTCTTAAACTTCCTGAACGCTCATTTGCTTGATTTAAATCACTTGCACAATCAGGACAAGAGGTCAGTTTTTTTGTAATCTTTTTGTCGCATTTTGGGCAATACACAATAAACCATCCCCCTATATTTACTATTAAATTTAACATCTTTTATCTGATTAAATTAACATAATAATTTAAAATATTTCTTCCATAAAGTGCTGTAAATAATGTACTTAAAGCTATAAAAGGCCCAAAGGCTATATAGTCTTTCCTGCTTCTTTTTTTGAAAATAATTAATATAACCCCAATTATTGCCCCTATAATAAATGAAAGAAAAATCATTATTATAGAATACTTCCATCCTACAAATACTCCACAAAGAGCTGCAATTTCAATATCTCCCTTTCCCATTCCTCCTGTAATATAAACTATTAAGGCAATTACGCCTCCTGCTACAGCTCCACCTAAAAGATAGTTCCAAAATGGTGTAAAATAAATCACATTTTCAATAATGGCTATAATAACACCAACAATAATACCTGGAATTGTGGTTACTGCATATACATCTTGAAATTTTATATCAATAATGGAAATTATTATTAAAAAGCATTCTAATATTAAATATTTTATAAAATATAAGGATAAGCCATAATTAATATAGGTAAGTAAAAATACCACAGCTGTTAAAAATTCTATACTAGGGTATTTAAGTGATATTTTTTCTTTGCAATACTTACATTTACCTCTCAGTATTAAATAACTAAATATTGGAATAAGGTCATACCATTTTAGTCTTGTATTGCAATTAGTACAGTGAGATGGAGGATAAGATATGGATTCACCAAGTGGTATCCTATATATACATACATTTAAAAAGCTTCCAATAATTGCACCAAGTATAAAAATAGCAATGTATAAAAAAATTTTCTTCGTCTCCTTTCTATTATAAAATTATCTATTTTTGTTATACTTTTATATAAGAATATCTTTAATAAATTTCACTTTTATAATGATTATCCTAATTATACCACATTCATAATAAAAACAATTATTTAAATATTTAATATAATAATCCATTTTAGCTCTTATATAATTTAACTAGTAATTTTACTGTAAATTTACATAAATAAAACACCTAATATTTAATATATGTAAATATCAGATGTTTTATTTCACTTTTATAAATATCAAGTGTTTCTTAGACTCAGGTGGAGTTTGCTTATAAGGAATACATCTCCATCTGAGTCTTAGAAGAACTTATCCAGGGGTGTAGCAGCCGTCATCCCCCACCTTGAAGAGGATAGGGGTGTTACGGATGGTAGCCATCGGATAAATTTGCATACTTAAATGCTAAATATTTATAAGACTTATTCTTTAAAAAAGTCCTGTTATAAAAATTATAACTAATGCTACTGGAATAATAAATTTAACCAACACTCCCCACCATTTATACACCATTAATTGTTTAGCTCCTACATTTGTTTCTTCTCTATATTTGTTGAATTTCCATACAAATACAGTGTAAAAAGATAGTATTAGAGCTCCTAAAGGCATTAATATATTTCCTGAAAGATAATCAGCAAAATCAAAAAGATTTCTTCCGCCAATTTGAATATGAGACCATGGTCCCTGGGCTAATATTGTTGGAAACCCTACTATAAATACAGCTATTAAACATAACCATACTGATTTCTTTCTTTCAACTTTAAATAATTCAGATACAACAACCACTATTGGTTCTAAATATCCAATAACTGAAGAAATAGCTGCAAATAACACTAATAAGAAAAACATGGCCCCAAAAACGTTACCTGCGGGTATTTTAGAAAATAGATTTGACATGGTTACAAATAATGTGCTAGAACCACCGTCAGTACTTAGTCCTAATGCAAATACTGCTGGAAATATTATTATACCAGATAATAAACCCATAGCTGTAACTGCTGATACTATTATTGATGCATCTGTTGGTATATCACTATCTTTTTTAAGATAACTTCCATATATAAATGCTCCACCACTTGCAATACCAACTGAAAAGAAACATTGCCCAAGAGCTGCAAGAAGTATGCTACCATCAATTTTTGAAAAGTCTACCTTTAAGTACCATTTTAGACCTTCCATAGCACCAGGAAGAGTCACTGATCTTATTGCCAAAATAATCATCATAACAAATAAAGCTGGCATCATTATTTTACATGCCTTTTCAATGCCCTTTTCAAGACCTCTTGATGATATAATGCCAGTAATTATTATACAAGCTATTGTAAATAAACTTACACTAAGAGTATTAGATGTAAAATCACTAAAGACTTTCGAATACCCTTCAGCAGTTAACCCTGAAAGCTGCCCTGATACCATTTTAAATAGATAAGCTAATGTCCACCCTGCTATTTGTATATAATAACATAATATTACAAAGGCTGATAACACTCCAAACCATCCAAATAATACCCAAGGACTACCTTTCCTTGTTAAAGACCGCATACCTTGTACTGCGTTTAATTGTGTCTTTCTACCTAAACTCATTTCCATGGTAAAAAGCGGTATACCTATTAAAATACATATTACTACATATACAAACACAAAAGCTCCACCGCCGTACTTACCTGTCAAATATGGGAATCTCCACAAACTTCCAAGGCCTATAGAAAAGCCTGCTGCAGACATAATAAACCCAAATCTACTTCCCCAATTCTCTCTTTTCTCCATACCCTTCACCCTTTCACTTTGATTTAAACGTAAATTGAAAAGTTAAGTTCCGTTTTTATTGATAAACAGAAGTTAGTATTACAAAGTGTTTGATATAATTAATTTGATATTTGTCCTAAGCATATTAGGAGGGTTAATTATGTCAAATAAAGAGTTATGCAAAGGAAAACACCTTATAATAGAAGATCGCCTTATAATTGAGTATGGTTTAGATCAAAATTATACATTAAAAGAAATTGCTGAAATAGTTAAGAAAGACCCAACTACTATCTCCAAAGAGATTAGAAGAAATAGATTTCTTAGAGTAAGTAAGAGAAAAGAAAATGATGTACAACCATGCCAACATCGGAGAAGTTGCACTAAGACAAACTTGTGTAATAATAGGTGTGGTAAGCAATGTAAGAAGTGTAGCTTTATAAATTGTTATCGAACTTGCAATGAATATTCCACTAAGAAATGTACCAAGATTAACCGTTACCCATATGTTTGTAATGGTTGCAGCACAGTAACTACGTGTATGGCTGAAAAAAGCTACTATAAAGCTAAAGTTGCAGATTCAAAGTATAGAGATTTATTAACATCATCTAGAGAAGGTTTGAATATAACCTCAGAGGATTTGAAAAAGATAGATGATATAATTTCACCACTTATTTCTAAAGGACAATCACTATCCCATATTTTGACCCATCATAAGAATGAAATAAACTGCTGTGAAAGAACTTTATATTATTATTTTGATAAAAATGCTTTTACTGCTAGAAGCATTGATTTGCCTAGGAAAGTTAAATATAAACCTAGAAAAAAACATAAACAACCTGTGACTAAAGAATCTACAGATAGAGTTGGAAGAACATTTGATGACTTTGTTAAATTTGTTGAAGATAATCCTAATATTCCTGTAGTAGAGATGGATACTGTCCACGGCACACGAAGTGGTAAAGTTCTTCTAACATTTCTTTTTAGGAATTGCTCATTAATGCTAGCTTTCATTATTGAAAGCTGTAGCCAGGTAGATGTAAAGGAAGTTATAGATAAGCTATATGCGTTATTAGGACATGAAGTATTTAATAAATGCTTTCCTGTTATTTTAACAGACAACGGCTCAGAATTTAAAAAACCTGAAGCTTTAGAATTAGATGCTGAAGGAAATCAAAGAACTAAGATATTCTACTGCAATCCTATGGCTTCTTATCAGAAGCCACATGTGGAAAAAAACCATGAATACATAAGGTATGTAATACCTAAAGGAATATCATTTAATAATCGTACTCAAGAAGATATAACCTTAATGATAAATCATATTAATAGTACAGCAAGAGCTAGTTTAAATGGGAATACACCATTTAAACTGGCCCAAATGTTATTAGATAACTCACTGTTAGAGAAACTGTCATTAAAACATATCTCAGCAGATGAAGTACATCTAAAACCTGCACTTTTTAAAAAATAAGATATCAAAAATTTAGGGCAATTATCAGCGGAACTTAATCATGCAAAAATAAAGCAAACGGAAGTTAGTTTTGCAAGCCAATTCCGTAGGCTTAATAAGCATACTTAAAAACCCCTAAAAAATGATTATCTTATATAAATTATAGCCTATTTTAGGTATTTTAACTACTAAATTTAACTCAAAAAACTGACTTAACCCTTGCAGTTCCAATTGCTTATGCTAAAACGGAAGTTAGTTTTTCATTCAACCACTTTGATTTAAATACAAAAATAATGTTCAAAATTTAAATAAATTTAAGTAAATAAATATGTATAATTTACTTCGGAATACTTTTAAAAATATTCCGAAGTAAACTTAGTTCTATTTATTCAAATTGAGTTATTTCAGTTATTTCTGTAGCCAAAGCATTTAAAGCTTTTTTAACCATATCTCTTCTTAGCTCTAATTCGCCTTCAGGTTTTAAACTTGGGTCTCCTACTGGATATGGGATTGCAATTGTAGGTACTATCCTATTTGCTCCTACAGATTCTGAAATTGTAGTTATAGTAGCCATATGGATTATAGGGATACCATATCTTTCAATTTCTTTTACCATTGTTGCACCGCAACGTGTACAAGTTCCTCATGTAGAAGTTAATATAACCCCATCCACACCTGCAGCCTTAAGTTCAGCACCTATTTCTTCACCAAACTTAATGGAATTTCCAACGGAAGTTCCTGTTCCTGTTGTAGCGTAGAAGTAATCGTATACCTTTCCAATGTAACCTTCACCTTCATATTGTTTCATAATATCAAGTGGTGCTACTCTATCTGGCTTTTCATTTGCATAAACTGGGTCATATCCACCATGAATAGTAAAGTAGTCTGATCCAAGTTCACTTTTATTGCTTATATCATATTTACCCCACTTTTGTGCACTTGCTGATTGAATTCTGTCCGGATTGCCAATAGGTACTATTCCACCACTAGTTACAAGTGCTATAGTTGCCTTACTTAAATCCTTTATTGCATGGGCTGGAGTTACCTTATCAAATACTGGCATTGGAAGTTCAGTTTGAAACTCTTCACCCTTTAGTCTAGCCAAAAGCATATCTACTGCTCTTTGTGATCCTCTTTTTTCTGAAAACACTGTTAATCTTCTTCCTTGAGGTATGTATCCCTCATGTTCTGGTAATCCAAGTTCTATTCCCTTTACAATCTTTTTAGCTATAGCAGCCATAACAGGTAATGCTTTTCGCATACTTCCTGCTGAGTCTGTGGTTTTTACAATTATAACCTTGTCTTTACATGTATCAATACCTGGATTTTCTATATACATTCCTGTAATTGCTGGGATATTTAATTTTTCTACAATTGCTTTAGATATTTCACCACAAGCCATTCCATACCTACCTGCATTAAATGCTGGTCCCGCTACAACAATATCCGGTTTAGTTTCTTTAACTACATTAAGAATATAATTTAAAGCTTCCTCTTTATTTTCATTAAAATAATTATCCCCACATATTATGGTTCCAACTATTTCTCCTTCATCCTTTATTAATTTACTAAATCCTTGAGCTGGACCTATGATTTTCTCATTAAATACAGGCTTCATTCCAGCCTTTTCCTCTCCGCCTACCTGTCCGAAGAACTGATTTACATAATATAATACCTTAAATTTATCTGACATAATTAATCCCCCTTTCTAAAATAATTAATACAAATCAACTGTGCAATTATGATAGCCTATTTCTGACGTAGCACCTATCACAGCATTTAATTCACACATTAAGGTTCCATCTTCTAATAAAGAACCGTCCCATCCACCAGCTAAGGTTTCAATAGCTTTTGCGCTTCCTATTATTCTATCTGCAGGTGAAAGAGTTACAACATGGCTAACATTTCCTGCAGATACCACTGCAACAGCTTCAGGTGTTGTATCCGCCAAAGGTTGTGACATTCCATCTCTTCCAGAACACTCATCTGTAATTAAAACAGTTTTAATTCCAAAACCCTCTAGTCTTTTACAAATCATTAAAAGGTCCGAATCAGGGTTTCCATATCCTTCTTCTGATATAATTACACCATCTGCACCTAGCATTTTGCATAACTTAGTAGTGTAATCACAGGTTCTAAACTTTCCTTCAAGGGTTGTAAGTTCTGGAGTTAATACTACTCCAAGGAAGTTTATTTCCTTACCATGCTTTGAATACAAATCCAAAATTGCTGAGTTATTTTGATGTTGATAAGTTGTGATTTTATCGCAAGCTGCAACACAATTACCACTAATTACTGCACCATCAAGCTCTTCATTTGGATGGATTAAGGTTGGAAGTATTAACTTACTATTTACACCATATATATATCCATCATGAAGTAATCCTTGAGAAATTAACATTTCTACATATAAAACCTTAGGTAACTTAGGATACTTTTCTTTTTCATCATCTATACTACCCATTTCATAGGTCAAAATCTCATCAACTTTAGCTTCTTTTCCAGCCATTCCTACAAATTCAGCTGCCTTAAGTCCAGCCATTCTAACAGTTGCTTCATGTTCGTGTGGATCAAGTCCTTCAATAGGTGAAATATCCACAACTAAATTATAAGTACTTGAAAATGGTGTCCACTTTGCTCCCTCGCCCCACATATCAATTACGCCTTCTTGAAATCCTACTATGTCACCCACCGTAACTATAGCTGCCCCATAAAGTACATTAACCTTTCCATCTCCAAGTTGTGCAATTTTTGTTGACACTCCTGGAAATCCATTACCTTCACCTTCAACTTTAACTCTAGGTTCTATAACATCTTTTACAGGTATTATTCTTACCTTTTCTCCAGGCCTTGCAATATCCACCTTAACTTCCTTGATCTTTTTGTCTTCCTTAAGCCATAATATTAATTCTTCTTTGTTTACTGTCAAAACTCCATGATTTACAGCAGTTTTTTCCCCAAACTGCATATCTTTTATATGAATTCTTCCAAGTTCCAATTTCAAAAAAATCACCTCCAAATAAATTAGACACATTTACTAACATATTCCTTTTCAAAAGACTCTAATGTTGATATTAAAAGTTCTCTATCAACTAAAGAATAATCATCATCATTTTTTCTATCCGCTACCCTCCCTTCAGTAAGATTTTTTAAACTAATGATACTGTTTTCAATAATTCCCACATGAATAGGATTAATTTTATTATTCCTTTGTCCAATTATTATTGAACGAAAAGGAGAAAAAGCTATTCTTATACTTGCACCTAGTGGATGACTAATAAGATCGTACCCCTGATGAACCATATCTCTAACTTTAACCATTACCTCTTGAAAATCACCATCAACAAAATATACATTTTCAAATTCATTCTTTACCACTGGGTTGTTGGTAATTATTTGATAATCCAAGTAATCCCTCCTTACAAAATCCTTTTCATATTTCAGCTCATCCATAAATTATTTTTTAAACATACATACATTTTGAATACCTTTAGTATACCCATTGTATTTTATATGTTCTCTAGTAGTATATTCTATATGTAAATCAATAATCCTTTTTTATTTTAAAAAACTTTTTAAATTTATATATAATAAAAATAAAAAAAGCCTGAAAGCAGCTTGTTTTTAAATTACAAGCTAATTTCAGACTTTAATATTAATTTTCTAAAAACCTAAGGGAATTTATACCTAATATATTTTATAACATTTCTTGTTTTATCTTTTCAACAAATGCATCTATATGCTCTCTTGCATACTTTTCTGCATCTTCATAATTTTTCTCTTTTATAGCCTTTAAGACCTTTCCTAAGGTATCTGTAAATATATCCATGCTATCAATATACTGCTCAGAATAATGCCAAAGTCTTTCAGTATGTAAATGTAAGCCTTTTAATAAATCCGCAAGACACTGATTCCCACTACTTAAAAATATAATGTCATGAAATCTCTCATCATCATTAATTGCCTTTTGGTAGTCTTTGTCCAAATCATAATTTTGAAACCTATCCATTATTTCTTCAAGATCTTCAATTTGAGCTTTTGAAATCCTGCTTGCTGCAAGCCTTGCTGCAAAAGGGTCAATCTGCCTTGTTACTTCAAATACAGATTTCATATATTTAAAGTCTATAGGCGTAACTTGAGCCCCAAACCTTGGAATTATATTAATTAGTTTATCCGCATTTAGTTGTTGGAATATCTTTCTTATAGGAGTTCTGCTAACCTTAAACTCAGTTGCAATATCCTCTTCATTAAGAACTTGCCCTGGTTCATATTCTATATTAACAATCCTCTTTTTTAAAATTTCATATATTTCATCCGTGTTTATAATTTTATCCACAATATCAAGCCCCTTATGCAAAATAGTAACAATAATAATAACACATGTTATACTTTATTTAAACATTAAATAAAAACCTTTAAGGTATTATATCCTACATAATCTAATACTTTTTTAATTAAACTTTACTATATCTTTTAAACTTTTCAAGGTAATCAGCAATTTTATAAGACACATATATGTTAAACGTATCTTCATTATCTAAAACATCTAAGTGAGTTACATCAACAATTTTTTGAATTCTATACCTTGTAGTATTCCTATGGATAAGAAGTTCATCTGAAGTATTTTGTATGCTTTGGTTATTTTTTAAATAAACAAACAAGGTGTTGTAAAAATCTGTCTTATTAATCTTATCATATTCCTTCAATTTAAACAAAGCAGGATGATAATATTCTTCATAATTTAATTCATCTGATTTAAGAGATAGTAAATCATAAAATTGAATATCACTGTAGTTAATAATGAAATCTTTAGGATTTCTTATCTTACCTATCTTTATTGCTTTTATTGATTGAAAATAATACTTTTGACATTCAATCATATTAGAAAACTCTTTGCTAATTCCAAGATAAATTTTATTTTCTGTTAAAAATTCTTTTAACTTTTCTTGTTCTTGTAAAGGTTCATCCACCTTTTCATTATCATTTATTAATATAATATTATCTTTATAGTATACTAAATCTTTTAAAGGAAATAATAAATTAAAAGTATCTGTAAGATAATTTGATTGCCTCCTATAAGAGCTATAGTTAGAAATATCAAACACAAATACAGATATCCTTTTTGGAAATTTTGTATTTGAATTTTTTATTCTTTCATTAAATACTTCTTTATTACTTAGTTTTCCATCAAGGATATCATAAATAATTCTCTCGTAAGCTATATTTTTTGTATTTTTATAAAAACTATCCTTCTTCATTTCTCCTGCAACAATTTTACTTGTAAGTACTAAAAGCTCATTATCCTTTGGTAAAAGTTTTCTTTTGCAAGATAAAAGAATAATATTTCCTACGTGTGTATTACCTATTTTAATCACAGATACAAGCTTTATTACGGGGCTTCCCTTGCATACAACTTCAAAGGGTTCATTAGATTTTATACCTATTTGCATATCCTTCATCTTTTTTATTTCCGATATAAAATCATAAGAGCAGTATCCTTTTTTAATATTTTTTCTCCAATATTTATCTGTAATATCATCTAAGGTTGAATTTGCAAGTATTTTATAATTAATATCTACTATTATAATAGGATTACATAGGATCTCTGATGCAACCTTAATTATATAATCAAGTCCATTATCTATAATAGCTGCATTTAATAAAGTTGATATTTCACGAACTATTTCAATATCTTCAAGAAAAAGATCCCTTATATAGTTAAATATCTCGTATATATCTTCTGAATCTTTAAGTTCAATTACATTCAAATCATTTTTAGGTAACTTTTCTAAAGGAAACTTTGAATCATTTATAAGGATAAATGTTGCTCCCATAACATCATTAATCTTAGATTCAACAAAAGACATGTTTCCAATATAAATTATATCCTTTGAAAAAGTACTTTGATCTTTTGTTATTAACTTTACATCTTTAAATAATGTTAAATTTTTATCACAGCTTAATACATTTATATACCTTGCTGAAAAGTGCTTACACACCTTGCTAAAGTTGACTCCCATCAACATCACCTCTCTCTTATTATAGTGCAGTATGCACAATAAGGTCAACAACTTTCAATGTAAAGTATGATGTAATCAAAAGCTTTAATTGATATATTTATATTAATAAATTAATGGAGGTGCATTTTATGAATTACGAAAATCTTTTTTCAAAAGGAAAGATATGTAAGCTTGAAATTAAAAATAGAATAGTAATGCCTGCAATGGGAACATCACTAGCAACCTCAACTGGAGAAGCCTCAGATGAAATGATAAGGTTTTACGAAGAAAGAGCAAAGGGAGGGGCCGGCCTCATAATTACTGAAATAACACGTGTTGATAATGAAACTGGAGTTGGAACGCCAAATCAACTTTGTGCAAATAACCTTAATCAAATTCCAAGACTTGAAAAGCTTTCAAGAACAGTACATCGATATGATTCAAAAATATTCCTTCAACTTCATCACCCTGGTAGACAAAGTCACTCAAATTTAATTGACGGAAGACAAATTGTTGCTCCAAGCGCTGTTACATCTTCAGCTATAGGTGAATTGCCAAGAGAGATGACCACTGAAGAAGTTGAAACTATGGTTAAGAAATTTGTAACCGGGGCAAAGATTGCACAAATGGGTGGAATTGACGGAGTTGAATTACACGGAGCACACGGATACTTACTAGGTCAATTTTTAAGTCCTCTTACAAACTTAAGAACTGATAAATATGGTGGAGACCTTATGGGCAGAATGAGGATTTTAACTGAAATCATAATGGGCATAAAGAGTGTCTGTGGTCCAAACTTCCCTATATCAGTAAGAATCGATGGTGATGAATTTGTAGATGGAGGCTTCAAACTTGATGAGGCTATAAAAGCTTCAAAGTACCTTGAGAGTATAGGTGTTGATGCTATAAATGTAAGTGCTGGTACTTATGAATCTGTTAATACCATAATAGAACCTATCTCATATCCACAAGGTTGGAAAAGGCATCTTGCACAAGCTATAAAGGATACTGTTAAAATTCCTGTAATAGCCTGTGATGTTATAAGAAAACCAGACTTTGCTGAAAGTCTTATAAAAGAAGGGAATGTAGACTTTGTAGCAGTTGGGAGACAACTTTTAGCTGATCCTGAATGGGGAAAAAAGGCTATGGAAAATAGAGAAAATGAAATAAGACCCTGTATTTCCTGTCTTTACTGTATAGATAAACTTATGCAATGTGAGACAACTAAGTGTGCAGTAAATGCAAGAATGGGAAGAGAACTTGAATATGGCCAATTAAAAGAAAATGGAAAAGGAAGAGTTGTTGCTATAATAGGTGGAGGTCCTGCAGGAATGGAATCTGCAAGAATCCTTGCGCTTAAAGGCTTCAAACCTGTTCTATTTGAAAAGAAAGATGTCCTTGGTGGAAGTGTATACCTTGGAAGCAAGCCTCCACTAAAAGAAAAGCTTAATTGGTTTTTAGATAGTCTTGAATATGAAATTAATCAACTTGGAGTTGACATAAGACTAAATAGCGAACCTACATTAGAAGATATAAAGTCATTAAGCCCATACGCAGTTTTTGTTGCAACAGGAGCTTCTCCAATAGTTCCAAGACTTCCTGGCATAGACAAATCTGAAGTATATACAGTTATAGATGTTTTAGAATGCAAAATAGATATTAAGGGTAAAAACGTTATAGTTGTAGGATCAGGTATGACAGGTCTTGAAACTGCAGAACTTCTTGCAGTACAAGGTAATAAAGTTACAGTGGTTGAAATGCAAAATAAAATCGGCCCTGACGCATACCTTCCAAATCTTATTGATGTAACTACAAGATTAAAAAAACACAACGTGGAAATGATACCTTCAATGAAACTTATTGAAATTAAAGAAAATGAAGTTTCACTTCAAAATACTAAAGATAATACAATTTCAAATAGAGATGGTGATGTAGTAATTCTATCTCTTGGAAGTATTTCAAACAATTCCATGATAAATGGACTAGAAAAAGTTGTTCCAATAGTTAGAGTACTTGGAGATGCTGAAAAACCAGGAAGAGTTGCTGAAGCAATGCACACAGCATTTGAAAAATCATATTTTCTTGAATAATATGAAAAATTAAATTCAACAAGAAGTCAAAAGTAATATTAAACTTTTGACTTCTTTTTATATTTTAAGAATCACCTATTTTTATCAATACTTAAAATTATAAACCTCTCCATTTAAAAACCTTTTGCACTTATCTTTCGACTTACAGCTTAAACAGGGCCTTGATATCTTATCTGCTTCGTATAATATATTACTCAAATCTGTGACATGTTCTTTATTTCTATGTGACCTTATAGCTAAATCAACTTCTTCAATTTCTACATTAGTAAATCCACATCTTTGAAGAATTTCTCTTGCTAGCTCTGCGCTTGCTATAGCGTGATCTTTCCCTATCTTATACTCTACCCATCTACCAATATCATGGAGCAGACCTGTTGCGTATATTAATTCCTTATCTATATTAAGACCCCTTTCTAGATTAATTATGGTAGCTACTCTACAAACATCTAAAAAATGAGTAATATCATGATGACAAAAAATCCTATCCTCTTCTAATTCTTCGTTGTTTTTTAGATACATATTAAACTCTTTATCTTTTAAAATACAAGTAATTCTATCCATCATCATACCCTCTTTATAGTTTCTTTCCCCTTAAGCTTTTTAATAATATCTTCAATTGATATATCATTAATTATAAGATCTTTTGATAATTCAAATAAAGGAACCATTACAAAGGCTCTTTCATGCATACGAGGATGTGGTACACTAAGTCTTTCTGATACAATGTTCGCATCATTATATAACAATATATCCACATCTATAATTCTTGGCCCATTTAGGAATGTCTTCACCCGTTTCATATCACTTTCAACGCTTTGAGTAAAATTTAATAACTCTTCTATTGTTAAATTAGTTTCACCTTCAATAACTATATTTAAAAACCATGGTTGGTCTTTAAAACCTACAGGCTCTGTTTCGTAGTAAGAAGATTTATCTTTTATATTTACCTTTTTACTTAACATTGATATGGCTGTCTCAATATTCTTTTTTGTATCTCCAATATTACTTCCTAGTCCAAGATATATTTTATTCATAATCTTCTCTACCCCTTTTAATTTTCACAGCAAAATAATCAAAATTACCTACTACAGGAGCACTAGGTTTTTTAATTTTTAAGACAACTGTTTCTATATTTTTATAAGATAATAATATTTCATTACATATCTTATGAGCTAGTGCTTCTAATAAATCAAATTTTCCCTTAGTCATAATGTGTTCTATAATTTTATATACCTCAGCATAGCTAACAGTATTATTTAAATTATCGCTTTCACCTGCCTTCCTTAAATCTAAATATAACTTAGCATCCACATAAAACCTTTGACCTAATACCTTTTCTTCTTTTAATACTCCATGGTAACCATGAAACGCCATATTCTCCATAATAATTTCATCCATATTATTCACCTCTAATTATTACATCTGCCACCTTTGCAGCTCTTAAATTTTCTTGTACGTCATGAACTCTAACTATGTCTACACCTTGTACTATTCCTAATATGGTAGTTGCTAAAGTTCCTTCCACCCTCTCCTTTGGTGGTAAATCTAAAATCTTACCCAACATGGATTTTCTTGATGTTCCAAGTAATAAAGGATACCCAAGAGACTTTATTTCATCTAACTTGCTCATTACCATAATATTTTGCTCAGTAGTCTTACCAAAACCAATGCCTGGATCTAATATTATCATATCCTCTGAAATTCCAGCCTCCTTGGCGATTGCTACAGACCTTTTAAAAAAGCCCTTAATATCCTCAATGATATTGTTATAATAAGTTCCATTTTGGTTATGCATAATTATCACAGGAATCTTATATTTTGCAGCTACCTTTGCCATATTGGGATCCTTTTGCAATCCCCATATATCATTGATTATATGAGCTCCCTCTTTTATTGCTTCCTCGGCCACTTCTGATCTTATAGTATCTAAAGATATTATTGCATCCGTCTCAGCCGAAAGTCTTTTAATAACTGGAATTACCCTTTTTAGTTCTTCCTCTTTTGTAATGCTTTTATGACCTGGTCTAGAGGATTCCCCTCCAACATCTATAATATCTACACCAAGTTCAATCATCTCTTTTGCATGATTAACAGCATTATGTATGTCTATAAAATCTCCACCATCTGAAAATGAATCAGGAGTAACATTTAAAATTCCCATAATATAAGTTCTTTCACCAAGTTTTATGTTCTTATCTAAAAACTTAATATCCTTTATTTCCTTTTCAATCTTTTTCATAGTCCCTCCTATACTCCATGATTATTTATTTATCATTGATAATACTTCTGCTCTAGATTTAGGATCTGTTGCAAATGTTCCTCTTACGGCAGAAGTTATCGTCTTGGACCCTGGTTTTTTAACACCTCTCATAGTCATACACATATGTTCAGCTTCTATTACTACAATAACTCCATACGGGTCAAGCTTTTCAACTATTGCATTAGCTATAGAAGCTGTGAGCCTTTCTTGAAGTTGTGGTCTTTTCGAAATAGAATCTACAACTCTTGCAAGTTTACTAAGACCTGTTAATCTACCACCCTTAGGCAAATATCCTACATGAGCCTTTCCATAAAAGGGAACTAAATGATGTTCACAAACAGAATAAAATGGAATATCTTTAATTAAAACTAACTCTTCATATTGCTCTTCCTGAAAATATACCTCTAAATGTTTTTTAGGCTCTTCATTTAATCCCGAAAAAATCTCTTCATACATCCTTGCCATTCTTTTTGGTGTGTCTAATAATCCTTCTCTATCTGGATCTTCCCCTATAGCATAAAGTATTTCTCTAACAGCATTTTCTATTCTTTCATTATCCATAATCCCACCCCTTATAAGCTAGTTTAATATTGTAATTTATGTTCTTACTTTACCATAAAGTTCATGCTTTATAAAGGTAACTGTTTAAATACTTACACTATTCACGCTTATTTAATTTGAGTGATTTTCCTTTTAACAATGAATTATAATATATATTAGATATATAATAATAAATTCCTTCATATGATAATAAAAAGAAAGACATAATGGATAATTTCTAGTAAAATGTTAAATAAAATATTAAAAGAAAGGAGAAAAATATGTTATTATTCAATCCAGTTGTTATATCAGTTATTGTAATGATAGTTTTATGTCTTTTTAAACTTAATGTACTAATTTCCATATTAATTGCAGCTATGACGGCAGGTTTAGTTTCAGGCATGTCTTTAGGGGAAACAATGAATACCCTAATTGGAGGAATGGGTGGTAATGCTGAAACTGCCCTAAGCTACGTACTTCTAGGTGCATTAGCAGTTGCAGTAAACAAAAGTGGCCTTGCTTCAATTTTAGCAAAAAAGATATCAAATATTATTGGTGGGAAAAAATATATGTTTTTATTATTACTAGCTTTTATAGGTTGTTTTTCTCAAAATCTTATTCCGGTGCATATAGCATATATCCCAATATTAATACCACCTTTACTCTTACTTATGAACAAACTTAAAATAGACAGAAGAGCAGTAGCTTGCGCTCTTACCTTCGGATTAAAGGCTCCTTATATAGTCTTACCAGTAGGATTCGGTCTTATATTTCATGGTATTATAAGTGCTGAAATGAACAAAAGTGGTATATTAGTAGCCACATCCGATGTAGCTAAAGTATTATGGTTTCCAGGTATAGGCATGGTAATTGGTCTTTTTGTAGCTATATTTATTACTTATAGAAAACCAAGAAAATATGATGATATTGAAGTGAATTCTTTAGAAAAGTTTGATGATGAAGACCTTAAAATGAACTCAAAACATTGGTTTGTATTAATTGCAGCTATATCTGCATTTGTAATTCAAGTTATCACAAAATCTCTTCCTCTTGGAGCACTTGGAGCATTAATAATAATATTTGTTTCAGGAGCAATTAAATTTAATGAAATTGATGAATTACTTGATGGTGGAATTAAAATAATGGGTCTAATTGCATTTATTATGCTGGTTGCATCAGGTTATGGTGATGTTTTAAGAAAGACTGGATCTGTAGAATCTTTAGTTTCTTCTCTTTCCCTTATGGTTAATGGCAGTAAACTAATAGGTGCAGGATTAATGTTACTTGTAGGACTTATAGTAACTATGGGCATAGGCAGTTCATTTGGTACTATTCCTATAATAGCTGCAATCTATTGTCCACTAGCTATAGAACTTGGTTTTTCTCCACTAGCAACCATAGTTTTAATAGGTGTTGCCGCAGCCCTTGGAGATGCAGGTTCACCAGCATCTGACAGTACCCTTGGACCAACATCAGGATTAAATGTAGATGGGCAACATGATCACATTTGGGATACCTGTGTACCCACATTCCTACATTATAATATACCTCTTATAATATTTGGACTTATAGGTGCTATGATATTTTAATAAATATTATTCATTTTATATATATTATTCAAATAGGAGAAGTTCACTTTGAACTTCTCCTATAAAGGTTTAAACAATTATAATTATCATCTTCGGTTATTTTATCCCTTTTGGCAATTAATAATAAACTTTTTTTCAAGCTTTACTGGGCTATAAGAAAGTTTGGCCTTTCTAAGTCCTTCTATTCCTAAATCCTGTTCTCTATTTATTATTTCTACATCATTAAAATACTTATCTATAAATGTTCTATTAATAAAACTATAAATTCCTTTGTAGTTTATATCACCTTTTTCTACATGGATAACAGCTAATTTATCATTAAGCTTTTCTCCTAATGTAAATCCTACTACTTCGCTATCTATATAAACTGCCATGCCCTTTAAGTTAAGAAACTCTATATTTCTAACAATATCTTTTATAGATTCAGTTTCATAATAGAGCATCTTATCCTCATTATTATTTTCTAGATACCATTTTTCTGTAGCCTTTATTACCCCTTCAATAACTTCTTTTCCTGAAATATCTTTTACCTTATAATCATACTCTTTAACAAAGGAATTATAATGATTTTTCTTTCCATGGAGCTTCTTTCCTGATAGCTTTATAAGCTTTTCTGATTCATATAAATAATCAAAGTTATCGATATCTTCTATAATGGCAATATCTTCATTTTCTTTACATATGCATTTTATCTTGTATGCAAAATCTTCTTCTAAATCTTTGAATATATATTTTATATCATTTTCCTTTTTACATGATGCTAAATATTTAAGTATGTCTTTTAAATCTTCCTCCTTATATCCTAGAGGCTGCATAAAGTGATAATCTCCATTAAAGTCTTTTTTCTTTATAATTAAAGCATCTTTATAAATCCCATACTGAATATCACAAGCTTCTCTCCATATATATAAAGTAGTAAATGAATACTCGCAACTTAAAAATTTGTATGGAGATATATATTTTTCAAACAACTCTTTATCTTCTAATGTAAGCTTCTTAAAGTCCATAAAATCACCTTCCTTGTATTGTCTTAGTTAAATTAGATTGAATCAACGATAGGCGCTGTGAGTTTTTCTTGGAGTTCCGGCCTTTTCGAAACAGAGTCTATAACTCTAACCAGTTTATGGTTGTAATTTATGATCTTACTTTATCATAAAATATATAATTTATAAAGATAGTTTTTTAAATCTTTACATTTTTCAAATTTAGCTTATATCTATGGAATCATGTAATAAATATTTATAGTAGCATGATTAAAATTATTTAAAACTATGCTTATATCATTGTCTATTTGATGTTTGCTTTGTCCTTTTATCCGATGGCTACCATCCGTAACACCCCTATCCTCTTCAAGGTGGGTGATGACGGCTGCTACGCTCCTGGATAAGTTCTTCTAAGACTCAGATGGAGAGATGTATTCCTTATAAGCAAACTCCACCTGAGTCTAAGAATCACTTGATACCTACCATTATACAAGGAGAATCAAAGTTTTCTTTTAATTCCTCTACTGTTTTAAACTTAGCATTTTTGTTTAGAAATTCATTTCTAAATTTATAATCAAAAGATTCTACTCCAATTTTAAATATTATAGGAATATAAAAATATTTTCTCATATCTTTCACCTTATTTTTGTAACACCAATGACTTTCTAAAAATAGCTTTTCTATACCTTTTTCTTTTATTATCTCCAAGGTTTTAATTGGCAGTTCAAAACAACTACCTGAATTGATAACTTCTAAAACCTTAAAGTTAACTTCGTTGATTTCTTCTTCTGAGGTATAATTATCCAATATGTAATCACAAAAGATACACTTTTCCCAAATACATGGAAATCCTTTTAAAAAACCACCTAGATAAATATTATATAATATTTATCTAGGTGGTGCATATTTTATTTATAATATTATGCTACTATATCTCTTTTTGTAAAACCTATATATGAAATAACATTAAAAGTTACGAAATAAACTAGAAGTACAATAATCGAAAATGTCATTGTCATTCCTTTAACTAATGGATCTCCATCAATATATTGATTCAAATCTACATTTGCAAATAAAATATATTTTGACCAATCGTATTTAAGAAGTAGCATTGTTACTGTAGTACCCACAGTTAAAAGAAAAACCCCAATTCCTATAGCCATTGCACTATTACGGAAAACTGTAGAAATCATAAAGGCTAAAGTAACCATCATAACTAAACTTATACACTGAAGTCCATAAAGCTGTACAATATGTACTATCATATTAGTTTCAGTAATTTTCCCATTAGAATTTGCGATGAATGGCATACTTGCTTCTTTAAATCCAAATAATATTCCTCCCACAAGAGATGACACTACTAAAAGTACTAAAAGCATTAAAAGAGTATATCCCATAACCGAAATATATTTAGATAGTAAAATCTTCCAACGTTTTGAAGGTCTAATCAGTAATAGTTTAATTGTTCCTCCAGAAAACTCATTAGCTACTATTCCACCAGCCATTACAATAGCAAAAAGTGAGATTAAACTTATCATGACCTTTGCTATTCCTTCTACAAATCCCCATAAGGATTCACCTTGTATAGGTTCTATGTTATGTTCAAGATGATATTCATTAGTTTGTAATTGCTTTGTAAGATTAGCCTTTCGATTTTCACTTATTTCAGGATTATCTATGTTTTTGTTAATAGACTCATTTTCAGTTATTACATCTGTTTTCCAATCACTTTTAGGTGCCTCAGTACCTGCAAATCTTGATACAAGTCCAACTGCTACTATCATAATAACTACTATCCCCACCATTATCCACGTACTTATACTATGAGCAAGCTTCATATTTTCATTCCGAATCAAGTTAATCATATTACGCAATTTGGTTACCCCCTGTCATTTCTAAGAACTTTTCTTCTAAGCTTTGATGCACTTTATGAACACCATAAATTTTAATTCCATGTGCTACAAGCTTTTCAACTAATTCTGGAATATTTTCTATCTCTTCTATAATTTCAATTTCTTTATCTTTTATTTCGGGTTTATATTTATTACTAAGACTATTTAAATAAGTTTTTGCCTTTTCAATTGGTGTAACAGCTAAAGAAATAACCATATCTCCATTATCTTCAAGCATTTCCTCCATATCTTGAATTTTAACCAATTTACCATTTTGTATAATCCCTACCCTATCGCACATAAGCTCCATTTCTGAAAGCAAATGACTTGATACAATTATTGCAATATTTTCTTCTCTTGCAAGTGTTCTTAAATGATTACGCAATTCATGAATACCAGCCGGATCTAATCCATTAGTAGGTTCATCTAGCACCAATAGTTTTGGAGAGTTAATTAGCGCTTGTGCAACCCCTAACCTTTGGCGCATACCTAGAGAATATGTCTTTATTTTGTCATGTATTCTGTTTTCAAGACCCATAATCTTTACAACTTCATCGATACGTTCCTTTTTTATATCTGGGTACATCCTCCAAAAATGAACAAGATTTTGATATCCTGTTAAGTATTTATATAAATCTGGATTTTCAATAATTCCACCTACTTTAGCAATTGCCCCCTCAAAATCTTTTTCAACATTTAATCCATCAATATACATTTCACCTTCAGTAATAGACATAAGACCTAAAAGCATTTTAATAGTAGTAGTTTTACCCGCTCCATTTGGTCCTAGAAATCCAAATACTTCACCGGAACGTACGTCAAAAGTAAGCCCCTTTATTATTGTCTTTTTACCAATCTTCTTTGTAACATTCTTGATTTGTACTATAGTTTTTACTTCCATGTTAAACCTCCTCATATAATTACTTTTATTATTAATTCTAATTTAATTGCTAGTATCTAAAATTACTATAAATTATAATATTTACATAACAGCTTTCATATGTATTTGGTGTAGTAGTGTACTACTCCAAATAGTACATATATATATAGTAATCTTAAACATAAGAGTTTGTCAATAAAAATATTTTTGTTTGTGCATTTTCTTGACCAATTGTATTAGTTACATTATAATAAAACTGTACTATATTGCATAGTACAGTTATCGCAATTAATGTTGGAGGTGATTATTATTTTTACAGTTGACCCTAGAAATAATTCTCCTATATACAAGCAAATTATTAATTCAGTTAAAGAGAGCATAATAAAGGGCATGCTTTTACCTGGAGATAAATTGCCCTCCGTAAGGGAACTTGCTAAAATCCTTACTACAAATCCAAACACTGTAAGTAAGGCCTACAACGAACTTGAAAGAATGCATATAATAGAAACTTTAAGAGGAAAAGGAACCTTCGTGGCTATTGATTATACACCCAAAATAGAGGCTAAAAATATAGTAAAACTGAAAGATGGACTTAAAAAAGTTTTAATTGATGCTCATTACATGGGCCTTAAAAAAGATGATATTAATAAAATCATTAATGAGTTATACGATGAACTACTTAATGATGAAAATCATAATATTACTAAAGGGGATATTGTTTAATATAATTAAATCACCCTTTTTACCCTTGAACTACCTTCTATTAATATACTTTTTATAATTCATATATTTTTCTAACACCTCTTTATTTTCCTCAAAAAAGTCATTTAAAATTTTTATATTATCCACTGTATCAGGGGTAATAGTATGCTCAATTAATTCTGCCTGAAGAAGAATGTCCTCTTTGCATCCAATAAGAGATAAAAAGTTTTCTATTACGTTATGTCTATTTAGTAGAAACTCACCTAGCTTTTTACCTTCCTCTGTTAAGGTTACTATTCCGTACTTTTCATAATTAACAAGCTTTAACTCTCCTAGTTTTTTTACCATTTTTGAAGCTGAAGAGTCCTTAACATTTAAAAGCTTTGCAAGTATATTTATTCTAATATAATCCTCATTCATTGAGTTTCTATAAATCATTTCAAGATAATCTTCTAATGCAGGGGTAAGCATATTTTTACTCTCTCTTTTCAATTCATATCCACGTACAGTATAAAATTCATCAGTCACTAAATCGCCACCCTTTTTTTAATATCATTTTTCTCATATTGAAAAAAGTAATTAGTCAATATGTTCTTCTATTAAAACTATATTTTTTAATACCTTATATTTTATATATACTAGTAACACTTAGAAAGTATTTATCATATCTTAGCTTAGGGAAAGTTTCTTTCTCTACACTAAATCGTCGAACTTATTAGTATTAAATAAAATAATATAGGAGGTGTATTTTTATATGAATGATTGCTATATTACACTTAATTCTTTACCTCTTGGTAAAAGCTGCAAAGTGAAAGACCTTACTTCTGAAGGTCTAATAAGAAGGAGGATGTTAGATTTAGGATTAACCTATGATACTCTAGTAAAACCATTGCATAAAAGCCCTTCTGGAGACCCTATTGCCTACCTTATTAGAGGTACTGTCATTGCTCTTAGAAGTGAAATGTCTTCTATGATTTTGGTAGAAGCACTTTAAACTCATATTTATAAAAGTTTATTTTAAAATATATAAGTTTTCAATATTCTTAGGGAGGAACATTAATGGCCAAAGCTTATAAATCAACTAATTCAAATATGCTTGAAGAAGAGCTGAAAATCAATAAAATAAACCTAAATGATAAGATAATAGCCTTAGGTGGTAATCCTAATGTAGGTAAGAGTACAGTTTTTAATAGTTTAACTGGTTTAAATCAACATACTGGTAACTGGCCTGGCAAGACTGTAACGAATGCTCACGGAAATTATTTTTATAAAAATAATAATTTTATCCTAGTGGATATTCCAGGCACATATTCCTTAATGGCAAATTCCATTGAAGAAGAGGTTGCTAGAAATTTTATATGTTTTGGAAATCCAGACACAACAGTAATTGTAGTTGATGCAACTTGCCTTGAAAGAAATTTAAATCTTGTTTTGCAAACTCTTGAGATAACTTCAAAGGTTGTAGTATGCGTTAACTTAATGGATGAAGCAAAGAGAAAGGGCATATCAATAAACATAGATAAGCTTTCAAAAAAACTTGGAGTTCCTGTAGTTGGAACAAGTGCCCTACATGGTGACGGCTTAAATAATCTAATGGACGCTGTTTTAGAGGTTTCATCTAAGGATATTATCCCTAACACATTAAGTGTTGTATATGATGACCCTATAGAAGAGGCCATCGGTGAAGTTCAAGACATTATTAAACTTAAATTTCAAAATACTCTTAATTCTAGATGGTTAGCATTAAAGATCATAGATGGTGATAAGACTCTCTTAGCTTCCATTAATAAATATCTTAATTTTGACTTAACTAAAGAAGAGGATATTATAAAAAAAGTTGATGAAGTCCGTGAATTTTTAAGTAAAAAGCATATTGATTCAGATACCTTTCGTGATAAAGTTGTTTCTAAACTAGTAACTATATCAGAAAGCATAAGTAATGAGGTAGTTTCCTTTAAAAATAAAAATTACAATAACAAGGATAGAAAAATAGATAAATATCTTACCTCTAAAAAGTTTGGAATTCCAATTATGATTCTTCTTTTAGCTATAGTCTTTTGGATTACCATTACCGGAGCTAATGTTCCATCACAGCTTATAGCTAAGGGATTATTTTGGATTGAAGATAAGCTTACAATTTTCTTTACCTCACTTGGTACTCCACCCTTTGTCCACGGGGTATTAGTTCTTGGTATATATAGAACTCTTGCCTGGGTAATATCAGTTATGCTTCCTCCAATGGCTATATTTTTCCCTCTATTTACCTTACTTGAAGATCTAGGGTATCTACCTAGAATTGCTTTTAACCTTGACAATTATTTCAAAAAGTCCTGTGCCTGTGGAAAACAAGCATTAACAATGTGCATGGGCTTTGGTTGCAATGCTGCCGGCATAATAGGATGTAGAATAATTGATTCACCAAGAGAAAGACTAATTGCCATAATCACAAACAACTTTGTACCTTGTAATGGAAGGTTTCCTATTCTTATAGCAATTATAACCATGTTCTTTTCCTCAGCTATATTTGGTCCCTTTCAGTCCATAATCTCTGCCCTAATACTTACAGCTGTAATTATCCTTGGTGTAGTAATGACCCTTTTAATATCTAAACTTTTATCAAAAACAATATTAAAAGGTATCCCATCAAACTTTACTTTAGAGCTACCACCCTATAGAAAGCCCCAAGTAGGGAAAGTTATTGTGCGCTCCATATTCGATAGAACTTTATTTGTACTTGGTCGCGCAGTTATGGTAGCAGCACCAGCTGGACTTATTATATGGGTAATGGCTAATATTACTATAGGTGATTTAAGTATATTAACTCATTGTGCCAACTTTTTTGATCCTTTTGCAAGACTTATTGGCCTTGATGGCTATATATTAATGGCATTCATTTTGGGTTTCCCTGCAAATGAAATAGTTATTCCTATAATAATTATGAGCTATATGTCCACAGGAAGCATGCTTGAACTCGATAGCCTAGTTCAGTTAAGAACTCTTCTTGTTTCTAATGGTTGGACCTCTTTAACCGCAGTATGTGTTATGCTATTTTCTTTATTCCATTGGCCTTGTGCTACCACCTGTCTTACTATAAGAAAAGAAACTCAAAGCTTTAAGTGGACCCTAGTGTCCTTCCTTATTCCAACCATAACTGGTATTATTATTTGCTTTATAGTTGCAAATACCGCTAGATTAATAGGACTTGTATAATAACCATACCTTTGTAATCAAAATAACTTATTTCCCTTTTATCTCCTGGTAATGCGCCTGTATAATAAAATTACCTGCCTAATTTCATATTACTAACCTAATTTTAAATTATGTAATTATAATAAACAAAAAACAAAGTAAAAAAGGTCAGATTAATCTTTAAGATATATCTGACCTTTTTATGTTATTTAATCTTAATAATATTTTAAATTTAAATCCTACTGTATATCCGCTCCAAAAATAGCTAAATATTGATTATCTAAAACAAACATATTATCCTTCCATCTTAAGGTATTCAAAATATAACCTAAAGAATCTGCATTGTATCTTCCAGCTATCTTTTGATATCCTAGTAGCTCATATACTCCATCTGAATCAAAATCCACAGGATATAAACCACTGAGCGGATTTACAAAACCTTCAATTGGCTCTTTAAGCTTCCCATCTTTATCATATATCTCATTTAAGTATTCCTCACCCTTATCAGATATATCTATGATATACATTTTATTATTTTCTTCACTTATAACTTCCACCTTGTAGTTGTCTTTATAATTAACCTGATATTCATATTGCTGATTATATACATCAAAATCAAAGATCAGTCTTGGTGTATTATTAATAAAAGAATAAATATAGTAATACATTATGCCACCACTGCCACCTGTATTAATTCCTATTAGTATGTCACTTACGCCATCACCTGTGAAATCTCTTAAAAGTATGGTAGGGCTATATCCTGTGTTTTCCTTAAGCGGTATACTAGTGAATCTACCTGTCATACCATCTTGTATTACAAGTGTTATATCTTGAACAAATGGACTATCTGATGTCATTATGCCAGTTAAATATATATTATCAATTATCCTATCTCCATTTACATCTCCCCTAGCATAAGCCACAATTCCAGGACTTGCATCATTAGCTCTAAAATAAGAAGTATACATAAAATCCCCTTTACATCTAATTGTTGTATAATATCTTATGCTATGAAAAACCCACCTGTTACATTATAAAAACAATGATTAATTATATATTTATAGCTTTACTTTTCTATTCTAATTGAACTTGCTTTAAGAATTTTATAGTCCTAGGATTTTCTGCATAGTTATATATTTTATCTGGGGGACCCTGTTCTATTATATTACCTCCATCCATAAATATAATTCTATCCGCTACATCCTTTGCAAACTTCATTTCATGAGTTACTATTATCATAGTCGTTTTTTGATATGCTAATTTTTTTATAACATTGAGGACTTCTCCTACTAATTCAGGGTCTAATGCTGAAGTAGGCTCATCGAAAAGCATTATTTTGGGATTCACTGCCATAGTTCTTCCAATTGCTACTCTCTGTTGCTGACCACCGGAAAGTTTTGATGGATAAAAGTCTTTTTTATCACTTAATCCAACTTCTTTTAATATATCTATAGCTATTTCTTTTGCTTCATTCTTATTAATTCCCTTAACTGTAATTAATGGCTCTATTATATTTTGTATGGCTGTTTTATTTTTAAATAAATTATAACTTTGAAAAACCATAGATGTGTATGTTCTTAGTTGATGTATTTGGTTTTTCGTAACTTTTTCTACATCTATTTTCAAATCATCTATTTCTATTATACCTTTATCAGGTCTTTCTAAAAAATTCATACATCTTAAAAGCGTAGACTTTCCTGTTCCTGAAGGACCTATTATAGCAACAACCTCTCCTTTTTTTATATCTAAATTTATGCCCTTTAAAACCTCTACATTATTAAAATTCTTGTGCAAATTTTGGATCTTTATCACAATATCACTTCCTAATAACTTTCATTCATTTTCTTTTCAAGTATCTTTTGTATATACGAAAATATTGATATTATTATCCAATATAATAATATGACGGCTGTAAAAGATTCTAAAAATCTATAACTAGAAGCTCCTTCACTTTGAGCGACTGCCATAATTTCTGTAACCCCCAATGTAAAAGCTAAAGAAGAACCTTTTATAATATCTATAAAGCTATTAGATAATGGTGGTATAGCAACTCTAGCTGCTTGAGGAAGTATAATTCTTCTCATTGCCTGCATATAACTCATCCCTACAGATAAACAAGCCTCCATCTGTCCCTTGTCCACTGAACCTATAGCGGCCCTTAATGTTTCTGCCATATAAGCGGAAGCATTAAAACTTAGTCCTATAACCACTGCTGTAAATGCATCTATCCCTTTTAAACTAGGGAAAATTTGCACTAATCCAAAATACAAAAAAAATAACTGAGCTATTAAAGGGGTTCCTCTGAAAAATGACACCCACATTTTTGCAATCGGGTACATTACTTTAACTTTCATATGTACTATTAAAGCTATTATTATAGCCAAAAAAAGACCAAATCCTAAAGATAGTATAGACATCTTAAAAGTAACTGTTACATATTTTATCATCAAAGGTAACAGATTTAAAAAATATGGCAAATCAAATTTTTTCATATTAAATCACACCTTAATTACTTTTTGTTGTATCTAAACCAAACCATTTCATTGAAAGTTCCGTAAAAGTTCCATCTTCATGCATAGATTTTATAGCTTTATTTATATCTTCGATTTTTTGTTTATTTTTATCATCTTTTTTAAATGGATATTGATTTACCTCAAAAACGTACTTAGGATCATATAATTTCAAATCCATTTTTTCTTTTTCTATTACTGTCTTTGCCTTTACAGTACCTATCCATGCTGCATCTAACCTTCCAATTTCAACATCCTTTTCCATAGGAGTTTGATCATAAGTTGCAATGTCTAAACCTAATTCTTTTTCTGAACTGATTTTCTTTAATGTTTTTTCTCCATTACCTCCTAAAGTACAGCCTATCTTTTTTCCTTTAAAATCCTCAACCTTACTATAATCACTATCTTTTTTTATTACAAAACTATATCCACTATATGCATAAGTTTCAGTAAAATTATATTTTTCCTCTCTTTCTGGAGTTGTAGATATCTGATGAGCTACAGTATCTATTTGCGAGGCATCAAGCATCCCAAATAATCCAGCAAACTTTGATTGTTTAAATTCAACTTTATAATCTGCCCTTTTACCTATTTCATTCCATACATCAATTTCAAATCCTTGCAAATTCCCGTTTTGTGTATAACACCAAGGATAATAATCTGGAGATGTGCCAACTAAAATAGTTTTTTCTTCTTTATTATTATCTTGATTTGTAGTTGCTGTTTTTGAATTCCCACATCCCACTAAAAATGTCCCGCCAACTATAACCGATAAAACTAAAATCATAAATCTTTTTTTCCTTATCATATTTCTTTCCTCCTTAAAAATTTATTATATAGCTATACTCACTTGTCCAGCTTTTAGCATCTAAAATAAGTGATGTTATGCTTCTACTTAATATTACCTTTATTTAAATTGACATAAACTATTAAGAGACTTTTCAACACCTTGTAGAACTTACTTTAAAATAAATCAGAGCATTCAATATAAATTTGTAATTTTTATTGCTAAAAATTATACCTTAACACTAACTGTATTTTATCTCCAATTAAGGTCAATTCAATCATTGTACTCCTCAGTTATTCTAACACTGTGAACTCTTTGCGTCCAATAGACTAACTCTATAAAATCATAGTTGATTATATGAATTTACAATAGCCCCCTTATGATAATTAATAAATTTATTATTGTATCTTTCTTTATTAACTTATCTTTGTTATAAATAATTTATATACTAGAAGCTAAGCAATGTTTTTATATTTTCATTCTAAAAGGGACCATTTCAAAATAAAATTTTGAAATGGTCCAATAAAAAATTTTATATATTCCATATTACGTTAGTACTTCTGAGTTCCTAACATGATATAGAAATAGCTTACATTTTTATGTCTTTCCAACTTACCTTAAAGCTAGTCTTCCAAAGTATAATATTAACTATTAAAAGTACTACTGCATAAATTTCAAGAAGCGTAATGTTATTTCTGATAGCTATATGGATTAAAGCAAATACTGCAAGTACTAGTATGCAGATTATAGTTGGTACCAAAAGCTTAGAACTATCTGTTGTAGTAAACTTTACACTAAAAGGCATGCGGTCATTTGATATTTTAAAGTAAATTACGGATATTATTAAAAGAACTAAAAACATTACCATTAAGTCTAGAATTATTGCTGGCCCTTTAAGTATTAAAAATAATACTGATTCTAATATATAAAGTGGTATTACAAGCTTAAATAATGCTCCTTTTATTGCCCCTTTTAATATTATTCCTGGATTTTCTATTGGTAATACTTTGTATATAAATGCCCCCTTATAGCTATCACTATTATTTATATATGCTGTGCAAAAACATAGTAGAAGTATACTTATATACATTAGTAAATGAACTTTTCCACCATAACTTGTCTTAATATTATCCATAAAAGAATTGCCACCATTCCTATCTATAAATATGAAAATAATTGGCATAAATAAAGCTGTTGCTAAGGATGGATATATTTTAAGCTTTAAATTTCTTTCTGTAGATATCATGTTTTGAGTAAATTTAAACATACTCTTTTCAATATTATCATTGCAAACTAATGAAGCTATAAGGTCTTTTCTCTTTTCGCTTCCTTTCCTTATAGCTCCTCCATTATCATTTAACTTTTGAAGATTTTTCTCAAAATAAGGCACTAATTTCTTAATATAAAGAACCATTAATGCAATTGGAACTATTATTGCTAATGCAGATAAAAATATTAAAAATGCTTCTTTATTTCCGTCTATTAATATTCCAAAAGTAGATGCAAACCACATAGATGGTAGTAACGCATGCCAAAACTTAGGTACATATTGTCCCTTCATATTTACACCGCTAAAAATCCTGCCAGCTAATTGATATCCAAATACCAATACAAAGGCGAGTATTATTTGAAAATAGTTTATTATATCCTTTAGCTTTTCCCCATCAAAAAGCCTTAAAACTAAAGTGTATATTAAAGAAGTTAAGGATATAACTATCAATACTGAAAGTATGTTTTCTACTAGAAATATCACAAAAAATAAGGCACCATATTTCACTGTACCCATAATTAATGGAATTAAAGTTAATGAGAGTGATAACCCCATTAAATATATGCATATATGAGTGGTCTTTGCTGCATTAAAGGTCTTATTATCTATAGGCTTTGGCAATAATATGTTTTTCTCCCTTACATCTAATAAAACTGATGAAAAGTCAGATATCATAATTGATACCATCATAAATAAGTTTATACCTATTATTATATTTGCAGCTACCATAGATGTCACATTATACATTATTATAAGTCCAGTAAATATGCTGATTAACATATTTATCATAAGTGATTGTATATAATTATTCTTGTCATTTTCCTTATCCTTGTTGCTATTGCTCATAACAACACTTACCCTACGACTATCCATAGTTAATTTTATCTGTAAAATCATTCTCATGGTATTATAATTAACACCTAATTTTTTATATAACCACTGAAACCTATCTACTATATTTAACACTTTAAAATCTTTCATAATTACACCTCTTTAATCAAAGAAACAAAATCACTAGCAATCTTTTCATGCTCATTAAAGCCTGTTAGCTGATTAAATATTTCTTCAAGGGACCCTTGGCTTTTATTACGAAGCTCTTCAAAGCTTCCATCAGCAACTACCTTACCATCATTTAAAAGTAATATTCTATCACTTACCTTCTCTACAACATCCATTATGTGGGATGAATAAAATATAGTCTTTCCTTCCTTTGCAAGAGTGTGCATAACTTCTTTAAATACCATTACACTATTAGCATCCAGTCCACTTAAAGGCTCATCAAAAAACAATATATCTGGATTGTGAATCAAACTACATATTATAAGTAGCTTTTGTTTCATACCTTTTGAATATGAAGATATCCTAGAGTTTAGAGTTGTTTTAATCCCAAATAACCCCATTAACTTTTTTGATCTTTCAATAAGCTTTTTCTCTTCTAATCCGTATATTGCACCTAAAAAGCTTATATATTCATAAGCAGTTAAGTTTTCATATATATCTGCAAGTTCTGGTACATATCCTATTCTCTTTTTATACTCAACACTTCCATCACTTATATCTTGTCCTAATATTTCTACTTTTCCCTCATAACCTTGTATTATTCCAAGCATTATTTTTATAGTAGTACTCTTGCCAGCACCATTAGCTCCTATATACCCTATTATTTGCCCTCTTGGGATTTCTAAATTTATTCCCTTAAGTACCTTTTTACTACCATAACTCATTTCTAAATTCTTAATTGATATTATACTTTCTAAATTATCCATGATAACCTCCCCTAATTATATCTATCCTATAATAATATCTATATCCATTTAACTTTTCATATAATTCATCTTCCCAATCAGTACCATTTAATGTAACTTAATCCCATTTATTGTATCACACTTCAATGATTTATATAAATAATCTTCTTACAAATTTCATAATCTTGTCCATTATGCTTTCATGTTCATAAGGCTCTTGAATTGCTAAACTTGCTAGCCTCTTAATTCCTTCTAATGAAACAGCTCCAGCAATGAATCTCCCAGTATGACAAAATGTAGCATCACTAACCCCTGTTACATTTGCAAGCTCTTCATCTCTTTTACCCATCCAATCCTTTGGAAGCTTCTTTTTATCCTTACCATCTTTTCCTCTTATAGTTTGCAAAAGATAATTAGTTTTAGATTTAAAAATTACAAACAGTATTTCCTGTGATTCATCAATTTCCTTAAGTGACTCCCCATATGGGCAATATGAATCAAGTATCATAACTTCAGGAATTTCTCTAGATTCATAAGCTTTTACTACCTTTTCTTTAGCTTTAATCACCGATATTTTAAAATTGATTTTATTATTTAAAATTGAGGTTGCAAATTCAACTGCTTTATTAAAATTCTGATTTTCTTTATCTTCCTCATACCATAATGGATTAAAACCTGATAAAATTGAGGAAATATTCATTAAAGGAATTTCCGATTTATCTATCCATATTCCATTATCTAAGGCATCTATTCCTTCTACTAAGCTCCTATCAATAAAATTAAAAATCTCATCAATTTGATCTTCATTTAAACTTTCATTTTTAAAATGCACTACTTCTTTACCAAACTTATTCCATATAAGTCCACAGGAAGAAAATGGGGTTCCATCTTCTCGCATTACCTTATCAATACCGTGATGGTCGAACTCTCCACCATTAACATCGTAAACTATATCTAATTCATCTAATACCTTTTTATTTCTTGTCCTTATTAATTCTGTTACAAAAATTTCATTTAGTATAGCTGTTGCCATAACTTCATCTGCATGAAACTTTCCATCATGTGTTCCTATCTTTTTAAACTGTTTTTCCAATTATTTATCAACTACCTTTTTTTGAATTTGTTTTCTGTTACTGTTTATAATTTATTAGAACTAGATATTCTAACTAGGAAATATACGTTTCTCCATTATATCTTATTTAATCTACCTTAGTATCACTTTTTACATAAGCTTAGAGATTAATAATTATTTTATTTTCCTTAAATATTAATTAAGATAAGGGAGAATATCACTAAACCCACTGCTATTTTGTTCTTATTAGATAATTTTTCTTTATATAATAATACCTCTCCAAGACTTATAAATATTATGCTCCCTGCACTATAAACAGGCAAAGCTATGGATGTATTAACAGAATTTAGAGCCATTATAAGAAAGTATGAAGAAAACAAATTTGGTATTCCAACTAAAAGACCAGTTAATAAATCTCTTTTCAATATCTTCTCTTTTGACTTTGAAGCAAAATATAAACTTAATAAAAATGCCATAGTAAATGTAACAAATAAAAATACATCTTTATATTTTAGAAGTGCATACTTTTGAAATAGTTTGTTTTGAAATTCTGCCATCCCTCCAAATAAAAACAACAATATAAGTGTTAAGTTTATACTTTTATTATTATTTTCATCATAAGATATATTTGCAAAAACTATGGAAAACAAAGCTATCAATATTCCTACCCATTGAAAGGGTTTAGGTATCTCCTTCCAAAACAAAACAGAAAATATCATAGGCACCAATATCCCAAGCTTTCCAAAGGTCCCTGAAAGGGAGGCACCATTTTCTCTTACACTCTTTTGATAATAAATAAAGGATAAGAAGAAAAATGCCCCTCCTATTATTCCAACCACCAAATCCCAGGTAAAGCTCGATTCTGGAGAAAAATAAACATGGTTTTTAGAAAGAACCTTTGAACATTCCAAAATAAAACCTTTTATTGAAATGTCACTTATATGTATCTTTATAGATGGTTTAGCTATGATCATTAATAAACTTATAAATAACGCTGTAAAATAATTAACACTAGTAACTGCATACCTGTTCATTTTAGAACCTTCACTATACTTGAAAATTAAAGCGATGGAAGAACTACATACTATAGCTAAAAATAAATACCCCATAATTTACATCCTCTCCTGTACAATTTATGTAATACTACCAATATATCATATAGTGAATTATAAAAGAAGAATAGCTTTAAACAAAGCTATTCTTCTTTCTTTACCTGTCTACTCTTTTATTTCTTTTGCCTTCTTATAAAAATATATCCACCTATAATTAAGCTAATACCCAATAACATCATAGATGATGTATTAACTAAACTTCCTGTCTTTACAAGTTTAGTTTTTGTGGTTGTAGTTTTAGGAACACTAGCTTTTGGTGTCTCAGTTTTTGGAACATCAACCTTTGGTGTATCATCTTTTGGCTCCTTTATTACTGGATCTTCCGTTTCTGGAATCTTAGTTTCTTTTGTTATAGTAACTTTCTTTGTTACTACAGTTTCATTTCCTGCAAGATCCTCAGCTACTACTGTAATAATATTTTCACCAATTACCACCGGTAGAATTATCTTAAAGTTCCCTTCTTTATCTACCTCCACGTCATTTCCATTAACTGTTACCTTATCTAAGTTACTATCTTTTGCTGTACCTGTAACCTCAATAGAATCTTTATTTACACCATCCATATCTTTTGGCACTTCTACTGTAACTTCTGGTGATGTTGTATCTACTATTACTTTAATTGGTACTGACAACTTGGTCTTAACCCCACTTTCTTCACCACTTATTGTAATAACACTTTCTCCATCTTCAAGGTCTAAGTTTAGTGTAAATAGCTTATCCTTAGTATCAGCAGTTGCTACATTTTTGTCATTTACAAATACATTAACTTTTCCATCTACATTCATCTTACCTTCAAGGGTTATGCTATTTTTATTTATATAGTTTATTTCCTTTAAGTTTGTTATTTCAGGTGTTGTCACTGTAGTATTTATTATATTAACCTTTTCTACTACTACAGTTTCATTTCCTGCAAGATCCTCAGCTACTACTGTAATAGTATTTTCACCGCTTACTACTGGAAGACTTATCTTGAAATTCCCACTTTCATCTAAATAAACTTCTTCTTCATTAACTGTAACCTTATTAAGATTACTATCCTTTGCATTACCTGTGATTTCAATAAAATCTTTATTTACTAGCTCCATATCCTTTGGTACCTCTACTGTAACTTCTGGTGATATTTTATCCACTATTACCTTAACTGGATCAGATATTTTAGTTTTAACTCCATTTTCTTCACCACTTATTGTTATAGAATTTACCTCTTCTTTAAGATCTAAAGTTACTGTAAATACCTTATCTTTAGTGTCAGTATCTGTTATTTTTTCACCATTTATGAATACGTTGACCTTTCCATCCACGTTCATTTTTCCTTCAAGGGTTATGCTATCTTTATTTATATAATTTACTTCTTTTAAGTTTGTAATTTCAGGTGTTGTTACTGTAGCATTTACTACATTAACCTTCTTTGTTACTGTAGTTTGATTTTCTGCAAGATCTGTAGCTGTCACTGTAATAATATTTTCACCACTTACTGCCGGTATGCGTATATTAAAATCACCCTTTTCATCTACAAGAACTTCTTTTTCATTAACTTTTACATTTTGAAGATTATCATCCTTTGTATTGCCTGTAATTTCAATGGTAGCTTTATTAATTAAGTCACTATCTACAGGTACTTCTACTGTAAGCTCTGGTGATGTAGTGTCCCCTATTACTTTAACTTCTGATGACATCTTTGAAGTCTTTCCGTCGGCCTCACCATTTATCGTGATAATATTTTCTCCCTCTTTAACTTTTACATTTGCACTAAATATCTTATTTTCAGTATCAATAGTTGTAACCTTTTCATCATTTACAAATACATTTACCTTTCCCTCAATATTCATATTACCTTCAAGGATTATATTATCTTTATTTGTATAGTTTAATTCCTTAAGGTTAGTTATATTTGGAGTGGTCACTTCTTCTTTTGGCGCCTCTACTTCATAGTCCATAATGGCTCTAATCATCATAGCACCGCCAATTTCATAATCAGCAATTGGTGTAAGTCCACCAGTATACACATAGGATCTTTCATTTTCTAGGCTATCTTTATCGATACCTATAGCTGGGGATTGAGCAGCAGGATATAACTGCTTTGTCACTATATAAAAATCCTTATCTGTAGAAAAATCATAGTCGAGTAAGTCTATTTTATTCCACTTACCTCTTTCTATGGTTACTTCTTTTAAGTCTCCCACTTCACTTATCTTACCTTTTTTATCAATATACACTATAGAAATACCAATCTTATTCCCTAGTGCCTTTTTATGGTTATCTACAAAGAAAATATTTGCTTCTTTAACTCTACCATAAGATTTTGGAGTGAATCTAACACCAAACCCTACTCCAGCATTAACAAATACTCTTGCATCTTCGCTTGTACCATCATCATATGCAATTTCATTTTCAACACCAACAAACTTTCTCATATCTACATTTACTAGATTATCTTTTTCTCCTTCTACAGTGACCTTAATATTTTCTGTATAGAAGTCTCTACTCATTACCCTTAAAGTATAATCTCCTGCAAATACTCCATTTATGGTAAAGTTGCCTTCCTCATCTGTTATAACACTTTCAATGTTTGAATCTTCAAGTACCTTCACTCTAGCACTGGCAACCGCTGTATTAGTAGCTTTATCTATTACCTTTCCTGTAATATTCCCCTGTTTAATAGGATCTAGCTTAATTACCTCTGTTACTGTTTCCCCTGGTTTAAGAGATACCTTCATTTCCTTTGGATAATAACCGTAAGAAACTGCTCTTAGTGTATAGTTTTCTCCTTCTTTATTTCCAGCATGGGTAATTGTAAAGCCTCCAGTTGTAAAGTCTGTCTTTACACTTCTTCCAGTTTCTAAAATTGTAACAACTGCATCTGCCGGTAAGAAACCTTCCACAAACTTATGATTTCCATTATCTTTATCCACAGAATCTGAATCTAAAAGATTTAAATTGAATTTTTCTAAAAAATCTAAACTTAATTTATTATTTACATTATCTTTCTTTGAAAGTACTGTCACTGAATCTATATACCATCCTGGTCCACCCATTAAATCATTTGTATAAAGATAAAATCTGATTTTAACGGTTTTTCCTTTATACTCTGATAAATCTAAGGTAACAGTTTCCCAACTTTTAGAACCCCTCATAGTATCTTTTAAAACCTTCCAAGTCTCACCATCATCTTCTGATATTTGAATATTAGCAAAGTCATCAGTTCCTTCATAAACATAACTATATATGCTCATCCATTGGTCTACTGATAAAACTGATTCCTCATCATCTGGAAGACTTATGGATGGTGTGTCTAAGTACCCAGAATGCTCATAAGAATAATTTCCTTTAAGATTAGTAGCCCATACCTTCGTTCCAGTTAATGCAGTTTTTGGTCCTGAAGTTGGCACTCCCCACTCCCAATCATTCTCTTTTCCTGATTCTGATAAAATTCCTGTTGTAAATCCACCATTGTCCTTTTCAAAGTTTTCGTAAAATATCTTTTCTATCTCTTTATAATCAATTTCTGCCTCTTTAGAATAATCACTTTCGTTTCCAACAAAATCGCTAGACGTAATAACATAATAATACTTTCCTGTTTTCACATCAGTATCTGTATAAAATGTATTTGTTGTAGTTGTAACCTTTGTGTAAGGACCTCCTGCTGTCTCTGCACGATACACATCATATTGTTTTAAATCCGCTTCATTAACCTTGTCCCAGCTTAATGATATTCCTGATTTATTTCTCTGCAACTTAACATTTGTAGGAATGCTTGGAGCAGTTTTATCCTCTCCAACAAGTCTTAGATTATCAAAATACCAACCTATACTATAGCCATTATTTTCTGACATAGTAGAAAATTCGAACTTTATTTTTACTGGGTTTTCACTCCCTATATATGACTTAAGATCTACATAAACCTCATGCCACTCTCTATCTCCACCAGATACTTTTCTTAATTCTTCCCATGTAGTGCCTTCATCTGTTGATATAAGCATTTTAGCACTGTGAAAGCTTGATATATCACTCCATTCTGATATCCTTAAGCTAGCTGACTTTAGATCTGCATCTCTTAAATCAAGAGATGGTAATACTACTTCACTGACTATATCTTCTGTAACACTATAGGTATCTAGCTTTGTTCCTATTACCTTTGTTCCACTTAAAGCTTTAGGACCTACAAATGATGTAGGAGCTCCCCACTGAAAGTCACCTGATAACTTAAATCCTTTAATATCAGTTTCAAAGTCATTACTATATTTATCTGGCTTTATTCCAAACATTACACTAAGTTTATATGCATCAGTTGTAAAAATGTTATTACCGTAATCTTTAGCTACAATTTTATAATCCAAACCAGTTGTAATAACTAAATGGCCAGGAATCACAGCCTCATAAGTACCTTTTATTGCATTTCCATCTTTAATTTTCATATCTATCTCTTGCCAGTCATTCATTTCAGCATTTTTTACTAATAACTTGGCACTGGTTACTGAAATATTATCTTTTATCTCTGCTGTTACAGTTGCATCTAATCCTACAGGTACTTCTAACAATTGTTCATGAATTACTGTTGGCGGTATTTTGTCTTCTCCCGATGTTAAAACCTGACCTTCTATCGTTCCAGTACCTATACCTAAAACCTTTGATACTGTGTCATATGCATTAATTAATCCGAATCCATATCCCATATTCGGAGACTCTGTATATTCATTATCTGTTAACTTTGTTGCTGTTTCTTTAATTATAGTTTCTATTTCATCTACTGTTAAAGAAAAGTTTGCTGACTTCATTAAAGCCGCTATCCCTGATACGTGTGGAGCAGCCATAGAAGTACCATTCCACCCACCTTCATATCCTCCTACAACAGAAGAACGAATATTTACTCCAGGAGCAGATATCTCTGGCTTAATCATCTTAGGATCCCAAGGTGAAGGTCCAAGCTTTGAGAAATCACCTCTTTTATTATTAACATCAATAGCCGCTACTGCAAAACTTCCTGGTAAATTTGATGGGTTTTGAATTGAACCAGGCCAAGGCTTAGGTTCTCCTGATTTTTGATTTCCTGCTGCAAAAACTGGTAATATACCAGCAGATCTCCAAGCTGCTATTACATCTTTAAACCAAGGATCTACTCCTGCTGATCCACCCCAAGAATTATTTATTATGTTCGGAGCCTTTTCTGCTTTTCCACCAGGTGCAAGAAACCACTGAGCCCCTGCTAATAAGTGGACTTGTTGTCCTCCCTTATCTGTAAATGCCTTTGCTGCTATCCATTTTGCCCCAGGTGCTACACCTATTGTATTATCTCCATTTGACTCTTGTCCAAGTATTGTTCCTGTGCAATGGCTACCGTGTGGAACACCTACGTTATCCCAAGGAAGCTCTGAGTTAGTCATTGGATCATACCAACTTTCCTTTGGATTAACAACAGTTCCTGTTTCCTTATCATAGCCTCTCCATTTGTCTTTTAGAGCTGGATTTGTCCAATCAACTCCAGAATCTAAAATTCCTACTACAACTCCTGTACCATCTATTTTAAAGTTCTCCCAAACCTTGGGTGCTTCCACCTTTTTTATATTCCATTCAATTTCGTCTTCTGCCATGTTAGTTACTGTATCTAAATCTACACCTTTTATAGGCTCTTCTAATTCTATAATATCATTAAAATAAACCTTCTCTACATCATCTCTTTTTGCAATTTCTTCTATTACCTCTTTATTTGCTTTAACGTATACAATATTTGCAATATAAAAAGATTGGATCTTTTCTACCTTTCCGCTTAACTTTTCACTAGACAAATATGAAACTACTGAGTTTTGACTTGTTTCTGCCTTTTCCTTTAGAGTATTTATCACAGTTTTTCGTTTGGAAACTTCATTTTCATAGTTAGTATTATAGTCACCCTGTGATTTTGAAATCTCTTCTATTTCATTAATAGAAACCCTGTCTTTTAAATATATCAATACCTCAACTAAATCATCATCATTTTCTAATTGTTTCTTTACCTTTGAATCAATTTTGTTTAAATATTCATTAAGGTTATCTAAAGGTTCTAATTCAGACATAGTTCTAGCCTGTCCTATAGTAGGTAAACATCCAAGTATAAGTGTTAAAGATAATAATACAGGAAAAAACAATTTGATTCTTTTAAATTTATTCTTACCCTTCATTAATACGCCCCCTTATAATATAATTTTTTTCTCTTTTTCTAGTCTATTTTATAAATAAACTTAATATGTCACTTACATACTTTATAAAATGGAATCACATTTTCTCCAACATTTCACCCAGATTTATTTTAAAACTCATATATAAGTTTTAAAATAAATCTCCATAAAAGTTCATACTTTTAATGTTAAAATCATTCTTAAAAATGGGTATAAAAATACCGTAGACAATAGCCTTTTAAATTTGGCTGCTATCTACGGGTAGCAAAAAACAACACTAATATCATAAATACCAGTGCTGTTTTTTATTCATATTAAGAATACTTTTTAATTATAAACTTCAATAATGAAACACCTACTCCATTTCATTACGTGGGTGTAAGTTCGACTGACCAAATATAAAATTTGGAGTCTCACTTAAGTTTTGATTTTAATACTGATTTAGATAGTGGAATATAAAGTGCCACAGCAACGAATATTGAGAATGAACCATTTATAAGCGTTGCAGGTAAACTTACTGCTGAACTTAATACAGCTGGAATAAAAGCACTTCCTGCCAATAAAAGAGTTACTAATCCAAATAAAAACTCTCCAACCAAGTTAAATGCTATACCTGCCACAGCGCCTAAAACTGCATATTGAATCTTAACAGATAGATTCTTAGATAAAAAGCATACAATTCCTAAGGCTACCCCAAGAATAAGTGAGAATATATATAGCACAGGATTAATTACTAGCTTCTTTTGAATTCCTGCAACCACTATTTCATTTCCTCTTGTAACTGACATAATTAAAAGAGCTATACCTATTACAATAAGGGTAAGTGAAGCAATTCTTAGCCACTTTCTTGGAGACTTTGCATCCTCTTTATTTCCCTTTGATGCAACTGCCCCTACAATTACTCCAATACCAAACTTTAATAGGACAGTTTTTGGAACACTAGATGCATAACCATTCATTAGATCAAATAAACCCATTCCAATAGAACCTGAAAGTCCCCCTATAGTACCTGTAAAAAGAAGTGCTGCTAATATTACAAACATATTTCCCATGTGTAGAAATGGCTTACCTACAGGTGATGGAATAGGTATTTTGAAAAATAATGCCACATAACAAAGAGCAGCAAATAGCCCAATTAGAACCATAGTACGTGTAGAAAATTCATTCTTTTTTGTTTTCATTTTAAATCCCCCCGAATTTATAAGCTTTATTTATTAATATTATTTTGAATGTCGATACTAAACTGTTGCAATCTACTTTCAAAATCAACCCCGTAATTAGTTGGAGTACCCCTTTTGTAAGTAATTTCTGTTGAAGACTTAACTAAATCTACTGCAATCTTTATTGATCTATTTATACTAATTCCTCTAACAATTGCTGCCACAAATGCACTACCAAATAAATCTCCAGTACCGTGATAGCTTCCTGGTGTTCTTTTTGTAAATGCATAACTTATCTCATTAGTTGCTTTGTCATAAGAGGCTGCTCCAACTTCCCCTTCTTTAAAGGATACGCCTGTAAGTACAACCTTTGATGGTCCTAAATCAGAAAGTCTTTTTAATAAACCTTCTACGTATTCTTTGGTATAAGGTGGTTCAATATATTTTTCTCCTAATAACAAAGTAGCCTCCGTAAAATTAGGTGTTATTATATCCGCAAACTTACACATAGAGAGAAAACCCTTACACATATCTTCATCAAGCCCTGTGTAATACTCCCCATTATCAGCCATTACAGGATCCATTATTACTAAAGTTTTATCATCTTTAAGCAAGGTTATAATATTTTCTACAGACTTTGCTTGACTTGAACTTCCTAGATAACCTATATATATAGCATCAAACTCTAATCCTAATGACTTCCAATGTTTTGCCATAGGGTACATGTCCTCACTCAAATCTCTAAAAGTATATCCTGTAAATCCACCTGTGTGTGTAGAAAGTATTGCTGTTGGCATACATGTACATTCTATTCCTGCAACAGAAATTACAGGTAATGCCACAGTCAAAGAACATTTTCCAAAACCTGATAGATCATGAATAGCTAGAACTCTTTTTAATTCTTCCAATTTAAATCCCCCTTTTATAATATTCCTTCATAAATTAAATTCCAAATTAACTACCACTATTAGTAAAATCAATATATAAGTTCAATAATAGTAATATATATGGTTGAATATTTTTCCTCTTATATATATACTATACATAAGATTTGTCATTGTTGAAATGTACAAAAACTAAAATTTTAACCAGTACAGTTTTAATAATAAAGGAGTTTTTATATGGGTAAATCTAGTATAACCACATTAAATCAAAATGATTCTTCCGATGTTCCATTGTACATTCAACTTTATAACCACTATAAAGGTCTAATTTCTTCTGGCATCCTTAAAGCAGAAAGTAAGCTTCCATCTATAAGAAGGTGTGCAAATGAGAGGATTATAAGTCGGACCACAGTAGAGGCAGCCTATTTACAGTTAGCTGCAGAAGGATATATTACATCAAAGCCCGGAAGCGGGTTTTATGTAAATGACTTAAATTATATGGATATTCAAAAGCACTCACCAATAGAGGTTAAAAAAACTAATATAAAATCCAAACCATTATACGATTTTGCTACTTCTGCAGTAGATTATAAGAGTTTCAACTTTGACTTATGGAGTAGATATATGAAAAGTGCACTTCGCAATGGAGAAAGGCTTTTATCTTATGGAGATCCTCAAGGTGAGTATGACCTTAGAGTTGTATTATCTAAGTATGTTGGTGATCGAAGGGGAGTAATATGCACCCCTGAGCAAATTGTCATTGGAGCAGGTGTCCAAAGTTTGTTACAAATATTATGTTCCCTTACTGGAGTTCGTTCTCCTGTTTCCTTTGCAGGTGGTAGCTTTAAACAAGCAAGAGCTGTATTTTCTGATAGGGGCTTTGACACTATAAGTTACGATAATATTACAAATGATCTATCTAGCTTTTCTAAAGATAAGGTAAAGATAATATATACATCACCCTCACATATAACCCCTTGGGGAGATGTTATGCCTATGCAAACAAGGCTTGAACTATTATCCTTTGCGAATACTAATGATTGCTTAATAATTGAAGATGATTATGATAGTGAATTTAGATATTACAGCCGTCCTGTACCATCACTGCAAGGTTTAGATGGAGGGGAAAAAGTCATATACATGGGTACTTTCTCAAGGTTATTACTACCTTCTTTAAGAATTAGCTTTATGGTTTTATCAAAAGAATTAACAAATACTTATTCAAATAGAGGTAAAATATATAATCAAACTGCATCAAAAACCGATCAAATTGCCCTTTGTCAATTCATTAGAGATGGCCACCTATCAAGACAAATAAAAAAAACAAGAAAGCTTTATATGATTAAAAGCCAGCAACTATGTATTGCTATAGATAAGGTATTTGTTAATAAAGCCAAGGGAATTCCTGGCTCAGGCGGATTCCTAATTCAAATGGAAGTTAAAAGTGAACTTTCATCTAAGGAACTAGAAAAACGTGGTGCAAATGCAGGGGTTTTAGTACGTTCATTTAATTCTGTAGATGAAAGCAAATATCCAAGATTATTATTATCTTGTTCTGGAGTTTCAGAGGATAACTTTGAGGAGGCCTTAACCTTACTTAAAAATGAGTTCTTTAAGTAAGAAACCTATAAGTTTTATGCTAAATATATCAGTTGTTTTACCTTTTAAGTTTAATAATGATATTTTCAAAATATAAATTAGCCTTATTAATCTGTGGGATTACACCACTTTGTACAAAAATCCGACTTTTTACTACACATTACTTTTTCCGAACCACAAGCCGGGCAATTATTTTTATCCTGTTCATAGTTTATTTCATATATGTTTTTGCAGTTAAAGCATTTAAACTTACAAAATTTTGTTCTATAATTGCCCCCATTTATCCTTATGGCTTTTCCTTCTGTTAAAGCAATGGCGATTTTTTTTCTTGAACTATCTATAATATTTTGAAAGGTTTGCCTTGATACCTGCATTCGTTCAGCACACTGTTCTTGATTTAATTCCTCAATATCCTTAAGTCTCATAGCTTCAAGTTCTTCTACCTTTAAAACTACCTCTTCAATTTCACATTTAGGCTTACCCCATGGAACGAAATAAGTATTCTCTGGGAAAAACTCTACTCTTCTAAATTTTATTGGTCTTGCCATGTTAATCCCCCCTGCATTTAACGTCATAAAATCACCATTTATAATTATTCATTACAATGTCCTTCATGTTCATGTTCTTTACAAACACTGCCTGTTGACTTTAATTCACCCTTTATATACTTTTGCACTACCTCATCACAAGAACCTTCAGCACCGACAACTACCTCAATTTCATTTTCAGTAAATAAATGCTGTGCTGATTCTCCCATACCCCCTGCAATAATAACACTTACATCTAAATCCTTTAAAAATACTGGAAGAAATCCTGGTTTATGTCCTGGGTTTTTAGTGAAATCCTTATTTACTGATTTACCTTCTTCTACATTATATATTGTAAATCCTTCACAATGTCCAAAATGTCCACTTACACACTTTCCTTCACTTGCAACTGCTATCTTCATTTTAAATTCCTCCTATTATTTTTTTGTAGTATTAACACTACCTTTGCTTTATCTCTTTTAATATTTTCCAAATCAAATATACAATCTACTTCTATCATTTATAATAACTCTATATTTCTTTTAAATTCAATGTAAATGCCCTTTCATATTATCCCACATATTTTCAATAGCCTTTTCTGCTATACTATCTTTGTAAAAGGTTATTGGTTTTAATTCATTTATGGATTTCATAACCATATCATCATATGGAATCTTTCCTACTAAAGCCAATTTCTTCTCTTCAATGAACGTTTCTATTTCTTTGCTCATATCTTCATTTATATCATACTTGTTTATACAGACCATAGTAAAAACCCCAAAATGCTCACATAAGATTGTTACTCTCATTAAATCCTCTAAACCTGATTTTGTAGGCTCTGTAACAACTAATACTGCATCACTTCCGGTTATTGAAGCAATTACAGCACAACCTATACCTGGTGAGCCATCTATTATAGTTAATTCCTCATTTTTCTTGAATCTTTTGCCATTCTTCCTTAAATAAGTTATTAGCTTTCCAGATCCATCACTACCTATTCCCATTTCTGCTCTTGAAATTATTCCTTTATCTAACTTAGTTATAAATGTATCTGCTGTCTTTTCATCTTTTAACTTTATAGCATTCTCTGGACATACTAACACGCAGGCACCACAGCCCTCACAAGCAAATGGATTTATAGTGAAATCTTCTATAGCATTAAATCTACATATAGCGGAACATTTGCCACATTTAATGCAAAGTGATTCATCTATTGTAGCCTTTTTATCACCTATAAATATATTCTTTTCAATATCTTCACCATCATAAAACAAATAAAGATTTGGTGCATCTACATCACAATCTATCCTTATTACATCCTTTGCAAGTTCAGATATTGCTGTTGCAATGGTAGTTTTTCCCGTTCCTCCCTTTCCACTTAAAACTACTAATTCCAAGATAGCACCTCCTTTAATGTCTTTGAAATCTCATCAAATATTACTATATGATGTAAATCATCATATAGTATTTCACCCTTAGAGTAAATCACTGCCGTATCTTTGCTATAAGGTATGGTGCCTATTAATGGGAGTTTCTTTTCTTTACAATACTTTTTTATAATATTATCTTTTCCATCATCTTTATTTATTACTATACCAAAGGGTATATTATACATTTTTACAAGTTTTAAAGCCATTTTCAAATCATGAAGTCCAAATTCTGAAGGCTCCGTAACAAGTATTGCTGCATTAGCATATTTTAAAGCGTTTACTACATTACAAGAAGTACCTGGAGGACAATCAATTAAGTTAACTCCATCTGATAAATTTTTAAGAAGTTCTATTATAACTGGTACTGCCATAGGCTCGCCTATATTTAAAATTCCTCTGTTGCAATTTATACCTCTTACAATACCTTTTTCAATTTTGCCTATTTCTCTTTTCTCATAGGTTAGTGCATTATATTTACATACAATTTCACAAGCTCCACAGCCATGACATAATTTTTGAAAAAGCATAATGTCATCTTTTACTTTAGCAAGAGCATTAAACTGACATACATTTACGCAAGCTCCACATCTTACACACTTATCATCATCTATAACAGGATACTCAACCATAACCTTTTCTGTTTTATACACTTTAGGCTTTAAAAATAAGAAACCGTTTGGTTCTTCTACATCACAATCTATATAATTTGCATTTAATGCAAGGGCAAGATTCGTAGATACCGTGGTTTTCCCTGTTCCTCCTTTTCCACTAAGTATTGCTATATTCATTAAGCATTCATCTCCAATCTAATGGTTTTGAGGACCAGATATCTTTATTTCTTCAAGTTCACCATCCTTATACTTTTTAAGTACCGAGTTTATATTTATATTTCCACACCCATATGCCTTAATTTGTGCCTTTTGAATAAGTCCAAATGCATTAGGTCCAAGATTTCCTGTGATAATAACGTCTACCTTTTCATCTATTAATTGATTAGATGATGCAATACCCGCTCCTCCAGTAGCATTTTGACCTTTGTTTTCTAAAATTGTAAATTCACCCTTTTCAGTATCATGAATTTGAAAATATTCACACCTACCAAATCTCATATCCAGTAAATCCTCATTAGTTTTTCCTGTTGCCGAAATTGCTATTTTCATTACTATTCCTCCAAATCAATTTTATTATTAGCATTTGCCATCTTCATCTTACTTCTATTTTTAGTTATTGTCAAATGCCAGTAACTGAAAATGTTAAAAACAATCATAATAGCGGAAAATGTTTTATTTTCATTGCTTGTACTAACCTTTTGCTTTAAATAAGCCTCAAGCCTTTTACGATTATTTATTCCTGTGAGATAATCAATATGCATACTTTGATTTTGTATATTTAAGAACACTATAAGCAAAGATAACACAACACTGTTAAGCATCAATAAAAAAATCCTATATAAATCCAGTATTCAACTGATCTTATATAGGATTAAACTTAGATATCTAGAATATCTTATTTTAAATATGTAAATTAAAAAGTAATATTTTTAATTTTTATTGCTGTATCTTTTAATTGTTCTGCAAACTTTCTTATTTCTTCAGCTACCACTGAAAATTTCTTTCCAGTTTCTTACTTAATTAGCCCTTGTGATTTCATCCATTCTTTTGCCACATCTTTTGGCACTCTTTGTTCAATATCTACTGAATAATTTAATTTTGTCATTGTTTCAGTATCTATCTTTTCAGAAACTGTATTTAAAATTTCAACGACTTTAGGGTTTTCTTTTGCAAAATCAGCTCTAAGATTTGGTGATGGGTTATAAGCTGGAAAGAAATTTAAATCATCTTTAATATTAACTAGGTCAAAACCTTTGATTCTTCCATCTGTAGAAAATCCCATACCGATATCCGATTGTTTTTCTTTTAGTGCCTTATATACAATACCATTATCCATAACTAAAAGATTATCTTCTTTCATTTTAAACTTATAGACTTCTTCTAGTCCTGGCAAACCGTCGCCTCTAGAAGTAAACTCGTGATCTACTGCAAATCTAAGTTCATCTGGATTTGCTGAAATATATTCACCTAGCTGAGTTAATGTGTTAATTCCCAATTCCTCTGCTTGTTCTTTTCTCATCATAACCGTATAAGTATTATTTAAAGGTGCATAGTTTAACCATTCAATACCATTACTTGCGTCCCCTGCCTTTACTTGCTCATAACAGTCCTTTGAATCTGTCAAAGGGTTATCATGTTGTAAATGTGAAAGCCATGCAGTGCCTGTATATTCCCAGTAAATATCGATTTCTTCACTTTTTAGAGCACTTCTAACTTTATCTGAACCTGCAACACCTGTTTTATCTTCTACTTTATATCCTGCATCTTCTAAAGCTAATATTGTCATTTGACCTAACAACAATTGCTCTGAAAATTCTTTTGAACCTACCTTAATTGTAGCTTCCTTTTTTCCACATCCTGTTAAGATGGTAAGTGCCATCCCTAAAACAAGAACCATAATCATTGACTTTTTATTATTTTTAAACATAATTTCTCCTTCTCACGCTTTTATTTTTTTTCAATTATTCCAAATGCAAAATCTGCAAAAAGTGCCATAAGAACTGGTAGTGTTGCACCTAATACAAGAACTTGCCATCGGCTAATGTTGTTTCCAGTAATGATAAAGTTACCAAGACCACCTCCGCCAACAAAAGCTGCTAATATAGCTGATCCAATATTAATAGTAACTGATGTCCTGATGCCTGCTATAATCATTGGCATAGCTAGAGGTATCTCCACCTTAGTCAAAACATGCCTTGCCTTCATTCCCATTCCATTTGCAGCCTCTATAATGGATCTATCTACTTCTCCTATACCAATTAATGTATTATTTAAAATAGGCAACAATGAGTAAATCCATAAGGCAATAATAGCCGTCTTGGCACCAACTCCTAATATTCCAACAAACAATGCTACCACTGCTATGCTTGGAATTGTTTGTCCCACATTTACAATGTTCACTACTATAGGTGCAAATTTTTTAAATTTTGTTCTAGTCAGGAATACACCTAATGGAACTGCTGTTAATATAGCTAGTGCACTTGATATTCCAACAATATAAATATGTTGTAATAGTAAAGCATGTATTTTGTTATAAGTAACTAATCTTGAAACCAAACTATCTTGAGGGTTCTCAACTACATAAATACTTAATACAATACCAATAGCTAGTAAAGATAACATTATCACAGCATTTTTTATATATTCCTTATAATTTTTAGATGTCCATATTGCCATAATCACTCACCACCTTAAGTAAATTGTCCATTGTGACTATGCCCTTAATTTCACGACTACCATCTTCAATAAAAATATATTTTTTCCCAGTACTAAACATTTCTGACAAGGCATCTTGTACTGTTGCTTTAATTGTTATTTTATTTACAATTTCCTTTTTCATTTCACTAACTTTACCCTGTTTTTTTAAAGCTTCTTTAAACTCAATATAATATTTTTTCTTTACTCCTTTTTCAGCAACCACCATTTGCTCAACATTAAATTGTAAAAACATTTTCTTTGCCTCTTCAAAGCTTAGATTTGCATCCATTGTATATACTTTTTGCATAATACTCTCACATTTAATCAAGTTCATCATTTTTAATGCGCTGTTGGAACCAATGAGTTCAGATACAAAATCATTTGCAGGATTAGATAGAATTTCACTTGGTGTAGCAAATTGAACAATACTTCCTTCTTTTAATACTGCAATCTTATCACCCATTTTAATTGCTTCATCCACGTCATGTGTTACAAAAACAATAGTCTTCCTTATCTTTTCTTGGATTATTAGAAATTCATTTTGCAATTTCGCCCTTGTAATTGGATCTAAAGCACCAAAAGGTTCATCCATTAACATAATTTTGGGATTACCTGCTAAAGCTCTTGCCACCCCTACTCTTTGCTTCTGTCCGCCACTCAATTCTCTTGGTTTCTTACTTCTATAAATTTGAGGATCAAGTTCCATGAGTTCTAATAATTCATCCACTCTCTCTTCAATTTTATCTTTTTCCCAACCTAATTCCGTAGGCACAATTGCAATATTCTGAAAAATAGTCATATGTGGAAAGAGCCCTATATCTTGTATAATATATCCAATATTTAATCTTAATTCTATAGAATCAATTTCTTCTATATTTTTACCATCAATAAATATATCTCCTGAATTAGGCTTAATTAATTTATTAATCATTTTCATAGCTGTAGTTTTCCCACTGCCTGATGGGCCAACTAACATGCATATTTCTCCTTCTTTAATGTGTAAATTAACATTATTAACTGCAGCCATATTTCTATTAGTATATTTTTTGGTAACATTTTCAAACTTTATCATATCTTATCTCCTCATTATCTTTGGTATTTTTTCTCGACTCTTCCAAGTGCTTTATCGGCCACTATGGCAATAAGTGAAATTAATATTGCTCCTATTAATATCATCTTATCATTTGTTCTACTTATTCCTTGGAAAATGTAAACTCCTAAACCACCAGCTCCTATGTAACCTCCAATTGCACCTATTCCTATTCCCATAACAACGGCTGTTCGTATACCTGACATAATAGATGGAAATGCAAGAGGAATTTTAATCTTATATAATATTTTCTTTTCCGTAAGTCCCATACCTCTGGCCGCTTCAATAATAGAGGGATTAATATTTATAATTCCTGTATAAACATTTCTAACGATTGGTAACTGGGTATAAACAACTAGTCCAAAAATTGCTGGTTCTTTCCCAATGCCCAAGATTGGTATAAGCAAGGAAAAGAGTGCTAAGCTTGGAATGGTCATCATAATATTTGTAATACTCAAAATAATACTTGCTATTTTTTTATTCCTTGTAATTAATATTCCTACTGTGGTTCCTACTATTATAGAAATAACCATTGCAATACTTACCATAACCAAGTGTTCAACTGTAAGATCTAATATAGTTTTCCATCTCGAAACAAAAAAACTAAAGATATTCATAAATGCGCCTCCTTTTTTTTCAATTTGAATCATAGTTAAAAAGTGATTAAGATCATCATTAAAGGTATGTCAAGGAATTTCCCTTATATTACATTCGCTAATGCTAGTGCTTAGGAAAGTATTTTTTCCTCTTATTACCTGTGGTAGACATGGTATAAATATATTTGTATTATCCAATTCATCAAAAAAAAGCCGCTTTAATAAAAAGTGACTTTTAACAATTGTATTTATTTATATATTTTTGCACGCTTCACTGATGAGTGCTAACTCATTAACTATAACATTAGGTTAACATATTATCAAATGAAATTTAATCCCAACACCATTTTTTTTAAATCCTTAGCATTTATTTAATGGCAACACCTTTTTAATACTATACTTTATTTTCATTGCCAAACCTTATAATTAAATTGTTTTTAATGCTATTAATACATTATTCAACTTATCTAATTTAAGGCACCAGTGTCCTATAAATTTAATGTCTTTTCTTTCTTTTCTAATATTTTCAATCATCTCAAAATAGTTTTTCCCATCTACGTTTATCTTTTCACTGTCTAAAAGTCCTATAGATTCAAGAGATGTAGATGTTTTACCACATAGGTGGATAATAGTATCCTGTAACTTACCTTCCACCTCTTTCAATATCCTATATGTGGACTTTCCTGATATTTCTTTATATATATTTGGTCCAACTATATCTATAGTACCTGTGGGATCTGCAAAGGAAATAATATCTACCCCTTCTTTAACACCTTCTAGAATAAATTCTACTATACTCTCCTCAATTATATCTAATAACTTATCAACCTTTTCTCTATCTTTTCTAATAGCCCTATAAAATAAGTTACTATCCATAATAGATGTAGCAATGCTTATTGGACCGGTAACATCAAGTATCACAGTTTCTCCACTTTCTTTTAATATTCTCACTGCTTTTAGAACCTTAGAGATTCTTCCCTTACTTAAGTCCATTTTTGAAATATCTTCAATTGAATTTATTTCATGAGTTGAGTATTTACCAATTCTATTACCTACTCTTTGATTGAATATCACTATAGATCCAAAGGACTCAGCCTCTACAGTATGACAAAATGGTAGTCTACAATATTCTTTTCCATTATGTTCTTTCAAAGCTTTAGACAATATAGCTATGTTATAAGCATCATTATTTGCCTCTTCATAAGATATATTTAATTTTTCTAATATACTATCTGGTATTATATCCACTTTATTTGCTGTACATTTAAAAATGTTTGAAACTTCCATATTATCTCCTTTATTAAAATTAATTTACTATCTTATATCCCTTCCTAAAAATTTAATTGAGACACAAAAACCTCTTGAAAATTTTCTCTAAGGGACAGTTCTAATACTTTCATATTTTCCTTAATATCATATACCTTTTGAAGGCATTCTTTATTTATTAAAGCTAACCTAGAGCCCTCTAGTGATGTATTCCCAAGGAAGCATATTTCACCATTAAATCCTTTAGGTATAAGCCCTATGATTTTTATATTATCAGCATTAACGTGATATCCAAATGCACCTGCAATATATACCTTTGGGATATCCTCTATTCTTAATCCTACTTCCTCTAACATCAAAATCACCCCTGCAGCTATGGCTCCCTTTGCTAACTGTATTTGTCTTATATCTTTTTGTGAAATATATATGTCTTTAGTTATGTAAAATTTCTTATCTACTAATCTTTCAGCCACATTAGGATCTAAATTCTTATTCCATCTACCAGATTTCATCAATATATTTCTCTTAACCAATGCTCCAGCTATATCTATAAGTCCACTTCCACAAATCCCGAGAGCCTTTTCATCTCCTATTGTTTTGTAATGAATATTATATTTCTCATCTATATGAAATGTCTCAATTGCTCCCCTTTGTGCACGACATCCACATTCTATATTCATACCCTCTAGTGCAGGCCCTGCTGCTGTTGAGGTTGATATTATCTTTCCATCCTTTAAAGCTGCTAGCTCTCCATTTGTACCAATATCTATAAATACAGCTCCCCTATCATTTTGAAAGTCTGATGCCATAATCCCTGATACTATATCTCCACCTACATAAGATGAAGCAGATGGTATTATGCTAAGTACAGCTTCTTCATTAACTTTAATAGATATATCCTTTGCTTTAATATCTCCTAATCCTAAAAACATTGGTCTATAAGGTGCCTTAGCCAGTGACCTAGGATTTACTCCTAATAAAAGATGTGACATAGTTGTGTTTGCTGAAATTGCAATATGATAAATGTCATCCATTTCATAGATACTATTTGTTAGTTTCTTTATAGTGTTATTGATTTCATCTACAATTAATTCTTGAAGTTTAATAGCACCTAATGGATTTTCCATACAATACGAAATCCTGGTAATCACATCGCCCCCATACTCTGTTTGAGGATTTAATGATGATAGTCTTTTAAGTGTTTTACCACTTGATAAATCTAATAAATAATAGGATATCCCTGTGGTTCCAATATCTATTGCCACTCCTAATATACTTTTTTCATAGCTACTAATATCTAGTAGTCTGTCACCAAATATAACCCCCCAAATTTCTTTAGGATTTTGTTCTTCTATAATACTAACTTTTCTATATAATTCTACTGAATTTAAATTATATCCTAGATAATCAACATAAGGACTAGAACTTACTTTATCAATCTGTTTTAGTTTTATAATTTTGACAGGACTATCTATTTCAACCTCAATGCTAAACCCTTTATTTATTGTCTTAAGTATCTTTTCATTTTCAATTAGCTCTACTTCTACATCTCCAAGCACCATAGCCATACAGGATAGTCTTTCATATTTATTTTCATCTATAATCTTTCTTTCCTTATGACTTGGAATTGATAGTTCCCCCCTTGCTATCACTTTACACTTACCACAAAACCCCATACCATTGCATGGGGTTTCGATGTTTAATTTTGCTTTTCTAATTGCATCTAATAAAATAGTATCTTTTTCTACTTCAATAGTTATATTTTCTTTAATAAATTTAACTATAGGCATTACATACTTCCTTTCACATAATCCGTCATAGCTTTAAGATTTCTTATTGGAGTAGACATACCGAGTCCACAGGCTGGAGATACGATATCTACGCCTGATTCCATAGCATTTTTTGTAATTGAAATAACCTTGTCTACAGGTCCATTTTGTAATAGCAATGTACTTACATTCCCCATAAGTCTTGTACTAAGCTTTAATTTGGCGGACCGCATATTCACTATAGAATCAAAACTAAGAGCTGCTACATCTAAAGAATTTAAGCTATCAATTATAGTTTTTGTATCCCCACATATATGAATTATTACAGGGGTATTAATGCTTTTCATAGCCTCTAACATATTTACATACATAGGCATTGCAAACTTATCAAAGTTTTTCTGACCTAATATCTCACCAGTTGCTGTAGGATCTGAAATAACTATAAGATCAGCTCCTGCTTCTACCATCTTTTTTGCATATTTTATTAAATAATCGTTTACATATTTAATAAATATATATGCTTCATCAGGTTCTTTCCTTAACATTTTAAATAATTTAAGTGGATCAACAATTGAAGTAGCTGTACTTATTGGCCCTGTTATGTTACCAATTACAGGAACCTTATCATTTTTTAGAGCTTCAATTGCTTTAAGTACAGTTTCACTTCTAGAATTTACGGGAAAGCTTGGATTAAAAGTTCTCATAATCTCTTGTAAGTTAGATTCATTATACTCTAGTATTCTTGGCTCATTGTTTTTATCACCTTCACTAACCACCACACCAAAAGGTTCTGATTCACAAGTCATACAAAAAGGTACACCATAATTTTCAAATCCTATAACTTCTCTTACCTTAATAGAAGTAGCTACCATAGCATCTAGGTCAGTATTATGATTAGCATTTATATCTTCTAAAAGTTCTGTAACAGCTGCGTTCATCATACCTCCAGGGCATATCACTGGAGGCCTGTCTACTTTCTCACCCTTAAGGACTTTTAACAATCTTTCTTTTTCATTCATAGCTTTTCTCCTAATCTTCACTAAATAATAATTCTTCATTAATAGGATAGCTACCATATATCCTAGCCCCGTCCATTAATGCATCAATATTTTCCATAGGTGTGTTCATAGGTATTTGACAACCTGAACTAAGTATATATCCCTTTTTAGCTCCATAGGTCTTCTTAATACATTCTTTTGCAGCTCTAAGTACATCTTCTCTTGTTCCTTTTTGTATTACGTCAACTGGTGGTACATTTCCTGATATTGTAACCCTATCCCCCATTATTTCCTTGGCATCAGCAAGATCTTCTACATTATCTATACTAAAACTAGAAACTCCTGTATCCATAACCATTTGCCAAATACCTTTGCTTTTACCACAAATATGAATTGAAGCACTCCTTCCTGTTAATGACTTCATCGTGTCTACGTTTTTCTTTATATAGGGAGCAGAAAATTCATTGAATTGTTTAACGCTTATTAAGCTAGTTGAAGACACCGGATCTGAAAAGCCCACCCCCACACCTAGCTCTGCTGCCTTTTCTATAAATCTATTATTTGATTCAGTAACTATTTCCATTAATATATGAACTTTATCTGGATATTTCAGCATCCATTTTAAAAGATTTTCAGTACCAACTACTGAAGCTGCCGTACTAAAAGGTCCCGCAAGGCCTGCTCCAACATTTACCTCATGTCCAATTTTATCTTTTATAATACTTATGGCCTTAAGAACTAATGGCAATTTCCCATCTTTTTCAGGGTCACAAGGTTTTAAACTTTCTATTTGATCTATACTATTTACTACAGGTGATTCCATAAGTGAAATACTATTATCAGGATAATGCATTTTAGATCCCATTGCCTCAGCAACTCCTCTTAATGTAACTGAAACACTTACACCATCATGGTTTAACCGTCTAAATAATGCTATCTCAAGCTCTGCCATTCTTTCTGCTGAATGGTAATATTCTTTAAGAGGTATTCCTATGAATGGTGCCATGGTGACACCCATATGTGGATTACATGGTATACGGTCTATTTCAAGTCCTTTTGCAAAAGCTGTCATTCTTTCCTTTGGAGTCATTTGATCTCTTTTCAATCTTACCCCTTCTTTCAATTAACTTGCTACCATTAATTTCATTCTTTTTACGGCCTCATTTGCATCTACAGTATACGCATCTGCACCAATCTCATCTGCAAATCTTTGAGATATTGGTCCTCCACCAATCATTACTTTATATTTATCTCTTATATTATTCTCTTTTAACATATCTATTACAGATTTCATTCCCATCATAGTAGTTGTCATCAAAGTCGACATACATATGAAGTTTGCCCCTACCTCTTCCGCCACTGTGATGAAGCTTTTTAATGGAACATCTCTACCTAAATCATATACTTCAATACCTGCAGATTCTGTCATTATCTTAACCAAATTCTTACCTATATCATGTGTATCTCCTTCTACCACCCCAATGACTACCTTTATTGGATTAGCAGTAACGTCTACTTTTACATGTGGCTTTAATATATCAAGTCCTATGTTTAAGGTATCTGAACAAGTAAGAACCTCTGGAAGAAAATATTCATTTTCTTCATAAAGTTGTCCTACCTTATCCATGCCAACAACTAAACCTTTTGCAATTGTCTTATCAGCTGGTATTGAAAGCTCTAAAGATCTATTACATAGTTTCGCCACCAGATCATCTTCCATCTCTATTACAGCCTCACTAATTTCTTCAAATAGCTTCTCTTCCTTCATTGATACATCCCCCTTAACTTGCTAGACTTGTCAATTAATATTGTATATCCTTTGACAATAGTATACAAATAGGGATTATCTATGTGAAACCTTATTGGTATAGGATAAAATAAAAAATCAAAGTAAATTAGGTTAAGTATATATTTTGACTACCATTACCTCTTGATAAATGAGCTTCTAATTAAGTTAAAATAAGGTATGCAAAAAATTGCATACCTTATTTATAGTTTAATACAGACATATCTTTAAGAGCCTCTTCTACAATATAAAACCAAACTGTATTGTCAAGTAATTCTTTCGCTTGAAGTAAATAACTTTGTGTTTTCTTGCTATTTTTGTCAAAATAACTTAACTTTGCAAGTCGATATAGGGTTAATCCACGAACTATTCCTTCTTGATTCGCTTGAAGTTGCTCTAGCTCCTTAATTAATTTTGTATCATGCCTAATGTAAATGTCAAAAATTATTTTGCTTTCTTTATGTATGAATTGAGCTTGGTGTCCTTTTACTTTAGATAGAATATCCTCTATCTTATTAAATGCCACTTGAGCTTTGTCTTTTTTAGCTTGAGAACAATAATAAGATAATTTTTTCAAATTGTATTCTAACGTTTCACCTTTTGTCATTATCATTATATCTAATAATTTGATGATATTTTCAATTTTAAAATCATCTCCCAATAAAAGATATGCATCCAATTGAAATTGAAGTAAAGAACTCTTTTTATACAATATTTTTAACCTTGGGTTTTTTAGTAATTCCAAATATAATTTTGGATCATTTTGGATATATAATATTTTTTCCAATTCATTGGTTGTTTTTTGCCTAAGTTTATTTAATAATAAACTAATAATAAATATTACTATCAATATAATTGTAAAATAAATAAATTTATACATGGCATTGCCTATTCAGGAAACTTTACTAAAGCTGTCTTACTAGTTTCAATAGCACGATCTGCCCATTCCTCAATGGATAAATCACTCTCAATGCTTAATTCTATAAATGCCATTGTATTTAAACCTGCTACAGTATAATATTTTCCCGGATGATTTACACAAGCCATTGCAGCCACCCGAAATGGTGACGCCCCTAATAAATCACATGCAAATAAAACTTCATCGTCCTTAAAACTTTCTAATAAACTATCTACCTTTTTTTCTAAATCAGCTAAATCGTCCTCTCTAGTTAAATCAATAAAATACATATTTTCAGGTTTCCCAACAATCATATCTAAATTTTGTTTTATTCCTTCAGCATATCCACCATGCCCAATAACTACAATTCTTTTCATTTTAAATCTCCTTTTTAATAGAGACCTTAGTTACACTTAATATTAAGGTCTCTATACACTTTTTTGTTCTTATAATATGAGCTGATAATACAATTATGCGTAAAATCCTGTTAAATATCCAACTAAAGTGATTGCACATGCAATAACCAAAATCAATCCCATTAATTTAAGTGGAGACCACTTTTTCTTTGAATATAAATTGTAAACAGCTATTGTCAATCCTAAAGGTAAAATCTTAGGGAAAATCGAGTTAATAATTTTATCTGCATCAAAAATAACTTGATCTTTTAACATAGTACCAGTTGTAACATCTAATACATCTCTAACAATTTTAATTGGTAACGAAAAGTTAACAAAGGATGCTGTTAATGCACCAACAACAATCAACCCTAATATTGTCATTGTATCTGTTAATGTATCAAGTTTACCTGTTGACATAAATCCTTGCATGCCTTCGATACCTGACTTGTAACCTAATTTAAACAATTTCCAGCTTAAAATACAGGTTCCTATAGGATAAACAAGCATATAAACAACTGGTCCTAGCCATGCAGTTGTTTGTGATGTTTGTGCAATAGACAAACAAATTGTGAGTAATATTGGAATAATGGTTGCAACCCATAATGAGTCACCAATAGCAGATGTTGGCCCAATTAATGCAACCTTTACACTGCTAATCAATTCCGGTGTACATTCTCCATTAGCATTTGCTTCCTCTAAGCCACAGACAACTCCATTACAAATCGATCCAACTTGGCCTTCTGTATTAAAAAGTGTGATATGCCTTTTTAAAGCAGCAGATTTGTCTTCCTTTTTATCATATAATTCATCAATTACTGGAGCCATAGACTGTCCAAAAGCCATTCCTAACATACTTTCTGCTTGTTGTGAACATCCGTTCCAGAAAAACCAATTGAAAAATGATTTTTTAAGTGTTTTCTCACTAATCTTTTTTTTCAAAGCTATTCACCTCTCTTAGTGGCTAAATTTGAAATAGCAACGTAATACATAATTGAAACAAGAATTGCTACAACAGCAACCGCCATTGTGCTTAGGTTGAAATACGTAACAAGAATAAATCCAGACAAGAAGATTGCCCATTGATACTTTTCCTTTAATAGGAATGAAAGAATGATTCCCATTCCTAATGAAGCCATCATACCACCAAATACACCTAATGCCGTGGTAATCCAACCAGGTATAAGTGTGGCGAAATCAGCTTGTCCAGACGCCGCAGTCATAGATGTCAAAACAATAACCGCAGGAATAAAACGGCATGCAAATCCAATCAATTGCCCTAAAACAAGATTTGGAATATACATTTTTTTAGCCTCACCTGCTTCAGCATATTTATTTGCTATACGGTTTAATGGAAGGTTCAATACATATGAAACATTCCACATTATTTGTCCTACAAGTCCCCCAATACCAGCAAATACTACAGCTAAACCAATGATTTCAGTTGTACCTAATCCCTTTCCAAATACAAGCGCACCTGCTACACCAATATATGTGGCATAAGAAAGGTCCCAAGCCACAGCCCCACCTGGTGTTACATTCCCCATATACATAATTTGAAGTGGAATACCAACTAACATAGCAGTTTGCACATCTCCTAAAATTATCCCCACAACAAACGAAGCAACCAGTGGCCTTCCTAGAGTATACCAACCAATAGTGTTACCAACAATTGATCCAATCGATCCTAAATATACAAATAATGCAATTAGGATAATTTGACTAATTCCCATAATCCGCCCCCCTTTAATTTAATTTAAATTGACTTTTTAAATGATGCCCAACTTGTTTTTGTAGTACTAGGTAATTGTTGAAAACATACTTCTGTGCCTTTTAAAACTACATCATCTATAATTGATACATCATTATCACTTAAATAAAAGATTCCTGTTGCACCACTTACTTTATGAATTGTATCATCACGTTTTGCAATATTACCTAAAATAACAAATTCAGCATCTGCTATTTCTTCTTCAATAGCTGACAATTGACTTGGAAATTTCACAATTACTAAACGGTTACAATTTGCTTCTTTTGAAAGTATTTGTTTTGCCTCTTCAGTTGTTACAATGTGTGTTTTGTAGGTTGATGGAACCCCCATTGTCATAATTGATTTGAGTATTGGATTCTTTGCGTTTTCATCATCAATAGCGATTATTTCCTTAATTGAAAGTGTTGGACACCATGCAACAATTGTTTGACCATGAATTAATCTATCATCAACCCTTATATATGTCTTTCCCATTTTAATACTCCCTTCTTTTGTTTTCTTACCATAACTTATTTTCAATCAAGCTTGCATACATATAAGCAACCGTATAACCATTGTTATTTGATTCTATTTCACGCACCTTGCCAATTGTTGAATAGTATGACTTATATGGAAAATCATTAACTTCTCCACAAAAAACAGTATACTTTTCCATTGCTTCATACCATTGATCTATTTCATTTTGTTCAAGTTTAAAGTAAGCCTGAGGAATAAAGCCTATTAAATCCTCAAAGTTTTCGCCATAAACTAATTTAATAGGATTTCCTTTTTGACGTAATCGTTTTACCGCTGCAGTCACAGCATCATGTGTATTAATGTGACGGGGATGCATCGATCCCCTCCAATGGGTAATAACTAAATCTACCTTTTCATCAATAAAATATTGTTCCATTCTTGCAGAAAATTCATCTAATGGAGGCATATTGCTTGAAACATACCCAAGCCAAATTGTATCTCCATTCAATTTTTCAGCAGCACGTTTATTTTGATTTAATAATTCTTTTAAATACTTACTCTTCTCTTCTTCTGTGGCATTAGGATCTTCTAAACGCCCTTGTGTAACATGAATATATGTACAATGGGCTCCTTGTTTCGCATACTTTAGCATAATTGGGCCACCCAATATTTCAGCATCCAACGAATGAGCGCCAACACTTACAACTCGTTTTATTTCTCTCATAATTTCCTCCTAAATCCTTTTTTCATAATCTACATATGTTCTAAAGACTTTAACTCCATGTCTTTCATAAAATCTTCTACCAGGTTTATCTGTTGAAATAAAATACAAATGATATATTCCTCGTTTCTCCATCTCTAATTGCATAATATCAAATAAAATACCACCAATCCCGAAATTTCTAACCTCTCCTTTAACTCCAATTGGACCAAATCGCATAGGATTACCATCAATCATTCTCATACAAAACCCAACAATCTTTTGTTCAGAATTTAAAACTAGTAATATACAGTTTTCTGCATTATCATTCTGCATAGAAATCAATGCATTTCGTTTCCAACCTCCACCAAATTCGCTTTTTAAAAATTCAAGTAGTTCTAAGGCATATTTATATTCAAAGTTTACAAAATAAAACCCAGCTTCTTGTGCTTTAGATAATTTATCTAATGTTTCTTCTCCAAGCTTATAACCGTGTAAATCTTTACACATTGAATAACTTTCTTCACCTGCTTCATAACCCATTTTATCAAAAAATTTCATTGAACCACTGTAGGCATCTTTATCTACCCCTGGAAAGAAATAATTTGGGCTATATGCTCCAAGCGTTACTGTCTCTGCACCCATTGATTTTAATTTTACCTCAGCATATTTAACTAAGCTTTCTCCAATACCCTGTCTTTGATAATCTTGATCCACAAACATAACGTTAATCCATCCTCGAGTTTCCTCTAAGCCTCTTTCAAGATATGGGAACTTTCTTTTTGTTGCTAGTAAGAATCCAATTACACAATCATCTTCTACAGCTATAAAACAAAGATTTGTATCAAAATTGTCATCAAACAATGCTTGCTTACGAAATTTATTAACAATAATAGGATCAGCAATCAATGTTTTATTCCATAAATCAACTACTTCGCTTTCATAGATTTGACTATAATTTATTATTTTCATTTTCTCACCTCCTTGTTCATTCTATAATACTAATTACAATATGCTTATATATTATACTTAGCATGTTAACATGTTAACTTGTTTTAAGTATAACTTATTAATTAAATTTCTGCAAGCTTTTCATAATCTTTTTAATATAAAAAAAAGATGTCGCAAGATTTAATTTTTCACAAATCTTCTACATCTTTTCTAAACTAAACTTTTATATTCACGGTGACAGAATACCAAGCTTTATTAAAATAAGTTTCAGCATATTCAATTATTTCATCACACTCATTAAATGCAATTCTTTTAACAAAGAATGTATTTGTATTCTTTGTTATATTCATTAACTTCGCAATTCTATTATCATTAACTTCTCTTACCGAATAATTCTCATTTACCCAAGTAGGCACAATTCTATATTCCTTTAGAGTTTTATAAAAAGATTTGTTTTCATAAATCTTTTTAGCTTGATTAAGGCTAAGAATACGACTATCAACAAATGAACTTTGATAAGCAATGGGTTCATTATTAGCAATCCTTATTCTTCGAACACACACAATTGACTGATCATGTGGTATTTCTAGTATATCTGCAATTCTCGGATTTAAAATTTCTTCAATTTTGTCTACATTTAAGTCAATCTCAAATCCTTGTTGAACCAATTCATCACTAAAGCTAATTGAAGTTAAGCCACGAATCATCTGTTTTTTTGCAACAAATGTTCCTACACCTTGAACACCAACAACATATCCTTCATTGATTAAATCATTAAATGCTTTTCTAACCGTAATAGTAGATACATTGTATTTCTTTTTAAGCACAGATTCACTATCTACCTTATCACCTGGCTTTAATTCTCCTGACTTTATAAGATTTATTATATCCTGTTTAATTTGAAAATACTTCGCAACTTTATATCCCATAACACAATATCTTCTCCTAACATATTAACATACATACTAATAAGTATTATATCATACACTAAAAAAAAATGTTTATGTAATTTAAAATTAATAGTCCATATTATATTTAATATACTTGTGTGCACACTATTTTTACGTTTATTTTGAAAAAAATCTAAATAAGTTTAATCTTTATATATTAAAAGGACTAAGGGATTTATCCCAAAGTCCTATATCATTAAATAATATTTAATTATTATTTCATTACTAAACCTTAATATCATAATCTTTTAAAGTTAAGAATTAGTTCCTTAAGTCTTTTATTAATTTGAATTAGTTCGTTTATCTCCTAAAAAGAAAAGTGCTACAGTTCCAGGTCCTGTATGTGAACCAATTACAGTTCCAACGCTATTTATCATTACTTTGCCATCTAGATTTACAAACTTTTCCTCTACTAAGTCAGCAACCCTTCGAGCATCATCATAACATGCTGAATTAGATATAAAACATTTGCCAGAATAGTTAAGTCCGTCTTGTGCATGGGCTTCCATCATGTGCACAATTTCAGATATAACATGCTTTTTACCACGAATTTTAGTACGAGGAGTAAGCTTTCCATCATAACTCATATTTAATAAGGGACATATGTTTAGTAAAGTACCAACAGCTGCAGAGGTAGCTGATATACGACCACCGCGCTTATAATGTGTAAGATCCGTAGAGAAAAACCAATGATGAACATTAAGCTTATTTTCTTCTACAAAGCTATGTGTTTCTTCTATAGTTGCATTATTGTCACGCATATCAGCAGCTATATCCACTAATAGACCATAACCTGAGGATGCACCTAAGGAATCCACAATCTTAATTTTTCTTTCTGGATATTTAAGTAAAAGTTCTTTCATTGCTATGCGGGCTGAATTATATACACCTGATAAACCCGTTGAAAGAGAAATATGCAAGATATCCTTGCCCTCTTTTAAATATGGTTCGAAAAAGTTTATAAATTGCCCTACATTAACTTGGGAGGTTGTAGGCATAGCCCCTGAAGCTATTTTGCCATAAAACTCTTCAAAAGACATTGTTTGTCCCAAATCATCTGGATATTCCTCCCCATCAATATTGTAATGAAAACAAACAAATGGAATATTCCGTTTATTGAAGTACTCATAGGGCATATCCGCTGTGGAACAACAAGTTAAAATATAGTCAGACATTCTCAACACTCCTTTATATAATGTAATTATAATTGCTTTTTTATTTTTAAAAATTTACACACTAATTCTTTAAATTGTAACACAAAACTTTATTATTTGCTATCAAATATAGAATCAAAAAACAAGCCCACACACTTGCACCATCTTCTTTAAGCCCTTTTTAAAACCATCAACATGCCCTTCTATCTTATATTATCTTAAATACATTTTATACTGTAATTGTTATAACCTCAATATAGTTTTATCCGATGGCTACCATCCGTAACCCCCATATCCTCTTCAAGGTGGGAGATGACGGCTGCTACGCCCCTGGATAAGTTCTTCTAAGACTCAGATGGAGAGATGTATTCCTTATAAGCAAACTCCACCTGAGTCTAAGAATCACTTGATAATATAGCGACTAGAAGAACCTTATCTAAAAATTAATCATATAATACTATTGTAAATCTATGAAAGGAATGAGCAATATGTATAATGCTTATAAAACATATTCATGCCCTTATTACATGAATACACCACAATATAATTCAGACATAATGTATGATGCTTACAACTCCTATCGATGTCCCTATTTTAATAATACATCCATGAATAACTCTGACTTGTCTCAAAGACAATTAAAAGATTATGGTCCACAACCACTTGTAATTAATATCGAGGAGGCAACTAATCAAAACAATACTTTTCGTACTGCTTTATGGACAGGAAACTATTTGCAACTTACCTTGATGAGTATTCCAGTTGGAGGAGAAATAGGTTTAGAGATGCACCCTGATGTTGATCAATTCATACGTATTGAAGATGGTGAAGGCATTGTTAAAATGGGTGATAGAAAAGATTATTTGGATTTTCAACAAAGAGTCTCTGATGATTTTATTTTCATAATACCCGCTGGTAAATGGCACAATCTAATTAATACAGGCAATAACCCAATTAAATTATATTCTATTTATGCACCTCCTCAGCATCCACACGGCACAGTTCACCTAACTAAAGCCGATTCAGATGCAGCTGAACAAACCTACAACTACGATTTTGAAAATAACCAAAGATATACTAGAGAAACTAAGGAACTTACCTTAGAAGAACTTGCTCAATATAATGGCACTATGGGTAACCCAGCTTACGTAGCAATTAATGGAATAGTATATGATGTAAGTAATAATTCCAAATGGAGTGGAGGTACACATTACGGGTTAACTGCTGGCAAGGATTTAACATCACAATTTGAAAGTTGTCATGGAGCATCAAACAAACTATCTAATCTTCCTAAAGTTGGTATACTTAAAAAATAAATATAAGATTTATATAAAAATAAAATGTGATAACTTAAATACTAAGCTATCACATTTTTTTATGCTTTATTAATAGTAATATCTTGCCATCTTACTCTTTAGAAGCAATTCAGATGTACCATCTCTTTCCCACAGTTCAACTTGTTCTATAGCCTCCTGTGGATTCTTTCCAAGTCCAACAAGCACTCCTGATAATATAAATTCTTGATATAGATGTTCTGGATTAATTCCTTCTTTGGCTTCTGCTAAAGCACGATTTACTAATGGTGTTATATATCTTACCCAATCATCTGGTGTAAATTTAGATGTATCCTGTGCAGGATCTTTATCCATAGCCTTAGCATTCATGTTACTGTTTAAGGTAAATAGATAATTGTATTTTGAAGAATGTTTTATTTCATCTGTAATTATATCAAATAGTACATCTCTATAAGGTCCAATAGGTAGAGCGCTTCTGATATCCCTATACTTTTCTACTGCCCTTAACTCTCCAAATAAAGCTTTTTTAATACCCTCTATATAAGATTTTGGTTTTTCAAAGGCTTCTTCACCACCTGATGGTACTTCAACACCTGTGAAGTCTTTATAAATCTTTCTAAACAATTTATTATGTCTACGTTCATCATCCCTTATAGAAGTCAAAATATCTTTTTCTTCTGTAGTAGGAGCCACACTTATAAGATAATCATAAAAAAGTTCATCTTCTCTCTCACCTTGAACAGCCTTTTTTACGCCCTCAAGTGCCGTCTGTAATTGAGGACTATACATCATCTGATTATTTGCTCTTGGCATAATATACACTAAAAATTCCTCCTGAAATAATAATTCAACAATATAGTATATGCGTACATATATAAATGTGACCTTTCACTGACTGGTTTATCCAATGACTACCATCTGTAACACCCCTATGCTCTTCAAGGTGGGGTGGACTGCTGTTACGCCCCTGGATAAGTTCTTCTAATGATGACTATCTATATAACTTAACTAGAAATAACTTATATATTCTAAGGAATTTTCTTTAATTTGGATAGCTTTTAATGATTTCAAGTTGCCCTTTTATAGAATATTCACCTAAAGTAGCTGGAATTAAATAGCTATCACCTTTTTTAATTTTCTCTTTTGAATTTTTGAATATAATTTCCCCATTACCTTCTACACAAGTTATAATGAAAAACTTTTTCTCGTCACTCTCATCATTTAATTCCTTTTTTATATTATACTTTTCCATTCCAAAATATTCATTCTCACATAATAATACTTTAGAAAACCCTTCAAAGTCTGCTACTTCATTTTCAGAACAATTTATTGCTTTTAAATCAAAATTTATTACTTGTAATGACTGATCAACATGAAGCTCTCTCTTCCTACCATAATCATATACTCTATAAGTAATATCCGAATTTTGTTGTATTTCTGCAATTGTTAGACCTCCACCTATAGCGTGAACTAATCCACTATTAATAAGAAAACTATCACCTTTTTTAACTTCAATAATATTTAGATATTCCTCACATTTACCTTCTTTAATTGCCTTTGCAAATTCTTCTTTAGAACAATCTTTAGTTCCAATAATTAATTTTGCACCAGGTTTTGCATCTATTACATACCAAGCTTCTGTTTTACCATATTCATTTTCATATCTTTTAGCATACTCATCATCTGGATGAACCTGAACAGATAAGTTTTCCTCTGAGTTTATTAGCTTAAGTAATAGAGGGAATTTTTCTGTACTAACATCTGTGCCAACTAAAGAATGACCATATTCTTTGACAATTTCGTCGAAACGTTTTCTTTTAAGTGATCCATTAGCTACAATACTCATGCCATTTTTATGACAAGCTACATCCCAGCTCTCTCCAATATTTCCTTTTGGCAAGTTACACCTAAAGTCTTCAAAGTCTCTTCCGCCCCAAATCTTATCATAATATAAATTTTCAAATCTTATTGGATACATATCTTCACCTCATGAATTCTTTTGATTATACTTATACCTTATTTTATCATATGCTTACTTTAAATATAATGAAATGCTTGTACCTGAAATTTTCTGGTCCCCTGAGGAGCTCTCTATTGTCTATTAATTTTATTATTATATTCATTTTTATTATTCTTTTTATTATTATTCTTATTGTCTTATGTCCTTACAAGGGGGTTATATCTTTTTATAAGGGGCTTATGAGGGGCTTGTTTTTTTGTATTTATTTAAGTTTGTTTAATATATTTTTGTGGTTTTTAGTATGGAAATCAACTAAAAAAGCACTTCATTAAGTTTTACTTTAACGAAATGCTTTTACCTTGTAATTCACTAGACCTCAAAGGTGAGAGGGAGACTAAGTTACCCTCTTGCTATTTGCCATTGCTAATATTTGTGCTTAAGCGCAGTTTTCCATTTTATTCTACCCTGGGTTCCTTGTTAGGACATGCTTTGCTGGACTCACTTGCTTCAGGTAACCACTTTATCAGAAAATACGATGGTTATAAGCTTGTTTCCTTTTTTAATCTGAGTAATGCCCATGAAAAACTGATAAAGCACATAACCACCAGTAAAAGAAAGACAAGGATAACGTCACGGGCATCAATATTCCCCTGTAAAATCAAAGCTCGTAAGACGTTAATTACATGAGTAAATGGGTTTAAATTAATTGCAATTGCCAATCCCCCAGATAATCTGTCCGCCGGAAATAATGCCGTGCTTAGAAAGAAGATCGGCAGGATAATTGCGTTCATCACGGTTTCGTAAATGACTTCATTGGGAAGGCAAAGGCTAAGCGAATAAGTAAGTCCTGCCATAAAGAACGCTGTCATAAATACCAGCAAAGCAATTAGGAGCAATCCTGTAAACCCGGAAGCAATTTTTACAGAAAAGAATAGACTAACAATGCACATAATAGCAACTTCAATAAAAGTACATAATACTGCTTCTAATACTTGGCCGAGTACAATAGAACTTCTTTGAACCGGAGCAATCAATACCCGGTAAAAACTACCATCCGTTTTCATCAGGTAATTCATAATGCCGCTGCTACTGCAAGCTCCAAGGCTTACCAGTACAATAAGTCCGGGGAGAATAAAGGCAGTATAGTTCTTAATTCCAATACCCTGCATGGACTGCCCGGCAACGGCGCTATATAAAACCAGCCAAAGTATAGGTTGTAAAATTGTCATTATAATGGTGAAAGCATTGTGGAAACGCCACTTTACATTGCGCTGGAGTAAAGTAAAAACCCCCATCAACTCACCTCCTTTCCATCTTCGCCAGTTAGCTTGATAAAAACATCTTCCAAGGTAGGCTGGATAATTTCAATACCCAAGAAAGAAATCTCATGCTCCAACAGCCAACGGTTAGCTTTTTCTAAATCTTTATGCCCGTTTTTTAAACTGGTGATAATTTTATCATGGCGTAAATCCGATTCTTTCAGAGCAACAACGCTTTTTAACGGTTCAAAACAGTTTTTGGCTTCTTCTCTTGATAAAAAGCTAATTTTCAGCATATCCTGTCGCAAATATTCCCGGAGAGCATTCGGAGAACCTTGAATGATTTCTTTTCCGTTTTTCATAATGCAGATGGTATCGCTTAACTGGTCGGCTTCCTCTAAGTAGTGGGTTGTCAAGAAAATCGTGGTTCCAAAATCGTTTCTGATCTTTTTCATCATATCCCACATCGCCATGCGGGATTGAACGTCCATCCCAACGGTTGGCTCGTCCAAAAATAGCACTTTAGGATTTGACATCATATTGAGTGCAATATCGAGCCGTCTTTTTACCCCGCCGGAATAGGACGAAACAGGGTACTTCAAATATCGTTCTAACCCAAAGCAGGAAATTAATGTTTCCATACGTTTTTGTGCTTCCGGTTTCGGCACCTTATAAAGCTTACTTTGAAACATCATGTTTTCCGTGAGAGATAGGTGTGTATCAATAGACGTCCGCTGTGCTACGCAGGAAATTTTGGTTCTAATAGCAGCCGCTTCACGGTAAACATCTTTTCCAAACATGATTACGCTACCGGATGTCGGGCGCAGATATGTGGTCAGCACATTGATAAGAGTTGATTTTCCCGCACCATTTTGTCCTAAGAGAGAAAAAATTTCTCCCTCATTTACAGTCAAAGTAAGGCCGTTTAATGCCTGCACCCCGTTCTTATACTTTTTAACTAAATCTTTAACGCATATAGCAGCCATTTTATTCCTCCTTAATTGGGAACAAAATTTCTGTAATATATTTATCCGGATTTCCCTTTAAAAGCATTCCAGGCCCTTTAATGAAAACTTCCCTAAACGGTGATTGCAATTTAAGGCTATGTTCCGCAGCGTATTTGTCTATTTCTCCGTAGGCTTTAAACATAGTTTCATAAGAACCGATATGCGTAACGCTAACTGCTTTGATACGGGGAATTTCTTTTACTTCAATTCCATTTCCTGAAGGTATTTCAGCAGTTGGTACACATAGATCCATTTCTCCCATTTTTGTTTCCGAGTTCATCACATAATAGCAGAAAAATGGTGCGCCGTTTGTTTTCCCTTTGATAGACTTAAAAACATTCGGGAAAACCTTATTTGCTTCAGTTGCAATTCCTTTGTACCGTAGAAAAGCAACGCGGATCGGTTCAATATCCCTGATTTCAATTTTGTATTCCATTAATTCAATTCTCCTTTTCTTTTTTTACCGCAATCCATACTTCGGAGTGCCCCTCCTGCGGTCTTTCTCTGCTAATCGGATAGACTTCAATATCCGGCAACTCTGCGTAAGTATACCCTGAGAATGGAAGCCACTCTGTGAGGAAACGTTTGAAAATGCTTTGAATAGATTCTTTGAAACGTCCGTCACTTTCAAAAATTACCCATGTGGCTGCCGGAATTTCATATTCAAACATCTCTTCTGGGGTAGGTTTATCGGTTGCCGCCGCAATGTAATAATAAATTTCGTCGGAGCTTTGGCATGCGGTAACTCCCAACACACCTTTCGGGGACTGGTTTGACAAATTGCAGATTTCTGGGAATTGGTTACGCTTTACTGCCTTGTTCCAGAAAGGCGGAACAAGTTTTTTGTTTTCTTTCATATCCAACGTTAATGGAATACGAATACCCACAATTCGCATAGCTTCTTTTTCTTCGACCCTATAGGACATAACATTACCTCCTGCAACTTTGACTGAAAATTTGATAGGAGGGTACGCATTAAGTACGCTCCCCTGTGTTTTTGCTAAAATCGGAGAAATTCCATGCACACTCTGAAATGCCCGGTTAAAGGATGTGGGGGAAGTATAGCCATATTTCAATGCAACATCCAAAACCTTCATATCTGTCGTCTGTAGATCAAATGCTGCTTGTGTCATCCTTCGATGTCGGATATATTCAGATAACGAAATACCGGCCACATAAGTAAACATCCGTTGAAAATAATAGGTGGAGCAACACGCAATTTTAGCGGCTTCTTCATAGGAAATCTCACTGGCTAAGTTGTTTTCAATGTAATCTATGGCATTACTTAAATTCTTTAGCCACTCCATTTCTTCACCTCCTTGTTTAAATAATACTACGACAAGTAAATTTAATCCTCGCTTTTGATGTCCTCTTTTGTAAACTTTACCTCAATAAAATTTTTATATCAACGTTATTCTATGACCTTATATAAGAATAGCTTTAGGTTAAGGTCAATGTGAAATATCAAGAATTAACAATTTCTAATAATTAATGTACACAATCATTGTCAGTACGTTCTCTTTTTCATTCATCCACTGTAAAATTTTATAGGAGGTGAACTGACAATGTAGAAATTACTGAACACATTCGGCCAGACCAGCAAGAATGCCCGACACGATGCCGGGCTAACGCAGGAAACTCTTGCCGAACAGGCGAGTGTCACCACACGGTACATAATGGCCATAGAAAATGAAAACAGACAGCCCAGCATGGAAGTGCTGTTTAAGATTATCCGAACATTAAAAATATCCGCAGACTTAATCTTTTTTCCTGAAATTCAACATACAGACAAGAAAAAAGAACACCTCATCCACATGATTCACTTGTGAGATGAAAGAGATTTGCAGATTGCAACAGCTACTATTAAGGCATTATTGGATACGAAATAGCTAAGAACCATCTTCTTCGGAGGATGGTTTTATCTATATACTTATATAATCTATTTGTTCTTTTTCTGTTGATAAATAAATTTCTTAGAGTGAGTTCTTCACTGCATGAGCCATGATGTCACATACCATATGCCACCAAGAAAGCAGACTGTCCCCTTGGTGGCTTGATATATCTTTTGCCTACTTCACTGTAAACAGTAGGCTGCTTTTACCACCATTTTCTCGCCATCTCTGCTCCTTGATAAAATGTCCAGACTATTCAAGGTCAGCAATTGCTCGCTGAACGATTCTGCGAGATAGCTTCAAATCTTTTGCAATTGTACCGATGGCTGGGTAACAAGTGTCATCCTTATTTGCTCTATCTTTCAGATACATATACACGGCGATTGCGCGATGAGGAATATCCTCTGCATAGAGGATAGATGTACACCTCCTGGGAAGTTCTTTAGAACCCATACCCGTAAGTTAGCATATCATTCCATCAGGTAGAATTCTATGTTTAGCTGGTTGGTTTTCCCTTTGGGAATTACCCGTTTCACAAACAAGGTTATAGACTGACTGATAGATTGGAAGCTCTATTCTATATCTCAAATAAATTTAAAGGAGATATGTACAAGAAGTCTTTTAGAATAAAGCATGATATTAATGGCTTCAACCACTTATTAAAAGAAATAAAGAAAGTGGAAGAAGAATTTAACATGAAAATCGCCATTTTCATGGAGTCCACTGGCGTGTACCACTTATCTCTTTTCCACTTTCTTAATAAAAACTTCGATAACACATTTGTTATCAATCCACCCATTACTAATGGTAACAAAAATGTTGATATAAGAAAAGTGAAAAATGATAAAAAAGATGCTTTATCTATTGCAAAGCTAGGAAAATTTCAAAATATAAAGCTTTCGCAAGGCGTTAGCCTAGATATTTTTCTATTAAAATCTCTGATTAGAGAGTATTACAAACTTACTGATACTTGTTCTATTTTTAAGAAAAAGTTATCTACTGATTTAAGAGTTATATTTCCTAATTACAGTACTGTTTTTTCAAGTGTAACATCAAATAGTTCTATTGCTATTTTGAGTGATTATCCAACTCCACAATCCATTTTAGATGCACCTAAAGATAAGATATTAGAAATTCTTATCAGTAAATCTAAAAAAGGATTATCAAGGTTTGATAAAGTTCTACTGAATATTAAAAATAATAGTGATTTTATTTCTAACGTAAAATCACTATTATTAAACTTCGCCTTTATTTTTATTACTAGTATATTTACAATATTTTATTTATTATTAGTTTTATTATTGTATTTATTTTTATTATTCTTATTGTCTTATGTCCTTACAAGGGGGTTATATCTTTTTATAAAGGGCTTATGAGGGGCTTGTTTTTTTGTATTTATTTAAGTTTGTTTAATATATTTTTGTGGTTTTTAGTATGGAAATCAACTAAAAAAGCACTTCATTAAATTTTATTTTAATGAAATGCTTGTACCTTGTAATTTACTGGACTCACTTGTTAATAACTGCAAAGTATTTACGAAGAAGTTTTTCTTCCTGTATAATTTAGGTTTAGGCCAATAAAAATTGATAACAAATTATAATAAGTGAAATAAAAAAGGTATATATAAATATTCTAAATGTAATTTCTTTAAAAAGTTTATTATCCTCAATATGTATACATATCATTGCAAAAAGTAATATGTATACTATTATCGAAACTATATATTGACCCATACCCCCTTTGTTAGACACGACGAACTCGTGCTATACTAAAAATGAAGGGTGGATGATTTTAGATGAATAAAAGTTATAGTGCTGAATTTAAAATGGAAGCAGTAAAGAGAGTAGAAAAAACAGGAGAACCAATGTCAAAAGTAGCTGCTGATTTAGGTGTTAAGTCTACCACAATGCAGGGATGGGTAAACAAGTATAGGAAATCTCCTAAGGCTCCATTTATAGGTAGTGGACACTTAAGCCCAGAAGATGAAAAATTTCATAAACTTGAAAAAGAAAATAGGGACCTCAAAGAGGAGAATGATATATTAAAAAAAGCGGCAGCCTACTTCGCGAGAAACCTCAAATAAAGAGATTTCTATTTATCAAGGCTAATCGCATGAACTACCATATAGCGAAGCTATGCATGGTCCTATCCGTTTCTAGGAGCAGCTACTATGCATGGGAGAAACGTCCGGAAAGTATGAGATCGAAAGCAAATAGTCTTCTATTAAAAGAAATTAGTGATATCCATGTCAAAAGCAAGAAAGTTTACGGTTCAACAAAAATTACGCGGATATTAAACGCCAAAAGCAAAACTCCTATTAATCATAAAAGAGTGGAACATATCATGAGTGAAAATGGCATAAAATCAAAGGTTTCAAAGAAATTTATAGCAACTACAAATTCTAATCATAAGCTTCCAGTTGCAGAAAATATCCTTAACCGTGACTTTTCTGTGGACAAACCTAATGAGAAAATGGTAAGTGATATCACCTATCTGTGGACAGATGAAGGATGGCTCTATATTGCTGGAATATTGGATTTATGTGGACAAAAAATTGTTGGATTGTCCATGAGTGAACGAATGACAAAGGAGTTAGTTATTAACGCGTTGAATTCAGCATATCTACGTGCTGGGAAGCCTTCAAACGTCATTTTACACTCGGATAGAGGTTCACAGTACTGTTCTTATGATTACCAAGATTTAATTAAAAAGTATGGTTTCACATGTAGCATGTCCCGAAAAGGCAACTGTTGGGATAATGCACCAATGGAATCTTTCTGGGGTAAATTAAAATGTGAATGGCTTTATGGTACCCACTTTAAAACCCGTGAAGAGGCCCGTGCAGCCGTATTTGAATATGTTGAGGTATTTTATAATCGGCAACGAATCCACGCTTCAAATGGATATGTTACACCTGAAGAATATTATAATAAAGCCAATCGAAAAGTTAACGTTGCATAAAATGAAATATTAAGTTATGCTACGAAAATAAGAGATAATACGAGTTTAGAGTGTCTATTTTATTGGGTAAGGGTCATATAGAGAGTAAGAAGGTAACCTAAACAATTCTGAAATTTTTCCTTCATCATTTAATAAAATCACGTTCTTATTAAATAATGACATAAATAAAATTAGTCCGCAATTAAAAAAACGGCTAATACTTGAAGTTAATGAAATGATATACCAATAAATTCTATTTTGTTTATCAATATAAGAAATAAAAAAAGCTATAACTGATAAACAAAAATTTAATAATGGTCCAAATAAAACTCCATAGAAACCTTTTTTCCCACCATACGTATAAGTTATTCCATATTTAAATGTAGCAGGTATTCCATCTATATAATATCCTAACCAATGAGCACTTTCATGTAATAATGGAATAAGTATTGCAAAAATAAGTATTAAAATTTTGTTTTTTCTATTCATAGATAACTCCTTAAAATTAAAGTTTAATTACATAATAACATATATTGTAAAAGTCTTCATCATGAGATACTATAAGGTTTGAGTCAAGTAAAAGTGGGCAACTATTTAATTTAACTTATCATCCATTATCTTACATGGCATATTTATATTGTCTACTAAGTTTTATGGAACTAAATCCTAAAAATCTTTCCATAGTCTACAAACCTTTGATCAAATCTCTTATCTTATCATTACCTAAGCCAAGTTCAAATGCAGTAAATTTAAGTTTAAACTTATATTTATATGAAGTATGGTTAATATATCCGCTTTCATTTTTAATATAAAAATTCGATAAAAAAAGCATTTCATTAAGTTTTACTTTAACGAAATACTTGTACCTGGTAATTTACTGGGCCCCTGAGGTAGTTAATCTATTAAAGTCTATTGAATTGTAAATTCAGTTCACCCTTACCTGAATTATCAACGTTCTCAAATGTTAAGGTCCACTCACCAGTTATTTTGTCAAAACTCTTCACTTCATTTAATGGTTCATCTGAATTAACTTCTCCACTCCATTGTATGTCTCCATTTGGATCTTTAAGTTCAAATGTAACTTTACCTTTAGTAAGAGTTAGATTTATTTCTAATTTCATTCCTTTAAAATCATCTTCAACATTATAACTATAGTTATCTTTAAATGCAAAGCCTTCCTTAATGTTGTAATTTGCTGAGCTCTGATTTTTTACTATGCAACCTGTAATTGAAAAGAGAAATACCCCCATTAAAATTATAAATGTTAACCATTTTTTCATTACAATCCCTCCTTTAAAAAAACAATATCATACTTATCTACATTTATATTATATAATTCATATACCAATATATCAATCAATAAGCTCATCTTTTAAATTCTACTTTTCCCAATTTTCATCTGTCATCACTCAAATTATCCTATGTTATCTATATTTTCTCCTATTTTCAAGTGTAAAAAACCGGTGTTTTCCCACTGATTTTTTACCTGATTTTGTCCTTCAACCACTATATTTTGTGTATAAACTCTACTTTTTCGCCTTCTAGGCACAATATATCACCAGGACTATACTCTCAGCAGTAGCTTTCTCCATTCTGAGTTTGTCTTTCAGACTCCTCATAATGGGAAAGCCTTGCATGGACATTCGTAAGTCTTACTTCGTCCCTACAGTCCTTGTAAGACTAACGACTGTCTCAACGTGACTTGTCTCGGAAAACATGTCTACTGGCTGTACTTCTTTTGCTTTGTAGTCCATTTCTTCTAAGATTTCTAGGTCTCTTGCGAGGGTTGATGGGTCACAGGATACGTAGACTATTCTTTTTGGTGACATGTGGGCTATGGCTTGTAGTAATTCTTTTGCGCAGCCTTTTCTTGGGGGATCTACTACTACAACCTCTGCTTTTATGCCTTTTTCTATAAGTTCTGGAATTACTGTTTCGGACTGTCCTACTATGAATTCTGTGTTATTAATTTCGTTGAGTTTTGCATTTTCCTTTGCATTTTCTATGGCTTCTTTTACTATTTCTACGCCGTATACCTTTTTTGCTTTTTGGGATAAAAACAGGGATATGGTTCCTGTACCACAGTAGGCATCGAATACTATTTCATCACCTTTTAAGTCTGCATATTCTAAGGCTTTTTTATAAAGTATTTCTGTTTGTATTGGATTTACTTGGAAGAATGATAACGGGGATATTTTAAACTTAAACTGGTCAATATAATCGCTTATATGATCTTCTCCAAATAAAACTATATTCTCTTCTCCAAGGACTACGTTTGTGAGTTTAGTATTTATATTTTGTATTATGGATTTTACTCCATCTATGTTATCCCTTATGAGTTTTATGAATTCTTCTTTATATGGAACTTCCTTTGTAGTTGTTACTAAAACTACCATGATTTCATTAGTTTTGAAGCCTTTTCTAACCATTATGTGTCTTACTATTCCTTTTAGATTAGAAGCTTTACTTTCTATTTCGTTATAAGGCTCTATACTATATTTATTCATCCACTGTCTTGTTATATCTACAGCTTTGTCTCCGCTTTCATCTTGGATGATGCATTTTTTCATATCTATTATGTTGTGGCTTCTTTGGGCATAAAATCCGATCTTTACATCACCTTTTTCACCGCCTACTGGTAATTGAACCTTATTTCTATATCTATAAGGACTAGCTGACCCTATAGTGTTATGTATTGTGGCATCTTTAATCTTTCCTATTCTTTCAATACAATCTTTGACTCTTTTTGTTTTAAACTCCAGCTGTGACTCATAGCTCATGTGTTGAAGATTGCATCCTCCACATTTACTATATATTTCACATAAAGGTTCTACCCTATCTTTTGATGGGGTTATTATATCTATAAGCTTTCCAAAAGCATAATTTTTGTTTAATTTTATTATTTTTATTTTAGTCTTTTCACCTTCTATGGCTCCTGGTATAAATATTGGGAAGGAATCAATCTTTGCTATGCCTTCTCCTTCGTATCCAGCTGAGACTATATCTACTATATATTCTTTGTTTTTTTCTATCAAGTACTTTCACCATCCATATCATATTTCTACTACTATTTATTATATCTTATATTTAAATTAGGGTATAGTTTTCATTTGAAATTAAGTTTAAAAATCGATCTTAAATCCGGAATTCTATTTACTTATTATTCCAACCTTGCATTTTTCAAATTAAAGCAAAAAAAAGCACCTTTTAAGGTGCTAAGTATAGAATCAGTTGCCATAACTCCATATTCGTGATTCATGATTATATCATTAATCATTGCCTCACATGTATAGAATATACCATTAATTAACTATTTATTTGTTAACTTTCTGTTAATCTTTGAAATATGCAAGTATTGCTGCATATTTAGGCTGGCACCTCTCTTATTTATGTGATTTTTAAGACCGTTTTACGTAATATGAATGTCATCCTTCAAAATGATTTTTTAATATATATACCGATAAGCTTATTAGTGCTAGAAATATTTAAAAGTAAATAAGCAACAAGTTATACCTTCTTTTTATTATCTGGTAAATGTATAAAAGGTTACACTTAACATAATACCTAAAAGGTGATTGTTAAACATTTGCAATTAAAATACACAACTTGACAAAAGTAGACAATAACTATAGAATAAATTTGTTAAATAATATATTATTAAACAGTATTTATAAATAAACAACAAAAACCTCATACATATATAACCAACAAAAACATATATTAGAAAAGGGGAATGTTTTATGGACAACCAGCAAAACTTTATAACAAAATTACAAAATGCAAACGTACACAATAAATTTTTAAAATTTGTATTCGCAATAAACATCCTTGTGGCATCATCACTTATATTTATTTGTATCAACTTGGCAAAATTAAATAAGGGTGCAAAGAATTTAGAAGAAATATTTCCAGGTTTACGTTCTATGATTAATTCTGCTTCTTCAGTGTTAAATATGCTTTACTTTATATTTATTATTAGTGTTGTAGCCATATCTTTAATGATAATAAACTACAGGCAACATAAAGAAAATCTAACTCGACCTGATATTCTTTTATCACTAGTATCTAACGGTTCCGTGATATTATTTTTTATCTTTAATTTTAAAACCATAAACGCTACTAGTAAGTTCCTTAAAAGTTTTAAATCAGGAAATTTCATGTCCACTTTACTTGATGCTCCAGATATATCATCTCTCCCTAATTTTAATAGTATCGTTGTAATAGGAGTAATGATTTTTATCGTAGATTTAATAGCCATTGCTTTGGGATACTTTAAACTATTCAAAAACAAAGATATATTAAATAACCTTAGTTTTTCTAATGTAGGTACTTCAGCTATGAAAATCAATAAAAAGATAGTGATACCAATAGTAGTTTTTGTTATCTCTATATCAGGGTATTTTGTGTATAAAAATTTTATCTACAAAAAGGATGTCGATTTGCTAAGCAATATTAATCTTAAATATGACGGCTTATCAGGCAAGGGGTCTGCTGTAATTGAAGGGACTCCTAAGACTACAGATGACCCAGAAATAAACAAATTTCTACAAACTGTACACTATAAGTTATCAAAAGATAATGGCCTTAAAAATGGAGATATAATCTCAATTACAGCAGACTTTGATTTGGATTTAATGAAAAAATATAATATTAAAGTTACCGAAATAAAAAAAGACCTTACGGTTGATGAACTAAACAAATTAGCAGTTGATATAAGCGAAATTCCTCAAAATATACTCGATAAGATAAAAAACGATAGACAAAAGGATATTGAATCCTCTCACTATAAAATAAAGAACTTTACAACTAAATCTGTAGATACATACTATAAGGTTTCAGATAATAATAACAATAATGGAAAGTCTATATCAATAATGTTCTTATATAATATAGAGTATGATGAGACCAAATCTAATGTTGAATTAATACACAAAGTAGATAATGTGGTAATGGGTGGAAACAATATTGTTTTAGATAAGGATAATAATTTAGTTAACTATGATTCTGCTCAAATACCCAACCTCTCTTCAGAAGAAGATTCTAAAGTTAGTATAAAGGTATTAGAGAATAAGGGATATTTAAAGATTCAGTAAGGAAAACATCTCTAGTTTCTAATTTAGATTACGCCCATATAGGGCACACAACAAAAGAAAGTGAGCATAACTAATAATTATGCTCACTTTCTTGTATAACATTATGGAATTAATAGGACCAGTCTTTCACCCTGATGGGTAATAGAAACATATGGATTCAAATTAAAAGTCCACCCTATAGGGATTTTTATTTATTATAATTAAGAAAATTAATATAAAAAAGAGTATTCGTAAAAAAATACTTACACTATGGTAAAAAGGTTTATATATAAGTATACTATCCTATGATATTAATCCACATCATATCTCTACTATATAAATATATATTATATCCGATGGCTACCATCCGTAACACCCCTATCCTCTTCAAGGTGGGGGATGACGGCTGCTACGCCCCTGGATAAGTTCTTCTAAGACTCAGATGGAGAGATGTATTCCTTATAAGCAAACTCCACCTGTGTCTAAGAATCACTTGATTATTCTACTACATGAACCTTCATCATATTAGTTGATCCTATATCATTTATAGGTATTCCAGCTGCCATTACAACTAAATCTCCTGTGTTAACAAAGCCTTCTTTTTTAACAAGTGCTATAGATTTTTCTATAAGTTCATCTGTACTTTCTGCTTTATGTGCTATTAAAGGGAATATGCCCCAGCTTAAGCAGAGCTTTCTTGCAACTCTTTCATAAGGAGTAACTGCTATTATTGGACATTGTGGTCTATATTTAGATACTGTCCTTGCTGTACTTCCACTTTGTGTTGCTGTAATAATTACTTTAGCATTTAATTCCATAGCTGTAGTAGTTGTAGCAAGACTAATAGCTGTAGAAATTGATGGCATATGCTCTAGTTTCTTTTTCATAAGTAATGTTTTAAAGTCTAATTGTTTTTCTGTCTCTAAAGCTATTCTTGACATGGTAGCTACTGATTCTACTGGGTACTTTCCATTTGCAGTTTCTCCACTAAGCATTATTGCATCTGTACCATCGAAAATTGCATTAGCAACATCAGAAGCTTCTGCCCTTGTAGGTCTTGGATTTCTTATCATAGAATCTAACATTTGTGTTGCTGTAATAACTGGTATTCCTTTTTTATTGCATTTTTGAATTATCATCTTTTGAACTACAGGTACCTTTTCTATAGGTATTTCTACACCAAGGTCTCCTCTAGCTACCATTATTCCATCGGAAACTTCGATAATTTCATTTATGTTGTCCACACCTTCTTGATTTTCTATTTTAGCAAATATAGATATATTCTCTCCACCTATTTGTTTTAATATATCTTTTATTTCTAAAACATCTGAAGCTTTTCTTATAAATGAAGCTGCTATAAGATCTACATCCATCTCCACTCCAAATTTCAAATCAGCAATATCCTTATCAGTAACTGATGGAAGCTTCATTGAAACTCCTGGAACATTTACACCTTTATGATTAGACACCACACCACTATTTACCACTGTACAATGGATTTTATTGTCCTCTACTGATTCTACTCTAAGACCTACTAGACCATCATCAATAAGTATAGAATCTCCTTTTTTTACGTCTTCCGCTAATTCATCATAGGTTACATAGCACTTTGTGTTATCACCAATAATTTCTTCTTTGCAATATATGGTGAATTTATCTCCTTCATTAAGTTGGATTGATTTAGCATTAAAATCTCCCGTTCTTATTTCTGGTCCTTTTGTATCTAACATTATAGCTATAGGCTCATTAAGCTTTTTGCTAAGCCTTTTTACAAGTTCTATTCTAGTTTTATGTTCTACATGATCTCCATGGGAAAAGTTATGTCTTGAAACACTCATTCCTGATTTAATTATTTCTGAAAGCACCTCTTCATTATCACTTCCCGGACCTATTGTGCATACGATCTTGGTTTTTCTCATAAAATACACTCCTTTAAATAATTTTAGTAAGTTATTAACTTTTCAATGTTTTTAATCAATATTTAGTTTGTATTAAGACAATACTTGAGCCATTTTATAAAGATCTTCATCAAATTTTCTTGGAATAGCTAGTGCTTCTTTAATATCTAGATCCACTACCTTTCCATCTCTAATACCTACAACTCTAGATGATCTTCCTTCCATTAATACCTCTACAGCTTTATATCCTAGCTTAGACGCAAGTACTCTATCAAAGGCCGTTGGACTTCCTCCCCTTTGTATATGTCCTAGTATTGTAGCTCTTGCTTCGATGCCTGTCATCTTTTCTACGTGTCTAGCTAATTCTTCTGCTCCACCTACACCTTCTGCAAGTAATATTAAGTTATGCATCTTTCCTTTTAATCTTCCTGATAAAATTGATTTGCACAGTTCATTTACATCAAATTCTTTTTCAGGTACTATTATACTTTCTGCTCCTCCTGCAATTCCTGCATTTAAAGCTATATCTCCACAGTTTCTTCCCATTACTTCTACTATAGAAACTCTTTCATGGGAAGTAGATGTATCTCTTAATTTATTTATGGCATCTAAAACTGTATTTGAAGCTGTATCAAATCCTATAGTATATTCTGTGTATGCTAAATCATTATCTATAGTTCCAGGCAATCCTACAGTGGATACACCAAGTTCTGAAAGAAGCTTAGCCCCCATAAAAGAGCCATCTCCTCCAATTACCACAAGCCCATCTATGCCAAAAACCTCAAGTACATTAGCTGCCTTTTTTCTTCCCTCTTCAGTTTTAAATTCTTCGCATCTTGCAGTTCTAAGCATAGTACCTCCTCTTTGGATTATATCTGATACCGAATGCCTATCCATTGTGAATATTTCACCGTTTATAAGTCCGCTGTACCCTCTGCTAATTCCCATTACCTCTATATCTTTTTCTATAGCTGTCCTAACTACAGCCCTTATAGCAGCATTCATTCCTGGTGCATCCCCACCACTTGTAAGTATGGCTATTTTCTTCATAATTATTCCTCCTATACCGGCAGGTCAATTTTAGTCCCGCCTAGGTTAAATTTGTACTCGTTTATTTTCTAGACTTTGTATAATAAAAATCAAAGTATACATAATTAGTGCTCATTTTATTTAATTAATGACAGATACTGACATGCAATTTAATAATATATAGGTACTACCATTAATATCTTCTCACCTTAATTTTACTGAATTATGTAGGTTTTTTCAACTCTTTCTTCAAAATATTTAGTATAATTCACAATACTCTTAGTGTATACATTTACATCCTAGTATATCTTGTGGATTCCTATAATTATTTGTTTATTTAAAGCGATTCTAATTTTATCTTAGAACCGCTTTAAAAATTTAGGAGATTATCCTTATTAGTATTTACTAAAATCTAAGGATTATGAATTTTTATTTTTAATATTTACTTTAATTAATCTCCAATTATTATTTAATTATTATTTAATTAATCCCCAAGTAATATTAAAGTAATTCCCAAATAATATTTAAGTGCTTTCTAAATAATATTTAAGCAATTTCTAAGTAATATTTAATTAATACTTAACTAATTTTTAAGTGATTTTAACCCTGTCTTCTCCAAACTTTTCTCTTAAAATCCCTACTATTTCAGTATCTAAATCCACCCAGGCATCTCTTGAAAGTCTAAATGAAGTTCTTTCCTTTGCTGCAAATAGGTATACTGGTGTATTTCCTTTAAATTTAAACATTATTATTTTTAAATCTTTTATTATATTTCTTGCTGTCTTCTCATCTTCTACCATTATATAAAGTTTTGAACTATCAACCTTTTCTAAGGGTATTATCTGCTCACAGATGATTTTAGGGTCTTCATCTTCATTCATTACAAGCCTTCCCTTTATAACTATTAGGCTATCCGCATCTATTAAAGATGATAACTTTTCATAGGCTTTAGGGAATACTATACATTCTATAACTCCAGTTAAATCCTCTAGTTTTATAAAGGCCATCATATCATTATTTCTTGTTATTTTTCTATTGAAATCTGAAATGATTCCACCTATTGCTACTCTATCCCCATCTTTTAAAGTATCCGCTATAATTTTATTTATATTAGAATCTTCAATGGACTCTAGTAAATCAACTGATGTATTTTCTATTATAGAATTTTCACCATAAGTTTCATCATAATCACTAAATATTTTAGCAATATTAGTAGAAGTCTGAAGGTTTAAGCTTTTTTCATATTCATCTAAAGGGTGTCCTGTAAGATATAATCCTGTCATTTCTTTTTCCATAGCTAATATATATTTTTTATCAAACTCTTTTATATTAGGATATTTTATTTGAAACTGCTCTTCTGTATTATCAAAGGTTGAAAAAAGGCTTACCTGACCTTCTATGTTCTTCTTTTTTTGATTAGAAATTCCATCTAACATTTTCTCATTTACTGCTAGCATTTGAGATCTAAAGGTCTTAAACCCATCAAAGGCTCCAGCTTTTATAAGACTTTCGGATGCTCTTTTATTAATGCTTGAAACCTCCATCTTATTGCAAAAATCATAAAGAGATATGAATCTACCCTTTTTCTCTCTAGATTCTACTATTCCATTTACTACATTTAATCCTACATTTTTTACAGAGCCTAGTCCAAATCTTATGGTATCTCCTTTAACAGTGAACTTACCATAGCTTTCATTTATATCTGGTGATAAAACTTGTATTCCAATACTTTCTGCAAATCTAATATACCCTGATACCTTTTCACTTATTCCCATAATACTATTTAACATGGCAGCAATATATTCCACAGGGTAATACTTCATAAAGTAAGCTGTTTGGTATCCAATTACAGCATAGGCCGCCGCGTGGGATTTATTAAATGCATAGGAAGCAAAATCCATCATTTGATCAAATATCTTATTTGCTGCTTCTTTTGAAATTCCGTTTCTTACGCAACCTGGTACTTCTATATTTCCCTTTTCATCTACTACACCGTTTATGAAGTTATGTCTTTCCTCTTCCATAACCTTATGTTTTTTCTTTGACATAGCTCTTCTAACTAAGTCACTTCGGCCCATGGAATATCCTGCAAGCTTTCTAACAATTTCCATAACCTGCTCTTGGTATACCATGACACCATAGGTTACATCAAGTATGCTCTCTAGTTCTGGTGTTTCGTAAACTAACTTTTCAGGGTTTTTCTTACTTTCTATATACCTAGGTATTTCTGCCATAGGCCCTGGTCTATAAAGACTTATTCCAGCTATTATATCCTCTAAAGAGTCTGGCCTTAGTTCCTTCATAAAGTTAGTCATTCCTGCTGATTCTAGCTGAAACACACCAACCGTTTTACCTTCACCTATCATTTTATATACTTCTTTGTCCTCAAATTCTAACTTATCTATGTCTATATGAATTCCTCTGTTGACCTTTATCATATCTACTGTATCTCTCATTACAGTAAGAGTTCTAAGTCCAAGAAAGTCCATTTTCAAAAGTCCAAGTTCCTCTAGAGTTCCCATGGTAAATTGTGTAACTATCATGTCTTCATTTTTTTGAAGTGGCACATAATTTACAAGAGGCTGTGATGCTATAACTACACCTGCAGCATGAGTAGATGAATGTCTTGGAAGTCCTTCAAGGCTTCTACTTACATCTATTAATTCCTTTACTCTTATATCGCCATCATAAGCATTTTTAAGTTCTTGGTTTAATTCTAAGGCCTTATCTATGGTTATATTAAGCACGGTAGGTATCATCTTAGCAATCTTATCTACCTCTTGATAGGAATAGCTCATAGCCCTTCCTACGTCTCTTATACAAGCCCTCGCTGCCATAGTTCCAAAGGTTATTATCTGAGACACATTGTCCTTGCCATACTTATCCACTACATAATCAATTATATCCTGACGCCTTTCATAACAAAAATCGGAATCAATATCTGGCATTGAGATTCTTTCTGGATTTAGAAATCTTTCAAAAATCAATCCATACCTTATTGGATCTATCTTTGTTATGCCAAGGGTGTATGCAACTAGCGACCCTGCAGCAGAACCTCTTCCAGGGCCTGTTGGAATACTATTTTCCACAGCAAATCTTATAAAGTCCCAAACTATTAAAAAGTAATCTATATAACCCATCTGATTTATTACCTGAAGTTCATAGTCAAGTCTTTCCACATATTCTTTTGCCTTTTTAGATTCCTCTGCTATTTCATAAATTCTTTCTAAACTAAAATTTTCTCCTTCTGTTTCACTAAATACCTCATATCTAGAAGCAAGGCCCTTGTAACAGGTTTCTTTTAGATATTCAAAGGGATCTATTCCTTCTTCTAGTGGAAATTTAGGTAGCTTAGATTTATGAAATTCATAATCAAAATTACACTGATCAGCAATTTTAACTGTGTTTTCTAAGGCTTCTTTTATATAGGCAAATTCCCTCCACATTTCCTCTGGAGACTTTAAATAAAACTGATCTGAAGGATATCTCATTCTATTTTCTTCTTGTATTGTTTTTGCAGTTTGTATGCAAAGTAATACATCATGCGACTTTGAGTCTTCTTTATTTATATAATGAACATCATTTGTAGCTACTAAAGGAATATTTAATTCTTTAGACATTTCAATTAATTCCTTATTCACCTTTCTTTGATCCTCTATCCCATGATACTGAAGCTCTAAATAAAACCCATCTTTAAATGTTTCTTTATAAAAAAGTGCTGTTTTTACAGCTTTTGCTTTATTTTCTCTTAATATATAAGACTGAACTTCTCCTCCAAGGCATGCACTTAATGCTATAAGTCCTTCGCTATGTGTTTTTAGGTAATCATGATCTATTCGAGGCTTATAATAAAAACCTTCTATAGATGCCTTAGATACTATCTTCATTAAGTTTTCATAACCTACTTCATTTTTCACAAGCAGCACTAGGTGATGAGTTTCATTTTCTTCATCAGCCTGCTTTAAGCTTAGAGATTTAGCTACTACATATACTTCGCAACCTAAAATAGGTTTAATTCCAGCATCCTTTGCTGCCTTATAAAACTCAACGCAGCCATACATAACTCCATGATCAGTTATAGCTATACTTTCCATACCTAGCTCTTTAGCCTTTTCTATTATATTAGGTATCTTCCCTGATCCATCTAAAAGGCTGTACCCAGTATGCAAATGAAGATGACAAAACTGCTTTTTAATGGAGCCTTCATTATGTTTTTCTTTGCTCTTTTCTAATGAATCCTCTGTATCATTTTCTTCTAAAATTGAATAATCCAAAAATTTAATCCCCTTTCCAAAGAGATTTATTCATATTAATTATACCCTTAATAACTTTTAATGTACATGGAATGAAGTCAGAAGACTACACACCCTAAATAAATATTTAAATTTTCCACCTTTAAAATATAGGTTAATATTGTGCATTTCACAAATCCTTCCATACTATATATTAAACACCTCTAGACTAATAAAAATATTAATCTAGAGGCGTTTTTGTGATTTTATTTAATTATAATGATTAAGTCTTAAGCACTCTACCTTTACTTTGTTATATATAAACTTAAAGTATATTATTTAAAGTATTTTTAGAATATATTATCTTATTAAATTTAAGAATGACTCACCGTTTTCAGGTCTATCTACCTTTAAAAAGTCAGCTACAGTAGCTCCCACATCGGATAAGGTCTTTCTTGTACCTAAATTAGCATTCTTTACATTCTTACCATAAATAAGCAAAGGCACACATTCTCTTGTGTGTTTACTATGACCTACAGTTGGGTCATTTCCATGGTCTGCCATAATTAATAATATATCGTCATCCTTTAATTTTTCTATAATCTTATCTATATATTTATCAGCTATAGATAATTTTTCTGCATATCTTTCTACATTTTCTGCATGTCCACTTAAATCTGTTTCTTGAACATTAGTGCATATAAATCCTGTATCTATTTTATCCATTTCATCTAAGGTGAGCTGAAGAACTTCTGCTGTATCTACCCAGGATATGCTTTTTCCTTTTTCATTAATTACAACATCTGCAACCTTCCCAAGTAATGTAACATCTATGGAAGCTTCACCTAAAATAGTTGGTACTTGAACATTTGGATCTACTCCATAACCTAAATGTCTACATTGATATCCTTTATTATAAACTCCAGACTTAGGTGCATTAACACCAATAAATCCATTTGGCTTCTCTTCGATAGCATTTAATATATCTTCTTTTGTTATGTCTTCTCCACCAAAAGTTATAACTCTTGGAATCATAACTACACTTCTAACTAATTTACCTACCTTTAAAACTTCACTAAAAGGCATAAGTTCTAAAGATGCTGTAACATTTATTGCTTGACCTAGGTCTGTTTCTATATTATCAGCTACAGTAAGGGCACCATTTACCATAAGAAGTTTTGCCTCTTTTCCTTCTATATACTCCACATCATAGCCTTCTTTTTTAAGAAGGTTATATACCTCATCAATATATTTAGAAAAAGGTTCTCTTAATGGTTTCATAGGTTTTGTTCCCATTATTTCTTGGTGTCCAAAGAATGTATCCGCTCCAAAATGAGTTAATTCTGCCTTACCAAAGGTTGCCCCCTTAGCAAATTTCATAAGTCCAATCTCTTCACCTAAAGCATTCATAAGTCCTAGTCTTTCTAGAGTCTTAAGCTTTAAATTTGGAGAGTTTTCTAATATATGTTTGCAAGTATTTGATCCCATATCTTGCGGTCTTACAACACTAACATCCTTCATATATCCTACACCAAATCCATCCAAAACTATAACCATAAATTTACCCAACACTGTCACCCCTTCATCTTTTATTTAAAGATTTATTTTTCATAAGTTTATTTAATATTTTCTGTTCTAAAATTATAAGTTTATCTGCCCTTTTCTAATTCAAAGCTATAATTTTATCTAGTTTTTCTTCCTTGAGAATCATAAAGCCCAATAAGTTCTGGCTTTCCATCTCTTATTCCTTTAACTATGGCAACATCACTGCGTGTTACGAATATTTGTGTTCTAAAAGCCATAATTACAGTATCTGAAACCTTTGTATTTTCTTTTAGTGTAAAATAGTAATCTATACTTTCTAAACTTGGTTCTTCTACATCTATTAATTTACCATTATCTATATCTGTTCCAACTAAAGCCTTTTTTAAGTTAGATCTTCTGTAATATCCTCCTCCATAACAATAACTATTTGAATTTAAGTTATGAGAAACTTCACTTACATAAACCATTGCAGGCTTTTCATAGTTATCATGATCACCATGAAATGGCGTAGTACCTGTAAATCCATGTCCAGGCTCTCCATGTGTTCCCCCAAAGGATTTTATAAGCTTCATACTTTCAGTACAATTAGCTGAAGGAAGATTTACCTCTTCTATATTAATATCCATATCTTTTAATATATCTTTTGCCTTTAATACAGTTTTCAAATTATGAGTATCTTTTATTTTCTTTTCTTTGCTATCATATAAAAAACAAGGAAATGAGGTTAGTCCATAAATCACTATATTGGGTAAACTTCTAAGTTCATCTACAACCTTTTCTAAATCCTTTAAATAAAAACCACCATATTGAGCGGGATATAACATATCTTCATCATCAATAACTCTTAAAGTAATATTTTGCTTTACATTAAGTTTTACTGCTGCCTTAGATATTTCTTTAGCCTTTTCAATAGAGTAAATAGATATAGTTTGTGGCCCTGCAGAAACTATAAGTTCCACATCATTTTTAGGTATTTGTACTAAATGTCCTACATGACCAAGTTTAATACCATTTTCGATATGAATCTTGGCATCTTTATAATCTACAGCCACAGCCCCTTCAAACCCCATATCCATTAAAGCCTTACAAATTAAAGGATTCCTACCTATTTGTTTTCCCATAAAATATAGCTTTATTCCGTACTTATCTGCTTCCGTTTTCATCATCCTTGCATTTTCTAAGATCATATCATAATCTAATACATAGGTATCAGGTGATATAACGCCTTCTTGATGAAGATAAAATGCAGCTTTTATTAGGTTAGGGTTTCTATCTATAGTCTTTTCTAAAAACATAACATCATTCCTCTTCCTTACAATATTTCATAAGCAGTTTTAACACTTTCCTTAAGTATTCTAATAACAGTATCTGCTCCACTTCTCATAGGATTAATTCTTATCATTCTTTTTTCAAGAGTAGGGTCTGCCTTCCTAAAAGTTCCTGAAATCCTATATATCATTGGAACCATTTCATATTTTGACTCAGCTCCTACTGGATTTGGCGCTGCCCCTAGCTTTTCTGATTCCTCTAATACAATATTTGCAATTTCTTTTTCGAATTCTACTAACAAGACCTTTGATTGAGCATTAGCTAAAAAGGCATTTTTAACCCCTTTAACTTCTCCGTTTTTTAGTCTTTCAACCAGCTCTTCATTTACTTCAGCTTGAATAGCTAAAGACACTGGAGCATATACAAGCCCTCTTAATACTTCCATAGCTTCAAATCCTTGTACCTGACTTCCACCTGAATAGTTTAAAGAAACCACTTTTTCAATTAAATCAGCTTTTCCAACTAAAATCCCTACACCTTCTGGTCCTAAAAGTTTAAAGGATGAAAATCCAGATAAATCAGCACCAAGTTGTGTACCTATTTTATCTACCTTCATTACCGCATAATTATCATCAGTTATAATTTTTATATTTTCATTATGCTGTTTTATAAGAGTTATTATCTCTCCAATATCATAGCTATCCTCTAACTTTTGCCTTGTATACTGTACTAATGCTCCATCTAATTTGCTTTTTAATAACACCTTTTTAACTTCATCTATATTATTAAAATCAGCCTTTATAGTTTTTATTCCCATAGTATTTAATGTAACTTCCGTAGTAGGATATATGGGAGCATCATGGACAAGTATACTATCTCCAGGTTTTAAAAAGCTTATAATACCCCATCTTAAAGCACCTGTTCCAGCTCCCCTTACTAAAGTTGCAGCTTCAGCATTAAAAAACTCTGCCAAAACCTTCTCCGACTTTTTTGTAAATGAAGGTTTATTTAATCCCTTAACTACACCAAGGTCACCAAGGCTTAACACCTCTGAACCATTAAAGTATTTAGTTATGGTATCTATCATCTTAAATTGCATCTTTTTTGCTTCGTCTATTCCTATAGACTTTAAAGGATAAGTATTCATAAAGATTCTCCTATCTAAAGCTTAATTTAAAATTCTTACTATGTTCTTTTCTGTAATAGTTTTTATATCATTTTTTGAAATACCACTTTCCAAAAGTCTTGGTATAAAATTATCTAATAAATAAGAATAACCTATACCACCTCTACCTTTTAGATTAGATTTTCTTGTAATGTCCATAGACATAAGTACCTTATCACTAAGTCCTCTTTTACATATTTCTTTAAGCATATCTATTCTAACACCATCAGGCTTATAATTTTCTTTTCCAATTGTATCAAAGGCAACATTTGCTCCCTTGTCTATAAGTCTTAATATATAATCTATATCTCCTGTTAAGTCCACATGACTTATTATTAGTTTTTCTATATCCATACCATGAGCTTTTAACAATTCAATTTGTTCTAGTCCTAAAGTCCCTAAAGTCGTATGCGTTATTATAGTCTTTCCTGTTTCAACATGAGCCAAAGCCCCTGCAATAAATACCTTTTTCTCTGCTTCTTCTATAATATTGTTACTTGTTCCTATTTCTCCTATAATATCTGCTTTTATATCACTGCCATCAATTCCATTCACTATTTCATCAATCATAATTTTAGACAATTCTTTAGCTGATAAATCATAAACTTCCTTCGGGAAAAATGGAACCTTATAATATCCTGTAGAACATAATATATTCATATTAGTTTCTTTAGCTACGGACTTTATATAATCTATATCTCTACCCATGCCTCTATTAGTTACCTCTACTATGTTTCTAACACCCTTTTTATAAAGGTCCTTAAATTCTTCTACAGTTTCATCAAATGCATTAAGATTACAGTCATCGTTTTGTTTTACTCCAGATAAATCTAACCTTACATGTTCATGAGAATAGGTTATTCCTTCAACTAGTTTCATAAAATTCACTCCCTTCTTAAATTGATGTCCCAATACCTTAAAGATATTGAGACATCTAAAGTTTTAATTTTTAATGTTTAATCTTTCATATCTCATATCTGAGTTAAATTTCAAATAAATAATTTATCTATCTAAACTTAGACCTATTTCAGTACTGGTGGAAGGTATAGCCCAACTACAAATAATATGTTAATTAGTATACCTACTAAAATTGCTCCCATAGGACCAACTGCCATATCTACAATAGGTTTCTTTGAAGTTTTGTTAAGTACATAAAGTCCTATAACAACGAATAATCCAAGTCCTGGCGCCATAGCATTTGCTGCCATAAGTCCACCTACAAGCAATGCAACTTCAAGCACCTTACTCATGGATGTTCTTATATTATCTCCACACTTTTTAACTCCTGGGAACTTATCTAAGAATCTTGCAAGTACATCTAAGAATAATATTTCTAAAGACATTACTCCTGCACCTAATATGAAGGATAATAAAGGATTTTTTACAAGTAATCCAATTACAAATACAAAGGTCATTCCAGCAGGAGCATACACTCCTGTAGTTATTGCTGTTGTTGCTACTAGTGGTATAAATCCAATTCCTCTTGCAAAAGCTGTCATAGCTGCTTCTACATTTTTACCTTCTTTAAGTAAGTTTAATGATATAGGGTCTCCTGCAACCATAGAAAGGCTAGTAGCTGCTGAAATAAGTCCACCCATTACTGCAAGTATAGGTAAATTCTTTTTGATCTTTTTAACTCTTTCCGCAAATATGGATACAAGGTCCACCTTTGGTGCATTAGGATCTGGTTTTTCTTTCATTGCAAATACAAGCATTATAATCATACCTGCAAGTAAAGCCATTCCTTCTTGATCTATCTTAATTGTTGCTCCATTCCATTGGAACTTTCCATAATATAATGTTATTTGTCTAACTAAAAATGAAATACATAATGTAATGATACCTTTTTTAAATCCAAATTGATAAGCTACAACTAAAGCTGGGAATACAGCAAATGCTGCAACAACTGGTGCTCCAACTTGTCCTAGTTGAGGCAAGAAATTAATTGGTAATTTAGCAAATAAATCTACAATAGCTTGAAGTCCGCTAACAAGACCTAAACCATATAAAGCTCCTATAACTCCTGACATTATGATACCTTTTTTACCACTTGGGCACCAACTTCCGATGATGTCTGTTCCTAGTAATATACTGTGTATTAAAATAATAGAAGCTGCTATAGAAACTGGTATACCAAATCCTATAACTAGTCCAAAGCTTAAGGCAAAAGATGTAGCTGCTAAAGCCTTTTTATCCATCCTTCCTTCTAAGTATTCTGGGACTACGGGTCTTAACCCATCATTAAACACTGCAACTCCCATGTTTGAAAGTATAGCTGCAAGAGCCCCTAAAAGTGCTATAATTACAAATTTCATGTAAAACCCTCCTATTTTTTATATTTTTATATAATGTCTGATATTTAAAATTAGATTTAATTCAGATTTAATATTGGTTTTAATACTAAACTTAATACGGAATTTAATATCAGACTTAATATCATATTTTTAACCTTCTAGTATTTTGTTAACTATGATTGGAATAACTGTATCTGCATGTTGTGGTGTAAATCCAAATGCCTTTTTCCCTGCTTCAATTTCACTTATGATTGCTTCTTTACTTTTTATATTTCCTGGCATTGAAACTGTAGCACAAAGTCCCATACCTAAAAGTGCTATAGCCATAGCTAAAGCTCCACCGCCACCAGTATTGCAAGCTCCTAAATAATAATCTGCTTCTCCTGTTTTAATTGCCATAGCCGCTTCTATATCAGATTTAATCTCTATAGTCGCTCTATCCCCTGCAACCTTTCTAGTTATTTCTGCTACCATATCTTTGTCTAATTGCCCACCTATAACTATTTTAATCATTATTACACATCCTTTATTATATTTTCTTCAGTATTTTCATTAGTATCTTCATTATGTAGTAAACTACATAAATGCATTATTATAAATCCTTTTTCATTGTCATTAATACTTTTTTCGATGGTTACTTCCATATCCTTAAATATTGCTTCTGCCTTTTTATAATTTTTATCTTCCCTTATTTCCTCATACATAATTTCCTCTATAGGATTCACAGTTTCACCCATCTTTATTCTTTTAAAAGAAATAGCTAAATGAGTTATTAACATTGATGCATTTTCTTCTGTTAGTTTTATGTTGTATTTTTCATCAAACATATCTATTATCTTTATTATATCTCCATGTATGTTTTGGTCTATTTGCCCAGCATCTTTTAAGATAACTAGTCTTGTCATTAAATTCATTTTCCATCCCCCCGAAACTTTTCCAATATACATAATTTTGTACATTGAGTTTAAAAAATATCTTTAGATTATTATTATATAAAAGCTTTTTAATAATTTGGTATGATTTTTTCCTGTACAACTGAGTTTTGATATTTTATGATTTCTTCTTTGTTTAAAAATTTCAGTATTAAATTTCTCATTTCTTCTCTATCTTTGTGTATAACTAAAACTGCTTGTGTATTTTTTCCACCATAATCTTCCGATACTACTTTATATTTAACATCTAGCTTCTTATCTCTTATTTCATCAATGGTAGATATAGATGCATCAATTGTTCCGTTTATTAAATTGCTTATTATTTGGCTATATAATAAATGAACTAACTCTACCTTTTTACCAGCACATTCTTTTAGTGTCATTATCTCATGATCTAATGAAGATGTATCTATTCCAACCCTCATACCATCTTTTATTTCAGAGCCGAAGTTTTTGTTAAATGCCAGTACATGGTTATCAACAAAGGAGTTTGTACCAAAGTTTACTGCTATTTGTATAGGTTCGCCCTTTTCAATATAATGTTCTGCTGCAAGACAAGACATAACTGCAAAATCATATCTACCTTCTTCTAGAGAATCTAATCTATTTCTAGCTCCCCTCATATATGCAAGGTTTACTGGAAACTTCTTTGCAAATGAGCTTTTATAAATACCTGTAGCAAGGCCTTCATATCTTTTTGAATAAGGAAGTGGCATAACTCCAAGTATACTTTTTATGTCTGCTACTTCTAGAAGTTTTGTATAATCTATATATGTTATAAAAGTTCCAAGATGTCCTCTAGATTCAAAAGATATAGCCTTATATTCTTGTAAAAACTTAATAGCTGATTGAACTGTCCCTCTAGCTGTATTATATCTTTCAGTAAATGTAGCTACAGTGTCTATTCTATCTCCCACATCCTTTGATACAAATTCCTTAGCTAAGGTCATAGCCACATATCCATTCTTTTGCATTAACTTCTCTTTTAAATTCATATTATTTCTCCATGTCAATATACACTTTTTTGTACTTTGTATCTTTATAATATCACATTATAAAACCCTTTTCAACGGTAATTTATAAATTTAATTATTGTTAACTTAAAAAGATACCCTTATATCATAAATATGGTATAAGGGTATCTTGTATATATTTGTGTTTGTTTATTTAAAAAATATATCTCCTATATCTTTTATTAGATCTTAAACTTATTTACTTCGTCACTCATTTCATTGGTCTTGTCACTTAAAGAGCTTACTGAAGTATGCATTTCTTTACTAGTTTCAGCCATTTGCTCACTAGATGCTGCTATTTCTTCTGAGGATGCTGATATTTCTTCGGAAATAGCTGATATTGCCTCTGTCTTATATAGTATGTCTTTTTTCTTTTCGTTAAGCTGTTCAAAGCCTTCGGTAAGTAAATTTATTTTAGGGGTAATTGTTATCATTGAAGTGGATATAGATTTAAATGATTCCATGCTACTTTCTATACTAACCTTTTGTTCTTGAAGTTTGGAATTCATTTCAGTTGTACCATTTTCAATAATATTGGCATCTTCTAATACATTTCTAACAAGATCATAAATTGTAGTTGAAGATTCTTTGCTCTTTTCTGCTAGGTTTCTTATTTCTTCTGCAACTACAGCAAAACCTCTTCCAGCTTCTCCTGCTCTAGCTGCTTCAATAGCTGCATTTAGTGCAAGTAAATTAGTTTGTTCTGCTATATTATTAATTAAATCTGTTATTTCATTTACTTTTTCTATGCTCTCACTCATCTTTGATATCTTCATTGTAAATCCGCTGAAATTATTTACTAATTCATCTAAAGATGCTGTTATCTTCAACATATCTTCATTACTTACATCTGCCTTTTTACTTATGCCTTCAGATAAGGAGTCTATTTCACCAATAGATCCATTCATTGCCTCTAAGCCTACACTAAAGTTTTCTAACATATCAACTATAGATACTAAATCTTGAGCCTGCTGAGAAGCTCCTTCTGCTACTTGGTCTATAGCTGCATATATATTTTGAGAACTTTCATTAAATTCTTCAGAAACTTTAACTAAGTCTTTAGAGCTGCCTTGTATATCATTAGAGTTTTTCTTTATATTAGATATCATCTTACCTACAGAATCCTTACTTGTTTGAAGTGCTCTTGCCATAATGCCTGTCTCATCTTTTTTATCTTGATGTTTTTGTGGCACATCCATACTAAAGTCTCCAGTAGCCATTACATTTATATATTCTTTTATATTATTCAAACTTTTAGCTAGCTTATCAGACAACAACCAGATAACAACTATAGCTAAAATTATGAATGCTAAAGATACTATAGCTATACTGATTTTAAGTGCATCAAGACTACTTAAAACATCTTTTTCTTCAGCATATACCCCTAAGGACCAATCTGTATCTTTAATTGGAGCATAAGCCATATACTTACTCATACCCCCATATGTATACTTTCCTATTCCGCTTTCTCTATCTACCATCTTTTGTTCAATCATAGCTCTACTAACTAAATCTTTATCTTGCGCTTGTAATGCTATGGTATTTTCTTTACTTATAACCTTTTCTTTATCTTCATGAGCAATTACATCACCATTTTTTCCAATAACATAAGCTCGTCCAGTTTTTCCAAATTCAACTGTATCGTTTAATTTTGCAATTTCATTTCCGTCTCTTAATGCTACTAATATCCCTACTACATTATTGTTATTCTTTATAGGCACAGCATAGGCCATAACTAACTCATTATTACCTGTTTTAGTTACAAAAGGTTCAGACACTGCATTTTCACTTCTAAGAGCCCTTTTAAAATAATCCGTACCTTTTATGTTCTCTGTTATTCCATTAGTGTAGTTTATATCTCCTGATAAATTTGATATACCCATAGTCATATGTCCATGAGCTTTAACCTCTTCTTCTAATATAACTTTCTTTTCATCAAATTTAATATCAAAATCTTTAACATTACTATCATTAGCTACTGCTTCTAATAATTGATACTTACTTTTTATATCCCCTTGAATATTAGTTGCCATTTGCTTACTCAAAGTTTCCATTAAATTTTGAGCTGTTTCAGTTACAGCTTTCTTACTTCTGCTAAAAGATGTAGCCCCAAGAGAACCACAAACTATTGCTATTAATAAAACAAGGCTTATTACCATTCTTACCTTAATACTTGACCTCTTTTTTTCATTCATTATAACCCCTCCATTATGTCTAACATTATGTTAATATAAAAACCTTTTCACTTATAATTAGTAATCTAATGCCACTGATGATTGAAGCAATGGTTTTAAATTCTTCAGTACATGATTTACATGGTACTCACTTACTTGGTACTTATCCATGTCTTCTTTACTATTAAATCTTGTTATTAATGCTATATCATAAGATCTTTCACTTCGTATGATATCCAAACCTACCTCAAGATATTTAAGTTCTTCTATCTTGCCTTCCATAGAATTTAATATTAAATTAGCCTCTTCCATGTTTTCTTTTGTGGCGTTTTTTAATTTAAATAACACTATATGAGTAAACATAATATCCTCCTTTAATTCTATAAATTTAAACAGTTTCCATTTTCATTTATGTTTCCATTTCCTTTTATAAATAATCTAATACCTTATGTTATTTGTAAAATCCTATTAGCTTTTTATGAAAAGCTCCTATGATTCTATTTACATAAACCAGATGAAAAGAATAATAATGGACTATTTTAAATAAGTTTTTGAATTTAAAAGATATAGATGGATTATCTAAATATTGATTTTCAAATTCTAATATTTGAATTCTTTCTTTTAGTATTCCTTTTTCCTTATGATTTACCTTATCCATGAAGTATTTAGAGGTATCTATAGCACTTCTATTAAGTTCCTTCCAGTCATTACTATAATTATTTCCATGTAAATTATAATAAAATAATTTTTCACTAACATATTCCACTTTTAGGTCAGGAAACTTAATATAAATATTTATATATGCTGCCCAATCATCTGCCCCCTTATTCTCATTAGAACATCCTGAAAATAAATTATGGATTTTTATAACTCTCTTTGATAACAACACTTGCCCTGGTGTATTTATCTTATTAGCTCTTAGTAAGGTTTTCTTACCTAAGGTAGGTGTAACGTAATATAATGGTGCTTGCTTTCCATTTACTTTATTACATATATACCCATTAACCACTATTAAATCTGCAGCATTTTTCATATTTTCCATAGTCTTTAAAAAATACTTTTCATTTAGATTATCGTCTTGATCTAAAAATAATAAATAGTCACCATTTGAAATCTTACTTGCTTTATTTCTTGAATCTGCAACTCCTAGATTTGTGTCATTTTTTAAAATTTGTATCTTATTATTATATCTATTAATTAAACTACAACATATTTCTTCCTTGTCTTCCATACTATCTATAACTACGATATATTGAAGCTCTAATTCTTCTTTTACTCTTTCATATGCTGCGATTACTGAATCTATTGTGCTAAATATGGTTTTTTCGCCCTTATAATAGGGCGTTATCACAGTTACCCATTGTTTTATCTCCTGTTTACTCTTCATATTTGACAAACCCTTCTATTCTACTTTTAAAGGCTGCAAATCTTTTTTTTGCATCTTTAGTATTAAACGTACACAAATGAATTAATGCTCGTGCAAGGTGATATACCTCAGCTTTTATAAATAATATAGCAGTATTGATATCTAGGTTAGATTTAACAAAGGCACCAAATCCTACCCCATATCTATATACCTTTTCATCATCCATGTTTTTACCAGACTCATAATGAGGGTGATATATTCTAATATCAGGATTATATATGATATTATTTTTAAGCTTAATATTTTTATATATTAAATCTGCATCCTCACAGGCTCCAAAGTACATGCCTGCTCCAAGTTTTGGGTTAAATTTAATTCTACATTTGTCCTTTTTTAGAAAAATGGTTACAGATGAGCATTTTGTATAGAAGTTACTAGTGTTTACTTTAATTACTTTCTTTGGCCAGGTTCTTAATGAATCACTTCCATCTCTCTTAACTATTCTACCCATAACAGCATCACAATTTTTCTCTTTAATGTATGTATCTACATTAGCTAATGTTTCGGGTAAATATTCACAATCATCATCTGGAAAAGCAACTATATCCCCTGTTACCTGTTTAAGCCCTATGCTTCTATTTAGAGATAACCCCTTTTCTTTAGATTTTATATGGATAATATTAAATTTTGCTTTATATTTATCTATAATTTCATCTAAAGATATTTTCTCATTTTGATCTACAATAATAACTTGAACATAATTCAAATTATATTTTGACTCTTCTATACTTTTTAGAAAACTATCTACTTCCTCATATCTTCCATAGGTAGCCATAACCAAAGAAAATTTACTTACCATATTTAACATCCTTTTGCCATAGTTTTGTTACTATATTGAATATATTTCACTTTTATTTATACATGCTTTCATAATAGCTCTTATAAGAACCAGAAGTCACATTTTTCATCCAATTTTCATTATCTAGATACCATTTAATTGTCTTTTTGATACCTACTTCAAAAGTAGTTTCAGGATACCATCCAAGTTCATCTTTTATTTTAGTTGGGTCTATTCCATATCTTTTATCATGGCCCTTCCTATCTTCAACATACTTTTTTAAATCTTTTGTTATTGCCTTATCTACATTTTCATTTAAGTAGCTTATAATAGTATCCACTATTTCCATATTTGTTCTTTCATTGTGGCCACCAATATTATATACTTCTCCAGCTCTTCCAGCATTTATAACCATATCTATTGCTTTTGCATGATCTTCAACAAATAACCAGTCTCGTATATTCATACCATCACCGTATATAGGCAAGGTTTTGTGTTCTAAACAATTATTTATTAATAAAGGTATCAACTTTTCTGGAAATTGGAATGGTCCATAGTTATTTGAACACCTTGTGATGTTTATTGGCATGTTAAAGGTATCAGAATAGGCTTTAACCATTAAATCTGAGGAGGCCTTACTTGATGAATATGGGCTATGAGGGTCTATAGGCGTAGTTTCAACAAAGAATCCTGTATCACCTAAAGATCCATAAACTTCATCAGTTGAAACGTGAAGGAACTTAACGCCCTCTCTCCATCCGTCCTTTATTTCCCAGGAATCTTTTGCACAGTTTAATAAGTTAACGGTTCCCATAAAATTTGTTCTTGCAAATACTTCGGGTTCCTTTATGCTCCTGTCCACATGAGATTCAGCTGCAAAGTGAGCTACATAATCTATTTTATGCTTTTCAAAAAGACTTGAAACTAGTACCTTATCACAAATATCTCCTTGAACAAATATGTATCTTTCATCTTTTTCTATAGATTTTAAATTTTCTAAGTTACCTGCATAGGTTAACTTATCTAAATTAATTATTTTTATGTCCTTATACTTATTTAACATATATATTATAAAGTTTGATCCTATAAATCCAGCTCCACCAGTGACTAAATAAGTTTTCATTTATTCATTCTCCCTTGCCTTTATTATCATTATTAATTTTCTTATTAACCGTCTTTATTAAAAGATCCACTAATATTCTTTATTAAAATTTCCATTAATACTTTTATTAATATTCTTATCAATCTTCTTTATTAATCTTTTTATTAATATCTGCGGTTTATTGCCAATTTATTGAACCTTCTAATTCTTTTAATGTCTTTTGGACTTTATCTTTTTCTGACAATAATATTTCTTCTATTCCATCTAGAGGCCAATCTATAGCAACGTCTTTATCGTTCCACAAAAGTCCACTGTCGTATTCTGGCGCATAAAAGTTTGTACACTTATAATTAAATACAGCTTTTTCTGATACCACTAAAAATCCATGAGCAAAACCTTCTGGCACATAAAACTGTTTTTTGTTTTCAGCTGTAAGGAGTATACCTTCCCACATACCGTAAGTGTCAGAACCGTCTCTAAGGTCCACAGCTACATCATATACCTCACCTTCAGTAACTCTAACTAGCTTTCCTTGAGTATATTTAGTTTGAAAATGCATACCTCTAAGTACGCCTTTTTTAGATTTAGATTCGTTATCTTGAACAAACTCCATAGTAAGTCCTGCCTCATTAAAATCCCTTTTACTATAGGTTTCCATAAAGTATCCTCTATTATCTCCAAAAACCTTAGGTTCTATTATATATAAATCTTTTATTTTAGTCTTTATAAAATTAAAATTTCCCAAATTAGCACAACTCCTTACTAAATAACTTTAAAGCTATAATTTTTTCTCAAATTCACTAACTATGTCAATTAAATATTTACCATAACCAGTCTTCATTAAAGGCTTTGCAAGTTCTCTTACCTTTTCTCCACTTATCCATCCTTTTCTAAAAGCAATCTCTTCTAAGCAGGCTATATACATTCCTTGAGTGTTTTGAACTGCTTCTACAAAGTTAGATGCTTGTAACATAGATTCATGGGTGCCTGTATCCAGCCAAGCCATACCTCTACCTAAAAGATTAACCTTTAGAGTACCCTCTTCCATATAAACCTTATTTAAATCAGTTATCTCTAATTCCCCTCTTTTAGAAGGCTTTAAAGCTTTTGATTTTGCTACAACAGAGTTATCATAAAAATAAAGCCCTGGCACTGCATACTTTGATTTAGGCTCTTCTGGCTTTTCTTCAAGAGAAATAACCTTTCCCGCTTCATCAAATTCTACCACACCAAAAGACTTAGGATCTTGGACATAGTATCCAAATATCATAGCTCCATTATCTAAGGTAGCAGCCTTTTTTAAATGGTCTGAGAAACTTTGACCATAAAATATATTATCTCCAAGTATCATAGCAACGTTATCTTCACCAATAAATTCTTCACCTATTATAAAGGCTTCTGCTAAACCATTTGGAGCTTTTTGAACTGCATATTCAATATTTATTCCAAATTCAGAGCCATCTTTAAATAACTCTTCAAAATTAACAATATCTCGATCTGTGGATATTATTAAAATATCCTTAATGCCAGCTAACATCAAAACTGACATTGGATAATAAATCATTGGCTTATCATATATGGGCACCATTTGTTTTGACATTGCCTTTGTTACAGGATAAAGCCTTGTGCCTGATCCTCCTGCTAATATAATACCCTTCACTTAAACATCTCCTATACTATTTTTTTATTTTTCCAACCTTCATTCCAATAAATCTTGCTGTAAAGTTTGTAAATAAATCAAATATTATAATATAATTCTTTTCCTCTATGGATCTTTTAATTACGTACTTTAAAAGGCCTTTTCCCCTTTTAGTAGCCTTATAATCATTTAAATAGGCATTTTGAGTGAAAAACCTACCAATTTCTTTATATCTATTATAAACTTCACCTAAGGAAAATTCATGTGAATGAATAACTTTGGACTCTGATTCGTATTTGATCCTATATCCATTCATTATTAATTTATAGGCAAAGTACATATCCTCATTTGTTGGCAAATCCTTACCATCATAACCATTTAAGCTTTCAAAGGTGCTCTTTTTAATAGCGCTAGATGTGTCCGAAAAGAAAAAGCTCATAATTCCTAATTCTTCAACTTGATCTTTTGATACAACCCTTGATACCTTTGGGTAATTTGCTTCTCTTATATATCTTTCTAATCCATGATTTTCATATCCAATTTGTCTACTAAAACTAGCTTCACACTGATCATTTACAATTCCCTGTGTAAGATTTAATAACCAATCTTCACCTACAATTTTTATATCTTGAGTTATAAAAACAATAATCTCGCCCTTGGCTAAAAAAGCAGCCTTTTCTCTTGTTAAGCTATGAGAAAAATCTGACCTTTTTATTTTATAATAATTTGCGCCTATCTCCTTAAGTACATCCTCCGTAAGATCAGTAGATTCTGTCAATATAAACTGTATGCTTTCTATTTCTACTGCCTCTTGTCTTTTAATGCTAAGATATAGATCTTTTATATACTTTTCTGCATTATATAAAGGGCATATTATTGAAACTTTCACTTATTTATCCTCCACCATATCCACCATTACAATCTCCTAAACTCTAACAGCTTTTTATTAATATATTAAAATATTACTAAAAGATTTTTAACTAAAATATTATATAGAAATCATACTTTATACTGCCCCGTCCCTTTTAATAACTGATACAAAGGTTTTTAGTATAATTTTAGTATCTAAGAGTAGGGATCTATTTTCAGCATAATACACATCCATTTTAACTCTTTCTTCATAGGTAGTATCACTTCTACCATTGGCCTGCCAGTATCCCGTAAGTCCTGACTTCACACTAAAGGCCTTTTTGAAATTACTGCCATACTTTGAAATTTCCTTCTCTGTAATAGGTCTAGGTCCAACTATAGACATATCACCTTTAAATATATTAAAAAGTTGTGGAAGTTCATCTAAACTTGTCCTTCTTAGCCCCCCACCAATTTTAGTTATTCTAGGGTCATTATCTAATTTAAAGTTTTTCTCAAACTCAGCTTTTTGTTCCTTTGTAAAATTATCAAATACTTCCTTAGCATTAGGTACCATAGTTCTAAATTTATAAACCTTAAACTTTTGTCCGTTAAGTCCAACCCTAGTATGTCCAAAAATTATTGGGCCCTTTGAATCTAGTCTTATAAGTATAGCTATAATCAAAAACACTGGACTTAACACTATGAGACCTAGTAAGGACCCTATAAAGTCCACTATGGTCTTTATAAAAGTATAGACTCTCCTTTTTTCTAACATATCCGAATCTATACGTCTTTGTAATTCTAAATTAGAATCCATATAATCCCTCCAAAATTTAATATATTCCAATGAATTTATACTAATTCAGTTTCCACATTATTTATAGAGCTCAAAACCTTAGTTACTACTTCTTCTTTTATGCTATAGGTCATATCATTAAATAACTCACTAGACTCTAGCATAAATATTTGTACTGGATCTACTTGTTTATAAGACCTAAGGTTTACCCCTTGTCTTACTATGTCAATCTCATTTAAATAATCTATCCATAGCTTATCAACTACACTAAGAATAATATGTCTTTCATTACTCCTTGTAGACTCTATTCCGACCTTTTCTTCAAAAACGTTATATTTTGTTACTACCTTTGAGAATAGTTCTTTGCTTAAATCATGCGCCTCTTCTATGGAGGTAAGCGCTTTTATTCCTTCTAGTTCTTTTTCATCAATTATGTTCAATTCTGAAAGCATTTTCATATCATAAGATTTATCTACTGACCCACTTACTATAGTATTTAAAGTTTCTTCAATAACTCCACTTATCATATCTAGTATAATGGCTTTAGTATCTTCCTCATCTAACACTAAATTTCTTTGATTATATATGACTTCTCTTTGCTTATTTAAAGTATCATCATATCCTACTATATCTTTTCTTGAATGGAAGCCATCACCTTCAATTGAGTGCTGAGCAAGTTCCACTGCTTTATTAGCTGAGGGAGAGTCTATATATCCTTTTTCTTTTACTAACTTTTCTAAAATGTTTTTATACTTTTGGCTTATATAATTTTTAACAACATCATCTTCTAGTGAAACATAAAATACAGACTCTCCAGGCTCGCCTTGCCTTCCAGAACGTCCCCTTAATTGATTATCAACTCTTCTTGAATCATGTCTTTCTGTGCCTATAACCTTCAGTCCACCTAAAGATTTTACCTCATCTGAAAGTTTTATATCTGTACCTCTACCTGCCATATTTGTAGCAATGGTAACAGCCTTAACTTCACCTGCTCTAGCTATTATCTTCGCTTCATTTTCGTGATTTTTAGCATTTAATACATGATGTGGTATACCCATTCTCTTTAAAAGCGCAGAAATATCCTCTGACTTTTGAATGCTTGCAGTTCCTACCAATACTGGTTGTCCCTTTTCATAACATTCTTTAACATCAGATGCTATGGCATAATATTTTGATGATATATCTGTATAAACCTTATCAGCTCTATCAATCCTTTGTATAGGCTCATTAGTTGGAACAACTATTACATCTAAATTATAGATTTCTCTAAATTCTTCCTCTTCGGTTACAACAGTACCACTCATACCAGATAACTTAGTATAAGTTCTAAAAAGGTTTTGTAGCGTTATAGTAGCCAAAATTTGTGATTCTGGCTGAATGTCTACATCTTCTTTAGCTTCAATAGCCTCATGGATACCATCTGAAAATCTTCTTCCTTCCATAACCCTTCCTGTGAAGGTATCTACAATTAAGATTTCACCTTCATCATTTTCTATGTAATCAATGTCTTTTGTCATCTCATAATTAGCCTTAAGCGATTGAGTTATATGATGACGAAGTCTTAAATGCTCTTTATCCGCATAATTATCTATGTCAAAATACTTTTCAAGTCTTTCTATGCCATCATCAGTTAATGTCACCGCTTTTTTCTTCTCATCTACTTCAAAGTCAACATCTTTTTTAAGTTCTTTTACAAATTCATCTATAGTAATATAATATTCAGTTGCCTCTTCACCTTCCCCTGAAATAATTAAAGGTGTTCTTGCTTCATCAATAAGAATAGAGTCAATCTCATCTACTATGGCATAGTTTAAATCCCTTTGAATTCTTTCATCCCTTGAAGTTGCCATATTGTTTCTTAAATAGTCAAATCCTATTTCACTATTTATTCCATATACAATATCTTTATTATAAGTTTCTCTTCTTTCTTCTGGTGTAAGTTCATGTAAGATAACCCCTGTTGTAAGTCCTAAAAAGTTAAACACTTGACCCATCTCTTCGCTATCTCTTTTTGCAAGATATTCATTAGTTGTAACTACATGGACACCTTTACCTGAAAGAGCATTTAAATATGCAGGACAGGTAGCAACCAAGGTCTTACCTTCCCCAGTTTTCATCTCAGATACTCTGCCTTGATGAAGGATTATGCCTCCCATCAGTTGCACCGGATAATGTTTCATATGAAGCACTCTATAAGCAGCCTCTCTAGTAACTGCAAAGGCTTCCACTAAAAGATCATCTAAGGTTTCACCCTTATCTAATCTTTCTTTAAACTCTAAAGTCTTATGTCTTAGCTCTTCATCAGTTAATGATACCATATATTCATCTAAGCTTTCTATTTTGGTCACTAAGGGCATTATCCTTTTAATTTCTTTAGCATTATAGTCATATATCTTTTCTATAAAATTCTTCATTATGTTACCTCTTTCAAAATCTTCTAAGATGTACACATTCCAATTTATAATATGTATACATAAAAATTATAACCTTAAAACATAAATTTTTCAATGGTTCTACTATTTACTCCATATTGTAGCAAAGTTAGCAAATAGCATATTAAGCCTTTGAATCTTCTAGCAAATCCTTATTATTATATCTAATAATTAAAGGTAACATAATCCAAAAAGGCATCTGTGCAAAGGTGTCCGCATTCATCCAAGAAATTAAAATTCCAACAAAGCTAACTATTAGTGAAATTCCAATTATATCATTATCTTTTTTCCTCATTACCATTATAGCTTTAATTAAAATATAGCCCAAAAATCCAAGCCAAATTATAATACCAACTATGCCTTGTTCTGCTACTATTCTTGCGTATAATGAAAAAGCTGGAGGCCAATGGTTATTCTTTTCACTCATCCATCTTTCTACCTCGTGGGAGGTTAGTGCCTTATCACTTAAATGATCCTTTACATTAAATCCATACTGCCCTATGCCTACCCCTGCAATTGGATTATGAAAGCCTATATCAAGAGCAGCCTTTTGAAGACCTATTCTTGATATATTCGATACATTGTTAGGATCTTTAAGTGACACTATAAGTCTATTAATACTTATTTTATCCACACTATTTTCATCACCTGAAATGCTAGATAAAATAGTGTTATTAATCAAGATAAAACCTAGTATAACAATAGCTATAGCCTTAATTATATTGACTTTAACATTCCTTTGTACCTTAGATATTAAAATCATTATGGTGTATATAAACATCTCAATAAAAATTATCCCATAAGCTGTACGGGACTTAGAAAATATAAGTAAAATCAAAAGATATGCAGATATTAAGGCATACTTAACCTTTTTCTTTTTATCCTTTTCAGTAAATAGGTAGCTTATAATCCAAGGCATAGCAAAGGCTGCATACATAGCAAAATAAGATACCTCCCCTGAGATAGCTCTTATACCCTTAGGATATACCTCTCCTCTAAAATAGGTTTGAAATATAAAAGATAGCTTCTTTAATATGAAGGATAGATCTATTATTCCAGTAAAGTTAAATAGTTCTATGGTACCATATATAAATACAGGAATTAATGAATACTTTACATATCTTCTAAAGTCATATAATGTTATGCTCTTCATCCTTATTATTATCCCACTTGAGTAAGATACAAAAAGCATAAATGCTATTACCATAAACTGTACAGTTATTTTATTTACCCCAGAACGTCCCTTAAAACTATTAGTAAGTATATGATTTACATTTACTACACTAGATACTAATATCCACCCTACAAAAACTGCCAAAAGATCTATCTCTCTAGTCCTGTTAAAATATATTTCATGATTCTTAATAGAGCACACAATTATTATAGGCACAATAGCAATGAATGGATAAAGGCTTCCCCTACTTCCAAGCTCTCCCATAACCCTACTCATATAAGGCAAGTTATCTACAGGGATTAAAATTATAGAGGCTATAAATAACAAGTTTAATATATATACTATCTTCTCACTTTTTATATAAAATTTCTTTGTAAATTTCATAAACCCTTCCCCCGCCCATTATTTTAAATCTGTATATTCATTTTTAAATTTACCATACATACAGGGCTTTTTCAACAGTTACTAATAGATCACCTGTTTTATTAACTATAGTAAAAATATCTAATACCTATAATAACGCCACCTTTATTATAGGTATTAGATATTCAATAGGAATACTATGCAAAATGGATTAAATCATTGTATAATTAATGTCATATTCTAAATGTAATATTTTAATAAATTAAAGGGGGAAGCACCGTGGCATTTGATTCATTAATCTTTATACTTTACTTTCTACCACTAACCTTATTTATGTACTATATAAGCAATGTAAGATATAAAAATCTTATATTACTAATAGCTAGCATATTTTTTTATATTTGGGGCTCATCCAAAACTGTAGTAATAATATTCATATCCATAATAATCAACTACTTCCTTGGATATCTGCTACATAAGTTACAAAAAAACAGAAGAGCCATCTTATATTTAGGCGTTTCTTTTAACGTGATAATACTTATATATTATAAATACATGAACTTTTTTATAGGAAATTTTAATAAGCTAACAGGTTCAAATCATTCACTACTTAAGCTTATGATACCTCTTGGTATATCCTATATAACCTTCCAGCAAATAAGCTACATTGTGGATATATATAGGGACAAGGAAGCTTTTGAAAATAGCTTTGTAAACTATGCCCTTTATGCAATATTCTTCCCAAAGATAATAGCAGGTCCTATAACCAAATATTCTTTAATAAAGGAAGATATAAAAAAAAGAGAGTATAATGATGAGCTATTTAAAGAAGGTATTTATAGATTTTCATTAGGTCTTTCTAAAAAGGTTCTAATATCAAATACCTTAGCTCTAGTTTCTAATAAAATATTTGCCATAGATCCACAGCTACTTGGCTTTAATATAAGTTTTCTTGGCATGATTACCTACACCCTTCAAATATATTTTGACTTTTCAGGTTACACTGATATGGCTATAGGTATAGCTAAGATGTTTTCTATAAATCTTCCTGAAAACTTTGACAAGCCTTATAAGGCTAAAGGATTCATAGACTTTTGGAGACGGTGGCATATTACACTTTCAAGTTTTCTTAGAGATTATATTTATATTCCACTTGGAGGAAACAGAGTTTCAAAAAAGAGATTAGTATTCAATACCTTCATCTTATTTTTAATAAGCGGTTTTTGGCATGGAGCAAACTTTACCTTTATAGTTTGGGGTATATATCACGGATTCTTTGTAATAATTGAAAAGCTTGGTGCAAAGAAGATACATAAGGTTTTACCTGGCTTTGTAAGCGAAGTTATTACATTTATTCTAGTAGCTGTAGGCTGGGTATTCTTTAGAGCTGATAGTTTAAGATATGCCCTAAAGTATCTTAGAAATCTATTAACTCCAGCAAAGATAGTTCCGCTTAGCACTTTAGACATTGGAACTTACAGTAAGTTCTGGTTTGTGTTCATACTATCTCTTATTATGGTCTTTACACCAAAGCTAAAAGAAAATAAGATACTTTCAATGATATCTAAGCCTTTTTCTATAATAATTTTAATATATTCCATTGCAGTAATAACTACAGGCAGCTTTATGCCATTTATCTATCTAAACTTTTAAAGGAGGGTGCAGAGTGAAGATTAAGCTACTAAAACTACTAAAATCAAAAGGCTTTATACTAATATTCATATTAATAATTACATTACCACTATTTCAAGATTCTACTAAGATCTTTAATGATAAGATATTAAACGAAAAAAGAGCCCAAACTCCAAGCCCTACCTATACTAAAGATAAACCTTTATCAAAATACTTTAGTGAAAAGGAAAAGTACTTTAGTGATAACTTTGGCTTTAGAGAATATTTCATAAGACTATCAAATTATATTGACGTTAATATCTTTAATACCTCTCCAAATAAAGATGTTGTACTTGGAAAAGATGATTATTTATATTCCTCTGAGGAATTAAACGATTATAACAAAACCAACACTTTAAGTGATGAAGATATAGATAAAATAGCTGATAACCTAGTTACTTTGCAGCAAAACCTAGAGGATAGAGGTATAAACTTTACCTTTGCTGTTGCCCCTAACAAAAGTACCATTTACCCAGAATATATGAACACTAGTAAATCAAATCCTAAAGGTGAAAGCAACTTAGAAAAGCTAGAAAAGCGTATTCAAGAAAAATCAATAAATTACATAGATTATAAAAAGCTAATGGAAGAAAATAAAGATAAATACGATCTTTACTACAAAAGAGATACCCATTGGAATAACGTAGCAGCTACCTTAGCCGGAGAGGAACTAATCAAAACTATAGGGGCTTCCTATGACTTAGGTGAGTTTACTATTAACCCTTCTGATGTAAGAAAAGAGTTTAATCAAGGTGATTTAGATGACATGCTAGGTCTTAAAACCCCTGGGTTAGAAACCACTTGTAGCCCCAATATTAAACCACCTATGAATAAACTTCCAAAGACATTAGTCTACCATGATTCCTTCTATAATGCAGTACTACCAATGCTAGATGGACTTTTTGTTCAAAGAATGGATATGCACAATTTTAAGGCACCCTTTCACAGCAACTTTGGTCAGTTTAGTGAAAATACTGAAATAGTTGTATTCGAAGTAGTTGAAAGGTACCTTACAATGCTTGTAGACTATGATTTTAATATATTTAACGATGATATAAATAGTCTTAAAGACTACAATGCTACAAAGCTTAATCTAGATATAAAGGATGATACTAATAAGGTAACCTCAAAGGATATTGCCTTTTATCCCTATAAAGATTACTATAGCTTCTCCTCCCTATCTAAAGAAGCTTCAATAACCTTTGATGTGGACCATAAGAGGCTAAACTATGTACAGCTAGAATTTAAAGATGTACAAAGATTCGAACATCTATCTCTAACCTTTGCAGATGCAAATGGAGAGTTTAAAGAAAAACAAATGGCAAACTTTATGATAAATCCTAAAAAGACCTCTTATTTAATAGAAATAAAAGAACCTATAGATATAACTAAACTTAAACTTACCTTTGGTAGCAAATCAAATGTGGATTTAAACCTTAAAGAAATAAACATTATCTCTTGTCCCGATAAATAGTTAAAAGGCAAAAGACTTAATAATTAAGCTCTTTTGCCTTTTTAATAGTCTGTATCAAAAATTGTATTAATGATCTTCCTACCAACAACCATTCTATAATGTAGAGTTTCCGCCCAGTAATAATTATTTTCTGTAACTTCATTTAAGGTAGCAAAATCATAAAAATCAGTAAATTTAGAAACACCATCCTTAGCTCTATTAATAATATCTTCATCTGCTAAGTATGTAGTTTTATGTATAGGATTAAAAATAATGTATAGTTTTATATTGTTTTTTTCACATACACTCTTAATCTCCTTGATTTCCTCTAAGGTTTCATCCACTCTATCCTCTTCAAAAAACAATAAAGGCTTATTAAATTTAGGATCATTTATATGCTTATCCCCTAATGCCTTAAACTTACTTTCATCTTCTTCAAAGGTGGTTTTAGTCCTACCTGTTCCAAACATATCTAAGTCACTACTTGGATAGTAATTATGAAAGGCTGCCTTTACAGTTTCCCTATTATATAAGTCAAAGGGATTTCTTAATAGGTATACCTTAAATAAAGAAAAAGGACTCTTTAAGCTTTCATAAGGCATTCCCATAGGTTGCTTTAACTTATTATCAGGATTTACAGTAAAAGAAAAATCATCTAAGGCTATAATAACATTTTTTATTTCTACACCATTCTCTATAAATGTATTTATATTTTGAAGCCATTCTCTTGGAACTCCCTTAGAATAAGTCATATTGTAATAAGTTCCGTTTGGTATAAGTTCCGTTTCAATGGAGCCTATCTTAGATGAGCCAAATAAGAAGGAATCATATTTTTTAGGGTTTTCTACTATGTACTTAGTCTTTCTATAGTTTTTATTAGGTTCTAATACCTGCTTATCAAAAGACTTTTTCCATATACCGTAAGGATCTAAAATATAATTAAAAGTAAAAATAGCACACATTATTAATATTAAAATTGATATATTCTTATAAAAATATCTTTTTTCCATCTTTCCTCCTTAGAAGTTAAAATATAAAAATGTAGAAACCTTATTTGATAATATAAGTGATATACATACAATTAGATAGGTTATCATCTCTACAGTAGTTAGGTTATTTAACTTCATAGTTTTAACTCTATTTACAGTACTCTTACCTAAAAATGTTAAAGCCATTGATAAAACTAACATTACCATAGGTAACTTAAAGCTTCCACTAAGTGCTGCCTTGTAAGCACTTCTAACTCCTAGGTTTAGAGTATTTATTCTAAACATTCCCTTTATAACTTCTAGGGCAGAATTTATTGAAGTGGCTCTAAAAAATACCCAAAATATATTAACCAAATTAAAGGTTATAAAAATACCTAAGGTCTTATTTAGCCTTCTACCCTTACTGCTCCAAATCTTATGTATAACAATAGCTAGTCCATGAAGTGCTCCCCATAATATAAAGGTCCATCCTGCTCCATGCCATATTCCACTTACCAAAAACACAACAAATAAATTTCTTAAAGTTTTAAACTTACCACTTCTATTTCCACCAAGAGGAATGTACAAATAATTAGTTAAAAACCTACCTAAAGTTATATGCCACCTTCTCCAAAACTCTTGTATACTAGAAGACTTATAAGGTGAATCAAAATTTAAAGGTAGATCTATATTAAACATAAGCCCAATACCCATGGCCATATCACAATATCCACTAAAGTCATAGTAGATCTGAAAGGTAAAAGCTAGAGAGGATATCCAAGACTCCATAATAGTTAAACTGCCTCCAAAATCAAAGCCAGCAGAAACCAAGGTACTAAGTGTATCAGCTATAATAACCTTTTTAACAAGCCCAATAGAAAACATATATAAGCCCCTATTTAAATTGCCATAATTTAAAGACTTTTTGCTTTCATCTTGAAACTGTGGAATAACCTCTGAGGGTAAAACTATAGGACCTGCAATAAGTTGTGGAAAAAACGTAACAAATAAACAGTAGCTTAAAAAATCAAAATTATAGCTCTTTCCCCTATAGCTATCAATAACAAAGGACAGTTGCTGAAAGGTAAAAAAGGATATACCAAGAGGCAAGGCTACCTTAAGCAAGGGTAAGCTCTTAGAAAATACTATATTGATGTTTTCTATAAAAAAATTAGAATACTTAAAGTACCCTAAGATACCTACATTAAAAACAAGTCCTATGATGAGTAGTACCTTCCTCTTTAAGGTGTATTGTTCCTCTTTATAAAGCATCCTACCAATTATAAAATTAACAATAATTGATGAAACTATAATCAGTATGTAGCTCTTATTAAAATAACCATAAAAGTACAATGAAGCTACTACTAACCAAAGCTTTGCAGCCTCTTGTTTTTTTATCTTATTTAAAACAAAATAGATTATTAGAGTAATAGGTAAAAATGCCAATAAAAACTCTATAGAATTAAAAAGCATAATTCTATTCCTTTCTTTATATATCTAGCGTACAGATTGCACACCGCTTTACTTTATTCATATCTTAATATAAATTAAATCAGTTATATATTAAAATGTCAAACAAAGTACCTTTAACCTAAAATAGAGAGCTAATGTTGCTCTCTACTAGCATCATACTTATCTTTACTCAAACTTAACTATGTATTTACTCATGTCCTCATAATCTATTTGAATGAAACTTTCAAGTGGTATTATAATGCTATAAAACTTACCCTTGTTAGATTCAATAATTAACCCATCATCGTTTATGTTGTATACGCCCTTATATACAGGCAAGTTTTCACTTACAAGAACTGTTAATGGGATAGATTTAATGTTTATAGCCTTACTGCTAGAATTTCTAAATAAAGCTATTATACAAAAGCCTTCTTCAACCTGACCTACCTTGAATACATCTATTGTGAGTTGATCCTTTTTTATAGTTGGAAGTAGCTTTAGAAACTTTTTCATTTCTCTATGACTTTTATATCCATTTATCTTAGGCAATTCATTAATATCTATATTTACATAAGGGTATTTAGCAATAGTTCTTCCATCTCCAAAACTTATATGTAAATTATCACAAGCTTTATCTTCTAGTGATAAAATTAAGGGAATACCAATTTCAATAAACACCGCTTTTTCTGCTGGAATACTTTTATTAATGCTATAGATAGTCTCGAATACCTTAGACTTATCCTTATATAAACATATAGGCATATTCTTTAATTGTACATCTTTATTAGAATTATTAGTTATGTAAGCTCCTACTTCTAAATCTTCTTCTCTTTTACTTACATATACTAAATTTATATGTAAATGTTCATCTATAAAATCATTTTCTTTTACTAAATTTATATACTCAGAATTTAATAGAGTATTATGAAAATCACTTCTATGTAATTCTTTAACAAGCTTTATTCCACCTTTTTCTTTATCAGTTTCCATATCCTCTTTTACTCCTTTCTATATTATACAGGTATAGCTATATTTTTAAAATCTTTTATTTTAGCTATAAGAGATTTAACCTCATCTATCAATTCCTCATTTGAAACATATATTTTATTATCTTCTATTATACTCTCTACTATATATTCCCTATAAATATAGGGTATTTCAAAACATTCGTCAATATCAAATTCATAAAGTATCTTTATTTTCTCATCTACATCATTTTCTAAGTTAAATCTATATAATAAATAAGATTTATTTGTTTTATCCAATAAATCCTTATAATTTTCAATTTTTTCTTTTATTAAACATTGAAATTCCTTACTAATGAAGTACCCTTCATTACACTTATCTTTTAATAAAATTTCTAATTCTTTTTTTAACTTTCTATATTTTAATGTTTTTAAATTTGTTACCTTATCTTCTATATGTATTAATGCTTTATTGTATATTCCTGCTAAATTATCATTATACTTTGATAATTCTTCTAGCTTCTCTACATCACTAAGATTTAAATTATCAAAACTTATTTTATAAGTTATCTTATCTAAATTTTTAGCTATATCTTCTTTAATTTCATAAACTCTATCTATAGTGTTTGTTAATTCTTCTGTGACATCTAAATTATAATGAGAAGATAAAACTTTTAAGAAATTATCTAAAGATAGGATTAATAAATAAATATCACTTATATCTTTATTATCTTTTTCATAGATGTGAATAATCTCTTTTCCATTTATCATATCTATTAAAGCATTCACAGCTCCATTTCCATACTCTGATATCCTTATGCAAAGTTTTGAATATACCTTTGCCTTATAAAAATCTAATCTATCTATACAATTGTAACCTTCCTTTAAGGCTAAATCTAAACTTAAATGAAAATTCGAAAAGGTTTCTTCCATATCTTCTAGGTTTAAAACAAAACTGCTTTCTTCATTATTTAGTAAATAATCCATAACTATTATCTTTTGCATAATATCACTTCCTTTTATAAAAAAGGGATAGGATGTAATCCTATCCCTTGAAATTAATTATTTAATTTTAATTAACTTTTAATTAATTATTTTATTTTAGCTAATGCTTCTCTTATTTGAGTGTAACTAGTGTATGTTACAGCCTTTTTAGCTATTATCTTTCCATCTTCATCTCTAGCTCTTGAAGCTTCTACAAAAGGTTGAATCTTTCTAAGAAGTGATGCTACTGATTGACTAGCATCAATTTCGTGTATTGCTTCTGCTAATTCTTTTTCATTAACATTAACATTAACATTAACATCAATACTAGCAATTGCAGCTTTTACTAATGTATCTACTTTATTAACTTTAGCAGTAGCTATAACTTCATTATCAATAATTGCTTTAGTTGCTCCATCAACTGTTGATAAATAAACTGTTCCGCCATCTTTATTGTTTAATATTTCTTCAGCAATGTCTCTTCTTTGTAAATCTGTTATTTCCATAACTGATATTCCTGCTTCTGGCGCTACCGCTAACTTTGCAGCTGCTAATTTCTCGTCCGCTACTGTTTTTGCTGCTTTCGCTGCTACTACTGCTTGGTCTGCAGTTCCTTTTGCTGTTACTGCAACGTCTTTTTCTTTTGTCGCTGCTGTTGCTTTTGTTGCTGCTGTTGCTGCTGTTTCAGTTGCTTTTGTTAATTCTTCTGCTGCTGCTGTTGCTGTTTCAGTTGCTTTTGTTAATTCTTCTGCTGCTTTAGTCTTCGCAGGCTCATCTGATCCTTTATCTGCAGTTTCTTTTGCTGTTTTTGCTGCTGTTACAGCTTTATCTGCAATGTCTTTTGCTGTTGTTGATGTTATTACAGCTTTATCTGCAATGTCTTTTGCTGTTGTCGCTTCTGTTTCTGAAGTTGTTGTTTTTTCTACAGCTGTTGCTGCTGCTGCTGCTTCTCCTGTTGCTTTTGTTACAGCTTCTCCTGCTTCTGTTACTAATTTTTCTGCTTCTGTTACTGCTGCTTCTGATCCCTTAGCTGCTGTTCTAACGTTTATTTCTTTTGATAATGCTAAGTTATTTAATCCTGTATACATTTCTTCAGTAGTTTTAGCTGTAAGCATATTTTTCTTAGCATTAATGGTTCTTATTGCCTCATTAATCTTCTTAGTATATGCTTCATCATTTTCAGCCTCTTTAGTGAATAACTTAAAATCTACTGCATAATCATTAGCATTTTCTTTAACTAGTCCTTTAATTTGTTTTGAAAGAACTTCTGATGATAATGCTACATATAACTTAGAGTTTCCCTCATTTTCTTTAACAGCTTCTTGTGAAATCTTTGCCAACTTCTCGCTTATTGTTTCTCCAGCTAATTCTTTATTCTTTCCAACAATTGCAGTTGTTATTGCATTTACTTTTGTAACATCTGCTCCTTTTATAGCATCTTTATATTTAGAAAGGTTTGCATCAACTAATATTGCCTTATCAAACTTATTTACTGTTGTTACTTCATTAGTAGTTGCATCTACTTTATTAACTTCTAAAGCTGAATTAGCTGCAAGACTGTCAAAAGCTTTTAAGACTTTAGCTTTAGCATCATCTGTTAACTCGTTAGTAAAAATATCATCTTTATAATTTGTTTTTTCATTGTATATAGCTTTTATCTTTTCAATAGAATTTCCCACATTTGTAGTATTAACAGTAGTGATAATAGTGTTTACTAATGTTTTTGTATCTACTACATTCGCATTAGTAAGTTTTATCTTACCATCTTCTGCATCAACCATTGCATTTAAATAAGTAAGCATATTTTTCTCATACACTTGTTTACTGAAGTCAAAGTCCTCTGAAGCATCTGAAAGTTTAACTAATGCTGATTTTAATGCTCCTGTGTTGTCACTATTAATAACATTTATTAAAGCAATTTGTTCTGTTAATTCTCCAGTTAATGTTTCTAATATTGTCTTTTTATCGTCTTTATTAGCTTTTAATGTTGGATTTATAAACTCTTTAGCTGTGTCTAAAAGATTTGTAACCTTATCTAAGTTTACATATAAGTTATCTTTTAATTCAACGTCTTTTTTATTTTTATCTTTTAAAATAGTTTGCATTTGCATAACATTATCAACATTCACGTCATCTACAATTTTTTGAATATCTTTTAATGTTTTTGCATCTTCAATTTTATCACTATATTTCTTACCAAGTGGAGTGTTTTCAAAATTAGTAGTTGCAACGAAGGATTCATTAACTCTTTCAATTCCTTCTGCGTTTAAAGCGTTTATAAATTGAACTGGTTTAGATGCTGATGCTATAATTATATCTACTATTTCTTTTTCATCTGCAACTATTCCTGCTTTTTTGTTAACTGAATCAACAACTGCTTGTATATCTTTAGCAGTCTTTATAGGTGTTTCTCCATTAACTTTAGAAATTGCTTCTGTATATAGTTTTTCTGCAGGTGTTTTAATTCCATCTGCATTTAATATTTCATCAAATTTAAATCCTCTAATGTTGATACCTTCAGTAGTGTACTTACCTGCAAGTCTGCTGATATATGATTTGTTTTGAAGTATAACCATTGCTTCATTTATAACTGAATCACTTACTGCATCATCAGGCTTTTTATCAGCACCCTTACCTGTAACTACAGCATTTACTAATTTCTTTTCAGTCATATCGACTTTAACTCCGTTAATAGTCCATACTCCTTCGATTTTTTCATTTGAAGTTGCATATATCTTTTTGAACTCAAATTTTTGTTTTGATTTTCCTTCTATCATTTTAGCAACTGGTTGTACTTCAACCTTTTTACCATTGTTATCTATAACTTCTAAATTAACATCTGTTAATGTGTTCTTTATAGCGTCAAATTCTACTTCTACTCCATCTTTAAGAACGTTTAAAGATGTTATTTTTAATTCTGTAACTTCAACTGCTTCTACCTTAGTTTGTAGGCCTGCAGCAATCTTTTGCATTCCTGGTCTTACAGCTGTTGCTAAATCAGCAACTAAAACTTTAGCTGCATCAACTGTAGCTTGAGTTTTTTCTGTTTCTGCTACTTTAACTGCTTCTATAGCTGCATCCATAAGAACTGTTTGATATACATCTAGGTCAGCATTCCAAGTTTTCTTATAAGAATCAAATCCTTTTGGTAGATCGTCTGTTTCATCAGCTTGGTCACCTTCAAGCATAGTTCTAACTTCATTTATTTCTGCTTGAGTTGCTGTGCCTGCTTTTTGGATAGCTAATATAGATTTAACTATATCAGAAAGTATTGGATGTTGAACCTCATCTAATTGAACTGAGAAAGTGTTAACGTTTGGTAATAATCCTAATTTTTCTTCTGCTTCAATAGCAGCTTTATATTCTGCCAAAACTACTCTAGCATCATTTATTGATTTTTGAGTTTTGTCTTTTTTAGCAACCGCTACAGCAGTGTATGCTGCTTTATGTAGTTCGTCTAAGCTTTTGCTTGTTTGAGCCATAACTGGTACTATTCCTGCACCTAATGTAGCAGCTAATGTAGCAGCTAATGTAGCAGCTAATGTTTTTGTAATATTTTTACTCATGTAAAAATCCCTCCTATATAGATTAGAAATTATTCCTATTTTATTAGAAATTACTTCTTATCTTAGTAAAATAACCTTACTTGAAATTATAATATAGTATTTAGGGTTTGTCCACCTCATATTCTATATTTTTCTATTTATTTATCATTATTTTATGTAAACATATATTATTATGTCAATTACTCCAGTACTAAGTCCTCTTTAATGATTTAAGTGTAAATTTCCGGTGTATTTTTTAGTATTCAATCACCTATATATTTAAAAGTCAACTGGGAATTTCGTCCTCATAATATAAAAATCCATAGAAAATATAAATAATTGAATTTTTGAAAAAACATTAACTTATGTTATAATTACTTTATTAATTTATTCCTTCATTAGGTACAGAAAAGGAGATTTTTATGTTAAAAAAGAGTATCAATATTATAGGTGCCTTTGATAGATACAATTATGGGGATTTATTGTTTCCTATAATTATAGAAAAATATCTAGAAAGGTATAGCTCTCCTATCTTAGAAGAGTACGACCTAGAATATTATGGTTTAGTAGAAAGTAATCTTTCTAAGGTTGGAGGAAAAAAAACAAAGCCTCTTAAAGATTTATATAATAACCCAATAGAAAAGCATAGTCTTATAATTGTTTCTGGGGGAGAGGTTTTGGCGGCTAGGATTAGTAGTATGGATGTAGATTTAAGCCCTAATAATTTTACTACCATTATAAAGAAGATAATTATAAAGCTAATAGGTAGAAGAAACTTCGAGAAATTTTCAATGAAAAGGTTCTTTTTGAACACTAGGTTCCCTTGGGTTGTTGATAAGAGAAATTTCTCTACTAATATATATGTGGCATATAACGCTGTGGGTGGTTCCATATTAAATACACTAATAGCGAAAGAGCTTTCTCAGATTAAAAATGCTTTAAAAACTAGTGATTATATTTCAGTAAGGGATGAAAAGTCGCTGCAAAATATTGAAGAGTTAAAACCTTCATTAGCACCGGACTCCGCTATAATTATGTCTGAGTTTTTCCAAGTAGAAGTATTAGAAACTAAGATTTCTAATACAGTAAATGAAGCTGTTAGTAGTTGTAGTAATGGATATATATGCATTCAGACAAATCTTTGTTCCGTAAGGTCTAAGGAGTTAGAGCTTGTAGAGCAGGTAGAAAAAATCGCTAAAGACACAGGCCTTAAGGTTGTATTGCTTCCTATAGGTATAGCTGCAAATCATGATGATGTTATTGCACTAAAAAACTTAATAAAGTTGTTTAAAATAGATGTTATATATATTGAAGATATAAACATCTATGATATTATGTACTTTATTGCAAAAAGTAGCTTTTTTGCGGGGACTAGCTTGCATGGTATCATAACTTCTATGTCTTATGCTATACCCCATATTGGACTAAATAAAGATATACCAAAACTTGATAATTATCTAAGGACCTGGGGTGTAAGTGGACAGGATCATTGTATAGACTTTAATGAATTATATGAGTCTTATAATAATATAAAAGATATACCCAAACAAAGACTTATAGAAAATAAAGATAAAATGATCACCCTTAGCCTTAAAAATTTTGATTCTCTATTTATGTGCTTAAATAAATAAGGTAGTATAATAGAGAACTATTACATATAGAAACAAACCCTATTAAAATAGAACATATTAAACTTAAAAGTAGCATTCTATTTCTAAGTTATTTAAGAGGTATAATATATGAAGCTTATAAAAAGTATTCAAGAAAAGTATTTAAGATATTTTGATGTAATATTATATATAACTATTTTCACTATTTTCATATCTAGTTTAAAGTTGTATATACCTCTATTTGCATTAAATATTCTTATGGTCCTAACCCTTATATTAACTGGGGACATAAAGTTAAAGCTTTCTAAGTGGCAGCTTTCAGTAGTAATATTTATGATATGGTCTTTAATTACTTCTGCCTTTGCCCTACTAATATTTAAGTATACAGTGGATGTTACCATTTTAATAAAGCTAATTTTAAACATGACCTTTTTATTAGTAGTATCCCTTGTTATAAATCAAAAACACATAGACTTTAATTTTAAGAAGCTTATAAACTTCTTAGAGTTTATTATAATTATAAACTTTCTTCAAATATCTTTAATATATGTATTTGGTGGCTTAACTCAGGAGTTTATAAATGGTGGTCTAACTAAAAGCTCAGATAATGCCTACGTTATAAGTGTATTTTATAATGTAATAGGTGCAGAAAGTAAGAATATATGGGCAGGTAAATTTGCATTATTTTATGGAGTATATTTATATGTAACAACCTTTGATGAATTTCCAACAAAAAGCATAGTTAAATGGTTTTATATTGTTATAGGTACATTAACCTTACTATTATTGCTAAGTAGAACAGCTCAAATAGCAGTTATTATTCCTATAATATTTATCTGCCTTTACTCAATAAAGAATATGAACTACAAGTCTAAGATAGCTATGTACTTTGTTTTCTTTGTTGCAGTTATCTTTGCAGCTATCCTATTTTTTAATAAATTCTTTCATGTAAAGTTTGATATGTCAGATGGTGGTTACACTAGATTATATATATGGCAAAAGTTTTTTAAAGGTGTATGGAGTACAAACTTTATAATGGGTAATGGAATAGGTTCTAGTGGAAAGTTTATAGAAAACATTGCACAAAGACCAGAATCTAACCTACATAATGTATATTTTAATATCTTTTTTGAAATGGGTATAATAGGATTTATGTCCTACATTACCTTCCTTATATGCTTTATAAAAGAGGTTGTACCGAAAAATAAAATCATAAGGGCTTTATTTACTGTTGCAGTGCCCTTTTTAATAACTACGTTTTTACAATACTTAGGATTTGATAATGATATAATAATGGTATTTATACTCTTATTAATTTTAAAAGAGCAAAAGGCCCCTAGAAACTTACATATTAATTAACAAAAGGAGGAATGAACTATGCTATGTGCTTTAATAATGGCAGGTGGTAAGGGAGAACGTTTCTGGCCAATTTCAACAGATGAAAAGCCAAAGCAATTTCTTAATATCTTAGGAGAAAAATCAATGATACAGCATACTGTTAAAAGGCTTGAAGAGATAATCCCTTTAGAAAGAATCTTTATAGTAACTGCAAGTCAGTATACAGACTTAATAGAAGAGCATCTACCAAAGCTGTCTAAGAAAAATATCATAGTAGAGCCTAAGGGAAAGAATACAGCACCTTGTATAGCCTTATCTTCATTTTACATAAGAAATATCTATGAAGATGCAACTATTGTTGTTTTACCATCAGATCACCTAATATTAGATGAAGAAAAGTTCAGGAACACTTTAAAGCTTGGTGAAAAGTTCGTTGAAGAAAATAATAAGGCTGTGTTAACTATTGGTATAAAGCCTAGCAGGCCTGATACAGGGTATGGCTATATCCATTTAAGTGATGATAAATATCATGTAGATACTACTGAAATAAGCAAGGTAGATAGGTTTGAAGAAAAGCCTTGTTTAAGTCTTGCAGAAAAGTATGTAAAGGATAAGTCCTATCTTTGGAACTCCGGTATGTTTATATGGAAGGTTTCAACCATAATAGAACTTACAAAGAAGTTTTTGCCTAAAACATATAAGCTTATAAACAATATAAATTTTCATGATGAAAATAGCGTAAAAGAAAACTACAAGAAGGTAGATGCAATATCCGTTGATTATGGAATAATGGAAAAAGCAAAAGATATCTATGTAATACCAGGAGATTTTGGCTGGGATGATCTCGGTAGCTGGAACAGTCTATCAAGATATAAGGATACAGATAAATATAATAATGTTATAGATGGCAGCGTAGCTATCTTAAAAAGTAAAGATAATATAATAAAGACAAGCAAGAAGACTTATATAATGGGTGTAGAAAACCTAATAGTTATAGAAACTGCTAACGAAATCATGATAGTAAATAGAGATGATATTTCAAAGATAAAGGAGCTAAAAACCTATGGGGAGTAAGATAGTCATAAACTCTAGTATTTTAGATGAGCGCCCAACAGGCCTTGGTATATATGCAAGAAATGTGATTAAAGAACTATATAAACAAGATGAAAGTATTAGAGTGCTATCGCCAGTAGATATAGATGGTATTAAAACTGAAAAGATAAATAAATACGTAAAGCCTAGTTATAAAAAAAGAGGTGGCCTTGCTAGATTGCTTTGGACACAGCTTATACTTCCTTTTAAGGTGAAAAAGGATGAGATTATTTATCATCCCTTTCAATATATATCCCTATTCTCAAGGTCAAAGCAAATAATAACAATACACGATTTCATTCCCTTGTACTACCCAAAGGTTGCAAAGCATCAAAATAAATATTATAAAATTTTAATGCCTATATTATTAAAAAAGTCATATAAAATAGTGGCAATATCTGAAAACACTAAAAAGGATATATTGAAATTTTATAAGGTGGATGAAAGTAAGATCCACGTAATACCAAATGGATATGATACTAAGATGTTTAATATAGAAAATACTAATATAAGTACCTTAGAAAAGTATAAGATAAATTATGATTATATGATTATGGTAGGTGCATCCTATCCACATAAGAACCTAGAGATAGCTATTAAAGCCATATCAAATATAAAGATACCCTTAAAGCTTATAATAGTAGGAAAAGATTCAGAGTACATAATGAAATTAAAAGAACTAACTCATGAATTAAATATAGAAGAAAAGGTTAACTTCATAGGCTATATTCCAGATGAAGATCTACCAAGCCTTTATTATTACTCTAAGGCCTTTGTATTTCCTACCTTATATGAGGGCTTTGGTCTTCCTATACTAGAGGCTATGGGTTGTGGCACTGCGGTAATAGCTTCAGATAACTCCTCTTTGTCAGAGGTTTATGGTGATGCTGCGTTAATCTTTAAAGATAATGATTTATCAGATCTTAAAGAAAAGATGGAATCTATACTAACTGTTCCAGGATTAAGAGAAGACCTTATAGAAAAATCAAAGGAAAATATTAAAAGATTTTCTTGGAAAAAGACAGCTAAAGAAATCTACGATATTTTGAAATAGGAGAATTATATATGTTTTATTTTATAGGAATAATACAGCTAATTTTATTAAGCATATTTATATTTAAGGGGTATAAGAAACAAGGGCTATCAATTTTAGGGGATGCTATAAAGGTAATGTTTATACTTTGGATGCTTAACATAGCCCTATATAATTTAAGGCTAAGTAATCTATATAACCCCACATGGCAAATAAACCTAGTGGTTTTATTGATTTGCTTTGTATTTTTTATGGCAAATAAAAAAATATACCTAAATGAAGAAGATATACTAATTAACATAGAAGATATAAAAGATAATAAAGAATATACTAATATATATTCTATATTATCCACATTAATATTTATAGTTGCCTTTATAGTATTTTTGCTTAACGTGCAAAAATATGGACTTGCTATTCTTAGTGAAAACAAGATAAATAAGCAACAAATGAATCATTATGATGGGTATATAATTTATATGTTAGTATTATGTACTCAAATTAAATACATACTATTTAGGTCTAATAAAAAACTAGTAGATGGAATAATATTTTGCCTAAGCCTTGGTACTTTGATATTAACTCTAAATAGAGGCCCTTTATCATTTATTCTTGTGGCCATCTATATTTATGAATTGTTTAACTTAGTTAAAATAAAAAGTGAAATATCTAAAAAGAAGCTATATACCATTTATGCTTTACTTTTACTAAGCTTAATAGCATTTTTACAACTCTTTGGTTACCTTGGTGATATGAGAATGGATTATGTCTTAAAAAATATATTTCATAAAACTATCCAAGAACATTATCAAATGAGTAATAATACACCTTCCAGCTTTTTATGGAGTTACATCTACCTCACAAGCCCTCTAGAAAATGCTTCTTTTTCGCTGATAAATCAAGGTGTTCAGCTTACCTATTTTAACAACTTATTTTATCCTTTTATAAAGCTCTTTGCTAATTTAATTAATAAAGGTTCTTCCTATAAGGCTTGGGTTAAAGGTAGATATGCCTACACTCCTTACTTACAAAACAAGGTAGGATTAAATGCAGCTTCATTTATACCAGATGCTATGCAGGATTTAGGATATTTAGGTGTAATTATATATGTATCTATTTTTGTAGCACTAGCCTACTTTGGAATTGCTCTTATAAAAAGGAAGATTAAATTTTCCGCTCTAGGAGCTATTATAATATATATAAATATACTAAATATGCTTTTATGGAGTGTATTTGTTAACTCATTAAAGATACCAGTTTTAATATTAAACATTTTGCTTATACTACTTGTAGAAGTCTTAATGAAAAAAGGTATTTTACAAGGTATTTTAAACAAAATTAAAATTCACAAGAATATTAAAAGAGGATAACTATGGATAAAAAAGTATTTATAATATTATTAAATTATAAGGGTGTTACAGACACCTTAGAAGCTGTAGCCAGCCTAGAAAATATAAATTACCCTTGCTATGAAATAGTAATAGTGGATAATGACTCAAAGGATGGTTCACTTGATTTACTTAAAGAAGCTACTTTCGAAAAGCATCATGTTATATCCTCTGGTAGAAATGGTGGCTTTGCCTTTGGAAATAATGTAGGTATAGAATATGCTCTTAATAAAGGTGCAGATTATGTGTTACTTATAAATAATGATACCACTGTGGAAAAGGACTTTTTAAATCACTTAGTAGATTCTATGGAAGCTAAAAAGCAGGTTGCTATTACCACAGGTTTAATATTAAATTATTATGATAAGCTAAAGATTTGGTATGATGGTGGTGAAATAAGGTGGGACAAATTTTATGGCTACCATACAAATGAAGGCAAAAGATTAAATGATGTGACTTTAAAGGAAAGGGAAATAACCTTTGCTACAGGATGTCTTATGCTTATAGATTGTAATGTAATTAAAAAGCTTGGACCTTTGCCTGAGGAATATTTTATGTATTATGAAGATGTAGACTTTTGTGCAAAACTTCAAGAAAACGGATATAAAATATTTTATAACCCTAAAAGTATTATCTATCATAAAATAGGTGCTGCCTCTGGGGAATCGGAATCCCCTTTTGCTATAGAATGGAATACTAGAAATAGGCTAAGGTTCATGAAAAAGTATAAACATAAGTTAACCTCTCTAAAGTATTTAAGGCTAAATATATTCTTTTACACTACACGAGGTATAAAACTTATTGAATACATATTTAAAGGTAGAAATGATAAGGCAAAAGCATTAATCAAAGGACTTAAAGTAAGGAGGTAATTCTATGAGTAAAAAGGTGAAACTTATTTCTATAATCTTAGTTACAATATTAATGCTTGTAGGATTAACCTTTGGTCCTAAAAACCAAGAGTATTTTATAGATTTTAATTTTAATAAACTATACTCAAAGGTAAATAATTCGGTAACTCTAGCTGTAGATAATAAGGATAAGGATTCCTATGAACTACAAGAAGATATTTTAGCTGCTAGAGAGCTTGTTGATGAGTTTAAGGACTATATTGTAGCCAATAATAAAGAGGGCGACTACAGTAGCCAAATAGTAGCATGGTCAGTTAAACTTGATAGTGCTCAGCAAGTAATTTTAACTAGAGTTACGAATTCAATAAATAAGGCAAAAGAAGTTAAAAGTTCCCATGCTATAAATGAAGCTAGATCCTCTATACCTAGCAATATGCCTAGCAAGTGGAAGGATGGCTTTGAAAAGAATATAGACAGTATTAAACCTACTAATTAAAGTGATTTTGAAGTGATTAAAAAAGATCCTGTTTCATATAGCAACGGGATCTTTTTGGTATAAGTTTATATATATTATACCTATATATTTATTTAAGTTATGCCTAATTTCCTAGCATTTTTGCTGATAACATACTCTTACCTATAAGCTGTCTTTTAGAATTTATCATGTTAACTTCTACCTTGCAGTAATTTCTTCCCATATCAACTATGTCTGCTTCTAAGGTAACTTTAGTATCTAATTGAAGTGGTTTCATAAAGTAAGTGCTTATATTATCTACAGAAACATTTATATCTCTTTCTCTTAAAGCTGTAATAGCTGCTGCTGATAAAAGCATATTAAGAGAACTCCAAGAGGCTGTTCCAATGGAATCTATCATCTCTGATGCTATGTTACCTGTAAATATAGTTTTATCTCCTATAACTTCATATTCAAAATTTGCTAATATTAATTCTTCTAGGCTTTCTGACCTTTGAGGTTGCCTTGTCATATATGCAAAGGTGTCTGTAACATCATCTCTTTTTATTATGCCTATAAGCTTTTTCCCATCTATTACGGGGCAAAGTTCAATATCTTCAAGTCCCATAACATAAGCCGCATAGGCAACTGTAGTCTTTGGTGTCACTGTTATAGGATTTTTAGACATTATCTTTCCTATGGGCTGATTTATATCTACATCTAAAGATAAGTCTTTAGATGTTATTATACCTACAACCTTCATATGTTCATCTACCACTGGATACCTTACAAAGTTGGTGTCACTCACCATTCTCTTCCAATCATTTAGAGTATGATTTACCTTTAAATAATAAGGATCCTTTTTCATTATGTCTTCCACTAATATAATATCTTTCTTCATGGTATTTTCAGTCATGGCCTTATTTATCATAGTAGCCGTTATGAAACTATCATATTTAGAGGAAATAATAGGTAAGGACTTTTCATCTGCTAATCTTTTTACTTTTTCATTGCATTGAAATCCACCGGTTATAAGTACTGCGGCTCCATTATTAAGAGCTAATTCTTGTGCTAGGTCTCTATTTCCAACTATAAGAAGTGATCCTGGTTCTATATATTTAGACATAGCCTCTATGGTCATGGCTCCTATGGCTAGCTTTTTTAGGGACTTATGTATACCGCTTCTTCCAGCTATTATACTGCCTCCAACTATATTAACTACGTCAGCAAAGGTTAAAGATTCACTTTTTTTCCTTTTTAATTTATCAACTCTAATAGTGCCTACTCTAGGTATGGTGGATACTATACCCTTTTCATCACATTCTTTTATAGCCTTATATGCAGTACCTTCACTAATGCCAAGTTCAATTGCTATGCCTCTAACTGATATCTTATGCCCTGGTTCTAATGAAAGTATATAATCAACAGTTTTGCTATGCTTAGACATGTTTACCTTCCTTCTTTTCTTAATTCTTCTGCTATTTTTTCTATTTTTCTTAGTCTATGATTTATTCCTGATTTTCCTACAGGTGGTACTAACATTTCACCAAGCTCCTTTAAGGATTCATCTGGAAATTTTAATCTTAGTTCTGCAATTTCTCTTAAATTTTTAGGAAGTCTGCCAAGTCCTATTTCACTTTCAATAAAGTTAATACATTCTACCTGTCTTACAGCTGCATTCACTGTCTTACTAAGGTTAGCTGTTTCGCAGTTAACAAGCCTATTTACATTATTTCTCATTTCCTTCATTATTCTAATATTTTCAAGTTCTAATAAGGAGTTATGAGCGCCTATTATATTTAATAAGTCTACTATTTGTTCTCCCTCTTTAATATATACTATATAACTATTTTTTCTTTGGATAAATTTAGAGTTTAGACCATAGGTATTTATAAGATTACTTAAATCCTCTGCGTACTCTATGTTATGAGTTACAAATTCTAGGTGATAAGTCTTTTCGGGGTTACTTATGCTTCCCCCTCCTAAAAATGCTCCTCTTATATATGCTTTACGAGCAGTATCCTCTTTAACTAACTCTTCTTTTATTCCATAATCTAAGGATATTACTCCTTCTTCTTCTTTTAATATACTAGAAAGTTTCAAAAAGCTTCTTACTCCCATTTCTTCTGTAATCATTACAATATATAAATTATTTTTCTTTAAGGAATTACTTTTTTTCACTAAAAGCCTTGCATGTATCTTAAAGTATTCCTTTAATAATGTAAATATCAATCTTGCTGTAGCTGGATTTTCTGTTGCTATTTTAAAGCTAAGCTGCTTATTCCCAGCAAATGTAAGCGTCCCACTGACCTTCATTATAGCTGATATTTGTGCTAAAGCTTCTTCCTTTGTTACTTTTTCAATTCTACATAGCTCACCTTTTACCTGTGATGAAAACGACATATCTCATTCTCCTAATTCTACTTTTTCTTTTGATTTTGCTTTTGCTTTAATCTTTCTGAAAGATAGAAGTACTCAATTATCTTCTTTCTATCATAAAATAACTTTTTATCCATTATAGTTTCTACTATTACAGAAGCTAACTTTTCAGAATCGTGTCTTATAAGTCCTTTTGTTGTCTTTACAAAATCAGATTCTATTAATTTTATATTTAACTTTTCAAGTTCTTTTTCATCTTTAGTTACTAATTTAGATTTTTCCTCTAAATACTTTTCTTCAAGTTCCTTGCCTATTTCTCCTATATTTGCAATTACATAATCAATTACTCCATCATAGGAATGGTCAATAATAGCTTTAACATGATCAACTACAGTGTAGTCATCTGTTTCACCAGGTTGAGTCATTATGTTAGAAACATATATCTTAATAGCAGAGGTTTTCTTTATGGCCTCTCCTATATCTTTTACTAATAGGTTTGGTATTACACTAGTATATAAACTTCCAGGTCCAAGTATTATAGCATCTGCAGTTTTTATGGCCTCCACAGAATCTACTAAGGCCTTAGCATCCTTTGGTTCAATCATAATTTTATTAATAGGACTTTTTTGACTTATGGCCTCTTTTGGTATATTTGATTCCCCTTTTACAATGTTACCATTTTTAAGTTCGCACTTAAGAACCATGTTTTCTAGAGTTACTGGCATAACCTTTCCTGTAACCGCTAAAACTGAACTCATCTTTTTAACAGCTTCTTCAAAGTTATCTGAAATACCGTCCATAGCTGCTAAAAATAAGTTTCCAAAACTTTGATCTTTAAGTCTTCCTTCTTCAAACCTATATTGCAAAAGTTCTTCCATTAGTGGCTCTGTATCTGCCAAGGCTAGAATACAGTTTCTTATATCTCCTGGTGGCAAGATTCCAAGGTCTTCTCTAAGGTCTCCTGAGCCTCCACCATCATCTGCTACAGTTACTATGGCTGTAATATTAGAGGTGTAATACTTAAGACCTCTAAGCATAGTAGAGAGTCCTGTACCACCTCCGATTACAACTATCTTAGGCCCTTTAACAAGTAATCGTTTTTCATAGATCAAACTTTCTAATTTTTTTGAGTCTATAGAAAATTTCAGATATCCGCTATTTATAAGTGCCATTATAGACTTTATACCTTCTGTTACAGATATATATAAGATAAAAATACCTGTTACATTAAGTAGTATATAAAAGCCTTTATAGTACCAGTTATAAAGCATATGTCTAGAAAGTTCATTCAAGCCAAATATAATAAGGATGATCCCAAATATAGCAAAAACAACCCACCTCTTTACCTTTATACCCGGTCTTAGCCAATCTCTAAATTTCATAACTTTTTTCCACCTTTATTTGTATCTTCATTTATATCTCGATGATCTATGTTGGCATTTATTCCTTCACTTACCAAGTTATCGTATATAAGTCTAGATATAGCTACAGATCTATGTCTTCCACCTGTACAACCTATAGCAACAATGAGCTGCTTTTTTCCTTCCTTTATATAGTTTGGTATTAGAAATTCCAGCATATCTTCAAGTCTACTTACAAAACCTTTTGTTTCATCATGCTTTAATACATATTCTTTAACCTGATTATCAAGTCCTGAAAACTTTTTTAGTTCAGGTATATAAAAGGGATTAGGTATAAATCTTACATCAAAAACTAAATCAGCATCTAAAGGTATCCCATACTTAAATCCAAAAGAAAGTATAGTGATACTTAAATCTTTAGATTTATCTCCTCCATCTCCATAAATAGAATTTATCTTTTCACGAAGCTCTTTTATGGATAAATTTGAAGTATCGATAATATTATCTGATTTTTCTTTTACCTCTTTTAGTCTACCTCGCTCAAGAGCTATGCCCTTAGTTAGTCTTCCATCCTTTGCTAAAGGATGACTTCTTCTAGATTCCTTGAACCTTTTTACTAAAACCTCATCTGTGGCCTCTAGAAATAATATTTCATATTTAAAATCATTTTTCTTAAGATATACTAAACTTTCGAAAAGGGCATCAAAAAACAGACCTCCTCGTATATCAATAACCAATGCTATTTTTTCAAGTTTACCTTGACTTTGTATACAAACCTCTGCAAATTTAGGTATCAAAGTTGGTGGTAAATTATCTACGCAAAAATAGCCTAAATCCTCTAAATTTCTCGTTGCTTCACTTTTTCCTGCTCCTGATAAGCCTGTTACAATTAAAAATCTCATAGTATCACTCCCATACCCTGCTAATTAAATTTATTATAACACATATGGCTCTTATTTATAATAATTTAAAGTATCTATATTATGTTAATCTAAAAAAAATAGACTATGCTACTACAATAATAAATATTTATAGTAACAAAGTCTATTTTAAAGCTTAAATACCTCTAAAAGTAACAGTTTAATCTCATATATACTTTTATTTTAATTTTATCCGATGACCTCTTTTAATGCTTTAATCATCTTTTCATTTTGATCTCTAGTTCCAATAGTTATTCTTAACCACTGAGGCATGTCTAGTAAAAACCCTGGTCTTATTATTATGCCTTTTTTTAGAAGTGCATCATATATTGGTTTATCATCTCTATTTAAGTTCACCATAATAAAGTTAGTATGAGTTTTTATATAATCTAATTTCATTTTTTCGAATTCATCATATAAAAAGATCTTTTCTTCATGATTAGTTTCACATACCTTATTTAAGAATTCTTCATCTAAAAGAGCAGCAATAGCAGCATTTTGCGCAAAAAGATTCACATCAAAAGGATTAATTACTCTATTTAAATATCCTACTAATTCTTCTGTTGCAACTCCATATCCACATCTAAGTGAAGCAAGTCCATAAGCCTTAGAAAATGTTCTTAATACTATTATGTTAGGATTTTCTTTTAAAAGTTCTATGGAATCTGGGAAATCATCAGATTCTACATATTCAACGTAAGCCTCGTCCATAACTACAATTACCCTTTGTGGTATTCTTTTTAAAATCTTATTAAATTCTTCTTTTTTGAATATATTTCCTGTAGGATTGTTAGGATTACAAAACCAAATTATCTTTGTCTTATCTGTTATTGCATCTACCATAGCTTCAATGTCTAGTCCGTTGTTTTTCATAGGTATCTTTATAGATTTAGCTCCCATAAGTCTTGTGTTCGTATCATACCTTGGGAAGGTAACACTTGCCATTATGCTTTCATCATCTTCTGATAAAAGGGTATTACATAAAACCTTTATTAATGAGTCTGAGCCTGCGCCACAAAATATTTGATCCTTAGTAACATTTAACTTTTTACTTAGGGCAAGCTTTAGCTCATAACTAGCTGAATCAGGATAAAGTGCCGAATCATTTATCATGTTTTTGATAACTTCTTTAGCTTTAGGAGAACAACCTAATGGATTTTCATTAGATGCAAGTTTTATAACCTGATCCAATCCAAGCTCTCTTTTTACCTCGCTAATAGGCTTTCCAGCCACATACTTTTCAACGTTTAGTACTTCTTTTCTGATAGAATAACTCATAATCCCCTACCTCTTATAAAAGTAGATCATATAAGAGATAGATTCACCCCCCTTATTTATATATCTTAATTTATATATTCTTATTGAATAGCTTAAAACTATTCAATTTAGAAACAAAGTTTTAAGAATAAGGTGTAGTTCATTCTAGTCTTCTCCTATTATCCTAACCTCTGGATGTAAATCTACATTAAAGTTTTTTGATACAGTTTTTTGGACAAATTCTATAAGATCTAATATATCTTTTGCCGTTGCATCTTTTTTGTTTATTATGAATCCTGAGTGTTTCTCCGATACCGCTGCCCCTCCAAGTACTGTTCCTTTTAGTCCAGAATCCTCTATAAGCTTTCCTGCAAAATGTCCTTCTGGTCTTTTAAATGTGCTACCTGCTGAAGGATATTCTAAGGGCTGTTTATCTTCTCTTCTATATGTGAGTTCATCAATTCTGGCCTTTATCTTCAAAGGATCTGCTTTTTTAAGCTTTATAGTTACGCTTAGAACAATATAATTATATTTCATAACTGCACTAGTTCTATAACCAAGCTCTAAATCCTCATTTTTCAAAGTTATAATGTTGCAATCTTTATCCATAACCACTGCTTCTGTTACAACATTTACCATTTCCCCATCGTAGGCTCCTGCATTCATTGTAACTGCTCCACCTACACTCCCTGGAATTCCACAGGCAAATTCAAAACCTGTTAGATTGTATTTAAGGGCACAACCTGACATATCTTTTAACTTCGCTCCTCCAAGAGCAATTATTTTATCTTCATCTACAGTTATCTTGTCTAATTTACTAAGCTTTATTATAACTCCTCTAAATCCACCATCTTTAACTAATAGATTGGATCCGTTGCCTATGATATAATATAAAGTCTTTTCATCATCACATATCTTTATTGATGCTATTAGTTCTTCTGTAGTTTTTGGGGTAATTAAAATATCTGCTTTTCCCCCTATTTTGAAATAAGTATGGTTTTTCATTGACTCATTTAATAAGATATCTTCTTTATCTAATAACTTTTCTAATTTAGAAATTAAGCAACTATAATGATTCATTCTACTTCTCCTCAAACTTACTTATGTTATAGTGTTTTTCTTATTTAATTTCATAACAATAAATATATTATAATATATTTATATTTATTAGTCTATTATAGGTTATAATCTTTAAGCTTTCCTTTGTATTTTAAATATTTAATTAATCTTTTTTCATCTAAATTCATTATAAGCTCATCTGGTACCTTTGCTTTTTTTAATATTTCTTCTGATTTGTCAAATTTACCTATATCATAACAAATATGAGCATCACTACCCATTACAATATTTACATTATACTCCCTGCAAAGTGAAGCTATTTTCATGCAATTTTCTTCGCATCCTGGCCTTGACTTAAATGAACTATTATTTATTTCAATTAAAACATTTTTTTCTTTAGCTGCCTTTACCACTAATTCTTCTATTATTGGAAATGAAGGATTACCTAGGTGACCTATTATATCTACATTAGGATTATCCATAACTCTTAATATAGCCTTTGTATTTTCTTCCCTACCTCTTGAAGTTATACAATTGTCATGAAGGCTTGCTATAATAATATCTAATCTTGATTGAATCCTAGGTGATATATCTAAAGTACCATCAAAATCTATTATATTAGCTTCGCAGCCCTTAAGGTGGATTATCCCCTCCATGTAAAAGGGTAAAACCCTAAGATTTGAAAAGTAAAATTCATGAGGTCCTCCTGGCATTTTAGGACCATGATCTGTGGTACATAAAAGCTTAATCCCATGATCTGCTGCCCATCTTACATTTTCTAAAATAGTGCTGTATGCATGCCCACTTTTTATTGTATGAGTATGTGTATCTAAAACGTATTTCATTAAATTCCTCCTGTTTGCTATTTCTGATTTTTAAAGAACTCTATAATACTCATTGCAGCCCTTTTGTCTATAGATGGAGTTTCTATAAGCTCTTCATAGGTCGCATTTTTAATATTATCGATGCCTTTAAATTTTTTGAGAAGTTCTTTTCTTCTTTTGTCTCCTATGTTTGGTATATCGTCTAATATAGAATGAAGTATTCTTTTATCTCTTAAAGTCCTATGATAAGTTATTGCAAATCTATGGACTTCATCTTGCATCCTTGTTATAAGTTGCATAACATTAGAACTCATTGGTATTATTAGCTCTTCATTATTAAATATAAGCCCTCTTGTTTTGTGGTTATCATCTTTCACCATACCGCAAACTGGAATATTTATATTTAAATCTTTTAGCACATCTAGTGCTATATTTACTTGACCTTTTCCTCCATCCATCATTATGATTTCAGGAAATACATGAAACTTGCCTTCATTTAATTTAATATTTCTCTCTTGTATGCTTTTAACTTCTGATAGTCCACGATTAAATCTTCTAGTTAGTATTTCTTTCATGCTTTCATAATCATTGGCACCTTTTACGGTATTTATCTTAAACCTTCTGTAGTCGCTATTTTTAGCTCTACCATCTTCAAATACTATCATACTTCCCACAGAATCCATACCCTGTATATTTGAAATATCATAACTTTCTATCCTATGTGGAATATAATCTAAATTTAACAAATCTGCAAATTCTGTAAGTGCAATTTTGTGAATTTCTTTATCTCTTAAGATTTTAAATTTAAACTGTTCTAATGTGAGCTTTGCATTTTTTTCTACCATATCTAAAAGTCGCTTTTTTTCTCCCTTTTGAGGAATCTTAAGCTCAACTTTGCTCCCTCTTTTTATGGAAAGCCACTCTTCTAAAAGTTCTCCATCTTCTATTTCTGGTACATAAATACTTTTAGGTATGTGGGCTGTACCTCCGTAAAAGCTTTTTATAAACTGGGATACTATCTCTGAATCTTTAAATCCTGCAGTATCTTCAAGCATAAAGTGTTCTCTTCCAATTAACTTTCCTTCTCTAAAGAAAAATATCTGCATGCAGGTGTCTTTCTCGTCTCCATACATATTTATAAAATCTTCATTTTCAAAGTGGCCTAAGAATATCTTTTGTTTTTCTGCAATCTTTTCTACAGCTAGCATCTTATCTCTAGCTGATGCTGCCTTTTCAAATTTCAGTTCCTCTGCTGCTATATCCATTTCGCTTTTTAGTTGTTGCACTATCTTACTATTCTTGCCATTTAATAGATCAATTATGTCATCTATAAGCTTTTTATAATCTTCTTTACTGATATAACCTGCACAAGGCCCTGTGCAAAGCTTTATTTGGTAGTTTAAACAAGGTCTATACTTAATTCCATCTTCCTTTATTGTAAGCTTACAATTTCTAATAGGAAAGATCTTTTGTATAAGTTCTATGGTTTCATATACAGCTGATACATCTGTGTATGGTCCAAAATATTTATTGCCATCCTTTGCCATGCTCCTTGTTACAAAAACCCTTGGAAATTCCTCATTAGTAGTTATTTTTATAAAAGGATAGTGTTTATCATCCTTTAATAATATATTATATTTAGGCTTATATTTTTTAATAAGGTTACATTCTAATATTAAAGCTTCCATTTCTGAATCTGTCACTATATATTCAAATTCAGCTACGTGCCTTACCATAGCTTTAACTTTTTCAGAATGGTTCTTTGAACTTTGGAAATACTGCCTTACTCTATTTTTAAGTATCTTTGCCTTACCTACATATAATACCTCACCTAATGAATTTTTCATTATATAAACTCCAGGTTTATCTGGTAATATCTTAAGCTGATATTCAAAATCAAACATTATTAATCACCTCTAATATAAAGCACAGCCTTAACTTTTAATATTACTTAGAAAGAGCTGTCTTTAAAACTTTTCCAGCAGCCTTAGCTGCCTTGCCGCCTCCAGCTCCTCCACCCTCTACTATTACAGCAATAGCAACCTCTGGGTCTTCGTAAGGTGCAAAGCCAATAAACCAAGAGTGTGGTGCTGCATCATTTCCATTTTTATCTTTATAGTCTGCTGTACCTGTTTTACCTGCAGCATTAGTTCCATCAAAGGCTCCAGGGCCACCTGTTCCACCGGTTATCACAGACCTCATATAATCTTTTATGATCTGTGCATTTTCTTTGGATACAGTATTATCAAGAGGCTGGCTTTCTATATCTTTTATCTTAGTACCTTCTGGAGTTACTATGCTCTTAACTAAATGTGGCTTCATCATAGTACCATTATTACCAATAGTGCTTGCAATTAAAGCCATTTGCATAGGACTTGCTAAAATACTACTCTGTCCTATACCTGTTTGGGCTATGTTTCCTTTTTCATCTTTTTTGAGTTCTGGGAATCTTCCCTTATTTATTATAAACCCATCTGCAGGTATATTTTTGTTAAAATAAAACTTTTCAGCAGTATCCTTTAACTTAGCATTACCTAAATCTAAAGCTAAAGTTCCAAAAACCACATTACTTGAATGTCTAAATGCAGCATCTAACTTTAAGTCTCCAAATGCCACATTATTTAAGTTGCTTAAAGAATCCTTGCTATTGAATACAAGCTTACCTTCGTCTTTAAATACTCTTTGTGTAACCCCTTGAAGGTTTTCTAATGAACTAGCTGTAGTTACTACTTTAAATGTAGATCCTGGGGCATAAAGGCCTGCTACAGCTCTATTTAACATTGGTGTATTTTCTTCATCCTTTGCTATGGAATCCCATACGCCACTTAGGTCATTAGGATCATAGGCTGGTTTAGATACCATAGCTAAGACCTCTCCTGTTTTAACATTTAATACTACTATAGATCCTTTTTCATTGCCTAGTACATCATAGGCTGCCTTTTGAATATTATAATCCAAGGTAGTAACTACACCATTTCCTACCTTTTCTTTTCCCTTACCAAATATCTTCATAAACTCTCTATTTTTAAAATAATTTTTTAATGCTTCATAATCTACAGAAAGTCTACTATCACTCATAAGCTCTTCATCGTATTCTTTTTCAAGGCCTGTAAGTCCATAGGTTATATCTGAATATCCTAAGGCATGAACAAACATGGCTCCTCCAGTATATTCTCTTATTTGTGTAGTGGCATCTTTTTTTTCACTTTTAGTTAGGTTTTGCATATTTCTATCGTAGATAGTTCCACGTAAAACTTCATTTCTTTTAGCTTGCATCCTTTTGTTTTCTGGCATACTTGCTATATCTGGTGCCTTAATAGCTGTAAAATATGCTATGTAGGTTATGAGTGCCAAGAAACATAATAAGAAAATCACTAGTATATTTCTGATATTTTTAAAAATTTCATCCTTGCTATGATTTTTCATGCTATCCCTCCTCTGACACCTTTTGTATTATAGCTAAAGCAAAGAACATGGTTAGTATAGAGCTACCCCCATAACTTACAAAGGGAAGGGTTATTCCTGTTAGTGGTATTACATTCATAACTCCACCTATTATTACTAAGGCTTGACTTGCTATCATAGCACTATAGCCCACTGTAATAAGCTGTGAAAATTTATCATCTACATATATTGCAGTTCTCATGCACCTATAAAATAGTAAAAAGTACAATATTATAATGCCGAATCCCATTATAACTCCTAGCTCTTCACATATTACAGCAAATATAAAGTCAGTGGTACGTACAGGTACAAGTCCTGGAAGCCCAAGACCAAATCCTGAACCAAATAATCCCCCTGAGGATATAGCAAACAAGCCTTGAATTATTTGAAAGCTCTCATCACTTGCGTACTTCCACGGGTCCTGCCATATCATAATTCTCTTTCTTACATGGGGAAACATCTTATAACTAGCTAAAGACCCTATAATAGATAGTCCAAATGCAGTTACAATATATTTTACTTTTGACGTAGCCATGTAAAGCATGGTTATTGATATACCAAAGAAAATTAAAACAGAGCCTAAATCCTTTTGATATACCATAAAAGCTAAAGATACAATTACAACTATAGCTGGCTCTATTAAGTCTTTAAAGGTTTTATAATCCTTTAAGCTAGAGGCTAAATAGGCTGCTAAAAACAGCTTTCCAGCTTCTGAAGGTTGAAAGCTAATGGGGCCTATAAATACCCAGTTTTTAGCCCCATATACTTCTGTACCTATAAATGTAGCCATAGACATAAATATCAATGTACCTACCATATATATCTTTTTATACTTTGAAAAAGTTTTAAGATCAGGCAATAAAACCACTACCAATATATAGGTAGTTATTGAAATAGCAAACCAAACCGTCTGCTTAATTGCATCAACGCTTTTTAATCTGTATAACATAGCAATACCAATAACAGATAAGAGACAGGCAAAAATAAGCATGAACTTATCTCCCTCATTGAAGAACCTTCTTATTATAAAATAAGCATAGCCAATAAGAATACATAAAACTCCACCCATAATTAAAGCGCCTGTATCAAAAGGATCTTTTAAAAATCCTAGGTTAAGAAACATTGCCATACACAATAAATAAGTAAGCAATAATAGCTTTCTTTCATCTTTAATACTATCCACATATTCACCTTCTTTTATATATAACTTGTAATTCTTTTATCATCCTATAACTTTAAAAGTTAAACTTCCTATTTGAATCTGGTCACCTACGAATATTTGAACCACACCATTTATTTTTACTCCATTAAGTATTGTACCATTAGTGCTTTTTAAATCCTCTAAAAAGTATTTATCGTTCTTAGAGTAAATTTTAGCATGTGTACTAGATACATATTTATCAGATAAAACCACGTTATTTTCTTCTGTTCTACCTAAGGTAATAGATCCTCTTATGGGTATTACGCTTCCTTTTTTCAACGCAAGATTATCTCCTTGCTCTTCTACCACAAGCCCTAATGACTTACCTAACTGCTTTTTCTTTCCACTACTCTTTCCACTACTCTTTCCACCATTTTTTACGTCCTTATACATTATTCTTAAGGCTAAAATGATTATTACATATAAAATTATAATAAATATAACAGTAAATAGAAGACCGAAAAGTCTATTAAACCTCATACTTTCACCTCTTATCTTAATTAATATTATGACTCTAAATATTATTCCATTTGATTTTTATAATACCTCTATACAATTATACGTGTATGTACTCATTTATGACCATAGACTTTAATTATTATATCATTATTATATGAATTTTACGTTAATAAATCTTACTTTATTAATACATCTCCTTTAAAAAAAGGCGACAACATCGCCTTTTAATAATTTTCAATAATTAAAATCAATTTTCTCCGTTGTAATAAACTAAAAGACATTGAATGTCTATATTATGGAAGTAATCTTTTTAGATAATCTCCTGTATAGGATTCCTTATTTTTTGATATTTCTTCTGGAGTTCCGCTTACAAGTATTCGTCCACCTTTTTCTCCACCCTCAGGTCCAATGTCAATTATATAATCTGCACTCTTTATGACATCTAAGTTATGTTCTATTACTACCACAGTGTTTCCAGCATCTACTAGCCTTTGTAGTATTAATATGAGCCTACTTACATCATCTATATGAAGTCCTGTTGTTGGTTCATCTAGAATAAATAGTGTCTTTCCTGTACTTCTTTTCGATAATTCTGAGGCGAGTTTTATTCTTTGGGCCTCTCCTCCTGAAAGCTGGGTAGAAGGTTGACCTAGTCTTATATATCCTAGTCCTACATCATACAAAGTTTGCATCTTATTTTTTATTCTTGGTATATTTTCAAAAAAGCTTAGAGATTCTTCTACTGTCATTTCTAGTATGTTATGAATATTTTTACCCTTATATTTAACCTCTAAGGTCTCTCTATTATATCTTTTACCCTTGCATACATCACAAGGTACATATACATCAGATAAAAATTGCATCTCTATTTTTATGATTCCATCTCCACTGCAAGCCTCGCATCTTCCGCCCTTTACATTAAAACTAAAACGTCCTGGCTTATAGCCTCTCATTTTTGATTCAGGGGTTTTAGAAAATACATCTCTTATTATATCAAAGACTCCAGTATAAGTAGCTGGGTTAGATCTTGGAGTTCTACCTATTGGTCCTTGGTTTATATCTATTATCTTATCTATATTTTCATAACCTAAAATTTCTTTGTGGCTTCCTGGATAAACTTTGGCCTTGTTTATTATCTTATTTAAGCCTTTATAAAGTATTTCATTTATTAAAGTACTTTTACCTGAACCTGAAACCCCTGTTACTAAGGTAAGAGTGCCAATAGGTATCTCTACATTTACATTTTTAAGGTTGTTTTCTTTTGCACCTTTTATCTTTATAAAATTACCATTACCTTTTCTTCTTTCCTCTGGAATCTCTATGGTTTTCTTCCCTGTTAAATATTGACCTGTTATAGATTTTTTGCACTTTTTAACCTTGTCTAAAGTTCCTGCAACTACCACTTCTCCTCCATGCTCACCAGCACCAGGTCCTATATCTACTATAAAGTCTGCTTCTCTTATAGTATCCTCATCATGTTCTACTACAATCAAGGTGTTTCCAAGATCTCTTAGGTGTTTAAGAGTCTTTATAAGCCTATCATTATCTCTTTGATGAAGTCCTATACTAGGTTCATCTAAGATATATAAAACTCCCATAAGGCTAGATCCTATCTGAGTTGCAAGCCTTATTCTTTGAGCCTCTCCTCCAGATAGGGTACCTGAAGTTCGAGATAAATTAAGATAGTCAAGTCCTACATCTATCAAAAACTTTAATCTATTATTTATTTCTTTTATTATTTGATCACTTATGATCTTATTCTTTTCTGACAACTCAACATTTTGTATGAAGTCTAATTCGTCTCTTATAGGTATCTTGCAAAATTCAAATATGCTTTTATCTCCTACAGTAACAGCAAGAGCCTCTGGCTTTAATCTTGCACCCTTACATTTAGGACATGGGTTATCACTCATATACTGCTCTATTTCAGACTTTATATAATCAGAATTTGTTTCCATGTATCTTCTCTTTAATGAGTTTATAATACCCTCATAATTATGATTAAACTGTCCTGTTGAGAACTCTTTTTCATAATGAACCTTAAGCTTTTCATCTTTTAATCCATAAAGTAAGATGTCCACTACATTTTTAGGCAAATCTTCTATAGGTGTATCTAAGCTAAATTTAAGCTTTTTAACTAAGGCTTGAAGCACACTAAAGGTCCAAGAATCTTTTTTCAATCTTCCTTCTCCCCAGGTTACAATAGCTCCACCCATTATACTTTTGGTTCTATCTGGTATTACTAAATTTTCATCTATTTCCATTAAGGTTCCAAGTCCATCACATTTATCGCATTTTCCAAAGGGTGAGTTAAATGAAAATAATCTAGGAGCTAATTCGTCTATACTTATAGAGCAGTCAGCACATGCAAACTTCTCACTAAATAGCATAGGTTCTTTATCAATTACATCTATAATTACAAGACCTTCTGAAAGCTTCAATGCAGTTTCTATAGACTCTGAAAGTCTACTTCTTATATCATCTTTAATAACTAATCTATCCACTACTGCTTCTATACTATGTTTTATATTCTTTTCAAGTGCTATCTCTTCTTCTGTAAGTTCTACCATATTTCCATCTATCTTAGCTCTTACAAAACCATTTCTTTTGATATTATCTAATACCTTTTCATGGCTACCCTTTCTTCCTCTTATTATAGGTGATAATATCTGTATTTTAGTCCTCTCTTCTAGTTCCATAATCTTATCTACCATTTGATCTATAGATTGCTGAGTTATTTCCTTCCCACATTTAGGACAGTGTGGGATACCAACTCTAGCATATAAAAGCCTTAAATAATCATATATTTCAGTTACTGTACCAACTGTAGATCTTGGGTTTCTGCTGGTAGTTTTTTGGTCTATGGAAATTGCTGGGGAAAGCCCCTCTATATATTCCACATCTGGTTTATCCATCTGTCCTAGAAATTGCCTTGCGTAAGAAGATAAAGACTCCACATATCTTCTTTGTCCTTCTGCATAAAGTGTGTCGAAGGCTAGTGAAGACTTTCCAGAGCCTGAAAGTCCTGTGAACACTACTAGCTTATCCCTAGGTATTACTAAATCTACATTTTTAAGATTATTAACCTTTGCTCCTTTTATAACTATTTTATCTTGCATGCATGCTTACCATCCTATCTCTAAATTTTCTTAGCTAGTTATTTTTTCTTTTTGTTAAGTTTGTATATTATATCTCTAAGTTCTGCTGCCCTTTCAAATTGTAAATTCTTAGAGGCTTCTCTCATTTCCTTTGTATAATCTTCTATAAGTTTTTCTAAGTTTTCTTTATTTGCATTAATAGCATCTTCTAGGCTGTCATATTCCGACTTTTCTTCTGCTATCTTAGTTGTCTCTATTATATCTCTAACATCCTTTTTAATTGAGGTTGGAGTTATATTATGTTCTTCGTTATATGCGGTTTGAATAGTCCTTCTTCTATTAGTTTCATCTAATGCCTTTTTAATTGATTTTGTTATAACATCTGCATACATTATAACCTTGCTATCTACATTTCTAGCAGCTCTTCCTATGGTTTGAATTAAAGAGGTCTCGGATCTTAAAAATCCTTCCTTATCTGCATCTAATATTCCAACTAAAGCTACTTCTGGAATGTCTAGTCCTTCCCTTAAAAGGTTAATACCAACTAGTACATCAAAGGTGCCTACTCTTAAATCCCTTATTATCCTCATACGCTCTATAGTTTCTATACCTGAGTGAAGATATGTGGTCTTTACATTAAGCTCTTTTAAATATTTTGTAAGATCCTCGGACATTCTCTTTGTAAGCGTTGTAACTAATACCCTATACCCTTTTTTTATAGTCTTTTGAATTTCTTCATATAAGTCATCTATTTGTCCTTTAACTGGTCTTATAGTTATTTCTGGATCTAAAAGCCCTGTAGGCCTTATTATCTGTTCTGCTATAACCTTTGAATGTTCCAGTTCATAAACAGCTGGTGTGGCACTTACAAATAATACTTGATTTAATTTATTTTCAAATTCTGGGAACTGAAGAGGTCTATTATCAAAGGCCGAAGGTAGTCTAAAGCCATAATCCACTAAGGAATTCTTCCTTGATCTATCTCCGCCGTACATAGCCCTTACCTGTGGTAGCGTTACATGACTTTCATCTATAAAAAACAAAAAGTCATCTGGGAAATAATCAATTAAGGTCTGTGGTGGAGTTCCTGCTGCTCTTCCATCTAATATCCTAGAATAATTTTCGATTCCGCTACAATATCCCATCTCTTTTATCATTTCTAAATCAAAATTAGTTCTTTGTCTTATCCTTTGAGCTTCTAATAACTTATCTTCCGATATAAGTTCCTTTAATCTTTTTTCTAATTCTTCTTCTATCTTTTCTATGGCTATATCTATTTTATCTTTAGATGTAGCAAAGTGAGAGGCTGGGAATATAGACACATGATTTCTTTCCCCTATTATGTGACCTGTTAATATATCAAATTCTTTTATCTTATCTATTTCATCTCCAAAAAATTCTATTCTTATTCCTTTACTTTCTGAAGAGGCTGGAACTATATCTAAAACATCTCCTCTTACTCTAAATGTACCCCTAGAAAAATCTATTTCATTTCTTTCATATTGAATCTCTACTAATTTTTTAATTACTTCATCTCTGTCCTTTATCATACCTGGTCTTAAGGATATAGTAAGCTTTTTATACTCATCAGGGTTACCTAGTCCATAAATACAAGAAACTGAAGCTACAATTATAACATCTCTTCTTTCAAATAAAGCTGATGTGGCCGAGTGTCTTAGTTTATCTATTTCATCATTTATTGATGCATCTTTTTCTATGAAGGTATCTGTTTGCGCCATGTAGGCTTCTGGTTGGTAATAATCGTAATAAGACACAAAATACTCTACAGCACTAGTTGGGAAAAACTCCCTAAATTCTGAGCATAACTGTGCTGCTAAGGTTTTATTATGAGCTAAAATTAATGTAGGTCTTTGAACTCTTTCTATTATATTAGCCATAGTAAAGGTCTTTCCTGAACCTGTAACCCCAAGAAGAGTTTGAAATTTATTTCCGTCTTCAATAGACTTAACTATCTCATTTATTGCTTGAGGCTGATCTCCAGTAGGTTTAAATTTCGAGGATATTTTAAACTCTCCCATTTAATCATCTCCATTCTGATTTTGAACGTCTGTTCGTTGCATATATCTCTATATTATACTTAATATTATAACCTGTCAATAACCATAATTCCCTAAAAACCTTTCTTTATGAATTAAAAAATGGCTATGTTCTAAACCTTGATGATTAAACTTAATTTAACCCCATCAAAAATAAAACATAACCACTGTCTAGTTCATAGCAATACTAAGTCTAATCACCATTTTCGTCTTTATCTTCATGTTTCTTTATATCTTCTAGTATATCCTTAAATCCTTTATCCTTACGTTTTTCTTCATCTTTATCTTCATCATCTTTATCTTCATTTTTTGTATGTTCTGATTGGTCTTCAGATATAACTGCTCTTGGCACTATGACTAACCCTATTTTGTTTCTTTTACCCTTATTTAATACTAACTGTTTTATATTTCCTTTAGAATCTTTTAGTTTAAATTTAACCTCTTCAATACCTTCATTTAAAGTTTTATAAAAATATGATTCATTTTCAATTTTACTATTATTTATTTCTAAAAGCTTGTCTCCACTTCTTATGCCTGCATTATATGCAATGGACTGAGGTGCTACATCTAATACCATAAGTCCTTCTTCATCACTAATAAACTTTGCTACAGCCCTTGATTCTATAATCTTTTGAGTATTTAACATAATCTCATGTGCTAAAGGAGCAAATAATATAACAAAAAGTTGTAATGATAGACTTATTCTTGCTAATTGAGCTACAAGAGTAAGTGTAATACCATATATTAATATTCCTATACCTGACATGGCAGACTTTTCTCCCTTAGACCTAGTAAATGTAATGGAGTTATAACCAAGCACTCCATAAAAAGGCATAATGGAAACTACAGCCATAGTTAATATACTTAAGGTTAAAGGATTCCTCATAATTGGCCACCAACTAGGTGTAATAATGTTTTGACCAATAGTTCCTGTTTCATTACTTAAAATCATTAATATGGCAATAGGCATAGCCCAATACCGCTTAAGTGCAAATCCTCCAAGTATCTTTCCGTCTCTATTAGTAAATATAGGTATAGCCCCTCTATGTCCATCTACTGCAACTAGTAATCCTTCTACTATATGAAGTACACCAACTAAGGTCATAAGTGCTGCAATATCTATATAAAAGGGTCTATTTATAATTTCTATAGTAGGGTACATAGTTAAAAGTGGGTCCTTAATTAAATTTAATATTATACTTAAAAGACCAAGCAAAGCCCCGGAATAAGAAAAGCATATAAATCTAGGACTGAAAAATAATAATAATAAAGAAAATACGAACATTAGGTGTATTCCTGAATTTTCTCCAAACATTACTCCTAAATAAGATAAAATAAGGCTGGACATTACTCCACCTATTATTCCTAAAACCAGCTGCGACATAGTAAGTTCTAGGGGAGAGTTTACCTGTTCCCCTAGAATCATCTTTTGCATTAGCACGGTTCTTTTATTTTTACCATAAAATATAAACGCAAGCATTATAAGCGTAATTGCAAATTGTGGGCTGACCATAGCAAAGGCTACAGCCTTTAATGTATATCCTGCAATACCCATCAAAAAATTTCCTCCTACTTTAACTTAGGTACCAAAAAAATAACACTCATTATCTTATTTGTAGTAATTATTACTTTTGAATACTCTTATTTTTTTAGTATCTCTAATGCCTTATTAAATTGAGGATCCGTACCTCTGTCATAAGGTTTTTGTTTCATTTCATCACTAATCTTAACTTCTACATTTGGACTGATACCTATTTTATGAATATTTTCACCATTTGGTGTATAATATTTTGATACTGTGACTTTAAGACCAGTGCCATCCTTAAGGTCTAATACTCTTTGAACTATACCTTTACCAAAGGTCTTTTCTCCAACTAAAGTTCCTGCCTCATAGTCTCTAATCGCTCCAGCTACTATTTCAGATGCACTAGCTGTTCCCTCATCTGTAAGTACCACTAAAGGCATTCCTATATAACTTCCGCCTGTAGAATTATATTTTTCTTCTTCGCCATATTTGTCCTTTGTAGACACTATTACCTTGTCTTTATCTATAAAATTAGAAGCTACCTTTACACATTCATTTAAAAGTCCACCAGGATTAGATCTTAAATCCATAACTAAAGATTTTGCCCCTTTGTCTTTTAATTCTCCTAACTTTTTATTAAACTCATCTCCTGTATGCTCATCAAACATTGATATTTGGATATAAGCTATACTATCATCAAGCATTTCGCCCTTTACCGTAACCATATTTATAGTATCTCTTTTAACACTTACATCAAAGGCACCCTTGCCTTCTCTATAAATAGTTATTGGTACTTCTGTTTTTTCTTTACCCTTCATCATGGATACTGCCTTTTCCATGTCAGCCCCAGTGAAATCTTCACCATTTACCTTTTGGATTATATCTCCAGAAACTATTCCTGACTTTTCAGCAGGTGATCCCTCGAAGACTGAAATTACAACTATTTTATTATCCTTAACTCCTACTTGTATTCCAAGTCCAACATAGGCTCCTTCATTTTTTTCCATTAAATCTGCAAAATCCTTTTCATCTAAAAATACAGTATAAGGATCATTTAAAGAAGCTGTCATGCCTTTTAATGCACCATCTAGCATTTCATTATCTTCCATTGGACCATCATATAGTTTATATAACATTTCCCTTATACTAAATATCTTTTTGAATTTGTCTACGTCCTTTATATTTTCCATAGACTTTGTAAATTCCGGACTAGACTTTACTGACCTAGGCACAAATTGTGAGTAAGCACTTCCTATAAAGAAGGTTCCCACATTTGTTATAACTAATAAAGCTATAACAATCCATATAGTTTTACTTGACCTCTTATTGTTTTTATTAAATCCCCTACCTGTTTCATTATTGTCAAAATCCATAAAATAGCCACCCTTTCTTAAATTCTAAAGCATACATATATTAATTAAAACTAACTTATTATATAGTATATGCTAAAAGGATCATATTAATAAATAATTTTATGGCTCTGTTTTCTAAAACTAAAAACAGAGCCATAAACTTTAAATTAAACGTCTAAGAACTTTCTTAAAGATAATGTACTTCCAATACCACCTATTAGGATACCGGCTAAAACAAATGCAGCAAATAGCGGATTTAAAACGTACTGCGGAGAAATTAATTGTGCTGTTAAAAGATCTTCTGTTATTTTTATGAAACCAAATCTATATACATAATATAGTACAACGTCAGCTATTATAGCACCTATTATACCCATCATCATTCCTTCTATAATAAATGGCCACCTTATAAACCAATCTGTAGCACCTACAAATTTCATTATACCAACTTCTCTTCTTCTCGAGAAAACTGTTAGCTTAATGGTGTTTCCTATTAAGAATAAGGATACCCCCACAAGCATTATAAATAATATTATACCTACCCACTTTAAGCTATTAGATATAGTTATTATTTTCTTTATTAGATCCTCATCATTTCCTATCTCATCCACACCAGACATATTGACTACTTCCTCACCTATTTTGTCCGCTGCTTCTGGTGCCGTAAGTCTCACAATAAAGGAGCTTGGCATAGGATTTTTTGATGCATCATATCCACTCAATAAACTTGCATTACCTTTTAATTGTTCTTTAAATTTTTGAAGAGCATCACTTTTACTTTCATATTTTACTTCTTTAACACCTTCTGTAGATCGAAGTTTATCCTCTATGGCCTTTTGGTCCGAAATATTTATGCCATCTTTTAAGAACACTTTTATTTCTACCTTAGATTCAACCTCACCTACAAATCCTTTTACATTTAAGGCAAGCATTATAAATATACCAAATATAAAAAGTGTAGCAGATACTGTTATAATTGATGCAAAACTTATTGTCCTATTTCTTCTTATACTCTTAAACGCATCTGTAAAAAACCCTTTAACGGTGTTTATTTTCATTTCCGTATCCACCTCTCTTTTCGTCTCTTGCAATGCTGCCTTTTTCTATGGCAATTACTCTCTTTTTCATGTTATTAACTATTTCTTTAGCATGAGTTGCCATTAAAATTGTGGTTCCTGTCCTGTTTATGTCATCTAATATATGCATTATTTCCATAGCTGTGTCTGGATCCAAATTACCTGTAGGTTCATCTGCAATTAATATTGCAGGGTTATTAACCATTGCCCTTGCAAGAGATACTCTTTGTTGCTCTCCTCCGGAAAGTTCAGTTGGAAACATCTTGTATTTATCTGATAATCCTACTAATGCTAAAACTGTAGGTACTCTTCTTCTTATTTCTTTTTCTGAAGCTTCTACAACTCTCATAGCAAAAGCTACATTTTCATATACATTAAGATTTTGGATTAATCTAAAGTCTTGGAAAACCATACCTATCTTCCTTCTATAATTAGGTACATCTTTTCTCTTTATTTTAGATAAATTTATTCCACTTATTATTATCTCACCCTTTGTAGGTTCAATCTCTTTTATAAGCATCTTTATAAAAGTCGATTTACCAGCGCCACTTGGGCCAACCAAAAATACAAATTCGCCTTTATCTATAGAAATATCCACATTAATTAATGCGTTAACATTATTACTATATGTTTTACTTACATTCTTAAACTCAATCATATGTAAATCCCCCTATGTGAAACTATCACATTTTTTCTCTAATTACTAAACCTTTTTAATTTGTAGGCTACGAATATTATAGCACACCATTCATTGAAGCAAAAAAACTTTTTATTAAATTACTGTTAACAACTCCTATGCTAGCACCTCCCCATTAAATTACTTTTCTGATTTTATATGCAAATAAAGAGTAGTAATTATGTTATCTACTCTTTATGCCTACTCATTATTTTATATTACCATATTAATTCATATAAATCATCTGTTTTTTAATGGCTTTTAATTCTCTAAAAAATAAGGCTTATCTTATTATATCTCATTAAAGCCTTGACCTAATACTTCATAAACTTCATTAACTGTTATAAATGCCTTTGGATCTATTTCCTTCATATAGCCTTTAAGTTTTATAAATTCTTTTCTTCCCATTATACTATAGAGCATATAAACATGATTTTTACTATAAGCACCCTTACCATCAAAAGTGGTACAGCCCCTATTTAAATCTTCAGTTATATACTTTGATATGGTATCTCTTTTCTCACTTACTATTAAAACTTGTTTTGTTACATTAAATCCTTGTATTACCTTATCTATTATAGTTCCATTTAAGAAAACAAATACCAATGCATACATACCTTTTTCCCAACCAAAAGTTAATCCTGAAGCAATTGTTACCAATAAATCTGCTGCAAGCATACCCTTTCCAAGATCTAAATGAATATATTTATTAAGTATCTTAGCTATTATGTCCGTACCACCTGTAGAGGCGCTTTGATTAAATACTATGGCAAGCCCTGTACCTGTTATAGCTGCACCTAAGATTACTACTAAAATTAAATCATTAGTAATAGCCACTGGATTTAATAATACCTTTATTAACCAAAGTGATGTGGATAACGAAAATGCTGCATAAACAGTTTTAATACCAAATTCTCTACCTATAAATATGAATCCTACTATAAACAAAAAGAAATTAAATATATAGGAAAATAATTCTATAGATATATTCTGAAAATATTGGTGAGCAACAACGGAAAGTCCTGTGACACCTCCGCCAGCGATTTCATTGGGAATTGTAATATACTGGGCTGCAAAAGCCACCATAAATACTCCAATTGTTATTAAGCCATATTCCTTAAAAGTCTTTTTCATTTGTATTTCCTCCTCATGATAACTTTTGTATAGTGACTTCCCAACAGACATTGGCATTATAAGTAAATTCTCCACCCTAGCTAATCCCCCTACTTCTAAAATAGAGGGACTAGCTAGGTGAAAACAAAATAACTTAGCCAAAGATATTATAAGCTATAGATACATATAATTAAACAGTAAAATTTATATATATGATATTGCAAATAATAATGAAAGAAAAACTTCTTCTAAGCAAAAACATAGAAGAATTTTTACTTATTTACTAATTTAAATTTATTTATTAATTTAAAAGGAGGCCATCACCTGACCCCCTTTTTATATCTTCAACTTTAAAATTATATTTTAATTTTGATTTTAACCTTAGTATGTCAATTAAGCCCCAAACTTGTTAATAAAGCTTTATCAACCTTCCCCATGTCTAGGTCAGTCATATGACCAATTTTTTCTTTTAACCTTTTTTTATCCAAGGTTCTCACTTGCTCTAATAGAACTACGGAATCCTTATTTAATCCGTATTCTTCTGAGGATATCTCAACATGAGTTGGAAGTTTTGCTTTATTAATCTGAGAGGTTATGGCTCCAACGATGACAGTTGGACTATATTTATTACCAATGTCATTTTGTATAATTATAACTGGTCTGATCCCACCTTGTTCTGAACCAACCACAGGACTCAGATCAGCATAATAAATATCGCCTCTTTTTACTACTATTGTTGTCATTCGACAAATCACTCTCCGAAAGCCACGTCTCATATTCTAAACACTCTTTATATTCGCATTCACAACCAAATTCTGAGTACTCTAAGTTGATGGATGCCATTTCAAGATATCCACTTTCCATGTTTCCTTTTGTATTATTTTCATTGTCTCTATATAGTATTACAGACCTCATGATAAATTGACTATTTTTTTTATCATCTTTGAGTATACCTGAGAGGGTAACCATTAATCTCTTACATCTTGACATACCTTATACTTACCTCCTATTTTACAAAGCGTAAATATGTACATTACAATTATAGTGCAAAGTTTGTCACTATGTCAAAGATTTTATACTATTTTTCATCAAATTATTACAAAAAGATTAATGGTAAAGTTTTCTTCTTACATAAAGTGTGTTTTTTTGCCCTTTTATAGGAGTTAGAATAATTCGAGCCTGTAAGCTTTTATTATTTTTAAGTATATTTTGATAATTCTTTTACTTTAAATATTTAACATACACCTTTAAACCCTCTATTATAATCTATGTATTCTTTAATTCTTCTAGTCTTTAAGTGTATTATATTAGTATTAATAGTTACACTAGTTTTTAACCTATGTTTGATTTTGATTTTATGTTTTGAAAACCTGTTTTATAATTACTGCTTAAAAAGTTCTTCATCTAAATCTATGTTTATCTTTAAATCTTTGTATATTGCAACTATTCTCTCTTCACCCCCCTTATCAAATATGGCTACTTTTTCTGGAAGATTTGTTGTAAGGTCAATATACATAAAGGCAGTTTTTAGATTATTGTTAGCCCCTGTGATTACTAATTCTACAACCATATAGCTTTTACCTTCTATTTTTTTACAAAAATATTTTATATCTTCATTGGTATATAGTTGTCTTATAAATTCACCTATAAAGGTAAATTTATAAACCTCATCAAAGTCTTTATCTAAGCTATATTTTGCATTATTAGCTATATCTTCTACTAGTATTTCATCTTCTTTATATATATAAGATCTTTTTTCCCCTAGTTCAAGCCTATATCCCTGATCTTTTTGAAAATATTGTGTGTAATTTTTAACCTCAGTTCTTTTGCTATTTTTAATAGTGTACTCTACATTACTTTCATAGCTTTTAATAGATTTAATATAATCTATGACTTCATCCACATTTTTTGCTGGTTTCTTACAGGAAACATTTATAACCGGTAAACAAATAAGGCAAAGGAATAATATCATAAGCTTAATATCTTTTCTCAAAAGTTCCTCCTAATATAATATATAATATTTCACTACTATTGTTATTCCTTTATGCTTTAAATTATTCTATTGTTATTTATTTTATAGCCTGTCTTTTATGTATTATGATTTTAATTTAAATTCCCTCTATTATGGAATAAGCTATGGCCATACTATTGTTATGAGATATAGAAATGTGAATAGCATAATCTTTACCCTTTAAATTAAACTTATCTCTTAAAATTTTTTCTGCGCTTTTTGATAAAATTACATAGGGCTTTCCTAATGTATCTCTAAGCACTTCTATATCTTTAAAGTTAAAGCCTCTAAACCCTGTTCCTATAGCTTTACTTATAGCTTCTTTAGCTGCAAATCCACCAGCCATGCTCTCATAGTTTTTTTTATTATAATACTCTAATTCCTTTTTTGTAAATATCCTAAGGGCAAACTTAGCGTTTCTTAAATCCGCCTTTTTTATCCTATCTATTTCTATTATGTCTGTGCCAATTCCTTTTATCCCCATACTACTTCCTCTTTTAAGTTTATTGTTTCTTGACTTTTGATTATTGCTTAAAGTACACCTTTAACTTAGATTCTTCTAATCCTTTTTAGACCCATTTAAAACTAAGCTATTATTGTTTAATACATTTTATCCGATGGCTACCATCCGTAACACCCCTATCCTCTTCAAGGTGGGGGATGACGGCTGCTACGCCCCTGGATAAGTTCTTCTAAGACTCATATGGAGAGATGTATTCTTTATAAGCAAACTCCACCTGAGTCTAAGAATCACTTGATATATTATAACATAAGAAAACGTAGTATTCACCCTTAGTAATTCTAAAGATAATCCTACGTCTTTATACTTGATATATTATGAATTTTTTAAAATTAAAATAAAGTTTATGACACCTAAATCTATCTAATATTAATTATTTAAAATTGCAGTTTTATATTATGATCAAAAAATTTTATATTATAATTAATTAGTAGCTGCATCACAAAATCCCTCTTCAAAGTCTTCAACATAGCTATCTACATATTCACCGATAATATCTATAAAGTGATATGGTGATACCCTTCCATCGTACAAGATTTTCAAAAGATTATGTATCTTATATCTTTGAGGACTTATACTTTCTAATGCATCCCTTTCAATATTCATTACAACCCCATCTAATACATCTTGCCTTTCAACTTCAATTCCATAGGATTGAACCTCAGTTTTCTCCCCTTCAATTGAGAATGTAATATTTCCTTTAGTCATCCTGTAGGAATATATATGCACCCCATTTTCTGAAAGTTCGCTTCTACATAAATTTTCAACAATGACCATTTTTGATTACCCCCCAATACTAAATTTACCTACTTTTTATACTACCATGACATTAATGAAAACTTTGTCATAGCTTGTCTTCAATATTCAGAATATTTAATCTATATTTTGACACATTCCATCTTATAAAGGGCTCCCTGACTTCATTAACGAAAGATAGCCTAGGAAATCCTTCATTTCCTAGGCGATTTTTGTAGAATTATAGAATCATTTGTCGATAAGTTTTTTCTTTAAATTTCATATTGTTATTGCATCTTTTTTTATTTACCTTATCTTATATTAAATCATTTTATTTTATTTTTTCTTATCTTCTTGTTGTACATCTTTTATCTTATCTTTTATATCACCATAATATTCTTTGTATTTCACAAATTCATCTTCACTTATTTCATGGCTAGAAAACTTTGCTTCGTTATACATTTTAGTTATATACTTTATCTTTTTCTTTTCTTCTATATGGATTCTTGTAACCTTATAAAGTTGTCTTGGTGTCATATAGGGCTTAAACCAACCTTTTTTAAAGGTTATCTTTTCAAAGTCTTTGTAAATATTTAATATCTTTTCATTTAAGGTTTTGGCTCCTATAATATCCTTTAGCTTATCTTTAACTGTCTTTTTCTTTGCAGGCTTTTCTACAGATATCTTTTCCCTTACTTCAACTATTCCCTCTTCTTTTATAACTTTACTATATCTATATTTTTTTATAACAAAGTATATTAAGTAAAGAATGGCTGCAATTATAATAACTTTTATTATATTTTCTACAATGACATAAGACACCTGTTGGTCATTTACTATATCTTTTAATTCCTCTAGTCCATCCTTTTTGTCTGATATTTGTACATTAGGATTTCCTGCATTTCTTTTTAAAAGGTTTTGAATATAATTTACCAAGGCATTTAAAGGAACAGTTATAATATAAACAAAGCCCACCAAAATCTTTTCTGCGATAAATGCTATTAATTTAAGTATGCTAAAGATTATAGTTTTACAAATGTTATATACAAAGTTAGAAGATATAACTATTACAGCTATAAGTATGCCAAAGTTAACCATGTCATCTTCTTTTTTTCTCTTTATATCATATTCAAACTTTCTACCTTCTCTTAAAGTTATTATAGCTATTACTAAAAAAGCAATATAATATCTTAATAAGCTGTTTCCAAATGATTTATCTACTTTTAAATATAATACTAAAGACCCTATTAACATAAAAAGACTGTTTTTAAGATTTCTTAGTATATATTTATAAGAAAAAATACTTTCTGCATCATACCTCGGAAGTGCAAGTACTGTAATTAAGCCTAAAACTGAATAAGGTACAAAGTGTTCCCTTCCATGAAGTAGAAAAAATCCTACAAAGCTCATAAAAAGGGGAAGCAATATTACTACGTATCTATTTACATTCCTATATTCTAAAATTTGCATGATAATCATAATGAAAAAAGCAATTAAAAAGTCTAAATATCCTGGGGTCATCTGTCCAAGGCCATTAGAAATCATAGAATATATTATAAATATAGCTATTATCTTAGAGGTATAAAATAATGTTCTGATATTTTTTTGTAAACTCATAATTACCCCTTCCCCCCATAATATATTTTTTCTATATGATTTAATTCGGGAAGAGATCCTTTTTCTGAAACATCTATAACCTTCATAAGGATTCCATATCGTTTAAGTTTAATCATTTCACTTATAATTTCATCATTCATATAAGGTGTTAATATTATATAAATTGAATTTGAATTAAAATAGTTTCCCTTTTCTCTTAAAAATTCACTAAAATCTACCTTAGGGAGCTTGTCTATCCTAGCACAAAACTCTAATATCTCTTTAAAGTTATTAATTCCAGGTAATAATTCATTACTAAAATCTCCAGATGAACTTATCATATTTGCATTTGTCATAACCCCTGTTGGAATACCTTGTTGTATAGTAAAATTAGAGAGAGAAGCCACTATCTTCACAGCCTTTTCTATAGCTTCACCATCAATAGCGCTCCAATAAGGCTTGGCACACTGAACATTTGCAATAAAAACCACTTGTCTTTCTGAGGTGTATTCATATTCCTTTACCACAAGTTTGTTCATCCTAAGGCTAGAATTCCAGTGAATATCCTTCATCCTGTCCCCTCTTACGTATTCCCTAAGGCCCCTTACGTAAACTGGGTCAGAAAATATCCACCTTCTTACTACAGAATCTCCCTGGATACTTTTATTTTCAAACTCTATTTGACTTGCATCCACAACTTTTGGATATACTATTACCTCTAAAAGATCTTCTTGTTCCTCTTCTATATTAAAAATTCCAAACAAATCTCCTAAAGACAAGGTTAAATATTTAAGGTAATAAACTCCCCTTTTATCTATAGTAGAATTATAATACCTCTTTACCCTTTCATGACCTAAAATACTATAGCTACTTGTGTAATAAGTAACATTTGGATTTCTAAAATCTGGTGACGACTGCATTCTTTCAAAGCCTTCTGGATATTGCTCTTTTATATTTAAAAATGCTATAGGCCACCTTCTTTTATTTTCAATCTTTGTAATTACATTAAATTGCTCCCCTGGAAAGATACGGACCTTATCTAAACTTCTTATTACCTCTATATCTTTAAATCCCATGCTCATTGTATACCTGGAGAAGATATAAAAAGCTATTACAGCTAAGATAAATATAGCGTAACTCTTCATAATATCACCTTAAATTTCTTCTAAAGGTGTGTTAATATTATTTAATATATCTCCAATGGCCTCATGAGATTTATCTCCTAAGGTTCGTCCTCCAGCTTTTAATATAATTCTATGGCTTAAAACATCTGGAGCAATAGACTTAACATCTTCTGTTATAACATAGTCCCTACCTTGTATTGCTGCGTAAGCTTGGCAGCCTTTCATAAGTGCTATTGTAGCTCTTGGTGATGCACCAAGTTCAATATCCTTATGTCTACGGGTCTCATTTACTATATCTAATATGTATCTTCTTATATCATCTTTTACTTCAACATACACAAAGTTCTTTTGAAGATATTGTATTTCCTCTAAAGTTATAACTGGCTTTAAATCTTCTAATGGATCCTTTTCTTTGTATCTATCTAATATATCAATTTCTTCACTATAAGATGGATATCCCATAGATAATTTCATGAAAAATCTGTCTAACTGGGCCTCTGGTAGTGGAAAGGTTCCAAATTGTTCTATAGGATTTTCTGTAGCAATAACAAAAAACGGCTTGTCCAGTTTTAATGTATTTCCTTCTACAGTTATCTGCCTTTCCTCCATGCACTCAAGTAATGCAGATTGTGTTCTTGGAGTTGCTCTATTAATTTCATCTGCTAATACAAATTGACTTAATAAAGGGCCTTTTTTAAATTCAAATTCCATGGTCTTTTGATTGTAGTAATATATTCCTGTAAGGTCTGAAGGCAAAAGGTCTGGAGTAAATTGAATTCTTTTAAAAGAACAGTTTAACGTTTGAGATAAAGCTCTTGCAAGTTTAGTCTTTCCAAGTCCTGGAACGTCTTCTAAAAGAACATGTCCTGAACATATAAAGGCAACCATTATTCTATCTATTTTACTCTTCTTACCTACTATAACCTTACCCACATTTTCTAAAACCTTTTCTCTAAATTCAACAAAATTATTAACTTCCATATTCAATAACTAATTATCTAACGGGCCCTTTCAGCAAAATATAGACCAATTAAATAATTCCTCCTTCCATATATGTATTTCAAACTGTGATAAGATTATTATATCATAGTGTCATTTGTTTCTTCTATACAAATATTCAAATAAATCTAAATTGCAAATATACTCTGCAAATCCTATAATTATTAGAACTTATATATAAATTTACAAAAAAAGATAACATTTTACATGAAAAGTTATCTTTTAGTGTGAAGAATATATTAAATTCAAATTCAATATTTATATAAACTTTATGAAAGTACTAAATCAAAGCTTAGAATTTACACTAAGTTATGAAAATTTCAAAAGGAAACTTAAGATCTACACTAAGTTATGAAAACTCCAAAACAAAACTTATGTTTTACACTAGGTTTATGAAAATAGCGAAGCAAAACTTCCGACGCTAATAGTGATTAATGTTACTATAATAGCTGATATTAACCCTCCTATAGCAGCGCAAAGCATTGATTTTTTAAAATCTAAACCTAGCACTGCCGCCACGGCACTACCAGTCCAAAGCCCTGTAGTAGGTAGGGGAATTCCTATAAATATTATAAGCCCTAGTTCTTTATATTTCTCCATCTTACCTGAACCCTTTTGAATTTTATCTTCTATTATTCTATTTAATGGACCAAAAAACTTATATTTTTTCATCCATTTAAATATAACATTAAAAAGTAATAATATAAAAGGCACCGGCACTAAGCTTCCAAGAAAACTAGCTATCATAGTTGCAACTGGATCTAATCCATATTGAGCAATTCCTATAGGTATTGCCGCTCTTTGCTCTGTAAGGGGTATTGCCGAGAAAATAAAAACCTTAAGTAATTGTGAAAAATTCATAATTTAAACTCCTTGTGATTATATTTTATGTAATTCAATTTACTGTATTGATCATATGTCTTATTAATGTCTTACTAATGCATGATGTGTTCTATAATTACTGTGTGACTATTATGGATTCTATGCAATGACTCTATTATAAAGATTATTACCTAAATCATCAAGATATTATTTATTAAAATCTCCTTAAAATCTCATTAAATATTATTGAAACCATCTTAAAACATAATCAAATATAACAATCTCTTAAAAGTGCTTAAATATATTGACCAAATCTATGGTTTCCTTTATAATAGTTTATAGTACCTAATAACCACTATCGCTTATTCTGTTTTGTGAAAACTTTAATTATACATACATTTACAGTTATAATTTAAACACATTTACAATTCCCTACAGTCTATTATAAGTTATTATAAGTCATTGTAAGTTATTAAAATACCTCAGTTTAAAATCTTATATTATTGCTTAAAATAACAATACGATCTTTGTGATGCCTAAAATCAAAATTTAAGGTATTAGCGCACTAAATCACTAAATCATAGTATATTAAACAATAATATTGATTAGATGATATAATTAATACATACTTTTATAGCATTATGGAAAGGAATGATGAATATGAGATCTTTAGAAATTAAAAAAGATATTTATTGGGTTGGAGCCTTAGATCCAGGACTTAGAGTTTTCGACATAATAATGTATACACCTTATGGAACAACATATAATTCCTATGTAATACGAGGAAATGAAAAGGTTGCTTTACTTGAAACTGTAAAGCTTGAATTTTTTGATCAATACTTAGACAGATTAAAATCCTTAGACATAGACATTCATAAAATAGACTACATCATAGTAGACCATACTGAGCCAGATCATGCAGGTTCCGTTGCAAAGATTCTTGAACTTTCTCCCCATGCCAAAATAGTAGGATCTGCTGCTGCCATAAAATTTTTAGGCAAGATAGCTAATGTACCCTTTGAATCTATAGTGGTAGAAGATGGTTCAACCTTATCCCTTGGCAATAAAACACTACAATTCATAGCTGCGCCATTTTTACATTGGCCAGATACAATTTACACCTTTGTACCTGAGGATAAGATATTATTTACTTGTGACTCCTTTGGAACACATTATTGCACTGAAAATGTATTTAATGATCTAATTGAAAATCAAGAACATTATATGGAATCATTAAAATATTACTTTGACTGCATAATGGGACCTTTTAAGCCTTATGTACTTAAAGCTATAGATAAAATAGAAAAATTAGATATAGATACAATTTGTACAGGTCATGGCCCTATATTAAGGGAAAACCCAGGTAAAATAGTAGAACTTTATAAAGAGTGGAGCACACCAAAGCCTAAGGCTGAAATACCAAAGGTAACCATCTCCTATGTATCCGCTTATGGTTATACTAAATCCATGGGTGATAAAATAGCAGAAGGAATAAAATCTAAGGGTAACTTTGAGATAAAATCTTATGACGTAATCCAAAGTAATATGGATGACATTATAAATGATATAACCGAATCTGAGGGTGTACTTTTTGGTTCACCTACTATTAATAGTGAGCTTCTTGAACCTATACGTGATGTGCTAACAAAGCTAAATCCACTAGTTCATGGTGGAAAGGTTGCAGCTGCTTTTGGTTCTTATGGTTGGAGTGGAGAAGCTGTACCTAATATAGAAAGAAGACTTAAAGAATTAAGAATGAATATCCTAACTCCAGGGCTTAAGGTAAACTTTAAACCTTCTGAAGACGAACTTACAAAAGCCTTTAATTTTGGTGAAGCTTTTGCAGAAAAGTTATTAGAAAAAGGTAAGGTTTCCAAATCTCCTGCAGTAAAAAAGAAAACAAGACTTTGGAAATGTGTTATTTGCGGAGAAATCTTTGAAGGTGACTTTCCTCCAGAAATTTGTCCTGTATGTGGAGCTTCTAAAGATCAATTTGTAGAAGTAATTTCTTCAAATAGTAAATTCAAAAAAGAAACTAGAGAAAAATTTGTTATAATCGGAAATGGAGCTGCTGGATTCTATGCTGCAAAGGCTATAAGAGAAAGAAATCCAAAATGTTCTATAGAAATAGTATCTAAAGAAAAGTCTATGTCTTACTTTAGGCCTCAACTTTCAGATTATATAACAACCACTATTCCTGACAAAAACTTTTATATAGCAAAAAGCGATTGGTATGAGAATAATAACATAAAACAAAACCTTGGAGTATATGTAGATGAAATAATCCCTGATAGTAAAAAAATACTTTTAAATGATGGTACAACTTTAGAATATGATAAATTAATACTAGCCAATGGTAGTTATAACTTTATACCACCTATAAAGGTTGCTTGTGATGAACTTAAGAGTACAATTGGAAATCTAGTTCTAACTTTTGAAAATTATAAAGAAGTAGATGGTCTCTTTACTCTAAAAGAATTGGATGATGCCATAAACATTAAATCCTATATGGAAAAATCTAAAAAAGCTGTTATCATCGGTGGAGGTCTTCTAGGCCTTGAAGCTGCTTGGAATCTAAAACAAAAAGGCTTAGATGTAACTGTTATAGAATTTAGCACAAGACTCCTTCCAAGACAATTAGACAACGAAGGGGCTGCTTTGTTTAAGAAAATAGCAGATAAATCTGGTATTAATCTATTATTAGGTGAATCTGCTGATGAAATAATTGCAGATATGTGCATGGTACCAATTTCAAATCATGATTTTATTAAAAAGCCTAAGATTGTGGGCTTAAAATTAAAAAGTGGCCTAATCTTAGAAACTGATATGATCTTATTTTCTGTAGGAATAAGACCTAAAAAGTATCTAGCTGAAAAAGCAGGCTTAGCATCTGATAAAGGTGTTAGGGTTAATGATAAGATGGAAACAAATATCAAAGATATTTATGCTGCTGGAGACATTGCAGAATTAAAAGGCACCATCTTTGGCAACTGGCCTGCAGCAATAGAAATGGGTAAAATTGCTGGAGCTAATGCAGCTGGTGATGATGTAGTCTTCAATAGCTTTGTATCCTCCGTTATATTTAACGCTTTAAATGCTAAAATATTCTCTGCAGGATTAATAAATCTTGACGATAACTCATTAGAACAACTAGCTTTTAAAGATTTAGATAAAGGAATTTATAAAAAGCTATTCTTTAAAGAAGATACCTTAGTAGGCGGTCTTCTAATTGGAGATTTATCAAAATCTGCTAAAATTATAGCTGGTATAAAAAATGGTTATACCTTAGAAGAGGTAATTAAAGGTAACCTTCTGTAGATATCTAAAAAAAGATAGTTCCTGTGCATTTCAGGGCTATCTTTTTTTGTTTTATTGATTTTCATTTTTGGCACATTTGTAGGGTTACCATGGCACTTATTACACTTATTGTGCAGTGTCCCCCTATGTCGCCTACTGGTATAAGCAGGTTACCATAGCACTTATTACAATTATTGTGCTACTTCATCCTTCTTTCTGTTTTCTACGAAATGAAAATCTTCTGCCACAACTTCATAAGTATACCTTCTGTTGCCTTCTTTATCTTCATAACTTCCTGTATTAAGTCTTCCACTTATGCTTACAAAACTACCTTTTTGAAGATACTTCATTATAATTTCTGCTCTTTTTCCCCATACAGAAACTGGAACAAAATCTGCCTTATTTTCACCATCTGAATTTTTATAATTTCTATTAACAGCTACAGTAAACTTTGCAACCATCCTTTCCCCTTCTTGTAAAACTTTAATTTCTGGATCCTTTACTAACCTTCCAACTAATAAAATCTTATTCATATTTACCTCCATATTTCACCTTTATTTTTGTAAACATTTACTTCTATTTATATATAAGATTATTGCCACATTAACAATTCTTATACAATAATTTAATAACATTTGTATAAATTATTATGAATATTTATTAGTTTTTTTTGCATTTTTATTGAATTTTATTAATAGAGATGGTAACATAGGTTTAACTTTATTTTTAAATCTGCATGAATCTTCTGGAAATAGAATCATTTCTAAGCAAAATATACTACTAACTAAATCCTAATATCAGCTATGAAATAATATAAATTTTATGAATTGAGGTGCTCCAATGAAAAAATCAACAAAAGATATCATAATAATAGGTTTTGCACTATTTGCAATGTTTTTTGGTGCAGGCAACCTGATATTCCCACCCTATCTTGGAAACATATTTGGAAGTAATTACATACTTTCTGCTGTAGGGTTTATACTTACAGGGGTAGGACTACCACTTCTAGGAATTATAGCTTGTACAAAGGTTAATGGTGATTTTGAAAATATAGGACGACCTGTAGGCCCAATTTTCACTAAGATATTTTCTATATCTTTATTTTTGACTATTGGACCTTTGCTTGCAATACCACGAACCGCAGCTACAACTTATGAGCTTGCCATATTTCCTGTATTTCCAAAGGTACCAGCTCTTGCCTTTGTAATATTTTACTTTGCCTTAAATTTAGTCTTTGTACTAAAACCATCGCAGATTATGGATCTTATAGGTAAATATCTAACCCCTATATTATTAATAACTCTATCTATATTAATAGTCAAAGGTGTATTATGGCCTGTATCACCTATTATAGATACAGGTAAGACCCTTCCCATTGCTTCAGGTCTTAAAGAAGGATACCAAACCATGGATGCCTTAGCTGCATTGGTTTTTTCTTCTATAGTGTTTAAATCTATTTTAGCTAAAGGCTACGGCGAAGAGAAAGTCATGGGTATGACATTAAAATCTGGAGCCATAGCAATAATAGGACTAGCACTTGTATACTCAGGTTTAATGCATCTTGGTGCACAAACTAGCAGCGTATTTGGTGCTGATGTGTCGAAAACCTTCCTACTCCTAGAAATTTCACAACGTAATCTAGGATCTATAGGAAGTGTATTAATAGGCATAGCAATTGGTGTTGCCTGTTTCACAACTTCAGTAGGCCTCATATCTTCCGGTTCATCCTTTTTTGAAGATTTAACCAATGGAAGACTACCTTATAAGTTTAATGCTGTAGTCATGAGCATTATTGGAGTAATAATAGGATCCTCAGGAGTAGAGCAAATAGTAAAATTTGCAGGTCCTATACTTAATATACTTTATCCTATGGCTATAACTTTAATAATCCTTACACTTATTAAAGGTTTAATTAAAAATAATAATGTATTTAAAGTAACTGTATATACTTCACTACTATTTAGCATATTAAGCACCATTTCTAGTGTGAAATATCTAAACACCTACAACATTAAAACTATTAACCTATTAACTCAATTACCTTTATACGATAGTGGTTTCGTGTGGGTTATACCAACTATAGTAATGTTTATAGTATCCTTTACCCTCCTAAACAACAGCCCCACAAAATCCACCATATTTGCAGATTAAGTTTACACAAGCTGATGTAATAAAATGGATGCACCTCTGGGGTGCATCCATAAACTGTCAGCACCCCAGAGGTGCATCCATTTACTAGGTGTTTAGGTAGTATATAGCCAGTTGAGTTCTGTCTCTTAGGTCTAACTTTTCTAAAAGCTTTGTTACATAATTTCTCACTGTGCCTTCTCCTAAATAAAGTTTGATTGCAATTTCTTTATTGGACATACCCTCTCCTATAAGTTTAAGTATATCTATTTCTCTTTCAGTTAATTCAGCTTCCTTTAACTGCCGTTGTTTTATATGAGGTTTATGTGAATTCTTATTTATCATTTCAGATAAACTTTTCATAATATCTTTTTCAAATACCGCATTTCCTTTGTTTATGATTTTAATAGTTTCTATTATGGCCTCTGAAGATTGGCTTTTTAAAATATATCCATCTGCTCCGTTTTTTATTGCTTCTTTTATATATTCTTCATCCTTAAAAGTTGTAAGCATTACTATTTTTATATCTTTAAAATTTTGTTTTATGAGCCTTGTACTAATAACTCCATCCATTATAGGCATTCTTATATCCATCATTACTATATTTGGTTTCTTCTCTTTACATAGGTCAAAGGCTTCTTGTCCATTAGCTGCTAATGCAACAACCTTAAATCCAGGTTCATTTTCTAATATTATCTTTAATCCTTCTCTTATAAGGGAATCATCATCTGCAATTAATATATCCATAAAAACACCTACCTTTTTTACTTAATCTTCCTTGGAATTACTACAACTATTATAAATCCTTCTTCTGATGAAATAGACAAATTTCCTCCTATATTGACAATTCTCTCTTTCATACCACTAATACCTAAGCCCTCTTTTATAAGTCCACACCCTATCCCATTATCCTTAATATAAAGGCGTATAAAATTATTATTTGACTCTATTTTTATAACCACCTTTGAAGCCTTTGAATGCTTTGATATATTAGTTAAAGCCTCTTTTAACGTAGATAAAATTATCTGCATTTCATAGGAATTTAAATTATTAAAATCACCTTCTTGCATAAATTCTACCTCACAATACTTAAAACCCTCTGCCAACTCTTTAATATACTCTATACCTACATTTTCTTTAGGTTTAATATTATGAACAGTTTCTCTTATCAAATCTAAAGATTCAGCCATAGCCTCTATGGATCCATCTAAAAGAGCTAAGGCCTTTTCCTTATCTTTTATAGCTAAAACTCTGCAGGCTCTAAGTTGTATTAATACGCCTGCTATTTTATGACCTAAATTGTCATGAAGTGACCTTGCTATCCTATTTCTTTCCTTAACCTCTGTAAGATACATAATTTCATTAGAATTATTAATGAGCTCTTGTTTACTTCTCTCAAGTTCATATATATATCTACGTTCCTTATCATAAGTATTATTATAAAGATTCGTCATATATTTAATGTCTTTTCTCTGTTTTCCTATAATAAGACACAATACTACATAGAAACTAAATGCTGCTATATAATTATAACAACCCCTATAATATAAAAATCCTAAGCCTAAAATAATTGCAATTGTCGGAACTAATGCATTTTTTTCATCCTCTATGGTTAAAATAAGAATTCCTAGTAACAAAGTACCCTTTATATCCTTTAAAATAATTATAATTATGATTATAATTTCTAGAATTTTAGATATATTATTATTTAAATATTTTTCTCTAATCATATCTACGGACAAAAATACAAGAATTAAGAGTACATGCCCTGGGGTTATTTCTCCACCAATTATTATTTCGCAAACATAAAAAAATAATATTATAAGATTAAGCCAAATCTTTTTCATTAGTCCCATCCCTTTAAATTTTATTCCTTAATTGAAACTTCCCTTTAATACTAAAACATTCATATTTCATTACCTAACACTTAACTTTCTAATAATATTATTACCTTATAATCTATTTTTTCATTTCACTAGGATGCCATGAACTTAATATTAAAAACACTACTGCAAATAAAAGTAATATAGATATTTCATAAAACAAATCGCTAATATTGTTTCCATCCAATACCCTTCTAGAAGCTTCCATAGCCCAGGTTGTGGGTATAAATTTTGATATATCAATCAAAATATTTGGCATTACTTCCCTTGGCCAAAAGCAGCCACCAAGCATACAAAAAGGGGTTAAAATCAGAGTACCTATAAGTGAGAACTGCCTAGAATTTTTAGATATACTATTTAAAAATATACCTAAGGACACAGAAACTAATCCAAATAACATCATAATAAAATATAACTGTAGAAATTTATAATCTAGATTAATTTTTAGTAAAATCTTTAAAAATCCCATTAAAATTGTTATTTGAACAAAGGCTATTAATATTCCGCTTAGTATATTTTGAATCATATAACTTTTACGGCTTAATGGTGCTGAAAATAATCTTTCATCCATATTACCCTTTTTATCCTCAACTATAAAAGAGCAACCCACAGTTCCAAGTGAAAGTATTCCCATTACTAAAAAGCCTAGATATTGAAATACCTTTCTACTAGATGCCATACCTTTATCAGTGGTTTTATCTAAAAGCTTTAAGTTTCCCCCCTCATAATTCCTCATAGCCTCATAAAACTTCTCTTCACTTCCAATAGTGCTTTGAGCTATATTATTTAATATATTTCCATAGTTCTCTAAGGATATTTTAACAGGTATTTCTACATTCCCACCACTTAAACTATAACTTTTAATTATAGGTTTATTCCCCTTTAATAAGTTCTCTTCGTACCCTTTTTCTATATAAATAATATAATCTGACTTTTCATCTATTAACTCTTCCTTTATATCCTCTTGTTTTGTCTCATAAGTTTTAAATCTTGAAAGATTATTTAAATTATTCTTAATCATAGATGAAACCTTGCTATTATCTTCATCAATAACTCCTATTTTAATAGACTGGGATTTAGAGTTTGAAAAGTTTAAGAAGACAATAATTAAAATTGGCCAAACCAGCATAAAACTTAATGCCATCTTATCTTTTAATATTCGCCTTATATTATTAATTACTATGGTCATATTTTTATCCCCTCTCTATTAATTTCTCTAAGCATACTCTTTCTTCCTTTGAAATATAATTGAAACTAACAAAAATACTATAGAAAATCCCCAAAGTATAAAAATAGCTTCATTAATATACAAGGTTTTCCCCTTATAAATACTGCTAAATAAAGCTCTTTGTGCTAAATAACTTGGTGAAAGATACATCATTTTAGAAGTTAACATGGATGAATCTGGAGTGATCATCTTAAAATACCCACCAGATAATAATGTAGATACAGGTATTAACATGCTTAGAACCTTATTTGCTAATAATTCATTATTAAATATGCTCGTTAAAACCACCCCTAAGGTTATGGAAAAGACTATTAGTGTAAAGCATATAAATAAAACAGTCTTCATGTCTTCGCCAAAATTCGCCTTATAAATATATTTAGAAAATCCTATTAAAGCTAGCACCTGCAAAGACATTGACATCATTGCTGCTAAGGCCTTACCTATTACCATGTCCCTAGTATTTATAGGTGCTGCTGAAACTCTTTTGCCTATAGGAAGGCTTTTTAGTTCAACTATGAATTGTGTCCCATAACTTGACCCATAAAGTATAATCATAACCATCATTGTAACAGCATAATAATCAATAGCCCTTGGCATGTTGCCTTCAGTTGCAATGCTCTCATTTTTTATAACATCATACTTTTCAAAGTTTACCTTTTGTGCATCTATATTGCTAATAGCCATATATGAATTAGTATGTTCGATGTAACTTTCTATAACGTTTTTAACAACAGTATAATTAAATGAACCACTATCTGTCCCTATTATTTCTATTAAAGTTTCGTTATTTTCTTTTAATGTTTTACTATAATCCTGTCCTATATGAACTATAGCGCTTATCTTTTTATCCTCTAGTAGCTTTTGCCCTTCCTCTAAACTGACAATTTTCTTATAGTTTAATATCTCTTTTATTTCTTTATCTTCTAAAAATTCTTCAAAAACTTTGGATAAGTCTCCTTTATCTTCATTTATATAACCTATATTTATCTTATCTAAGCTATTTACAGAAAAAACTGACCCTAGGGCTGTACCTAAAATAGAGATTAAAATTATAGGTAAAAGAAGCATGTACATCATTGTCTTTTTGTCTCTTAAGGCTCGTTTTATATCAACTAAAGCTATGGTTATTATATTCATAAAGTCCCCTCCTTAATCTCTTATTTTCCTTCCTGTAAGGGTTATAAATACACTTTCTAATGTAGGCTTTTCTATATTTACGCTTAAAATTTCTACTCCTGACTGTTCTATTATTGTAAGTATAGATGAAATACCTACCTTGTTCTTTTCTGAAGTAATATTTAATAGGTTTTCTTCTACCTCACATTCCTTAATTCCCTTAATAGCTTTTATATTATTTACTAAGGTAAAACTTACGGCAGATACCCTTATAATTATCTTTTCTTCTGTATAAACAAAATCTTTTAGCTCTTCTTTGCTGCCCTTTGCTATAACTCGTCCCTTGTCAATTATAGCTACATCATTACAAATGCTCTCCACCTCTTCCATGTAATGAGAGGTGTAAATTATAGTAGCACCATTATCCCTTAACATTTTAATAGAATTTAATATTTGATTTCTAGACTGTGGATCAATACCTACAGTAGGTTCGTCCATAATTACAAGTTTAGGCTTATGGACTATGGCACAAGCGATATTAAGCCTTCTTTGCATACCACCAGAATACTGCTTCACAATTTCATTTTTTCTACCCTCTATTGCTGTAAATTCAAAGGCAGATTCTACAGCTTCCTTTAACTTTTCTCCCCTAAGTCCGTATAGCCTACCAAAAAACATTAGATTTTCATAAGCTGTAAGGTCCTGATAAAGTGCTATTTCTTGTGGCACAATGCCTATATTCTTCTTTACATACATCTCATGATCTTTTATATCTTTTCCAAATATTTTTATACTTCCACTATCCACTTTAGTTAGTCCAAGCATTGAGTTTATAAGTGTAGTTTTACCTGCCCCATTAGGTCCAAGAAGACCAAATATATCTCCTTCCCTTATATCCAAGCTTAAATTATCAATAGCCAACATATTATTATATCTTTTAATTAAGTTTTCTACCTGCACTATCATAAAAACACACCCCTTCACTTCTTAATCTTAATTTCTAATTTTAATTCTTAACCGTTAGTTCCTAATACTATAATATTCTAATTTTATACCAATAAATAGTTACATATATAATAAAAAGACTATGACAAATGTCACAGCCTTTGCATCTCCAATTTATGGTAGCACCCCAGAGGTGCTGCCATAAATTGGCTGCACCTCTGGGGTGCTACCATATTCTTACATGGATATGATGAACTCTGGTATTCCTGTGGAGTATGGGGCTATTTCATAAAGTGGGAAGTATATTGCTATACCTTCTTTAGTGATATAAAAGTTGGTGTCATCATTTATTCCTTGGAACTTATCTTCAAAATAAACTTCAGGTTTTTTATCCATTGCTTCTTTTATAGCCTTATCCACATGTTCTTTGTAATTAAAACCGTCTTTAAATAAGGATGAAAGCTTTATTCTCTCTCCTGTATCTATATAATAGTTAAAATTAATCTTGTAGGTCATGCCATGGGCGCCTCCGGTGTACTCATAATATTCAATTACTATACTTAATATATCGTCACTATTGTATGTTACCTTATAGTCACTTTGTGCTACTTGTATATTAAAATCTTGACCACTTTTATCACACTGCTTTTTATACTCAGCAGCTCCTTTTTCTACTTTATTTTTAAATGACATAGTATAGTCTTCTATTTCTTTGTTAATCTTAAGAGCTATATCCTCTTTTATATCTGGTAACTGTGCTTTTGCCTCTTCTGTTGATTGACCTTTTAATTGAATCTTAGGAAATTTAATGTCTACCTCTACCTTATCATTAGAGTAGTTTAATTCTTTAGATTCTATCTGTACGCCTTTACCTTTAGATGATGCATTTACAGGAATATTTTCACAGCCCTCAATACAAGTTTTATAAACATTACACTGACTTGTAGCCCTCCTATTATCCATTTCTCCTGACCTGTTCCATGTTTCTTTCCATAGTTCTTTCTCTGATTTTTCTGCTAACTCTTCATATAAATTATTACTATTACTATTGCCTTCTTTAGGGTTGTCTTTTTTTATTTTATCTTTATCCTTCTCCGTATCCACATCCTTTTCTATACTTTTTTCCACTCCACCTTCATTACTTGGACCTTCCTTATGAATTGATCTATTATAAGCTATTGCTATTAGTCCAATTATTACAAGGCTTAACACTAAAATCTTAGACTTCTTCTCCATAAAATCACCGTCACATAAAACTTATAAAAAGCTTAGTTTTAATGTAACGCTACCTCCTTTTATAAACTTTATTTTTCCTAGTAGTTTTGCTGTTTTAAATTTCATTTATTTAAATTAATTTTGCATTTTAAATATTCTTTATCAAAATTAGTTTTCCCGTTTTAAATTCTATTTATCCAACTTTCAAAGCTTTATATATATACCACCTTTTGTATGAATGTCTTTATTAATTACATTTTAAATATAATGAAGTTTTCAAAATTAACCTAATAAATCTCAAACTCCTTGTATTTTTGTTATATTTCATATAGATTGTGATATAATTAACTAATCATACTTACAAATATCTTCAAATATCTTCAAATATTTTCATTCTTAATAATTGCAATTAAGCAGTAAGGGTGTGTGTCTTTATGAAAAGGTATCAATTAATAAAAGCTTCTTATAATAATTTTATAAACAATAACATAATAGATTCTACTGTAAGAAAAGAAATATCAGAGTCCTGGATAAGATGCAAAGACTTAAATATAGATCCTCTTTCTGGTAAGGGACAAAAGCTACCTACTATAGATATAGATGAGAAGTTAAAACAAAATAGTGAACTTATTAATGTGGCAAACCCTATAATGGAAAATATGTATAAAGTAGTTGCTGGTTCTAGCTTTTCTATACTTTTAACGGATAAAGAAGGGTTTATCTTAGATGTTATAGGTGATAAAAATATAATGAAAAAGGCTGATGCTCTTAATTTTATTAAGGGAACTCTTTGGTCTGAAGAAGCTGTTGGAACTAATGCTATAGGCACCTCAATTTATCTAGACAAGCCTCTTCAAACTATGGGACCTGAACATTATTGTATAAAGCATCATAGCTGGTCCTGCTCTGCTACTACAATCCATAATGAAAATGGAAAAATAATTGGGTGCTTAAATATGTCTGGAAGTTACACAGGGGTACATCCTCATACCCTAGGCATGGTACTTACAGGTGCATATTCTATAGAAAATCAATTAGCTTTAATAAAATCAAATAAGCTAATTAATGCTACTTTTCAATCTATAACTGACGGAATGCTTATAATAGGAAGGGATTTAAATATAATAAGGGCTAATGCTAAAGCTTTTGAAACCCTAGGATATGATTCCTCAGACCTTATACATAGAAATATAAAAGACATTATAAAAAAAACTGACTTTTTAAATAAAATCATTTTTCATTCTAATAGCTACTATGATTTAGATTGTGATTTTTATGATTTTAAGGACAATCTAATAAAATGTACAATAAATGCTGTACCTATTTCCACCTTAGGGACAAATAGCAGCATTCTAATAACCTTTAGAACTTCACAGGTTGTAAACAAATTTTTGAATAAAGTTATAGGGTTTCCTGCTATATATAGATTCCAAGATATAATAACAAGAAATGTCCACATTAAAAGCACTATAGAATATGCAAAAAAAGCTGCCTTAAGTCAGTGTAATGTGTTAATTCAAGGAGCTAGTGGTACAGGTAAAGAGCTTTTTGCTCAATCTATTCATAACTATAGTGAAAGGTCTAAGGAGCCTTTTGTAGCTATTAATTGCGCTTCTATTCCAAAAGAACTAATGGAAAGCGAGCTCTTTGGATATGAAAAAGGCGCATTTACAGGAGCTTCAAAAGATGGTCACATGGGTAAATTTGAATTAGCAGAAGGTGGAACCATTTTTCTTGATGAAATAGGGGAAATGCCACTAGATATGCAGTCTAAGCTTTTAAGAGTTTTGGATAATAAAAAAATCTGTAGAATTGGTGGCACCTACGAAAAAAAGCTAAACGTAAGAATAATTACAGCTACTAATAGAAATCTTTTTAACGAGGTTAACGAAAAGAATTTTAGAGAAGACCTATATTATCGACTAAACGTAATGAATATAAATATTATTTCTCTAAAAGATAGACCAGACGATATAGAACTTTTATCAAATCACTTCATAAATAAATTAAACAAAGGACAATTAACACAAAAAAATCTTAGTGAAACCTCCATTAAAAAACTTACAAATCATTCTTGGCCAGGTAATGTTCGAGAACTTCAAAATGTAGTTGAACGATCTTACTACCTTTGTGACGAAAAAATAATCACAGAAAAATATATAATATTAGATAACTCTAAATATATTAAAGAAACACCAGCTTCAAGTTCTGCATATTTATCCTTAGAAGATCTTGAAAAAAGATTTTTCATAGAAGAACTCATAAGGTGTGATTTTCAAATTAAAACCTGCTGTGAGAATTTAAATTTAAGTAAAGCCACCCTTTATAGACGAATGAATAAATATAATATATCTTTAAAAGAACTAAAATCCTTACATTAACACAAGTTTAACAATACTTCGCATTATTTTATCATTAATATCGTATCTTTGATATTATATTTTAATAATATCACTTGTACTTGTAGAAATAATTTCTCAAAAGTGATATTTTATTTAAATTTTATCATTAATGATACACATTTGTATCATTAATGATACTTGTTAAAAATACTTCATGGATTTACACAGTTTTAACCTTTGGCATGAATATTGCTTATATATTATATAGTACATAAATTAGTTATAAAAATAACATTCAAGGAGGAATTTAATATGAGAGCAGCATTATGGTATGCAAGAAACGATGTAAGAGTGGAAAATATAGAGGAACCTATGGTACGACCAGGCACTGTAAAGATAAAAGTGAAATGGTGTGGAATTTGTGGTTCTGACTTACATGAATATTTAGGAGGTCCTATTTTCATCCCAGTGGATAAAAAACATCCTATAAGTGGTGAAACAGCTCCTGTAGTTTTAGGTCATGAATTTTCTGGAGAAATCGTTGAAATTGGTGAAGGTGTTACAAAATTTAATATTGGAGATAGAGTAACCGTTGAACCTATAGTTGCCTGTGGAACTTGTCCTGCTTGTAAGGAAGGTAAGTACAACTTATGTTCTTCACTTGGTTTCCATGGACTATGCGGCGGCGGCGGTGGATTAGCTGAATACACAGTTTTTAATGAAGATTTCATTCACAAGATACCAGATTCTATGAGCTATGAAAAGGCTGCTCTTATAGAACCTATGGCTGTTGCTTTACACTCACTTAGGGTAGGTAAATTCAAAACTGGAGACACAGCTTTAGTCCTTGGCTCAGGTCCAATTGGACTTGCTACCATAGAATGTTTGAAAGCTGCTGGTGCTAGTAAAATAGTAGTTCTTCAAAGAAAATCCATAAGACAAGAATATGCAAAAAGAGCTGGTGCAGATATTGTCCTAGATCCTAATGAAGTTGATATAGCTTCTGAAATAATTAAATTAACAGATGGTGTTGGAGTAGATATGGCCTTTGAAACTACAGGGGCTCAAATAGGTTTTGATACTGGAATTGCTAGCTTAAAATTTGAAGGAACCTTAGTTATAACAAGTATTTGGGAAGATGATATAAAGTTCAACCCTAATGTGTTAGTATTCTCTGAAAAAAATATAGTAGGAACTATAGGTTACAGACATGAATTCCCAGCAACCATAGCTCAAATGTCTGATGGCAGAATAAAAGCTGATGGATATATCACAAAGAAGATATCTTTAGAAGACGTAGTTACAGAAGGTTTTGGAACCTTAACAGGACCTGACAAAAAGCAACAAGTTAAGATTCTAGTAACCCCTGATAAATCATTACTATAAACAAAGTTCTAAGCTTCAGGGCGGTTTTTAATCGCACTAAAGCTTAGAAATCTTTATCCAAGGAAGTATTCGTTACTTACTCCCACTGCCACAGTCGCGTTCACAAAGTTCCATGGTAGCTTTCATAGAATGCTCTTAATTTATCCTGATTTTCATATATCCATTAAAAGTTATAGAAAAAAGACCTAGATGTATTTTTCTGACCTCTAGGTCTTTTCATTTTTCTAGTATACCAAAATTACCTTATTATTCTCATTTATATTATTAGTTTTTAAGAACTAATCCAAACTTTTGCCATGCTTCAATGTAGTCTAAAAGGAATAATTCTTCTTCTACAATTCTTCCAACCACATTGGTTTTACCGGAGTTATCCATATCTTTAAGGGCAATTTGAAGCTCTCCTGCATAGTGACCGTATAAGGAAGTGTCTATTAAAATATCTCCACGCTTTATGCTAAGAGTATTAAATGGTATAAATTCATGGCCTTTATATTTAACTCTACTTTGGGTGGATCTTATTAAATAATCTGATACATCCCCTCTATTAAAGTGAAGCTCTTCAAGCACAATTTTCCTTTCTATTTCAGGTAAATTATCTATAAGCTCCACATCAAAGGTTAACTTTTCCTTATTTATCTTACTTAATTCTTTTAATTCATTTTCTGAAGCAAAGGCATTGGCAATAATCACATCATCTACTAAACCCGTTGCAAATAGATGCTTAGTTTGAGCTGTTACAAGCATTTCTCTATGCATTTCTAAGGTACATAGACCTTCATTAACAGGCCAAGGCCCAAAGTTAGCGTCATTAGAAGACACAAAAGCCGCGGTTCTTATTCCAAACTGTTTGAATTGCTTAGAACACTTTATAAAGTGATCGTAGCTTAACCCTGAATATCTGTGGGGATAAAAGTTATGGCAGCCTAAAAGTTTTTCTGTATTGGGTTTATATGTCATTATATTTTCCAAATACTTAGTTCCATTGCTCATATTTATTTCTATATAAAGATCATATGGATTAAATGTCATAAGAGATTCTTCATTTCCACTATACCCTACATCTAACCTTATACCATGTGCTCCAAGATCTTTAAAAAAGCTTAAATCACTATAACTTATACCAAGATCCCCAAAAACTCTTGGGCTTACATCAGCAATAACTTCCATACCTAGACTTCTGGCCTCATTAATTACAAATTTAAAATCCTTTATTATTTTCTCTTTATCTCCATCAACTGATAAAAGGCAGGTAAATACTCTTTTAAAACCATATTTATGTGCAAGTTTTAAATATGCTAAATTGTCTTCCATAGCAGCATGTCCTGGATAAACTGATATTCCTAATTGTCTCATTTAACATCTCTCCTTCTTCCTTTTGTTATATTTCCAAGTACAACTCTTTCCTTAGATCCTGTAGCCCCTATAACATTACCCGCCATTCCATTTAAGGTTTCATTTGCAAGTGCTGCAAAAGCTATAGTTTCTTTAATCTTTATTTATATAATAATTTCTTTGTTAAATAAAAAGCTCCTTTTGTAGGGGAAACATCATCTTGAACAATTTTAAAACTTCCTATATGATTTGTTAAAGATTCCTCAAAAGCGCTTTTCACCATTGTAACTTCTGTTAATATACTTCCCTTTATACCAATGCTTACCTCACCTTTAAATCCTAACTTTTTATATAAATTGTAGGTCGTTAAAGCAAGACTTTTACCTGCATTAATCAAATTTTCTTTAGCAATTTTATCTCCTAGGGTTGCCTTCTCTACTACAATTGGTGCAAAGGCAGCAATATCTCCCTTATTAGAAGAATATATGAATCCCTTAATATCATTAACCTTATCTATATTAAGTTTTTTCATAAATGCCTTCGTAAGAGAGCTATAAGGTAGATTTGAATCCTCTTCTACAATCATATTTTTAAAGCCTTCAATTGCAATATAATAACCGCTACCTTCATCTCCTAAAAGATGGCCCCAGCCACCTACTCTTTCCATTTTGCCATTGCAAAGACCATAGCTAATAGATCCTGTCCCAGAAATAGTTAAAATTCCATCTTCACCTTTTAAAACAGTTGCAAGAGCAATTTCTGCATCATTAGTGACTTTAACTGGCACACAAAATTTATTTTCTAGATGAATTTGAAGTTTAGACTTTATATCTAAAGCCTCTACACCTGCAAGACCAAGACATATATATACACAATTTGCTTTATCATCTATCTTTTTTACGGTATCCATACAATTTGTAATAGCTAAATCTATATTTTCATTGGCTTTTTCAAAGTTAAGAAGGAGGTTACCAAAACCTGTATAGGCTCTTCCAAGCTCTTCTCCATCTAGGTTATAAGCTATAGCCTCAGTCTTAGTTCCTCCTCCATCAACCCCTATAATATAATTCATTTAAACACCAGCCTTTATAATATACTTCATCTAAACACTAGGCTTTATAATTTAATTAATATATAACTATATTTTATAACTTAATTAGTATCTCCACTATATTTGCTAAATCATCTTCAGTAAATTTTATCTTTAAAGTTTCTTCTAAGTCCTGAAGTCCATCTTGTAAGTACTTAAAAATTTCTTGATGTCTTGAAAGTATAAGTTCTAGGTTGTTGCACCCTTCTCTTTCCTCTCGATTTATAAGTAGTTGAATAAGGCATCCAAAATGCATTAAAAGTCCATTTAACTTTTCGCTATCTAGATGTATATCAAACAAATATTTCATAGTAGTTAAAAGTTCCATAAAACTATTTACTATATAATCAGCTTGCTGTAAATCTAAATAATCCTTATAAACATTTTTTATATCCTTTATTAACTTCTCATCTTTAATATGTTCCTCAAAGTCTTCACCCATAAATTCCTTAAAAAACTTATCCATAGGTATATAGTGTATTCCTTCAATTTTAAGATCAAAGGCACTTATTATAGATATAATATTTGAATCTTTTCTTATATTTCCAACTGCCTTTTTAAATTTTTCTTTATCTTTTATGCTTAAATTTATTACCTCATATTTATCTTTACTATACTTGCTATATATAATCTCTTTAAGCTTTTGAGCCGTACCTTCTCCAGTTGAACACGCAGTTATTATTACTTCCTTTTTGCTGTCTATACTTTTACCTATAAAATTTCCAACATATCTACTTTCAAGATCCACAGACTTAACTATTTCATCTAAACTTTGATGCATAAGAGCTTTTCTTGTAGCTTCAATAACTGTAGCGGTAGTAACCATGTCTACAGCCTTTACATCAATTCCAGTATTTGATTTTATAATCTTATCAAAAAATTTAAGGGATCCCATATCCACCAAAAGTATAGCTCCAACACCCTCATGATTTTCTTTTATAATATTTTCTATTTTATTAAGAGCTACCTCAGGTTTCATAGAAAGAGGCATATCAAAACCAATTGCATGATTTTCATTTAAAAGTTGATTTGTAACTTCCGCCATAGAAGTTGCCGTACACTTACCATGCATAGCAACTATAACCGTTACTCTACCCTCTACTTTTTCTATATCTGCTGCAAAAAACATTGTAATAAAACCTATTTCATCCATAGGCACCGTAAAATCATACTTTTGTTCTAATTTTTCTGAAAGCATCATAGCTATTTTAAATTCTTCTGGATATCTTTTTCGTATTTTATCTATTTTAGGATTAGCTATTAATCTATTTTCTCTTATTCTTCCAATAAAAGTATCAATATGCAACAATAGCCCTAAAAAGATGTTTTTTGAAATATTTCTTTTTAATTTATACTCAGCTAAATACATAAAGTTACTTAAAAAGTCATAGAGTTCATTATTAACTATTCTCTTTATATCATCTTCACTTGAATTATTATTAATGCTAGATAGATAATTATTAATAAAGCCTTCAACTTCATTTGAAATTTTATTCTTTATTTTATCTTCCTTAAGCCCTCTTTTTTTTAAACTTTCCGTTTCCTTGTCAATGAATTCATAAAGATCCTTTGAAAGGCTATATTTATCTTCCATATATTCATCATCAAACTCAGCATCATTATTAATTTTTAACTTTAAATCTTTTGAACTTATCTTTTTAGATAATAAAAGACCTGCTCTAACCTCTTCTGAGAAATCATCTATGGTAATTTCCATCTTTTCTTCTGTGAACATAGTTCGTAAAAATGCTTTTGCGCAACCAATTTGTATATTTCCTTTAAGTTCACCTATATTATTTGGGCACTCATAATTTAAAAGTGCTGTAAATGCATCTGTTTCTACATCTATCTTTTTGCCTATTCTTTTAGATTCTTCTTCAAAAAAGTTTTCTATAAGACCTGCTCTTTCCTCTGCTGTTCTCTCTCTAAGGCTTGGAAGGGTAATTGTTACTGGTATCCTTCTTTTAAAAGTCTTTAAAAGTGAAGATTCTATGTTCTCTGTTGTAGCACAGATAATCATAGTATTTATAGTGACCTCCCTTGTGCTTCCAAGAGCTGTGTATTTTCCTTCATCTATTAATGTAAATAACATTTCTTGACCCTCTGATGGCAATCTATGAACCTCATCCAAAAATAATATTCCATCTCTTGCCTTTTCAATAATTCCATCTTTATTCTCTGTGGCCCCAGTATAGGCCCCCTTTTCCACTCCAAAAAGATGTGACAATAAAAGTTGTGGATTATTAGCATAGTCCGCACAGTTAAGTACAGCAAAACTTCCATTATTCTTAATATTATTAATTTCTAGAGCATATTTAAACATACATTTTGCAAAAAATGATTTTCCAACTCCAGTTTCTCCAACAATTAAAGTATGAAGACCTTTTGGTGGATATACAATGGCAGCTTTCGCAAGCGCGATAGGATGTTTTAAACTAAAATTCTTACCTATAATACTGTCAAATACAGAATGTTTTTGCTTCAGGCTTTCATTTTCAACTTTATCACCTTTGCTATTATTATTTACATAATAAAGCACTGGTCTTCCCTCACCTTTTGAAATAGTACCTTCATTTATAAGCTTTCCAAGTTCCCTTGCTACATTTGCTCTTTTCATATCCAAAAGCTTAGATAAATATTCAGTACTAACGCCTGTAACTTTGCCTTGTTCTCTTAATTGCTTAGTACATTGTGCATTTAGTGTATTATAAACAATATCAATTTTCATTGTTTAACCCGCCTTATTTGTTTTTGTTATAATTTATTATACCCTTTATTTCGTTTTTTTCTAATTTTATTCTTGTCATTTCAAAAAACATTATGCACATTACACTAAATATTAAAAGAAGTAAGTTCCAAACTATTGGATTTATTTCTTTAAAAAGTAGAGATGGTATTATTAAAATTAGTGGAGCCACCCCACCGATTATCCATCGATTTATATTAAATCTTTTAGTGATGCGCTTTGTAATGTATACAGAACCTAGAACTACCACTATTAAAAATACAATATAAGCAATTTTTGATATCATAAATATCCCCTCTATCTCTTGTGGATTATTTTTAACATTTCTATCATTTCTTCTATAAGACTTTTTTCTGAAATTGCAGTCATTAACTGATCTTGAGCATGAACCATAAGTAGGGACATCTTAAGATCTTCACCATTTATTTCTGCTTGTATTAACTTTGTTTGAGTATTATGAGCTAGATCTAATTCTTCTTGAGCATTTTTAAGTAGGTCTTTGGATTTCTCCATGTTGTTTTCTCTTGCTGCCTTTAATGATTCGTATGCAAAATTTCTGGCATCTCCAGCATGTGATATTATTTCAAAAATTTCTTGTTCCATTGAAAGCCCTCCTATTTTGTAAGTAGTGCCGCAATCAAAGACTACGGCACTATGATTTTTAAGCAATTTCTGATTGTTTTTCCTCTAAAATCATCTTTTTTTCATAAGCCTTAAAGAATGGATAATATATAACTGCAACAATTGCAATATTAATTATTACAAGAACTGCTGCTCTCCAGTCTCCTCCTGTAGCAACGAAGGCTCCAATTGGGGCTGGTAATGTCCAAGGTGCCATAACTGTAACTTTAGAAACTAGTCCTGCCGCTGTAGCTGCATAGGCTATAATTCCTGATACAACTGGCCCAAGTATAAATGGTATTGCAAGAATTGGATTCATTACTATTGGTGCACCAAATATTAATGGCTCATTTATATTAAATATACCTGGTATAATTGAAAATCTTCCAACTCTCTTTAAATACTCCGATTTAGAAAAACACATAATTATAGCTAAACTTAAAGTTGCTCCAGCTCCACCTATCCATATAAACCATTGGAAAAATGGTTCTACTGCAATATTTGGAAGTGCGCTTCCTGATGCAATAGCTGCTGTGTTTTGGTCTAATAGTACAAGCCATATAGGTCTAACTAAAGATCCAATAACAGACATACCATGAATCCCTGCTGACCAAAGTAACGTTACGAAAATTACTGGAATTAAAACTCCACCTAAGCTGTTTCCTGCAACATTTACAATAGGTTTAAATAAATTCATAATAGCAGTTTGAATATCAAAATTTAACCAAACTCTTATAAACCAAACTACAGTTATAATAACAGCAGCTGGAATTAAAGCTTCAAAAGATCTAGAAACTGATTCTGGAACTTGTTCTGGCATTTTTATAGTTATATTATGCTTTTTCAAAAGTCTCATAGTTTCTACAGCAAATATCATAGAAATAATAGCTGCAAACATTCCTGATCCTCCGAGGTTTGCCATTGGTAATACCCAACCCATTGGTGCTGCGCCTTCAATTCCTGCAGCTGTTGCAGTTTTTACGAAAGCGTCTACATTTAGTGGTATAGTTGTAAATAAAAATGCAGTAAGGGAAAGTACTCCTCCACTGACACCATCTAATTTGTAAGATTTAGCAAGACTATATCCCATACCATAAGCCGCATATAGTGACATTAATCCCATAGTTAATCTATAAGGTATCATTATTTGACCAACATGTGGTGCAATAGCCTTTGCCCAAGATTGTACTGGTGGCTGAGCAATTATTAAAAAGAACGAACCTACAATAATTAAAGATAATGTGGAAATAACCCCATCTCTTATAGCTTTTAAGTGTCTTTGCTCCGATAGCTTGGCCATTGGTGGCATAAGACTTTCTTCTATCCATTTTAAGAACTTCTCCATTTCTTTCCTCCTATATTTGTATTTTGTTTTGGATATCTTACTTTGAATATTTTGTTTTGCATATTTTCTTGGATTTTGCTCTTTTAGTTTCTTGCTTTGAACATTTCATTTTAAGTATCTTATTTAGATATTCCGCGTTGAATATTTTGTTTTGCATTCCTTACTTTGAGTATTTTCTAATTTGATCTAGTACCTTGGATGCTCCTATTGGTGTATAGCCCATTGGTGTTACCATTTCTATAGGTACATTTGCCATCTTAGCTATTTCCTCAAAAGTTGAAAATCTGTGCTTTACTTGAGGTGCCACTATGGCTAAATCGTATCCACCTTCTCTAAGTTCCTCATCAAAATCACTGGTGCCAACAGCTTTTATTTCTAGTGAAAAGTCCTTCTTATCTGCTTCCTGTTTTATAGCTTTAACCACTATAGAACTTGACATTCCGCCTGAACAAACCATTAAAACTTTCATTTAAAATCCCCACCCTTCATTAAAATATTTTATATTATTATTTATAGCAATTATTATGCCAATTATTTTAAGTATTGATAACTCTACTTTTGCCGAGCAGTGTATCATTATTTTAATTTTATGATACACTATTTGTTTTGTAAATTGATACACAATAAAAGGAAACACAGAAACTATTTTCATTTACCCATTAAACTTTCTATCATTATGATGTATAATTAATCTATATTAAAATTGTGTAATATTATAATGTATAATTAAATCATATTAAAGTTTTTGTAATTATTTATACATATCTAAGTATCTAAAGAAATGGGGGTTAATTTAAAGGTGAATAAAAAGAAAATATCAATATTTATCATTTCAGCTAGCATTATTGGCGGTATTAATTTTGCAGACAAGCCTGTTTATGCTGTTGAAAATCCAGCTAGTGCACCAACTGCTAAAATCTCTGTTGCATCTATTGCCTCTAAAGGTGAGGTTATTAATGTAAGTAGTAATTTAAATATTAGAGAGTCTGCCGGAACTAATTATTCCATAGTAGGATATTTAATAGGTGGACAACAATTTAACATAAAAGGTAAAACTGAAGATTGGTATAACATAGAGTTTAATGGAAAGGTTGGCTTTATTCATAAAGATTATGTAAAGGAACTTAATGCTGATGCTCCTACAAAGCCGGTAGAACCTAAGCCTTCTGAAAAACCAGTGGAAAAGCCTAGTGAAACAGCTTCTTCTAAGGGTGAGGTTATTAATGTAAGTAGTAATTTAAGAATGAGATCTTCTGCTAGTACTTCAGCTTCTGTTGTTGGATATTTAAATAGTGGAGAAAAATTTGATATTAAAGGTAAGACTTCCGATTGGTATCTTATTGAGTTTAATGGCAAAACTGGGTATGTTCATAAAGACTATGTAAAGGAACTTAATGCTGATGCTCCTACAAAGCCAGTAGAACCTAAGCCTTCTGAAAAACCAGTGGAAAAGCCTAGTGAAACAGCTTCTTCTAAGGGTGAGGTTATTAATGTAAGTAGTAATTTAAGAATGAGATCTTCTGCTAGTACTTCAGCTTCTGTTGTTGGATATTTAAATAGTGGAAAAAAATTTGATATTAAAGGTAAGACTTCCGATTGGTATCTTATTGAGTTTAATGGCAAAACTGGGTATGTTCATAAAGACTATGTAAAAGAACTTAATGCTGATGCTCCTACAAAGCCGGTAGAACCTAAGCCTTCTGAAAAACCAGTAGAAAGTCCTAGTGAAACAGCTTCTTCTAAGGGTGAGGTTATTAATGTAAGTAGTAATTTAAGAATGAGATCTTCTGCTAGTACTTCAGCTTCTGTTGTTGGATATTTAAATAGTGGAGAAAAATTTGATATTAAAGGTAAGACTTCCGATTGGTATCTTATTGAGTTTAATGGCAAAACTGGGTATGTTCATAAGGATTATGTAAAGGAACTTAATGCTGATGCTCCTACAAAGCCAGTAGAACCTAAGCCTTCTGAAAAACCAGTAGAAAAGCCTAGTGAAACAGCTTCTTCTAAGGGTGAGGTTATTAATGTAAGTAGTAATTTAAGAATGAGATCTTCTGCTAGTACTTCAGCTTCTGTTGTTGGATATTTAAATAGTGGAGAAAAATTTGATATTAAAGGTAAGACTTCCGATTGGTATCTTATTGAGTTTAATGGCAAAACTGGGTATGTTCATAAGGATTATGTAAAGGAACTTAATGCTGATGCTCCTACAAAGCCAGTAGAACCTAAGCCTTCTGAAAAACCAGTAGAAAAGCCTAGTGAAACAGCTTCTTCTAAGGGTGAGGTTATTAATGTAAGCAGTAATTTAAGAATGAGACAAGAACCTAACACTAGTTCAGCTATAGTTTCTTACTTAATAGGTGGACAAAAGTTTAATATAAATAGTAAATCCGGCGACTGGTACTTTATTGAATGTGATAATAAGGTTGGTTATATTCATAAGGACTATGCTAAGGTTTTAGGAAGTGAAGTTCCAGATGTTACTCCTACAAAACCCACAACACCAGCAATTCCTGGTGAAAAGTTAGAAAACCTAGGTATGGGTATGATTTATAATGTTAGTACTAATTTAAGACTGAGAAGTAAGCCAAGCACCTCAGATGATAGTCAAGTTCTAGCTTATATATTACCAGGAGAAACTTGTAATATTATAGGTACTGCAGGAGAATGGTACAAAGTCACATATGCCGGTAAAACTGGTTATGTAAATAAAGATTATGTGAAAAAAGTAAATAGTACTGAAGTAAAAGATCCTGCTGGCCATGCAAATGTCTATAACATTGCCCTTAACGCAATGAAAGCTCAAATTGGAAGTCCTTATGTGTGGGGAGGCTCTGGTGAATTTTTAACAACAGCTTCACTAAATTCACTAATACTAAGATTTCCAGATGATGCTAGGAGAGGCAAATACGATATACCAGGTAAATACATAGATGCTGGTTATAGAGCATTTGACTGTTCTGGACTTATGCAATGGGGATTTAGACAAGCAGGTGTAAGTATAGGTAGAACCACTTGGGACCAAGTAACTAATGGAGTAGAAGTATCCAAAGCCAACGTAAAGCCCGGAGATATGCTATTCTTTAGCAACCTTAATCATGTAGGCATGTACATAGGCGACGGAAAATGGATAGAGTCACCAAACACAAGAAACTTTATTAGAATCGCAGACGTGCCTTGGTACAAAATTGGTAGAATAAGAAGAGTAATCTAATTGTGAAAATATGGGTGCACCTCTGGGGTGCATCCAAAAAGTGGATGCACCCCAGAGGTGCACCCATTAAATGGTAATGCGTCTTGATTAAAATTTGACTATATACAATCTCTATAGTATTATTACATTGTAAAATAGAATATAATTTATAATAGTCCAAGGGGGCCGGTGTTGCTGGCTGAGATTAAGAACTTGATTCTTAGACCTTTCTAACCTGATCTGGTTAATGCCAGCGTAGGGAGAGGCTTTGTATTTACTTAAAGTATTTGCTGTTACTTAGCAATATTTAGAAATATCAGTGCCGATCTCTTAGAGGTTGGCACTTTTTTGTTTCTAAAATATGCACTTAGGAGGAGATAAAATGAGATTTACAGAAAATCTTTATGAAAACGTTGAGGAAATTTGGACATCCTATTATAGCCACCCTTTTATAAAAGGTATAGGTGATGGAACCTTAGATTTAGATAAATTCAAATTTTATATGATTCAAGATTATCTTTACCTTTTAGATTATGCAAAGATTTACGCTTTAGGTGTAGTTAAGGCAGATACTGAAGAGGTAATGCAAGGATTCTCTAGCATGGTAGATAATATATTAAATGGAGAGATGAGCATACACAGGTCTTATATGAAAAGACTTGGCATAACAAAAGAAGAAATTAGAAACACAAAGCAGTCCTTAACTAATCTTTCCTACACTCATTACATGCTATCAGTTTCACACGTAGGAAGTTTAGCCGAGCTTTCCACCTCTCTTTTATCTTGTATGTGGAGTTATCTTGAAATAGGTAAACACTTAAGCAAAATTCCTGGAGCCACAGAAAATGAATTTTACGGTGAATGGGTAAGAGGCTATATTTCAAAAGAATACGAAGAAGCTACTCAGTGGATTATAGATTTAGTGGACAGCCTCTCAAAAGATATGAACGCTAAAGACCTAAATAAATTAACTGAAATATTCATAACCACAAGTAAGTATGAATATATGTTTTGGGACATGTCATACAACAAAGAATCCTAACCCAATAAATGGATGCACCTCTGAGGTGCAGGTAAAAACTGGCTGCACCTCAGAGGTGGAGGTAAGAGGTGGAGGTAATAAATGTAAGGAGATGTAGTTTTATATGCTTGATTTTTGTAACGTAAGCTTTAAGTACGAAAACCAATCTGATCTTATTATTGAAGATTTAAGTTTTAAGATAAATAGTGGTGATTTTGTTAGCATTGTTGGTGCTAGTGGCTGTGGAAAAAGCACTATCTTTAGATTAATCTCTAAATTAGAAAAACCTCTAAAGGGCAGTGTTTTTATTAATGGAGAAAATATTAATACTATGGATGGTTACATTGGTTACATGCCTCAAAAGGACTCTTTACTTCCTTGGAGGACTATCTTAGAAAATGCTGCTTTGCCTTTAGAAATAAACAAACAGAATAAAGGTAAGGCTGAGGAATATTTAAATACCTTTGGTCTTGAAAATTACAAAAATAAATATCCAAGAGATTTATCTGGTGGCATGAGGCAAAGGGTGTCATTTATAAGAACACTTCTTACAGGATCAGAAATCTTAATTTTGGATGAGCCCTTTAGCGCCCTAGATGCTATAACTAAAATTTCCTTACAAGAATGGCTTTTAGATCAGTGGACAACATTTCACAAAACCATATTATTCATAACCCATGATGTAGAAGAAGCACTGTTCTTGTCGAATAAAGTTTTTGTTGTGTCTGAAAAACCTATATCTAAATTAAAGGAAATAGAAGTGCCACTACCTTACCCTAGAAACAGGCACATGCTAAATGACCCTAAAATATTAGCCATAAAAGAAGACTTAATTAATGAATTAAAACAGAGGATTTCATTATGAAAAAATATAAATCATCCATACTATTGAGCTTTATCCTACTACTTATTTGGGAAGGAATTGCAAGATATATAAATGCAATGTACATACTCCCCTCCCCTACTAAAATAATAGAAAAAACCTTTAAATTAAGAAAAGTTCTTTTTTTAGTCCATCTTCCAGCTACATTATCTGTAACTTTGATAGGACTTTTTATATCCATAATCCTTGGTGTATCCCTAGCCATAGCCATGAGCTTAAACGAAAAAGTTGAAAGGGCCATATACCCAATAATGGTAGTAACTCAAACTATTCCGGTTACTGCCCTTGCCCCTATTTTTGTGCTTTGGTTTGGGTATAGCATTTGGAGTAAGGTTATAGTAACAACACTAATTACCTTTTTTCCTATAACCGTTAATGTTTACGACGGCCTGCGTTCTACAAGAACAGATATGGAAGAACTTTTAGTAACCTATGGTGCTAGCAAAAAAGATATATTTATAAAACTAAAATTTCCCTATGCCCTACCCTACTTTTTTTCTTCACTAAAAATAGCTGTTCCAATAAGTGTTATAGGAGCTGCTATAAGTGAATGGCTAGGTGCACAGTCTGGCCTTGGATATTTCAGCAAAAGAATGATGACACAGCTAGATGGCGCAGGAGTTTTCGCCCCTATATTAGTTCTATCTCTAGCTGCAGTGATTCTTGTAGCAATAATTAACATACTAGAAAATAAAATTATAAACTGGAGGAATGAAATATGAAAAAACTAAAATACATATCTCTATTACTTTTATGCAGTATATTTTTCACTGCATGTTCTGTAAAAGATTCAAATAATGTGGATGATTCATCTAAGAAAAACCCTGCCAAAGCTGCTGATGAAAACTTAGAGGAAGTTGATTTAGTTCTTGATTGGTATCCAAACGCTATCCACGCCTTTATCTACGCCGCTATAGAAAATGGCTACTATGAAGAAGAAGGCTTAAAAGTAAACGTTAAATTTCCATCAAATCCTACAGATTCCCTAGCCCTACCTGCAGCTGGAAAGGCAACAATAGGAATTTATTATCAACCAGATGTAGTAATTGCTAGATCTAATGAAAATGTAAAGGTCAAATCCATAGGATCCATAGTTAAAACTCCGTTAAATGTTATTATTTCACTAAAAGAAAAAGGGATAAATTCGCCAAAAGACCTTTCAGGCAAAACTGTGGGATTTTCCGGGAACCCATTAAATACAGAATACGTTAAGGCTATGGTAAAAGAAGACGGGGGAGATCCTGACTCAGTAAAAATAATTGATGTAGGTTTTGAACTATTATCTTCTATGATAACTAAAAATGTAGATGCAACAACAGGAGGCCTTATAAACCATGAAGTGCCTGTTTTAAGACACGAAGGACATGAAATAAATTACCTTAGTCCTGCAGATTATGGAGTACCAAACTACTACGAAGAAATATTCGTAACCAGCGATGAGACATTAAAAGAAAAGCCAGAAACTCTTAAAAAATTCATGAAAGCATCTAAAAAAGGCTTCAAATTCATGAAAGAAAATCCAGACAAATCACTACAAATACTACTAGACCATCAAGAAGCAGACAACTTTCCACTTATTAAATCCGTGGAAAAAGAAAGCATGGACATACTCCTCCCAATAATGGAGACAGGCACCTCCCCTTTCCTGCATCAAGATAAAAAGGTTTGGGAAGACAATATCAAGTGGCTACAAGAAAAAGGCCTACTCACAAAAGAAGTAAATGCAGAAGATTTTTACGTTAACTTAGATGAATAAATAGCTACCATAAAAAGGATGCACCTCAGAGGTGCACCCATAATATGGATAGTATTCCAGTGTATCATCTCCTTATTGACAAAGTCATTGATATTTATTATCATTATCAATAGTGATGTGAGAAATATTATCTGCATCGATTTTGATATTATGCTTTGAAATTTATTTATATACTTATGTATTTATAACTTTATATGGATATGGTTATACCTCTATGCTATAAGTATTTAATTTCAATACATTAAATAAAGGAGATTTTCATATGAACTATATAGATAAATCAATAGACCTAATTAGACTTACAAAGGAGAAAAACCCCCTTGTGGATTTTGCGGTAAACTATGTTACTGCGAATGATGCTACTAGTGTAACATCTTACATTGGAGGTAGCCCTGTGATGACAGATGATTCTATAGATGCTGCTGATGTGGTAGAATACGGTAATGTAGATGCATTAATATTTAACATAGGAACTATAACAGAAAAGCAGTTTCACGGTATGATGGAAGCTGGTAAAAGGGCTACTGAAAGAGGAATTCCTATAGTAATAGATCCTGTAGCAACTAGCATTACACCTTTTAGAACTATAATTATTCAAAGAATGCTTGATGAACTTAATGTTTCTGTAATAAAGGGAAACCTTGGTGAAATTAAAGCTTGCCTTGGTCTTAAAACAAACTCAAAAGGTGTTGATTCTAATGAAAACCCTGAGGGTGCAGAAGAATTTTGTATAAACCTTGCAAGAAAAAGAAACTTAGTAGTTGCAATGACTGGTCCAAAGGATATAATAACGGACGGTGAAAGAATAGTTGTTATTGAAAATGGTACGGACAGGCTTCCAAAGGTTATAGGAACTGGCTGTATTCTAGGTGCTATGGTTGCTACCTATTGTGGTGCTACTAATGATTACGTATTAGCAGCTTCTACAGCTATAATGCTTATGGGAGTAGCTGGTGAGCTTGCAAGTGAAATTACAAAGGAAGATGAAGGACACTATAAGTTTAAAGTTAACTTAATAGATGTATTATCTACTATAGTGGACAATGAAGATAAAATAAAAGCCAAGGCTAACATGAAAATTATTAAATAGCTCTAAAGTAAATTATCAAGCAAGTCCTTTGCTTTAGATTAGATCTTTACTACTACTTTGAAAGAAAATCAGACATCTTGAATCTATGATTTAGTGATAGTGGCCTTCCCAAAGTGGGATGAGAGTATTAGAGATAGTAGTGATTGGATAAATTATTCTAGAACAAATAAATAGATATATTTAAATAATCAGCTGAGGTAATAATGCAAATAAAATTACCTCAGCTATAATTGAGGTGATATTTTGGAACTCATAGAGAGTTTAAAAAGCTTATTAAATAAAAAATATACAGAGGATAAACCCCTAATTACATTTATGACAAACTATGTTACAGTGTTAGACCTTGTAGACTGCTGCGTTTATGCCGGTGGTTCCCCTGTGCTTACAGATGATATTGTAGAGTCTCATAACCTAATCCCTCACGCTGGAGTAAATGCTGTAATGTTTAACTTTGGAACAATAACCCGTCAGTACCTAGATATTATGGTGAACATAGGCAAGTCCGCTAATAAGTTTAATGTTCCTGTTATGCTAGATCCTGCCGCAATATCAGCAAGCCCCTTTAGAGGTGAAGCTATCAAAAGAGTATTAGACGAGGTCCACATTTCCATATTAAAAGGGAATTTAGGTGAAATCAAAACTATTCTAGGCTATGAAGCCAAGGCTAAAGGTATAGACTCCTTTGAAGATGAATCAGATGGTGAAGAATGCTGCATAAAACTTGCAAAAGAAAGAAATATGATAGTAGCCATGACAGGTAAAGAAGATATAATAACCGACGGCAAAACCCTAGTAAAAATTAAAAACGGTACACCACGTCTCCAAAAAGTAGTAGGTACAGGCTCTAGCACCGGCGCACTAATCACAACCTTTAGTGGCCATAGTGATGACTATCTTTTAAGTACCGTCCTTGGAATACTATTAATGGGCATCTCAGGAGAAATAGCTGAAAAAAGATTAAAAGTGGAAGATGGAAATAGAAGCTTTAAACTATACTTACACGATGCTCTATCAAACATTACCCCCCAAGAACTAGAAGAGTATGCAAGACTAACTATAAAAAATCTATAAAAGCCTCATTATAGAACCAAATAAAGGAAGCACCTCTGGGGTGCATCCTTTTTATGGATGCACCCCAGAGGTGCTTCCAATTAATTGTTATTATATTCGTTGACAACTTGTACCTTAGGTTTTATAATATTCGTGGGGTTAAATATATTTTCACTCCACCGGAATTTTATTAAAACTTAATTACATAAGGGGGGATTTTCATGGCCAAAGTAAAATTTGACGCTAAAATTATTTCGACGAACATCTTACGATATTGTGGCGGGAAAGAGAACATCGCATCTATAGCTTATTGTATGACTAGATTAAGACTAACTGTAAACGATAACTCACTGGTTAATAAAGAAGCTATTAAAAATATAGAAGGCGTTCTTGGACTTGTAGAGCAAGCTGGTCAGTTACAAATCATATTAGGTCCTGGTAATGTTAACAAAGTAGTCACTGTGTTTTCAGCTTTAACTAATATGGATGTAGGACAAGTTGATGAAGCTAGCTTAAGAAAAGAAGAATTAAAAATAAAGAACTCTACACCATTTAAACTATTTTTAAGGAAGATTTCTAATATATTTATACCTTTAATTCCTGGATTTGTTGGTTGCGGTGTTATTTATGGAGTAGCCAAAGTATTACAAAACCTTGGTTTAATAGGTGGTAATAGTTTTAATATCTTATATCTTATAGGTAAGTCAGTATTTACTTATATGAATATTATGATAGGTATGAATACTGCTAAAGAATTTGGTGGAAGCCCAACCTTAGGTGGAGCTATAGCAGGTATTTTAAGTGCCCCAGGTCTTAGTAAAATAATTATAAATAACAAAGCCCTAGTTCCAGAAGCTGGTGGTGTTATAGCTGTTTTAATAGCCTGTACTTTAGGTGCTAAACTTGAGAAAAGGCTAAGAAAAGTTATGCCTTCAGCTATAGATTTAATGGTTACCCCTACACTTGTATTATTAATTATAGGTGTTGGAAGTCTATACATATTCCATCCACTTGGAGAATTTTTATCTAACAACTTAACTTGGATCGTAAATACATTAATCGAACGTGGTAAATTCGTAACTGGTGCTATTTTATCAGCTACCTTCCTACCCCTTGTAATGACAGGACTTCATAGAGCACTTACCCCAGTTGAAGTAAGCTTATTAAAAGATTCAGGCCTTGATTTATTAAGACCTATACTTGCCATGGCAGGAGCTGGACAAATTGGTGCTTGTGTTGCAGTATATCTAAAAACTAAAAATAAGAAACTTAAAACTGTTATAGCAAGTGCCCTACCTGTAGGACTTCTTGGAGTTGGAGAACCATTAATGTTTGGTGTTACTCTTCCTTTAGGTAAACCCTTTATAACAGCTTGTCTTGGTTCTGCCTTTGGTGGAGCTTACGTTGCTATGATGAACGTTGCATCTACAGGTATAGGCCTTTCAGGACTTCCTCTTATGCTTTTAATTCCAGCTGGCAGTGTGATACACTATATTATAGGAACACTCCTAGCATACGTTGGAGGATTTTTATTAACTTATTTCACAAAATGGGACGACATGCCAGATGGAGTAGAATCTTCAATGGATAATCCTTTAAGTGAAATAATGAAAATTTAATATTAGGAAGTGATATTTATGAACTTTGATTTTCACTTACATTCTACATTTTCAGACGGTAGTTCAACAATGGAAGATATATTTATAAAAGGCAAGGAGCTTAATTTAAATGCTATTGCAATTACAGACCATGACACTACCCTTGGGCTAAATTTAGAAAAACAGCTAAGTGAAAAATATAATATTCCGTGTATACCAGCCGCTGAATTTACAGCTGTTGAAAAGGGAGTAAAACTCCATGTATTAGGATATCATATAGATAAAGATTCTAAAGAGCTTTATAATTACTCATCAAATCTTTTAAATTATTTTGATGAAAGATCAAAAAAACAAATAAAAATACTTAGGGCAAACGGAATAGATATACCAGAAGATGAATATTTGAGGCAAAGTCAAGGTGGCCCCTTATATAGAGCAAAACTACTCAAAACTTTAGCTAACTTTGGCTACTTAGACGCTAAAGACATAATGACTAGCCTAAAAAGGTATTTTGGACCAGATGGGATCTGCTATGTGCCAGATGAATTTAAATATAATGATTTTGAAAGCACCATAAATCTTATAAAAAGAAACAAAGGTATAGCAGTTTTAGCTCATCCAATCAAAATAAAAAATAAAAATGAAGATTTATACTACGAGCTCATAAATAGTAATCTTATAGATGGTATAGAAATTTATCATCCTTCAATAACCCAAGAAATCAAGGATGAACTTGAAGACGTAGTATCAAAAAACAATCTCATAATAACTGGTGGTTCCGACTACCACGGACTATACAACAAAAAAGGAACACCACTGTCAGGAATGAATGTTCCAGACTTTGTATACCACAACTTAATGACAATCAAATAAAATCAATCAAGATTAAGCAAAATCAAATAATATTAAATGAAATTTAAATTTATACCCCAGAGACTATTCCATATTATGGTTGCACCTCTGGGGTACTTCCTTTTAATGGCTGCACCTCTGGGGTGCTTACAGTTAATTCCATAACCTTCTTAAAAGAATTTACTACCTGCTTAAAGCCTTTTCTACAAAAGCTTTATATTCCATTCTATACTTAACGTTTCTGCCACCTACAACACTTCCACCACCTCTATCACTTCCATCATCTCTATCACTTCCGATACCTTTAGCGGCTTCAATATCTTCAATTACTTCATTATCTTTGCCTTCCTCAAAAAATTTGCTATCATTCAACAAAATATTATTACTTAATACAGCATCGCTATTTATTAACCTTTCCTCTTTATTTCCTATGTACATAGAATAAGACGAGTATTTATAATCTTCCGGACACCTAACCATATTAGCTCTAACAGGATTTAAGTGTATATACCTGCTTATCTCTAATAACTTAACCTTCGTTTGTATTAAATTAGAAAAATATCTGTCTTGATATAAATGTCCTCTATAATCATATTTTTTGTTAAAATACTTAGCATACATGGAATTGAGCCTTCTCATAAAGGTCGATGCTTCCTTTTCATTTGTCTTTACAATTAAATGAACATGATTTGTCATTAAGCAATAGCAGATAATCTCATAAGAAAACTCCTCATAATAATTTAAACAATCCTTTATTAATAATAAATACATACTATAATCAGCTGAATCTTTAAAAATATCACTTTTACGATTCCCTCTAGTGGTTATATGATAACTACTATCAGGAACCCACACTCTTTTTGGTTCTGGCATTTCATCACCTCTTCATTTTTCTTAACTGTTCTTATCCATAATTATTGACAGATTAAAGAAAAATAATGCAATTTTAAACCAAATAAAGGAAGCACCCCAGAGGTGCTCCCATATAATGGGTGTACCTCAGAGGTGCTTCCAGTAACTTCCTACATTTATCTACTCACCATAAATAAAGTTATGAATTTCTTTAACGTTTTCTTCCCTTTCCCATTTAAGATAAAATATATCGTCGATATATTCATCCTTATGCGTTCCATCTATAGGAATTCTAAGTTCTTCCATACTACTATTCTTAAAACCTGACGCCTTTGAAGCCATGCCTAAAAGTTCTGTGGTGCTAATGCTAGTTTCAACATATTCACTAAAACTAGATATTAGCTTAGGATACTGAGTTACTGACATACCACTTAGTTTTCCAAGTATCTCTTGCATAACTTTTCTTTGCCTATCTGTTCTACCATAATCATTAGTGCCTACTTTTCTGATCCTAGAATAATCAACAGCTTGAGATCCTGTGAGGGTTTGCTTACCATGTTTTTTAAGACCTTTTATAAGAGGTACTTCTTCAGATGTTATATCCATTTCAATTCCACCTAAACCATCGATAATATTATCAAGTCCATCAAAGTCAACCTTTACATAATCTCTTATATCTAAATCATAATTTTCATTTACGGTCTTTATAGAAAGTTCTGGACCACCATAATGATAAGCATAATTTATCTTATTTACCTTATCATCACCAAAAAATATGTAGCTATCCCTCATAATAGATGTTACCTTTAAACTTCCTTTGCTCTTGTCCATAGAAAGAACCATCATTGAATCAGATGCATCTTCTTCATCATCTACACCAAGTAAAAGTATATTAGTTATATTTTTGTCCTTTTCTTTAGTAATCATTTCTTCATTTATTCCAAGCTCACTATCTGGCAATTTAATATCCTTATACTTCATCTTATTAGTACTTTTATAAAGAACAAAAATAACAATAAAAAGTATAGCAAATATACCTAATATTATCTTACCCTTTTGAGATTTTCCTTTAGACTTCCCCATAACTTTCACACCTTATCCTTAAATTTTATGTATTTTACAATTAATGTATCCACCTCTGAGGTGCTCCCATTAAAAGGGAGGACCTCAGAGGTGGATACATTTTCTTCCATATATTGATCTGGATTCAATAACCTTTTGGGTTATTTGATTGCCATGTCCAGGAGTCTTTGCACATATCTTTAAGTGTCTTTTCTGTTTTCCAGTTTAGCTCTTTAAGAGCTTTTGTAGGATCTGAGAAGCATGCAGCTATATCCCCTGGTCTTCTCTTTGTTATAACATAAGGTACTTTAACCCCTGTTGCTTCTTCAAAGTTTTTAACCAGGTCTAAAACACTATATCCTATGCCTGTACCAAGGTTATAGATCTTTACACCCTTAGTCCCCATAATCTTCTCTACTGCCTTTAAATGCCCTTTTGCAAGGTCAACTACATGGATATAATCCCTTACCCCTGTGCCATCATGAGTATCATAGTCATCACCAAAGATGTTTAACTTTTCCCTCTTACCTACAGCTACTTGAGTAATATATGGCATTATATTATTAGGTATCCCTTTTGGATCCTCTCCAATTCTACCACTTTCATGTGCACCTATAGGATTGAAATATCTAAGAAGGGCAATACTCCATTCATTGTCAGACACATATATATCTTGAAATATTTGCTCACCCATAAGCTTAGTACTTCCATAAGGATTAGTTGTGCTAAGCGGTAAATCCTCTGTTAAAGGTGAAATATTATTCATTCCATAAACCGTTGCTGATGAACTAAATACTATTTTCTTTACATTGTGTTTTGCCATAACTTCAGCAAGAATCAAGTTTCCTGTAATATTGTTATAATAATAATTTATAGGCATTGCTACAGATTCCCCTACAGACTTAAGCCCCGCAAAATGTATAACAGCCTCAACATTATTTTCAGAAAATACCTGACTTAGAGCATCCTTATCTAAAACATCCACCTCATAAAATTTAAACCCTTTTCCTGTTAATTCCTCTATACGATTTAAAACCTCAGGCTTACTATTAGAAAAATTATCTACTATTACAATGTCATACCCTGCATTTAATAGCTCCACAGAAGTGTGACTTCCAATATATCCTGCCCCTCCAGTAATTAGTATAGACATATAAACACCACCCTACTTTTATTTAAAAATAACTTTTACGCAAAATTCAACATTTTAAACTGCATTTTTCTGTCTTCCATCTAGTTTTCTTTTAATTAACTTTAGCGCATCAAAGAATTCTTTAACTCGTAAAAGAGTAATCATTATAACATATATTGTAGCACTAATTAGTATAGTAGCAAATAGTGAAGATATCTCTCCAATTCTTAAGATGAAGAATCCATAAGAAAATTTAGCCACTAGCCCCATAACAAGCGAAGAAATAATTATCTTAATAGAACTTGAAAGTATTATCCTCCCATTAAAGTTACCTAATTTCTTTCTTAAGCTATACATTAAAAGCATAGCACAAACAAAGGCTGATATAGAAGTAGAAAGGGCTAGTCCACCTATACCCATAAACTGTACTAAAATTAAATTTAGCACTATATTAATAACCACACCTATAACACCATTAATCATAGGCGTTCTAGTATCTTGAAGGGAATAAAATGCTCTGTTTAATATATCCCTCATGCCGTAAAATATAACCCCTAAAGAATAAAATGTAAGAGCAATAGATGTCATCTCCACTGAACTTTGGTTAAATTCCCCTCTTTCAAATACAAACTTAACCACAGGAGTACTTAATACTATAATCCCAACTGTTGCTGGTATCATTATTAAATTTATATTATTTATAGACTTACTTATGTACATCTTAAACTTTTTCATATTTCCTTCATTAGCTTCACTTGCAAATGTAGGATACATAACAGTAACTATAGCAGCTCCAAATATAGAATACACAAGGTTATTCACCTTACCTGCAAAATTCATAGCTGATATGCTACCCTCTGGAAGACCAGAGCCTATAGTTTTATCTACCAAAGCATTAATTTGATTCACACTAGCTCCTATAAGTATAGGTAATATAAGTGTTAACATCTTCTTTATTCTTTTATCTTTAAAATTAATAAAAAACTTATATTTATATTTATGTTTAATTAGCCACGGAAGTTGAACTAGAACTTGCATAGCGCCACCTATTACAGTGACTACCATAAGACCTTCAATGGAAACATTACCCATTAATATGTATCCTATTATAGGTAAATTCATCATAAAGCCAACTAGTGCTGGTGCTGTAAAGTCTTCTAATGTCTGAAGTATAGCCACATATCCACTATTCATAGACATAAATAATATATTAATAACACTAATTCTAGTAAGAGCTACGGTTAAATCGTAAGTCTTTCCAACAAATTTTGGAGCTATTACTCGCACCAATGCAGGTGCAAAAACCCATCCTAGGGCACATAACACAATGGAAACACAAAAGAGTATATTCATTACATTATTAGCAAAGTCAAACATATCCCGCTTTCCCTTATCCCTATAGGTTTCAATTAATATAGGTATAAAAGTGGTAGTTATAGCAAGTCCGAATATACCAAAAAGCATGTTTGGTATAGTAATTGCCATGTTATAGGCATCCGTTTGAAAAGTAGTACCAAAGGCCTTAGCTATTAACGTATCCCTTAAAAATCCCACAATCTTACTTAAAATCGTTATTATTATTACTATACTAGCAGATTTAACTACCTTATTCTTTCCCATAATTCCTCCATTAACCTTCATATATACATATATCTACAATAATATATCTATATAAAATAATAAATTAAGTAGGGCAAAATACTTACCCTACTCAGCTTTTATTTCCATTATACTTCTATTTGCCCACATCGTCCAACTAAATTTTTTCATCTATTTTTAAATGATATCAGTTGAATTTTTTCATCTATTTTTAGATGATATAAGTTGAATTTTTTCCATCTATTTTTTAATAATATTAGTTAAATATTTAAGGAAATCATCCTTTAGGTCATCTCTTCTAAGCGCGTACTCAACAGTTGCTTCTAAGAAGCCTTGTTTGTCTCCTACATCATATCTTCTGCCTATGAAATTATAACCATACATATTTTCCTTCTTGGCAAGCTCTTTTAAGGCATCTGTAAGCTGAATTTCTCCCCCTTTTCCAGCCTTTGTATGTTCTAGTATTTCAAATATTGATGGATTTATTATGTATCTACCTAATATAGCTACATTTGACGGTGCACAATCTACCGAAGGCTTTTCTACTAAATCCTTTACATTATATACTCTATCTTCTATAATACTTCCATCTACTATTCCATATTTATTTACATCTTTTTTATCTACTTCTTGAACTCCTAGTATACTTGTTTCATACTTATCATAAACCTCGATCATCTGCTTTAAACAAGGCTTTTCTTCATTATAAACTATGTCATCTCCAAGAAGAACTGCAAAAGGTTCATTTCCTATAAAGCTTTTTGCACAATATATAGCATGACCTAAACCCTTAGGTTCCTTTTGTCTAATGTAGTGAATATTTACCATATCAGAAATTTTTCTTACCTCTTCTAATAAATCAGTCTTTCCCTTTTTCTCAAGTTCAAGCTCTAGTTCTACGGATTTATCGAAATGATTTTCTATTGAGGTTTTATTTCTTCCTGTGATAATTAAAATTTCTTCTATACCTGAGTCTACAGCCTCTTCTATTATGTATTGAAGTGTTGGCTTATCTACTATAGGTAGCATTTCCTTTGGTTGAGCCTTTGTAGCAGGTAAGAATCTAGTACCAAGTCCTGCTGCAGGTATTATTGCTTTACGTACTTTCATCATCATCTTCCTCTCTTTAACTGTTAAATCATATATATAATAATATTTTTGTTACCTTATTTATTTTACTTCTTATATTTGTTGAAAACTTCAACTATATCAGAATAACATCATGTGCCCTTTGGATTATTAACCTTACAATTGCCATTTACCATAGCCCCTGTAATCTTAATTACCTCTTTAACGGAAGTTGCTCCTTTTTCTATTATTGCCTTATCTATATCTTGTTCAGTTACTTTGTTGCAATAACAAACATATTCCAACTTAGTTGAATCATTTGGCTTTTCCACATTTTCCGTATTACTCATAGTACCCTCCATATTAGTTAAAGTAAGTCTCAAAATTATGTATACCTTATTCCTTTATTAATATATTGTACCTCTACTTTATGGTAAAGACAATAATAGCATCTTGACCTTATACAGATTCTAATTGTAACTTATTTGAATATAGGGTATATTATTTTATTGGAACTACTATTTTACCGACCTTTTCTGATCCTCTAATAAATGTTACGTTTAAGTTTACGCTTTCTGTAGGCACTCCAAATGTAACACTTGATTTACATTTCCCCCCTACAGGAACTTCTTTTGGTGTTCTGTTATCGTCATATACTGGATAATAACCAAGAACATTTCCCTCATCATCTAATACTTGAAATGCATATTCATCAATATATAAGTCTTGTCCCAAACTTTCACCAAAGCTAATATTTGAATAGGTATAATCTAATATAACCACCATTTTAGCTTCTATATCTGAAAATTCATTTCTTTTTTCTGTGACTCTAGCCCCTTCTATAGTAAGAATATAGTTACCATTGTCAGTTTGAACATTAAATGGTTCATTTAATGTTATCTCTTTAACTTCAGCTTTGAATTTTTCATCAGTGGCAATATTTGAATTTAAAGAAGAACTTTTTATATTAATTAATAAAGTCATTAATGCATCATTAGTAACTACTTCCCATTGACCATCTTTTTTAATTAATGAAACATCTTCTGTTCTATCAGTATATTTAATATTATCAATACACTTAGATAATATATCATCATCCATATTCTTTGATTGTTCTTCTGTTAATTTATTAGTAGAAAAAGCTTGTGTTAATCCATTTGAAAATACTTGTTGGATATAATCTAACATTGCCGCAGCTATATCCGGGCCATTAACTTTTACATTTACGGTAGCAGCATCACCATCTATTTTTTCAGAATTTATAGTATAAGATATTTTTTTCATAGCATCCACTAATTTTTGACTGTTTTCTTCTGATATATCTCCTTCTTTTTTTTCTTCTGTTTCTTTTCTTTCATCAAATAACTTATTAAGATCACCACTTTTACCTGTTTTAATTTCTTCTAAATAACTTTTCATAGTATTAGATGGTGATTTACTACCACACCCATATACTCCAATGGCTAATATCAAAATTAGTGCAATGGAGGTTATCTTTTTAAGTTTTTTCATAATTATTCTCCCTTAAATTTATAGATAGTGTTAACACTATCTATTTATTCCCCACCATCATTTTACAATATATTTCAATATTAATCAAAATATTCATCTGCAAAAAAACTACCAAATCTATCTCTAAATTTGGTAGTTAATACTTAAAATTTATTTTTTTTATAAAATCCTCTATTTATAAAGCTTTATAAAGTTCCAATGCTATCTTGCTATAGGTCTTGGTATACTTATACCATATGTATAAGTACTCTCCAACTATTTCTCCAACACTCTCTTTATAAAGTGCCCATACAAACCAGTAATATCCTGAGATTGCAACGTAGGCTAGATAATGTCTCATTTCTATATCTGTTAAATCTCTTCCAAAATAGATCTTTAGTACTTCCATAGCTTCTTCTTTGGTGTAATCGGAGCAACAGATGAAGGTACCTAAATCGCTAGCTGGATCAGAGTTTCCGGAATACTCCCAATCAATTAAATACATAGTCTTTCCATCTGTAAGGAAGTTTGGAGCATAACAATCATTATGACATATCCTTTTTTGAATACCATCACTTTCAACAAGATCGTATAGTTTAGTAATGGAAGTCCTTAGCTCTTCAAAGTCCTCGAAAGTTGAAGAATTATTCTTACCTGTTAACATAATAAGCTTTTCTGCCTCTTCATATATATTAAAATCCCATTTTGATACAACATTCGCATCATGTATCTTTCTAACTAAAGCTAAGCCCTTCTTTACATCCTCCATATTATGATAATCAAAATCTATGGAGTTATCCATGTAGTGAGAGATCTTCCAACCTTCATCCTCGCTTATGTAAATCAAGGTGTTATCAATGCCTAATTCTTTTGCTAAGTTTTGTGACTTTGCTTCACTTGCTCTATTAATAATCTCCTCTGTGCCAGCGCCTGGATGTCTATAAACATATCTTTTACCCTTACATTCAAAAAGAAAAGAGGTGTTTGTGAGTCCCTTGTTAATAGGTGCAATGTTTTTAATGTCAGCTTCACTACATTTAAGTACTTTGCAGATGTTTTTTAATATTTTTGACTCTGTGTTATTTATATATTTTGAATCAAACTTTCTTAAATCCTCTAAGGTATCAAATTCAAATATTGTGCCCTCTTCATACTTTCTTATGTACATATCTAGTTTATCTATATGTTTAATATAAATATCTTCCCAAAGCATTTTATCGAGGCCCGGTTCATTATATTCTGCTAAAAGAATATCTAAGAACCTTTTAGAAAACTCTTTAGAAAAATAAACATGGCCAATCATGAACCACTGATTTTCACCAGCCACAGTAACATTTGTTATTCTTCCCTTTGAATCATTTTTTATACAATATTCATCTGTATATTCTTTACTAAACATTGCAGCATAATAAGAATCATAAACATGAGACTCAAAAACATTTTCCGCAAAATAATTATCACTAGAACATATGTAGGAATTCTTTAAATACTTTTGAGCTACATACAAAGTAGAATTATTGTTACGTTTATAATAATCATTATTTATTAAAATCTTCACATTATATTTATCCTCTAAATAGAAAAACTTCTCTTTCATATATCCTACAACTACAATTATTTCATCAATTCCAGCTTCTCTTAGTTGCTTTATTTGCCTTTCAATAAGCCTTTCTTCCTTAACCTCTAATAACCCCTTAGGATACTCATAAGACAAAGGCGCAAACCTTGAAGAAAGTCCCGCAGCCATTATCACAGCATTATCTACCTTATGCTTATCAAGCTCTATGATACCAATCTTTGTTAGTGAATAATCCTGAACAAACATCTTATCCTCTAAAATCTTTAAATCTTTATCTATATTTTCTAAAGATAAATCACAAAGTCTTGATAGTTCTTCCTCGGATTTTATATGATTTTTAAATAGTGTATATAAAATTGAAAATTGTTCTTTTGTCATTGGAGTACACCCCTTATTAATATATTTATTCGTATCTAATTAATATAACTTCGTGTATTTAACTAATTTAATTTTCATTATATATTATATACCTATTTATGTGAAATTTAAAATCTTTAGTGTTAATGTCTTAGGATAAGTACTACTATTACTCGGATCCATCTTAATATAAGTATTGCCCTCCCCACCGCAGTTTTCCATTTTATTCTACCCTGGGTTCCTTGTGAGGACATGCTTTGCTGGACTCACTTGCTACAATTATAAAGATATTTAACTATTTGCTCTCATTTTTAATCTGAAAATTCATTAAAAAAGCATTTCATTAAATTTTACTCTAATGAAATGCTTATCTCTGGTAATTTTCTGGACCTTGAGGTGTTAGATGGAGACGAAGTTACCCTTTTGCTATTTGCGATTGCTAATATTTCTGCTTAAGCGCAGTTTTCCATTTTATTCTACCTTGGGTTCCTTATACAACCTTTTGTTTTTAAACTACTCGAATTTTTCGAGCAGTTGATGTTAGTACAAAATATTGGATATACTCTTTCATTATTTTTCATTATTAACTGTACCCAAATATTTTTTAACATACTTATCAAAATCAGATTGTATTGGTTGCATTTTATTGTATTCGTTATATTCTTCTACTGCTTTTTTATCTGCTTGTGCTTTTGAAATTGTACCATTATATGCAAGTATTTTATATTCATTGAATTCTAGAAATTTAGCCACACTATTTGCAAATTGCTCCATTGTGAATGTTTCCCTATTATCAATAACATTTTCAATATAATCAAAGAAAGCCGATATTGCTCTTTCCAATTTTTTTATTTCTTTCTCCGTCAAATAATTTTTCGCTATTTTCACATCAGAAACTAGAATTCTTCCTTGCGGACTATTTTTCCATGTTGATAACCCCATATGAGGCTCATTTTTATTTGCTTTATAATAAATAATTTCAGCAGCCGTTTTACCAGTTATTGCATAATGGAATTTATTTTGGACTGTAGCATAAAACGCTTTTGTAACTTCAGATTTAGGGTCATAATCAATACTACATTCAGCAAATATATCAGTAATTTGTTGATATATCCTTCTCTCACTTGCACGTATAGAACGAATTCTTTCCAGAAGTTCCTTGAAATAGTCATTTCCAAATACTCTCTCACTTTGCTTTAATCTTTCATCATCTAAAGCAAACCCTTTGACGATATATTCCTTCAAAACCTTTGTTGCCCATATTCTAAACTGAGTTGCTCTCCTTGAATTAACTCTATATCCAACTGCTATAATCATATCTAAATTATAAAAAACAATATCTCTTGCAACGTCTCTGTTTCCTTCTTTTTGAACTACTCGAAAATTTCGAGTAGTTGGTATTTCATCAAGCTCTTCGCTTTTATAAATTTCTTTTATGTGATAATTTATAGTATGTGCTTCAACTTCAAATAATTCTCCTATCAACTTTTGAGATAGCCACAGTGTATCATCTTCTAAATATAATTTTAATTTTACATCACCATCTTCAGCTGTATAGAGAACAAATTGATTAATACTTTCCATTATAATACCCTCTTTTCAAATTAGCTTTTCATTGTATTTATTGTATTATAACATTAAGTGTTTTGGTATACTACACACTTACTTCGCTTATTATAATCACACTAAAGCCTCATAGCTTGTCTTGTCCAAATACCATTCTCACTTCGCCCTCACCATTCAATCATGTTTTCTCTTAAAAGCCTTGTAATTCAAGGCTTTTCATTTATCCGATGGCTACCATCCGTAACACACCCATCCTCTTCAATGTGGGAGATGACGGCTGCTACGCCCCTGGATAAGTTCTTCTTTGCGATTGCTAATATTTCTGTTTAAGCCAGTTTTCCATTTTATTCTACCCTGGGTTCCTTGTGAGGAGATGCTTTGCTGGAATCACTTGCTAAATCGACATTGTAATTTCAAATATTTTGGGTGTTTTTTATTATTAACATTCATCGCTTTAAAGTATTTCCATACACAATATTACTATAGATACATTTTAATTTACGCAGTACGTATGTTTACATTTTCTATAGCCTGTTTTGGAAGCTTTTATTGTTGCAACCTATATTTATTTTCATAAAATCACTCTCACGTGGCATAATAAAAAGGCATTTCATTAAAATTCACTCTAATGAAATACTTTCACTCTTTAATCATTTAGGGGCCCGGAAGAGCTATATATTGATTAAAGATTTTAACTTTATATCTAACATAATTATTGAAAGTATCCAAATAACTATACCTTGATAAATATAAACATTGTAGCAATATTTATTAAAATAATAAATTAAAAAAACAATTATTAAAGATGGTAATGATTCTAGTAAATCTTTAAATCCTAACTCTACATTTTTAACCATCTTATAGTCATTTGATCTTAATTCTGATGGTTTATTATGAAAAATTAATATTAAATTATTTAATGCTACTGTACATACACCTAAATTTAATAATGTTATATAATAATCAACCGCTAAATTTGTTTTTCTAATGAAAAAATAAATAACTGAACTAATAAATACTATAGAAAATGTTAACGTAATTGAAAATACATTTTTACTTACAATATACGAAACTACTTTACCCTTTTTACATAAATTGTCCATATCAGATTTAGCTATATAATCTGCAACAAAATTGTATCTGCAGGCCATAGTTACAATAGTTAAAATAATTATTGTATATTCAGCTTCTAACTTAGGAGCATTTAAACGAAACCCCACTAATAAAACTAGTACCCCGAAAAAAAAGGAGCAAATTTCTTTTTTTTCAGCATAGAAAAATAATTTTATGCTTTGTTTTAACCAATACATTTCGCACCTCGCTATTTATAATTTAATAACATTTTACCATAAAGTAAATTAGCCTGTCCTATTTCCTTATTATAAAACCTATAAGGTACTTCCTTGAGTTGTTTTTATCTAACTACTACTGGTATCTATGAAAGTCCACTATAATCATCTCTTCTGTCTTTTCATCATAAATAACCTTTCCATAATCCTCGAACCTTTTAATCAAATCTTTTATCTTCTCATTACTCAGGCTAAGCTCAGATTCAGCAAACTTAAGTGGAAATTTATATCTACCACACTGGTTAGTTTTTCGATTATTCATTAAATAAAAATAGAAGCTCTTCTCTTCAAAAGGTAAGCTCACCACAAAAAAAGATCGGAAATAATTCCGATCCATTTTAAGTGCTAGTTGTTAATTGTTAATTCTTAATTGCTAATTGATTTTACTTTTCTCTTCCATTAATGCAATTAAGGCATTTATCTCTCCTCCAAGAAGGATTATGATAGAACTTAAAAATACCCAGGTCATTAGAACTATAACTGCCCCTATACTTCCATAAAATCTGGAAAAATTATTGAAATTATTAACATAGTAGGAAAATCCTAATGATACTCCAATCCAGCTTATAGTTGTAAATATAGCTCCTGGAATTACCTCTTTCCATGTAAGCCTTCTAGCTGGAGTATATCTATAAAGAACAGCAAATAGAAAGTTAGTTGTAAATATTATTATTATATACTTAAGCACTCCCCAGACCCAAGTTATAAAACTTGGACTAAAGTAATCATATTTTAATAAAAAGCCTCTTATTACACCACCAAATACTAAAAGAATAAGATTAATTATAATTATTGCTACAATGGTTATGGTAAATAATATGGATATTAATTTCACTTTAATGAACCCTCTTGTTTCATTTTCGTCGTAGGCTTTGTTTAGACCTTTTATTACAGCGCTAAATCCTGCTGAGGCACTCCAAATACTTAAGATCAAACTTAAAGATAGTAGGCTACCATTTTGTGATTCTACAATGTCTAGCACTATGCTTGAAACTAAATCATAAACGCTTACAGGTAAAAATGCTTCTAGAGCCTTTAATACTTGAACACTGTCTAAGGACAAAAATCCAATCATAGTAAGTAAAAATATAAGGAAAGGAAAGAATGATAAAACAAGACTATATGCAAGTTGAGATGATAGGGCTACTATCTCATCTTCCTTAAATTTTTTTATAAGTCCAAAAAATAATATTCTAGCGTCCACATGATATCCTAAAACTTTTTTCAGTTCATTCCACCCCTTTCTTTTATAACCTTTCTTTATTATATATTCTATTTAAGTATATTTCAAATATAACCTATTATAGAAGTGGATGGTTTCTTAATTAATGGCTTTTATTAGACAACATTACTACTGTTTAAAATTAAAAACCTTGTGGCCTATGAGGTTCCACAAGGTTTTTAATTTTTCTTGCCTATTTATATAATTTAATTAGTTTACATAATTTCTTTCCACTATATATTTTTAATATAAATGCTGCCTTTTTTATATATTGTGATTTAGGTTAGTTTATTAGTCTATGCATTTTAGCATTTCTTGTCTTAGTTTTTCTATTATCCTATCTTTTCTTTTAGAAACTAGTGAATAATTAAGTCCTTTAAGCTTTGCATAACTTTTTATTCCACCGTAACCTTTTGAAAATACCATGTCTATAAGTTCTCTTTCTTCTTTCTTTAATATCTCTAAAGCCTGAAAAAGGTTTTCCATCTCTTCTTTTCCTATTATATTATCTTCTAAGTTAAACTCATCTTCTATAGTATTTATATACTCCACGCCTTCTTTTGATTTTTTATTTAGGCTTGTCTCAAAATTGGCCCTTGACTTTTGCCTTATAATGTAATAATAATTAAACTTAATAGATTGTTTTAAATAATATCCGAATTCTACGCCTTTTTCTGGATCATATTTTGTGATAGCTTTAAGTATGGAGTTAAATCCTTCTTGAACTAGGTCCTCAGCATCGTAACCTTTAATATAGATGTTTCTAGATAAGCTATACACTAGGGGTGTATACTTCTCTAATAAAGATGTTTTAGCCTCTTCATCTCCGTCTTTAGCTCTTTTAATTATTTCTTCCATTTCCTTTTCCATTTACTTTTCCTCCTCATATTTTAGATTTTTTACTTTGGTTTTTGTGGAATTAAAAGATTTGGTTACTAAGATGTTTTTGAACTTAAGTTCTTTCTGTAAATATAGTATATAAGTATTGAAGTTTATTTGCAATATATTTCCATAGACTTTTTCTCTTATATTTCGACAGTGTGTTCGCATCTTAACTTTGGTAAAAGAAAACAAAAAAGGTAAACATACATAATATATGCCTACCCTCTTAAAGTTACCCATATTATTCTTTTGATTTGCTTATTCCTGAAACTAGTACTGTTCCTGTGAATGTTATTAGACAGCCTAATATAAGTTGTGCATTCACTGGTGATTTAAAGAATATAACTTGTATTATTATTGCCCATATAGCGTAAGTGATATTTAGCGAGGTACTTTTTGCTGCACCTATGGTACTTATTGCTTTGTAATAAAACATATAAGATGTAGTCCCAACTAAGGCTGTTATTATAAGCCATATAGCTACTGGGCTTAACATAATATCAAAGGCCATTACGGCGCCGCCTACTATTGGAAGTATTATAATCCCATAAAATATAGCTGATGTAAGCTGCCTTATATTTAAAGCCTCTTCTGCCGTTACATCTTCTTTCATTCCATAGGCGCAGATAACACTTTCAAGTCCCCATCCAAGAACGGTTCCCATGGCAAATAATATTCCTATTAAAAACCCACCTCCAGTATTAAACTCTGAGGGCTGATATCCTAGGACTATTACTCCTGTGATACTTAAGATTATACCAATCCATTCCCTTTTTCCTAGCTCTTCTTTTAAAAATACAAAGGCAAAGAAGGCTCCAATGGCTGGATATATGGAGGTTATAGATGCTGCATAGGAAGGTCCTATATACTTTACACTTAGCATATAACAGGTCATACCTAAGGGTCCTCCAAGCAGTGCTCCTAGCATTATGAACTTACCGCTTCTAGTATTTAATGCTTTAAGTACATTTCTAAATTCCCCCTTGAAAACATGGTACAATGTGATCCATACAGCTGAAAATAAATCATGTAAAAATGTACTTATGAAAGGAGCTAAAAGTATTGTTTTGTCTGTAGATATAAAGTTTGACATAGATAGTATAACCCCTATTAAAACTGTATCTACTCCCCAGGTTATACCAGAAATTAAACCGTAGCCCGTTCCTTTTTTAGAAGACCTTTTATTAATATCCAATAGGATTCTCCCCCTCTTTATCTCTTAAATATTTAAATAAGTTCTAAGTTTTTCTTTGCTCTATTGTATCTGTCTATACCATAGCTTCCAAAATCGTCACCTTTAGCTTCTTTAATATTAGTCCAAGTAGCCCATAGGAAGTCTTGGCATATTTGATATATAAGCACTCTTTTTTTGAACTTTTCCTCTGGCTCACCATCAAAGTATATATTTAAAAATAACTCTTCATCTTTTTTAGAAAAGTTACATTCTAAAGAGTGAGCAGCAAGATCCCACATTGGGTCATTCATTCCGCTATATTCCCAGTCAATAAGATATATTCTTTCTTCATTTTTTACAAAGTTTTCTGGTACTGTATCATTATGAGATGCTAAAAGCTCTACATCTAAGTCTTCTAACATAGTTTGAAGTTTCATAACCTTTTCTTTTACTTCATAGTAGTCTTCAAAGTTTTTACCCTGTGCCTTTTCTAATAACTTTTCGTAAAGTTCTATTTTTTCGAATACATCAAAGGTATTTTCAAATTTTAGTCCTGATGTGTGAAGCTTTTTCAATATGGCTGTTGTAAGCTTCATATTTTCTTCTTTTTTTGAACTTTCTCCTGTAAGAGTTTCTGCATTTCTTATAAATTTAGCTATCTTAAGTCCTGAAACTTCGTCTAGGCAAAGAATTTCTGTGTCTATGTTTAGGCTAGATGCTAATATAGAATTTCTCTTTTCTTCTATTCTATTTATCATATCCTCAGTGCCTGCACCAGCTATTCTTAAAACGTAGGTTTCATCTTTTATATCTACCTTATAGTTTTTATTGGTCATGCCACCTGAAGGTATTATGTTGCTAATTTCATTTTCATCTATGTTTAAAGCTTTCACTATGCTAGCTTTTATATTAGCTTCTGTGGCTTTGTCTTCTCTTCTTTTAATTCTAGGATATATTCTCTTTGTCATCTTTTCATAATGCTCTTTGTTATCAACTTCACCCCATATAATGTCATCTATTTTTAAATAACCTATATCATAATTTCTAGAAACATCTAAAAGTGAGTATTCATAATTTAAATATGGATTTGTATTGTACTTAAACTCTTCCATCATCTTATTAAACACATCTAAAGAAAGCTTGCTTACACCTATCATTTCTCCATCTATTTTATTTAACTGATGCTTGTCTTTAGACATTTTAAATAGGTGGCCCCTTCTTATTTCTACAAAAGCTTCATCTCCAGATCCACTTTCATTAGTTATTACTACTAAGTCCCTCTTTTTTGCATTTACCACTTCTTCTATTACTCTATCTTCAAATATTAAATCACTTTCAATTAAAAGAAAATCATCCTTTATAAAGTCCTTTGCACAAGCTAAAGATGACATGGTGCCTGTCCACTTATATTTAGGATTGTTTACAACTTTAATGCCTCTCCTTTTTGCTAGTTCTTCGTAATATTCAGATTTGTATCCAGCCACAATAATTGTATCTTTAATTCCATTCCTCTCTAGTATATTAAGAAGCCTTTCAATTATAGTTTCATCTGATAGTGGTAACATTCCAATTGGCATATTAAATTCTTCTCTTTCCCCCGCTGCTAAAATAACTGCTTGTTTAATCACTTTTTTTCCCCCTTCATGTAATATTATCTTTTTTAAATGATTATCTTTAAAACTCGCTTCAAGTAAGCTTATACCCTCATCACTTAATATGTAAGACAGCTTTTTGCCTGACTTTTCAACATATACATATTCCTTTTCCATAAGATTTTTGATCATATTATTAATCTTACCTATAGAAATATCCGCCTTACTTGAAAGACCTCTTTGACTTAAACTTTTATCATTATTTATTATAGAAAGTAATCTTAAATATTCTTCATCCATTTAATTCCCCACCCTTATTAATAATTGTAAGTAATTGGGGGCACCTCTGAGGTGCCCCCATTATTTTACAGAACTATTTGTTGTATATTTGTTCATTTATTGAACGCTATATCAATCTTAATATATTTGTCCAAATAATACAAGCTTTAATTTAAATTATTTAGCAATAAAAAATAGGAGCTACCGATTGCGTAGCTCCTATTTTTTATATATTTATTCGTCTTTTATATGGTTATATCTTTGATATGAACATTTGCAAGGCCTCTTCCCAGTCTCTCATATTGTCTCCTATGGTGTTTCTTAACATCATATTATCAAGGGAGGAATAAGCTGGTCTTTTGGCTGCTCTGTCTAAGTTTTCTGAGGTTATAGGGTCTACTGTGCAATTTATATTTAAATATTTTACAATAGCTTTTGCAAAGTCGTACCAACTACACTCTCCACTTCCGGTGCAATGATATATCCCGTACTCTTCTGTCATTGCTATAGCTAGTATATGATGGACTAAATCCTCTGCATAGGTAGGATTTCCTCTTTGATCATTAACTACTTTTAGTTGACCTTTTTCCTTAGCTGCCTTTATTATGGTCTTAACAAAGTTATTACCATTAAATCCATATAACCAAGAAGTCCTTAGGATAAAGTATTTAGAAGAAAACTCTCTTACATAACTTTCACCTAATAATTTAGACTTACCATATACACTAACAGGATTTGTTATATCGTACTCTCTGTAGGGGCTAGTACCATTTCCTTCAAATACATAATCTGTAGATATATGTATTAGTTTAGAGCCTATTATTTCTGATACAATAGCAAGATTTCTAGCTCCAATTGAATTTATCTTAAAGGCTAAATCCTGCTGTTTTTCGCAGCTATCTACATTAGTATAAGCTGCACAGTTAATTATTAAATTTGGTTCTATCTCTTTTATAACAGTTTTACACTGGTTTAAATTAGTTATATCAAGGTCTTCTACATCAAAAGCAAAGATTTCAGCTTTATCATATATACTATCTATCTTCCCAATATCCGATGTGCCTTTATTAAGCACATTAATAATTTGGCTTCCTAGTTGACCTTTTGCTCCTGTTATTAAAATTTTCATATATTCTGCTTCCTCCTTATATCTTTAATTATAATATTAAGTTTTAGTTTAACTTTTAAATTTGTCTTTTTAATTCAACATTTAATATCTTTAATTTGTCTTCTAAATTAATTTTTCTGTTCTAAATTTAACTTTCGAATTTATCTTTTAAACTTCCCTTTAATTTTAGGTAAGAATCTATTAATTGCTGTATTCCAAATCTCATCCTTTGTAATAAATAGGCAAAGTGTATAAACAATTCCTGAAGTTAATACTATGGCTACAATATAAATGTACATGTTTGATATTAAAGATTTATATATAAAGGATATAGGTAAAAATGTTAAAGCGTATAAAAAATATCTAAAGTTTTTAAACTTAAATAAATTAAACTTTATATTTAAAACTTTTCTTGTGTAAATGTACTCTGTAATTACTAATATGTAACTACTTACTGTAGTTGTTGCTATTGCTGTGACTTCGTTAAACACATTAAGCTTTAAGAGTAAATAGTTTAATATAAGGTTTATAAATCCCGCCATAAATATCATGGGTACTAATTGTTTTTCTCTTCTATTTACGTACATAACTTGATTGGTTAATATAGCTTCCATGCCTAGAGATACCATGTACACACAAAAAATCTTAAGTACTGGTCCCCCTCCTGCATATTCACCTCCACCAAATAATACAAATATCTCCTCTGCAAGGACAAACATTCCTAAGGCCACAGGAAACAAAAAGGCAAATAGTGTCTGAGTTATTTTGTTTAAAAGGTTTATGTACTTTTCATGATCTTTGCTTGCTATAATGTTTGAAAGTCTTGGTATTGTAACAAATACTACGGAAAGCACCAAAGCATTTATTATACTCATAACATTGTGAGCCACTCCATAATATGCAACAGAAACTTCACCTACATAGTGAGATAACATTACCTTATCTAACTGAGTGTATAAAACATTTCCATTAGACATTACTATAACTAGAAGTAAAAATTTAATATGTCTTTTTATCTTTATATTACTAAAGTCGAATCCAATACCCTTTTTTATATAAATATAACTTATTATATTGTTTAAAAATGTTGAAAAAGTGGTTAAAAACACATAAATTAAAAAGTCTTCTGAAGACTTTACTGTAAGAAATAAAAGTGCTGCATAAACAAGCCTTACTATTATGGTCTTCAAGGTTATAAAACCATAATTCTCTAAAGCCTCATTTGCCCACTCAATATAAAATATATTAGAAATCATGTTAAGTGCTAGTATAAGATGCACTGGAAATACTGGTGTACCCCTATATAAAGTATAATTAAATACTACATAAGCTATAATAGTTACTATATTTGAAATTAATCCTATTACAAAAAAGCTTGTGAAAAGTTGAGACATCTTTTTCTTGTTATCTCTTACCTTACTAAGCTCTCTAATGGCATAATTGTATATACCAAAACCTGCAAATATAAAGAAATAGTTAAATATAGTGTAGGCCGCAGTATATCTACCTATTAGTTCTTTTGTCATTACTCTATAGGTATAGGTTGCTATAATAATTGGCATTATTATATTAAATATATTAAGTAACACTTTGTATAAAGCATTTTTAGCTATTGATTTACTCATAAGTTTTTCCTTCCAAGGCTTATATTATTTATTGTATGATTTTTATTATTTATTATGTAATTCATATTATCTATTATATGATTTTTATTATTTACATCATAATAAGATTTATTAACATTAATTTTTTGTTTAATAAATCTCATTGTTTCATATTATATCCTAGCATTATTATAAAATCAATTTTATAATTTAGAATAAACCCTACTTTATCATATCTTTATTTTATATTGAGTTTGTCTTCGCATATCTTTATCTTATTAAAACCTTATTTCCCTATAATCCTTATCTTGCGTATTCATCACCAAAAAATACTTTAAAAGTTTTAAATATAAGTTTTATATCCAGCGCGGTACTTCTATCTTCAATATATTTTAGGTCTAATCTCATCCAGTCCAAAAAATCAATTTCATTTCTTCCAAGTACCTGCCAATAACAGGTAAGTCCTGGCTTTGCAATTAACTTATTTTTCATCCAGGGTTCAAATTCCTCTACCTCATTTGGTAAGTTTGGTCTTGGTCCAACTAAAGACATATCACCCTTCATAATATTTATAAGCTGTGGTAATTCATCTATGCTTGTCTTTCTTATAAATTTGCCTACCTTAGTTATTCTGGGGTCCTCTTTTATCTTAAACATAGGACCTGACATTTCATTTTCATCTTCTAGTATTTCTAGTAGCTCTTCAGCATTTACTATCATTGACCGAAGCTTGTACATTTCAAACTCTTTCCCATCTTTTCCTACTCGTCTTTGAGAAAAAAGCACTGGTCCTTTAGAATCTAACTTTATAGCAATGGAAATAATTATAAACAAGGGACTTAAAATAACAAGTCCTATACCTGAACATATCATATCTATAATTCTTTTTATAATATAATATCCCTTAGTCTTTTTATATCCTTTAAGCTTTGTAATGTCAATATTATTAAGCTCTTCATTGCCTTTAGTATCATAATTAGATTCTTTTAGCAATGCTTTATACTTCATACCTACACTTTGTAAATGCGAGCTTTTATCATCTTCCACATCTGGTGCTTCATACTCATTTGCATGTGTATTAGCTTGTTCCATATTTAAACTCCTTTCTAATAAATTAGAAATATCAAGTAATTCTCATTTTTACATATTTCTAACCACCATCAAGTAACATTTAGTTTTATAAATCTACTTTCTTATTTATTCATTTTTCTTGTTTATTCATCCTTATTGTTTATTATATAATAAAATGCAACAATATTCACTGATATTTTATTATAATATTTTATACTATGGTGATTTACGGCGTTTAATAATGAAATCTGCCTTATTTTAAAATTAAAACTTACCTTGTATATTGAAACTTTCCTTATATATTGTAACTATCATGCTTTTTATATATAATAGTTTAAGAAAAGAGGTGTATCTTATTTGAAAAATATATTGTTTTTACATACTGGAGCTGAACTATATGGGGCGGATCTAATTCTCTTAGAGCTACTAAAGGGTTTAAATAAAAATATTTATACACCCTTTGTTATCTTCCCTAATGATGGCCCTCTTGCAAATGAGATAAGAAAACTTGATATAAAATTATATATTTATAACTATCCTATATTAAGAAGGCAATACTTTACGCCTTTTGGCATATTGAAATATTTCATAGAAACTATAAAATCTACAAGATATCTTCTAAAGTTTATGAAAAAGAATAATATAGACATAGTACATTCTAATACACTTGCTGTTTTAGAAGGCGGCATTCTTCACATTTTGACAAAAAAGATGCATATATGGCACGTACATGAAATTATAAAAGAGCCTAAATTTTTAAGCAACTTTTACAAAAAATTTGTCCCTAAGATGAGTTCTAAAGTTCTTTGTGTTTCTAATGCAGTTAAAGATAATATTATTTCTAATAATATAAATCCTGATAATGCAAAAAGCTTAAATACCTCTCACATTAGAAATATAAACATAAAGGACTCCGTAGCTGGAAATGTTGACAAGGTAATTGTGATTCATAATGGTGTAAATACAGGTAAATTTACTTATAAAGAAGATTTTACTTTAAGACAAGAGCTCAATATTTCTAAAGATGAAATACTAATTGGTATGGTAGGCAGGGTAAATAAAATTAAAGGGCAATCTTTTTTTATAGATGTAGCAAAAAAGCTTCTTCAGGACTACAACAATGTAAGCTTTGTCTTAGTTGGTGATGCTTTTAAAGGTAAAGAATATCTTATGGAAGATCTATTAAAAGAATCTAAGGATCCACTTCTTAAGGGTAAACTACATATAAAAGGATTTACCCGTGATACAGTTAGTGTATACAACAACTTAGATATCTTTGTGCTACCCTCTATAAAGCCTGACTCCTTGCCAACTGTAGTGCTAGAGGCTATGAGCTGTAGTCTTCCAATAGTTGCAAATGTAACTGGTGGAGTTAGCGAAATGGTGGAGAATAATGAAAATGGATTCCTTATTGAAGATATAGATGTAAATACTATGGTAGAAAAGTTAAGACCTTTAATAGAAAATAAAGGCCTTAGAGAATCTTTTGGAAAAAGGTCTAGGTCAATTATTGAAGAGAACTTTGCAGTATCAACCTTTCATAAAAATATAAATGAAATATACCTATAATCAATATTTAAGCTATTCTTTTCTAAGAAGGCTTAGATACCTTTTAATAGATTTATCCATAGTGTTTTCTTCGTATAAAGCTCGTGAGTTATCTCTCATAGCTTCATAGGTATCTTCATCTAAGCCTTCTAAAAAGCTTTTTATAATTTCAAAGTAGCTATCACCTTTATGAATTACAATACCTTGTTTTTTATCTTCTAGTATTTCTGAAATTCCACAGCTATCTGTTATTATTACTGGTGTGTACTGAGATAAAGATTCCAGCACGGACATATTAAAGGTATCAAAATTACTTAATCCTAGATAAAAGTCTGCCTGTCTATAAACCTCATATAGCTCTTCTTTTTTTACAATTCCCTTATACTTCACATATCCATTAGAATCTTTACTAATACCCCCTAGTACTGATTCATAAAGGCCCTTATCATCATAACCGCCATATATATCTAAGTAAAGTTTATATTTGTTTTCATTAGAATTAATATTGTGTATTAACACTATCATCTCTTCTATGCCTTTAACTCGTTTAACGCCACCTGTAGTTACGAAATGTATACTTCTTCCCTCTAAAAACGTTTTTTTGATTTTAGGTTTATTTATATATTCTAATCCGTTATTAATTATATGAATAGGCTTATTTCTTTTTGTATTTTCTATTATTTTACTCTTTAAAAATTCAGATATAGCTATTATATTGGGGAATTTGTTTATTAGATGTTTTTCCATCCTATAATATATAGATTTTCCTTCAACTCCTAAATATTTGTCTTCTACTATTCTAAGTCCATGGCTTAATAAATAATAATCATTTTTTTTGCTTAAATGACTAAGTATGTGAACCACATAAGGAAACTTAAGTCCATTCCCATTTATTAGAAAAATATTTCCTTTTGATTTTAATATTAATTTACTTATATACAACAAAGCTTTTTTACTGTCTTTATTAAAGGTTTCAGGTGATATAACCTGGTATTCCCCTTTATCCAAAAACTTTGGAATCTCTTTTGTTATAGAGTTAAAAATATTTGAAGGTCCATTAAGTACCTCCTCTTCATGGTGCCATCCGATAAATATAATCTTTTTCATATACAGTCCACCTTTACCATCCACTTTTATCCATCAACTTCTAATTCATAGTATTTCGTAACTAAACCTTATCTACGTATTCCTGACTATCTTCCTCTTTAATTAAGTAATACATACATACAAATGCTATAGCTACCCTCGGAAACTCTATCCAATTATCTAATAATAATATAGCTAAAAAATAGCCAATCATAAGTTTATTAATGTTGCCTCCATTTTTAAATAACTTCCAAAAGAATATTAAAAATAACAATATTCCAATAAGCCCGAATTCACCCATAATGCTTATATACTGTGATCCTGGGTGCTCAGTTAAACTTATGCCATAGGCAGAATATATGGAGGGTTTTATATACTCATTTGTATAATCACTAACTGTTGGTTTAAAATAGGGTTTATTATAGTTATACCAAGAGACATAGTACCCCGATGTAGTTAATGCAGCCCTTGATGAATAATATCCCATACCATTTCCTAAAATCATAAATTTTGCATCATCTTTTGGAATTGTTAAAAAGGTATCTTCATAATATTTAAGTTTTGTAATTCTTTCTTTTCTAAACTGTGAGTCTGTGGCTGTTTTTATAATTTCATTTCTTATCCATGGATTAGATGTAAACCAAAATAACCCCATCATTAATATTCCAAACACAATTAAAGAAGCCTTAAATTTTGGAGATCTTATATGTATCAAAATATATAATCCAAAACTCACAAAAAACACTAGTGTTAAAGATACAGATACTGTAGACATGGCCCCTAGAAAACATAGCGCTGCAAATACTAAATAATATCTTTTGTTTTTATGTTTTTCAAAGTATCCAAAATACTTCATAAATCCAAATATAAATAGATTAAAAAGTGTAGGTCCTTCGCTTATACCAAGGGTACCAATAGACCAATCTCCAATTAGCTGTGTTAATATATATTGAAATCTTATTGGAATAAAGAGTATTAAATATATAAACTGGATTAGTATTATAGAATTAAAGGTTTTATCTACTTCTTTATAAAAATCAATATTAAAGTATCTATATATAATAATCATTACTACAAATACAAAGTAATATACTCCAAAAAAGACCACATTCATTATAGGCACTACATTTATTATTATGTTTAAAATTAAAAATATAGCCACAGGAATTATTATCTTTATATCCTTTTTAAAATTATCTAATTTAAAGCATCCCTTTACCTTTATAGATTTATATATGCAATATAAAAGTAGTAGCCCCGAAGCTCCAATTACAGTGAAGTTATCAGGAACTATTATACTATAAATAGCTATGCTTAAAAGAGCCTTATCTAAAGAAGTTTTCTTGTAATATACAGCCAATAGCTTTAATGCTATAATTATAATAAAGGGAATATACATTATATTTAACATATTAGTAACTACGATTATTAAAAGAAAAGGTAAAAATATTATTACCTCTTTATTATGTACATTAAGTATCTTTATAATTTGTTTAATCTTATTTTTCAAGTTATAGCACCTCCTTTTATATATTATCATGAGGAATTTTTATATACAATTAAAAGAAACAAAATTTCAGACAATTATTATAATCAAACTTTAGCTAAATATAAAAACCATTTAATTTTTTAAAACTATAGATAAATAACTACAGATAAATAACCTAATTTTAAAAATGCATAAATAATTTAAGAGGGTGCACTATAATGGTCTTTAACTCAGTAATATTTTTAACCTTATTTATAATATTTTCTTTTTTATATCACATAAGTAGTCGATACTTTAAATTACTTTTACTATTATTATTTAATGTTTATTTTTACATTATGGCTATGGGAGAAAGTTTTTACATACTTTTTATAACCGCCTTTTTTGTTTACCTTGGTGGTATAATTATTGAAAGACTCCGATATAAGACTATTTCTGATGTTAATCAGATCAATAATTCTAATAATGATTCAAAAGTTAATCTTTATAAATCTTCTAAGATTACTTATAAAGTGATCTCTAAGATTACATTATTAATATTTTTATTATCAATTATATCAATTCTTTTGTACTTTAAATATTATAATTTTGTTATTGAAAATATATCTTTCTTCATTAAATTGCCAAAAAAATCCTTAATAGTACCTGTAGGTATTTCTTTTTATACCCTTCAGTGTATAAGCTATTTAGTGGATATTTATAGAGGTAATATTAAATCGGAGAAAAATTTAATAGTATTTTTAGACTATCTTTGCTTCTTTGGAACTATTTTGTCTGGGCCAATAACCAGGGCTTCTGACTTTATTCCAAGTTTAAAATCAGAATATAAATTTTCAGTAGAAAATACCTATACCGGCATGACTTATGTACTTTGGGGGCTTTTTAAAAAGATTATGATTGCAGATAGATTGTCGCCTTTTGTTGATAGTGTATTTGGTAATCCTTATGGATATAGCCTATGGCCCACGGCTTTTGCTGCGTTTTTTTATGCAATTCAACTTTATGCAGACTTTTCTGGTTATAGCTCTATGGCTGTAGGTTTTAGTAAAATTTTAAATATAGATATAATAAACAACTTTGAGTATCCTTACTTTTCTAAAAGTGTTAAGGAATTTTGGAAAAGATGGCATATTTCATTATCCTCTTTTTTAAGGGACTATATTTACATACCTTTAGGTGGGGGAAGAGTTGGAGATTTTAGAAGATTTTTAAATTCTATGATTGTGTTTTTAGTAAGTGGTATATGGCATGGTGCAAATTTCACCTTTATATTTTGGGGATTTCTTCATGGGTTATATATTAATTTAGAAAATATACTTTATAAAAATATACTTTTTTTGAATAAGGATACAAAGGTTGTTAAATTAATAAGGACTGTGATAACTTTTATATTAGTAGATGTTGCCTGGGTATTTTTTAGAGCTGATAATATAAAATCTGCCTTCCATATTATAAAGTCTTCTTTTATTTATGATGTAGGTACTAAAACCAGTGTACTTTCAATTGTAAATGTTAATCAATTTATATTTATGATTTTACTTATAGCATTTTTGTTTTTATATGAATACTTGTTTTTTAAAGGATATGAAAGTTTTAAACCTATATTATATTCGGTGAATATAATTATTATAATACTCTTAGTACTTTTAGGAACAGTTTCTAAAGGTCAGTTTATCTATTTTAAATTCTAGAAAGGACTTTGCATATGTGGATAAATAAATTTAAACTTAAAAGGAATAATAAAGTTTCCCTTATAAAAAGAACATTTTTATGTTTTATCATTGTTTTTGCATTTATTAGTGTTTTAAGTATTAAGTTTAATAAAATAGGAACTAAACTTTTAGATTTAAATAATGGTGATTATTATTATTATGGTGACTTATATGAACTATCTAAGTTAAATGACTTTAAAGATAAAATACCTGTAGACAAGAAAAAGCTAGATGATATATCTATTTATGACTCTAATATAATAACTATGGGTGACTCCTTCTTGGAGGCTAACTTCGGCAGTGCAACCCTTCCTTACTTATTAAACGAAGCTAGCAACAAAAAGGTTTACCATTTATCTCGAAATGACTTTTTAAAATACAATGATAATCCAATTACATTTTTAAAAAGTATAGATTATAAAAAGGGTGATAAAAAATATTTAGTGCTAGAAACTGTTGAAAGGTATGCTTTAGAAAGAAGCGTATCCTATATAGAGGCTATAGATACCTCCTATGATGGTTTTGAAACTAATGATACTATAAATTCTGTAAATACTTCCCTAAACGTAGCCGATAGATCAAGTGCTGGCATTAGTCCAATTAAAAATCATAGTTATAAAAATATTATAGCTAAAATAAAGGGTGCCTTTGATTCAAATAAGTTTGATTATTTTTTCTATAATAATAAGCTTTTTTCTCCTATTGATAAGTTAAATAAAAATTTTAGATTTAAATTATTAGATGAGCTTGAAAAAGCTACTCCAAAATATAGCAATGATCTAGATATGCTTTTTTATGTAGAAGATATAAACTTTAATAATCTAGATATTCAAAGTGAGTCTATAAATATGTTTGCAAATAATATTGCAAGGCTTCAGGATACTTTACTTGAAGATTATAATATTGAACTTATTTTTGTGTTAATTCCAACTAAATATTCAATATATGGGAAGTATACTAAGGATTATAAATTATATAATGATTTTATACCACGTTCATACAAAGAACTTAATAAACATAATATAAATACCTTTGATACTTACAATCTATTTATAAATGAGGATTCTATAGAAGATGACTTACTTTATTATAAAGGTGACTCACATTTCACTCCCAGGGGCAAGAATTTGGTATTAAAACATATCCTAGCATTATTTTAAAACCTATGATCCTTTTTTTCTTTCTTTATTTATATATCTTTCTATTTTACGTTAAATACTTTTCAAATCTTTACGATAACTATAATATGTGTAATAATTAATTAACTGTCTTTAAAATATAATAATTTGAGTACAAGGTAAATCATCATAATTATAAGAGGGGGTAATTTTGTTGAAAATGAAAAAAATAGCTATAGGATTAGTGCTACTGCTATCTTTAAGCAGTGTCCCATTCGTAGCAAAGGCTTATGATAATAAAGATGCTAATCTTTTGCTTGAAACAGCTTTAAGAGAAAAAACATTTTATCATTATAACATTGCTTATTCTGAAATAATGAAAGTTAAAAATATATCTACAAGGGATGAAATGCTTGGTAAATTGGCTTCTATATCTTCTAACATTTGGACTCCTGAGATAGGTAAAGCTAATGAGTATCTTACTGATTTAGTTAAAACTTCTAGTGGTCGAATTTATGATAATACAGAAAACTATTTAAATAACGCAAAGTTTGTAGATTTAGATAGGTGGTATCTTTTAGGTGAGCTTACATCTTGGGGAAGGAAACTCGTTTGGACTCCTGATTATAAAGATGCTGTAGAAGCTATAGTAAAGGCCTGGGATGTTAAGACTGTAGAAAGCATACAAGGCGCTCAAAAGATAGTGGACAAGGTACAAAATCAAGGTAACAGAGCTTATTTATCAGAACAACTGGCAGAAATAGTCCCTATTTCAAAAGATTTTGAAGTAATAGATATAGAATAATATTAAAGTTAACAATGATTCATCAGAATAATACTTCAAGTAACGATAATTTGTTAAAATTAATGTTACTTGTTTTTTTATTTACAACATTAAGTAATAAGATATTAAGTTGATTTAAATATAAAAGATGCCACAGGATATCTCAATATCCTGCGGCATCTTTTTATATCTATTATTTGTTACTTTATCTTATTCCATTTGATCTTACTTTGTCTTATATTTTATGGAATATAGATTTGTCTAAATCTTACTATCTTATTTGTAACACTATTTACTTCTGCTATTACTATATACTTATCTTGAGTATCTAATGTCATAGGTGCGTCCTTATCCACATATGGCTTACCTTCCATTACAACCCCAACTCTTGGTGTATCTATAAGTACAGAGTTTACTTGATATACATATTTATTTCCTGTAGATACCTTATCTTTAATGTCTAACTTTATTTCATTAGGTGATTCTTTTTTAATTGATATTAATCCTATAGTTGGTGTTGCTGTAGAGTTATAATATATTTCTGGTGCATCCTTTTCTATAGTCTTACCTATTACAATATCTCCATAATGATTGTTATTTACATTTCTATTTATATTGTATATTAGAGGTCCTATCTTGTCAGAATTTAATCCATTTGCTCCAAGTGTATATGCTCCTACTTGAACTTTAGCTCTGGTAGCTTCTAACCAAATTCCAACTTCTGAACCAGATATTATATTTGAAGAAATGTTTACCCTTCCTCCATCTACATAAATTGGTATAGAAATAGATCCTACTATATCAGATTTAAAGTTATTAAATGTATTCTTGTTTATAAGTATTTCGTTATAGTTAGAAGTATTTCCGCTAATTTTAATTCCTCTTACATTTTTACCTGTAGTCATGCCTAAGAATGTAGAGTCTTCAACCTTAGTTCCTTCGCTTACTCCTTCATCTATATAAATGTAGGAGAACTCTTTTCCACTAGACTTTATGTTACTAAACCTTGTTCCGGTAACTACTAGGTTAGATCCTGAATTAGATTTAATTACATTTTTCCCGTCTTCTTTAAACTCAAAGCTACTAAAACTATCGTTATCTATTATTAGCTTTCCGTTATTTTCTATAATGTTATCGCTATGTCCTGAAGCATTACCTATAAAGTCCGTTCTTGAAACCTTCAACTGAGAAGCCACGTCCACTGTAATCTTCCCTTGTGACACAAATTCAATCTTAGATACTCCAAGTGTGCTTCCTTTTATAGTTATATTCCTAGAAATATTAGTATTTGCATCTATCTTATAAGTGTTTGGTGATAAATTAATAATTTCTATATATTTATCGTTGATAGCTTTTATAAGGTCTGTGCCATCTTTTGGTGCTGCAATAACTACTTTTATCTGATAATCTTGAGTTGTCTTTCCATCTTGGGCTATAACTCTAACCTTCATACCTGAAACTAAGTCAGATGAAGATGTTGGATTACCGTCTTCTCCTAAAATCATTGCTTTGGAGTTGTTTTTAGTTATTATGCTGCTCATAAATTCTACTACACTCATTTGAGATGTAAGGATTACCTTATTATCTACAATAATACTGGAATCATTTGAGCTTAATGTTGTGTCATTACTAAGTCTTCCAATCATTGTTTGTATTTCATCTACAATAAGTCTTATTTCTGATTGTTTAACATTATTTTTTATTAAAAGTTGTTCTGCCTTTTTTATAGCTAAAAGCAATTCTTTTGAAGGAGATTCTTTTTGCCTTGCATCATTTAATACGTCTAGCAATGGCTTAAAGTCTCTTCTTATTGTTATTTCTTCATAGTTAGATATATTTCCTGCCTCATCTACTGCTATTGCATAATATGATTCTGTAAGACTTGATCCTATAACATTTGTAAAATCAACTAATGTCTCACTCTTAAATAAAGGTATTGAAATGTTGCTACCCCTATGTTGAATCATTAATGCATTTTGAGATTTAAATGCTTCCTCTAATGCAGAAGGATTTCTATCTATTCCCCATTTAACTATATAGGTCTTACTTTTCTCATTAACTCTTACTGCTATTGGATCTCCTACATCATAGGTTGGCTTTTCTCCAGCTTTATCCAAGCCTATCTTTGGTGCACTATTGTCCACTGTAATCTTATTGTCAGATTCTACAGATCCACCTACCCCGTTTACTATAAATAACTTATAATCTTTATCTTTTGGGTTAGTCGTAGATTTATCACCTTCTGGTGACGGAATCTTAGTTCCTAGTCCTTTGAACTTTACTATATCATAATTTTCATTTAACAACTTTTCAAAAGGTGAAGGTCCCATCTCAGAATTCCAATTTCGTACTTGATCTAATAGTTCTTTTGGTACTAAAAATGCCTCTTCTCCTGGATTTAATGGTTTATCTAAATTCACCCATATATTTTGTTTTGAAGGATCATGGCCTTGAACCTTTTGCTCTTTTATGGTTGGTTTTGCTGGTATTTGCTCTGATACCATGGTATAGTTTCCTGCCATGTTATTAGCTACCTTTCCTTCTACAAGTGGCATATTACCATCTATATCAGGAGATGCTTTTCCATCAAAGGTAGATGATACATAAACATCATAGCTTCCATTTTTAAGCAATGTACCTTTACTATCTTTATTTTTGTATTTTGCTTCTTCTTTAGATAATGTAGAACCGTCCCACTTCATAGTTTCTTTAGATAGTTTGTCTACAAATGGGGTATAACTATTCATGTCTAAAGCTGTTCTTGCAGGTACTACATATATTTCTTGTCCATGTATATTATAGTATTGATTTAAATTACTAACATCAAATCTATTAAAGAATGGTACTGTCCATAGATCTATGGTTAAATCTCTTAAATCTAGTCCAACACCTACAAAGTCTTTATCTTTAACATCTCCCATTCTAATGGTTGGAGTTATATACTGCTTTACTTCTGTAATTGAACTTTCTGCCTTAGTCTTCCTTGTTATGGTAATAAATGCACTCTTACCGTAAGGATCTAAGTCTAGTCTAGTTACTACAGCTCTTCCATCTCTGCCTACATTAGAACTTCCTAGGAGTTTAAGTTTATTCATATCGGAATAAACTTTTAATGTATCTCCTTCTTGAAGCCTTGCTTTCATTTTGTTTGAATCTGTAGGTCCTTTAATTTCTTCCACTATAACCATATCGTTTTTGTTTCCATTTTTATAGGTTGTTATTTTATTTGTATCATTTAGCATTTCTGATGGTATTGTCATAAATAATTTTATAGTTTTATTATACCCTACAACTCTTCCTGTATATGTTCTAACTCCGTTTGTGAAGCTAACCTTTGAAGGTGTTGTATCCCAAATTACAACTAATTGTTGTATTGTATTATCTTTCATTATAGCTGGGACCTTATTTGGTAAGTATTTTTCTTCTAAGAATTCTGTAGATTGATTTACATCTTCAAATCCTACCGTTATATTAACATCCTTAATTTCAGCTATTAGATTGCTATCCTTAGGCTTTCCTACCTCTTCTGGAGCTATGTTACCATTAGAGTTTAATGGTAGTTTAAATAGTTTTCCTTTAGTCGTAGTAAAGTATATAAAATCTCCTACTATATTTATATATCCCACAGATTCATCGCTTAATTTTATCTTTTTATTGCTACCATCTGTGTTTACTTTGTATAGTCTTCCTCCGTCTTCTGCATTACTGTAGTATATCCAGTCTTCGAAAACATTTATATGATATCCTTTTTCAAACTTAGTAGTCTTACCGTTAATAGGAATCACAGGGCCTTGTCCACTTTTATTTACCTTGCTTATTGTTCCATTACTAGAAGTAAGATATATCCAATCGCCAACTACCTGGGAAGAATCTGCCCAAACATCGCTTATCTTTCCTCTATAAGTTCCATCCTTATGTATAACATAAGGCTTATGTCCATCGGAATAATTTGAGTAATATATCCAATCTCCTGATATATTTATATAAGCTACTTCATCTGAAATACTATTAACTCCGCCGTAATCTACTACTACTTGATTTCCATGAAGTGTGTTTGTAGCACTAACTTTAACATCTGAACCATCCTTTTTAATCCTATAGAGTTTTCCTCCATTTGTATGGTTACTATAATATATATCCTCACCAGATATATTTATATATGCTGATTTATCATCTAGTATCTTTTGTCTTTCAGTACCATCTTTTTTAACCTTGTACATCTTACCTTCGTCATTATAGTTACTATAATATATCCAATCTCCTGACTCGTTTAAATATTGAGCCTTATCTTCTAATATCATTCTATTAAAGCCGCCATCAGCGCCGATTTTATATACCTTTTCTTTATCTGCACTGTTTACATAGTATATATAGCCTTCTTTATCTTCTACTGCTATACCATTATTATTGGAGTTTCCTCCACTATTACCCTCATGATTTCCCTTTGCAAGTCTTAGTCTAACCTCACCCATATTATCTTTAGATACATCTATAAGTCCTGTTGCAAGTACAGTTTTATCACTGGACAAAATAGAAATCTCTTCATAGTTGCCAATGGAAAAATACATTATAAACTCACCAAATGGTTTTATAAGATTACTTCCTCTTAATTTATAATACTTGGCATCTGGCACAGCCTTAACATCTTTTACTGTAACGTTTGTAGCCTTAGCCTCACTTCTTACTATTATATCCACCTTAGCTTTAGGTGGCAGAAGGTTGTACTCTTGTCTGTCTTTTCTCCACTCATAAATATGTTTATTTCCATCTGAGTCTATATATGTCATCTCATCATATTTTCGAGTTAAATTACTTCCATTTACAGGTGCTGATTTAAATAAAGAATATATTTTTTCGTAATTAAAATTATATGTATAATATATATCATAAGACTTTAACATTATTTCATTTACCATCTTAATATTTTTGGTTAGATAATCAATGGAATAAGCTTTATCATCTACAATAATGAGACCCTCTTCTCCTGGTAGTCCTGAATATATATTTCTAACAGTAAAGTCCATTTTCACTGGACTTTTAAGATTCATATTCTTTTTAGACTTTAAATTAACAACTTCAATGGTATAAGTCTTTCCATTTATGAATGGGCTACGTCCTTTTACCATAACATTTCTAGAGTTATTAGGATCTTTCTTTAAAATTATATCCACACTCTTTAAGGTATCTTTTTCATATACCTTTATGTCTCCATTTTTAAGATTAGTTTCATCTACTTCTTGAGAAAGCTTCACTTTAAATTCATGATTAGGCTCTACACTATATTTAGGATCTATAATCTTGTAATCTGTAGCTGCTTTTGCTGGAACCACATTCAAGATTGCTATAGCCATAATTGAAATAAAAAATGTTAGGGCCTTTATCTTTAACATTTTAAAATTAACTTTTCCTTGCATATCAAATCCTCCTCCCACTTATTATATTTTTATAAAGTTATTCAACAAACTTTATATATAGATATATCTTCAAGCATATTTAAACATTTTTAAATATAAATTTATCTTTTATACATTACTTATATTTTAAAAAGTAACGTTCTTTTTATTATCGTATAAACATAATGATTCTTTATAAAAAACTACTTTATTTTAATACCTAAGACATCCACAAATCTTCGTAGGTATCAACTATATAATCCCAAGAATAGTGGTCTTTTATTCTTTCTTTGGCCTTATTACCTAAGCATTCTATTTCATCATTGTGAAGGGCATCTACTTTTTCTATAATTGACTTTAATTCTCCCTGATTTTTAGAAAAATATAAAGCTCCATCCTCTGCTACTTCTTTATTAAATTGAACATTAAAAAGCATATTTATTTTTGTACTTGAAAGAGCCTCTAATAATGAAGGATTAGTTCCCCCAACTTCATGTCCGTGAATATACCCATAGGCAAGTTCTCTTATCCGTTTTAACATTCCATCATCATAAAGGGTACCTACAAATTTTACTCTCTTATCTTGGTTAAACTTAGTATTTTCTATTAATAATTTATAAAATCCATTTTCCTCATTGTTTGTTATTATTACTAAGTCCTTTTTCGTGTTGGAGCTTATAAATTCTTTTATTATGGTTTCATAATTATTTTCTGGAACAAATCTTCCAACAACTAAATAATATTCATTGTGACTTATATTGTATTTATTAAACCACTCTATTAATCTTTTATCTTTAGTATCCACAAAAGATGGCTCTATATCTGCCCCGTAGGATATATATGTAGTCTTTGGTTTAAATTTCTTATAATCTTCTATTATGTACTTTTCAATAGCTTTTGAATCACATATAGCAAGATCTGTATGCTTTATCATGAGCTTTTCTGAAAGCTTCCAATATCTTTTTATGGCTGCGTTCCACTTACTTCTTTTCCACTCATGTCCATCTGGGTTTATATAAACTCTTACACCCATGTTTTGAAATTGTCTTTTATATTTGGACATAAAGGGTCCTATCCTGCAGGCTAATATGTATACTATGCAATCTTCGCCTTTTTTATCTTCTATATATTTTATGCAAGCTTTAAGGCTTAATATATCATACATAACGGCTTTAGCACTGCCGATTTTAGGTACATCTACATTAAAGCAAATAGCACCATTGTAATTAAATGTGTCATTATTATCTGAAAGACAAGAAACGTAATATTGTATATCATCACTTTTTTTATAACTTACTAATTTATCTACAAATGTTTCAAATCCTCCATAACTTGCTGGAATCCCTTTAGAACCTATAATAAATATGTGTTTCATAAATTCACGTCCTTTGTTTAAACCATTTTTAATACTTTAAGTATCAACTGTAACTTAAATTAATATTCTAATTCACTAAATTATTATATCATACTTTTAAATTTGTAACTTTAGATATTTACATATGAATACCAATAAAAAAAAGGACCCGAAGGTCCTTATAATTTATTGATTACTTAAAATAATCATATAATATTTCTGCTATTTTTTTAGCCTTTTTTTCTTGCTCATAGCTGTTGGCACATTTTATTGCTTCTTCTCTATTGCTTATAAAGCCTAATTCTAGAAGCACTGATGGCACATTAACTTGTCTTGTAACATAAAGACCATGATCGTGTGCCTTTCTATTGCTATATCCAAGGGATCCTGACAGACCATTAACTAAATTATTTGCAAGATCTTTGCTTACCTTAGCTGCGTAAGATGGAGTATAGTCTATCTTTAAATCATCATACTGCCATCCCCCTGGATCTACACCTGGACCAACGCCTTCATTATCTATGGTTGGCCTAAAACTACTGTAGTGGGTGCTTATTCCACTAGCTGAAGATACTCCACTATCATGATGAAGACTTAAGAAAAAGTCTGCATTTGCATTGTTTGCTATTTCTGTTCTCTTTCGAAGACTTTCACTTAAGCTATCTTTGCTACGATCTCCTGGCTGCCTTGTAAGAATAACCTTAAATCCTAAACTTTCAAGATTAGCTTTAACTTTTAAAGCTACTTCCATATTAAGATCTCTTTCAGCGTAAGATATGCCATCGAAGTTAGAATAAGCTCCATCATCTCCGCCATAATTGTGTCCTGGATCTATTACTATTACTTTGTTAACCTTTGGAACAGTAATAATATAATCTACATTCATAGTTGTCTTATAATCTTTTGATGAGTTATTCGCTTTGATCTCTACCCATATATTATGGAAACCATCTTTTCTAGGTGTCCATGATGTAGTATTTGAGGTAGAAGACTCTTGAATCATAGTCCATGTAATTCCATCTGATATCCAAAACTCATAAAGATTATTACCACCTATTGCTTCTGCTGATATCTTTACAGGCTTACCAAGCTGTGTAACTTTTATAGTTCCCCCATTAGATGTAACTCCATCTGCTGTTATACTTTTCATTTTAGGATTTATATAGTAGGGAATTTCAAGAGAATGATCTACATCATTTGTTGAATTAAGTTCCTTTACATCTACCCATATACTATTATCTCCTACTCTATTAGGATTCCAAATAAATGTATCGCTAGATGAATATTCTCTTACTATCTTCCATCCTAGGTCATCTTTAATCCAAAATCTATACACCGGATTTTTAAATCCTTGTTGCTGCGCTTGTATTTTTATGGACTTTCCTGAATCTTGAGGTGAAATTAAATCTGTCTTTATAGCTGTAATTTCTCCATCTTTTCCTACATTATATGTAATCTCTTTATAATCATCTGACTGTTTACTAGAATTTACTGATTTTATATCCACACCGATTTTAAAATTACCTGCTACTTTAGGTGTCCATTTGAAAGTATTGTTAGTAGAATAGTCACTTAATAGTTCCCATCCTGAACCATTACTTACACAAAACTTATATAATACATTGGGTGAATTTGCATTAGCCTTTATACTTACAGTATCTCCTACCATTGCCTTATCTTTTTTGTCCATTTCTATAGAATCAATCTTTGGTGTTGCCACTACCTTGTAATCTATTTGTTTACTAGAGTTTTCATTTGGTGCAAACTCTTCAGATTTTATATCTACAAATATAGTATAATCACCTTCTTTTTGTGGTGTCCATGAATATTTATTAGAGCTTGAATATTCTCGAACTATCTTCCACTTATAGCCATCAGAAATCCAAAATCTATAAGAAATGTCCTTGCCTTCAGAATCTACGGTGATATTTATATCATCCCCAACCGATCCTGGTGAATTTTTATCTACATTTATAGACTTTACTTCTGGAGCTATAGATGTAGATTCTTTATAAATCTTTTGAACCATAGATGCAAGCTCTGTACCATATGTTTCTGAAGGAGCCCATTTTCCACCTAAAGCTTTAACAGTGGTGGCCATTCCCTTTATGTAAGAAAAATGTCTAGGATCAAGTGTATCCTTTCTAGGATAACTAGCTGCTCCAGCATAAATAGCTAAGTGATCAAGATGAGCGCTAACCCCATCTTCCCAGCTATTAAATTTTGTATGAGCTTCAGGATCTTTATCGTCTCCACCCTTTGGTGTTTTTAATCCACAAGGATTCTTAAAGCTTTCATTCAACACCCCTGTAAATCTTCCATATCCAGTTTCTTTAGCTGCTTGTGCATAAGCTATTGCAGGATTTACACCACCGTGTGCTGGTGCCATATTAACATAAATTGGTGCTAAGTTTATGAATGTATCTGTAGCATTTGCTTTTCTAGCCCAACTTTGCATATCTTTTACCGTTACTTCACTTTTTGATAATATATTCATATTTTCAAAATCAGATACAGTTGTTAAAGCTTGTACATCTTTGCTAGGTAGTGAAATTAAACATAGCAAAAGTGCCATTATTATCAAGTACTGCTTTTTCAAATATCTCCCTCCCATCTTGATTAAATTGTAATATCAGCATATTATAATAAATTATTTATTCTTATATCCTTATTATAATATTATCATTAAAAATATTTCTTTGATTTTATTTCATTAAGCTTTGTACTAATCTTAAAGTTATAAATGGTGTTTTTAATGCTGTTCCTGCTTGATTAAACACAAGTTTTGATTTAAAGCTATTTGCAATTACCCTTTGTACTTCTTTTGTCATGGCATTAAACTCTTCATTTTTAACTTTTAATAAAGCGTTAGTAACCTCTTCTGTGGTACTTTTAGAACTTAAATCATTTACACCTTGCACCGCAAGTGTGTATGTACCTGTAGCTTCATTTGTTAACTTTTGTAGTGTTAATACAACGGCTTGCACACTAGTATAGCCTGTCCCATTTGGACGGCTTTTAAGCACCTCATCTGCTATAATAGTTCTGTCCTCTATTGGAACTTTTAAATAATCATTTAAATTCATTGATAATAATGCTTTGTGCATAGAATTAGTATCATTAGCTTCATTTATAGCCTTAGGCACTTTTACAATTGTTGTTGAAGCTTCTTTTAATTGAGCTGTAAGATAAGTTCTATTTTCAGCTTTAACCACCTTTGAAATATATCCCTTAGCATCATTTTCTGCCTGCTCAGTTTTTTCATTCCATACTCGTATTATAGAATCAACTGCTTTTGTAACATCTGAAGTATAAACACCAGCTCTACCCCAGCTAGTTAATTCCCCTTTAAGATATTGAGAATTTCTATCATTTTTGACTTCTTTCTCAATATAGCTTAAAGCTTCATCATATGACTTTAATTCAAGTTTGTTTGCAACTATGGTTATAATATCTAAGGACGCCTTAACATCTTTAGTTACAACTTCATTCCATAGGGGTGCTAATTCAGATAATAATTGATTTTGTTGTTGCTCATCTTTTACTTTAAGGATTGCTTGATAAGCTATATTATACTCTGCAAAATTCCTTTGTTTTTTTGCAAAAGTTACAAGATCTTTAGCTTGATTAAATTCTGTACTTGTGGCTGCTAATACTTTGGTTGATGGAATTGTAATCCCCGCTATTATAGTGGCTGCTAAAATTGTACTAACTAGCTTTTCCCTAATATTGTTCATAAGCCTTCCCTCCCATACTAATTTAATTATATAATATCTTTTTATCCCATGGCTACCATCCGTAACACCCCTCTCCTCTTCAAGGTGGGGGATGACGGCTGCTACGCCCCTTGGATAAGTTTTTCTAAGACTCAACTTGAGAGATGTATTCCTTATAAGCAAATTCCACCCAAGTCTAAGAATCACTTGATGTTACATTTTATTCTACCATCTTTAATAGGATTTTAAAAGCTATTAAAGAATATAATCCATATAATAATGTACCTTTAATCTACATACCCATTTTTATCTCTTAATGCCTTTTTCATTTCTTCTTTTTTTGTTTTGTCTACATTTTTTCTTACAGTATAGCTTTCATCATATACTGGTAATTTACTTAAGTTTTCCTTTTGCTTTATCAAATAATCCCCTGTATGTTTTAAGAATTTAGCTGGATTTCCGCCTACCACTGAATTGTTTGGTACATCCTTTGTAACCACAGATCCTGCCGCTATTACAACATCATCACCTATATTTATTCCAGGTAGTATTATAGATCCAAGTCCTATAAAAACTCTATTTCCTATATTAACCCTACCTATTTTGGCATATCCTAAACTTCTTTTCGTTGATGCATCATGAGCTATTATACTTACCTTAGGGGCTAACGTTACGTCACTTCCTATTTCTATAAGAAAGCAATGACTATAATCTAAAGTACATCCCATTTCCATAGAAAAGTTCTCCCCAAATACAAGCCCTCTTTCTTTATACTTCGAAAGTGGTATCTCTCCTCTTATCTTCCACATTAACATTTCCTTTAATTTTCCCATCTTATCTTCACCTAAATTGTACTCTTTCTTTTTATTTGTTTTTATCTATACCCATTATAATTTATTTGTAAATTCATGTCCACATATACCTCCTCTTTTCGTATTAATATAGTATAATGTTAAAGTATATATTTTTGCTTTTTAATATATATTAAAATCCTTCATAGCTAGAATAGATTTTTACCTATTATATTATTAATGTCAGGTGATATTTCTGGTTATTATTAAAAGTAATGAAAAGAGGTATTTAAGCATGGACAGAATTAATAAAAAGGTCCGTTCCAGCTCAAGTTCAAATCCATCGCTAAGGAAAAAAAAGAAAAGGATAATAAGGCGAAAAAAGAAGAGCAAAGCAAGGAAAAGAAAAATTATAACTTATAGCTTAATATTTATATTGTTTTCTATTATGTCCATTTCTGGGCTTTATGCATTGAACTTACTAGGTAAAATAAAAACCACAGTAATTTCTAAGGATACAAATGATCTTGGTATAGATAATAGTGCATCACCTTCTTTTAATAATAATGATATAATTAACATAGCCTTATTTGGTCTCGATCAACATGATCCAAACGAGCCTAGCCGTTCTGATGCTACCATGATAATTACTATAGACAAGAAGGCTGATAAGATTAAAATGAGTTCCATAATGAGGGATAGCTATGTAAATATAGATGGTCATGGAAAAGATAAGCTTAATCACGCTTATGCCTTTGGTGGCCCAGAACTTGCACTTAAAACTGTAAATAAAAATTACAAACTTAACATTAAAGACTTTGTTTCTATTAATTTTTCTAATATGGAAAAATTAATAGACGCTCTTGGTGGAGTAGAAATAGATGTAAAGCAAGCTGAGATAGAAAAAATTAACTATTATGTAAGAGAATTAAATTCTTCTAGGAATTCTCCCCCAACTTATATGACAAAGCCTGGCAAACAAAAATTAAATGGAATGCAAGCTTTAGGTTACACTAGAATCCGTGATGTTGGCAATGGTGACTTCGAAAGGACAGATAGACAAAGAATTGTTTTAAACGGACTTTTCGATAATATAAAGGAGACTGGTATAACTAAATATCCTTCTATAGTCTCCAGCCTTTTACCCCTAGTTGAAACAAGTTTATCTAAAACAGATATAATAAAACTAGGCACAGATGCGCTTTCTAACGGTAAAATGTCTATAGAACAAGAAAGATTTCCTTTAGATGGGTATTATAAAGATGGTGGTGAGGTTATAAATAATGTTTGGTATCTTCCCTTTGATGAAGATGCTACCATAAAACAAATTCATGAATACATATTTAAAGACAAAAAAACTGAGCCAAAGAAAAGTTAAAATCCTTTATTTTTATTCTTTAGGTACTATGTAGTATAATGTAAAAGTATTTACAATTAAAATGAAAAGAGGTATTTAATTATGTCTAATGACTTTAAAAACAAAAATGGGGAAACATCTCCCTTTTCAGCTTCTGAAGTAAGAAAAAGATCAGCTAAATACGATAAGAAGAAGAATAATAAAAAGAAAAATATTAAAAGAAAGCGAAGACGCGTCATTTACGTTCTTTTATTCATATTACTTTTCATCGTAGGACTTGGTAGCTCTTATATTTTTAATTTGTTAGATAAGGTTAAAACTAATGTGATTTCTAAAAATAAAGAAGATTTAGGTATACATAGCGATGTATCTGACGCTTTTGATAACAGTAACATAATAAATATTGCTTTATTTGGACTTGATAAACGTTCTGATGATGAACCTGGTCGTTCTGATGCTACTATGGTAATCACTATTGACAAAGAAAATGATAAGTTAAAAATGAGTTCCATAATGAGAGATAGTTACGTAAATATCGATGGTCACGGAAAGGATAAGCTTAATCATGCCCATGCTTTTGGTGGTCCAGAGCTTGCTCTAAAGACTATAAATCAAAATTATAAACTTAATGTTAAAGATTACGTTTCTATAAACTTTTCTAACATGGAAAAACTTATAGATGCTCTAGGAGGAGTAACCGTAGATGTTAAAAAAGAAGAAATCGAACAAATAAATCTTTATGTAAAAGATTTAAATTTATCTAATAATGGTTCATCAGGCTATATTTCAAAACCTGGATCTCAAAAGTTAAACGGTGTCCAAGCTTTAGCCTATACTAGGATTCGCTACGTTGGTAATGGTGACTTTGAGAGAACTGATAGACAAAGAGTTGTCTTAAATTCTATGTTTGAAACAATAAAGTCTTCAGGTGTATCCCAATACCCTTCTATTGTCTCAAAATTACTACCTTTAGTTGAAACTAGTTTGTCTAAAACCGATATACTCAAACTTGGTACAGAGGTTATGGTGAATGGGAAGATGACTATAGAACAAGAAAGATTCCCTGTAGACGGCTATTATAAAGATGGAGGCGAGATGATAAAAGGTGTTTGGTATCTACCTTTTGATAGCGAGGCTACCATAAAACAAATGCAGGATTATATATTTAATGATAAGAAGCCCGAACCTAAAAAGAACTAATTAAAATCTGGGTAGATTGGTCTTCCTATGAAGATCTTATCATAAATGATAATAAAAGAAAGGTTAAAAGTATTTTCCGAAATACTTTTAACCTTTTTTTATTTATATATCTTTTGAAATTATTTATATCTTTTAACTACCTACTTTTCTAATTCCTATGTATTTTTAATTCCTATGCCTTTATATGTATGTTGTCATAAACTTTTCTACATCTTTTGCTGGTAGTGGTTTACTAAAGATATATCCTTGGATATTATCACAGTTCATATCTTCTAGCAATTTTAATTGGTTATAATCTTCTACTCCTTCTGCTACTACTTTAATCCCCATATTGTGAGAAAGATTTATTATACCTTCTACTATGGACTTATCTTTTTTATTTTTATCTATGAAGTCTATAAAAGATTTATCTATTTTTAATTTATTTATAGGCATAACGCTTAAATAATTTAAAGAAGAATATCCTGTTCCAAAATCGTCTAATGCTAAGCTAAAATCTAAGTCCTTTAATCTGTTTAATAAAGACATATTTTTTTCATAAAAATTCATAAGTATGCTTTCTGTTATTTCTATTTCCAAATCCCTTGGTGACAAGCCTTCTTGCTCTAATATATATAAGATATCTTCTATCAATTGGCTATCATGAAATTGTATTGCTGATATATTTACAGCAACTGTTGAAACCTCTAGGTTTTTATCCTTCCAACATCTTATCTGCCTACATACATCTTTAATTACCCACTGACCTATATGTGATATAAGTCCGGCCTCTTCAGCTATAGGAATGAACTCCCCTGGTGATACCCAGCCAAGCTCTTCGCTATGCCACCTAAGCAAGGCTTCATATCCATCCACCCTCCTAGTTTTAATGCTAATCTGCGGCTGATAATACATTATAAGTTCCTCTTTATCAAGGGCTCCTCTTAATGCCTTTTCTATCTTTCCTCTTCTTATTGTATCTTTTGACATTAACTTGTTGAACATAGTAATTTGATTTCTACCATTTTTCTTTGATTCATAAAGTGCCGCATCAGCGTTTGTAAATAATTCTTTAGATGTAGATGCATGATATGGATACATACATATGCCAATGCTTATTCCTGTATAAATATTGGTATCGTTTATTTTTATTGCCTTTTTAAAAGATTTTAAAATTCCCTCACAAATATCAATACTTGACCTTATACTCCTAACATCCTTTATGATTACCATAAATTCGTCTCCACCAATTCTTCCTACAATAGCATCTTTAGGTACCATTTTCTTTGTTGTGTGGGCTACATTTTTTATTACCTCATCCCCAAAATCATGACTTAATATATCATTTATAAGCTTAAAATTATCTATGTCTATAGATACAAGGGCAAACTTTTTCTTCTCTTCATTGCTCTCCCTTATAATCTTATCTAACTTTTCTTTAATTAAGGTTCTATTTGGTAAACCTGTTAAGGTGTCATAATATGCTAGATATTTTATCTTTTCTTGGTATCTTTTTCTTTCATCTATATCTGTAATAGATCCTGCTACCTTTAAAGGTACACCTAAAGAATCTTTTAATACTTTTCCTCTATTATTTACCCATTTATAACTTCCATCACCAGTCTTTATCCTAAACTCACCTTCATAAGTATCCTTTTTCCCTAGGATATGATCATTTAAAGCTCTTATAACACCCTTCACATCATCAGGATGCACATATTTATGCATATATCTAATATTATTAGTTTGGTTTTCAAGTTTATTCCCTGATATACTTTCCCATTTATCAGATATAAAAAGTGAATTTTCTATTAAATCTAGCTCCCATATAGCGTCATTTGCACCATCTAATGCTAGCTTATACCTTTCCTCACTAACCTTTAATGCCATCTCGCTGGCTTTTAATTCCTGTATCTGATACCTTAGTTCCTCTTCTGTTGCCGCTAATTGATTATAAACTGCTGATAACTCATCGTAGCTTCTTTTAAGTGTCAATCTTTGATTTACTACTTCAGTTATGTCTCTATCAACGCCAGCTATATAAAGTATATTCCCTTCACTGTCTTTTATAGGTGATAATGTTAATGATACATTAATCTTTTGTTCATCCTTCCTATATCTTTCAGTTTCATAGCCCTTAATAATTTTACCTTTTTTTATATTATGAGATAGCCATTCTACTTCTTCATGATTTTCCTCTTTACTTATAATGTATATGTTTTTACCTATGGCTTCTTCTTTTGTATATCCATATATGCCTTTAGCACCTTCATTCCATCTAGTTATGGTGCCATCTAAATTGCTACATATTATAGCATCATCCAATGTAGTTATTATAGTATCTACCTCGCATAAATCTTCTTTTAATGCGTTATTTTCTTTATTTAAATTCAATAACTCTTTATTAACTGTTCTTTTATATTGTCTTAATTTTACATTGTAGTATACTAAAACCACTAAAATTATAATTAAAACAAGATATCCAGTTATAGCCAGCATTCTTATGTCTTCTAAATTGATCTTCATAATGTTTTTTTCCCCTTTATTATCAATAGCTTAACTATTATATAAATTAACTATTACCTATTAATAGCCTTATATGTTATACCTATTATATAAATCAACTATTATCTATTAATAGCCTTATATGTTATACCTATTATATAAATTAATCATCCTTTTAAGGACGTTTTCTTATTTTTTTAATCTATCTATTATATATATCGTATAAATTCACTAAACTTTTATAGCTAATTAAGTTATTAACGATAATTTATTTTTATAAATGAAAATAGACAACCGTGGGGGCGGTTGCCTATAAGTGATGTGAGTTTAATGTAATTAACTTATTTTTATTGTTTTGTTGTTTATGCTATTATTATATAATATAAATTACTTAAAGTCCTTTCCTTACCGTTACAAATTGATTACAAAATGGTTAAATTTACTGTATTAATATATTTAAAATAGTATTTTGGGTAATAATATGAAAAAGAGGAGTGTTTTTATGCATAACTTGGAAAATCATTTAGTTTCTATAAAAATTAAAGATATAGGGGCAGAACTTTGTAGTCTTTATGAGAAACATCATGACATAGAATATATATGGTATGGAGATAAATCTATTTGGGGCCGTAATGCTCCTGTATTGTTTCCTATTGTAGGCAAGGTAAAAGACAATACCTATAAGGTAAATAAAAAAAGCTATTCCTTACCTCAACATGGTTTTGCTAGAGATTGCAATTTTGATCTAATAGAAAAAACAGATACTAGCTTATGTTTTGAGCTTTTATATTCAAAGGAAACCCTTAAGATATATCCCTTTAAATTTAAGCTTCAAATAAAATATAAATTAATAAAAAATATCCTTGAAATAAATTATAAGGTTGTAAATTTAGATAATGATGAAATTTATTTTTCTCTTGGAGCTCATCCAGGTTTTAATTGTCCTTTATATTCTAATGAAAACTTTGATGATTATTATTTAGAGCTAGAAAAGCATGAAACTTTAAATACACTGTGCCTAAATTCAGAGGGATATTTTAATAATAAGTCAAAACCTTTTTTAATGAATGAAAACAAGATTTCTTTAAATTATGATATCTTTAAAGAAGATGCTTTGGTATTTAAAAATCTTAAATCTGAAAGTGTAACCCTAAAAAGCACTAAAAACCAAAGACAGGTTAAAGTGAGCTTTAAAGACTTTCCTTACCTTGGCATATGGACAAAAGGTGAAGATGCTCCTTTTGTTTGCATAGAACCCTGGTATGGCCATGCTGATTTCGAAGACTTCACTGGTGAATTCAAAAATAAAGAAGGAATTTTAAAGTTAAATATAAATGAAGAATTTAATGCAAAGATGTCTATAGAGGTATCCTAAAAGGTACCTCTTTTTAACCTATTCTATTTTTAATTTTACAGGATTATTTTATTGTATTTTCTAATTCCTTTGGGTTCATTATTCTATTATAGGGTAGCCACTCTTTTGGTAGTAAGCTTTGATAACTTTTATAGTTGTATCTTTCGTCTATTAAAATTAATATGCCCTTATCATTTTCTGTTCTTATAACTCTTCCTGCTGCCTGCTTAACCTTATTCATGCCAGGATATATATAGGCATATTCAAAGCCTTTATTATTATTTGCATCATAATAATCCTTTATTATATCTCTTTCAGTGCCAACCATAGGAAGTCCAACCCCCACTATAAGGGCCCCTGTAAGCTTATTCCCTACAAGGTCTATGCTTTCTCCAAATACTCCTCCAAGCACAGTAAATGCTAGAAGGGTATTCTCCCTTTCTTCTTTGAACTCATTTAAAAATTCTTCCCTCTTTTCTTCTGTCATGGATGTTTCCTGAACTATTATATCAATGGTTTTATTAGCTTTATCCATGGTTTCGTTATTTTCATGCACAGTTGCATTATCTTCATCCACAGTTTCCTTTATATTATCCCCATGTAATTCTTTATAACATTCCAAAACTGAATTCATATATTTATAAGAAGGGAAAAAGATCATATAATTTCCCTTTTTACTATTACCTAGAGTATAAATATAATTTGCAATGACTTCATAGCTATCTTCTCTTTTGGTGTATTTAGTAGACACATTATTCACTAACAAAACTTCTAAATTTTCCTTTGGAAATGGTGAGTCCAGTCTTATAACATAGTCCTTGGAATCTCCTCCTAAAAGGTCTTTAAAATAATCCATAGGATCTAATGTGGCTGAAAAAAATACTGTGGAAGTTACAATTTCCATTACATTATTTATACTTCGAGAAGGGTCTACACAAAACATCTTTAACTTAAAATCTCCATTTTCAAGACCCCAATAAGTTACGTAATCTTTATTATAATTTTCTCCTATATTTAAAAAGGAATTAAAGTTAAAATATAATTCTAATATTTCAGCAAATCCTTCTGTATTCTTATTTTTAATTAGGTATTCTTCTGATTCTTTCATAAAATTTTTAAGAAGGGGGTATAGCTCCTCTGGTGGAGTCTTTTCTACTATAAACCTTCCTTTTTTATCTTCTAGCTCATGCCTTAAATTAATTAAGTAGGAATTTATACTATTTAAGGCTTTGTAAATCCCGTTAGATTTCCCCTTAATTATCTTCTTTCCAATCAAAACCTTGCTTTTTATAATTTCTGACGAAAACATTTCTCTAGATCTTTCTACCATATTATGCGCTTCATCTATAAGTAACAGATAACCCTCTTTACCTTTCTTTTGGTCTTTGTCGAAAAACCGTTTTAAAGAGGCACTTGGATCGAAAACATAATTATAATCGCATATTATGGCATCACAAAACAAGGATAGGTCTAATGAAAATTCAAAGGGACACACCCTGTGTTTTTTAGCATAAACTTCTATATTTTCTCTATTTAAATTATCTTCATTTTCTAGCATATCAAATAAAGCTTCGTTAACCCTATCAAAATGACCATCTGCATAAATACATTCTGACTTTGTGCATATCTTTTCTTCGGTGAAGCAAATCTTATCTTTTGCTGTAATTGTTATGTTTTTTAATTTCAATCCATTTTTTCTTAATTTACCAAAGGTATCCTCTGCTACAATTCTTGTTGGAGTTTTAGCTGTTAGATAAAATATTTTAGATAAATGCCCTTTTCCTAAAGCTTTAACCGCTGGAAAAATGGTTGAAATAGTTTTTCCTATACCCGTTGGAGCCTTTGCGAATATCTTTTTGCCATCTCTTATTGTTCCGTAAACTGCTACAGCAAGTTCTCTTTGACCTTTTCTATAGCCTTTAAATGGAAAACTTATAAGTTCTATTGAACTGTCCCTTAAACTTTTCCACTCTAAAGTAAACATGGCGAACTTATGATAGCCTTTAATAAGTTCTAAAAAAAAGTCTTCTAGTTCTTTTATGTTAAACCTTTTTAAAAAGGTCTTAGTATCATCAGTGTCCACATTGTAATATATTAACTCCACACTAGCCTTTTTTCCAGAAAGTTCTCTTTCTTTTTCATTTTCCATCAAGAACATATAGGCATAACATTTAGCTTGAGCCCAATGTAGCTCATTATAATCAATATCAATTAAGGATAAATCTCTGGTAGTGCTCTTTATTTCTTCAATAGTTATATCTACTTTTTCTTGTCCATTTCCTATTTCAGATTGATTTTCATTTATTAAAAGTCCATCTGCTCTTCCTTCTACAAGGATGGTTAAATCTTTATAAAATGTTTTATGACTTAAAAAGGCTTCTTTTTTATATTCAAAGCCTTCTCTTTTACTATAAGCTTCTTCTTTTATCTTTTGTAGCTTTTTATGAATCATTGTTCCTTGTTGAGCTCTTTTGCTACTAATAAAGCCGCTATCTATGCTTCCCCTTCTTAATACAAACTCAACTAGTTCTCTTACACTTATTTTTGACATATTATTTTCCGGGAAATAGGTCTTTTCTTCTTCTTTTATCATATTTCTACCTTATACAACGCCTTTCTAACTTTAATTTAGAAGCTTACCTGATTGCAGAACTCTAATGTTATTTATAATTATATCTTACATCTCTTTTAATGACTAATTCAAAATTAAAATTGTTAGTAATGATATATGATAGTATAATGGATTTATTGTGAATTTCGTACAACATATTGTCTTATACTAATACTATATTATAAATGTGAGGTTATAAAATTAAAATGAAACTTAAAAATACTTTTATTATAATTATTTTGTACTTAATATTAATCTTTTTAGGCTATGCCATAGGATATTCTTATAAAAATATAGATTCTATCCCTATTAAAAGTGAAGTAAGCACAAATAAAATAGATAGAACTTTAAAGGAACCTGAAATTAAAATTGTTACTGGGGACATTGATTACACAAAAGATCTTAGTGGACTAGTTCCTATAAATATAAGTGAATATGATTTTGTTTTAGATCTTAGATATGCTACAGACAATAACTTCACTGGTAAAAAGGTATATGATGCTTACGTTTCTGTACTCCAAAAGGATACTTTAAATAAACTTATAAGTGCTAATGAGGACTTTAAAGCTTTAGGTTATAGAATAAAGATTTGGGATGCTTATAGACCAGGGCAGGTCCAAGAATACTTTTGGAGTATAGTTCAAGATAGAAGATATATTGCAAGTCCTTACTATAATGGTTCTCGACATAATAGAGGTACTGCTGTGGATTTAACCTTAGTGGATAGCAAAGGTAAAGAGCTTGAAATGCCTACGGGTTTTGATGAGTTTAATACAACAGCCTACAGAAACGCCGTTATGACAAATAGCGCTAAAAAAAATGTGGATTTGTTGACAGAGGTAATGGTCAAAAATGGATTCTCTCCTATAGAAACTGAGTGGTGGCATTTTGATGATATCAATGCAGATAATTATTCTATACAAAACTATCCTCTTTCTAAATTTTTAGTAAATGTGAATTAATGATTAAATAATTTTACTTATATATTAATTAATTTGACATTAAAGATTAATTAATATATAATCTTATTATACCCCCTAGGGGTAGCAAAGCAAATTTAATAATTCTTATATATTTTGGATAACTTTCATTTATTAATACACTATAAATTCATAAATATAAGGGAAACTAATAATATATATTTTATAAGGAGGCAATATAATGAAATTTAATATTGATGAAAATACATCTATTGCTCTAAAAAAATCTTTAGATACTAAAAATAAAGATGCAGTAAGGGTAGTTATAAAAGGTTTTGGCTGAGGTGGCCCTAGTTTTGGAGTTGTTCTGGATGAACAACAATCAGAGGATGATATCTATGTTGAAAACGGAATAAAGGTTGTAGCAGATAAGGAATTTTCCTTTCTATTTGATGATGCTAAAATAGTTCACACTAAAGGAATCTTTGGAGATAACTTTAATATAGTAACAAAATCATCTGATGATGCTGGAAGCTCTTCTTGCAACTAAGCATAAATATATAATAACAAACAAAAAGTCATAAGATTATGTATCTCATGACTTTTTTATTAATTAATTATTTATCTATCTGCATTTCTATCTATCTTCCTACTCACCTATCTGACTACCTACTAACATTCTACCATTCAAGAACTCTTAAAAAAAGTATTTAAAGCTGTGGATAAGGCATTTATGCTTGTAGTTAAGCTTTCTAGCTTTCCTTCGATCCTTATAAGTAAGTATAAAGATACCGCTATAGGAAATCCTACATTGCCTATAAGTGAAATAAAGCCTTCCATATTTATCATCTCCCCTCAATGACTAAATATGCAATTCTTTATAAAGTTCTACATTATATAATATGCCAGTAAAACAAGTTTCCAGTTACTCGTGGTAATCTTCTATTATTCTTTGTACTATTTTTTTTATTACACTAGCTTGTGCTACTAGATTCATAACCATTATGAAGATCTTTATCCTGCCTTCATCACTGTCTTTTAAATTAAGTTCAGCTACTATACTGTTTAGTTTTTCTTCGTTAAAAAATTTATGTTCTGTTAAAAATTCATTTACGCTTTCTTTTTGTATATCTGAAAAAATCTTGTATGCTTTTTCAAAGGATATTATATCATCTGATCTATCATTTATGTCGTTAAATGCTAATCTGAAAACCTTTCTTATTTCTTCTGTAGTAAGCACTGGTCTCATATAACTTAGTAATAAAAGTTGTGCTAGATGAAGCTTTGTATATCCTCTTTTTTTGCTATCTTCTGGCTTTGATATAGCCTCGCTTTTAATGTAGTTTTGAACTATATTATTTGTATATTTTTCTTCTACAAATTTATCATTTAAATAATCAATAACCTGTGATAAAAACAGATCATATTGAGGTAAATCTTCATAGGGTACTAAATTACTATTGGACATCTCTTCTGCTAATTCTAATATGTAATTTACATCAAATTTCTTATCACTCAATAATAAAACCTCCTTTTAATTAATAAATTAAAATTATAAAATATAAGTTACATTTTATAATCCACACTTTATAAGTATTTTTAATATATAATAACATTATACGGTATTCATAAACCCTTTACAAGGTTTCATTATTGGTTATATTGAAATAATCTGTATTATTGTGTATTAATATAATTGATTATTTAAAACAAATAAAGGGATCAGAAAGCTTAATTAATTAGAATTCTGATCCTTTTATACTGCTATATTAGCTTATTTTGATGATTCATAGTCTTCTATGAATTTTTTAATTCCTGAATCTGTTAATGGGTGACTTATCATTTGAACTATTACTTTATATGGTATAGTTGCAATATTTGCACCTGCCTTTGCACATTCCAAAACATGCATTGGTGTTCTTACACTAGCTGCTATAATTTCTGTTTCTATTCCATAAATACTAAATACTTCTGCAATGTCTTGCACCACTGGAATACCACCGTTTCCTATATCATCAAGTCTTCCAACAAATGGGCTAACGTAGCTTGCTCCTGCCTTTGCAGCCAAAAGTGCTTGTTGAGCTGAAAATATTAAAGTTACATTAGTCTTGATTCCTTTTTTTGATAAAGCGCTTACAGCTTTTAGCCCTTCAGCACACATTGGGATCTTAATCACTATGTTTTTATGAAGTTTTATTAATTCTTCAGCTTCTTCTATCATCTTAGTATGCTCTAAACTCATAACTTCTGCACTTATAGGTCCATCTACTATAGAGCAAATTTCCTCTATAACTTCTTTAATATTTCTTCCCTCTTTTGCAATTAAACTAGGATTAGTGGTAACACCATCTATAACTCCAAGTTCTGCTGCCTTTTTTATCTCTTCTATATTAGCAGTATCAATAAATATTTTCAAAATAATTCCTCCTCTTATTTTGGACTTGCTTTGCAATAGTTTACATCTGAATATTTATAAAGTTATCCTTCATAATCTAAAATGGTTTTACTTGTTTTATATACTTGCAAAGCTTTACCTATAATGTATATAATTATATCATATAGCATCATAACTTTACAATTTTAAAACTTTATTAATTAATACTCATTTAAATTTTTTCTAAATATTATTTAATCAATTAATATATTTTCTATATCTTATTCATAAATAAATCTTTAATGGGAATTTTATCAATATTTTTCTTTACCACTTTCTGCCTACTCCTGCTACTCTAATAAATAATTTGACAAAATATCCAGTGTAAAAAAAAACTTTCTTATAAGTTTGTGAAATATTTTTGTGAACTTTATTATCACCTTCTTCATTGTATTGCTATTACATCCTTGTATACCAGGCCTTAAGCTTATTCAAAATGTTTATTATACTTTTATTAACATACTTGACATTTCAATAATATGGTAGTATATTAACATTTGAAACAAATCTTCTAGTTAATATTTCAATTAGAAAAACAGTATCTTAAAAGGTTGACTTTAAGTGGGATTTTTGTTATTATTTAAATGTAAATGTCGAAAGATGTAGAAGGAGGAAACATGATGAAATCAACAGGTGTTGTTAGAAGAGTAGATGAACTTGGTAGAATAGTAATTCCAATAGAACTAAGAAGAACTTTGGATATTGCTGAAAAGGATGCTTTAGAAATATATGTAGATGGCGAACAAATCATATTAAAGAAATATGAGCCAGCTTGTATTTTCTGCGGAGACGCTAGAGATGTAACAAACTATAAAGGAAAAAATATTTGTAAAAGCTGTATGGAAGAATTTAAGAAGTAGTATCTTTTAGATAAATACTTTCAAAATACTTTTAAATAAGTTTATTTAATATTTTAACTTTAGAGTTATTCTAACCTTAAATTACATGCGAATGTAATTTAAGGTACTTACAAAAATTAAACTGTTATCTTTAGGATACAGTTATTAATAAAACCAATAAGATATTGTAGCATTTAAGTTAATTTTACTAAAACTAACTTAACCGCTACATGACTTATTGGTTTTTTTATTTAATATAAACTTATCATAAAAATAGCTTTTGGCTTACATTCCTAATCTTTTCCTTAAAATATATAATAGTATCACTCACTTAATACTATTTACTCAATGCTGTGCTTATAAACCTCTGACTTTGGCATCTTTCTATCTTTTGCTACCATTTTAATTGCTTCCTTTTTTGATATACCACCAGCTATATATTTTTTTATATGTTCTTCAATAGTCATATCTATCCAAAGACTTTCTTTTTCCTCTGATATCTCTTCCGCACTTTTACCTGAGATTACAATTACATATTCTCCCCTAGGCTGAACTGTATCATAGTGAGAAATTATATCATCAATGCTTCCTCTTAAAATTTCTTCATATAATTTAGTAAGTTCTCTGCAAATTCCAATATTTCTATTACCTAAATTTTCTCTTAAAAATGCAAGTGTATCCTTTAATCTATGTGGCGCCTCATATAATATAAGAGTTTCTGTCCTATCTTTTAAGTCTTCTATTATCACTTTTCTATCCTTGTTTTCTCTTGGTAAAAACCCTCTAAATAAAAATTTAGTTGAGTCAAGTCCAGAATAAACCATAGCTGTAATAAGAGCTGTTGCTCCTGGAAGAACTTCTATTTCTATAGACCTTTCTATACACTTTTTGATTATAATACTTCCCGGGTCAGAGATGCCAGGGGTTCCAGCATCACTTACAATTGCAATGTTCTCACCTTGTACTATCTTATTTAATAATTCTTCACTTTTAAATTGCTCATTATGCATATGATAACTTATAAGTGGCTTTTTAATATTAAAATGATTAAGTAACTTTAAGGTTTGCCTTGTATCTTCTGCTGCTATTATATCCACCATATTAAGTACTTCTAATGCCCTTAAAGTTATATCTTTTAAATTACCTATTGGTGTTGGTACTATATAAAGTTTTGCCATATCTTCCTCCTATTTCAACAACTTCTAATGACTTTAAATAACTTCAGATTATTTTAATCACCTTTAACCGTTATATTTTCATTATAAATATTTTTTATTTCTTCGCTATACTCTCCATTTTCCTCATAAATATACAGGGGTGGCTCAAATTTTAGGAAGGCTCCACCATCTCTTTGCCCTTCCACTAAAACTATGTTAGGTGCCTTTTTACTATTAGGATGTACAAGCCTTATAGTCTTAGGTTCTATTTTATGCTTTCTCATAGTACACAGTATGTCTGCTAGCCTTTCTGGTCTATGTACCATGAACATACGACCATTGTCCTTTAATAATATTCTAGAGGCTATTATAACATCTTCTAATGTACAAGCTATCTCATGCCTTGCAATAGCATCCTTATCACTTACATTTAAGATTCCTGACTTATAAACCTTATATGGCGGATTTACTGTTAATACATCTACCTTATCTAAGGTCTTTAAATACTTTAAATCTTTTAGATCTGCACATTTAAAATCTACTTTTTCTTTAAGATCATTTATTATTACAGACCTTTTTGCCATATCTACCATGTCATTTTGTATTTCCAGGGCAGTTATTTTGGAAAATTCTTTTTTACCTGCTATTAAAAGTGGAACTATTCCAGTACCGGTGCAAAGATCCATTATATTACTGTTTCTTTTTGTTTTTGCAAAGTTTGCTAAAAGTACAGCATCTACACCAAATCTAAACCCTCCTGTCTTTTGTATTATATGTATTCCTTTAAGCTGAAGATCATCTAAAGTTTCATCTTCTTTTATGTAGTTTTTATAATCTTCTATCATGATTTAAATCAACCCCTTATTATCCTACTAAATTTTATGGTATTAATATTTTAAACTTAACAAAAAAGCTTTCGGCAAACCCGAAAGCTTTTTTAGGTATTATAAATATATCCTAAATAAGCACGATAGCCCATTTTTCCCCTTAGACTATCATACTTTTAAAGTCTTTATATTTTATCCCATGCTACCATCCGTAACATCCCTATCCTCTTCAAGGTGTGGGATGACGGCTACAACGCCCCTTTATAAGTTCTTCTAAGCATAAGATGGACAGATGTATTCATTATAAGCAAACTCCACCTGAGTCTAAGAATCACTTGATATCTATTAATAATAAGCTACATACTATTTTAAAATTCTTCTAGCACTACTAAATCCGTATATTTGGCCTACTTCTACATTTCTACCTGTACGTGGAGCATGAATCATCTGTCCTCCACCTACGTATATGCCAACATGTCCCACACCATTTGTGAATACTAAATCACCAGGTTGAAGGTCATTATAGGATACAGGAGTTCCACCACCTATTTGATCATAGGTAGTCCTACCTATTCCGTATCCAAAAGCATTATAAACATATGAAGTAAATCCTGAGCAGTCAAATCCTGATGGTGTTGTACCACCATATACATAAGGTATTCCCATAAAATTATAAGCATAATTTACTATGGAGTTACTTGATGCTGGTGCTACGTTACTTCCACCTCTTGATGGAACTATGCTTGGTGCTTTAGCTGCGGCTTCTTTATTCTTAATTACATCTTTACCTTTTTCAATTAAATCAACAACTTCTTCGTCAATAACTACGATGGTTTTTCTAGTTTCTCTTAGTGCTGCTATGGCACTTTTTATATCATCTGATGAACTAGATGAATCTGTAATTATATTTTTTTGAAAAGCTATGATTTTTCTTTCTTTTTCTTTAAGATTAACTTTTATCTTGTCGCTTTCTTCTTTAGCCTTGTCTACTAACTTTTTTTGGTCTTGTTTTTTTATATTTACTTCTGATAATTGCTTTTCATTTTCTATCTTTAATTCATTTAAAGATTTAACTTCACTATCTAAAGCTTGTTTTTTATTATCAAGTTCTAATTTTGTGTCATTAAGCTCTTCTATGATTTTTTTATCTAAATCCATTAATTTGCCTATTGCCTTAACCTTTGAAAAAAGATCTGACATACCTTCAGCTTTAATAATAAGCTCTAGGTATCCTGGTGATCCACTTTTATAAATTGCTCTCATTCTTGTGTCAAAGATTTCTTGCTTTTCTTTAAGCTCTTGTGTTGCCTTATCGATGTCTTTCTTTATTGTTTGTATGTCTTTTTCTTTTTGATTCATAGTAGCTTTGTTTTCATTTAGCTTGTCTTGAAGCCCACCAATTTGTGAATCTAGCTCTTGAAGCTCAGCTTCTAATCCATTTAACTTATCTTCTGCCTTCTCAAATTCTTGTTGTTCTTGCTTTATTTCTGCTTTTTCTGCATCCGTAATCGGAGCTGCAAACGCTTGTACACCAGAAGTCATGATAATCCCCATGGTCATAAAGACTGCTATTAATTTTTTATTCACTATTCCACCCCACTAAAATTTTATTTATACAGGGGTAGTCCCCCATTAGTGTTTCACATCACTGTGACTATTATATACTAAATAAAAACTTCAAACAATAGCAAACTCACTTTTTTACAGACTGTACACAAAGGCTCCTGTCTTGCACCTATTATGATTATATGACTATCTCTTTTTGTAGTATTTATAACCCTTTCCATAAATCACAAGTAGACATATTTAATGTGTTCATTTTATAGAACCCCTGTTTTTCGTTGCAATATCCACCATCGCTTAAAACCTCTATATATCTAGGATTTAAAGCTCTCTTTTTTTGAAAATGTTTACAAGACGCACAAATCTTTTCGTCATAAAAAAATTTACTCATTTTCATAAGATTCCTCCCTTTTTGCTAATATCTACCAATAAACGGGGATAAAGCATTTATGAACTTTTAATGAACATTGTTACTTCATTGTAACTTTTATCTTTTTTATGCCCATTTTTCTTAAACTTACCAATATATCTTTCATTATTATGATGATTTATAATATTTAGATCTTTATTTATTCTATGCTTTATACTGCACTTTATGTGCTTTATTATAATTATTAGCCATTTCCCTTCTTTATATTCACTACTCATATTTAATTCCACCAATTATCTCTATATTGGACATGTCTTTTTTACTTTGGCTAGTCTTGAAATAAGACTTATCTTAATATAAAATATAGTAAGGTAATTCACAAGTTATATATAAATTAAGAGTACAATAAGGATAAACATAGATGAAAAGGAGATTATATAGATTGTATAATTTTATAGAAGTTAAACCTAATGACATTGATAACTTTAGCAAAGAACATTTGAAAGGTCACATATTCCAAACTTCCGGATGGGGTAAGGTAAAAAAAGATTGGATTCCTAAATATATAGCAGGATATGATTCTAATAATAATAATATGATTTTATCTTGTATGATGATTTTAAGGAAAATACCTAAAATGACTTATTACATAGGTTATATTCCTAGGGGCTTCGTGGCAGATTATAACAATAAAGATTTACTTATAGAATTCACAGAATATCTTCGTGAATTTTCAAAATCTAACAAAGTTGCTTTTATTACAATAGATCCTGACATACATTTAAAAGAGGATGAAAAGCTAATTTATAATAGTGAGAAGATTTCAGGATTTTTACAAAGCATTGGATATAATCATAAAGACTCTGTAAACTTTGAAGGAATTCAGCCTAACTTTGTATTTAGGTTAGACCTTCCTACTTCTGAAGACAAGGAAGCTGCAAAAAAGAAGGTGTTTAAAAACTTTTCTAGTAAAACTAGATATAATATAAGAGTTGCTGAAGAGCGTGGACTATCTTATGAAACTTATGATAAATCTAACATAACAGATGAAGTTCTTGAGGAATTTCATAAAATAATGGTGGTTACAGGGAAAAGAGATAACTTTATAACTAGAAATAAGGAATATTTTAAAGAAATGATAAATGACTTATTTCCTTTCTCTAGGTTATATATGATTAAGTATAGTTATGCAAAAGACCTTGAAAGGCTTACTGAGAAGCTTAAAAAACAGCAGGATGCAAATTCTAGAGCTGTTATAAAAATTGAAGAAATTAAAAAAGAGCTCTTAGGAGATATTACTGAAGATAAACTAGAAAAGCTTAATAAAAAGCTTCAAGATAATGAGAATAAACTAAAAGAGTCCGAAAGACAAATAGAAGGCTTTAAAAATAGAATGGAAGATATAAAGCCATATGAAGGCCAGGAGTTCTATATCTCTGGTGCTCTATACTTATATTATGGTGGCAAGGCCTGGTACCTTTACGGTGCCTCTGATGACGTTTTAAGAGATGCTATGCCAAACTTCCTTATGCAATACGCCATGATCAATGACAGTATAGACCTTGGCTGCTATTTATATGACTTTAGAGGAGTTTCTGGAGATTTAAACCCTGAAAACCCTTTGTATGGACTATATAAATTTAAAAAAGGCTTTAATGGAAAGTTTGTAGAGTTTATAGGTGAATTTGATTTGGTAATTAAAAAACCTATTTATAATGCCTTTAAATATGTATTCCCTAGATTTAAAGAAATAAGAAGTAAACTTCGAAATAAAAAGTAACCGTGAAATAATAAATAGACTATAACCTTAAATATCTATAAACAGAGCCTAATATAAGCTATGTTTATAGATATTTTTTTACCTTCATGGATTGCATTAAAGAAGCACCTAGCATAACTCCTATGAACATTACTAATGTAATTTTACCCTCAGATGTAAAATTATCAACTACAGCAACTATTAACCCTAGACTTCCTATAATAATATTATATTTTGCATTAAATCTTATATATCCTTCTTTATCCCTAATATTTTTTGTAGAACTTATCATCTTTTCTCGAAATTTCTTATTAGATAAAACAATTATTCCAAAGATTATAAAGAAGATACTGGTTACAAACATAACTACTGTTGTGGCTTTCATAAACATTCCTCATTTCTAATAATATACTAATACTATTTCCAAAATTGTTCTATAAGAAAACTCCATTTAAACTTAAGACTTATTTTATAATTATATCACACACCAATGTTATTAATATACATTGACTTATAAAAGACATTGTACTATAATAAGTTTTGTTAGCGGGGTGTAGCGCAGATGGGAGCGCGCGTGGTTTGGGACCATGAGGTCGCAGGTTCAATCCCTGTCACCCCGACCAAAAAAAGAGATATAGTTTTCTATATCTCTTTTTTTGATATTATTTTTTATAATACCATGTTTATATATGTTTTATTTTTAAATCTTATGGAAAGTTGTAATTATTATAAATTCCCTATTTTTCTTCGTGAATATTTATGAAAATGTTACATATAAAATTATGTCATATAATCGCAAGTATTGGTATAATATTCATATGTTAATGACAAACTCTTATAATAGGACCTATAGTAAGCTGTTACTATGGAAGGAGGATTTTTATGAATAAAAAGTACAATGATATATTTAAGCTCTTGGTTTCAAGTTATTATAATGATACCTTTGATACGCAGGTAGAAAGCCTACTTAAAGATGAGGCAACTAATAAAGAAACCTTGGGTAAAGTAATTTCCACCTTATGTGGCGTGGACATTGATTATGGTGATGACTTTATAATTAGTTTAAGAAAAGCAATTACTGCTTATCAATCAAAAAATAGAGTAGTAGAAAAATTAAAGGATTGTGATATGAGTTGTTCTAAAGATGGTAAAACTACCGTCTGTCAAAGTGTCTGTCCTTTTAATGCTATATTGGTGGACCCAATTAAAAAAACAACTTACATAGATATGGAAGCTTGCGCTGATTGTGGGCTTTGTGTTGAGGCCTGTGATAGTGGTAACCTTGTAGATAGGGTGGAATTTTTACCTGTACTAGACTTACTTAAATCTGATAAACCTGTAATCGCAGCTGTAGCTCCTGCAATTTCTGGTCAATTTGGTGCAGATGTTACCATGGATCAGTTAAGAGCTGCCTTTATAAAATTAGGATTTAAAGATATGGTAGAGGTAGCATTCTTTGCTGATATGCTAACCTTAAAAGAAGCCGTAGAATTTGATCACCTTGTAAAAACTAAGGAAGACCTTATGATTACTTCTTGTTGCTGTCCTATGTGGGTAGGCATGCTAAAAAGGGTTTATTCGGACCTTGTTAAATATGTGTCCCCTTCTGTGTCACCTATGATAGCTTCTGGCAGGGTTTTAAAAGCTTTAAACAAAGATTGCAAGGTTGTATTTGTAGGACCTTGTATAGCTAAAAAAGCTGAAGCTAAAGAAAAGGATCTTGCGGGAGACATCGATTATGTTTTAACCTTCCATGAGCTTCGTGATATATTTGAAGCCTTAGATATAAATCCTTCAACTCTTACTGGTGTTCCTTCTATGGAATATGCATCTAAGGGAGGAAGATTATATGCAAGAACTGGTGGAGTATCAAAGGCAGTATCCGATGCACTTGAAGATATGTATCCTGAAAAACATAAGTTATTAAATCCAATTCAAGCAAATGGCGTTAAGGAATGTAAGGTTGTGCTAGAACAAGTTAAAAACGGAACTCTTAAAGCTAACTTTATAGAAGGCATGGGCTGCGTTGGAGGTTGTGTTGGTGGTCCTAAAGCACTAATACCTAAGGAAGATGGTAAAAGGTTTGTAGATGACTTTGCTACAGCTTCCACCATAAAGGTAGCCACTCATAGCGAAATAATGGATGATATCCTTGGTAGAATAAATATAACCTCTAGAAAAGACTTCACAGATGAAAAGAAAATAGAAATCTTTGAAAGACATTTTTAACCTTTAATCTAGTAATATAAAAAGCTTACAGTTATAAATTAAACTGTAAGCTTTTTATTATCTCTTTTTATTGTTTTGCTAAAATATATCTGTTTTTGTTTCATCTTTAATTTCTTATTTTAATCCTATAAAGGTTGAATGCATTTCTCGTTCCTCTTCTTTTGGAAGGCTCATGTAATCTCCATAAGTTTTTGTAAGCAAAGAATTGAAATCCTTTGGTCCCCAAAACTTTTCACCTTCAAATTCCATAAGTGTTAGTGGGAAAATTTCCTCTTCACTAAACTCATTTGGCCATGTAAGATCTACTCCATAATAAAAATTAGGTGATTTTGATCTCTTGCTCCACTTTAGTGTAGAATACAATATTTTTCTAACTGTCCTATAAGGTATAAGTTTACCTATAAGTTGAAGAAAGGACCTTGTTATAGACTTTATATTTATACCATCTTCAAAGCTAATATCCATTTTCATATTAATTAAAAGCTTGGATAAACCTTTTTGGATTCCATGCTTTAATCTTGTATCTGGAACCCTATCTAGAGGAAATATGTCAATATATATACCATTATGGTAGGTTTTTTCTTCCTCACCCTTTTCTATAAGCACACTACTGTTATGTCTTATCTTCATAGGTATATTGTACAAATCATAATTTGGATCTGTATCTACTGTCTGTAAAAAAAGCTCCTTTGGTAGCTCATCTTTTGCTACTTCTTTAAATATTTCATAATCATTTCTAGGCATTGCTATATCCAAATCGTCATCCCAAGGTATGAATCCCTTATGCCTTACTGCACCTAAAAGTGTTCCATCTGTAATAAAATATGTTAGACCATACTTTTCAGATAGTTTGTGTACTTCTTTTAGTATATTTAGCATTATACCTTGAGCTTCCTTTAAGGAGCAAGCTGTAGCTATAGTGTTAATATTATTTTCTTTAACTCTACTGCATAAATGATCATCTACATCATCTAGGGCACTTAATTCATCTTTTATCGACATTATTTATCTTCTCTCCATTACAATTATAATTAATCTAGGTTTAACATTTATATTATATAAAACTAGATTATTTAAATATTATTTTTTCTTGAACATTGTTTTTTATAAACTCTATTATACTATATTCTCTAAATTCTATTATACTATATTTTTATAAATATTTTGAAGATTGTTCATATATATATCTATATTATAGTTTTCAAACAAATATTTATATGCGTTTTCCACCATTATATTTCTTTCATCTTTTAAGTAATACATTTTCGTCATTGCTTCATAAAGACTTTTTTCATCTCTTGTTTTTAGTATTATGCCATTATAATTATCCTTAATAAGATTTTTCACACCTGCAACCGGGGTTGAAATCACTGGTATTTTCATTGCCATAGCTTCTAATACAGCCATAGGTAGTCCTTCTAGCTTTGAGGGTAATATAAATGTATCAAACATATTAAGATAGCTATATACATCCTTTTGATATCCTTCAAATAATACCTTTTTCTCTAGTCCATAATCTTTGACCATTGCCTCTAATCTTTCTCTCTCAGGCCCATCTCCTACTATTACAAGCATACTTCCTTGTATCTTTTTAGATATCTCATTAAAACTATTTATCAAAAGGTCTACCCCTTTTATATCTAAAAGCCTTCCAAGAAAACCAAATACATAAGTATCATTTTTAATATTAAGCTTATGCCTCATTTCTTCCTTTGGAATTATGGATTTACCCTTAAGTTCATTAAAATTAAAAGAATTATTTAATACCTTAATCTTATCTTTTGAAATTTTTTTATTATATTTTAGGTAATGCTCTTTTACCATATCCGAACAGGCAATGGACATTTTGTAGCTCCCCCTATAAAATGCATCTATATACTTTAATGGGGACATACCTTCTAACCAAGGATAGGAACTATGCATATGTGATATCATCGGTATATTAAGGCCTTTAGACGCTATCCTAGCTGCTATGGATGCTTTAACGTCATGAGCATGCAAGATATCTATTGAACTTTCTTTTAAATAAGCTTTAAGTTTTTTTATTTCTCTAGGATTTAACGAACTAAGATCTGCCACATAAGTTTTAATTCCTGCGTTTTCGTATAAATCTTTAAGGTCTCCGCCTTTGCAAAGAGCAAAGGGCAAAAATCTTTCTTTATCTAAATTACTTTCAATATCTAAAACTACCTTTTCAGCACCACTTAATTTATCTGTAGTAACTACATGCATGACTTTTAACTTTTCCATAGCACACTCACCTTCTATTTAAATAAACTTTAAGATGCCTACATAATATAAGCACCTTAATTTATCTTACTCTTTAATTATTAGCTCTAAGTTATGCGGTATTCTTTCATTTTCAGGAGGTAACTCCATGTAATTTCCAAAAAGTTTAGTAAGATAAGCATCATAGTTATAAGGTGCATAAAATATGCCATCTTCAAATTGAATTTCTGTTAATGGAAATATATTTTTCTTTTCAATATAAAAGTTCCAATAGGCAACTTCCATTGAATACCCTATAATATCATTGTCTTCACCCTTAGATTTTTGTATGTATTTATCTCTTTTCTTATATATATAATCAAAAACCTTTTTCTTTTCCATGAATGTAAATGGGAATAATATAACCTTTGCAAAAAACTTTATAATATTTTTTATAAATATCTTTTTACTTTTAACCTTTTCGAAGGGCTCTTTTACTAAAATTAATGTTCTATAAATAGGATTAAACTTTTTCTTATACTTTAGATACTTATCTGTGTCAGTGTAATCATCCATTGGGAATATATCAATAAACAAACCATTATGATAATTTCCTATCTTATATTCCACAATTTCACTATTATTATCCCTAACCTTAGTCCATAGCATGTCATATTCTAAATCTGAATAATTAGTTTGTAAAAATAAGTGTTTAGGTAGCTTTTCCTTAGCTATAAGCTTAAATCTTTCATAGTCAGACCTTGGCATTACAATATCTATATCATCATCCCAAGGTATGAAACCTTTGTGTCTTGCCGCCCCTAAAAGAGTTCCAGAATCTAACCAATAGCTTATATCATTTTCCCTACACATTTTATCTACATCTTTTAATATTTCTAGCATCCTTCTTTGAGCTTTTTGCAAATTACTGTCCTTAGTATTATCAGCCTTATTATCCATTTTTACACCTCATAACTTTAATAATAAAATCTTCTATTAAGTTCTTCCTCTTCTTCTTTTGTTAATACAGATTTTAAACTAAGGTTGTGGTAGACCTGCTTGTCTACATTTGGTATTTGCATATAATTTCCATATAGTTCTTTTAGGATAGCATCTGTATTTCTTGGAACCATAAATTCTGCATCTTCAAATTTCATCTTTTTAGTAATTGGTAAAACATCTTCTGCATTAAAACCCACATCCCAATTTAAAACTTCTGTGCCATAACCATAATTAGTCTTAGAATTTTTCTTTATATTTTCTATTCTTTTATTTTTAGATTTTATATTCATCTCATATATTTTATTATAATCAAATATAGCAAATACAAAAAACACTATTTTCAAAAGAATCTTAATTATATTTTTAGGAAAATTCATTCCCTTTAAAATTGGCTTTTTTAAGGGGGCATTTATAGCTTGTACTTTTATATATGAAAGCTTGTGTATTTTTTCAACAAAGTTTCTTTTAAAGAAATTATTAGAATAAGAATCCATTGGAAATATATCAATATAAAGTCCTTGATGATATTTAGCATCTTCTGATAAAACTATCTTACTTTTTCTATCCTTTATTTGAGTCCATGTATTTCCTGCAAATTCTGTAGTATCTAAATTTTGTACATATAGATCATCTGGAAGTTCCTCTTTTGCAACTTTTAAGAACTTCTCGTAGTCCTCTCTTGGCATCGCTATATCTATATCATCATCCCAGGGTATAAATCCTTCATGTCTCACAGCACCAAGAAGTGTACCTGAATCTAGCCAGTATGTTAATGAATTTTTTTCACAAACATAAGTTACTATCTTTAGTATTCTAAGTAGTATTAGCTGACATTGTCTAAGCTCAGTTTCTTTTAAATTTTCTAATCTTTTATCTGGAAACAATTCATCGAAATCAACCTTATGCTGGGTCTTTAAACCTTCTTCAATATTTTCTTTAAGTTTTTCCTTATATACTAATTCCATATATATACCCTCTTTATATTTATTAGTTTAATATTATATATAATATAACCTATAAACTACAATCTCATAAACAAATTATAATAGTCTTCTTTAATCTTATCCCAATGAAATAACTCTCTGGCCTTTTCGTAGCCCTTTTGATTCATATCATCACTTCTTAATGTATCTAATATTAATAAAGACAAATCATCTTTATTTTTATTATAAAATCTAACTTCATCCGCGTTAAAATATTTTGCAATAGGAAGACTTGATGATATTATAACATGTTTTTTATGAAGTAGTGACTCTACTATAGACATACCAAAAGTTTCAAACTCACTTATTTGAATAAATACATCCATTTCCTCATAAATATTATTGATCATATTAGTATCTACATATCCTGTGAACACTATGTGGGCATAATTTTTATATTTGTCCATTATGCTTATAGAATACTCACTATCCTTTTCTCCTGTTACTAACAAACAAGAGTTTTCATAAAGATCTTTATTATTTATAAAGCTTTCTAAAATTGTATCTATGTTTTTTATCTTTCTTACTCCTACAGTAAATAATGTGTTTTTATCTGCTTCAATATTATAAAGACTTCTTATATCTATCTTTTCTTTTATGGGTATTATGCTTACCCCATTATTTATAACTTCAATGTTTTCTTCTAAAAGCGAAGGATAATACTTTAACACTTCTAATTTTAAGTCTTTCGAAACAGCTATTATTTTATCACATCTTTTTAAGAAAACTCCTTCAATAAAAGCATGCCTCGCCTTAAAGGATCCATTTATAACTTTTTCTTTTTTTACGAGTCCATGCATTGTATAAACTATCTTAACCTTATGCTTAAACTTAAGGTAAGTAGCGTATATTGCAATGGATGAATGATACCTTGCAATATAAATTACCTTTATATCTTTATCTTTTATATAAGAAGAGATATGCTTTAAATCTCCTCTTGCTTCTTTTTCATTTACATTTTCAAATTCTACCTTTTCACCTGGTGATTCATTTGTCTGTAATCCATAAAAATAAAAGTTTTCTTTATCTTTAGAAAGTCTATTATAAAGAATATTTCCTATTTTTTGAGGCGCTGAGGTTATATCTTCTTCATTATCCCATCTTACGCCTATAAATAATACATTCATTAACTTCACCTCTGTCTTTTCGTTAAAAGGGTGCTTCCATAGCCCAATACAAAATTAGTTATTATAGACATAAATCCTATTTCCCCTATATAAACCTCTTCCATTTGCATATACATAAATATTACAGCTAATAAAATAATTATAATGGAGGATTCAATTTCTATTTCTCTACGTTTTATCATATTAATAGTAAGTTTTAGCGGTATAGCAAAATACATTGCTAAAAATAGTACAAGTCCAAGCATCCCATTAGATGCAAAATATCTAACTAAAGTGTTATGGTAACTTATTCTATCTACCCCTTCACTTCTTTCACTTATAACATTAACTACATCTATTCTATCCAAAATATTATATTTTAATCCATCTCCAAAATAAATGTATTCTTTGTAGTTATCACCTACAGCCTTCCATATAATATTTCTATTATTAAACCCCTTGCTGTTTTTTTCTTTTAGCATATCATCTGCTGTTCTTTCTTCTGAAACATAATCTTTATTAAGTAACTTATTTATGTATCCTCTATATTCTGGAAGCTTTATAATAGAAAACATTATTAAGTTACATACTATAAATAGTATAACATTATTTTTAGAAAATATTTCAACTAATAATTCTTTCTTTTTAGCCAAAAGGAGAATAAAAATGAATACAAAATATGCAATTAAAGCTACAATACTTGTTCTAGCTACTGTTAAATAAATCATGTACATTTGAAATATTAATAAAAAAGCTGTATATTTATTGCTCTTTTTATTTAATCCTTCTATGAATAAATTAAAGCCACATATAATTGATATAAAAAGATAAGTTCCAAATCCATTTACGTTTCCATACATAGCCGCTGGATTATAAGAAGGCCAATCACTTATAACTACTCCAAAAATCTTGTTAGATAAAGTTATGAATTGATATAGTCCTACCACTGAATGGAATACACCAAGTATGAATATAAATTTTGATATATTATGTATTAAAATCTTTTTATTTTCTTTTGTTATATTATAAATGTAAATTTCAGTTAAAATTATATAAAATATAATCATAAACCAAACTTTGAATGTATATAATAAAGAGCCTCGTCCCTGATAATTATATAAGTAACTTATGCTAACCCATACAGAATATAAAATGAGAAGTATATTATATTTATTAGTTACTAGCTTTTTTATATCTATATTCCTTCTAAAATCTTTTAGGATTAAAAATGCATAGGTAAAGGATAATACTAAAAACCCTATCCAAAAGGCTTTCATCCCTACATAATCTAATGAATACCATCCTGTGGTTGATACAAATAATATAATTATGGGTATAAGTGTCTCTATATACGAATTTTTATTTTTACTGGTCAATCCAGCACCTCCTAGTTATATGAAAGTTTATATTCCAATTTATAATCCTATCACTATAGTTAATTTTGTGCAATAAATAGAGTATATAAATAATTAAATTTACTGTCAAGTAATAAAACTTTTATTGGATATTATACCTATTAATGCGGCCATAATCCACTAATCCGTTTCACATTTTTAATATATTTTATACAAACGTTACTAATTTGTAATTTTTCTCATGTTATTTTAGGTTTATAATAGTAAAGGGTATTTACTTAGTTTTATTTTGAATTATAATATTCATTTATGATTTCCTCACTTATTGGAGGTGTTAATGTGGAAACTAAAAATAGCACAAAGTCTTCTCATCATAAAATTTTGCTATTAATAACCTTTTCTCTTATATTTGTTTCAATTATATCCTTTACGTTTTATCAAAAATTTGAAGATAAAATACCTGTTTTGATGTATCATTCTGTTCAAGAAACTAAGGTTTCTGAAATAACTATAAGTAAAAAATATTTTGTAAAACAACTAAAGTATTTAAAAGCTAACGGTTTTAAAACTTTAACTTTAGATGAGCTATACGACCATCTAAATACTGGGAAAAAGATTCCTAGAAAAAGTGTAGTATTAACCTTTGATGATGGGTACAAAGATAATTACACCATAGTATATCCTCTACTAAAGCAGTATGGATTTAAAGCTACTGTTTTTGTACAAACTGATAAAACAGATAAAGATGATTATTTTTTAACCTCTTCCCAGATTAAAGAGTTAAGTGAAAATGGAGTGGAAATAGGATCACATACCGTAACCCATAGGGACCTTTCTACTTTATCTAACGAGGATCAAGAAAAAGAGTTATCAGACTCAAAGATTGCTCTAGAAAAAATATTAGGTAAACCTGTTAACTACATAGCTTATCCTTACGGTTCTTGTAATGATGAGTCAAAAAAGATAGCCAAGAACTTAGGTTATAAGGGAGCTATAGGCATCTTAGACCAATATACCAATGAGGATACTGATGTGTTTGAAATCAGTAGGAGAGCAGTTATTGAAGATATGGACAACTTTCTTGGTAAAGTTGAAAAAAATAATTATTATATGGGAAAGTATAAATTTAGAAAGCTTAGAAGAATAATATTATCTAAATTTTAATTCCTATTAAAGACCTTACAGATTATATTTAAATACTTAACCAAAAAAAGTGCCTTTATATAAAGACACTTTTTATTTTTTTAATTGTTTTTGTTAATTATCTTCGTTTCTTTTAATTATTTCTCATATTCTACATTATATTTTACTTTTAATTCTTCTGTCATGTCCATATATTTTTTGTTTTGTTTTTCTTGAAGAAGATTATCTTTTATAACATCTTTAACTTCTTCTAATGATTTAACTTTAGGATCTGACTTTTCTTCAGTTTTTATAATATGATATCCGAATTGAGTTTGTACAGGTTCACTTACTTCTCCAACATTTAACTTAAATGCTGCTTCTTCAAATTCAGGAACCATTTTCCCTCTTGTAAAGCTTCCAAGATCTCCACCGTTTTGGCTAGATGGACAAGATGAATATTTTCTTGCAGCGTCTTCAAAACTTAATCCGTCTGCCATTTCTTTTTCTATTTCCTTAGCTTTTTCTAAAGATTCTACTAAAATATGTTTAGCACTTACTGACTCTTCTTCTTTAAACATATTATTATTTTCAGCATAAAATGATGCTATTTCTTCATCTGTAATAGGCATTTCAGCTAAAACCCTAGCTATAGTAAATTGAGTTAATAACTCTTTTTCCATCTTCTTCGCATGCTCTAAAAATTCCTTATCATTATCAAATCCTAATTCTTTTCCATGCTTATACATAAGTTCAAAAGAAATTATTTGCTCTAATAATTGTTTTCTTCCAATCTCTGAATCTATGTAAGCTTGCCTTTCTTGTGGAAATCTCTTCATTGTTTCTTCTACATCATTTTGAGTAATGCTTACATCCCCAACTCTAGCTAAAACTTTATTTTCCATAATAACTCTCCTTAAAATAAGATTATTTCGCCTTAAATTGTTGCGATACTACTATATTACCATAAAGGCTCTAGTGTTTTAAAGAAGAATCAGAAAGAATACATAAAACATGTATAGACCTTGGTTTTATGTAATTCCACTAAATTCTATTTAATTCTATTTAATTACATTTTTATATTAAACCTATATACATCCTTCTAATTAGATGTAGCAATCCCCTATTGTCCCACACAACCTCATAGGAACATTGTATCTATTATGTATATAGTTTTATACTTAATATGTGAAAGTTTTACTTTCAACTAAGGGGTGATTAATATTACAAGCGGTATATATGTAGATTTAGATAAAACTACCCCTAGGTACGGATGTACCTATTGCAACAGGTGTAATAGTCTTTTTGGTGTTAGCTTGTGCAAAATTAAAAACAGAGGATGTTGTTTTTATTTTCCTAAATTTTATTTAGTAGATCTTCACAATATGTGCAAGAGCATAGATGGACTACAAACATTACATAGTATAGTAAATAATCCTGGTACCATACTCCATGAATACTACATTCATGCTAAGGGATACTTTGATAAGGAAGGCTATGAAAACTACATGTCTAATAACTATTTTGATATTGATTCCTATTCAAATAACAATTTTAAAATGGTTATCAATGAAGCTAATTTATCTAATGAGTTAACGAAGATTAATGATAAGACTATGTTTTTTAGATGTTGTCCTTTTGCTAAAGAAGGATATGGTTGTACTATACCAGCAAAATATAGGACCTATGTATGTAACTTCTTTTTATGTAGTGAGGTAATTGACTCTATAAAAGAATTGGATAATTACGATCTTTACGTAAGAGAAAGAGAACGATATATGAGATGGTTAGACTTTGAAAATCAAAACTTAGAGCATATACTAAGAGAAAATCATCTGAGCCTTTCAAGTAATCTAGAAGGTGTTATTAAGGCACTACAAGAATTACCTAAAGAAGACTATGAATTTCCTAAGTTGCCTCCAATAATAACCAGTGATAACTTACCTAAAAATGCTTAATTTAATATAAATATTATGCAAATATAAAAAGCCTAGTATTAACTAGGCTTTTTATGATGGTGGCTAGACCAGGAATCGAACCAGGGACACGAGGATTTTCAGTCCTCTGCTCTACCGACTGAGCTATCCAGCCAAAGTTTTCACCCGGCGACGACTTACTCTCCCACAAGGCTTCCCTTGTAGTACCATCAGCGCTTTAGTGCTTAACCATCCTGTTCGGAATGGGAAGGGGTGTTACCACTAAGCCATAATCACCGGATCTTTGAAAGATTTTGTTCTTTCAAAACTGCATATGGTTTAAAATAATTTGGTCAAGCCCTCGACCTATTAGTATCAGTCAGCTTAATACATTACTGCACTTACACCTCTGACCTATCAACCTCGTGTTCTTCAAGGGGTCTTACTAGCTTACGCTATGGGAAATCTAATCTTGAGGTGGGCTTCACGCTTAGATGCTTTCAGCGTTTATCCCGTCCCGACATAGCTACCCAGCAATGCCACTGGCGTGACAACTGGTACACCAGAGGTCAGTCCATCCCGGTCCTCTCGTACTAGGGACAGCTCCTCTCAAATTTCCTACGCCCGCGACGGATAGGGACCGAACTGTCTCACGACGTTCTGAACCCAGCTCGCGTGCCGCTTTAATGGGCGAACAGCCCAACCCTTGGGACCTACTTCAGCCCCAGGATGCGACGAGCCGACATCGAGGTGCCAAACCTCCCCGTCGATGTGGACTCTTGGGGGAGATCAGCCTGTTATCCCCGAGGTAGCTTTTATCCGTTGAGCGATGGCCCTCCCACGAGGTACCACCGGATCACTAAGCCCGACTTTCGTCCCTGCTCCACTTGTAGGTGTCGCAGTCAGGCTCCCTTCTGCCTTTGCACTCTTCGAACGATTTCCGACCGTTCTGAGGGAACCTTTGGGCGCCTCCGTTACTTTTTAGGAGGCGACCGCCCCAGTCAAACTGCCCACCTAACAATGTCCGGCACCCAGTTTCATGGGTATCCGTTAGAACCTCAGTACTGTCAGGGTGGTATCCCAAGGGTGACTCCACTGAAGCTGACGCCCCAGTTTCTCAGTCTCCCACCTATCCTGTACAGACAATACCGAAATTCAATGCTAAGCTACAGTAAAGCTCTACGGGGTCTTTCCGTCCAATCGCGGGTAGCCAGCATCTTCACTGGCACTACAATTTCGCCGGATTTGCAGTTGAGACAGTGCCCAAGTCATTACGCCATTCGTGCGGGTCAGAACTTACCTGACAAGGAATTTCGCTACCTTAGGACCGTTATAGTTACGGCCGCCGTTTACTGGGGCTTAAGTTCATACCTTCGCTTACGCTAAGCATTCCCCTTAACCTTCCAGCACCGGGCAGGCGTCAGCCCCTATACTTCAGCTTTCGCTTTAGCAGAGACCTGTGTTTTTGCTAAACAGTTGCTTGGGCCTATTCTCTGCGGCCTACTTGCGTAGGCACCCCTTCTCCCGAAGTTACGGGGTCAATTTGCCGAGTTCCTTAACTGCAATTCTTCCGATGGTCTTAGGATTCTCTCCTCATCTACCTGTGTCGGTTTGCGGTACGGGCACTATTTTGCTCCCTAGAGGCTTTTCTTGGCAGCGTGGAATCAGATACTTCGGTCAAAATGACCTTCCCCATCACACCTCAGAATTGTCTGAACGGATTTTCCTATCCAGACTCCCTAAGTGCTTAGACTAGCATCCAATAGCTAGCACATCTTATCCTCCTGCGTCACCCCATTGGTAATAACGCTACATAGTGGTATCGGAATATCAACCGATTGTCCATCGCCTACGCCTTTCGGCCTCGGCTTAGGTCCCGACTAACCCTGGGCGGACGAACCTTCCCCAGGAAACCTTAGATTTTCGACCACTAGGATTCTCACCTAGTTCTCGCTACTTATGCCAACATTCTCACTCCTGTACCGTCCACCGCTCCTTTCGGTACGACTTCAGCCAGTACAGGACGCTCCTCTACCGCGTACATAAATGTACACCCATAGCTTCGGTGATAGATTTTAGCCCCGAACATCTTCGGCGCGGGATCTCTCGACTAGTGAGCTATTACGCACTCTTTTAATGAGTGGCTGCTTCTAAGCCAACATCCTAGTTGTCTTTGAAATCCCACATCCTTTTCCACTTAATCTATACTTTGGGACCTTAGCTGATGGTCTGGGCTGTTTCCCTTTTGACTACGGGCCTTATCACTCGCAGTCTGACTGCCGGACTAATAGTATGTGGCATTCGGAGTTTGATAGAGTTTGGTAACCTATACGGCCCCTAGCCCATTCAGTGCTCTACCTCCACTACTCATATCCGACGCTAGCCCTAAAGCTATTTCGAGGAGAACCAGCTATCTCCGGGTTCGATTGGAATTTCTCCGCTATCCACAGCTCATCCCATGGTTTTTCAACACCAATTTGGTTCGGTCCTCCACAGAATTTTACTTCTGCTTCAACCTGGCCATGGATAGGTCACCCGGTTTCGGGTCTACGACATGCAACTATTTGCCCTATTAAGACTCGGTTTCCCTTCGGCTCCGTACCTTAAGTACTTAACCTCGCTACATATCGTAACTCGTTGGCTCGTTCTACAAAAAGCACGTCATCACACACATAAGGTGCTTTGACCGGTTGTAGGCACACGGTTTCAGGTTCTATTTCACTCCCCTTCCGGGGTTCTTTTCACCTTTCCCTCACGGTACTTCTTCACTATCGGTCATCAAGTAGTATTTAGCCTTGGGAGGTGGTCCTCCCTGCTTCCCACAAGGTTTCACGTGTCTCGTGGTACTCTGGATCAGATCTTTGGTTTTATTCTTTCGCCTACGTGGCTATTACACGCTGTGGCTCAACTTTCCAATTGTATTCGGCTAAAATAACCACCATTTTAATGATCTGTCCGCAACCCCAGAAATAAATTTCTGGTTTGGGCTCTTTCCCTTTCGCTCGCCGCTACTTAGGAAATCGAATTTCTTTCTCTTCCTCCAGGTACTTAGATGTTTCAGTTCCCTGGGTGTACCCTTATATACCTATTTATTCAGTATACAATACATGGGGTTTACCCATGTGAGTTTCCTCATTCGGAAATCTTCGGTTCACAGCCTATTTGCGGCTACCCGAAGCTTATCGCAGCTTATCGCGTCCTTCGTCGGCTCTTGATGCCAAGGCATTCGCCATGTGCCCTTTGTAGCTTGACCTTCGTTCGTTATAATCGTCGCACTACTTCGTCAGCTGCCTCAGTCTGGTGCTCATTTACCATAGGTAAACTCCGCTCCTCCTTCGTTGCTTCCTCGTATTGCTAGATTCTAACTTCACTCAGAGAGTTTTTTAAAGTTTAATCATATTAAAATACAATTAAAACATAATAAATAATCAATGAGTTATCATTTCAATCTTACAAAAGATTTTTCTTTTTAAAGTTTTACTTTGCTTTTAAACCATATGCAGTTTTCAAAGAACATGGCCAGACATCCAAAATCTACGATTTTGAGATGGTCGGCTACTTCTCATGTAATGAGAAGCTCATTTTCGCTTTCATCTCCGTTAGGAGATGTTTCATTAAATCTTAAACTAAGACTTAATTCATGAAAGATACTTGATCTTTCAAAATTGAACAGAAAGATAAATTCCAGCTAGTACTAAGAGTTATAGACGAGCTATAATCTTAATACAGTTCTCCATAGAAAGGAGGTGATCCAGCCGCAGGTTCTCCTACGGCTACCTTGTTACGACTTCACCCCAATCGCTGACCCTACCTTCGGCCGCTGCCTCGCTTACGCGTTAGCGCACGGACTTCGGGTATTGCCAACTCTCATGGTGTGACGGGCGGTGTGTACAAGGCCCGGGAACGTATTCACCGCGACATTCTGATTCGCGATTACTAGCAACTCCGGCTTCATGTAGGCGAGTTTCAGCCTACAATCCGAACTGGGACGAGTTTTTTGAGTTTTGCTCCACCTCGCGGTATTGCGTCTCGTTGTACTCGCCATTGTAGCACGTGTGTAGCCCTAGACATAAGGGGCATGATGATTTGACGTCATCCCCACCTTCCTCCTGGTTAACCCAGGCAGTCTCGCTAGAGTGCTCAACTAAATGGTAGCAACTAACAATAAGGGTTGCGCTCGTTGCGGGACTTAACCCAACATCTCACGACACGAGCTGACGACAACCATGCACCACCTGTCTTCCTGCCCCGAAGGGCTTCCCTAATTACAGGTAATTCAGGAGATGTCAAGTCTAGGTAAGGTTCTTCGCGTTGCTTCGAATTAAACCACATGCTCCGCTGCTTGTGCGGGCCCCCGTCAATTCCTTTGAGTTTTAATCTTGCGATCGTACTCCCCAGGCGGGATACTTAGTGTGTTAACGACGGCACGGAGGATTGGTATCCCCCACACCTAGTATCCATCGTTTACGGCGTGGACTACCAGGGTATCTAATCCTGTTTGCTCCCCACGCTTTCGAGCCTCAGCGTCAGTTATGGTCCAGAAAGTCGCCTTCGCCACTGGTGTTCTTCCTAATCTCTACGCATTTCACCGCTACACTAGGAATTCCACTTTCCTCTCCCACACTCTAGATACCCAGTTTGGAATGCAGCACCCGGGTTGAGCCCGGGTATTTCACATCCCACTTAAGTATCCGCCTACGCTCCCTTTACGCCCAGTAAATCCGGACAACGCTTGCCACCTACGTATTACCGCGGCTGCTGGCACGTAGTTAGCCGTGGCTTCCTCCTCGGGTACCGTCATTATCGTCCCCGAAGACAGAGCTTTACGACCCGAAGGCCTTCATCACTCACGCGGCGTTGCTGCATCAGGCTTTCGCCCATTGTGCAATATTCCCCACTGCTGCCTCCCGTAGGAGTCTGGGCCGTGTCTCAGTCCCAATGTGGCCGATCACCCTCTCAGGTCGGCTACGCATCGTGGCCTTGGTGAGCCATTACCTCACCAACTAGCTAATGCGCCGCGGGTCCATCTCATAGCGGATTACTCCTTTAATAACTTTATCATGCGATAATGCTATGTTATGGGGTATTAATCTTCCTTTCGGAAGGCTATCCCCCTCTATGAGGCAGGTTACCCACGTGTTACTCACCCGTCCGCCGCTAAGTTATTCCCGAAGGAATAACTTCGCTCGACTTGCATGTGTTAAGCACGCCGCCAGCGTTCGTCCTGAGCCAGGATCAAACTCTCAATTTAAAAGTATATCCCAAATCTAGGATTTGGTATAGACTTTTACTTCTCAGCTTTGCTGAGTGAGTTTCCATTTTCAGAATATCTGAATCTGAATTCTCTAAGTAAGTTTAATCTACTCAATTACATAATTCAAAAGAATTGCTGGTCTTTATATATCTTTTCTGTTCAATTTTCAAAGATCAATGTGCTTCTTTACCGAAGCGACTTTGTAAGTATATCATCTGTTTTCTTAGTTGTCAACAAGTTTTTTAGAATTTTAAATCTTCTTATACATTGTAGTCAACTTTTGATGAATCTTGTGCGTCTCTCTCGAGTGCTCATTTATAATAACATGATATTATCTTACTAGAATAGTTATTATATACCGTATAAGTTAATTATATTCCCTTTTCAGCTATTTACTATTTATATCTAATTATATCTTAAGTAGATACACTAGGAAGTGTTTTTCTTATAAAGCACATTAAAACCTTGTACCTTTTTATATTGCAATCCCTAATGTTCCATCTTAGTATTATATTAACTTTTAAGTAATAGCCTTATCTAAACTATCTCCTATACTTCCTTTTATGACCAGATGGCACTTGTTATCATATTTAGTTGGGGTTTTATTAATTAATATTAAATTTTCCCCCTTAAAATACCTGATAAGTCCTGCTGCTGGATATACCACAAGTGAAGTTCCTCCTATAATCAAAGTATCTGCCTTAGTTATAAAGAAAATAGCTTTTTCCATAGATTCATTATTTAGTGGCTCCTCGTAAAGTACTACATCCGGCCTTACAGTTCCACCACAATAGCTACAACTAGGAACTATGCTTTTGCTTTTTAAAACATATTCTAATGAATACTTTCTTTTACACTTAACACAATAATTTTTATATAAAGATCCATGCAATTCAATAACATTTTTGCTTCCAGCCTTTTGATGTAAATCATCAATATTTTGAGTTATTATTGCTTTTAGTTTCCCTTTACTTTCTAGTTTAGAAAGTGCTAGATGAGCTTTGTTTGGTTTGGCATCTGGATATATCATCTTTTCTCTAACAAACTTAAAGAATTCCTCTTCATGATTTAAAAAGAATCTATGACTTAACATCTCCTCTGGGCTATAAAGCTTATTTGTATCATTACCATAAAGTCCATTTTCTGATCTAAAGTCTGGTATATTACTTTCTGTAGATACTCCTGCTCCACCAAAAAAGACTATATTGTCACTTTTATTAATTATTTCTCTTAAGCTATCTATTTCATTATTATCTTGAAGTTTCATATATAAATTTACGCCTCCTTTCATTTAACCTTTGTAAAATCTTATTTAATCTGATTATTTGATATTGTAATCTCTTTAAGTTTTTGAAAAATCCCTTTGCTATTATTACTTCTTCTAAGTTTTCTAACATTTTTAAGATTGTTATCTACTACTCTCATGTGCTTTATCCTTTTTACGTTATCTTCAATAGAAGTTTCATACTCTAAACCTTCTTCTAAGTTCTTTTCTAAGATTTCCATGTTATTTTTTAGGTACAGCTCTAGATCTTCACCTTCTTTAAAATCATCCATTACGCCTTTAAAAATATTAAGTGTATCTTTGTACCCATCAATTATTCTTTCAATAGATCCAAAGTTAGTAAAATCTAATGTACCACTTATCCATCCACCTTGATCCTTTGATGGTAAAATTTCTATTATATTAGAGTTTGGATATTCCTCTTTATTTATTCTATATTCCTTATGGAAGTATATCACTATTATTGTGCTAAATCCTTCATCGTATAGTGGCTTTATTGGTATATTGTCTTTCATACCGCCATCCACATAATAATTACCATCTATTAACACCTTATTAAAAACTAAGGGTATGGATGTAGTTGCTGATAATAATAATTTTATATCCTCTTCTTCATACCCATTTACTTTAAAATATTTTGCTTCTAGATCTGGTACACCTGTGCAAGTTACATAAAAGGGCCGCTTTTCTTTTTTTATAACCTCATAATCAATATTTTTATCGATTATTTCTAAAAGCCCTTCTCTTGTTACAGTTCCGTACTTTTCCACTCTATCAGCCCATTGAAGTATATTTTCTAGCTTCTTTCTAGATATCTCCATAACTATAAGGTTTCTTAATATAAGTCTTTTATCCACTGGAAGCATCTTTTCTTGTGATATATTAAGCCACACATTTTCAGCACTTTCATAACTGTCTTGCAAAAACATAGCGCCATTTAAAGCTCCTATAGAAGTTCCAGATACACCATCCATATGTTTATCAATTCCAAGCTCTTTTAAAGCCTTCCAAACTCCTACTTGGTATGATCCTTTACCTCCACCACCTGCAAATACAACTCCTATCTTACCCATTTTTCCACCGCCTATTATTTTATGAATACCTATATTTAAAATAAAAGTGTTTTCTATAAGTTAATTATATACTAAAATTAATATAAATTTCTTAACATATGGTAAAACTTCTGTGTTTTATGAGTATAAATATAAGGTAACAATATAAGTTTTAGGAGTGAGCTTATTGTTTTTATTCTTTTTAATAGTAATAATACTTTTGGCCTCTTTAGCAATGTACTATTATTTAACTGAAAAGCTAGATAATCAAAGAAAACAACTTTTAATCTTAAGTAAACAAAATGATGTTTTAAGAGGAAAGGCTTCAAAATCTGGCAAATACCCATTTAATTTAAAAGATATTAAAATAAAGTACAGTGCATCAGAGTTTCAAGAAGGTATAACTTTGGAAAATACACCTCTTTACATTGCCCCTTACGTTGAAAGTCCCCTTATTATTTACATGGAAAAATCGCTTAGAGTTAATATCATAATTAAATCAGAATTTTTGAATTGTACTTGGTATGAGGTTTCTTTAAATACAAATTCCCCTATAAACTGTAGGGGATGGATTAAATCTGATTCTATAAAACAATTAAATTGAAATATTTCTAGATTTATTAGCCTTTTATGTCTAAATTATTAATTCATTATAAAACTTATGTGAGTTTTCTGATAAATATGATAAAATTATATAAAGAACTTCTTTAATATATCTTGAATATAATAAAGAAATATTACCCATAATTATAATAAGTTCATTTAATGTAATTAGCTCATTTTACGTACCTGTTACAACCTAATATATAATTCATAGGAGGCTATAATATGGAAGAAAACGTAATTTTTATCCCTAGCAAGAAAAAAGACTTAGGCATAATTAATAAAAAAAGTTTAACCATAGGAGTGGGCCTTGGAATAGCCATAGCAGCTACAGTAGGTGTTACGTTATTTTTTAAGCACTTAAACAAAACCAATTAGTGTTGTTAAAATATGTACTCTCTAAATAATGCATGATAAAACAAATTCATCCATTAGGTTAAATAAAATAAACATATCTAAGGAAAAAAGACTTTCAGTTAAACATCTGAAAGTCTTTTTTTGTTTAGATATATTATGCTTAGACTAAAACTTTATAAAAAATAAATATATTATCGCTGTACTAAGCTTTTATAAAAATATTCTTTTCTTAAATAAATATTTTACCTACACAATGCTTTTTAGAAATATTGAATGTATACATATACACAATAAAATATCACCATGATAATAAAGGGTATATTTATCATGGATTCATTTAATAATTCTAAGGCGCCATAATTTACATTGAAACCTTTCGCAAAGTTTGCCATGGAATTTTCATTTGCATTTTGATAAAAGTGACCCTTTTGGTTAATATTTAAGGATGTTTTGTTATCTGTAGTCCTTTTTAATAGCTTTAATAAAAACACTATTAATATAATTGATAGTATAGCTATTATTCCAAGTGGAATGAGAACTTTGAACATCTCAAGTTTGGATGATGCTTCAAGAGCCTCACTTGCTTCTTTAACTCCTGGAATATCTAGAACTAATTTAGATAATATTACTTGTGTTCCATTAAACATAAAGTGACAAAACATAGTTGCATATATAGAATTTGTAATTCTAACTATATAGGCAAATAATATTCCAAGTGCAAATGCATATAAAAATTGTTGAGGATTCAAATGTATAATTCCAAATATAAATCCACTCATTAATGCTGCTTTTAGTGTGCTCTTTTTAGAATAACCTGAAAGTACTATTCCCCTCATGGCTATTTCTTCACAAATTGCAGGCATTACAGCCATTACGAATATCATAAATGGAAGTGAAAGTCCATCTAAAAGTTCAAAGGCTTCTCCAACTAAATTTTCAAAAAATATATTAGAGATTCCACCTAAAAATCCTGCTACAGGCCAGCTTAATAGCACTATAACTACAAGTATAAGAATTTGTTCAAATCCTATTGGATTTAACTTTAATGTATCTTTAATTGATTCCTTGGTTACAATGAAATATATTATTGCAGGAACTATTAAAAATATTAATTGGGTTAATATCATTAATGTTGGTAGTGTTAAATTCATAGCTTTAAATATTGGTACTAATAGTATTCCTCCAAGTACTTGTCCTACGACAACTATCAGCGCAAAAATATTAGCCTTTAATACAGGTTTCAATATTACCACCTAACTTTCAAAGATTTATGTTAATTAAAACTATTCCTTAATGTATATATTCTAATATGTTGAGCATAATTACATTAAAGAGTTATTTAAATACTTGTTTAAATTTCTCTTCCCTTTTTCATACAATTCCTAAAATTCCTCCAGTTTATAACTGGGGGAATTTAAAAATCAGTTAATATAAAGTAGGTTTTGTGTTTATACTTAACTTATTTAATCCTGTTTATTATTTATAACTTGTTTGTTCAGCTTTGCTACTTATACTTACTTAGTGTTACTTTGTTAATTATAGCTTATTTAATTCTATTCTTAAAAAATTTAAAGCCTCTATAGTAGCTCTAGTCCTTACCTTTTCTCTGTTTCCTTTTATATTAAGTTCCTTTACTAAAGTATTTCCCTTAATATATAAACCTATATAAACAAGTCCCACAGGCTTTTCATTAGTTCCACCATCTGGTCCTGCAATACCTGTAGTTGAAATACCGATATCTGTCTTAGAAGTTTTCGCAATACCTTCTGCCATTTCTATTGCTGTCTCTTTACTAACAGCTCCATACTTTTCTAAGGTTTCTTTTTTTACTGATAGTCTGCTTACTTTGGCTTGATTTGAATAAGTCACAGCACCTTCAATAAACACCTTAGATATAGAAGGAACATTAACTAACCTTGCGGATAACATTCCACCAGTACAAGATTCTGCTGAAGATATTGTAAGATTTTCTTTTATAAGTTTTTCGCCTACTACTGATTCTAATGTATCATCATTTTCTCCATAAATATACTGAGGTAGCCTTTGTCTAATTTGCTTTTCTAAAGGCTCTATAAGTTTTTTTGCTTCTTCTTCATTCTTTGCCTTAGAAGTAATTCTTAATATTAAATCCAATTCCTTAGCATAAGGTGCTACTGTTGGATTAGTTTGACTTTCTAGTATATCTTTTATTTCATCTTCCATAGTAGATTCACCTATTCCAAACAATCTAAGAACTTTAGAATATAATGTACTATCTGTTGTATTTCTTAAATAAGGAACTACGCTTTCCTTAAACATAGGTATTAATTCCTTTGGTGGCCCTGGTAATACGATTATTATTCCTCCATTTTCGCCCTTCATTATTGCTCCAGGTGCTGTGCCATTATTATTTTTTAAAATAATATCATCCTTTGGGAAGTAAGCTTGTTTTCTATTGTTTTCAGTCATCTTTTTCCCTGTTTTATTAAAGTATTTCTCTATATTTTTTAGTTCTTCTTCATTTAATGTTAATTCTTTACCGAAATACTTTGCTGCCATTTCCTTTGTTATATCATCTTTTGTAGGTCCAAGTCCCCCACTAGTTATAACCACATCACATCTTTTAAAAGCTTCATCAAAGGCTTCTAAAAGTCTTTCACCATTATCGCCTATAACTGTTTGGTGATATACCTCTATGCCAAGTATTGCTAACTCTTTAGATAAAAATTGCGCATTTGTATTTAATATATCTCCAAGTAATAATTCTGTGCCAACCGCTATTATCTCCGCTTTCATACTATCAATCTTCCCCTCTATTAAAACAAAGAGTAGATCGTCCACTTCCTTTCTTTATGAGTGTATTTTATAAACATATGTAATAATATTATATCATAATGAATTAAAGCTACCTACCATTTATAATTAAAATGATAGGTAGTTATATAAAAAACCCTTCCCTTTATATAATTTTACTAATCATTTATATATATATTAAAGGAAGATGTTTATTCTATATTATTGTAGATTTGTAAGGGCAGAGCTTACAATACCTGCACTAATAGGGAATATATTTATTCTATGTTATTGTAGATCGCTTTTTATGGACTGTTTTTTTGATGTTTTATTTTTATTTTTTGCAGTTTCTGAAGTAATTGGAGTCTGATTATTACATTTTTCAGCACGAGCAACTTTATTATCAGGTTGACTATCTTTAGTCATCTTCTCGCCTCCTTTACTAATCTTAAATATATAATGTTATATCTAATGAATATCTATTGGTTGTTTTGCCTTTTTATTACCGGTTTTTGCTTTTCCCTGAATTTCAGGAACTGGTTCTACTGAATTTTTAGGGAAGTTTTGTTTCTTGTTACTTTCTGTTCCATGAGGTTCTTTTGGATCTGGTCTTCTCATACCTTTTTTAGCCATATCTCTCACCTTTCTTTTTGCTTTTATATATTACAATCTTATTATTACCAAGTAACTTTTTTATATACTTAAAGTAAAGTTACTATACTAGATGATTAAAAACAAAAAAATAAAAACTCTTAAAATTAATTTTAAGAGTTTTTTAAATTCACTTAATTTTTATTCTGTTTCCATCATGGCAAGTGCTATAGCTCCTATGACTCCTGATTTTTCTCCTAAGGCTGAGGGCACTATCTTACAGGCTGAAGCCATATTTTTAAAGCATCTTTGATCTACAACTTCTTTTATTCTATCAAAGATTATTTGTCCTGCCTTCATTACGCCACCCCCTAAAATTATAACTTCAGGATCAAACAATGTTATTATGTTTGCAATACCAATACCTAGATACTCTAAGCTTGAGTCTATAATATGCCTTGATACGCTATCACCTTTTTCTGCTTCTTTAAATACCTCGTAGGAGGTTATTTTAAAATAATTTAAAAGTGAAGTATCTCTGCCACTTTCTACTGCTTCTTTTGCTCTTTTAGAAATAGCTGTTCCTGATGCTAAAGCTTCAAAACAGCCATAGTTTCCACAGTTACATTTAGGACCATCAGGTAGTAATGTCATATGCCCTATTTCTAATGCATTAAAGGTATTTCCTCTATATATTTTACCATTAATTATTGCTCCTCCACCTATTCCAGTACTTACAGTAATGTATACCATATTTTTTGTGTTCTTTCCAGCGCCTAAGGTATATTCTCCAATAGCTGCCACATTTGCATCATTATCTAAAAATACCGGTACATTAAACTTTTCTTTTATTGGTGTTATAATATCAAAATTTTCAAAAGGTAGATTAGGAGTTGTGATTATTATTCCCCTTTTAGGATCCAAGGGTCCTGGTGAACCAATTCCCACAGCTCTTATATCCTCTAAAGTCTTTCCTGAACTTATTATTAAATCCTCTATTAAGTTTATTATTCTTAAAACAATAGCTTTATCGCCATATTCAGCCATAGTTTTAATGATGTTTTCCTTTATAATATTCCCTTTCAAGTCAGTTATAACTCCCGCTATTTTAGTTCCACCTAAATCGATACCTATAAAGTATTCCTTCATAAAAACCCTCCATAAATTAAAATGCTTGTACAGTTGTGAAAATCCTGTGTCTTTGTATAATAATATTATTATATCATAAAAGCAAAATATTTAACTTATAATATAGAATGATTATCTTTATATTATATTAATTCTTTATTTTATTTGCAAAGATATATACCTTATTATCATCTCTTATTTCGCTTTTATTTATATTAAATCCTTTTTCTTTTAGCATTGCACATATTATTCCTGTTTCACTTTTATTGTTTTCTTCTAATGAAATAGTGAATTTATCACTGATTTCCACAATGTCCATATAATCATTTATGTTGCTATATTCATTTAAGCCTAAATATCCTGATATATCTAACTTATAATCTGACATAAAATACTCACCCTCTTTTCATATTTTACTTAATCTTTGCCTTTTAAATACGATATGTTAAAATACCTTAAAGAATCTTCTATTTGGTTTGTTAATCTTTTTTCATTATGATATACTTTTGACATGGATATAATTTTATTATCACGTAATTTATTATATAACAAATTTATTTGATATCTTTAATTTGTCCATGATTAACATTTTTATTCGCTTATAATTTACAATTAAGTCTGAAGGTTAAATAGATTTATATTTACACATAATATATAATGTAGATACACTATGTATTGATTAAGCATTACTTAACTTTTAAGTTATATGGTGTATACTCTCTGCGTAACTTTTTGTTATACAGAACTTATATAAATTTTAATATACAGGAGGTCATTTAATATGAATTCATTAAAAGGAACTAAAACAGCTGAAAACTTATTAAAAGCTTTTGCTGGTGAATGTCAAGCTAGGACTAGATATGACTATTATTCTTCTACAGCAAAAAAAGAAGGATATGTACAAATATCAGAGATCTTTGCTGAAACTGCTAGAAATGAAAAAGAACATGCTAAAAGATTCTTTAAATTCTTAAATGAAACTTTAAAGGGCGACCAAGTCGTAATAAATGGGGCTGGTTATCCTGTTATGCTAGGAAATACTAAAGAAAACCTTTTATCTGCAGCTGAAGGTGAAAATGAAGAATGGTCAGATCTTTATCCTTCATTTGCTAATGTAGCTGATGAAGAAGGCTTTAAGGAAATAGCTAGAGTCTTTAGAAACATAGCAAAAGTTGAAGCAGAACATGAAAAGAGATATAGAAAATTGTTAGAAAATATAGAGACAAATAAGGTATTTAAGAGAGAAGAAAAAACATTCTGGAAGTGCATTAATTGTGGATTTATAATAGAATCACAAGAAGCACCTAAAGTCTGCCCATCTTGTGATCACCCACAAGAATACTTCGAATTATATTGTCAAAATTATTAATATAAATAAAAGAAGCTGTGTTCATATGAACACAGCTTCTTTTATTTATGCAACCTTTTTAGTTATCTTTTCTTATTAAAGTATTGTTTTTAAATACAAATCCAAATTCACATTTCAACTAAGACTTAATATTTACAATTATTATTCCTTTACTTCTTTTGATTTTTCTATAACCTTTGTTGCCTCTAATTCTGGAACTTCCTCATATCTTTCAAATTTCATAATAAAATCTCCCTTTGCCTGGGTCATAGATCTCAAATCTGTAGCATATTTAAGCATTTCTGATTCAGGAACTTCAGCCATAATCTTTTGAAGTCCTCCTTCTGACTCCATACCTAAAACTCGTCCTCTTTTTTTATTTAAATCTGCGATGATATCTCCCATATATTCATCTGGAACCATGACTTCAACATAAACTATAGGCTCAAGCAAAATAGGATTTGCTTTTTCTAGACCTTTTTTATATGCCATGGCGGCTGCAATTTTAAATGCCATTTCTGAGGAGTCTACGGGGTGATATGAACCATCATATAATGTAGCTTGCAACTTTATAACTGGATATCCTGCAAGTACGCCTTTATTTAAACATTCTCTTAATCCTTTTTCTACTGCTGGTATGAAATTACGAGGAACAGATCCTCCTACAACCTGGTCTACAAATTTAAAGTCTTCATCATTATTGGATTCGAACCTTATTTTAACGTCACCATATTGTCCATGACCTCCAGATTGTTTTTTATGTTTACCTTGAACATCTGATTTTCCTTTAATTGTTTCCCTATAGGCTATCTTAGGTTCTCTTAATATAACTTCTGCTCCAAATTTATTTTTAAGCTTACTTATTATAATTTCTAAGTGAGTCTCACCAACTCCTGATACTATGGTTTCAGCATTTTCCGTATCTCTTTTTATAGTGAATGTAGGGTCTTCTTCCAATAACTTTGTAAGTCCTGAAGATATCTTTTCTTCATCTCCCTTAGCCTTTGGAAGTACAGCCATAGATATTACAGGCTTTGGAAAGTTAAACTTATCATAGATTATTTTAAATGATTGATCACAGAGGGTATCTCCTGTATTAGTAAATTGAAGTTTTGATACAGCACCTATGTCCCCTGCTATTATTTCCTTTGCTGCAACTTGATTTTTACCTCTCATAAAATATAAAGAACCTAGTTTTTCTGATTTTTCTTTATTACTATTCCATACTGTAGTATCTTGCTTAACCTTTCCGGTTATGACTCTAAACAAAGATAACTTACCAACAAATGGGTCTGCCACTGTCTTAAATACCATGGCTGAAAATGGATCATTTTCATTTAATTTTATAAATATTTCTTTATCTAAATTTACATCTTTAGCTTTTTGAGGTATTGCATATTCTGGAGATGGGAAACATTCTACTATATCTTCGAGCAAAGTACTCATGCCCATATTTTTAAGTGCACTTCCACACATAACAGGTGTTATTTCTCCATCAGCACAACCCTTTATAAGTCCTTTATATATTTCTTCATCACTTAATGAACCTTCATTAAAGTATTTATCAAGCAAAACTTCATCAGTTTCAGCTACAGCTTCCATTATCATCTTTTTACATTCATCTACTTTGCCCACTAATTCTTCTGGAACTTCTGATATTTCCATTTCATTAGTCTCTTTATTAAATATTCTGGCCCTTCTAGATATTACATTTACCACGCCTTTAAAATTATCTTCGTTTCCTATTGGATATTGTATTGGAACTACTGAAATTCCAAACTCATCCTTTAAACTTTTCAAAACTCTTTCAAAATTGCTATTTTCTCTATCTAATTTATTTATAAAAAAGGTTCTTGGAAGTTTAATTTTATTAACATAATTCCACGCTTTTTCTGTACCCACCTGTATTCCTGAAACCCCTGATGTTACTATCATAGCCACATCAACAGCTCTCATACCTTGAATAGATTCTCCAACAAAATCAAAGTATCCTGGTATATCAATTAAATTAACCTTTGTATCTTCCCATTGAAAAGGTAGTATTGAAGATGAGATAGATATTTTTCTTTTCTTTTCTTCTGAATCGAAGTCACTTATAGTATTTCCTTCTTCTATCTTTCCCATTCTATCTGTAGTTTTAGTATAATATAGAAGCGCTTCAGCTAGTGTAGTTTTTCCAGAACCACTATGTCCTATTATTCCAACATTCCTTAAATTCTTAGTTTTATACTCTTTCATCAGCACGACCCCCTAATTTAGTTTGAATCATATTATAAATGCTTCTCTTACATTATTATTCTATACAAAGTACTTCTAACCCTTTTTAAAATACAAAATATTATAAATATTCTAACATTATATGATACTTAAGTCTTAATTATATTTTTATAAAAAAATAAAGGATAAATGTATTTAAACATTTATCCTTTTAATATCAATTTACTATTCTAAATATAATTGGCTCCGTGAAGAGGATTCGAACCTCCAACCTATCGGTTAACAGCCGAGTGCTCCACCGTTGAGCTATCACGGAACATTAATTATTGTAATCCCGAAGGATATACCCGGCGACGACTTACTCTCCCACAAGGCCTCCCTTGTAGTACCATCAGCGCTTTAGTGCTTAACCATCCTGTTCGGAATGGGAAGGGGTGTTACCACTAAGCCATAATCACCGGATCTTTGAAAGATTTTGTTCTTTCAAAACTGCATATGGTTTAAAATAATTTGGTCAAGCCCTCGACCTATTAGTATCAGTCAGCTTAATACATTACTGCACTTACACCTCTGACCTATCAACCTCGTGTTCTTCAAGGGGTCTTACTAGCTTACGCTATGGGAAATCTAATCTTGAGGTGGGCTTCACGCTTAGATGCTTTCAGCGTTTATCCCGTCCCGACATAGCTACCCAGCAATGCCACTGGCGTGACAACTGGTACACCAGAGGTCAGTCCATCCCGGTCCTCTCGTACTAGGGACAGCTCCTCTCAAATTTCCTACGCCCGCGACGGATAGGGACCGAACTGTCTCACGACGTTCTGAACCCAGCTCGCGTGCCGCTTTAATGGGCGAACAGCCCAACCCTTGGGACCTACTTCAGCCCCAGGATGCGACGAGCCGACATCGAGGTGCCAAACCTCCCCGTCGATGTGGACTCTTGGGGGAGATCAGCCTGTTATCCCCGAGGTAGCTTTTATCCGTTGAGCGATGGCCCTCCCACGAGGTACCACCGGATCACTAAGCCCGACTTTCGTCCCTGCTCCACTTGTAGGTGTCGCAGTCAGGCTCCCTTCTGCCTTTGCACTCTTCGAACGATTTCCGACCGTTCTGAGGGAACCTTTGGGCGCCTCCGTTACTTTTTAGGAGGCGACCGCCCCAGTCAAACTGCCCACCTAACAATGTCCGGCACCCAGTTTCATGGGTATCCGTTAGAACCTCAGTACTGTCAGGGTGGTATCCCAAGGGTGACTCCACTGAAGCTGACGCCCCAGTTTCTCAGTCTCCCACCTATCCTGTACAGACAATACCGAAATTCAATGCTAAGCTACAGTAAAGCTCTACGGGGTCTTTCCGTCCAATCGCGGGTAGCCAGCATCTTCACTGGCACTACAATTTCGCCGGATTTGCAGTTGAGACAGTGCCCAAGTCATTACGCCATTCGTGCGGGTCAGAACTTACCTGACAAGGAATTTCGCTACCTTAGGACCGTTATAGTTACGGCCGCCGTTTACTGGGGCTTAAGTTCATACCTTCGCTTACGCTAAGCATTCCCCTTAACCTTCCAGCACCGGGCAGGCGTCAGCCCCTATACTTCAGCTTTCGCTTTAGCAGAGACCTGTGTTTTTGCTAAACAGTTGCTTGGGCCTATTCTCTGCGGCCTACTTGCGTAGGCACCCCTTCTCCCGAAGTTACGGGGTCAATTTGCCGAGTTCCTTAACTGCAATTCTTCCGATGGTCTTAGGATTCTCTCCTCATCTACCTGTGTCGGTTTGCGGTACGGGCACTATTTTGCTCCCTAGAGGCTTTTCTTGGCAGCGTGGAATCAGATACTTCGGTCAAAATGACCTTCCCCATCACACCTCAGAATTGTCTGAACGGATTTTCCTATCCAGACTCCCTAAGTGCTTAGACTAGCATCCAATAGCTAGCACATCTTATCCTCCTGCGTCACCCCATTGGTAATAACGCTACATAGTGGTATCGGAATATCAACCGATTGTCCATCGCCTACGCCTTTCGGCCTCGGCTTAGGTCCCGACTAACCCTGGGCGGACGAACCTTCCCCAGGAAACCTTAGATTTTCGACCACTAGGATTCTCACCTAGTTCTCGCTACTTATGCCAACATTCTCACTCCTGTACCGTCCACCGCTCCTTTCGGTACGACTTCAGCCAGTACAGGACGCTCCTCTACCGCGTACATAAATGTACACCCATAGCTTCGGTGATAGATTTTAGCCCCGAACATCTTCGGCGCGGGATCTCTCGACTAGTGAGCTATTACGCACTCTTTTAATGAGTGGCTGCTTCTAAGCCAACATCCTAGTTGTCTTTGAAATCCCACATCCTTTTCCACTTAATCTATACTTTGGGACCTTAGCTGATGGTCTGGGCTGTTTCCCTTTTGACTACGGGCCTTATCACTCGCAGTCTGACTGCCGGACTAATAGTATGTGGCATTCGGAGTTTGATAGAGTTTGGTAACCTATACGGCCCCTAGCCCATTCAGTGCTCTACCTCCACTACTCATATCCGACGCTAGCCCTAAAGCTATTTCGAGGAGAACCAGCTATCTCCGGGTTCGATTGGAATTTCTCCGCTATCCACAGCTCATCCCATGGTTTTTCAACACCAATTTGGTTCGGTCCTCCACAGAATTTTACTTCTGCTTCAACCTGGCCATGGATAGGTCACCCGGTTTCGGGTCTACGACATGCAACTATTTGCCCTATTAAGACTCGGTTTCCCTTCGGCTCCGTACCTTAAGTACTTAACCTCGCTACATATCGTAACTCGTTGGCTCGTTCTACAAAAAGCACGTCATCACACACATAAGGTGCTTTGACCGGTTGTAGGCACACGGTTTCAGGTTCTATTTCACTCCCCTTCCGGGGTTCTTTTCACCTTTCCCTCACGGTACTTCTTCACTATCGGTCATCAAGTAGTATTTAGCCTTGGGAGGTGGTCCTCCCTGCTTCCCACAAGGTTTCACGTGTCTCGTGGTACTCTGGATCAGATCTTTGGTTTTATTCTTTCGCCTACGTGGCTATTACACGCTGTGGCTCAACTTTCCAGTTGTATTCGGCTAAAATAACCACCATTTTAATGATCTGTCCGCAACCCCAGAAATAAATTTCTGGTTTGGGCTCTTTCCCTTTCGCTCGCCGCTACTTAGGAAATCGAATTTCTTTCTCTTCCTCCAGGTACTTAGATGTTTCAGTTCCCTGGGTGTACCCTTATATACCTATTTATTCAGTATACAATACATGGGGTTTACCCATGTGAGTTTCCTCATTCGGAAATCTTCGGTTCACAGCCTATTTGCGGCTACCCGAAGCTTATCGCAGCTTATCGCGTCCTTCGTCGGCTCTTGATGCCAAGGCATTCGCCATGTGCCCTTTGTAGCTTGACCTTCGTTCGTTATAATCGTCGCACTACTTCGTCAGCTGCCTCAGTCTGGTGCTCATTTACCATAGGTAAACTCCGCTCCTCCTTCGTTGCTTCCTCGTATTGCTAGATTCTAACTTCACTCAGAGAGTTTTTTAAAGTTTAATCATATTAAAATACAATTAAAACATAATAAATAATCAATGAGTTATCATTTCAATCTTACAAAAGATTTTTCTTTTTAAAGTTTTACTTTGCTTTTAAACCATATGCAGTTTTCAAAGAACATGGCCAGACATCCAAAATCTACGATTTTGAGATGGTCGGCTACTTCTCATGTAATGAGAAGCTCATTTTCGCTTTCATCTCCGTTAGGAGATGTTTCATTAAATCTTAAACTAAGACTTAATTCATGAAAGATACTTGATCTTTCAAAATTGAACAGAAAGATAAATTCCAGCTAGTACTAAGAGTTATAGACGAGCTATAATCTTAATACAGTTCTCCATAGAAAGGAGGTGATCCAGCCGCAGGTTCTCCTACGGCTACCTTGTTACGACTTCACCCCAATCGCTGACCCTACCTTCGGCCGCTGCCTCGCTTACGCGTTAGCGCACGGACTTCGGGTATTGCCAACTCTCATGGTGTGACGGGCGGTGTGTACAAGGCCCGGGAACGTATTCACCGCGACATTCTGATTCGCGATTACTAGCAACTCCGGCTTCATGTAGGCGAGTTTCAGCCTACAATCCGAACTGGGACGAGTTTTTTGAGTTTTGCTCCACCTCGCGGTATTGCGTCTCGTTGTACTCGCCATTGTAGCACGTGTGTAGCCCTAGACATAAGGGGCATGATGATTTGACGTCATCCCCACCTTCCTCCTGGTTAACCCAGGCAGTCTCGCTAGAGTGCTCAACTAAATGGTAGCAACTAACAATAAGGGTTGCGCTCGTTGCGGGACTTAACCCAACATCTCACGACACGAGCTGACGACAACCATGCACCACCTGTCTTCCTGCCCCGAAGGGCTTCCCTAATTACAGGTAATTCAGGAGATGTCAAGTCTAGGTAAGGTTCTTCGCGTTGCTTCGAATTAAACCACATGCTCCGCTGCTTGTGCGGGCCCCCGTCAATTCCTTTGAGTTTTAATCTTGCGATCGTACTCCCCAGGCGGGATACTTAGTGTGTTAACGACGGCACGGAGGATTGGTATCCCCCACACCTAGTATCCATCGTTTACGGCGTGGACTACCAGGGTATCTAATCCTGTTTGCTCCCCACGCTTTCGAGCCTCAGCGTCAGTTATGGTCCAGAAAGTCGCCTTCGCCACTGGTGTTCTTCCTAATCTCTACGCATTTCACCGCTACACTAGGAATTCCACTTTCCTCTCCCACACTCTAGATACCCAGTTTGGAATGCAGCACCCGGGTTGAGCCCGGGTATTTCACATCCCACTTAAGTATCCGCCTACGCTCCCTTTACGCCCAGTAAATCCGGACAACGCTTGCCACCTACGTATTACCGCGGCTGCTGGCACGTAGTTAGCCGTGGCTTCCTCCTCGGGTACCGTCATTATCGTCCCCGAAGACAGAGCTTTACGACCCGAAGGCCTTCATCACTCACGCGGCGTTGCTGCATCAGGCTTTCGCCCATTGTGCAATATTCCCCACTGCTGCCTCCCGTAGGAGTCTGGGCCGTGTCTCAGTCCCAATGTGGCCGATCACCCTCTCAGGTCGGCTACGCATCGTGGCCTTGGTGAGCCGTTACCTCACCAACTAGCTAATGCGCCGCGGGTCCATCTCATAGCGGATTACTCCTTTAATAACTTTATCATGCGATAATGCTATGTTATGGGGTATTAATCTTCCTTTCGGAAGGCTATCCCCCTCTATGAGGCAGGTTACCCACGTGTTACTCACCCGTCCGCCGCTAAGTTATTCCCGAAGGAATAACTTCGCTCGACTTGCATGTGTTAAGCACGCCGCCAGCGTTCGTCCTGAGCCAGGATCAAACTCTCAATTTAAAAGTATATCCCAAATCTAGGATTTGGTATAGACTTTTACTTCTCAGCTTTGCTGAGTGAGTTTCCATTTTCAGAATATCTGAATCTGAATTCTCTAAGTAAGTTTAATCTACTCAATTACATAATTCAAAAGAATTGCTGGTCTTTATATATCTTTTCTGTTCAATTTTCAAAGATCAATGTACTTATATGTTGAAGTACTTTGTAAGTATATCATCTGTTTTCTTAGTTGTCAACAAGTTTTTTAGAATTTTAAATCTTCTTATACATTGTAGTCAACTTTTGATGAATCTTGTGCGTCTCTCTCGAGTGCTCATTTATAATAACATTATATTATCTTACTACAGTAACCATTATATCTAATTTAACCAGATTAAACTCTCATTTCATCTATTTACTATTAATTTCGCCTTATTCCTTAAGTTGATACACTAGGTAGTGTTTTTCTTGTAATATCAACTCTATATTTGAAAACAAGTAATTTTATCTTAATTTGTTCCCAATATATTCCTAAAGTAAACCCCAACAATCCCTCCTAATTCACTTTAACCATAATTATACTTATATTTTTATACCCTAGCAACTTCAAAATCACTACACTAATAGATAAAACCCATTTAATTATTGAAATAGCAATAATTAAATGAGTTTTAAGTGTTCTTATATCTTTAAAGTGTAAACTACTTACCATCTAAAGATGATTATTCTTATGCAACACTATTAATGTAGTAAGTTTATCCAGATTATAAATTTTATCTAGCATGACTATTAAATATCAATCAGAATAATTCACTTTGGATATATATATCTATATACTTTTTTGTCCTCTTATTCCCTTTACAGGTTTATTGTAAACTCTATTTTTTCTATACATCATAGTTGTTTTGTAAGGTTTGTCATTAAAACTTTCATCTTGTTTTGAGACCTCATCTTTTATATTTTGTCTAACTCTACCAATAATATCCTTTATATTAAATCCTTTAGGCTCTTTGTTATCAGACTTTGTAGCATTATCCATATATTCATCAAAATTATTAGCTATGTCTTCTTTTGTGCTTTGTTTTAATTTATATGCTACGGCTGCCGCTGCTGTTGCAGTTCCTAATATCATCATAGTACCAAATAAGCCACCATTTTTCTTTTTTCCCATATCTTTTACCATAGATCCTTTAAAAATGTTGAATATCTTAATAATATTACACATCTTTAATCTATGATTCGCCTCCTTTTTTTATAATAATAAAACTATGCCCTCTTCCTATATTATAACCTAAAATCCAACAATATATAATGGCCTTTCATTAAGCAAGTTTTATAATTTCTAAAACAAGCTTTGAAGCATTTACTAAGTCTTCTATCTTCATGTGTTCTTCTAATGTATGTGCTTTTCTTTCTCCTATACCAAGGTTTATAGCTTTAATTCCATTTTCATTTAATATGTTAGTGTCACTTCCACCACCTGTAGCTGCTGTAAATGACTTAACTCCTATATTTTTGCAAGCCAGCTTAGCATGATCTACAATTTTATCTTCTTCTTCTATAACAAAAGGTCCGTAAGCTCTTGTAGTTTTTATTTCTACCTTTGCACCAAAGCTTTTTGCTGCCTTTTCAAAACACTGAACCATATGAGCTGTTTGAACATCTAGCTTTTCACTGCTTAGACTTCTTGCCTCTGCGTTTATAATTATTTCAGGACATACTATGTTTGTTACTTTACCACCGTTTATAGTTCCTATATTAGCAGTAGTTTCTTCATCAATTCTTAATAGTTTCATATTAGAAATGGCTTCTGACGCAACCTGTATAGCGCTTATTCCTTCTTCTGGGCAAACTCCCGCATGGGCAGGTTTACCTATTATTTTTACATCTATCTTATCTTGTGCTGGTCCTTTTATTACTATTTGTCCTACATCTCCGCCGCTATCTAATACAAAGGCTCTTTTTGATGATATTTTGTTATACTCAAGATTCTTAGCTCCAAACAAGCCACCTTCTTCAAATATAGTAAATACTAATTCAATGGAGCCATGCTCTAAATTATTTTCTTTTATTACTGTTAATGCTTCAATAATAGCAGCAATTCCAGCTTTATCATCTCCACCTAAGATAGTTGTACCATCACTATATATTATATTATCTTTTATAATAGGCTTTATCCCTTTTCCAGGGCTTACTGTATCCATGTGGCAACTAAATAAAACAGGCTCTCCGCTTCTAGTTTCCTTTAGCTTTGCTATAATGTTTCCACTATTAGATCCTAATTTTTCCCCAGCATTATCTCTATATACCTCTAATCCTAGATTTTCTAACTTTTTAGCTATAAAGTCTGCGAACTCTTTTTCATTTTTAGTTTCACTGTCAATTTGCACATAATCCATGAAACTTTCCACTAATCTTTGTTCTTTAATCATAGTAAAGTACCTCCAAGTCAATATTTTTAATTTTATTTACTACTAATATTATCCCATATTTAAGGGAGTTCTTAAATTATCTTTGTTATACATAATTAGATAGGCTCTTCAAGTATTAACCTTGAAAAGCCTATCTTATATAACTTACTATATTTAACGTATTATATCTTTAGAATGGAAGAACATATTTTAATCCCGCTCCCGGCCCTAGTGGTAATCCAAACAATGTCCATATCATAAGTAGTATGGACCAACCTATTAAAAATACCATAGAATAAGGTAACATGGTAGAAATCAACGTTCCCATTCCCATATCCTCTTCATACTTTTGAGCAAAGGCTACTATTACAGCAAAGTAAGACATAAGTGGAGATATTATATTTGTAGTTGAATCTCCTATTCTGTATGCTACTTGAGTAAGCTCTGGGCTGTAACCCATCTTCATAAACATTGGTATGAATATCGGTGCCATTATTGCCCATTTAGCTGAAGCTGACCCCATAAATAAGTTTATAAATGCAGCCACTAATATAAAGGCAATCATTAAAGGTGCGCCTTTAAGACCTGTTGAATCTAAGAAATTAGCTCCTTTAACTGCAAGGATTATTCCAAGTTTTGAATAAGTAAAGTATGCAACAAACTGCGCTGCAACAAATATTAAAACTATATATCCACCCATAGAAGACATAGCCTTTGACATTCCATTTATAACATCTTTACTGGATTTTACTGTTCCTGATCCTAGACCATAAAATGCTCCCGGCACCAAGAAGAATAATAATATTATAGGTACTATACCATCCATAAAAGGAGTATGTCCTAATATTTTATGTGTTTCTGGATGTCTTAATATGCCATTATACGGAGCTGTTAAAGCTACAATAATAGCTATAAATATTATTAAAGATATTCCGGCATATTTTAATCCCTTTGATTCTAAACTAGTTAATTCGCCAGTTTCTACAGTATGTTTTCCTTTGTATTCACCAAGTCTTGGTTCTACTATCTTGTCTGTAACAAGTGTTCCAAGAATAGTTATTAAGAATGTAGATACTATCATAAAGTACCAATTAGCAACTGGTGTTACTGAATAGCTTGCATCTACCATTTTAGCGGCTTCAGTACTTATTCCACCAAGAAGCGGATCTATAGTTCCTATGAGAAGATTTGCACTAAATCCTCCTGAAACTCCAGCAAAAGCTGCTGCAAGTCCAGCTAATGGATGTCTTCCAAAGCTTAAAAATATTATAGCACCAAGTGGTACTAGCACTACATAACCTGCATCAGATGCAACGTTTGACATAATTCCTGTAAAAACTACAACAGCAGTTATAAGTTGTTTTGGTGTACTTAATACGAGTTTTCTTATAAGAGCTGATATAAGACCTGTTCCTTCAGCTACACCAACACCTAGCATAGCTACTAAAACTGTGCCTAGTGGTGCAAAACCTGTAAAGTTAGTTACAGCATTAGTAAACATATATCTTATACCATCTGCTGATAATAAACTTATTGCATTTACTGTAAGATCTTTAGTCTCTTTAGTCTTTGGATCTATACCTGTATATGTAACTGAGACTCCAGCCTTAGCACATATAAATGAAATAATAACAATTGCAATACATAAAATCAAAAATATACTTACAGGGTGTGGCATTTTATTACCAGCCTTTTCTACCCAATCAAGAAACTTTTGAAACTTTCCCCTCTTTTTTGCATCTTTAGTATTTACTTTATTCATTTTGTCCTCCTTATTAAAGCTAACCTTTTAATGCATTCCCTTATGAATCCCTAAAGGTGCTAACTATATTTAATACATATTCTATAAATAATCTTAGGATTTTGCAAGTGTTATTTTTTCTTGATTCTAAAGGCTATACTTTTCTGAAATAAACTGAAAATATAAGTTTTCAAAATATTGATGTACCATTACCTATAATATTGAATTAGAATATAGTAATAATGCCAAAAACACAGATTTAAAAATTCTAAATATAAATCCTTATCTAAAATATTTTATATTTCGTCGACATTCTATGCTTATAATGGTAAAATATGCTCATAATATTACTAAAGGTTAAGTGATTCATTAAGGAGGTAGCATTTTGAACTTTCAAACCATTGCAACATTTATACTTTTTATAAATATAATAATCTCCATAACCATAATCTCTTTAGAGAGAAAGAAACCAGAAAAGGCCATTGCATGGCTACTTGTTCTTACCTTGCTTCCTCCCGTTGGTTTAATTCTTTACATCTTCCTTGGTCGAAATTGGAAACTGCATAAATTAAATGAAACTATTACTGATGATATTAAAGAACTAATTTATCCAATAACCAAAGATTATAAACATCAAGAATATGTTCCTCTCATGGAACTTTTAGCTAATAATAGTGATTCACCTATATTTATTAATAATGATATAAAGATATTTGCTGATGGAACTGAGAAATTTGCTGCCCTTAAGGAAGAGCTATTAAAAGCAACTCATCACATACACCTTGAATATTACATTGTTAAAAGTGATGATATAGGTAACGAAATCAAAGATATCTTAATTAAAAAATCTAGAGAAGGTGTACTTGTTAGATTTATAATAGATAGAGTTGGCTCCATAAAAATTAAGAAAAGTTACATTAACGATTTGAAAAATGCAGGAGTTGATGTAGTTCAATATTCTTATTTTTTAGCTCCAATTTTAAGGAGTATAAACACTCAAATAAATTATAGAAACCATCGTAAGATTGTAGTAATAGATGGCAAGGTTGGATTTATTGGTGGGGCTAATATTGGAGATGAGTATCTTGGCAAAGGTAAGCTTGGATATTGGCGAGACACTCATATAATGGTTAAAGGGGATTTTGTATTAGGTCTTCAAGCAGTTTTCCTTGATGATTTTATGACTATCCAAAGAGCGAATAATCAATATTCCTTTTATGACCTAGAATTTAAGCATTACTTCCCAACCCCAGAAAAACATGGTGATAAGGTTATGCAACTTGTTAAAAGTGGACCTGACTCTACCTTTCCATCTATAATGCAAGGTATTGTAAAAATGATAAGTATGGCTACACATCATATTTATATAACTACACCATATTTTGTGCCTACTGAAAGTGTATTAGAAGCTTTAAGAATAGCTGCTCTTGGTGGCATAGATGTAAGAATTCTTTTCCCTGGTCGTGCTGACCACCTTGTAGTTTACTACGCTTCAAGAACTTATCTTCTAGACCTTTTAAAATGTGGTGCACATATATATCTTTATGATGAAAAGTCTTTTGTACATGCTAAGGTAACTACTGTAGATGGCAGAATAGCAACTTTAGGTACTGCTAATATGGATATAAGAAGCTATGAATTAAATTATGAAATTAATGCTATGATATATGACTCTAATGTCACAGAAGAACTAGAAATGATGTTTTATAACGATATTTCCAAAAGCAAAAAATTAACCTTAGAAGATTTCCAAAACACTAAAAGAATTTATAAAATTATAGAAGCTGTATCAAGGATGTTTTCAGCTATACTTTAACATCTCTGTGCGGAATTCTTCCATCCTCTTAGGCGAGGAGTAATTCACTTAGTATTAGCTAGGTTCATCTTTTTTTATTTTGACAAAAACAAATACTATTAAAAGAGCAAACAGTCCTCCAGTGCTATCTATTAAAACATCTTTTAATGCCCCAGCTCTTCCTGGTACAAATAGCTGATGGAACTCATCTGTCATAGCGTAAGCCACGGTAATTATATAAGATATAAAAAATAACCTTCCTTTTTCAAAGTAATATTTCATCACATTATAGGTTAAAATAAATAATATAAAGTATTCTGTGAAATGTGCTGATTTTCTTACTATAAGCGTTGAAAGCTCTCCAAAGTAAGTGTTTAAATCTAAACCTAGGACATTAAATATATATATTACAATTTTGCTTTTTTCGCTAGAGACCTCTCCTATTTGAGATGAAAAATAAAATATTAAAACCATCCAACCAATAAGTAGTGCAAAGTTAAGCTGTTTTTTACTAACCTTTTTCATTATTTCCCCTATTCTTTTAAATTTTTTTATATCTTCATTAGATTATTCTATGAAGATACGTATTTATGCTATAAATATAGATTATAATATTATATCACAAAGGAGATAAAAATTTTGAATAAAAACATTGCTATAGATCCCATAAAAATCCCCAATAAAAATGTTACCATAGAGGATATAAAAGATAAGGCAAAGCAAATATCTGAAAACTATAAAGATGAAGCTATAGGTGGATATATGTGTGGAGACGGTCCAATTCCTTCTGATATATTATTTATAGGTGAGGCTCCTGGTAAAAATGAAATAATTGAAGGTAAACCTTTTGTGGGCATGGCAGGGAAAACCTTAGATAATTATCTAAACCTTGCAAACATTAAAAGAGAAGATATACGAATCACAAATACTTGCTTTTTTAGACCCATAAAGATAAAGCAAGGCAAAACTGGCAGGGAAACTATAAGTAATAGAACTCCAAAACCTTCTGAAGTAGAACTTTTTAGAGAGGTTTTAGATGCAGAAATAGCCCTTGTAGACCCTAAAATAATAATAACTCTAGGCAATACTCCTCTTAAAAGACTTACTAAGTTTAAAACTATAGGTGAATGTCACGGAAAACTTTACTTTAACGAGGAACTTAAAAGATATATATATCCAATGTACCATCCTTCATCCTTAACTTATAACAGAAAAGAAAGCTTTAAAATAGCTTATGAAGATGATTGGAAAAGCTTAAAAGAAATTCTAAAAAAGGTCCTTACAGCTAAGTAATTATACCATGGCTGTAAGGGCCTTTATTTTTTCTTTATTTATCTATATCTATCTTTTATCTATATTTTCCTACTTGTTTATATCTATTTACCTATTTACCTATTTACCTATTTGTTTATTTATATCAATTATAACTAGTCATCAAAATAATCCTTAGGATATACAACTTCCCAGTTCCCATCGAACTCAGCTTTTATAACATTTTTCTTAATTATATAGTCTGCTATAAGCTCCGACATATCTATATTTATCTCTCTTATGACCGGTTTATCTTTGAACATATCATAGTCTCCGCCGCCACCTGCTCTATAATTATTCATAACCACATCATATTCTTTATCCATATCTAACTTATCATTTTTATAATTTAGTAGCACTACTCTTTCTCCTAAGGGTTTTGATAAGTCTAATTTATAGTCTATTCCTTCCCACATATCGTAATTATAAGGTTGTATCTTCATATTTTTATACTTACTATCTATATTATTATCTTTACTATAAGTATTATCTTTCACGCCTTTTTGAAAATATGCAGCGCTTCTTTCTAGAGCCTCTTTTATATCCTCACCCTTTATTCTTATAACCTTTAATGTGTTTGGATAAATATAATTAGAAACCACATTTCGCATTGTTATCCCGTCATTAAACCCCTTAGCCTTATTGTCAAAAAGTGAAGTTGCTGAAATGTCCACCTTTGCATATTTCATTTGAACCTTATTTATAAATTCAACAAAAGCATTATCTTTTAACCGAGTTTCCAAATGGTTATTTATGAACATATCACCTTCCACTCTTCCAATTGGAGTGTCAAGCCACTTTTGAGTGGCCTTTTCATAATCTTTAACCTGATTTAATATATTTTCGTCTTCTTTAACCTGCTCTGTATCTAAAAGTTTTGAGTCTTTATCTACAACTTTCCAACTTCCCGAAGAATTTTCTAAGGTTATTTCTACCTTTACTAAAGCTTTACCTTGATACCCTGGTGACACAGTAAGCACACCATTTATGATCTTTTTATTTATAAATACATGTTGATGGCCCGTTAATAGCACATCTATTTCAGGTATATTTTCACATATCTCATAGGCTTGATTTTCTCCTGTTTCACTGATTACCTCATCATTTTTAATGTTTCTTTCGTAACCACCATGGTAGCTAACTATTAACACATCTACCTTTTCTACATTTTTTAAATAACTTACAAATGTCTTTAATGGAAATATAACATCTAAAAAATCTAGTCCTTTTATATTATTACTATCTTCCCAGTTAGGAATATATTTAGTGGTTGAGCCTATTATACCAACCTTTATACCGTTTTCTAATTCCTTTATTATATAAGGTCTTCCGAAATAAGGTCTCCTAGTATCTTTATCTATAATATTAGAGCTAAGCCAAGGAAACTTGGAATCCCCTACAGCATTATTTAAAAAATCCTTACCATAATTAAATTCATGATTACCTATAACTGCAGCATCATAATTCATTATGTTCATCACCTTAATTAAAGGATTAATACCCTTGCTATCTATATTTGCATAATGATATATTAGCGGTGTGCCTTGAAGCATATCACCATTATCTATAAGTATTAAGTCTTCCTTTTTCTCTCTCTCTTCTTTAACTAGAGTAGCGATTTTTGAAAGTCCAACCTCTTTTCTAGTATTATCTGAATAATCAATAGGAAATATTGCACCATGAACATCACTGGTTTCCAAAATCACTACCTTATAACTCTTACATTTATCCATAATATCACCCTTATAAGTTTTATTTATGATTTAATAATTCACTATAATAAATTCTAACCTAATAACCTTAAACTATTACCTTTTTAAAGTTATTTATTATAATAGTTTATACTTCTTATTTAATTATTATCTAATGTCATTTACAACATTATACCAATAAGTACACATTATATACATCTAAATATTTCAAGTATTTAGATTTTAATGCGAAGAATTTTAAAAGGGCCCTGAAAATCAAATTCTTCAGAACCCTTCTTTTATTAAGTTTAAGATATATTTTGATTGTTTATATTTTTTGTAGCTATTTCCTTTTTTATTACACTCCAAATGTTTCAACTATAAAATCAAATTCCTCTGCATCAGAGATTTCACCATAGTCATCCTCGCTTATTCCAGGATAATAGTAGAGAACAAATTTGTCTTCTTTGTCTATAATGTTTTCAATAATTATATATTGTCTTTGAAATTCACAGTCCTGTAATGTTGCAAGAACCTTATAGCTTGAAGGACGTCCAGTACTATTATTAGTTAAATTTAATATAAAGTTATCATGCACTGTCATATTAATCTTTTCATGATCGCATTTCTTTATAAAAGAATTTTCCCTACAACCTCTGCAACTATTAAAGTTACAGTCTTTAGGGCAATTCAAACAGGCACACTTTGAGTAGTTTTTTAATTGATTAAAGTCTCCTATATTATCATTTTTATAAGAGGATATTAAGGAAATAGAATTATTCTCTTTAAACCTTCCAAGAAAAGATGATGCGTTTTTCTTGCATTCTGCTTCTGAACTCTCTAAAAGTGTTATATACCTTTTTAATACATCTACTTTCCCATAATACTTTCTTACTTTAAGTGTATTTTCATTAAGAAAAGGTGCTACATTATCAATGCCGTAGCTTATATCAACATAAACCTTTCCCAAAATATCTTTTTCTGACTTTAAAAATTCTAAATCTTTACTCATATTATCACCTATTATTAATTCTTATATTTTGCAAGTTCAGCATCTAAATCAGTTGTATTACCAAGAGCTTCAAACTCATTTTCTAAGCTGTCTACTTGTTTTAAATCTCCTAGTCCTTCAGCAAGTGCTTCTTTCTTTTGGATCTTTCTTTCGATATCATCAATTTTGATTGAGTTAGTTTTAGTTTGAACATTTGCAAGTATTTCGTTAACTTGTTTTGATGCCTCAGCGTTATTTATTCTAGCAGCGGCCTCATCTCTATAACTCCTAGTTTTTTGAATTTCATCTTCTAATTCTTTTAAGTTCTTTTTAAGAAATTCAGCTTTAGTACTAGCTTCTGTATAGCTACTTTGAAGAGATAAATACTTTTTATCTGCATCTAATTTTCTTTCGAGTGCCCTTTTAGCTAAATCATCATTTCCTTTAGAAACAGCAAGCTTTACTTTTTCTTCCCAATCCTTTGATTCATTTTGAGCTGCCACCATTTTCTTTTCTGTTTCACGGACATTTCCTAAAACCTGCGCTGAGCTTAATTTAGCCTTATTCAAATTTTCTTCCATATCCCTTATTTTTTGATCTAAAAGTTCTATTGGATTTTCTGCTTCATCTAATGCGTTATTCACCTTTGCCTTAAACATATTTGATACTCTTGAAAATACTCCCATTTGTATTACCTCCATATTTTTTTAATTATTTTTTCCTTTTAATGTACTTCCTAATAACATTTATGATTATAACTATCAATATAATATATACTAATAATTTAAACATACCTCCTATGAAAGATGTTGATCCGCCATAACTTCCTACCCTAGCTCTCCCTCCAAAAAAAGGAATGGGTATTGGTATAAAGCTCTTTTTTGAATTTTCATATTTACTACTTTCTGAGCTACTCTTGCTATCTTTATCCGACTTTGCATTATCAGTTTCTTTAGTGTTTGAGAATCCTCCCGATTTAAATCCACCAGGAGCTGCCTTTGATGGATTATCCTTTGAATCATTTTTACTCTTAGTATCGCTACTACCTTCTTTTGGACTAGAAAAGTCTCCTGATTTAAATCCCCCAGAGGGTGCCTTTGATGTCGACTTAGGTTTTGCTGGAGTTTTAGTACTATTGCCGTCACTTTTTTTTGTATTAGAAAATCCTCCAGATTTAACCCCACTAGAGGGTGCCTTTGATGGTGCTTTTGATGGAGCTTTAGGTGTACTTGGACTTTTAATTCCACCACCACTAGATTTTGGACTAGAAAAACCACCAGATTTAAATCCCCCAGATGATGGTTTTGCTGCAAGAAGTTTAGTATAACTAATATCAAAATCCATAAATTCATCACTTATTATTTTATTTTCACTTGTTATCTCAGCTGCAAAGGCAACATTATGATCTGAGTCTTTATATCCAATTGCCTCCATGCTATCAAATACCAAACTACTAGTTAAAAAAACAAACACCATAGCAATTCCAAATAAAATACGGTTTTTTGTGAACTTACTTATTACAATCACCCCACTTATTGTTTTATAGTTTTATTTAAAATTCTTAAATGAAAGCTTTTATATTTTTAAAAAATGTTCCACTAAGAATTATTAAAACCTTATCAATTAATAATAGATAGAACAATTTAATATATTCATATTATAACAAATTTGTCTTAGTTTGCTTATAAGGAATACATCTCTCCATCTGAGTATTAGAAGAACTTATCCAAGAGCGTAGCAGCCGTCATCCCCACCTTGAAGAGGATAGGGTGTTACGGATGGTAGCCATGGCATAAATTTCATGCGCTTACCATAATTACATTATACAGTATATATTACTATATATCAAGTTTAGAATTAACCCTTTTTGAGATTGAAATACTGGTCTTAACTAATTAAAGCTATTTAAATAGTATAATCTCTGTTTCTCTTATGTTACCTTTATATTCCTATCCCCCGCCTTATAACTTCTAACTTTTAAATGAATAATCTTTTTATTTATTTAGATCTTTTATAAAAAGGATTATTCCTAGAACAACTGCAATAACTATAATTATAAAAACAATTAAAATAACTATCATCTTCTCTTTTGATCCGTCTTTAAACGCAAAATATAACTGTGCGCCCATAGAGCTTGCTAAAATTATAGCTATAATAAGCATAATTTTAGATTTCGAACAACAAGTTTCTTTCAATACTATTCACTCCTTTATAATGAAATAAACTGTTAATCATATTTCTTAATTATTTTATTTTAAGGCTTTAATAAGCCGAATTTTCTTTGTCACTCAATTATTGCTGTATAATTTAATTTTGCTTTTATAATACTAATATTGAATACTCTAACAATAGCACTTTGTCTTATTTCCCTTTTCCAATTTATTTTTAGTGTGCACTGAGTTGTTTTAAGACCACTTTTTATGTATTGTACTAACCCAAAACATTTTCTAACCTTTATACTTATACTTTCAGCATATACTCCGTATAATCTAACCACTTAAAATATTCTACTAAGAATAATTAAAACCTTATAAATTAATAATACATAGAACAATTCAACATATTCATATTATCACAAATTTCCCTTAATATGCTTTATTTATTCCATATAAATAAGCTGCTACGCACGCTTATTACAACTATATCTATATACCATTAATTAGAAGGCTTATTAAAATTATAAGTTTTCATTACATACTTATACATTACGTGTTTAAATGCTAACTACATAATGTATACCTTATTATAGCGTGCATAATCATGTTAATACGTATCTCCTAACGGAATACTTTGTTAAATTTTTGTGCAATTAATCTTATATTTAAAAATATTTTATAAATATACTTGCATATTTATAACTATTAGTTGTATAATTATGCACATGCCAATTAATTAACCAAACAATGAAAATTAGTTTAATTTAAATGTGGACAATACTAAAAACATATTACTTATCCACAGGATAGTAAACAAATTTTATTAAATGTTTATGTAAATAATATTAAAAAACATCAAGTGATTCTTAGACCATGATGGTAGCCATGGGATAAATTATTTTAGGGGGAGATTTTAAAATGAAAAAAACAGTATTAAAAACAATATTATCTGTAGCAATTATCGGAGTTATGGGATTTTCCTTATCCGCTTGTGGAAAGAAGGATAATAATACAAATCAAAGTCACTTAGATAAGGTTAAGACTTCTGGAAAGCTTGTCCTTGGTACAAGCGCTGATTATCCACCTTATGAATTTCATAAAAATATAGATGGTAAGGATACTATTGTAGGTTTTGATATTGCTATAGCAGAAGAAATAGCTAAAGACCTTGGGGTAACTCTTGAGGTAAAGGATATAGATTTTGATGGTCTTTTAGCTGCTTTAAATACAGGTAGTGTGGACATGGTTATGGCGGGTATGACTCCTGATGATACAAGAAGAAAAAAAGCTGACTTTTCAAATATATATTATAATGCATTGCAGGACATAATAATAAGAACTGAAGATAAGGATAAATTTAATTCTTTAGAAGATTTTAATGGTAAAAAGATAGGTGTTCAAAAGGGTTCTTTGCAAGAAAAGATGGCAAATAACCAATTAAAAAACAGTGAAATTAAAGGTCTTGGTAAGGTTACAGACTTAGTTCTTGAACTTAAAAATAACAAGGTAGATGGCATAGTTGTGGAAAAGCCAGTAGCTGAAGCTTACATAAAAAGAAATTCTGATATGACTTTATCTACTCCAAAACTTGAAGAAGAGGGAGAAGGCGGATCTGCTATAGCACTTAGTAAGGATTCAGGCGAATTTTTAGAAACTATTAACAATACTTTAGATAGACTCGCTAAAGATAATCTAATTGAAGGTTTTGTTGTTAAATATAATGAATTAATGGAAGAATAGCAGGGGGGATTTAAATTGGATTTTAGCTTTTTAGGTGAATATTCAGGGTTTTTCTTTAAGGGTACTAAGTTTACCCTTATCCTTGCTTTTTTCACAGTAATAATTGGGTCATTAATAGGTCTTTTACTTTCTCTTATGAAGCTTTCAAATAAAAAGATATTAAAAGTTATATCCTCTATTTATATAGAATTTATAAGAGGTACTCCGGTTCTTGTTCAACTTTATATTATATATTACGGTCTTCCAGCTATTGGAATAGAGCTGCCAGATCTAGTGGCTGCAACTATTACCATGTCTATTAACAGTGGTGCATATGTAGCTGAAATAATTAGAGCTGGTATAAATGCAGTAGATAAAGGACAAACAGAGGCTGCAAGAAGTCTAGGTATGGGAAGCTCTATGACTATGGCAAATGTTATAATTCCTCAAGCTTTTAAGAATATCTTGCCTGCCTTAGGTAATGAATTTATTGTAGTTGTAAAGGAATCTTCAATAGTTTCCGTTATAGGAATTCATGAACTTATGTATAATGCAAATACTGTTAGGGGTACAACCTTCCAACCATTTGAGCCTCTAATAGTTGCAGCTTTATTTTATTTTGTAATTACATTCACCCTTTCAAAATTACTTGGAATAGCTGAAAGGAGGATGAAAATAAGTGATACAAATTAAAGATTTAACTAAAGACTTTGGTGATAATAAAGTTTTAAAAGGTGTTAATGAAGAGATTAAAAAAGGTGAGGTAGTGGTTGTTATAGGCCCTTCCGGATCTGGAAAGAGTACTTTTTTAAGATGCCTTAACCTTTTAGAAATTCCTACCTCTGGACAGATAATATTTGAGGGTGAGAATATTACAGACAAGAAAGTAGATATAAATAAATTAAGAGAAAAAATGGGTATGGTATTCCAACAGTTTAACCTATTCCCACATAAAACAATTTTAGACAACATAACCTTAGCTCCTGTAAAGGTTAAAGGTAAATCAAAGGAAGAAGCTGAATCTATAGCTTTTAAATTACTTGATAAAATAGGACTTAGAGAAAAGGCGAAAAGTTATCCTTCTCAGTTATCAGGTGGACAAAAACAAAGAATAGCTATAGCTCGTGCTCTTGCAATGGAGCCTACTGTTATGCTTTTTGATGAACCCACTTCAGCACTTGACCCTGAAATGGTTGGGGAAGTTTTAGCTGTTATGAAGGATCTAGCAAAAGAAGGCATGACCATGGTTGTTGTTACCCATGAAATGGGCTTTGCAAAAGAAGTTGGAGATAGAGTTTTATTTATGGATGATGGAAATATTGTAGAAGAAGGCAAGCCTTTAGATATATTTTCAAATCCTAAAAACTCTAGAACAAAAGATTTCCTAAGTAAGGTACTTTAAATAAAGATAACCAGTAAATACTCTAATATATTTACTGGTTATCTTTTATTTTGAGTTATTATAACTTAATCTTAGCAAACTTTTTCTTTCCTACTTGTATTATATCCTCATCCTTTAATTTTACATCATTAAAGTCGTTAACCTTTTCTCCATTTATCCTAACTCCACCTTGAGTTATAAGCCTTCTAGCTTCACTGTTAGATGATGCAAGCTTTGCATACACTATAACTTCTATAAAGTTCATAGTATCAGTTATTTTTACAGGTTCTAGATCTTCTGGCATTTGATTTTTCTGAAACACATGTACAAAGTGATGTTCAGCTTTTAAGGAATCCTCTTCACTATGATATAATCTTACTATTTCTTTAGCTAAACTCATTTTTACATCTCTTGGGTTTACGCTGTCTGACGCAAGATTAGCCTTCATTTCATTTATCTTATCTGGATGTATATCTGTTGCAAGTTCAAAGTACTTTATTATAAGATCATCTGGAATTTCCATAGTCTTTGTGTACATAAGCTCTGGACTATCATAAATTCCAATGTAGTTTCCAAGACTTTTACTCATTTTTTCCTTACCATCAAGTCCTTCTAATATAGGCATAAATAAAGCAATTTGGCACTCCTTGCCGTATTCCTTTTGCATAGTTCTACCCATTAATATGTTAAACCTTTGATCTGTTCCACCAAGTTCTATGTCTGCATTTATTGCTATAGAATCGTAAGCTTGCATTAAAGGATAGAAAAACTCATGGATCCCTATACTTATTTCATTTTTAAATCTATTTTTAAAGTCTTCTCTCTCAAGCATCCTCGCTACACTGTATTTTGCCGAAAGCTCTATAACATCTCTAAAATTAAGCTTTTCAAGCCACTCACTATTAAATCTTAAGTCTGTCTTTTCTTTATCTAATATTTTAAAAATTTGCTTTTCATAAGTTCTTGCATTTTCCATAACCTGCTCTTTTGTAAGTTGTTTTCTCGCCTTTGACTTACCTGTTGGATCTCCTATCATTCCAGTAAAATCACCTATGATTATTACCGCTCTATGACCTAAATCTTGAAGTTGCTTTATCTTTCTTAAAACCACTGCATGACCTATATGAATATCAGGAGCACTTGGATCAAGTCCGAGCTTTACTACAAGAGGTCTATTTTCTTTTTCTGCTTTTACAAGCTTCTCTTTTAATTCCTCTTCATTTATAATTTCTGCTGCACCTTTTTTAATAATCTTTAATTGTTCATCTACACTTATCATAATAATTCTCCTCTCTAATTTTGCATGGTATGCTATAGGTGTTTTGGCTACTTATAAGCCTATAATAATCTTTAATGCTAATTGAAAACTTTTCTCTAAAATAAAAATTATCATCTATAATCTTTTAAATAAAAAAACCCCCGTCCCTATAGCTAAGCTATAAGGACGAGAGTGTATAATCTCGCGGTACCACCTTAATTTATTTATATGTCACCATATAAACCTTTTCGAGTACAATATAATACTCTATCCCTATAACGTGGGAAGGATCCGTCAACAGCCTACTTACTTAAATAAATTAAGCTTTAAGTGTGATACTCCAAGACGTATTCAGCATACTATTCTTCTCTCCTTTACACCAAACAGGAGCTCTCTTTGGAAGATTAATATCTTACTCTTTCTTTTCATAGTATTTAAAATGAATTGTTTCATTAAATTCACCTTATGGTATCAGATATAAAATAAAATGTCAATATTATAAAATAATTATTACTTACGCTGTCTTTAAAGTATCATAAACATTTATAGTTTCAAATCCCTTATCCTTTTTTCTAACTGGGCAAAAGTTCCCTTGTTTAATTGCTTCTATAAAATCTTTTTCATCTCTTATATTGTCAGCAAATTTTGTAGCATATGTACCTATTTTATTTACCACATGAGCGTCACTAGCCCCAAAGCATCCCAGATTTAATTCTGTGGCTAAGGCGTAGGCATAAAGATTTGCAAAGGGATATGTACTCCCATTGAAGGCTTCTACCCCTGTAAGTGTGGACTTTACATCTCTTATGTGATCTCCAAGTCCTCTATTATTATTTCTATAAGGATGTGCACTTATGGTAACTCCATTAACCTTATTTACCATTTCTATAAGCTCTTTTGCGTGAATCATTGTTTCTGGCAACTTTTCAAGTCCAAATACTAGGATATCCCCTTCAAAGGTTAAAATTTCTGCCCCTACAATAACCAAAACTCCATCTTTATAAAATGAAGGTGCTATATCTCTTCTCAATCCGTTGCTTTCGTGATCTGTTATGCAAACTCCATTAAGACCTATTTCCTTTGCTCTTTTTGTTATCTCATCAAGACTCATGTTGCTATCATCTGAATATATATTTTCATGCATATGTGTATCTATAATCATCTAAAACCCCTTACATACATTTACTAAAGTTATTAAAATCAATTTATCATAGCCTATCTAACTATTAATTTTAGTAACTTACAATGAATAATATATAAGGGTTTTCACCCTCTTTCTTTTATATAGTGGTTTAATGTATCTTTTGTTATATTTATATTCTAATACAAAAGCTTAAGTTTTATTATTTTAATTACAAATGATAGATACCTTACCTATAGTATTTATCTATACTGATGAAATAAATGTAGAATCGTGTTAAAATTTAATTAAATTTGCAAACTAAAATTTTTCTCTTTGAAAGGAGTATTTATTATGAAAAGATCTTCTAATATTCTTGCGCTTTTATTGTCTGGTGTTTTAACCTTAGGTCTTTTTGGTTGTGGTAAAAAGCCTTCTTCAGATGTTCCAAATACTGATGAAACTAAGAAGGAGTCTACGTTAAATATAGTAGCTACCTCAGAGGATTATAAACCACTGTTTGAAAAATTTACCAAGGAAACTGGAACAAAGGTTGAATTTTTATCCATGTCTTCTGGAGAGGTAATCTCGAAAGTAAAGGCTGAAAATGGAAAACCTATGGCTGATGTTTGGTTTGGTGGAGGAATAGATGCATTCATGCAAGCTAAGGATGATAATTTACTTAAAAAATGTGAGTTTGAAGGATCAAATGACCTTTCTCCTAATTTTAAAGATGAAGATAACTATTGGTTTAGCAAGGGCTTAACTGTGGTTGGCTTTATTGTGAATAATGATGTATTAAAAGAAAAGAATCTTCCAGAGCCAAAATCTTGGAAAGACTTAACTAATCCTGTCTATAAAGATGAAATACTTATGTCGAATCCTGCAATTTCTGGTACTAACTACGCTGTACTTAATTCATTAATACAAACTTTAGGTGAAGAAGCTGGCTGGAAGTACTTTGAAGAATTAAATAAAAACATACCTTATTACTCAAAAAGAGGTAAGGATCCAAATGTCAAAACAGTTGCTGGTGAAGTTGCAATAGGTATAACTTATATAGACAAGTCCCTTGAAAATTTAGAAAAAGAAAAAAATGCTAAGTTAATTTATCCTGAAGATGGAATTCCATGGGTTCCAGAAGGAGTTGCAGTATTTAAAAATGCTAAAAACCCTGAGGCTGCAAAGGAATTTATGACTTGGGTGTTTAAAGATGAAAACTTAAAAGAAATAGCAAAGATAGATAATAAAGACACTGTAAAAATAATAAAACCAAATCTCCAAGGTGTTGAATTAACCTTCCCAGAGGATAAGCTACTAAAACAAGACATTTCTTTATTCGGAAAACAAAGAAAAGAAATGTTAGAAAAATGGAGTGCCCTTGTAGGGGACAAATAATGAAAAGTTTAAAATCCAGGGTATCTAACAATAGATTAGATACCCATTTTTATAATATAATCGATAAAATGCTTATCCTTCTAATATTTCTTTTAGTATTTACATTTATACTTTATCCTATACTTGCAGTTATATATAAAAGCTTTTTCCCAAATGGAAGCTTTTCTTTAGAGCTTTATAACGACATATTAGTTAACAACAAAAAACTTCTTAAAAATAGTTTGTTTGTAGCTAGCTTATCTACTGTCTTTTCTACCTTAATAGCTTTATGTATATCGATTTATACAAGCTTTTCTAAACATAAAATTAAAAACTTAGTTATGTTTGTATTAATATTATCCATGATATCTCCTCCCTTTATTTCTTCTTTAGCATACATTCAGCTTTTTGGGAAAAGGGGATTTATAACTCATACATTATTAAAATTAACCCTTAACCCTTATGGATGGAAGGGAATTGTTATAATGCAAAGCTTGTCTATGGCATCTTTAAGTTCCTTAATGCTAATAGGAAGTATAAATTCTATAGATAAAAATCTTTTAAATGCCTCTAGAGATCTAGGGTCTGATAGTAATTTTGCTTTAATAAACATATTACTACCACTTATGAGACCTTCACTAATAGTATGTGCATTATTATCCTTTGTAAAATCTTTGTCGGATTTTGGGACTCCTATGGTGATTGGAGGATCTTTTAATGTGCTAGCTACTGAAATTTATATGAGGATAATAGCATATTCCGCCTTAGAATACGCATCAGCTCTTAATGTTCTTATTTTAGTTCCTTCTTTGCTACTTTTTATAGCCTATAGATTTTATATGAAAAGATCTTCTAACCTGACTAAAGCTTCTGGAAGATCAAGCTATGAAGATTTAGATATAAAGATTAAAGGTATTCCCTATTACTTTATAACCTTAGTAACTTTTATGTTTTTAATAATGACCTTGCTTCAATATACTAGTATATTTTTATCTAGTATATCTAAGTTTAGCTATGGTAAGTTTCAGTGGACTTTGGATCATATAAAATATTTAAGGGTGTATAATAGTTCAAGCTTTATAAGGAGTATTGTTTATTCTCTTATAGCAGGTATCTTTGGAACACTTCTTGGTATATTAATAGCTTATTATGTAGAAAGAAGAAATATTATAGGTACAAAGTCTTTAGATTTTATATCAACCCTACCTTATATAATACCAGGTACCTTTTTTGGAATAGGCTATATTTTGGCCTTTAATAATTATCCCTTAGAGCTTACAGGTACCGCTGCAATAGTTGTTCTAAATTGTATCTTTAAGCAGTTACCTATGACCACAAAAACTAGTAGTTCTTCACTATCTTTGATTAATCCTGATATAGAAAGGTCGGCAAAGGATTTAGGTGCTAGTAACTTTCATGTGCTAAAAGATGTGATCTTTCCTAATATGAAATCTGCCTTTGCTATAGGTTTTATGAATAATTTTACTAGTACCATGACCACCATAGGAGCCATAATATTTCTAATATATCCAGGTCAAAAGGTGGCTACTGTAGACTTATTTGATGCAATTAACAGTGGAAATATGGGAGTTGCTTCCGTAATATCTAGCATAATAATTCTTATAACCTTAAGCATAAATATAGTAGTTTCAAAATTCATTTTAGGAAGGAGTGTGGTTAAAAGTGTATCTTCAATTAAAGGGGCTAACTAAAGAATTTGATAAGAAAAAAGCAGTAGATAACTTGTCTTTAACCATTGAAAAGGGTGAAATTTTATGTCTTTTAGGTCCATCTGGCTGTGGTAAAACTACTACCTTAAAGATGATAGGAGGATTTTTAAAACCAGACTTTGGAAGTATTATAATTGAAGATGAAGATATAACAAAACTTCCACCAGAATTAAGGCCTGTGTCCACAGTATTTCAGTCCTATGCCCTCTTCCCTCATCTAACGGTTATTGAAAATATTATATACGGTCTTAAATTTAAGGGCTACAAGAGAAAAGATGCACTAAAAAAAGGTAATGAATATTTAGATCTAGTAGGTCTTTTAGAATATAAAACCCGTAAGATACATGAGTTAAGTGGTGGTCAACAACAAAGAGTTGCATTAGCTCGTTCCTTAATAGTAAATCCAAAAGTGTTATTGTTAGATGAACCCTTAAGCAATTTAGATGCAAAGCTCAGGATACGTATGCGTGAAGAAATAAAAGAGATTCAAAAAAAGTTCGATACTACCATGGTATTTGTAACCCATGATCAAGAAGAGGCATTAAATATAGCTGACAAAATAGCTGTAATGAATGAAGGGCTCCTTCAACAAATAGGTACCCCTGAAGAAATATATAACAATCCTAAAAATGATTTTGTATTAAATTTCATAGGTACAGCCAACATTATTTATGAAAATGGTATAAAAAGGTTTATAAGGCCAGAAAATATAAGAATAATAAAAAGTATCAGTGGTAGTCAAAGCTCTACAAATAATGTAAATTCACCAAAAATATTAGATTCTGTACAATCTATAGAAGCTGTAATTTTAAACAAGACCTTTTCTGGCTCATTTTATATGTACACAGTTAAAACTAAAGACAACACCTTTGAAGTAAAATCAGATACCCTCACATCTTATAACATAGGAGAAAGAGTTTATATAGAAATGCTAGAAATTGGTAGCACCCCAGAGGTGCTACCATAATGTGGGTGCACCTCTGGGGTGCATCCAAAATAAGGGAGGTCATTTTATATGAAACTTAATATGGCTATTTTAGGCTTTGGTAAGAGTGCTACTAGATATCACCTACCTTATATACTGCTTAGAAAAGATATAAATGTTAAATGGATTTATAATAGAAATAGGAAATTTGAACTTGAAAAACACTACGAGAATCACAATATAAGTTTTACTGATAATATATCTGATGTGTTGAATGATGACGAGGTTAAACTCGTAACTATTTGTACTCCACCTAGCACACATTATAATCTTGCAAATCTTTGCCTTTTAAATAATAAAAATGTATTAGTAGAAAAGCCTTTTGCAACAACACTTAGTGAAACAAAGAAGTTACTTGATTTAGCTAATTCTAAAGGACTTACTATAATGCCTTACCAAAATAGACGATTTGATTCTGACTTTTTGGTGTTAAAAAGTGTTATAGACCATGGTAATTTAGGGGATATTATAGAACTAGAATCACATATTGATTATTATAGACCTGAAGATACTAGTAATAATCTAGACTATTACAATGGAGCTGTTTTTAGTTTAGGTGTGCATATATTAGACCAAGCTATTTCCTTATTCGGTAGACCAGAAAAGGTATTTTATGATGTTAAATCCATAAGGAATACAGCTAATGCTGATGACTATTATGAAATACAATTATTTTATAATAGTTTCAAGGTTAAGTTAAAAACTAGTCATTTAGTAAAGCTTCCTTATTCTAGATTCACTATCCATGGTAAAAAAGGAAGCTTTATAAAAAGGTCAATAGATAGACAAGAGGAATTCCTAAAAAAAGGTATCATGCCTGAAACGGAAGGCTTTGGATTGGATACACCAAGTGATTATGCGATTATGAATTATATTAGCACCACTGGAGAAGAAATAACTAAGTTTATTGAAACTCCAAGTGGAGATTATGGAAGAGTCTATGATAACATTTACTCAGCCATTATGCACCATGAACCCAAACTAGTTAAGGATGATGAATTGCTAACAGTTATAGAAATTTTAGAAAAAGCTTTTAAGGGCCATAACCCAAAGATTATAACCCTGTGAATATTGAAGCATTTAAGTATTTAAATCATCATCAAGTGATTCTTAGACTCAGGTGGAGTTTGCTTATAAGGAATACATCTCTCCATCTGAGTCTTAGAAGAACTTATCCAGGGGCGTAGCAGCCGTCATCCCCCACCTTGAAGAGGATAGGGGTGTTACGGATGGTAGCATCGGATAACCGTATCCTGTAAACAGACTTCTAAGCTTCAGAGGGTCTTTTTACTGCGCTGCAGCTTAGAAGTTCTTACTTGTAGTCATGAGATAAACATAACATTAGCTTTCGCATCTTTTCATTAATAGTTTACTTAACAATAACCTTTGATCCAATAGGTACATTATCATATATCCATTTAGATTCCTCAACTTTTAATCTTATGCAACCATGAGAGGCTGGTTTCCCTAAAGTAGTATCTACTATATTTTTCTGTTCTTTATCAAAGGGTAGGGAGTGAAAAAGATAGTTTCCCTTAAATCCTACCCAGTATTTCCCCCCTTGATCATACTTATCCGTATAAAACCAATCTCCCTTGTTTTGTACGGTAAAGGTTCCTTTAGGTGTTTCTTTTCCATTTATTCCTGTAGAGCATAAAAATTCTTTAGTAAGTGACCATTTATTTTTACTACCCTTATATATGTAGGTCTTTTGCTCTTTTATATTTACAAGAATTAGATAATTAGTACCACTTGCTATATCAAAGGAATTTATATTCTGCTTTTCGGAAATTTTCTGTTTCTTAAATACAGCTTGAACTTGCTCCTTCTCTTTTAGTAAAAGATATTTATCTTTTTCATCTTCATACTCTTTAACTTTAGCTAGCAATTCTTTATCCTCTTTAAATAAGCTTAGGTTATCTTCAATTAATAATATAGCCTTAGAGTAATATTTATCCTTTGCCAATTTATCAGCTTTATCTAAGGTGTCTTCTTTTATTGCTAAGTAGCACTTTCTTTTCATATCTAAAGCCTCTAAATATTCAAAGGAAAATGAGCTTACTTCATTAAGACTTTTCATAGCATCCACATAATCTTTATCATTAAATAAATTACTTGCCCTTTCAAAACTATCTTTTGAACTAGAAAATACGGGAAGGGATTCTTGTATTTCTTTAACCTTATAATTAACTACATCATATCTTTCAATTTCCTTTAATATATATAATACATATTCTTCGGACTTAGCCTTATCATTTTCATTAGCCTCTAATTCTTCTATATAATTCAAGAAATAAGTATTTAAGTCTTTTCCAATTTTAATCTTTTTTATAATGTTGAAGTTCCCTTTATTTAAAATAATTGAGTTAGCCTTTATATAATCTCCATTATCAAAGCATTCCTTAAATGTTGATAAATCCTTACTATAAAGTTTTAAGCAAAGAGCAGCATATGACAAAATAATTAAAGTTAAAAGTATAATAATTAAATTTCTAATTAATCTTCTTTTATTAAAATATTTAAGCATCTGTTCTCTCCTTTCTTAACTTTGTTACCCCCCTTTAATAGTTCTTTAAATTATTGACATAACTATAAAAATATATTCACCCATGATATACCATTAAATGGGTGCACCTCTGGGGTGCTTACATTAACTGGAATCATGTCGGATATGATTCCAAATTATCCAGTACTATTTTGTATTGTTATACGAAAATATAATTATATGTACGCCTACTTAGTATAATCTGTTATAATTTTCATGTGCTTAAAATATAACAATGATGTCAAATTTCACAGAATCATTTTAAGTATTATTGATTAATCATAGGAGGACAGATCATGAAGAACACACGTAAAAACCATAGTATATTTAAAAGCTTTTCTTCTAGTATAAAAAATAAAAATTATTTTAAAAAAGACAAACTTCATACACTAACAAGCTCTAAAAATAATAAACTCAATACATTAGCAGACTCCAAAAAGGACAAGCCTAAAAACTCAATTTTGAAACCCTTGAAACCCTTAAAGGCACTAAATTCCAACACTTTGTATAGAAAGCTTGTAACATCTACTTTAATTGTGTTGTTTATAAGTTTATTATCTTATACGGTGGTAGTGCATCTTTTAACTCGTTACCAAACTGTAGAAGATTTTAAATCCTCTACTAATCAAATATTGGATCAAACTACTAATTATATAAATCTTATTACTAAAAACATTGAAACCGTCTCAATGCAACTCTTTTTAGATAAAGATTTCACTAACGCTCTTACTAAAACTTATGATACACCCTTTGAAAAATTTAATATTAAAAATGAGCTTGAATCAAAAATGAAAAATATAACTTCTAATTCTAATGACTCTCAAATAAATAGCATTTATCTTATAAGGGAAGATGACCTTTCTTTAAGTTCTGGTGGAACTTCTATTACACTAGATAAAAGTAAGAAAGCTTTAAATGAATCTTGGTATAAGTCTATTATAAATGCCACAGGTAAATCCTTATGGATTCCTTCTCATGTAGATAACTTAGGGAGTGAGTCAAAGCCTGTGTTGAGCCAGGCAAGAGTTATTAAAGATCTTGCCTCTAATACTAATGTTGGAGTACTAAAGATAAATTTGGACTCCGATGCATTTAATTCTTCTCTAGAAAATATTAAGCTAGGTAAAAGTGGTTATATATTCATAGTAGACAAGGATGGCTACATAATCTCTCATAAAAACAAGGAGCTTATTGGAACTAAAATGGAGGGTGACCACATAAATAAAATTTTAAGTGAAGATAGTGGTTCTTCAAACTTTAAAGATAACAATGTGAAAATGTTCAGTGTGTACTCAACAATAAAATCCACTGGATGGAAGGTAGTTGCAGCCATACCTAGTAGAGAACTATCTAAGACCTCTGAAATTATAGGATATTATAGTTTAGGATTACTAGTACTATTTTTATTTATAGGATTTATGATTTCCATGAAAAATGCAAAAAATATAGTGAATCCTCTAAATGAAATAATTGAAGTTACTAAAGAAATTTCAAAGGGTAATTTAGATGCAACATGTACTGATTATGATATTAATGAAATGAATGAGCTTTCTTATAACTTTAATAATATGATAGATAATCTAAAAAACCTATTTACTACCACTTCAAACCTTGCTTATGAAACAGATATCTCAGCTAAAAACCTTCTTAATATTTCAAATGAGATCAATCTTAATTCAAAAGATATAGGTGCTGCTTCATCTCAAATAGCTATTGGTTCTTCTAATCAAAGCGATACTTCCATGATTTGCGTCGATATCTCTAATAGCTTTAATTATGAAATAAGTAATACTGTAAAAATTCTTAGTGAAGCTAACAATGCCACAAAAATATCTAGTACTTATATAGAAGAAAGCAAAAGTATAATAGCAACCCTAAATGAAACTTCAAAGAAGAATTCATCTTCTATGAAAAAGGTAAGTAACACTATAGAGGTTTTAAATTCTAATGCTAAAGATATATTAATTATCCTAAATAAAATCACTGACATTTCATCACAAACCAATCTTCTTGCTCTAAATGCATCCATTGAAGCTGCTAGAGCTGGAGAAGCTGGTAGAGGATTTTCGGTAGTTGCTGAAGAGGTAAGAAAATTGGCAGAGGAATCTCAAAACGCTTCAAAGGATATTAAATCCATAATGGATAATATAGATAGGTCCATTAGAGAGTCTTTAAGTATTTCTAAGGAAACAGAAGGAGCCTTTAAAGAAGAATTAAATCAAGTTGAAAAAACTATCAATACCTTTGTGGAAATCAAAAAGTCTATTGAAAACATAACAGAGGCTATGGATAACGCAACTGATTCCATAAAGCTCATTGATAAAGGCAAGGATATTTTAAATAAATATATAAATGAGATTTCTGAAATATCCTCAGAAAATACCGCCTCTACAGAAGAGGTTACAGCTTCCATAGAAGCCCAAACAACTTCTAATGAAGATCTTTATAATTTAGCTAAAGTTCTTAGCAAAAATGCCGAAGACTTAAAATTCTCCCTATCAAATATAGTTAAATAGAACCAAAATATGGGAGCACCTCTGGGGTGCTGACAGTAAGTGTCAGTACCCCAGAGGTGCTCCCAATATATTCCATTCAATATATTCCATTAAGTTATAACTTTATGAAAGTCCGCTTGACCCAAAGCCACCTTGTCCTCTTTCACTTTCGGTGGTTAATTCAGTTACTTCTTCCACATTCACTAAGATGGTTGGCTTTATTACCATTTGAGCTATTTTCATAGCCTTTTCTACCTTAAATACTTCTTTGCCATGATTAATTAAGATTATTGCTATTTCTCCTCTATATCCTTCATCAATAGTTCCTGGGGTGTTTAGTACTGTAATCCCATTTTTTAAAGCAAGTCCACTTCTTGGCCTGATTTGTGCTTCTGTATTTTCAGGAAGTTCTATTATTATCCCAGTATGTATTAACTTAGATTCACCAGGTTTTATCTCCATCTCTTCTACAGAAAATAAGTCTAATCCAGCATCACCTTTATGAGCTGACACTGGAAGTCTTGCTTCTTTGTGTATTAATTTAACCTTTAAATTGTACATCTATAAATACCTCTTTCAATTTTAAGCATGCTACACTATTATTTTTTTAAATTATTTTTTAGATATGTTAATTAACCTTTTTTAACTGGATTTCTTCACTTTTATCTTCCCAGTTTATTGTAAGTGTTAAATTATCTTCATCAATATTTTCATGAAAATACTGTTCTAATTTTTTGGTATTTTTAAATATTACGCTAAAAGCCTTTAAACTTTCAGAGTAATCTGAGCTTCCACTAAAATCATAACCCGATAAATTTTCCGAATTAAATTTTATACTTTTAGGTATGGTGTTATTATCTTTATATTGTATTAATAACTTATTATCCATCTCTTTATTAAGCTCTAAACTGCCTATAAAGTTTTCACTTTTTCCTTCATACCTAATTTTATTTGCGTTTGCAGCAACACATCCTGATAGAACAAAAATACTTAAAAACATAAAAATAATGCCTACTGTCCTTTTCAAAATAACACCTCCTTAAAAATTTTTTCCTATAATTATAGCATATCATATCTGGCAATTAAATTGTACAAAAAGTTCATTAAAAATTCAATTTTCACAAAAAACTTTTAAATGAATTATGCTACAAATAAATAAAGCTTTGTCATAATAAAAGTCTAGATCCTATCATCTGAATCTTTATGATTTTTTATTATTTTTATAAATTCATATCTTTCCATTATTAAACTACGGTTTCTAATCCTAAGCTTTTTTAAAATACTAACTGTGTTAAAATATATGTATTGATGTATTTATATACTGATATATTAAATATGATAAGCTTATGACTTAAACCCTTTCTTTAAAATAAATTTAAACACCTAAATAAATTTTACTTAACTTTGTTGATTATCTTTATTAAAATCTGTCAATAATTAAAAGAGTTTCATTGTGATTATTAAATTACCTAAACAATATTTCTCTTAATATAAGTTAGCGCTTGATTGGTTCATAAAGAATGTGGTGATAAATGCCTATAAGTTCCTATTAATATAAGTTATTGCTTAAGCTAAATATAAATTAAAATGAGGCGTGTAAATGTATAAAAATGAAACATTAAATTTATTAAAAACCTACTTTGGTTATGAAAATTTTAAAAAGGGCCAAGGCGAGGCCATAGATAGTATCATAAATGGGAAAGATAGCTTTGTTGTTATGCCTACAGGCGCTGGTAAGTCTTTATGTTATCAGATACCTGCCTTAGTTTTAGATGGAATAACCTTGGTTATATCCCCTTTGATTTCACTTATGAAAGACCAAGTTGATGGACTCAATAGTTTAGGCATTGGGGCTACCTACATAAATAGCACCCTGTCTAAAGCCCAGGTAGAAGAAAGAGTTTTAGATATATCTAAAGACAAGTATAAATTAGTTTATCTAGCACCAGAAGGCCTTGATAATATTAATTACCTTTTTAGAAATATAAACATAAAAATACCCTTAATTGCTGTAGATGAAGCCCACTGTGTATCAAAATGGGGTCATGACTTTAGACCAAGCTATAGAAATGTTAATAGTTTCATAAGTACAATTAATCCAAGACCTACAGTACTTGCATGTACAGCTACTGCAACAGACGTAGTTCAAAAAGATGTAATAGGCTTATTAGATTTACATGATCCTAATATGTTTTTTACCGGTTTTGATAGACCTAATTTAAACTTCAAAGTATTCAGGGGTGAAAATAAGGAAACCTTTATTTTAAACTATCTATCTAATAAAAGAGATGAAAGTGGAATAATCTACACATCTACAAGAAAAGAAACAGAGCAATTATATAATTTACTGAATAAAAATGGATACAAGACAGGTATGTATCATGCTGGTTTATCTGAAAATATTAGAAAAGAAATGCAAGAAAGCTTTATGTATGAAAACTTAAATTTAATGATAGCCACCAATGCCTTTGGTATGGGTATAGATAAATCTAATGTACGTTTTGTAATACATTATTCTATTCCTAAAAACTTAGAAGCCTATTACCAAGAAGCTGGTCGTGCTGGTCGTGACGGTGAACCTAGTGAGTGTGTACTTTTATTTAACAACAAAGATATCCAAACTCAAAAGTACTTTATAGACACCTCTCCTATGGATGAGGATAAAAAGTTTCAAGATTATAATAACCTTAGAACAATGGTTGACTACTCTTACACTCAAAAGTGTCTTAGACAATTTATATTAGAATACTTTGGTGAAAAGGATGTCCCTGATAGTTGCAATAATTGTAGCAGTTGTACTAATGAAATTGAATTAAAGGATATAACTACAGAAGCTCAAATGATTTTTTCTTGTGTATATAGAGCAGGCGAACGTTATGGAGTTAATCTTATTATAGATATATTAAAAGGATCTCAAAATCAAAAAGTATTAAGATTTGGTTTAGATAAACTATCTACCTATGGACTTATGAAAAAATATGACAGGAAGTTTTTAGATGAAGTTATAAATAAGTTAATAGCTGATGGATACCTTCTTATGACTAGTGAGCAATATCCATTATTAAAATTAACCGCTAAATCAAAACTAGCATTAAAAAATAAAGAAAATATATTCATTCAAATAGTAAAATTAGAAAAGTCTATACAAAAGGATGATACACTATTTGAGTTATTAAGAGCTTTAAGAAAATCTATATCAGTAGAGCTTAGTATTCCGCCTTATGTAGTGTTCCCAGACTTTACCTTAAAGGAATTAAGTTCAAAGCTCCCATTAACCCAAGCTGAATTTGGGGAAATTAAAGGTGTTGGTAAGAGCAAGCTTGAAAAGTATGGTGATAGGTTCTTAAATTTAATAAAAGAATATGTGGAAGAAAATCAAATAGTTCGAGATAATACAACCGTTTCATCACAAATAACTTCTAACACTGTAATCATAAAAGATAAGGCTAAAAGTCATCACGAAAGTTACAATCTATATAAAGAAGGACTTAACTTAAATGATATTGCAGCTACAAGAAACTTAAGCTCTGTAACTATTCAAAAACATATTATGGATTGCTTTTTAGAAGGCATGGACGTGGACCTAGATGATTTTATACCAAAGGACAGCGAAGGATATATATTAGAAGCCATAAATAAAGTAGGTGCTGAAAAATTAAAACCAATTAAGGATGAACTCTCCCCTGACATAAATTATATGGCTATAAAAGCAGTTATTTTAAAGCATAAAATGGCTTAACCCTCTAGTTAATGTACAGGCTGTTTTAAAATAAATAATTTTAAAAACAATCTTAGCCCTACACCTAAATCTGCCCACTATTATATTAAATTCAACAAAAGACCCGATAATTAAATATCAGGTCTTTTTTATTATGCTAAACTTAAATGTTTATGTTATATTCTATTGCTGCCATTTCAGGTTCTGGCTGCTCCCCAGCTCTAGTAACTGGTATAATAGCGCTCGTTGTAATTATAACTCCTAGAATCATGGTCATAACAGATTTAATTAATACATTTTTTTTCATAATATTACCTCCCATAACATATTATCTTATATTAATAAAGAAGCTTCTATCACCATATTACAATATTTTTGCAATTAAGTCAATACTTTCATTGATCATATCCATATATTCACCAATAACTTCATAATTCTTCAAACTAATCTCAAGCTTTATAAGCCCACTTAAACCGTGTATCCTTTCTTTTGTGTTATTATTAATTTCAGCATGATATAAAATATTATTATATGTCTCTTTTAACTTATTATAGTCCTTTTGTGCTTTATAAATATATTCTAGATATTTATAACCTTTATTTAAATATTTATAATCATTATATTCATTACATAAGCTTAATCCATGATCAATTATATCTATAGCTTCACTGTACTCTTTTAAATATGTATATACGATGGATTTATCTATAATAGTATGAGATAAACAAGGCCTATCGTGTATGATTCTTAATTCTTCAGATTTATTAAAATAAGTTTTACTTGACTCATAATCCTTATTTTTAAATAATGCTATACCTAAGTTATTATATATATTCCCTAAGATAATATTATCCTCTATATTTAAATTATCTTTTAAATCCCTATATATCTCTATGGATTTATTATAATCATCTATATCTTCATAACAAAGCGCTTCAATTATTCTTATTTTTATAAATATATTCTTTTCATCCTTAATATCTTTTCTTTCTTTAGCTTCTTTTATATACTGTAATGCTTTGTATACATTTTTCATATTAGAATACACTAAGGACATGTTATATAAGATTTTGTTATAGATTTTGTAATCATTCATGATATGAGATAATTCAATAGACTTATTAAAATAATATATGGCTTCATTATATTGTAATAACCTTAGTTTACATATACCCATATTATTTAAAATCAAAATCTTATATTCCATGATATTTTTTTGATCTATTATTTCCATGGCCTTATCATAATTTATAAACGCCTCAACAGCCTTAGCTTCATTTAAAAGTTTATCTCCAATCTTTTTATATACCATAATCATTACATTGTATATTTCATACTTGTTACAAATCCTTAAAATATCTAAATATTCTTCCATAGTAGAAAATTTCTCTAATGACAATTTACAATACATTTCAGCATCCTCTTTAATGGTCCTTGAAAGATATTCTTCGTCAAAGCTTAAATCCATATCTATAGATTTAATTTTTGCGTATTCTATTATATTTTGCATAAAACAAATAGCTGTAGCTTTACTGAAATGACGTTTTTCTTTTTCCACCATGCAAATAAACTCTCTTGTGACACCTTCAATAACTAGATCCTTTTGAGTTAAATTTAGCTTAGTTCTTAAGTTTTTAAGCTTTTGTCCTTGACTTAGAAGTTTCAATGATATCATCCTTCCACCAATGAAGTTTTAGAATATAGATATCTTATAATACCCTCATCCATTATAATACATATTATCATATTACATCATATTATTCAAAATATTATTCAAATAGTTCTATATTTATCAAGTGATTCTTAGACTCACGTAAATTGAAAAGTTAAGTTCCGTTTTTATTGATAAACAGAAGTTAGTATTACAAAGTGTTTGATATAATTAATTTGATATTTGTCCTAAGCATATTAGGAGGATTAATTATGTCAAATAAAGAGTTATGCAAAGGAAAACACCTTATAATAGAAGATCGCCTTATAATTGAGTATGGTTTAGATCAAAATTATACATTAAAAGAAATTGCTGAAAGAGTTAAGAAAGACCCAACTACTATCTCCAAAGAGATTAGAAGAAATAGATTTCTTAGAGTAAGTAAGAGAAAAGAAAATGATGTGCAACCATGCCAACATCGGAGAAGTTGCACTAAGACAAACTTGTGTAATAATAGGTGTGGTAAGCAATGTAAGAAGTGTAGCTTTATAAATTGTTATCGAACTTGCAATGAATATTCCACTAAGAAATGTACCAAGATTAACCGTTACCCATATGTTTGTAATGGTTGCAGCACAGTAACTACGTGTATGGCTGAAAAAAGCTACTATAAAGCTAAAGTTGCAGATTCAAAGTATAGAGATTTATTAACATCATCTAGAGAAGGTTTGAATATAACCTCAGAGGATTTGAAAAAGATAGATGATATAATTTCACCACTTATTTCTAAAGGACAATCACTATCCCATATTTTGACCCATCATAAGAATGAAATAAACTGCTGTGAAAGAACTTTATATTATTATTTTGATAAAAATGCTTTTACTGCTAGAAGCATTGATTTGCCTAGGAAAGTTAAATATAAACCTAGAAAAAAACATAAACAACCTGTGACTAAAGAATCTACAGATAGAGTTGGAAGAACATTTGATGACTTTGTTAAATTTGTTGAAGATAATCCTAATATTCCTGTAGTAGAGATGGATACTGTCCACGGCACACGAAGTGGTAAAGTTCTTCTAACATTTCTTTTTAGGAATTGCTCATTAATGCTAGCTTTCATTATTGAAAGCTGTAGCCAGGTAGATGTAAAGGAAGTTATAGATAAGCTATATGCGTTATTAGGACATGAAGTATTTAATAAATGCTTTCCTGTTATTTTAACAGACAACGGCTCAGAATTTAAAAAACCTGAAGCTTTAGAATTAGATGCTGAAGGAAATCAAAGAACTAAGATATTCTACTGCAATCCTATGGCTTCTTATCAGAAGCCACATGTGGAAAAAAACCATGAATACATAAGGTATGTAATACCTAAAGGAATATCATTTAATAATCGTACTCAAGAAGATATAACCTTAATGATAAATCATATTAATAGTACAGCAAGAGCTAGTTTAAATGGGAATACACCATTTAAACTGGCCCAAATGTTATTAGATAACTCACTGTTAGAGAAACTGTCATTAAAACATATCTCAGCAGATGAAGTACATCTAAAACCTGCACTTTTTAAAAAATAAGATATCAAAAATTTAGGGCAATTATCAGCGGAACTTAATCATGCAAAAATAAAGCAAACGGAAGTTAGTTTTGCAAGCCAATTCCGTAGGCTTAATAAGCATACTTAAAAACCCCTAAAAAATGATTATCTTATATAAATTATAGCCTATTTTAGGTATTTTAACTACTAAATTTAACTCAAAAAACTGACTTAACCCTTGCAGTTCCAATTGCTTATGCTAAAACGGAAGTTAGTTTTTCATTCAACCATTCTTAGACTCAGGTGGAGTTTGCTTATAAGGAATACATCTCTCCATCTGAGTCTTAGAAGAACTTATCCAGAGGCGTAGCAGCCGTCATCCCCCACCTTGAAGAGGATAGGGGTGTTACGGATGGTAGCCATCGGATAAACTAAATTTTATCTTATAACTAAGCTTTACTTTAAAAGAGACTATTAAGATGATTGTTATATCATTTTAATAGCCTCTTTTTTATTATGCTAAGTTTAAATATTTATGTTATATTCTATTGCTGCCATTTCAGGATCTGGTGGTTCTCCTCCACCCGGTCCCCCAAATGGTTTTAAAACGCTAGTTGTAATTATAGTTCCTAGAACCATAGTTAGAATAAATTTAACTACTAGATTCTTTTTCAACAAAACACCTCCCATAACATATTATCTTATATTAATAAAGAAGCTTCTATTACTATATTACAATTTATTTGAAATTAAGTCAATGCTTTCATTAAGTCTATCCATATATCCACCAATAACTTCATAATTCTTCAAACTAATCTCTAATTTTATAAGGCTACTCAATCCATAGATCTCTTCTTTTATATTATTATTAATTTTAGCATGATGTAAAACATTGTTATATGTCTCTTTTAACTTATTATAATCCTTTTGTGCTTTATAAATATCTTCTAAATATTTATATCCTTTATTTAAATATTCATAGTCATTATACTCATTACATAAATTTAGACCCTTATTAAGGGTATCTATAGCATCATTATATTGCTCTAAGTTTATATATATAATAGATTCATGTATAAATGTCCGTGCTAAATGAGATCTATCATATACACTTCTTAGTTCCTTAGATCTACCAAAGTAAGCCTTACTTTCTTCATATTCTTTATTTTCAAATAAAGCTATAGCTAAATTATTATATATGTTACCTAATATAACCTTATCCTCTATATTAAAGTTATCCGTTAAATTCCTGTATATTTCTATACATTTACTATAATTACCTATATCTTTATAACAAATTGCTTCAATTATTAATACTTTTATAAATATATCTCTTGAATTATTGATATTTATTATATCTTTAGATTCTTTTATATACTTTAATGACTTACTTATATCTTCCATACTAAAACATGCTAATAACCTATTATATAAAGCTTTATTATAAATCTTATAGTCATTCGTACTATGGCATAGCTCAATAGACTTATTAAAATAATATATGGCTTCATTATATTGTAATAACCTTAGTTTACATATACCCATATTATTTAAAATCAAAATCTTATATTCCATGATATTTTTTTGATCTATTATTTCCATGGCCTTATCATAATTTATAAACGCCTCAACAGCCTTAGCTTCATTTAAAAGTTTATCTCCAATCTTTTTATATACCATAATCATCACATTGGATATTTCATACTTATTACAAATACTTAAAATATCTAAATATTCTTCCATAGTAGAAGATTCCTCTAGTGACAATTTACAATACATTTCAGCATCTTCTTTAATGGTCCTTGAAAGATATTCTTCGTCAAAGCTTAAATCCATATCTATAGATTTAATTTTTGCGTATTCTATTATATTTTGCATAAAACAAATAGCTGTGGCTTTACTAAAATGCCGTTTTTCTTTTTCCACCATGCTAATAAATTCTCTTGTAACTCCTTCAATAACTAAATCCTTTTGAGTTAATTTTAGCTTAGTTCTCAAGTTTTTAAGCTTTTGTCCTTGACTTGGAATTTCCAATGATATCATCCTTCCAACAATGAAATATAAATATACAGTTATATATATTTTACAATACTATTTGTGTAAAATATTAAATTTAATACATTTAACCCGTGGTAATATATTCCTATGTCAAAGACCTTCATACCTGGATAATTTTATCATTGAAAGTCCTTATTGTATTATTTGCATCCATTTATTAATGTTATACTCTTTAAATTAATATTATACTTTCTAAAATAACATTATAGATGTTGATACATTATAATACAATTTACCCTATTATTAAAGTTGTGTAATGCGAAAATAGGACTATTTTTATAAATAATCCTATTTTCATATAATAAATATATTAAGTCTTTTAAGCAATTTCTTTATAACTCATTATAGCATAAGATCTTCCCTCATCTGTTAATTTAATTATATCATCTTCTATAAATATCTTATCTTGCTCTTTAAGTCCCTTTATTATTGATTTTAAAAAGCCTTGTTCCCAGTGAAGATGTTCATGGATGCTATTAACTCCACATTCACGCTTTTCGTTTTCTTCTCCTTCATGGTTATATAAATGAAATAACATGGACTTTTCTGCAAATTCTATTCTTTGGGACTTACGTCTTCTTATAATAGTTAAAAGCCCTGTGTTTGGTGCAAATATAAATACTAATAAAAATGTTATTCCAGTAAGAACAGCCATAGATCCTGCTATGGATACATCTAATCTTTGTGCAAATTGGTATCCTAATATAGCATTTATAGATCCTATTAAAGCACTTAATATAATCATCTTTTTTAAATCATTCGTTAATAAATATGCTGTTACAGGGGGTCCTATCATAAATGCAATTACTAAGATAGATCCTACAGCTTCAAAGGCTCCCACTGCTGTTATTGATACTATAGTCATTAAACTATAATGCAAAAGTGCTGGTGCAAATCCCAAAACTGCTGCTAAGGCTGGATCAAAGGTTACTACCTTAAGTTCTTTGAAAAATACTATTATGAACAGTAAATTTATAATAAGAATAGCTCCCATGGAATACATACCCTTAGCTCCTATATCCATCCCACCTATTTTCATACGGTTAAATGGCGCAAATGCAAGCTCTCCTAGTAATACTGAATCTGTATCTAAATGAACTGAACCTGCATATTTAGAAATCATTATTATTGCTATACTGAAAAGTAGTGGAAATACAATTCCTATAGCTGAATCCTCCGATACAAGTTTAGTGCTATTAAGCATTTCAGTTAAAAATACAGTTAGAATACCTACAAGAGCTGCTCCTACTATTAAAAGTGGAGATGTTAAGCTATGAGTTATGAAAAATGCTATTACAATTCCAAGTAATATAGTATGAGTTATAGCATCTGACATCATAGACATCTTTCTTAATACTAAGAATACTCCTGGGAGGGAACAAGCTACCGCCACCATTACTGCTATAATTTGAATTTCTAATTGTGGTGTCATTTACTTCCCCTCCTTAATAACATTTATTTTTATAGGACTTACAGGATTTTCACCTTTTTGCCTTTTAAGAAAGTAATCTTTTATTTCTTTTTCATTTTTCTTGTTTCTAAAATACTTCCATATAAGACCTCTATTCGGTGCAAAAGTTAAGCTTATAATTACAATTACACTTATAACTATTACTATAGTGGGCCCTGTTGGTAATTTAGGAACAACTGAACTTATTATAGTTCCAATAACTCCCGATATAGCACCAAAGATTGCTGATAATACTACCATTAAAGAAAGTTTATCTGTCCACTGCCTTGCAGCTACTGCTGGTGCTATTAACATGGCACTCATTAATATAACTCCTACAGTTTGAAGTCCTACAATAATTGAAGTTACTATCATAGCTGAAAGTAATATATTAATCTTTTTAGTAGGGAATCCAAGACTTTCAGCAAACTCCTCATCAAAGGATATTATTTTAAATTCTTTCCAGAAAATTATAACTAATGATATTAATATAATTCCTAAAATAGCTATTACTCTAACATCTCTTTTTAATAAGGTGGATGCTTGCCCAAATATAAATTTATCAAGACCTGCTTGATTGGCATTTGGAATTTTTTGAATGTAAGTTAAAAGTACAATTCCTGCTCCAAAGAACACTGATAATACAAGAGCTAGTGCGCTATCGAATTTAATTTTAGAGTATTTAACTATAGACATAATTAAATATGTAGATATAAATCCAGCGATAAGTGCTCCTAAAAGTAGTACTTCAATTTTTTTACTTTGTGTAAATAAGAAGGCTAAAGCAATTCCAGGAAGGGCTGAGTGAGAAACTGCATCACCTAAAAGACTCTGCTTTTTTATAACGGCAAAGCTTCCAAGTACGCCACTTATTACTCCTAAAAGTGCTGCCCCTAGTGACACTGTTTGTAATGTATAATCTGTTAAAATAAGTTGTAATATATCCAAGTTTCTCACCTACCTTTTTAAAATTTCACCCTTGCTCTTATATGTCTTATTTATATTTTCCTCTGTAAATACTTCTTCTACAGGTCCACTTGCTATAATTTGAGTGCTTAATAATGTGACCCAGTCAAAATATTCTTTAACTGTTTGAAGATCATGGTGAACAACTATTACAGTCTTACCCTTATCCTTTAGTTCTTTTAAAAGAGAAATTATAGCTTTTTCTGTCATGGCATCTACCCCTTGAAAGGGTTCATCCATAAAGTATATATCTGCTTCTTGAACTAAAGCCCTTGCAAGAAATACTCTTTGTTTTTGACCACCTGATAACTGACTTATTTGCCTATTTATAAAATCTTTCATTCCTACCTTTTCTAATGCTTCCACTGCTTTTTCTTTATCTTTTTTGGTTGGGCGCTTCACCCATCCTAACGACCCATATCTCCCCATAAGTACTACATCTAATACATCTGTTGGAAAGTCCCAATCTACGCTACCACTTTGAGGCACATAACCTATACTCTTCCTTTGCTCTTTATAAGACTTACCGTTAAATGTAACCTTGCCTGAGATTGGTTTTATTAAATTTAACATAGCCTTAATTAAGGTGGACTTACCTGCTCCATTAGGTCCTACTATTGCCATTAAAATCCCCTTAGGTATTTTAAGATCAACGTCCCATAAAACTGGTACAACCTGGTATGCTACTGTCATATCTTCTACTTTTATTATATAATCATTTGTGTCTATTTTATTTTTTAACATTTCTGACCTACTATTTTGTATTCCTAATTTATTATTTGATCTATCTATTTTGCTCTCTGACATCTTTAAATCCCCCTACCCTTTATTTTAAGGCATCTACAATGGTATCAATGTTGCTCTTAAATGTTCCTATATAAGTTTCTGCTTTACTTCCTTTATCTCCTATAGAGTCTGAATAAAGTTCTCCACCTATTTCCACGTCAAACCCTTGAGCTTTAACTGCTTCTTGAAGAGCCTCGATATTTTTCTTAGGCACTGAGGATTCTATAAATACAGCTTTAATTTTACGTTCTACTATAAAGTTTGCAAGCTCTCTTACATCTGAAGTCCCAGCTTCTGAAGCTGTACTTATACCTTGGAGTCCTCTTACATCATATCCATAAGCTTTTCCAAAATAATTAAATGCATCATGTGCTGTTATAAGAACCCTATTTTCTTCTGGAAGTTCTAAAGTTCTTTTCTTTATATATGCATCCAATTCATCTAGTTCTACCAAATAACTTTTTAAATTTTCATCATATTCTTTTTCATGTTCTTTATCTAATTCTTTAAGTCCCTTTGCAAGCTCTTTAGATGCATCCTTCCAGATGTTAACATCAAACCAGATGTGAGGGTCATGTGAAATAGAAGCGTCTTGTGATTTTAATAAATCTTCTTCCTTTACTCCATCAGCTACTGATACAATAAGCTTTCCTCCGCCATCTAACTTCTCGAATACCTCTCCCATCTTACCTTCCAAATGAAGTCCATTGTATACTACCATGTCGGCTTTTTGCATAAGACTTACATCTCCAGCACTAGCCTTATATAAATGGGGATCCACTCCTGGTCCCATAAGTCCCTTAACCTCTACATAATCCCCACCGATGGATTTTGTCATATCACTAAGCATTGTAGTTGTTGTAACAATGTTATATTTTCCCTTTTTTCCCCCAGAATTATTATCACCTTTTGATGGTGCACATCCTGAAATAAAGATTGCAATAATAGATAAAACTAATATAGAACTTAATACCTTTTTCATGGTTATTCCTCCTTTTAATCTACAAAAATGTTGTTTGCAGCTTCTTTTCCTATAATTATATCTTTTTCATTTTTTCTTAAAGTAATAGGTCCATTATAGGGTGCTAAATCTACCACCTTAATTTCATCTCCAATATTTAAACCTAGACTATCTACATATTGTAAAAGCTGTCTTTCGTCAAATACACGTCTTATTGTAGTTTCTTCTCCTACATCTAAAGTATCTAGAGTTCTGTATTTTGATAGACCTATTTCATTTTGAAATATAGGACTACCATGAGGACAAGCCTTTGGATAATTAAGATATTTATCTAATCGCTTTTCTAACTTTAAGTTAGTTACATGTTCAAGCTTTTCTGCCTCTTCATTTACCTCATGCCAACTATATCCAAGATGTTCAACAAGCAAAACCTCCCATAGCCTATGCCTTCTTATAACACTTATGGCTTCCTTTTTCCCATATTCAGTAAGTCTTATACCCTTGTATGGAGTATATTCAAGATATCCTTCATCTAAAAGTTTTTTGATCATCTCACTTACAGAAGGTGCCGAAACCCCTAATACTTTAGCTATCTCTTTATTATTAACTTGCTTTCTATGTCCCCCAAGGTTATAAACAGCCTTTAAATAATCTTCTTTATTATCCGTCATAAATTATTCCACCTTTATGTATTTAAAAGTTTAGGTATACCTAACTTAATATTATAATACCACCTAATCCTTCAACTGTGAATAGTAATTAATAATAATTATTATTATTCATCATTTATTCACATCCTTATCTATTAGAAGAGACCTTTTTTATTAAAATAGCTGTTGATTATTATAAATCACATCTGCCGCTGAATTTTACGTACATTTAAGTCTTATGTACATTTGCATTTTATAATACAAAAGATTTATATTATCTTAAAATCATCCACTAAATTAAGTTACCTAAAGTTTTTTATAAAACTCGAAAAAATATACCCTATAGCCAAGGCTATTTAAAGTCCTTGCTATAGGGTATATCTTCATATTAAAGTAGGATATCTAGAAACCATACTTTAATATATTATTTATTATAGGCAACTTGTGTTTTGTTACCCAAACTATTAATTGCGCTATATTTTAACTATCTTACTTATTATAGCATCTTCAATTAATTCACTTTTACTAAATCCTTTTTTAAAAAATCTTATTTGTTTATATTTAATTCCATTCATCTCAAAATCCAAAACATCTATTCTATCGCCTTTATAAATAACCGGTTCTTTCTCATCCTTTAAAAAAACTTGAACTTCCATTTAGCCACCTTCTTCATTGTAGTTTAAATACATTATATTACTAATTTCATGAAAATACAAAACACTAATTTAACTCTTCTATAATATTGCAAACAATTTATATTTTATATTGAAAATAAAATAACTTTTAACTTAGATATATCCTGTAATTCCATAAAATAAAGTAAATTCAAACTGAATTTTAAAATATATTGAATAGTTTAAGGAAACACTATATCTAAGGTAGGTGATTTAAATGTTAAAAAAGATGGTTATTATTTTAGTTCTTATACTTTCTTTTCCTATAAAAGCCTTCTCTATTGAAACTATAAACATTGAAATTTTTAGTGTAGATAATGGCTCTGTTATAATCAATACTTGCTCTAATGTAAGTATTCAAAATCAAGTTAAAACATATCTAAAAAAGATAACTGGAGTTTATGCTAAATTAAATCCTGTTCCAGATGATGGATATATGATTAAAATTCCCTTAGAATATCCCTTAGAAATAAAAAATCAATGGGTACATTCCTTTGTAGATGAAGTTGTAATTATATTGCCAAAAGGTGAGTCTCCTTATCTTTTAATTTTTGATAATAAGGATAATCCTCTTTTCTTTACTTTTAAGGGAAATATAAATAAACTTTTGGAAAGTTTAAACTTTGAAATAAGCTCCAACAAAGACATTTTTATCAAGTGATTTAAATTTTGGTGTTTTAAAAAATATATATTGAAATCAACTTAAAGTTAACTTAAAGTAAATCTATCAACTACTAACTTATCTTTTATTTTTAACAGGCTTTTTTATTCCATAAATATTCATAAATAAATTTTCGAATGATTCTTTATCCCCTAAAAGTTTAAAGAAAAAATATGCTAAAGTTATTAAAATACTATTTGTGATTCTCTCTAATGAATTATATTCTTTTCTTCTCATAATAATCCTCCTACTTTCAACATAAATTATAATCTTATTACATAAACCTTTCTATGTTGTATAATTATAAGCATACAGTAAGATTGTATAAAATGTAATACTTATATCCTATATTTTACGAAATGTTAATAATAGATTTTTAATTATTACACTTTAGAGTTATAATATTCATAGTTACAACCTATATACTGTTAATTTAAAGAAATTTTATAAGGGGGATTTTTAAATGAGAATAGTAGTATTAGAGCCTTTAGGTCTTACAGGCGAGGAACTTTTAGAAATTGGAGGTTCTTTAATAGATCTTGGACACGAAATAACTTCTTATGGAAATAGACCAGAAAATGAAGAGGAACTTATTGAACGAATTGAAGGAGCTGATGTATTAATTGTTGCAAATATGCCCCTTAGTTCAAAGGCTATAGCTTCAAATCCTAATATAAAGATGATTTCCGTAGCCTTTACTGGCGTGGATCATATAGACATGGAAACTTGCAGAAAAAATAATATAATGGTATGTAATGCCGCTGGCTATAGTACATATTCTGTAGCTGAACTTACCTTTGGGCTTATACTTTCTGTACTTAGAAATATAGTTCCTTTAAATAAAGTTACAAGAGAAGGTAAAAACAAAGATGGATTTAGTCAAAATGAGCTTTATGGGAAAACCTTAGGTATTATAGGCACTGGTTCTATTGGCACTCGGGTAGCTGAAATAGCTAAGGCTTTTGGCTGTAATATCTTAGCTTATAGCCGTAGTGAAAAGAAATCTTTAATAGATTCAGGAATTAAATATGTATCTCTTGAAACCTTACTTTCAGATAGTGATATTGTATCTATTCATGTTCCATTAAACGAAGAAACCAAGGGACTAATAGGCAGGGATGAAATTTCTATTATGAAGCCTTCTGCCATACTCATAAATACAGCTAGAGGACCTATTGTAGACGAAGATGTTCTAGCAGAAGCCCTTGAAAATGACATAATTGCTGGTGCTGGAATTGATGTATTTAAAGTAGAACCACCCCTACCACAAAACCATCCATTATTAGGCTGTTCAAAGGCTATAGTTACTCCTCATATAGCTTTCGCAACAGAGGAAGCCATTACAAGAAGAGCACATATAACCTTTGAAAATATAACAAAATATCTTAAAGGAAATCCACAAAACATAATGAAATAGGCCCTATAGGGCCTTATTTTTTTATCCCTTAATAAATAATCATTCACACCTTACCTTGTTAGTTATCAATAAACATTCCACCTGTTTCTCCTTACAAACTGAATAATTTTATACAAATATCAAATACTAACTACCACTAAATATAAAAGGAGAACCTTTATGAATGAACTAAATAATTCATCCCCAAATATTGAAAAATATTTAAAGTCTTACTGGATACAATCAACAAAAGAAACAAACTATCCTTCATTAAATGAGGACATAAAAGTAGATTTAGCAATTATAGGCGGAGGAATTGTTGGTATAACTGCAGCACATCTTTTGAAGAAAAAAGGAGCAAAGGTGGCTATTATTGAAGCTAGTAGAATTGTTCAAGGTGCCACTGGTTTTACCACTGCTAAAATAACTTCCCAGCATAATTTGATTTATGATAATATAATAAATTCCATGGGAATGGATTTTGCAAAACAGTACGCCCATGCTAATGAATCTTCCATAGGATTTATTGAAAATATAGCTAATGAACTTAATATAGATTGTGACTTTAAAAGGCTTCCAGCCTATGTATACACAAGAAAAGATGAATATATAAAAAAAATCGAAGAAGAAACTAAAGTAGCCTTGGATTTAGGAATAAAGGCAAGGTGTATAGATAAATTACCATTTAATCTAGATATTAAGTCGGCTATAGTTTTTGAAAATCAAGCTCAATTTCATCCAAGAAAATATTTGCTACCAATAGCTAAAATGATACCTGGAGATGGAAGTCATATATTTGAAAACACAACAGTAACTGACATAGAAAAAAGCAATTTAGTTACGCTTATTACTAAAGGTGGCAAAAAAGTAATAGCCTCAAAGGTTATTATTGCATCCCAGTATCCATGTTATGATGGTATGGGTCTATATTTAACAAGGCTTAGACCTGAAAGATCCTATGTTATTGCCACAACTATAAAAGAAAAGTTTCCAGAAGGAATGTTTATTAGTGCAGAAAAACCTGGACGTTCTTTAAGATCTCAATATGATGGAGAGAATCAATTAATACTTATAGGTGGTGAAGGTCACAAAACTGCTCATGGTGACAATTTTAATGAGCATTATCATAATCTAAAAGACTTTGCAGAGTCAACCTTTAATGTTAAGAATGTTCTATATAGATGGTCCACCCAAGATTATATAACCTTAGACAATATTCCTTATGTAGGAAATTTAACTTCTGGATCAGAAAACATTTATGTTGCTACGGGCTTTGGGAAATGGGGCATGACTAATGGAACTGCCGCTGCTAGATTGCTTACTGATAAAGTTTTAGGTGAAAAAAGTCCTTTTGAAGAAGTATTCAACCCTTCAAGGCCCTTCACAGCAACTGCCTATAAACAACTATTTACTGAAAACTTCGATGTAGCAAAAGAACTTATAATAGGCAAAATTAAGTCTGGTGAAAATCAAATTAATATTCAATCTGGAGAGGGTAAAATAGTTGAATTAGATGGTGGTAAATATGGAGCCTATAAAGATGATAACGGTATACTACATATAGTTGATATTACCTGTACCCATGTGGGCTGTGAATTAAAGTGGAATGATGCAGAAAAGTCATGGGATTGTCCCTGCCACGGTTCAAGGTTTACCTATTATGGTGAAATTTTAAATGGACCAGCAACTCAAAGTTTAAATTATTATAAGGAAGGTAAAAATAAAATAGATCCTAACTTATAAATAAACAACATATCAATATACTAGTTTATTTAAAACCTTAAACTATTACTTTTTCATAAAACTAAAGGATGTCATTTAAGACATCCTTTAGTTTTATATTATTTCTTTTATCTTTTCTAATACTCCATTTTCCTTGTTACTTTTAGCTATAAATCTAGCATGTTTTTTTACTTCCTCTGGTGCATTTTCCATAGCATAGCTATAATAACCAGCTCCAAGCATTTCTATGTCATTAAAATAATCACCAAATACTGCAGTTTCTTTTTCATCTATATTAAACTTCTTTTGAATAAGCCTTATAGCCTCACCTTTATTTGCATCTAGGTTATATAAATCTAACCACTCAAAACTAGATACAGTAACCTTAAGTCTATCCTTCCATTTAGGGAAAATTATTTTATTAATATTTTCTGCAGCTCCACCTAAATCTAATATAGCAATCTTTAATATTTCATCTTTTATATTATTAAATTTTTTTACAATAGCCAGTTCTCTATAATACTTTTTAGCATGTTTTATGATATCTTCGCTATCTGTATTTATATATGCTGACTTTTTTCCACAAAGCACAGGGAAAACATCTTTGATTCCCTCTATATCTCTTAAGATTTCCTTAATATAATCCTTATCTATTGTATTAGCATAAAGCTCCTCACCTTCATACATTACAAGGGCTCCATTTTCAGCTACATATACTAAATCTTGTTTAATATCTTTAAATGCATGTTTTAATGTATAATACTGCCTTCCACTAGCAACCCCAAATCTTATGTCTTTATCTATAATACTTTTGAAAACTTCATTAAAATCTTTAGGCATATCACCCTTATCATCTAATAATGTTCCATCCATATCTGTTACTATAAGCTTTATCATATATTTACTTCCTTCCCATTCCATATTATGGGTGCACCTCTGAGGTGCATCCTTTTTCTGGATGTACCTCAGAGGTGCACCCTTTTTTTGTATAGTATAATTCTATCATGGATTCATGTTAAACATAATGTAATCATTATCCAAAGCGTCTTTGTAAAGGTTTCTCTACTAAAACCTTTGTGAATTTCATGATTAGTGGAGATATGCTTACTAATATTAATGCTAAGATTAGATAATAGAAATTTACACTATAAATCATGAAGAATTTTCTTGAAATAGGAACTATTAAACTAAATATGAACACTAATATAGTAACTAAATTTAAGCCAAGCTTCACCTTTGTAAATGGCCTAGAAGCTTTAAATAATACGATAAGGCTAACTCCTCCCATAACTATAACTGCAAGTGTTCTACACTGTTCCATTGGAAGTTTATTATAGTACGATACAAGAAATACCACTATGGTTGTTACAGCTACAGCTACTCCATTAGGTATAGACTCTTTTAGTACCCTTTTAAAGAAACCTTGTTTTACCACATCACAGTTAGGCTCTAAGGCTAAGAAAAATGAAGGTATTCCTATGGTTATACTTCCAATTAGGGTAAGTTGTATTGGCATTATAGGATAAGGAATAAATAGTATGCAAAATACTATTGACATAATAATTGAATATATCATCTTACTCAAAAAAAGATTTGAAGCCTTTTCTATGTTATTAATTATCCGTCTTCCTTCTGCAACTACATGGGGAAGTGCATTAAAATTAGAATCTAAAAGAACTAATTGAGCTACAGCCTTAGATGCATCACTTCCAGATGCCATGGCAATACCGCAGTCTGCTTGCTTTAATGCTAATACATCATTTACTCCATCTCCAGTCATAGCTACAGTCTTTTTGTCTCTTTGAAGAGCTTTTATTATAGCCTTTTTTTGGTGAGGAGTGGTTCTACCAAATACAGTAGTCCTATTTACTACCTTTGCTAATTCCTCTTCATTTTCAGGGAGTTCTCTTGAATCTATATAGTTTTCTGCACTTTTCAATCCTGCCTTTTTAGAAACACAAGATACTGTAACAGGGTTATCTCCTGAAATTATCTTTATGTCTACCTTTTGTTTTTCAAAATAGTTTAAAGTTTCCTTTGCATCTTCCCTTATTATGTCCTCAAATAATATAAGAGATACAGCCTCTACGTCTTTAGACAATTCATCAGTTAAATCCCCGCTATTTATTTTAGCTAATATTAAAACTCTCCTGCCATTTTTAGCTTCAGTTTCTACAACTTCTCTAAACTCTTCATACTTTTCGCCAAGAATAATTTCAGGAGCTCCTATTAACCACTTTTCACCTGTAGCAAATTCAACTCCACTCCACTTTTTAGCTGAATTAAAAGGAATGCATTTATTTATCTTAACTTCTTTATTTTTGCTATACTTTTCTTTTATTGCCCCTAAAGTTGCATTAGAGCTGCCAAAAGATGTAGATATAACACTTAAAACCTCTTCTATAAACTTTACATCATTATTATTTAACGGTACTATTTCCTCTAGCTTTAATTTCCCTTCAGTTATAGTTCCAGTCTTATCTAAACATAAGGTATCAACCCTTGCTAATATTTCTGTAGCAGGTAATTCCTGAACTAATGTCTTCCACTTAGATAACCTTACTATAGATACTATAAACGCTGTAGTTATAAGAAGTACTAGTCCCTCTGGAATCATTCCTACAACTCCTGATACAGCACTTATAACAGCTTGTTTCCAATCTCTATCTGTATTTATAAGCTGAGTTAATATAAGCAAAGTCCCTATAGGTAATATGATCTTTATTGTAACTTTTAGTATCTTATCCATCATTAATTGTAATTCTGATTTAGCAAGTTTAAATTTCTTTGCTTCTCTTGCAAGTTTTGCTGCATAGGTGTTTGGACCTACATGAGTAGCTCTAACAAGGCCAGTTCCTCCAAGCACTAAACTTCCTGCAAGTACAGTATCCCCCTTGCACTTTTTAATAGATTCCGACTCACCTGTAAGAAGTGATTCATCAACTTCTAGGCACTGTTCAGTTAAAACCTTTGAGTCTACAACTATTTGCTCACCCTCGCTTAAAGATATTACATCATCTAAAACTACGTGTTCTACAGCTATATTATCTTTAACACCATTTCTTATAACTGTTACGGTAATGGCATTAAGCATAGAAAGCCTTTCGACTACCTTTTTTGCATTAAGTTCTTGGATTATACCTACAAGGGAATTAGTTATTATTACACCTGCAAAAAGCCCATTTTTAGGGGATCCTGCTGCAATTACAATTATTAAAAGGATTAAATTTATTCCATTAAATAATGTAAATAAATTTCCTCTTATTATATTCCATACACTCTTTGAGGAGGTATTCGTGTTTTTATTAACCTTTCCCTCCCTAACTCTCTTCTTTACATCATAATCAGTTAAACCTAAATACTCATCATTATTTTTAATATCTCTTTTAGACCTTTTTCTTCCTATTCTTCTCATATATAAACTACCATTATTAATCATTAGTTTCCTCCTAATTAAATCCATTCAAAACCTCTATTCTAATTATATTTAATCTCTATTTATCTTGTGTAAAAATATTTATTTTAAAGTTTTAATTTTAATTTCATGTGAAAATTCATGCTTTAATATTATACTATGATATACAGGTAGCTTTTCAAGTGTTTTTGGAATATTTAAGGAATATTTTAGATATCCTATTTACTTACAATTTCTTTTATTTACTAAAAAAAAATTATATATTAGTTAAAATATAACAAAAAAAAGATTCTGGAATTAACCAGAATCTTTTTAAATATCTTAAAATCATGAATGTCTTATATTACTTCTTTTCTTCTACATGATCTTTTATTTTGGCTTTTGCTTCATTATAATTTTTCTTAGCATCATCTTTTGTATCTTCTACAGCTTTTTTTGTTTCCTCTGAAGCTTCTTTTGTAACATCTTTAATTTCTTCAACTGTATCTTTTGCTATATCTTTAGTTTGCTTTGCCTTGTCTTTTACTATCTCTTTTGTTTCTTCCGCTTTATCTTTAAAATCATTAGTTTTAGTTTTTATATCAGTTCTTAATTCTTCAGCTCTATCTTTAACTCCATCATTTAAATCTTTACCTACCTTTTTTATATCCTTCCTAGTATCTTTACCAGACTTTGGAGCTAGTAGCACTCCTGCTGCTATTCCAGCTACGGTACCTGCTAATATATTTGTGGTAGTTTTCATTGCCTTTTTTCTCTTTTGTTTTTTTATTGTTTTATCTATCATTGATTTTAACATAGTATAAAACCTCCTAAAATCTTGTTAATGTTATAACCTTAAAGTAAACTCAATACCTACTTCTTTCTTCTTAAAGCATTAATTATAAATAATAGAATAACGGCTCCAACTATTGCTACTAATAAACTCCATATGTTAAATCCTGTGACGCCTTGTCCTCCTATCAATCCAAATACGAAACCACCTATAGAAGCTCCTACAATACCCACAAGAATGTTTGCTAATGCTCCCATTTCACCATCGTTACCTGTAATCATACTTGCTATCCATCCTGATAATGCTCCTAGTATAATCCATGAAAGAATACTCATAATTAATACCTCCTTAGTAAAAGTTTATTGAAACAGTTATTAATTCTTAGTATAATGGCTTGTAATTAATAACTATTATATTATCAGAATATTACATATTACCGCAATAGTCAAGCATACCAAATACCTCTATGATTAATCATATTCTATTAAATTCAATATACTTCCTTATGCTCCTTCCTCCTAAATAGTATAGTTTACTCCATTTTTATACATATTATATGTATATATTTATACAAAGCTTTTATTAATAAATTTTATCTGATTAATAAGCTTCAACGATAATAAATAAATCATCTGAAGTTTAAAACTCTGTCCATATCACTGCTTTAGATGAGAAACATCGGCTTCTAATAATACCTTTATTTCTTTATTTATTACCTCTAAAATTGTAAGGCTTGTATTATTAATAAATGGAAGATTCCAAAAATCCTTTACATCATTTCCCTTAACAATTATGGAAATGGCTTTTATAACACAAGTGTGTGTAACTATTAAAATATTTTCATGATTTTCATCTTTAATAATATTATTTAAGCCCTTTTCTACCCTTTTGATTAATTCTAAAAAGCTTTCTCCCCCTTGAGATTCAAATGATTCAGGATGCTCTCTAAAATTATTATATTGAAGAGGGTATTTTTCTTTTATATCTTTATGTGTCATACCTTCCCAAAACCCTAAATTCAATTCCTTTAATGAATCATCTGGAATTATTTTTATATTATCATCTTGCCGAATATATTTTGCTGTGTCTAGAGCTCTTCCCAGGGGACTACTATAAATACAATCAAAATCTATATCTTTTAAACTCTCTCCAAGACTTCTAGCATCACTTACTCCTTTTTGTGTTAAGTCAGAATCTTTGAATCCCTGCATCCTCCCTTCTATATTCCATTTTGTTTCCCCATGTCTAGCTATGTATATATTCACTGCTCTCTTCATCTCCTTAAATCATTATTAATACTTCAATTATAGTTCAAATTTAAAATTTATGTGAGAAAACTTGCATGGGAGGTTTTACCTCATATTCTCTTATAATTCATACATTATATCTAGAATATTGCAAAAACTATATAATAGTTGAAATAAATAATTATCTTGTAATATATTCTTATTTATCTTTTGCAAGTTTTAATATATAATCTTGCATATGTGGAAATAGAAAGGTGGCTCGTTATGAACATAAAATTAGATATGATACAAACTGTTGCACTAGCTATTGGTGTTTACTATTTAGGACTATGGCTAAAAAATAAGATTTCATTATTAGAAAGATTTTGTATCCCTGTACCCTTAATTGGTGGAATTATTTTTGCCTTACTCAATTTTGTTTTAAGACAAAATAACCTTGTTGTATTAACCTTAGATACAACCCTTCAAAATGTATTTATGACTATGTTCTTTACCACCATAGGCCTTGGTGCCAGCTTAAAACTTATAAAAAAGGGTGGTGTAAAAGTAATAATATTTTTCCTTTTGGCACTTACCTTAGTAATACTCCAAGACGTAGTAGGTATTACAATTGCTAAAATTCTTAATGAAAGTCCCCTTTTAGGACTTATTGCAGGCTCTGTTACTATGACAGGTGGTCATGGTACTGGCGCTACCTTTGGAGCCTTATTTGAAAAAAACTCTGGTTTTACTGGAGGCACAACTATAGCTATGGCTTCTGCTACCTTTGGGATAATTATGGGTAGCTTAATTGGTGGACCTATAGCAAGACGCCTTATAACTAAAAATAATTTAACCCCTACAAATCATGACTTTATAGGTCACCATGAATCTTCAAATGATCCTATTGATTATAATGAATTATTTAAAACCACTGCTATAATTATAATTTCCATGGCTCTAGGATCTGTATTAGAAGGGCTCCTTAAAAAGATTAATATAACATTACCTTCTTATATTAATGCCATGATAATTGCAGCTATAATTTTAAACGTCGGAAAAGGTACTGGGAAATTGCATATTAACGAGGAATGTTCAGAAATCATCGGTAATATATCTTTAAACATATTTTTATCTATGGTTTTAATAAATCTTGAAATATGGCAATTAAAGGGTATGGTAGGTTCTTTACTTATAATATTAATTGCCCAATCCATACTTATGATTGTTTTTTCATATTTTATTACCTTTAGATTCATGGGAAGGGATTACGATGCTGCTGTTATTGCTGCTGGTCACTGTGGGTTTGGAATGGGTTCTACACCAAATGGTATAGCTAATATGGAAGCTATCACCGAAAAATATGGCCTGTCACCAAAAGCATTTTTCATACTTCCTATAGTGGGCGCTTTTCTAATAGATTTTTCTAATTCTATTGTTATAACTGTATTTGTAAATTTATTAACATAAGCACTTATATCCATACTAATAATATATTTTCTATTGTTATATAAATAAGGTTCCTAAAATCACTGGAATTAAAGCTATTAATGCTAAAAATCTACTTTTAGATTTAGATGAATTATTGTTATCTAGCCTAAAAAGATATAAAGACAATATATAGCTCAGTATTCCTGTCAATACTAGTATACCAATAGAATATATTGGGTCGAAAAGACCTTTTTCATGAACCGCTAGAACCTTAAATGCATCCATGGCATAAGTACTTGGAAGCAACCTTGCAAACACTTTAATAGATTTTGGTAACGCATCTGATGGAAACATAAGCCCACCAATAAGCATAGAGGGCAAAAATAATACTTGTGCATAAATTACTGTAACCGATGTATTGTCAGATATTATTCCTATAAGAATGGCTAATCCAGAGCAGGCAATGGACATTACAATAAATATTAATATTAAAGCGCCAATATCTTCCAGATGCCTTACATTGAATAAGACAGGAGCACTTATTAGTATAATTATAGTAACTATAGCCGCATGAAAAATAGTTGAGATCACTTGTGTTGCTAATACTGAAAACTTAGATATGCCATTAATTTTATAACTTCTTAGTATACCATTATTTCTAAATGTAACTAAAGTATTTGGCATGCCTAAAATAGTACTTACCAGTATAGTGAACATCACCATAGATGGGATTAGGATATCTTTATATTGAGGATTTAATTTAGGCATTATTCCCCCAATCATCAAATAAAACCCAAGTGGAAATATATAATTCATAATTAATAAAGTCTTGTCCCTAAGGCCTGCCTTAAAATCAAATAAAAGATGTATTGCAAAAGTCTTCATACTCCACCTCCAAGTGAAGTTATTTCTAGGAATCGTTCCTCTAATGATGGTCTTTCTACTCTAAGGTCTATTAGTACATCCTCTTTTGACTCAATTAAATTTATTATTTCCATTACCTTATATCCAGGCTTATCCGTATAAAAAATATGATACTCATCCATTGCTTTGCTAAAACTCCTCTCTAAACTATTGCCTAGAGTCCTAACAGATATCTTAGTTAAAGCTGACCCTTTAGCTGTTATCTCCTTTGGAGTACCTATAACCATTATCTTCCCTTTTAATAAAATTGCTATTCTATCAGCCATCTTTTCAGCTTCTGCCATATCATGAGTTGCAAGTATTATAGTAGTTCCAGAATCCTTTAGCTCTTTTATAATCTTATGAAGCTCAAATCTTGCTTTAACATCCAAGGCTGCGGTTGGTTCATCTAATATTAAAACTTTAGGATTATGGGCTACTGCTAAGGCTATAGCAAGTCGTCTTTGTTCTCCTCCTGAAAGAATATGATACTGTGTTTTTAACTTATCCTCAAGTCCCAATCTACTTAATAAATCATATCTCGGTTTAACATTATGATATGATGAAAATAACTTCATAGATTCCTTAACTGTTATAGTATTTGGAAGTGATGAAGATTGAAGTTGCACACCTATAAGGTTTTTTATCTTCCTAGGCTCTTTCCATGGATTTAGTCCTAAAACTTCTATGGTTCCAGAATCAATCATTCTTAGACCTTCAAGACATTCTAGCGTAGTAGTTTTACCTGCACCATTTGGACCAATTATCCCAAATATCTCACCACTCTTAACTTCAAAGCTAATTCCATCTACAGCTTTAAAGTCCCCATAACATTTACCGAAGTTATCTACCTTTATAATTATCTCACTCATAAATACCTCCTAATTATGTAATATTGTCCACAATATATATTATAATCTATTCTTGTAATATATTCTATCAAGTGATTCTTAGACTCAGGTGGAGTTTGCTTATAAGGAATACATCTCTCCATCTGAGTCTTAGAAGAACTTATCCAGGGGCGTAGCAGCCGTCATATCCCACCTTGAAGAGGAGAGGAGTGTTACGGATGGTAGCCATCGGATAAACTCTTATATAACCTGTAACCTTCGTTGATAATTATTACTTCATAATTACCATTATATATAGAGCCTGATATAAAGATTTAAAGCTAACCTACTATATTTAGCTTTTTCATGACTTTTCTAAGTTTACAAAAGTGTAGTTATTAATCTATAATAGCAATTGCATCTATATCTTGTGTTTTATTATTGTAATCCCACTAGATATAGTATATGTTTAGAGAGGGGCCTTACACACATGAAATATAAAATAAATTTTGAAATAGATAAATTAAATGAAATATGTGAATTTGCTTGTGAAGATATTTATAAAGAGAATGAAATTTATAATCCAAAAATACTTTTAAAATCCTTAGATAATGTTATCAGAGAAGGAATTAGTGACAAAGATTTGTTAAAATCCATAATTCAATGTGCTTTAGAGCTTACAAGTGCCTTAGAACCTAAGTGGGAATTTGCAGCTACAAAGCTTTATATGCATAATTTATATACAAAGGTTGCTAATAACAGAGGTATCGCAAATAACGATACAGGATACAATAATTTGTATGACTTAATAAATAGCCTTACAGACATGGGCTTATATGGAAAGTATATATTAGAAAATTACAATAAAGAGGAAATTGATGAATTAGAAAAATATATAGTACCTAGTCGCGATTATTTATTTACCTATAGTGGGATAAATTTATTATACAAAAGGTATCTAATACAAAATGGAGACAAAAAGGTTCTAGAGCTTCCTCAAGAAATGTTCATGGGGATATCTATGCACCTGGCTATGAAAGAAAAAAATAAATTATACTGGGCTAAAAGATTTTATGATGTTCTTAGTACCTTAAAAGCCACTATGGCAACACCTACTATGTCTAATGCTAGAAAGCCTTATCATCAGCTTAGTTCATGCTTTATAGATACAGTTTCTGATAGTCTTCAAGGTATCTATAAAAGCCTTGATAACTTTGCTAAAGTATCAAAGTTTGGCGGGGGCATGGGCATATACATGGGAAAGGTTAGAGCACTAGGTTCAGACATAAGAAATTATAAGGGAGCCTCTGGTGGTGTTATTCCTTGGATTAAACTTTTTAACGATACAGCTATTGCCGTAGATCAACTAGGTATGAGAACTGGCAGTGTATCTATCTGGTTAGATGCATGGCATAGAGATCTTCCAGAATTTTTGCAGCTTAAAACCAATAATGGAGACGATAGAAAAAAGGCTCACGATGTATTCCCTGGTATAGCTTATCCAGATTTATTTTGGAAGCTAGCTGAAAATGATATAAATGCTACTTGGTATATGATGTGCCCACATGAAATAAAAAAGGCAAAGGGATATGAACTTTGTGATTTTTATGGAGAAGAGTGGAAAAAAAGATATTATGAATGTATAGAAGATCCTAATATAGAAAAACGGGAGATCATAGTTAAAGATCTAGTAAAGCTTATAATAAAAAGTGCTTCAGAAACCGGAACACCTTTTACCTTTAATAGAGATATTGCAAATAAGTTAAACCCAAATAAACATAAGGGTATGATCTACTCCTCAAACCTTTGTACTGAAATAATGCAAAATATGAGTGCATTAGAATTCATTCAAGAAGAAATACAAGATGAAAACGGTGATACAATAATAATAGAAAAAAATAAGCCTGGTGACTTTGTTGTATGTAACCTGTCCTCCATAGTGCTTGGCCGTATTGATATAACTGATGTTAAAGAGCTTGAACACATAGTAGAGACCCAAATTAGAGCCATGGACAACGTAATAGACTTAAACTACTACTCTGTACCCTACGCTAAAGTTACTAACGCGTCTTATAGGTCCATTGGCCTTGGAACTAGTGGGTATCACCATATGCTTGTTAACAATAATATAGCTTTTGAAAGTGATGAGCATATAGCCTTTGTTGATACACTTTATGAAAACATAAATTATTTTGCCATAAAGGCAAGTATGAACATAGCAAAAGAAAAAGGTGGATATAAATATTTTAAAGGATCCGACTTTGAAACTGGAGAGTATTTTGATTTAAGAAGCTATAACTCAGACCGTTGGAATGATCTTAGATCTTTAGTAAGTAAAAATTCTATAAGAAATGCCTATCTTTTAGCTGTAGCACCTAATGGTTCTACAGCAGCCATTGCAGGTACAACAGAAGGTATAGATCCTATAATGAATAGATTTTACTTTGAAGAAAAGAAAGGTATAATAACCCCAAAGGTAGCACCAGATATAAACGAGGAGAACTTTCATCTTTATAAATCTGCCTATGAAATAGACCAACATTGGTCTATAAAAGCTAATGCTACAAGGCAAAAACATATAGATCAAAGCCAGTCCTTTAATCTTTATATAACAACAAGCTACACCATGAGACAAATACTAAACCTTTATATAGATGCCTTTAAACAAGGAATTAAAAGTATATATTACGTTAGATCAAAATCCTTGGTTGTAGAAAGCTGCGAGAGTTGTTCTGTATAAACAGAGTTCTTTTCTTCAGAGGGGGTTTCTACTCCCTCTGAAGGTTAGAAATCATTATCCATGGACGTAGCCGCTCTTTACTCTATATTTGGTGATAGTCACTTTCACAGAGTGTGATGAGAGTATTAGAGATGGTAGTCATCGGATAAAATAAGTAAATACAATACGTATAGCCTGTGCTACAGGAGATATTAAAAGGAGATTATATATTATGGAAAAATTAAATAGAAAGCCTTTATTTAATGAATTTGGAGATACTGAAGTATCTAAAAAGAAGCTTATAAATGGTAATACTACAAATTTAAATGATTTTAACAATATGAAATATACCTGGGCCTCAGATTGGTATAGGCAGGCTATGAACAATTTTTGGATACCAGAAGAAATAAATATGTCACAAGATCTTAAGGATTATAAAATCCTTACAAAAGACGAAAGAACAGCTTACGATAAGATACTTTCATTCTTAATATTCTTAGATAGCCTTCAAATGGAGAACCTAGGTAATGTAAACAACTATATAACAGCTAGCGAAGTCAATCTTTGCCTAACTATACAAGCCTTTCAAGAGGCCATACACTCTCAATCCTATAGTTATATACTAGATACTATATGTCCACCAAACAAGAGAAATGAAATATTATACCAGTGGAAAGATGATCCTATACTCTTAAGTAGAAATAAGTTTATTGGAGACCTTTATAATGAATTCTTAGAAAATCCAATTCCACAAAACCTACTAAAAACCTTAATGGCTAATTATATATTAGAAGGCATATATTTTTATTCTGGATTTATGTTCTTTTATAACCTTGAAAGAAACTCTAAGATGCCTGGAAGTGTCCAAGAGATAAGATATATAAATAGAGATGAAAACACCCATCTTTGGTTATTTAGAAATATAATAAATGAGCTAAAAAAAGAAGAGCCTCAATTATTTACAGATACTGTAGTAGAAGAATTAAGGGATATGCTTCGAATTGGAGTTGAAAATGAAATTGCATGGGGTATTTATGTAATAGGTGATAAAATCCAAGGATTAAATAAAAAAGTTATATCTGAATATATTAAATATCTAGGAGACCTTAGATTAAAAGATTTAGGTATGAAGCCTCTATATAATATAAAAGAAAATCCACTTCCTTGGGTAGACTTATATGCAGATGCAAACTCAGTTAAAACTGACTTTTTTGAAGCAAAGTCCACAGCCTATGCAAAGTCTGCAGCAATTGAAGATGACCTTTAAGAAAGTAGATAATCTATAAGTATTAAATTACTTTCTTCCCTTTGTTATTTCATTTTTAATCCTTAAACTTATTACTCAACTTTTAGATAGTCCATCATATACTATCTAAGGAGAGAGATAAAACTCTTTTGTAAATAAAAGGAGGATTATAAAATGGATAACAACAAAACGTCACGCTTCCAATGTCCAGACCCTCAAACCCAAAGTCACGTACACGAGTTTGAACAAAGCACAAAACTTGCTGAAGAAGGGGATGATAGGCATAATCCTCGTCTAGCTGGTGTAACAAGTGAAGTTATACCGATAGAAAATGGAAGACACGTTCACAGTATACTCTCTAATACAGACTTTTTTAACCACCATCATGAGATAGGAGTAACAACTGGACCTGATATCCCTATTCCTAACAGTAATAAACACGTTCATCTTGTAAATGGAGTAACTACACTTGATGATGGGCATTTCCATGAATTTCTTTTTACCACACAAATTAATAGCCCTCTTGTGTAAATAAGGGATTAATATAATGAGAGAAGGCACTTATGCCTTCTCTTTATTCATTACCTATATAATAGTAACTTATCCGATGGCTACCATCCGTAACACCCCTATCCTCTTCAAGGTGGGGGATGACGACTGCTACGCCCCTGAATAAGTTCTTCTAAGAATCACTTGATGTGAATAACCATTTGTAATTTCCATTACTTTAACCTAAAGCAATAAAAATACAAAAACACATATCTTACTATTTATATAACTTTTCTTTTCCTATGCTTTCTAGAAATTCATTAACTACAGGTATTACACAATCAAGGCATTGAGTAAATAATACTATAAATTCTCCTTGCCTGGCATCTTTCATACAATTAGCTAATGCTTCTTCCTCTTTATATATGACTTTAACCTTAGTTATATCAAAATCTTTATTATCCATAACTCCTTTCATAAGAAGTCTTGCGGTCTCTCCTATATTCCTCTCCCTTAAGTCTTTCTGTTCCCTTATTATTATATTATCACTATATTTTGTAGCTATATAACCAAGTTCCCTTATATATTTATCTTGCCTATCTCCAGCTGCTCCTATTATTGCCGTTATAACTTTAGGATTTAGGGATTTAACTATATTAAATACCTCAATAAAAGATTCTGAGTTATGCCCATAATCTAATACTAAATTAAACTTACCCATGTCTATTATGTTTTGTCGTCCTGCATTGATACTTAAATCACATTTAATTGTTTTAATCACATCTATAATACCAGTTAAATTAGGATAAATCTCAATTACAGCCATTATTGTAGCCATTACATTTTTAATATTACTTTTAGAAATACCATTGTGGGTAAAAGGTAATTCTCTAATATCTGCTATTGGTGTAAGTTTATTATTATTAAAATATATAATATAGTTATTCTCTACAAACATGCCTTCATAGCCCATATCTTTGTGTTTTTTCATACTATCATCAAAATCTATACCAAATAAACAAACTCTTTTTCTACCTTTTAAAGATTCCATTAACAAAGGATTGTTGCAGCAAACTATCTTGCCATCAGGATGAATTTCATCAAATATTACAGTCTTTATCTTAATAATATCCTCTATACTATTTACTCCTCCCATACCTATATGATCATCTGATATAGATGTAAACACTGCTACCCTAGCTTTTTTGTAACCAATCCCCCTTTTAATTATTCCCCCTCTTGCAGTTTCAAGTACAGCCACCTCAACTTCACTACTACTTAAAACCTTTCTTGCACTATAAAATCCTGTGGTGTCCCCATTCATGACCTTATTATTTCCTATAAATATTCCTCCTGTAGAAGCTAACCCAGAAATATATCCAAGTCTCCTTAATACAGTATGAATTAGCCTTACAGTTGTAGTCTTACCGTTAGTTCCTGTAACAGATATAATTGGAATATCCCAAATCCTTTCACTATTAATTTCATTTATAACCTTATCAATATTATTGTCATATCTCTTTTCAAACATTTCTTCATTAAGATAAATAGAATTTTTACCATAGCCAATGGTTAAAAGTCCACACTCATCTTTAATTATTGGTATATCATTAAATTCACATTCCCTTTCTATTTTACAGTTATAACTCTTTTTAACTTCATCACTAAAATGATTTAATTTCTTCTTTCTATTTATAGTGTTTAATTCAAAAGATTCTATAGACTTCATCATATACGCACCTTCTTTGCAATATATATAAATCCCCTTTGAAGGATATAATAAAAACAAAAAGGCCCTAACATTTTTTGCTAGAGCCTTTTTTTTGAAACTACTCAATACATAATTGTTGGTAAAGATTAGTTTTATCATACCTATTATGATAAAACATAAAATATTGCCTAAAATGTATTAAAGCTTATTGTTGTTTATATTGTGGTTCTTCTTGTTCTATATATTTTTGTCTTCCTTTTAACACATCAACAGCACTGTCAAGTTGCTGAGAGATTCTATTAAAGTCCTTTTTTGCTTCCTGATTTTCAGTTTCTAAAGCAAATGTCTTAATTGTAGCTGCTGCTCCTTGTAATCCTGCAACTGCTTGTTGCATTTGAGTTCCTACTGTCATATTATCACCTCCTTTACATGATTTTCACTTTTCAAAGTTTAATTTAAAACTAAAAATTTAAAATTTATTTTTTCATAGATTAGTTAACACTATTACATGATTTTCATTAAATTATCCTTTAGGTTTAAATATTAAGGCTGCAATGAAACCAAAGATTATTGCAGTAGAAACACCTGATCCAGTTATCTCAAAGATACCAGTAATCACCCCAATAATACCATCACGCTCTGCTTCCATTAATGCTCCCTTTACTAAGGAGTTCCCGAAGCTACTTATGGGTATAGATGCACCTGCACCTGCAAACTTTATTAGCTTATCATATATACCAAGTCCACCTAAAATACTTCCTACCACAACTAAGGTGCACATAGTGTGAGCTGGAGTAAGTTTTAATAAATCCATCATAAGTTGACCAATAACACATATTGCACCACCAACTAGGAAGGCATAAACAAATTTTATCATCATAATATTTCAACCTCTTTTTATATTTCTATAGATACTGCATGCGCTACAGAAGGTATACTTTCTTTTTGTTGGTATGACATAGGTGACATCAATGCTCCTGTTGCAATAATTAATATCTTTTTAAGGTTTCCCTTTTTCATTTCATTTAAAAAGTGTCCATAAGTTACAGTAGCAGCACATCCACATCCACTAGCTCCAGAAAATACTGGCTGATCATCTTTATATATTAACATTCCGCAATCTGTGAACTTTTCTTTTGGCATTTCTAAACCATGCTCCTTTAATAAAATTGATGCAAGTTCATGGCCTACCTTACCTAAATCACCAGTAGCTATGATATCATAATAAGAAGGATCAATCTGCAAGTCTCTAAAGTGAGCTTCAATAGTATCTACAGCTGCGGGAGCCATAGCTGATCCCATATTAAATGGATCAGAAATACCCATATCTACTACTCTTCCTATAGTCGCAGAAGTAACCTTTGGTCCATTCCCTTCTGATGCTACCAATGCTGCCCCCGCCCCTGTAACACTCCACTGAGCAGTAGGTGGTTTTTGTCCACCATACTCTGTAGGATATCTAAATTGTTTTTCTGCCGCTGCATTATGACTAGAGGCAGCTGTTAATATGTGTTTAGCAGATTTACTGTCTACAATTAAAGATGCTAAAGCTAGACCCTCCATAGCACTAGAACAAGCCCCGAATATGCCAAGGTATGGTATTCCAAGAGTCCTAGCCGCAAAGCTACTAGAAATAATTTGATTCATAAGGTCTCCACTTATAAAAAAATCAATGTCTTCTTTTCTCATGTTTGCCTTTTTTATTGCCCTTTCACAGGCATGTTCTAATAAAACCTTTTCTGCCTTTTCAAAGCTATCCTGTCCTAACCATATATCTTCATGAAGTATATCAAAATCTTCAGCTAAAGCCCCTTTTGCTTCAAAGGGTCCACCTACAGCCGCAGATGAAATTATTGTAGGTTTAGATTCAAAAATCCATGATTGATGTCCTTTTATCATTTACATTCCACCTAACCACATTATAGTAATTTTAATAATTGAAACTACAAAGGCTGAAAAAACTCCAAAGGCAATAACAGAACCAGCTATTTTAAACATATTTCCACCCGTTCCAAGCACATAACCTTCACTTCTATGCTCAATGGCAGCTGATGCTATTGAGTTAGCGAAGCCAGTTATAGGTACAGCTGTTCCAGCTCCAGCCCACTGAGCAATTTGATCATAAACTCCAAACCCTGTAAGAAAAACTGAAATAATAATCAATACTGCTGAAGTGGGGCTACCTACTGTATTTTCGTTAAAGTTAAAGTAATTTATAAATATTAGCTCTAGCCCTTGACCTACTGCGCATATAAAACCACCTGCAAGAAAAGCTCTAATGCAATTAAGCAAAACAGGTCTTTTAGGTTCTATACTTGTTGAAAGTTCTTGGTATTTTTGCTGATTAGGAGTTAACTTTTTGTTTTTTTTATTAGACATTTTTCCACCTTCTAACGTAATAAATATGGTTTTAACTTTTTAATAACTTGTTTTAATTTTTCTGCATTTTTAATATACATATCCTTTGCCTCTTTATCCTCTGTTTCTAAAGCAAAAGACATGAAATCAGTTTCACTCTTTTCTAAATCAGCATAAAGCAATTGTTTAGCATTTGACTTTGGGGATTCTATGCTATCATCAAAAAGATCTAAATATAAGTCACCTGAAGAATCTACCTGACCTATAAAGACATTTTCTAAAGTAACTCCCATACCTTCTAACTTAGTTTTAAGCCATCCTTGATTCAATCCCATATTGGTAAGTCCTCTATCTAAAACATTCCCATCTAATATTACTGTTTGAGTCTGAGATTTTGGGGGAATCTTTATTCCTAAATCATAAGGTGTAATGGGACTTTTATCAGATTTTAGACCTACATTTATATCTCCTGTGGTTTCCATTATTGCAAACTCAACATCAGCTAAATTAAATGCACCTTTACTACGCAACTCTTTTAAAAGCTCCTCACCAGTAAATCTTGCTTTACTTAAACTCTCTTCCATGACCTTACCATCTTTTATAAGTATTCTTTCTTTACCATTAACCATGTCATGTACCCACTTGCTTTTCATACATGCATAGTCTAGTGCAATAGAAAATAGGCTCCAGGTTAATAAAATAATCATGCCTAAAAAGAAATTTGTAATTATATTTAATGACATTAAGGAAACTATAATGGCTATAACCACATAACTTATGAAATTAAAGGGCGTTGTATTAGACATACTTCCTCTTCCTAAAATCCTCGTTAAAATTAAAGTTACAAATAATAAAATTATTGTCCTTAGTAATATCATCAATTCAATGCTCATAATGTTACCTCTTTCAATTGCTTTTATATTGTGGTTCCTGAAGCTCTAAAACCTTGATTCTATTTTCTAAGTCTTCTATAATTTCTTTTGTTTCTAATAGTGACTCTTCATATATATCTTTTGATTCCTTCTTTTGTTCTTGAATAGAGTAGATCTTTAAAGTACTTTTAATCCCTTTTAAACTTGCTAATGTCTGATTTACTTTAGATGCTACAGTCATTAAAAACCAACTTCCTTTCTTTAATATTTACCTTGAACATTTTATATAACTATAGTTTAACAATTAAGTTCCTTTTTATTCATTAAGATTATGCTTAACAATTAAGTTCCCTTTTATTCATTAAGATTATGCTTAACAATTAAGTTCCCTTTTATTCATTCACTTATAAGTATTAAGATTATTATATTTATATTGTATAATATTTTAAGATTAACCTAATACTAATTTCAAATATATTTTAGATGGTGATAAAATTGAATGAAGCATTAGTAGTTTTTGTAAGAGGGCTAATAGCCTTTTTTACACTTCTTATTTTTACGCGATTTCTTGGTAAAGAACAAATAGCTCAATTAACCTTTTTTGACTATATAGTGGGAATTACAATTGGATCTATTGCCTCATCGCTTACAGTAGATCTTGCTAGCTCTGCTTGGCCTCACTGGGTAGGTCTTTTCACTTGGGCTGCTTTTTCTTCCATATTACAACTTATTACTTTACATTCTAAAAAGGTTACTAAGTTCGTTAATGATAAACCGGCAATTATAATTCATGACGGCGTAATCCTTGGAGATAACCTAAAAAAATCTAAATTTACTCTTGTGGATATTTTAGGATTACTTAGATTAAAGGATATATTCGACTTAAACCAAGTAAAGTTCGCAATACTTGAAACAAATGGACAGCTTTCAGTTTTAACAAAAGATGAATTTTCAAACATAGTTTACAGCATGGATATAAAGTTAAAAAATCAAGATGTAAACAACGAATTAATATTTAACGGCATGATAATTGAAGATAATTTACCTAAGTATAAAATAGACCGAAAGTGGCTTTTAAAAGAATTAAATAAACAAGGTTTTGAAAGTCCTCTAGAAATATTTTATGCTTATCTTGATTCTTCTAAAAAGTTAAAAGTTGATACTTATAAGAATAAGATTATTGATATAAAAGACATATATAAATAGGTGGTTGTGGTTATTATGAGTAGAAATAAATCATATATAATGGTAGTGTTTGCATTAGTAGTTTTTATAGCAATAATGACTACAGGTGGCTTGTTAAAAAAGCCATTTAGCGAAAAAGACAATGTTAAAAGTTGTATAGAGAGTGTAAAAAGAGATGTTGAATCAGAAAATTGGATTGAAGCAAAAGAGAATTTAACTAAACTTAAAACTGCGTGGAAAATAGTTGGTAATAGGGTTCAATTTAGCGTTGAAAGGAATGAAATGATTGCAATAGATAGAAATATTGCAAGATTAAATGGATCCTTAGAGGCAGAAGATAAGGTTTCAGCACTTATTGAATTAAGTGAGTTATCATTAAACTGGGATGACCTACAAAGATAGATTAATTAATCTATCTTTGTACATCTTATGTTTTCAATCTCTACTTTAGGATGGGTTAATTAAAATACATTAAAAATTGTTATCAAGTGATTCTAAGACTCAGGTGGAGTTTGCTTATAAGGAATACATCTCTCCATCTGAGTCTTAGAAGAACTTATTCAGGGGCGTAGCAGCCGTCATCCCCCACCTTGAAGAGGATAGGGGTGTTACGGATGGTAGCCATCGGATAAATAGTTTTTATAATAATTACCATGATACATAAAAGGTTCTAGATAGTGATACAAAAGTATCCTTCTCTACAACCTTTTACTTTTAAATTAAAATATAACTACTCTTTAATAAGTGTTTCACACAAACTCAATTATTCTGCTATAACCTTAGGTTGTATTTTAGTATTAGAATTCTTAAAGTTCTCATAACATAAACCAAAAGGTTTAGCCTTTATATATTTTCCTTGACCAATGTTACCTAGGAATTTACCATTCTCAGCTGTTAACTTTCCTCTTAGAAAGACCTTTTCTGCTCTTCCTATTTGTTCAAGCCCTTCAAAAGGATTATAATCCGAACCATATAAACTATCCTTTACGCTTATGACACCCTTAAAGTCAGGGTCAAATATAACTATATCTGCATCTGATCCAATAGCAATCTGTCCCTTTTGTGGAAATAAACCAACCACCTTTGCTGGAGTTGTAGCGAAAAGATCTACAAATCTTTGACGGCTAATCCTTCCCTTTTCTACCCCATAGGTCCACATCAAAGCTAAACGATCTTGGACTCCCGGGCATCCATTTGGTATTGTACTAAAATCCCCCATGCCCTTACGTTTTCCTTTTTCAAATCCACCCTTAACTGCGCAATGGTCAGAACCCACCGCTAAAAGCCAACCTTTATTTACTGCCTCCCATAGTGAATCTAAATGTTCTTGTTTTCTAAGAGGTGGCGAGCATACATATTTTGCTCCTTCAAAATTGGGTTTTGCTAAACATTCTTCTGTCAATGTAAGGTAATGTGTACATGTCTCACCATAGACAGGTGTACCTTGAATGTTAGCATCTCTAATAGCTTCCATAGCCTCTTTACAGGATACATGCACAATAAATATAGGAGCATCTGCCATTCGTGAAAGGTAGATAGCCCTTTTAGTAGCTTCTACTTCAACTAATGGAGGTCTAGAATCTGCATGATATTTGGGATCAGTTTTTCCTTCTGATATAAGTTGTTTTTGAAGTGTATCAACTATATCGCCATTTTCAGCATGAACCATTATAGTAACACCTGAATCTTTGGCTACCTGAAGCGCCTTAAAGATAGTAGAGTCGTCAACCATTAAAGGTGTCCCTTTATATGCCATAAAAAACTTTAATGTAGAAATCCCCTCCTTAGCTAATGTAGGTATTTCTTCAAAAATCTTATCAGAGGGATCTGTTACTACACAATGAAATGAATAATCTGCAACTGATACACCCTTTGCTAATGTTTCATTGTGAAGTTTTACTGATTCTTTAATGCTTAGTCCTTTTTGCTGTGGTGCAAAGTCTACAATTGTTGTAGTTCCACCTACTATAGCCGCATCAGAAGTTTCAAAAGTCATAGATCCAAAAGATCCATAATGAACATGCTCATCTACACCACCAGGTAAAATATACTTACCAGTAGCATCAATTATATTATCAGCCCTATTATCTAAACCAATACCTATAGCTACAATTTTTTCATCTTCTATAAGAATATCAGCCTTGTACTCATCTATGGCAGATACAATAACACCATTTTTAATTAAAATATTCATTATTTCCCTCCTTAAAAATTTAAGGGGCAACCTCTCTATTATTTTGCATAGTAGGGGCGCCCCATTAAGTATTGAAATCTTTTATTTAATTATTTGTTATACACCTTTGAATCTATACCTTCAAGGTATTTAACTACATTTTCTAGAGGCTCAACATCAGCAAATTTAGCATCCATATCAAATAAGTTCCAAGCAATAACACCTGGCACTCTATCTCCTATAGTTCCTTCAGGAATTATAGTCTTAAATCCATATCCTGTTGAATCCATAACTGTATGTCTAACACAGGCACAAGCAGTAGCTCCCATTACTATTAAAGTATCAACACCTAGATAGTTTAAAGTTTGAGCTAAATGTGTACCAAAAAAATTACTTGCATATTTTTTGTGAATAACTGGCTCTTCTGGTCTTGGCTTAAGCTTAGGATCAATTTGCATCCACTCTGAGTCAATATCTAATGTATGCATAGGTATCTTTTCATCCCATCTAGGCAAGTCCCATTGTTTTTCTCCTGTATATCCAGTAGTTGTATGGAATATAGGAACCCCTGACTTTCTTGCAGCTTCTAGCACTTTAAGTGCATTTTCACAAACCTCATCACAGTTTTCACAGGTAAATGGATGACCTTCTGACATCCAAGCTTTTGCCATATCAACTGTTGTTATTGCAGGCGCTTTACCATATCCCATTCTAGTTTGGAATCCTCTTTGCTTATATATCTTTCTTGCCTCAGTAAAAGCCCTATCTAACAATTCTTGATCAAATTCATACTTTCCACCATTATCTTTGTACTTTTCTTCCATTAATCTCCCATCCCTTCATATTTAGTTTTTATTTTGTCTTTCACTTATCTATATTAGCAATATCTATGCCAACTTTTTATATACGCACTCTAAAGGGATTGGATGGATTTCACAAAAGATGGTTGTTGCAAATATGCATCATTAAATATTAATATACCTTCTACTATTGGTATTTTCTATATTCAAGGTGTCATCTATTGGTATTTTCTAATGTTGCAATAATGCAATGATATTATCCACTGTTGTTTTATTACAATTTATACCTAAAATTAAATAATTTTTTTAATACCTATTTAATATAAAAGGTATCAATTCCATACCTTTTTATCTTTCGTGATAAGGTTGAAACATCCACCCCAAGGTCATTTGCGGCCTTTCTCATAGATGAATGATTCTTTAATGTTGATATAATTATATTCTTTTCAATTAGCTCCATCATGTGTTTAAGCTTTGAAGAATCGCTCTTATTATTTAAAACTAATTGTTCTGCTAATAATTTTGTTGGTAGTTGTTCAATACAAATTTCATCATTAGGATTAATAATAAATAAGTATTCTATTAGATTTTGTAATTCTCTTATATTGCCTTTCCAAGAATAACTCATCATAATATTAATAACCTCATCTGAAATAGTAATATTTTTCTTGTATTTTCTATTAAGCTTTTCTAAAAAGTATGATATTAAACCTGGTATATCCTCTTTTCTTTCTCTTAATGGTGGTACTGTTATAGGAATAACATTTAATCTGAAAAATAAATCTTCTCTAAAATTTCCTTTTTTAATTTCTTCTAACAAATTTCTATTAGTAGCAGCTAGTATGCGCACATTTAATTCTATTCCCTTACAACCTCCTACTCTAAATACCTCTCTCTCTTGTATAACCCGTAATAATTTACATTGAACCGATAGAGGTAACTCGCCAACTTCATCTAATAAAATTGTACCTTCATTAGCAAGCTCAAATAATCCTGGTTTACCTTTTTGGGATGCCCCTGTAAAAGCTCCATACTCATATCCAAATAATTCAGATTCAAACAATTCATAAGGAATTGCTGCACAATTTACCTTTATAAATGGTCCACTGCGTCTATTGCTTTCCTTGTGTATAAACTTTGCTAAAACCTCTTTTCCAGTACCTGACTCACCATAAATTAAAATAGTGCTATCAAATAAAGCTACTTTAGATAATAGTTCTAACATTTCCTTCATAACCTTACTTTTAAAAATAATCCCCTCATATTCCATATGTATCTCACGAAGTCTTTGGAGTTCACTCGAATATCGTTCAGTAAGTTTCCTTGTTTCTACCAATTCATTTCGTAAGGTTATAAGCTCTGAAATATTTCTAGTATTACAAATTACTCCTACTATATTATTACTCACATCATATATTGGACTTGCTGTAGTTAATGCACTTTTCCCTGTAACGTACTTATGAATTGTTGATACTACCTCGCCTTTCTCCAATACTACTAAAGATGCAGCTATATTGAAAACCTTTTCTTCCAGTAGTTTATTAAGATTTTTACCTGTAACTTCATCCTTTTTTAAGCCTGTAATATTTTCATAAGCATTATTAACATAAATTATATTACCTTTATTATCCGAAATTAAAATTCCATCAGAAGATGCATCAAGTGCCGCATCTATAATATTTCTGTCACCTGTATTATCAATATGGGATACTGAATCTAAAAAGTCCATCTTAAATTCCTCCTTACCCTTATTAGTTAAATTATACCACAGGTTCAATTAAATAATTTTATTATACCCTTCTACACTAGATAATTAATCAATTAATATATAGATTTTATAGTAATATTGTTATCTTTTTAATTCTTTATCTTTTATTTATTAGGTAGCTTCTAATGTCTTATAACAAATTCAATGCATGTCACATCTAATACGACATGTATTTAATAATTAGCATATATTAATAAAATTTGGGGACAGTTCAGCATTATTGATATTTAAGTGGGGGACGGCTTAGCATTATTTATATTTAAATAAGCATAACAAAAAAAGATCATTAAGCTCTTAAGATACTTTAATGATCTTTTTAAGATATATTCAAATTTATCAAAACATATTTGCTACTTATAATTATAGATGCTCAAGACAAATAAGCCTTCTTTTTTTGAAGGCGGTGGGTTCTTTTGAAGAATTGAAATTAGTATATTGAAGTGGTTGAGGCCTTGCTAAATTTTGTAAACTTGGGCGGCCAATAGACGCCACTTTTAACTAGGCTATCCACTATTTATATAGTTTATTTACATCATATTTATCATGTCCTAGAAGCATATTTTCTAAGTTTTTAAAATCATAGTTTCTGCCTTCTAAGTCCCAGTTGCTTCCTTTCTTATTATAAGATTCTTTAGTATTCCTATTTAATTCATGTATATTATCTTCATCTTTCTTTTCAGCTCTCTTTTTAATTTCTTTTACAGAGTCTACCATAGTCTTAGCTTTTTGAGACACTATTTTTAAAACCATAGTATAAATATTAGATATACTCCCTCTTCTTTTCTTTTCTATAAGCTTTTCTGTTATCAGTTCCTCTAAGTATCTTTGGATAGTTCTAACAGACTTATTAAGCTTTTTAGCTAAATAATCTTGAGATGGGAAACACTGAACCTTTTGATCATAGCACATACTTTGCAACAAAAAGTATAGCTTAAATGCCCCTCCTGATATATTATAATTCATTATATCATTATCTATGTTAGTATATCCCATTAAAAACGCCCCCTACAGTACTTAATTAAACTTTTGTACATTGAAAGAATATGCAAAAGTTACTCTTCTATCATTAAGTATGCAAGTTGTTTAAAAGTTACCCTAAAGTAAAAAAAGATTTATGACAAAATAAATGCCATAAACCTTTTTAATTTCATTATAACTTTTTAGTGGTTTTTTAAAATAACAGTATAGCGTTGAAAATAGATTCAATACTTACTATTTTTCAGTTGTCTGTTCTTCTTCTTTAGCTTTAACCTTTAAATTAACTTTTCTATTGTCTAATGTATTAAGGTTTATATTTTCAACATTTGTGTCTGCATCACACTTCATTATAAATTTATTTAAAAATATTCTTCCTTCTGGTGTGTTTGCTACTGCATGAGGTTGTGTTCCAACCTTGTAATAAACCCAAGTCATATCACTATTAATAGCTCTTTTTAGGTCTTCTTTGTCAACTATAGCTCTTGCTCTTTCTATTCCGTCTTTATCTCTAAGTATTATAGCTGAGGTAGTCTCATCTAATTCCTTAAAATCATTAGGTGTAGTTTGATCGTATACTTGTAAATTTTCTTTTCTATTATCTAATGTATCTCCGTTTATGTGTATAATTGGAGCCTTAGGATGTAGTCCTAATATAAGTGAATGCATGGATTGCTTTCTGCTATAAACCTTATCTCCTACAGTTACGTCTCCTATACTTTGAGCTAAATAGTTATTAAAATGACTGTTCCACTCTGGAAACCAAGTTCCTTTAACTAGTACCTTTTGTAAATCTTCTGCATCTATTTTAGTTTCAACTATGGTCCCTTTTCTTTTGACTAATTTTATATGAGCTACATTTCCTATTATCTCATATTCATTAGTTCCGTCTTTGTATTCTTTTTTCATAATAGCACCTCTTAACTTTATTTTAGGCACCTTCAAAATATACATAGCTTTTTAAGCTCTTATCTTCTTCGGTGCTTTATCACTTCTTTATAATTCCAATATAGAGTTTATCACATAATTCATTTTAAGTATAAGTAATTTTAAAAAATGAATAACTAATTCACTGATGTTAATCCAAATCAACTAATATTAATACAGCTTTCCAATCAACTAATATCAATCCATGTTTTCTATAAATTCTTGCCTAAATCTATAAAAATAATCATACTTTTGAGTTCCCTTGGTAATTCTCTCTAAAAAAGCTTTCCATCAACCTAAACTACTTAAATTTAATAATCTATCCACAAATTATACTTCTTTTAAAGGTTTTGTCCACAAAAACATCTTATTTAAATAATCTATCCACAAAAATATATATTAAACAAAAATAGTCCACAGAGCCTTCATATAAATGGCCACAACTGTGGATTCTTTCATGCTTATTATATTTTATTTTTAAGGTTATGTAAACCACTAAGTTTAATTTCATCAAGTCGCTTACAATAAATGGCTGCACCTCAGAGGTCCTCCCAGTAAAAGGGAGGACCTCTGAGGTGCTTCCTTTAACTTACATTTGGATCTAAAAAATCTCTCATTCCATCGCCTATAAAGTTTATTGACATAACAGTTAAAAATACACACAATCCTGGGGGTATCCAAAGCCACCATTCACTTTGAAGTGTTCTCATATTTTGAGCTGCCGCCAGCATATTTCCCCAGCTTGGCTGTGGTGGCTTTACTCCCATACCTAAAAAGCTTAGGGATGCTTCTGTTAATATACCGCTAGCTATGGATAATGTAGACGCCACAATTACAGATGGAATAATATTAGGCAAAAGATGTTTTAATAATATTCTTATGTTTTTAATTCCTAGAGCATGAGCTGCTTCAATGTATTCAGATTTTTTTAGTTTTAATATTTCTGCCCTTACTATCCTTGCTATGCCTGTCCAAGATAATACTCCTATTATTATAATTACATTCCATATATTTGGACCTAGAATTGCTGCCATAGCTATTGCAATAACAAAAAACGGAAAGCACATAAATACATCAACTATACGCATTATTATACTATCCACAACTCCACCATAAAATCCTGCTATGATGCCTAAGGTTGTTCCTATAAATATTTGAATTAGCATACCTAACATTCCAACTGTTAAAGATACTCTTCCGCCGTATACAAGCCTTGCAAATACATCTCTTCCCATTTCATCTGTACCTAAAATATGGTCTTTTGATGGTGACATAGAAATATTCATCAAATCTACTTTATTTATATCCTTTGATATTATAAGTGGTGCAATAATGGAAAAGATTGCCAATATTAATATCAATACAGTTCCAATCATAGCTAATTTATTTTTTTTAAATCTATTTAAACCTCTGTTTTTAATCATATAAATCCCCTGCTTTTAAATCTATAATTATTTTGTAACTTTAGATATATAATCCTTTATACTATTAATACCTTAAGTTCCTATGCCTTTAGTTATATACATCTTTTTGTTTTTAATTAAAAATATAACCTATTCTTCATATGTGATCCTAGGGTCTACTATGGAATAAAGCACATCCGCTACTAGATTAGATAATAATATAATTATAGCTACTATCATTAAAATCCCCATAATAAGTGGATAATCTCGATTTAAAACCGCATCATAATTTAGCCTACCTATTCCTGGCCATATAAATATAGTTTCTGTTAATAATGCACCTGAAAATAAATATGGAATCTGCATACAGAGTACTGTTATTATTGTTATTAAAGCATTTTTAAAACCATGTTTCCAAATAACTGTCCTATTTTTTAAACCTTTTGCTTTAGCTGTCCTCATATAATCTTTGTTTATAACTTCAATCATAGAAGACCTAGTATATTTCATGAGAGCTGCTATATTCATAAATGACAAAACTAAAGATGGTAACACCATGTGTTTTACAACATCTACAAAGGCTTTTATTCCTGTATAGCTTTCACCTGCTGTTCTCATTCCCGATATTGGAAATATTGTAGTATCAAAAGATAACATCTTAATTAATAATAGTCCAAAAAAGAATGAGGGTATAGAAATTCCTATGAAAGATATTATTGTTGCTAAATAGTCAAAAGTGCTATTTCTTTTAGTTGCAGAAATAACCCCTACTGGTATTGCTATAGCTGTGCTTATTATAGAGGAAACTATTGATAACAAAAGGGTGTTCCATATCCTGCTATTTATAACTGAAATAACAGGCTCCTTAAATTGTATGGAATATCCAAAGTCTCCTACCACAGCCCTACGTACCCACTTTATATATTTAATAGGTAAGGGGTCATAAAAGCCTAAATTTTTTAACATGATTTCAGTTTGTTCTGCCGGTATATTTGGATTTATCATTTGAATATAAGGATTTCCAGGTTGCATATGAACCATGGCAAAAACTACTATGGATACACCAAATAAAACTATTAAAGTAGTTGTAAGTCTTTTATATATATACTTTTTCAAAACATCACCTCAAACTCACTAAGACTATAAAACACTATAAATTTGTGCAGGTCTCTATAATATCTTAAAGAAACCTGCACCATTCTAACCTTTATTATTCTTCAATGTACCAATTTTCAACACTTATAAAGTCTAAATTTGTATTTGGAGTAAAGTTTTTAAGTTTAGGATTTGTAGCTTTAACTATGTTTGGTGAGAAGAAATATACCCATGGCACGTCATTATTCATTATTTTAGCATAATCTTTATATATTTCTTTTCTCTTATTCATATCTGAAACCTCAATACCTTGCTCCATTAACTTATCTGCCTCTGGATTTTTGTAGCTTGATATATTCCAACCAAAAGTATTCTTTTTATCTGAAGCAGCAGTAGAATGCCAATATGGTTTTGCATCTGGATCTATAGGAAGCATATTAGCCATTAGATATAAATCAAATTCATGATCCCCAACTACTTGTTGCATAAGAGTACTAAATTCCATTGTAAGTATTTCTACATCAATTCCTACATCCTTCAAGTTCGATTGTATAAGTAACGCTCTTTGTTCTTGATCCTTATTACCACTTGGGCAATGTAGTTTGACTTTAAACTTCTCATCTTTGCTATTTTCTAATATTCCGTCCTTATCTTTATCTTCCCATCCAGCTTCTTTTAAAAGAGCTTTAGATTTTTCTACATCATAATTATATTCATTAAGCCCAGCATCTTTTGGATAAGCCCATGAAGATGGCAGCATAGGAACATTAACAAGAACTCCATTACCTTCTGAACGTTTTTCTAAGTCATCTTTACGATTTATTCCATACATAAGTGCTTGTCTAACCTTAACATCTTGAAATCTATCTTGTCTTAAATTTATTCCCATATAAAGTATGGCATTTTTAGGATAGTTAACTAATTCAAATTTCTTTTGACTTAAATCTTCTCTATCCTTCTTCTTCAAAGTTGAAACATCTGCAACATCTACAGTTCCATTTTGAAGTTCGCCTTGCACAGTTTCAGGATTTGTAACTTTAAATACAAACTTTTTTGTTTTAGCCTTGTCCCCATAAAAATCATCATTTCTTTCAAATTCTACGCTTTGTCCCTTTTCGAATTTAATAAATTTATATGGACCACTACCTACTGGATTTCCTAATAAGTCACTACTTTCAGTCCACTTTTCAACAGGTACATCCCCCCATATATGCTTAGGTATAATTGGAGTTGTCCCTATCTTTCCTAGGGCTACGGAATAAGGCTTTTCAAAGTGAAACTCTATAGTATCACCATTAACCTTTATACCTTCTATAGAATCTGCTTTGCCTTCACTATACTCTTTAACGCCCTTTACTTTTTCAACTACATCTTTGCTAGAACCTTCATAATTTTTGTTTGCTAAAGTCTTAAAAGTAAATTCTATATCATCCATAGTCAAATCTTTTCCATCATGCCACTTGATACCTTTTTTAATTTTAAATTTATATACTAAATTATCACTAGATATCTCATGACTTTCTGCCATATCGTCTTTTAGATTATAATCTTTATCATAAGTTAAAAAACTAGAGTAGACTAAATCATTTACAGCATCATCATATGTAGTATTCGCTATCAACGGATTAAATACACCAGTTGGGGCAGTATTTAATGCATATACTATTTTTTCTTTAACCTTAGGTTCAGAAGTCACCTTGTCCGTTTTCTCATTATTACTACAGCCTGTAAAAACCAAAGACATAGAAATAATAGCAGAAAAAATTATACATCCTATTTTTTTATTTTTCATGATTTTCCTCCTTAGTAAATTACTATTGTCACCTAATTATATGAACTCTTTTATTCATATATCAAGTCGTATTGGAATTTAAAATTCAAGTTTCCTTAATCATTTAGAATTACTATAGGTTTACTTTCTTCCAATCTTTTATGGCATTTTCAAGTTCAGTTAGTTTATTTGCTAGATTAAAATCTTTATCAAACTCTTTGTCTAATTCCTTTACTACTCGTAATTTATATCTTGCAAAACTGAGCATACCTTCCGCTTTTTGCAAATTACCTTTATTTAATCCATCTTTTAATACAAATGCTTCATCTACAGCTTTTATTGTTTCTAATTTCTTTTTTTCTGCTATATTCATTTCTTTTTCTTTTATTCTAGAATTAAATTCCTCTAATCTTCTTGACTCTACATTATTATCATCAAATTTAGAATCTATTCTTTTTGCAATTTCTACAGCCTCCTGTGCAAGTTTTAATAAATTCCTTGCTTCATCTAAGTTATCTTCATTTATGTCCTTTACATTAACTGCTTTATTTACAGCCTCTCTTGCCTGATTCGCTGACTCTTCACTTCTATCCTTTTTGTTATTTGACGCTTCTTGAGTAATATTTAATTTAATAGTTAAGCTATACTTTTCATATCCTAGAATAATTTTAGTATTTATATTTCTTTGTTTTTCTTCTAGATTTCCCTTAACTGTTACTTCTATGTTTTTTGTGTCCTCGTTATAGTTTATCCCTATATTCTCATTTTCTTCTCCACTTAGAAATTCTACTGCTGGTGTGATTCCATTGCTTCTTATATACTCATCTAACCCTTTTACTGGATCAGGTATTTCATAAATAAACTTTTTATAATCCTTCTTTATATTAATAGGATCTTTAAGATCTTGTACTAGCATACCAACATAAGTTTCCTCTTCATCTACATATTCACCATCTTTATAAATTCTATTAATCATATCTGAAAGTGGCGTCATGTCTACTAGGTGGTTGGCTCCAACACCAATTACTTGTACATTAGTTAATCTTTTTGCAAAACTTATATCTTCAATTAAATTACTTTCAAGGTTCAACATTTTTAAAGTTGTAATATTTCCAAGTGGTTCAACATTAACCTTTCTTTTACCACGATTGCACCAATGTAAATCTAACCATTCTAAATTTTTAAGATTAGATATAGCTGTCATATCATCTATCTGATCGTTATTATATATATTTAGGTGTATTAAATTCGTTAAACTAGATAATGGAGTTAAATCCCCTAGCATATTCCTGTCTAGTTCTATATATGTAAGGTTTTTCAAATTTGTTAATGGCTTTAAATCTTTTATTCCATTTTCACTTAGATCTAATCTCTCAAGATTTATAGCATATTGTAATCCCTCTATGCTTCTAATTCCTCTATCGTGTGACATGTATTCTATCCATTCTTCTCTTGGCAGATAACTTATTGCTTTATCACCGTTAATTTCTGTAATTGACTTCATATCTTCTTTAGTAATTTCTTGATCAACTTTTCTATCTTTTCCTAAAGTGTAGTTTATAACTTGCTTTAACTTTTTATCTGGTATACTTACTATTTTATCTTCTTTTTCTGGCTTAACCTCAGGCTTAGTCTCTGGATTAACCTCTTGTTCAGATTCTAGTTTAACTTCTGACTCGGTGTCTATTTTAGGATCTAGCTTAACTTCTGGCTCAATCTCGCTTTTAGTATCTGGGTTAACTTCTGACTTAGATTCTGGTTTACTTTCTATTTTAGTCTCCGACTTAACCTCTAATTTAGTTTCTGAGTTATCGTTTAACTTAAAATTTTCCTTTTTACTTATATATGTATTTAAATCCGTAGGTAAGATTTCTGGTAGGGCATTGTTCTTAACAATTCCATTCACTTTATCATTACCTTTTATATATTTTTTATATGTTTTTTTGTCATTAGAATAATTTTTATTTATTAAAGATGAGCCATATGTATCTCCTAGGCTAGGTACCACCGCTATATTATTAATAGTATCCAAATTAGAAGCATTTAAGTTTGAATCAGTTTCCTCCTTTTTATCCTCATCCTTCTTTTTTTCCACTTGTTCTTTATTATCTTTTTCAATAACCTCAGCCTTTTTATTTTTAGTTCCACATCCAGCCATTAGTGGAACCATAATTAAAATGGACATAACTAATGATAATACTCTCTTCATGTCTTTTCCCCCCCCGTAGAATTATTATTACTAACCCATTATATGAATTTTATAATCTACATATCAAGTTGTATCAGTATTTAAAATCTACCTTGACTTAATCATTTAAAATCCCTCTAGCAAAATGTTAAAATTTTATTTAATTATACTATTATTTAGTTATTTAGAAGTTGACTAATTCTTTAACAAGCTTATACTGTAGTTGTATACATTTACAAAAGCAAATAATTTATTACAAATAATATTATACAGGGGGTATAAAAATGGCAGTAGAAGTTTTTAAAAGTACAACTAAATTAACAGATGGACTTAAAATTGAATGTTCAGCTAGAAACCACAAAATAATAATGGACGAGCCTCAATCCTTAGGTGGATCAGATGCTGGTATGAATCCTGTAGAAGCATTATTGTGTTCTCTTGGAGCCTGCCAATGCATAGTTGCTAAATGTTTTGCTAAACTAAAAAAAATAGATCTTCAAGAATTTTGGATAGAACTTGAAGGCGACTTAGATCCTGATGGATTCCAAGGAAAGAATAAAGATGTGAAAATTGGGTTTCAAGCAATAAAAAGTAACATATACATAAAATCAACTTCTTCAAGAGAAGACATCGAAAAGTTTGTTCAGTTTATTGAAGAGACATGTCCTGTATGTGATAGCTTGAAAAATGCACCTAGAATTTCTTCAGAAATAATAATAGAAAAATAGCAAGAAAACACTACTATGTAAAAGGATAAAAAAGGAAGCACCCCTGAGGTGCTTCCTTTTTTTTGTTATTCTGCGCTTTTTAGTGATTCTATCATGTCTATCTTGTCGAACTTTTTATACATTGCAAGGTTTACGATTATGGAAAATATCATTGTAAGCCCTACTGAATATAGGAAATAAATTGGTGGAACTTTTCTTATGAACATTAGTATATTGGTTTCTGCACTTATTATTACAAAGTTATTTAAAAGTACCCCAAGGCCTATACCTGTTAAACTTCCTATAGCTGTTAATATAACATTTTCCCTGTATATATAGGAAGCAAGTTCTTTATTATAAAATCCTAGAAGCTTTATGGTTGCAAGTTCTCGTCTTCTTTCATTAATATTTATATTTGTTAGGTTATATATTACAACAAAGGCTAGTACTCCTGCTGATACTATAAGAACTAAGACCACGGCATTTATACTCTTTACGCTTTCATCATAATTAAGTTGAATATTATTTTTAAAGCTTATAGAATTCACTCCATTGATTTTTGTTAGAAGTTTTGAGGTATCATCCTCTACATGAATTTCAGTGTTTTGTAATAATCCATAAAAGCCATTAAATTTCAAACTTCCTCCTGTTACCTTTTCATAATATTTAGGGCTCATGTAAATATAATGCATAACATAATGCTCAGTTATCCCCGATATTTTAGCTTCTATAGTTGTATCATCAATGACTATTTTAAAGCTATCTCCTACATTTTTCCCCATAATTTTTGAAAGTTTTTCAGTTATAATTACGCCCTCATCATCAAGATTTAAATCTTTTTCCTTCATTGTAAGATTTATATAACTATTGATGTCTTCAGCATTTTCAGGAACTACTATATAAACATCTTCACTTTCAGGATTTTTTTCCTTCACTGTTCCATTTTTTGAAAAACTAAAAAGTACAGATTTTATATTAGAATCTTCTATGATCTTATCTTTCATTTCGTCTTTTTCATCTTCATTTATATTACTTGTAAGATTGGATTGCACATCATATTTATAAATCTTATTAAATTGATTTTCTGTAGATCCTACTATACCTTCTCTAATACCAAATCCAGTTATCATAAGGCCAGTACAAGCAGCTACACCTATGACTGTCATGAAAAGTCTTTGTTTATATCTAAATACATTTCTTGCTGTAACCTTTTTAGTGAAACTTAGCCTTTTCCACAAAAAGTTTACTCGTTCAAGCAATATAACCTTCCCTGATTTAGGTGCCTTTGGTCTCATCAAAGATGCTGGTACCTCTTTTAATTCGCCTAAGGTTGCTGCTATTACAGATATTGATATAAATAATATCACTATAATCCCTGACTTTACTGCAAGTCCCACATTAAATGGTGTTAACACATAGGGAATTGTATATAGTGATCCATAAGCTTTGATTATAAGCTTTGGAAATAATGTGAATCCAAAACTTATGCCAACAGCGATACCTACAAGGCTTGCCGCAAGTGAATATATAAGATAATGAGATACTATTGATGTTATTGAATATCCTAGAGCTTTAAATGTACCTATTTCTATTCTTTTTTCCTGAACCATCCTTGTCATGGTGGTTAAACTAACTAAGGCTGCCACCAAGAAAAATATAAGGGGGAATACCCTTCCTATGTTGTCCATTCTATCGCTATCTTGCCTATAGGTCTCATACCCAACATTGGTGGATCTTCCAAGAACATACCACTCTGGATCTTTCATATGATTAAGGTCATATCTATTTTTATCAATCTTTTCTTGGCCTTCTTTAATTTTTTTATTGGCATTTTCCTCTTCTATCCTTAATTTTTCAAGTTTTTCATTAATTGCCTTTTGGCCTTGTTTTAATTTATCTTTTCCTTCATTTAGCTTCTTTAAGCCTTCTTCTCTACCTTTATTTAGCTGAACTTCTGAATCACTTAACTTTTTCTCATTTTCTTCAATATATTTTCTACCAGATTCAATTTCCTTCTCTCCTTTTTGAAGTAAATCCTCTTTAGCATCTACCTCTTTTTTTCCTATAGATATCTTAAGAGCTGCATTATCAAAATTAGCTTTTGTTTCTTCTATATTGAAATAATAACTTATCTTATCTAAATTATTATTATCTTTTAGAGAATTGTACATATTATCAAAGTCTTTACCCTTAATATTATTTTGATAAATATCATTTATAAGGTTATATTCTGCTAAAAATTCTGGATTATTAGGATCAGAATCTAGCTGCGCTTTTGCTAATGCTACCCTACCTAGTATTGCCGATGAAATATTACTTGCAGCCTCACCTTTTCCTGAAATTATTTGATTTTCACTATTATAAAGTTTAGATTTAGCCTCTTTAATTTGAAGCTTTCCCTCTTCAACTTCTTGTGCCTTTAACTTCAGCTGATTCTTACCAGAAGTTAATTCTACATTGGCTGATTTTATTTTATTTTCTCCATCTTCCATTTCTTTATTAAAAATATCTTCACTTTTTTTAAGTTCCTCTTCACCTTCACTTATCTTATCTTTTTCATTTTGTAATTTATCATATCCATCTTTAAACTTATCTTCTGCTTCCTTTTTTGATGCATTTAATTCTTCCTCTGCTTCATTTATCTTGGTATTCCCGGTTTCTAAAATCTCATCATACCTAAGTCCACCTCTTTTAACTCCAAGTGTCTTAAGACTTTCTTCTATGATTTGACTTTCTTCTTTATATTTTTCATTATAAAGAAGGCTATTTTTCGACTGATTATTATCAGTTCTTACATATACTTCGGTGTAAACTTCGCTTTTAAATACGTCTTCTAATATATAAATAAACCCTTTTACAGATCCATTTCCAACAGAGCTAAGTTGCCTTTGAAGTGATATATATAAGGGCGAATCCGCAGTACCTACGATTTCAAATTCATTATTTTTTAAGCTATCACCTATATCATTATTACTGCCAGACTCTACAACAATTTTACTTCCTATCTCTAGATTATTTGCTTTTAAAAATTTATCCTCAACTATAGCTTCATTGTTATTTTCAGGCCTTCTTCCACTAACTACATTTACATCATTTATGCCACCTGAATCTTGCAATGAATTTATATTTATAACTAAAGACCTATTGTCCTTTTCAATTACACCATCTAATGAATAAGCGCCTACAGCCTTTGTCACACCACTTTGTTTTTCCACTTCATCTACATCATCTTTAGTAAGTCCCAGTGTAGAAATCAATTTAAAATCCATAAGATTATTTTCATTAAAATAACGATCTGCTGATAGTTTCATATCTGGACTTGTAGCTCTAACCCCTGCGTAAAATGATACTCCAACTGCAATAATTATAACTATTGACAAAAATCTTGAACGAGTCTTTCTTATATCCCTGCCTAAATTTTTTAAAAATGTTTTCTTCATAATTACCACTCTATACTTTCTATTGATACAGGATTTGCATTTATCTTTACATCTTGTACCTTGCCACTTTTTACAGTTATAACCTTATCTGCAATTGGCGCTATAGCTGAGTTATGGGTGATTATAATAACAGTCATGTTATATTTTTTTGATGTGTCATATAAGATTCTAAGTATTGATTTTCCTGTATTATAATCTAAAGCTCCTGTAGGCTCATCACAAAGAAGAAGCTTTGGATTTTTTGCAAGCGCCCTTGCTATAGATACTCTTTGCTGTTCCCCACCTGAAAGCTGTGACGGAAAGTTATATACCCTATCTTCAAGTCCTACACTTTTAAGTACTTCTATTGGATCCATTGGTTTTTTGCATATTTCAACCGCCAATTCTACATTTTCCAGTGCATTTAAGTTTTGAATTAAATTATAAAATTGAAATACAAACCCTATATCTTCACGTCTATATTTGGTAAGGTTTTTTTTGTCATATTTGCTTATCTCATTTCCATCTACAAATATACTTCCATCCGTTACCATGTCCATGCCTCCAAGAAGATTAAGTATAGTAGACTTACCAGCACCACTAGCTCCAAGAACAATAACAACTTCACCCTTATCTATGGAAAATGAAACATCATCTACTGCTTTAATAATCACTTCGCCCATGGTATAACTCTTCTTTACATTTTTTAATTCTATAAAATCTCTCATTTTATATCTTTCTCCCCTCTATATAATGTTATTTTTAAATTCATGAACTGCGGTTCTCTTTTATCCGATGGCTACCATCCGTAACACCCCTATCCTCTTCAAGGTGGGGAATGACGGCTGCTACGCCCCTGGATAAGTTCTTCTAAGACTCAGATGGAGAGATGTATTCCTTATAAGTAAACTCCACATGAGTCTAATAATCACTTGATATCCAAGTTATTAATTCATATTTCCCTATCCCTATCCCTATCTTATCTAGCTTAAACTTATATGTTTTCTATTTGATTTTCAAATTATGTACTTAATTTATATGCTGATACTTAATTTATATCTTCACTTTCCAATTTATCTAAAATATCATCATAAAAGATTTCTATTATACTAAGTATTAGTTTACGAACTTCTGCTCCCTCTTGTCTTTCTTCCAATATTATAGAAATACTCTCAACTAAACTATTTGAAATTATATAAATAAGAAAGTTGTCCTTAAGCCTCTTTCCTTTAGTAGATAACTGATAAGACACATTTTCTGTAACTATTCTAGTTATAAAATCTACAAAGGTTCCCTTACAATGTTCATACTTAGAACCTTGACTTTTATTAAGAAGGATAGAAAGTTCTATACTATTATAATTAAATATTTCCATAATCTTTTCCATAAGCTGATAAAAGACATCTTCCGCCTTATCATTAAGTTCAACTTTTTGAAATTGATTTATGTAATCCATAACTCTATCATAAACTGGCTCTATGAGGTTTTCATATAAAGCTTCTTTACTATCAAAATACTTATATATATTACCAACAGATGTATTAGAGTTTTTAGCTATACGCCTTACAGAAGCACCCTTGTAGCCCTTTTTGTTAAATTCCTTCAAGGCTTCTTCCTTTATACTGTTTCTAACATGATCCTTTAAATATTGCATAAAAAAACCTCCGTTCTCTTTTAGAGTATATTACATCTAATTTCCACTGTCAATATTGCCTTTTCTCTCTCCATGGGTTAATATATTATAAGATTAATATTTACAAACATATTTGGTAGGTAAGTTTAAAATTTGTAAATATTAAAGTAAAAGTATAGAAAAATTATAGCTTAATGACACATGAATTTATTCATTTTTTCTATATAATATTTCTAAAGATATGATGTCAGGAGGGATATTATGCGTAATGATGTATTGAACTATTTAGAATTAATTAAAGATGAGCTAGAATTATTAAACAAAAGTGAACTTGCTAGACGACTAAATTGTGATCCACGAACAATAGAAAGATATATTAAGGATCCGAACACTGAATCAAGAAAGCCAAGAGAAATCAAAAGTAAAATTGATGATTTTAAAGAAAAGATTATTGACAAAGTGGATACTTTAGGTTCAAATTCAATGTCAATATTTAAATATATACAACAAAAGGGGTATGATGGTGGTTATCACACTGTAAATAATTTCATTAAAAACTATAAAAGTGAGCAATTGCAAAGGGCAACCATGAGATTTGATAAGGGTCTAGGGTTACAAGCAAAGGTGGATTGTAAGGAAACTTTAACTATGATTAATAGTGAAGGTGAAATATTTAATATTAATGTTTTCTTAATACTTTTGGGTTATTCAAGATTAAGATATATAAAGTTAACCACAGATAAAACTCAAAAAACCTTACTCCAATGCCTTATAGAAAGCTTTAAATATTTTGAGGGTGTTCCTAAAGAAATCATAATTGATAACATTCCAGCTGTTGTTAATAGACGTAAAACAACCTTTGAAAATGTAGCTATCCATGAGAATTTTGAACGTTTTTCAAAAAATGCTGGTTTTGAAGTTATTGCATTTAACCCATATATGCCTGATATAAAAGAGAAGCCAGAAACTTTTGACAAGCTAATTAACAAACTAAATCCATATAATAAAAAATTTGATACCTTTGATGATCTTAATACTATTGTTACAAAATTCAATGATGAAATAAATAATGAAATTTCACAGGTAACACATGAAATACCAGTAGTTAGATATTTAAAAGAAAAGAGTTATTTAAATCCGCTACCGCCAATGAATATACTTTTGTAACTTTCTTCCTACCAAAAAAAATATAATATATCTCAGATCTTATTATAAATTAAACAGCTTATAATCCCTCATTACTAAGGATTATAGGCTGTTTTTATCATTTCTATTACAAAACTTACTATCAATAAATAGCAGTGTTTTTGAAAATAAATTAAAATATAAATTAGATTTACTTGATTATTCAAAACCAATCAATTCCAATTATTATGCATTTTGAGATTCTAAAAAATATGCATTTTGATATTTACATTTCAGTGGTTTAAGTATATACTATTAAATATCCCTAGAAGTAATCTAAATATAACAATAGAATTTAAAACTATTTAAAATTAGGAAAGAAGGAGATTAAATGAAATTAAAAACTTATGATGATAGGCTTACACTTACAAACGGGACTTACCATTCTTTAGTTAATGCAAGAAAACCTAAAGGAATCGAAGACAAAAAGGCTTACTTAGTTGGTACAGGAATTGGTGCTTTAGCTGCTGGTTGCTTTTTGATTCGCGATGCTCACATGGATGGAAGTAAAATTACTTTCTTAGAACAATTAGATATTCCAGGTGGGTCACTAGATGGTGAAATTCGTCAAAACATGGGTTATGTAGCACGTGGTGGGCGTGAAATGGGACATCATTTCGAGGTTTTATGGAGCTTATTTAGTTCATTACCATCTACAGAAGATCCTAGCATGAGTGTTTTAGATCACTTTTATTATACAAACTACGATGATCCAAACTCTAGCAATTGCCGTATTACTGAAAAGCAAGGTGTTCGCTATGATGACGGGAAATTTAATTTAGGTCAAGACCTAGCAAAAGAATTAGCTGCGTTTGTAACAATGTCAGATCACGAACTTGAAAATAAAGGTATAGAAGAAATTTTTTCTGAAGATCTTTTAAACAGTGATTTTTGGACATATTGGAGAACAATGTTTGCTTTTGAAAACTGGCATAGTGCTTTAGAGATGAAATTATATATGAATCGTTTCATTCATCACGTTGGAGGCTTACCTGATCTTTCAGCTTTACAATTTTCAAGACATGATCAATACACTTCTTTCGTAAAACCTATGATTAAATATTTGGAAGACCATAATGCTAAATTCCAATATGGAGTTACTGTAAATAACGTTGAATTCGCAATTTCAGATGATAAAAAAGTTGCAAAAAGAATAGATGCAACAGATAAAAACGGGAAAAATCTTTCTATTGACTTAACAGAAAAAGACTTAGTATTTATAACTAATGGTTCCATGACTGAAGGTTCTGGATATGGAAGCGACAATTCTCCTGCTCCATTTAACAAAGAAGCAAAGGGATGTTGGGAGCTATGGAGAAATATAGCAGCTCAATCTTCTGAATTTGGAAATCCAGATAAATTCTGTACAGACCCAGAAAAATCCAGTTGGGAATCTTGTACAATAACTTCTCATGATGAACGTGTTCCTAAATATATTGAAAAAATCACAAAACGTTCTCCATATGGCGGACGCACTGTAACAGGCGGTATAATTACAGCTATTGACTCTTCATGGTTGATGAGCTGGACTGTAAATCGTCAAGAACAATATTATGGACAACCTGAAAAAGACGTTGTTTTCTGGGTATATGGTTTATTTTCTGATGTTCCTGGAAACTACATTAAAAAACCTTTAAGAGATTGTACTGGTAAGGAAATTACAAAAGAATGGTTGTATCATATAGGAGTTCCTACATCCGAAATTGAAGAATTAGCAGAAAGTTGTACTGCAATTCCTGTTATGATGCCATATATAACATCTCAATTTATGCCTCGTGAGGCTGGTGACCGTCCTTTTGTTGTACCAAAGAATGGAGTAAACTTTGCCTTCCTTGGACAATTTGCTGAAACATTAGACAAGCCAGGCCGTGATACTGTATTTACTATAGAATATTCAGGACGTACAGCAATGGAAGCCGTATATGTATTAACTGGAGTTGAAAAAGGTGTTCCTGAAGTATATGGTTCTAGATATGATATCAGATATTTATTAAATGCAGGTGTAAGTTTACTAGATGGTGAGAAGCCAAAACTTGATTTACCACCACTAACTAGACGTAAAATTGCAAAACAAATAGCAGGAACAGAAATTGAAGACTTATTAAAAGAATATGGAGTTCTATAATAAGATTTCCAATTATATAATTTGATTAAAGTCCCGATTTTTTAAAATCCCGAATTTCAAAAAAATCGGGGTTTTAAAATTTTAGGCATTTATATATTATATTAACATCTAATATATTGTAATTATGATATATAGATTTTATAAAGCTAGTATATTGTAATTATGATATATAGATTACATAAAGGAGGAAACTTCTGTGAAAGAGCAAAAAGATTTTAAGAAAGTTTATATACCAACTATAGAAGAAATACAGAGTTTATATGAAGATGATTTACGAAAGGAAGCCCTTGAATCATCCGAACATGAAAATATTGAACAAGTAAAAAAGCAAGGATCCTTTTTTAAAACCTTTCGAAAACTTGAAAAAGATGATTATAAAATTACTTCTGATTCTAAAAAGGATAATGTTTATTACAAAAAATATAAAGCTTACGTAGAAGAGGAAACTTCAAATAAGGGAAAGCAGATCGAGGAAATTGAAAACTTAATCAAATATGAAAGATTTTTTCTCCGTTTTGAAAGACGGGTAAGTATAGAAAATAATAGTTCTAATCAATATGGAAGTAATTCAGCTACAAGATATCACGTTGATTTCATAGAAAAATTAGAAGGTCAGCTTGAAAAGCTTATAAAAGGTTCTCCAGAAGCATGGGAGTTTTATTATAAACGCCAATTAATAAGTGATATAGAAAGCCAACACCAACAACGATTGGTAACTGTTCCTTATGTGGTTAATGCAAAACAAAAAGTAATAGATTCATTAAACTTAGGTGTTCCTGTATACATTGTAGGACATTTGGGCAGTGGAAAAACACAACTTGCAACTGAAGCTGCTTTAAGTTTTAGTATTGAAAATAAAATACAAAGCGATTTAGAACATAAAATGGAAGATTGGTTTTCTTTAAATCAAAATTCTACAGAAAAAGATGCTATTGAAAAATTTGTAGAATTTAATAAGGAAAGAGAGCTTTATTATAAAAACATTTTAATCAATGGAAATAAAGAAGAAATAGAATCTTTACAACCACTTTTCATATCCGGATCACATAATTTAACTTATGAAGATATGTTTGTAGAGAAAACTTTATCCCTTAAACACTCTTTTTCAGAAGGTTCTTATATAGATTATTTAAATATGATTATAGAAGACTTTTATAAATGGATGGATGAACACAAAGAAAGACTAGATGCCATGACAGGTAAAGAACAGTTAAATCTTAAAATTCAAATTTGGAAGAGTTTTTCTGATTTATTGGTAGCAAATAATAGTGCCTTTGGTACTGAAGTTCAGAAAATAGAGAGAGAAATTTTAATTGCAGTAAGAGAAGGTCGCACCGTAATTGTAGACGAATTAAATACAATTGCCATGCAAAATTTAATTGCTTTAAATGATATCTTGCAACGTCATGCTGGGGATACTGCTTACATTACAGGAGTTGGTCCTGTTTTGATTAAACCCGGATTTGGATTTATCGGTACAGGGAACTTATCAACTCAAATGGTTAATTACGAAGGTACAAATGAGTTAAACCCTGCCTTTAAATCACGTTTTGTAACAATTGAATACAATTATGTACCTCAAAAAACAACCGGATCATTAAAGAACCAACAATTCCCAGAAAAAAATGAGCTTTTTAGAATAATTATAGCAAGATTGGCTGACAAAGGTGGTAACATTCGTATACCTAATTCTAAAAGGACATTAGAACAATTATTTAGATTTTGTCAATTATGCAGAGTAACTCAAAATGTATTTATGAATAAGTGGAAAGATAATGAGATTGAGAAGGATTTTGGAATGGATGAACCTGAATTAAGGGAGTCCGTATTATCAATCCGTAACATATTGCATGTTTTAGATAACTGGAATCAAGGAGAAGAAAAGGATTTGAGCAAAGCTTTGTGGGATGGTTTTATTAGTTCAATTACTTATCCTGATGACCAAAACTACATACTCTCACAAGCAGTACGTTTTGGATTCTTTCCTAAAGATGAAGGGTGGAACATTGAAACAAAGGGCATAGGAGAATCAACTACAACCTATGACGAAATTCGTACACGTCCATACCACTATGTTCGTCCATTAATAGAAGCCCTAAGCTATTTAGATGTAGTTCACCTACTATTTGGAGGTGGAACTGAAAGAAGAACTTTACCAAAAGTATTGATAGATGGCCTTGAAGATAATACTTATGCTCCATCTCAAGTTGATGCAAAAACCTTCCAAAACCTAGACCAAAAATTATCTCACTTAGAACATTCAAAAGATATAATTGACTATCTAGAATATAATGGAGGATAATAATGAAAAAAAGTTTATCCATAGATGGAGATTATTTTAAGAATCAAATTAAAGACCTAAGGAAAAAACTAAATGAGTGTATGGTAACTGGGATTTTAGATGATGATTTTGAAGATAATTTAACTAAACTTTCACAAATGGAAGAAACTTTATTAACTGAATTAATTCCCTATTACCGAACTTCTTTAGATAATACAAAAAAGACTTCAATGAAAATAAATTCTATAAAAAAGCTAGGAGCTTCTAGCTTTAATGGATTTTTAAAAAGTACACTTAGAATTAATGAAAAACTTTTTATTACAAGTAGTATAGATGGCAACGTCCAATTTTTTTATATAGATATTGTAGATACCTTTTATGATGGTACCCAAATTCAACAAGAGTGGACTCTTCCTATTAAAGAAATAAAAGAAGCAGTTTCCTATCTATACAAGTTAAGTCCTAAAGAAATTTTGCTTTTTGGAGTAAGAGGTGGTCTCTACATTATTTCAAGTGATAATTTTGATCAAATACCTAATGTAAACGGAGAAATTAAGGTAAAAAGCCTTGAAGTAAATGGTTGTATTAATGACTTTGGAAGATGTCTTGCAATTAATGACAGCTTATTCATAGTAGAAAATGGAGAAGAAAGATTGAACTTATTGGAACTCACAAAAGAAAAAGATGAATACTCTTTGATCTTTCATAAAGACATTTATTGTAACATTCCAAATTGGACTGTGCTTGAAAAGCTAAGCGGAAATTATTTTGTAGTTGGAACGAAGACAGGCCAATTATATTTTATTAAATATGAGAATAACAAACTCACCATAACAGAAAGCTTTAATTTTCTAAATGAGGAAATAAGAAAAATTAAACGCTTAGAAACTGGAGATGGTGATAATAATTCCCTTATGGTTATGGGGAATAATGGTCAAATCGGTATACTATCTTTATCCGAAGATACCGAACCCAAACTTATAAAAACACAGTTAAATGATTTAAAAGGTAATTTATTTGATATTCAATCAAAAAAAGGCACAGCAGTAATTTTAAGTGAAGATGGAATCATCTACTTATTTGAAGAAGACTTTGGAAGTTGGCATCTTAATTTAGACACCACCATGGAAAATGTCTTCTTTACAAATGTTTTAGCATTAGATACTTCAAGATATTTGCTTATGGATGTAGATGGAAACTTAAATTTATTAGACATAGATAGAATTGATACCAAAGAAGACTTGTTTAATCTTCCACTGTATGGATAGGAGGAATTAATATGTTTGAAATAGATGAAAAAACTCTAATTGAAGAAGCTAAAAAACATTATGAAGAATTTTTACAAAAAGAACAACGCTCATTAGCTACATTTACAGGTGATTCTAGTTTGATTTATATTCCGGATCCGAAATTAGAAAGGTTTGTATTTAACCCCTCTAATGGAGTTTTATACTTACCACTAGAAAGCTTTTTAGATGAAAAGTTAAACGACAATGAAATCATGTGGCATATTTACTATGAGCTAGCCCTATACCCTGACTGGAAAAAGCAAACTAAAAATTATCTAAGTAGAAAATATGATTGGCAAAAAGAAATTGATGGCATGACAAGCTATATTCTAGCTAGGATAAAAAAAGAAGGACTAGAAAAAGACCTTGCATATCAGCCTAAAATCATTTCAAATTATGTAAGAAAAGAACTTCTTGATTTATTACATCTACTAGACAAACAAACAGCATTTTTGCGAGTTTTGCAGATGTGTCCTATCTATAGGGATGAACAAAACTTTCTTAATATTGTCTCCTATATGAAGCAAATTGGTAAAACAGTTGAGTCCATTTCTAAGATGCCAAGGCACAGAGCATTTGCAAACAGCTTTTTAATTATTGAATTATATAAAACCATACCAACCATAGAAAAGTGTTCTGAAAATCCCTTTAATCAAACAATTTTAAATCAGCCGCTTTTCGATTTTATTCACTATCATTTGGTTAGGCAAATAAACGATAATCAGGGCATTGTAGAAAGAGATCCCTTCATTCGTTCTTTTATCTTTCCGCTCTTTGAACAATTATGGAAAGAAGAAATTGATGAAATGACATTTTATAAATCAAAAGAAGAAAAAGGTGAACAAGTCAAAGGAAGTGAAAATCCTTTTGAAATGTCTAAAGAAGATGAGATTCCAAGTTCACTAGAATCTACAAAGGAAGAAGAAGAAAATATTCTAGAAGAAATGCTAGATAAACAAGATCAAATAAGTGAAGCTGCGCAAAATACTATACAAGGCAAGTCAGATTTAAAACCTTACGGTATTACCAAAACCGATGAACAATTATTTCAATTTTACTCAAATAAAATGAAGTCAGAAAGAGAAGAAATGCGTAAACTTTGGCAAAGGTTAATTGGTGATACAAAAAAAGAGGTAAGTGTAAAAAAGAATAATCAAATAAAAGGCAAACTAGATGTAGACAGCTTCATTAGCTCTTATACAGACTTTGTAGAAGGTGAGAAAAAAGGAAATTATAAAAACCTTCGGATTTTTAATAGATACTTATTAGAAACTAAGGCAGGCGCCTTACCTCACAGAATAGAAATTTCTTTTGTAATAGACAATTCCGGATCAATGGATGAGTCAAAAATCCAGGCAGCAAGGAAGGCTTTAGCTGTTACATTGCTATCAATAGATGATTTTAATGGATATTTGAAAAGTAATGCAACACAATTAAATCAAAAAATAGAAGTTTTAAGTGAAACATGGTTCTTTGGCAGTAAATATTATAATGTGAAAAAATTTAACGATAAAGATGTCAGTGAAAAAGAAAAAAGCGATATAATCCGATCAATTGTCAAGCTGGATGCAACAGATGGAGCAACCGATGATGCAAGATGCCTTAAGGAAATATCTAATAATATTACATCCATACAGGAAAACGAACTCAAAAAGGGAAACCAAATAAAGATAGTTTTTGAAGTTACAGATGGTGCCTCAAGTTTTCCAGGCTCAACTAAAGAGGCTGTACAAGAATTATTATCTAAAAATGTGGAAGTCTACGCATTTCAAATAGGAAAAAACAACACAGCAAATGAAAAGACTTTTAATTTTGTATGGAATGAAGAGTATAAACAACCACACGGCGTTATGATTGGCGAACAAGTAGAAAACCTACCTAAAGAACTTCTAAAAGCAGTAGGAAAAAATATGCAATCCATTTTCAATAATTAGCAATATCTTACAGCACCTCAGAGGTGCTTCCTTTATTTGTCATCACCTCTGAGGTGCTGCCACTAAATCCCAAAATATAATCCCAAAGGCCATAGCCATATGAATTTCTACATTATGTAATATGTTTATTTCACGCTTTATTAAATACATAAGCAAAATATTCATTGCCCACATACTTATAAATATAAAGAAAACCTTAATTAATCTTCCCTTTATTTCTTCCCACTTTAAATCTCTAAGTTTAAAAATAGTACTTCCCACAAGATAAACTAAAAATAGCATCATAAAAACCGCGTACCCTATTACAAACCTAGTAGCCCATATATTGTTTATATCTTTATACACAATATACATTGTAAGTATAATTCCAGGTATAAATATAGAATACATAATATTTATAAACTTTAAAGGCCTATATTTTTTCACCTTTTATTCACCCACTTCAGATTATTTTTTAATTATATTATAACATATTTTACCTCAAGTGATATGGTAAATCCCTATGTACCACACAAAAAATTGTGCAGATTTAGCAACGCTACAAGTGGGTATATTAAAGAGATTACGTTAAATTTAGAAGGTATTCTTTTTACTGACCTAATCACTGAATATGTAAAATAATAGAGGTAAACAAATTTGTTTTATACAAGTTTGTTTACCTCCTTATTCTTAACCTCATATTACATATTTTTTGTTTTAATAATACTCAAACTTACGATCAAAAAAAATATTGCTACTGTGAACGCTGACCAACTGCAATCACTTATTCTCTGTGCTAAATTTTCATTCTACATCATGCTTTTCACATTCAGGTCTTCAAGAATTATAACTTGGTTTTCGTTTATAATTTTTAAAGATTCTTTATGCAAAAAGTCTATTCGCTGATTGGCTATTTTCTCATGGATTTTAGCAAGTTTAACCCTTGCTTTACGATAATTATTACTTCCTTTAAACAAGAATAAAAGGTTGTCATGAAAAATGTAGTAGAAACTTGGTTTACGTTGGCTTCTTCGACGGTTTCAACTATCACAAAATGTTTTATATAATTTCTTGAAAAACTAAAAGGTGACTTTTAGAAAAAATAAATAAGCTATTATTAAATTAACTTTTCTATCTGTATTTATATTGGTCTTCAACCTTTTCTAGGTGGAAATATTGGTAATCATCTTTAATTATAAATTCGTTTATAGTTGAAAGCTCATTATTCCACAAAATTCTTATTTTGAATGTATCTAAATTGAATACCATACTACCATGGTATTTAATTTCATTATTAATCAAAAGTAATTTTATAATCTTTTCTTCTGTGCACTTATCGCTTATAGAAAAATCACTCATTATTCCACCAGGATGATTATGTGCCAATATAAATCCTAATTTCTTTTCTTTACTATATCGTATGTAATATTTGTAAAATCTAGGATCTACCCTTATTATGAAATCATTAGATTCAATAATTGCTTTTGGTGGTGGCGTAATTATATATTTTATATTAAAATTAGTTTCTTTTTCATAAGTATTAATATCAAATAATACTATAGCAAACTTTTCATATGTTAAATTCTTATTAAAAAATGTTTTTAAAATGTTTAAATGAGTTTTATTCAAATAAACTTTATTCATTCTATATTTATGCCCCTATTAATCTCATAATTAATTAATTTTAAGTTTTGTTAGCTCAAACTTCGAGCATATTATCGCTTTCTTTATTTGTACTATCTTAATTATTATCCACTTTACCTATATTAAATAATTTATAAACTTTATATCATAATTTAATCTGTAGGCTCTCCCTTACCTGAACAAGCAAAGCCACACCATGCTAATATAGCATCAGATAATTCAGCTATTTCATTAACATTTAGCTCTTCCATTTCCCACTCCTGTAATTGTGTTTTTTTAGTAATAGAACTCATTTCACTCACCATCCTTTATTTAAAGTAATATTTATAAAAATTCTGTAGAAATTTTTATCTAATATCTAATGTATAAATTAATTAATTTTAAGTCTTGTTAGTTCAAACTTCAAGCATATTATCGCTTTCTTTTTTTATGCTATCTTGATTATTATCCACTTTACCTATACTAAATAAATTATAAAAATAACCATTTAAATTAATTAACTCTTCAAAAGTTCCTTCTTCAATTATTTGGCCATTTTTCAAAGTAAATATTTTATCATATTTTTTTAATAAGTTTTCTGTTAATCTATGCATAACTACTATGGCAGTAATGTTCTCCATATTTAAAACAGTATTCTCAATTGAATATGCCGTTTCATTATCTAATGACGCCATTGCTTCATCTAAAATTAAGATAGGGGTTTTTCGGATTAATGCTCTAGCGATAGATATTCTTTGCTTTTCGCCTCCTGAAATAAGATTCCCATTTTCACCAACTAAACTTTCAACTCCCTTTGATAAATTTTCAATCAGATCATTAAGACCAGACAGCTTTATTGCTGAATTTATTTCAACTTTAGGATAATCAGTAAATAATGTTATGTTATTTTCAACAGTGTTATCGAACAAAAATACATTTTGATGAATTATAGATATTAAATCATAAATATCAGATCTATTAATTTCACTGAAATTTATATCATCTATTAATATAGATCCTTTGAAATCTTCATATTGTTTTAATAATAATTTTAAGATTGTAGATTTTCCTGAACCACTCATTCCTACAAAAGCATATTTTTTACCTTTTTCCATTTTTAGATTTATATTTTTAAGAACAGGTTTATTCTCTTTATATTCAAATGATACATTCTTTAAAACTATTTCTTCCTTAAATTCCTTTTTATCTTTAAACTTATTTGTAATGACAGGTTCTGTATTTATATTTAAAATTTTATTTGTTATTTCTTTTATCGATTTTATATTGCTGATATACTCAATACACATATATATTGGAGAAACGATATTATTAGTTAACTGTATACATGCAACCATGGTTCCTAATGTTAAATCGCCTTTAATAGTTAAATAAGAACCTATTATAAATATAGAGAGAAACATTAACCCACCAACTATTTCGGTGGTTAGCTCTACACGATTACTTATGTTTTTAAATTTAAGATTATTATCTTCAACAAGGTTATTCATGGCTGAATATTCATCGCATATTTTTTCTTCAATTTTAAAACTTTTAATAACATCAAAACCTGTAAATATATCTTTAATCTTAATAGTAAAAGCAGATAGACTATCCGAATAATCTTTCTTACACTTACTTAGCATTTTTTCATAAAACTTGGGGATTATCATTGTTAATAATGAAAGAATTATTAATATTATTGCTATTTTATAACTTAAAAAAAATAATGAAATTAATGATAAAATGAATAAAGTAAAGCTTTTAATTAACGAAAAAATGTTTTTAAAATAATCAGCTTCTATAAGTTTTAAATCATTTGAAATAATAGACATATAGCTAGCACTATTTTCAGATGTAAATGAAGCTATATCCTTTTTGATTATTGTATTAAAGATATCATCTTTCAAGAAAACTAGAGTCTTTTTCATATATGAGTATTTCATCTTTTTAGCAAGCCAATTAATTATAGACCCTAAAATAATAAACACTAATGAAAAAATAGCTACTTTATAAAACTTATTAAGATCGTCTGAAATTGTTACGTCAATTAAGCTTTTGAATACAAATGCAAGAAATACATTTATCACAGAGGATACGATTACCATATTAATTGATATAAATAAGGATAACTTATATTTTAATAGGTATTTTTTCATAATTAATTCTATCTCCATTTCATTTTACTAATATATTATATAATTCAATGTTCACCTAACCCCCTTCCTTTTTTATAGAAAATAGCTGTAAGGCTATACTTCAATATATTCTATATAATTCCTATTATACCTTTAAATTTACACCTTTAATTTCCTCCATATATCTACAAAACACTGTCTTTTCCCCTACTTTCTTAAGATTATCCCTTTCAATTGAATGATTAATATAATAATTTTGTAGTTTCTTGAATAATAAAGTAAAAACTATTTAAGTTTATCTTTTAATCCTTAAGTGGGGTTGATATTCACTTAGATATTGCCTAGAATAAATGGATTAATCCTAAATTGATTAATTAATTTTAAAACCCTATCTAATGAGTCTTCATTATCAATCCAGATGTCTGGCTGAAAACCCTTGCCTTCCTCACAGTATTTATTTAATGTAATAGTATTTCCAAAGTTAATATTTATATGTGAACTTGACAATTGACTTCTAGTGTATACATTTGAAATATATACACCTGAAGTATTGGTACCAACAAGTATAACGTTTTCTAATGTTTTTAAGTAATTTATAAAGCTTTCACCAGAAGATGCAACTTTATTATCTATAAGAACAAAAATTATTGTATTGTTTTTATGTCTCTTTTCTTCAGTTTTGGAGGCATACCATGTGTTAAATTCAATATTAGCCTTTTGCATTTCTTCATCATATTCTTTTTTTAGTTCTGCGGGAAGTATTTCGTAATCAATATTTTTCATAGCAAGCCTTGCAATATAATTATTAATAAGGCTGCAAAGCTGAAGAGAGTAGCTTTCTATCTGTGGAATTTCACCAGTGAAATTTTCAAACCAAGTAATAGGAGCAATATCTTGTCCACCACTATTTCCCCGAATATCTAATATCATTACAGGTTCATCTTTTAATGAAATAGCAGATTCTGCAAATAACTTTGTAGATTTATCATTTACATCAGTGTCATACATTTTTCTCATGGTAATGATTGGAACATCGTTTCTTTTTGAATACTTATAATTAAGTTTATCATCAGAGCATACCTTAGGATTACCTTTTTTAAGATCTATATGTTTTATAACTTCTTTACTTTGTGATTGGAATATTACTTTAATTTTACTAGGATTATTTGAGTTATCTAAAATACCAATATGGTAACAAGGATATCCTTTTGAATTTATAGATAACTTTAAATAATTATTAAAGTCATAACTATCATTAATACTTTTAATATAAAGCCTTTCACCATTTTCAATGATATAATAACCATTTTTAGATTTATTCACACAAATACTCTCATTGCTATAATATAAGTAGTGGTTAAGTAGAGAATTATTATTAATACTAAAATGTCCGTCTTGTATGAATTTGGTGTTTATATCAAGTATATTTTCTAGTTGGCTCGAATTTATATTTTCTGCAGGATGTGAGTTAATAGATTTTATAATATTCTCTTTTGCATTTTCAAATGTAATATCTCCACCAAAATAAGAATACCCAGCATATGAATACTTAAGCAAATTAAATAAAAAGTTCACATCTGATATGGCATCATTTTTGTCTAATTCTATTAAATTATTATCAGTAAGGAAACTATCAGTATCTAAAGCTGTATTAATGTACTGTAAACTATCTTCTGGTATTCCAAGTTCTTTCGGATCATGTTCATACATATAGTTATTTAAATCTATAGTATCTTCTGTATAATATTCATTTTGGTTACCAACCTTTTCAAACAACACTTTATAATTGTTATTTACAAAGGATTTATTTAATAGTATAACGGTAATACAAACTAAGATAGACAGGGTTAAACCTACAAAAATTATTATTTTTCTTTTCATAGCCAGACTCCTCGTATAATTAACTTTGTAGTTAGCTTTTATTGTACCTTTAAGAACAATTTAGCGAAATAATATATATAAGTGCAGTCTAATAAGATAAAAGAATATTACTAACAGTTACTGTAATAGTGACCATCTAGTGGCACTTGATGAATCACTAAACATAATAAGATATTGGAAATACGCTGTTTGTGGATTATTAGGATTTAGAAAAATATCTTTCTCATTATAGATACTATTTTCATAATTTAACTTAATTAAAGCTGTTGATTCATCTTTAAGGAAAAAATCAGGAGATGTAGATGTATATATGGTTGGGTTTATATCTAAACTTGGAACATTAGGAACATATGTATAGCTATTAACATAGTCGAATTCTATACTAATAACCCTCCCTTTAGTAGGCTCATATATATTTTGTAAATATGATGCAAGTGATTCAGAAAGGATACTCAAGTTTGTATGTGCACCTCCAAACTGTCCAAAAAACTTCCCTTTTGGTAAGTGTTCATGTAATGTAATAAAATTATCAATCAACATATTTTCTCTTGAAAGTTGATTATCACTTATAGATAAATTTTTAAGTGCAAATGATAAGCTAAAAAAGTTTTCACTAAAATACTCCTTTATATCTTTTTCACCTTGGTTTAATAATTCAATTGACTTTTTTGACTCTGTAAGATAATTGCCTTTAGAAATCATTTTTATACTATAAATAAATTCTTGGACTATTTCATTATTAGGCATGGAATCTGGAATTAATGAATTAATATATTTTATAGCTACGGAAGGTGTTTCTAGATCTATTCCAACAAATTTCAATTTTTTATATTTTGGTAATGTTAAGTTATATTCATAGATTTCTTTTAATAAATCGTAGTTTTCCATAGTGTAGTTTAGCGTATTTGTTGAGTTATAAAACAAATATTCAATAATAGCTTCATCGCCAGTATCTAAATAGGTATTTAGATACTCCGCATTAGCATATCCACCTTCATATAGTATATATTTAATATTCTCTTTTTCTACAAAATATTTTAGTAAATATAAGTTCATTTGTATTGACTTGACTGAACCATGTTTTTCTCCAGATAAAAATATATCGTTATTGTGAAGGTCGGTATTCAATAATGAAAGTCCTTCAAAAGTAGAATCAGAAACATCTATTATTGAATTCATTTTATATAATTCCTTTTTGCATTTATAGCCAGTATAATAAAGATGGATTTTAGGAAATGTTATTATTGGTACAACTATACAAATCAATACCATTATTAAAAAATATACTTTCTTTTTCATAATAATAACTATAACTCCTTTAACTAATTCATTCTTGTAAATTTTTATTAAAGTCTATAGATTTCAATAAAAAGCAGTCAATTTATTTAATTTTAGGCTTTTTAACTAAAGCTAGTCTTTAATATTAAATCTATAATAGTGTATTTTTACTTGAATAATCCTACCTTAAATTACATTAAGTTCTATAAATAAGATGATATAGGAAATTCAAATATAAAACAAGTTAATACACATACCTTTTCTGATGTTTTTTATGCCTCTATCTTAAATATCACTTCACTTTACTTACTTTACAGATTCATTGACAAAGCCCTTTCCTTAAAGTAAAATTTATATGTACATTTCAAATAATTCAAGTTAATTCTTTTATTATTTGTCTGTGGCAACCTAAAAAGTTAAACTACAAAGATATTAAACCACTGCAATTTAAAGACAAGAATCTATATGCCATACTACATTACCTAACAGTAAAGAATAGTCTGATCTGAAAGGGAAATAACATTTAGGTGGTTAGGTGGAAATTAAAACTTCGCTTTAACCTAAAATCCTATGCGTGTTAATGCACTTCCCTTTTTTTAGGGGAGTTTTTTTGTTTTCTAGATATCTCAATACAAGGGAGGATTTTTATGAGTAAAATTGCTGTTATTAGTGCTATTTTAGAGGATCCAAATAGCTGCCAACAAAAATTTAATGAAATTATTTCTAGCTTTAAAGGCATTATAAAAGGAAGAATGGGTATCCCCTTTGATGAGCATGGAATTTCTGTGATTTCTATCACTGTGGTAGGTGAATTAGATGAAATAAATAGCCTTACCGGTAAGCTTGGAAATATAGATAATGTGTATATCAAAACTTCTATATCAAAGAAAGAGATATAATTATGCATACGAATAATAAAACTTATGTGAATGCTATAAATAAAAACCTAGATATAACTAAAAAACTAGATGTAAATTTAAAAGAAATAATAGATGAATTATATGAAAGAAATAATCTTAGTTCTGAAAGCTTATTATATCTTCTTAACAATATAGATATAGAAAGTAAAAAGTATTTAGTTTCTAAAGCTCATGAAACAAGACTTAATCATTATGGCAATAAGGTCTATATGAGAGGTCTTATAGAATTTACTAATTACTGCAAAAACAACTGCCTTTACTGCGGTATCCGTGGTGGCAATGCAAATGCAGCAAGGTACAGGCTTTCTTTAGAGGAAATTTTAGATTGTTGTAATTCTGGCTATAACCTTGGATACAGAACCTTTGTACTTCAAGGTGGAGAAGATCCTTATTATACCGATGAGAAGTTAGTTCAAATATTAAAAGCTATAAAAACAAATTATAAGGACTGCGCAATTACACTGTCTGTAGGTGAAAAAAGTTATGATTCATATAAAAAATATTATGATGCTGGAGCAGATAGATATCTTTTAAGACATGAAACAGCTTCAAAAGAATTATACAAAAAAATTCATGTAGGTATGGAACTTGAAACTAGAATTCAATGTTTAAAAAACTTAAAAGACATAGGATACCAAGTGGGAGCTGGATTTATGGTAGGTATCCCAGGCCAAAAAAACGAAGATTTTGTAGCGGACTTATTGTTTTTGAAAGAGTTAAAGCCACATATGGTAGGACTTGGGCCCTTCATACCACATAAGGATACCATATTTAAAGATGAGGTTTCAGGAACCGTAGAAACTACCACTACCTTACTTTCTATTGTACGATTGCTTCTTCCAGAGGTTTTGCTTCCAGCAACCACTGCATTAGGTACCATAAGTCCTATGGGAAGAGAGCAAGGATTAAAAGCTGGAGCTAATGTGGTAATGCCAAACCTGTCCCCTACCACAGCGAGGGCTAAGTACATGCTCTATGATAATAAAATTTGTACAGGAGACGAAGCTGCTGAATGTAGAAATTGCATAGAAAATAGAATTATAAATGCAGGTTTTTCTTTAGATTTATCCCAAGGCGATAACACCCTTTGGACAAGAAAATAACTAGATTAAAATTCTACTCTAAAAAATTATAGACTACTTTATTTATGTGTAGTCTGTGCACAAATAGCTATGATAAGGAGCTTACAATACCTTATACACTTGAGATTATAAGGGAGGAGATTTAAATGTTTATAGATCATGAATATATAGAAACATTACTTAACAATGCAAAAAATGCTACAAACTCCGAGATACAAGAGGTTTTAGACAAGGCCTGTAGGAAGGAAAAACTAAGTCATGAGGATATAGCTATACTACTTCAAATAAAGAATGAGACTCTTTTAAATAAAATGTTTAAAGTTGCAGGAGACATAAAGAAAGATATATACGGAAATAGAATTGTTATATTTGCTCCACTTTATATAAGTGATTATTGTGTAAATAATTGCGTTTACTGTGGATATAAAAAGTGTAATGAATTCAATAGACGAAGACTCACACAAGAGGAAATAAAAAATGAAGTTATGATACTCGAAAAGATGGGACACAAAAGACTTGCACTAGAAGCAGGTGAAGATCCAGTAAACTGCGATATAGACTATATTACAGAAAGTATAAAAACCATCTATTCTACACAAAATTCTAATGGAGCTATAAGACGAATTAATGTTAATATAGCAGCTACTACTGTAGAAAACTATAGAAAATTAAAGAAAGCTGAAATTGGAACCTATATACTGTTCCAAGAAACTTATCATAAACCTACCTATGAAAGCATGCATCCTAAATGCTTAAAGGGTAACTATGAATATCACTTAACATCCTTTGATAGGGCTATGGAAGCTGGTATTGATGATGTAGGCGCTGGCGTACTTTTCGGTCTTGCCCCTTATAAGTTTGAAGTTTTAGCCTTAATGATTCATAATGCTCATCTTGAAAAAAAATTTGGGGTAGGTTTTCATACAATATCTATGCCAAGACTTAAAAAGGCTGAGGGTATGGATCTTGAATTATTCCCTAACCTAGTAGATGACGAAGATTTCAAAAAGATAGTTGCAATATTAAGAATCGCAGTACCATTTACAGGACTTATTTTATCTACAAGAGAGTCTGCTGAAATGAGAAAAGGTGCTATAGAATATGGTGTTACCCAAGTAAGTGCAGGCTCTTGCGCAGGAGTTGGGGGATATAAAGATCATGAAGAAGGCACAAATGATATCAATCAATTTTCAATAGACGATAATAGAAGTCCTTTAGAAATATTAAAAGCCATTGTAAACCATGGACATATCCCAAGTTATTGTACTGCTTGTTATAGAAGTGGCAGAGTTGGAGAGAAGTTTATGAGCATTGCAAAAACCGGTGAGATCCAAAATATGTGCCAGCCAAATGCTATAATGACATTCCAAGAATTTATAGAGGACTATGGCGATACAGAGCTAAGAGAAAAGGGAGAAAACTTAATAAAAAAAGAATTAAACAATGTGAAAAATGAAGATATAAAAAATACATTAATTAAAAACTTAGAAAAAATAAAAAATGGAGAAAGAGATCTATTCTTCTAGGAGGTTATAATATTGGATACTACACCAAATTCAAATAGAATACACATAACCTTTTTAGGTAAAACCAATGCAGGAAAATCCTCTTTAATGAACGCTCTAATAGGACATGGAATATCCATAGTTTCTCCCTTTGAAGGAACTACCACAGATCCTGTTACTAAGGCTATGGAGCTAGCGCCCTTAGGTCCTGTTTTATTTACAGACACTGCAGGACTTTTGGACACCTCCCCTCTTGGAGATTTAAGAATGGAAAAAACCTTTAAAACCTTGTCTAATACAGACTTTGCAATATATGTTATGGATGCAACGGATATGGATTATGATTTATATGAAAAAACCATAGAAAAAGTTAATAAATATAACATCCCTCATATGGTAGTTATAAATAAAATAGACTCTATAAGTGAAGAGCAAATATCAAAGATACAAAAATATATAAAGGATGGTGTTTTTGTTTCCTCAAAAAATATGGATAGCATCTTAAATCTAAAGGATAAAATTATTGAATCCTTAAATACTAAACTAAATGAAGAAAGCATTTTAGGTAATTTACTTATGCCTAATAGTAAAATTATCATGGTGGTTCCAATAGATTCAGAAGCCCCTAAAGGAAGGCTTATACTGCCACAAGTTCAGCTACTTCGCGACTGCCTAGACCACGGAATAAAAAGTTATGTGGTACGAGATACTGAACTTGAATCTGCCCTTCTTGATATAAAAGATGTAGATTTAGTAGTGACAGACTCTGGAGCCTTTAAAAAAGTTAGCAAAATAGTTCCAAATCACATAAAGCTCACAAGCTTTTCCATACTACTTGCTAATCAAAAAGGAGATATAAAAACCTTTATTAAAGGGACAGACAAGATAAAGTCACTAGATGAATCCTCGAAAATATTAATATCTGAAAGCTGTAGCCACAACTATTCCCACGAAGACATAGGCAGGGTTAAAATACCAACCATGCTCAATAAATTACTAAATAAAAATTTAAACTACGACTTTAAAATGGCAGCAGACTTCCCAGAAGATATAGAAAAATATGACTTAATAATTCACTGTGGAGCTTGCATGGTAAATAAAAAGGCCATGAATTCAAAAATGATGCTATGCAAAGAAAAGAATATACCCATAACAAATTATGGAATAATTCTAGCCTATCTAACAGGTATATTAGATAGAAGCATTGAAATATTTAATTTAGAATAATATTATTTGCAAATGCTTTTTGAGGCTGTCATAAAATTTATATGACAGCCTCCTCCCCTTCACTTAATAAACGATTCACTGCCATTTATGTTACACTATTCTATTATAAATCTATATGTATCCTACATTTTAAATAACTTTCATGATATAATACTGTTAAATATTACTTTTAAATACTATATTGAAAATTTCTTCATGGAAGTGGTGATCTTATGAAAATTATCAAACAATACCTAAATGGTTCCATAGAATCTAAGCCTATGGATTTTATTTCTTCAGTATTGCTTTGTATATTACAATTTATTTTAATGGTTATTTTAAATATAGTCTCTTCATCCATTATAGGATTGTTTATTGGAGAACAATGGACATATCTCTTTTCCAAAATAATAACAAATATAATAGTTATAATTTTGTTACTTAAAATATATTTTAAACCTAATTCTGATGATAAAAGATCAGTAGATGTAAATTATACTAGAAGTATTACGTTATCCTGTTTATTAATGATATTATTATTAACTATTTCATTTAGACTAATAACCTTAGTATCTTTTAATCCAGTTATGAATTATTTAGCTTCTAAATCAAAGATGTTACATTACATTAAAGAAATTGCTTCACAAACGAATCCTTACCTCTTAGTGTTAGAGATTGCTTTAATTGGTCCTATTATTGAAGAAATTCTATTTAGAGGCATTATTTTAAATGGTCTTTTAAAAAAATACAGTCCAGCTAAGGCTATATTATTTTCCTCACTACTTTTTAGCCTAATCCATGGTAATCTACCTCAAATGTTTAATGCGTTGTTTTTTGGAATACTACTAGGACTTATATACATTAAAACAAAGTCTTTATATGCTGTGATTTTTACTCATATTATAGCTAATACTTTAAGTATTATACTATCAGCTCTAGAAGAATATATGCCTATTTTGGGAAACCCACTATTACTAACCCTTTCAGGTCTTTTCCTATTAGCGATTTTTATTATTTTATATAAAAAAAATCCTCTATCTATGGAGGGAAAAGCTACCTAAAATTTTAGGTAAAAATATAAGACTGAATATATAGTTAACTTTCTATATAAACTCAGTCTCTTTAAATTATAAGTACATTTAATTGTAAAATCACCCTAATAACATCTATAAAAACTTCATCTTACATACGGGTAATTATCTCTTAGCTACATTATAATTTCCTTTATCCATTCTATTATCAGCCACATACCTTTTAAAGTCCCATTTATTTAAAAACTTTTCTGTATCTCTATATCCTTTATCATACAAGGTCTTAGCATTCTTACTTGCAATATCAAAGTCTGTAGATTTCATTCCCTTAGATTCAATAATTACGGTTCTAACTAAATCTTTATCTCTAATAAACCTTTGTCCATCAACATACAATGGGGCCTGAACTACATCCTGTACAAACCCTATAAAATTACAATGCCCTGTACTAGTTCTACTATCTTTATCCTGTAGCTTTAACCCAAAGGTTGGCCATCTCGGTATCCCTTCAACATCAAATATCCATATAGGAAAGTTACTTAAAAGTCCACCATCCACAATAAAGCTGGGGCAAGTACCACCTTTTAAAACATAGGGAGTAAAATATAGTGGTATGCTAGCACTCATTCTAACAGCTTTTGCAATTTCAAATTCCCCTGGGTCTATATTATATTTACTTAAATCATCTGGAAATACAATTATCTCTCTTCTAGTTATATCTGAAGCTATAATCTTAAGTTTACTCTTTCCATTTTTTATAACATGCTTAAATTTTGTAATTCCCTTTGCTTCAAGAAGTGGGGCTATAAACTTTTCTATGTTATCTCCATCATATAAGCCCTTTTTATTAAATAATTTAATTAGCTTAAGTGGTAAAAACTTCTCATAACTATTGCTCTTTTTCATGAAAGAGTAATCTAACTCCTTCATAAGTTTATATAGTTCATCTTCGTTGTACCCTGCCACAACTAATGCTGCCATTATTGCTCCGGCAGATGTGCCAGCACACCTTTGAATTTCATATCCATGCTCTTTTAGAGAAGTTAATGCTCCAATAAAACTAATACCAAGAACTCCTCCACCTTCAAAAACTATATCCACCTTCATATAATCACCCCATATTTATAATATGGTTGTGAAAATTAAATGCCACATAACTTTATAATTTATTTACCAAAGAAAATCCTTAAATAACTTAATCTTACAATAATATAGTACAGTCTCATATTGTAGAATCACCGTTCCATTATCATTATATTTTTTAAATAAGAGTTCTAATTCTGATATCATAGACTTAAACTTAGGATCTTGTTCATTAGGCATATAGGAATAAGACATTAACTCTCCCTTTAATCTATCAAAATTAAAAGTGTATGGGTTGTAGAATACCTTCTCATGAACATTGTTTGGATAAAAAAAGTCTGGTATGCTCTCACTATCTGCTTTTATATTTAAAGGCTGTCCATATTTCCACACAATCTCCATATATCCATTCATAAATTTATCATTACTTCTCTTTCTCCTGTTTACTAATAGTACAACCACACCTCCTGGCTTTAATATTCTAAGAAATTCTTCTTTTGTAGGCTTTGGGTCAAACCAATGAAATGCTTGAGCTGCTACAATAACGTCTATATGTTCTGATTGTAACTTAGTATTTTCTGAAGATGAGTCTATAGAGAAGAAATTGCTATAGCTAGCAAGAACTTCTTCAGCAGCTTGTCTCATTTCTAAATTAGGCTCTAAGCCATAAACAATATTACCATTATCTAAGAACAGCTTAGTAGAAAGTCCTGTTCCTGAACCTATATCAGCAATAATTGATTTTTCATTAAGTCCAATAGATCTGCGCAAGAAATCAATTACCTCATTAGGATAACTTGGTCGGAACCTAACATAATTTTCTACACGATTACTAAATCTAATTTTAGGATTGAGTTCTCTTAATATGGTTTCTTCATTCTGTTTTACATTATCCTTAAAAAGTATCTTATCCTTATTATTACAATACCAATGAAAAGCATTTTTTAAACCTATTAAAAAATCAGTTTCTCGATGATAAAGTTCATTAATTTTCGATACATCAAGTACGTTATTACAATTAAAGAATGGAAAAAATTCTCGTTCTTTTCTGTTGTAATTATCATAGTCATACTGAATTATTTTTGCCTTTTTACCTACTACATTTTCACAACATTCAATCCACTCTTTTATTGTAATCGGTTTCTTATTACCTAAATTGAAAATAGATATTTTATCAAGTTTAGTGTTTATTAGCTCTAAAATAATATTGGCTAAATCAGTTGTATAAATAAACTGCAAGTATATTTCTCCATTGTTTGGTATTATAATAGGCTTTTCGTTGCAAATATGTTCAAATATAAAACTTTCTCTTTGAGCATAGTTATTTTCTCCATAAACATAAGAAGGTCTTAAAATTATTAAGTTTAGTTGTAATTCTTCAAACTTTTCTTTCAGAAAGTTCTCTGCTTCTATTTTGTTTGTTCCGTAAGATGTCCAATATTTATTTTCTTTCATGGGAGTTTCTTCACTATATGGAATACTAAAATTATCAACATCATAAACAGCACTTGAACTTATAAATACAAACTGTTTTAGGTTTTCTTTATTCAAAGAATTATATAAAATTTCAACTTGTGATTTATTTAGGGCAGATACATCTATAACAATATCAAATAAATAGTTGCTTAGGATAATCTTCATTTGCTCTACATCATTTCTATCACATTTCAAATTAATTACTCTTTCATCATCATTTTCTTTTGTACCCCTATTAAGGGCGTAAACTGAATAGCTATTGTTCAATAGAACATCCACTATTTTCTTACCAATAAAATAGCTTCCACCCATTATCAAAACTTTCTTCATCATACTATCCCCTCTTCTTAATTAATAAGAAAACTCCATCTTAACAAACTTCTTATAACCTATTAATGTTTCTTTATTATAAGTATCAATGATATTAAAACCCGCTTTTTTATAACCCCATGTTAAATTTCCCTCCTAAACAAATATATAGACTCTTCTATAAAACCTACTTATTTATAAAAAGAATATGGCATTATTTCTTTAGGTTCTTCTACTAAAACACATAATTTAATAGCTTCAACTACTTTTAATTTTCTCATTCTATTTAATCAACTCAGGTTTAATAAACTTACTATCATACAATACTTCTGAGTGGTTAGACATTATTAATTCTTCTTTTATTATATTTCCGGTAACTTTGTCAACTACTTTTCTATATATTTTATTATTTCTATAATAGATTCCATCTTCTTCGCTAAAATACAAGTCCTTTTCTATTATGTGGTACGATTTAGCTTCTTTGTTTAAAGCTCTTAGTTCTCCACAAAGATGTTTGTCTGTAACGTATGTTATTAATTGATATGTATTTTCTGTGTTATTTTTAAAGCAATAATCTAAATAATTAAAAACTATTGATGTTCCTGTTCCAAAAGGATTTACCCTATTAAAGTAATGTTTGTCCAGGTTTAATTAATATGCCGTTAACTTTTGGTGCCGATAGTTTAAGATTAGTGGCCTTGTTTTCTTGAAGTTGAATATCCACATTTCCAAGTTTTCTCCTTATAAGAGAGTTGTGGGAATATAAAAGTACTGGTAACTTTTCCTCACCTTTTTCTGACGCATATTTATTATTATCTAATATCCATTTAATATATCTTTTGAGCCTCTCTTTTTTTACAGATATTTTATAAAATAAAGGGCATAGCTCACAAAATAGTTTTCTCCCCATCCATTTCCTCCTATTAAATTAAATCAATTACAGGCTTTTACCAAGGACGTTGTTTTCCAAGCCAACCTTGTTGCTCCCAATATTTTTTGTCAGTAGGATTAAAGTGAAACCTCATCTGAATAAAGCGCATTACAAAAAATAGTGCTTTTACTTTAAAACTTGGAGTTATATATTTATACTTTTTCTTTATTTTAACGGACAACTTATTCACATCTTGTTTTATTTGCTTTTTCTTTTTATTGCTAACACCCTGCCAATCAGAAGCGGCAACAGCCTTTCCATAAGTGAAAATTTTCCCTACTCCCCAATATGTTAAGCTCATTGTCATATCCTTTATTGCAGATTTCATTCCCCCACCCGCCGCGGTAGTTATAACCAGTGCAGTTTTAGAGAACATGGCTTTATTAGGTCGATGTACCATAAACTGAAATCCAAAATGGTCAAGAAGTACTTTCATTTGACCAGTAACATGCCATACATAAACAGGACTTGCTAAAATAATTAAATCAGCCTTTTCCATTGCCATTTTTATAGGCTGAACTTTTTCATAGTGTGGACAAAACTCCTCACCCTTTACAAAACAACTTGTGCATCCACAACAAAAATTAGGCATATCTTTTGGCAAGAAAAATTCTGTTATATTTTCTTTTGTTACCAGTAATTCTTCTAAAAAAAGTTGTACTATATTATAGGTATTTCCTTTATGCTCAGTTCCATATACCACTATTACTTCCATGCGCATTCTCCTCTAAAACATTATACAAATATCATTAAGATATCTTTGCACCTATGAATTATTTCTCATTTTGTAACGTTTGAATTTCTAAGTATATAGCTTAATTTATCTTCCCATCTATCGTGCATATCGTAGCAATGTTCTTCTCTATTTAAAAAATCAAATCCAAATCTTTCAAGTATCCTTTGCATTTTGAAATTAGTACCCATTGTATCAGCATATATGTACTTAAGTTTCAAAGTATTAAATGCATAACCTATTGCCAATTCAACTAATTCTGTCCCGTATCCAAGTCCCTTGTAATCTTCATTGACAAGGTCCATAACAGAGTCTGCAACATACGATTCCCAATATTTAAAATGCGGTGAATTTTAGCTCCATGTAACTTTAACTTTTGACAAACCTAATGTTATGAATATTATACCATTTATTCCATTATAAATATATAAAAGATTACTTAAACAAGTATATTTGAAAATCCTCTCCATGTCTTTACACTAAAAAAGTCCCCATATAGGTTAAATACCTAATGAGGGACTGTAATTATATAATTTACTCTTTATCCGATGGCTACCATCCGTAACACCCCTCTCCTCTTCAAGGTGGGGGATGACTGCTGCTACGCCCCTGGATAAGTTCTTCTAAGACTCAGATGGAGAGATGTATTCCTTATAAGTAAACTCCACGTGAGTCTAAGAATCACTTGATTAATATTGAACATCCTTAAGACATAATCCCTTAGCCTGAGCCATTGGACCTGCTTCTCTCTTTTTCTTTTCAGCTAAGATAGTTTCTACATCTGAAATATTAAGCCTTCCTCTACCTACATCTAAAAGAGTTCCTGTAATAATTCTTACCATATTTAATAAGAATCCATTTCCATTAACCTGTATTTCTATAATACCTTGGTTTTCTGTTATGTTTATATAATTTATGGTTCTAACAGTAGCCTTAGTATTTGGTTTTAGGCTAGTAAAGCTTTGAAAGTCATGAGTTCCAACTAGAACTTCTGATGCCTTTTTCATATCATCTAAGTTAAGCTTATCATTAGTATGATAAACATACTTTTTATTGAATACGCTTCTAAATTTATTATTATTTATTGTATACACGTAGGTTTTTGACTTTACATTATATCTTGCATGAAATCTTTCTCCTGTGTCCTTCATAGTTTTTACTACTATATCTTCAGGTAAATATTCATACAAGTAATCTAGCATAGCATCTACAGTAAGAGTACTTTCAGTATGGAAATTGGCTATGTAATTTTCAGCATGAACTCCTGAATCAGTTCTTCCGCAACCTATTACCTGAACATCTTCACCTGTCATTTTGGATAATACAGTCTCTATTTTATCTTGCACAGTTAAAACATCGTCCTTTTGTTTTTGCCATCCTTTATATCTACTTCCATCATATTCTATAGTCATTTTTAAATTTCTCATTTAGGCCCACCTTTAATTTATTTTCTTATTTATCTTTTTGTATTGTTATTAATAATTATACATTGACTAGTAAAATAAAGCTAATATATTATATATGGAGTTTTCTTTAATATATATGTGCTTGTAGCATCCTAGAGATATTTAATTGAAAATATTCATAGCCCCTAATAAGTTAGTATGCTCTAAAAATATCTTTATTCCCATTAATATAAGTATAACGCCTCCAAGTATTTCTGCATTTTTCTTTAGGAGTACCCCACAGTTTTTCCCTATAAGTACTCCCATAAAACAGACTGCAAAGGTTATAATTCCTATTATTATAACAGAACTCACAATAGGAACCTTTAAAAATGCAAAGCTTACACCTACTGCTAATGCATCTATACTAGTAGCTATTGAGAGCATAATCATAGTTTTATTGTTTAAACAGCCTCTAGGATTTTCGCTATTTTCACAGGCAATAGGCTTATTTTGGAAAGATTCATAAATCATCTTAATACCTATAAACCCCAGTAATATAAGTGCAATCCAATGATCTATTTTAGTTATTTGTTCTTGAAACTTAATACCTAAAAGCCAACCTATAAGCGGCATAATTCCCTGAAAAAAGCCGAAATAAGCACCTGTTTTTAGTGCATCCTTGGCCTTTACATCATAAATCAAAATACCATTAGTAATAGACACAGCAAAGGCATCCATGGAAAGCGCAAAGGCAGTGATGATAATAGTTAGTAGACTCATTTTTTTTAAATCCCCCTTAAGTAATTTAATGTTTTATAATCATGTACTTAAAAATATTAGTCTAAGAATCACTTGATCTTGATGGTGCTCACAGCAGTATAGTAACTTTAGATATGTACTTACTCTTTCTAAAATACAAGTTCCAATTAATAAATAAAAAAAGACTCATATATAGCATAAAAATACTATATATGAGTCTCATTATTTAAGACAAGCCAGACTTTAATAAAGTCAATATGTTGACTATGCCACAGGAATTCCTGCCAATTACTCCCTCATAGGGTTAAATCCATATGTAATTATCAAGTGATTCTTAGACTTATGTCATAATTTCAAAACAATTACATTATACTACTTGCTGCTTTAAAATTCAATATATATTATGGCTTTGCAGACATAAACTCACTAGGTGAGTACCCTGTATACTTTTTAAATGATTGTGAGAAGTATCTGTAATCAGGATATCCTACCTGAAGTGCTACCTTTGCCACCTTAGCATTTGGCTCTCTTAAAAGTTCTATGGCTTTTTCCATTCTAAGTCTAGTTATGTATTCACTAAAACCTATACCTAAAACCTTTTTCATCTTTCTACTAAGATAACTTTCACTTAAATAAGCATAACTTGCCACATCCTTTAATGAAATATCCTCTTTGTAGTGATGATCTATAAATTCTACAGCCTTTTCTATACCTGTTTCTTCAGCTGCTGCATCTCTTTCTCTTAAGATATTCAAAACCTTTATAAGATAGGAATATACAAACTCATATAATTCATCTAGGGTATTTAGCTTTGCAGCATATTTATATATATTGGATTCTTCTAATTCCTCACCTTTACTATATGTATCATAAGTTTTTACCACTGAAAAAGCTTCTAATATTATTTCAACACTTACCCCTCTTATAAAATCTTCTTCTGATTTATAAATTTTAAATCTAGTAAATATGGATTTTAATTTATCTTGAATCTTTTTTTTATCTTTTGCCTTTATTAATAAATTCATCTCTCTTTTTTCTTTAGTAAAATCTAAAGTTATATTAGAATCATTTTTTAATATACTTTCAAAATATATTATCTTATTTTTCCCAAGGTAGAGCTTATGGTTTATAGCCTCTTTACTCTCACTGTAACTTTCTTTTATATTTCTTAAAGGCTTCTTATTAGATACTCCAAGGGTTACAGTAATATTTAAAACCTCGTTTACCTCTTTAGTAAAATTATTTAGCATCTCTTCTAGGCTATCCTTATCTTCATTATCTTCAAATACTATAGCTACCCTATAAAGATGGCAGTCTACAACGTAACATTTAGATTTAAAATATTTATATATTAATTCTCTTATGCCTTTATTTTGCATGTAAGACTTATCCATTGAGTCTTCTTCCATGCGTTCATTGTAGCTATCATTTTCTATGCTTATGATTCTTATAGTATTTAAGTCTATTTTCGCTTCCCTTAAACCGTCTACCATTGACTCTTTATCTGAAAATCTACCCCTCATGGCATCTAAAAGTAATCTTTCTTGTTCTAAAGCCCTATTTAAACTAAGTTTATTTAACTCCTTTGTAGATCGTTTTATAGCCTCTATAAGTTCATCTTCATCTATAGGTTTTAATATGAAATCTACAGCTTTTAGCTTTATAGCTTCTTTTGCATATTGAAACTCATCATAGCCAGTGATTATTATAAACTTGCAATCTGGTAGAAATTCCCGTACTTTAAAAGCCATATCAAGTCCACTAATTCCAGGCATGTTTATATCTGTAATTATTATATCAGGCTTTAACTTTTTAGAATATTCTATAGCTTCTATGCCATTAGAAGCCTCTCCACAAACCTTGCAGCCTAAAATGTCCCAGTCTATAGTCTTTTTCATTCCCTCTCTTGCAAAATATTCATCATCTACTATCAAAACCTTAAACAAGCTTTTCACCTCTGTTAATCGTATTGTTACTCTCATCCGTATCTGGTATTAATATTTTAACAAAGGTAAAGCCATCCTTTTCTTCTACAATCAGCCCATAGGCTTCTCCGTAATGTATCTTTACCCTATTATTAACATTATCCATTCCTATTCCTTCACCTTTAGACTTACTATTCCCAAAACCTACACCATTATCTAATATCTCAAAACATATAATGTTATCTCTAATTGATCCCCTTATCTCTATTATACCCTTACCTATCTTTTGCTCTAATCCATGAGTAATAGAATTCTCCACTATAGGCTGTAGTAAGAATCTTAGCATATATTTATCATAAACTTCTTCTTCTATATTTATCTTTACTTCAAATTTATCTCCATATCGGACTTTTTGAATGTTCAGGTAATTTTCTATCTGCTCTATTTCTTCTCTTACCTTAACTATATCACTAAGTTTACTTGTGCTATATCGTAAAAGTTTCCCTAAAGATACCACCATACCTGTAACTCCCTTATAATCTTCTAATTTTGCCATCCAGTGAATTGACTCTAGCGTATTATACAAAAAGTGAGGATTAACCTGTGCCTTTAATGCCTTAAATTCTGATTGCTGCACTAAATACTGCTTTTCATACACTTCTTTTATTAGTCTATTTATTTCCCTTACCATATCATTAAAGCTTTTACCTAACTGACCTATCTCATCCTCTGTTTCAATGTGGAAATTAACATTCCTTTCACCAGCTTCTACCTTCTTCATTAACCTTGAAAGTTCATTTATGGGTCTCGATATACTTTTTGATAATATATAAGAGCCCATTATGGACATAATTAAAATGATAACTATAACTATTGTAAATGTAAAAATAGCTACATATCTTTCATTATACAGAATTCTTTTAGGTATCATCTCCACAATCTTTATTCCTGTATGTTTAGTTGTAGTGAAATATGCTTTAAAAGCCACTCCATCTACCTTCATATCTATAGTGCCCTTATCCTTTTCTAATATATCCTTTAAGTACTCTTCATGAAACTTAAATCCTGTTTTATTTTTATACCTTTTATCTGTAATTATGTATCCTGACTTATCCATTACATATATGTTATTCTCGTCATATAAATTTGTATTTTTAAATACATCTGTAAAATAATCATCATAAACATCGGATATTATATACCCTAAAGGCCCGCCTTCCTCCTTGTTTGTAACCTGCTTTCCTATAGCCATAACTATATCCTTACTATCCATTCCATCCACTCTTCTGTGGATAAAGGACAGTTCTTTTCCTTCACTTTTATCCATTATCTCAAAAAAGTTTCCTCTTGAATCTTCATAAATTGGTACATTATATTCTGTGGTACTAAATCTGCTTTTCCTATTTAAATCCACAATATGAATAGGCACATCAAAACTTTGAGTTGCTAATACTCCATTAGAGATTTTATACATGGTTTGTATGTCTTTAAATCTTTCATCGTAGCTATCATATTCCTTTGTTTTTAGAATAGATTGCACGTCCTCATTGTATGACATATAATTGGTAATCTTAATAAAACTTAGGATGGTTGAATCTATAAGCTTACTTGTAGATTCTAAGCTTTCAGTAACACTGTTATTTATCTTAGTTTGACTAAACCTTTTTAAATTTTTATAATAGAATATAGACATTATTATAATTGGTACTAAAACTATAATGATAAATGCTTTAAAAAGTCTATTACCAAAGGATTTTTCTCTAAATTTATACCTCATTTTTTTATCTCACTTTACTATAATTTATGGACTTTCATATAAATATTATATCATAAAGGTATAAAAAAAATATAAGATACGATGTTAAAGTAATACTACCTTAACACTTATCTTATATTTTAAATTTACTTGCCTTATAGGTTTTAACGTTAAAATAACTTATAATACACTAACCTTTATTATAAAATCATTTCCCATAATATCATGTAACACTTCACCGCTCTTTATATACTTAGGTACTAGAATAGTATATAAGCTAGTTTTAATATGATGATTATAATCTTCTGACTCTTCATCTTCGTCCTCTATACTATATTCTATATTCTTTATCTTTATTTTCTTTCTGTTAAAATAGTCATTAAGTACTTGCACTTGAAACTTTTCATCATCATATTGTATTTCAATCTTCATTATCTTACCCTTGTACAAGAATTTACTTTCAAATCTTTTTAAAATTCCTAAAATGGCTATTACACTTACTCCAGATAGTATAGCTAGCACATAGTATCCCATACCTACTGCAAGTCCAATGCAAGCTACTACCCAAAGGCTAGCTGCTGTTGTAAGTCCTTTTATAGAGCCCTTTTCATGGATTATAGCTCCTGCCCCTAGAAATCCTATACCACTAACCACCTGAGCCCCCATTCTTCCTACATCAGATTTTACGGCACTAGCTAGCATTGGATTTTCAATAACCTTTTTAAGAGAATCATCCACTGCCTGAATTTGTATCATAGCGATAACCGCAGCACCCACACAAACTAATATATGAGTTCTAAAACCTGCTGGTCTGTTTCTAGATTCTCTCTCATATCCAATACCACCTGCTATTACAATTGCCATTAATAATCTAAATATAATCTCATAGGTTGTCATGGTTCCCCATCCTCTCTAAATTATATGAACATTAAGCGGCGAAAATGCAATTTTGACCTTATCCCCTTCTTTAAATACTTCTCTTCCTTGAGGATTATTATCTTGAATTTTAATTTCAGTATTCTTAGTTTTTACTATATAGTCTTGATATGATCCCATAAATGTGGATAACAGAACCTCCACATCAATGATTCCATCCCTAGCTATAGTAACTGCTTCTGGTCTTAGCACAACTTTGCATTCTTCTCCTGCCTTTTTTGTTCCATTATAATTAACTTCTATTTTCTGTCCTTCTATTTCTATAGTCGCTTTATCATTTTTAACTTCTAATATTTTACCCGTTATAAAATTAGCTGTACCAATAAAATCAGCAACAAATTCAGTCTTTGGTGTATAATATATCTCTTTAGGTGTTCCTACTTGCTCTATTACACCTTTATTCATTATAATGATTCTATCTGAAAGACTCATGGCCTCAGATTGATCGTGAGTTACATATATAGCTGTAATCCCTACCTTTTTTTGGATCTTTCTAATTTCTGTTCTCATATAAACTCTAAGTTTTGCATCTAAATTTGATAAAGGTTCGTCAAATAGTAATACCCCAGGTTCCATAATAAGAGCTCTAGCTAAAGCAACTCTTTGCTGTTGCCCACCTGATAATTGATTCGGGTATCTATTTTCCATACCTGTCAATCCTACTAACTCTATTATACTATTAACTTTATCTTTTATAGTACCTTTATCCATCTTTTTTAATTTTAATCCATAAGCTATATTATCATATATATTATAGTGTGGAAATAAGGCATAGCTTTGAAACACCATAGAGGTATCCCTTTTATCTGGTGTAAGATCATTAATAATATCTCCACCTAGATATATATCTCCTGAAGTTGGTATCTCAAATCCTGCTACCATTCTTAAAGTAGTGGTCTTTCCACAACCAGATGGTCCTAGAAGAGTAACAAACTCTCCAGCCTTTATATCTACTGAAATATTATCCACAGCTTTAAATTCATTATTATTCCCTGAATATACTTTAGTTAAGTTTTTTATATTAACACCCTTACTTTTCATCTTTACTACCTCCATATTACATTTCTTCTCTACTTACGCCCATTTTGCTAAGTCCTAAATACATTAATGAAATAGCTATGTATACTATAATTATCAGTATAGTCGAAAATGCAGATGCAACTCCAAATCTACCACTATCTACCTGTGATAATATTTGAACCGTAAGTAATTTGTATTTAGCTGATACAAGGAAAATAACAGCACTTACTGCGGTCATACTTCTTACAAAGGTATATACAAGCCCACTAAAGAATGCAGACTTTATAAGAGGTAAAGTTATAGATGTAAACACCTTTCTGCTACCTGCCCCTAAATCTGAAGCCGCTTCTTCTATTGATGGATCAATTTGCTGAAGCGCAGATACTCCAGACCTTACTCCAACTGGAACACTTCTCATTATAAAAGATATAACAATAATTGCACCAGTACCTGTTAGAACTAAAGGTTTTGTGTTATATGCTGATACATATCCTATTCCGATTACTGTCCCCGGTACAGCCATAGCCAAAAGTGAAGTAAATTCTATAAATCTTTTTCCATAGAACTTTTTCCTTACGATGAGGAATGCTATTATCATTCCATATATTCCTGTTATAGGTGTAGCAATAGCTGCAAGATAAGTAGTATCTTTTAAAGCACTAGTTCCTAGCTTAAATACATACTTAAAATGATCCAAGGTCAAAGAGTAATCTACCCCCATTACTTTAAAGAATCCTCCTAGAGGTATTAATATATAAAAGGCTAGTACAAACACTGTAACTAGTAAACATATAATATCTATTGGCCATACTATGTGTTTTTCTGTCATTAAATCTCTTTCTCTTGAAGCCTTTCCTGTGACAGTAACATAAGATTTCTTTTCTATCCAATACTTTTCTAATACAAATAATAAAATAGATATAGAAAGTAATATTACAGCTACAGCAGCTCCCCCTTGCATATCGTAGTTTCCTATGGCCTGAAGGTATATTTGAGTTGCAAGAGTTGAGTAGTTTCCTCCTATAACCATTGGGTTTGAAAAGTCTGCTACGGTCTCTATAAATGTTAGTAAAAATGCATTAGCAAGACCTGGAGCCATAAGTGGTAATGTAACAGTTTTAAATGTCTCCCACCTTGAAGCTCCCATGTTTCTAGCAGCCTCTTCTAATGAAGGATCTATTCTTTTTAATAATCCTGTTAAAAGAAGATAAGCTACTGGGAAAAACGTCATAGTTTGAACCATAACAAGTCCATGAAATCCATATATATTAGCATTTTGTATGCCAAATAATTTCCTTGTAATTAATCCATATTGCCCAAATAGCATTATAGCTGAAAGTGCCAAAACAAAAGGTGGTGATATTATCGGTAATAATGACACAACCTTAAATAACTTTTTAAAATGACTTTTAATATAGGAATCTGCATAGGCAAATATGAATCCTATTAATGTAGATAAAAATCCTACTGTAACACCTAATGTCAGTGTGTTTTTTAGTGTCTTTTGAAAGTCCAAGCTTTTAAGTGTATCGAAGTACGCATCTAATGTAAATCCTCCGATACCTACAAAACTAACTTTTAATACGGCAACTAATGGATAAATTATAAATATTGCTAAAGATAATATAACAAAAATTATTGTTATTAAAAGCGTTGGGTCTCTCCATATCTTTTTCATATCATTCATATTATTACTTATGGAATTTCTATGTTTTTTTAATGCCATTTCTATTGCTCCTCCTCATTTTAATTTATTGAGCAAAATATTATACATAAAGGTAAATTATTTAAACAACAACCTTGTAATATAAAGCAGAGACCAGGTATCTGGTCTCCTCTTAAAAGTATTTATTATCTAATTATTTAATAGCCTTGCTCCATTTTTCAACTACAGAGCTTCTATTTTTTCCTGCCCATTCAAGATCGTAGTCTATAAGCTTTGTATCCTTTAATTCTTCTACTTGCTTTGGTGGCTCAGCATTTGGGTTAGTTAAGAATTGATAAGATCCAACTGATTGTCCAAGTTCCTGTGCTTTTTTAGTTAAACACCAGTCAATAAACATCTTAGCTGCCTCTTCATCAGGAGCATTATTTATCATTCCTACTGCACCTATTTCATAACCTGTTCCCTCTATTGGTGCACTCATAACTAAGTCCTTCATACCTTCTTCTCTATATTTGATTCCATCATGTAAAAAGCTTACGCCTACCATAACTTCACCTTGTCCTGCCATTCTTGCAGGTGCAGTTCCTGATTTTTCATAGGATTTTATTTGTCCATTAAGGTTCTTCATGTATTCTAAGCCTTTTTCTTCACCCATAAGTTGGATAACTGTAGCTAAAGCTGTATAAGCTGTTCCTGAAGATCCTGGGTTAGATATAGAAACTTGGCCTTTAAATTCAGGCTTCAATAAATCTTCCCATGACTTTGGAACCTCAGCTCCTTTTTCTTTTAATAGCTTTTGATTAGATACAAATCCTAGGTATCCTACATATATACCTGTCCAAATTCCATCCTTATCCTTATATTTATCTTCCATATCCTTTGAATTAGGTGAAACATATTTCCCTAATAGTCCTTCTTCACCAGCTTGAACAAATCCATCTGCAGGACCTCCAAACCAGATAGAAGCCTTTGGATTTTCCTTTTCAGCTCTTATTCTTCCAAGTATTTCTCCAGAGCTCATTCTAACAGCCTCTGTCTTTACTCCAGTTTCTTTCTCAAACTCTGCCACAGCTTTAATCATGTGGTCTTCCATAAGTCCTGAATATATAGTTAATTTAAGATCTTTCTTCTGTGCTTCCTCTTCCTTTTTTCCACAACCTGCAAAAATTCCAACAGACATTATAACCCCTAAAGTCAATGCTATAAGTTTCTTTTTATTCAAAATATATTCCTCCCTTTTATAAATCACTTTTTATTCACTTGTATATGTTTTCATTATAACTACATTTATATTTATTAATAAATAATGAACAAAATATCATACATAGTAGTAAATAAATTTAACATTTTAGCAAAAATAAAAAGGCTGTAATGAAATATACTTTCACTTAAGCCTTAATTGGTATTTTAAATATATCCAAATCTTCCATTTTAACTATGTCAATATGCTTATTTATAGAATCTTCTAAAACCTTAATACTTGTAGTCTTATAAAGTTATCTATTCTTATTCAATATCACTTTCCCTTTATTAGACATAAACACCACTAAGTATCCAATTGCAGTAACACAAATAACTCTTGTTATAAATGAACCAATTTCACCATACTTTAAATCTACAAAAGCTCCCCAAATAATAGGAACCGTAGCTATCCCTAATAACTTTTTAATACCTCTTTTCATAGTAACTCCCCCTTATAATATGTCCTTTGGTATATAATAAACCGATTATATTTTGTTACTTAATAATATATTCTATATAAAGTCTCGTTCACCTTTATATATTTATGCTTCATCCTACTTTATAGCAAAAATAGTAAACTCCCCTGGTATCTTCTCATCATCCCAATTTGGATGCTCATTAAATTCTTTTAGTGTAAATCCTACATTAATAACTGCGTTAATAATCTCATTTAATGTGTAAAATCTAAGAGAACAATCTGGAAAGTCCCCTTGTTCTTCTTCACTAAATTCACTCTTATATGCCAAATCTCCGTTATATACCTTAGAATCAAAATAATTGCCCTTTGTGCAAGATGCAGATTTTCCTAACTGTCCCACTGAAGTAATCTTTCTAAATGGATGAAAATCACTTAAAATAAGCTTCCCACCCTTTTTAGTTATGGCATATAACATCTTCATAAACTCACTAATATCATTGAAATAGTGTAAAATACCACCTTCCAGATATAGCATATCAAAATATTCATTGTACTTATTAAGGTCAAGGTCATAGAAATCCCCAACCACATATTCAATTGAAGTATTAGCACTGTCTGCTAATTCCATTGCGTACCTCATGTTCTCTTTAGAGATATCAAATACTGTTACATCCGCTCACATAAGTGCCAGTGGAACTGCCTTTCTCCCATTAGACCCACAGGGATTACCAATCTTTAACCCTTTCACATCATGAAAGTATTTTTGGTGAATTTTTAAGCAGGCTTTTGGATCTTTCATAATCTTCTTTGCTTTTTCTGCGGGAGACCCTTCCCTCATATTCCAAAACTCATATGCCCGATATTCCCATGCTTCTTTATTTTTAGTACTCTGTTCATTCATAAGTGAACTTCTCCTTTTTATTAAAGAGTATATTTATATTCTTCTTCTTTCATTTCATAATCAATAGAGGCCGAAAATCACAAATCTTTATGCCAATTTCAGCAACATTTTCTTCATCTATAAACTTATTAATCATTTTGTGTTATTTTTAAGGAAATATCAATTCAATTCACATTCTAAGTATGAATATCCTGGCTTTTTGTATAGAGTTTCTTCCTTTTCTAAAATATCTGGTTTATATACTTCTTTTGCCCATCTGTCACTTGAAATTTCTTCAAATGAAACAGAAACACTGGCCTCTTCTACATTTACTGTTTCTACCACAGCCTTTACAATCTTATTAGTAAGTTCTGTTTTCTGTTCTTCTGTTCTACCTGTCCAAAGTTTTACAATAATATGTGGCATTTTCTATCACCCTCCTAAACTTATACACTCAAATATATATAAGTACGTCATTTTGTGCTATTTTTAAATATATTTACACAAGGCACAATAAGTAATACCTATTGCAAGCTATAAATAAAGCTATTTACTATATTTTATCTGATTCCGTAAATGTTTACAATATGATACTTATAGTTTAAGGTGTTTTTTACTATCTCTTTTAAATTTGATATTAACTTTCTATATAAACGCAAAATAAACCTTATCATTTTCTTATATATGATAAGGCTTATCCCTTGACCTAAATATTAAACGCTTTAGATTATAACAGAACTTATATTGTAAATTTTATTTATATATTGCTCATATCTTATTTTTCAACTCTTTATTATACATAAATTCAAGCTATAACAGTCTTTTATACTGAATAATTCCTGCACAATGAGATATAGATATGAAAGCTATATTGTTTTTAGGGAAAGCTTCTTTTAACTCGTCAAATACAATATATATTTCTTCATCATCCCAATAATCACCAGACCTTATTTTACACTGCTCTAGTAACTCTCTTGTTTCAAATGCTACATCTCCAATAATAATCTCACCATTATTAGAGAGATATTTATCTAATTTATTAACAAACTTAATTTTATCTTTATCTTCTAAATGATGAATTGCGTAAGTACTTATAATATAATCAAACTTTATGTTTTCAAGTTCTTTCGGTAAACCTTTAGAAAAATCATATTGGAATAACTTAGCTAAAGGCATTTTTTCCTTTGCTATTTCTATCATTCTTTCCGAGAAGTCAATCCCATATATCTCATACCCATCATCATACAGCTTTTTTGTTAATATTCCTGTACCAAATCCAATATCCAATACTTTTACTTTTTCTTTCTTATGCACTATGTTGTAAATAGTATTAAGAACACTTTTATATCCTGCAAACGGATATTCATTACCCTCTTCACTTAACTGAACAGTTCTATCATATCCATCCGCCCATAAATCAAACTCTTTATTATTTAACATAAAAACCTCCAAATTTATTTTTGAGGGTTAGGGTTAGTGTAAGTATACCCTACTTATCATTTTATCCATTGAATTATCACCCCTAATTTAAATTACTCATAGCATCCAAATCTACATCATACAAGTTCTTTTTACCGCTTTTTGTAATGTATAATATTCCTTCTTCTTGTAGTTCCTTTAAAGAACTTCTAATTTTAGATTTTCCAACATTCGAAAGTTTATATTTACCATAATTCAAAATATCATGTAGTTCATCAACACTTAATCCCTCTTCTCCAAAAAGAGTATTTTGTATTAATATAAATAATATAGTTCCCTTTTTATCATCTTCGCCAGAAATTTTATCAGCTATATCTCCAAAATAATCAAGTTTATTACTCCTATCGTCTAAAGACTCACATAAATCATTCAATGACTTAATCAGCATATCAAAAAACTTTATTACAAAAATAGTTAGATCGCCTCTACTCTTTTCATCATTAGTTTCTTTAAAGCTCTTATAATATGAGCTAATGTTTTCTTTTATTGTATACGATAATTTATATGAAACTAGATACTGCAACTTTTGTGATAATAAATAACTGCTTATAAATCTACTTGTTCTGCCATTACCATCATAGAATGGATGAATATACCCAAACATATAATGAAAAACTGCAATTCTTATCAAAAAATTATAATCCTCATTATTTAGAATACTTAACCCATCGGTCATACATTTAATTATTTCATCTTCAGGATAAATACCATTATGAATTACTTTTCCTGAAGGATTTTGTACATATACTCTATCCTTTCTAAAAATACTTCCATCTGGCTCATTTTTACTATTCTCCTCAATTACTTCCTTTAGAACTAATTCATTATATAAACTTCTTATATCTTCACACTTTGAAAATGGTATATCTTCTTCCATTATAAGTTGATATTTTTTAACTAATCCGTATAATCTTCTTTTTTTATTTTCATAAGTTTTATCATTTAAAATCTCATTTATCTCTTTTCTTGTGCTAATTACACCTTCTATTTCATTAGTCATTCTTATCTCATCTATTAAACATTTCTTTTTATATTGGTTTAATGCTATGGGTGGCACGCTATTCATCTTTTTTAATAATTCACGATCTAATTCCATTATAGATTCAACTCTTTGTAATATATCATGATTAATAACAACAAAAGAACCATATTCGCCTACTTTAAAGTTAAATCTATAAGTTGATTCACTATTATATCTATCTGTATATGTCTTTAAATATTCGCTATTGTCACTATAAAATATACTTGAAAGTGCTTTATATTTCATATATATGCTCCTTTCCACTATTAGATTCTCTATTTATTAGTATAATGTATATTATCTAATAAGTAAATATCACTTTACTTATTAAGTATATTATAATCTTATATCTTCAACAACTAACCTCTGTAATCTAGTACTATGTTATTATATTATTACCATCTTACTATATATTCATTCTCAATTTTCCCACTATTGATATAAAAAGATTAATTATGATATAATTATCATACCGTATTGGAGGTGTTTTTATGAAGGTATTTGATACATTCAGCTCTAAATCAGATTGCTCCTTGCAAAGACTACAACAAAGTCAGCTATGCTTTGTTTGGAGCCTAATCTGTTAAGTTAGCTTAAATACTTACGTGTTTTAGGCTCTGTAACACATAGCCTTTTAGTATTCTTTGCTTTAACACTATAATAAAAGTGAGGAGTAAAAAAATGAGGTATGTAAAAGCACAAGATGTGTTACCAGAAGAAGTTATTAAAATAATACAAGAATATTTAGACGGAGAATATCTTTATGTACCCAGAAAAAGTGGAAATCATAAAGCTTGGGGAGAAAAGAGTGGTATAAAGAGTAGACTTAAGGTGAGAAATAATGAAATTTATAAAAAATATCTTAATGGAACTACTATTAATGCACTAACTGAAGAATATTATCTATCAAAAAAAAGTATAAGAAAAATAATTAGTCAAGAGAAACGTCTATGCTCAAAATCGTTATAGAATCATTTATTAGATTGAATATTTATTTAAACCCATGTTATACTTTCATTGTGTAAACCCATTGAAAGTTATCATTTCTAATTTAAACTAAAATTCATATATCAAGTGATTCTTATATATAATATATTTTAAATTTAGATGATTATTGTTACTTTCAGTTGGAGTAATAATAATCATCTTTTGCGTTATTTTGCTAATACTGAAATAAGCCTGTGAGACTATCTTCTTTAATTTCATGAATAATAAAATAATATTTGTTAGAAAAGAGGTGCTATATTTTATGAAAGCTTTTATAAAGAAACATGAGTATAATTATATAAGAAAGCGTTTATATGACTTAAATAATGCTTTCAAATACTGTGTAGATGCTAACATTATTGAAGCTAATAAAGCATATATACAGGAGAAAATATTACACATTTTTACAAACTTATCTGAAGAAGAAAAAGAGATACTTGATATTAGTAAAATAAGCGAACCCTTACAAATTGATAAGTATTTAGCTGAGTTAAATGAATATGTATATGGAATGCCCTACATTACAAATATGCAAATTAGTAAATTGTTTAAAAAGGAAAAGAAACTTAAATTGCCAAACCTAAATGCACAAGATTCAAAGAACGTGTATTTAGGTTGGATTGATGAATCCACTAGAAAATTATTTGTAGCTTACAATATGAATGGTAACCTTATAGGTATGAAATGTCCAATTACAAATCATGGTTCAAATAACACACATATGTGTGCGCTTTGCAATCAGGTAGGTGAGGAAAATGAAGTAGCCTTTGTTTCATCTCTTTGTAAAACAGATAATACTAAGGAAGGTGCCTACAAATCAATAGGCTTCGATATATGTTTAGATAGCGAAAAATGTAATGATCGAATTGTAACTATCGAAAAGCTTGAGGAAATTTTAAAGAATGTTAATAATATCAAATAAATCTAATATCACATCATACATCAAGAAGTTTATATACAAATAAATGGGCCTGTTTGTATATAAACTTCTTAGTTTGATGGCTATATGACTATTATGACCTAACATCTATGAATATTATAACTGGTATTTATTTTCCTTTTTTCTCTTACTCTTTTCATTAATAAAATAAACTGCCAATAAAGTTAAGACAAAGGTCCTATAAATTATATTAATAATAGTTTGTGCTGAGTTACCTACATTGTTATATATACCAAAAGTTTTTCTGTAAAACATTCCTGTAGTGCAAATAAAAGCTATAGCTAGATTAAAACCCTTTTTATCTTTGCTATACTTAATTATAAAATATATAGCAATAAAAGCAGAAAGTAAAGCTGTCCCGTAATCCATAATCACACCATCCTTTACATAATAATTATATAAATTTATAAAATAACTAACTTCTCAGACAATACATATTCTTCTTCAATTTCTTTATAAGTTAAATTATTCTTCATATTATCTACCCTACTTTTTAAATATCTTTGAAGAGCCTCATCCTTACAATAAATATAGCACCCTTTCATGCCCCTAGTCATTAAAACCCTATATGTATTCTTAATTAATTCGTCTGCCCTATCTAGTGCTTCTTGCTTATTATTTTTATATAACTTCTTTATACCATTTAAACTCTTATCTGAACGTCCCCTTTTAGTAAAGTCTGATATTATTTTTCCATTTTCATATCTTAAATCTTCACCTATAATAACCCCAACATAATCAAATTCTAATCCTTGGCAAGTGTGAATGCATCCTATTTCATTTACAGAATTTTTTCCTATTGCCCATGGTTCTTTTGAATTAAGATTCCACTTCATCTTAAAATCAAACCCCGATAAAACAATATCATACTTATCTTTACTATTATCCTTCTTAGTCTCCCACTCCCAACAATATCCTGCAAGCATTCTTGCTTTGTTATTTTCCTTATTCTTCTCCATAATGAATTCTTTCATTTGACTAGGATCATCTACAACTTTAAGGTCATAATCAAAGTCAAATCCATCAAAATTTGCTGTTTCTTTTATCTCTAGTACATCATCAATCCAATTTAAATATCCATCAGAACCATTACATCTAAATTGGGCTGTTAATTCTTCTTCAATAACTGTTGCACCTTGTTCCTTTGCAAAATCCCTTATTGATGATACAGAACCTATATCACTAAATGTTACTCTTTGCTCCTCGTCAATAAAGAATACAGATAATTTGGATGTACTTATTATTTCTTTGATTTGATTTTCACCTTTATTCTTGAATATTCCTGACTTTTCATTTAAACGATGAGCTTCATCAACTAATAACACATCTATTTCATTCTCTTTAGAATCTATATAACAGCCTGATCCCTTAAACAAAGTTCCAATATACTTTTGTGTATAGCTTCCTTTAAGTTTTAATGAGTATACATCTCTAGGCGCTACATTTTTAGAAACATATTGTGTAAGATACCCTGCTGCATTAAGCTTTACTAATAAATTGATTGCCAATACCGACTTACCTGTACTTGGACCACCTTTTATAATAAAAACGTGTTTTTTACCAGATAATATATTTTTCAATGCCACCCTTTTAATTTTTTCAAAAACAACTTTTTGTTGGTCTATAAGCTTAAATTCTTCATTACCATCAAGCATTAATAAAAGAGCATCTTGTAATGATTTTGAAGGTTTTATCTTTCCACCTTCGATGTTATATAATGCCCTACCCTGATCTCCTTTTGTGACATACTTTAAAATAAATTCCCTAAGCTTATTTACCTCTCCTTGAGTATACGCAGGAGCTTTTTCTAAATAGTTATTGTAGATTTGTGAAATTAATGGATCATTCTCTGTTTTTATATAGTTATGCAAATATGCACAGGGATGCAAAGCTATTTTATTTTTTTCTACACCTTCATTATAATCCTCTATTGCACAGGCGTAAGTCCATGCTTGGTAAGAAGGATGAGGAGTTCTTCTAATTCCTTTATTAATAAATGTTTTTACTATTCCATCTTCATCTTGAACCTCTTCTACCTTTTCCCATTGCTTTAATTCTACAATAATTACATTTTGTTTATCATCTTTATCTACACCTGAAAGTATAAAGTCTATTCTCATTGATGTTGCTGGAATTCTATATTCAATAGCAACAGTACAGTCACCTGGAATCTGAGGTATGTTTAATGCTTTATACATATAAAGCATAGAATTTTTCCACGCCCTAATCTCAGCTGGATTAGCTTTCCCTATCTTATTTCTATATGCCTTTTCTATTGCTATACTTATTTCATCATTATCTACATGCTTTATGAACTCATCCTTACTTGCCTCATAAATTATCATATACTTACCCCAATCCTTCTCTTAAAGTTCAGTGTACTTTTTGCTTGTTCCTCTTGCTTTTTCTACTGGATATTTCTTTTCATTCTTATCCATCTTTTTTTCTATTATATCTTCTATATTAACCCCTAGGGAATCTGCCATATGTAAGCAATAAACCATAACATCAGCTAGTTCTTCTCCCACAGCTTCTTTATCATAGTTATTATTCCAAAGGAAGTGTTCTAGTAATTCACCAGCTTCTATACTTATTGCCTTGGCTAAGTTTGCTGGTGTGTGGAATTGTGACCATTCCCTATCATCTCTAAATTTTCTTACTCTCTTTTTTATCTCTTCCATTTTGTTTTCTCCTTTACTATTATGCTATATTAAATTTAATAATCTTATTCATCTATTACTATAATTGTACCATAAATTAGTATATATGTTACAATTAATTATACAATCAATATTCGGATATAGTATAATATAAAAGTAAATAAAAGGTTTGAGTCAAGTAAAAGTGGGCAACTATTTTGTTTAATTTATCATCCATTACTTTACATGGGGTATTTATAATTTACCCTACCCGTTTTTACTTCTAATTGTAGCTAAAACTTCCAAATCCTTTTAATCCACAAAGTTTTTGTATTACTTTTCTTCCCAAGGTAACCGCGGCTCCATTACACAGAATAGGTGCGGTATGTATCTTATATTCTTTAGATTTCGTACCCTTTTTATTAACCGCGGAAGCGGATAAAGGTATTTCACGAATTACAGTATCTATAACGCCCTTCGGTATAATGTTTTTATAGATTTTATCCAAGGTACTAAATAATCTATTGCTAAACTTTTCTGCTGAAATTTTAGATAAGTTATCGGCTCCATTAATAGACCAGCTCATCTTTCTACCTTTCATTCTATGTGCTAACACATCTCAAATGTTATGTTCTATAGTCCCTAATTGCCTATATTCTACCCCTTCGGGTGCTGTAGGCATAGTTATATTGTCTCTTAATTTATATGGAACTAGGCCCTCTTTATTATGCACAAAATAGTCATATAGCTCTGTAAGTTTTTTAAAAACAACTTCATCTTTATTATTTTCTATCATCATGTTAACAATTACTTCTAATCCTTCATCAACTTTCCCTTGCCTAAATAACTTAAGTAAGACTTTCTGTTCTTTTTCATCACTTACTTTACAATAAAATTTATAACATAAGCCAATGACATTTTTAATATCATTAGCTTATTTATAAATATTTAATCACTATCTATTTATTTTGGTAACTTCATTTATATTAAAATCATCATAACTACTATATTAGATATAAGGTTTACCTGAAATGGATATAGGATTTCCACCCATTGATTTAGCAATAGATAATCCCACCTCTTTAGCAGCAATTACTGATTGTCTTACAGCATCTGAGTCTCCTGATATTGTTATAATGACTTCATTTGAATGTGAAGTTCCTTGACTTGGACTTAAATAGCTAATAAGTTCAACGTTTGCATTTTTAAGTGCAGTATCTGCCATTACAACTCCCATACCTGCTGGTGCCCCTACAATTATTCCAAAAGCTTTTCCTATAGGAGCATTAAAGCCTTTATTTAAAGCATGACTTGCTTTTGCAGTATAGTTCAAATCTATATGACCTGAATCAAATTCATATACATCTCCAAAATATCTTTCCGTGTTATCAAGAGTAATTTCAACTGCCCTTCTTACATCAGATACATCTTCTGATGCAAGTATAATCAAACACCCATGTCCTGCGCCACCCTTTGTGTCTCTTGGAAGCTCAACACTTACTACTTTCGTATTGGTAGCTTTTACTGCCTCATCTGCAGCCATAAGTTGAGATCCCGCTCCAGTCCTGTTGCTTATAATGCCTATTGCTCTATCATTTTTATCTAATCCCATTTCATCTCGTAAAACACTATCTACATTTGCTATAACAAGACCTACTGTATCGCCATATTTTACCGATCCCACAAATCCAGATATTGGTGTTTCTATATTCATTACATATTTCTCCTTTTGAAGTTAAATTTTATCTTCTGATTTTATAATTTTACTTATTTACTTATTTACTTATTTACTTATTAAGAGTCAAATTTACTTAAAATTTAGCTAGAGAATAGCAGTAGTGTTTTATTATTAGATTATTACACCTTCAAAATGATCCATTTCATGTTGAATTATTTGTGCCGTAAATCCAGTAAACACTTGCTTTTGCTTTTTAAAATTTCTATCAAGATACTCCACCTCTATCATTTCATATCTCTTTGTTTTTCTAACGCCAATTAAAGATAAACAACTCTCTTCTGTTTCATAAAGCTTTTCTTTCTTTAATATAACTGGATTTATCATAGGCACAATAAGGTTACCTACAGTAAATACCAATATACGCTTTTTTACTCCAATCATGTTACCAGCCAATCCAACACAATGCTCTAAGTTTGCTCTTAATGTATCTATTAAATCATCAATTACTACTATATCATTTTTAGTTGCCTCTTCTGATTTTTGTCCTAAAAACAATATATCTTTTACAATCGGTTTTATCATATTTATACCTCTTTTTTAGTTATATTTCTTATAAAAAATAAGATATGATTTTAAAATATATCTTATAACCTAACCCTATTAAATAAATTTGCTTGACTATATCCTTTCTTAATAATTAGCTATAAGTTCTTTACTTAATTACTTATTTCCTAATAAATATTATTTATATTATAAACATTAGCTATTTCTTCACTTAATACACATCTTTAACTCAAAAAAATTATAACATAAACCAATGACAATTTTAATATCATTGGTTTATTTGCTAACATTTAATTAATATCTATTTATTTTGGTTCTCCACAGGTACGCTTCACAATATCATAAGTAAAAAATAGACACTTCCCCGTATACATATATCTAAATCCTTTATTATAATTTCCCACAAAAAAAGTAGCTAGTATATAATTAGTTTTACTAGCTACTGATTTAATATATTACTTGCGAAGCTTTGCACTTTTTTATAATTTTAACTATAAATATTCTTATACTTTTTTTCTATGCTATGAAATCCTAAGACCTTAATATAGTTTTCCTCTACTAACTTTTTTATGACCTTCTCATCTTCTTTATTGTATTCCATGGATATTCCACAACAAGTTGAAAGTTCTCTTGGTGTTGGTACTATGGTATATTTTATTTTATGCTTTTTTAGTATAGTTTCTAGGGCAAGTCCACTACTATGCGAAGGAAATAATACATAATTTTTTATATTTCCATTACTGTTCATTAAAATTCATCACCTTAAATCATTTCTATGAAGGCTTCCACTCTTGTTTTTATTTGACCTGAGTCTTCTGTTGAGTAGTCTGTTTCTATATTAATCATAGGTATTCCTGCTTCTTTTAAAGCCTTTTCTACCCTATTATATTCTACAGAATAAGTGTGGCAGAATGAAAGGTTTGAGTAAACCACTCCGTCTATGTTGTATTCTTTAACGTATCTTAATATATCATCTATTCTTCCTTCATTTGGTGTAAAGCAAGCACAGTTTATATTTAAATATCTGTCTGCTAGATTAGTTATTAAGTCTTCTATAGTCTCTCCTTCTGGATTTACTTCATTTTCAAAGTATCTAGTACCTGTACAAGTTTCCTCTACAACAACCTCTGCTGGAAGGCTTTCTATTATACTGTGAAGCTTCCAGTTAGGAATAGCCATAGGTGTACCTGTTATCATAATTCTTTTCTTTCCTTCAGGTTTGCCTTGCTTTACTCTTTCATCTAATTCATCACATAGCTTGTTTAACTCTTCAGTGAATCTTTTAGGATCATCATTGAATGCAATTTGTGATATTAAAAGAGAATCAAGCCCTGTTATCGGAGAAGGGGTCACCTTTCTTAAATCGTAAAGTCTTTTAAGGGCTCTTCTCTTCTTATTACAGACATCTATACCTTCCTTTAAACTTTCTACTGTAACTTTATTCCCTGTAAGCTTTTCTACCTCATCTATGAACAATTTTATCTCTTCCATCCACATACTATAGTCCTTATTTCTCTTCATTTGTGGAAGATCCATTACATGAACAGGTACATAGTCACTTAAGATTTCCCAAGCTTTCTTTTTACCATCACAAGTAGTTTCACCAATTACCATATCGCAAGATTGGAAGTAAGGGCATGTACCACTTACCTTTGCACCAACAAAGGCCTTTATTAGTGGACAAAGATTTCTTGGTAAATGTTTTTCACCATCTTCAACCCAAAATTGTGATCCAGCACAAAGTCCTACAGATATAGCATTGACTGCCAATATAACTTCATCTGGTACAAATACGCAAAAGGTTCCAAGCACCTTTCCACCTTGCTTTTTATGATCTTCAAGTTCTTTTATCCGAAGTCCATGAACCTCTGAAAAAACAAAGTTAAAATAGTTCATACCTTCCGGTCTATTTTTTTGAGTTAAATATACGCTTCCAAACATTTCAGGTAAGGCTGCACAAAGCTGATCATGTTTTTCTAAATCCATGTCTAACTTGCCCCACATCTCTCTGTAATCTGCCATTATTACTCCTCCTTAAAATTAGGTTTGATTAAATATTAAACTTTGCTAAATATTAGCCTTCATTATATATGTAAATGTTATTTAATCCCAATTTAACTTATCACTTGTTTCTTTTGCTACAATAGCTGCACCTATAGCTCCTGCATATCGTCCTAGCTTACTAGTTTCTACATTTTTCCCCAGCTTTTTTGCAAGACTATCTATTAAGTATGTATTTTCTGAAAGCCCTCCACTTAAAAAGTAGTTTTCATCCCTTCCATGCTTTTGGCATAAAGAGTTTACCTTTCCTGAAATAGATTCAATGACGGCAAAGGCAATATTTTCTCTCTTTTCACCACTGCCTATAAGACTTATAACCTCAGATTCTGCAAAAACGGTACACATAGAACTAATACTTATTCCTGATCCATCTTTAGAAAGTTTGCTCATCTCCATAAGATCAAGCCCTAAAGTATTTGCCATCATCTCTAAGAATCTTCCTGTACCTGCAGCACACTTATCATTCATAGTAAAGCTTGTAACCTTACCATTTTTTATTGTTATTATCTTAGTATCTTGGCCACCGATATCGATTACAGTGCAATCCTTATTAATAATGTAGTTTGCTCCCTTACCATGACAAGTTATTTCAGTTACAGTTTTGTCTGCATAGGGCACAGAAACTCTGCCATAACCTGTAGCCACAATATATGAATTTTCTACATAGTTCTTACTTTCTAGATGATCTTTTATCTCTTCTGCAGTTTTCACGCTACTCCAACCCGTTGGAATCATAAAAGTTTCCACTAAATCTTCATGACAAAATACAGCAACCTTAGAAGCTGTAGATCCTATATCTATACCAATATAATGCATACTCATCTTCCCTTTTTAGTAATTTTTTTAATATAACCTTAGAAATGTATTTCTATAGACAACCTCATTATACTTTACATAGATCCTTTCTTCTAATTCAAAAAAGCTATACTATACGCTTGTCCTATTGGTAATATTGATAATACATTGCATCAATGATGTCATCCTTACGGTTCTATTAATCCATATTTTATCTTTATTCTATCTAGTTTTTCTATCATTGGCTGTGATATTACAAATAGGAAAAACACTGTGGATACAGCGTGTACTGCATCAAAGGGTATACCTGATATAATGCAAGCTATGAATACCTCTATGCTGAACTTAGAATACATCATAAATACAGAGGCTGTATTTAATAATATTCCGTATATAAAAAAGGTGGCTAATCCTCCATATATACATAGGGCTATCCTATTTTTCTTTAGTCTCCCCTTTTTAAATAAAATCCCTGCAAGAAAGCCAATTATTCCGAATCCGAACATCTGCCATGGTGTCCATGGGCCCTGTCCAAAAAAGAAGTTGGATACAAATCCTGATATAGCTCCTACAAGAAAACCTGATTCTGCTCCAAAGCATACTCCTGCAATAATTACTATTGCAACTACGGGTTTAAACTGTGGTAGCATAAAAAAGGCTGCTCTTCCTGCCACTGCAATTGCTGATAATACTGAAATTATTATTAGTTCCCTTGCCTGTGGCTTTCTTTTTTCAAACACCATAAAAAATGGAATCATTGTATCTATAACAATTAGTAAACTTATGAAATAATATTTTCTATCATGTAACACAAAGATCCCAAATAATATAGTTACTGGAACTACAATTAATATTAATACTGATGCAAATAAGGTTCTTTCATTTAATTTATTGCTTTCAGCTTTAGCTTCCTCTTTATATTCATCATCTGTTTCTTTTTGACTTTTATCTTCATTTGTTTTGTAACTGTCTAGAGAATTCTCATTGTATTTTATCTCTTCCTCTATTTCATCTTCCCCATATTTATATTGCATAAATTGATCACATCCTCACAGGTTACTGTATTTTGAAATACATGCCGTGACATCCTATTGGCAGCGGTAGTATAAAAGCTATTCCCAGAGAAAAACTTATTAGGGGTATCAGAGGTAACTATATTACCATCAAAAAATAGTGCACACCTATCTCCATATTCAGCGCAAAACTCGATGTCATGGGACACCATAACTATGGTGACACCTTCATTAAGTAACTTTTTGAAAATTTTATATAGCTTTTCTTTAAAGTGTCCATCCAGTCCCTTTGTAGGTTCATCTAGTAAAATAATTCTAGGCTCTAAGAGTAGAACCTTAGCGAGGGCGGCCCTTTGTTGTTCTCCTCCACTTAAGTCATAAGGGTGCATAGCTAAAAGATCCTCGATTTCTACTATCCTTGCTATTTCTTTAACCCTTTCTTTTTTCTCTTCTTTACTTAACTTAAACTTTGACAGCATTTCATGTAGGTCAAGTTCCACCGTCTTTTTTACAAATAGCACCTGAGGGTTTTGTGGCAGTACTGCTAGGTTTTTTGTAAATAACTCCTTACTTGCCATATTCCTTATGTCCTTACCCTGTATTAGAACTTTACCTCTATAGGGTTTATTTATTCCATTTATAATTGAAAGTGTAGTGGTTTTACCTGTACCATTTCCCCCTACAATGCAGTAAAACTCTCCGGCTTTTACCTCTAAAGATAAATCTTTTACTACATCAGGTAAGTTCTTCCCATATTTAAACCATACATCTTTAATACTAATTGCAATATCTTCTGATGCCTTAACTTTGCCTTTAAATAGTTTATTATTCGAATTTTTCATTGAAGGATCCTTATAACTAATTCTGAATCTTTCTTCGATTTTTTTTTGAAAGATATCCTTTTCTTTTAACAGTTCATTAATCCAATTACGCCCTTCTCTTACGGTAATAGGGCAGCTTAAGTTGTTTTCTACCATTGAGTGTATCTTTATAGCAGAGGGCATGGCTATAAACATTTCATGTTTGATATCTTTTAATGTTTTACCTACCTTTTGAGGAATATCATTAATTATAATTTCACCCTCATCCATTACAATTACTCTATCTGCCATGGTAAATACCTCTTCTAGACGGTGTTCTGACATAATTATAGTTATTCCAAGATCTCTATTAATCTTTTTTATAGTTTGAAGGAAATCACTTGCAGCTATTGGGTCTAATTGGGATGTTGGCTCATCTAAAATCAAAACTAATGGTTGCATTGACATAATTGATGCTAGGTTTAATAATTGTTTTTGACCTCCTGATAATTCTGTTACCTCCTTCATAAACCAAGTTTGGATACCAAAATAGCTTGCCATTTCAGCTACCCTAAGTCTTATAGTCTTATTATCACATCCAAGGCTTTCAAGTCCAAATGCAAGTTCATGCCATACTTTGTCTGTGACTATTTGATTATCAGGACTTTGAAGTACATATCCTATGTTAGATGCATCTTCCCTCATTGTCATATCTTCAATGGGCTTCCCATTAAATATAATCTCACCACTTCTAGTCCCGTGAGGTGTTAAGGCAGTTTTAAAATGACGTAGTAATGTACTCTTTCCACAGCCTGACTTTCCGCATATTACTAAAAACTCTCCTTGTTTTATAGTCAAATTAATATCATTAAGTGCTTTCGTATCTTTAAGTGGATATGTAAAGTTTACTCCTTTAAGTTCAAATGCCTCCATTTTATTTCCTCCTTAAGATCTATGATAAAAGGCATCATACAAAGTAGAATATATGCAATATAAACTAGTATACTGAATACAGTAATTGCCTTTATTTTTATAATAGGATAATATATTATGGTGTTTTCTCCTAAAAATGAACCTAGTAAAATTATTATTGTAAGTCCTATCATGGATAAAAATGTAATCCTATCTCTTCTATCGAACCTAAATATAGAAAAGCTTGTACGTCCTTTTAACCCATAGCCTCTTGCCTTCATTGAATCTGCTGTTTCAATAGCATTTTCTAAAGCCCAGGTGGTCATAATTGATAAAATCTTAATACCATTTCTAGCTCTAGCTATAATATTTCCATTACTTACATCACGCCCTATACATTTTTGACCATTAGATATAATCTTAATTTGTGCCTTATATCTTGGAACAAATCTTAGTACCATGGAAATTATAAGGGAAGTCCCTGGAATGATCCTTCCCCATAAATAAATAAATTTATCTGATGACATTACTGCATTATAACCTGAAAACCATAAAATAACTGAAATAAACATTACCGCTGCTGCAACACCGTATAATATGGATTCTAAGGTCATAGGATTTCCACTCTCAAGATAAAATAAAATAGTCACACCTTGATGATTGAAGACTGGGTTCATAATTGCGGTTATAATGAGTAGGGGCAACATATATAAAAGATTAAATTTAACTGCCTTTTTCCCATTTAAACTTACAGAATAAATAAAGGAAGAAATTAAAGAAATACCTAAAAATATTGGATGCATAAAAAACATACTAAATATTATAACCACTGTGAAATAATAAAAGTTCACTACTGGATGAAAGTCTTTAAAAGAATTAGTCAAAGTTACTCTCCTCCCATCCACTCACAGCCAACATCTCTACCTAAATCGCAGGTGTAAACCCACTCAATAACATCCCCCTCTTTAAGTAAGTATCTACTACATCCATAGTTAGGAAACCATCCATTAACCTTGTACATCCATCCACTTAAGGCTCCTCCATCAAACTCATATAAATTATGAATTCCTTGGATATAGTTACTGTTATATATTGGTGTCATTTCAAATTCCATGTGTATTTTATTCTTTTTTACTTCCCTTAGAAGTACATCAAATACAAATTCTCCTTCATAAAAATCCACTGTCTTTGTAGAATAAATGATACCATTTGAAGGAATCATCTCTTCCTTTCCATTTGATTTTGCTTCTGCATAGTTAGCCTGCTTTAATAATGTATCGCATCTAATAGAAAGGGTAGCATGTCTAACTTTGCTTTTATCAACTGATGTATCTTGCCATTCTATAGGTACTGGCTTTCCCTCTGGAATAGGATCTGTTTGATACTTATCTTTTTTATCAGAGCCCTTTGCCATTTGTGCTCTTTTTTTTGCGGTGGACTTATACTTTTCTTTAGATTTATTAGTATAGGTACCTACTCCTGATTTTCCTGACTTATTAACTTCTCCAGAGTTACTATCTATTAAATACTTAGGAGATTCACCAATCTTTTCCTCTTCTTTTTTCTTTTCTTCTTTACTAGAAGCTGTATCTAAGGATTCTCCTGTACCTACTATGTAGAACTTTCCTTTATTATCTAAATGAATGAAGGTTATCATGGTATTTCCTGAATTCTCAACGCTAGCTCCTGATATTATTTTATAGCTATTGCTCTCTTCGTCAAATTTATAGATATCTGCTCCACTGCAATCCCATTTATTATTTAGTTCAATAGATATTGTTGGATTATAATCAATAGAATCCTCTTCCTTAAAACTAAAGCCCTGTATCCATTCTGATTTGGTTTGATCCTTTATTAAATCTAATTTATCATTATTAAACTTCATTAATAAATTTATGTCTTTTGGTTTTTTTATATCATTGCCTAAAAATAGCCATTGATACTTTATGCCATCCTCTTCTCCACTAAACATCTTCATATCATGACTTTTCATAAGTTTTTTAAATACCGAGGCCGAAACTACCCCATCACTTGGAATGTCATCACTTCTAGAATTGCCCTTTTGCTTATATATTGACCATGCTGTTAAAGACCCCATTATAATCACAGCTATTAAAAGCACTGGTATAACTATCTTCTTCCAATTCTTTTTCACAAAACATCCCCCCTCACTTATTTTTTAACTACTATCTTACAGCTTTTAGCTCTTAGCGTGTTTTGATTTGTAGCAAGACTGGTTTTTTCTTTATCTCCATTTACAGTAGCCATTACTGCATCATGAATAGTAATATTATATACTTCACCTTTTACTGCACTATCTTTCAATTTAAATCCTAATCTAAGCACCACATTTTTTGACTTTTTATCAAATCCTTCATTAGAATAAGCGTACTTTCCTGCAGTCATATCTAAGTACATAGTATTTATCTGACCTCCCTTATTTGCATTTTCTACATTACAATTCCAAAGAGGAATATCAAAAGAATTTTTATCTATTGTCACATCTCCATGAGTCATCATAGTTCCAAGCTTTGTTCCTGTAAATTCAAGCTTATTTTTATCAAATCCTAAAGTTGAACTTGCTGCTGGATATATATTTTTAGGTAGGTCTGATAAAACTATATCTATAATTATTTCATCTCTATTTGAAACCTCTATAGGTGCTGGTGGTACTAAAGTAAGTGTGGGGGTTTTTATTACCCAAAAGATTTTAAAAATCAAAAAGATAATTAAAGCTACAATTATTACAGCTGTAGATGCTCCAATTATTTTTTGTTTTCTAGTCATATTTTTAATTTTATCTATCACAATAAGACCCTCCTAAACATTAGATGCAACCCATAGGAAGTTTCCTATGGGTTGCCCTATATTTATCATGTAAGCTAAACATTACTTGTTAATGCCTAAAAGTTTATCTAATCTCTAACATTGTCACCATTTTTCTCTTAATAAAGATTTATTTTCCTATAACCTTATATTCGATTCCATTTACGTAAGCTTCCATCATAGAAAGCACATCATAAGTATCAATTCTTGAATCTCCAGTAACATTCATAGAAAGTATGGAATTATTATCTGGAGTTCCAGTTTTACGTAGCCACCCTGATAAAGTATTTAAAGCATCCTGTGCATTTACGGTGTTATCACCATTTGAATCTCCAAACTTAAGGGTATCTGCCTTCTTTTTACTGCTTATATCATACCTATTTATATCCTTTAATCCATCTAAAGCTACAGTAGTATCAACTAAAGCAACATAAGTCGTAATCCCTGTCTTATCTGATATCTCCTTTGAATGAAGCATTGTAATATTATCATTTAACATAATATGAGGAGTATCTATTAAGTTAGTAAACTCTACTGCTATAGCTGATTTGCTTCCTGGAATAAGATCTACCCCATCCCCTTTATAAAGCTGTCTTGCATTTGCTGTTAATTGTTCTCCAATTATTATATTTGCTTCTGACTTACTTACATCAAATTTGTTTGTTTTAGAAGAGTCTGAACCAGCCTTTAATGTAAGGTCCTCAATATTAATTGATAACTTTGTATCCTTTTGAAGATCTTCAGTTAACTTTGCTGTAATTGTCATTACTTCTGAAGGGAATTCCGTAGGCTTAAATGATATATCTTTAAGCCCTGTATTAGTATATACAGTACGTAGTTTGCCATCTTCTACTCCGAAATCTGGAAGTCCTCCGCTCATACTGTCACTCATTGATACTTCGGTAATTTCAATGCTATCTGGAATATTTATTATACTTTCTAATAATTTAAAGTTTCCTTCTGGCCAGCTTCCAAGTTTAACTTGCATCTTAAACTCTGTTCCCTTATTACCATTAATTCTCTCCGGCGCTGATATTACTGCCTTATCTTCAAGACTCTTAACCTCTTTCGCATCTGTCATATCATAAAGAGAATTCTTTCCATTTACAAATCTATCATAGGCAACTATGGCATACATACCTTGATCCGTTGCCATGCCATTTATCTCTTGATCTAACACATGCTTAAATCCTCCACCACTAACGTAAAAGTCCATAATAGCAGAAATAACCCAACTTCCTTCACCTTTAACAAATCTTGTATCCTTGCTTGGATCTATACCAAGTGCAGTTAAAGCTACTATAACCTGTGCTATACTCTCACTATTTACTGATCCCCAACTTGAGTAGCCACCCTTGTCATTTTGAAGATTAGCTAAAACCTTAACTGCCCTATCAATATAAGGTTTAACTTTTTCATCATTTTTATATTTAGCTAAAGATTGTAGCGCCATTCCAGTTATGTCTGGATCTGGAGTCTTACCTGTTAGTGCCCAACCACCAACTACACCATTTTTATCTGTTATTTCCAAATCTAATATATAATCTATAAGGATATCTCTTGTAGTTTGAACCTTTACATCTTTCATTATAGGTATTTCATAATTATTAGTATCAAGTGCAATTAATGCAAATATAGGTCCATTTATTCCTTGTTTCTTTACAGAATTAAAATCCGCTAATTTTTCAAGTAAGTTATATCCTGCAACATTTGTTACATCTTTCCCTATGGCTGTAAGTCCTAATATAACTCTTGAGTATTCAGTATACTTAACTTTATGAAGAACTCCTCCCTTTTCCTTTAATTCATTTGCAACATTAATATAATATTTTTCATAATATTCTTCTGGAACAGTGTATCCTGCCCTTGCTAATGAAAGCATTGTCCACTCTCCACCAAGGGTTCCAAGAACAGGATTTGGTGTGTTTTTATACATTAAAGCTGCTGTTTCATCTATAGCTGTTTCTATGCTCGGATTTGACTTAATTAAATCTATTGATTTAGCTGGTTCTTCCGGTTTACTTGGTTCTTCTGGATTAGTTGATTTTTCTGGATCCTCTGGATTACCAGGTTTAGTTCCATTAACTGCATTGTCAAGAGTAGTAAATGCCTGATCTACGCTCTCTTGTGATGAATCCACCACCTGAGCTACCCTGTAAGCTTTGTCATAGGCTGCTTGTACACCTGCTTTTGAAAGAATAGCAGCTTTCTCTTTTGAGCTATTGATTTCTGCTAATTTTGCAGTAAGCTCACCTTTATTAGCAATAGGTTTATATGATCCTTCAAAGGAACCAGAAGTTGCGTCCCCTTCAAATCCACCACCAATATCTGACCCATAACCATAAACAGTAAACTGCCATCTAATAACGTCTCCGTCTTTTGGATAATATTCAGCAGCCCCAAAGTTAGGGAACTTATTATTTACAGAATACATCCACCCAGACATACTAGTATAATCAAACTCACCTAGCCAGTCATCTTCCGTTCTATCCTCATCAACATCTCCACATTCATCTAATATATATTGAGGGATATTTACCTTTCTTTTGTCCTTGTCCTTTACAGAGGCTAGATAGAACCCTTTATCTATCTCTCCCGTAATACGATAATTCCCTTCACCTAATAAATTAGTGATTACCTCAGATACCCTAGTATTTTCATATATAGGTACCTTTACCGGTTCTACTATATAACCAAGACCCAATGTGAATTTTTCCATAGATACTGTTACATAACCCTTTGGCTTTGAATCACTAGCCTTCTTAAATGTGTTAGAAATTGCACTAGCTGAAATCCCAAAAAACATAAATGCAACTAGTAGTACACTAAGCATTTTCTTCAGCGTTAAATTTTTCTTTTTCACAATTATACCCCCTTACTTTCTGTTGGTTTAATTTGATTAATAGTTACTTTTAACTATTAATTTACCCCTGGCACCTCCAGTTTTCTGGTCAGTACAATATTTTCGTTTATAACTTAATTGACTTTTTTAGTTCTTCAACTCTAATAGGTAATCCATCTTGAACAATAACCTTCATCTCACCAAATTCTACTTCTTTGATTATTTTTAATAATTTTTCCTCCTTTTCATTTAATTTGTAATGCTTTTCATCCATTGTTCTTATCCCCCCTATATACTACTTTGTGAAGCTTGTCTTTTCATGTAAACTTTATTCTATCCTAATACCTTTCCAAAAGGAACTCATATTCATAACCTAAAAATCACTTTATAGTTATCTAAAATTACAAATAAAAAAAGCCCCATTTCTAGGGCTTTAAGCACTTAATAACACATGGCATACTCAACATATACAGAGTAGTCGCTGCATAGTTATGGCATTAATTTCCCGCCGAAATCTTACACTTTCATTTTATGGCAGGTCTCCTGACTTATAGCTTCCATCCTAATCCTCTTTGTCTTCTCAAGAATTAATCTTAATGACTTTAGTAGAGTTTCGTAGCTATTACAGTAGCGGGGGCTGCTAAGGATTCTAACCTTATTCCCTATTATTGCATATGCAACCATAAAACATAATATTCATTATATATCTTCCTTCATTTTGTCAATTGATTTATTATATTATACTAAGATATAAATTCATCAATTCCTTCATTATTTGCATCATTAGATTTAATTAGTTTCCCATCACTTATGGTGATTACCCTTTTGCAATAAGATTCTAATATCATACAAACTTACTGTTCAAATCTTTCCATAGTTTATTTAAACACAATATCATTGAGCTTTGTAATGCCAAACACTAAATTTTACAAACACCTTTAAAATACTCTGAATTAAATGGGGGAAAATTTATCTAATTATCATTTAAAGTTTAATATTTTTATAAGTTTTATTTGCGAATTTTCTGTAAATTGTCGGTGTATTTGATATAATGGTATAGGAAGCAATAAACTATTACTTTCTATTTAATTTAAATAGTTGTATATTTGTAATAAAATAATATTCTTCTAGACAACCTATTTAAAATATTATATAACCAGTGAATAGATCTTATTCACCTAAGCCTTTTAAGAAAATATGAAAGCTTAAATTAAAATAAATAAAAAGGAGTACGCTACTAGACAAAATATATTTAACTAAGTCTACAAGGTACAAAATTTAATAATAAAACCAATGTTATGTGTACCGATGGCTAGTCGGGAGTTTATGACTTTTAAGATGCAAATGTAATCTTAAAAGTAAAAACCTTGATATGGATATATTTGTCCATATTTTAAGTAGCAGTGATTAAAATGGCAAAAATGACTACATCAAAAAAAATTGTTACTATGGCATTATTTATTGCAATAACCTTTATACTATCTAGATTCTTATCTATACAACTTTTACCTACAATAAAGATAAGTTTTGCGTTTTTACCCATAGCTTTAAGTGCTATGCTCTTTGGTCCCGTATATGGGGGAGTTATGGCAGGAGTAGAGGATCTTATTGGTGCCATCTTAGTTCCTAAAGGACCCTTCTTTCCAGGATTTACTTTAAGTGCATTTATAGTAGGACTAATTTATGGGTTAGTGCTTTATAAAAAGCCTAAAACTATAACAAGATTTATAGTTTCATCTGTACTTATAACGTTAATTGTGCATATATTCTTAAATACCCTTTGGCTTGCTATATTATTTGATAAAGCATTTATATTAATAACTCAAACTAGAATACTTAAAGCATTAATTATGCTTCCTATAGAGGTTATAACTTTATCTCTTACATGGAAGTACTTAGGAACAAAAATAGAAAAAGAGATATAATATCTCTTATAATAAAAAAATACTCAAAGGAGCACCAAGTATTTCTTGGTGCTCCTTGGTTTTTATTATAGTATTTGTGTATCTCTAAAGCAATTAGTTATATGATCATTAATAACACCTATAGCCTGAAGATATGCATAGATTATCGTTGACCCTAAAAATTTAAATCCTCTAGATTTTAAGTCCTTACATATCCTATCAGAAAGTTCTGATGTAGCAGGAACCTTAGATATATCTTCCCACTTATTAATTAAGGGTGATCCGTCTACAAAGTTCCATATATAATTATCAAAACTTCCAAACTCCTTTTGTATATTTATAAACTTATTAGCATTGTTTATGGATGCTTCTATTTTCTTTTTATTTCTTATTATCCCTGGATTTTGCACTAATTCATTTACCTTTTTTTCATCATATTGTGATACTTTTATAGGTTCAAAATCATCATAAACTCGCCTATATTCTTCTCTCTTTTTAAGCACAGTTATCCAGCTTAAACCTGCCTGGGCTGATTCTAATACTAAGAATTCAAAGTGTTTTATATCATCATGTACAGGTACACCCCACTCTTCATCGTGATATTTAATATAAATCTCATTATCTTTACACCATGGACATCTATTCATTTTAGCCTCTCCTTATACATTTTATTTATTATATTCTTCTAACATTTTAAAATATCTGCTTTCTAATCCTTTTATAGTGCTCTCTCTAGATAATAGTTTGTTTTCTAATCTACTTATCATATTATAAATTCTCACTAACCCTCATCATGGACTTTACCTTTTTTTCAACCTGCTTTGGTAGTTCTTGAAGAAGTGCCCTTTTTAATAAATTCGGGTTTTTTATTCCTTCCTTAGTTAAATACCCCTCTATTAATTTAACCTTTTGCTCTCTACTTGGCATTAATTGATATGCAACATACCAATCTTCTAATGATGAAATAGGAACCTTAACCCCATTTATATCTTTAAAGTCCCCTATAGACTCCTGATCAAAAGGATATTTATACATACCACTGCTGTGATTTATAATAAACCCTGACATTACATCAATATCCACATCACATATATTATATTCATAAAAATATTCGGTAGAATAAACCTTAGTTTCATCTCTTCCCTTTTTATCTCCTAAAGACTTTAATATGTTATCTAAGGTTTCTACATCCTTTTTATGGACAATTATATCTATATCATTTGGTGAATCTACTAATCCATAATGATTCAACACTATAGAGCCACCTACTGCCCAAAATATGTTTTCATTATTTAATTTCTCTCCTATATATGAAAGGACCTGAAATAACTTAAAATTACTTTGTATTAATTTATTCTTAGTTTTAAATTTAACTATATCTTTTTCATCTTTCCTTACAATTTCATAGCTAAACTCAATAGGTGAATTTACTTCATTAAATTCTTTCATTATACTATCTAATACCCTAAGTCTTAAATGGGAATAGACATATGCAAGGTTTGGTACCATCAATATATGTTTAAGTTCTTCTAAAGAAATTTCAAAGTCCGTAGAAGGCTTCCTTTTTTCTAGTTCTAGATAAAATATCTTAGCATATACACTTTTAAAATTTGGAATGTCAGATCTTACAATAGATTTTCTTCTTCTTTTTATAACTTTTAGTTTTTTTAAATCTTCTCCCACTTAAAAGCCTCCTCTTTATTTATCTTTATTACATTGTATTACATATAATTTAATACTAGCAACCCTATTAAATCTTTTATTGATTTAAAACCTACTCTGGTTATATTTTAATTTATTTTTTAATTCTAATACATGCTATTACAAATAGATATGGTTTATTTTTCTATAAATATCATATTACTGTTGACGTTTTCATCAGTTTGGCTAATAATGTATATATATTTATTATAATCATAACTTTACATTTAGGAGGCTTCTAATGTTAAATTTTAAAAAAAAGAGAACAGTGGTTCATGATATTCCTGTGGAGGACACTAAAATCAATTACAAAATTCAAAACATATCATCTCAAAACAAAATTGCTATTTTAAAACACAATCAAAAATGTATCGTAAATAAACTAAGTAATAAAATTGATGAAACCGGTTTTGCTACAGAAAACTTAATTGAAATTACAACAGATATTAATAAATATGTAGAAGTACAAATGAGTTCTATTGATAAATTAGTAAATGAAATCACTAATTATTCCGCTTTAGCAGAAGAAGTTTTAGCTAGTACAGATAATTCAAAGCAAATAGCACATCAAACTATGGGCATAGCAAAGGAAGGAAGGAAGGCTGTAGGTGATTCTATTAAAGCCATGAATGAAATAGAGTCTTCTGTTGAAGATGCGAAAACAGTTGTTATGGATCTTAATTCAAAGTCTGCACATATTAATGATATGTTAGATGTCATTAAAGACATAGCTAATCACACAAACTTGCTTTCTTTAAATGCATCTATTGAAGCTGCAAGAGCTGGTGAAGCTGGTAGAGGGTTCACTGTAGTTGCAACAGAAGTTAAAAAACTTGCTGAAAGAAGTGTTGAATCTGCTGGTTTTATTTCAAAAACTATAAATGAAATAAATGCTAGTATTACCCATACAATTGAGGCTATGAACAAAACAAGCCTAAAGGTAAAAGAGGGAACTGAAATAGCTAACAATACTATGACAGTTTTTCAAAACATTATAAAAGCAGTACAAACTAGCACAGATGTAACAGGAGAAATAAACCTTGCTCTAGTAAGTCAAACTGAAAACTTAGAAAACGTTATAAGTTCTGCAGAGAATATGAGTCATATTTCCGAAAAACTATTATCTGTTGTAGAATCGGCTACTTTAAATACTCAATATACTAAAACCTCACTCACTATTTTATCAGAGGTTTCAGAGGATCTAAAATACATATCAGATAAGTTGCTTCAAGAAGTTGATTCAAATGCTAAGGAGATTTCTACTTTAAAGACTTGTCTTAACAGTGCGCCACTTGGATTTGATCCAGCTCTTGCTATTGATCAAGAAAGTGGACAAGTAATTGTGAATGCTCATGCTTCGCTACTAACCTTTGGCTCTTCAGGCGAAATTTCTCCTGGTCTAGCTAAAAGTTGGTATGTGGAAGAGGATCATCTAACCTGGGTTTTTAATTTAAGAAAGGGAGCAAAATTTCATAATGGAAGAGAAATTACTGCAACTGATGTTAAATATTCCTATGAGAGAATCCTAAGTCCATTATTAAAGTCCCCAAATAGTTGGTTCCTTGAAAGTATAGAGGGTGCTGATGAATATTTAAAAGGACATGCTAAAGAGGTTACTGGAATAAAAATATTAGATAAATATAGACTGTCTTTAAGACTTGCAGTACCATATACAGGTTTTTTATTAAACCTTGGTCAATACTGTTGTTCTATTATAGAAAAAGAAGAGATGGAAAAGGGTAAAATTGTAGGTTGTGGTCCCTTTGTTTTAGATGAAATAAAGGCTGATGGCTGTACCCTTACTGCCTTTAAAGATTATTTTGGTGGGGCACCTTATTCAGACAAAATCCACATTGAATTTAATCCTTTAAATGCATCAGAGAAATTTTTAAATAAGGATTATAGCTTCATTACAGTGGATAATAAGACCCTTATGGAAAGCTTAAAACATTCAGAATCCACATCAATTAAAATGAAGGATGTTATGGGAACTTATTATGCAGGCTTTAATTTAAAGAGTAACTCACCCCTTGTTAAAGATGCAGAAATTAGAAGAGTATTAAATCATGCCATTGATAGAAAAAGAATTATAACTGAAATTTTAGGTGGTATGGCTACAGAATCAAAAGGCCCAATTCCTCCTAATATAATAGACAATAAATATTTACCCTCTTTCAATTACAATCCTGAAATGGTGAAAAGCCTAATATCTAAAAAAGGACTCTCATCAAAAATCAGGCTTAAATTGCTTATAAGAGAAGGTAGCAGTGATACTGTCTTTAATAAAATAGCTAAGTACCTCATTGAAGACCTAAAAAAGGTTGGCATCGAGTGTATAATAACAGCAGTTCCAAATGATAAATATTTTGAATCTATACCCAACTCTGATATATTCATAAGTAGGTGGATAGCTGATACTGGGGACCCTGATAATTTTCTTTTGCCTAACTTTAACCCAAGTAATTATACAGACTTTACAGGATATGAAAATAAAGATGTATTAGCTATGATGAGAAAGGCTAAAGAAATAATAAACCCAGTTAAAAAAACTAAGGTATATGAGGATATTCAAAATCAGATTATTAATGACAGTCCATGGATCTTCTTGTATCATCCCCAAATAGCCATAGCTACTAATCCTGGTGTATTAGGTGCAAGACTTAACCCTCTAGGAATGGTAAGATTTGAAGATATTGTTATAGAATAATCAATATTTATTACGTTAGTGAAACTTTTCATAAAAAATAAAATAAGATAAAATAATAAGCCATGATAAAATCTTAAAATTTATCATGGCTTATTAATATTCATCCATATATTATGGAGGTCTTTTAATAAATGCTATTTAGTATTATATTTATTTATTGCTTTTTTTCTAAGCTTAACACCTAATGTTTCTGCTACGAACCTGTCAATCATATCCTCTTTAGTAGCTTTGTCTACAATAAATATATCATGTTTCTTGCAAAGCTTACTTAGCTCACCCTTACTTATATCACAAGTTTTAATAAAACTCTTTCCAGCCTTAACAGTAGCCATTACCATTAGACGTTTATATATTTCATCATTAGTCATATTTCACCTCTTCATTTAACTTTTAAAAATTCGCTTCTTTTAGATAGATTATAATACTATTATATCAATTTTTATCATTAAACTAAACTAAATTATATTTCTCCTAAATACAAAAAAAAGCACAGACTCATATAATATGAATCCGTGCCCTTCCTTTTACACCTCTCGCCCTATATAATTTCTATTTTCAGCTTAAGTTTAAAACTTCACCTAAAGCCAAGAACTTTCCTTATTTTACTACTATCTCTACATTTATAGCCTGTGGTCCTTTTTCACCTTCCGCTACATCAAAAGCAACTTCTTGACCTTCATGAATATTTTTGCTGTTAGATTGATCTTTGACCTTAGAATGATGCAAAAATAAATCTTTTCCATCGTTTCCAGATATAAATCCATACCCCTTTTCAGCATCAAACCATTTTACTATTCCTGTCATAGACATATTTTAATCCTCCTTAAATATATTTACCTTTAGTATCTGCAAACTTTAGATAAAATATTTAATAACCTTTTATGAATCTAACTTACCTATAAATTATTTAATTATTTAAAAGGTTGTACATTTATTTCAAAAAGTACTTTCTTACATAAGGTGATGTCATTGTAGCTAGTAAACAGGGGTAGTCCATATTAAATTCTACAATATCTCCTACCTTATAATCTTTTTTGCAGTTTGTTAGATCTAATAATAGATGGTCACTACTAGCACCTAAAATATCAATATCTTCATCTCTTACATATAATCCTTCTAGACATATGTCTTGTTTTCCTAAAGCTATTATAGCCCTAGTCATAACTCCCTTATCTTCAAAGCTTGGCGTATCTCCGAAGGCATCTACCCCTACCCTTCCTTTAGGTAGAGAAGTCTTTTCCTTTAATTCTATTATCTCACCTTTTAATATAAAAGCATGATTATAAAAGTTTTTTATATCCTTTTCAAATGCAGCTTCTGTACCTAAAACCACTGCTTCACCTATTCTTAATTGATTTATCCCCTTAGGTATAGAATCATTTAACACCATATATAAGCTACTAGAATTTCCTCCTGAAACAATAGGTACCTCTATTTTTAACTGTTCTTCTATAAGATCCTTTATTTCTACAAGTTTACCTAAATTATTTTTGTCTGGAATTATACCACCATAACAAGTAAGGTTAGTTCCTATACCTGCAAATTTAATATTAGAAAGTTTTAATATTTCTTCCGTTGTATATATAACATCCTTTGGAAGTACTCCTTCTCTTAAATCTCCAAGGTCAATCATGAGTATTACTTCATGTACCTTTCCTAACTTTTGGGCTGCTTTTGATAATGACTTCATAACTTCTAACTCTGAATTTAAACTTACATCAGAGTATTTAACCACATTTAAAGCTTCACTTATCATAGGTATTCTTAAAAGCATTTTTTTGCAATTAAATTCTTTAACATTTATAAGGTTTTTTATTCTAGAATCTCCTATGGTTTTAATTCCTTCATCAATTATTGTTTTTACTATAGACTTTTCAGCACAAAATACCTTTGTAACTATTACAGTCTCGATGTCTTCTTTCTTACAAACCTTAATAATTTCTCTTGTGTTATGTGCTATCTTATCTAAATTTACTTCTATACATGGGTACTCTTGAATCAAAACCCACACCTCCTAAAATAATAATTATTCTTTGGTAATAACTTAATTATATCACAAAATTCTTAATTTTAAATTATATTGCAATATTCGCTCATATTGTAATATAATAATTTTACAATATTTTATAGTGTTTTTAATTTATTTATATATTTTTATAGAACAATGTTAATATTTTATATTTATTTTGAAGTTTTTGTGAATTCTGTGTTTTTTTTATCTTTTTCATGTTTTGTGTGGTATAATGTATATACATCAAATACATTTAATAAAAAATATTGGATTTTATATTCACTATTTTTAGACAGTTATATATTTAAAGGCAATAATCCACCCAACAAGATTATATCCCTAACGCGTTTAAATCACCATAAACTGTAAACTATTATCCTTATACTACTTTGCCAGTATTAGGTACATTGTTTTATGCAGTCTATAGTGTTTTTTTTATACACTTTTTATTACTTATATTGACAATACAAACAAAAATACATTTTAATCTTACTAAATTTATACAAAAAGGAGTAGATATTATGAGAATTAATGCACTAGTTTATTGTGAAGGTCTCTTTGGAGAATCAGATGGTAAAATTGCAAATGGTCTTGTACGATATTCAGAAAAATATGAAATACTAGGAATTATAGACAGCACAAAAGCTGGCATGGATTCTGGAGAGCATTTAGATGGTACTAAAAATAACATACCTGTATTTAAAAATACTAAAGAAGCACTACAATCCTTAAATGTTAAACCTAAGTGTTTTATTATAGGACTTGCACTAACTGAGGCATATTTACCTCTAGACCTTATAGAAGCCACAAAAGAAGCTATGAAATATGGAATGGATATTGTAAATGGTCTTCCAGTATTTCTAAAAGATAATAACGAACTAACGGAAAATGCAAAAAAGTATAATGTTGAAATTTATGACATAAGAAAACCTAAGTCGCTAACTGAGCTAAAATTATTCACAGGCAAAATTGATACTGTTGAAGTGCCTGTAGTAGCAGTCTTCGGTCTTGATTGTGCCATAGGTAAAAGAACAACTTGTATGGAAGTTTTACAAGAGTTAAAAAGTAATAATATAAATGCAGTTTTTGTAGCAACAGGCCAAACAGGAGTACTTCAAGGTGCTAAATATGGCGTACCTATAGATGTTATAAACTCTCAATACGTAGCAGGAGAAATTGAATCAGCAGTAGTAGCTGCCTTTGAAAATGAGGATCCTGATGTTATATTAATAGAAGGACAAAGCTCTCTAAGTCACCCAGCTTATTTATCTAGTTATGGAATTATAAAAGGAGCCATGCCAGATGCCTTCATAGTTCAATATGCCCCAAAAAGAAAAATTCGTGCAGACTTCCCACTACTAAAGGTTCCATCCTTAGAAAGTGAAATCAAACTTATAGAATACATCGCTAAAAAACCTGTTATAGGGATTACTATAAACCACGAAAATATGTCCAAGCTAGAGATAGATAAGGCCATAAAAGATTGTGAAAAGAAATTCCATATTCCAACAACAGATGTACTTAAATACGGAAGCAAAAAGATTACAGATGAAATCTTAAAAATATTTCCAGACCTATCTAAAAACACCGCTTCATAAAAATAAATATTATATATCTAAAAATTAATAGCTTAATATATATAAAATCATTTACCTATTCATGACCTTAACTTTACCAAACTACCTTATTTACAAGGAGAAACTTAGTAAACTATTTCTCGTTTCTTAGATAAGGTAGTTTTTTTATATTGTTATATTATAATTTTAGTAGGCATAACTAGTACAAAGAACTATATAAGCAATTGGAATACATATAAATTATAAGGTGAATATAAAAAGAGTCCTATTGTTTTTGTGGCTTATTTTGTATTGTATAAGTATAGAAGCCTTTCATTATATTTTAAAAATAGTATCATTTAAGGTAAATATATATAATCACAAATGAACATATATGTAATCAGAGTGTTATAATAAAAACTAAAATAATAGTTTTTTCATTAATTTAATATAAATAAAAATTTGTATTAAAATATAACAGACACTATAAATCACAGGAATTGAAAGTACACTTAAGGAGAATTTCTGAGGTAGCATACATGAAGTAATTACATCATATACGGGAGGTAAAAGCCATGTAATTGCTTTTGCAATAGGGAACTCTTTTATTAAAGGTCCTTTAAGAGCAGATAACAATGCAATTAAAAACATAAGCATTACTCCTCTATTCCTATTTCCAGTAATTTTTGTCTGAAAAGTCATTCCTAGTATTACACCCATAAATGTTACTAATATATAAATAAAAAAACCTAATAAAACATTATTTAAAGTAATGCCATTATTAAATAAACTTCTATTTCTATTATTCAATAAATTAACGGCTAATGGCCAAGTTATAGCGATTAAAGATACTATGATTCCTACCATCCACATAAAAAGTATTTTGGAAATCCAATATAATTTATTATTATTTACCTTAAGAAATACAATTTGTTCTGTAAGAAAATCCTGCGTTTCACAATAACTAAATCCTATCCAAGTCATCATAAAAAATACTACATTAGCACATATTATTATACTTGATGTAAAATCTACAGAATCTGTACCATAAAAAATTAATTGAAATATACAAAAGATCAAAAGCGGAATTAAAAATTTATTGCATTTTATATAAATCTTATAATTATACTTAAATAAAGCTATCAACATAATATCTCCTTTCACTACTTAAAGTATTTTAATACATATCCATCTTGTAGCATCTTTAAAAGTATCTCATTAGCCTTGTTTTCTCTTACATTTAATTTTAATAATTCGTTCTCTTCACAATATTCTCCAATACCTTTAAGTTCTGATTTAAATTCAATATTGCTTCTTTCTTTTTTATCAAAAATCATTAAATTATACATAAACTTTTCTAATTTAGGCTTTTGGACTTCAACTATTTTTTGATTCTCAATTTGAAGTATTCTACTAGATAATTCTTCTACTAAAATCATTTCGTGGCAAGACATAATAACAGTAACTCCTTCTGATATTAATTTTTTAACAATGCGAGTAAAATTCCTTTGAGAATTAATATCCTGTCCTGATAATGGCTCATCTAATAATAGTACATCAGGTTTGGTAATTAATGCTTGTATTACAGCTACTTTTTGTAAGGTTCCCTTAGATAAATGCTTCATAGGAACATCCTTCATACTTTCTAAATAAAACTCCTTGTAAAGCTCTTTAATCTTTTCACTATAAAACTCTTTGCTTATCTTATCTAATTCTCCCATGGACTTCATATATTCTTCTACGGTTAAATTAAGTTTAGAATAATTTTCTGGGATGTAATTAAACTTTATATTCCTATTAACAATTATCCTTCCACTACTTATGCTGGTAAGTCCGCATATCATACGAAGGAAGGTGCTTTTCCCCATTCCATTATTGCCTAAAATAGCCACACTTTCACCTTGCTTAAATTGGATATTAACATTATTTAAAATTATTTTTTTACCAAACTTCTTACTTAAATTCTCTATTTTAATAATACACTCTCCCATACTCATCGCCCTCCTTTAGGATCATAATCCTTAATCTCTATACCATCATAACATTTGTCAAGCAACTAGACCCATGCATTTTATTAATATCCATATTACTGTTTCATATTTTATTAAAAAACATTATATCTAATTTTAGGATGTATTTAAATTGTTTTCTTTGGCTCCCAAATCCTTCAGTTTATTCTATTCAATCTTTTAAAGTTCACTTAAAAGTGATTCCCCTTGATCAGCTAACCCCTACCGCCGCAACAACCTATCTTAAATTTATCTCCTTTTATTACCCAGTGTAAAAGAAATTAATAAATTAATTAATTATTAGTAATAATTTTTCCTCTTATTGCACATAATATTAATCGTAAAGCTTAACTTAACTACTAAATTAAATATAGGAGGTCTACTTATATGAAAAAAAAGTCCTATGCCTTTAAAAATGAAAGGGGGGAGCTTATAAATTACATTGTTAAAGAGTATCTTTCGGTGAATAGCAGTGACTATGTAATTATGTCACCTGAAAATAAAGCTACACAGCTGGAAGTTTATAAGTTTAATCTTGAAGATGGTAATGAGTACTTAGATGCTGTTAAAAACCAAGGGGAGCTTAATTTAATAAAAGCTTCTGCAAAGACTATTTAATTTAAGCTTTACATAAGCTTTACGTACCTTTATTTGCCTTTAAATGAATTTCAACAAAATATTTGCTTTGTGATTAGATTGTAAAATTTGCTTTGTAACCAAAATAAAATATTTGCTTTGTAACTAAAATACAAAATTTGCTTTGTAATTAGATGTGCAATCTGCTTTGTAACTAATAAAAGAGAAACTATAGAATATATACATATACTACAGTTTCTCTTTTATTTAATATCGTATTACCTTATAGCGTTTCTTGAATATAATATAAATTTAGATCGGTCTAAGGGGTCTACCCCTATTCGTTCTCTCTTTTCCCCAAGCTCTAGTTGTACAGGCTTGTAGCTTGAAAGTTCAGTGCTTATTACACCTTTACCACTAGATATTATTCCAAGCCTTACTGAGTAATCTAAAGAAGTTGATGCTGGCATTTCTCCCTGTACAGTAAAGTTTCCATTAGAGATCATTGGGGCTTCAAAGGTTCCTCTCATATTTATAATGTCTCCTAAAACCTTTCCTCCAATGTCTTCTGGTACAGAAATTCTAAACTTAATTATAGGTTCTAATAAGGTAGTTCCTATATTGTTTAATCCATTCATTATCCCTATAGTGGTGGCTATAATAAAATCACCAGGATTACTATGCATCACATGATCCTCACCTGTAAGCAATGTTACCTTAAGGTCTGTAACCTCCCAGCCATAAAGACCTTGACTTAAAGCTATTGGTAATTGGTACTCTATTTCTCTTTGATATCTAAGCCTTATAGCATCCATTCTAACCTGTGATTCATAAACTAGTCCTGAACCCCTTTCTAAAGGTTCTATAAAGAATTTAACTACAGCCCAGCAAGGTTTTGGCATTGTATAAGCTTCAAATCCTACAGAATTTCCTAGGGGTGTTTCTTTATATATTATAGAAGGCTTTCCAAAAGAGATTTCTATATCAAATCTGTTTTTCAATATGTTTTCTAAAATCTCTAGTTGAATCATACCCATTATTTGAATATGAAGCTCATTTTCTTCTTTTAGCCACTGTACATTAAGAAGTGGATCCTCTTCTTCAAGTTCATTAAAGGCTTCAACTAGCCTTATATAATCTTCCTTTTTCTTTGGAAATGCTTGAAGTGTTAAAATAGGTTTTGCTATACTTAAAACTTTAGGAACCTTTTTAGGATCACCTAAAATATCTCCTATACTAGCATTTGATAAACCAGAAACGCAAGCTATCTCTCCCGAGGAAACATATCCGTAATCTATTTCCTTTTGACCTTTAAGTTTTTTAATTTGTGTTACCTTTTCTTCTATAGACTTAGTATAGTTATACACTAAATCTCGACTTTTAATTTCCCCACTGTATAATCTTATGTAGGCAAGCTTTCCAAGAGTCTTATGCCTTTTTATTTTAAATACTATAGCAGAAAGTTCTTCATCATTAAAATCATTCTTAATAGGAATAATTTCAGCTAAGAAATCTAAAAGTTCACTAACTCCTATATCTTTTATTGCAGATCCATATAAAAGAGGATAAATGCTACAATTATTAGTTAAATTAATAAGGCTTTCCTTTATAAGTTCAAAGCTAATATCTTCCCCTTCTAAATATTTATTTAATAATAATTCATCCGTGTCAACTAATGCTTCTAATAGTTTATCTTCATATTCACCTTTTTCATTAGTATTTATCTTGTTTTTTGCATTCTCATTTATATTAACTTCTTTATTACTATCTACATTATTTTCCTTAAATAATAGTTGTACCTTTGGACTTACCGTACCTTCTTTACTAATGTCTTCTATTGATATAAAAGAGTCTGTCAAAAGACTACTTATATCTTCTAAAACTCTTTTTATATTAGCTCCCACCCTATCAATTTTATTTATAAATATTATAGTAGGAATACCAATAGTCTTTAGTGCCTTAAAATAAACTTCTGTCTGAGGTTGAACTCCTTCCACTGCTGAAATAACAATAACTGCCGCATCTAATATGCTAAGAGTCCTCTCAACTTCTCCTGAAAAGTCCACATGACCTGGGGTATCTATTATATTTATCTCTTTACCCTTCCATAAAAGATTTGCTTCAGAAGACTTAACAGAAATACCCCTTTCTTGTTCCACCTCTAAACTATCCGTATGAGCAGTGCCTGTATCCACACTTCCAAGACTTCTTATAACTCCACTTTTATATAAAATATGCTCTGTTAAAGTAGTTTTACCTGCATCAACATGAGCTAATATGCCTATATTACTAACACCCCTACCTCTTTCCATATACACTGTCCTTTCACCTTTTAACTATAACTTTATTATACAGCCTTTGTTCTTTAATGACTATCTTACAAAATAGAAAAAGGCTACCATTTCGGCAGCCTTTTTCCCTTTTAACTTTATCTTAATTCTATCTTTGAAGATTCCTTTTCTACAACTTCAGCTGAGTCTTTAAACATTAATGGTCCACCCTTAGATGTTATTACACCCTTAGATATAATGCTATCCATTAATGTTACTATATCATCCTTAGATAAATCTTGTTTTACATATTCCACCCTTAAATTTACCTTAGTTCCTGATTTATTTATAAAAGTCATTGTAACTATTTTATTGTTATCCATATTTACACCCCTTTTCTAAAGATTTTTAATTTTTCTTTTACACTGCTTGTCCGCCATGCTCCACTACATTGAAGTTCTAAGTTTTAGATATATTTAAACTACTATCTAAAACCAAGGTTACTATTTATTAAGATTCTTTGATATTTTCTTGGTATTCTCTAAATAAACCATGTATAGGTTTGTTTAGAACTTTATTAAAGTCTTTTGATAGGTCTAATATTTCCTCTTCTGTAGCTCCGTCTTTTATGCTAGATAGTTTATAGCTCTTTATAACCTCTTTACCCTTCTCGTCCATAACCCCTGTTCCATACTTCATTACTATAGCGTCTTTAACTAAGTTTTTTGTTACTGCCATATTAATCAACTCCTTTCATACATTAAGTATGCCGTTACATAAAAAGTTACCCTTATTTTTACTATATATTTTTAAAAACTTTAATATTTCTTTTTAAAAGTTCTTCTATCCTTCTATTTGCTTATCCAATAGATAAGTTATGAGGGATTTACATTATCTATTGGAGTGTTATGAATGTAGGATGTTATAATCTCTATGGAAATACAAAATAAATTTTAAATAACTTATAATTATTTATTAGGAGGTTTTTTCATGAAAGCAAAAAAAATGCTTGCAGTTATAATGGCAGCTTCAATGATTCTAGCTACTGCTTGTGGTACTAAAAAAGATGGTGCTCTAAACACTCCAGTGGATAAAACCATAAAAGATGGTGGAACTATTATATTCCAAGCTGGTGGTGATCCAAATGTCTTAAACCCGTTATATGGGAATGATAGAGTTACTATGACAATTAACAATGCACTGTTTTCTCCTTTATTTGTAATGAATGGCGATAAAACTGACTTTTATCTTGCAGAAAGCTTTGAAAGTTCAAGTGACTTTTTAACATATACATTAAAGCTTAAAAAAGATCTTAAGTGGCATGATGGAAAGCCCTTAACTTCAGATGATATGATATTTACCCTAGATAAGATATTAGATAAAAATGAAAATAGTTTACTTAGAGATTATTTAGTTGTTGATGATAAACCTATTGAGTATAAAAAGATTGATGATACCACAGTAGAGTTTAAGCTACCAGAAGTCACTGCAACTTTTAAGTCCTCTATAGCTAGACTTACACCAATCCCTAAACACATATTCGAGGGTGAAGAAAATATAGCTAAGAGCACAAAAAATGATAACCCTATAGGGTCTGGTCCTTATAAGTATAAGGAATCTACTAAAGGAGAAAGTGTAACTTTAGTTAGAAATGAAGATTATTTTAGGGGAAAACCTCATCTTGAAACTGTTGTTTATAGAATAATACCTGATGCTAATGCTGCAAATTCAGCTTTAACTACAGGCGAAATATCTGCTAAATACATATCCGCTAAAGATGTAGACAAGTTTAAAGATAAGCTTAATGTAATAACCTTTAGTGAAGATATGTTAAATAATATGGTTATAAATCAAAATAATGAGGCCTTAAAGATAAAAGAAGTAAGACAAGCTATTGCTTATGCCTTAGATAAAGAAGAATTGATAAAGGGTGCCTATACTTCTACAGAATATGGTGACAAAGCTAATACTGTATTTACCCCAGGTACCTTGTATCATGATAATGACAATATAGAAAAGTATGATTTTAACATAGAAAAATCTAAAGAGCTTTTAAGCAAGGCAGGAATCACTTCCTTAGATTTAAAATTAGCTTATACTAATGGAAGTAAAGAACAAGAAGCTCAATCTTTAATAGTTCAACAACGTCTTAAAGATGTTGGAATAAATGTAGAGCTTATGGGTATGGAGAGAAATGCCTTTATACAAAAGCTGGTAGATGCTAAGAATAATAAGGACTTTGATTTAGGATTCAATGGTTTTGTAATGGGTGTTGACCCAGATGGCTATAAGCCCCTATTTCTAACCGAAAACCCTAATAACTTTATGAATTACAGTAATAAAGATCTTGATATACTATGGGAAAAAGGTGCAGTTGAAACCGATGATACTAAGAGAGGTGAAATATATAAAGAGATTCAAAAGACCATTGCTGATGATATGTCTTTATATCCAATTGTATTCCCTAAATCCATAGTAGCTATTGATAATAAATTTGGTGGAGTAGAAGAAGCTGAGCCAGCTCCAATATTTATGTTTAGAGACTTATCTAAACTTTATGAAAAATAATTAATTTAGTGTATATATTATAGGGAAACCATAGTGGCTTCCCTTTTATTTTCTTTAGATATCTTAAAAAAACTTAATATTCTAGTCGACTTTTTGAGATATCTTATGTTAAATTTTAAACCTCGGAGGTGAAAAAATTGGCACGTTATATATTTAAAAGAACACTTCAAGCTATTCCAATGTTAATATTTATATCCATATTATCCTTTCTTCTTATTAAAATGGCTCCAGGGGATCCTGTTAGATCCTATGTTACCCCGAATATGAGTGCAGAAGATGTGGAGAGGGTAAGAGAAAATTTAGGTCTTGATAAGCCTGTTCCTATGCAATATGTAGCCTGGTTAAAAAATGTTTTAAAAGGTGACTTTGGATACTCTCTTATAAACTATAGGCCTGTATCTCATCAAATAAAAGAAAGGATACCCGCAACCTTACTTCTTATGGGTACCTCTTTAATAACAGCTATAATCTTTGGAATAATTTTCGGCTTAATTGCTGCTTATAATAAAAATAAGTGGATAGATAATATTATATCTATAATTAGTTACATAGGTATTTCTATCCCTTCCTTTTGGTTTGCCATGATACTTATAGTTATATTCTCACAAAAGCTTAGGCTACTACCTAGTGTTGGTATGCATACCATAGGGATAAATTCTACTTTAGATGTAATTAAACATACTATAATGCCCGCTACAGTTTTAAGCTTTCAAAACTTTGCAGTTATAACAAGATATATAAGAAGTAAGGCAATAACTGAAATGAAAGAAGACTATGTAAGAACTGCTATTGGGAAAGGTGTCAGCTCTAGAAAAGTTTTTGGTACCCATATTTTAAAAAATACTCTTTTACCTATAATAACTATTATAGGAATGTCCTTACCTAACCTTATTGCAGGTGCCTTTATTACAGAAACAATTTTCGGCTGGCCAGGTATGGGTAGACTAGGGATAAATGCTATATTTAGCTTTGACTATCCTCTAATAATGGCTATAACCATGATATCAGCTTTAATGCTTATTTTGGGAAACCTTATAGCCGACATATTATACGGGGTAGTAGATCCTAGAATAAAGGCGGTGAATTAATATGGGTGATAGTTTTTTTCAAATGGTAAAAAAGGATTTCAAAAAAAGCAAATTATCTTTAGCTGCTATAGGTATACTTATAGTACTTCTTATAATTTGTATATTAGCATTTTTATCCCCCTATGATCCTAACGCTATTGATGTAAATAATAAACTTCAAGGTCCTAGCTTCCAGCATCTTTTTGGTACAGATGATATGGGGAGAGACTATTTTACAAGAGCTTTATATGGTGGTAGACTGTCCCTTTTTGTAGGGTTTTTGTCCATGATTATATCTAGCACTATAGGAACTATAGTTGGAACCATAAGCGGATATGCTGGTAGCATTGTAGATACTCTTATAATGCGACTTATAGATATTTTAATGTCTATACCAAGTTTCTTTTTGATTCTTACCCTAAATGTATATTTTAAACCTGGTGTTAAAAACATAATAATTATTATAGCTCTATTTAGTTGGATGGGAATAGCTCGTATAATACGAAGTGAAACTTTATCTATAAAAGAAAGAGAGTATGTATTATATGCTAAGGCTCAAGGTATAAAACCATCTAGAATAATATTTAAGCATATAATACCAAATGTTTTCCCAAGTATAATAGTTGCTTCTTCTATAAATATAGCAAACTCTATCCTTATGGAATCTTCTCTAAGCTTTTTAGGTCTTGGAGTTCAGCAACCTAATTCTTCTTGGGGTAGTATGCTTCAAAGTGCTCAATCTTATATGATAGACCAACCAGCTCTTGCAATCTTTCCTGGTCTTTTAATACTATTTACAGTATTAAGCTTTAATATAATAGGTGATACTTTAAGATTAACCTTTGAACCAAAGGCTAAATAGTTATTTTAGTATAATAATTTACCTAGGCTCTTATCATTAATTAATGATAAGAGCCTTTTTTATTCCATATATATTTTAAAACAGAGCTTTAAAAATGAACTTTCCTTTTATATTGTTATTTTTCAGATACCTTATTTTAAATATAGTGATATAATTATATGAATAAGTTAGTGAGGGGGTGCTTTATTTTTTGAGTAAATCTAAGACATTTAACACCAAAATTAAAGTACTAAGGACAGAAAAAAATATAACACAAGAGCAATTAGCTACATGTATAGGGGTTTCTAGAGGAACTATTTTAGAAATAGAAAGAGGAACCTTTAATCCATCATTAAAATTAGCCTTTAAAATAGCACAATATTTCAATGAGAAAATTGATGATATTTTTGAATTAGAAGGATATCTTAATAGCGAGGATTAATTTCTTATTTACCACTGTTTACTACATATTTCAAAAGTATATCTTACATAGGGTAGAAGGTACTTAAGCCCTTTATTATTAACAAATAATTAACTTTAAGGTTATCCATATTAAAATCTTTTTAAGTTAAGACTTTTGTTATATCATGTATATAACAATGTTTATATATTCAAAGTTATGTTATTTAACATTTTAGGCATAATAACAATAAGGAGGTAGTTTTTAATGAAAAAATTAATAAATGATCCTAATTTAGTTGTAGATGATATGCTTCAAGGAATGGTGGCAGCTCACCCTGAATACCTAAAGAAGTTAGATAATGCAAACGTACTTATAAGAAATGATTCTCCTATAAAAGGAAAGGTAGCCCTAGTTAGTGGCGGTGGCAGTGGTCATGAACCTGCGCATGGTGGATATGTAGGAAAAGGCATGCTAAATGCTGCTGTAGCTGGATCTGTATTCACATCTCCAACACCTGATCAGATATTTGAAGCTATAAAGGCTGTTGATGGTGGTAAGGGTACCCTTCTTGTAATTAAAAATTACACTGGAGATATTATGAACTTTGAAATGGCAAAAGAACTTGCAGATATGGAAGATATAAAAGTTGAAACCGTGGTTGTAGATGATGATGTAGCTGTAGAAAATAGTACCTATACTGCTGGAAGACGTGGTATCGCCGGAACAGTATTTGTTCACAAAATAGCAGGAGCTAAGGCTGAAACTGGTGCATCCTTAGAAGAAGTTCAAAAGACTGCTAAAAAGGTAGTGCAAAATGTAAGAAGTATGGGTATGTCCTTAAGTTCTTGCATAGTACCAGCAGCTGGAAAGCCTAACTTTACATTAGCTGAAGATGAGGTAGAAATTGGTATGGGAATCCACGGTGAACCAGGTACTCATAGAGAAAAGATAAGCACTGCGGATGAAATAACCACACATTTAATGGATAAAATATTAAAAGATATGAGCTTAAATTCTAAAGATGAGGTAGCAGTTATGATAAACGGACTTGCTGCAACTCCTCATATGGAACTCTATATAGTAAACAAAAAGGTAAGTGAAATATTAAAAGAAAAAGGGATAGTTGTTCATAAAACTTTTGTTGGTGAATATATGACTTCTCTAGAAATGGCTGGTTTTTCTATAACACTATTAAAGCTAGACGAAGAATTAAAAGAACTTTTAGATGCACCTTCAGATACTCCAGCTTTTAAGGTTATTTAGTTACTTAAAGCTACTTTAAGCCTTAAATTAAAATACGGTTTAGTGAACTACCACCACCTAAGAGTATGGAAGAATTCTACACAATTAGGTTAAAACCTTTAATAATTTATATAGAAAAGAGGCGATATCCTTGAGCTTAAAAGGTATTGAAATCAAAGAATTATTAATTAAATTAAGTGAAGTTATGACTAAAAACAAAGAATATCTAACAGAATTAGATGCTACTATTGGAGATGGAGATCATGGATTAAATCTACACAAAGGCTTTACAGCAATGGTTGCTAAGATAAAAGATGATTCTGGAGATGATATAGGTGATATGCTTAAAAAGTCAGGCCTTGCCTTAGTATCAAGTGTTGGAGGTGCTTCTGGCCCCTTGTATGGAACTGCTTTTATGAAGGCTTCTATGAATGTTCAAGGTAAATCCGAGGTTGATCTTAAGGACTTTTTAGAAATGCTTCAAGCTGCTTTAGATGGTGTAAAATTAAGAGGAAAGGCTGAAATAGATGATAAGACCATGGTAGATGCTATTGAGCCTGCATTAAATCAATTAAGAGAATCCTTAGCTAATGATGAAAGTCCAATAGATACCTTATTTAAAGTTAAAGAGGCTGCATATAAAGGTGCCAATCACACAATGGATATCATAGCTAAAAAAGGAAGAGCAAGCTACCTTGGTGATAGAAGCCTTGGACATAAAGATCCTGGTGCTGTATCTAGTGCCCTTATATTTGAAACAATCTATGACTTTGTTAAATCAAAAGGCTAAAATTAATATAATATATCTTACTTTTCAGGTAGTAGGTAATTTACAAAGGAGGTGCTAAACTTGGTAGGACTAGTTATAATATCTCACAGTAATGAGATTGCAGAAGGTACTAAAAAGTTAGCCCATGAAATGGCAAGTGAAGTACCAATAGCAGCTGCAGGTGGTACTGAAGATGGCCGAATAGGATCAGATATAAATAAGATTTTAGATGCTATAAATGAAGTATATTCTGATGAAGGTGTTTTAATTTTATTTGACCTTGGTAGTGCATTTATGAATGCAGAAATGGCTATTGAAATGCTAGATGATACTATGAAAGCTAATGTAGAAATACTAGATGTTGCTCTAGTTGAAGGAGCTATTACAGCTGCAGTAGAAAGTAGCATGGATAAAAATAGATCTGAAATAAAAGAAGCATTAAAAGGTTTATCTCTAGGTAAAATATCATAATTTTTTAAAATAGCCCTCTATTGAATTCAATAGAGGGCTATTTTTTTATATCTTTTATATCTTTTATATCTTTTATATCTTTTATATCTTTTATATAATAATAGTAATACTGAAAGACTAATATAATATCATGAATCCATAGGTTAGAGGTCCATAGACTTGTAACCTTTTTAATAAGCACCCTTTGAGATTTCAGTTCTTAGTCTCTTAGTTGGAAGAACAGCTAAAATTATCATAGCTATTATAGCTTCTGGTAATAAATAAGTTCCATTGTATAATATAGAATAAACTAAAGCATTTTGTTCTCCTGCATAGGAAGCGAAGAATATTACACCAGATGCAATGTGGCATAAAAATCTTAATGCTATAGCAACCAGTGCTCCAATAGATATATTATTCTTAAAATATCCTGCTACACCTAATACACCAAAGGCTAGTACATAATCAAGTAAAAGTTGCATTGGATGTACTACATAAGCACCTAGAAGCAAATCCATAACTCCAAATAACATTCCTGTAAGATAACCTACTCTAGGGCCATAAACATAGGCTATAAATATAATAGGTATCATGCTTCCAAGTGTAACTGATCCTCCCATTGGCATTTGCATTATTCTAAACATCTTAAGTACAATAGCAAGCGCTATGGCAATTCCTACATGAATTATAGTCCTTGTGGTAAGCTTTACCTTACTTATATATACAAAGACTATAGCTATTGCTAAAACTACTAGTAAAGTTAAGTATATCATAGGATTTGAGAAGACTTCCTTTAAAGACTCTCCAGCCTTTGGAGCTTTGAATTTAAAATTAAACCAATCCATTTATTAATCCCCCTTTAAATTTTTCAAAAAAAATAGACGCTGTAGAAAAACAGTGTCTTAATAACATTATCCGCTTTCCTACGCTGGAATTACCCAGTTCAGGTACAAGGGTCAGGAAAAAATTCCAATCTCAGCTTTAAAGCACCCCTAGCCTATATATTCTTTTGATTTCATTATACTATGTTTATCTTACTTATATCAATAGCTTATTTGAAGTTTAGGATAATTCTCACTTTAATTAATTATTTGTTCCACAAAAAAATAGAAGTTAGATATTATAATTCATAATGAATTAAAATCTAACTTCTATTTCTAATAAATGTTTCTTTCAATAGTACTCTCCTTAAACTGTATTTCCCTTGGTGTATCTAAGTTAGCCTAGTTTAAAAACTATTATAACTTACAAATATGCTAGGGTAAGCTAAATGTATACTTATCTATCTCTTAAATAATTGGTAAAATGGTCTTCACCTACTGCTAAAGGCAGCAACTCTCCAATTTTAAGAAAACTCGTTCTAATTTTTACGTATAAAAGATTAACTTTTAACTGAAAATTTTAGTTTAGTAGTTTAGTCTTAACTCTCTTGTGTACTCTCCCCACGCTTTCAATATTATTACTTCTAATTTGGGGGTACTACTTTCGTTGTTTAAAGATTTTGCTATATAATAAGAAATATTTCTTATGTTTATATTTTTATAATACTACTTTAAAATCCTATTGTCAATACTAATTATCCATTAATAATGTTAATACTTAATGGATAATTAGGAAATTTAACAATTACCTGCTATTATTTATGAAATATCCTGGCAATCTTTATTTATGAAATGCCCTGGTAGTTTTTATTTGTCAAATAAACCGCCTGTTTTCTTTGTACTTCTATTTGCTTTTCTGTATTCTCCTGTAGTCTTTTCAGCTCTTTGAGTTACGCCCTTTTTTAAGCCTTTTAATCTTTTTTCTTCAATAAGCCTTTTCATCATTTCAATATCTTTTTCTGACATATATAGTCCTCCGATTTAATTAAATATTTTTACTTCATTCTATATTATAGTTTATAATTAGCTTTATAGCTACAATATATATGTCCTATATGTCACATTGATTAATTTCTATAGAATAAGTTCCGCAACTCTCACAGACCATTATTATTACAATAAAGCTATTGTCTATCTTTCCAAGAGCTTTAAGTTCTGTAAAGGAAGTGTCTTCAAATTCTTTAGATATGTTGCTCATTACATATTCATTTTCTTTTGTGAATATAGTAAAGTGATATTCTAAAAAGTTAAAGTACCTTTTCTTTTCTTCTTTTCCAGCTAAACATATTTCGCAAGGAACACTATAATATTCTAGGTCAAAGTCCACCTCTTGGCTCTCATTTAAAAGAGTTAGAATATCTTCTATGTCTATTCCTGTAACTTCATTTTCTTCATCGTTTAATAGGTAATCAAATTTATCAAGAGATAATTCGTAGGTCTTACCATTAAAGTTAAATGTATAATTATTCATTTGAATCCTCCTATATTTCTTTTATTTTTTTAAGGTTTTTATAATTGTTTCGGCTTTATTAAGATCTTTTATGCTATCTATTTCAAACCAGGAATGAAGACTAGTTTTTTGTACCTTTACCTGTAGCTTAGATATTATCTTTGCTATAACATCATCCCAATAAACATTATCAAAATTTCCGGCTTTAATAACTGTTTCAAGCTCATCTTTTATGATCTTTCCGTCTCTTTTACTCCAGTAAGATATGCCTGACATAATATATCCAGATCCAGGTCCTACCTCAATACCACTAACATTACCCTCATCATCAAATTTAGGTATCCACTCTTTTTCAAAATTCTCTTTCATTCCTATAAAATAAGTGGAGGTATCTATTTTTGGTTCAAAGAAGTTCTCTACCATATATACATCCGCTTCTGTAATATAACAATCTTTAATATAGTCTCTTACTAAATACATAGTGTAAACATTGTTATAAACATCATATTTATCATTATATATTAGTTTTACGCCATACTTTTCTTCTAGGTATTGAAACTTTTCTTTCATATATCCTACAACTATAATTATATCGTTAATTCCTTTTTCCTTAAGAAACCTAACTTGTCTTTCTGCCATAGGTTCCTCGCAGACCTTAACTAAGGATTTTGGTATATTATCTGTAAGTGGCTTAAGTCTAGTTCCCATACCTGCTGCTAAAATAATAGCTCTCATTATTTTATCTCCTTTATATCAAGTGATTCTTAAAGAAATCATTTGTTTATTAGTAACCTTATTCTATCATAAAATAGATGGTTAATCATTCTAATTTTAAAAATGTACTTAATTGACTTTAAAGCCTTCATGGAATAAAGTTATACTATACATTTTAAAATTATAATTAATATGCTTTTGATATATTATAATTTAAATTAGTATTTTATTTTGATATCTATTGAAAATAATTATAATTATTTTCTCTTAAATTTTAAATGAGGTGTAACTTTATGACAATGTCCTATATGGCTAATATAAAAGATAAAACGTATTTTCCCAAATTTAAAGGCTTAAAATTATATAATAAAGATTCATTAAAACTTTATTTTTATACAATTAATTTTAGTAAGGATGAAGAAGCTTTATGTAAACTAGAAATGAAGTCCCTATTCAAAAGGTCTCTTAAAAACAAGTGTTTTTTTTCTAATCACTATGTGAATCCTTCTAGAAGCCCCTTCATAAAACAGTGCCTCTTCGTAAGTTTTATTGGTGATAGCTTGGATTCCATAATAAATCAGGTGGTGTCCGACAAATTACATTATGAAAATTTTAAGGTTTCGTATATTCTAGGTCAAGATAATCAGGTTGGATTTCATGAAAAACGTAAAATAGAAAACCTTGTAGGCTTAAATATTCTTGGTGAAGCTGAAATGAATAATCCTGATGTTCTACTAGGTATAAGCAATGTAGGAAATAGGTGGATCTTTGGTATAAATGAACCTAATGATAACAATTGGCAGCTTCATAACAAAAAGCCTTATTCCTATTCTAATGCCTTAAATGTAAGAGTTTCTAGGGCTATTGTGAATATAGCTGTTGGGAATAATTTAAAAACTAAGGTTGTGGATCCTTGTTGTGGTATTGGTACAGTCATTGTTGAAGCTTTGTCTTTAGGTATTTATATAAAGGGTTTTGAGATAAATCCAAGCATTGCTTATAAGGCAAAAAAGATACTTGAATACTTTGATTATGAAGATGTGATCACTAATGCTAATATGACTACCATTGAAGATAAATTTGATGTAGCTATTATAGACCTTCCTTATGGATTATTTTCACCAACTACCCTTGAAGAACAGCTAACTATTATAAATAGCAGTAGAAGAATTGCAGATAAGATAGTTATATTAACCTTTGAAGATATGGACAAACATCTTTTATCCTCAGGCTTTAAAATCATTGAAAAATGCGATATTTCTAAGGGTCAATTTAAAAGATACTTAACTATATGCGTCTAAATTTTAGAAACTTATATTAATATCACTTTAATTACTATTCTTCTAGTAAATAATAATCAATATTTTTCTAATTAATATTGATTATTATGAAATAATGATATATAATATGTTTAACAGTAATAAATGTATTAGTGTATCAAGTGATTCTAAGACTCAGGTGGAGTTTGCTTATAAAGAATACATCTCTCCATCTGAGTCTTAGAAGAACTTATGCAGGGGCGTAGCAGCCGTCATCCCCCACCTTGAAGAGGATAGGGGTGTTACGGATGGTAGCCATCGGATAAAACCATTACCCTTTATATCCCCCTATAGACGAAAGACGCTGAAGTATATACTCCAGTGTCTTTCTTTTATTTAAGATTCATTTTGTAATTACTTATCTTTCAATTACATTAACATTTCCATCTTTGTCTTTAAGGTAATTTAGTGAATACCCTATAAAATCATCCATAGGTTCTTGACCATTTACCATTGTAGGCCTATACTCTAGCATTATAAGTCCTAGACCTTCTCTATAAGTTCTTCTTTCTACGTAAGTGTTATCTTTATATCCTTTTATGTCCTTTACTGTACTTTCAACAACAAATTCATCTTTATCACCTTTTTTATCTAAAGATTTTATTTCTGTTACAGCTTTATATTCCTTATCTTCAATCTTAAATCCTTGTTCCCACTTATTTCCTACCTTCACTTCGCCTTTAACCACAACAAAATTTTCAATAATAGAATTTAAGATGGTCTTTTTATTTTTCACATAGTCTCTATTGTCTATTTTTTCTACAATCTTATCTTTATCTACAGTGTAGCTTACTGTGAATTCCCTTGGGCCCTTGCCCTCAGGTTCTCCCATTCCATCTCTCATAGCGCCTTCATAAACTACAACCTTTTCTTTAGCGTCCTTTACATCTTCCTTATCGTATTTCGCCATAAAACCATATTCAGCCATACCTATATAAATTAGTTCGTCTTCACCTTTATAAAAGTATTTGTCGAATCTATTTAATACTTTAGCATCTACCTTTTCTTCTACAGGTTTTTCCTCAGGGTTTTTGACTTCTTCTGGCTTTTTAGCTTCTTCCACAGTCTTATTTGTTTCTGTCTTAACATTCTCCTCACCCTTTGGCGCGCAACCTGCTAAAACTACCAATGACATAATTAGTGGTATAATTAAAAATTTAAGTTTCTTCATGTAAATCACTCCTTTATATATATACTGACATGAGCTTATCCATTATTTGCAACTTCTAATTTACTTACCTTTATTATAACATAAGTTCATTGTAACAATAAATCTATATTTTAACCCATAAAATGTAAGTACCTCAGAGGTCCTCCCATTAATTGGGATCACCTCTGAGGTGCTTACATTAACTGGTTAACTTATTAACTTATTAAATTGTTCTTATATATGGTATCTCATTTACTTTACACTTAATCGCCTAACAAAGGTCCAGGATATGGCATAAAGTATCACCATAATTAAAGCAACTTTTAGCAAGTATAAAGAAGATTTATTAAAATAAAATATGAGTTTAATAAACTTTATAATAGGTATTTGTAGTAAAGGTATATTACCTACAACTACAAATAGTGCTGCAAATCCTATCCAAAACTTATAGCCGAATTTATAAATAACTGCCCCTAATAAATTACACATAGCTGCAAATAAAAGTATAAATAAAAATAAGACTATAATTATATAGAAAATATTATCTTCCTTAGTGTCAAAATATATTAAATTTGTTAATGCATCTCTTCCAATAGCATTTACCAAAAATCTGTCTGTTTTTAGAAGTATAGCTTCTACTGTTGCCATAGCTAGAGAAAGCACAACATGATAACTTATAACTCCCTTATAAAAGTCTTTTCTTGTAGAGCTAAATCCTATAGCTGTAGGAAAGCTCTCGTAATACATAACAATGGAAACTACCAATATAAATATAGCAATAGATATTATATTGCTAGCTGAAATATTTAAGCTATTAGATTGAATTACGCCAAACTCAACTCCACTATCAAACCATCTAACTCCAAAATTAGTATTAGTTTTATTAGTATAATTTAATACATAAAATAATATATTGCTTAATAAGATTACAAACCAAAATATAATAAAGGCAAACTTAACATCCAAGTATTGAAATCTAAACTGTCTCTTAAACCCTTCCATGACATCTCCTCCTAACCATTTAATTTTTCCGTAATATAAATAAATAACTTTTGCAAAGGTATAGGACTTATTTCTACATTTTTATCTTTTAATTCTTTAAGTTCCTCTTTTTTAAATACGCCTATAATCCCTATTATTGCTGTTGCTCCAAATTCGTCTTTATAAACTAATTCCTTATCCTTTATTAAAGGTAATATTATCTCTTCTCTTCCTCTTAAAAAATGTGCTTTCTCTAAAAGTGTTGTTACCTCTTCTTTAAGAATAACCTCACCTTTGTTCATTATTATCACCTCTTCAAATAAATTACTCACTTCATCTATTAAATGAGTTGATAGGATTATTGTTCTCTTATTTTCTTCATAGTCCTTTAATAAAATATTATAAAATTTCTCCCTAACAGCAGCATCAAGTCCAAGTGAAGGTTCATCAAAAATAGTTATCTTAGCTCTTGAGGAAAGACCTATTATTAATTGAGCTATAGATTTATTTCCCCTAGAGAGGTTTTTATACTTTTTCTTCACATCTAGATTAAATTCTTTCACTAAAAATTCTTTGTAATTTTCATCCCATCCCTTATATAAAATACCTGCAATTTCAAATATCTTTTTTACCCTCATTTCTTCCATAGGTAGTTCCTTTTCTTTAACCAAGCAGATATTTTCTAATGCCTTTGTGTTTTCAAATACCTCTTCATTAAATATATTAATACTTCCACTATCTCTAATAATTTGAGAGGCTATAAGATTTGCAAGGGTACTCTTTCCAGCTCCGTTTCTTCCAAGAAGTCCATATATCTTATCCTCTTCTAAAGCTAGGTTTACACTTTTAACAGCTTCTACCTTACCATAAGACTTTGATAAATTTTCACATCTAATTGCAACAGCCATTTAACCTTCACCTCCATTATAGTTTTGAATAACTTTTATAATTTCACTATCTTTCACTTCTAGCATTTTTGCTTCTCTTATAAGTTCTGGAATAGTCTCCTTAAAAAATGCCTCCTGCCTTTTCTTTAGAATTTTATCTCTTGCTCCTTTTGAAACAAACATACCTATCCCCCTTTTTTTATAAAGTATTTCCTCTTCCACTAATATATTTAATCCCTTTCCAGCTGTAGCTGGATTTATCTTATATATCTTAGCAAATTCATTAGTTGAAGGTGATCTATCATCCTCCTTTAGATTTCCTGTTAATATTTCATTTTCTATAGTATCTGATATTTGTATATAAATAGATTTATCAGAATTTAAATCTAGCATTAAATTCACCTCCTAGTATCAAGGTATTCCAAAGTTGTTAACTGGTCCATTACCCATGTAACTAACTATACAACTAAATTCTATCTTTGTAAAGGGCTTTCTCCACAAAATGTAAGCACCCCAGAGGTACTCCCATGAATTGGGAGCACCTCTGGGGTGCTTACATTAACTGGTTAATTCTTTTGTTAAATTCTTTTGTAATCTATATATTCATAATCATAAGGATTTTGTTCATCTCTTATTCCCTTTTCTTTGTAGGTTATTTCCCACTCATCTTCTTTTAGGTCTGGGAAGAATGTATCTGCATCTAAAGCAGCGTTGACCTTTGTTATATACACCTTATCTGTGTAGGGTAGAAGTAATTTGTATATCTGTCCTCCCCCTACCACAAAGTATTCTTCTTTGGATTCTATATAGGGCTTTAAATCCTCAGTAGAGTGTATTACTGTAACCCTATCATCTTCTACTTTAAAATCTTTATCTCTAGTAAGTACTATGTGATGTCTATTTGGTAAAACCCTTGGAAGCGACTGAAAGTTCTTTCTACCTAAAATCATAGTATGACCTGTTGTTATATCCTTAAATCTTTTTAAATCTCTTGGGATCTTAACTAAAAGGTCGTTGTCTTTTCCTATGGCATTATTATTAGCTACAGCTACTACGGCAGTTAACATTTAAACTGACACCTCCATTTTTATAGATGGATGATACTTATAATCTATAAGCTTTATGTCCTCTATTGTGAAATCGTAAAAACTCTTTATTTCTGGATTTATCCAAAGCTTTGGAGCATCATATGCATCATCTTCTCTTAAAATTTGTGTTTTTACACCCTCTACTTGGTTTTCATAGATATGTGCATTGTTTATAACGTGAGTAAATAGGCCTACCTTATATCCTGTTATTTGAGCAATAAGATGGGTAAGTACTGCATACTGCGTCATATTAAATGGCAATCCTAGTGGTACATCACAAGACCTTTGTACAAGCATACAATTAAGTCTACCATCTGTTACATCCCACATTGTCATAAAGGCACAAGGATACAAGGATCCTCCATCTAAATAAGGAATTTGCCAAAGACTTAATATGTGACGCCTTCCTTGAGGATCACTTTTTAAACCTTCAATTAGTTTATCTATTTGATTGTACTCTTTAACTATCCATCCATAAGATGTTCCTATAGTTCCATCTTCCTTTACCCATTCATCCCATATATGCACATTTTGTTCATGGAGCTTTTTTACTTCATTAGATTGATCTTTATATATCCATAAAAGTTCTTTTACAGCGGTTTTAAATGCTACAAACTTAGTGGTTAATATAGGAAACTCCTTTTGAAGATTAAACTGCATAATTTTATGAGGTAACTTATATGTAGGTACCCCAGTTCTGTTTCCAGTTTCATAATATCCGTTATCTAATATATCTCTCACTAAAGTTAAATATTGCTTATCTGCAGTACTAATGAAAACCAACTCCTTTTTATAATTTATAGCTTATAATTTATAGCTTATAATATATATAATTTTAGCATAAAGAATTAGTTTTTTGGACTTTTCAATATAAAAAATATATAAAGTTCTAAGTTTTATTATAAAAAGACTTCATTCCTCAAATATTTTAATTAATATATCACATTAATTAAAATATGTGGACTACTTAACATAGGTTATCCACAGAAATGTATGTTTTGTTAGTTGTTTGTGGATAACCTATTGCTTATAGTGTAGAAAGAGAGTAAAACCTAGCATTTTATGCGTTTTTTATAGCTGACATTTTTTTCATCCACATGACAAAAGGGCATTCTTCATAAACTTATCCACAAAAACCATGAGTTATGCACAAAATGTTGTGGACAACTTGTTGATTAGGTGTTAATTACAGTGGATTATTTCGTAAATCTCATATAAATCTAATTTAAACTTATTAATTGAGGTTAAAACTTAGAAGCTTTATTTCATGTTACTTACTTTACCTATTACTTTTCTCCTACAATTAAATAAGAGGCATAAATCATAAATACAAACATGCTGGGGTACCCATACCTTGAAAATGCTATATAAGGTAAGTGAGTAATATAGAAAAATAAAAGTACAAAGGATAATATCTTCCCATTTAAAAATTTTATTTCAGAAGAAGGTCTGTACATAGATAGTGAATAAGTATCATAGGAGTATTTATTACTATTTCTATGACCTTTTATATTTCTTAAATATTTTATCATTCCAACCATTCCAAGTATCAATAATAAAACATGATATACGGCTACAAATTCTATCTTTATTCCCCAAATCTCCTTCCAATAAAAAGGAGCTATCCAAAGCAATACACTTTTTTCTACAAGGTACCACTTAGCATAAGCAAAGGGTCTTTTTATCATAAAGTTTTCTACTCTATACTTATGATTTTCTTTATAAAAAGCATCTTGTTCTATAGGATCCTCTGAATATTTAACTGGGTAATAGTCTATATCTTCGTTATAATGTATATAGCCTCCTTGAGACATAGGATTACCTGCAGATATAGTAAGTGGGACAAATTTCCCAAAACTTTTATAATTTCTAACCCACCAAGGACTCATTATAGCTGCAAAAACTAAGGTGGTGACAACTCCAAATTTAATCATCTCAGTGAATTTATATTTTTTAGTTATCCACATAAAAAGTATAATCATTGGAAAAGCTGCAGTAGTTGGCCTATATAAGGTAGCTATACCCCATACAACTCCACCCCATATGTAATATTTAAACTCCTTTTTTTCAACAGCATAAATTGATATATATACTAGTAACACAAGAAAAAATTTGAATAATGTTTCTGTTAAAACTATATTGGTAGACCAAATCTCAGGTATATAAATCATATCCATTATGGCTGCTAAAAAACCTACCTTGCTATTAAATAGCTTTCTTCCTATAAAGTATACTATAAATACAGATAAGGTCTGAAAAAAACCTTGAAATATTCTAAAAGCTACAACGCCATTTGACTTTCCAAATATCTTCATAAAAAATGCTAAGGTGTAAGAAATGCCTGGCATTATAAATATTGTTTTAACACCTGGCGTGTGGTAAGAAAGTACACCTGTATCTAGTATATTCCACGCGCTTCTTATATATTTCACATCATCATCATCCATCTTTTCATAACTCCCTAAAAGATTATAATCTCCATATTTTAATGAAGTTATTACACAAAAGACAAAAAACAATATTGTTAATATATATAAGGTGTATTTTATGTTTTTATTTTCTTCTTTCATACTAAACAAACGTATTACCTCCTTTAAATCAACAATTAAATCATTATAAAAATATGATGAAACTTGCCTTTATCTAAAAAGGTATATATTTAAGCCTTCACCTAAACTCAAGAATCTTATCTATTTTGCTACAAAAAATGCTCCTAAAAGTATTAACATTATTCCAAACCATCTTGTAGGTGGAATATATTCTTTAAATACTATTATTCCTATAAACGCAGCCAAAACGTAACACAAACTTTGAAGAGGATAAACTAAGGATAAATCCGATTTAGAAAGTATATAAAGCCATATAAATGTAGCTACTGCATATACTACAAGTCCTGCAAATATATAAGGTTGAAATAAAACCTTAAATATTCCCCTTAAGCTAAGTTCTATACTTACACTTTTCATTCCTATCTTCCATAAAGTTTGTCCTAGTACCAAAAGTACTATATTTACCATAAGTAAACCATATATCATCTTTTTGTCTCTCCTTAATAATTAAATTTTTTTACTCTTTAAATACCCATTATATCAAACTTTTATTATTTAGAAGTTATAATATTAACATTTTATTGTTTTATAAACCTTTAATACATATTATAGTCATAAACTAGGAAAACTAAGCTTTAAATTGTTATAATTCTTTAGCAAAAAAGTTGGTTCAATAATAGCATTATATGATATAATGGTACCTAATAAGGGTTATCAATTAGCCTCGTATACTATAATCCCTATGCTTTTAAATTGATTAATAACAATTACTTTTATATTATAATGAAAATTAATAAACATATAACAAGGAGTGAACATTATGGGTATATATACTAAGACTGGTGACAAAGGTACTACAGGCAACTTGTTAGGTCAAAGAGTTGCTAAAGACAGTACATTTATAGAGCTTCAAGGAAACATAGATGAATTAAATGCACATGTAGGCTATTTAAATTGCCTATTATACGACTGCAATAAAGTTTCACGTGTTAAAAAGCAAAGACTTACAGATGACTTAATAGAAATCGAAAATGCTCTTTTTAATATGGGTGTAGAAATATCTATGGACTTTACTAAAAATAAATTACTTCCTACTCATTCTACTTTTTTAGAAAATGAAATTGATTGGATGACAAATCAAATGCCTCCACAAACTAAATTTATTTTATATAGTGGGACTAAAGAAGGTACTTATGCTCAAGTTACAAGAGCTGTAGTAAGAAGAGCTGAAAGATTTTTTGTAAGATACCTAAAGGAAGTAAATGTAACGGAGTATCCTGATAGCTATCAATATATAAATAGACTTTCAGACTTTTTCTTTACATTTTCAAGATATATAAACTTCCTTCAAGATAAGCCGGAAACTACAATGAAAGAATGGAAATTAGACTAATTAAAATATGGGCTATATTAGAATAGGTAGTATTTTATAAGGAAATTCAATCTACCTAACCTACTAATCACTAGATATAAAGGTGGCTTAAAGATTATTACTTTAAGCCACCTTTTTTATTTTACTTTATACTTGACTCTTTCTAAATTAGCTCTGAAACTAATTTAATACTATTATTTAAATCTTTAACATTTATCATCTCTTCATTAGTATGAATATATCTGCAAGGTACTGAAAGCACACCTGTTTTAACTCCACTTCCTTCTTTATGAATGGTTCCTCCATCCGTTCCCTCTTCACCTACTAAGTACTGAGTTTTAATATCAGATTTTGTGGCAGCTTTTTCAAGCATATCTTTAATTTCATGGTGAACTATTAATGTTCTATCAATAACTTTTATAATAGGACCCTTTCCAAGTGATATATTACCCTTACCATTTGGGTAATCAAAGGCTCCCTCTACATCAATAACTATAGCACCATCTGGATTAATATTATATGCTGCAGCCCTAGCCCCTCTTGCACCTAATTTGTTTTGTGTACTAAATACAAAGTAATATTCTTTATCTAAAGTTTTAATATATTCCTTATTTTCTTTAGCCTTTTCACATATATCTTTTAAAACCTTAAGTAATATATATACGCCAACTCTATTGTCCATATAAGGAGCTACTATATTATCCCCTATTTCAAGTACAGCTCCGTTAAATTTAGCTACATTTCCTTCTTTTACTAAGTTTAAAGCTTCTTCTCTACCCTTTACTCCAAGGTCAATAAATAAATCTTCGATATCACTGCCCTTTTTACCACTACAAATCCTTCCTATTGTTCCATTTTCAAATGTAACGAAATTGTTTACCATATTAGAGGCCTCAAAGTTTCCAAGAGCTCCTACTCTTATAAATCCATTATCATCAATATAATTTGCTATTATGCCTATAGTATCCATATGAGCACATAACATAAACTTTTCCTTATTTTCTAAGCTTTCTTCTGTAATTTTAACTATTAAATTTCCCATATTATCTTCTTTTATATTAAATCCCATAGTCTCTACTTCTTTTTCTATAACTCTTTTTACCTCATCTTCATGTCCACTTACTCCAAAAGCCTTTATTAATTTATCTAGTAAAATATCCATTTCATTATTCCCCCTTGTATAATTTAAATAAGAGATTTCAAATAAGCTATTAGTAAAGCTTTAGTATTTTCTACATCTTTTAAGGATGCTACCGAAACTGAAGAATGTATATATCTACATGGTACTGAAATTGTAGATATTTTAGCTCCTCCACCTGTACCATGAATTGCTGCTGCATCATTTCCACCTGCTATAGCTCTTCTTCTTTGATACATAATATTTTCTTTATTTGCAATGTTAATTATATCTTCCGCCATATCTTCATTAAAAATACTTGTTCTATCCATTATAGATATAGCTGGTCCTTTTCCTATTTCTGTAGCACTTAAATGTGCTGGTACATTTGGCATATCAGCGCAAATAGTACCTTCTAGAACTATCCCTATATCAGGCTTAACCCCATATGCTGCTACAAAAGCTCCTCTTTCTCCAATTTCCTCCATAACGTTAAATGTTGCATATAAATCACAATCAAATTTTTCCTTTAAAGCCTCTATAAGCACATAACATCCCATTCTATTATCAAATGCTTTGCCTTTTATAAGGCCTTCCCCAAACTCTTCATACTTTGTTGAAAACACTATATATTCCCCAAGGTCAATTAAAGCCTTGCTTTCTTCCTTTGAATTACTTCCTATATCAATACAACAATCTCCATAAGAAAGATTTTTATTTCTTTCCTCTCCTGACTGAAGATGGATTGGTTTCACTCCAATAACCCCTGTTATGTTTTTCTTACCTATATATACAACTTTAGAGGGTATTATTTTGTTATTTATACCTCCTAAAGCGCTAAATCTTAAAGTTCCATCTTCATTAAATCCCGTTACTATAAAACCAACCTCGTCCATATGTGCATCTATCATTACCTTTGGACCATTACCTTTTTTATGTGCTATTATATTACCTATCTTATCTATCTTTATATCTGTTACATAGCTCTCTATTTCCTCTATTATTATCTTTCTTACATCACCTTCAAATCCAGATGGTCCTGAAGCGTTACAAAGCCTTTCTAAAAGCATAATAATTCCTCCAATTCCTCACCTTTTAATTTTTCAATAAATTTTGCAATTATTCTTCCGGTGTTTTTTATATCATCTATATTTATAACTTCTACTGAGGTGTGCATGTATCTAATTGGTATTGATATTAACAATGTTGGTATTCCTGTCTTTGCAACTTGTATATCCCAGGCATCTGTTCCTGTGTTACCTGGCTCCACCTCTACTTGGTACGGTATATTGTATTCCTTAGCTATTGCTACAAATCTTTCCCTAAGCTTTGGATGTATATTAGGGCCTATGCATATAACAGGTCCAAGTCCTAACTTATTATCCCGATCCTCATCCCCAAGCCTGCCACTATCAAAGGTAGTATCTATTGCAATACCTATATCTGGATTTATTTCATGGCTTGCAACTTTAGACCCTCTGTGACCAACCTCCTCTTGAGCTGAACATACAAAGTAAACATCCATATCATGATTTATATCTTTAAGCTCTTTTGCTGTAGAATATAATGCTGCAACTCCTGCCCTATCATCTGTGGCCTTGCAACTAACATTATTATTTAAAAGTTCACTAAACTTTCTATCTAGGGTAGCATAATCTCCAACCTTTACTATAGCCTCTAAAGCTTCTTTAGAATATCCTGTATCTATTAATAAATCCTCTGCCTTTACAGCCTTTTTTCTATCCTCATCATTCATAAGATGTGGTGGCTTAATACCTATTATTCCTTTTATCTTCTTTTCACCGTGAATAATTAATTCTTGAGATACTAATGTTTTCGCATCTATTCCAAAGGCCTTAAATTTCAGAAATCCTTTTTCCTCAATAGAGGTTACCATGAGAAATATCTCATCTGCATGTGCCATAACCATTATTTTGCCCTTTTTGTTACCTTCTTTTTTTATATACATATTGTTTATATTATCCACAGTAGTTTCTGAAACTTCACCAAATATATCCTTTATAATGGGATGTAAAAGGTGTTCTCTTCCACTAGGCGCGTGAGCTTCACATAATCTTTTTAAAACTTCTTTTTCCTCCATGTTTATCCCCCTTTAATAATTTAACTTAATGTTCTTTAAGTTCACTTAGATGCATCTTAAAACTTTACAAATATCTTTTTTATTACTATTTAACGCAGTTACCCTAGATCTAAACATAACTATATTTTAACATATAAGTGAATTGAATATATAAATATTTATTATTATAATGGTAACTTTTATAATAATAGAATACAAGGCTACATATACATATAATCATTTATTAAACTTTATATAATTTAACTTAATTTTTGTATACTAGGCTACTGAATTTCAAATATATTTAAGCTATAATAAATTAAATGCAGCTCCAATTTTCCAAATTATCTATTTATTGAAGGAGAGGATGGTAAACATGTTAAAACTTATCGGTATTTTAATTGTTATTATTGGTTTTAGTCTAAAACTTGATACTATCGCAGTTGTATTAATATCAGGTGTTGCAACTGGACTTGTGGCTAAGATGGGGTTCATAAATATACTAAATGTCCTTGGTAAGGCATTTGTTGACACAAGATATATGACCTTATTTGTACTTACGCTTCCTGTAATCGGAATCTGCGAGAGATATGGCCTTAAGGAAAAGGCTATAGATCTTATTAAAAAGGCTAGCGGTCTTACTACTGGAAGATTATTATCTATGTACTTATTTATAAGAGAAATTGCAGCTGCACTATCCTTAAGACTTGGTGGACATCCCCAGTTTATAAGACCTCTTATAAATCCAATGGCTCAAGGCGCTGCTATTAGTAAATATGGTGAAATAGATGAAGAAGATGAAGATAACATTAAAGCAATTTCTGCTGCTTCTGAAAACTATGGTAACTTCTTTGGTCAAAATGTATTTATTGCAAGCGGTGGTGTACTTCTTATTGTGGGTACATTAGGTGAACTTGGCTATGAAGCAACTCAACTAAACGTAGCTAAAGCCTCAATACCTATTGCAATAATTGCCTTTATATTTGCATCTATTCAATTTTTATTAACAGACAAAAAGCTAAATAAAAAATATAAATCAAAATAAGGGGGACGTTAAGATGGATATAAAACAAATTTCAAGTTTTCTTTTAGAATTCTTTTATGTACTATCTGGAATAATAATGCTTTTTGCAGCTTTTTATACACTAAAAGATAGCACACATACGGCAAAAGTTGGGACCTCCTTATTTTGGTGTATCCTAGCTGTAATATTTATATTTGGTAAAGTTATGCCACCTGCTTTAGTAGGGTCACTTCTTCTTGTAATGGGAGCTTTAACTGTGACAAAGCAGGTAAAGGTAGGATCTATAGCTAATCCTTCTGATGAATTTAGAGAAAAACAATTTAAAAAGATTGGTGGTAAAATATTTTTACCTTCCATATTATTAGCGGTGTCAGCTTTTGCTATAGCTCAGTGGACAAAGCTTGGCGGACAAGTTGCTATAGGTTTATCAGCTTTAATAGGTCTTATAGCTGCTCTTTGGATTACAAAATCTCCAGTAAAAAACATTGCTTTAGATGGTGATAGGATGCTTAAACAAGTTGGACCTGCAAGTATACTTCCACAATTGCTGGCAGCCCTTGGTGCTCTATTTACCGCTGCTGGTGTTGGTGAGGTTATATCTAGTGGTATATCTTCCATAATACCAAAAGGCAATATATTAGCAGGTGTAATAGCCTATTGCATCGGTATGGCTTTATTTACTATGATAATGGGAAATGGCTTTGCAGCCTTTGCAGTTATAACTGCTGGTATAGGTGTTCCCTTCGTATTTGCCCAAGGTGCTAATCCAGCAATAGCAGCTTCTCTTGCATTAACAGCTGGTTTTTGTGGAACCCTTATGACTCCAATGGCAGCAAACTTTAATGTAGTTCCCGCTGCACTTTTAGAAATGAAAAATAAAAACAAAGTCATTACAGCGCAAGTACCAGTAGCTTTTGCTCTACTTATAGTTCATATTATACTTATGTATTACTGGGCATTTTAAAATATAATAAGACTTAAGACTTATGTATATAATTTTACTAATCGTTTTTTATATTCTAACTTATAATTCATTTGCTTAAAATTTATTAAAAGCTATCAAAATAACATTAGATAAAGCTTAATTGAGGAGGTATATTAAATGAAAATTTTAGTAACAGGCTTCGATCCATTTGGAGGAGAAAGTATAAATCCTGCTCTTGAGGCAGTAAAAAAGATAAGTGATAATATAGATGGGGTAGAAATAATTAAAATTGAAGTTCCAACTGTATTCAAAAAATCTATAGACACTTTAGACAAAGCAATAGAAGCACATAAACCTGATGTAGTTTTATGTGTAGGCCAAGCTGGTGGAAGATTTGACATAACTCCAGAAAAGGTAGCTATAAACTTAGATGATGCTAGAATAAAAGATAATGAAGGTAATAACCCTATAGATGAACCAATATTCAAAGATGGAGAAACTGCATACTTTTCATCTTTACCTGTAAAGGCTATAGTGAAAAATATTAAAGAAAATAATATTCCATCTTCAGTATCTTATAGTGCAGGAACATTTGTATGTAACCACATAATGTATGGTTTATTATATCTTATAGACAAAAAATATAAAAATGTAAAAGGTGGATTTATACACGTTCCCTTTATTCCATCTCAGGTTTTAGAAAAGAAAAATATGCCTTCCATGGCTTTAGAAGATATAACTAAAGGACTAGAATTTGCTTTAAAAGCAATTATAGAAAATAAGGACGACATAAAAGAAACCGGCGGAAAGATATCTTAATGTATTGAATTATTCTCAATCAATTCTATAAAAATATATTTTATGTTATAATTAGTGAAGCTCATATTGTTTAAAATTTAAAACAATGTGGGCTTTACTTTAATATAATTTATAAGTAAATTCCTAAATTAATTTTAAAAAGGAGAAAAATATGTACAAGGAATTGTTTGATGAAAAGAAACAAAATGAAATGCAGCGGTTTTTTTTAGACGTGGTGTCACCACTTGGCAATTTCTATACCTATAATAAGAATCAAATCATTAACATAGATATGGAATACTTTGTAGCTATAGTTATAAAGGGTAGGTTAAAGCATTGCATTTGCAATGATAAGGGAGTTGAAAAGGTACTTTATTTTCTTAAGCCAGGTGAAATTTTTGGAGAAACAGACTATTTTGCTGGTGGAAACTTAAATCTTACAGCTATATCTATAGAACCAACTACCATTTCAGTATTATCTATGGAGCTTGTAGATAAACTTCTTTATGAAGAGCCTTTAGCTTATTCTTACTTTATACACAGTATAACGAGAAAGTATAGGATATCGATTTTTCAATTGTCTGATTTATTATTTAATTCCTCTAAATCTAAGGTAGCTAGCACACTCTATAGGTTAAGTCTACAAGATATAACCATTGAAAACGGTAAATATATTATAACTACTCCAATGACTCACGAAGATCTCTCTCACTTAATTGGTTGTTCCAGGGTTACTGCAACAAGGGTCTTAAAGTCATTAAGAGTAGATGGGGTTATATCTATAAACAAAAGGAAAATAATAATAAATGATATTAATAAACTAAAGTCATTTATTTAAATATAATAAGAAAGCTATGTGAAAATAACCGCTCAAATTATTTTGACATAGCTTTCTTATTTTGATTACTTATATAAAACTAAGATTCCATTTATTTCTTCGGTAATTTCAAAGCTAAAGCAATTAAAATTAGTAACTTTGAAATTCATCATTAAATTGTATTCTAACTAAGTCTTCATAAAAATTTATAGTTGAAAGATGATAATAAGGCTGAAGCCATATAAAACCTATTCCAACACTTAATAAAGAAAGTAAAGACCATCCTATAAAACTAAGCTGAAGGAATAAAAGTCTCATTAAATTTCCTTTCATATAGCCTCTACTCATAGATAAAGCTTCTATAGCACCAACATTTGGGTTGTCTACCATTATTGGAAATGCTTGCGAATACATAAGTGCTATAACTATACCAGGTATGATTAAAAGAATTATCCCCACAATTACGGCTAGCTGTATTATAACTCCAAGTAAAAATGTGTCTTTAAATTTGCTAAATCCACTAAATAATACTTCATAGGGTACATTTTCTCTGGTTCTTTTAAATTGTAGAAAGAACTTAGAAAGTCCAAAAATCATAGGACCTTGTAGTAATAATGAAATTATCCATCCTTCATCCCAAACGCTAGATACAGCCCCTGTTATAACTGCATATATTAAAAACCCTAATATAGCATTAAACCACCGTCCTCGTAGCTGGAACTTAGCATTGTCTTTTATTTCTCCATTGCCTTTGTAGTAATAACCTTGTTGTTGCATTAAATTATCCTCCTTTTTAAAAATGACAGCTTTGTTTCTGTAATTATTATAGCTAGGAATATTATACCACAGCCCATAAACATTTTTAAACTCAACTTTTCCCCTAATAATATTACAGAAGCTAAAGTTCCAAAAACAGCTTCTGTTGATAATATAATAGCTGTTTTAGTAGCAGTGGTATATTTTTGAGCAATATTTTGGATTAAAAAAGCTACAGTTGTACTTACAATTCCTAGATATAATATAGCAAGTCCGCCACTCTTTGTAATTGGTGCCCCACCTTTTGTCATAAACTGAGCCACAATAGAGAACAAAAATGCTACTATCATTTGTATAGTTGTTAATTGTATTGGATTATGCTTTTCTGCATAATAGCTTATAGCTGTAATGTGCATAGCAAATGCAAAGGCACAAATTAAAGTTAAGAAGTCACCAAAATTAATAGTAAAGCTTCCATCTAATGTTAAAAAACTAATGCCAATTACAGTTAATAAAGCTCCAACTAAGGAATATTTGTCTGGTCTTTTTTTTGCTAGTATCCAATATAAAAATGGAACTATTACCACATTGGTAGCTGTAATAAAAGCATTTTTAGAAGGAGTTGTATATTGAAGCCCTATAGTTTGAAATGCAAAAGCTATAAAAAGAAAAAATCCAATTAAGCTTCCCGCTTTTAAAACTGGGAGCTTAATCCTTTTAACTTCCTTCCAAAATAAAGTCACCATAGCAACACTTGATATAAAAAATCTATAAGTCATTATTTGAAAAGGTGCTAAATTTGCATCTAGGGCAACTTTAGATGCTACAAAGCCAGTACCCCATATTATTGCAACTAGTGCTAGTGATAAATCTGCTTTTTTATTTTTCATTAAATCATCCTTTACTACTTTTTAAGTGTCTTTTACATACTCCCCTGCTTAGCAAGCATTAAAAAAGTTGTTCCAGTTACATATACTTTACATGCTATTTTTCCACTTATGAATAAAATTCTAGATTATATTTACCACAATTCATTACATTATTATACTTATCCTTAATCATAGAAATCTTTATACCAAAATTTTTTCATCTTGCTCTAATTATATCATATTCTGGTATACATATTCCTATTTATAATTATTTAACTTAATACCATATCTTAAATAAATGTTGTATTATGTTATGTTGACAAATTCCTTAATAAAAATTATAATATATCATATAACGTGTTACTGTTAAATCAGGCATAAGTTTTATTACTTGTGTCTGGTTTTTTTATTAGTACCTAGATTATAGTAAATACCAAAATTATATTTAAATTTAAAGTATAATTGGTTATACTAAATTTAAAGGTTTAACATTTTATTATATAATATTGAAAGGATGTGAATTTTCTAGACTTATTATTAAGTCTAGAAGAACTATATGTTTGGACTTTTTAAAAAGGATTATGAATTATTTGCTCCTGTTAGCGGAGCTATTATGGATCTTTCACTAGTACCTGATGCAGTATTTTCTGAAAAAATGGCTGGTGATGGTATTGCTATAAATTCAACAGGAGATACCTTTGTTGCTCCAGCAGATGGAAACTTAACTGTACTATTTAAAACTAATCATGCCTTTGCTATGACCTTAAAAAATGGTGCTGAGATATTAATTCATATAGGCATTGATACCGTTGAATTAAATGGTGAAGGATTTGAAAGACTTGCTACTGAAGGAACTGACGTAAAGGCCGGAACCCCAATAATTAAAATAAACAGAAAACTTATTGAGGATAAAGGATTCTCGCTTATTACCCCTTTATTAATAACAAATTCAGATTCTGTAAAGGAAATGACTATGATAAAAAAGGGGTTAGTAGAAGCTGGAAAAGATAAGGTTATAAGTTACAAAGTAAAATAAAAAAGACACTTAGATTTTTTTGAAACCACTGGAAAATTTCTATTTTTCAGCGGTATCTATTTTCTAGGTGTCTTTTGTGTATTATTTAAAAATGCTCGCTTATATCCTTTTGTATCCTTTTTACATCTTTTAATCTAAGATTTGTAACTTCCCTTACCTTATCCCAGTCTTCTCCAGCTATAAGCATTTCTCTTGCTTTATTTCTAGCCTCATTAGGATTATTCATTTCCATGTTTTAAAATCCCCTTTCGTTTTTTACTATTATATTCATCAATTTATATATAAATATTATGAATGTTGTTACTTGTTATACGTTATTTATTTACTATTAGTATAGACAATTATTAAAAATTTATGCTATACCTTCTATTGATGAACATAATAAAAAACATTCACTTAAGGAATCTTTTTAAGGGTGATCTTTAAATCATCATGTTAGTTCTTCTACATTTAAAGTTTTATTTTCAACTATTAGCCAGAAGCAAAATATAACTTCAAATGTTATCATAATTATTGAAACTATAACCGCATTAAACATAATTCCAATAATAAATATACTAAAAGATATAATCACAGACATTACTGAATATGCCTTTGATTTATATAACCATCCAAAAGGCATTAAATGTGCCCCAAAGATAACTGCTAAAACCATTACCATCTTATCTGGAACTGTTGGATATACCCACATAGCAATTAGTATATATAAAAATTGATTATATGAAAATAAAATTCCTAATTTATTTAAAGGATTATCTTTTACTGAAAACTCTGCTTTTATTATCTTAGAAATCATATATGCAAGTGGTAAAAGCGGTGTTGTAAAACAGAATGTTAGCAAGTTTTTCGTTATAATATTTTTTATAGGGAGTAACCATACAACTAACACGGCACACCAAATAATAACAGATGCTATAATAAAATGTATCCCTTTTTTACTCCTTTTTGCAATATCCATTCTTAGTTGATCTAAATTCATCTATTTTCTCACCTTTCAAATATAAACACTCTCTGTAACTTGTGAAATCTATACAGATTCTATTACTAGTATATACTATTTTAAATTTAATCAGGTTAATAAAGCCTGTACATATAGATTATTTATAAATTACCTAGTACTATTAGTATACATAATATTACATCTAATTACTATATATTTCTATATCTTTATACATTTATAGATCACTTTATTACTAATTTATAAATCTATTATTTGTGTATTATAAAAATTTAATTGTAAGGGGAATTTTATACTTAGTGTAATAGGATTTTCAGGATCCATATATTTTATGATCCATTTCTAACTGATATAACACGCTAGATATATAAATAGCGGAGATATACTTTTGGTATTTTTTAATAATATTAAATACTAAAATAAAGCATCTTATTAAAGTTGCTACTACTTTAATAAGATGCTTTTAATATTAAGCAAAATAAAAAACCACTCATTATAAGTGGTTTTTTGGTGGCTTACCGGGGAATCGAACCCCGGACACCATGATTAAAAGTCATGTGCTCTACCAACTGAGCTAGTAAACCTTGTTCTCACCCGGCGACGACTTACTCTCCCACAAGGCCTCCCTTGTAGTACCATCAGCGCTTTAGTGCTTAACCATCCTGTTCGGAATGGGAAGGGGTGTTACCACTAAGCCATAATCACCGGATCTTTGAAAGATTTTGTTCTTTCAAAACTGCATATGGTTTAAAATAATTTGGTCAAGCCCTCGACCTATTAGTATCAGTCAGCTTAATACATTACTGCACTTACACCTCTGACCTATCAACCTCGTGTTCTTCAAGGGGTCTTACTAGCTTACGCTATGGGAAATCTAATCTTGAGGTGGGCTTCACGCTTAGATGCTTTCAGCGTTTATCCCGTCCCGACATAGCTACCCAGCAATGCCACTGGCGTGACAACTGGTACACCAGAGGTCAGTCCATCCCGGTCCTCTCGTACTAGGGACAGCTCCTCTCAAATTTCCTACGCCCGCGACGGATAGGGACCGAACTGTCTCACGACGTTCTGAACCCAGCTCGCGTGCCGCTTTAATGGGCGAACAGCCCAACCCTTGGGACCTACTTCAGCCCCAGGATGCGACGAGCCGACATCGAGGTGCCAAACCTCCCCGTCGATGTGGACTCTTGGGGGAGATCAGCCTGTTATCCCCGAGGTAGCTTTTATCCGTTGAGCGATGGCCCTCCCACGAGGTACCACCGGATCACTAAGTCCGACTTTCGTCCCTGCTCCACTTGTAGGTGTCGCAGTCAGGCTCCCTTCTGCCTTTGCACTCTTCGAACGATTTCCGACCGTTCTGAGGGAACCTTTGAGCGCCTCCGTTACTTTTTAGGAGGCGACCGCCCCAGTCAAACTGCCCACCTAACAATGTCCGGCACCCAGTTTCATGGGTATCCGTTAGAACCTCAGTACTGTCAGGGTGGTATCCCAAGGATGACTCCACTGAAGCTGACGCCCCAGTTTCTCAGTCTCCCACCTATCCTGTACAGACAATACCGAAATTCAATGCTAAGCTACAGTAAAGCTCTACGGGGTCTTTCCGTCCAATCGCGGGTAGCCAGCATCTTCACTGGCACTACAATTTCGCCGGATTTGCAGTTGAGACAGTGCCCAAGTCATTACGCCATTCGTGCGGGTCAGAACTTACCTGACAAGGAATTTCGCTACCTTAGGACCGTTATAGTTACGGCCGCCGTTTACTGGGGCTTAAGTTCATGCCTTCGCTTGCGCTAAGCATTCCCCTTAACCTTCCAGCACCGGGCAGGCGTCAGCCCCTATACTTCAGCTTTCGCTTTAGCAGAGACCTGTGTTTTTGCTAAACAGTTGCTTGGGCCTATTCTCTGCGGCCTACTTGCGTAGGCACCCCTTCTCCCGAAGTTACGGGGTCAATTTGCCGAGTTCCTTAACTGCAATTCTTCCGATGGTCTTAGGATTCTCTCCTCATCTACCTGTGTCGGTTTGCGGTACGGGCACTATTTTGCTCCCTAGAGGCTTTTCTTGGCAGCGTGGAATCAGATACTTCGGTCAAAATGACCTTCCCCATCACACCTCAGAATTGTCTGAACGGATTTTCCTATCCAGACTCCCTAAGTGCTTAGACTAGCATCCAATAGCTAGCACATCTTATCCTCCTGCGTCACCCCATTGGTAATAACGCTACATAGTGGTATCGGAATATCAACCGATTGTCCATCGCCTACGCCTTTCGGCCTCGGCTTAGGTCCCGACTAACCCTGGGCGGACGAACCTTCCCCAGGAAACCTTAGATTTTCGACCACTAGGATTCTCACCTAGTTCTCGCTACTTATGCCAACATTCTCACTCCTGTACCGTCCACCGCTCCTTTCGGTACGACTTCAGCCAGTACAGGACGCTCCTCTACCGCGTACATAAATGTACACCCATAGCTTCGGTGATAGATTTTAGCCCCGAACATCTTCGGCGCGGGATCTCTCGACTAGTGAGCTATTACGCACTCTTTTAATGAGTGGCTGCTTCTAAGCCAACATCCTAGTTGTCTTTGAAATCCCACATCCTTTTCCACTTAATCTATACTTTGGGACCTTAGCTGATGGTCTGGGCTGTTTCCCTTTTGACTACGGGCCTTATCACTCGCAGTCTGACTGCCGGACTAATAGTATGTGGCATTCGGAGTTTGATAGAGTTTGGTAACCTATACGGCCCCTAGCCCATTCAGTGCTCTACCTCCACTACTCATATCCGACGCTAGCCCTAAAGCTATTTCGAGGAGAACCAGCTATCTCCGGGTTCGATTGGAATTTCTCCGCTATCCACAGCTCATCCCATGGTTTTTCAACACCAATTTGGTTCGGTCCTCCACAGAATTTTACTTCTGCTTCAACCTGGCCATGGATAGGTCACCCGGTTTCGGGTCTACGACATGCAACTATTTGCCCTATTAAGACTCGGTTTCCCTTCGGCTCCGTACCTTAAGTACTTAACCTCGCTACATATCGTAACTCGTTGGCTCGTTCTACAAAAAGCACGTCATCACACACATAAGGTGCTTTGACCGGTTGTAGGCACACGGTTTCAGGTTCTATTTCACTCCCCTTCCGGGGTTCTTTTCACCTTTCCCTCACGGTACTTCTTCACTATCGGTCATCAAGTAGTATTTAGCCTTGGGAGGTGGTCCTCCCTGCTTCCCACAAGGTTTCACGTGTCTCGTGGTACTCTGGATCAGATCTTAGGCCTTCTTCTTTCGTCTACGTGGCTATTACACGCTGTGGCTCAACTTTCCAGTTGTATTCGACTAAAATACCGCCATATTAATGATCTGTCCACAACCCCAGAAATAAATTTCTGGTTTGGGCTCTTTCCCTTTCGCTCGCCGCTACTTAGGAAATCGAATTTTCTTTCTCTTCCTCCAGGTACTTAGATGTTTCAGTTCCCTGGGTGTACCCTTATATACCTATTTATTCAGTATACAATACATGGGGTTTACCCATGTGAGTTTCCTCATTCGGAAATCTTCGGTTCACAGCCTATTTGCGGCTACCCGAAGCTTATCGCAGCTTATCGCGTCCTTCGTCGGCTCTTGATGCCAAGGCATTCGCCATGTGCCCTTTGTAGCTTGACCTTCGTTCGTTATAACCTTCGTACTACTTCGTCAACTTCGCCGGTGCGGTGCTCATTTACAGTAAGTAAATTCCGCTCCTCCCGTCTTGTTTCCTCGTATTACTCGGTTCTAACTTCACTCAGAGAGTTTTTAAAAGTTTAATCATATTAAAATACAATTAAAGCTTAGTAAATAATCAATGAGTTATCATTTCAATCTTACAAAAGATTTTTCTTTTTAAAGTTTTACTTTGCTTTTAAACCATATGCAGTTTTCAAAGAACAAAAGCGGACATCCAAAATCTACGATTTTGAGATGGTCGGCTATTTTTCATGAAAGATACTTGATCTTTCAAAATTGAACAGAAAGATAAATTCCAGCTAGTACTAAGAGTTATAGACAAGCTATAATCTTAATACAGTTCTCCATAGAAAGGAGGTGATCCAGCCGCAGGTTCTCCTACGGCTACCTTGTTACGACTTCACCCCAATCGCTGACCCTACCTTCGGCCGCTGCCTCGCTTACGCGTTAGCGCACGGACTTCGGGTATTGCCAACTCTCATGGTGTGACGGGCGGTGTGTACAAGGCCCGGGAACGTATTCACCGCGACATTCTGATTCGCGATTACTAGCAACTCCGGCTTCATGTAGGCGAGTTTCAGCCTACAATCCGAACTGGGACGAGTTTTTTGAGTTTTGCTCCACCTCACGATATTGCATCTCGTTGTACTCGCCATTGTAGCACGTGTGTAGCCCTAGACATAAGGGGCATGATGATTTGACGTCATCCCCACCTTCCTCCTGGTTAACCCAGGCAGTCTCGCTAGAGTGCTCAACTAAATGGTAGCAACTAACAATAAGGGTTGCGCTCGTTGCGGGACTTAACCCAACATCTCACGACACGAGCTGACGACAACCATGCACCACCTGTCTTCCTGCCCCGAAGGGCTTCCCTAATTACAGGTAATTCAGGAGATGTCAAGTCTAGGTAAGGTTCTTCGCGTTGCTTCGAATTAAACCACATGCTCCGCTGCTTGTGCGGGCCCCCGTCAATTCCTTTGAGTTTTAATCTTGCGATCGTACTCCCCAGGCGGGATACTTAGTGTGTTAACGACGGCACGGAGGATTGGTATCCCCCACACCTAGTATCCATCGTTTACGGCGTGGACTACCAGGGTATCTAATCCTGTTTGCTCCCCACGCTTTCGAGCCTCAGCGTCAGTTATGGTCCAGAAAGTCGCCTTCGCCACTGGTGTTCTTCCTAATCTCTACGCATTTCACCGCTACACTAGGAATTCCACTTTCCTCTCCCACACTCTAGATACCCAGTTTGGAATGCAGCACCCGGGTTGAGCCCGGGTATTTCACATCCCACTTAAGTATCCGCCTACGCTCCCTTTACGCCCAGTAAATCCGGACAACGCTTGCCACCTACGTATTACCGCGGCTGCTGGCACGTAGTTAGCCGTGGCTTCCTCCTCGGGTACCGTCATTATCGTCCCCGAAGACAGAGCTTTACGACCCGAAGGCCTTCATCACTCACGCGGCGTTGCTGCATCAGGCTTTCGCCCATTGTGCAATATTCCCCACTGCTGCCTCCCGTAGGAGTCTGGGCCGTGTCTCAGTCCCAATGTGGCCGATCACCCTCTCAGGTCGGCTACGCATCGTGGCCTTGGTGAGCCGTTACCTCACCAACTAGCTAATGCGCCGCGGGTCCATCTCATAGCGGATTACTCCTTTAATAACTTTATCATGCGATAATGCTATGTTATGGGGTATTAATCTTCCTTTCGGAAGGCTATCCCCCTCTATGAGGCAGGTTACCCACGTGTTACTCACCCGTCCGCCGCTAAGTTATCCCCGAAGGAATAACTTCGCTCGACTTGCATGTGTTAAGCACGCCGCCAGCGTTCGTCCTGAGCCAGGATCAAACTCTCAATTTAAAAGTATACTCCAAATCTTCGATTTGGCGTAGACTTTTACTCCTCAGCTTTGCTGAGTGAGTTTCCATTTTCAGAATATCTGAATCTGAATTCTCTAAGTAAGTTTAATCTACTCAATTACATAATTCAAAAGAATTGCTGGTCTTTATATATCTTTTCTGTTCAATTTTCAAAGATCAATGTGCTTCTTTACCGAAGCAACTATATTAGTATATCATTTGTTTTCTAAGTTGTCAACAAGTTTTTTTAGAATCTTTAATGTTCTTATACTATGTAGTCAACTTTTGGTGAATCTTGTGCAGCTCTCTCGAGTGCTTACTTATAATAACATGATATTATAAGTAAGCAATACTCATTATGTCTGATTTGCAGTGATTATACTGTTATATCGCAAACTTACTATTATTTTGACCTTATTCCTTAGAATGATACACTAGGTGAGGTTTTCTTATAGTTTTACTATCCAATCAAGTGAGTCTTGTCCTGTCTTCGTTTACAATGCTAATTGAAGTAATAATTCAAATTTATCAGATTTAAATTAGGTAGCTAAAATAAATACTATATTACATGACTTTCATTAATATTAAAAATACATTTTATTAAGAAAAGGATTTAAAAAAATAAGAAAGCCTACATATAATTATGTAAAATATTTGTATAGTTATATCACTATGTTATATAATTGGATAGATACATAATAGTAATATATTATGTATCGGAGATTATTTATATAATAGGAGGGAAAGATTTTATGTCAGGAAATGATATCTCTGGATTAATAGTAACGGCTGTAATTGATTTAATTTTTATTGTTATTGGGATTTTATTATTATGTGGTAAAGGTTCTTTCCTTATTGCAGGATATAACACTATGTCAAAAGAGGAAAAAGAGGAATATAATTCAGTTGAATTATCAAAATTTATGGGTAAAATAGTTATTTTAATAGCATTTATTATACCTTGTTTTGCCTTGGGTGGAATTTATAAAATTTTATGGTTGCCAGTTGTAGGATCAATAGCAATTATTAGTCTTTCTATTTTCGCAGTTGTATACACAAATACAAAAAATCGGTTTAAGAAATAAATCAATTTTATAAAAGATAGGAAAGAAAGGTAATGGGAGAAAGAAAGCAAAGAGAAAAATGATATGAAAAGATTAGAGCTTTGAAAATCCATATCGTTTCTATGAAAATATAGAAGTGTTAAATTACGATATTGAATTTGACTATGTTGAATATTCACTCAATGTAGCCCTAATAAGTAAAGTGAGTTAATTCGGAAGATATGATAATACCTTAACCCCCTTTAGGTTCTATATATCCCAAAATCGGATAATATATAATTAAACACATCTTCAATCAGTTTTGTATTAACAATTAATTTAGTCTCTATATCTGATGATTGATGTTTAAGTAGTTCAACTGATGTAAGCTGATTTGTTTGATAAGATACTCCAGCCGGTGTAATACCTAAAACTTCTGCAATCTTTTTATTTGAATTTACACCAGAATGAATTAATGTAAGTATTTTAAACCTACTAGGGTCGGCTAAAGATTTCATTACTTGTTGTCTTCTTTCATTATTAAATAAGTCATTTATATTTTTATGTTTAAAATACTCAGGAAGATAAATTCCTGTAGCAAGAATTCTTTTGTTTCCAAATACCTCTGATATAAATAGATGTGCATTCATGTAAATAACATAATGCTCTGTATCCTCGAAATCTATAGAATCAATAAGCTTTGAAGAAACATATTCATCAAGCATATCACGATAAAACCTTTTAGGTTGCTCCTTTATCATTTTAATTATGGATTGCATTTTATCTTTACTTCTTTCTATAAGAACATCTTCATACCTATTAAAAATCGGATATAACTTTTCAAGTAGTTTTCTTATATCTATAAGTGTTTTACTTGTAGATTGAATCATACTTAATAAGTTCCATTTACCTCTAGAATCAGTATTTACACTCTCCACAATACTATAATCATCCTGGTTGTTATAATCATTAAATCCTATATTAAAGTTACTAAAAACAAGCTTTTTAAATTCATATTTTGTAATGGACTCTAATTCTTTAAAATAATCATATATGTTGTTAATCTGTTTTTTATCGTCCAAGTAAAAATATAAATTTAGAAACAGATTGTACTCAGGGCTAATATACTTATCAATTTCGGATTTGTATAATTTAATTTCATTTAGGTAAGAATTAACTGTATTAATATAATAAGTATCAGTTATTCTATAGGCTAATGAATTAGTATCCTCTATCTCATCCATTTCTAAATTAAAAGATTTTAGAAAATCTAATGCCTTTGCCTTTTCTATATCACATATCATTGCTTAATACCTCCTAAATCCTATATAATCTCTACGACTCCATCTAGTCGCTCTTTTATTTCCTCACTTAAATGATGTGAAATCATTATAACCATTGAATCCATGTCTAAAATAAAGTTTTCAATGAAACTAGTAGTTACCTTATCAAGATTTGCTGTTGCTTCATCCATAATTATTACATTCTTTTTTCTAGCTATAGCCCTAGCTAAAGCAATCCGTTGTTTTTGACCACCAGAAAGGTTTTTCCCATTCTCAGTAATTATATAATTCAAATCTAAACTTTCAAGCTTAACTGCTTTCATAATCTCCAATACTTCCCCATCACTTAAAGACAAATTCATTTGTATATTATATTTAATGGTATCATTAAATAAATAGGTATTTTGATTTACATAGGCAATATCATAGAACAAAATGAGATTCTTCTCTTTTACCTTACCATTAATCATTATATCACCATGGTAATCATTAATTTCTCCTATTATTGCCTTTAACAAACTTGATTTGCCGCACCCGCTTTCTCCAAAAATAGCATACTTCTTACCATTTTCAAAATATATATTTTGATTAATTCTAACCATTTTCCCATCAAAATTAAAACAAATATCTTTTGACTGGATCTCACTTACTTCAATTATATCCTCATTATCTTTTTCAATTGAATCTTTATTGTAAGCATTATTTGACATAAATATAGGTATTTCATAGGTATCATTATAATTAATCAGCTCATCAATATAACCCAACTTTTTTTGATAAAGTTCCTTACCTGATTTATAAAAGGTTTTATCCGCCATGAACTCCATTACAGAATCACCAAATCTCGGCAATAATCCTAGCACTGCAAGATAACTACCAAAACTCACTTTACCTTCAATTACAAAAAAAGATAATATTGCTAAAGCTGATATTGTTGTTAATGAGTTTACAAGCGTTAAAACTCCACTCATTAGACCTGCAAAGCTTTTCACTTTTACTACACAGCTTGCATATTTATGGCTTGCATCTCTTGATTTCTTTAAAAATACCGAGAAAGCCGTATTTTCAAGAAATGTATTAAATCCCTGCATTAATTCTCTTGTTTTATTCAAATATCTTTCTCTTTCTTGTTGCACTTTAATTATATAGCTTGATAAAGTGGATTGAAATAACATTGGTACAAAAGTCATAACTATTAATGATATTAAGGCAATGATAACCATCGAATAATGAATTTTGAACAATGCAATTACAATAAAAACTGCCATTGTTCCTTTAGAAATTAACGAAATATACTTGTCAAAAACCAATTCTAAAACTTTTGGTACATCATTTACGTAAAGCGATGCGTGTTCTCCAGATTCTTTACACATAAAATTTGAATACGTTTTCTTTGAAATTGACCTATCAATCTTGCTATTTATATCCATAGTCAAATAGTAATTAGCAACATACTTACAACGCTGATCCAAATACAGTAAGAATGCATTGGCGATATAAACACCTAGAATGATCAAAATATTTCTAATCAAAGCGTCCTTTGAATCAACTACTAAAAGAGACAATACATAGGAAGCTAATACCTGTGACATTGAATACATAATTGTGATAATAATAGAAAGCTTTACTGAATTAAACTTTAATAATTTCATAAGACTCCTCCGCCCTCGTTAAGTCATCACTTAATCTTATTCACTTAATATTTAATATATCGCTTATTATATCTTTTGTCAATGATCCCCAGCCTTATATTTTAACAAATCACACATGGTACTACCATTCACCATCAATAAGATATCTGTTATCTTTTTCTGGTCAATAGTAGTCATATATATAAATACAAAAAACATTATTAAAAAGATAAATAAAGTAAATTTAAACCAAATAAAAGCACACTTATAAATAAGTGTGCTTTTGGTGGCTTACCGGGGAATCGAACCCCGGACACCATGATTAAAAGTCATGTGCTCTACCAACTGAGCTAGTAAACCTTGTTTTCACCCGGCGACGACTTACTCTCCCACAAGGCCTCCCTTGTAGTACCATCAGCGCTTTAGTGCTTAACCATCCTGTTCGGAATGGGAAGGGGTGTTACCACTAAGCCATAATCACCGGATCTTTGAAAGATTTTGTTCTTTCAAAACTGCATATGGTTTAAAATAATTTGGTCAAGCCCTCGACCTATTAGTATCAGTCAGCTTAATACATTACTGCACTTACACCTCTGACCTATCAACCTCGTGTTCTTCAAGGGGTCTTACTAGCTTACGCTATGGGAAATCTAATCTTGAGGTGGGCTTCACGCTTAGATGCTTTCAGCGTTTATCCCGTCCCGACATAGCTACCCAGCAATGCCACTGGCGTGACAACTGGTACACCAGAGGTCAGTCCATCCCGGTCCTCTCGTACTAGGGACAGCTCCTCTCAAATTTCCTACGCCCGCGACGGATAGGGACCGAACTGTCTCACGACGTTCTGAACCCAGCTCGCGTGCCGCTTTAATGGGCGAACAGCCCAACCCTTGGGACCTACTTCAGCCCCAGGATGCGACGAGCCGACATCGAGGTGCCAAACCTCCCCGTCGATGTGGACTCTTGGGGGAGATCAGCCTGTTATCCCCGAGGTAGCTTTTATCCGTTGAGCGATGGCCCTCCCACGAGGTACCACCGGATCACTAAGTCCGACTTTCGTCCCTGCTCCACTTGTAGGTGTCGCAGTCAGGCTCCCTTCTGCCTTTGCACTCTTCGAACGATTTCCGACCGTTCTGAGGGAACCTTTGAGCGCCTCCGTTACTTTTTAGGAGGCGACCGCCCCAGTCAAACTGCCCACCTAACAATGTCCGGCACCCAGTTTCATGGGTATCCGTTAGAACCTCAGTACTGTCAGGGTGGTATCCCAAGGATGACTCCACTGAAGCTGACGCCCCAGTTTCTCAGTCTCCCACCTATCCTGTACAGACAATACCGAAATTCAATGCTAAGCTACAGTAAAGCTCTACGGGGTCTTTCCGTCCAATCGCGGGTAGCCAGCATCTTCACTGGCACTACAATTTCGCCGGATTTGCAGTTGAGACAGTGCCCAAGTCATTACGCCATTCGTGCGGGTCAGAACTTACCTGACAAGGAATTTCGCTACCTTAGGACCGTTATAGTTACGGCCGCCGTTTACTGGGGCTTAAGTTCATGCCTTCGCTTGCGCTAAGCATTCCCCTTAACCTTCCAGCACCGGGCAGGCGTCAGCCCCTATACTTCAGCTTTCGCTTTAGCAGAGACCTGTGTTTTTGCTAAACAGTTGCTTGGGCCTATTCTCTGCGGCCTACTTGCGTAGGCACCCCTTCTCCCGAAGTTACGGGGTCAATTTGCCGAGTTCCTTAACTGCAATTCTTCCGATGGTCTTAGGATTCTCTCCTCATCTACCTGTGTCGGTTTGCGGTACGGGCACTATTTTGCTCCCTAGAGGCTTTTCTTGGCAGCGTGGAATCAGATACTTCGGTCAAAATGACCTTCCCCATCACACCTCAGAATTGTCTGAACGGATTTTCCTATCCAGACTCCCTAAGTGCTTAGACTAGCATCCAATAGCTAGCACATCTTATCCTCCTGCGTCACCCCATTGGTAATAACGCTACATAGTGGTATCGGAATATCAACCGATTGTCCATCGCCTACGCCTTTCGGCCTCGGCTTAGGTCCCGACTAACCCTGGGCGGACGAACCTTCCCCAGGAAACCTTAGATTTTCGACCACTAGGATTCTCACCTAGTTCTCGCTACTTATGCCAACATTCTCACTCCTGTACCGTCCACCGCTCCTTTCGGTACGACTTCAGCCAGTACAGGACGCTCCTCTACCGCGTACATAAATGTACACCCATAGCTTCGGTGATAGATTTTAGCCCCGAACATCTTCGGCGCGGGATCTCTCGACTAGTGAGCTATTACGCACTCTTTTAATGAGTGGCTGCTTCTAAGCCAACATCCTAGTTGTCTTTGAAATCCCACATCCTTTTCCACTTAATCTATACTTTGGGACCTTAGCTGATGGTCTGGGCTGTTTCCCTTTTGACTACGGGCCTTATCACTCGCAGTCTGACTGCCGGACTAATAGTATGTGGCATTCGGAGTTTGATAGAGTTTGGTAACCTATACGGCCCCTAGCCCATTCAGTGCTCTACCTCCACTACTCATATCCGACGCTAGCCCTAAAGCTATTTCGAGGAGAACCAGCTATCTCCGGGTTCGATTGGAATTTCTCCGCTATCCACAGCTCATCCCATGGTTTTTCAACACCAATTTGGTTCGGTCCTCCACAGAATTTTACTTCTGCTTCAACCTGGCCATGGATAGGTCACCCGGTTTCGGGTCTACGACATGCAACTATTTGCCCTATTAAGACTCGGTTTCCCTTCGGCTCCGTACCTTAAGTACTTAACCTCGCTACATATCGTAACTCGTTGGCTCGTTCTACAAAAAGCACGTCATCACACACATAAGGTGCTTTGACCGGTTGTAGGCACACGGTTTCAGGTTCTATTTCACTCCCCTTCCGGGGTTCTTTTCACCTTTCCCTCACGGTACTTCTTCACTATCGGTCATCAAGTAGTATTTAGCCTTGGGAGGTGGTCCTCCCTGCTTCCCACAAGGTTTCACGTGTCTCGTGGTACTCTGGATCAGATCTTAGGCCTTCTTCTTTCGTCTACGTGGCTATTACACGCTGTGGCTCAACTTTCCAGTTGTATTCGACTAAAATACCGCCATATTAATGATCTGTCCACAACCCCAGAAATAAATTTCTGGTTTGGGCTCTTTCCCTTTCGCTCGCCGCTACTTAGGAAATCGAATTTTCTTTCTCTTCCTCCAGGTACTTAGATGTTTCAGTTCCCTGGGTGTACCCTTATATACCTATTTATTCAGTATACAATACATGGGGTTTACCCATGTGAGTTTCCTCATTCGGAAATCTTCGGTTCACAGCCTATTTGCGGCTACCCGAAGCTTATCGCAGCTTATCGCGTCCTTCGTCGGCTCTTGATGCCAAGGCATTCGCCATGTGCCCTTTGTAGCTTGACCTTCGTTCGTTATAATCGTCGCACTACTTCGTCAGCTGCCTCAGTCTGGTGCTCATTTACCATAGGTAAACTCCGCTCCTCCTTCGTTGCTTCCTCGTATTGCTAGATTCTAACTTTACTCAGAGAGTTTTTAAAAGTTTAATCATATTAAAATACAATTAAAGCTTAGTAAATAATCAATGAGTTATCATTTCAATCTTACAAAAGATTTTTCTTTTTAAAGTTTTACTTTGCTTTTAAACCATATGCAGTTTTCAAAGAACATGGCCAGACATCCAAAATCTACGATTTTGAGATGGTCGGCTACTTCTCATGTAATGAGAAGCTCATTTTCGCTTTCATCTCCGTTAGGAGATGTTTCATTAAATCTTAAACTAAGACTTAATTCATGAAAGATACTTGATCTTTCAAAATTGAACAGAAAGATAAACTCCAGCTAGTACTAAGAGTTATAGACAAGCTACAATCTTAATACAGTTCTCCATAGAAAGGAGGTGATCCAGCCGCAGGTTCTCCTACGGCTACCTTGTTACGACTTCACCCCAATCGCTGACCCTACCTTCGGCCGCTGCCTCGCTTACGCGTTAGCGCACGGACTTCGGGTATTGCCAACTCTCATGGTGTGACGGGCGGTGTGTACAAGGCCCGGGAACGTATTCACCGCGACATTCTGATTCGCGATTACTAGCAACTCCGGCTTCATGTAGGCGAGTTTCAGCCTACAATCCGAACTGGGACGAGTTTTTTGAGTTTTGCTCCACCTCACGATATTGCATCTCGTTGTACTCGCCATTGTAGCACGTGTGTAGCCCTAGACATAAGGGGCATGATGATTTGACGTCATCCCCACCTTCCTCCTGGTTAACCCAGGCAGTCTCGCTAGAGTGCTCAACTAAATGGTAGCAACTAACAATAAGGGTTGCGCTCGTTGCGGGACTTAACCCAACATCTCACGACACGAGCTGACGACAACCATGCACCACCTGTCTTCCTGCCCCGAAGGGCTTCCCTAATTACAGGTAATTCAGGAGATGTCAAGTCTAGGTAAGGTTCTTCGCGTTGCTTCGAATTAAACCACATGCTCCGCTGCTTGTGCGGGCCCCCGTCAATTCCTTTGAGTTTTAATCTTGCGATCGTACTCCCCAGGCGGGATACTTAGTGTGTTAACGACGGCACGGAGGATTGGTATCCCCCACACCTAGTATCCATCGTTTACGGCGTGGACTACCAGGGTATCTAATCCTGTTTGCTCCCCACGCTTTCGAGCCTCAGCGTCAGTTATGGTCCAGAAAGTCGCCTTCGCCACTGGTGTTCTTCCTAATCTCTACGCATTTCACCGCTACACTAGGAATTCCACTTTCCTCTCCCACACTCTAGATACCCAGTTTGGAATGCAGCACCCGGGTTGAGCCCGGGTATTTCACATCCCACTTAAGTATCCGCCTACGCTCCCTTTACGCCCAGTAAATCCGGACAACGCTTGCCACCTACGTATTACCGCGGCTGCTGGCACGTAGTTAGCCGTGGCTTCCTCCTCGGGTACCGTCATTATCGTCCCCGAAGACAGAGCTTTACGACCCGAAGGCCTTCATCACTCACGCGGCGTTGCTGCATCAGGCTTTCGCCCATTGTGCAATATTCCCCACTGCTGCCTCCCGTAGGAGTCTGGGCCGTGTCTCAGTCCCAATGTGGCCGATCACCCTCTCAGGTCGGCTACGCATCGTGGCCTTGGTGAGCCGTTACCTCACCAACTAGCTAATGCGCCGCGGGTCCATCTCATAGCGGATTACTCCTTTAATAACTTTATCATGCGATAATGCTATGTTATGGGGTATTAATCTTCCTTTCGGAAGGCTATCCCCCTCTATGAGGCAGGTTACCCACGTGTTACTCACCCGTCCGCCGCTAAGTTATCCCCGAAGGAATAACTTCGCTCGACTTGCATGTGTTAAGCACGCCGCCAGCGTTCGTCCTGAGCCAGGATCAAACTCTCAATTTAAAAGTATATCCCAAATCTAGGATTTGGTATAGACTTTTACTTCTCAGCTTTGCTGAGTGAGTTTCCATTTTCAGAATATCTGAATCTGAATTCTCTAAGTAAGTTTAATCTACTCAATTACATAATTCAAAAGAATTGCTGGTCTTTATATATCTTTTCTGTTCAATTTTCAAAGATCAATGTGCTTCTTTACCGAAGCGACTTTGTAAGTATATCATCTGTTTTCTTAGTTGTCAACAAGTTTTTTCATTCTTGTTTTGAACTTTTGAAACTTTATTCCTTGCAGTAAGTGTTTATTTTTCTGTGCCGCTAAGGAACTTTTATAGAATAACATCTATGCTAACATTGTATATTTAAATATCCTCCCTTTATAAGAAATTAGAATCCATATAATCATTATACCTATCTATTTCTTTAACATTGTAGTAAGGATACACTAGGTATAGTTTCCACATTACTATTGTTACTTTATACTATTATCTCTTGTTTTTCACATAATTATACCTATTATATTGAACGCCTTTTAAGATTCAACTGCACTTAGAGCTAATTCCAAGACTATTTATTGCAAAATAAGGTGGTGTTTTAAATTAAAACACCACCTTAAAACACATTCTATTATAATTATTACTATTACTTCTACTATAATTGATATTAAATACTAAATTACAACTTTCTAATTTTCCATTACCTCAAATACTCTTTTACCTATTTGAAACATTAAGAAGGAAATAAATACATTAGTTATTATTATTCCTATATACACTGAGTAATTACCTAGATATGATAAAGTCCCTGATATTAAAATAGTTATAAGTATAGTTGGTATCAAATATATAATTAAAGAAAACAAATGTAGTACTCCCCTTAAAATATCATCTAACTTTCTAAATATAACAGTATTAAAAGCATTACCTGCATTATTCAAAAGAATAAAGCTTTCAGCAGCTATAAATCCTAATACTATCTCTAGTATAGATCCTCTTAATAAAACCGCTAATACTATATATGCTATAAACAAGTCTAAGCCTGATTTATATAAAGAAGATATCATAGCTGAAAATAACTTCTTGCTACTAGAATCCGGGATTAAATAAATATAATGATTTTCTGTCTCTTGAAGCCATTTTCCACCTAATGATGCAAAGAGTAATAATACGCCAAGTCCCCATGTATAAATTAAGATAATAGGAAGTTCACTACTCTTTTTAAAGATTAACCCTACAAAAATAGATGATGCTAATATAATTAATGATAAAATGTTAAATACGTGGAAGATACCTGTTCTTCTGTACTCCAACATATGTCTATCAAAAATAGCCAAAGAAAATTCTCTTTTAAAATTCACTTTCATCTTTTTCTTAATAAACCTATACTTTTTATTACTATTCTTTTCTCTTAAAGCTTCTTTCTGTGTAGACTTATTTCTTAAAGAAGTTGCTAATTCTAACTTTTGAGCGCCTTCTATAGCATTTTCATAAAAATAAATTTCATGATTATATATGTAGTATATAATGCCACCGCTTAATGCTAATAAAGCCACTACACTTATAAAGAAGTAAATACTTAAACCTTCAAATATAATCATAATAAATGTATCCATCCATCCTACTATAGGAATGTATCTCCAAAAGTCATTTGAAAAGTATCCAACCAAGTTATTTACTATTTGAGAAGTATCCTTTATACATATATAAATTGTTGGAATAAGTATACTTATGATAAGGGCCATAATTATCTTATTTTTATTATGATATATACCTTCATATTTAAATGATATATAAAAGAATAAAAGTCCAATTATCTTACAAACAAATATAACAAGTATATACATAAATATAAGTAACACACCCTGTGATATTGAAATTTTTGTCATCCTCACTAGGTTAGGTAATTGGTATAATAGAAAAAACACAGATAATAATGTGCTACCTGATGTTCTGATTAGCCCATATATTAATACCTTTTGAGGCTTAAAAGGGGCTGTGAATATTAAATTTACATCACTCATTGAAAAGTTTAGGCCTATCTTTTTTGAAAGCCCACTATTTATATTAACCAAAAGCGTTATTAATATAATTGAATTAACTAAAATGAATATAACGTTAGCATCCATTTCAGTACTGCTAGACCCTTTATTTCCGAAAATAATAGAAGCAATTATAAATATAATAAATACACTGTACAATATTAATGCTAATGGCTTTCGTATTGCCTTTTTTATAAAGTTCTTTATATTACATTTTATTAAATATAAAAGTGATTTCATATTATTCCCCCATTATCTCAAAGAATATTTCTTCAAGCTTTTCACCTTCTTTTAATTCACATCGGTTTTTAGAGAAGATACCTTTACCCTTTTTCATTATGAGTATTCTATCCCAAAGACCTTCCATGGAATCAAGTAAATGGGTAGAAACTAGAAGTGAAGCCCCATTATCTCTAAGTTCTTTCATTATTATTTTAACTTCTTTTATGGCCATAGGATCAAGACCTATCATAGGCTCATCAAACAATATTATCTTAGGCTTATGCAAAATAGCGCAACATATTGATACCTTTTGTTGCATTCCTTTTGAAAGTTCGCCGCCGAGCTTATCTCTTTTATCATCAAGATTAAGAAGTTTAAGAAGCTTTTCCATATACTCCTCATAATCTTTAAGTCCATAAGCTTTAGCAATATAATGTAGATGCTCCTCAATTGTTAAAAGGGGAAAGAGAGCTGGCATCTCTGGTATATATCCTAGTATAGATTTCGCTTCTACACTTTTATTATTAAATCCATCTAATAAAATTTCGCCTTCATAATTTAAAAGTGCTGCTATAGCCTTTATAGTCGTGCTTTTACCTGCTCCATTAGGGCCTACTAAAACTGCAATCTCGCCCTTATTTACCAGTAAGTCCAAGTTATCCACAGCAACTTCTTTGTGATATTTTTTAGTGAGTCCTCTTACTTCAATCAAATCATCATCCCCTAAAAATTAATATAATAAATTATATCACATTAAGACTTTAAATTTATTACATTACGGTTACACATACTTTATCGATACTTTTAATAAAGCTCTTTATTTATCTTAAAAAAGCTTATATGATCTTTCCACTGTCCATTTATATATAAGTAATCTTTATTTAATCCAATTTCCTGAAATCCTGAAGATTTAAGAACTGCTCTTGATCTATAATTATCTACTAAGGTGGAGGCTTCTATTCTATGAAGTTCCATGTCCCTAAATGCATAGTTTATTACTTTAACTACAGATTCTTTCATAAACCCTCTTCCTTCAAATTCTTTATCTATAGAGTAGCCTAAAAATGCACTTTTAAATATACCTTGAACAATGTTAGAAAGCTGTATCTTTCCTATAAAGGAACCTTCATTATAAATTCCAAGAGACAAGGATGTTCCATTTAAATATTGCTTATAGCTATCTATTAATATACCTTTTTGAACCTCTTTTGTATAAAAACTTTGATCCTTTAAATGTTCAAATCTTTGTAGATGTTCCTTGTTTCTAATGTTATAATCTAGCACATCCTTATAGTCTTCAGGTGTTAGTAATTTTAATATAACCCTTTTTCCCTTTAACATGAATATATTTTTAGATATTTGATTTATGTAACTATAAGAATTTATACCAAAGATGAATTCATCCTTAATTTTAGTGTTAGTTGTAGTTTTGTTTTGTAGTATCCCTTCTAATGTAAACCCCAGATCTACAAATGGCTTTGGATTAACATCTTCATTTATAATTATATTTAACTTATGCACATCATCCGACTTTAAAAAGAACTCTAAAATAAGCTTTAAAGATCTTAGTAATAAGGATTCCATTTCTTCTTTGTAAAAGTTTAGCCTTATAATGCATGTCTTATTTAATAAGCTTTTATCTATTATAAAAAATCTGCCTAAACTTATACCTATATTATCTTTTATAAGGTATTCTTCTTTAAAATTAACCTTTTCTATAATTACCATTTCTTTATCATTCATATTTTCAACCCCTTATCTTGTAAAACATCTTTAGTTTCTTTGTGTACTAAAACTAAAAATATGATAGATATTAATAAACTTAGTGGGATTAAATAAAAAGCTATTCTAGTTCCTAAATTATCATTGGCTATTCCAATTAATAGGTTTAACACCATGTTTATACTGGTAGCAAAGGTTATAATTACACCAGTTATATAAGAACTATTACCCTTAAAAACCTTGCTTAAAGTTCCTACTATGGTTGGGAATGCTATGGAAAGAAATAATCCTGCAATTGAAATAACCCCTACACCCTTTTCTCCAAGTAAAATACCTACTATATATATAATAAGCCCTATAATAAGGGATTTAAGAACTACATCTATATATCCAAACTTTTCTACTACAAATCCTCCAAGAAGCCTCCCCACTGTAAATACTGCAAAAAACATTGAAATATATATTGAACTTTTATTTTCGTCAAAATCAAAACTGGTTTCCATATAATTAACAAACCAATTACCTGTACCAACCTCCGCGAAAATATAAAACCCTAAAGCTAATATGTAGAATATAACCACCTTATTTGATAAAGCTTTAGTTAAAGATATGCTAGCTTCTTTTTCTTCATTATGTATATCTGGAATTTTAATAAACCGTGCAGCTATTAACATTAGTCCATATGCCATGGCTACAGCAAGGTATATACTTCTCCAGCTTACTCCTTTAAACATTAACTTTCCTGACCCCCACTGACCTAGAGATGATCCTAGTCCATAAGAAAAGTGTACTAAGTTCATTATTAACGTCTGCATTGATACAAACATTATAGGAACTATAGTATTTATAGCTATACTTGTAAGGGCTAATCCAGAATTTATTAATACCATCCCTATTATAAATACTTTGTAATCTTTACTAAAAGATAATATTACTAAAGATAATATCATAACTAAAATTCCTATATTAATTACTTTTCTTTGTCCTATCTTTTCTGAAAGTGCTCCTCCTAAATAAGTGAAGGCTATATATCCTATTGACCCCATTGTGAGCATAAAACCTATTTTAGTATCATTTACAGAAAAGTTTTCTTTAAAGCCTGGTATAAAAACCCCCCTAGTATTTTCAGACACCGCAGCTAGTATCATAATCATAAACATAAAAATTAATGCTGTTATATTATTATTTCTATTTCTTTTATCCACAAGCCCACCTCATTCATTGTATTGTCTATACAGATATAAATATATATTAAATTTTAGGTGAATTCAATTATCTAATGTTAAATTATTGTAATAAAAAAGCAATTAGTTTAAACTAACTGCTTTTTTTATATATATTATCTTACTTTGCTGCATTGGCTGCTATATGGATAGCATCCCATACTCCTGCAAAAGGTGGTGCATAACATAAATCTAACATACCAAGCTCTTTAGTTGTCATATTATTATGAATAGCTGCTGCAAATACATCTATCCTTAATGCTACTCCCTTTTCTCCTACAATTTGTACTCCTAATATTTTTTTATCCTTTTTCTCGTATACAAGCTTAATATAAAGAGGTGTAGAATCAGGATAATATCCAGGATGAGTATTTGCTTTTACAAAAACCGTTTGATAGTCATATCCATAAGATTTAGCTTCTGCTTCAGTAATACCAGTTCTAGCTACATCTATGTCTAAAATCTTAATAGCTGAACTACCTAGTGTTCCAACAAACCTTTCATGAGACCCTGTTACATTTTCACCTATTAATCTACCCATTTTATTTGCTGTGGTTGCTAATGCTATATAGACATTCTTTTCTAGCAATTTATGATATATTTCAGCGCAATCTCCTGCTGCATATATATCTCTTATATTAGTCATGCCTTCTCTATCTATAATAACAGAACCTTTTATTCCAAGGTTGATTCCAGATCCTTTAAGAAACTCAGTATTTGGAATTACACCTATAGCAATTATAACCATATCAGCATCGTAAGTACCCTTATCAGTTTTTACAGAAGATACGGATGTTTCTCCTATTAATTCCTCTACATTTTCCCCATAGTTCATTTTTACATGATTTCTCTTTAATTCCTCTTCTACCTTTTCACTTATCTCTTCGTCAAAGTTCGACAACATCCTATGATTTTTCTCTATTATCCTTACATTTTTATTTAAATAGACCATGCTTTCAGCAATTTCCATGCTTATATATCCGCCGCCTACAATTACAACATTTTTAACCTGCTCTTTATTTGCTATTTCTTTCATTTCTATAGCATCTTCAATAGTTTTTAATGTAAATACATTTTTAATATCCGCATTTTTAATTTTAGGCTTTATTGGGCTAGCTCCCGTTGCAATGAGTAACTTATCAAAGCTTTCTTCAAACTCCCTATTATTATCTAAGTCTCTTATTTTAACTACCTTTTCCATGCTATCTATACTTAAAACCTCATGCCTTAACTTAACCTTTATACCAGACTCTTGAAATTCCTCTGGGGTTCTTGCAATTAACTTTTTATAATCATCATTTAGACCTGATACAAAGTATGGCAACCCACATGCACCATAGGATACGAAATTACCCTTTTCAAAAACTACTATTTCCATATTAGGATCTACTCTTTTAGCCTTTGAAGCAGCACTCATTCCAGCAGCTACTCCTCCTATTACTACTAATTTACTCATTAGATCACCTCTTCTATTTTAATATAGTTATATATATTATACAGGTTACCCTATAACAATTCATCTTTATTACTATTAAATACTTATTATTAATAATAAATTCATATACTATTAAATGTTTCAAAAATCACCATCTATGTTGATATTTCATATATAATGTGATTATATTATTTTATAAGTTTTTTTTAGAAAGGATTACGATTATGAATAAACAAAATATAAATAAGATAAAATTATTCCTTATGGGCCTTGAAAATAGATTTTCAGAAAATAAAAGTATCTTTAAATCTCTACACATTAACTTTAAGGATGGACTTAAAGAATTTAAAGGTATAGGTACCTATGAAGAAGGTAATATAAAATATAACTTTTCAGGTAAAACACAAATATTATCAATAAGTTCTTTATTTAATGAGCTTTGTGAGGATCTTTCTAAATATGATTCAGTAACCATATCCTATATAGAAAGAGGCTCTCATATATTAATCACTGGTGACAATAAAAATGTAAAAATGACAAACAAAGAGGTAAATGAAGAAGAATCCTTAAATAATGACAATTCACAAGAAGGAAACTTAGGTCATATAAATGAAACCTCTACATTACTAAACAGAGATTACTATATAAAGGTTGGAAAAGCTGATGACCTTTTAAAAGAAATAGGAATCATGACTAAAGATGGTAAAATTAAAAATGATAAAATTAGGAAATATAATCAAATAGATCGATACGTAGAACTGCTAGAAGGAATATTAGACACCTTACCAGAAGACAATACAATAAATATTTTAGATTGTGGATGTGGTAAGTCTTATCTTACCTTTGTTTTAAACTACTACTTAACAGAGGTTAAAAAAAGAAAATGTTTCTTTATTGGACTTGACTATTCAAAAGGGGTTATTAAATCCTCAAAAGCTATGGCTGACCATCTAGGTTATAGAAATATGAAATTTATAGCATCTGATATAAAGGATTATGTACCTGACAGAAACATTAATGTAGTTATATCATTGCATGCCTGTGATACTGCTACAGATATGGCTTTAGCTTTTGGAATAAGAGTAAAATCAGATGTAATAATTGCTGTTCCTTGTTGCCATAGAGAGCTATTAAATCAGTATAGCTATGAACCCTTTAAACACATTTTAAAATATGGCCTATTAAAATCTAGAATGGCAGATGTGCTAACAGATGGCATGAGGTCCATGTTCCTTGAGGCAAAAGGCTATGATGTTTCTGTAGTAGAATATATATCACCACTAGAAACGCCTAAAAACTTAATGATAAGAGCCTTAAAGACCGGAGACGAAAGGCAAAGTATTATGGACGATTACGAAAGTCTCATGAAATCACTAGGTGCAAAGCCAGCCCTTTTTAAAATGACAAATGAATCCTGGCTTAGTGACTAAATCTTTATAAGTAAAAACACTTTACCTTTTTTTACTTATCAAGTGATTCTTAGACTCAGGTGGAGTTTGCTTATAAGGAATACATCTCTCCATCTGAGTCTTAGAAGAACTTATAAAGGGGTGTAGCAGCCGTCATCCCCCACCTTGAAGAGGATAGGGGTGTTACGGATGGTAGCCATCGGATAAAATTAACCTTGGGGGATATAATAAATGAGAAGATTTAATTTTAAAAATAGAATAATAACACTAACTATCCTAGCTGTAATATTTACATCTCTAGGATTTTATGGTGCCTATAAGCTTTGGGCAGCCCCTAAAAAGGAAACCAAGCAATGGGTAGTGCCCAATTTAAAGGACACCTCTCACAAATTTTTCACAGAGGAAGCCTTAATACAAAATATAGTACAAAAACAAGAAATGATAACCACTGAAGTAGAACTAAATCAGAAGACATCTATCGACGATAGTTGGGGAAGTGCTATCACATTCAAAAAGATTCAACACATATATTTTTATGGAAGAGGCATATTTGTAGTTAACCTTTCAAATATAACTAAAGATTCTATCTCTATAAATGGAAATAAATTAACTCTAACCGTACCTAAACCTTATATAAAGTCAATAAATATTGATGAAGAAAAAACTATATATGAGACTCCAGAAAAAGGAATATTCAGATTTGGAGAGGTAAAACTAACCCCTGAAGAATATGAAGTAATGATGACTGAAGCCAAAAATGGCATGAAAGAAAAATTATCTTCAGGAGAAATTTATGAGGATGCTGTGAAAAATTCAGAAGTATCCATATCTAAATTTGTACAATCTCTTTTTTCAGAAGATACTAAGAATAATTATATAATAAACGTAAAATTTGAAGAATAATATAGCAGCCTTTTCTAAACCAAATGGTTAGATTAGGCTGCTTTTATATTTCAAAATATTTTTGTTAATCTTAGAATAACTATTTTATCATATCTTTTATAACCTCTCCTGCTATTATCATACCTGCAACAGGTGGTACAAAAGATATACTCCCTGGGACTTGCCTTTTACCTGCCCACATCTTAGATGAATCTCTTTCAGATACAGATTCCTTTTTATCTATTATAGATTCATCCACTGCTGGCTTTAACACCTCTTCTACTGAATATACTACCTTAAGGTGCTTAACGCCCTTTCTTCTAAGTTCTTTTCTCATAACTCTACATAATGGACAAATCTTTGTATCATATATATCAGCTACCTTAAATTCTGTTGGATCTAATTTATTACCTGTACCCATAGAACTTATTAGCTTTTTATTATTATTTTCACACCAAATAGCAACTTGGATTTTAGATGTTATGCTATCTATGGCATCTATAACATAATCCACGTCTTTTGTTATTATCTTATCCATATTATTAGAATCTATATATGTTCTAAGTGCCGTAACTTCACAATCTGGATTAATTTCAAGTATTCTTTCTTTCATTACATCAACTTTAGCCCTTCCTACGGTTTTGTAAGTTGCATGTATCTGCCTATTTAAATTTGTAATGCATATAATATCATCATCTACAAGTACGAGCTTTCCGATTCCCCCTCTTACAAGAGCTTCAACAGCAAAACTTCCTACCCCTCCTATACCTAAAATCACTACCTTTTTATTTTTAATCTTGTTTAAAGATTCTTCTCCAATTAAAAGCTCTGTCCTTGACATTGAATGTTTTGCCATGTATTTATCCCCTTTAAAAATATATTAAAAGTTTAGTTAAAACCTTATTAAAATCAAAAACATCCAAGCTTTAAGTTATATTTAAAGCTTAGATACCTTTTTATTATATTATAATGAAACTAAATTTACTACAGTATATCTATCTTTAGTTCACAAATACTTAAATCTGCCTTATAATTATTATATATCAAATTTATAAATTGATGGAGGGTATAATATGACAATAGGAATAATAGCAGCAATGAGCGAAGAGCTTGAAATATTATTAAAGGATATGAACCTTGCAAGTAAGGTATGTAAGGCAAATATGGAATTTAATTATGGTACTATCTTCGGAAATAAGATTGTAGCTGTAGTATGTGGCATAGGTAAGGTAAACTCGGCAATATGTGCTCAAATATTAATTACATATTATAATGTAGATAAAATAATTAATGTTGGTATTGCAGGAGGAATTGGTGAAGACATTTATCCTGGAGATATAGTGATTGGAGAGTCCTTAGTACAACATGATGTGGATACTACAATGTTTGGAGATAGAATAGGCCAAATACCAAGACTAGATACCTTTGACTTTAAATGCGACAAAGGTTTAGTAAATTTAGCTCGTGAATCCTCAAAGGAAATAACAAATCACAAAACATTTATAGGAAGAATCGTAAGCGGAGACCAGTTTATTGCTGACACTAAAAAGATAATGTGGCTAAAAGAAGAGTTTGGGGCCCTTGCCTGCGAAATGGAAGGCGCTAGTATAGCACATGTATGCTACCTAAATTCTATTCCCTTCGTAGTAATAAGATCTATTTCAGATAATGCAAATAATGGAGCCCAGATGGATTATGAAAAGTTTAAACTTATAGCCGTAGAAAACTCTACAAATATGTTAAAACAAATAATAAAGTCTTTATAATAAAAGCTTCACATTAAACTTAAAATCTACTTTATAAAAAAACACCTTATAGATTATTTCTTTAAGGTGTTTTAACTTTTGAGGCCTTAATATGCCTGTCTATACAATGTTTATATTTGTATATACAATAGTTTCATCATGGGTTATAATTATATTATTAACAATATAATAATGAAGTTTATATGCTAATATGAAAATAAGTTAATTAAAGAAATAATATGTTTAGTTAAAAAGTGCATTGGAGGAATTATAATGATAATAGATTTAATTGAAAATGCGGAACTTTATTATGGCATAAGCCCTGAGATAAAGGAAGCTTTAAACTTTCTAAAAAAAGAAGATATAAGGAACATTCCTGTTGGTAGATATGATATATTAGAAGATAAGGTATTTGCCCTTGTCCAACAATACGAACCAAGTGATATTTCTGAATATGAATTAGAATCTCATAAAAGATACATAGACCTACAATTTATAGTAAGGGGAAAAGAATCAATAGCCTATGCAAACATAAAAGACTTACATATATCAAAAGAATATGATGAAGAGTCTGACTATCAGTTACTTAAGGGACCTTCAGACATCCTAACTGCAAAAGAAAATTCATTTTTTATATTCATGCCTGAGGATGCACATAAACCTGGAATAAGGCTTGAAGATTGTCTTAACGTTAAAAAGATTGTAGTTAAAGTGCTTATATCAAGTGATTCTTAGAATAACTTATCCAGGGGCGTAGCAGCCGTCATCCCCCACCTTGAAGAGGATAGGGGTGTTACGGACGGTGGCCATGGGATAAAAATCATTTCCTAATTTACATGATACCTATAAACATATGGCCCCTACACTTTGTATAATTAAACCTTAGAATTTAATTTACTTGGAGGTAAACTATGATTGATAAAAATTCAACTACACCAAGATATGTCCAATTAGAAGAATATATTAAAAATCAAATAAACACTAATATGTATCCACCTGGGAGCTCACTACCAACGGAAAGAGAGTTTACAGAACTTTTTGGCGTAAGCCGAATGACTGTAAGGCAAGCTATATCAAATCTTGTGAATGAAGGTATCCTTTATAAAATTAGAGGTAAGGGTGCTTTGGTTTCAAAAAAGATAATTGAGAAGGAATTTGAAATACAAGGTTTTTCTGAAGATATGATAAGTCGTGGTCTTGTACCTGGCAGTGATGTTATTGAATTTAAAAAAATTATTCCTGAAGATGACATAAGCAAAAGGCTGAAGTTAAACCAAGGAGAAGAGGTATACTTTTTAAATAGGCTAAGACTTGCAGATAATGAGCCTATGGCTATAGAATACTGCTATATTCCTGTAAAGTTTTTCCCTGGTCTTATAAAATATAATATGGTCCAATGTTCATTATACGACCTTTTGAAAAGTGAGTATAACTTACAAATAGGTTATATAAAACAAAAATTCAAAGCAATCGGAATGAATAAAAAAGAAGCCGAATTATTAACTGGGAAATCCAAAGCTTTTGGCCTTTTATCCATTAGGGTGCTTTTTGATGAAAATGATAGACCTGTTGAATGTACAAAAACCATATACCATCCAGATAGATACACTTTTAATATGACCTTATTTAATAAAAATCATAACTAATAATAAACTTCACCACTTAAATAGGTTTAAACTAACGTTAAGAGCTATCCCTCTACCATCTTTCCTTGAAGGATGGTAGAGGGATAGCTCTTTTGTTTAAAGTTCACTCATAAATTTAAAAATTGCATCATTAGTTTCTGGTAAGTTTTCATGTCCAAAGTCATTATATATTCTTAACTGCTTTTTACTAATCACATTATTGTAAATAGCAAATTGTGTAGACGGTGGGCAAATGTTATCTAATAAAGTTGCAGTAAATAATACCTCACTTTTTATAAACTTTGCTAAGTTTTTTACATCTATATACCCTAGTTTATTAAACACTTCATCTTCCTTTTTATGAAGAGGATCAAAGAATCTAAAATAGTAGTTTAATTCTTCATAAGCATCTTTTGCAAGATCCATTTGCCAAACCCTTTTATAATCGCTTAAAAAAGGATATACAGGAGCAATTTTATTTATCCTTGGCTCTAAAGCGGCGCAGGCAATAGTTAATGCTCCACCTTGAGAGTAGCCAGTTACACCTACCCTTTTGCTATCAACACCTTCCATATCCATTACAATTCTTGCAATTTGAGCGGTATCTAAAAATATATTTCTAAATAGAAGATCCTCAGGTTCCCCCTGAAGTCCTCTAATTATATGACCTCCATAAGTAGGTCCTTTAACGTTTCCTGTGTCCTCAGATAATCCACCTTGTCCTCTGCAATCCATGGCAACTACAGTGAATCCCATAGCTACATAAGGTAGTTTATCCATCCAATCTCCAGAGTCACCTCTATATCCATGGAACATAATTAATGCAGGATGTTTTTGTGATGAATTCTTTGGTTTTAAACATTTAGCATGTATACGAGCTCCTCTAACCCCAGTAAAATACATGTCAAAACAATCTGCATAGGGAGCCTTAAAATCACTTAAAATAAATTCTACCATTGGGTCTATAGAATCTAGTTCTTTTAAAGCTTCCTCCCAGTACCTATCAAAATCCTTAGGACAAGGATTGGTACCTTTATACTTATGTAATTCTTCAATGGGCATATCTAGCATTGGCATGTTCATCTCTCCCTTATGCAGAAAACTTTTCTATTGTATTCATTATCTTTTCATAAAGCTCTTTCACTTTAGGGAAATCTTCTTTATCTACAGGTTCTAAAGGAAGTCTTGTAGTTCCGATATCTATTCCCCTTAATTTAACTATTTCTTTTGCGACTCCATAAAGTGATGGGAATGAAAGTAAGTCACCAATTATATCATTTATAGCAAATTGAACTTCTTGAGCCTTTTCTATATTACCTTTTGAAAAATACTCTTCAGCCTTTAAAAATAATTCTGGCATTACTCCATAGGTTCCGCCTATTCCAGAGTCAGCTCCCATTATCCTTCCTGATATATATTGTTCATCAGGTCCATTAAATACTAATAAATCTTTACCACCAATTGCTTTAAACTTTTGTATGTCATAAGTACTCATGCTACTGTTTTTTATACCTACTACATTAGGATAAGATAACATCCTTTTTAATAAATTAATTGAAAGATCATAGCCTGTAGTTTGTGGTATGTTGTATATAATAAATGGAAGATCTGCACTATCCATTATACTCTTCCAATGAAGTTCTATACTTCTTTCAGGTACTTTATAATATACATTAGGAACTGCTGAAAGTGCATAAGCACCAACCTTCTTCGCATGTTTTGAAAGCTCAATACTATCTCTAGTTGCTGCTGCCCCTACGTGAACTATAATCTTTAATTCAGATCCTACCTCAGCCATTACAGCCTCTAGCATTTTTTTCCTTTCCTCTACTGTAAGAAGGAATCCTTCTCCTGAGCTTCCCCCTACATAAAGTCCCTTAACGCCCTTATTTGCGTAAAATCTAGCTAGCTTTTTGGTAGCCTCTTCACTGATATTATTATCATTATCAAAGCATGCATAAAATGCAACAAATATTCCCTTTAAGTCTTCTTTATTAAAATTCATAACTTTTACATCCCTTTCTTATTGTATCTGTATAATTTATATTTCTATATATAATTTAAAATAATTTAGTAGTACCTTAAAATGTAAACTTTTAGCTATACTAACCTTTTATAGCTCCCATTGTTATACCTTGTGTAAAGTATTTTTGGAAACAAATAAATATAATTATCATTGGTAATGAAGCTAAAGCAGCACCTGCCATAATAACTCCATAATTTGTTGTGAACTCTTGTTGAAGTAGTGCTACTCCAAGTGGTAATGTCATCATTTTAGAACTTCTAATTATTATAAGTTGCATAAAATAATCATTCCAAGAACTTATAAATGTAAATATTGCAAGAGCACCTACTCCTGGCTTAACAAGCGGAAGGACTATCTTAAAGAAGATTCCAAATTCAGAACAACCATCGATTTTGGCTGCTTCAATTAATTCTCCTGGAACCCCCTGGGAAAATTGTTTCATAAGAAATACTCCAAATGGCCAACCTGCCGCAGGAAGTACAAGCGCTTTGTATGTATTTATCCAATTTAACTTAGATAGTATTGTAAATAGTGGTATCATAACTACTTGTTTAGGTAAAGCCATTGCAACAATTAATGACCAGAATATTATATTCCTACCTGGAAATCTCTTTTTAGCAAGTGCATATCCTGACATAGTTGCAGTTAAACATACTACTACCATAGTACAAAATGCTATAAAAAAGCTATTAAATGTCCATCTTAAAAGTGGAGATTTTGAAAGAGATTTAAAGTTTTCTAAAGTAGGGTTTTTTGGTATCCACTGTGGGGGTATTTGAATTGTTACATTTTGAGGCTTAAAAGCACCAGTTACAATCCAATAAAATGGAAATATAAAAATTATAGCTAATATAATAATTAGTACAATGAAAACTATATTGCGTGTAGATAACTTCTTTCTTTTATTCATAAAAATTCCACCTCACTATATTAATAATAGTATTAAAAATGTATATACCTATTTAATAATCAACTTCTTCTCCAAAGAACTTAAACTGCACAACTGATATAATCATTATTATAATAGCAAGAATAACTCCCATAGCTGATGCTAAACCATACTTATTAAGAGTAAATGCTCTTTCATAAACCATATACATTATAGTTGATGTAGAATAAGCTGGTCCTCCTGAGGTTAAAAGCTGAATTATTGAAAAACACTGGAAGGAATTTATTGTTGTAATTATTACAATATATAATGTAGTTGGCATTAACAATGGCCAAGTTACCTTTCTAAATATCTCAAAAGGTGTAGCTCCATCCACTTCAGCTGCTTCTAGGTAAGAGGTTGGGACATTTCCAAGGGCAGCAACATATAAAATTATTGGCTGACCTACAGATAAGGTTACTAAAACTATTATTATACAAATTAATGCATGCTTTGGATCACCTAGCCATCCCTTTGGCTCAACTCCAATTTTTGAAATTAAATAATTTAATATACCATAACTTGGGTGGAATATCCATCCCCAAACTACTGTTATACTTACAACTGAAGCTACAGTTGGAAGATAAAACACACCTCTAAAAAAAGATCTAATTTTAGGTGACTTTTTATATATAACCACAGATACAAATAATGATAAAAGCATTACAAGAGGTACATTTGCCAAAACTATAAGTAGCGTATTTCCTAAAGATTTTAAAAATATCTTATCATGTACTAAACTTTTATAGTTTTCAAGGCCTATAAACTTAAAATTCCTAAGAGAGTAATCAAAAAAGCTTATGTAAACACCCTTAATCATTGGATATACAACAAAGGTTATAAAAAAAACTAACATAGGTAGAAGAAAAAGATAGGCATATCCCCATTCTTTTAAGTTCTTTTTACTTATTTTTTTCTTATCTTTTATATTAACCTTGGTATGATTTACATTACCCATGTAAACACCTCCACTAAAATTATTAATAGCTAAAAGTCTTTAAGTTAAATCTTATGTAAAGTTTGATTAATCTAAAATCAAACTAGATTTCATATTCATATCTTATTAAAATAGTATGAAGCGGTCTTACCCACCCCATACTACTTGGGACTATTTTTTTGTTAAAGTAGCATTTGAATCTTTAACAAATTGATCTAAAGCTTCTTGTGGTTCACTTTTTTCAATTAATACCTCTTGAAGAGTTGGGAACCAAAACGTTCTCATTTCAGAGAAACCTGGTACTGCATTGTAATAAGTTCCTAAATATTTAATCATGCCTTCACAATATACTGATTCTGGATCCTTGTATAATCCAGTTACTGATGATTTAACTGAAAATCCTCCAGTGGATACTAAATTTTCTTTAAATGTAGCTTCGTCATTAGCTATAAAGTCTACAAGCTTTTTAGCCGCTTCTATCTTATCTGGATCTTTATTATCAAAAATCCCTATTCCTCCAACGAAAGCTTCAAGAAAAGGTTTTTGTTCAATACTTGGTGTTGGATATGGAACAAATACTTCTTCAAAAGGCTCAGTTTTCTTTGCTTCACTTGTTTTCTTTAATACTGGTGAATATAGAATTGATACTGCTATCTTTTGTTGTAAAAACATATCAATCATATCATTAGATGTAAGAGCTTCTCCACCTTTTAAAGTAAGTCCTTCTTTTGTTGAATCAACAATCCATTTAAGAGCCTTAGCTTCATTTGGATCATTCATAACGTATTCTTTTAAGTCAGGAGATATTATTTGTCCGCCACCCATATTAGCTATATATGGTCTGGTTCCTTGATCTCCAGCACTAGATTTAGCATACATAGCACTTGGAACTACTCCTGGTACCTTTTCTTTAATTGCTTTTAAAAGTGCAATATACTCATCATTTGTCCAAGTTCTATCTTCTCTGTCTAATGGAAGCATGTCCAAAAGTCCAGCTTTTTCTAACATTGTTTTGTTAAATGCCATCATATTTGGTGTAGTATTAATTGGATACATGTAGTACTTACCATCAAGCTTACATGCATCTAATATCTTTTCTGGCACATCTGATTTAAATGAATCTGTAAACATACTATCAAGTTCTGCCATTACACCATTTCTTGCATAGTCTATTATTCTTCCTGGATAGTCATAAACTAAGTCTGGAGCTGAATTAGAAGCAATTGCTGTGTTAAGCTTTTGAGGACCACTAGCAAAATCCATCATTTCTACATTAACCTTTATGTTTGGATACTTTTTATTAAAATTCTCAATTATCTTTTGTTCATACTTTCCTGGGGTATTATCTATAGGCGCATAGTTTGGATAGTTCCACCAAGTTATTTCTACAGCTTTATCTGAAGACGCCTTTCCAGCATCTCCTGTTTCACTTTTTGAGCATCCAATAAAAGCAGATGCAGTAACTGAAAGTGCTAGGATTAATGTTATTAATTTAGTTTTCTTCATTTCTAAACCCCCCTAATTTTTGTTTTATATTATTATTATTTTCTATGAAACAATATAATATCTTTTATATATGGACCTTCTTTACTGAATCTACAAACTTTTTAGTTATTAATTGTGGCCTTGTTATTGCACCTCCAACTACTACAGCCCAAGCACCAGATTCCAAACACTTTGCTGCAAGACTTGGTGTCTCAACGTTTCCTTCAGCAATTATTGGCACCTTTAAAACCTTTTTTAAGTCTTTAATTAATTCAATATCTGGCTTAAATCTATCAAGAGTGTAATCTGTATATCCGCTTAATGTAGTAGAAACTATATCAAAGCCTATATTTTCAGCTTCTATAGCTTCGTCATAAGAAGATATATCAGCCATTATCATCCCATCATATATTTTCCTTATTTCTAAGAAAAACTCTTTAAGACTTTTTCCATCTGGTCTTTCTCTTTTAGTAGCATCAACTGCAATTATCTGTGGTTTAATAGGAAGTAACTTTTTAACCTCCTCTATGGTAGGTGTAATATAAACATTACTAGAGCCATATACCCTTTTATAAATTGCTATTAACGGTAAATCAACATTTTCTTTAATGCTTGCACAATCTTCTGGAGAATTTGCTCTAATTCCTACTGCTCCGCCAATGAGTGCGGCCTTTGCCATACGTGTCATAATACTAACACTATGAAGAGGCTCATCCTCTAAAGCTTGGCAAGAGACTATAATTCCGCCCTTTATCTTATTAAGTGTTTCCATTGAACTTATCATCATTTCTACCCCCGAACACAACATTAAACTATACTGCAAACCTTTACCTTAAATCTTGCTTTATCTTTTATTACAATATTATTATATCAACTGATTGTACTCTTGTCTATATAAATGTTAATGTTGTCTAGACAATATATGAAGTTATATAGACAAGTATTGTGTTAAACTCTATTAAAATAAAAGTTATTAACAAAAAAAGCTCTTAAAGTCTCCTTTAAAAGCTTTCTATCCATTATTATTTAAAATATAATATGTGCTATTATTGATACTACTGGTAATGTAATAAGAGTTCTTTCTATAAATATTATAAATAACTCTTTAAAGTTTACAGGTATCTTTGACCCAAGTAAAAGTCCACCCACCTCTGACATATATATAAGCTGAGTTACTGATACAGTTGCAATTATAAATCTAGTCATATCACTTTGAATAGTAGCCGCTAATACTGAAGGTAAAAACATATCTGCAAATCCTACTATAAGAGTTTGAGATGCTGCTGTAGCCTCTGGTATTTGTAAGAGCTTTAAAACTGGTATAAAGGGCATACCTAACCATTGAAATATAGGAGTATACTCTGCTATTATAAGTGCAATTGTTCCAAATGCCATTACCATAGGTGTTACACCAATCCACATATCTAAAACATTTTTAGCTCCATCCACAAAAAATTTCTTTGGGCTGTTATTTTGTCCAGCTCTATCTACAGCCTTTTCTAATCCCCATTTAAATGAAGTATATCCTTTTGGTATTTCTTCACTACCATTATTATTTACCCCGCCATAATAATTATCAGATTTTCTTGATAGTGGTGGTATCCGAGGAGTTATTATAGCAGCCACTACCCCTGCAAGAGTTACTGTTAAATAAAAGGGTAGAAATAAATGTGCTAAATTAACTTGAGCTATAACAACTAAACTAAAAGTTATAGATACTGCTGAAAAGCTTGTACCTATTACAGCCGCTTCTCTTTCTGAATAGTATCCTTCTTCATATTGTTTGCTTGTAAGAAGTACTCCTATAGTTCCATCCCCAAGCCATGATGTTATACAATCTATAGCAGATCTCCCTGGTAAAGAGAAAATTGGTCTCATAACCTTAGTAAGTAAAGACCCAAAAAACTCTAGTAATCCAAAATCTAAAATAAGTGGAAGTAATAGTCCTGCAAATAAAAATACTGAAAATAAAATTGGGAGCAAACTATAAAGTAATAACCCTCCCGTATTTTCTGACCACAAAAATTCAGGTCCTATTTTAAAGTATGATGATATAACTAAAATACCACCCAATATCCTTGCTATAGTCCAGATAATATCTACATCAAAAAGACCTTTTAGATAAGTATTTTCTTTTATGCTCTTAGGTTTAAATATTTTTGTAACTAATGTGCCTATAAGACTAATAACTATTAACCCTAAAGTTATAGCCGGTAATATCTCTGATAACTTATTCATTATAACCTTAGCAAAAAAAGCTACAGGTATGGTAATTTCACCACCTAAACTTAAAGGTGTCATAAATAATATTATTCCCATTATTGAGGGTATTAAAAATTTAAAATAGCTGCTCTTGTTTGAATTTACTGGGGTTTTACTTTCCATTATCTCTCTCCTTTTATAATTTATAGTTCCATTTGATACTTTTAATTTACTAACAAATGATAATGCATAATTATAAAAAAATCAACCTATTTGTGTATAAATATTCATTACCAGTTATTATAATACCTAATAACCTTAATTTATTTTGAAATAATTCACCTTTTATAAATAATGGATTATAATTTTAAAGTTTTAAAATTATAATCCATCTTATTAAATGTTAAGTTACGTTTGATCTAATGATATTAAAACCGAATCAAACAAATTAATATTACACCTTTTATCCTGCCAGTGATTGCAATTAGAGCAGCTTTTGCTATTTTCTAATCCCATATTAGATTCTACATTACTTATTGTAGCTTCGTATCCAGGACAACAATTTGCTACATGCATCATTTGCATCATATTACCCATTAAGAGTCTCCTTTCTTCTTTAAGACTTAAGCCTCTTCAAAAGATAACCAATAAATATAATAGTAAATTTAAATCTTTAACTTGTTATCTTTTGAACTCCACAGGCTTAATTATTGTTAATCATATTTTTTATAGGATCATATAAGCCTTTAAAGCACTTACCTCTAACAAAGTTAGAACAATTATCGCAGCTAGGAGAAAGGTGTCCTCCCATGCTCATAAGAGATAATCCATATGTTGGTTCATAACCAGGGCAATTTTCACCGATAACACTTTTAAGTTCATCTTTTCTCATAAAAACACCTCTATAAAAGTAATGTGAATATTTCTATCTTACCCATATTAAAAGTTTATATGTATATAGAAAACATCTATTTAATGCTAACCAAAAATAGCTCCTTGTAGTTAAATAGATTTAGATCATGTATTATTCTTAACTATAAATATAAATATGAATATAAAAATAGAGGAAATAAATATGTCTTAGACATGCTTATTTCCTCTGAACACTTTAATGCATTTATTTAAAGGTTTTTATCTTTCATTTAATAACTTGTCCTTTGAATTAATCTTCCATTAAAATCATGGTACCATTAAATAATTAAATAATTAAATATGAAACATGGCTATATTTTTTTATTTTTATCATCTTTGAATACAAATAATTCTAGAACATGATTTATTAAAATTAAGATAATATATATATACTCTTATATTATGATAGGTATTTCAAATGGTTCTTATTATATAACTAATTATATATTTGTCTTGTAAAGGCCTTTTCAAAGTTTATTTTGAATATATCAAAGTTTCATTTTGAGTTTCTTTGTCAACTAAATATATTTGCATATTATTTATATCAACATCTTCAGGATTATATAATAAATTTCCAGCATAGAATTGAACATATTTCGAATCCCTATTATAATCATAATCTTCTAGTTCGCCTAGTTCTTTAGGTGGAAAAGCTATTAAAGCTTTAAGTTCGTATGCATTAATATAGTTTCCTGATATTAGCTTTAAATTATATTTTTCTCTAATATCATAGGTATCTGAATTTTTTGTATCCTCAATATAAAAATCAATTAAAGAACCAAATTCAAAGTTTCCTAAACTTTCAATTGTAAAATCCAAACCATCCAATGAAATCTTTTTATGGATATATTCATATCCATTCGTACTTTTATTTAACGGACTTGATAATTTAAACTTTATATCTCCAGTTAATAAATATTCTATTTTTATTTGATCACTTTTTTCCTTCCTTCCTGCAATAATATATTTTTGAACAACTTCTAATTTATCATTAGCTATTTTTTTTGATGATATTTCTTGCGGGCCAAAACTTAATTCAACAACATTATCATTTTGAGTTGCTGCTGATAGGAAGACATTTCCGTCCTCTATATTTGAACCATCCTTTGTTGTTATATAATATTTTGTTAGCAAATAATTCCCGAAATATTTAGTATACTCTATATCAATTATATAATTACCCACTTCCTTCGTTAACGGAAAGTTTGAGGGCTCAGCTTCAGAAACTTTTGTACATCCTAAAAAAAAGGTAGTTATTATTACACTTAATAATATTAGTATTATATTGTTTTTCTTTTTAAACATATTAAAATCTTCACTCCTTAAAATTAGTATTCTCCTTATTTTAACATTAACTTTACATAAAGGAAATGAGTAGATGTCTCCTTATTTCTAATACTAAAAAAAGAGACTATCTTAAAATAAAGTTTTCAGATAATCTTTTGAAAGTGTTATATATTAAAAACGCTGTCTTCGTGTTATTTAACAACAATCATTTATAAAATGTTTACGTTGTGGTAATATATGTTTATTAAGAGTCCTTATCTTTTTCCTATGCGGCTTGATCCAAATGATTATGGAGGAGGGATTATTATTAAAAAAGTAGCTTATAGAGTTAGCATGATAATTTCATTCTGTTATGGATTTATTATACTACTTGTATTAGATATGGTTAATCGTAAAGTTAACTTCACACCAATATTTAGGTATCCTAGTAATAAATGAATGGTAAATGGATTAATTTCATTTATTATCTATACATTATTGACATTTAGTCTTTGTTTTATATCAATAATAAAGACTAAACAAGAAATTAAAAGGTTTATTGTTATTAATATAATAACAATTATCATAGGATTATTATCATTTTGGGCTATTGGAGCAATGTTTTTTATTCATACACCAAATTACGCTTAATAAATGATAATATAAGTCCATATTTTATACTAATTTCTAGTATAAATCCTAGTCTTTTATTATTTCTTAGAATGCAGATAAGAAGATGATTTTATAAATAATAGTCTCTTAAATTACTATTATTAACTTTTAAAACAACTGATGAGTTCATCATAATCACAATTCATTTCTTTTATTGTATTAAAAATGAAACCTTATATCCTCACCAAAAGAGGTGATGTTATATATTTAAAACATCATTTCATTGCTTTTTAATAATTATCTATTTATAAACAGCTTAAATTATGGTAATATATGTTTATTGAAATAAGTTAAAGGAGATGAATAACATTAATAATAAATGCTTAAAGATTCTAAAACAAATTAGTATAACTCAGTTATTAAGTATTGTTTTTGCCATTATTGGAGAAGTATATCTCCATCTATTAATAAGTTATCATTTAGTATCTGATAATATCATACTATTAAGTAGTATAGGGATTATTTTCTTAACAGTACTGTATACAAGCCTAATTTACTTCTTTTTAGAAGGCAAATGGATGAATATACCCTTAATTTTTATTCCTTATATAATATACTTCTTTATAATTTCAATTAAAAGTACTCATCTCTTTCCTATGCAAACTGATCCAGATGATTATGGAGTTGGAATACTCGGGTTATTCGTAATCTTTTGTCAATGCATGAGCGTATTAATATCAAGTATAGTTGGCACATATTTAAATAAGGAAAGATGTAATATAAAGAAGAATCCATAAACTTTATAAAAATAAATTGAAATATAATTGTTGTTTGCATAAATGCTTCTTTTCTGCATATTATTACAGAAATTAATCTAAAGAAGATGACCCCTGCTCAACACAGTAATCATCCTCTTAATTAGGTATATACCTTTTAATAATTAGAAACTAGTGTAAATCTCTATATATATTAATACCCTGCTTAATTCTTGCTTGATCTCTAGGATCATCACCCCATGATTCAATATTCACCCACTCGCTTTTAGATGTACCGGCTCGCCATTGAGCAAATCCAGCGCCTGAAAGTAGAGTTATATCTTGAAAGCCAAATACTTTTCCTACATATCCATACAGAATATTACCTGGAGCATCATTATCTATAACTTCATTTTCAAATATAAACTGATAATGACGCCATTCTGGCAAGTTTTTAAGATCAGCAGGCCCTCTATTTTTCACCAAGTTATAAAATATATATAATCTTTGTAATATATCCACGTCAGTTATCCTTGCTTTTACAAACTCTTTTTCATATAATTGCATTAAAGACTTAAGTTTATCTGTAATCTCTACAGGAGTTAGAAGATCACGTAAAGTAAAAAGTGTTTTATATCCAGCTACATCACCTTCTCCTATTATATTATATTTTAATTGAAATTGTTTTACTGAAAAGGCAGTTAAACTATCATAGTATCCAGAACATCCCCCTTCAAAAAACCCTAATTTTTGTAAATCTTCTTGTAGCTTTTTAACAGCGTCACCACTAGAACCTTCTTTTAGAACAGTAGGTCCAACTGGATTATTTGAAAGTATTCCATTTACTGCATTTATTACTTTTTGTGAGTAGCCTCCATTTATAACATCACTATGGCTATGCGTATTTCTTGGCAATTCTATTAATGCAGCATCTGCACCTATTGATTTAGCCCATGCAATTAAGAATCCTCTATCTGCTCCATATCCACTTCTTTGCTCAAATCCAAATTGATTTCTAAAGTACTGTCCTATTTCTGGATTACCTATGGCTGCTCCTTCCCATCCGTGTAAGTCTATAACAACCATTTTCCCTGAAGTTTTATTTTTAATACCTTGTATAAATTCACTTAACTTGCTAGATTCATTAACACTAAGAGGTTTATCCCCAGTCCAATATCTTGGAGTACCGTGTGAAGTAAATCCTATAGGAAAGTCTCTATTTATATCTACTCCGCCTACTATAGTACATCTGCCTGGACCATTATTAGTATATCCTTCAGCTAGTCCATCTGGATTTGCTGCTGGTATTACATATACTGACCATCCTTTTGTTCCATTACTTGCAAGTGATCTAATTAAGTCATTTCCTATATTAACTAATTCAAGTCCATCTTTAGGGAAGTTATCCTCAAATCCATGAACTTCACATACCATTACTAATGAATTGTTTCCATTTCCTATTTTATAAGCAGTAAGGTCTCTTTCTTTACCACTCTTCCCGTATGATATTGTGGATACACCTAATGTTGATGGTTTAGGTATAGTTATTTTTGTTACTGAACCCCCTTCATATTTAACATATCCTGATTTAGTATTTGGTCCTTTATCTGTGTTATAAACTACATGTGTCATTCCATTTTTCTTATATAATGGAGTTGCTGATTCATAAGGACTTAATGATCCGAGCTGTCCACCATTTTCATCATAAACTATTTCTGTGGTTGAACCGTTAGCCCATGCATTAGCATCATTATACTTAATTACAGAAAGTGTATTATTAACATATCCTTGTCTAACACCAGCTGATGTTGGATATTGAACTAATGCTAATTGTTTTGTATAACCTACATCTAATACTGTTATACTATCACCGTTGTCAACTTGCCTACCTGATACCATATTTTTGTTTTCATCTCTTAAGTATAAGAAGTCTCCTTGTAACTTAGCATTATTAGGATAGGTAAATCCTCCTGGTACTAATTCTCCTGGTTTTATTTCTCCACCTGGTGAAGTAGAACCACCACCTGTACCTTCATATTTAACATATCCTGATTTAGTATTGGATCCTTTATCTGTATTGTAAACCACGTGAGTCATACCATCTTTTTTATACAAAGGAGTAGCTTTTTCATATGGATCTAATGATCCGAGCTGTCCACCATTTTCATCATAGACTATTTCTATGGTTGAACCGTTAGCCCATGCATTAGCATTATTATACTTAATTACAGAAGGTGTATTATTAACATACCCTTGTCTAACTCCAGCTGATGTTGGATATTGAACTAATGCTAATTGCTGACTATAACCAACATCTAACACTGTTATGCTATCACCGTCGTCAACCTGCCTACCTGATACCATATTCTTGTTTGAATCTCTTAAATATAAGAAGTCTCCTTGTAACTTAGCATTATTAGGATAGGTAAATCCTCCTGGTACTATTTCACCTGGATTTACATCTGGATAATATTTCCCCATTTTTAAAACCTCCATTAATCTTTTATTTTTTAAATTAAAAATCAAGCTTGAATTTAATCTACACCTATAAAAGAGAAGGAAATCTTAAATATGTAAAGGTTAGATGAAAATATATATTAAAATACTTTTATCTTCAGATTTATAATATCAATGATAAGTCTTTTATTAAAACTAATTGAATATCTTCATATCAAATGATTCTTAGATTCAGGTAGGGTTCGCTTATGAAAAGTACTCTATCTACCTGAATCTTACAAGAACTTATCCAGACGCATAGGAGTAGTAATCAGATAAATCAAAAAGAGAGAAAAAGCAAAAGCGTTTTCTCTCTTTTTAGGTATTGCCTTTTCAAATGGATCTAGTAATCCAAGATATAAGCCATTTTCATCGTATACTATCTCCTTTGTTGATCCATTAGAGTATTCATCTTGGTAATAATATTCAATGCAATTAGTGGCATTAGTTACATAACCTCTTTTAACTCCACAAGCTGTAGGATATTGGGCTAAGACAAGTTGTTTTGCATAGCTTACATCTAAAACTGTTATATTATCTCCTATATCTACTCTTCGCCCTGGTATTATATTTCCCATGGAATCTCTTACATAGAGGAAATCTCCTATAACCTTAGCATTGTTACTATAGGAAAATCTTAATTCCTTAGATTCCTCTAAACCAAGACTTAAGTCAGGTTTTGAATCATGTTCTGAATTAGTTATTGCTTTAACTATAGCCTCTGCAATATCATTACCATTATACTTATCCATATCTTGCTTTGAATCTACAAATGAGCATTCTACTAATACACAAGGCATAGATGTATATCTTGGAACATATAAATTTGCTGTTTTTACACTTCTATTTATATAACCTAATCTAGAAATCTCTGTGCAAATGTTGGTTGCAAAGCTCCTTTCTAAATATTTATTACCACTTATATAACATTCTACACCTGTTCCACCTCCAGAATTAAAGTGTATACATAGATGAAGCTTTGAACCACTATTATTCGCTTCATTTACCCTAAATGCTAGAGATTTATTTACACTATCAAATCTTTTACCCCATGGGGTGCAATCTTTAGTTGAATATCCCCTATCTCTAAGCTTATCTTGTATTAAATTCCAAACTTCTTTAGTAAGATCATCTTCTTTTCTATATCCACTAGCCCCGGTATCTGGTGGTGAGTTATGACCTGCATCACCACTTATTAAAGTACCTCTATCTAAAAACATAAAATGGTCTCCTTTCTATTTAAATATTTTTTCTTTAATAGCTTCCACATCATTTTTAATTGTAGGTAGTAAACCTGTTAGTTCTTGGATTATAGTTTGATAATTATTTTCTCTTTTACTATTTTCTTTTAAAACATAGAATAATAAATAACAAAATAAAATAGCAAAAGCACCTTGACTAGCCACTAACTTTAATATCTGATTCTCCATAAAACCCCTCCTCCCTTAGATACATTTCTAGTAAAATTTAAGTTCAACTTATAATAAGCCTTTACATCTTAAATTCGTAAAGTGCTATAAATTACTTTTGTAAATTAAGTTATTATTTATCTACAATATTTAAACTTTTTTTAAAATATAATCTTAATTTACTTATAGCTCTATTTTTAGCTTGGTTAACTGCTTGTCTAGAAATGTTGTTAAGTATTGCTATTTCGCTGTCTTTCATCATATACATATACTTTAATATTATTACTTTTCGTTCTATTTCTGTTAGATCTTTTAATAGATCGCATATATCTAAAACGTCTTCATCATTATCAGCATATATTAAATTAATATCGGCTTCTGACTCATAACGACTTACTTTTGATAATTGCTTTGAAAGAGCTATATATCTATTTATAATAGATTTATTTATATAACTAATTATATATTTGTCTTCTGTAAAATTTCCTTTATCTATTCTAATCCTTTGTAAAACCTTAATAAGTGTAAGACTCAATTCTTGTTTTGTATCTTCATATTCAAGTAATCTTGAATATTTATTTATTAAAGGGTCAAACTTATTTAAAATAAATACTACCTCCTCCTCATTTCCATCTTTGCAGCTTTGAATTATTTCACATAAATCCCTCATACAATATTCCTCCCTAATTACCTATTTTCACTTAAACATAGATAATCTTACATATTGTAAAGGCCTCAAAATATTTTTTTGAAAATTAATGGGGATTTTGCACTTTTAATGAATTAAAATATTAATTTCTATTCTTAAAGATACTCAAAAGTACACCCATAAAAGATACAAAAAAAGAGATGTATGTTCTAAAAGTTAACTTTTAGAACATACATCTTTTTTTATTTTACATTGCAATTTTAAAATTTATTTTGAATATATCAAAGTTTCATTTTGAGTTTGATTATCAACTAAATATATCTGCATATTATTTATATCAACATCTTCAGGATTATATAATAGATTTCCAGTACAAAATACAATATGTTTTGAATCCTTATTGTAATCATAATCTTTTAATTCACTTAATTGTTTAACATCATTATTTTGGTAACCTAAGAAGGTTTTAAGGTCGTATGCATTAATATAGTTTCCTGATATTAGCTTTAAACTATATTTATCTCCAATATCATAAGTATCTGAATTCTTTGTATCCTCAACATAAAAATCAATTAAAGAACCAAATTCAAAGTTTCCTAAACTCTCAATTGTAAAATCCTGACCCATACCCCCTTTGTTAGACACGACGAACTCGTGCTATACTAAAAATGAAGGGTGGATGATTTTAGATGAATAAAAGTTATAGTGCTGAATTTAAAATGGAAGCAGTAAAGAGAGTAGAAAAAACAGGAGAACCAATGTCAAAAGTAGCTGCTGATTTAGGTGTTAAGTCTACCACAATGCAGGGATGGGTAAACAAGTATAGGAAATCTCCTAAGGCTCCATTTATAGGTAGTGGACACTTAAGCCCAGAAGATGAAAAATTTCATAAACTTGAAAAAGAAAATAGGGACCTCAAAGAGGAGAATGATATATTAAAAAAAGCGGCAGCCTACTTCGCGAGAAACCTCAAATAAAGAGATTTCTATTTATCAAGGCTAATCGCATGAACTACCATATAGCGAAGCTATGCATGGTCCTATCCGTTTCTAGGAGCAGCTACTATGCATGGGAGAAACGTCCGGAAAGTATGAGATCGAAAGCAAATAGTCTTCTATTAAAAGAAATTAGTGATATCCATGTCAAAAGCAAGAAAGTTTACGGTTCAACAAAAATTACGCGGATATTAAACGCCAAAAGCAAAACTCCTATTAATCATAAAAGAGTGGAACATATCATGAGTGAAAATGGCATAAAATCAAAGGTTTCAAAGAAATTTATAGCAACTACAAATTCTAATCATAAGCTTCCAGTTGCAGAAAATATCCTTAACCGTGACTTTTCTGTGGACAAACCTAATGAGAAAATGGTAAGTGATATCACCTATCTGTGGACAGATGAAGGATGGCTCTATATTGCTGGAATATTGGATTTATGTGGACAAAAAATTGTTGGATTGTCCATGAGTGAACGAATGACAAAGGAGTTAGTTATTAACGCGTTGAATTCAGCATATCTACGTGCTGGGAAGCCTTCAAACGTCATTTTACACTCGGATAGAGGTTCACAGTACTGTTCTTATGATTACCAAGATTTAATTAAAAAGTATGGTTTCACATGTAGCATGTCCCGAAAAGGCAACTGTTGGGATAATGCACCAATGGAATCTTTCTGGGGTAAATTAAAATGTGAATGGCTTTATGGTACCCACTTTAAAACCCGTGAAGAGGCCCGTGCAGCCGTATTTGAATATGTTGAGGTATTTTATAATCGGCAACGAATCCACGCTTCAAATGGATATGTTACACCTGAAGAATATTATAATAAAGCCAATCGAAAAGTTAACGTTGCATAAAATGAAATATTAAGTTATGCTACGAAAATAAGAGATAATACGAGTTTAGAGTGTCTATTTTATTGGGTAAGGGTCAGTGTTACTATATCTCATATGTAATGGTATATGCAATAATTAACCACTTTATTTCTTAGGGAGGATTTTGCCGGAAATATTGGCGAGACCTCTACGAAATTTTTGAATGTAAAAACTTGAAGGAATACGCATCTTTATACTAAATAATACTTTTGTAATTATAGCAAACTGTGGATAAAAGTAGTTTTAATTCAATAGGAATAGATATTCAAGTTAAAAACTTTCATGAAATACTTAAGGATAGTAGTATAAGTCAAGTAAGGTATTAAAAAGATATTCTAATAACAGCTTTTAGAAATATAATTGGAGGTTCGAAATGAAAAAACATAAACTTATATACATTCATTTATTACTAATAATAATAAGCTTTATCTTTATAAATATTACTAAAGAACCATTTCTTAGTGTGAAATATTCAATCTGTATACTTATATTAAATATGTTCACAATGCTATTATGCTTTAAAAAATTTAAAATAGATAAAATTAATTTAAATAAGTATTTTATTTTTTTATGTATATTATTTAGTGTACTTATTTTTAATATAGACTACTTTTTGACGGCTATGATGCAAACTACTCCTGACATGAGTTTAACTATGGAGATATTAATAATTATAATTAATATTCTTTTAGCACCATTTGTATTTATTATTAAAATTATCTATGTTTTAGGTTTTATAAAATATTTAGTTTTAATAATTCCTTCTTTTTTGTTAATTTTATATTTAATAAGTAAACAAATAATCAAGTAGAAAAATTCTACTTGATTATTGTGGTATTGGGCCATTACTTTTTATATAAAATCTACCCAATAAGCATCTTTACCTAACTCGGGATAATAAATTGATCCATTTTCACTATATCCTTTCTCCTTTGAGTCTTCTAAATAACTATTTATTTGTTCATTTGTTTTACCTAAAATACCATCATAAGACGTTTTATTCACGGCCGCTTTTACGCTTCCTAATTTATTTTTAAACCACTCCTTAGCAAAACTAGTACCATCTTTTTCTGTGGCTGTATTATAGGAATAAAAATGTGTAAATATATCATTATTAAATGAACTACTATTTAACTTAGATATATCATTAATTCCTAAAGTAAGAGGATCTATGGAACCCCCTAAGTAGCTTGGTCTATAACGGAATTCAACTGAGTTTATTATTCCATCTATATTTGAACCATCCTTTGTTGTTATATAATATTTTGTTAGCAAATAATTCCCGAAATATTTAGTATACTCTATATCAATTATATAATTACCCACTTCCTTCTTTAACGGAAAGTTTGAGGGCTCAGTTTCAGAAGCTTTTGTACATCCTAAAAAAAAGGTAGTTATTATTACACTTAATAATATTAGTATTATATTGTTTTTCTTTTTAAACATATTAAAATCTTCACTCCTTAAAATTAGCATTCTCCTTATTTTAACATTAACCTTACATAAAAGAAATGAGTAGATGTCTCCTTATTTCTAATACTAAAAAAGAGACTATCTTAAAATAAAGTTTTCAGATAATCTTTTAAAAGTGTTATATTAAAAATGCTGTCTTCGTGTTATTTAACAACAATCATTTATAAAATGTTTACGTTGTGGTAATATATGTTTATTAACAGTCCTTATCTTTTTCCTATGCGGCTTGATCCAAATGATTATGGAGGCGGTATTCTTTTGTTATTTGTAATCTTTTATCAATGCATAAACGTATTAATATCAAGTATAGTTGGCACATATTTAAACAAAGGTAGTTTTAACACTATCCATTACTAATAGGGGGTATTCATATGGACATAAAATATTCTTTTACAAAAAGAGAATATATAAATTCTAAAGTAGAGTATATATTTGGTTCTGAAGATTTTAAAAAACGATTTTTTGTAGGTAGATATATACTTACTATTGTAATATTCGCACCTATTACCTTCTTCTTATTAAAAAAGGGGATTGGCACCTTTCTTATGATGTACATATTAATGGTTATATTTCTGCCAATGTCAGTTAAGGTAGGTCTTCATTATCGAGTTAAAAAGGAATTAAAGCATGAAATAAATGAATTCTTATTATCTATAAATGAAAATTCTATATCAGTTACCACCAATGAATATAAGCTTAATTTATATTGGCCATTATTTAATAAGATTGTTGAATCTAAAAAATATATACATTTATATAATTCAAAGGAGAATATATCAATACCTAAAAAGATATTTAAAAACAAAAATAATAAAACCGATTTTATAAATGAACTAAATAAATATTTAGGAAAATAAAAAACAACCCAAAACCATGAAGATGTATTTCATTTCACCATTTTAAAGATATATAAATAAATTTTATTACTAATGGAGGTGTTTAAATGGAGATAAAATATTCTCTTTTAAGAGAAGAATATATAAATTCTAAGTTAGAATATATTTTAAAATCTAAAGATCTTAAAAAACGCATTTTAGTAGAAAGATATACATTTCCTATTGTAATCTTAGTACCACTTGTTTTCCTTATATTGAAGGAAGGAATCTTTACATTCCTCATATTATATATAGTGTCAACTACATCAGATATGCTATTCACCAAAAAGGCCATTTCTAATCGACTAGAATATCAATTAAATAATGAAGTAAATGAATTCTTATTATCGATAAATGAAGCTGGACTATCAATTACTTCAACTAACTATGATATGATTTTGTATTGGTCATTATTTGATAAGGTAGTTGAATCTAGTAAATATATACATCTATATAATTCAAAAGAAATTATATCAATACCTAAAATAGCCTTTGAAAATGAAGATACTAAAAATGCTTTTATAAATGAATTTAATAAGCATTTAATAAAATGAATTTAAATATTAAGACAAGTTGTAATATAAAATTGTAATTACCTTTTATTTTATATTTTAATAAGTATCTTTATGAGTTCATATACACCGTAATACCATCTATCTCCTTTTTTAATCCATTCACCAGAAGATCCTGGATTGTTCTTTAAAATATTTACTATACCATTGAATGTTTTACCTATATAGTTACCAGTAATCACATCACTATAACTATAGGTTGAAGTTGGGTACTCTATTAGTACTGCTTTAGTGTTTTTTAAAGTAGAAGCCCAACTTGAAAAGAATCCTGAACTATATCCATTATTATGTCCAAATCCAAATTGACTCCCAAAGTATCTTCCAATTTCAGCATTACCTTGAGTAAAGTTGATCCAACCATGAAAATCTAAAACTATCATTTCAGTAGAAGATGAATTTATTTTTTCTAAGTAACTTTTTATAGCTTTAGCCTCTTGAGCACCCAATGAATTTGATCCAGTGTAATTTCTAGAACTATACTGTGGCGTAAAATTATAAGGAAAACATCTATTCATATCAATTCTACTAGTTACAGCACATCTACCTGGTCCATCCTTAGTTCCTCTAACAATAACTCCATCTGGATTCATACATGGAGCAATATATACAGTCCATCCGTGAAGTCCATTATTTTGTGACTTATAATCTCCAAGTCTAGTTATTAATGAGTTTGCTATATCAACTAAAGCAAGTCCATCATTATCCCAGTTATCTTCCCAGCCGTGTAGCGCAAAACCAGCAAATAATACCTTACTACCATTTCCTATTTTATAAACATTTAATGGACGTCCCTTTCCACTAATTCCATACTCTTCTTTAATTGCTTGAGGGTGTGAAATAGGTGGAATTTTAATGTTAGAATCAGTAAATCCAGATACTCCTTCATATTTAACATATCCTTGTCTCACCCCAGCTGATGTTGGATATTGAACTAATGCTAATTGTTTTGTATAACCTACATCTAATACTGTTATTCTATTACCGTTGTCAACTTGCCTACCTGATACCATGTTTTTGTTTGCATCTCTTAAATATAAGAAGTCTCCTTGTAACTTAGCATTATTAGGATAGGTGAATCCTCCTTGTACTATTTCACCTGGATTTACATTTGGATAATATTTCCCCATTTTTAAAACCTCCATTAGTCTTTTATTAAAACTAATCGAATATCTTCATATCAAATGATTCTTAGATTCAGGTAGGGTTCGCTTATGAAAAGTACTCTATCTACCTGAATCTTACAAGAACTTATCCAGACGCATAGGAGTAGTAATCAGATAAATCAAAAAGAGAGAAAAAGCAAAAGCCTTTTCTCTCTTTTTGATTATTATCTTTACTAATGGTTATTTACACATTAAAACTTATTAAAGTTACCATTATAAATTACATAACCTGATTTTGTGTTCTTTCCTTTATTAGTATTGTATACTACATGAAGTCTTCCACCTTTTCTATATAAGGGTGTTGCCTTTTCAAATGGATCTAGTGATCCAAGATATAAGCCATTTTCATCGTATACTGTTTCTTTTGTTGATCCATTAGAGTATTCATCTTTATAATAATATTCAATGCAATTAATTGCATTAGTTACATAACCTCTTTTAACTCCTGAAGCTGTAGGATATTGGGCTAAGACAAGTTGTTTTGCATAGCTTACATCTAAAACTTTTATATTATCCCCTATATCTACTCTTCTACCTGGTATTATATTTCCTATGGAATCTCTTACATAAAGGAAGTCTCTTATAACCTTCGCATTGTTCTTGTAGGAAAAGTTTAGTTCTTTAGATTCTTCTAATTCAGGTTTTGAATTAGATTCTAAATTAGCCTCTGCATTAGTTATTGCTTTAACTATAGCCTCTACAATATCATTCCCACTATACTTGTCCATATCTTGCTTAGAATCTACAAATGAGCATTCTACTAGTACACAAGGCATAGATGTATATCTTGGAACATATAAATTTGCTGTTTTTACACCTCTATTTATATAACCTAATCTAGAAATCTCCGTACAAATGTTGGTTGCAAAGCCCCTTTCTAAATCTTTATTACCGCTTATATAACATTCTACACCTGTTCCACCTCCAGAATTAAAGTGTATACATAGATGAAGCTTTGAACCACTATTATTTGCTTCATTTACCCTAAAGGCTAAAGATTTATTTACACTATCAAATCTTTTACCCCATGGGGTGCAATCCTTAGTTAAATATCCTCTATCTCTAAGCTTATCTTGTATTAAATTCCAAACCTCTTTAGTAAGATCATCTTCTTTCCTATATCCACCACTTCCGGTATCTGGTGGTGAATTATGACCTGCATCACCACTTATTAAAGTACCTCTATCTAAAAACATAAAAAATCTCCTTCCTATTTGAATATATAATCTATTAATCCCTATTAGCTATTTTAAAAAACTATATATACTATATAATATATACATGTGCTACTAAAATTCTCTTAAAAGTTACTATAAACAATAGTAACTTATATTAATAAGGTGAGGAGGTTTCTTTTGTGAATATTTATTTAGAACTATTTTTATGTTTTGCTAAAATTGGCGCCTTTACACTAGGTGGAGGATATGCCATGGTTCCCTTAATTGAAAAAGAGGTGGTGGATAATAAGGGTTGGCTAGACAAACAAGAATTTATAGACTCTTTAGCTTTAGCTCAATCTGCCCCCGGACCTATAGCTGTAAACACTGCTGTATTTGTAGGATATAAAAGTGCAGGGTTTTTGGGAGCTATCTGTACAACTCTTGGAGCAATTTTACCCTCTTTTTTAATAATATTAATTATTGCTCTGTTTTTTAGGGATATAAAAGATAATATATATGTAGAAAAAAGCTTTAAGGCAATAAGGCCTGCAATAGTAGCTTTAATTGCTGCCCCTCTTTATAGAATGGGAAAGAATGCTGGAATAAATAAAAGAAATATAATTATACCTATTTTAGTGGCAGTTCTAATTGCATTTTTTAATATAACTCCAATACTATTCATAGTCTTAGCTGCTATAGGTGGTATAGTTTATGGAAAAGTAAAGGAGGCAAACAAATGAACTTATATCTAAAATTGTTTATCACATTTTTTAAGATAGGACTTTTTAGTTTTGGTGGCGGATATGCTATGCTTCCTTTAATAAAGCAAGAGGTTGTTATAAATAATTCATGGCTTACTTTAAGTGAATTTACAGACATAATTGCAATATCTCAGGTAACTCCTGGTCCTATTGCAATAAACAGCGCTACCTACATAGGTTATACAGCAACCAGCTCACCTTTTGGTTCCTTGCTTGCTACCTTAGGAGTTTCTCTTCCTTCATTTATAATAATGATGATAATATCTATTTTCTTTGTTAAATTTAAAAATAATAAATATGTAGATTACGCTTTCAAAGGTATAAGACCTACGGTAATTGGACTTATAGCTGCAGCTGCATTATTACTTGTAAATAAGAGCATATTTATAGATTTTAAAAGTATTATATTATTTTTAGGAGTATTTATAGCTTCCTTAAAAAAGGTGGATCCTATTTTACTAATAGCTATAGTAGCTATTATAGGAATCATTATTTATTAATATAACCTCCTTATAGTTTTATTATAAGGAGGTTATAATTATTTATAGGTCGTATATTTCAGTATACTTTTTATTTAAGTATTCTATAAAGTATTTAGCTGTAAGTTCTTCTCGTGTTACCATCTTTATAAGATCTGCAGGTTTATAAACGGCTCCATGCTTATGGATATTTTCACTTAACCATTTATGAATATCTTCAAAGTTACCTTTTTCAATTTCTTCATCCATATTTGGAATATCCTTTTTCATTTTATTTAAGAATTGAGCGCCATATATATTTCCAAGGGCATAACTTGGAAAATATCCAAAACTTCCATCAGACCAATGCATATCTTGAAGTACTCCTTCTGCATCACAGCTTGCTTCTACTCCTAAGTATTCTTTATATTTTTCATTCCAAACTCTAGGTAAATCTTCTACTTTAATCTTTCCATTTACAAGGGCCTTTTCAATTTCATATCTTATAATTACATGTAAGCTATAAGTAAGCTCATCTGCTTCTGTTCTTATAAGGGATGGTTCTACTGTATTTAAACCCTTATAAAATTCTTCAAGTGAAACTCCTTCAAATTGTGGGAATCTCTTTTTAGCTTCAGGATAAAAATACTTCCAAAAGGACTTACTTCTTCCTATAATATTTTCATAAAATCTTGATTGAGATTCATGTATACCCATAGACACCCCTGTCCCAAGACCTGTTCCGTTTAATTCATCAGGTATATCTTGCTCATAAATAGCATGTCCACCTTCATGTATTGTACTAAATAACGCACTCCTAAATTCATTTGTTAAGTATTTAGTTGTGATTCTTACATCCTTATTTCCAAAATTTATAGTAAAAGGATGTACGCTTTCATCTATTCTTCCTGCATCAAAATCATAACCTAACTTTTTTACAACAAACTTACTAAATTCTTCTTGAGACTCTTTAGAGAATTCCTTTTTAAAGAAATCATCTCTTGGTTTTACTTTGCTATTGTTTATCTTTTCTAATAGTTCAACTATACCATCTCTAAGCTCACCAAAGATATCATCTAGCTTTTCTACAGTTATACTTGGCTCATAAAAGTCTAATAAAGTGTCATATTTATTCTTATCATATCCCCAATAATTTATAAATTCATCTTTAAAATCTACTACCTTTTGAAGGTATGGTTTGAATATTTCAAAATCTGATTTATCTTTAGCCTCTTCCCAGGCTACCTCAGATTTAGATGCAAGGATTGTATATTCTTTATGTCTATCTGATGGTATCTTTTTAGTCTTTTCATATTCTTTTTTTAAGTTTTCTATCATAGAACTTGAAATATCATCAAGACCTTCTACTCCTTCAAAGTAGTCGATAAACTCTTTTACCTTATCAGAAGTTGAAAGCTTATAAGATTCCCCTGATAGATATCCTATTACTTCTGATCTAGAGTCTATAGCCTTTTTTGGTATTCCAACTCTCATGTCCCAGTAAACTAGTCCAATCACTTGATTTAAGTGTTCTAAATCAAGCATATATTCTCTTACTTCATTCAACTTTTCCCCATATTCTTTGTTCATTTTGTTACCCCCTTTTATTTAAAGTATATTACCTTATAAAAAATATAGTGTAACATTTAAGTTACCTAACATATATTCAATAAGCATTCACCTATTCCTTCTAATCAAATGTTAGAATAGACTCTGTTTCCGTACAGTATTTTGTTATCATACACTTTCCAAGGTTTCTTGGGCATTTAAGGCACATACAATCTAGAGCTCCGCCCTCACAATTATTGTTTAGATACTCAGGACAGACCTTACAATTATTTTCTATCATATTAAAACTCCTCATATTAAAAATATAAAAATTAAAAGTTAAATACTTTCATCTTCATATTGCTTTCTATATCTCTCCATAATTTCATTTAATATATCTGCTGTGGATGGAGGTGTATATGTTATTGCATTTGCTCCTGCTTTGACGGTTTCTAAAATAGTTTGATTTGTTGGCCCACCTGTTGCCATTATAGGGAAGTTTGGATACCTTTCTCTTATATTTCTTACTATCTTTGAAGTATCTTTTCCTCCTGAAACATTTATTATTGTAGCCCCAGATTCTATCCTTGACCTTATGTCTTCATATTCTGAAACTACAGTTACAATTATAGGTATATCTATAGTATCTCTAATCTTACTTATAACCTCATTTGGAGTAGGACTATTAACAACTATACCCATAGCTCCTTTGAATTCTGCATCTAAAGCTAAATTGACTACCTTTTTACCTGTGGTTATACCACCACCAACTCCACAAAATACTGGAACATCTGCTGCTAATAATAATGCCTGTGTTATTACTGGTTGTGGAGTAAAGGGATATACTGCAATTACTGCATCAGCGTTGGTATTTCTTATAACTGCAACATCTGTACTAAATAAAAAAGACTTCAGCCTTTTGCCAAATATCTTAATACCTGTAGCTTCCCTTATAACAGTAGGTAACTCAATCATATGATTTCTTAACTGACCTTTAATTTCAGGAACTTGTTTTTCCATGATGATTCCTCCCATACTAAAATTTATATTATATGAAAACATAAACATATATAAATCTAAATTTATTTATATTAATTTATGGTAGTTTGTATATATACTATATTATATATTGTGGACAAACTTATTTAAAGTACTTTTATTAGCTATACATTATATAATATACCACTTTCTTTATTTTAGGTTAATTTTTAATTAACTATTATAATATATTTAATTAAAAATAAATATTGCTTAACGTAACCATTATAAATTATACTGTAACTAGTTATTTAATAACTTATTTTTTAGGAGGACTTATGAAAAATGAAATTTATAAATCTTACATTATATCAATAATTATATTTAGTTCTTTTATAATTTTTGGATTTATTGTAGATACGCCCTCGAACATATTTCATGGTATATTAACTATAGTAATGAATTCTGATATATTAATAACCGATTACTTAGCTCTAGGTGGTGTTGGCGCATCTTTTGTTAACGCAGGACTTTTAACCCTTATGTGTATATTCATTTTAATTAAAACGGGTATAAAGCCTAATGGATCTACTATAATGGCTATTTGGCTTATGGCTGGCTTTGGTTTCTTTGGTAAAAACATAGCTAACATATGGCCTATAATATTTGGTGTATGGCTATACTCTAAATACCAAAAGGAGCCTTTTCTAAACTATACTCTAATAGCTCTTTTAGGAACTACACTAGCACCAACTGTGGGTCAATTAACCTTTTCAGGTTATCTTCCACCAGCCTTAGGTATAATTGTAGGAATTATTATAACTACATTTATAGGATTTATATTACCTCCACTTGCTTCCCATTGTATAAAGGTACATCAAGGTTATAATTTATATAATGTGGGCTTTGCAGCAGGTATCCTTGCAACCATACTTATGTCAATCTTTAGAGCCTTTGGCATAAACTTTGAAAGTAGGTTTATCTGGTACGAGGGTATAAATCCATACATACTTACATTTCTTATAATTATATTTTCTTTTATGATTATAATTGGCTTTATCTTAAACGGAAAAAGCTTCAAAAACGTATTAGAAATCACCAAATTTCCTGGAAGATTAGTAACAGACTTTTATTTGTTATTTGAATATGCTGCATTTATAAACATGGGAATTTTAGGTCTTATATTTACCTTATATGTAGTAATCATAGGTGGTGACTTAAATGGGCCAGTTATTGCCGGTATATTTACGATTTCAGGATTTGGTGCCTTTGGGAAACATATTAAAAATACTGCTCCTGTAGTATTAGGCGCTATTCTTGCAAGCTTATTAAACATATGGGATTTAAATTCTCCACAAATGATCTTGTCCACATTATTTTCAACAACACTGGCTCCTATCGCTGGTCAATTTGGTATCCTTTATGGTATGCTAGCAGGATTTTTGCATGTTTGTACTGTAATGAATACAGGATATCTTCATGGAGGTTTAAACTTATACAATAATGGTTTAGCTGGTGGCATTGTTGCTTTAGTGCTTGTACCTATAATAAACGCTTTTAGAAAGGAGCCTACGAAATGAAACATTTAATGTATAGAAACACTAAGATTGTGAATGAACTGATGAATTATTGTTATAAGCATGGTTCACAAAACATTAATATAAATGTTATTACAAAGAATCAATGTACTGAATTTCATATTAAAGCCTTTGATATAAGCTTAAGTGAAAAAGATGTATTCTTACTTGAAAAGCTACTATCAGCTAAACGGTCCCATGAGTTAGAAGAGCATTACTGGATACTAGCTGGCGACAATGATACAGATCCTGAGCTTACACTTATAGGTATAATGACAGATACCTCAAGTGTTAAATATTCAAAAAATAATATTCTAGAAATCTATCTTGAAAGACTTGGATAAAACTAAATACCTTATCTCTAAAAATAACTACCTCTTAAATAATTAAAATTATTTTAAGGGTAGTTAAATTGTTTTAGTCATCTATTCTATAATTTATTTTAACTTAAATATCACTATTCTAAGAAGGTTTATAATCCATATGTTGGATAACCTTTTTAACGATTCTCTTACCTATCTCATCTTCAGGCATCTCACATATAGCATCTTCGATTTTAGTCCAATCTAACCATTCTACCTCATCAGATTTTTCTATTTCTCCTGACTCATACTTAGCCATGAAGGTAAGCATTATTATTTCATTTGATTCTAAGTAATCACTACCTAGATATTTAACTTCTCCAACGTTTATTCCTGTTTCTTCTTTAACTTCTCTTCTTACAGTTTCCTCTACTGTTTCTCCATTTGTAACATACCCTGATACTAAAACTTTTGAATTTTTAAATATGTAACTTTGTTTTAATAAAAGTATTTTGTCATCTCTTATAACTGCTGCTATAATACAGGGAGTTGGAGTATCAAAAAACATTTTATCATCTTCTTTACAATAAGGAACTGATCCTTCATCCCAACTACTCCTTTCTTCTAACTTAGAACCACAAATAGGACAAAACTTATATATCATTTAAAAATCCCCCTTAGAATTAAAATTTACAGTAATATTTCTATTTTATTATTAAGAGTTATAAAGTTCTCTCCCAATAAACAATCATACGCCATTATATCTACTCCTTTTGACTTTGCAAGTGTTAATGAATCTGCAAAAAGTTTATCCATTTTATCATTAGGTTTAAATACTTTAACATTCTCCATTTGAATTAAAAAGAGCACGCCTGCTCCCTTTCCTGTTTTTTTTACTTCAATTAGTTCTAATAAGTGTTTAGTTCCTCTTTCTGTAGGCGCATCAGGAAACTTGGTTATACCAAACTCTTCTAATGTAACTCCTTTTACCTCTAAAAAGTATTCTGCGTGAGATACCTCATCCATAAGTTTAAAGTCAAATCTACTGTTACCAAAGGTCTTTTCTCTTTTAATATATGTATAATTTGAAAGTTCTTTTACTCTACCATTTTTTAAAGCTTCTTCTACAACCTTATTTGGTATTTGTGAATCTATGTTAATAAGTTTATCTCCCTTATAAGCAGCTATAAGATCATATAGGGTCTTTCTTGAAGGATTAAGTTCTTCTCTTAATATAACCTCAGTTCCAGGTATAAGTATTTCTTTGCATCTACCCGTATTAGGTACGTGAACCATAAGCTCTTCTCTCTCTAATTCCACATAAGCTTGAAATCTATTTGGCCTTCTTATAAATCTTGCTGTTTTTATATTTTTCTCTATAATCATATCATACTCCTTAATATTTCATCAAAATCAAAGGTTATCCACCGTTTATGCAATATTTATATGAAACTTGTCCAAACTATGCACATTATCCACAGGTTTTGTCCACAGAGTTGTTAGCATATTAAATACCATGTTTTGAGTACTATATAGTTATTCCTATATTTTAGTAAAGAATTCATAGCATTTTACCTTTCACATAATTGTCTAAAATCTTATAAATTCATTTATATTTTATGGCGAAAATTTTAAAATTCTAAAATCTATATGTGGTATATAATTTGTTTTTCATTTACTATATATGTACATTTAATTATTAATTAATTTTACTTATATAGTTATATTATATAGATGTATCTTTATATTTACAAATCTAAAATTCTTAACCTTCACCATATATCTACAAAATGTATTAAGTTATGCACATTGTCCACAGTATTAATCCACAGTTTTTCATATTCTTGTGGGTTATTTCATTTATAATATCAATTTTTGCATTTAACTGTGGATTAATGTCGAAATATCAAATATAATTTACTACTAGTTAAGTTTACATTTATGGTATATTAAAACAAAAAAGCTACCTATTAAAGGTAGCTTTTTTTATTTCTGTTAGTATTTAATCTATATTAATATAGATTAAATTTAATGGTGACTCCTAGGGGAATCGAACCCCTGATACCACCGTGAAAGGGTGGTGTCTTGACCGCTTGACCAAGGAGCCAAAAAAAATAATCCGGCGACGACTTACTCTCCCACAAGGCCTCCCTTGTAGTACCATCAGCGCTTTAGTGCTTAACCATCCTGTTCGGAATGGGAAGGGGTGTTACCACTAAGCCATAATCACCAGATCTTTTTTGTTTGAAAGAACTTGTTCTTTCAAAACTGCATATGGTTTAAAATATTTGGTCAAGCCCTCGACCTATTAGTATCAGTCAGCTTAATACATTACTGCACTTACACCTCTGACCTATCAACCTCGTGTTCTTCAAGGGGTCTTACTAGCTTACGCTATGGGAAATCTAATCTTGAGGTGGGCTTCACGCTTAGATGCTTTCAGCGTTTATCCCGTCCCGACATAGCTACCCAGCAATGCCACTGGCGTGACAACTGGTACACCAGAGGTCAGTCCATCCCGGTCCTCTCGTACTAGGGACAGCTCCTCTCAAATTTCCTACGCCCGCGACGGATAGGGACCGAACTGTCTCACGACGTTCTGAACCCAGCTCGCGTGCCGCTTTAATGGGCGAACAGCCCAACCCTTGGGACCTACTTCAGCCCCAGGATGCGACGAGCCGACATCGAGGTGCCAAACCTCCCCGTCGATGTGGACTCTTGGGGGAGATCAGCCTGTTATCCCCGAGGTAGCTTTTATCCGTTGAGCGATGGCCCTCCCACGAGGTACCACCGGATCACTAAGCCCGACTTTCGTCCCTGCTCCACTTGTAGGTGTCGCAGTCAGGCTCCCTTCTGCCTTTGCACTCTTCGAACGATTTCCGACCGTTCTGAGGGAACCTTTGGGCGCCTCCGTTACTTTTTAGGAGGCGACCGCCCCAGTCAAACTGCCCACCTAACAATGTCCGGCACCCAGTTTCATGGGTATCCGTTAGAACCTCAGTACTGTCAGGGTGGTATCCCAAGGATGACTCCACTGAAGCTGACGCCCCAGTTTCTCAGTCTCCCACCTATCCTGTACAGACAATACCGAAATTCAATGCTAAGCTACAGTAAAGCTCTACGGGGTCTTTCCGTCCAATCGCGGGTAGCCAGCATCTTCACTGGCACTACAATTTCGCCGGATTTGCAGTTGAGACAGTGCCCAAGTCATTACGCCATTCGTGCGGGTCAGAACTTACCTGACAAGGAATTTCGCTACCTTAGGACCGTTATAGTTACGGCCGCCGTTTACTGGGGCTTAAGTTCATGCCTTCGCTTGCGCTAAGCATTCCCCTTAACCTTCCAGCACCGGGCAGGCGTCAGCCCCTATACTTCAGCTTTCGCTTTAGCAGAGACCTGTGTTTTTGCTAAACAGTTGCTTGGGCCTATTCTCTGCGGCCTACTTGCGTAGGCACCCCTTCTCCCGAAGTTACGGGGTCAATTTGCCGAGTTCCTTAACTGCAATTCTTCCGATGGTCTTAGGATTCTCTCCTCATCTACCTGTGTCGGTTTGCGGTACGGGCACTATTTTGCTCCCTAGAGGCTTTTCTTGGCAGCGTGGAATCAGATACTTCGGTCATAATGACCTTCCCCATCACACCTCAGAATTGTCTGAACGGATTTTCCTATCCAGACTCCCTAAGTGCTTAGACTAGCATCCAATAGCTAGCACATCTTATCCTCCTGCGTCACCCCATTGGTAATAACGCTACATAGTGGTATCGGAATATCAACCGATTGTCCATCGCCTACGCCTTTCGGCCTCGGCTTAGGTCCCGACTAACCCTGGGCGGACGAACCTTCCCCAGGAAACCTTAGATTTTCGACCACTAGGATTCTCACCTAGTTCTCGCTACTTATGCCAACATTCTCACTCCTGTACCGTCCACCGCTCCTTTCGGTACGACTTCAGCCAGTACAGGACGCTCCTCTACCGCGTACATAAATGTACACCCATAGCTTCGGTGATAGATTTTAGCCCCGAACATCTTCGGCGCGGGATCTCTCGACTAGTGAGCTATTACGCACTCTTTTAATGAGTGGCTGCTTCTAAGCCAACATCCTAGTTGTCTTTGAAATCCCACATCCTTTTCCACTTAATCTATACTTTGGGACCTTAGCTGATGGTCTGGGCTGTTTCCCTTTTGACTACGGGCCTTATCACTCGCAGTCTGACTGCCGGACTAATAGTATGTGGCATTCGGAGTTTGATAGAGTTTGGTAACCTATACGGCCCCTAGCCCATTCAGTGCTCTACCTCCACTACTCATATCCGACGCTAGCCCTAAAGCTATTTCGAGGAGAACCAGCTATCTCCGGGTTCGATTGGAATTTCTCCGCTATCCACAGCTCATCCCATGGTTTTTCAACACCAATTTGGTTCGGTCCTCCACAGAATTTTACTTCTGCTTCAACCTGGCCATGGATAGGTCACCCGGTTTCGGGTCTACGACATGCAACTATTTGCCCTATTAAGACTCGGTTTCCCTTCGGCTCCGTACCTTAAGTACTTAACCTCGCTACATATCGTAACTCGTTGGCTCGTTCTACAAAAAGCACGTCATCACACACATAAGGTGCTTTGACCGGTTGTAGGCACACGGTTTCAGGTTCTATTTCACTCCCCTTCCGGGGTTCTTTTCACCTTTCCCTCACGGTACTTCTTCACTATCGGTCATCAAGTAGTATTTAGCCTTGGGAGGTGGTCCTCCCTGCTTCCCACAAGGTTTCACGTGTCTCGTGGTACTCTGGATCAGATCTTTGGTTTTATTCTTTCGCCTACGTGGCTATTACACGCTGTGGCTCAACTTTCCAGTTGTATTCGGCTAAAATAACCACCATTTTAATGATCTGTCCGCAACCCCAGAAATAAATTTCTGGTTTGGGCTCTTTCCCTTTCGCTCGCCGCTACTTAGGAAATCGAATTTCTTTCTCTTCCTCCAGGTACTTAGATGTTTCAGTTCCCTGGGTGTACCCTTATATACCTATTTATTCAGTATACAATACATGGGGTTTACCCATGTGAGTTTCCTCATTCGGAAATCTTCGGTTCACAGCCTATTTGCGGCTACCCGAAGCTTATCGCAGCTTATCGCGTCCTTCGTCGGCTCTTGATGCCAAGGCATTCGCCATGTGCCCTTTGTAGCTTGACCTTCGTTCGTTATAATCGTCGCACTACTTCGTCAGCTGCCTCAGTCTGGTGCTCATTTACCATAGGTAAACTCCGCTCCTCCTTCGTTGCTTCCTCGTATTGCTAGATTCTAACTTCACTCAGAGAGTTTTTTAAAGTTTAATCATATTAAAATACAATTAAAACATAATAAATAATCAATGAGTTATCATTTCAATCTTACAAAAGATTTTTCTTTTTAAAGTTTTACTTTGCTTTTAAACCATATGCAGTTTTCAAAGAACATGGCCAGACATCCAAAATCTACGATTTTGAGATGGTCGGCTACTTCTCATGTAATGAGAAGCTCATTTTCGCTTTCATCTCCGTTAGGAGATGTTTCATTAAATCTTAAACTAAGACTTAATTCATGAAAGATACTTGATCTTTCAAAATTGAACAGAAAGATAAATTCCAGCTAGTACTAAGAGTTATAGACGAGCTATAATCTTAATACAGTTCTCCATAGAAAGGAGGTGATCCAGCCGCAGGTTCTCCTACGGCTACCTTGTTACGACTTCACCCCAATCGCTGACCCTACCTTCGGCCGCTGCCTCGCTTACGCGTTAGCGCACGGACTTCGGGTATTGCCAACTCTCATGGTGTGACGGGCGGTGTGTACAAGGCCCGGGAACGTATTCACCGCGACATTCTGATTCGCGATTACTAGCAACTCCGGCTTCATGTAGGCGAGTTTCAGCCTACAATCCGAACTGGGACGAGTTTTTTGAGTTTTGCTCCACCTCGCGGTATTGCGTCTCGTTGTACTCGCCATTGTAGCACGTGTGTAGCCCTAGACATAAGGGGCATGATGATTTGACGTCATCCCCACCTTCCTCCTGGTTAACCCAGGCAGTCTCGCTAGAGTGCTCAACTAAATGGTAGCAACTAACAATAAGGGTTGCGCTCGTTGCGGGACTTAACCCAACATCTCACGACACGAGCTGACGACAACCATGCACCACCTGTCTTCCTGCCCCGAAGGGCTTCCCTAATTACAGGTAATTCAGGAGATGTCAAGTCTAGGTAAGGTTCTTCGCGTTGCTTCGAATTAAACCACATGCTCCGCTGCTTGTGCGGGCCCCCGTCAATTCCTTTGAGTTTTAATCTTGCGATCGTACTCCCCAGGCGGGATACTTAGTGTGTTAACGACGGCACGGAGGATTGGTATCCCCCACACCTAGTATCCATCGTTTACGGCGTGGACTACCAGGGTATCTAATCCTGTTTGCTCCCCACGCTTTCGAGCCTCAGCGTCAGTTATGGTCCAGAAAGTCGCCTTCGCCACTGGTGTTCTTCCTAATCTCTACGCATTTCACCGCTACACTAGGAATTCCACTTTCCTCTCCCACACTCTAGATACCCAGTTTGGAATGCAGCACCCGGGTTGAGCCCGGGTATTTCACATCCCACTTAAGTATCCGCCTACGCTCCCTTTACGCCCAGTAAATCCGGACAACGCTTGCCACCTACGTATTACCGCGGCTGCTGGCACGTAGTTAGCCGTGGCTTCCTCCTCGGGTACCGTCATTATCGTCCCCGAAGACAGAGCTTTACGACCCGAAGGCCTTCATCACTCACGCGGCGTTGCTGCATCAGGCTTTCGCCCATTGTGCAATATTCCCCACTGCTGCCTCCCGTAGGAGTCTGGGCCGTGTCTCAGTCCCAATGTGGCCGATCACCCTCTCAGGTCGGCTACGCATCGTGGCCTTGGTGAGCCGTTACCTCACCAACTAGCTAATGCGCCGCGGGTCCATCTCATAGCGGATTACTCCTTTAATAACTTTATCATGCGATAATGCTATGTTATGGGGTATTAATCTTCCTTTCGGAAGGCTATCCCCCTCTATGAGGCAGGTTACCCACGTGTTACTCACCCGTCCGCCGCTAAGTTATTCCCGAAGGAATAACTTCGCTCGACTTGCATGTGTTAAGCACGCCGCCAGCGTTCGTCCTGAGCCAGGATCAAACTCTCAATTTAAAAGTATATTCCAAATCTTAGATTTGGTATAAGACTTTCTGAGTGAGTTTCAAATGAAACTCTCAGTTTAATCTACTCAATTACATAATTCAAAAGAATTGCTGGTCTTTATATATCTTTTCTGTTCAATTTTCAAAGATCAATGTGCTTCTTTAATGAAGCAACTATATTAGTATATCATTTTTTTTGGAAGTTGTCAACAAGTTTTTTCATTCTTGTTTTGAACTTTTGAAACTTTATTCCTTGCAATAAGTGTTTGTTTTTCTCTGCCTCTAAGGAACTTTTATAGAATAACATCTATGCTAACATTGTATATCCTTCATATTGCCTTTTATACTAAGTTAACTCCTCTATAATCACCATATCTAATTCTTTCTTCATCATGTCTATATGGATACACTAGGTATAGTTTTCTTTTATATTAATACAAATATTCCGTAAAACACTACTATATAGGTTGTACACATAAGCTGTAAACTACTCTCTAGCTAAAATGAAAATAGAATATCTTCCACTTTATTGAAAGATATATCTAATTATTACTATCTCTAATACTTAACATATGGATTTTAATCTTAAATAAAAGATTTCTTCATCTAGTTTTATCTCTAATTTTCTAGCTTGGAATAGTAAGTATTCATATTTAGCCTTTATAGCTTGCTCTGAATATATGGCTACTTCTATTAATTTAGTATCATTAGCATTTTCGAACATACATCTTGCAGTTTCTAGCTCGTTTATAGTTTCCTCTAAGGCTTCAATTATTTCTATTTGTTCTTTAGTATATATTCTTTTATTAATCTTCATAAATACACCCCTTTAATAAACATAACTACTTACATTCATTATTGACATAAATAATATTTTTATAACAACCTTTACTTAATTATTAACCTTTATTTTGTTTTGTTAAAATACTAAGAAATATAAAGTTAATTTCATATCTTAAATTTCTGTTTATTATAGATTGTAATTTATATGTAAAACTATTAAAAGAAATTAGGAGTAATTCATGAATATCGTCCATAAATTACTCCTAATCTTTAAAGCCTTTATTTTTAAAATATACAAACCACTTGATATCTTATATCTCTCTTCTACCTTCTAACGCTTTAGACAATGTAACTTCATCTGCATAATCTAAATCTCCACCTACTGGTATTCCATGAGCTATTCTTGTTACCTTAACTTCTAAAGGTTTCAATATTTTAGATATATACATAGCTGTAGCTTCACCCTCTATGTTAGGATTTGTAGCTACAATAACTTCTTTTACTTCTCCATTCATTCTAGTAATTAAAGATTTTAAGTTTATATCATTTGGCCCTCTTCCTGCCATAGGTGATATGTTGCCATGTAACACATGATATAAGCCATTAAATTCTCTTACCTTTTCTAAAGACATTATATCCTTAGGTTGTTCTACTACACATACTATGCTTTTATCTCTATTTGGATTTCTGCAAATAGCACAAGGGTCAGTATCTGTATAATTACCGCAAACCTTGCAATATTTTATAGTTCCTCTTGCCTTAACTAAGGCTTCTGCAAATGCTTCTACCTCTTCTTTTGGAAGATTTAAAATGTGCAGGGTAAGCCTTTGAGCTGTCTTATATCCAACACTAGGTAGCTTTGCAAATTCTTCTATAAGTTTTTCTATGGATACTGGATAAGATTCCATTTTATATTCACATCCTTATTTACCTTTATATAATGCTAAAATAAAGCTACTACTCTATATTAAAAGTAGTAGCTTTAGACATCTTCAAAATACACTGTTTTAATTTAAAGAATTACTAGTCTAGTTACATCCCAGGTATGTTAAGTCCACCAGTTAGCTTTTTCATACTTTCTGCTGTATCTTCTTCTGCTTTACTTATTACTTCATTACAAGCACTTAATATCAAATCTTGAAGCATTTCTACATCTTCTGGATCCACTACTTCTGGCTTTATTTCTATTGATATAAGTTCCTTTTTACCATTTGCTCTTGCAACTACTGCTCCACCACCAACTGATACTTCAAATTCCTTTGTTTCTGAACTCTTTTGCATCTCTTCCATTTGTTGTTGTAACTTTTGTGCTTGCTTTAATAAGCTATTCATATTTCCTCCACCCATTCCTGGGAATCCGCCTTTTGCCATTATGAAAACCTCCTTAATTTTACCTAAAAAGTTTATAACTTAATAATATTTTATTTTTATATTTCATTAGTGTGATTGATTATACTTAATAATTATTTAAAACTAACTTTATTTTATATTATACAATGAATTTTTACAATAGCTTATTACTTAAATAGCCTATTCATCTATAATCTCTACATTTTCCTTGCCAAATGTATCTATTAGGATCTTTTCCCTACTATCATCCTCTTTTATTTCTTCTTCTATTATATACTTAACCTTTACCGCTTCTTTTAAGTTTTCTGCAAATATATCTTCAACTATTTTTCTATTCTCTAAAGTTTCAAGTCTTGGCTTATTAAAAGCATATTGCTTTCCATACTCTATTTCTATTACTCCATTTTTACATCTTACAGGAACTCCTGTTAATAAAGATGCATATATAACCATATGTCTTTTGTTTTTTATGGTTTCTAATATATCTTTCCATGAATTTTTAACTACATCTATAGTAAGCGTAGAATTTTCATTAAATTTTTCAACTGGTCTTACATTAGAACTTTTATTTTGTAAAAAGTTAGAAGCTTTAGCTTTTGGTTTATTAGAATTAGATGGATTTTCAGCAGTTATACTTTCACATTCAACCGTTATCTTCCCTTGTTTTATTACCTCTTCTAATTTATTTATCCTAGCTAACATAACCTCTTTTGATGTATCATATTCAATTTTGCACATCTTTATCACTGCAAGTTCTAAATAAACCCTGGATTGTTTACTCCACTTGGACTGTTCTTCTGCCTCTTGCAATATCCTTATACATCTCATTATCTCTTCTATTCTTATTTTATCCCCTTGAAACTTTAAGTTAGAAATACTCTCTTTAGACATATCCAAAACTTCTTCAGGGCTATTACTAACCTTCATCATAAGTAGATTTCTAAAATGACTTATAAAATCCTTTATAGCCGTATGGACATCTTTACCACTTAACACTATCTCATCTATAGTTCTTATAGCCTTTTCTATATCTTTATTTATAATAGAGTCTGCAAGGGTTATTAGGTTTTCGTTACTAACAAGTCCTAACATTGCAATTAAATCATCATAATCTACCTTTCCACTGCCCATGGAAATAGCTTGATCTAATATACTTAAAGAATCTCTCATAGCTCCATCAGATATTTTAGCTATAAGATTTAAGCTATCATCATCAGCAAAAACCCCTTGTTCCTCCACTATCTTCCTTAGCCTTAAAGATATCTCTTCATATTTTATCCTTTTAAAATCAAATCTCTGACATCTAGATAATATTGTAATAGGTAGTTTTTGTGGATCTGTAGTTGCTAATATAAATACCACTCTTTTAGGAGGTTCTTCTAATGTCTTTAGAAATGCATTTACAGCACCATCTGTTAACATATGAACCTCATCCATTATGTAAACTTTGTATTTAGCTTCTTGTGGGGGATATTGAACATCATCAATAAGATCCCTTATATTATCTACTTTATTATTAGAAGCAGCATCAAGTTCTACCACATCTATAGCAAGCCCCTTATTTATCTTAATGCACATATCGCATTTATTGCAAGGTTCCCCATCTTTTAAATCAAGGCAATTTAAAGCCTTAGCCATTATCTTCGCTGTAGATGTCTTTCCAGTTCCTCTTGTACCACAAAACAAATAAGCATGAGCTATTCTATCACCTTTTATTTGATTTTTAAGGGTAATACTAATATGATCTTGCCCTACAACATCACTAAAAGTTCTAGGTCTCCATTCTCTATACAATGCCGTGTATGCCAATAACCTCACCTCTTCTTTTATAACCATTTCACTTATAATAATATTATACAACAAATAGTAGTCATTAGTCTAAACTATGTATATATAGTAGGTAAAATTAATATCATCCTTTGATGTTAATAATATTACTGCGAATATCATTAAAGGCATCTTCAAAAGGTAGCTGGTATATTTACCCCTATCTTTTAAAAATGCCTTAACAAGAACATTATTTACTGGCCTTTATTACCCGCCTTTATATAATAATTATATTCATACCACTTATCATTATTAGTGTGCACGTTATCTTTATTAACCTTAATCCAATTATTATAGGTTATTTGATCTATCTTACCATCTTCAAGAGCCTTATCCATTTCTTTTAAGGCATCAAAAGATAACATGTTAAGATAGCTTCCATTCATTCCTTTATCCTTATACACTTCAATATTCCTTCTTGCTATAAATGCATCTATATTAAAGAAATTTATAAATAGATAAAACACAACAGCAACAACTAAAATTGGCTTAAATATGCTAATCTTCATCCATATATAAATAAGTTGTAATATAATAACTATGCCTAAAAGTATTATGAATAATTGTACAAGTATCCTAAGCCTTGTATATCCAAAGGCTTCCACATACATGTTCATCTTATAAAAGGCTGAAAACATCATATTTAGTGTAAATCCTACTATAAGTGTATATAAAATATTTAATGTAATACTTAATTTTTCATCTTCTTCTATAACTTTAGCCTTTAAAAAAGATATTAAAACCATATTTATAATAGTAACAATAACTAATTCAAAGAATCCTTTTCTTGCATACTCAGAGTAAGATAACCCTCCCGGTAAGAGTTTCACATCCCCAGCATATAAATAACTTATTTGAACCTTTGTAAAAACTAAGTAAAGCATATTTATAATTATAAGCAAGGTAATTATTTTTATTGGTTCCATGGTTTTCTTTTGAAAATACTGGTCAGATTCATCTCTAAATTTATATCTAAAACTCCAAATAAGCCCAAATATATAAACAGCTACAAATATAGAAGAAATGAGCTGCCAAAACGAATCTCCTATTCTAAATAATGTAATGGCTTCATTTAGATTCTTAATATAATATCCAAATACATTATCTGCTCCAGACAATAAGCTTCCAAGTAACAAAATAACAGGTATAGATATAAGTATCCCTTGTAGTATGGACTTATATACCTCTTTATCCTTTTTAATTGTCTTTCCTTTTAATAATTTAAACGTAACATCAGGAACCTTTGTAATACTTTTAAAACTACGTGTAAATATTCTTTTAAAAAATCCATTTATGAAATTCCCTAGGTTAAAATCTACATCTTTATAATTTAAAATCATAAACCCCATTATTAGTGTAGATGGCACGAAAATTCTATTTAAACTTCTAATAAGTGGATTTGTATAAATAGCAAAGGTTAGAGCTACTAGCATACTACTACCTATGAAAAAGTAACCAAATAAGCTATTTTTATTTTTTATACCATTAATTGCAATAAAGTATATTAACACTATAGATGCAAATATAAAGTAAGATATGCCTAGATAAGATGAAGTTTCGTATCCCTTATCAAAGGAAAATATAAAGTAGATAATACCTAGCAGTACACTTAATATAAGTGATCTTAGTTTTAAATTTATAGGAGTGTCTTCATCTACCCTTTTATCAGCTATTGATAAATTTACCTTTCTTAAATATTTGTTTCCTATTTCACTATCTTTAAGTCGATTTTCAATTCGAGAAATCCCTATGGAATTATTTTTAACTTTTATGCAACTTTCTACAATAACTTTTATAATTAAAATATCTCTTTCACATAACTTTTGTAAAACACTTATGTCTTCCCATACTAAACCTTCTGGTAACTCTTCTTTTAAAGAAGATGATTTATTACTATAATCTACTAAATACAGTGAAAATCCATTCATAAGCATATCTAAATTAGGGTCTATCTTAAATAATTCTTCTTCATCATTACTTATATTTGATATTAAATATTCATTTAATGAATTCTCTTCATCTTCATCTTTAGCAACATTCATTATAGGTAGTCTTAAAATCGTTGTACCAATTTGATTTTTCAACAAAATCTTATCTTCATTAATTATTAAAGCCACTATACCAGCCATTATATTCCTCCTCATTTCTACCTAATATTTAAAACTTAACATATCTACTATTTATAATTACTAAAGTCTTTTATTCTACATATTCTAATATATCTCCTGGCTGGCAATTAAGCTCTCTACATATAGCCTCAAGGGTAGAGAATCTTACAGCTCTCGCTTTATCATTTTTTAAAATAGATAGGTTTGCATTAGTTATACCAACCTTTTGCGCCAAGTCCTGCAAGGATATCTTCCTTTTAGCCATCATAACGTCTAAATTAACAACTATAGCCATAGGTACTCTGCTACTCAAAATATGGACAAACATACCCATATCGAGATTATTACTGTTTCTTCGTGTCTGTCCTCATCTAATAAATTAGATTACTAACATTTGATATAACACTCCACAGTCGTAAATTCCCAACTAGCCATTGGTACATATATACAATTGCTTCTAATTTGCAATTTTGTATATTTTAGCATCTCTCAAATTTAAACTTGCATTTAAATCTCTATCCTCTTTATACCCACATTCACAAATGTACTCTCTATCACTTAGTTTTAAATCTTTTTTAATAGAACCACATTCATGACATAGTTTACTTGAAGGATAAAATCTATCAACTATTCTTAATTCAATACCATATTCATTACATTTATTAGTTAATTTAACTCTAAACATATTAAATCCTTGTTTTGATATTGCTTTTGAAAGATGTTTATTCTTCATCATTCCTCTTACATTTAAATCTTCAATAGTAACAAAGCTTGGATTTTGCTTAACTACTTCATTCACAGATTGATTTAAATAGTTTTCTCTAATATTTCCTAAAGTCTGATGAAGTTTTTGTACTTTAACTATTTGTTTTTGGATATTTTGTCTAGTAGCATTTCCTCCTTCTTTTTTAATATTTTTATTTCTTAATTTTAAACTTTCATACTTTCTTGAAAGTTTTCTTTGTTCTCTTTTTAACTTCTTTTCTATTTTCTTAACTCTTTTAGTTTTATTAATGTTCTTTTTAGTAATTCCATTAGACATTATTGAGAAATCTTTAAGTCCTAAATCAATACCTAATCCTTCATTTGAATTAACTTGATATTTTTCTTCCACTTTTACTAATACTGAAACATAGTATCTATTAGCCTTTTTTGATACTGTTCCACTTACAACATTTTCTCCAACTGGTAAATATCCAAATTCTTTTAATCTAACATTCTTTAAAGAAGGTATCATTAATTTATGACGTTCGATTTTCCAATCACCTTTATTATTTTTAGGAAAATAAATTTTAACATCTTGATTCTTTTTCTTTTTAAATCTAGGGAATTTAGATTCTCCCTTAAAAAACTTTTTATAAGCAGTTTCAGCATTACATATAGCTTTCTTTCTAGCTTTAGAACCACAACTATTAATCCAAATATATTCATCTAAAGTTTTAACTTCATGATTTATATATTTAAGATAATCTACATGGTAAGCATACCTTTTCTAATTAAAGTCATTTTCATCTCACATACAACCTTTTATACCGTAAAATCATTTTCATCCTTATAATCTATAGCTTGTTGAAATACTTTAGATAATATATATATAAAGCACCCTGCAAATATGAATATTATAAACTCCATATCCGTATGAACTCCTTTGTTATCAACGTAAATAAATTGAAATTCCTTTAAATTTGAGTTGAATATAAAGTTAATGATATAACAAAAAGCTATAGCAAAACATTGCATAGAAACCCTCTTTAAAATAATCACATTTGATACAACAAAAGGATTAGAATTAACTAAGGAATTTAGTACCTTTATTAGATTAAATACGATTAAAAACACACAGCAAATACCAACAGCAAGAAGCACTGTTATAAGCACCTTTTTACTCATGGATATCTCCTCAGAAACCTTACCTAAAATCACACTTTTAAATATTAATATAGTTGCAATTACTCCTACTATCAATATTACATCTAGAGTTTTCTTTAAAACACTAGACATTGATCTTTTTCCATAATACTTCATAAAATCACCTTCCAAAATATAATTTCTAATTAGATCTTATCACTTATTAAAATGTTTTTCAATACTTTTTTATTGTTTATCAATATATTTTATAATTTAGGGCAAAATAAAAAAAGGCCTTAAAGCCTTTCTAATAAACTATGTAAACCGTGCACCTCACCTTGACTTAACCTCATAAGCGTTACCTGTAGAGTTAACTCAAGTCAGGTTAATCCACGGCACATGAAAGTATCCACTTACCGCTGCTTCCTTCCGAATCTGACGGGGTTCATGGGCTTTCATTGCGTGGGACCCAACTATCAACGCCACTTTTACAGGGCAGACCTTACAAGATAGAAGCCTCAATGAGGAATTCAATCCTGCTGTAGCGGATTGCAGGTTATAGGGCACCGCTAACTCCCCATCTAGCACGGCAAAAATAAAATGGCGGAGAGAGAGGGATTCGAACCCTCGGTAGAGTTGCCCCTACACACGCTTTCCAGGCGTGCTCCTTAAGCCACTCGGACATCTCTCCACATACGTTTTATTTTATTTAATTGCTACATCAGCTATTATACTATCAAACATATCATATTTCAATAGGTTTTCAAAATTAATTTGTTTTAACATAAAGTTACTTGATTTTTCTATTACATCTTGTCCTTTTAGTATATATGTTTATGTGCTAATATTTTAAGTTACTTTTTCATATATCTACGTTATAATATATTAAGTAAAAAATATAAAAAAGGCAGGTGAATGCTATCTTTATAGATAGCGGATTTATGAATTACGAAATTAAAGGTAACTCCTTACCCGTTGTAATATGTAAGCTAGATGCTAATGAAACCATTTTATCTGAATCTGGAGCTATGGGATGGATGTCTGATAACATTGTTATGGATACAAACATAAAAGGTGGTATTTTTAAAGGTATAGCTAGGGCCTTTTCTGGTGAGTCTGTATTTTTAAATACCTTTACATCTAAAGTAAACAATGGTCTTATTGCTTTCCCATCCTCTTTTCCTGGTAAAATTGTAGCAAAACAACTCTATGCTAACGAATATATAATATGTCAAAAGGGCTCTTTCTTGGCAGGAGATTCTTCTATTTCAGTAGATGCATTCTTTAAAAAGAAGCTAGGGGCTGGATTCTTTGGTGGAGAAGGTTTCATATTGCAAAAGATAACAGGCCCTGGAATGGTATTTTTAGAACTAGATGGACATGTAGAAGAATATGACCTATCTCCAGGTGAAGTTATGAAGGTAGATACTGGCAATGTTGCTGCTTTTGAAAGTTCAGTGAACTTTGATGTGGAAACAGTAAAAGGAATGAAAAATGTATTCTTTGGTGGTGAGGGTTTATTTCTAACTGTTTTAACAGGTCCCGGTAAGATCTATCTACAAACTATGCCTATACAAAACTTAGCGGGAGAAATTTCTAGATACTTTAATACTGGAGGTTCTAATTCGTAAGATTAAACATAATTAGTTGAATAAGACATAATGTAGTGATAAAATGAATTTATAAAAATTGAATAATTAGATAACACAGGGGTGCCGAAATTGGTCGGCTGAGACTAAGAACCTTAAATCTTTCACCCTATGAACCTGAAATGGGTAATACCAGCGTAGGAAGATGTTTACTTTTGTTTTATTGCTAATGGCGTAAAAGGTACAAGCTTCTGTTTGTACCTTTTTTATTTTGTATTTATATATTTTAAGGAGGTAATAAGTTATGAAAAATGTTTTAACTATAGCTGGCTCAGACTGCTCTGGTGGAGCAGGTATACAGGCAGATTTAAAAACCTTTAGTGCAAATGGTGTTTATGGTATGAGCGTTATTACAGCTGTAACAGTGCAAAATACCACTGGGGTCTTTGACGTTCAAGATATAGATCCTAATATTATAAAATCACAAATTGATGCAATTTTCACAGATATTAAAGTAGATTCCGTTAAAATTGGCATGGTTTCAAAAGTTGATACAATTAATGCTATAAGCGAAAAATTAAAAGAGTATAACCCTATTAATGTTGTTTTAGATCCTGTAATGATATCTAAAAGTGGATATTCATTATTAAAACCCGAATCTAAAAAGACCTTAATTACTAAACTAATACCTTTAGCAGATATTATTACGCCTAACATCCCAGAAGCAGAAGAAATACTTAGAGAAGTTCATGCAGAAATTACTTCAATAAAAACAGTTGAAGATATGGAAAAAGCCGCAAAGGAAATCTATAAATTTGGTTGTAAAAATGTTCTTTTAAAAGGAGGTCATATGATTGGAGATGCTATAGACATTTTATATGACGGGAAAGAATTTTTCCACTTCAATTCTGAGAGAATACATACAAAAAATACTCATGGTACAGGATGTACTTTATCTTCAGCTATAGCATCTAATCTAGCTCTTGGATTTAATATGCATAATTCAGTTACAAAAGCAAAAAGTTATATTACCAAAGCCATAATACACTCATTAGATATCGGTCATGGTGTTGGACCCACTAATCATTTTTATGAATTATATAAAAAAGCAGGTTTAATTACAGAACATCCTTATGATGATATTGAAGAGAGTGTATGTGCACCTTATGATAATAGCCTTACAAAATCTCATAAAGATATAGGAAAACTTTTATCCAAACTTCGGGGAAAATCTCCTTTGGTTCATCATATAACAAACTATGTTACAGTTAATGATTGTGCTAACATCACCCTTGCAATAGGCGCATCACCAGTTATGGCAGATGATATAAATGAGGTTGAAGATATGGTTTCTATAGCTTCTTCCTTAGTTTTAAATATAGGAACCCTAAATAACAGAACTGTAGACTCTATAATTTTGGCAGGGAAAAAGGCTAATGAATTAAATATTCCTGTGGTTTTAGATCCAGTAGGTGCAGGTGCTACGCCTTATAGGACAAAGATAGCTAAAAAAATAATGGAAGAAATAAAGTTATCAGTTATAAGAGGAAACTTGTCAGAAATAAAAACATTGTATGGCATAAAAACGCAAACTAAAGGAGTAGACTCCGTAGACAGTATATCCTCGAATGAAAATGATTTTATAAAAACAAAAAATCTTGCTATGGATTTTGCAAATAAATTAGATACTATAATTGCTATAACTGGTGAAGTTGATATCATAACTGACGGCAAACATATTTATAGTATAAAAAATGGCCATGAAATGATGTCTAAGGTTACTGGCACAGGCTGTATGTGCACCTCATTAATTGGTTCTTACTTAGGGTCTGGAAAAGATAATTTAGCTGCTGCCTTAGCTGGAGTAGTATCCATGGGTATTGCTGGTGAAATGGCCTTTGAAAGATTAGATAAGTGTGGTGGCTCTGGAAGTCTTAAAACAAATATTGTTGATGCAATCTACAACTTATCCGAAGAAGTAATAGTAAAGAGAGGGAAAATATATGAAGACTAATATAGATTATAAGCTTTACCTTGTAACAGACAGAGATTTACTGAAAAATACAGATTTATACACCGCTGTAGAAGAAGCAATAAAAGGCGGTGTTACATTAGTACAGCTTAGAGAAAAGGATATTACAACTTTAGACTTTTATAATACCGCTTTAAACATAAAGAAGGTTACAGATAAATATGATATCCCCTTAATAATAAATGACAGAATGGATATAGCTTTAGCAGTTAATGCTTCTGGTGTCCATATTGGTCAAAAAGATATGCCTTGCACTATTGCAAGAAAGATTTTAGGAAATGATAAAATCCTTGGAGTTTCAGCTACAACCTTATCACAGGCTATAAAAGCTGAAAAAGAAGGCGCAGATTATATAGGCGTTGGAGCCATTTTTAACACATCTACTAAACAAGATGCAAAGCCTGTTTCTATTGATACGTTAAAAGAAATAAAAGAAACCCTATCTATTCCCGTGGTTGCTATAGGTGGAATAACTAGAAAAAACATTCACCTATTAGACTCCTCAAATATCGATGGAATAGCAGTAGTTTCAGATATCTTAGGAAAAGAAGATATTAAGGTAGCAGCAGAAAGCTTAAATTCACTAATTAAGTTTTAAGTTAGGAATAACATGTTAAAGTAAGCCTTATATACTATTTTATCTTTTTCAAAAAGACAAAAACAATATTTACTTTACATTTATTAAGTTACATATTTGTTTATATTTCATGTAAATCTTCTTCAAAGCTATAAATTTTAATACGCTCTAAAAGAAGACTTCTAAGAATAAGTTCTTAGAAGTCTTCTTTTTTATTTATTATTTGCTCTTTTCTTTATAATGAAAATGCTTACAAGTCCAGCAATTATAAGAAGTAAACTTACTATCTGAGCTGTCCTGAGGCCTAATATCATAAGACTATCTGTCCTTAATCCTTCAATAAAGAATCTACCTAAAGAGTATAAAACAGCATAATATGCTATTATAATACCCTTTTCCTCTTCTTTTCTCCTTTTTAGTAGTATAAGAAGAATAAAAAATACTATTAGATTCCATATTGATTCATATAAAAATGTAGGGTGATAATATGTACCACCTATATTCATACCCCTTTGAATAAAGCCTGGGAACTTACTTATAAACTGAGAGGTTACAGCACCTCCATGGGCCTCTTTATTAATAAAGTTTCCCCACCTTCCAATGCCCTGAGCTAATATTAAAGAAGGAGCTACTACATCGATAATAGATAAAAAATCAAATTTCTTTTTCTTAGAGTATAAATAGGCTGCAAGTACCCCGAATATAACCCCTCCATGTATAGCAAGTCCACCTTGCCTTAAATTAAGCATGGATAATATATTTCCCCTATAATCTTCAAATTCAAAAGCCACATAATAAGCTCTAGCACCTATTATAGCTATTGGAAAAGCTATTAAAAATGTATCTATTATATTATCAAAACTAACACCCTTTAACTTGCTAGTGTAAGAAATTATAATAAGCCCAAGCATCACTCCAAAGGATATTATTATCCCATACCACATTAAATCTATCCCAAATATATTAAAAGCTACTGGATTCAAATCTTCACCATCTACGCATTACCTAGATGATTTCCTCCCTTCTGTAATTAAATTTATATATTTATACTAATATTAACCTTCAAAACAACTAATAAGTCAACCATGATCACAATTTACGCCCTCATTTATTGTTTTAAATTGCAACTTCAAAGTTTATTTCGAATATATCAAAGTTTCATTTTGAGTTTCTTTGTCAACTAAATATATTTGCATATTATTTATATCAACATCTTCGGGGTTATATAATAAATTCCCAGTACAAAATACAATATGTTTTGAATCCTTATTGTAATCATAATCTTCTAATTCACTTAATTGTTTAACCTCATTATTTCGGTAACCTAAGAAGGTTTTAAGTTCGTATGCATTAATATAGTTTCCTGATATTAGCTTTAAATTATATTTTTCTCTAATATCATAGGTATCTGAATTCTTTGTATCCTCAATATAAAAATCAATTAAAGAACCAAATTCAAAGTTTCCTAAACTCTCAATTGTAAAATCCAAACCATCTAATGAAATCTTTTTATGAATATATTCATATCCATTCGTGGTTTTATTTAATGAATTAGATAGTTCAAATTTTATATCCCCAGTTAATAAATATTGTATTTTTATTGAATTACTTTTCCCCTTTCTCCCTACAATAAGAAACCTTTGAATAACTTCTAATTTATCCTTAGATACTTCTTTTGATGATATATGTTGTGGTCCAGCACCAAATTTAATACCATTATTATTTTGAGTTGCTGCTGTTAGGGAAAATTCTTTTCCCTCTATATTTGAACCATCCTTTGTTGTTATATAATATTTTGTTAGCAAATAATTCCCGAAATATTTAGTATACTCTATATCAATTATATAATTACCCACTTCCTTCGTTAACGGAAAGTTTGAGGGCTCAGTTTCATAAGCTTTTGTACATCCTAAAAAAAAGGTAGTTATTATTACACTTAATAATATTAGTATTATATTGTTTTTCTTTTTAAACATATTAAAATCTTCACTCCTTAAAATTAGTATTCTCCTTATTTTAACATTAACCTTACATAAAAGAAATAAATGCATGATCTGTTACTTTTTAAAAGCAATAATTAAAAGATGAGTTTTCATTTTCTATTACAAAATAATTCCTACTTAACCCTTGTGGCTACATCACATAACCTTCACGTAATACGTTTAAACCTTCATATAAAATGTTCTATAACTGGAAGTAAAATGCTAAAATATTAATATACATAAGGTATATTTTGAAAACAACGAGGGATGAGGTTTTAATTATGCGTTATTTAATTATACTCTTATTACTTTTTATCATTTGTTATATTTTCATAGTAGTGTATATAAAAAGCAAAGTTAAATTAAACTCTTATATAAATACATTAGATGATGGTATTGGTTTTCTTAATGATAAAGATTATGAAAGAGCTCTTAAAGAATTTTTAAAAGCAAAATCTATATTGCCTAAGTCTGCTAAGGCTTATAGTTTAATTGGAAAGGTATATGTTGAATTAAATGAGTTTGATGAGGCATTAGAATATTTAAATACTTCAGTTAATGTATAAAATTAGTTCACTTTGCTATTGCAACTTAGCGCATAAAATTAATTGTAAATTATAAACATTAAAAATTTATCTAATAGGGAGGTACTTTAAATAATGATTTATTTAGTCATAATTTCCTTGTGTTCTATACTAATTATAAAATTAATCTTACCACGTATAAAAAATAAAATTAAATTAAATTCTTATGGAGAAATTATAAGGAAGAGTGCTTATTTTTTCTTCAATAAAGATTATGAAGACTCTATTAAAGAATTAAATAAAGCTATTGATATTGACGGTGAATATACAGATGTATTGTGTAATCTTAGGGGTGAAACATATCTTAAACTAAAAAAAATATGAAAGTTCACTTAAAGATTTTAATAAGACTATTATGATTGACCCGAGTAATAATACGGCATATAATAATAGAGCATTTATATATATCAGACTGAAACAATATGAAAATGCTCTTACAGATTTAAATAAATCTGTAGAAATTAGTGGAAATTTATCCCAGGCTTATAAAAACTATGCACATGTATTTTTTAAATTATCTGATATTAAAAAAGCTGAAGAGAATATATTAGAAGCAATACAGCTTGATTCTAGTAATGGAGATAACTCTATTATTTTAGCTGCAATAAACTTATATAACGAAGATTATAATAGCTGTTACACAAACTTAAAACTAGCTAAAGATACAGGGATTAATTATTATGATTATTTTGATGATGACATATTTGATAAAATTAGGCATAATGATGAATTTTTAAGTCTGTTTGGAAGTTGTCCTAGGTTATTTTAAAATTAACCTCATATTATTCACCTTTTATATACTATCTCAATATTTCTACATAAAAAGTTAGTTTTCGAATCTTATGGTTTCAAATGATCATGGTGGCGTGATTCTTTTGTTATTTATAATCTTTTGTCAATGCATTAGGCTATTAACATCAAGTGTAGTTGCCACATATTTAAATAAAGAAATATATAAAATAAAATGTTACAGCACTGCTCCTAATACCAAAAAAGAGACTATCTCAAAATAATTTTTTCAGATAATCTCTTGAAATACTAATGTTAACCTTCAATACAACTAATGAGTTTATCATAACCACATTTCATTTCTTTTATTGGATTAAAAATAACCCTGCTAATTTTTCATTTACTACGCTTTTCCAAATCATTATGTAACCTTTTAAGCTTATCACGCTGATCCATGCTAGTCCAATAAGTTCGACAATAGTTCCCATCTGCTCTACAATGCATCAACTCTTCCCCAAAGAAGGTAAGATCCTCAACCATTTTCCCATGCTTATCTAGTATCACTATGCATCCATTGGGGCTATCACCTCCAGGTTTGAGATTAAATCCATAAAAGTATTTAGTAGAATTCATGTGTTTGATTACTTTTTCCTTTTCATCTCTATCTTCTACTTTTATACCACTTGAACTTGTATCTTCAACTATTATCTTATAATCATCATTTTTGAAATACTTATCACTAAACTTAATCCTTTTAAAGGACACATTATAAATATTTAAAGAAATTATCATGGTCATAAGTAATATCCTAATTATAGTTCTCTTTTTCTTCATTATATACCCCCAAACTTATTATAAAGCGCTAAATACATATCCTCATTTTACCATATTGCAAGGTTAATTGTATAACTTTATCTTCTATTAATGCTGATGTATATCTTTTTTATTTATCCGATGGCTACCATCCGTAACACCCCTACCCTCTTCAAGGTGAGGGATGACGGCTGCTACACCCCTGGATAAGTTCTTCTAAGACTAAGATGGAGAGATGTATTCCTTATAAGCAAACTCCACCTGAGTCTAAGAATCACTTGATATCCTATATCCTCACAAAAAAATATGATGTTATATATGCAAAATGTTTTTAATGTTATTTAATAATAGTATATTTATAAACAGTTTCAATTGTGGTAATATATGTTTATTCAAATAAAATGAAATAAAGGAGATGCTTATATTGTTTAAAAAGATTTTCACAGCATTAATTTATCTTTTAGTATTGATAATTTTTATTTTGGCATTTAAAAACGCACTTAATAAACATAAATATATACTTTCTGATCTTGATGAAATAATTAAATATAATTGTAGCTTAGTTATGAATGTGGAAAATAAGTTATACGACTATGATAATGTAAAGTTTTTTAAATCAAATTATTCAAGCGATAACATTATAACTACTAACCAAATAAAGGTAACTAATAATGAAATTAAATATTGTAACTATGCAATTACAATTAATCAAGATTATATATTTACCTATATAGATAATAAAAAGTCTATATTTAAAATACAATCACCATTGTCGGAGGATTCCAGAACATTTTTATTAAATTCATTTTTCAAAAATGGTGTGACTGATATTACAGTATGACCCTTACCCAATAAAATAGACACTCTAAACTCGTATTATCTCTTATTTTCGTAGCATAACTTAATATTTCATTTTATGCAACGTTAACTTTTCGATTGGCTTTATTATAATATTCTTCAGGTGTAACATATCCATTTGAAGCGTGGATTCGTTGCCGATTATAAAATACCTCAACATATTCAAATACGGCTGCACGGGCCTCTTCACGGGTTTTAAAGTGGGTACCATAAAGCCATTCACATTTTAATTTACCCCAGAAAGATTCCATTGGTGCATTATCCCAACAGTTGCCTTTTCGGGACATGCTACATGTGAAACCATACTTTTTAATTAAATCTTGGTAATCATAAGAACAGTACTGTGAACCTCTATCCGAGTGTAAAATGACGTTTGAAGGCTTCCCAGCACGTAGATATGCTGAATTCAACGCGTTAATAACTAACTCCTTTGTCATTCGTTCACTCATGGACAATCCAACAATTTTTTGTCCACATAAATCCAATATTCCAGCAATATAGAGCCATCCTTCATCTGTCCACAGATAGGTGATATCACTTACCATTTTCTCATTAGGTTTGTCCACAGAAAAGTCACGGTTAAGGATATTTTCTGCAACTGGAAGCTTATGATTAGAATTTGTAGTTGCTATAAATTTCTTTGAAACCTTTGATTTTATGCCATTTTCACTCATGATATGTTCCACTCTTTTATGATTAATAGGAGTTTTGCTTTTGGCGTTTAATATCCGCGTAATTTTTGTTGAACCGTAAACTTTCTTGCTTTTGACATGGATATCACTAATTTCTTTTAATAGAAGACTATTTGCTTTCGATCTCATACTTTCCGGACGTTTCTCCCATGCATAGTAGCTGCTCCTAGAAACGGATAGGACCATGCATAGCTTCGCTATATGGTAGTTCATGCGATTAGCCTTGATAAATAGAAATCTCTTTATTTGAGGTTTCTCGCGAAGTAGGCTGCCGCTTTTTTTAATATATCATTCTCCTCTTTGAGGTCCCTATTTTCTTTTTCAAGTTTATGAAATTTTTCATCTTCTGGGCTTAAGTGTCCACTACCTATAAATGGAGCCTTAGGAGATTTCCTATACTTGTTTACCCATCCCTGCATTGTGGTAGACTTAACACCTAAATCAGCAGCTACTTTTGACATTGGTTCTCCTGTTTTTTCTACTCTCTTTACTGCTTCCATTTTAAATTCAGCACTATAACTTTTATTCATCTAAAATCATCCACCCTTCATTTTTAGTATAGCACGAGTTCGTCGTGTCTAACAAAGGGGGTATGGGTCAGTATATCCATTTAAAGATACAAATAAGCTATGTGTACAAGTTGAAAGAGCTTATTATTTTGTTGACCTTTTATCTAAAAGTATTAAGCCCTTAAATGGTGGTAGATTTGCTATTCTTCAAGTTAACCTAAAAGAAAATGTTATAACAATAGTAAAAAAGGATATCTTAGCAAACTATACTTATGTATTTGATGAAAATGGAGAATTTATTTGTAAGTTTTTATAACCATTATTTTAAAAAACATAGTAAGTGTCATATAATATATCATAATATTGTTGCCTAATTAATATTATGTATAAAAGGTTGTCTATTTACTATATGTAAAGACAACCTTTTATTAATTATATTGCTTAATAATATAATTTTATTATATATTTAGCAAATGCCCTACAAGTAGCTTCCATTACAGCAGGAGTCGGGTCTTTAGCTATCGTAATTAATAGTCCAGATCTTTCTAATGGTCCGTTCATCTTTTGAATAATGGCCTTAGTTAACAAATCTTCTGAAAGCTTTGAATCCATTGTTGAAATATCATTATATAAGTATTCAAAACGTTTTTTATAATAGCTTTTATAATATAAATCTAATGCATCAGAAACCTTGCTATCTTTAAATAACTTTGCTAATTTTATAGCATCTGCATCTGCATTTAAATCAATTAGTGAAAAAGAAGAGTTTGAATGACCTATAAGTTCTATTGCATTCTCTAACGCTAATTGGTAATTGTTCATAGATTCATAATTACTTTTATTTCCTGTTTTTTCTGAAACTTCCTCCATGCAACTAGCCAAATCGCCTCCCCAACCAATCCAAAAGTCTGGAACTATAGGTGAGTCCATATATCCTTGAGCTGTTGCTATTAAATGTGGTAAATCTATATTATCACAATTATTTATTTTAGCATATTTTTGGGGTTCGCTTATATTAATATACACTATTAAGTTGTCGTATAATGTATTATGGTTAGTCTTGACATAATCAATAAAACCTTTAGATGTATCTCCTAGCGTTACTATCCATTTAAAATTACCATACTTAATATGCCTTAAAAAGTTTAGTGTAAGCTCATTTATTACTTTAATTGGCGCTTGTTTATATTCATATTCCATAAAATCTTTTGCTAATAATTCAAGTTGCCTTATTAAATATAGTACGTTAGTAGTTAAAGCTTTTTTAATAGAGTTACGTGTTTCTTCATTGGCAACTCCATTTGCTGGTATTATATTATACCTTAATTGAAACTCTCTTACAGCAAATTCAGTTAAACTATCATAATATCCTGATGCAACTCCACTAAAAATACCCAATCTCTTTAAATCTTCTTGAATGATTTTAATTTCATCAAATGTTAAAGTATTGTCATCTACTATTTGAATATAATCTTTATGAACATAACCAAATCCAATACCGTAGTATATTTTATACCAATCACCTTTTTTAGCAACTATAGTCACAAATGCTGATGGTGCTAATGAACCAATTGTATTTGATGAAGTACTTGAATCACTTCTTACATTTAGATTTGATGTTACATTTATCACCTTTCCACTTTTCGCCATAGGTGTTTCTTCTGAACCAGTAGATCCACTATCAGAAGCTCCTGGATTGTTCTTTAAAATATTTACTATACCATTGAATGTTTTACCTATATAGTTACCGGTAATCACATCACTATAACTATGGGTTGAAGTTGGGTACTCTATTAGTACTGCTTTAGTATTTTTTAAAGTAGAAGCCCAACTTGAAAAGAATCCTGAACTATATCCATTATTATGTCCAAATCCAAATTGACTCCCAAAGTATCTTCCAATTTCAGCATTACCTTGAGTAAAGTTCATCCAACCATGAAAATCTAAAACTATCATTTCAGTAGAAGATGAATTTATTTTTTCTAAGTAACCTTTTATGGCTCTAGCCTCTGGAGCACCTAATGAATTTGCTCCAGTGTAATTTCTAGAACTATACTGTGGCGTAAAATTATAAGGAAAACATCTATTCATATCAATTCTACTAGTTACAGCACATCTACCTGGTCCATCCTTAGTTCCTCTAACAATAACTCCATCTGGGTTCATACATGGAGCAATATATACTGTCCATCCGTGAAGTCCATTATTTTGTGACTTATAATCTCCAAGTCTAGTTATTAATGAGTTTGCTATATTAACTAAAGCAAGTCCATCATTATCCCAGTTATCTTCCCAGCCGTGTAGCGCAAAACCAGCAAATAATACCTTACTACCATTTCCTATTTTATAAACATTTAATGGACGTCCCTTTCCACTAATTCCATACTGTTCTTTAATTGCTTGAAGGTGTGAAATAGGTGGGATTTCAATGTTAGAATCATTAAATCCAGATCCCCCTTCATATTTAACATATCCTGATTTAGTATTTGGGCCTTTATCTGTGTTATAAACTACATGTGTCATTCCATTTTTCTTATATAGTGGTGTTGCTGATTCATAAGGATTTAATGATCCGAGCTGTCCACCATTTTCATCATAAACTATTTCTGTGGTTGAACCGTTAGCCCATGCATTAGCATCATTATACTTAATTACAGAAGGTGTATTATTAACATATCCTTGTCTAACACCAGCTGATGTTGGATATTGAACTAATGCTAATTGTTTTGTATAACCTACATCTAATACTGTTATTCTATCACCGTTGTCAACTTGCCTACCTGATACCATATTTTTGTTTGCATCTCTTAAATATAGGAAGTCTCCTTGTAGCTTAGCATTATTAGGATAGGTAAATCCTCCTGGTACTAATTCTCCTGGTTTTATTTCTCCACCTGATGAAGTAGAACCACCACCTGTTCCTTCATATTTAACATACCCTGATTTAGTATTTGATCCTTTATCTGTGTTATAAACCACGTGAGTCATACCATCTTTTTTATACAAAGGAGTAGCTTTTTCATATGGATCTAATGATCCAAGTTGTCCACCATTTTCATCATAAACTATTTCTGTGGTTGAACCGTTAGCCCATGAATTAGCATCATTATACTTAATTACAGAAGGTGTATTATTAACATATCCTTGTCTAACACCAGCTGATGTTGGATATTGAACTAATGCTAATTGCTGACTATAACCAACATCCAACACTGTTATGCTATCACCATCATCAACTTGCCTACCTGATACCATGTTTTTGTTTGCATCTCTTAAGTATAGGAAGTCTCCTTGTAGCTTAGCATTATTAGGATAGGTAAATCCTCCTTGTACTATTTCACCTGGATTTACATTTGGATAATATTTTCCCATTTTTAAAACCTCCATTAATCTTTTGTTTTTTAAATTAAAAATCAAGCTTGAATTCAATCTACACCTATAAAAGAGAAGGAAATCTTAAATATGTAAAGGTTAAATAAAAATATATATTAAAATATTTTTATTTTTAGATTTATAGCTTCAATAATGAGTCTTTTATTAAAGCTAATTGAATATCTTCATATCAAATGATTCTTAGATCCAGGTAGGTTCGCTTATGAAAAGTACTCTATACACCTGAATCTTACAAAAACTTATCCAGACGCATAGGGCTAGAGATCAGATAAATCAAAAAGAGAGAAAAAGCAAAAGCGTTTTCTCTCTTTTTAGGTATTATCTTTACTAATGATTATTTACACATTAAAACTTATTAAAGTTACCATTATAAATTACATAACCTGATTTTGTGTTCTTTCCTTTATTGGTGCTATATACCACATGAAGTCTACTATCTTTTCTGTATAAGGTCGTTGCCTTTTCAAATGGATCTAGTGATCCAAGATATAAGCCATTTTCATCGTATACTGTTTCCTTTGTTGATCCATTAGAGTATTCATCTTGGTAATAATATTCAATGCAATTAGTTGCATTAGTTACATAACCTCTTTTAACTCCAGAAGCTGTAGGATATTCAACTAAGGCAAGTTGTTTTGCATAGCTTACATCTAAAACTGTTATATTATCTCCTATATCTACTCTTCGCCCTGGTATTATATTTCCCATGGAATCTCTTACATAAAGGAAATCTCCTATAACCTTAGCATTGTTGCTATAGGAAAATCCCAATTCCTTAGATTCCTCTAAACCAGGACTTAAGTCAGGTTTTGAATCATGTTCTGAATTAGTTATTGCTTTAACTATAGCCTCTGCAATATCATTCCCACTATACTTGTCCATATCTTGCTTAGAATCTACAAATGAGCATTCTACTAGTACACAAGGCATAGATGTATATCTTGTAACATATAAATTTGCTGTTTTTACACCTCTATTGGTATAACCTAATTTAGAAATCTCATTACAAATATTAGTTGCAAAATCCTTTTCTAAGTCTTTATTACCACTTATATAACATTCTACACCTGTTCCACCTCCAGAATTAAAGTGTATACATAAATGAATCTTTGAACCACTATTATTTGCTTCATTTACCCTAAAGGCTAGAGATTTATTTACACTATCAAATCTTTTCCCCCATGGGGTGCAATCTTTAGTTAAATATCCCCTAGCACTAAGCTTATCTTGTATTAAATTCCAAACTTCTTTAGTAAGATCATCTTCTTTCCTATATCCACTAGCCCCGGTATCTGGTGGTGAGTTATGACCTGCATCACCACTTATTAAAGTACCTCTATCTAAAAACATAAAATGGTCTCCTTTCTATTTAAATATTTTTTCTTTAATAGCTTCCACATCATTTTTAATTGTAGGTAGTAAACCTGTTAGTTCTTGGATTATAGTTTGATAATTATTTTCTCTTCTACTATTTTCTTTTAAAACATAGAATAATAAATAACAAAATAAAATAGCAAAAGCACCTTGACTAGCCACTAACTTTAATATCTGATCCTCCATAAAACCCCTCCTCCCTTAGATACATTTTTAGTAAAATTTAAGTTCAACTTATAATAAGTCTTTACATCTCCAATTCGTAAAGTTCTATAAACTATTTTTGTAAATTAAGTTATTATTTATCTACAATATTTAAACTTCTTTTAAAATATCGTAAATTGAAAAGTTAAGTTCCGTTTTTATTGATAAACAGAAGTTAGTATTACAAAGTGTTTGATATAATTAATTTGATATTTGTCCTAAGCATATTAGGAGGGTTAATTATGTCAAATAAAGAGTTATGCAAAGGAAAACACCTTATAATAGAAGATCGCCTTATAATTGAGTATGGTTTAGATCAAAATTATACATTAAAAGAAATTGCTGAAATAGTTAAGAAAGACCCAACTACTATCTCCAAAGAGATTAGAAGAAATAGATTTCTTAGAGTAAGTAAGAGAAAAGAAAATGATGTACAACCATGCCAACATCGGAGAAGTTGCACTAAGACAAACTTGTGTAATAATAGGTGTGGTAAGCAATGTAAGAAGTGTAGCTTTATAAATTGTTATCGAACTTGCAATGAATATTCCACTAAGAAATGTACCAAGATTAACCGTTACCCATATGTTTGTAATGGTTGCAGCACAGTAACTACGTGTATGGCTGAAAAAAGCTACTATAAAGCTAAAGTTGCAGATTCAAAGTATAGAGATTTATTAACATCATCTAGAGAAGGTTTGAATATAACCTCAGAGGATTTGAAAAAGATAGATGATATAATTTCACCACTTATTTCTAAAGGACAATCACTATCCCATATTTTGACCCATCATAAGAATGAAATAAACTGCTGTGAAAGAACTTTATATTATTATTTTGATAAAAATGCTTTTACTGCTAGAAGCATTGATTTGCCTAGGAAAGTTAAATATAAACCTAGAAAAAAACATAAACAACCTGTGACTAAAGAATCTACAGATAGAGTTGGAAGAACATTTGATGACTTTGTTAAATTTGTTGAAGATAATCCTAATATTCCTGTAGTAGAGATGGATACTGTCCACGGCACACGAAGTGGTAAAGTTCTTCTAACATTTCTTTTTAGGAATTGCTCATTAATGCTAGCTTTCATTATTGAAAGCTGTAGCCAGGTAGATGTAAAGGAAGTTATAGATAAGCTATATGCGTTATTAGGACATGAAGTATTTAATAAATGCTTTCCTGTTATTTTAACAGACAACGGCTCAGAATTTAAAAAACCTGAAGCTTTAGAATTAGATGCTGAAGGAAATCAAAGAACTAAGATATTCTACTGCAATCCTATGGCTTCTTATCAGAAGCCACATGTGGAAAAAAACCATGAATACATAAGGTATGTAATACCTAAAGGAATATCATTTAATAATCGTACTCAAGAAGATATAACCTTAATGATAAATCATATTAATAGTACAGCAAGAGCTAGTTTAAATGGGAATACACCATTTAAACTGGCCCAAATGTTATTAGATAACTCACTGTTAGAGAAACTGTCATTAAAACATATCTCAGCAGATGAAGTACATCTAAAACCTGCACTTTTTAAAAAATAAGATATCAAAAATTTAGGGCAATTATCAGCGGAACTTAATCATGCAAAAATAAAGCAAACGGAAGTTAGTTTTGCAAGCCAATTCCGTAGGCTTAATAAGCATACTTAAAAACCCCTAAAAAATGATTATCTTATATAAATTATAGCCTATTTTAGGTATTTTAACTACTAAATTTAACTCAAAAAACTGACTTAACCCTTGCAGTTCCAATTGCTTATGCTAAAACGGAAGTTAGTTTTTCATTCAACCTCTTTTAAAATATAATCTTAATTTACTTATAGCTCTATTTTTAGCTTGGTTAACTGCTTGTCTAGAAATATTGTTAAGTATTGCTATTTCGCAGTCTTTCATCATATACATATACTTTAATATTATTACTTTTCGTTCTATTTCTGTGAAATCTTTTAATAGATCATACATTTCTAAAACGTTTTCATCGTCATCAACATATATTAAATTAATATCGGCTTCTGACTCATAACGACTTACTTTTGATAATTGCCTTGAAAGAGCTATAAATCTATTTATAATAGATTTATTTATATAACTAATTATATATTTGTCTTCTCTAAAATTTCCTTTATCTATTCTAATCCTTTGTAAAACCTTAATAAGTGTAAGACTCAATTCTTGTTTTGTATCTTCATATTCAAGTAATCTTGAATATTTATTTATTAAAGGGTCAAACTTATTTAAAATAAATATTACATCCTCCTCATTTCCATCTTTACAGCTTTGAATTATTTCACATAAATCCCTCATACAATATTCCTCCTTAATTACCCATCTTTACTTAAACATAGATAATCTGACATATTGTAAAGGCCTCAAAATATTTTTTTGAAAATTAAAGGGAATTTTGCACTTTTAATTAATGAAAATATTAATTTCTATTTTTAAAGATACTGAAAAGTACACCCATAAAAGGTACAAAAAAAAGATGTATGTTCTAAAAGTTAACTTTTAGAACATACATCTTTTTAGTTTTTTAGAATATTCTAGAATAATTATTACTTAAACCTTGTGGCCATCTCACATAACTTTCACCTTAAAGTAAATTATACTTTTATTACTTTTTATCATTGGTTGTATTTCCATAAAAGAATATATTAAAACCAATAAGGCTCAATTATACCATATTTTATATTAGTTCCTAGTATATATCTTATTTTTTTATTATTTCTTAGAATGAAGATAAGAAGATGATTTTATAAATAATAGCCTCTTAAATTATGGTAATATGTATTTATCCAAATAAGTTAAAGGAGATGAATAAAATTAATAATAAGTGCTTAAAAATTCTAAAACAGATTAGTACAACTCAGTTATTAAGTATTGTTTTTGCTATTATTGGAGAACTATATCTCCAACTATTAATAAGTTATCATTTGGCATCTGATAATATCCTACTATTAAGTAGTGTTGGGATTATTTTCTTAACAGTACTGTATACAAGCCTAATTTACTTCTTTTTAGAAGGAAAATGGATGAATATCCCCTTAATTTTTATTCCACATGTAATTTACTTCTTTATAATTTTTATTAAAAGTCCTTATCTTTTTCCTATGCAGCTTGATCCAAATGATTATGGAGGCGGTATTCTTTTGTTATTTGTAACCTTTTGTCAATGCATGAGCGTATTAATATCAAGTATAGTTGGCACATATTTAAACAAAGAAAGATGTAAACCAAAAGTTTACGCCCCTGTTCCTAATACTAAAAAAGAGACTATCTCAAAATAAAATTTTTAGATAGTCTCTTTAAATATTAGTGTTAACCTTCAAAATAACTAATAAGTCCATCATAATCACAATTTACACCCTCATTTATTACTTTTCATTGCAACTTGAAAATTTATTTTGAATATATCAAAGTTTCATTTTGAGTTTGATTATCAACTAAATATATTTGCATATTATTTATATCAACATCTTTAGGATTATATAATAGATTTCCAGTATAAAATTAAATATATTTTGAATCCCTATTATAATCATAATCTTTTAATTCACTTAATTGTTTAACTTGATTATCTCGATAACCTAGAAAACTTTTAAGTTCATATTCATTAATATAGTTTCCTGATATTAGCTTTAAACTATACTTATCTATAATATCATAAGTATCTGAATTCTTTGTATCCTCAACATAAAAATCAATTAAAGAACCAAATTCAAAGTTTCCTAAACTTTCAATTGTAAAATCTAAACCATTCAATGAAACCTTTTTATGAATATATTCATATCCATTTGTACTTTTATTTAATGGATTAGATAGTTTAATACCTTCATCTCCAGCAAATATATATTTCATTTTTATTGGATCACCTTTCCCTCTTCTTCCTACAATAAGAAATCTTTGAACAATCTCTAATTTATCCTTAGCTATTTCTTTTGATGATATTTCATGTGGTCCAACACCAAACTCAACAACATTATCATTTTGAATTCCTCCTGATAAGAACCCCTTCTTTTCATCTACATTTGAACCATCCTTTGTTGTTATATAATATTTTGTTAGCAAATAATTCCCGAAATATTTAGTATACTCTATATCAATTATATAATTACCCACTTCTTTTCTTAAAGGAAAATTTGAGGATTCAGTTTCAGAAATTTTTGTACATCCTAAAAAAAAGTAGTTATTATTACACTTAATAATATTAGTATTATATTGTTTTTCTTTTTAAACATATTAAAATCTTCACTCCTTAAAATTAACATTGTCTTTATTTTAACATTAACCTTACATAAAAGAAAGAAATGCATTATTTGCTAATTTTTAAAAGCAGGAATTAAAAAGATGGATTTTCATTTACTATTACAAAATAATTCCTACTTAACCCTTGTGGATACATCACATAACCTTCACCTTAAAGTAAACTAAGTTTTTTAAAAATCAATGTAAATTTTTGAGATAACAATTTTATACTCAAACCAAGTAATAAAATTTAAGTGCAAGGTATCCTATAACTGGAAGTAAGATGCTATAATATTAATATACATAAGGTATATTTTGAAAATAACAAGGAATGAGGTTTTAATTATGGGTTATTTAATTATACTCTTATTACTTTTTTATCATTTGTTATATTTCCATAGTAGTGTATATAAAAAATAAAGTTAAATTAAACTCTTATATAAATACATTAGATGATGGTATTGGTTTTCTTAATGATAAAGATTATGAAAAAGCTCTTAAAGAATTTTTAAAAGCAAAATCTATATTGCCTAAATCTGCTAAGGCCTATAGTTTGATTGGAAAGGTATATGTTGAATTAAATGAGTTTGATGAGGCATTAGAATATTTAAATACTTCAATTAACTACTATATCGAAGATGTTGATGCTTATTATTCTAGAATACAGGTGTCTTTATACTTTAATCAATTAGGAAATATAATTAAAGATTGCAATAAAATACTAGAGCTTAATGAATTAAATCATATTGCCTTATATTACAGAGCTTATTCTTATCATGAAATGGGTAAGTTAGAAAATGCCTTAAATGACATAAATAAATGTATTACACTTAGTCCGAATGAACCCTTATCCTATGGTTTAAGATCTAGTATAAACAAAGATTTAGGTAATCATAAATCCTCATTTGAAGATTTAAATAAGTCTATTGAGATGTGCTCTAATTATACTAATGTATATTATAAAAGAGCTACTATATATGAAAAAATAAAAGACTACGATAATGCCATTAAGGATTTAAATAAAGCTATAGAATCTAACCCTAGTGATAGCAACTCATATTTTTCTAGAGGCAATATATACATTAAAATAAAGAATTATGATAATGCACTTAAAGATTTTAATAAGAGTATTATGATTAACCCTAATAATAATAAGGCATATAATAACATAGCATTTATATATATAAGATTGAAACAATATGAAAATGCATTTAAAAATTTAAATAAATCTGTGCAAATTAGTGAAAACCTATCTCAATCTTATAAAAACTATGCACATTTGTTTTTAAAGCTATCTAATGTTAAAGATGCTGAAGAGAATGTATTAAAAGCAATAAAGCTTGATTCTAGTAATGGAGATAACTATATTATTTTAGCTGCAATAAATTTATATAACAAAGATTATAATAGCTGTTACACAAACTTAAAATTAGCTAAAGATACAGTAATTAATTACTATGATTATTTTGATGATGAAATATTTGATAAAATTAAACATGAGGATGAGTTTTTAAGTCTGTTTGGAAATTCTAGTATATAACTTTAATTAATTTTACTAAGATCATTACTTTTAATAGTTAATATATAGAATTAGTTCACTTTGCTATTGCAACTTAGGGCAGAAAATCAATTGTAAATTATAAACATTAAAAATTTATCTAATAGGGAGGTGCTTTAAATAATGATTTATTTAGTCATAATTTCCTTGTGTTCTATACTAATTATAAAATTAATCTTACCACGTATAAAAAATAAAATTAAATTAAATTCTTATGGAGAAATTATAAAGAAGAGTAATTATCTTTTCGTAAATAAAGATTATAAAGAAGCTATTAAAGAATTAAATAAAGCTATTGATATTGACGGTGAATATAAAGATGTATTGTATATTCTTAGGGGTGAAACATATCTTAAACTAAAAAAATATGAAAGCGCACTTAAAGATTTTAATAAGGCTATTGATATTAATCCTAGCAACAGCCTTGCATATAATAGTAGGGCCTTTTTATATCTTAATTTAGAAAGGTATGAAAGTTCACTTAAAGATTTTAATAAGACTATTATGATTGACCCGAGTAATAATACGGCATATAATAATAGAGCATTTTTATACATCAGACTGAAACAATATGAAAATGCCCTTGCAGATTTAAATAAATCTGTGGAAATTAGTGAAAACCTATCTCAGGCTTATAAAAACTATGCACATGTATTTTTTAAATTATCTAATATTAAAAAAGCTGAAGAGAATATATTAAAAGCAATACAGCTTGATTCTAGTAATGGAGATAACTATATTATTTTAGCTGCAATAAACTTATATAACGAAGATTATAATAGCTGTTACACAAACTTAAAACTAGCTAAAGATACAGTAATTAATTACTATGATTATTTTGATGATGAAATATTTGATAAAATTAGGCATAATGATGAATTTTTAAGTCTGTTTGGAAGTTGTTCTAGGTTATTTTAAAATTAACCTCATATTATTCACCTTTTATATACTATCTTAATATTTCTACATAAAAAGTTAGATTTCGAATCTTATGGTTTCAAATGACCATGGTGTCGTGATTCTTTTGTTATTTATAATCTTTTGTCAATGCATAAGCGTCTTAATATCAAGTATAGTGACCCATACCCCCTTTGTTAGACACGACGAACTCGTGCTATACTAAAAATGAAGGGTGGATGATTTTAGATGAATAAAAGTTATAGTGCTGAATTTAAAATGGAAGCAGTAAAGAGAGTAGAAAAAACAGGAGAACCAATGTCAAAAGTAGCTGCTGATTTAGGTGTTAAGTCTACCACAATGCAGGGATGGGTAAACAAGTATAGGAAATCTCCTAAGGCTCCATTTATAGGTAGTGGACACTTAAGCCCAGAAGATGAAAAATTTCATAAACTTGAAAAAGAAAATAGGGACCTCAAAGAGGAGAATGATATATTAAAAAAAGCGGCAGCCTACTTCGCGAGAAACCTCAAATAAAGAGATTTCTATTTATCAAGGCTAATCGCATGAACTACCATATAGCGAAGCTATGCATGGTCCTATCCGTTTCTAGGAGCAGCTACTATGCATGGGAGAAACGTCCGGAAAGTATGAGATCGAAAGCAAATAGTCTTCTATTAAAAGAAATTAGTGATATCCATGTCAAAAGCAAGAAAGTTTACGGTTCAACAAAAATTACGCGGATATTAAACGCCAAAAGCAAAACTCCTATTAATCATAAAAGAGTGGAACATATCATGAGTGAAAATGGCATAAAATCAAAGGTTTCAAAGAAATTTATAGCAACTACAAATTCTAATCATAAGCTTCCAGTTGCAGAAAATATCCTTAACCGTGACTTTTCTGTGGACAAACCTAATGAGAAAATGGTAAGTGATATCACCTATCTGTGGACAGATGAAGGATGGCTCTATATTGCTGGAATATTGGATTTATGTGGACAAAAAATTGTTGGATTGTCCATGAGTGAACGAATGACAAAGGAGTTAGTTATTAACGCGTTGAATTCAGCATATCTACGTGCTGGGAAGCCTTCAAACGTCATTTTACACTCGGATAGAGGTTCACAGTACTGTTCTTATGATTACCAAGATTTAATTAAAAAGTATGGTTTCACATGTAGCATGTCCCGAAAAGGCAACTGTTGGGATAATGCACCAATGGAATCTTTCTGGGGTAAATTAAAATGTGAATGGCTTTATGGTACCCACTTTAAAACCCGTGAAGAGGCCCGTGCAGCCGTATTTGAATATGTTGAGGTATTTTATAATCGGCAACGAATCCACGCTTCAAATGGATATGTTACACCTGAAGAATATTATAATAAAGCCAATCGAAAAGTTAACGTTGCATAAAATGAAATATTAAGTTATGCTACGAAAATAAGAGATAATACGAGTTTAGAGTGTCTATTTTATTGGGTAAGGGTCATAGTTAGCACATATTTAAATATAGAAATATATAAAATAAAACGTTACGCCCCTGCTCCTAATACAAAAAAAAGAGACTATCTCAAAATAAATTTTTCAGATAATCTCTTGAAATACTAGTATTAACCTTTAAAGGCGCTAATGAGTTCATCATAACCACAATTCATTTCTTTTATTGGATTAAAAATAACCACGCTAATTTTTTATTTACTACGCCTTTCCAAATCATTATATAACTTTTTAACCTTATCACGCTGATCCATGCTAGCCCAATAAGTTCGACAATAGTTGCCATCTGCTCTACAATGCATCAACTTTTCCCCAAAGAAAGTAAGCCCCTCAACATTATTTCTATCCTTATTTAGTATCTCTATGCGTACATCAGGGCTATCACCACCAGGTCTTAGATTAAATCCATAAAAGTATTTAGTAGAATTCATGTGTTTGATTACTTTTTCTTTTTCATCTCTATCTTCTACTTTTATACCACTTGAACTTGTATCTTCAACTATTATCTTATATTAACTTTTAAAACAACTAATGAGTTCATCATAACCCCAATTCATTTCTTTTATTGGATTAAAAATGAAACCTTATATCCTCACCAAAAGAGGTACTATTATATATTTAAACCATTATTCCATTGCCTTTTTAATAATTACCTATTGATAAACAACTTATATCATGGTAATATATGTTTATTCAAATAAGTTAAACGAGATGAATAAAATTAATAATAAGCGATTAAGGATTCTAAAACAGATTAGTATAACTCAGCTATTAAATATTGTTTTTGCTATTATTTGAGAAATATATCTCCAGATATTAATAAGTTATCATTTGGTATCTGATAATATCCTACTATTAAGTAGTATAGGGATCATTTTCTTAACAATACTGTATATAAGCCTAATTTACTTCTTTTTAGAAGGTAAATGAATCAATATACCCTTAATTTTTATTCCTTATATAATATACTTCTTTATAGTTTCAATTAAAATTCTTTATCTTTTTCCTATGCAGCTTGATCCAAATGATTATGGAGTTGGAATCCTTTTTTTGTCAATGCATGAGCGTATTAATATTAAGTATAGTTGGCACATATTTAAACAAAGAATGACCCATACCCCCTTTGTTAGACACGACGAACTCGTGCTATACTAAAAATGAAGGGTGGATGATTTTAGATGAATAAAAGTTATAGTGCTGAATTTAAAATGGAAGCAGTAAAGAGAGTAGAAAAAACAGGAGAACCAATGTCAAAAGTAGCTGCTGATTTAGGTGTTAAGTCTACCACAATGCAGGGATGGGTAAACAAGTATAGGAAATCTCCTAAGGCTCCATTTATAGGTAGTGGACACTTAAGCCCAGAAGATGAAAAATTTCATAAACTTGAAAAAGAAAATAGGGACCTCAAAGAGGAGAATGATATATTAAAAAAAGCGGCAGCCTACTTCGCGAGAAACCTCAAATAAAGAGATTTCTATTTATCAAGGCTAATCGCATGAACTACCATATAGCGAAGCTATGCATGGTCCTATCCGTTTCTAGGAGCAGCTACTATGCATGGGAGAAACGTCCGGAAAGTATGAGATCGAAAGCAAATAGTCTTCTATTAAAGGAAATTAGTGATATCCATGTCAAAAGCAAGAAAGTTTACGGTTCAACAAAAATTACGCGGATATTAAACGCCAAAAGCAAAACTCCTATTAATCATAAAAGAGTGGAACATATCATGAGTGAAAATGGCATAAAATCAAAGGTTTCAAAGAAATTTATAGCAACTACAAATTCTAATCATAAGCTTCCAGTTGCAGAAAATATCCTTAACCGTGACTTTTCTGTGGACAAACCTAATGAGAAAATGGTAAGTGATATCACCTATCTGTGGACAGATGAAGGATGGCTCTATATTGCTGGAATATTGGATTTATGTGGACAAAAAATTGTTGGATTGTCCATGAGTGAACGAATGACAAAGGAGTTAGTTATTAACGCGTTGAATTCAGCATATCTACGTGCTGGGAAGCCTTCAAACGTCATTTTACACTCGGATAGAGGTTCACAGTACTGTTCTTATGATTACCAAGATTTAATTAAAAAGTATGGTTTCACATGTAGCATGTCCCGAAAAGGCAACTGTTGGGATAATGCACCAATGGAATCTTTCTGGGGTAAATTAAAATGTGAATGGCTTTATGGTACCCACTTTAAAACCCGTGAAGAGGCCCGTGCAGCCGTATTTGAATATGTTGAGGTATTTTATAATCGGCAACGAATCCACGCTTCAAATGGATATGTTACACCTGAAGAATATTATAATAAAGCCAATCGAAAAGTTAACGTTGCATAAAATGAAATATTAAGTTATGCTACGAAAATAAGAGATAATACGAGTTTAGAGTGTCTATTTTATTGGGTAAGGGTCAGAAAGATGTAAACTAAAACAAAGATAGTGTTAACACTATCCATGACTAATAGGGGGTATTCATATGGACATAAAATATTCTTTTACAAAAAGAGAATATATAAATTCTAAAGTAGAGTATATATTTGGTTCTGAAGATTTTAAAAAACGATTTTTTGTAGGTAGATATATACTTACTATTGTAATATTCGCACCTATTACCTTCTTCTTATTAAAAAAGGGGATTGGCACCTTTCTTATGATGTACATATTAACGGTTATATTTCTGCCGATGTCAGTTAAGGTAGGTCTTCATTATCGAGTTAAAAAGGAATTAAAACATGAAATAAATGAATTCTTATTATCTATAAATGAAAATTCTATATCAGTTACCACCAATGAATATAAGCTTAATTTATATTGGCCATTATTTAATAAGATTGTTGAATCTAAAAAATACATACATTTATATAATTCAAAGGAGAATATATCAATACCTAAAAAGATATTTAAAAACAAAAATAATAAAACGGATTTTATAAATGAACTAAATAAACATTTAGGAAAATAAAAGACAACCCAAAGCCATAAAAATGTATTCCATTTCAGCATTTTAAAGATATATAAATAAATTTTATTACTAATGGAGGTGTTTAAATGGAGATAAAATATTCTCTTTTAAGAGAAGAATATCTAAATTCTAAATCAGAATATACTTCTGGCTCTGAAAATTTTAAAAACCGTACTTTAGTAAATAGGTATATAGTTCTTATTGCAATCTTTTCACCATTTATTTTCCTTGGATTGAAAGAAGGAATCTTTACATTTCTTATATTATATATAGTGTCAACTACATTAGATCCAATATTAACCAGAAAAATTCTTTCTTATGGACTAGAAGATGAAGTAAATGAATTCTTATTGTCTATAAATGAAGCTGGACTATCAATTATTGCCACTAACTATGATATAATTTTGTATTGGTCATTATTTGATAAGATAGTTGAATCTGGCAAGTATCTTCATATATATAATTCAAAGGAAATTATATCAATACCTAAAATAGCATTTGAAAATGAAGATAATAAAAATGCTTTTATAAATGAATTTAATAAACATTTAATAAAATGAGAGGATCTATCTCTTTCCCTTTACTTAAAAAAATAAGTTTAAATGCAACCAATCAATTCATCATAACAACAATTGATTTCTTTTATTGGATTAAAAATAACCCCGCTAATTTTTTATTTACTACGCTTTTTCAAATCATTATATAACCTTTCAAGCTTATCATGCTGATCCAATAAGTTCGCCAATAGTTACCATCCACTCTACGATGCATCAATTCTTCCCCAAAGAAAGTAAGCCCCTCAACCAACCATCTCTCCATCCTTATCTAGTATCACTATGCATCCATCGGGGCTATCACCTCCAGGTTTGAGATTAAATCCATAAAAGTATTTAGTAGAATTCATGTGTTTGATTACTTTTTCTTTTTCATCTCTATCTTCTACTTTTATCCCACTTGCACTTGTACCTCCAACTATTATCTTATAATCATCATCTTTGAAATACTTATCACTAAACTTAATCCTTTTAAAGGACACATTATAAATATTTAAAGAAATTATCATGATGAGAAGTAATATCCTAATTATAGTTCTCTTTTTCTTCATTATATACCCCCACACTTATTATAAAATGCTAAATACATATCCTCATTTTACCATATTGCAAGATTAATTGTATAACTTTATCTTCTATTAATGCTGATGTATATCTTTTTTATTTATATCCTATATAAGAGCAAAAAAAGGTGCTGTTATATATTTAAAACATTGTTTTATTGCTTTTTTAATAATAACCTATTTATAAGAAACTTGAATCGTGGTAATATATGTTTATTAAGATAAGTTTAAGGAGATGATATTTTGTTTAATAATTTAAGCAAAAAACCTTTTATAATATATATATTTGTTTTATCGATAGTTCTATATAATATGCCTTTAATTATCCATATAAATAATGCTCAAACATTAAATCTTATTCTTGCTTATTCAATGTTTATTTCAACTTGTTTATATACTTTAACTTTTAAAGATGAAAATTTAAGTTCAACTTTTAAAAAAATTATAATCTCAAATTTAATCGTAACTCTTATAGGCATTTTTTTATTTAAATCATTGAATAAAGAAAATCTATTTTTCTCATTTGAAGAATTTGACGATTGGGCATGGGAAGGAATTATGATTTTATTTTATATGACTTTATATACAATCATTTCATTTTGTATTTACTTTATTTTAACGGGATTCAAAAAAATATTATCAACAATAATTAATAAACTAAAAAAAATTAACATATATAACTTAAAAGCTATGATTAGCGAACTCTCCATTAATGGAGAAAAGATTAATTTTAATAACGTGGCGACAGCAAGTGGAGTATCAAGGACATTTCTTTATAACAATGAAGATGTTAAGAGGTAAGCTGTATGAAAAAATGTAAATACACAATTTATTTGTATTATGATGTAATACAAATAAATTGATTACAACCAAGGTAATAATGAGAATTGAAGGCAAAACATGATGAAATTGAGGAGGTAAGTATATGGATGTTTCACATATTGTTGAAAGAATTAATGAACTTTTTAATGTAACAAGTGAGGAAATCTATTCTAGTGAATCTGGGATTACATACCATGCAGATAAAAAAGTTAAAAAATTAGGATACTGTGTTAACCTAACGCTTGAAACTATAGAGGAAGCAAGAATTCATGGAGTTGATATGATGGTGACACACCACGATGCATGGTATGAAATATACGGATTAAAAGAGGCATGCATAGAAAAATTAGCAGAGTATGGTATAAGTCACTACTATAATCACTTGCCACTTGATGACTGTAACTTTGGAACAAATGATAGTTTATTAAAAAAATTGAATTTAAAAAATGTTAGAAGAACCCACGAATGGAAAGGGTTATATTTTGGTAGAATCGCAGAATATGATGAAGAAATTGAATTTAATGAATTAGTAAAAGATATTGAAAATCTACTTGAAGAACCCGTTAAATTTTGGCGGTTTAATGACAAAAAAGTGAAGCGAGTGGGCTTAGTCTGTGGTAATGGAGGGCCAACAACTTGCCTTAAGGAAGCAGTTGAAAATAAGTGTGATGTATACATTACAGGTGAATGTAATTTGTATACGATTCAATATGCTAAGTTTAAAGGGATAAATCTTATCATTGGGAGTCATACTTTCACAGAATTCTTTGGAATTCAAAGTTTAGCATTGAAATTGAATGAGAATAAAAAAGAACTTGAAGTAGTGAGACTTAATGAAGAGCATTATGAAACGAATATAAAATAAGACATAATAACAGAGAAATACGTATAACTTAAAAGAATTTAACAATTAAATTCTAGACTACATTGATTATATGTAGTCTATGTATAAAGATATTAAAATAAGTCGGTGTATGGTGTACTACACTAGATATCATAAGGAGGAATAGTGTTATGTTAAAAAAAACAAATCCATTGTTTTATAATTCATAGCAAATATTATATTAATTATAATTCCTATTATAATATTTGATCCATCTGATATTTTATATAGTCAAAGTTATAGATATAAAGTTAGTAAAGACCTTATGATAATATTTTCAATTATATTTATACTTTTTGGCTTATCTTTGAAACTTCAGAAAAATAGTATTTATGACCTTTTATCATAAAAAATATTTTCATATTACTTTTAATAAGCTCTTTGATTTTGTTTATTGATCATGATTATATAAAGTCGCCTTATGATATGGGTACACCTGATGAGTCTATCTTTCCTAGTGTATTTGTTTATATATCTTATTTACTTAGCTTTCCAATCTCATGGTTTCAAATGCTTCCTACCGTAAATGATAATATAAGTCCATATTTTATATTAATTTCTAGTATATATCCTAGTTTTTTATTATTTCTTGGAATGCAGATAAGAAAATGGTCTTATAAATAATAGTCTCTTAAACTATTAGTATTAACTTTCAAGACAACTAATAGATTCATCATAATCACAATTGATTTCTTTTATTGTAGTAAAAAATTAAATCGATACCTTTTTATTTACTACACCTTTTTAAATCATTGTATAACTTTTGAAGCTTATCAAACTGATTATCCGTAAGCCAATACTCTTCCCAGTACTCTTCATCATTTGTACGATGTACCACCTTTATTCCATAAAAAATAAACTTATCATAATATTCGCCATCCTTATAAACTATGGATATACCTCCAGTAGGGGTATCACCTCCAGGTTTGAGATTAAATGCATAAAGGTATTTAGTAGAGTCCATATATTCAATTACCTTTTCTTTTTCATCTCTATCTTCTACTTCTATCCAATTTAAACTTGCATCTGCAACTCTTATCTTATAATCATCATTTTTGAAATACTTATCACTAAACCTAATCCTTTTAAAGGACACATTATAAATATTTAAAGAAATTATCATGGTCATAAGTAATATCCTAATTATAGTTCTCTTTTTCTTCATTATATACCCCCAAGCTTATTATGAAATATTATCTACCTCCTTTATTTTACCATAAGGTAACCCTGATTTCTATCATTTTACTTCCTTTAATAAATAGTAGCTTTTTCCCAAGATAAAGTTAATATTAGACCCTTATTTGTTAATAAAATTTATTCCCTAGCTACCAACGGTAATACTCCAATAACACTCTTTGAAATTAGCTATCACCAAATTTATGATTTGGTGATAGCTAGTTTTTTTCAAATTGGATATATTAGCACTGTTGAACCTCCATGATTTAGGGTTCTTATGCTGTACATAACAGCTTATACACCCTTGGATACGTTTTTCTAAGACTCATTTGATATATTACCTTTTTTATTTATACTATTAACTCATCGGGTCTATTCTATATTAAATCCATACCCTTCCTTTCCTATCCCTGAGTGGTGTACCATCTTTATCCTTATCAACATACTTATACCAGGTCGCTTGGTCTCTCTTAATTTTATCAATAGTCTTTCTATAAGGTCCAGGTTCATCTTCACCAGTATCCCAATTAAATATAGTTCCACCATCCCATGCAATTATTTCATTTGCAGTAACAACTTTCTTAAATGCATTACCTACATTTTCAACATCAGGATTACCAGTATTGCATGAAGAAAAATAAAGAAGATCCATTTTTTTAGACTTTAAAGTTGAAATTATTATATCTGTATCTCTATTATATTCGTCAAGCTTATCACTAACTACAATTCTATCTTTCTTATTATCGTCATTATCTATATTGAACATATGTCCAATTCCTTTTCCATCTGGTGCATCACCTACAGTACCATGAAATTGAAGCTCAACTACAGCAACCTTTATTTCATTACCTTTAGAATCTAGTCCAATATTATTCCACTTATTTTTGAAATCATGTGCACCGCTTACTGGAACTAACTCAACTTCCGTATATGGATATTTCTCACAATACTTCTTCTTTCTTACTTCCGCTGTGTCTTTAAATAATTTACCGGGTTTTGAATTTTTAGCTTCTTCATCATAAAGTATATAACTGATTGATGGATTAGATTTTTTAATAGCATAAATTGTTTCTTCATTAGCTACTCCATATGTTGGCATAATATTATATTTTAGTTGAAACTGTCTTACAGCGGATTTAGTTAAATCATCATAATATCCTGATATAAATCCATCAAAGAGCTTTAGTTTCTGTAATCTTTCTTGAATTTGTGTAATGTCGTCAACTGTTATCTTCTTATTTAAAATTAAGTACAACTTTCCGGAATTATCGAAATGATAGGTCTTACCACTCATTATAATTTCACCAGTAGCCATAGCCCCATTTGATTCTAAGTAATACCACGAATCATTTATACTTTTCAACCCTGTAGCCATGGCTCCACTTGATTCTAAATAATACCATGAACCATCTATACTATTCCAACCTGTAACCATAGCTCCACTTGATTCTAAGTAATACCATGAACCATCTATACTATTCCACCCTGTTGCCATAGCTCCACTTGATTCTAAGTAATACCATGATCCATTTATACTTTTCCAGCCTGTAACCATTAAATCATTTTCATAGTAATACCAATTATCTCCTTTTTGAATCCATTTACCAATAGATCCACCACCAGGATTATTTGAAATTATTCCATTTACTGCATTTATTACTTTTTGTGAGTAGCCTCCATTTATAACATCACTATGGCTATGTGTATTCTTTGGCAATTCTATTAATGCAGCATCTGCACCTATTGATTTAGCCCATGCAATTAAGAATCCTCTATCTGCTCCATATCCACTTCTTTGCTCAAATCCAAATTGATTTCTAAAGTACTGTCCTATTTCTGGATTACCTATGGCTGCTCCTTCCCATCCGTGTAAGTCTATAACAACCATTTTCCCTGAAGTTTTATTTTTAATACCTTGTATAAATTCACTTAATTTTTTAGACTCATTAACACTAAGTGGTGCATCACCAGTCCAATATCTTGGAGTACCGTGTGAAGTAAATCCTATAGGAAAGTCTCTATTTATATCTACTCCGCCTACTATAGTACATCTGCCTGGACCATTATTAGTATATCCTTCAGCTAGTCCATCTGGATTTGCTGCTGGTATCACATATACTGACCATCCTTTTGTTCCATTACTTGCAAGTGATCTAATTAAGTCATTTCCTATATTAACTAATTCAAGTCCATCTTTAGGGAAGTTATCCTCAAATCCATGAACTTCACATACCATTACTAATGAATTGTTTCCATTCCCTATTTTATAAGCAGTAAGGTCTCTTTCTTTACCACTCTTCCCGTATGATATTGTGGATACACCTGACGTTGATGGTTTAGGTATAGTGATTACTGTTATAGGACTACCTTCATATTTAACATATCCTGATTTAGTATTTGGGCCTTTATCTGTGTTATAAACTACATGTGTCATTCCATTTTTCTTATATAGTGGTGTTGCTGACTCATAAGGATCTAATGATCCGAGCTGTCCACCATTTTCATCATAAACTATTTCTGTGGTTGAACCGTTAGCCCATGCATTAGCATTATTATACTTAATTACAGAAGGTGTATTATTAACATACCCTTGTCTCACCCCAGCTGATGTTGGATATTGAACTAATGCTAATTGCTGACTATAACCAACATCTAACACTGTTATGCTATCACCATCATCAACTTGCCTACCTGATACCATATTTTTGTTTGCATCTCTTAAATATAAGAAGTCTCCTTGTAACTTAGCATTATTAGGATAGGTAAATCCTCCTGGTACTATTTCACCTGGATTTACATCTGGATAATATTTTCCCATTTTTAAAACCTCCATTAATCTTTTATTTTTTAAATTAAAAATCAAGCTTGAATTTAATCTACACCTATAAAAGAGAAGGAAATCTTAAATATGTAAAGGTTAGATGAAAATATATATTAAATTTTTTTTATTTTTAGATTTATAGCTTCAATAATAACTTTTTTATTGAAGCTAATTGAATAATTTTGTACAATAAAAAGAGAGAAAAAGCTTTTGCCTTTTCTCTCTTTTTAAATATTGTATTTACTGATGGTTTAAATACTTATTTTCTTACCTATAGTCTCTCCCATAACAACCTTTGTTTCGTAACCTAAGGATGTTTCCCGCAATATATCTTCATCTATCTTTACAGTGTTAGGCTTAATAAACATAATTGTAGTAGAGCCTCCAAACTTAAAGTACCCTTTTTCATCACCTTTTTTAACAACATGGTTTGGGTTATAAGTTTGTACTATTGTTCCAACGCAGGTAGCCCCTACTTCAACTAATATAACATCACCAAAGTTTTCTGATTTAAGTAAGCTCCACTCTCTTTTATTTTGACAATAAAGCTTAGGTATCTTTTCTAAGGCTATAGGATTTACAGAATAGTAATCTCCATTTACCTTTTTACTATCACTACATATTCCTGAGTCAATAAAGTGAAAGCGATGATAGTCTGTAGGACATAGTCTTAATACTAAACATAGTCCCCCATTATACTTATCTGCAATGGCCTTATCTTCTATAAGCTCATGTAAGCTATAGGTTAATCCTTTTACCTGCACAAGGTTATCCATATCTATGTTGTCATAAGCAAATAATCTACCATCTCCAGGAGAAATTAACATATTACTATTTTCATCTATAGGTCTAGCCTCTTTTTTTAAGCTACGTATAAAAAAATCATTAAAGCTATTAAACTTACTTAGATTTTTTTCACATAAATTCATATCGATATTAAATTCTTTTATGAAACTGTTTATCTTTTTCTTACTTAAAGAGCTATCACAGTAGGCTCCATAAACTTTAGAAAATAATTTCTTTTTTATAAACATCTCAAGTAAAGTGAGTCCAACTGGAGAAGAATAGTTCCATTTTAAATACTTATCCCCTGCAACCTTTTCCACTTCATATTCATTTGAATTACGATTATAATATTTTATCATTTCATCTCTCCATTTTATTAAACTATTATATTTTAAAAAACTTCACATCAATATTTCATAATAATATTACTGATTCTATAATACATATTATACTTTAAAATAAGGAAAATAAGAAGGCAATACCATATAACTGAAAATTCAATTACATTGTATTTAAATTGGTTGTTTATTGTTGTTAAATGATATATTATAGGTAGTAAATACTCATATAGACTTGGAGTGATGGATTTGAATAAAACTAAAAATATAATTTCTAAAGCTGCCGTTGATATCTTTTCTAAAAAGGGCTATGAAGGAGCTACAATGGAAGATATTGCTCTTACTGGAGGCCTAGCAAAGGGAACACTATACTATCATTTTAAGAGCAAGGAAGAAATATTTAATTATATAATAAAAGTTGGTATGGACATAATAAAAGAAGATATCATAGAAGCGACGGAAAAGGAAAGTAATCCCATATTAAAATTAAGAGCTCTTTGTAAGATACAACTTCAATCTGTCTATAAATACAAAGACTTCTTCAAAGTCGTTATGAGTCAACTTTGGGGTCAAGAAATAAGGCAGGTAGAAATCAGGGATTCATTAAGTGATTATATATCTATCTTAGAGGGGTACTTAAAAGAAGCTATAGATAATGGAATTCTAAAAAAAGGAAATCCTGCTTTTATGGCTCACCTATTCTTAGGGGTTTTAATGTCTGCCTCTATATATGAATTATTAAATGCAGAGGATCCCGACATAGAAGAACTTTTAGATAGCTTAATGAACTATATTTTAAGAGGTATTGAAATATAAAGTTACTTTTACCTTAATTAAACTCATATATTTATCCCATGGCTACCATCCGTAATACCGCTCTCCTCTTCAAGGTGGGGGATGATGGCTGCTACGCCCCTGAGTAATTTCTTCTAAGACTTTGGTTGAGAGACGTATTTCCTTATAAGCAAACTCCACCTGAGTCTAAGAATCACTTGATAACAAAGCTTTTGTATAGCTTAAATAGATTACTTACTTTAGTAGGAGTAGAATCACTCCTACTAAAATCAAATTTAATTTCTAAAAACAATATATATTACTCCTCCACACTTCTAAGATTCTCCAAAGGGTCTTTCCGTATCCTTAGTATGGAATACTCCACAAACAGTACACATACCTTACATCATTCCTGATTTTAAAATAGATATTAATAACCAAAGCCCAGATATTCCAGCAACTATAAATCCAATAACACCAATGAGTGAAACATCATATACCTTAGGTCCTATATTAGAATTTAATACTAAGGACGAAGCAACAATCATAGCGGATACTACAAGTCCAAACACCATCCTATTAACCATTCTATTTAATTCATTTAAAGGTTTATCTAAATTCTTAAGTTCTAGTTTAATTTTAGTTCTTCCACTTAATATATTATCTGAAACCTCTATTAATTTTGTTGGAACCTTAACACTATTTTTTAAAAATATATGTGTATTTAAAAGAACTTCATCTAAATCTATGTCTTTATTTAAGTTATGTGACTTTACATAAGGTATAGCAATATCTAAAACCTTAATCTCAGGGGATATTTGAGCTATAACCCCTTCTAATATTATAAATGTCCTTATAACAAGGGTTAGCTCTTTTGGTAGCTTAATGTTATTGCGTCTAGCAACATCAAATACTTCTTGGAGCATATAAGACATATTTATATTTTCAAATGATGTATTTAAATAATTAGCAAAGAGGTAATCAATATCTTCATAAAGTTGGTTTCTGTCTACAAATCCATCTTTTATTCCTATAGACATGAATACAGATATGAGTTTATTTATATCTTCATATGCAACAGCTACTACAGCATCATTTAACGAGTCTCTTAAGGTTTTGTTTAAATTACCGGTTATACCAAAGTCTATAAAACATATCTTTCCATCTCTGATTAAAAGATTCCCCGGATGAGGATCTGCATGAAAAAAACCATCTTCGAAAATATTTTTAAGAAAACTCAAAGCTAGTTTCTTTGATATATCAGGTAAATCATATCCTTGTTCTAAAAGCCCTTTTTTATTATCAATTTTATACCCCTTAATTTTTTCTAATGTAAGTACAGTTTTTCCACTATATTCACTTATTACAAAGGGTGCATAGATACATGCAACTGATTTATTAATCTTCCTAAATTTTTCTATATTTTCTCCTTCTATATTAAAGTCTAGTTCAAGCCTTGTAGAATCAAGAAGTTCATTTAAAGCTTCACTAGGATCTATTAATGTATCTTTAAATTTAGCCTTAGTAAGATTAAATATCCTAGATAATATAGAAATATCCGTCTCCATCTTATCTGATATCTCAGGTCTTTGTACCTTTACTATAACTTCTCTCCCATCCTTTAGTGTCGCTTCATGTACTTGTGCTACCGAAGCTGAGGCTAAGGGTATCTCGTTAAATTTAAGGAATAGCTCCTCAATTGATTTACCAAATTCGCTCTTTATAACCTTATTTATATCTTTAAACTTTTCAGGTAAAACATTATCTTGGAGCTTTGATAATTCCTTTATATATTCAGCAGGCAAAATATCTGGTCTAGTGCTTAAGATTTGTCCAAGCTTTATAAATGTTGGTCCAAGATCTTCACAAGCTAATCTTAAATTTTCAGGTGAATTATCTTGTCTTTTTATTTTATTATCAACTAGAAAGCCAAATCCATAAAAAGCAGAAACTTTTACTATTTCTTTTAAACGTTTAGCGGAATTCTTAGCCATTTTAGCCCTCTCTTTACTTAAAACCACCATTAATTATATGTGTCTTAAAGTTTTTACTCTTGTTTGTTTTCTAAAAGGCTTATTTTAGCTTCTAATTTTAGCATCTTTTCTTTAACTTCATTTAAATCTTCTTGATGTGCTAAATTTAGCTCTTCAATTATACAAACTACATCCTTTTTATTTAAAGGTTTTACACTATCAACTTTTGAAACTAACTTTTCTCCTGAACTTTGCATATCTCTTTTTAATTCTTCATTTAATTCTTTACCTTCTTCCGTACTTAACTTTCCCTTTTCAACCATATCCTCAATAATCTTTGAAGACTTTTCATAAGTATAAGCAACAGAACCTACTCCTGCAAGAAATACCTTTTTTAATTCATCTAACATAATTACACCTCCAAATTTATTTTTATATTCTCTAGTATATGCTTATATAAATTATACTATAAGGATTGCCCCTATTAAAGGCTTTAATAAATCTTTAACATAACTTATATATTTAAAGATATAATGATTTTAAAGTCATTGAATTATATGCTAAAATATATAAGTAATATAGTAACTACTTATATATAAGTATGCCTTTAAATAAAATAATTAAACATAATGTTTAAGTTGAGAGAAGGTTTTATATTGGCCGGGAGTATTATAAAAATACGTGGAATAATGAATGGACTTAGCGATACAGAAAAAAAGGTAGCTAATTTTATACTAGAATATCCTTCAGAGATTTCTGATTTATCTATAGGTAACATGTCTAAAAGATGTGGAGCTAGCGAGGCTACTATAGTAAGATTTTGTAGAGCGGTTGGTTATAGTGGATTCAAAGACTTTAAAATTGATATAACTCGTGATATGGCTTATCTTGAGGTAAACAGTAAAGATGACAAATATGCAGATATAGAAAATGGTGATGATATAGATGTTATTATAAAAAACATAAGTAATAATAATAAAAAAGCTATAGATAATACCAGTAAAATAATATCTACAAAAAGCATAAAAGAAGCAATCGAAGCGCTAGATAATTCAAAGCGAATAGAGTTTTTTGGAGTAGGAGCTTCCTATGTGATAGCCTTAGATGCCTTCCAAAAGTTTTGTAGGATAAATAAATTAGCTACAGCTCATGCTGATACGCATATTCAAACTATTTCAGCTGCCAATCTTACTAAAGGTGATGTTGCAGTTGCAATATCATATTCTGGGGAAACTAAGGATGTTTACGATGCCATAAATATAGCAAGAAGTACAGGTGCAACAACTATTAGTATAACTAAATATGGCTCTAGTTCTATAAGTGATATATGCGATATTAATTTATATGTATCATCTCCAGAAATAAATATAAGAAGTGGGGCAACCTCTTCTAGAATAGCACAGCTTAATGTAATAGATATATTATTTGCCGGAGTTGCAAGTAAGCGATTTAATGAAACTCAAAACTATCTAGAAAAAACAAGAGTGGCTATAAAAGCTAAAAAGTTTAAATAACCATTCTCAATTTAATAAGGATAACTTGTCCTAATTATTAGAGCAAGTTATCCTTGAAATGTACATTATTTAAATATTTGATTTACTTTTCATCTTTTTCTTTGACTTCAAAATTACAAGGTTCTCCCTCACAATTTGGGACCACTTCATCATTAGCTCCCACAAATACTTTTGAATTTGGTGAGGACTTTACCTCTTTTGATTCTTTATCCTTATTAATAGGAGTAGTATTTGTTTTTTCTTCATTATTACACATCTAAATCACTCCTTACAAAATATTCTGTAAACTCTATACTCATATTATATCACAATCTTAAACTTTAATAATAAATATCCGTAAAAAGTGTATTAAGTTTTCATGAATTAATGAATTTAAATTTATTTGCTTAGTTATAATTGACATAATACAATTTATATAATAAAATGTTAGGGTGATACAATAACATATGCTCTCATAGTTTAATGGATATAACGATCCCCTCCTAAGGGATAAATACAGGTTCGATTCCTGTTGGGAGTACCAAAAAGATTAGAATTTTAATTTATTAAATTTCTAATCTTTTTTTATTTACCTACAACTTTCTAAATCTTTACTTTAAAGTATGATTCCTTAGATATAACTAGATATAACTAGATATAATATAAAATATTAACCTAAATCTTATATTTGAGCTATTTAAAAGATAATGCCTTGAAATGGTATATAATTTGTGTTAATACATTAGAATTAAATGTGATATAATAAGATAGATTTATTTAATTTTATGACATTTCAGAAAAGTATTAGAAGTATAAATTATATATAACTATTCTAATCTCATCTATGTATCCAAAGACATATTAAATGGATATAAGATATCACAAAATTATTTATTATATAAAAATTAATTATTATAGGAGAGTGGTACTTTTGGACCCTAGCACGTGGCATTTAATTTTATTAACTGTGCTTTTATTATTATCAGCATTTTTCTCAGCTTCAGAAACGGCTCTTATGAGCTTTAGTAAGATAAGAGTAAAACACCTTGTAGAAGAAGGTGTAAAGGGAGCTGATAAAATAGAAAAACTTATAGCAAGCCCTAATAAACTATTAGGAAGCATTTTAGTAGGTAATAACGTAGCAAATATAGCAGCTTCTGCTCTAGCAACCTCAATTGCATTAAAAGCATTTGGACAAAAAGGTGTAGGAATAGCAACTATTGTTATGACCGTATTAGTTCTTATATTTGCAGAAATAACCCCTAAATCCTTAGCTGCTCAAAATTCAGAAAAGGTTTCTTTTAAGGTTTATAAGCCTATAAGTTTTATTATAATAATACTCAGACCTATAGTAACTGTATTTACATTTATATCTTCAGGGATTATAAAGCTATTAGGTGGAAACCCTGATAAAACTCAACCCTTCATAACAGAAGAAGAATTAAAAACTTTGGTGGATGTTGGAGAGGAAGAGGGAGTTCTTGAAGTTGGAGAAAAAGAGATGATATATAATGTTTTCGAATTTGGAGACCTTCAAGCAAAGGATGTAATGGTTCAAAGAGTAGATGTTATATCTATAAGCACTGAATCTACTTATGACGAGATCCTTGAAGTCTTGAAAAGAGAACAATTCTCTAGGATACCCGTATACAGAGAATCTATCGATGATATCGTAGGTGTGTTATACATAAAAGACTTGCTTTTAAAAGAAAAAGAGGAAGAGTTTAACGTTGAAGACTACATGAGAGAGCCTAATTACACCTATGAGTTTAGAAGGATTACAGATCTTTTTACTGATATGAAAAAGGACAGAAATCATATGTATATCGTGCTTGATGAATACGGTGGTACAGTAGGTATTGTAACCATTGAGGACTTAGTAGAAGAAATTGTTGGAGAGATTGAAGACGAATATGATGATGAAGATGATAAAGAGATTGATGTAATTAAAGAAGATGAGTATGTAGTATCTGGAAGTGCTAGGTTAGATGATCTTAATGACCTTATAGGCACATCCATGGAATCAGAAGAATTTGATTCTATAGGAGGCTTTATAATAGGTCAGCTTGGAAGATTCCCAGATAGAGGAGAAAACATACAATTTGATACAACTAAGTTTGTTATTGAAGAGTTAGATAAAAATAGAATAAAAAAGGTACGTATATTTACGTAACTTATACAAATTACCCTGTGTAGACCACAGGGATTTATTTTTTATCTTATTTCATAAATCAATATAATTTATAAGCTTTAAATTTTACAAATTAGTAAACAAAGTGATAATAGTAGTTTACAATTCATTATTAAATTGTAAATAATGTTACAATTAAAATAATATAATTGAGGAGAGGTGGATTTTAATGACTTGTGTAAAAAAAGTTTTAAGTTTTATTCATGATGACTTTGAAGATTTAGAATTATGGTATCCTATTCTAAGGTTAAGAGAAGAAGGAATTGAAGTGGTTATAGCTGGTGAAGAAGCTAACAAAAAATACACTGGTAAACATGGAGTCCCTGCTATCTCTGACTGTTCATTTAAAGATATAAATGTAGATGAATTTCATGGTTTACTTATCCCCGGGGGATGGGCACCAGATAAAATAAGAGTATGTGATGATGCACTTAGTATAGTTAAGCATATGAGCGAAAGTCAAAAGGTTATAGGTCAAATATGCCATGCTGGTTGGGTTACAATTTCTGCCGACATCCTAAATGGATACAAAGTAACAAGTACACCTAATATAAAAGACGACATGGAAAATGCAGGTGCAATATGGAGTGATGAAATGGTAGTTGTGGATAGAAACTTAGTATCCAGTAGAAAACCTAGCGATTTACCTCAATATATGAAATCCTATATTGAGACTTTACTTAAATAATGATAAATTATAATAAGAGTTTATAGGGGCATTCTTTTGATAAACTGTTTCAAAATATCAAATTAAAAGTTTTGAATGTATAAATTTTTTATACTAATGTAAGGGGATCTTAAAATGGAATTTATAAATATAGCCTTAGAAGAGGCTAAAAAGGCTTTATCCATAGATGAAGTTCCAATAGGTGCAGTTATAGTAAAGGATGGCAAAATAATTGGAAGAGGCCATAATTTAAGAGAAACTATGAAGAACCCATTAGCCCATGCTGAAATCATTGCTATAAACGAGGCTTCTAAAACTCTTGGAAATTGGAGACTAAATGGATGTAGTATGTTTGTAACCTTAGAACCTTGTATAATGTGTGCTGGGGCTATTGTTCAATCAAGATTGTCAGAGCTTAATATAGGTACCTTTGACCCAAACCTTGGAGCTTGTGGCTCTGTTTTAAACTTAGTAAATAATCAATATATTAATTCTAATATAAAAGTAAATTGGCTTTATAATAATGAATGTAGTGAAATTTTAAAAGAGTTTTTTAAATCTCTAAGAAATAAATGATTGTTTAATTTATATTGATTTATATTTTTATATTTAGTATACTTTTAGGGTAGTATAAAAATACTTATTGTGGAGAGATGTCCGAGTTGGTTTAAGGTGCTTGTCTCGAAAACAAGTGTACACAAAATGTACCGGGGGTTCGAATCCCTTTCTCTCCGCCAAAAAGAGGCTTGTAGCAATTGCTACAAGCCTCTTTTGTATAAGGTATTGAATAAACTCCACTTCTAGATACATCATAAAAATACTCTTCTTAAATCTATATTGCGAACTTCCAAAACCTTATAAATTAACTAGTTAAATAATATTCTATTTTTATATCTTTTCTTCAGAAAGAGCCTTCCATAAGGAAATACAGGCAAAAATCATTATAAATATAAATGGGAAGGCTGCGGCTACTGAAGCTGTCTGCAAGGATTTTAATCCTCCTGCAAGTAATAATGAGGTAGCAAGTAATGATTGAACTAATCCCCAAACTATCTTTTTTCTATTTGAAGGATTCAAATCACCCTTTGATGTTAGCATACCCAGTACAAATGTAGCTGAATTTGCAGAGGTTACAAAAAATGTACCTAATAAAAATACTGCAATAAAAGATAGTATAACCCCTAACTTATAATTACTCATTATTACAAAGAAGGCTGTCTCTGGTGAAGCTGCAACAGTCTTTAAAGCATCCATAGACATAACGCCTTCAATACCTAAGTTTATTCCCATAGTTCCAAATACTGAAAACCATACGAAAGAAGCTATTGATGGAGCAACTATAACTCCTAATACGAATTCTCTTATGGTTCTTCCCTTAGATATCCTAGCTATAAATGTACCAACAAAAGGTGCCCAAGCTATCCACCAAGCCCAATAAAATATTCTCCAGCCATTAAGCCAAGAATTATCACCGAATGCTTCAATTTGAAGACTATCTTGAAAAAAGTTACCTAGATAGGCGCCTAATCCATTAGAAAATGAATTTATAATCTTTACAGTAGGTCCTATTAAAAGTGCTAATATTAAAAGTCCAAATGCTAAGTATAAATTTACATCAGAAATAACCTTTATTCCTTTTTCTATACCACTTACAGCGGACCAAATAAATACTATAGTTATTACTACAATTATAATTACTTGAACAACCTGTGTTTCTGGCACTCCAAAAAGATACTGAAGTCCGCTATTTATTTGAAGTGTACCAAGCCCTAAGGATGTTGCAACTCCTGCTACTGTAGCAAGTACTGCAAATATATCTATAGCTTTTCCTAGGGGACCATTAACTCTCTTTTCACCTATTAAAGGTTCAAATATACTACTTATTAATCCTGGTTTATTCTTTCTAAACTGAAAATATGCTAGTGCTAATCCTATTATAGAATAGTTAGCCCAGGGGTGAAATCCCCAATGCATAAAAGAAGCTCTCATTGCAAAGCTTGCTGCTTCTACTGACCCTGGTTCTAAGCCATTTGGTGCTACGAAGTGTGATAAAGGTTCTGCTGTTCCCCAAAATACTAGACCAATTCCCATACCAGCTCCAAAGAGCATAGCAAACCATGATGCTGTACTGTATTCTGGCTTTGAATCATCTGCTCCAAGTTTTATATTCCCATATTTGCTAAAGGCTAATACCATGGCAAAGCCTACAAATATAAGCATAGATAATAAATATGCCCATCCAAAATTATTAGTTAAGGTATTTAATAAATTATCTGCTGCCCTAGCAAAGCTATCTTTTGATATAATAGCCCACAAAACCACTATAAAGGTTATAATCAAAGATATATAATAAACGGGTTGCCCTCTTTTTTTTGATTTATCACTTGTATTTATTTTCATTTATTCCACCTACCTAACTATAAATTAATATCTTGATAAGTAGAGTTCCATGGATAAACATGGAACTCACTTTATAGATACTTATTTTAAAACTTTACTCTAAAAACAGTTTGATCTTCAATATCAGTTGTAAGTGAATCTAATGCCACTCCTACTCTATGATATCTTAATTTCCATTGTTCTTCTTTTGTTGTAGCTGGATGTCCTAATGGATATGGTATTGATATGGTAGGAACTATTCTATTTGCTCCTACAGTTGTAGCAACTGGAATCAAGTTACACATTTGAACTATTGTAAATCCTTCTTTTTCGAATTCTTTAACCATGGTTGCACCGCAACGCGTACAAGTTCCTCATGTGGAAACTAATATGATTCCATCCACGTTATCTTCTCTTAAGTAAGGAATCATTTCCTTTGCCATTCTCGCAGCTTCTGCTTGGGTGGTTCCTGTTCCTACTGTAGAATAAAAGTAATCATGAAGCTTACCTATCTTATTTTCTTTTTCATAAGCTCTTAGAGCATCAATTGGAACTATTACATCTGGATCAGCATCAGCAGCTGCAGGATCAAACCCCGCATGTATAGTTTTATATACTCCACCTTTTAAGTCATCTATTCCTTTAATATCATATCTACCCCATCTTGTTGCTGAAGCAGATTGTATTCTATCTGGATTATCTATTGGAACTATTCCACCTGTATTTACAACTGCTATATTAGATTTACTTAGATCTTTTATAGCTGGAGCTATTGCTACTCTATCTAAAACTGGTATTTTAAGTTCTGTTTCAAAAGGTTCATTATTTAGTTTCTTTATTAGCATTTCCACTACTCTATCTGAAGCAGGCTTTTGATCTTCTCTAAAAACTTGATGTCTTATTCCTCTTTCATAATAACCTTCTTTATCTGCTCCTAAAACTTTCTCAGAATTAAGAAGCTTATTTCCAAGACTTGATATAGCTTTTATATCATCTCTCATCTTTGCTGCACTTTTTCCGCCCTTTAATATATACATGTCCTTTTTAAACATTTCAACTCCAGGATTTTCTTCATGCATAGAGCTTATTACAGGCACATTAAACTTTTCTTTTATAACCTTACATATGGTTCCACAAGCTGCTCCATATCTACCTGCTTGAAAAGCAGGACCTGCTATAAATATATCAAATTCTTTATCTTTTAAGAAATCTAGTATTATATTTACCGCTTCTTCTGTATTTGATCCCATGAAATTATCACCACATATTATAGTGTGAGTAACCTGTGCATTTAGGTTTTTATTAAGTTCAATAGCAGGACCTACAAGGCCTTCTTTAATAACTGGCGAAAAGTCTGCTTTATCTTCTCCACCTATTTGTCCAAAAAATTGATTTATATAAAGAATTGCTTTCTTCATAGTATCCCCTCCTTAAAATTCTCTCATAGTTTTTGTAGACCAACCAACTACTTGGTCACCACAGAACATTGCATTGTTTTCCATAACTATAGATCCATCATCTCTCACAGAAGGTCCTATAATCTCATCATTAGCCCAACCTCCAGATAATCCATCTCTTCCAAGGGCTTCAAGTTCTCCAAGAACAGTTTCCATAGGAGGTAACTCTATAAGTTCTGAAACATTACCACAAGAAACTATGGCATCTAGCTTTTTATCTAAGGTTACGAGTGGTTGAGACTTACCATCTCTACCAGTACACTCATTAGTTATTCCAACAGTTTTTACCCCTACATCCTCTAGAGCAACAATACAAGCTACAAAGTCTGCATCTGGATTTCCGTATCCTTCTTCTACAACAATAGCGCCATCTGCACCTAAAGATTTTGCTATTTGAGCCACAAATAATGCGGATCTATCCTTTTGCTCTAAAGCAACATTTAAATTAGACATTATAACTCCTAAGAAGTTAATAGTTTTACCATGCTCTTTATATAATCTCTTTATTGTAGGATTGTTTTGAAAGTCATAAGTTGCCCACTTTGAAGAACAAGGCATAAAGCTACCTGATATAACCGCTCCATCTAAAATTTCATTTGGATGCATGTAGGTTGGAACCATATGGTTTGAATCCCATCCATAAACTAAATCGTTATATGCTCCATCCTCCATTTGAGATTGTGCTTGCATTACAAAAACCATGGAAGGTAAATTTTGTACCTCTGTGCTTCTTTTAGATATAGGATCCAATTCATAAGTTTCTATATCCTCAGGTTCTAGTTCTTTTACACATTCTGCTATATATTCTGCTAATTTATGTCCAGCCTTTCTCAAAGCTGTATTCTTCTTTTGCTGTTCTCTTTTCTCAAAATCTTCATCAGTATCTGCTACAAGAACTATATTTTTAAGCTGAGAGTAATAAGTATATTTAGCTCCCTCACCACTCATATCAATTAACCCATCTTGGAATCCACCCCAATGCTTTCCTACTACCAAAATGCTACAATCCTTTAAAGCATGAGTTCTACCATCTCCAGCCTTTGAAAGATCTCCTGTATATCCTGGAAATAAAGCATCACCATTTAATTTAACTCTAGGCTCAATGGCCTCCTTTACAGGACATAACCTAACCTTATCACCAGGTTTTACTATATAAATATCTGCCTTTGTTATATGCTCATCTTCCATTATAAAGTCTAAAGTCTCTTTTTTATTAATTGTTAATATTCCCTTTGAATAACCTGTCTTTTCCCCGAAAACGATTTCTCTAACGTGAAAATTACCTATTTCTAATTTCATTAAAGACTCTCCTCTCAAATAAGATTAATAATATAATATTATTTTTTTGTTTATTAAGATTTTTATTACACATGCTTTTAGAAATTTCTAAGAAACTTATAGGTTTATACATTTTTAAGATTAATCTAAGTTTTCTGAATGGTATAAATAAATTATATCATAATCATGATTACTGTGTAAACACGATTATGATATAAAACGCTAACTCTGTTATAGTTTTAACAAATCATAGCTATAGGATTTATCAATATCTATGTAAGTTACTATAATATATTTTAATATCATGTTTTCATTTATTTAAAATTTATTATTCGCCAATACTTTTAATTAATTTTACTCTTACCTTTAAAATACTTTAAATTTAAATACACTCAGCAATTACCTTAACTTATGTTATAATATTTTATGTGAACAATAATATACTTATATTGGAGATAATTATGGATAATAAAGAAGTTCAAAAGAAAAGAATGCTAAGCTATTTTTTAGAAGCTACAAATAAGATTATTGAAGAAGAAGGTATGTATGCTGTAACAATAAGAAAGGTTGCTAATTTAGCTGGTTACAATAGTGCAACCTTATATAATTATTTTGAAAACTTAAATCATCTTCTATTTTTTGCTTCTTTAAAATATTTAAAGGACTATGCAAAAGACCTTTACAGTTACACTAAAGATTCTAGAAACTCTTTAGAAACTTACCTTAATGTCTGGTTATGTTTTTCTTACCACTCTTATTTAAAACCTGAAATTTATAACTTAATATTTTTTAGTGAATTTTCTTCAGATACAGTAAATGAGTCTATTAACAGTTACTATTCAATATTTCCAGAAGAGCTTGGAGAAGAATCTAAAAAGTTTTTGCCTATGCTACTGGAGGATAATATATATATAAGAGATTATAAATTATTAAAATCTTCAGCTGAAGAAGGCTTTTTAAAAGAAGAAGATCTAAAGGATATTAATGAAATGAATGTTTTAATATATAGGGGTATGTTATCTAAGCTTTTAAGTAAGAACAACACCTATACAGTAGAGTTAGCCGTTGAAAAAACCATGAGATACATTAACAAAACCATGAAAGCTTACGGAGTAAGTTCTACGGACTTGAAAGATATCTATGCAAAACAATAGCAATTTATATAATAAAAAGAGAATCCTACATATAACATCACAAAAACCAGATAAAACTGGAAGTGGAATATATGCTAGAGAGATTATGAGTGAGGGGCATAATCATGGGTATGCTCAAGCTTTAATTTGTGGTATACAATTTGATGAAAATTTTAAACCTTCATTTATAGAAGATAAAAATTACTATCCTGTATACTTTAAAACAAAGTCACTACCTTTTTCTGTAGTGGGCATGAGTGATATCATGCCTTATGATTCTACAAGATATGATGAGATTGATGAAGCTAAATTAAGTGCCCTTAGATATGCCTTTAAAAAAGTTATAGACAAAGCTATAAAAGAGTTTCAACCTGAAATAATAATATGTCATCATTTATGGCTTTTAACTGCATTTATTAAAAATCTATATCCAAGCCTTCCAATGATGGTCATAAGTCATGGAAGTGATTTGAGACAATTAGAACTAAATCCTAGGTTTAAGCCGTACGTTATAGAAAATTGCAGAAAAATAGATAAGATATTAGCTTTAAATGAAGAAAACAAAAATTTAATAGCTAATATTTTGGGTATAAATGAAAAGAATATAGAAATTATAGGAAGTGGCTATAATAAAGACTTATTTTATGTTAAAGAATATGTGGATAAATGCAAATATACAAACTTAAATAATTCAGATATAGGTAATGGATCCACACAAAAGAAAAAAATAGAAATAGTTTATGCAGGTAAGATTAGCTTTTCTAAAGGACTTTCTTCTCTTATCTCATCACTTAATAATTTGAGTTTTAATAAGGATGAATTAAATATTACCTTAATTGGTGGTGGAGCAGGACTGGATACTCTTGAAATAAAAAAACAAGCTGAGAATTGTAAGTATAATATAACTTTCACTGGAGCTATACCTCAAGAGAACCTTGCCAATTATTTTAGGAACTCTGATATTTTTGTTTTACCCTCCTTTTATGAAGGTTTACCCTTAGTTATTATCGAAGCATTGGCCTCCGGACTAAGAGTTGTTGTTAATGATCTACCAGGCATTAAATCCTGGATAGGGGAAAATATAAATAAGAGTGGAGTTATAGAGTATGTACAAATGCCAAAGATGCTTAGCGTTGATGCACCTTATGAATATGAATTATTTGAGTATGAAAAGAGATTAAGTAAAGCTATAGAAACTCAAATTTATAAAGTACTTAATCTTAATAAAATAGATGAAAAGATCTTAGATGAAATTAAAGAAATGAGCTGGGACAAGGTCTTTGAAAAATTAGAAAAAGTATTAATATGTGTTACCTCTTCCTAGGTATAGTATAATAAGAGTAAGAGAATATCATCTATTTCTAATCACAATCCATTATGATTACCTTTTGATGCTCTTCCAAGCCAAAAGTAAGAGAATATAAGTAGTATTATGGATATAGCTAAATACACTAGCTTCACTCTAATATTAAACCCCATTTTTTTGAAATCCCAATAAAACCTATGAGCTAATATTCCATATTTTTGTGTTACTTTTCCCCTCCATAAATACTCTAATACAAAATAAAGTGAAGTTACAACTATAATGGTTTTAGGGATATCCTTTATTAAAACAATGAAAAATATAGTTATACTAGTAACAAAAATAGTGGTTATAATAGAGCTCATTATTAAAAGCTCTAAGCGATATTGTATTTGGTTATTTTTATCTGTAATTTTATTGAAACAATAAATTATGTTTATTAATGATATGGCATAGCATATACCATACTTACTTATTATAGTTATTACTTTCTTTACCATATAGTCATTGCTTTTACCTTTACTTGCAGAAAGACTAATATGACTCATGCTATTTTTAAAATCCAAACCTATAGTAAATATAATTAAAATCACATATATTATCAATAAATAAAAGTCACAAATTGAAAATAAGTTATTTACTGGTGAGTTGTGTCCAAAATTCATATGATTAAATTTAACTGATAATAGTAACATCCCATTAAGAACAGCTGTTAAAGCAAATAAAGCATTAAAAATGTTAAAGCTAAATATATTATTAATATGCTTTTTATAATAATTAAGCATTTTTTAAGGCCTCATCATATAGTGTGCAATGAATTATATAGGCATCTTGTAGTGAGATATCTATAGCGGTGGCATTATACTTTAAATCTTCTTTTGAGATATACCTTACCTTTATATTGTCCCCACTAGGTATTGAACTAATTAATCTAGCTTGCTTTTTTAGGACTATAACATCATTTATAGGAAGGACACCTTCCCACAAGTATCCTCTTACTTCATTAATAAAGTCATCTTTACTTCCTTTAAAAATTAGGCTGCCTTTATTTAATACCAATAAGTAATTACAATAATTCTCTATGTCCTCCACAATATGCGTAGTAACAAAAACTATTCTACCACTAGACATAGCTGGAAATAAGTCTCTTATTATGTTTCTTTGCTCTGGGTCTAACCCAACAGTAGGTTCATCCATTATAATAATCTTTGGGTCACCAATTATTGCCTGAGCAAAGCCTAGCTTTTGTTTCATACCTCCTGAATACTCTTTAATCTTTTTATCGATATAATCTTGCATATCAAAATCTCTAATTATATCTTCTATATGTGTGCTTTTTTCTTCCTTGTTATAATCTGTTTTAATGGTAGCTAAAACATCTAATAATTCTCTTCCTGTTAAAGATTCATAAACCATAAAATTTTGTGGCAAATAACCGAGCTTACCCCTGATTTTGGCTACACCTTTTTTATAGCTTGTACCATCAATACTAATATCTCCATCCTTAACTTTTAGTAATGTGGTTAGTAACTTCATAAGAGTGCTTTTTCCAGCACCATTAGCTCCAAGAACACCAATTAATCCATCAGTTACCTCAAAGTTAATATTGCTTAGTGCTTTAGTCTTTCTATATTTATAAGATAAATTTTCTACAACTATTTTACTCACCTTTTTACCTCCCATACTGTAAAACTTCATCTGTATCGTGAATGCCGAATATAACTTGATCCTCATACAAATTATATAGAAGATATTCTTTATCTCTTTTAGGAGTTAAAATTAATCTTTTATAATCGTTTACTCCATCCCCCATTCTATTAACTGAATTCATAATCTCTTCACATTGAACATCGGTTTTTATTTCCTCAGCCTTTCCTACAAGTTCTATACCTTTATATAGGTGATTTGAAAGTAATATATTCTTAACTAAAAACATTTCCTTGCCTTCACCTTCAAAAGTACCATTATCCTTTTCATTAAGGCTTGAATATACTTTTCCATTATTATCTTCTATTTTAACTTCATATTTTTTAGTGTTTCCCATCCACTCTGATTTAGGATACCAAGGAAAATAGTCCGCTAAAAATAAGGAGTGGTTGTTTACGAAGAACCTTTTGCTGCCCTGCTTATCTACAGTATTAATTATTCCTGAATATCTTATAGAAACCTTTATCTTTTCCCCTTCTTTATATTGTTCCCCCAATAATATGGTTAAAGTATCATCTTTAGATGAGAATTCAACCTCTTTTTCATTTACATTTATACTTGATACCTTCAAAGTATGATATAAGCTTAAAGTTAATTTATTTAAGTTTTTATTATTAATTATAATGTCCATATTACAATCATTAGAAATTCTATCTTTTAACTGTAACTTCATATTATAACTTTCAATTGTAAATCCTTCACTTAGCTTAGACTCTTTCTCGTAGTTTTCATTAATATTGTCTTTTAGAATAAAATAACTTTGAGGATTATACTTTGAACCTACAAAGAGGCAAGACAAAATGGCAACTACTAAAAAGCATAACATTATTTTATTTTTAAACTTGAAAAACTTTAAATCTTTAATGTTATATATTAAATACATTGCAAGTAAGCCTATTAAGTTCCAAAGCATAAAATGATAAAGGGTTAGTTTATCTAAAGAAAATAACTCAAAGGTGCTTGATAATGGATCGAATTTCATAATTGGCGTAAGTATATTAGGCTCTTTAAAGAAATTATTTGTACCTAGAAAAAACAAAATTATTAGTACATAAAAAAGCACCCTATATCTAAATTTTGATATTGTTTCACCAATTAATAGACCAATGGCACTACAACAAAAAAGTCCAGTAAATATATTTAATAAAAACATGGAAATGAGATACAAGGAATATTTAAGGGGTGCTTTTGCTATAATTGCAACTACAACTAATATTACAACATTAACTATTATTATAGCTAAATTTATAACTGCGCTTGTGAAAAACTTACCTAAAAATCTTTCCCTTTTAGAAATATTAAGCACATGAAATATCTCTTGATCGCTACTACTTATTATTTCATTTATTATCAAAATTGGTATGTATATTAAATTGATTGGTAGCCAAGAGGTCTTTAAAAATGTAATAAGATTTAGGTGAAATGCACCAGATATCCTTGAGGCCCATAACTGTTGCTGGATGCCAAATAGGAATAATATCATCATTATAATTATGATAAAGGTTTTGTTTAAATTTAAAAAATTATATTTTATTAGTGCCTTAATCTTTCTCATAAACTTCTCCTATATAAAGTAAGAAGTTAACTTAATAGTAGCTTCTTACTTTATTAATTTATTCTTTATAAGTATTACTTTGTTCAGTCATTGAATATCCATATAATCCATCAGTTGTTTTTCTTTTAATGCATATTGTAACATATTACCATTTACATGTAAACAATTACTTTTATTGTGTATTGTATTTGAATTTCTTTATGATTAAGTTATGTTTGGCTTGTTTTAGAAATAGCCTAATAAAACAAAAAAACATGTGTAGGTTCATATACCTACACATGTTTTTTTATCTTGGTGCGACAGGCAGGACTTGAACCCGCAGCAGCTCGGTTCGTAGCCGAGTCCTCTATCCAGTTGAGGTACTATCGCATATTTTAAACTTATATTATATAACTAACAAAACTATACTACCACAAAACCATGTACAAATCAATATATTTTAACCTTTATAGATCGTAATGTTAAATCTGTAATACATTTAAAAAGGTAGCTACCAAATGCGGTAGCTACCTCTAAATTTAAATTATTATTTTAGTGAATCATAATCTTTTAAACTAGTACTAACCTTAGATGACAAGAATATAAGTGCTATAAGGTTAGGTATAACCATAAGTCCATTGAATGTATCTGCAAGTTCCCAAACTAAATCAACTTTTAAAGCAGACCCAGCTACTATGCATATTAGAACTAAAACTCTAAATATATTTAAATGTTTACTTCCAAAAAGATACTTTACGTTTGCTTCTGCAAAGAAGTACCAACCTATTATAGTGGAAAATGCAAAGAATAATAAACATAAAGCAATAAACACATTTCCAAAGTTACCCAAACTCTTAAATCCTAGAGAAAATGCATTTTGTGTAAGTTCAATTCCTGTAGCTCCTGTATCTAGAGCTCCTGTTGATAATATAACTAAAGCTGTCATAGTAAGAACTATGAATGTGTCTAAAAATACACTAACTATAGCTACTGTACCTTGTTCTCCAGGATGATTAACCTTTGCTACAGCATGAGCATGAGGTGTGGAACCCATACCAGCTTCATTAGAGAATAATCCTCTTGCAACACCGTATCTAACAGCTTGTTTAACACTGACCCCAATAGCTCCACCTAAAACTGCTTCAGGTTTAAATGCCCCAACAAATATCATTTTAAATGCTGGTAATACATTAGCATAATTTAAAACTAATATTATAAGTCCACCTAGTAAGTAAAATGCTGCCATTAAAGGTACAACCTTTTCAGTAACAGATGCTATTCTGCCTACTCCACCTATAAATATAAATCCAGCAATTACTGCAATTACTACACCTACTATAACTGGATTTAATCCAAATGCAGTATTAAAAGCTACCCCTATAGAATTTGATTGAACCATGTTTCCCATAAATCCTAATGCAAATATTATAGCCACTGAGAAGAATCCAGCTAAAAATTTACTATTTAAACCTTTACTTATATAATATGCAGGTCCTCCTGTAATCTCTCCATCAACTCTTTGTTTGTATAATTGAGCTAATGTTGCTTCTGCAAATATAGTTGCCATTCCAAAGAAAGCACTTACCCACATCCAAAATATAGCTCCAGGTCCACCAGATACTATAGCTGTTGCTGCTCCTGCAAGGTTTCCTGTTCCAACTTGAGCTGCTATAGCTGTACTTAAAGCTTGGAAAGATGACATACCATCTTTACCTGCTCTTTCACCTTTTAAATTTAATCCCCCAAATACTCTTTTCCAACCTTCTTTAAACTTTCTAACTTGTACAAACTTAAGTTTAATTGTAAAAAATATTCCTGTACCACAAAGTAAAAAAATTAGTACATATCCCCAAAGAACGTCATTAATACTTTTAACTATAGATAATAAATCCATAATTACTCCCCCTTTATATATGTTATAAATAAATGCTTTGATTGTTAAAAATACGCATATCTTATACCCTAATTATACGTTTAATAAGAATAACATACCAATTCATTTTTTTAATAGTCTTAATAGACAGACTTAATGTAATATTCTAAACCATATCGATATTTATGCATTTATGGGGGAATATATGAATATTTATTTATGTTAATTCAATCTTAACAAAGCTTCCCATTTTACCACCAGAATAATTATCTACAATTAATTTTATAGGCACTCTATTTTTAAGATCTTCTACATGACTTATAAGCCCTATGGATAATTTATCTGACCTTAGTGACTCAAGTGAACTTATTACTGTATCTATTAATGAATTGTCTAAGCTACCAAACCCTTCATCAAGGAAAAAGAATTCTAAAGGAGCACTTCCTTTAAGCTGAATTTGTGAGGATAAAGATAAAGCTAAAGCAAGTGATGTTAAAAAGGTTTCTCCACCAGATAATGTACTCGCAGATCTCCTATAACCTCCATTAAAATCATCCCTCATTATGAATCCTCCATTCTCATCAAGTTCTAAAGCATACCTTCCTCTTGTAATATCTTTAAGCCTTTTAGATGCTTCTACGCATATATATTTAAGCTGACTTTGCGCTACGTATTCAACAAATTTATTTCCTTCTATAAGCTTTGTAAGTTCATCTAAGTTACTACATAAATATGCCATACTTTTCTGATCCTCTTGTATCCTTTTAAGTTCCTTTAAATCTCTTTTCATATATTTTAAGACTTGATCCTTTGACGCTATAGATTTTATTAATTCTTCTAATCTGTCACTTAAATAGCTTCTTTTACACTTAACTTCTTCAAAAAACTCTTTATTTATATCTTCTCCATTTAATTTTAAATTTATATTTTTGATATTTGATTGTACATCATTTAACAATCTTTCGTGATTTTCAATTTCATTTTCTAATGCAATAATTTTTGTTTCATCTAAAACAAATGTTATTACTTCTTCTTTTGATTCAAATTGGTTTTCTTTTAATGCATTTAATAAGTTATCTTGGCATTTTATCGTTTTGTCTTTGAGATTTATCATGTTCTGCTTTAATGATATGTAATTATCATTAAGACTTATCTTCTTAACATTTAACTCTTCTAATAATCTTTTTAAATCAGCTTCCTCAGTAATTATAAATTGTTTTTTATCTATAATCTCTTTTATATAACTTTTAGCATCCTTTCCATATGTAAGTATTTCTCTTTCAGAAACGTATTTATCTAATATTGATTTCTTTTCTTTACCTGCCTCTTCTATTTTAGCCTTTTCAATATTTAATGAGTTTATATCCCTTTTATATTGCTCATTTTCTTGTTGATATTTATCCAATCTTTGCTTTAACTCTTTATTTTCATTTTGAAATCTAGATAATAACTTATCCTTTTCTGTTATACTTTTGCTTTCTAACATGAAATCCTCTATGTTAATTTCTTCTCTTATATCTTTTAATATACTATCTGAGGATTTTATATTTTCTAAAATTTCATCAATATCTTCTTTGATATTACTTAAACTCTTTTCTTCAGAATTTAGCTCTGATTTTATCTTTTCATAATTAAGTTTCTTTATTGATAAAATATCTTTCTTTTCTTTTAATTCATCTTCTAAACCTTCTTTTTCCTTTTGATGAAGCTCTCTAGATTCTTTAATCTTTTCATGCTCTTTTTTAAAATCTTCATAATACTCATAAATCTCTTCTGATGATGGTACCTTTCCCTCTAAATCAATAAAATCATTTAAATTTAAAGATTCTAATCTAAACTTCAACTTTTTAAGTTCACCTAAATAAGTCTCTTCAAGTGTCTGATTTTTAATTATATTACTTTCTATATCTTTTAAATCATTTTCTACCTTTAATAGTTGACCTTCATATTCTTCTTTTAAATTATTACTTTCTAGTATTAAACTTTCATCCTTACTTTCTGCGTACTTAATATGATGGGTTGATCCACATACAGGACAACTGTCACCTTCCTTTAAATCTTCTAGTATGCTATATGCTAAATTTTCTTTATTTAAACTTTCAATTTCTTTAGTAACCTTATTTAATTTAACCTTTAATAATTCCTTTTGATTTTCTAAGTCCACCTTTTTATAACTTATTTGTACATTCCTTATCTTAATAGATTCAATATCACCTTCAATTTTATTAGTAGAAGTTATTATTTCCTGATACTGAGTCACTGCCATACTAAGATAAGTATCCTTTTTTTCAAGATCCACGCTGTTATCTTTATCTTTACTAAAATTATTTTCTATAGCTTTTAACTTTTGCTCTATTTCATTTATGTCTTTTTCTATACTTATAATGATATCCTCTAATAAAACCTTCTCTTCTTTACATTTCGCTAGGTCTTTATAAATTTTGTTATATCTATTTTGTAACTTATCTTTTTCTTCTCCCTTTTTTACCCTTTCCATATATATAATAGATCCTTTTAATACCTTTGCCCTTATTTCTGGATCCACCCTAGAGTCCTCAATTTTATTTTCTAAATCCTTTATTGATGCACTGCTTTCACTAATTATTATTTTAGTTTTTTCTTCTAGAAGATTTAACTTGTTTAACTTATCTCGTATAATAATAAAGTTATATCTTAATTCATCTCTATCTCTTTTTAAATCTTCTATGACCTTTTCTAGATCTAATGCCCTTTTAACCTGTGTTTCTTTTTCTATAAGTATTGGAAGTTCTTTATCTTTTAATATAAGTGCCTCTTCATAGGACTTTTTAGATTTTTCTATGTCTTTTTCTAAATCCTTTAAACTTAACTCTGTAGATGTATATTGTTTTTTTAAGTTTAGTAATGATTCCTCTGTTTCTATATAATCATCTATAAATGGCTTAACCAAATTAGCTCTTCTACCTTTAGCAACCTTACAGGACTTTTCATCCATAACACACTTTTCTTTTAATAATTCTTTTTGCTTATCTTCATAATTTAAAAGCTCACTTTTTAGCGACCACAAATTATTATAGTGTTCATATTCCTTATCTATATTTTCCTTTTCATTTCTGATTGAAACTTCCTTTGCTTTTAGTAGGTTTATTTCATCTTCTATTAACTTGTAATTTTCTTTAGATACACCTCTTACACTTATAGAATCAATTCGAGTGTTTAGTACACTTAATTCTTCATTTCTTATTTTTCTCTCTTTCTTAATCTTGTCTGACAACACTATTCCATATTTTTTAAGATTAAAAATCCTCTCTAACATATTCCTTCTGTCTACCCCAGATAACTTTAAAAAATCACTAAACCGTCCTTGTGGAAGTACCACAGACCTTGTGAAATCTTCTGATTTAAGACCTATTATCTCTTCAACCTTGGCTTTAACCTCTCTTGCGCCTTCTGCAATTGGTATTAAGCCTTCACCATTTTTCTCTAAAAGTCTACAAGTTTTTAATTTATAAAGTCCATTTTTATCTTTATTTACTACTCTATCTGCTATATATATCTTTCTGTAACCAACGGATCCAATTTCAAACTCATAGCTAACACTTACACCATTACAAAAACTATTTATATATTCTTTTGAATCTCTTGATATATCACCGTAAAGCGCTAGGGTTATTGCATCCAATATAGTAGATTTTCCACTTCCGGTAGGTCCAAATATACCAAATAAACCTTTAGCTGTTAATATTTCAAAATCAATTGTTTGTTCTTCTACAAAACTATTTAACCCTTTTATTATGAGTTTTCTAGGCTTCATATAACCACTCCTAATCTTCTTTTTCATCCTCACTTACGATAGACAAAAATAATTCTAAAAGTTCATCACTTATATCATATCCTTTTTGTTTTAGATAAAAGTCACTAAATTGTTCTTTCATAGACCTTTCTCTTAAATCTTCAGTAGGGTTTTCACTTTCTTCTCTTTCCTTTATATCTGGGATTATTTCAATTATATCCTTCTTATATTCATTCATAAGTTTTATATATTCCTGATTTATATACTCATCTGTTTTAACCTTAATATAAACCCAGCAATCTCTATTAGATTCATTTTTACACTTTTCAATAGCCTCTTCTATACTTTCAAACTTCCATATTTCAATAGGCTTATAATTACTTAAAAGCATTCTTTCAACCTTCGCTTCCTTTTTAGGAACTACCTCTACCTTATATACAGATTTAGCATAATTAACTTCACTTTTGCTGTATTGAATAGGGGATCCTGCATAATAAGCATTGCTTGTATTTCCAACTCTTTGAGGCCTATGCAAATGTCCTAATGCTATATATTGAGCCTCTTTTGGCAAATTTAAGGCACTTACCGCAAGGCTACCTCCAAGTTCTATACTCCGCTCAGAATCTGATGTTATGCCACCATTTACAAAGATATGTGAAGTAGCTATGTTTATAGTATCTTCACGATAATTTTTTGAAAGGTTGTTGAAAATTTCTCCTATCTTTTCTGAGTAGCTAACCATTCTCTCATTATCGTCATCTTCAAATATAAATACTTCATTAAGTCTCTTTTCACTAGGATAAGCTAATGTTATTATTACAGCCTTTTCACCATTTAGCTCTATCTCTATAAATCCTTCTCCAGAATCCACTACATTACAAACACCATATCTACCTATTTCAACTATGTTTTTAGGTGTACCTATTATAATTATTCCATATTCTAAAGCAAGTGGGCTTATGGACATAAGTCTTTCAGGATTATCATGATTACCCGCTATTATTATTATAGGCCTTTTACCATTATTACTAAGTTTTTTTAGTGATTCATATAATAACCTCTCTGCCTTTGCTGGAGGATTTCCATTATCATATATATCTCCAGCTATTATAATCATATCTATACTTTCTTTTTCTACTATACTAATAAATTCATTTAGAAATTTTTCTTGCTCTTCAAGCCTACTGTTTTTTATGCCATCTAAGTATTTTCCTAAATGCCAGTCAGATGTGTGCATAATTTTCATAAATTATTCACGGCCTTTCTTTTAAAATAAAAAATCATTCACAATATTAATGTTAAAATAAATAAAGTTGTGGATAACTCTTATATTTATCTATTTCTATGTGGATTAAACAAAACCCTTGTTAGTTAATATACTTTTAGATTAGATATTTTAAGTGTTATTTTTAACCTTTTGAATAATTAAGTCTTATTCTTAACATATTAAATAATTAAATTTAATTATTTAAAGGTTTTTAGAAAACATTATAGAAATATTATTATATAAGGTTTTTAGAAGGAGGATATATAAATGTTACAAACTATTAAAAAGAATGTTGATGTATTAGAAGCTATGCTATATTTTTGGCAGGCAACTAGTGAGAGAGAAAAGGTAGCTGAAGTATTTTTTTATGATGTAGCTAAAATGGATGCATTTAAAATAGCTTACGATGAAGAATTTAATGAGGAGTCTGTAAGAAAGGTTTTAAGTGCTATAAAAAATAGAGAGATTCTATCAGATGGGAATAAAAAAGAAAAAAGATTCTGGAATAATAATATGTGGATGATGGAAGACTTAGAATATGTAAATCTTATGATAAGTCCATTAAAGAAATTAAACTTAGATTACCTTGTAGATATACTAAATGAAAAGGTTCCTCAAAACAAATATGATACTTTAGAAGTTGTTTTCTCACCACTACATTTAGATGAATACTTCATAAAAGAAAACAAACTTGTAATTAATTTCTTTAGAGTAAAGCCTAGCGATATTGATGACAATGTGTTTATAGGTGAAAAGGATTTAAAATCATACATAGAAGAAAAGCTTGTAGAATTATTAAAATAAAACATTTGTTTTTACATTAAATAGCTACCTTTAACTTGCTATGTTTATTAGCATCTAATAGGTAGCTATTTTCATATATAAATATATATGAAAGTTAAAATCTTTATTATTATATATTAATTAACTTTTAAACTTACATAATCTAGGTTTATTGTATTTATAAAACTTGTTTAGACTTAATTTATAATGATATAATAGTAAAATAGGCTGTAAAAATAGTTTTTATTATACGTTATTTAAATAAGAGAACATACTACAAAATAATTTAAGCAAGGAGATTATATATGGATATAGTTATAATTACAGATTCTAGTTGTGATCTTCCTTTAGACTACATTAGGGATGCAAAGGTGTCATTTCTAGGATTAGTTTCTAACTTTAAAGGAAATGACTATGTGGAAGACTTCGGACAAACCTTAAGCTATAAAGCCTTCTATGATGGTATAAGAAATGGAGAAATGCCTACTACAGCTCAAATAAACTCATACAGATTCTTTGAAGAATTTAAAAAGCATGTAAAGGAAAATAAATCTATAATTTACCTAGCATTTTCTTCTGCTTTAAGTGGAACATATAATAGTTCGCTTGTAGCTAAAAGCGAGATCCTGGAAAAGTACCCTGATGCTGATATAACCATTATAGACACACGTGCTGCTTCATTAGGAGTAGGTCTTATAGTTTATAATGCATATGAAATGCTTAATAATGGCTCTTCTAAAGATGAAATAATAAACTGGGTTGAAGATAATAAACTTAAGGTAAATCACTGGTTTACCGTAGATGACTTGTATCATCTAAAAAGAGGTGGAAGAATACCTTCTACTACCGCTTTTATTGGAACAATACTTGATATTAAACCTATACTTTATGTAAATGATCTAGGAGAACTTATCCCTATTACTAAAGTAAAGAGCAGGAAAAAGGCTATAAGATCCTTATTTGATAACTTTAAAAAGAGAGTTGTAAACCCCGAGGATCAAACAATCTTTATAAGTCATGGTGATTGCTTAGATGATGCACTTTTCTTAAAATCTTTAATCGAAAAAGAATTTAAAGTTAAGGGATTTAAAATAAACTTTGTAGGTCAAGCCATAGGATCTCACTCTGGCGCTGGAATACTTGCACTATTTTTTATTGGTGATAACCGTTCTGTATAAAATATTATAAAACAAAGGGTATTAATCTTTAAATATGATTTATAGATTAATACCTTTTAAATTTATATCTACTTTATAATTATTATACTGGAATTATTGTTATATATTTTTACAATTAAAACTTATCCAAACCGGCGTTCTAATTATTTTTCGCTATAAAGTTCTACTATCTTTATTATAACTTCCACTGCCTTTTCCATGGATTCTTTACATACAAACTCATACTTACCATGAAAGTTTTCTCCACCAGCAAATATATTAGGAGTTGGAAGTCCCATATATGAAAGTCTTGCTCCATCTGTTCCACCTCTTATTGGTGTTACGATAGGAGTTACTCCTACCTGTTCCATAGCCTTAAACGCTATATCTACCACATGTTTTACAGGCTCTATCTTTTCTTTCATATTATAGTATTGATCCTTTACCTTTACTTCTATAATATCCATGCCATATTTATCATTTATAGTTTTACCTATACTTTTTATATTCTCTTTTCTCTTTTCAAAGTTATCTTTATCAAAATCTCTTATTATATAACTTAATGTAGTCTTTTCTACCGCTCCTTTTATATTTGTTAAAAGATAGAAACCTTCATATTCTTTAGTCTTTTCTGGTACCTCCTTTGAAGGTAGCATTGCCATGAATTCACTAGCTATAGTTATAGAATTTATCATTTTTCCATAAGCATTTCCTGGATGAATATTCCTTCCATTAATGACTACCTTAACTCCTGCAGCATTAAAGTTTTCATATTCAAGCTCACCTATTTTACCACCATCTATAGTGTAAGCAAAATCCGCAGCAAACCTTTCTACATCAAAATGATCTGCACCTTCACCAATTTCTTCATCTGGAGTAAATCCAAGCTTTATTTCTCCGTGCTTTATTTCTGGATGATCTATTAAATATTCCATAGCTGTCATTATTTCTGCAATACCTGCCTTATCATCTGCACCTAAAAGAGTGGTTCCATCTGTAGTTATTAGTGTCTTACCTATATAATTTTCTATCTCGGGAAAATCTTTTTTTGATAATATAATGTTTAAGTCTTTATTTAAAATTATGTCTCCACCTTTATAATCTTCAATAATTTGAGGTTTTACACTTTTCCCTGACATGTCTGGTGAAGTATCCATATGAGCAATAAATCCTATAGTTGGAACAACCTTATTCAAATTAGAAGGTAATGTTGCCATTACATATCCATTATCGTCTACAGATGGTTCTTTCATCCCCATAAGTTGAAGCTCTTTACACAATTCTTTTGCAAGTATAATTTGTCCTTCTGTGCTAGGAGTTTTACCTGTAGTTTCATCGGACTTTGTTTCAAACTTTACATATTTTAAAAACTTTTCTACTACCTTTGACATAATCATATCCCCTTTATATAAAAATTTTTGTATGCTTTAGTTACTTTATTTTCATATTAAACTTTGCTTATGCGTTTTATAACTTTTGGTTACACTTTTTATAATTTCGGGTTATATATTCTTCTATTTTCAAGTGACCATAACCTTTCGGAGAAGTTACCCTTTTCCGTATCTTTTAATACCTTTTTAATATCATACATTCTTGCATCTACTATATCTAGATAATGTAGCATTTCTGCCTCAGCTATCATGGGTTTTACTGGACTCCCATATTCAGGTTCATAATGGTGTGACAGTACAAGGTGTTGTAGTAACATAGAAACTTCTTTATTTGTACCTAATTTTTCTGCTACTACTTCTATCTTTTTAACACCTTGTGTTATATGTCCTAAAAGCTGACCTTCAACTGTATATTCGTCAACTATTCCAAAATCATTAGAATTCATCTCTTCAATTTTAGACATATCATGAAGTATAACCCCTGCATATAATAAGTCCTTATTTAAAAATGTATATATTTCAGATAACTTTTCTGCCATGTGAATCATGGTCATAACATGAAAGAGGAGCCCTGATCTTATAGCATGATGATTTTTCTTTGCAGCTGGATAGTATTGTAACTTTTCCTTATTTTCTTCAAAGATATATTTTACAATATCTTTAATATCTTTATCTTCCATGTTATTTATATATCCTAGTATCTCATCATACATAAATTCTGGTTTTAATGGTGCTGCTTGAACAAAATCCCCTACATTTATCTTATCTTCATCATTAATATTTCTTATTCTTTCTATCTTAAGTTGAAGAGCACCTTGCCAAGACAATATAGAACCTTTTATTTTTACAACAGTATTTCCTTTATATTTATCTTCACTCAAAGCTGGCACTTCCCAAAGCTTTGCATTTATTTCTCCTGTTTTATCACATAGACTAAAATCTAGATACTTCTTGTTATTTGAATTAGTTGTCTTAGTATCTACTGCTCTAATCATGTAGTAGCCTTCTATCTTAGCTCCTGGTTCAAAATCACTTATACTTATATTATTAACTTCCACTATAATCATCCTCACTTTAAATTATAATTAATAGGGTAAATGCAAATCATGTTAAAAATCATAAACTCGCTCTATTATTCTTATATAATTATATCATACTTTATTGTTTTATAATTCTAACTACTATATTATGAATATTAAGAGGTGATAACTTATATGTATATAAACCTACCTTCAAAAGTTGATTTTATAATAAATAAACTAATAGACAATAACTTCGAAGCATTTATTGTAGGAGGTTCCGTTAGAGATTCCCTACTTAATATAACTCCAAAAGATTGGGACATAACTACTAATGCCCTGCCTTTTGATATAATGAACATCTTCCCGAACTCTATACCCACTGGCTTAAAACATGGAACCATAACTGTGGTAATTGAAAAAGAACATTTTGAAGTTACAACTTACAGAGTAGAAGATGACTATAAAGACTTTAGGAGACCTTCCTCCGTTAAATTTGTAAATTCTATAAAGGAGGATTTATCAAGAAGAGATTTTACTATAAATTCTATGGCTTATAATCATACATTTGGACTAGTAGATCCCTTTAATGGAAGAAAGGATTTAGGCCTAAAAAATATAACATCTGTAGGTGATGCAAATAAAAGATTTAATGAAGATGCACTTAGAATGTTAAGAGCCATTAGATTTAGCTCACAGTTAAACTTTGAAATAGATAAAAGTACCCTTGATGCATTAATAAAAAATAACTACCTTATAAAAAATGTAAGTAAGGAACGTATTACCGAGGAAATATCTAAACTACTTTTATCTAAAAGCCCAGATAAGGGGATAACATATTTATCTAGTACATCTATGATATCTAACCTTTTTAGTACTGATTTTTATGATATAAACAACCTTATAAATTCAATAAAGATTTCTAAACACCATCTTGGTATTAGATACAGTTTATTTATATATTACTTGTGTAAAGATAATAAGGATATTACTAGATCCATACTAGATAAATTAAAATTAGATAATAAAACATTAAATTTGATTTTGCATCTAAATTTGAATAAGGATTACTATAATAAACTTCTAAGTAAATATGATATAAAGGTTTTTATAAACAAATTAGGATTGGACCTCTTTGCTGATTATTTGTACTTTGAAGAAATAATAGCTAAATCTGAAAACCATAAAGAAGGTATATGTAAAATTAAAAGTATAAATAAACAATTTAATGATATTATTAAAAATAATGAACCTTTAACTTTAAAAGATTTGAAGGTTACTGGAAATGATATTAAATCTTTAGGTGTACCATCTGGAAAGGATATAGGAATAATGCTTAATAAAGCTTTAGATATTGTTTTTAAAAAACCTGAGCTAAATGACAAAGATTCCTTAATATCTATTCTTAAAGATACCATTTAATTTAAAATAGGAAGGATGTTTTCCATGATTATACTTAAGTCTTTACAAAGTCTTCTTACTATATTCTTCTTGATTTTTATAGGTTTTTATTTAAGTAAAAGAAATTGGTTTAATGAAGATACCCCTATCTTATTTTCAACACTTGTTATAAAACTATCTCTACCATGCTTTATGATATATAATCTTACTACTTCATTTACTAAAGAAGACTTAACATCATCTAGCATAGGACTTTTAATACCCTTTATTTCTATGATACTAACCTTTTTTTTAAGTAAAATACTTGCACTTATTTTAAAAGTACCTAAACAAAAAAGGGGTACCTTTAGTACTATGTTTTTTCTTTCTAATACAATATTTATAGGTCTTCCTGTTAATATATCTTTGTTTGGGGACGAGGCTATTCCTTATGTACTTTTATATTATATTGTAAATACTTTTATGTTTTGGACTGTGGGTGTACATAGTATAAAAAAAGATAGTGGTCTTGTAGATGACAAAAAGTTTTCTTATATAAGCTCCTTAAAGAGTATTCTCTCTACACCTTTAATAGCCTTTGGAATCTCTGTATTACTTATACTTTTTAATATAAGTTTACCTAGCTTTCTTTTAGATGGATTTAAGTACCTTGGAAATCTAACTACACCTATATCAACCTTATTTATTGGTATGACTTTAAGTACTCTAAATCATAATGACTTTAATATAGGTAAAGATTCACTATTTATATTCATGGGTAGATTTATAATATCCCCTTTAGTAACCTTTATGGTTATAAAGCTATTTCCTATTCCAGAACTTATGGCTAAAGTATTTATTATAGAATCTGCAATGCCTGTTATGACTCAGATTGCTATAGTTTCTAAATCTTACAACGTTGATTACAAATATGCTACTGTAATGGGAACACTTTCAAACCTTGCAAGTCTTATATTTATACCTTTGTACATTCTTTTATTTATATATTTATTTTAAATATATTTATCCGATGGCTACCATCCGTAACACCCCTATCCTCTTCAAGGTGGGGTATGACGGCTGCTACGCCCCTGGATAAGTTCTTCTAAGACTCAGATTGAGAGATGTATTCCTTATAAGCAAACTCCACCTGAGTCTAAGAATCACTTGATGGAATATAAGAATTACTTCATGCTAATTTATAAAAAAATAGTTCCCTTATAAATACTAAAGTATCTTTGGAAACTATTTTTAATATCTAATGATCCAATTTTCTTTTGTTATTAATAAGCTCTTTAAATTTTTTATCCATATCATTATATTCTTTACTATCCTTAGATAATCTACTTAGTTCTCCGAGCACATATGAAATCTCATTTTCAATTAACATTTTTTTATCTTTGGCATCTTTTAGATGATTAATTTGATTTTTATTCGATATGAGTATATTTTCTTTAACGTATATCTTATCAAAATATTCTCTAGGATCACCTAATATCTTCTTTATTTTATTATCTTTAAAAGCTAAAATGCAATTACATAAATTCTCAATCATATACCTATCATGAGATACTAAAATTATAGTTCCTTCATAATCATTAAGAGCCTCTTCTAACTTTTCTCTACTATAAATATCTAAATGATTTAAAGGTTCATCCATTATTAATAAATCTAAGTCTTTAATGATAAGTTTTGTTATTCTAACCCTTGTAATTTCTCCATAACTTAATGTTGAAACCTTCTGTCCTATCATATTTTCATCAAACCCCATATTATTCAAAAGCCTTCTTAGCTCTCCCTCTTGTTGCCTTGATTTAATATCAAACATTTCTATAACAGATAGGTCCTCATCAATATCTAACTCTTCTTGACTTAAATATCCTATGCTTACAGACTTACTTAGAAAAACATCTCCTTTATCTGGTTTTTCTTTATCTAAAATGATCTTTAATAAAGTTGTTTTACCACACCCATTAGGCCCAAATACACCTACTCTTTCCCCCCTCATTATATAAAAAGAGCTATCTTTAAATAAAATTCTAGAACTAAAACCCTTTTCTATATTGGATGCCTCTATTATTCTTGTTCCCTTTAAAGTAACATTGGTAAATTTAAAGTCAATTCTTTTATCCTCTTTTGGCTTCTTAATTCCTTCTAAATTTAATTTCTCTAATTGCTTAATCTTAGACTTTACTTGCTTATCTCTTTTTTTAGCCTTTGCCCTAAAGTATTCTTTTTTTCCAAGACCAGCTGCCTGTTTTTTTGCTGAATCGTTATGAGCTTTTTGAGACCATTCTTTTAATTTATTTATTTCCTTTTCAACTTTTAATTTGTTATACTGATGAATATTATATTGATTAATTTCACTTTCATATCTTCTTTTCTTTTCATCTCTATAAAAACTATAGTTTCCATAATAGGTATTTGTGACACCCTTACTTATCTCAATTACCTTATTTACTGTGCTATTTAAAAAATATCTATCATGAGATATTATTAATAAAGTACCCTTATAACTTTTTGCTTTCTCTATAATCCACTGCATTCCTTCATAATCAATATAGTTAGTAGGTTCATCTAATATAAGAAAGTTGGGATTATAAGACAATATATTAGCTAAAGCTAACTTCATCTTTTCTCCACCACTTAGGCTATTAAGTTCTCCTTGACTTAATGGATTTATATCTCTTTTTATGTTTAAATGACTAGATATGTGAAGAAAATCTTTTATATTTACTTCATCCTTAACTTCATTATGGTATTCATCTATTATCTTTTGAGTATATGAGCCATCTTGTTTTAGGTAACCTACTCTAATATTTTCCTTATACCATTTTATACTTCCTTTATCAAACTTAATACCTCCACAAATAATATTTGCTAAGGTAGTTTTTCCAGATCCATTTAAGCCTACAAGTCCTATCCTGTCACCTTCCTCAATATCAAAATTTATATTATTTAAAATAATATTTTGTCCAAATTCTTTATTTACATTAATCAAGCTAAGCAAAACTGCCATAAATATCACCTCATCTTTTAATAATTATTAAAGGTTAATCTATGAGTTAAAAATTTCAACAAAAAAAGACTATGAACATAGTCCATAGCCGTCTTTAAACCTCACTAAATAAGTATAATTACAACTATATATTGTACCCTATAAAATGTTACAATTCTTATTTATATTAGTTATAAAAACAAAAAACTGTGCAACAAAACACAGTAGTAATAAGCTATTTTATATTTTACTAATGTTCTTAACTCATAATAACGTGTTAAAAGGTTCACTTAATAAAGGTCTATAATTTACCTTTAAATATCCTTAAAACACCAATATTCAATTAGATTATCTAGTTAAGAGCATCTTCTTCATTTTGTTCTCCTTATATACATTTATTTGATTATTCTAATAATAGATTAACATAATCATTATTTAAAATCAATCCTTAAATTATATTAATAAATATCTGCCTTTTTAAAAAATATTAAGCCTTTACTTTAAAAAGATAATAGTTCAATATGTTAATCTCCTTTACACATTGAACTATTTATATATATCTTATCTTTTAATCCATTCTTACAACTTCTTCATTATAAAAAAGATATAAATACTTTTCTTTAACTTTCTTTCCTGTGATCTTAACTAAAGCATCTTCATAATACTTTAATTGAATTTTATATCTATCTTTTATAGGTTCTACCCCATCCTCACCTACATAATCTGTCTTATAATCTATTAATACTAATCCATCTTCCTCTTCAAAGTAGCAATCAATTATACCTTGAAGCCTTATTTTTTCATTTTCATATAGCTTTGGAAGATCTTTATTTATAATTGTACTTGGTATATCCATATAAAAGTCCATTTCTCTTTTAACATTTCCAGAGTCATTATATACCTTTAAAAGTCTTTTACCTAAATCACTTTGGAAAAACTTTAATATCTTATGTGGTTTTACTGACTCTATTTCTTCTTTTGTTAAAAATTCTTTTATGGCTAGATAATTTAATTGAGTCTTTATATCTTGTATGTTAAGTGTCTTATCTAAGTCTATATGTTGCATTACAGAATGCACAGCTGTTCCCTTTTCTGATGCTGATAGACCTTTATCTTCTTGTAAGAACTTAGGCTTTTTAAGTGTCTCTGTTTTATATATGCTACTAACATTATTATTTATCTCTTCATCATAATACTGCTTTTTTAGATCTGAAACAGATATATTAGCAGGCATAGAGGATGAATAAGCATAAGGGTATATATATCCAAGTCTTCTTTCTATCTCTTCTTTATATATATTTTCATTTTCTTTAAGATCTATATCTTCTATATCTTCTATATCTTCTTCAACCTTTATTTCTTCTATGTCCCCTAATATTGTATCCTTGTTCCAAAGTTGTATATTCCACATGGACTCATCCTTAAAGTCTATGTCTTCCATATCTATATCTGCTATTTCTCTTAATACATTACCTTTAGGATGTTTTACCATAGCCATTCCTATCCAATCTAAATAAGTCTTTGCCTTTATAGTTTCAAAAGGCGCTATCTTTTCTACAGAATTCATGGCACTATAACACCATTTTTGAGCTGACTTTTCAATGTTTGGTACAGAGCCTGTTATTATTAATTTTTCTTTCGCTCTAGTAAAGGCTACATATAATATCCTCATTTCTTCTGATAAAGTTTCAAGCTTTATCTTCCGTCTTATAGATTGCTTAGCCATAGTAGAGTATGAAATACGCTTTATAGTATCTATATAATCTGGTCCAAAACCAAGCTCCTCATGAAATAATATTGGCTTATTAAGATCCATCATATTAAAATTCTTTCCGCAGCCTGCAAGTATAACTACTGGAAACTCTAGACCCTTACTTTTATGGATACTCATTATTCTAACCACATCTTCATTTTCACTAAGTATCTTAGCGCTTCCCATATCTCCACTAGTCTTTCTTAATTTATTTATAAAATTTATAAAGTTAAATAAGCCCTTATAGCTAGTCTTTTCATATTGCCTTGCCCTTTGGAATAGTATCTTAAGATTAGCCTGCCTTTGAGCTCCATTAGGCATAGCCCTTACAAACCCATAATAAGAAGTATCACTATATAAATACCAAATAAATTCATCTATAGAATCATGGATAGATCTTTCTCTCCACTTTTCAATAGATTCAATCACATATTTACATTTTGACTTTAAATTCTCTTCATATTTATATTGATTATCTTCTTTTAAAATCTCTTCTTCACTATTTGCAATTTCTTTTAAAGACTCATAAAAGTACTTTTCTCTATTATATATTCTAAGATCTATTAGTTCTTCTGGAGTAAAGGAAAATATGGAAGATCTTAAAACTGAGATCATAGGTATATCTTGAAGAGGATTATCTATTACTTGTAGTAATGACATTATAGTTCTTACTTCTACAGTTTGAAAATACCCTGCTGCAGAATCTGCATATACAGGTATGTTCTCAAGTCCAAGTTCCTCTACGAATGTAGGTGCAAAATTTGCTGTAGACCGCATAAGTATTACTATATCTTTACACATTATGGGTCTATATCCTTTTATATTTTTATCATAAACCTTAAATACTTCTCCATCACCTTGGTTTATTAAAGCCTTTATCTTTTTTGAAACTAGTCGTGCCTCTAATTGAATCTTATCTAGTTCTTCTTCATCTAAGGAGTCATCATTAGTATTGTAACTTTCCTCATCTTCATCTGACTCAGTAAGCTCTTTACCACCTCTATCGATTATATTAAGCTCTACATCTCCACCTACCATAACGTAGGGTTCTTTTATATCTTCAAAAGTTGCCCCTAAGTTTAGAGCTTCTTTAGAATCATAATCAAGCTCTCCAACTTCCTTTGACATTATCTTTTTGAAGATATAATTTACTGCATTTATAACTTCAAGTCTACTTCTAAAGTTTTTATAAAGTAGTATCTTTTTATTATCATCACCTTTATCTTCTTCTATAGAATAACTTCTATACTTATCCATAAAGAGTTCTGGTTTTGCTTGCCTGAACCTATAGATACTTTGTTTTACATCTCCTACCATAAATACATTAGGATTATCATCATGTTTTCTTGAAACCATATTTATTATAGTTTCTTGAACACTATTGCTATCTTGATATTCATCTACCAATACTTCAGAAAACTTAACCTTAAGTTCCTTTGCTACGCTAGACGGTTCTACATTTCCCTCCTCATCTACAGCTGTTAATATTTCAAGGGAAAAGTGTTCTAAATCATTAAAGTCAAGCAAACCTCTTTCTCTTTTCTTTTCTTTGTATCTATTATCAAAGTCTATAGTAACTTCCACTAAGGATTTCATAACAACGTACATTTCTTTTAAGCTACCTTTAATATCTTCTGGTGAATCTATAAAATAATCTTCCGTTATCTTTTTTGTCCTTTTTTTAACTTCATCTCTTAAGTCTTTAACCACTTTTTGAGACTCTTTGTCCGCTTCCTTTGAACACCTTTTAATAGTCTTAAACTTAATATTTAAGATTGCCTTATAAATTTCCTCAAAGCCTTCTTTTGATGCTATTATTAAAGTTTCAATAATATCTAAGTCTTCTAATATGGTTTCTTTATATGGATCTAGGCCTATAGATGTTTCACATATATTTAATGCGTCCATTAACTTTTCATTAAGACCCTTTAATTCTAAATTTATGTTATTAATTATAACCTTCCCCCAAGGTGAAGTTCCTATATCAAAGCTTTCATCTATATTAAAATCTTCCGCCTTTTCTCTTAACCATGTATGAGGCCAAGGACCACTCATAGAAAAATCATAAAGATCATCTATTATAGACTTAAGGTAAACATCATCCTTACCTGTGGTGTAACATTCCATTAAAATAGTAAAGTCCTTATCCTCTTTTTCATATTTATCTTCAAACAAGTCTTCCATAACTTCTTGCTTAAGCAAAATCGCTTCTGTTACATCTGCAATACGAAAGTTTGGATCTAAATCTATATAATGAAAGTTGTTTTTTATTATATCAAGACAAAAGGAATGCATTGTTGTTATATTGGCTCTGTTTAAAAGGGTAAGCTGCCTTTGTAATATCTTTAAATCAGGCTCTTTATCTAATCTTTTTGATATAGCCTCACCTATTCTTTCTCTCATTTCAGATGCTGCAGCATTAGTGAAGGTAACTACTAAAAGTTTATCTATATCTACAGGATTTTCTTTATCTGTTATCATCCTTATTATTCTTTCAACTAACACTGCTGTTTTTCCTGAGCCTGCTGCGGCTGCTACTAAAAGATTACAGCCTCTTTTAGTAATAGCTTTTTCTTGTTCCTTAGTCCATTTAGTTTCTCCCATCATCATTACCTCCCTTAGCCTCAATAAGTAACCTATCAGATACAGTCTTATATATAAGCTCTAAAGCCTCTTCATCAGTCTTTTTATTTATGTTTCCATATTTATTTCCTTTAACCGTTGAATCAAACTGACATATAGCTGAAAACTTACAGTAACTGCAACTTGTATATTTATCCTTTTTTATAGGTGATATACTTATATTTCCACTTAACATTTCATCACACAATCTAACTAAGGTTTCTTTTACATATTCTCTTAATATATCAAATTGTTCTAAAGTTATAGCAGAAGACTTACCAAGTGAACCATCTTTATTCATCCTAGCTGGAATTATTAGAGAATATCCATCTATACCATTATCCATTTCCTTTACTACTTTAGCATCAGCTAATAAAAGGCCTCGCATTTTAAGCTTTTTTAATATAAGATTTTCAATATCTTTTTCCTCTAGTCCTCTTCTCGCCTTTACTATCGGATCATCTATTCTAAAATATAATATGGCACCTGGAAGAACATTTGACTCTACAAATTTATCTGCATTTTCTAATATGGCTTCAAGATATACTAAAAGTTGAAGCTGAAGTCCATAATACACATCAGATAGCGAAAACTCCTTGTTTCCTGTCTTGTAATCGATGATTCTTATATATACCTTATCATCTAACCCCATGCCGTCTACCCTATCTATTCTGCCTTGTAACGTAACCTTCTCCCCTGATGGTAAGAAAATTTCTATAGGCTTTAAATCCTTGTGTCCAAGTCCAAATTTTAATTCATTAGCTATTGGATCAAAGCTACTTCTTTTTATATGTTCTGAAATTACCATTATGGACTTTGATATTATTCTTTTCATCCTACCTGCCATATATTTGTACTTTGCAGAGCTTTTTAATATAGCGTTCTTTTCTTCAATAGTTTCTTCCACTAGCTCATCAATAACCTTTTTAGACCAATCTATATCAAGTTCTCTAAAGCTTAAATTTTCTTCTTTTACCCTATCAGAAAATTTATCTATTACATCATGCATAAAACTTCCTATGTCAGGAGCAGAAAACTCATATATCTTTCTATCTCTAGCTTTAAGTCCATACTGTACATAATATGCAAAAGGGCATTCAGCATACTTTTCTATTCTTGATACATCAAAATTAAAAGGTTTCATATATAGAGCTTTTATCTTACTTTCATCTGCCTTTTCTACTAGGTTATTATACTTAAGTCCCTTAAATACTGAAGACATCTTGTCTTTCCATTGCTCTTTATCTTTGTACCAATAATACACCTCAGACCATATTTTTTCTGTTTCTTCCCCTTCAAAATTCCTTCTTAATGTAGATATAAGATTATTAAATGTAGGCTGTGGAGATACTATATATTCAAAGTTATCCTCATTAACCTTAACAATGTCACTTTCCTCTACAAGCTTTGGAAATAACTTTTTCATTCTAGATATTATAATAGATGGTCTTAAAGCCTTCCCCTCAAAGTCAGCCATAGGATAGGTTAGCATAATAAATTCTTTTGATAAACTAAGGGAGGTATAAACTAAAAATTGTTCTTCAAAAGCTTGTGTTTTAGTATCAGATGCAAGTTCTATACCGTAGTCTTTTAACATATTCCTGTCAAAATCTGAAAGTATACCCTCTTCTCTAGAGCTTCCAGGAAATACCCCATCATTTACTCCAATTATATAAAGTGATTTAACCTCATGACTTTTAACCCTACCTATATCTCCAACTAATACCTCGTCTAAAGATACAGGTATTAATCCCATTTTGTATTTTTCGAATCCTACGTTTAAAATGGTTACAAACTTATCTAGTTTTACTTTCTCGCTTCCCATAATCTCTACCATTTGATCTAGTACCTGTATTACAATATCTGTAATTTGACCATATTCATCAGACTTTTCTTGATCTCCAGCTTTTGAAAACTTTTCTGACCACTCTTCTATAGTATCTAAAGCTCCTATTTCATTTAAAAACTCATATAAATTACTGCAAATATTAAATATACTATTATCATCTTTAATTGAAGACTGTAATTTTAATAAAGGTTCCCTTACCATATCTTTAATCTCATTTATTTTATTTAACTTTTCTATATCAGATACACTCATTTCTTTATCCTTATCAAACCCAAATCTCCAAAACTCATCATTAACCCAATGAAATCCCCTTATGCCATAAGCTAATACATAATTCTCTAATAAATCTATATCTTCTCTTTGTATCTTTACAATACCCGTTTTAAGGTATCTAAAAACAGACTCATATGACCAATTCTTTATGAATACATCAAAAGCCGATGTTATAAGCACAACTAATGGATTATCTGTAACGTCCCTTTTTTTGTCTAAGAAAAATGGGATATTATATTCTTTAAATATTACAGATACTATTCTTTCATAACTTTCAATTTCTCTACATACAACAGCTATATCCTTAAACCTATAATCTTTATCACGTATTTCCGATACTATGCTTCTTGCTACCTTTTCAACTTCATCATAAGTATTTAATGCCTTATACATTCTTAACTTCTCTACAGGTAAGTTATAATATTTATAAGGAAATGAAAAAAAGTGTTTTTCTATATGCCTAAGTTCTTTACTTTCACAAAATCTCGGGCAAGTTTCTTTATTTAAATCTATAGGCTTTTCATAGCCTACTCCACTTCTTTCAATTATGTTTAGTAACTTCTTTTCTGTAACCTTAGTAATTGAAAATACATCTGTATTATCTACATCATTATAGCCATTTAACATATCTGAATTTAGAGATACATTTACTCTTTTAGCTTTTTGAAGTAACTTTTCTATTATGCTATATTGTTGTGGGGTAAATGTAGTAAATTCATCTATCCATATTTCTGCATCATTAAAGTAATCACTTTCATCTAGCTTTCTAGAAAGTATAGTTAATTCATCTTCAGCATCTAAGTATCCTGGTTCAAGATATCCTTGAAAGCCTTCATAAATAGATGAAATGTCTTCTAATTTATTTTTAAGCTCTAAATCTTCTATTTTACTTAAAGATTCATTTATAACATTAGGTGTTACATTATACTTCTTAAATTCTGTGATAAGTTCTGAAAGTATATCTACAAATCCTTGTTGTTTACTAGCTTTATAGAAAAACTTTAACTTATCTGAAGTTTCATCTAATACCTTGTATATAAGCATATTCTTTCCTGCATCATTCATTCTCTTATGAGCAGACCCACCAACCTGATCTAATATTTTATTACTCATTCTTTTGAAGCTTAAAACTTCTGCTTTATATAAGGCTCTTTCACCTATACTATCTAAAAGATCCTTTTCAGCTTGAAATGAAAATTGCTCTGGTACTAGTAATATAAGTTTATTATCTGTATTCTTTTCAATTTTACTTCTTATTTGATCTAGGCAAAATGTACTTTTACCACAACCAGCCCTTCCATAAATGAATCTCAAGCTCATAAATTCACCCCTATTTTATATTTATAATTCTTTAATTTTACTTTTCCTATTGTTTTTATCTTATATTCCATTAATTAAATTATATCCTTTAAACAATTAAGTATCAACAAACATTTGTTCTTAATTTTACGACTTTATACGACAAAAAACACCTAACTTAAAAGTTAGGTGTTTTGGCGGAGAAGGAGGGATTCGAACCCTCGCGCCGGTTTCCCGACCTACGCCCTTAGCAGGGGCGCCTCTTTAGCCACTTGAGTACTTCTCCACGCAGCTAAAAATTTTTATTTTGTATTAAATAAAAAATGGCGGAAAGATAGGGATTCGAACCCTAGGTACGGTCACCCGTACGCCGGTTTTCAAGACCGGTGCCTTAAACCAACTCGACCATCTTTCCACTTCTTACAACAATGATTATTATATCAGCCAAGTTTAATTATGTCAACATTAAGTTTTAAATTATTTATCTTTTGTCTAAATACATCACTAAAGTCCTTTTATAATATCCACATATAACTATAAGCGGATAAAATAAAAATGCCATGGCAAAAGTTACTTTACCACGGCTAAAATTTTCGTTAATTTATTTTAACTTTTATAGTCTATTTTATCCGATGGCTACCATCCGTAACACCCCTATCCTCTTCAAGGTGGGGGATGACGGCTGCTACGCCCCTGGATAAGTTCTTCTGAGACTCAGATGGAGAGATGTATTCCTTATAAGCAAACTCCACCTGAGTCTAAAAATTACTTGATAAATTCTTCTTTACCCATATAAGGTCTTAATACTTCTGGAATCTCTACGGTTCCATCTTCTCTTTGGAAATTTTCAAGTATTGCAGCTACAGTCCTTCCAATGGCAAGGCCTGATCCATTAATTGTATGAACAAACTTAGGTTTATCCTTTGGAGTTTCCTTGTATTTAATATTAGCCCTTCTTGCTTGGAAGTCTTCAAAATTACTACAGCTTGATATTTCTACATATCTATTATAGCTTGGCATCCAAACCTCTAGGTCATATTTTAATGCAGCTGTAAACCCTAAATCACCCTTACATATTCTTACCATTCTATAAGGAAGATTCAAACCTTTAAGCACTGATTCAGCATCAACTATAAGTTTATCAAGTTCTTCATAAGAATCCTCTGGCTTACAAAACTTTACTAGCTCTACCTTATTAAATTGATGTTGTCTTATAAGTCCTCTTGTATCTCTTCCAGCAGATCCAGCCTCTGCTCTAAAGCAAGCACTATAAGCACAATACTTTATAGGTAATATATCTCCATTAAAAGTCTCATCTCTATACATATTAGTTACAGGAACCTCTGCTGTTGGTATAAGAAAATAATCTTCATTAGAAAGTTTAAATGCATCCTCTTCAAATTTTGGAAGTTGACCTGTACCTGTCATACTTTCTCTATTAACCATAAATGGGGGGAGTATTTCAGTATATCCATTATCATAAATATGCTTATCTAAAAAGTAATTTATTACAGCTCTTTCAAGTCTTGCACCAAGTCCTTTATATATAGCAAACCTTGAACCTGTTACCTTACTTGCTCTTTCAAAATCAATAATATCAAGGTTTGATGCTATGTCCCAGTGAGGTTTAGGTTCAAAACTAAACTTAGTAGAATCTGACCATCTTTTTACCTCTACATTATCTTCATCAGACTTTCCATCTGGTACTTTAGGATTTGGTATATTTGGTATCCTAAGCATCATATATTTCACCTTTTCATCTATTTCGGAAACCTTAACATCAAGTTCTTTAATCTTATCTCCAAGATCTCTCATTTTCTTCATTATAAGCTCTACATCTTCACCTGACTTTTTAAGCTGTGGTATTGAAGCAGATACTTGATTTCTCTTTCCCTTTAATGTCTCAACCTCCATTAATATTTGTCTTCTTTCCTCATCTAACTCTAGAATAGTATCTATAATAGACATATCAAAGTTTTCACCTCTGTCATTTAGAGCCTTCTTAATATCTTTTGGATTATTTCTTATTCTTTTTAAATCTAACATAATAACACTCCTTTATTTGAATTCTAATTATTTTACCTATTTATTAATTTTGGGAAATAAAAAAAGAGCCTTCATCCAATAAGGGACGAAAAGCTCCGCGTTGCCACCCTAGTTGATTAATTTAATATTAAACTAATCCTCTTTAAATTCTTTAACGGAAAAACCCGTACTGTTTGTAGCAGTCCCTCAAAGGTGGATTCTTAAAATATAGGTATCAGTTTGCACCTAACACTGATTCTCTTAATGTATCTTTAAAATTAACTAAAAAAACTCGGAGTTTACTTTTAAAAATACCAACCTAATATATTAATACTAGCCTCTTCAACAGTTTATATATTTGATACATTATATCTATTATATCAGATAATGTCAACATTATACCATTAATAATTTAATCCTTTTTTATATTTATCGTAGAAAGTATATCTACACCTGTATTTAAGATATTTTTACATATAATATCTCCTATATTTATAGGTGGACCTATATGTATTCTACTTAAAGCTTTTGAACATTCAATCCATAATCCTTTATCTATAACGTCACTACTTTTAACTGAAACCACATTATGTTGTGAAGATCCTTTTATTCTTACAAGTGTGGTCAATATTCCATTATTGTCTTTAATCTTCTTTATTCCATACTCCTTACCTATATCACACTTATTACCTTCTATTTCTATATTACCGTTATCTTTATATATATCTAAGATGCAGCCCTTTGCACATTCTTTACATAAAATTTTATCTATCAAAATATACTCCTCCTACATCTCTTTAAATTCTTTAATTCTTCCTAAAAGCATTTTAGAATTTTTAGAGTCCTTAAGAATATCAGTAAGTTTTTTATCTGTTTCCCTTGATAATATCTTTACTATCTTACTTAAACAATAGGCCCCTTGGCAATTTCCAAAGGTAGCCCCTGTCCTTCTTTTTATTCCTTCTATGGTTCTTGCTCCTAGTGGTCTTCTTATACTATCAACTATCTCACCTTCTGTTATTTGATTGCACATACATACCATTTTGCCATATCTTTTATCAAGTTTTATTATTTGATCTTTTTCTTCTAAAGATAATTCCTTAAATTTATAAAAGTCTCTTCTTTTATCTACAAAGTTCTTTTTAATTGTGCTCTTTAAGCTATTAGTTATACTTTCACAAATTAATTTTCCAATAGCAGGTGCTATAGTAACTGCAGCGTAACTTCTTCCAATTACTTTAACATAACCTTTACTTATATCACTATCATCTATAATTATATTATCTTTATAATACTTTGAATGATACATTGTCTTTATGTTTTCATTATCTATATCTCCTACAAGTTCTGAAACAACATTAAGTGTAGTATTAAAATCAATAACATCATTTGTTAAAGATGCCGCGATAAGCCCTCCTCCAAATGTAGGTAAAGAATAGCCTTTGCCATTTTCTTTTAATGAAAATACTATATTTGAAAAATAGTTCTTATACTCATTATCTAAAAGCATATATGTAAGTATTTCACTTTCTTCTTTATCATAAGGTTTTTCATTATCTATTTGATAAAAATCTTTAGGTATAGTATTTACTACAACTTTACATGTAAATTTATTTTTATTTGTAGTTACTTTAAGTCCTGTAGCTAGTTTTTGTATATCTAAAACTTCTTCTTCTAATCTAAATATTACACCATTATCAAAGGCTACCTCAGCATATGCTATAGCTAAATCATAAGGGCTAATAATCCCTACACTTTTAGAATAAAGAGCCTTTTTAACTATTGTATTTAAATTTGGTTCTATTTTATAAACCTGATTTTTATCTATTATATTAACATTATCTATTCCTCTTTTTTTAGCTCTTAAATAAATATCTTCTATAGTCTTTATAGATTCTTCATCTTCAGCTATTACTAATGAACCCGTTCTTATAAATGGCACATTAAATTTTGATGTTACTTCTTCCATCATATTGTTACCCATCATTTCTAATTTTGCCATAAGTCCATCTTTACATTCAGTTCCGTCATAAACTATATCTGTATTAACCATTGCAACGTCATCCGCTATATCATAATCTTTTTCAATAAGTGCTATATTTAGATTATATTTCGATAGTTCATAGGCCACGGCACTTCCAATTATTCCTCCACCTAAAACTAATACATCATAATCCATCTTAATCCTCCTACATATAAAGTAAAAGTAACATATTTCAAGTTATCTTCCTAAATCTATTTTTCTGACCTAGGAAGATAACTTTTAAACTACTTATTACTTACCCAATTATTATTTACTTGTTTCATTTAAAATCTTTTCTAATTCCTTCATATATTCTCCGTACTTAGACCAGTCCCCTTCTTTTTGTGAATCTACTGCCTTATAATATAAATCTCTAACCTCTTTAATAATCTCAACATCAGTGGTTGTGTTCTTATCATCTATCTTATCACTTTCTTTATAACTAAAAATTTGTTCTAAAGCCTTTTCAATATTTTCAGCCATTACCATCTTATCTCCGTAATACACAACTACCTTTTTCATTTCAGGTATACTATTATTACTAATAGCCTTAAGGTATAAAGGCTCAATATATAAAAGAGAGTTTTTTATAGGAACTATTACAGTATCACCATAGTATACCTTTGATCCTTCAGTATTCCACAATGACAATTCTTTTGATATATTAGGGTCTTGATTAATTTGATTCTTAAATAAGTATGGACTGTATATGGTTTTAGTTGGTGGAAATTTGTATAAAACTAATTTACCATATTGGTCACCATCCATTCTAGCACCAAATAAAGCTACCATATTTTCCTTACTTCTCATATTAAAATACTCAAAAAGCACCATTTCCTCTTTTTCTTCATTTGGGAGCTTTGTAACAATATATGATGCCTCAGTGGTTTTCTCTTCTTCGGCTTTATTATCGCTCTGATCTTTAGTTTCCTTTTTGTTTTTAGATATTTCCCATAAGTCTTCTCCATTATAAAATACTTCAGGATCTTTTATGTGATATTTCCCTAAAGCACTACATTGAATGTTAAATATTTCTTCTGGATATCTAAAGTGTTCAATAAACTCGGTTGGAAGATCATCTATATCTTTAAATAATCCTTTAAATATCTTAGAATAACTTTGTATTATAGGATCATTCTTATCTGATATATAAAAGTTTATATCTCCATTAAAGCTATCTATAACTACTTTTACAGAGTTTCTTATATAATTTATATCATCATGTGGTTCTGAAAATGGATATTTATTAGATGTAGTATATGCATCTAATATCCAATATAACTTACCATCTTGTATAACTATATAAGGATCTTTATCATAGGTCAAAAATGGAGCTATAGTCTTTGCTCTTTCCATTATATTCCTATTGATTAATATCTTACTGTTTACATTTATATCGTTAGATAGCATAAACTTTATACTCTTTTCTTTAATAGAAAATAAAATTCTATTTATAAAAGACATATTTATTCCAGCATTTCCATCATACTTATTTGTTTCATTCTCTCCACCTTTAGGATAGTCAAATTCCCTTTGCTCTGTATTTACAACAGCATAATAATCTGTTGATTCTCCAAAATATATTCTAGGATTATCTATTTTTATATTACTATTATTTTCAGGTGGTATATTTTTTATTACAAAGTTAGGCTTTCCTTCAGCTGTAACTGAATTTACCCTACTCATAACGACTCCATATCCATGAGTATACACTAGATGCTTATTAAGCCATGTATTTGGTTCTATAGAGTCAGAGTCTATCTCACGCGGAGCTATAAACACCTGACTATACTTGTCATCTATATTATATCTATCTACATCTATATCTTTAAAGTTGTAATAATATCTTATTATTTGAACTTGATTATAAAAATCTAAAGCTGGATTAAAAGAATTAACCTTTATATTATCAATAATATCTTTATTTTTATCTATATCTTCTTTAGTGAGATCATCCTTTACATCAAATATACTCTCTTTAATATCATCTATATTAAATGCTTTTCGTGTAAAGTCAATATTTTGTTTAATATACGGTCTCTCAAATTCAAGTTCGTTTGATTTAACCATAAATTGTTGCACTAGAGTAGATGTTAGTCCTTCTAATATTATAACTACAGCCATAGCTATCAATGATATCACTATAGGCTTTATCTTACCCTTAATGATGCTTACAAAAATAACTATAGAAGATACTATAGCTATTCCAGATATAGCTCGATAAAAGTACAGGCTAACTCTAGCATCTGTAAAACTAGCTCCAAAACCTACACCTTTTGAACTATATACTAAATAATAAGACTTTAAAATATAAAATATACCTATCATTATAAGAAACATACTTGAAAGTACTGCTAGTTGCTTCCCTGCATAATTTGTTATATCACTTTTAATAAATTTAACCTTTGAAAAAGGTCTTTTAAAATTTTTAGTATAAACACCATCTTTTGTGCTCATAATTATATAAACTACAAAAGTTACAATTAAAAGTACTATTAAAAATGCCATCATAGCATTGAATAATGATTGAATAAGTGGAAGTTTGAACATGTAAAAAGAGACATCCTTATTGAACAAAGGATCCTTTACATTAAAATCAACGGAATTGTTGAATTGAACAATCCTATACCAGTAATTAGAAGCTGTTATATAAGATATTAAAAATGACAATATTATATTTAAGCTATAAAAAATTATATTTTCTTTCTTTGTAGCTTTTTTATCTGTTTGAGATATGTTTTTATTTTTGATAAAACCTTTTCTAAGACTTCTATAATATACTATTATACCTATAAAACATACTAAAAATATAGGCACCATTAATTTTAATGTAGCAGTTATCTTTTTGAAATATACTGAAAGATATCCTACTTCTTTAAACCACTTTATATTAATAATAAAGTTAACTATGCCATCCATAAAACCAAATATTAAAATAATTAAAATTAATATTGGTAATATTATTTTATGCTTCCTTTTCATTATATTGCTCCTTTCTTACAGCTAATTTAGCTTATTCTAATCTAATATTAAAAACCCTCTATGCCTAAGCTCACTCATTATCTTATCCATTATCTCAATACTTTCTGCTGTTATTGTATGTATATGCACACCAAATGTAAGTGTTGATAATGGCTGTGCATTAGATGAATTGAATCTACTTAAAAAGTTCTTTATGTCTTCATAGGTTTTTATCATAAGCATAGCTTTGATTTCACCATAAAGGGGATGTTCCACTATTACATCTTCTATTACACCACCAAACCTTACTATAATTTTTAACTCTTCTTCGATTTCATCTTTGGTATGAGATAACACTATAACTCTTCTAATAGAATCCACCTGAATCTTAGGAATGATGTAACCTTCAGGTGTAGCTATTATATTAATACCACTAGCTCTTAGTAATGCTACATCCTTAACTATAACTTGTCTTGTAACACCAAATGTTACTGCAAGTTCGCTCCCCTTTTTTGCATTATTTGCTTCTAACAAATTTTTTTCAATTGATTGTCTTCTATCCTTTGAATTCAAAATATCACCTCTTTTAATTTAAGTTATCAAAATGTACTAATATATTTAGCATTTCATCTCCCTTAATCTTGTAATTATGATGATTTTTAATTACATATAAAAATCTTTCATCATATTTATTTAGTTGTTTTAGATATTCATATCCTTTTATAGGATGATTATAATATACATCTATCTTCTTAACATTCATATATTTATTCATCTTATCCTTAAATAGTTTGTTTATTATAACTAGTAAAGATTTATCTATAATAGATAGACTTCCAAATTTCTTTCCTATATCATGTAGTAGGCAAACTTTCATAAACCAAGCCTTGTCTAATGAACTACATATCTCACTAGATTCTTCATTATTTATGTATTGTAAAGATGCCTTTGCAACCCTTATGCAATGTTGTTTCTCTCCTGATTTTAAACTACTAAATAACTTCACCTCTTCTTTATCTAAATAACTTTTTAAAAAGTTATAGTCTATTGGTTTAAATGGAGATATTATATACCACAAAAATTGTTTGATTCTATAAATTATATCCACAATCCCTTCCATCTTACATTCTAATATAACTATAGCTTTATTCATAATTAATATTCTGTAAACATATACTTTAAGTGAATTTTTTATATTACATTTTTTATTTTTAAACAAAATAAAAAGTCATGAACTAAAGTTCATGACTTTTTGGTGGAGATAAAGAGACTCGAACTCTTGACCCCCTGCGTGCAAGGCAGGTGCTCTCCCAACTGAGCTATACCCCCAGGTTTGGTGGACCTTCAGGGACTCGAACCCCGGACCTACCGGTTATGAGCCGGTTGCTCTAACCAACTGAGCTAAAGATCCTTGTTTTCACCCGGCGACGACTTACTCTCCCACAAGGCCTCCCTTGTAGTACCATCAGCGCTTTAGTGCTTAACCATCCTGTTCGGAATGGGAAGGGGTGTTACCACTAAGCCATAATCACCGGATAAGTAAATATAAATATTAAAAAACTTATATTTATTTATCAACAAAACTTATTTTATTACAAATAAAATCTTTTGTCAATAGTTTTGAAAGAAATTATTCTTTCAAAACTGCATATGGTTTAAAATATTTGGTCAAGCCCTCGACCTATTAGTATCAGTCAGCTTAATACATTACTGCACTTACACCTCTGACCTATCAACCTCGTGTTCTTCAAGGGGTCTTACTAGCTTACGCTATGGGAAATCTAATCTTGAGGTGGGCTTCACGCTTAGATGCTTTCAGCGTTTATCCCGTCCCGACATAGCTACCCAGCAATGCCACTGGCGTGACAACTGGTACACCAGAGGTCAGTCCATCCCGGTCCTCTCGTACTAGGGACAGCTCCTCTCAAATTTCCTACGCCCGCGACGGATAGGGACCGAACTGTCTCACGACGTTCTGAACCCAGCTCGCGTGCCGCTTTAATGGGCGAACAGCCCAACCCTTGGGACCTACTTCAGCCCCAGGATGCGACGAGCCGACATCGAGGTGCCAAACCTCCCCGTCGATGTGGACTCTTGGGGGAGATCAGCCTGTTATCCCCGAGGTAGCTTTTATCCGTTGAGCGATGGCCCTCCCACGAGGTACCACCGGATCACTAAGCCCGACTTTCGTCCCTGCTCCACTTGTAGGTGTCGCAGTCAGGCTCCCTTCTGCCTTTGCACTCTTCGAACGATTTCCGACCGTTCTGAGGGAACCTTTGGGCGCCTCCGTTACTTTTTAGGAGGCGACCGCCCCAGTCAAACTGCCCACCTAACAATGTCCGGCACCCAGTTTCATGGGTATCCGTTAGAACCTCAGTACTGTCAGGGTGGTATCCCAAGGGTGACTCCACTGAAGCTGACGCCCCAGTTTCTCAGTCTCCCACCTATCCTGTACAGACAATACCGAAATTCAATGCTAAGCTACAGTAAAGCTCTACGGGGTCTTTCCGTCCAATCGCGGGTAGCCAGCATCTTCACTGGCACTACAATTTCGCCGGATTTGCAGTTGAGACAGTGCCCAAGTCATTACGCCATTCGTGCGGGTCAGAACTTACCTGACAAGGAATTTCGCTACCTTAGGACCGTTATAGTTACGGCCGCCGTTTACTGGGGCTTAAGTTCATACCTTCGCTTACGCTAAGCATTCCCCTTAACCTTCCAGCACCGGGCAGGCGTCAGCCCCTATACTTCAGCTTTCGCTTTAGCAGAGACCTGTGTTTTTGCTAAACAGTTGCTTGGGCCTATTCTCTGCGGCCTACTTGCGTAGGCACCCCTTCTCCCGAAGTTACGGGGTCAATTTGCCGAGTTCCTTAACTGCAATTCTTCCGATGGTCTTAGGATTCTCTCCTCATCTACCTGTGTCGGTTTGCGGTACGGGCACTATTTTGCTCCCTAGAGGCTTTTCTTGGCAGCGTGGAATCAGATACTTCGGTCAAAATGACCTTCCCCATCACACCTCAGAATTGTCTGAACGGATTTTCCTATCCAGACTCCCTAAGTGCTTAGACTAGCATCCAATAGCTAGCACATCTTATCCTCCTGCGTCACCCCATTGGTAATAACGCTACATAGTGGTATCGGAATATCAACCGATTGTCCATCGCCTACGCCTTTCGGCCTCGGCTTAGGTCCCGACTAACCCTGGGCGGACGAACCTTCCCCAGGAAACCTTAGATTTTCGACCACTAGGATTCTCACCTAGTTCTCGCTACTTATGCCAACATTCTCACTCCTGTACCGTCCACCGCTCCTTTCGGTACGACTTCAGCCAGTACAGGACGCTCCTCTACCGCGTACATAAATGTACACCCATAGCTTCGGTGATAGATTTTAGCCCCGAACATCTTCGGCGCGGGATCTCTCGACTAGTGAGCTATTACGCACTCTTTTAATGAGTGGCTGCTTCTAAGCCAACATCCTAGTTGTCTTTGAAATCCCACATCCTTTTCCACTTAATCTATACTTTGGGACCTTAGCTGATGGTCTGGGCTGTTTCCCTTTTGACTACGGGCCTTATCACTCGCAGTCTGACTGCCGGACTAATAGTATGTGGCATTCGGAGTTTGATAGAGTTTGGTAACCTATACGGCCCCTAGCCCATTCAGTGCTCTACCTCCACTACTCATATCCGACGCTAGCCCTAAAGCTATTTCGAGGAGAACCAGCTATCTCCGGGTTCGATTGGAATTTCTCCGCTATCCACAGCTCATCCCATGGTTTTTCAACACCAATTTGGTTCGGTCCTCCACAGAATTTTACTTCTGCTTCAACCTGGCCATGGATAGGTCACCCGGTTTCGGGTCTACGACATGCAACTATTTGCCCTATTAAGACTCGGTTTCCCTTCGGCTCCGTACCTTAAGTACTTAACCTCGCTACATATCGTAACTCGTTGGCTCGTTCTACAAAAAGCACGTCATCACACACATAAGGTGCTTTGACCGGTTGTAGGCACACGGTTTCAGGTTCTATTTCACTCCCCTTCCGGGGTTCTTTTCACCTTTCCCTCACGGTACTTCTTCACTATCGGTCATCAAGTAGTATTTAGCCTTGGGAGGTGGTCCTCCCTGCTTCCCACAAGGTTTCACGTGTCTCGTGGTACTCTGGATCAGATCTTAGGCCTTCTTCTTTCGTCTACGTGGCTATTACACGCTGTGGCTCAACTTTCCAGTTGTATTCGACTAAAATACCGCCATATTAATGATCTGTCCACAACCCCAGAAATAAATTTCTGGTTTGGGCTCTTTCCCTTTCGCTCGCCGCTACTTAGGAAATCGAATTTTCTTTCTCTTCCTCCAGGTACTTAGATGTTTCAGTTCCCTGGGTGTACCCTTATATACCTATTTATTCAGTATACAATACATGGGGTTTACCCATGTGAGTTTCCTCATTCGGAAATCTTCGGTTCACAGCCTATTTGCGGCTACCCGAAGCTTATCGCAGCTTATCGCGTCCTTCGTCGGCTCTTGATGCCAAGGCATTCGCCATGTGCCCTTTGTAGCTTGACCTTCGTTCGTTATAACCTTCGTACTACTTCGTCAACTTCGCCGGTGCGGTGCTCATTTACAGTAAGTAAATTCCGCTCCTCCCGTCTTGTTTCCTCGTATTACTCGGTTCTAACTTCACTCAGAGAGTTTTTAAAAGTTTAATCATATTAAAATACAATTAAAGCTTAGTAAATAATCAATGAGTTATCATTTCAATCTTACAAAAGATTTTTCTTTTTAAAGTTTTACTTTGCTTTTAAACCATATGCAGTTTTCAAAGAACAAATTCACATCCAAAACTCAAAAAAATTTTGGTAGTGGTCACCTCTTAGTTAAACTAAAAGGTTTGATTTTGAAAGATACTTGATCTTTCAAAATTGAACAGAAAGATAAATTCCAGCTAGTACTAAGAGTTATAGACGAGCTATAATCTTAATACAGTTCTCCATAGAAAGGAGGTGATCCAGCCGCAGGTTCTCCTACGGCTACCTTGTTACGACTTCACCCCAATCGCTGACCCTACCTTCGGCCGCTGCCTCGCTTACGCGTTAGCGCACGGACTTCGGGTATTGCCAACTCTCATGGTGTGACGGGCGGTGTGTACAAGGCCCGGGAACGTATTCACCGCGACATTCTGATTCGCGATTACTAGCAACTCCGGCTTCATGTAGGCGAGTTTCAGCCTACAATCCGAACTGGGACGAGTTTTTTGAGTTTTGCTCCACCTCACGATATTGCATCTCGTTGTACTCGCCATTGTAGCACGTGTGTAGCCCTAGACATAAGGGGCATGATGATTTGACGTCATCCCCACCTTCCTCCTGGTTAACCCAGGCAGTCTCGCTAGAGTGCTCAACTAAATGGTAGCAACTAACAATAAGGGTTGCGCTCGTTGCGGGACTTAACCCAACATCTCACGACACGAGCTGACGACAACCATGCACCACCTGTCTTCCTGCCCCGAAGGGCTTCCCTAATTACAGGTAATTCAGGAGATGTCAAGTCTAGGTAAGGTTCTTCGCGTTGCTTCGAATTAAACCACATGCTCCGCTGCTTGTGCGGGCCCCCGTCAATTCCTTTGAGTTTTAATCTTGCGATCGTACTCCCCAGGCGGGATACTTAGTGTGTTAACGACGGCACGGAGGATTGGTATCCCCCACACCTAGTATCCATCGTTTACGGCGTGGACTACCAGGGTATCTAATCCTGTTTGCTCCCCACGCTTTCGAGCCTCAGCGTCAGTTATGGTCCAGAAAGTCGCCTTCGCCACTGGTGTTCTTCCTAATCTCTACGCATTTCACCGCTACACTAGGAATTCCACTTTCCTCTCCCACACTCTAGATACCCAGTTTGGAATGCAGCACCCGGGTTGAGCCCGGGTATTTCACATCCCACTTAAGTATCCGCCTACGCTCCCTTTACGCCCAGTAAATCCGGACAACGCTTGCCACCTACGTATTACCGCGGCTGCTGGCACGTAGTTAGCCGTGGCTTCCTCCTCGGGTACCGTCATTATCGTCCCCGAAGACAGAGCTTTACGACCCGAAGGCCTTCATCACTCACGCGGCGTTGCTGCATCAGGCTTTCGCCCATTGTGCAATATTCCCCACTGCTGCCTCCCGTAGGAGTCTGGGCCGTGTCTCAGTCCCAATGTGGCCGATCACCCTCTCAGGTCGGCTACGCATCGTGGCCTTGGTGAGCCGTTACCTCACCAACTAGCTAATGCGCCGCGGGTCCATCTCATAGCGGATCACTCCTTTAATAACTTTATCATGCGATAATGCTATGTTATGGGGTATTAATCTTCCTTTCGGAAGGCTATCCCCCTCTATGAGGCAGGTTACCCACGTGTTACTCACCCGTCCGCCGCTAAGTTATCCCCGAAGGAATAACTTCGCTCGACTTGCATGTGTTAAGCACGCCGCCAGCGTTCGTCCTGAGCCAGGATCAAACTCTCAATTTAAAAGTATATTCCAAATCTAGGATTTGGTATAGACTTTTACTCCTCAGCTTAGCTGAGTGAGTTTCCATTTTCAGAATATCTGAATCTGAATTCTCTAAGTAAGTTTAATCTACTCAATTACATAATTCAAAAGAATTGCTGGTCTTTATATATCTTTTCTGTTCAATTTTCAAAGATCATGTACTTCTGTGTTGAAGTACTTTGTAAGTATATCATGTGTTTTTTAAGTTGTCAACAATTTTTTTCATTATTGTTTTTAACTTTTAAAACTTATGTCCTTGCGATAAGTAATTGTTTTTCTTTTCCGCTAAGGAACTTTTATAGAATAACATCTATATCAACATATGATATTGCTCTTATACACTATTAAAATAAATTAGATCCTTTATAGTAATTATACCTATGTATTCCTTCTATTTCTTTATATTGATACACTTGGCATCGTGTTCATTGAATTTATTAATATAATTAATAAAAGCACATTCTATAAGTTTATAGAACATGCTTTTATTGTACTAAAACTGTGTTAATGTATTATTCTTCGTCATCTATTACTTCAGATGATATCTCTGGTTCATCTTTTTGTTCATTATCTTCAATAATAATTATATCACCATCTATACTTTCATTATCCTCTGAACTTTTTATCTTAGCAATAGCAACTACTTGTTCTTCACCTTTAGTTTTCATAAGCGTTACACCACTAGTATTTCTTCCTGTTTGAGCTACGCCATCTACATTTATTCTTATAGCTACCCCACTACTATTAACAAGCATAAGCTCATCCTCTTCATTACAAATCCTAGCGCCTACAACATTTCCTGTTTTTTTATTTCTCTTGTAGGTCTTAACTCCTTTTCCGCCTCTTTTTTGTAGTTGGTATTTAGATATGTTCGTTCTTTTACCAAATCCATTTTCACTTACTATTAAAAGGTCCTCATCTGGAACTATTATATCTATAGATACAACTTTATCATCTTCTCTTAATGTAAGTGCTTTAACACCTGCTGCATTTCTGCCCATAGCCCTTACATCTTTTTCACTTATTCTAATTGCATATCCATAGTTAGTAACAATAATAATTTCTGCATCACCATAGGTAAGCTTAACTTTTAGAAGCTCATCTCCTTCTCTTAAGGTTATAGCATTCATACCATTTCTTCTTATATTAATGAATCCTTTAAGAGGAGTCTTCTTTATTACTCCTTTTCTTGTTACCATAACTAAGTTACCATCTAATTTATTATCTTTTATTGCAAGAACAGCCTCTATCTTTTCACCTGGTGTTATAGGTATTATATTTATTAAGTTTGTTCCCTTTGCAGTTCTTCCTGCATCAGGTATTTCATAAGCTCTAAGTTTATAAACCTTTCCTCGGTTTGTAAAGAATAATAAATCACTATGAGTAGAAGCTATAAATACATTTTCTACAAAGTCATCTTCTTTAGTTGACATTGCTTGTATTCCCTTACCACCTCTTCTTTGTGAAGAATAGGTATCTGCTAATATCCTCTTTATATATCCTCCATGAGTTAATGTTATAACAACTTCTTGCTCTTGAATAAGATCTTCAAGTGATATATCACCAACACCTTGTTCAATTGAAGTTCTTCTCTTATCTCCAAACTTATTCTTAATTTCTAAAAGCTCTTCTTTTATTAAATCTAATAATAATTCTTCATTTTGTAATATATCCTTTAAGCTTTCGATTAAAATCATAAGTTCACTTAATTCTTGTTCTATTTTATCTCTTTCAAGACCTGTAAGTCTTCTAAGTCTCATTTCTAAAATAGCTTGCGCTTGCTTATCAGAAAAGTCAAATCTTTCTATAAGAGTAACTTTTGCTATATCAGCAGTTTTGGATCCTCTTAGAATCTTTATAACTTCATCTATATTATCTAAGGCAATCTTCAATCCTTCTAGTATATGAGCCCTATCTTCAGCCTTTTGTAATTCAAACTCAGTTCTTCTTCTTACGACTTCCTTTTGGAAATTTAAATAATGAACTAATATTTCCTTTAGATTTAGTACCTGTGGCTGATTATCTACTAATGCTAACATTATTACACCAAAGGTATCTTCCATTTTGGTATGTTTATATAATAGATTTAAAACTACTTCTGGATTTGCATCTCTTTTAAGCTCTATTACAATTCTCATACCATCTCTATCTGACTCATCTCTTAAGTCATGTATTCCATTTATCTTTTTATCCTTAACAAGCTCTGCTATGTTTTCTATAAGCTTAGACTTATTAACCTGATATGGAATCTCTGTTACTATTATTCTATTTCTTCCATGTTCTTCTAAAATATCTGCCTTAGCTCTAACTAGAATCTTTCCTCTTCCTGTTTCATAGGCTGATCTAATTCCAGCCTCACCCATTATGGTACCTGCTGTTGGAAAGTCTGGTCCTTTTATTACAGTCATTAGTTCCATAATGTTAGAATCTGGTTCTTCTATAAGCATTATGACTCCATCTATTACTTCTCCTAAATTATGTGGAGGTATGTTTGTAGCCATACCAACAGCAATACCTGATGATCCATTTACCAAGAGATTTGGAAATCTTGAAGGCAATACTGATGGTTCACTTTCTTCTCCATCAAAGTTAGGTATAAAGTCTACAGTATCTTTATTTATATCCCTTATCATTTCTGCAGAAATCTTACTCATTTTTGCTTCTGTATACCTCATAGCGGCAGCTGAATCACCGTCTACAGAACCAAAGTTTCCATGGCCATTTACTAATATATATCTTATAGAAAAATCTTGAGCCATTCTTACTAAAGCATCATAAACAGAAGAATCTCCGTGTGGATGATACTTACCTAGTACGTCACCGACTATTCTAGCACATTTTCTATATCCCTTTTCTGGAGCTAACCCCAACTCATGCATAGAAAATAAAATTCTTCTATGGACAGGCTTTAGACCATCTCTTACGTCTGGAAGTGCTCTACCTACGATAACGCTCATGGCATAGTCTATATAACATTTCTTCATTTCACTTTCAATATCAACCGGTATAACTTTTCCTTCATTATTGTTCATATATTTCACCTCATCTATGCACTATATATCTAAATTCATAACTTTTTTTGCATTTTCTTGAATAAATTCTCTACGTGGTTCTACTTTATCTCCCATAAGTATAGTAAATATCTCATCTGCTGCCATGGCATCATCTACAGTAGCTTTAAGAAGTATTCTTTTCTCAGGATCCATGGTTGTATCCCAAAGCTGTTCAGCATTCATTTCTCCGAGTCCTTTATACCTTTGTATTGCAATACTATTGTCTTTTCCACCTAATTCCTCTAATATATCATTTAATTCTTTATCCGTATAAGCATAATAATCCTTTTTCTGCTTTGTAACTTTAAATAAAGGTGGTTGAGCTATATATACATGACCTTCATCAACAAGTCCTCTCATATATCTATAAAAAAATGTTAATAATAAAGTCCTTATATGAGCTCCATCTACATCGGCATCCGTCATTATTATTATTCTATTATATCTTCTCTTTTCTAAATCAAATTCATCACCAATACCTGCTCCAAATGCAGTTATCATTGACCTTATACTTTCAGAATTTAATATTTTGTCTAATCTTTGTTTTTCAACATTCAGTATCTTACCTCTTAATGGTAAGATGGCTTGAAATCTTCTATTCCTTCCTTGCTTTGCTGATCCTCCCGCAGAATCTCCTTCGACTATATATATTTCACATTCTAATGGATCTTTTGAAGAGCAATCTGCAAGCTTTCCTGGAAGAGAAGTTCTTTCTAGTACAGATTTTCTTGTAAGTTCTCTTGCTTTTCTAGCGGCTTCTCTTGCTCTTGCTGCTAAAAGCCCCTTTTCTATAACAATCTTACCTACTAAAGGATTTTCTTCTAAATAGGTGCTTACACCTTCACCCATTATATTATCTACTATACCTCTTACTTCACTATTTCCAAGCTTTGTCTTTGTTTGTCCTTCAAATTGAGGATCTGTAAGTTTCACTGAAACTACAGCAGTAAGCCCCTCTCTTATATCATCTCCAGACAAATTCTTATCAGCCTCTTTTAATAACCCAAACTTTCTTGCATAATCGTTAAATACTCTTGTAAGCGCAGATTTAAATCCTATGAGATGGGTACCCCCTTCAACTGTATCTATATTATTAGCAAAGGAAAATATGTTTTCTGTATAACCATCATTGTATTGAAGTGCTATTTCAACCATATAATCATCTTTAACACCCTCCACATATATAGGTTCCGGATGTAAAGCTTGTTTATTTCTATTTAAATAAGATACAAAGGACTTTATTCCTCCCTCATATTGATATTGATCTTTTTTATCAACACGTTTATCTTCAAATGATATCTTTATACCTTTATTTAAGAATGCTACCTCTCTAAGTCTTTTAGATAAGATATCAAAATCAAAGTCTATCTCCTCAAATATTAAAGGGTCAGGCTTAAAATATACCATGGTTCCGGTTTCTTCTGTTTCACCAATCTTTTCTAAAGGACTCTTAGCAAGACCTCTTCCAAAAGATTGTTTCCATATAAAGCCTTCTCTTTTAACTGTAACTTCACATACTTCAGACAAAGCATTAACAACAGAAGCTCCTACTCCATGAAGACCCCCTGATACCTTATAGCCTCCACCACCAAACTTACCGCCTGCATGAAGTATTGTCATTATAACTTCTACTGCAGGTTTTCCCATTTTAGGATGCATACCTACTGGCATACCTCTTCCATCGTCTGATACAGTTACTGAATTATCTTCATTTATTACAATTTCTATATGTGTGCAATATCCTGCCAATGCTTCATCAATACTATTATCCACTATCTCATATACTAAATGATGAAGACCTCGTACACTAGTGCTACCAATATACATACCTGGCCTTTTTCGTACAGCTTCCAACCCTTCGAGGACTTGGATTTGACTAGCTTCATAAATATTATTGTTATCTTCCAACTCGCAATTCCTCCTACTTTATTATAAATAATTTTAGCTTTATAAATGTTTTATTCCACGATTAATTGCCACTTAACATTGCTTATTATGCTATTAAGTGGCAATGTGGAATAGAATATAATTTAAATATTAAATTATTTCAAATAATATTCTATATCAACTCTTTTAGTTAATGTTGCTGAAGATATAGGTGAAAAGAATATTTTACTCTTCTTTTCAACTTCTGCAATAACAAAAGACTTAGGCGCTTCTTTCGTTACTCGCTCTATAAATCCATCTTCTTCTGCCATTCTTAAAAATTGTCTAGTATCAGAACTATCCATACTAGTTTCCATATCAAATATACCTATTATATCCTTTATGGGTACTACTACATTTTCTCCTAAGTGAAGAAACATGAAGACTCCTCCTCTATGAAATTATATTTCCATCTATAACCTTAAATATTTTAGCGTCTTTACTTAAATATTCTTCAATTTGGTCTACACCGGTGCAGGTTATTATTGTTTGGACATCCTTAATAGATTTTAATATATATCTCTTTCTATTAAAATCTAATTCAGATAGAACATCATCTAGTAATAAAACTGGAGCTTCACCTGTTAAGTCTCTTAATATGCTTAAAGAGGAGAACTTCATAGTTAAAACCGCTGTCCTTTGTTGTCCCTGTGAACCATAGTTTTTAACTTCAATTTTATTTATGTAAATTGACAAATCATCTCTATGAATACCAATGCTTGTAGTTCCTCGTTCTATATCCTTTTGCCTATACTCTTTTAGTAAATTTAATAATTGTTTTTCTATATCATCTTTATTTTTAACAGCTGATATGTATTTAAAATATATATTTTCTTTGTTTGACGTTATATCTTTATGTATTTCACTACCATATTGATTAAGCTTATCTACATACTCACATCTTTTATTAAATATATACTTTCCAAAGTTAGCTAACTGAATATCATATATGTCCAACATAGATTTATCTAAATTTCTATTTTTTAGCAAGACGTTTCTTTCTTGAAGAACTTTATTGTATTGAACTAAGCTGTAGTAATACTTTTTGTCTATTTGGCATAGTTCCATATCAATGAATCTACGCCTAACTCCTGGAGATTCTTTTATTATCCTTAAATCTTCTGGAGAAAACATAACAACATTAAAACTACCTATAAGATCTGATATTTTTTTTATTTTTATGGAATTTATTGTTATTCCCTTTTTCCCATTCCTTAATATATTTATATCAATCTTTTTATCCAATCTTTTTTTTGATATATAAATACTTATAGACGATTTTTCTTCATTCCACTTAATAAGTTCCTTATCTTTATTTGTCCTATGAGACTTTCCAAATCCACAGTAGTATATGGATTCTAAAATATTAGTCTTCCCTTGAGCGTTGTCTCCTATAAAAACATTTGCATTTGGACCAAGCTCTAAGTTTAAATAATCGTAATTTCTATAATTGTAAAGTTGTAAATATTTTATATACATATTAAACACCTTATAAAATTATATCATATTATTGTTAAATAATAATGAATAAAATAATTTATTTAAATTAGTTTATATATATTGTCTTTAAATTCTACTTTATCTCCTATTCTTAGCTTCTTTCCTCTTTGTGTAGCAATTTCACCATTTACTTTAACCAGGCCTTCTAGCACGTAAAATTTAGCTTCTGAACCTAAAGATGCAGCTCCACACCACTTTAAAAAAGAATCAAGTTTTATATATTCAGTTGTTATTTTTACTTCTTCCATTATTCATCTCTCCTATTTACATTATTGCCCTTATTTATAATTATTAATACAACTTAAATTATTATTTTACTAATCTTACAGGCAGTACAAGATATTTGCAGTTAAGTTTATTTTTATTTTTTATTATACAAGGACTTACACTGCTTGAAAATTCCATAACAACTTCGTCTTCTTCCATAATTTTTAAAACATCTAAAAGGTATCTTGAATTAAATGCAATTTGAATAGGGCTTCCTTGCAGATTTATTGAGATCTCTTCTCTTACCTTTCCCAATTGAGAATTAGATGTTATTACCATGGACTCATCTTGTATATCTAATTTTATTAAATTCGCATTTCCTTCTTTAACCATAAGTGAAGCTCTTTCGATACTACTTTGTAATTTATGTTTATCCACAGTAACTTTTAAATTAAATTCTTGAGGAATTATAGAATTGTATTTAATAAATTCCCCTTCTAAAAGTCTTGATATTATCTTAGTTTTTCCTAGGTTGAAAAGAATATGGTTTGTTGTAAATGTTATATCAACATTTTCATTGCTGTCTTCTAATATCCTTACAACTTCATTTAAAGTTTTTCCTGGAATTACAGCATTTATAGAATTTTCATTATCTATAAATTCATTCCTAAATGCAAGTCTATATCCATCAAGAGCTACCATGTTTAACATCTTATCATTAATTTCAAATAATATTCCTGTAAGTATTGGTCTTGTTTCATCTACAGCTACAGCAAAACTTGTGCCTCGTATCATATTTTTTAAAATACCTTGAGGTATACCAAATACTAAATCCTCATTGATACTTGGTACCATGGGGAAGTCATTAGCTTCTAAGTGGGTGATATTAAATATAGAATTTTGACAAGTTATTATGATTGAATCATTTTCTGCTGTTTCTATAGAAACCTCGTCATTTGGTAACTTTCTTATTATTTCTCCAAATATTTTTGAATTAATAACTACCCTTCCAGGTTCAATAACACTTGCTTTAATTGTTGTTTCTATACTTAAATCTATATCTGAACCTATAAATTTTAATTCATCATCACTGGCATCTAAAAATATTCCTTCTAGTATTGGCATTGGAGATCTTCCTGTAACAGCTTTTTGAACTATTGATATAGCTTCTTGTAGATTATTTTTTTCACATATAAATTTCATAGTGAGTCCTCCTTAATTTGTTAACAAAGTTTTATTAAAAATAGAATAGATATAGATATATTATAGATAAATATAGTAATAGTAGTAGTAGGGGCTGTGGATTTGTTAGTAAGTGCTTTAAGCCCTGTGATAGGACAAAAATTATGTAAAAATAACTGTGGATAAGTAAGTGCTGCATAGCTAGACTTATCCACATTGTTAGATTATATTTAGTTTTTAAAATGTATCCACAGGTTATGCAATAGTTATTATGTACAGATTGTTATTATTTTTGTGTAATCTTCTTGGTTAGGTCATTTACAACGTTTTGCAATGATTCATCAGTTTTTAATCCTGTTGAAATTTTTTCATAGGCATGAATTACAGTTGTATGATCTCGTCCACCAAATTCTTCCCCAATTTTAGGAAGGGACATATCTGTAAGCTTTCTAGATAAGTACATAGCAATTTGTCTAGGATATGATACATTCCTTGTTCTACGCTGAGATTTAAAGTCTTCTATCCTAAGATTATAATAGCTTGAAACTATATCTTGAATATTTGCTATTGTGATGTTTTTTGAATCTTTATTAGATATTATGTCTTTTAAAGCTTCTGTAGCTAGTTCTAAAGTGATCTCACTATTGGTTAAAGATGAGTAAGCTACTATTCTTATAAGGGCACCCTCAAGTTCTCTTATATTAGATTTAATTTTTGTTGCAGTATAGACTAAAACTTCATTTGGTACATTAAGGTTTTCAACATCAGCCTTCTTTTTTAGAATAGCTATTCTAGTTTCAAAATCTGGAGCTTGTATATCAGCTATAAGTCCCCATTCAAATCTTGATCTTAACCTATCTTCTAAGGTAGGAATCTCTTTTGGTGGTCTATCGCTAGATAATATAATTTGTTTATTAGCTTCATGTAATGCATTAAATGTATGGAAAAATTCTTCTTGAGTTCTTTCTTTACCTGCTATAAACTGTATATCATCTATTAAAAGCACATCTACATTTCTATATTTATTTCTGAATTCTACATTCTTATCGTCTTTAATAGAGTTAATAAGTTCATTAGTAAATTTTTCAGAAGATACATAAACTACTTTTGTATTTGGATTATTTTTAAGAACATAGTGTCCTATGGCATGCATAAGATGGGTTTTTCCAAGCCCTACGCCACCATATATAAATAAGGGATTATAAGCTTTTGCTGGAGATTCTGCTACAGCAAGTGATGCTGCATGGGCAAACCTATTGCTATTTCCAATTACAAAGGAATCAAAAGTGTATTTAGGATTTAAAATAGCTGTCATTTCATCATTTGGTATTACTGAACCTTTTGTATTTATTTGAACAGATTCTTTAACAGCTTCTTCTTCTACTTGATCTTCTGATAATATACAAAATTCTATATTATATTTTTTAGAAGTTATTAATTTTATACCATTCATTATGAGGTCCTTATATCTAGATTCTAGTATTTCCCTAGTAAAATCATTAGGAACACCAAATTTCACTGTTTTATCATCCATAGCCATAGGTTCAGCACTTTTTATCCATGTATTGAAACTAACTTCTGAAAGTTCGCCTTTTAGGATATTTAAGGTTTTTTCCCACATTTCTTTAAGTTGGGCGTTCATTTCGTATCCTCCAGTCAAATTATAAAAATTTTATTATAGAAATTATATTAAAGTTTAAACAATGTATAAACATATTTATAAACAGCTATTTAAAATAATAGCCATTGTTACTAAAAGTATTCACATGTTTATAACTTTGTTAGTATATTTTATATGTTTAAAGTTATCAACAGTGTAAAAAAAACATATAAACATAATTAACAGCATATATAATAGTGAATTGTATGCTGAAATATTGATTATAATATAAGATACAAGAAGAATCAAATAAGTTATGCACAAAGTTATCAACAACTGTGGATAACTTTGAAAGTATCAAATAGTATTAACAATTCTTCTCTATAATATCATAAAAATTTGATAACATTCAATAACTTATCCACAAAAAAAAATTGTTGATAACTTTATCAACAAAAATTACATATATATATATAGGTTAAATTTCATTTGTCTTCTTGACATTAAATTATGCTCACTATATAATTATAGGGTAAAACTATAATGTATATGAGTATGATAACAAATACCTTATTATACATAAGAATAGATGAAGGGGGTGTAGTTAGAATGTTAATGACATACCAACCTAAAAAAAGACAAAGAAAAAGAGAACATGGTTTTAGAAAAAGAATGAGAACTTTATCTGGAAGAAAAGTTCTTCAAAGAAGAAGACAAAAAGGTAGAGCAAAATTGTCAGCATAAGGGCCGCTTTAGTGGCCTTTTTCTGCAATTGCAGGAAAAAAAGGAGTAATGTTTTGGCATGAAAGTCGAAAAGCTGAGAAAAAATGTTGAGTTTAGAAGAGTGTATAGACGAGGAAAGTCTTTTGCTAATGAATTATTAGTTTTATATGTATATAAAAATTATTATAATAAAGATAAGGGTAATATGCCTATTAATAGAGTAGGTATATCTGTAAGTAAAAAAGTAGGAAAAAGTGTAACTAGAAGTAAAGTAAAAAGATTAATAAGTGAAAATTATAGATTAAACTGTAGCGACATAAAAAAAGGATTTGATTTTGTTTTTGTTGCAAGGGTTGCTGTAAAGGATAAAGATTACTTTCAGATAGAAAACTCCATGAAAAACCTTTTTAAAAAGGCAGGTTTAATGGAAAGTGATTAAAAAGTTTTTCATTGCTTTAATAAAGCTTTATAGAAAATATATTTCACCTATGAAAGCTCCATCATGCAGATTTTATCCAACATGCTCAGAGTATGCATTAGAGGCTATAGAAAAATATGGAGCGTTAAAAGGTGGTTTTATGTCCTTAAAGAGGATATTTAAGTGTCATCCTTTTCATAAAGGTGGATATGACCCTGTTAAATAATATTGTCGGGAGGTTTAGTATTTGAAGTATATAAATCAGTATTTAACTCAATTTTTTGAATTTATTCATGGGTTAGTAAAGGTAATAACTGCTAATCCAGATTATTCTTATGGCCTAGCCATAATATTCTTTACAATTATAATAAGAATAATCTTGTTACCTTTAAATATAAAGCAAACAAGATCTCAAGTAAAGATGCAAGAGTTACAACCAGAAGTTAAAAAGTTACAAACTAAGTATAAAAATGATCCTCAAAAACAACAGCAAGAAATGTCTAAATTATATAAAGAAAATGGGGCAAATCCTTTAAGTGGATGTTTACCTTTATTGGTACAAATGCCAATACTTTTTGGATTGTATTATGTTTTTAATAATTTACAAGGTATAACTGGAGTGGGATTTTTGTGGATAAAAGACTTATCACAACCAGACCATTTATACATATTACCTGTTTTATCATTTTTAACACAATTTATATCTAGTAAAATTATTTCAAATAATGCACCTCAAGATGCTCAGGCAAAGCAGATGCAAACAATGAATATTTTTATGGCAGGATTTATAGGATTCATGAGTATGAAGCTTAAATCAGCCTTAGTTTTATATTGGGTTATAAACAATTTAATACAAATTGCTCAAACCTTCTTAACTAAAGCTTTAGATAAAAAGCCTAATGATGAAATTTCTACAAGTAAAGGTGCAAAAGAAATTAACTCCGATAAAGATTTAAATAAAAAGAATAAATAAAAATAGGGGTATGAGATCAAAGGTGGGTGAAATAGGTTATGAAGACAATCGAAATTAGTGGAAAGACTGTAAGTGAGGCATTAAAGAAAGCACTAAAAGAATTAAATGTTACAGAGGATAAAGTTGAAGTTGAAGTTTTAGAAGAGGGTACTAAAGGTTTATTTAACTTTATTGGAGTTAAGCCAGCCAAAATCAAAGTTAAATTAAAAAAAGATTATGTACATGATGCAAAGTCTTTTTTAGCTGAAGTTTTAAATGCAATGGGAGTTGTAGCTGAAGTTGACATAAAAGAAGAGAATAATATTATTAATATTATATTGTCTGGAGATAATATGGGAATTGTAATAGGATATAGAGGAGAAACTCTAGATGCTATTCAATATCTAGTTAGTCTTGTTGTTAACAAAGGTAATGATGAAGAATATAAAAGGGTTGTATTAGATACAGAAAATTATAGGTTTAAAAGAGAAGAGACTCTAAAACGGTTAGCAGATAAAACCGGCAGTAGGGTACGAAGATCTGGAAGAAGCTTTAAATTAGAACCTATGAATCCTTATGAAAGAAGAATAATACATTCCGCACTACAAGATAATCCTTATATTTATACTTATAGTGAAGGAGAAGAGCCTTATAGAAGAGTAGTAGTAGATTTAAAGAAAGCCTAAGGTGGCTTTCTTTTTTAATATACGGGGTAACCTCTTATTTTAAATTATTAGTTATAGTTTATAATCAAAGAAAGGTTATAAATAAAAACCATGGTAGTACTTGAGTAAGAGAGTATGAAATGATATAATTTCTAATGTTTTATTAATACAAATAAACATATAAAAGTTGAAATCAAATTTTTATTTATATAGATAAAAATTTAAAATAAAAGTAATTATATAATAAAATTAAAATTATATTTATTAAATAATACATTAATTTTATAGTATAATTTATATAATATATATAACCGATTTTCGGGCTTAGGAGGCTAAAGATGAAAGATTTTGATACTATAGCTGCTATAGCTACAGCTGTAGGTGAAAGTGGAATTTCAATTATAAGAGTTTCAGGAGATAAGGCTCTTTCTATTGTTTCTTCTATATTTGAAGGAAAAGGCAATAGAAAGTTTGATGATATAAGTCCATATTCAATGAGATATGGAAAGATTATAGATAAGTTTAGTAAAGAAATGATAGATGAGGTACTTGTAAGTTATATGAAAGGGCCTAAAAGTTTTACTGCGGAAGATTCTGTAGAAATAAATTGTCATGGTGGCATTATGTCTACAAATAAGGTTTTAGAAGAAGTTATAAAGGCTGGAGCTAGAATAGCAGAGCCAGGAGAGTTTACTAAAAGAGCGTTCTTGAATGGTAGAATTGACTTAAGTCAGGCAGAAGCTGTGATGGATTTAATAAGAGCAAAAACTGACCTATCAATGAAATCAGCATTAATGCAAAGTGAAGGTAGAATTTCCAGGGAAATAAAAGATATTAGACATGAATTATTAGGGGTTATAGCTCATATTGAGGCTACTGTGGATTTTCCAGAAGAAGATTTAGAAGAAATGACTTCAGATAAGATAAAAGTTGATTTAGATAATATAATAAATAGAATTGATAAGTTACTTGATACTGCAAATGAAGGAAGAATTATAAGAGAAGGTCTTAGTATGGTTATAATAGGGAAACCTAATGTAGGCAAATCTTCACTTTTAAATTCTATATTAATGGAACAAAGATCTATAGTAACAGATGTTCCAGGTACAACAAGAGATGTTATAGAAGAATATATTAACTTAGATGGTATCCCTGTTAAGGTTGTTGATACTGCAGGAATAAGAGAAACTGAAGATTTAGTAGAGAAAATAGGTGTAGAAAGATCAAAAGAAAAGATTAATGAAGCAGATCTTGTAGTATTTATGTTAGATTTAAGCAGAAAACTAGACTCTGATGATAAAGAAATCTTAGAGTATATAAAGGATAAGAAATATATAGTTATTTTAAATAAGTCTGATTTAAAAAGAGAATTAGAAGAATATGATTTTCAGGATATGAAAAATGTAATTGAAATATCTGCAAAAAATGGTGATGGAATAGATTTATTAAAAAATAAGATAAAAGATCTTTTCTTTAAAGGCGAAATTAATTCCACAGATTTAATGATAACCAACTCTAGACACAAAGAGGCTTTATATAGAGCTAAAGAAAAATGCTTAGCTTCATTGGAAACACTTAACAGTGGTATATCTATAGATTTAGCATCTATAGATATAAGAGGTGCTTGGATTAATTTAGGTGAAGTTAGTGGTGAAACTTTAGAAGAGGATATAATAGACAAGATTTTTTCAGAATTTTGTTTAGGAAAGTAGAGGTGAAAAATGAGATATTTAAGAGGAGAATATGATGTAGTTGTAATAGGGGGTGGCCACGCTGGCTGTGAGGCTGCACTAGCTTCTGCTAGGATGGGTAAAAAGACGCTTATGGCTACAATGAATTTAGATAGTATAGCCCTTATGCCTTGTAATCCTAATATTGGGGGTACAGCAAAGGGACATTTAGTAAAAGAAATAGATGCCCTAGGTGGAGAAATGGCTATAAATATAGATCACACATTTATACAATCTAGAATGCTAAATACATCAAAAGGACCTGCTGTTCATTCTTTAAGAGTTCAAGCAGATAAAACTAAATATCAATATAGAATGAAACATGTTTTAGAGATGCAAGAAAATCTAGATATAAAACAAATTGAAATAAACCATATAGATGTAGAAGATGGAAATGTAATTGGTGTAATAACAAGAACCGGTGCATATTTTAAAGCTAAAACTGTAATACTTGCAACAGGAGTTTATTTAAAGGGCAGGGTAATCTTTGGTGAGGTTAACTATTATAGTGGGCCTAATGGACTTGCACCTTCTATGAGCCTTAGTGATTCTTTGATAAACCTAGGATTTAATCTTAGAAGATTTAAAACAGGTACACCTGCGCGTATAAATAAAAACTCTGTAGACTTTTCTCAAACTGTAGAACAAAAGGGTGATAGCACCATAGTTCCATTTTCATTCATGAGTGATAATATAACTAGAAATCAAATGTCTTGCTATTTAACTTACACTAATGAAGAAACTCATAATGTAATTAGAGAAAACATAGATAGATCACCTCTTTATAATGGCTCTATAGAGGGAGTAGGTCCTAGATATTGTCCCTCTATAGAAGATAAAATAATGAGGTTCCCAGATAAACTTCAACATCAAATATTCATTGAACCAGAAGGTGAAGATACTGAAGAGATGTATGTTCAAGGTATGTCTAGTTCACTTCCAGAAGAAATCCAAATTAGTATGCTAAAGACTATACCGGGACTTCAAAATGTTGAAGTAATGAGAACCGGATATGCTATAGAATATGATTGTATAGATCCACTAGAGTTAAAGCCTACACTTGAATATAAAAGGGTTAATGGGTTATTTGGAGCGGGACAAATAAATGGTACATCTGGATATGAGGAAGCGGCAGCACAAGGATTAATAGCAGGTATAAATGCCGTTTTAAAAATAAAAGATGAAGAACAACTCATATTAGCTAGATCTGATGGTTATATAGGAGTCTTAATTGATGACTTAGTTACAAAAGGTACTAATGAACCTTATAGGATGATGACATCAAGAGCGGAATATAGGCTTCTATTAAGACAGGATAATGCGGATTTAAGGCTTACAGAAGTTGGATATAAAATAGGCTTGGTTAAAGAAGACAGATATTTACGATATAAAAATCGAAAATATAAAATAGAAAGTGAACTTAATAGATTAAAAAGCATTCAAGTAACAAGTAAAAGAGAAATAAGTGAATGCTTAGAAACATTAGGAACTACAGAATTGAAAAAACCTATAAGCTTATATGAGTTAATAAAAAGGCCAGAGCTTGATTATTATATAATAGCGCCACTAGATATGGAAAGACCTGTACTTCCAAAGGATGTTATGGATCAAGTAAATATAGTGTCTAAATATGAAGGTTATATAGAAAAGCAATTGGAACAAGTAAATCAATTTAAAAAGTTTGAATCTAAAATGATCCCAAAGGATATAGATTATAATGAGATAAAAGGACTTAGGATAGAAGCAATTCAAAAGTTAAATACTGTGAAACCTATAAGTATAGGTCAAGCATCAAGAATATCAGGTGTTTCACCAGCTGATGTGTCAGTATTATTAATATATCTTGAACATAAGTATAGCCTTAGACATGAAAGTTAATATAAAAACATTGGTTTGGAGGTAAATATGGAGTTTTATGATTTAATGAAAACTGCATCAGATGATGTAAGTTTAGATTTTAATGAAGAAAAGTTTAATAAGTTTATGAATTATAAAGATATTTTAAAAGAATGGAACAATAAAATAAACTTAACGGCTATAATAGAAGATGATGATATAGTTAAAAAACATTTTATTGATTGTATAAAGGCTTTTAAGTTTAAAGGATTCAAGGAAGCTAAAAGTATAATTGATGTGGGAACTGGAGCTGGATTTCCTGGAATACCTATTGGTATTATGAAAGAGGACTGTAATATTGTATTACTGGATTCATTAAATAAAAGGGTTAAATTCTTAGATGAGGTAATAGAAAAGTTATATTTGAATAATTTTTCTACAATACACGGGCGAGGAGAAGAATTATCAAGATCTGAAAAGTATAGAGAAAAATTTGATATAGCAACATCAAGGGCAGTAGCTAATATGTGTACCTTGTCTGAATTATGTCTTCCTTATGTTAAGCTAGGTGGTTACTTTGTAGCATTAAAAGGACCTAGTATCGAAGAAGAGTTAAATGGAGCTAAAAGAGCTATAGCTATATTAGGAGGAAAGGTGCAAGAGATTATACCTGTAAATATTGAAAATAGTGATTTAAATCATAATTTAGTAATTATAAAAAAGGTAAGTTTAACACCAAGTATTTATCCAAGGAACTCAGGAATTATGAGTAAAAAACCTTTGGGATAAAAATTATTTATAAATATGTAAAAATATGATATAATTTGTAGTATGATTTTTATGGAATAAAAGAGGAATTTCATTGTTAATATAGAAACTATTAACAAATGGAAGAAGCAAGGGATGGTATGGAATATGCACAATGAAATAACGTATATCGAACCTAATCTTATATTACCCAATTTATACCAACCAAGAAAGTATTTTGATGAAGATGCTATTACTGAATTGGCAGAGTCTATAGAATCTTACGGTATAATACAACCTCTCTCTGTAAGAAAGATGAGAGAAGGAAGATATGAGCTAGTAGCAGGGGAGAGAAGATTAAGAGCCGCTAAAAAGCTAGGTCTTCCTAAAGTCCCAGTTATAATAGTTGATATTTCTGATAGGGATTCTGCAGCTATAGCATTATTAGAAAACTTGCAAAGAGAAGACCTAAATTACATGGAAGAATCTGAGGCATACTTTAATCTGATAAAGGAACATGGATATACTCAAGAACAATTAGCTTCGGTTATAGGTAAAAAACAATCTACTATTGCAAATAAGCTTAGGCTTTTGAAACTGTCCCAAAATGTAAGAGAAATAGTTTTAGATAATAAACTTACAGAAAGACATGCTAGAGCTTTATTAAAGTTGCCTACAGAAAAACTACAACAAAAAATATTGAATATAGTTATAAAAAAGTCTTTAAACGTAAAAGATACAGAGGAATTAATAAACAGAGAATTAATAAAAATATCTAGCGATACTGTATCTAAAGATGGTAAGAAAAGAATTAAAGGCATATTCTCGCCGAAGGTGTACATAAATACAATAAAACAGGTTTTTGATAAATATGGTATTAGTGCAAAATATGATTCTAAAGACTTTGATGAATTTATAGAAGTCACTATTAAGATACCTAAAAAATAAACTATAAATATATCTATTATAGACTTTTAATAGTTCAATATAAAAAGGTACATTCTCATATATTATACGTAAAGATGTAATATGAGGATGTTTTTTTATATTAAAAATAAAATGTTTCACGTGAAACAAATAAATATTTAAATTAGGCTTTAATTATATGGGAGTAGAATATATAATGAGGATAAGAGAGAGGGGGTGTTGCTTAAGTATACTAAATATAATAACGAGTAATTAGTATATGAAAGCTAAATTATGAAAATGATATGTATTTTTAATCAAAAAGGCGGAGTAGGAGTGCGTCCGTAAAGGGTATTTAAACAACGTCCTATAGGATATTAAACTAGAGAGATGTTTATTTGGTTAGCTGGCTTACTTTTTATAGGAAACTACAAAAAGGACAATAGCATGCCAGAAAAGCATTAATTTCAATAATATTGAAGGTTATTGCAAGACCAATGATATAATAGGGCCAAGGCTAAACTGCTTTAAACCTAGTTTCTCTTGCCTGAATCGCCAGGTAATAAAAATTTATTAGATAAGGTTTATAAAAATTTTTCCTATGATTTTTATACTCTCTAACCTTTCCAGGGCTATAATATAATAGCCTAGAGAAGCGAACAGGAGCCTAAGTTATATCTTTTGTTTATAAATCTAAACGGAGATAGCCTAAGTCAAAATGCCATTAAAGGCTATAGGATGTAGTTCCTTGAATATTTGATATGGTTACGGAGCTTTCGTAGTAGTCAGAGAAACCTGAATTAACAGGGAATGCCGTAAATTCGGATGCGGGAAAGCCGCTTACAGGGCGAAGGGAAGCAGATTACCAATTGCAGAATTATGGAGGTATGCGAAATGCAAAAAGCTGATATGATTTTGTCAATACTAAGTAAAAAGCCTATAGAATTCAAATTTAATAGAATCTATAGACAATTATTCAATTTAGACTTTTATTATGGTGTTATTGATGAGATAAGTAAAAATGAAATATTCAAAGAGTATACAATTAAAGAAAATATAGATATTGATAAACTAGTACAAAATATTATATTCCGATTAAAGACAGAAAAGTATAATCCTAAAGACTTAAATTGCATTATTAACAATAAATATATATATTTATTAAAGTCTACGGATATTAGTAAATTTAAAGAAGATGCTTTATTGAATATGTATATTAATGAAGGAGCAATAGAGGATTATATAATTCAAAAGGTATTAAAGCAGGTGTTAGATAATATTTACTTTTCTAATTTAAATAAAGAAGAATTCTTTAAGATTTTAGATAAAAAAGAAGATGTAATTAGTTATTTAAAAGGTATAAAACACATATACTATTATAAGGTGGTAAAGATTAATTTAAATAAAATGTTTCACGTGAAACAAATAGATATTTTAACAAGTATTATTAATGATAAAATAGATGATGGAAGGTTGAAAGCACTTATAGATTTATTTATTAAATCAAATTATTTAAGGTTTTATGAAATAGTAAAAAATGATGATTTATATTATATGTATATAGATAAAGATAGCCACGTTAGTGCTAGTCTTTATCAATTATATTTCTTAAAATTAAGAAATATAATTGAAGAATTAATAAATTTAAATAGAGTAAATGTCAGTGCTGTATGCTATTATGATGAAGCACTTTTAATGATAAAGCCTGGTGGTGATGTGAAAGGATTTTTAAAAGATCTAAATTACAGGTTAAAACAATTAAAATATATGGATATTGAAGAATATCAATTAAAAGACTCAAACAATATAGATTTTTTTAATTATAATATTAGATTTAGAAACAAAGAATCCTTTACAAAGATTTTAGTTAGTTCTAAAGTTATGAATACTTCAATTAATAATTTCAAAAAAGAAAATAAACCTTCCTATATAGGGAAAAGAATAAATTTAAAGCGTGAAGACATTATAAGGTTATATACTCTTGAAATAGATTATATTTATGAATATTATAAATATGCTGAAGATGTTAATTACAAGATGAGACGATTTAGATATTATCATAAAAATAGTATGATAAGTACAATAGCTTTAAAAGAAAACATATCAATAAAAGCAGTTAAAGAAAAGTATATAAAAAGATATAACTTTTCTCATCAAGAAAGTTATAATCAAGAAAATAAAACACCATATTTAAGCAACAGACTAAAAACACAAAAAATATAGATTTACTTAGGGTAATTAGAGAGCCGTATACGCTGAAAGGTGTACGTACGGTTCGGTGGAGGGTCTTAGAAAACCAATTATAGAAATATAGTAAGGCGTCTTTTTCCTATCCTACAAAACAACAACCAATATTAATTTATGTTCATATCTTGCATTAGAGGGATATAAGGTACTAGCAATAGATATAGATCCTCAGGGAAATACTACTAGTGGACTTGGTATCGATAAAAAGAACCTTAAATATTCAGCTTATGATGTTATATCATCTGATATATCTGCAGAAGAAGCAATATTAGAATCAGAATTAATTAAAAATTTATATGTAATACCATCAACTATGGAACTTGCAGGTGCTGAGGTAGAGCTTATGAATAAAAAAGATAAGGAAGTGATTTTAAGGGATAAGCTGGATCAAGTTAAAGATAAATTTGATTATATATTTATAGACTGCCCACCATCTTTAGGGTTTTTAACAATTAATGCCTTAGCTGCATGCAATTCAGTGCTTATACCAATACAATGTGAATTTTATGCATTAGAAGGAGTAGGACAACTTGTAAACACCATTCAATTGGTTAAAAAGTCATTAAATAAAGATATAGAAATAGAAGGTATTTTAATGAGTATGTATGATAGTAGGGTAAAACTTGCAAATGAGGTTGTTTCAGAAGTAAGAAAATTCTTTAAAGATAAGGTTTACGATACAACAATACCTAGAAATATAAGGTTAGCAGAAGCACCTAGCTATGGTCTTCCAATTGCACTTTATGATAATAAGTGTAGAGGTGCATCTTCTTATGAAGATTTAGCTAAAGAGTTTATAAAAAGACAAGGGGGGGATAGTATTGGCTAAAAGGTCAGGCCTTGGAAAGGGCCTCAGTGCCCTTATTCCTGAAGAATTAAATGAAGATGAAAATAAAAGTATTATTTCTATGAATTTAATTAAGCCAAATAGCAAACAACCCCGTAAAATTTTTGATGAAGAAAAACTTTCTTCTTTAGCTGAATCTATAAAAGAGCATGGTATTATACAACCCATTGTAGTTAAAAGTGTTAAGAATGGTTATATGATTATAGCTGGAGAGAGAAGATGGAGGGCAGCTAAACTAGCTGGATTAAAAGAAGTACCAGTGATAATAATGGATCTTACGGACAAAGAAGTTTTAGAAATATCTCTTATAGAAAATATACAAAGAGAAGATTTAAATCCTATAGAAGAGGCATTAGCATATAGGAGGCTTACTCAAGAGTTTAATTTAAAACAAGAAGAATTGAGTATAAGAATAGGTAAATCTAGGGTGGCAATTTCAAATACGCTTAGATTACTAAACTTAGATGATAGAGTACAAGATTATTTAAAAGAGGGAGTAATATCCGAAGGTCATGGAAGAGCGTTACTTGCTGTAGCTAATAAAAATTTACAATATGAGTTATCTCAAAAGATAATAGATGAGGAGCTTACAGTTAGAGATATTGAAAAGATAATAAAAGATATAAACAAAGATAATACAACTATAGAAGTTAATAAACCTATAAATCCATATTATAATGAAATAAAAGAAAAGCTTCAAAATTATTTTGATACTAAGGTTAATATTAATTTTAAGAAAAATAACAAGGGAAAAATAGAAATAGAGTATTACTCAGAGGAAGATCTTCAAAGAATTTTAGATATGATGAAAATAGAGTCAAAACAATCATAGGTAAAAGTTTAAATGATTATAAAATATGAATACTTATAAATCTTAAAATGTTTCACGTGAAACATAGAAAGGAAGGATTAGTAGTTGCAAGATATACTAAAAACAATAGGGGATCAGCAACCTTACATAATAATAGGGTTACTAGTTATAAATTTAATATTTTTAATACTTATAATTATATTATTTAAATCATTAGGAAAATTAGAACAAAAATATAGAAAGTTTATGAGAGGATCTAAAAATAAAAATATAGAGGAGTTAATAAATCTTTATTTAGATAAAGTAGAAGAAGGTAGATCCATAGCAGAAGAAGTTAAAACAATGTATGATAGTATGGAATTAAGGTTAAAAGATTGTATACAAAAGGTAGCTGTTATAAGGTATAAAGCATTTGAAGATGTAGGAAGTGATTTAAGTTTTTCTATAGCATTACTGAACTATAGTAATGATGGTGTCATAATTACAGGCATTTATGGAAGAAATGAAAGTACAACCTATGCTAAGCCTATAGATAAAGGCATATCTAGGTATGATTTATCTGAAGAAGAATTAAAAGTTTTAAATCAAGCTATTGAAGAGAAATAGCTATGAAATATGCCTCCAATTAAAACATATTTTAATTGGAGGTATATTTTATGGTTAGAAAGTAATATCTATTTTACTTAATATTAGGTGAGAGATTTAAAAGCTAATTATGTAGTTTTATTTGGGAGCCGTTTATGCATAAATCAGACTTTATTATAGCTTGATGGATAGATGTGGATATAACATCAGCTAATTTCATCACATTATATAATCTAGTGTTTTGTAGTATCATAAAATCTATACTAGCATAAATGTTTACTATTCCAGTTATGCTTAAATCACCTACAGGTGGTAAGTTCTTATTTAAAGCAGTTCCAGGATAGAGTGGTCCATTATTTATGAAAATGTTACCTACGCTATTTAATTTACCTAGACAAGCATCAATTGCAATTATATATGGAGAATTAAAGGTGGTATTAATTTCATTCATGGTTTCTGTTAAATTTTTAGCATGAATGGGATTTTTTAAGGTTCCGTAAATATTTAAGTTATTTCTAGTTAGTAAATTAAGCTTATTGCCTACTAAAGGTCCAAGGCTATCTCCAGTTGAACGGTCAGTTCCAATACATAAAAACACTATTGGATTGCCTTTATTTGATTCATTGGAAATTATATTAGAAAGATAATTTGATATTAAAACTACAGACCTTTTATCATTTGAATCAAAAGATAAATTTTCAATCATAAAAAATACTCCTTTTTTGGAATTATATCCATTAAGGAGTATTTTTATTCAACTATAAAATCAAAGAATATTTTATAGTATATCTACCTTTTTAAATACATTATAAAATACAACTAAAAACATACAAAATATTAATCCAGTAACTCCATTAGCCTTTAAACCTATGAAGGTAGCGGCTAGAACGGCTACAGGGTCTATACCTAAAGATGAAGATACTATCTTTGGCTCAACTATCTGACGTGTAATAAATACTACTAGGTATAATATGAGTAAGGCTATGGCTATGAAATAATTTTTTATAATTAGATTATAGATTATAAGTGGAAAATATATAAGTGGCATACCTAGTACTGGTAACAGGTCGAATAATGCACAAAGGATACTTAATATTAAAGCATAATTAACTTTTAGAATTAAAAATCCAGTTAAGGTTATAAGAAAAGTTATTAGTATAATGATTCCATAAGAGCCTATATAACTAAGTAACATTTTCTTACCATGGTTGAATACTTTTAAAGCTTTATCAGAGTTATTATTTTCTTTAATAGTAGAAACAAAAGGTACATTGTGTGTAACTACTTTTTTAGTGAAAAAATAAGTAGCTAAAAGTGTAAAAACAATTACCATACCTATATAGGGTATATATGCTAATATATTAATCAAATAACCTACGATAGATGTACCAATATTTACAGTTGAATTAAGAATTCCTGAAATTGAATTTAAAAAGTAATTTTTAGCTGTATCTAAAATATAAGGATCTATATCGTTAAAGTTATTTTGGAGCTTTGAAAACATATCTAGTATATTATAGTAATTAGAATCAATATAAGTTTGAATACCTTTAGTTAGTGTTATTATTTCCTTTATCATTGAGGATATGGTAAGTGATAATAAAGAAATTATTGCGGTAAAAAACACTAAGGTTGTAAGTATTGATGCCAATGATGCTTTAAGTTTAAATTTATTTACTAGATACCGCGTAGGTTTTCTAAGCAAATAAGCAAAGATTAAAGCTAGAACAAAGGGTAGTGTATAAGGTAGTGTTTTAAAGAATAATATAAATGCTAAAGTATATGCTACAAAAAATAGTAATAGTTTATTAGTTTTATTTAAAAGTTGTGTCATAATTTAGCTACTCCTTAATATTTTATATAAACTGTCAATTGTATAGTTTATATCCTTTTTGTCATTAAAGGGTCCTATACTAAATCTTAACGTTCCTTCAGGATAAGTTCCTATGGTTTTATGTGCTAGTGGGGCACAATGTAGTCCTGTTCTAGTCATTATACCAAATTCAGAATCTAATATATATGAAACTTCAGAGGAGTCTATATCGTTAAAGTTTAAAGATATTACTGCAGTTCTATTTTTAGAACTTTTAAGACCATAAAGTTTGACTTTATCCATATTTAAAATAGAGTTTATAAATAAATCACAAAGATCATCTTCTCTTTCCTTTATTGAATTCATGCCTTCAGAATTTATATACTCTATTCCAGCTAAAAGGCCCATAACTCCAGGAGTATTCATAGTTCCACTTTCAAATTTATCTGGTAAAAAGGATGGCTGATAAACACTTGAAGATAAGCTACCAGTTCCACCAGTTATAATAGGATCACAAGCTTCATTTAATTTATCAGAAATTAAAAATCCACCTATGCCGGGAGGTCCAAGTAAACTTTTATGACCAGTAAAAGCTAGTGCACTACAGCCCACCTTTTCGAAATCAATATCTATAACACCAGCAGTTTGAGCTGCATCTATAATAAAGAAAATATCATTTTTGGCACATATTCTTCCTATAGCCTCTATAGGTTGTATAGATCCTATAATATTAGAAGCATGATTTATAACTACTAATTTTGTAGTTGGCTTTATAAGATTTTCGAATTCGTCTATATTTAAAACACCATTACCATCACATTGTAAGATATCTAAGTCTATATCTAAGTTGTCCTTTAGTTGAAATAAAGGCCTTAAAGAAGAATTATGCTCCATAGATGTAGTTATTACATGAAACCCTTTTTTTACAACTCCTTTAATTAGCATATTTAATGAAGCTGTAACGTTGTATGTAAATATTACATTTTCAGGTTTAGGGAAATTAAAAAGAGCACATAAGGATTCCCTACATTTATATATAAGTCTACTACTTTCTAAGGCTGAAGAATAACTTCCTCTTCCAGGACTTGCACCAATGTTTGTAAAGTAAGTAAGCATCTCGGTGTGTACAGAGGGTGGTTTTGGGTAAGTGGTAGCAGCATTATCAAGATAAACTTTCATTGTAAATTACCTCCTAATATTTATTAGTATACTACTATTATAATTCATAGACGGATATTTTTCAGCAATCTAATGTTAAAATATATTTTAATATTAGATTATAAGAGCCTAGTAGAAGTTTTTTAAAATAAAAGAATGATTCTAATGTTATAAGGCTTGAATCTACTTGTTTGACAATGAATTTAGCTTAAAGTATAATAAGCATAAAATATGTGAATTTTAAAATAAAAGGAGGGAAACTTTAGTGATAACGGCTTATCACTGAATATGAATTATGAAAGATTATTATTTAATAGTATTTAAAAATACACATGATGCAATAGAGTCAGAAAAGATATTAAAAGATAAGGGTGTTAAAGTTATAATAATGCCAACACCTACTTATATAACACAAAGCTGTGGCATCAGCATAAAGTTTTCAAAGGATAATTACGATTTAATTAGGAATATCATAGATAATGGTGAAATACATATAAAGAATCTTTATTACAAAAGTGAAGATAAGTTTGAACAATTAATATAAATATTTACGTTCAGGAGGAATTATGTTATTAAGTTCTTTTTTTCAATTTAATGATCAATTTATAGGTGTAGGTAAATTTTGGATATCCATAGAAAAGATTCAAGGATTTTTATTTAAAATATTAAATGTGGTTTTTATAATAGTTATAATGTTTATTATGGTTAAGCTTGGAACTAAGTTTATTGATAAATTTATTAAAAAGCAAAGCAAAATGAAAGTCTCACTGGATTTTAAAAAAGCTAGTACCCTTGGAACTCTTCTAAAAAGTATATTAAGGTATACAGTATACTTTTTTGGTGTAGCATCTATATTAACTCAAATAGTAGGACCTATAAGTCTTACTTTTGCTGGAATAGGTGGAGTAGCAATAGGATTTGCAGCACAAAACTTTGTTAAAGATATTATAAATGGATTTTTTATTTTATTTGAAGATCAGTTTGCAGTAGGTGACTACATTGATATTGAAGATAAGAGTGGAATTGTAGAGGGGATAGGCCTTAGATTAACTAAGATCAGGGACTTCAATGGAGACTTACATCTTATACCTAATGGTAATATAAATACAGTTACAAACCATTCTAGAGGATCAATAAGAGTTCTTGTTGATGTAGATATAGCAAGAGAAGAAGATATAGATAATGTAGTAGATATATTAAATTCTATATGTGAAAACTTCAAAAATAATGACAATATGGTAGATGGACCTAGGGTTATTGGTGTCACAGCTATAAAAGAGTTTGGATTTACTATAAGGGTTGTAGGAAGAGCTAAACCTATGACACAGTGGGAAGCTGAAAATGCATTAAGAAAAGAAATTAAAGACAATTTAGATCTGCATAAAATTAAAGTTCCTTATCCAAAGCGAGTAGTAATAAAAAGCGATAGTTTAAATAATGTTTAAAAAAAGTATGGGATGGAGAGGATAAGTAATGGATAAAACTTTTAATCTAGGTGATGTAGTTCAAATGAAAAAACAACATCCTTGTGGAAGTTATGACTGGCAAATAATAAGAGTTGGAGCAGATATTAAGATAAAGTGTAAGGGCTGCGATAGAATAGTTATGATTCCTAGAAGTAAATTTGAAAAAGATATTAAAAAGATACTTTAATAAAAATAATCATATTGACTTTGAAATTAAGTTATGGTAAGATTATTTGACGTGATCCCTGCTGTGATAAAATCACAGCCGTTAGTCCGGGGGGAGGAGGTGAAGTGCAATGAGAAAGTATGAAACTATATTTATATTACATCCAACAATGGAAGAAGAGGCTGTTAAAGCTAATATCGAAAAGTTTAAAGGTGTAATAGAAACTAATGGTGGAGTAGTTGACAATGTTGATTTCTGGGGCAAAAGAAAATTAGCTTATGAAATTAAGAAAGTTAATGAAGGATACTACACTTTGATAAACTTCAGTGCTAATCCTGAATTACCTAAAGAATTAGATAGAATATTCAGAATCACTGATGGTATAGTAAGACATATCATAGTTAAAGAAGAAGAATAAGGTGGTGGGTTAATTGAACAAAGTAGTTTTAATCGGAAGATTGACGAAAGATCCTGAATTGAGGTTTACTCCAGGAAACGGGACAGCAGTTACCACATTGACCTTAGCAGTAGATAGGTATAATCCTAAAGCTGCTCAAAAAGAAGCAGACTTTATACCCGTTGTGGTATGGGGAAAGCAAGCAGAAGCCACTGCAAACTACATGAATAAAGGTAAACTCATGGGAGTAAGCGGTAGGATTCAAACTAGGTCTTACGAAGCCAAAGATGGTACTAGAAGATATGTTACAGAGGTTGTAGCTGATGAAGTCCAATTCTTAGAATGGGGCAACAAGGAAGCAACATTTGGAGGCAATTCTAACCAAGGTTCGTCTTCAGGAGGAACATCCTTTGGAGGACCACAACAGTTCAGTGATGATGATATGACCCCTGTTGATGATGGGGACATTCCATTTTAATTTAAATGTAAGGAGGAAATAGCATGAGTAGAGATCAAAAAGACGGCATGAGAAGAAGCGGCGGAGGCGGCGGCGGAAAAATGAGACGTTCTAAGAAAAAAGTCTGCACCTTCTGTATGGATAAGTCTGGAAGTATAGATTATAAAGATGTAAATAAACTTAGAAAGTTTATAACTGAAAGAGGAAAGATTCTTCCAAGAAGAATTTCCGGAGCTTGCGCTAAGCATCAAAGAGAAGTAACAGGCGCTATAAAGAGATCAAGAAACATAGCATTATTACCATTTACAACAGAACAATAAATGGTTAAAGTATAACCTCATCATAGGATGGGGTTTATTTTTTTGCTCTGTATAGTAAAACTAACTTAAAATTAGTTATTATGTAGTGCTTTTTAAATTATGTATGGTATAGACTATTGAAGCATAAACAAGTAAAGAATATACTTAAATTAATTTATAGTATAAAATTGTATAATGTTAAACTTTTAAGGAGAATATTTATGAATAAGACGTTTAAAGAGAAGATAACATTAGTATATTTATCTTTAGTAATAACAATTGGTATAGTTGGTATATGCTCAGTAATTAATTTATATAATTTAAAAAACTCTATTGATGGACTTATGGTTGATAATTATAAAAGTATAAAGGCTTCCGATAACATGTCTGAATCCTTGGAGAAGTTAGATTTAATAGTCATATCTAGCATATATAATAATACCGAAGATAATATTGATGAGTTTTATAAAGAAAGCGATGAATTTTTTAAATTTTACAATATAGAGGCAAAAAATGTTACAGAAAAAGGTGAAGAAGAACTTATAAAGGAACTGTCTAAACAGTACTTAGAATATATTAAAGACTTTTCATCACTTCAAATTATTGCAAGAAATTCACAGTTGGAAGAGGCGGTAATGTTTTACAATGACACAATGATACAAACAGAAAATAGTGTAAGAAACACATTAAATAATATTAGATCTTTAAATGAACAATCTATGTTAAATAATAAAGATAAGGTAACTAACGATGCTCAAAATTCTATGTATTTAATATTAATAATTTCAATTTTCGCAGTGATAGGGGGATTTGTACTATCTAAGTATTACTTGGATAAGGTACTCAAACCAATACATCTTTTAACTGAAACTATAAAAAGGGTTAAAGAGGGAGACTTAAATCAACAATCACCAATAATATCAGAGGATGAAATAGGCGTAATGGCAAAAGAATTTAATAATATGACTAAAAGGTTATATGAATTTGAAAGAAGTACTTTAGGAAAGTTACTGGAAGAGAGAAATAAGACTATGGCTATAGTTAAAAGCTCATCTACACCACTTATAGTATTAGATACTAATTATAAGATAACCTTATTAAATAAAGCTTTTGAAGAATTCTTTAATATAGAAGAGAGGAAGGTATTAAATAAGCACTTTTTAGAAGCTGTAGATCAAGGAAAGATTTTTGATTATATATCTAGATCTTATAAAGTAATAAATAGTACTAATGAACATAAAGAAGAGATAATTAATTTTCATATAAAAGGTGAGGAATATTATTTTAATGTAATCGTAACAAGGGTGGCTAATAGTGATGATGAAGAAAAAGTAAATGGAGTTGTTGTTGTGTTTCAAGATGTTACTCAATTAAAGCAGATTGAAAATATGAAGACAGAATTTATATCTACTATATCTCATGAATTTAAGACTCCATTAACCTCATTGATGATGGGAACTAGTATATTTACAGAGGGCAGCTTAGGAGAAATAAATAGTAAGCAAAGGGAAGTAATAGATACAATTAAAGAAGATTCAGAAAAGCTTTTAGCTTTAGTTAATGATCTTTTAAAACTTTCAAAGTTAGAGTATGATAAATCCATGTTTGTATTTAAGTCTTGCAATGTAAAAAGTATAATTCAAAATTCTACAAAAGAATTTTATAATTTAGCAAAAGGTAAGAAAATTGACTTATCTTATGAAGTACAAAATGGATTACCGGCAATAATGGGTGATTTTGAAAAGTTAACCTGGGTTGTTAATAACCTAATCTCTAATGCAATTAAATATTCTTTATATGAAGATAAAATAAATGTAAGAGCTTATAAGTCTGATTCTAAGATATATATATCAATAAAGGATACAGGTATTGGTATACCAGAAGATTATTTAGATAAGGTTTTTGAAAGGTTTGTTCAAATTCGTCCAGAAGATAGCGAAAATAAGGGTACAGGACTTGGACTTTCAATATGTAAACAAATAGTAGAGATACACAAAGGAGAAATATGGTGTGACAGTACTTTGGGAGAGGGTAGTGAATTCATCATAGCTTTACCTATAAATGAAGAAAATTAGGAGGAATTTATTATGCAAAAGGTACTTGTTGTAGATGATACTAAAAATATAAGAATGATGTTGAGTACATGCCTAGAGTTAGAAGGGTATGAAGTTATACAATGTAAAAATGGATATGATGCCTTAGAAATTTTGGAAAAGAAAAAATTATATCTAGCATTTATAGATATAAAGATGCCAGAAATCAGCGGAACAGAAGTGCTTAGAAAAATAAGAGCAAAGGGTATATTAACCCCAGTTATAATAATGACAGCTTTTGCAACAGTAAAAAATGCTGTAGATTGCACCAAATTAGGAGCTATGGCTTATCTTCAAAAACCTTTTACATCAGATAAGATAAGATCAATATTAAAGGATTTATCTAAAGGAATATTATTTGAGAAGGAAAATAATGCAAGTTATATAGATATGGCTAAAGAGCTTTTAAAAGAAGGTAAGCTCTATGATGCAATAAACATACTAAAAACCGCTTTAAGTGTGGAACCTTCAAATGCACAAATATATTATTTGCTTGGAAAAACATATGAGTCTTATGGTAATGTAAAGGAATCCATTAAATTCTTATCAGCTGCAGAAGTATTTGGGTATTCTGAATCAAATGAGAAGCTATGAGTGACGAATCTATTAACTAGTTGCATAAATATTGAAAGAAAACTACAATAGATATATATTTTAATCTTCACCTTTAAGGTATAATATCAATAAGGGAATATAGGAGGGGTTATATTGAAACAGGATAACTTTAATATAATGTCAGATATAAAAATAATAGAAGGATTAAAATCACAACTGCTATCTGTAATAGCAGAATTTTTTAAACTATTAACAAAGGGGAGTAATGTAGCTCAAGAAGCAATATTAGAATGCATTTCCGGGGCAATAATAATACTATATGTTTTAGCAGAAAGGCTGGGATATTCTTACACTGCTGTAGATGAGACAATGAAAAAGAAACTTAAAATTGGAATAATAGAAGAGGATGTAGTGGAAAAGGACGGTAAAAACCTTTCTAAATTAAATTCTCACTTAAGGGAAAGATAAATCTGATTTTAACAAGCTTTATTTTAGGAGGAAATTATGCAAAATAGAAAATACACTACAAAAGAGATATTAGAAGTCGGTTTAATGGCCGCTATTATTATTATATTTAATTTTATAATACTATATGTTCCTATTTTAGGCACAATAGTATCCATAGCTTTGCCATTACCTGTAGTAATATTATATGTAAGGCATAACGGAAAGATTGCTTTATTAACTTGTATTTTAAGTTTTATAGTTATGTTAATGTTTATAGATCCCATTAGGGCAATAATATCATCAACTAGTATATTATTTTTAGGTATTACCTTAGGATACTGTATAAAACACAAAAAAGGATTTTTTAAGACGCTTTTATATCAAACAATTGCAGGACTTATACAAAGCTTAATTAGTGTATATATCTATATGTCATTTATAGTTAAAACTTCACTTGATGAGTATATAAATATTATTTTTATAGGGCCATTTAAGGAAAGTATTGCTATAAGTAAGGAATTATATGAAGGGTTGGGAGTGGATATTACAAGTAATCCTACTATGGATTTATTGGAATCCTTAGATACAAGAACGTTATTAATTATGATTCCAGCGGGTATTATAATTGTACTTGCTATATCAGCTTATATAAATATACTTATTTCCAATAAAGTTTTAAAGAGGTTAGGATACGAAGTTGAAGAGCCTAAATCTTTTACAAAGTGGTATTTTGATGATAAGGTAGCTGCAGGCTTTATACTTGTTATTTGCTTAAGCATTATACTTAATTCATATAATATACCTTTAGGAGAATATTTGCTTCCATTTAGCGTTACGTTATTTCAATTTATACTTTTAATAGATGGATTATCTGTTATGTTTTATTATTTAGAAAAAAGATTTAATAACAAAAAAGGCATAAAAGTTTTCATAATAATTATGCTATTTATTATACAACCGCTTATTTTATTTGTTGTTTATTTAGGGCTTGGAGATATATTTATAGATCTTAGAGAAATAAATCCAAATAGCTTACGTAATACTTTTAAGAAAAGATTAAAAAAATAAATACTAAATTATATAAGAGAATTTAAGAATTCATACCTGTATTAATTTAGGAAGGCGGATTATTGTGGAGAGGTATAAAAGATTAGTAACAAATACAAAGGTTTATATGACTATTATAGGAATACTTATAGCCTTATTATTTATAAAAGGCCATTTGATAGAAGGTATTTTATTTTCTTTGATTTACGTTTGTCTTATATATTATAATTATAATAATTTAAGAGAAAAGAATAATAATTGGAAGGAATTTTTAGAAGACTTTTCTGAAAATTTAGATCAGGCTACTAAAAATATGTTAATAAATCTTCCATTTCCACTACTTATAGTAGGAGAACAAGGTAATATATCATGGTATAATAACAGGTTTTCAGATATACTAAAAGGAGAAGAGGTATTAAGTAAAAATATAAGTTATTTAATTGAAGAGTTTAATATAGAAGAAAACCCAGAGTCAGATAAAACAGTTTATAACAATGTTAAAATTGGTGATGGTTATTATGATGTCCATACAAGCATTGTGAAGACGCCAGATAAGAATTATGTAGATCATTCTTTAAGAATGTTGTATTTTTATGATATAACTACTAGTAAAAAAAATATAGAGGCTAAAGAAAATATAATGTTAATTGAAGTAGACAATCTAGATGAAGTTATAAAAAGTACAGAGGAAGATATGAGGCCCTTACTTGCAGCTGAAATAGAAAGAGCAATAAATAGTTATGCTCAAAATATTAATGCTATGATACGGAAATATTCTTCTAATAAATATGTTTTATCTGTTCAAAGTCTTTATGTAGAAGCAGATATGAGACGTAAGTTTGAAATTTTAGATATAATTAGAGAAATAAACCTTGGAAATAAATTAGCAGTGACTCTTAGTGTTGGAGTTGGTAGAGGTGGTAAGAATCCTTTGGAAAACCATAACTATGCTAATAAGGCTAAGGAACTTGCCCTTGGAAGAGGGGGAGATCAGGTTGTTATAAAAAATGTAGAAAAGCTTTCATTTTATGGTGGTAATACTAAAGAAGTTGAAAAACGTACTAAAGTTAGAGCAAGAGTGATAGCGCATTCATTAAACAATCTAATTACCGAAAGTAGCAATATATTTATAATGGGTCACCGAAATCCTGATATGGATTGCTTAGGTGCAGCTGTTGGTTTAAGTAGTGCTATAAAAAAGAAGAATAAAGAATGTTATATAGTTTTAGAAGATGGTAATAATAATATAAAATATATTTTGGATAAACTAAGTAAGCATGAGGAATATGATGATTTGTTTTTAACTGCAAAGGATAGTATGCCTAAAATTGATGAAAATAGTCTTTTAATTTTAGTAGATGTGCATAGCATGAGCTACGTACAAAATCCTGAAATAGTAAACTCTATTAAAAAGAGAATGATAATAGATCATCATAGAAGGAATCCTGATATTATAGAAGATTCTATTATAACTTATATAGAAACATATGCTTCATCAACTTCAGAATTGGTTACAGAAATAATACAATACATGTTAGATAAACCAAAGCTTACTCAAATTGAAGCAGAAGCGCTTTTAGCAGGAATATGTCTAGATACTAAGAATTTTTATTTCAAAACAGGGGTTAGAACCTTTGAAGCAGCTTCTTTTTTAAGAAGATCAGGAGCAGACACTATTGATGTAAAGAAGATGTTTGGCCATGATCTATCTTCTTATTTAAAGAAGGCTGAAATAATAAAATCGGTGGTAGTTGAAAATGATATTGCAATTGCTACTTGTCCACCAAATATACAAGATACCATAATCGCAGCACAAGCATCAGATGAACTACTAAACATCACAGGTATTAAGGCGTCCTTTGTTCTTGTTAAAATAGATAATGACGTTAATATAAGTGGTAGATCTTTTGGAGATTTAAACGTACAGGTTATATTAGAATCTCTTGGTGGTGGGGGACATATGACTATGGCAGGAGCTAAAGTTAATGACTCATCTTTAGATGAAGCAGTAGAAATGTTAAAAGGTTCTATAGGTAAATACTTAAAGGAAGGTGACAAAAAATGAAGGTAATATTATTATCAGATGTCAAAGGTCTTGGGAAAAAAGGAGAAGCTGTAAATGCAGCTGATGGATATGCAAGGAACTTTTTATTTAGAAAGAAACTTGCTGAAGAGGCAACTAGTGAAAACTTGCATATATTAAACACAAAAAATGAAAATGAAAGAAAGAAAAAGTCTGCTGAAATAGAAGAGGCTCAAAAACTTGCAAACAGCCTAAAAGGAAAAGAAATAAAGATATCAGCTAAAACAGGTGAAAGTGGAAGATTATTTGGAGCTATAACAAATAAAGATGTAGCAGAACTTATTAAACAGCAATATAAAATAGATATAGATAAGAAAAAGCTAGTTATGGATACATTAAAACAAGTTGGAATTTATGAGGTAGAGGTAAAGCTTTATCCTGAAATAGCTACAAAAATGAAAATTGTTATTGCCGCACAGTAACGAGGAGGATATATATTGAAGTCAGAAAAAGGGTTATCAGAAATAGAAGAAATAGAAGAAATAGAAGAAATCTTAAATAGTAAAATAGATTTAGAATCACAGATAAATGTATCTCTTGAAGTCTTAAATAATGTTTTAGATGAAGGTGCAGTAAGAGCTAGGACTGTAAAGTTTAAATTACAAAAACATGTAAAAAGTGATGATTTATATAAAAGGGCCTATGCTTTAAATAAAATAGTAAGCGATGGTAAAGGTATAGCTAGTTCTATACCAAGTGAAAAAGAAATAGATGAAGTTATGGAAGACACAAATAAGTGGATGTCTGAAAACTTAGCAAGAAAGTATATACAAAATAAAATAGAAGAACAAGTAGAAGATGCTTTAAGGGAAAGACAAGATAAATATATTGATGATATGAGACTTGGAATAATAAGAAAACAAAAGGGCCCAGAAAACACTAAAACCCTTAAAAAGTATGCTGATCTAGAAGCTTTAGATTCTAGAAAGTTAGGTAAAAGCCTACAGACATTTTTAAGACCAGAAAGCTTTGATGAAATCATCGGACAAGAAAGAGCTATAAAATCATTATTATCAAAGATATCATCTCCTTATCCACAACATATAATACTTTATGGACCTCCAGGGGTTGGTAAGACTACAGCAGCAAGGCTCGCACTAGAAGAAGCAAAGAAGCTTCAGCTTACTCCATTTGCAAAGGATGGTAAGTTTATAGAAGTAGATGGTACAACTTTAAGATGGGATCCAAGAGAAATAACTAATCCACTTTTAGGATCAGTACATGATCCCATATATCAAGGTAGTAAAAGGGATTTAGCCGAAGTTGGTATACCAGAACCAAAGCCAGGGCTTGTTACAGATGCTCATGGTGGAGTTTTATTTATAGATGAGATTGGAGAACTAGATTCCATACTTCAAAATAAGCTTCTAAAGGTATTAGAAGATAAAAGGGTAGAGTTTTCATCTTCATATTATGATCCAGATGATGAGAATACACCTAAGTATATAAAGTATCTTTTTGAAAAGGGTGCCCCAGCAGACTTTGTTTTAATAGGAGCTACAACTAAAGAACCTAGGGACTTAAATCCAGCCTTAAGATCTAGATGTACTGAAGTCTACTTTGAACCACTAGCTTCAAAAGATATAGAAAAGATAGTGGAAAATGCAGCAGATAAACTTAAAGTTAAATTAGAAGATGGAGTCTCAGAACTAATTAGCAGATACACCATAGAAGGAAGAAAAGCTGTAAACATGTTGTCTGATTGTTATGGATATATACTTTATGGAGAAAAACAAAATAAAGATGATATATATATAACTAAAAAGGATGTTGAAGAGGTAATAGCAATAAGTAGATTTACTCCTTATGATACATTAGAAGATAATAGAGGAAAATATGAAATTGGACATATATATGGGCTAGGAGTAAGTGGTTTTATAGGTTCTACTATAGAAATAGAAGCATCTGTTTTAAAAGCTACAGAAAAAGGCAAGGGAAGAGTAAGGTTTAATGATACTGCAGGTAGTATGGCTAAGGATTCTGTATTTAATGCAGCGGCTGTAATAAGAAAAGTTACAGACAAAGACATTAAAGATTACGATTTACATGTAAATGTTATAGGTGGAGGAAAGATTGACGGGCCTTCTGCAGGAGCAGCTATAACAGCTTGTATAATTAGTGCATTACTAGAAAAACCATTAAGACAAGATATAGCTCTTACAGGGGAAATATCTATTAGAGGTAAAGTAAAACCTGTAGGTGGAATATTTGAAAAGATATATGGTGCTAGAAGAAAGGGTGTATCCCTTGTATTAGTACCAAAGGATAATGAAAAAGAGATACCTTTAGGGCTAACTGATATAGAAGTTAAATCAGTAGATACAATAGAAGATGTTTTAGAAATAGTATTTAAATAATAAGGTAATAAGACTCCTCTTTATTCAAGATGGAGTCTATATTACATTTTAAACAGGAGGGATATGGATGGAAGCGCCCATAATGAAAAGCTTACCTCAAAATACGGAAGCGGAACAATCAGTTTTAGGATCAATGATAATAGATAAGACATCCATAGCTCAAGCAGTGGAGGTTCTTAGAAGTGAGGACTTTTATAGGGATGCACATAAGGTTATATTTCAAGCTATATTAGAGCTTTATCAAAAGGATGCACCAGTAGATATGATAACCTTAATAGAACACTTAAGGTCTATTGAAAAGCTTGAAAATTCTGGAGGTATAACATACATAACAGAAATAAGTAATTCTGTTCCTTCCACTGCTAATCTACAATCTTATATAAAAATTGTAGAAGATAAGTCTATGTTAAGGAAGCTAATAAGGTCTTCTACAGAAATCATAGAAAATAGCTATAATAAACAAGACAATGTAGAAGAAGTATTAGATTTTGCAGAAAAGAAGATATTTGATATAGCAGAAAAAAGAACTACTAGTGACTTTGAATCTATAAGCTCAGTTTTAGAAAGAGGATTTTTAGAAATAGAAAGGTTATTTAATAATAAGGGAGATATTACAGGAGTACCTACAGGATTTCCTGAATTAGATAGTAAAACCTCCGGATTTCAAAGTGGTGATATGGTTCTTGTTGCGGCCAGACCTTCTATGGGTAAAACAACATTTGCTTTAAATATAGCCCAATATGCTTCATTAAGAGCAAATAAAAGTGTTGTTATATTTTCCCTTGAAATGTCTAAAGAGCAGTTAGGTTATAAGCTTTTATGTGCTGAAGCTAATGTAGATATGCTAAAACTTAGAACAGGGAATCTTGAAGATCAAGACTGGGAAAACATAGCTAGAGCTTCAGGACCTTTAGCTGCGTCTAAAATATATATAGATGATACACCTGGTATAACTGTAATGGAAATGAGATCTAAATGTAGACGAATAAAAATAGAGCATGGAATAGATATGATAATTGTAGACTACTTACAGCTTATGTCTGGAACAGGAAGTGAAAATAGACAGCAAGAGGTTTCAGAAATATCAAGGTCTATAAAAGCATTAGCAAAAGAAATGAAATGCCCTATAATAGCACTTTCTCAGTTGTCTCGTGCTCCGGAACAAAGGTCAGATCATAGACCAATGCTCTCAGACCTTAGAGAATCAGGTTCCATAGAGCAAGATGCTGACATTGTTATGTTTCTTTATAGAGATGAATATTATAATAAAGAAACTGAAGAAAAAAACATTGCAGAATGCATAATATCTAAGCAAAGAAACGGTCCTGTTGGAACGGTTAAATTAGCATGGCTTGGACAATATAGTAAGTTTGGAAGATTAGATATAATACATCAAGAATAAAAAAAGGCGAGGGTATCCTCGCCTTTTTTTATTCTTATGATTTTATAATACATTAAATGATATAACTACTTTTTTAATCAAACCTAGTGTATAATCATAATGTAATAAAATATTGATTTAATATTTAACTTTTCAATGGTTATATTAAATCAATATGAATAGTTATGCACAAAACTGTAAAGGTTTACATAAGTATTCAAAAATAATGCATAAAGTGGGGATTTTTATGAATAAAGTGACAAGAAATATTATGGATTACGCTATTATAACCTTTGGGATACTTTTAGTATCTATAGGAACTTACTTCTTTTTAATGCCAAACAACATAGCAGCCGGAGGTGTTAATGGACTTGCTATGATATTAAATAAACACATTCCAGCCCTTGCAGTAGGTACATCCATGTTTTTTATGAATATAATACTTTTTATAGTAGCATTCATATTGATAGGTAACTCTTTTGGTGCAAGGACTATATATGCAAGCTTATTATTATCTGGGTTAGTTAGAACCTTTGAGGTTATATTCCCACATAACGTACCCTTTACTAATGACATTTTACTTGAATTATTTTTTGGTATATTAATTCAAGGAGCGGGTATGGGAATAATATTTAACAAAAACGCATCTACAGGAGGCACTGATATTATAGCTAAGATTTTAAATAAGTATTTCCAGATGAATATAGCAAAAGGGTTGTTATTATCTGATATTGTAGTGATAACATTAGCTGCATTTACATTCGGTCTTCAAGAAGGCTTATATGCTCTTATGGCTGTAACATTAAATGCAGTAGTTATAGATAGAATGATTGAAGGGCTTAATTCATGTATAGAAGTTAGAATAATAAGCCTTAAAAAAGATGTAATTGAGAAGTTTATATTAGAAGAAATAGGTAGGGGGGCTACCACCTATTATGCAAAGGGAAGTTATTCAAAGGGCGATATACAAGTTCTTTGTACCATAGTTGATAATAGGGAATTTATCAAAATAAAGAATTTTATAAAGGTAGAAGATCCAAAGGCCTTTGTTAGTGTAACAGATGTTTTTGAAACCTTAGGAGATGGATTTAAGACTTTTTAAAACTAAAGGAGGGAAGATTTCCTCCTTTAATTTTCTATTAGTATTTAGAAGATATATTAGTTTTAGAAAAGTTATTTATGTTATTAATATAATTAGCTATTTTTTAAGAATTTAGAGTATTTATAAGTGAAATAAAAGTTTAATAATATAAATCAATTTGTAAGGGATAAGGTTATCTAGAATGCAGGGATTATAGACCCCTTATATTTATCTTCTATAAATTTTTTTATTTCAGCTGAGGTTAGTGCCTTACTTAGGGCCTTTATAGCATCGGAGTCTTTATTGTCCTCTCTTACTGCTAAAATGTTAGCATAAGGAGATTCTTTAGATTCAATAGCTAAGGCATCTGTTAGTGGATTAAGGTTTGCCTCAAGAGCATAATTTGTGTTTATTACAGCAATAGTAACATCATCAAGCACCCTTGGCAATTGAGGGGCCTCTAGTTCCTGTAATTTTAAATTTTTTGGGTTTTCTATTATATCATTTATAGTTGCGAGTTCTACATCATTTATTTTTATTAATGATTTAGACTCAAGTAACTTTAAAGCTCTTGAACTATTAGTTGGATCATTTGGAATAGCTATTGTATCTCCGTCTTTGATGAGAGATATATCTTTTATCTTTTTAGAGTATATGCCAAGAGGTTCAAGATGGACTTTTGCAGTAAAGGTTAAATCAGTACCTCTTTCTTTATTAAACTTTTCAAGGTATGGAGAGTGTTGAAAGAAATTTGCATCTATTTCTTTTTCTGCAAGGGCTGTATTTGGGGTAACGTAATCTGTAAATTCTACTATCTCTAAATTATAACCTTCTTTTTTAAGTAGTGTTTTAGCTTCTTCTAGTATTTCACTATGAGGCACGGGACTTGCACCAACCTTTATAGTGTTCTTATTACCTTCTTTAGAATTGCTTGAACAACCTATAAGTATTGAAGGTATTAATAATAATGAAGTTAGTAAAATGGTTAGTTTTTTCATTGTATATTCCTCCTATGAAATTAATTTTTTATATAATATATTTCCAAGTGCTTGAATTAACTGAACTAATATTATTAAAATAATTACAGTTATAATCATGACATCAACTTTAAATCTGTGGTAGCCATATCGTACGGCTACATCTCCAAGGCCACCAGCACCAATGGAGCCAGCCATAGCTGAGTATCCTATAACATTAATAACCGTAAGTGTTATACCAGATACGATAGAAGGTAAAGCTTCTTTTATCATAACTTTAAATATAATTTGCATATTGCTAGAGCCGAAAGACTTTGCAGCTTCAATTATTCCATAATCTACTTCGTTTAAAGAAGATTCAATAACCCTTGCAGCAAAGGGCATTGCACCAATGGTTAGGGGTACTATAGCCGCATTTGTCCCAATACTTTTTCCAACTATAAATTTAGTGAAGGGTGCTATAGATATCATTAATATTAAAAATGGCATAGATCTTAAGATATTTATAATAAAATCTAAAATGTTATAAAGTAATTTATTTGGGTTTAGCCCTTTAGGTGATGTTACAACCAGTATTATAGCTAGGACAAATCCTAAAATCACAGCAAGGATTGTAGAAGAGACCACCATATATAAGGTGTCTAAAAGCGCAGGTAGTATAATGTTTTGAATCATTAATTTCTCACCTCCCAGTTTATATTATTTTGATCTAGATATTTTACTATGCTATCCTTATCATCTTTTTTTATATTAATGGTAAGAGTGCCAAGAAGAGAATTCCTAAATCTTTCAACCTTACCTTCAATTATAGAAAAGTCCTTGTCTAAGTCTCTAGCCATAGAAGTTATAATGGACTTGCTACTAGATTCTTTGGGAAAAAATAGCTTAATATTTATCCCTTGAAGTTTTATAGGTAAATCACCATCACCAATAAAAGTCTTTAAGCTACTATCAGGTTTTAAAAAGAGATCTTCTACACTTCCGTTATATAAAAGTTTTCCGCTATCAATAAGGGCAACACTATTGCAAATTTCTTTTATAACCTCCATTTGGTGAGTTACTATAGCTATGGTTATACCAAAATCTTTATTTAATTTGTTTAGTAGGGATAAGATATCTTTTGTAGTCTTAGGGTCTAAAGCTGAAGTAGCCTCATCACAAAGGAGCATCTTAGGCTCTAACGCAAGGGCTCTTGCGATAGCTATTCTTTGTTTTTGACCACCACTTAATTTAGATGGCTTAACATGGGCTTTATCAGTTAGTGAAACTAGATCTAATAATTCATAGACCCTCTTTTTTATTGATTCTTTGGTGTAGCCCCAAGTTTCTAAGGGAAGTGATATATTTTCATAAACTGTCTTTCTGTTTAATAGATTAAAGTTTTGGAATATCATACCTAAGTCTTTTCTAGCAATTCTAAGGTCTTTATAATTTAGCGTTTCTATATATTTATCATCTACCTTAATACTTCCAGATTCATAGCTTTCAAGGCCATTTATACACCTTAATAGTGTTGACTTCCCAGCACCGCTATAACCTATTATTCCAAATATATCGCCTTTTTTTATGGATAAGTTTATGTCTTCTAGTACAACTAATCCTTCATAAGACTTTTTTAAATTCGTTATTTCAATCAAAATTACCACCCCATCTATATTTATATATAAAAAAATACCAGAGAATAAACTCTGGTATCTGAAACCACGCTCATTCTCTTATCTCTCAGTAATTAAACTGCAGGATTTAGCACCTTGTATTCATAACTTACATTATGAATACTGGTTGCTGGGCATCAAAGGGCCAGTCCCTCCGCCACTCGCGATAAGATATTAAAATCTATTAAATTTTAAAATTAATTATATATGCTATGAGTTATATAGTCAAGGAAATTTATAAAATAATTTTAAAAAGTATTGATTGATTTATGAATATCTCATTCATGGTAATCGTGGAAGAAAACCTGACCATACCCGAATCTTTTATTATTTTGTTGACTAGATATAATTGCAGAAAGTAATTTGAAGTTAAGCAAGCTTCATGGTAAAATATTACAGAAGGGAGGAGAGGTGTTTGAAAAAGGTTTTAATTATAGCATTAGTAGGATTATTAATCATAAGCTTTTTTATTATACAAAGAAATACAAAGTTAAATATTAATAGTAATGATATTACAGAAATAAGTATTACATCATTACCATCACCACCAACGAATAAAAGTATTAAAGATGTAGTAGAAATTAATGAATTTGTAAGTATATTAAATGAATTAGATTTAAAAAGAGTTAAGAATACCGATGAAAAAGGTTGGAAATATCTAATAAAAGTAATTGGGGATGAAGATTACACAATACAAATAGTATCTTCACATTTAATTATAAATGAAAAGCGATATGAAACAGATAACCTAGATAAACTAATAAAATTTATAGAAGAATTAAATATGCTTAAGGAGTGATGTTATGAATAGAAAAATATTTAAATCAATATTAGTAGTAATGTTGACATTATTAATTACGGCTAATATTACTATATCAAGTAAGGCTATGGGAATAGAGCAATTTAGCAATGAAAAAGTTATTGTTAATGAATTTATAGATAAATATCATCCAGGAAAAAATTATGATGATATAATTAGTTTATATGATTTTAATGATAAAATAAGTTATTTATTATTTACACTCAGTGATAGTGGATATGTGATTATAGATATAAATGATAAGTGTGTTGTAGAAAGTGGAACAGATAATAATAACTTTATAAAGGCTGATACAAATAAATATTATTACAATGGACCATTTGCATACTTTATAGAAAAGGATGGTATGTTATTTGATTTAACTTCACAAGAATATATAAAGGAAAAAGATTTAAAATGTGTAACTCCTAAAAAAGAATTAGACTATGAGGTTGATAGTTCAATTACACTGTATGGCGAAGTTGAATATGGTGTATATCTAAAAGGAACATTACCTAATTATTCATATAATCCAAATGGCATATGTGGGTCTACAGCAGCAGCTATGTTTTTAAGATATTGGGATACTTGGCATAATGGAAACTATGTTCCATCTAATCTACAGACAAGTAATGGAGAAGCATTAATAAAAAGATTAGTTCCACATATTGATGGAAGTAGTCCAGGAAGTAGTCCAGATGAGTTAAAAAATGGGATACAGAGTTATTTAAGAAGTCAAGGTGTGAATGATTATATGTATAGTGAAACATATGGTAATTATAGGGTTCAAGAGAGAATAGATAATAATAAACCATTTATATTAGGATTAACTAATCACCCAACATACAATGAACATTGGGTAACTGCATATGGATACTTTGTAGAATTAGGTAGATTTAAGTATATTATTGTGAATAATGGTTGGGGTGGATCAGGAGTATATATTAACTCAAGTTATTGTGATTATATAGTATATTAAGTTATAAATATATTAGAAAGACGTAGAGGAAATTAATATTCCAATTCTACGTTTTTTTATATTTTCATCTGTTTTTCTAAAAGATACTTTTGACACGTTAGTTAAGATAGTTTCTATAAGAAAGAAGATTAGATATTTAAAAATATATGTTAATATGAACAATATATAGTACAAAAGAAGGGGATATTTTAATATGAAAATGAATAAGCGTAATAGAATTAACTATGGAATTTTAATTATAACTGTGGTTTTACTTGGTATAGGTTCAAGAAAATTTGGATATATACTTCCAAGATTTATTGCTAGCTATTTAGGGGATACTCTTTGGGGGTTGATGATATTTTTGACAATTGGGTTTTTATTCAATTATTTAGATACTAATGTGGTTGCTATCGCCTCCTTAATATTTTGCTTCTTTATAGAATTTACTCAATTATATCACTCGGCTTTTATAGATAGCATAAGATCAACTGTAATAGGTGGATTAGTTTTAGGCTTTGGGTTTTTATGGAGCGACTTAATTTGTTATAGCATTGGAATTATAATAGGGATTTTAATTGAAAAGGGTATTACTTTGAATAAATAAGTTAAACATATATTATGGATTATTTAGATGTTTATCTTACTTTATATAAGATAAATAATATAATATATTTAACATATATAAGGGAAATTTGCTTTGACTAATCCCGACCAAAGTAGTATGATATAAACATATAATATCATAGTGATTTACTAGGGTATTTGATGATATATAGAATGTTAATAAGGAGATGAAAATAGTGACAGAAAAACTTTTGGATATAAAAGATCTTCACGCTTCAGTGGATGATAAAGAGATATTAAAGGGTGTTAACCTAACTATAAATAAAGGAGAAGTTCACGTTATTATGGGACCAAATGGTGCAGGAAAATCTACTCTTGCATATACTTTGATGAACCATCCTAAATATACTGTGACAAAGGGAGATATAATATTAGACGGGGAAAATATAAATGATCTAAAGACAAATGAAAGAGCTAAAAAGGGATTGTTTTTATCATTCCAACATCCAGAAGAGATACCTGGAGTTACCGTACAAAACTTTCTAAGAACATCTAAGGCTGCTGTAACGGGAGCACCATTAAAGATGATGAGCTTTAGAAAAGCACTTAAAGAAAAGATGGAACTTTTAGAAATTGGAGAAGATTATGCTAGCAGATACTTAAATGTAGGATTCTCTGGTGGTGAAAAGAAGAAAAATGAGATACTTCAAATGTCAATTTTAGAGCCTAAACTTGCAATTCTAGATGAAACAGATTCTGGTCTTGATGTTGATGCTATAAAGGTAGTAGCAGAGGGAGTAAATAATCTTAAGAGCGAGGATAGATCAATAATAGTTATAACTCATCATAATAAGATACTTGATTATTTAAATCCAGATTTTGTTCACATTTTAGTTAATGGAAGAGTGGTAAAAACTGGAGACATGAGCTTAGCTAGAGATATAGAAACTAATGGTTATGAGTCTTATAAAGACCATGTAGTTGTGTAGGGTGGTGAGATAATAAATGGATAGAAAAAAGACTTATGTAGAAGATGTATATAGAGGTATATATGATGTTAAAAATGAAGTCAGATATACATATAAATCTAAAAGTGGTTTAACACCAGATATTATAAAAGACATGTCAAAAGAAAAAAATGAACCACAGTGGATGACTGACTTTAGACTAAGATCTTTAGAAATTTATAATGAATTAAAGGTTCCTACCTGGGGTCCAGATTTAAGTAACTTAGATATAGATAATATTATTACCTATATAAAGCCAGATACAGATATGAAATCAGATTGGAATGAGATTCCAGATGATATAAAAAAGACCTTCGATTTATTAGGAATACCAGAAGCTGAAAAGGAATCTTTAGCTGGTGTAGGAGCACAATACGACTCAGAGGTTGTATATCATAGCATAAAAGAGGATCTTGTAAAACAAGGCGTAGTATATACAGATATGGAAAGTGCAGTTAAGGATTACGAAGATATAGTTAAAGAGTATTTTATGAAATGCGTACCTCCAAATGATCATAAATTTGCAGCACTTCATGGAGCTGTCTGGTCTGGCGGATCCTTTGTATATGTCCCAGAAGGCGTTGAAGTAGATATACCACTTCAATCTTACTTTAGACTTAATGCTCCTGGAGCAGGACAATTTGAACATACATTAATAATAGTTGAAAAGGGAGCCAAACTTCACTTTATAGAAGGCTGTTCTGCTCCAAAGTATTCTGTTAACAATCTTCATGCAGGATGTGTAGAGCTTTTTGTAAAAGAAGGGGCTACACTTAGATATAGCACTATTGAAAATTGGTCAAGGAATATGTATAACTTAAATACTAAAAGAGCCATAGTAGAAAAAGATGGTACTATAGAATGGATATCTGGATCTTTTGGATCAAAAGTATCTATGCTATACCCTATGAGTGTTTTAAAAGGTGAGAGGGCTAGATGTGAATTTACAGGCATAACTTTTGCAGGGAAGGATCAACATTTAGATACTGGATGTAAGGTAGTGCATGCAGCCCCTTATACTTTATCTAATATAAATTCTAAGTCTATATCAAAGGATGGAGGAATCGCTATATATAGAGGAGTAGTTAGGGTAACAAAAAATGCTCATCACTCTAAGTCTACAGTATCCTGTGAGTCCTTGATGCTAGATAACATATCAAAATCAGATACTATACCTGTAATAGATATAATGAATGATGAAATAGATCTAGGACATGAGGCTAAAATTGGTAGGATAAGTGATGAGGCTATATTTTATCTAATGAGCAGAGGTCTTAGTGAAGAAGAGGCAAAGGCTATGATAGTTAGAGGGTTTGTTGAACCTATAGCAAAAGAATTACCACTAGAGTATGCAGTAGAAATGAATAACCTTATAAAACTAGAATTAGAAGGGGTTATAGGATAGGGGATGAGAAGATGTTAATGAAAGTTAATGAAATGAATAGGTTACCAGTTATAACTTGGAGATGGCTTAAAGTTAATGAATTAAATCTTAGTGAACTGAATATACCAGAGATAAAAAGGTATGATAAAAGGATTTTGAAAACTTCTTCTCATGGGAACATTGTAATAAAGGATCAGGTTGAAGTATCAGACTTTGATCAAAGTGAGGAAAAGGTTATAGAATACGGAGTGTCAGAAGAAGTAATAAAGATAGCTAAAGAGTATTCAAACACAGGGACTTCTATTTATGCACCTAAAAATGAAGTTTATAAAGAGCCAATTAGAATAGAATATATAATGGATGAAGATAACTTTGCAGTATTAGATAATAATATTATAGTTGCAGAAGAAAATAGTCAAATAACTGTGGTGATGGAGTATAAAACTGAAGGAGAGGTTCAGGCACTTCACAATGGTATAACTAAAATATATGCAAAAAAGGGATCAAAGGTAAATCTTATAAAGGTTCAATCAATGAATGATAAGTCACATCATTTTGATTCTAATGTTGGATTTATAGGTTATGGGGCTGAAATAAATTATGTATCTGTAGAACTTGGAGGTAAGGTTAGTGTAACAAACTATGTTAATAATCTTCAGGAAGATACAAGTAAATTAGATTTAAAGTCTATATATTTAGTAGATAAAGATAGGATAGTAGATCTAAGTTATAAGATGAATCATATTGGTAGATGGACAAATAGCAATATAGAAACAAGAGGGGTATTAAAAGACAATGGTAAGAAAACATTTAGAGGAACTTTAGATTTTAAAAAAGGATCATCTAGGTCAAAAGGCTCTGAAGAGGATATTGCATTACTTCTAGATCCTACAGTAAAATCTTATGCTATACCTTTGCTTTTATGTGATGAAGATGATGTTCAAGGTGCTCATGCAGCTAGTGCCGGTAAGGTTGATTCAGATAAACTCTTTTATCTTATGAGTAGAGGATTTTCTGAAAAGGAAGCAAAGCTTCTAATAGTTCAAGGTTCTTTTAAACATATAATAGATGAGGTTCCAGTTGAAGATATAAGAAAACAAATTGAAGAAAAAATTCAAGGAAGGTTAATTAATGAATAATATTGATTTTTTAAAGATTAATAAAATAAGAAAAGATTTTCCTATTTTATCAGAAAAGATAAATGGACATCAGCTTGTATATTTAGATAATGGAGCAACAACTCAAAGACCGAGTGTGGTAACTAATGCAGTAAAGGATTATTATGAAGGCTCAAATGCAAACCCTCATAGGGGTGCACATACACTTAGTATAAAGGCTACCGACATATATGAAGGTACAAGAGAAAAGGTAAGAAAATTCATTAATGCTAAAAGTACATCAGAGATTATATTTACTAAAAATAGTACTGAAGCTTTAAATTTATTGGCTAATTCTTATGGGTTGAACTTTTTAGAAAAGGGAGATGAAATCCTTATATCTATTGCTGAGCATCATAGTAATTTAATACCCTGGCAACAGATAGCAAAGAGGAAGTCATTAAAACTTAAATATGTTTATGTGAATGATGAAGGAAGAATAGAAAAAGAAAAGTTAGAAGAAGCATTAAATGAGAATACAAAAATAGTGTCCATAGCACATATGAATAATAGCTTAGGGGTAATAAATGATATAGAATATATAATAGAAAAGGCCCATGAAGTAGGAGCTATAGCTATAGTGGATGGAGCTCAAAGTGTACCCCATATGGGAGTAGACGTTCAAAGAATTAATGCTGACTTTTTAGTGTTCTCAGGTCATAAGATGCTAGGACCTATGGGTATAGGTGTTCTATATGGTAAAGAAGAAATTTTAGAAAAGATGCCTCCCTTCTTATTTGGAGGAGATATGATAGAATATGTATCTGAAGAAGAAACTAGCTTTGCAGAGCTTCCTTATAAATTTGAAGCAGGAACTCAAAATGTAGAAGGAGCAGCAGGGCTTAGTGCAGCTATAGATTACATAGAAGACCTTGGATTTAATTTTATTAAATCCGTGGAAGAGGATCTAACAATGTATGCTCTACAGGAGTTAAAAAAGATACCTTATATAGATATATATGGTCCACTAGATACTACTAATAGGGGTGGAATAATATCTTTTAATGTTAAAGATGTGCATCCACATGATGTGGCTACAATACTTGATAGTTATGGAGTCGCTATAAGAGCAGGACATCATTGTGCTCAGCCTTTTATGAAATATATGAATTTAAATTCTACTTGTAGGATTAGCTTTTATTTTTATAATACAAGAGAAGAGGTTGATATATTTATAGAAGCTATTAAAAGTGTAAGGAAGTGGTTAGGATATGGATCTTAATGAATTATATACAGAACTTATATCAGAACATAATCAAAACAAAGAAAACAAAAGACATATAGAAAATCCAGACCATATAGAACTTGGGCATAATCCAAGTTGTGGTGATGAAATATCTTTAGAGTTAAAATTTGATGGAGATATAATAAAGGATGCTGCATTTACAGGACATGGTTGTGCTATATCCCAGGCGTCTACATCTATAATGATAGATTTAATTAAGGGCAAGAAAAAGGAAGAAGCCTTAAAGCTAGTGGATATGTTCTTAGCTATGATAAAAAAGGATATAAAAGATGATAATGAACTTGAAGAATTAGAAGATGCTATAGCTTTTAAAAATATTTCTAATATGCCAGCAAGGGTTAAGTGTGCAGTTCTTTCTTGGCATACACTGAAAGAATCTATAAATGAATAATAAAGATAAAGTAATAAATCACCCTTTAGTAAAATATAATAGACTAAAGGGTGATTTTTAATTATTAATTATTTAAATATATTTAAAATTGAATAAGAAACTATTGAAATTTGCAAAGGTTTACAGTAGAATATAGAGAAGAATATAATATTTAAGGCAGAGAATATGAGCCGTTTAAAATGAAGATAACCTTTGTTTTATTAGGCTTTTTATTTTTTACATTATTTACAAAATGGAAGGGTGGATGTAACATGGGCAAATATGTAATGGCGCTAGATCAAGGAACAACCAGCTCAAGATGTATACTTTTTAATGAAAAGGGGCTTATAGTAGGTTCTGCTCAAAAAGAATTCAAACAAATTTACCCTAAAGGTGGATGGGTAGAACATGATCCAATGGAAATTTGGTCTTCACAATTTTCAGTGGCTATAGAGGCCATAGCTAAGATAGGTGCAGATTCAACAGATATAGCATCTATAGGGATTACAAATCAAAGAGAAACAACTGTTGTATGGGACAAAAGAACAGGAATACCTGTTTATAACGCTATAGTGTGGCAATGCAGAAGAACAGCAGAGTATTGTGATGAACTGAAGGCTCAAGGTTATGACAAAATGATTAAAGAGAAGACAGGCTTATTATTGGATGCATACTTCTCTGGAACAAAGGTAAAATGGATATTAGATAATGTGGAAGGTGCTAGAGAGAAAGCGGAAAATGGTCATTTATTATTTGGTACTATAGATTCTTGGCTTATATGGAATTTAACTAAGGGCAAGGTACATGTTACTGATTATTCAAATGCTTCTAGAACATTATTATTTAACATACATGAATTAAAATGGGATGAGGAATTATTAGATTTATTTAATATACCAAAGCAAATGCTTCCAGAAGTAAAACCATCAAGTTTTGTTTATGGAAAGACAGATAAGGTTTTATTTGGTCATGAAATACCAATCGGAGGGGTAGCTGGGGACCAACAAGCAGCATTGTTTGGACAAATGTGTCATGAAGCAGGGACTGCTAAAAATACTTATGGAACAGGGTGTTTCTTACTTATGAATACAGGGGAGAAGGCTGTTGAGTCTAAGAATGGTCTATTAACAACTATTGCCTGGGGAGTAGATGATAAGGTTGAATACGCATTAGAAGGAAGCATATTTGTTGCTGGTGCAGCGATACAGTGGTTAAGAGACGAGATGAGAATGTTAAAGACTTCAGCAGATTCAGAGGAATATGCAAATGAGGTAGAAGATACTGATGGTGTATATTTAGTACCTGCTTTTGTTGGACTTGGAGCTCCTTACTGGGATCCTTATGCAAGAGGAACTGTTGTTGGACTTACAAGAGCTACTAAAAAGGAGCATTTTGTAAGAGCTACATTAGAATCTTTAGCATATCAAACTCATGATGTATTAAAAGCAATGCAAGAAGATTCAGGAATAGAACTTAAAGCTTTAAAGGTAGATGGAGGAGCATGTGCAAATGATTTCTTAATGCAATTCCAATCAGATATTTTAAATGTACAAGTAGATAGACCTGAGGTAATAGAAACTACAGCTCTTGGAGCAGCTTATTTAGCAGGACTTGCTGTTAGTTACTGGAAGGATAAAGAAGAGATAGCTAGAAACTGGGCTATATCAAAGTCGTTTACTCCTTGTATGGAAGAAGAGAAAAGAGTGGGCTTACTAGATGGATGGCATGAAGCTGTTAAAAGATCAATGAATTGGGTTAAATAACAAAGTTTAATTGAAATTACTTAATTAAAAATATTTAATTAAAGATGACTTTTCCATAAGACAAAATAAATAATCTTAAAGGGGGATATTTAAATGTCAACATTTATGGCTGAATTATTGGGGACTATGATTTTGATTTTACTAGGTGATGGAGTTGTTGCGAATACTGTACTTAAAAAATCAAAGGGTGAAAGTTCAGGATGGATTGTAATTGCAACAGGTTGGGCAATAGCGGTTGCAATTCCGGTATATATATTTGGACCTATAAGCGGGGCACACTTTAACCCAGCAGTAACTATTGCATTTGCGTCTATAGGGAAATTTGCTTGGTCAGAGGTTCCTATGTATATAATAGCTCAATTAATTGGAGCATTCCTTGGAGCAGTTTTAGTATGGCTTGCTTATCTTCCACATTGGGAAATTACTGATGATAAGGCTGGAAAGCTTGCAGTATTTTCTACAGGCCCAGCTGTTCGTAACACTAAAGGTAATTTAATAACTGAAATTATAGGAACATTCTTTTTAGTATTTGCTTTGCTTGGAATGGCAAATACTAAAATGGTAGATGGTTTAGCTCCTATGGTTGTTGGACTTATAATTCTTGCTGCAGGATTATCATTAGGAGGACCAACAGGTTATGCTATTAACCCAGCAAGAGACCTTGGACCACGTATAGCGCATGCTGTATTGCCTATAAAAGGTAAAGGCGATTCAGACTGGGGTTATGCTTGGATACCAATTGTAGGACCTATAATTGGAGGACTTATTGCAGCAGTTCTTTTCAATGTAATGTTTTAATATTATTACTGTTTAAAAAATAGGCTATTTCTAAAAGAAATAGCCTATTTTTTAGCATAAATTTAATTGCCACTTAAAGGTCTTAGTAATAACTTTAATTAGTGGATTTTTTGTTAAAGAGTTGGATAAGATAATTTTATATAGATTAACTTCATGAAAGGAGAAAACTATGAATAAAGATTTTCAAAATAAAAATATAAATCAGAGCATGGAACAAAAGAGCAAAGAAAGTAGGGAGTCTAAGACGGGCTATAAAAACAGAGGGAATTGTGCATTAGAAGCAGGTATAAGAAATACTAAAGGGAAAAGATAAAAGTTAATTTCAACTTTTTATAGAGGTAATTTAAAAATAAATAGGCATATTTATTTTTAATATAAATATGCCTATTTATTAATTATATAAGATCTCTTTTAACCATTTCTGTTACTGAAAATGTTGCTACATCATCAGCATACTTACCAGGTCCAAAGCCAGCATCATAGCCTAATTCTTTAGCTAATTCATGGCTTATCCTAGGTCCACCACATATAAGTAGGACCTTGTCTCTTAATCCTTCAGCTTCTAGAAGTTCTACAAGTTCTGTAAGGTTTTGAATATGAACATTTTTTTGTGTTACTGTTTGTGACACTAAAAGAATGTCGGCTTTAAGCTCAATAGCCTTTTTTACAAATTCCTCATTAGGAACTTGGCTACCTAAATTATAAGCTTCTATCATCTCATATCTTTCTAAACCGTAATGGCCAGCATAGCCTTTCATATTCATTATGGCATCTATTCCAACGGTATGAGCATCTGTACCAGTGCTAGCACCTATTATAACTATTTTTCTTTGAATATTTTCTTTTATATAATCATTAACTTCTTCCATGGATAAGGTATCAACTTCTACAGTTTGTACATGGATAGATTCATAATCTACAGTATGAGTTAGGGTTCCATATACAACGTAAAATGTAAAGTTCTTATCTAAGGCAGCATGATGCGCAACGTTAGGCTCTTCAAGGCCCATCTTTTTCGCAAGTATTTTAGCGGCCTCAGCACTTTTATCATTATCAGGTAAAGGTAAGGTAAAGCTTAGTTGAACCTTACCATCATTCATAGTATCTCCATAGGGTTTTACTTTATTTAAATCTAAAACTGTATCTGTACTTCTTTTTTCGGTAGAGTATAATCCACTGCTCATTATCTATCCCCCCCTAACATTAAATCTATGAATGGGTTAAAGTATTCCTTTGATTTTTCTGATACACCAGCAAGACCTTTTCCACCATTTATTGGCCTTTTTATCCCTGCAAACATACCTTTTTCTAGAGTTTTGAATAGACCTTCACCTTCAATTTCAGATAGTAGCTCAGAAGACTTGCTTAATACTTCATTAGCTCTTTCTTCCATCTTACCGCCATTTTTAAATTCAAGTTCGTCACCTAGGTCTTCCATACTATTAAAGATATAGCGAGCATTGTCTATGGAAAGTGCTCTATCAGACATAAGTGGTGTATGTATGGCCTCAGTAAGCATCCCTAAAAGGTGGATCTTTTGATTAGTTAATACACTTACCATATTAAAAAGTGCATTTTGAACAGTACCTTTAAATATATCTCCTGTCATAAACTTTGTAGGAGGCATATATTTAAGTGGTGCTCTTGGAAATATTTCTCTAGCCATTTGAGCTTGAGCTAATTCGTATAAAAAGGCATTTTTAAGATCTGGATTCATTTCAAAAGCATGACCTAAGCCCATCTGTTCTTCAGGAAGTCCAGCAACTAATGCAAACTGCTCATTAATAAATTGAGAAGCAAGTACAGTATGGGCCTCTTCAAAGGCATCTGAAGTAGTAAGATAATTATCTTCACCTGTATTTATTATTACACCTGCAAAGCCATTTATAACACGTGAAAAGTATTGGTCTACAAGGGTTCTTTTCATATTTATGTCTCTAAATAATATTCCATAAAGAGCATCATTTAACATTACGTCTAGTCTCTCTAAGGCACCCATAGCAGCAATTTCAGGCATACATAATCCAGAACAATAATTACAAAGTCTTATGTATCTACCAACTTCATCTCCGATTATATCAAGTGCTTCTCTCATTTGTCTAAAGTTTTCTTGTGTTGCAAAGGTACCTCCGAATCCTTCAGTAGTTTCTCCGTAAGGCACATAATCTAAAAGGCTTTGCCCAGTAGTTCTTATTACAGCGATTATATCAGCACCTTGTTTTACAGCTGCAACTGCTTGAGTTATATCTTCTTTAATATTTCCAGTAGCAACTATTACATATAAAAAAGGACCTTTTTTATCTCCAAGCCTTGAAAGAACTTCTTCTCTTTTATTTCTATTTGCCTTAATCTTTTCTACATATATTTTTGCTATAGGCATTATAGTAGCTTTTATTTCAAATAAGTCTTTAGATTCTAAGGTAGTTAGATCTAGCTGACCTTTAGCGACTTTTTCAGCTATTTCTTGAGGTGAAAGACCTGTATTTAACATAGCATTACCGATAAAATAAGCAGCACCTAAAGAAAGAGCATCGTTTTTTACTATGTTATCTACAACTACATTTGGTAAAGGAACACCAACGCTATCGATGCCATCTATACCAAGAAGTCTACAGACTGTTCTTTCTACAGCTACAGTTGTATGTAAGTCTATAAATTCTTGTGTATCTAAAGCTATGTTTTTAGCGTGTGATCTAGCCTTAGCTACTGTTTCAAAGTTTAAGTTTAATTTACTATTCATAATCTTCCTCCTCATTATTTAAATTTTTATAATAATATTTTTGAGCTATTTCTACGATTTCTGGTTGAAGGCCTAAAAGTATAGATATATTTAATGCATCTTTAGGTACCTTATTAGTGTTAGATACCTTTTCTAGGCTATAATCCATATGTTCTTGAATTATATCAATAGAATTAGTTTTATTAAGAACAATTTTTCTTTTTAAATCCTCAAAACATACATTTTTAAGACCCATCACTTGGTAGTGAATCATGTCATCAGTAACTATATTATCATAGTGGGTAGAGACTACGCTAATAGAGGTTGTTGTATTTAAATATTCGCATAATGATCTAACTAAAAATGATCCTTCTTTAGGATTAGTGCCTCTTGCAAATTCATCTAAAGCTATAAATCCTTTTTTAACTTTAGTATGTTCTATTACATTTTTAAGCTCTATTATTTCAGCACCAAAGGTACTTAGCCCCTGTGATACTGATTGAAGATCGTCAGATATAAAGTATATAAAGTCTAGTATAGGGAATTTTGCATAATCCGCAAAAACAAAGAAACCTAGTTGTCCTAAAAGTAAATTAAGGACTATAGTTTTAAGTGTCACACTTTTCCCGCCCATATTAGCACCTGTAATTACAGCAACTCCAGAATTAAGTGATATGTTTATTGGTGTAAAAGGAGTATTTTTAGATTCTAATATATGTTTAACTTCTGGGTTAAAGGAATTGGTGAAGGTAACTTCCATATTATCTGATATCTCAGGTTTTGTAGCATTATAATTTAAAGCTAATTTCCCTTTTGCAATTAAGAAATCTAACTTACCCATAGAATAAATGTTATTTTTTATAGTATCAACGTATGAGTTTATTTTTTTTGTTAAACTCATTCTTATGATTAGTTCTTCAGCATCCTCTTCAATAACATATTTTAGTCTTTTTTCTTTAAGTATAATAATCTTTTCTTCATCATCAGAGTATAATATTTCATCTTCTAATTTTCTTTTATTGAGTCGGATATCTTTTAATTTTTTAGAATAACTATCATATATTTGAAATGTGGGTAACCTTTTATTGTCAGGGTCTAGTAAATTTAAAATAGCGCTTAAATCAAAAAAGTTTATTCCAGTTATATTAATTGAATCATTATAAATGCTATACAATTCTTCAGATATCATACAAAAACTTTTAATTTCAAAAAGCTCTACATCATCTAAGGTATTAAGATTTGAACATCTTACAACTGAGTTTCTGATATCTTTTACCTTTGATAAGAGTCTTTCTATGGATCTATAAGTATTCCTTTTTTCCATATAGCTAGTAGTTATCTTTTCTATGTTGTTTAGTTCTGTTACTAGTAATTCTTTATCTTCTTGTTTAAAAGGAGCTATATTCTTTTTGAGATCCTCACCAAAGGGTGTAATAGCATCAAGTTTATCAATTACGAAGGTGTACCCTACCTGTTCTCGTTGTTTCTTATCTAAAAAAATCATTACATTCACCTTCTTTAAGTTTATTTATGCATTATATTCTACATCGAATACTGGTAAATCTACAGATTCTCTTAGCTTATTTAAAAAGATGTCCTTGTTAAATTCATAGCCATAAGGAGATTTAGGGTTACAGGTTACAAATAAAACATTTATTGGAGATAGGCATCTTATTTGACCACCAGTAACTATAAACTTTTTATAAATTTCTTCTGATAAAAATAGCTTTGTACCATCTTCAACTAAAAAGATTACTCTTTTATAAAGATCTGTAGATCTAATTATATCAAGTAAAAGTTTATCCGATAATATGCCTTTAATAAAAACATAGGATACATTTTCAGTAAGATTATAAACTATATCTTTACCGGAATCTAAAGAAGTTAAAGCATTAAGATTTTTTATGCTTTTATTCTTATAAATTATACTTATTCTCTGTGATTCTAAGGTGTTATTACATAAGGCTACTATATATGAATCCTCTTCTTCTGGTATAGACAATAGTCTTATTGTATGTGCTGTTTTTTCTATAACACTATACATATTTTTTGATAAAGAGGCACCTGTAGATAAGATGGTAGCTTCTGTTATGCTTGGGGATGCAAAGGTTCGTCTACCTAGTGCACCATCAACTAATACTTTTTCACAACCTAGGTTTAAAAGATCATTAGAAATCATGGACATCTGTGAATTTACAGAAGGCCCTCCAAGATCTACATATCCGTCGCTTAATGATTTAACTATTATTACCTCACCCATAGGAGTTTGAATTCCTGTGGTATTTATTATTTCTTTGGTAATATCACTATTATCGAGACATTGTCTTACAGTAGCTATGTAACTTCCTCTTCTTACATATATCTTAGGTTTTTTTGTAAGGGTTACAACATCTGTACCTTCTCCATCACGGCCTATAGAAGTAATGCCAAGTGGCATTATAAGTCCCATGGAATTTTGAATAATATAGTTAAGTACTGTAGTTTTACCTACATTTTTATCCATTCCTATTATAGATATGGTTTTAAAGTCTTCTATAAGGCTCATTATAGTATTGCGGTTATTATCCATTTAAACACTTCCTAAACTCATGATAAAGGGTGCTCTTTGCCTTAGTTTAAAACTAAAGCAAAGAACATTATTTATTATACAGTTTATCTATGATTTCTTTTCTTTCGTTGAAGTCCTTCAGGTTCTAAGGAGATACCATTTCCTTGAACTAGACCTGCTATTCCTATTAGCTTTTCACTAGCCTTTTCATTTTTACATACATCACAGTTACAGGTATCAACGTAACTTTCAGGTTCAGTATAAGTAGTTATAACACCTTCAAAGTTTCTTAATATAACCTTGTTTGGAGATTGAGATATTACGTAATTAGGCATTACAGGTGTCTTTCCACCACCTTCTGGTGCATCTACAACGAAGGTTGGTACGCAATATCCTGAGGTATGACCTCTTAAACCTTCTATAATTTCAATTCCTTTTGATACAGGTGTTCTAAAATGCTCAAGTCCCATAGATAAATCACATTGATATATATAGTATGGCCTAACTCTTATTTTAACTAGGTCTTGAACTAATTGTTTCATAACATGTACACAGTCATTTACACCTCTAAGTAGAACAGATTGATTACCTAAAGGTATTCCGGCATTTGCCATTTTAGCGCAAGCAGCTGTAGACTCTTTTGTAATTTCATTTGAATGATTAAAGTGAGTATTTAACCAAATAGGATGATATTTTTTTAGCATATTAACAAGGTCATCTGTAATCCTTTGAGGTAAAACTACAGGGATTCTTGATCCTATTCTTATAATTTCCACATGAGGAATTTCTCTTAATCTTTTTATTATATATTCAAGTTTTTCATCTGATATTAAAAGTGCATCTCCACCAGATAATAGAACATCACGTACATTTGGAGTGTCTCTAATATAGTCTATAGCCTTGTCTATTTGATCCATTGGTAATGACTTATCATTTTGTCCTGCAAATCTTCGTCTAGTACAGTGTCTACAATACATAGAACATTGATCAGTAATAAGAAGAAGTACACGGTCAGGATATCTATGAGTAAGTCCAGGTACTGGGGAGTCTTCATCTTCACTTAGTGGATCTAATAAATCTGCATCAGATTTATGCACTTCAGCGCCAGTTGGTATAGCTTGTTTTCTTATTGGGCCATTAGGATCATTAGGATCTATAAGGCACAGGTAATAAGGGGTTATGGCCATTCTTAATGAACCTAGGCATTTTTTAACTCCTTCTTCTTCTTCAGGTGTAAGTGGTATGTATTTCTTTAGTTCTTCCAAGGTCTCTATTCTGTTTTTAAGTTGCCACTTCCAGTCATTCCATAATTCATCAGGGATATCCTTAAATAATTCAAAGCGTCTATTTACCTTCACTTTTAAAACCCTCCTAGTGTTATTTTAAGATTTTTATTTAAAACTTTTATTTAATACAAATAATGTTTTATGTTCAACCGTTACTCTTTAGAGGTGGCAACATATTATTAAATTTTAAACATATAATTTAGTAAATATCTCCCTTAAGATTTTACTTTCTCTAAGTTCAGATAGAGTTATTTCGGCATGACCTTTTGTATAGCCGTTTCCAACTATCATAGTAATATCTTTACCTGCACCTTCAGCTCCTAATGCTGCTTTTGTAAAGCTTGTAGCCATGGAGAAGAAATAAACAATACCTTCATCTTTAACAGGTAATATACAGGACATTTCAGTATTTGCAACATTTACACAATTAACGGAAACATCTACTTCTTTACCATTATTAGCTTCTAAGGTTTTATTTAAAACTTCTATAGGTTTTGTTGCATCAGTAGCAATTACGTTATGGCAAAGTCCCCATTTTAATAAATTTCCAACCTCTGAACCTTCTCTATCCATAGCTATTACCCTACCTGTTGGCCCAACTCTTTTCATTGCTTCATAGCAGCATAGCATACCTGATTTACCAGCAGCCCCAACTATTAAAATGCTTTGACCTGGTTTTACAAGTTTTGCAATTTGAGCTGGTGCTCCCGCAACATCTAAAGCTGCTAATGCTAAGTTTTCAGGTAAATCTTCGGGAAGCTTAGCATAAAGACCACTTTCAAACAGTATAGCTTGACCTTTTATATCTATCCTATCTATGTCTTTATGAATTGCTATTATTTCTTCGATTTTTAAAGGAGTCAAAGATAGAGATACAAGTGAAGCAATTTTATCTCCAACTTTTATATCTATGTCTTTTAAGTTTTCTCCAATTTCAGATACAGTACCAATAAACATTCCACCAGAACCTGTAACGGGATTTTGCATTTTGCCTCTTTGCTCAACAATTTCTATTATTTTAGCTTTTATCTTTTCTATGTCATTATTAGCTTCTTTCTCGATTTGAGTGAAACTTGCAGAATCTATATTTAAAGACTGAACATCTATTAGAATTTCGTTTGAGTATATTTTCATATCATTGTCAATTTTTTTTGCAGCTTGAGTTAGAACTCCTTTAGGTTCTATAACCCTATGTGTTCCATATTTGCAACCTTTATTCATTATATGATACCTCCAAAATAATATATTTAATTTTCATCCATTACCTTTAAGTATTTAGCCACAGTAAAATCAGCTTCTGTGAAAGATCTTATTTCATCTAAGGTTGTATCCTTTTGTATTTCTGTAAGTATTAAACCGTCTTCAGTTACTTCTAGAACACAAAGTTCTGTAACTATCATGGTAACTACAGATTTTGCAGTTAGAGGTAATCTACATTCTTTAAGTATTTTAGGATTACCTTTTCCTGTATGTTGCATAGCTACTATAACCTTTTTAGCCCCAGTAACAAGGTCCATAGCTCCACCCATTCCAGGGACCTTTTTACCTGGTATTATCCAATTAGCTAGATTTCCTCTTTCATCCACCTCTAATGCTCCAAGAACTGTAACATCGACATGTCCACCTCTTATCAATGCAAATGAAAATGAACTATCGAAAAAACAACCCTTTGGAAGTATGGTTACACATTGGCCTCCAGCGTTTACGATATCCTTATCTTCGAACCCACTTTCAGGGGATTCGCCCATTCCAATCATTCCATTTTCTGATTGTAATAGAACATGAACATCTTCTGAAATATAATTAGCTACCATTGTAGGTAGTCCTACACCAAGATTTACAAGCTGACCATCTTTCATTTCTTTAGCTACTCTTTTAGCAATGATTTCTTTAGCTATTAAGGCATCTTGGATCATTTATGCCAACTCCTTTATAATATAGTCTACAAGTATACTAGGGGTGTGAACATTTTCAGCATCTAAGTCGCCTAGTTTAACTATTTTTTCTGATTCTACAATAACAATATCTGAAGCCATGGCCATAACTGGATTAAAGTTTTTTGTAGTGCCTCTATAAAATATGTTTCCAGATTCATCTACTATGGTCCCTCTTAATATTGACATATCAGCTCTTAAAGGAAGTTCTATTAGATATTCTTTACCATCTATAGTTAGCTTTTCCTTACCTTCTTCTACAATTGTCCCAACACCTGTTGCGGTTATTACAGCACCAAGTCCTGATCCACCAGCTCGTATTTTTTCAGCTAGAGTACCTTGAGGAATAAGTTCTGCTTCAAGTTTACCTTCATTCATAAGTCTTCCGGTATCATTATTTCCACCTATATAAGAAGCAATTAATTTTTTGATTTGTCCATTTAAAAGTAACTTACCAACGCCAATTCCTGGATAACAAGTGTCATTAGTTATAATTGTTAAATCTTTTATATTTAAGTCTACAAGATAGTCTATAATACTGTGAGCAGATCCACAACCTAGGAATCCACCTATCATTATTGTCATATCATCTTTGAATAAATGTTTTACATCACCTAGTTCAACTACTTTATTCATAATATTAACGACGCTCCTTAAGGCCTAATATTTTTCTGGTTTCATTTGGATTTGCAATTTCTCGTCCTAGCTCACTTGCAAGTCTTACAACTTTTGAAACTAATTCTCCATTAGATTTTGCAAGTATGCCTTTTGATAAGTAAACGTTGTCTTCATATCCAACTCTTACATGACCACCCATTATAATAGCCATGGCTGCCATAGGAAATTCATTTCTACCTATGCCAGACACGGTAAATGTGCTTTCAGAAGGAATACTACCAGCCATAAATACTAAGTCCCTAGGTGAAGCTGATATACCTCCATTTACTCCTAGAACAAAGTTAAAGTGCATAGGAGATTTTATGAACCCTTTTTTCTGAAGCCTTATAGCCATATCTATCATACCTTTATCGAAAACTTCAACTTCAGGTTTAACTCCAAGATTTATCATCTTTTCACCAAACTCTTTGATTGTATTTTCAGTATTAACAAATATATCATCACCACCAAAATTGCAAGTTCCACAATCTAGTGTAGCCATTTCAGGATTAAGATCTACAGGTTGTAATCGCTCTTCATTACCCATTCCGACAGCTCCACCAGTGGAAGGCTGAATTATAACATCAGGACATCTTTTTTGGATTTCTTTAATGCAGGCTCTAAATCTTTCTTTATTTTGAGTTGGAGTTCCATCATCTTCTCTTACGTGAAGATGAATTATACTAGCTCCAGCCTTATATGCTTTTTCAGCCTCTATTCCTATTTCCTCTACCGTATAAGGTAAGCTAGAATTATGCTCCTTTGTAACTTCAGCTCCACATATAGCGGCAGTAATTATAAGTTTATCCAATTATATATACCACCTTTCCTTATAACTTTCTTTGATTTTTCTTTGGAACAATGCAAGTTCCAGTGGCTTTACATACAACTATTGGCTCTTCTAATATATCAGCAGCAGAAGCGCTTATATCAGGTCTTGGTATTATAACTTTTCTTGCTTCAAATGTCATTTTTCTTGAAGAATTTCCACAGTTAATTATTTCACCAGTGGCTTCAATATAATCTCCAGAATAAACTGGTGCTAAAAAGTCTACAGAATCGTAAGATCTAAAAAGACCTTCATCTCCATCGTTTGCGATAAGAAGCTCGGTTGCAACATCCCCAAATAATTGTAACATTTTGGCTCCATCAACTAAATTACCGCCGTAGTGAGCATCTGATTGACTTATTCTTATTCTAATTGTTGATTTCAAAATAGTCCCTCCTTATTAATTTTCATTAAATGTATTTTAAATTATAACAATAATTGTTAAGCGTCATTAAAACAATGAATAAATTGTATAAAGTTTAACAATGGTGGCAAGTTAAAATGAATAAATTGGCATTATTGAAAGGGTTTTATATTTACAGGGTATAAAAAAAGCTATCCATGCAATGAAAGTTTTGATTTTCATCGCATAAATAGCTCTCCATGTCTTTAATCATGGCAAGGATAAAGCTTTCTGAACTTAATCCCCAAGATATTAGGTAAGAACAAATAATATCTTTCGGCAAATAAACCCTTCATTTTTAACATTGGAGGTTCTTCTCCTTAATATTTAAAAACTACCCATTTATTTGCGCCTCTATTTATGAATTTAATTAATTTTAATGGTAATATGTTAATTCTAATTGGTAATGAAAAGGTTGTCAATGACTTTTTGAAAATTAAATACTTTAATATAATAGAGAAAATTTAAATAAGATGCTAACTATTATTTAGGTTAAACATTTGTAAATACCTATTTAAGCAATGCTTAATTGTTATCTTTTATCTGGTGAGTAAAGAATTATCTTTTCATCTTCAAGCTCTACCTTTATTTTTGTCTTATCCTTTAGATTTAGAGCTTTTAAATATTCAGAAGGTATTTGAAGTCTACCAGCTTTATCTAATATGGCAAGCTCCATATGGGTATTCCCAAACTGTGATTTATCATATAAGCCCTTTTCTATAGATTTTAATTCTTCAGAATAACTTACTTTTCTTATAAATTCACTACTAGTTTTACCATCCCTTATAGCGACTACTCTGTCTACCTTTGCAGAAATTTGTCCATCATGAGTTACTATTATAATAGTAACTCCAATTTCTCTATTTATATCTCTGAATAAATCTAAAATTAAATTCGCAGTTTTTGAATCAACAGAGCCTGTAGGTTCATCTGCTAAGAGAATTTTTGGGTTATTAGCTAAGGCTATAGCTATTGCTATCCTTTGCTGCTCTCCTCCAGATAACTCAGATAGAGAATTATTTTTTCTATGTGATATGGAAACTAGATCTAAATACTTTAACGCTTTCTCTTTCTTATTTTTTTGCCTAGTTATAGATAAAGCTAATTCCACATTTTCTAAAGCTGTAAGGTAAGGAATTAAGTTTCTTGCATTGTTTTGCCACACAAAGCCAACAGTTTGCTTTTTATAGGTTATTATTTCCTCCTTAGATAATTTAAAAAGGTCTTTACCATCTACTATAAGCTTTCCAGCAGTAGGATTATCAAGGCATCCTATCATATTTAAAAGGGTAGACTTACCACTACCACTATTACCTATTATGGCCATTAACTCTCCCTGTTTAATATTTAAATCTAAACCTTGAAGAGCAACTACCTCTATATCATCAGAGGACTTATATATTTTTATTAGGTTTTGACATTGAACTATGTACTTTGTATCTAATGCATCCTCATTTAGATTGCTATTCATCTATGATTTCACCATCCTTTAAAGTATATATAAAGTCAGCTACTTCTAACATATTAGGATCGTGGGTTGTCATTACAATAGTGAGACCCTCATTAATAGCAAGCTCTTTAAAGACATTTACTATATGTAAAGCTGTTAATGTATCTAAAGCAGAGGTAGGTTCATCTGCAAATATTACTTTTGGTCTAGGGGCTATAGACCTTGCAATGGCTACCCTTTGAATCTCACCACCTGAAAGTTCTTGAGGCATATGATTTTGCCTTTTATTAAGGCCAACAAGGTTAAGGCAGTACTCAATTCTAGGCCTTCTATTCTTTAACTCAGGGTTGGATACCCTTAAAGCAAAATCTACGTTTTCAAATACATTCATATTAGGTATAAGAGCACCACTTTGAAATACAAATCCTATATCATTTCTTCTGATATTTGTCTTTTCACTATCCTTTAAATTAGTGATATCTTTTCCTTCAAAAAATATTTTACCCGAGGTTGGAGTGTCTATGGCTCCTAATAAGTTTATTAATGTAGTTTTTCCAGAGCCAGAACGACCTTTTAAAATAGTGAGAGTCTTTTCTAAAACAGATATATTAATATCTTTTAAGGCCTGTATGGTTTCTGTTCCAGTATTATATTGTCTATTTAAGTCAATGGTTTTTAGTATATCAGCCATAATTAATCCTCCCCTAATTTAAGAGCTTGGTCAATTTTTATTTTTTTAATTATTTTTGAAAGAATAATCATTACTATAAATACAATTACACTCATAAATAAACCTAGTTTAATATAATCCAAAACATAAGATATAGTCCTAAAAGGTAATAATTTTTCACTAGGATTAGAGGATAAGTTCAACATTGGAATATAAAAATTACTTATTAAACTTCCAATTAAGATTCCTATAAAAATAGATACTCCTGAAATTAGCAACTGTTCTTTTGCAAGTATGATTATTATTTCTTTCATTGATAAGCCCATAGCTCTTAGAATTCCAAACTGTAAGGTCCTATTTTTTATAGACATTGTCCAATATATTAAAAAGCCCATACAAGTTACAATTATTGACGATAGAAAACATAAATTTAAAGTGCCGTTGGTACCCTGAAGTATAGGGTCGTTTTTAAGGTCATATATACCTTGTTGTATGGTACTTATTTGATGATACCCAAGATCTTTCTTTATAATATCTTGAAACAATTCATTATCTGAAATATTAGCCTTTTTCTTTATCCAAATATCATAAGGAAGAGTTACATTTAAATTTCTTACATAGTTATAATTCATTACGATAAGCCCTGGAGTATTTTCTTTATTTATATCAAAAGAAGGCCAATAATCTACAATACCTAATACATAACATTGCATATGCAATGTTTCACCAAATCTTACATCTACCTCACTTCCAAGTTCAAGATTCAAGTCTTTTTTGATATTTTCGGATATTAATATTCCTTTAGGCTGATCTGCAATTAGATTTAAGTAATAATACCAATGATAAGGTAGAAGTTTATGATCAAACCAGGCAGTTTTCCCAAATTCATCGGGGATTACAGCTATAACTTGAGATCTTACTTTAGATATATCTTCTTTAAATGATACCATTCCGGTATCATTTTTAAGAACCTTAGTAATGCTATCTATTCCCTCAATTTCCGTATAAGGTTTGAAAGCAGGTTCTTTGTATGGGATATTAGGATTAATAACGTCCTTAGAAGCTTCAGGGGCTATAATTTTTCCATCCTCATTAAAAATGTCTGACTGAATCCACCAAGGGGTTATAACCACATCAGCTCCATTAAGGTATTTAACCTTATTTTCTGCCATAGTATTTATGGTAGATGCAGATTTCATATTAAAGATTCCTATTGAAAGTGTTAATATTAAAAAGATTATAAGGAATCCGTCTTTTGATTTATTTCTGCTTACAGTTATAAGTGAAGTATAGGTTGTAGTAGACCATTTATTTTTACCTATTTTTAATATAAGAGTCAGTATATAAGGATATATGCGAAGGTATATTAAACCAAGAGATATTACAAGTAGTGTCATAGATAAATATAAAAGTGGGGAAATGGGAAGTTCAGTAGAGTTAATTGCGGTATTTGTTATAAATTTTTCTAAATTTTTATAGCTATAAAAAGAATATAATGATATAGAAAGAAGGATAATGTCTAAGTAGAATCTTTGCCATAGTGGTTTTGTAGATCTGTGTTTTTTTCGCTTTGTTTCTACAATGCTGCTTTGAGATAGTTTCATTACTGGTATAAGGGTTGCGACTAAGAAGATTAAAGCTGTAAGGAAAGAGTATGAATAGTCTCGTAATGTAATTTTTATATCTAATGGAATCCTATTTACGAATTTTAGAAATCCATTTGAAGATCCTAATAAATTACAACCTAGAAGTGCAAGTATGGGACCTAATATAGCACCTATAAAGGCTATTACAGAAAACTGCATAAGATATAATAAAAAAACTTGTGTATTACTACTACCTCTGCTTTTTAATAGGACTATTTCATTAGAATCTTTTTCTAGTATTAAACTAGAAAGCATAGATACGTATAAAAGCATCATAAGAATTACTGGAGCCTCTAAGGTCCATAAAGTACCCTTTAATCTATTTTGTTTTTCTATATATTTTGAAAGTATTTCTTTCATTGGAAAATAAGATGTTAAATCATCGCTAAAATTCAATTTATTCACAATAGTGTCGTAACTATTAATAGAGCTTTTTATATTTGAAAGGTTTATATTATTATAGTCAAGAGCAAAAAACCAGTTAGCTTCTTTTAAATGAGTGCTATTTGATTTTAAGTAGTCGTTTAAATAAATGTTTTCATCTATTAAGAGGCTTCCTTCATAGTCATAATTTTTATCAAACCAATAAGGATTGTCTTTATTATCTGCTTCATATATTCCAACAATCTTTACTTTAAGAAAGCTATCTTTATCTACCTTAGGATCTCTCATGGTATAAATTTCATCTAATTTTAAATTTAATATATGTTTAGTTTTAGAGGAGGCTATTACTTCATATATGTTGTCTTCAATGAGATCCTTTGAATAAATTCGTCCTTCTAAAATTGTTATATTTTTCTCTAGGTTTTTTACTGATTCTAATTTGAAGCCGGGTCCTTTTTCATTAGACGGTTTATTATCTAAATCTATATTTCCTACAACTAAATTATTAGTTTTTAAACTGCGTTTACTAGACAGTATAGGAAGGTTGAAGTTTTTTGCAGCATCGTTTACTCTTTTATCTAAGTCATTATAAGAATTTAACATAGAACTATGTGGGCCAATAGCAATTTTATCTTCTTTAAATGAAAGGGTACCAGGATATACTTGCTGCGTTTTATGAAAAGTGCTTGCATCTTTTATAAAAATTTTTTTTAATATTCCGGAAGAATACATAGGAACAGAAGTAATTATAGAAACTGCCAAGGTAAAACCTAGAATAAGACTTAGCATTAACCATTTATTTTTTATGAATTTTCTATATAGAAACATAAACATTACAATCACCCCCAAACTTAATTAATAACTACTTCTTCACCTTCCTTTAATCCCTGAATTATTTCAACCATTTGTCCATTATCTATACCTAGCTCAACAAATTTTTCAATGCGATCATCGTTTTCCATAACCTTAACATAAGGAGTGCTATTAAAAAATCTAACAGCATTTTTAGGAATTACAAGAACATCATCTTTTCTGCTAAGATTTATACTTAATTGAACTTGATCTCCAAGCTTTGCGTCTTTTGGAATTTTATCTAGCTTTATAGTAGCATTTTGTTTTTTCTCGTTTTTTTCTGCACCCTCAAGGAATGAAAATAAGGGGGAACCATCATCAATACTAACTATAGAGCCAGGTACTTCTTCATTATTTATTTTACCTAATGTTTTCATTCCAACCTTTAGGTCACTTACTTCATTCCCGGAATAGGATACAAGCATTTCATTAGTATTACTTACTGAATACACTGGTAATCCAGCTCTCACCATGTCTCCAATGGCAAAATTACCTTTATAAGTTATAACACCATCAATAGGTGAAACTAAACTCATTTTCCCTATCTCGGATTTTATAGTTTCTAATTCTAAGCTTTCAAGTTCTAAATCTAATTTAGAACTTTCCTTTTCTGAATTAGAGGTTTCAGGATTATTAATTATGGAATCATGTTTCATTTTAATCTTTTTATATCTTATTTCTTGTTGTTTTAATTTGTTCTCAAATTCATCCGTATCTAGCTGTGCTAATAAGTCGCCTTTTGATACGGTATCGCCAGATTTGAAATTTAAGCTTTTGAGATATCCTGACCTTTGATTAAAACTGCATAAAAAGATATCTTCTGGTATCAAAATCCCTGTTTGAATTAAGTCCTTAGAAATTGAACTCAATTGTACTTTCTGTGTAACTGAGTTTACACTTGCACTTTTTATAAGAGGAGGAGCCATTAGAGCCTCTTCTTTAGGAAATAAAGCACATCCAGTAAAGGTAAGTATAATTGGTAGTAAAATAAAGGATATTATAATAGGTTGTTTAAAAGACTTTTGGTTATAAGTTATTATTTTCATTTACATACCCCCCTAAGTTTATAAATATAAAAATATTTACATATCTGAATATACGAAATATTGTCACAATAGTTACAGAAAGTTCATAATTATTTAAAATAAGGGCAAGATCTATGAGATATAGATCTTGCCCTTATAAATAACTATTAGATTAAGTTTTTTCTATTAAATAGTCTAGAAATGCTTAAATTCTAGCCACTCCAGTTTTTATAGCAGCAGCTTTAACAGCCTCAGCTACTTTAACTTGAACATCTTTATCAAAAGATTTAGGCATTACATTATCTTCATTTAATTCACTTTCCTTAACAGAACTTGCAATAGCGTAAGCTGCTGCAAGCTTCATTTCTTCATTTATACTTGAAGCCCTTACATCTAAAGCACCTCTAAATATTCCAGGGAAGGCTAATATATTATTTATTTGATTTGGAAAATCAGATCTTCCTGTTCCAACAATTCTTGCCCCTGCCTTTTTAGCATCATCCGGGAATATTTCAGGAATAGGATTTGCCATAGCAAATATTATAGCATCTTTATTCATAGATTTTACAAGCTCTTCATTTAAGGCATTAGGAGCAGAAACACCTACGAATACATCTGAATTTTTTAAAACATCTTTTAGAGAACCTTGTTCTTTATTTGGGTTAGTGATAAGGGACATTTCAGATTTTGAAGAGTTAAGATTTTGTCTTCCGTCAAAAATGGCACCTGTTCTATCACAAAGTATAATATTTTTAACACCAGAGGATAGTAAAAGCTTAGTAATAGCAACGCCAGCAGAACCAGCACCATTTACAATAACTTTTAAGTCTTCTAATCTTTTATTTACTACTTTTAATGAATTTAAAAGTGCAGCTAGAGTAACTATAGCAGTTCCATGTTGATCATCATGAAAAACTGGAATATCTAATCTTTTTTTAAGCTTTTCTTCAATTTCGAAACATCTTGGAGCAGATATATCTTCAAGATTTATTCCCCCAAAAGTAGGAGCAATCCTAACTATGGTTTCTACTATTTCATCTGCATCTTTAGTATCTAGTACTATTGGTATAGCATCTACATCACCAAAGGTTTTGAAAAGAACTGACTTACCTTCCATTACAGGTAATGATGCCATGGGACCTATATCTCCAAGGCCTAAAACTGCAGTACCATCAGAAATTACAGCTACAGTATTCCACTTTCTAGTGTATATATAAGCTTTGTCAGGATCCTTTTGTATCTCTAGGCAAGGCTGAGCAACTCCTGGTGTGTATGCTAAACTTAAGTCGTTTGCATCTTTTACTTCAACTCTAGATAAGATCTCTAACTTACCTCTTTTTTCTTCATGAAATTTTAAAGCGTCATCATAAATAGTCATTTATTATTACCCCTTCCTTAAAAACAATTTAATATAACATTTATTACACTTACAATTTTAAGCGTAATAAATAGTATAGTTTACAAGTGATATTATAGCACTAATTTCAGTTATATTTAAGAGCATCTTGTTAATATGGTTACTAAGTATTAAGGAAAGTACAGTGGAAAGAGGATTTTAATGAGAGTTTTATATAATATAATAAAGTGATCTTTAGGTAAGTAGGATTATTCTAACCATAGATTAAGACGAACTATGCAATAATATAATCAGTTAATATTCGCATTTGTTATTGACTTGAATTATTCACTTTGATAATATATTATATGAGGAATTAAAAGGAAAATTATTATAACATTATTGCTTGAAAAATAAATTTAAAAATAATTTTTATAGTGTTTTTATAAAGATGACGATTTTTAAATATTATTTAAAAATAAGGTAATAATTAATAATATAATATAATTTGAAAAGGAGTGATATTAATGTCAGCTTTTGTAGTGCTAGGCGCTCAATGGGGAGATGAAGGAAAAGGTAAGATGACAGACTACTTGGCAAAGTCAGCAGATGTAGTTGTAAGATACCAAGGGGGAAATAATGCAGGGCATACTGTAGTAGTGGGTGAAAAAGAGTATAAGCTACATTTAATACCTTCAGGAATACTATATGAAAACACTTTAAATGTAATAGGAAATGGTGTAGTAGTTGATCCTAAGGCTTTATTTGATGAAATAGAATACTTAGAATCTTTAGGTGAGACTATAAATGGAGAAAAATTAATAGTTAGTGATAGGGCTCATGTAATATTGCCTTACCATAAGGTACTAGATAGTTTAAATGAAAAGGCAAGAGGCAAGGATGATATAGGTACTACAGGAAAAGGAATAGGACCATGCTACACAGACAAGTTTGAAAGGTCTGGTATTAGGGTATGCGACCTTATAAAACCTGAGGTATTTAAAGAAAAACTAAGAGCTAATATAGAAATTAAAAATAAATATATAGTTAAGGTTTTAGGTGGAAAAAAATTAAGTTTTGAAGATATATATGAAGAATATAGTGCCTATGCAAAGAGGCTGAAACCTTTTGTACAAGATACATCTGTAAGAGTATATAATGAAATAAAGAAAGATAAAAGAGTATTATTTGAAGGTGCTCAAGGTATGCTTTTAGATATAGATTATGGAACATATCCTTATGTTACCTCCTCTAACACTACCGCAGGGGGAGTATCTAATGGTGTAGGTATAGGGCCAACCATGATAACTAATGCTATAGGCATAGCTAAAGCTTATACAACTAGGGTTGGCAAAGGTCCTTTTCCAACAGAACTTATAAATGAAACAGGGGACTGGATAAGAAAAAATGGACATGAATATGGAGTAACTACAGGAAGAGCTAGAAGATGTGGATGGCTTGATACTGTAATATTAAAAACTACAGCTAGAGTATCTGGACTTACAAGCTTTGCTGTGACTAAGATAGATACCTTAGCAGGACTTGAAAAGATAAAGATTTGTACTGGATATAAATTTGAAAATGAGGTAATAGATTACTTCCCAGCAAGTCTTGAAGATCTTGCTAAATGTGAACCAGTTTATGAAGAGTTTGAAGGATGGAATAATTCGGTAGCAGAGGCTAGGAGCTACAATGATCTTCCAAGTAATGCTAAAGTGTATTTAAATAGGATAGAAGAATTAACAGGAATAAGAGTATCTATAGTATCGGTAGGTCCCAAAAGAGATCAAACAATAATGGTAGGTGAAATTTAAAATATATTATTGTTAATTTAACAATATCTTTATTGTATATAAGATTTCTCTAGGGTATAATAAATATTATATCCTGAAAAGAAAAAAGGAGTTGATATACATGGAAATTTCAAAAGAAATGACTATTGGAGATGTAGTTATGGAGTATCCAGAATCCGTTGAAGTCTTGATGAGTTTTGGGATGGGTTGTGTTGGATGCCCGGCATCTCAAATGGAAACATTAGAAGAGGCAGCTATGGTTCACGGGTTTGATATAAAGGAACTACTTAGTGCTCTTAATGGTTAATAAAATCTAATATATATAAATAAGTGATTTACTTTTGTCTTTACATATAATTAGACTAAGGTAAATCACTTTTGTAATTTATATGGTTAATTTATTACAAAGATATAATATAGTTTATTTGGAGGGGTTTAGATGAGAGGTATTATTACAGCAAAACAATATGAAATATATTATCATGACATTGATTATAATAGGAACGCTCTTATAACATCTTTGGTGAACTTTTTTGGAGATGTAGCTACCTACCAAAGCGAAGAATTAGGTATAGGTCTTGACTATCTAAAATCTAATAATGCAGCTTGGGTACTATATAAGTGGGATATAGATATAGTAAGGTTCCCTAAATATGGTGAAAAAATCATAGTTAAAACTAGCGCATATTCACTTAAAAAGTTTTATGCATTTAGGGAGCATGAAGTTTGTGATGAAAATGGTAATATTATAGGTACAGCAAAATCAGTATGGTTCTTAATAGATATTGAAAAAAGAAAACCAATTAGAATTTTAAAGAGCCTATATAAGGCTTACAATATTGATGAAAAATGTAATGAAGAATTGAATATAGATAAAATTAAAAATTTAACTAAAGTAGATAATGAGGAAAACTTTACCATAAGGTATAGTGATATAGATACTAATAGGCATGTAAACAATGCAAAATATATTTCCTGGGCTATAGAGGCTGTTCCATTAGAAAAGATGCTTAAATACACGCTAAAAAGAATTAAAGTGGTATATAAAAAAGAAACTAGATATGGACATAGCATAACCTCACAAGTTCAAATAGATGATAATGGAGATACTATGGATTGTATACATAGAATTTTAGATGATGAAGGAAAAGAAGTTACCCTATTAGAGACATCTTGGATAAGTAATCAAGAGAATTAATTTAAAATAAGGGGAAATGATGAGTGTAGTGGTTACATCTTCATCATTTCCCCTTAAATTTTACAACTTTTATATTATTATATTATAATGACTTAGCAGCTACTGCAGCAGAGCTCCAAGCCCATTGGAGGTTAAATCCTCCACAATCTCCATCTACATCTAATAACTCACCACAAAAGAATAAATTTGAAACAATTTTTGATTCTAATGTTAAGGGATTTATTTCAGTTGTGTCTACACCTCCACAAGTGACCTGAGCATTTGAAAATGAATTGGTATCAATTACTTTAAATGTCCAAGCCTTTAGCTTATTTATTAAAGTTTGTCTTTTCTTCCAATCCAAATCATAGCAAGGTGAGTGTATATCCAGAATGTCACATTCCTTTAAAAATATAGGTATTAGTTTTTTGTTTATTATACCTATAAAAGACTCATAAATACTCCTATAAGAAAAAACCTCGAAGTGATTTTCTAAAAATATACTTAGTTCTTCCTTTGACATATTAGGCATCATATCTATATCTATTTCTACAATTTTTCCTTTAATTAACCCCTTAGATGCGATCCTACTTAGTTGAAGGATAGGAGGGCCTGAAATTCCATAATCAGTAAAGAGTATTTCTCCAAGTTCTTCTCTCACAATCTTTTTATCTACTAATATAGAGGCTTTACCATCAAATTTTATGCCTGATATAGCCTTTAGATTATTATAATCTAATTTTAATTGAACTAAAGCAGGAATGGTATTAATTATTTTGTGACCTAAACTTTCAGCTAATTTATATCCAGAACCATCAGAACCAGTCTTTGACGCTGATTTGCCACCTGTAGATAATATAAGCTTTTTACAAGTAAAACTTTCACCTGAAGATGAAGTTATGGAAAATCCATTTTTAGATGGAGTTATTTTAGTAACTTTGTTTTCAAGATATATAGGAATAGCTTTATCATCTAATGACATTCTTAGTATATCCAGTACTGAAGTTGATTGCAAAGACATAGGATACATCTTTCCATGGTCTAATAGCGTTAGGGGAAGCCCCATAGAGTAAAAGGTACTTATGGTATCTTCTACTGTGAAACTATCTAACACAGCATTAAAAAGCTTTGAATCTTCACTATGATAAGTTAGGTAAGGAGAAACTATATTTTTATTTGTTATATTACATCTACCATTTCCAGTAGTTAAAATCTTTTTTCCTATTCTATTGCTACCTTCTAAAATAGCAACATCGTGACCGAGGTCCTTAGCTATTATGGCTGAAAATATGCCAGAGGCACCTCCGCCTATTATTAAAGTATCATGATATATCATGCGAGTCCTCTCTTTCATCTTTTATAGTTATATTTGAATTAAGGCCTTTTATATAAAGAAGATTTTTTCTATCTTCTTTAACATTGAATTTTTTTCTTAAATTATCCACTTCATCTATATTAATATCAGTATAAATTACACCTTCAATATCTGACAATGAGGTTATTATATTACCTAAAGGATCTATAATCATAGAGTCACCTGAGTAATATGTGTTACCAAACATGCCAACCTTATTTACTCCAGCTATATAGCATTGATTTTCTATAGCTCTAGCCTTTAATAAGGTTATCCAAGCATCCTTTCTTTTCTGAGGCCAATTAGCAATGACTAATATAATATTGGCCTTTTTGCTTAGGATTTGGTAAAGTTCAGGAAATCTTAAATCATAACAGATGGTACTACCTATTATAAGGTCTTCTAATCTAGTTAGAATAAACTCATCTCCACCTTTGTAATACATAGACTCTTTACCATAAGAAAATGGGTGGATTTTTGAATACTTGCTTAGTATGGTTCCATATTTTGATATGATAACTAAATTATTTAATCCCTTATCTCCATGGTATTCTATATATCCAAAGGCTAAATTAATATTGTATTCCAAAGCTTTAGTAGAAAACCAAGATACTGAAGATGAATCTAAAAGAGGCCCTTCAAGCATATCTTTTAAATTCATAGAAAATCCAGTAAGAGTCATTTCAGGAAAAATTAAAAGATCAATAGAATCTTTATTAGCATCTTTTAAAAGTTTTTCAACCTTAAGCATATTTAAATGTTTATCTTCAAAGATTATATCCATTTGAGCTAAACCAATCCTCATAATTTCACCTCGTATATTCATATTGAAACCCATGTTGCTAAAAGCATTCATATTATTATAAATATAATTTTACAATAGGTTAAGAATAAAGACTAGAGTAATTAATAATCTTAACAATATATTAAAACATAAATTCAAATAATAGGGTATACTTATATTAATATATAAATAAAATGTAAGCTTAATAAATTTTATAAAAATGTTTTGATCTAATTCAGTTATAATAACTAAAAGATTGGAGGAATAAAGATGGAAGCTAAAGATTTTATGAAATACAAGAATTGGGTAGTTGTTGGAGATGTCTTAAATGATGGTAAGTATGCAAATAAGATATTAAAAAAGTTAAAAGAAAATGATTATAATGTTGAAGGAGTTACCTATAAGTCAGAAATGGATGGTGCTTATAAAACATTGAAAGAAGTAACCTATACCATAGGGGTATTAGATCTTTGCATAAATCCTATAAAAGGAATAGATATAGTAAAAGAAGCTCATGAAATGGGTATAAAAAATATTCTTATACAACCAGGTGCAGAAAGTGACGAAATAATAGACTTTTGCAATCAAAATGATATTATAGCAATAAAAGGTTGTGCTCTAGTAGAACTTTCTAAAATGGAATAAAGACTTTTAATATATCTATGAACAATAACTAAACATAAGATATATTTAATGGGCTTTATGGCTTTTAAAGGGCTATAAGGCCTTTAAAATGACAAAAACAGATGAAATATAAAGTAATTAAAAAATAAATGTTGACAGAAACAGATTTATTATGTATTATAGTCTATGTCAGGTTTCCCAATAAGCAACCGACAAGTAATATGAGGCTCCTTGGTCAAGCGGTTAAGACACCACCCTTTCACGGTGGTATCAGGGGTTCAATTCCCCTAGGAGTCACCATGTATTATGGGCGCATAGCTCAGCTGGGAGAGCATCTGCCTTACAAGCAGAGGGTCACAGGTTCGAGCCCTGTTGTGCCCACCATTTTATATGAATATGGCCTAGTAGCTCAGTTGGTTAGAGTGCCGGCCTGTCACGCCGGAGGTCGAGGGTTCGAGTCCCTTCTGGGTCGCCATATAAAATATAAAATAAAACATAATACAATACTTAATGAGGCTCCTTGGTCAAGCGGTTAAGACACCACCCTTTCACGGTGGTATCAGGGGTTCAATTCCCCTAGGAGTCACCATATATAATGGGCGCATAGCTCAGCTGGGAGAGCATCTGCCTTACAAGCAGAGGGTCACAGGTTCGAGCCCTGTTGTGCCCACCATTATATACGGCCTAGTAGCTCAGTTGGTTAGAGTGCCGGCCTGTCACGCCGGAGGTCGAGGGTTCGAGTCCCTTCTGGGTCGCCATTTGCTGGCATGGCTCAACGGTAGAGCAGCTGACTTGTAATCAGCAGGTTGTAGGTTCAATTCCTATTGCCAGCTCCATAAAAAAAAGACTTCTAATTTTTAGAAGTCTTTTTTTTATGTTATTTTATTTAAGTTTTTTGATACTCTTATATCTTCGCAATAAAACTTATTTATATCGAAGTTCCCAAGAAGCCTTGAGGTTATTCTTTCTGAGTATTGTTGAAGGAGTTGTTCTAAGGTTAAATTAGTTGATATTATCATTCTTTTTTTAGTAAGTAACCTCTTATTTAAAAGATTAAACAGTTCTGCTCTTGTAAAGTCTGTAATTGATTCTGAACCTAAATCATCTATTACAAGTAAATCACAGTTAAATATTAATTCTTCTAAAATCTTATTTGAATTAAATTTAAGATCTCGAAGATCTTTTATTAATTCATCAGATGTCTTATATACTACAAGATACCCTTTATCAAGAAGTTCTTTTGCTATGCAGGTAGACAAGAATGTCTTACCAGTGCCAGAATTGCCATAAAATAAAAGGTTATCTGAGTGAGATTTAAAATTATCTATATATGCTAAAGATCTATCATAAATCTTTTCTATGTTTTTTCTTGGAGTATCTTTTTCATTACCTATTTTATGAGTAGGATACAAATTAAAATCAAAAGACTTAAAGTTGTTTGTTCGTGTAAGCTCTTGTAGCTGAGAATCTTTATAATGAAGTTGTATTAATTTTTGTTTATAACAAGTGCATTTAGAAGCGCCTATAAATCCAGTATCTTTGCATTTAGGACATCTATAATTTAGATTTAAATAATTAAGACTATATCCTAAAGTTACTAGCATTTCTGACTTTTTTACTCTAAGATCTGTGATAGAGGATTTAAGGTTATTTAGATATTCATCCCTATTATCAATATCTTTCATAGAACTAATTGCAAGCTCAACAGAAAGTTTACCTATTTTATTTTCTATATCTAATATTCTAGGATCTCTTTTTTCGATTTCAGCCCTTCTTTTTTTAAGAGCCTTTTTCTCTTCTTCTTGAATATTTTCATATATTCTAATTACAGATTCTTGATATCCTTTAATCATCCTTATCCCATCCTAACAATTTTCTTTCTAATTCATCAAAGTCATAGGTTCTTTGTTCGAAATTATTGAAGTTACTATTTTTACTATTTTTGTTGTTGTTATTATAGTTATTATTATTGTAGTTGTTATTATTACCTTTGTTATAAGTTGATGCTCTTTTTAGGTCCTTTGCAGCAATATCTTCTAAAGTTTTTATATTATCTTTGTTCCAACTAGAGAGTATACCATCAATATATTTAAAGTCGGCTCTATTTAATCTTTCAAAGCAAATAGTACAAGCTTTTTCAATTATTTCAATAGAAAACTTATACTGATTTACCCATTTACTAAGCATTTCCTCTTGAGGTTTCATTATATCAGCATCTTTTATGCCCAAGTAATCTAATATCTGTCTATATTTAATCCATTTATCTTCATGTCTTTTAATATATAATTGGGCATCTTCTATAGTTTTTATGCCAGCATCAAACCATGACAGAGCAACCTTTTCGAAGTACCTATAATCTGTTTTACCTTTGGATATACAATATTGAATAAGTAAAAATATCATTTCAAGAGAAAAGTTTAAGTCTTTTTCCCATCCTATATAGGTAGACATTTCTTTTGGAGATAAAGGTCTTGATAGAAGCTTTTCTATTTCTTGCAACATATCCTTTACGGAAGAATTGTTTAATTCTTCTAAAAGACTTACTTTAGAAGTGGCTTGATCCTCTCCAAGATTAATAAATTCTATATTAAAATTGCCCATTTTATCTATTGGAATAATCTTCAAGACGCCTTCGTCATTCCAATAATTTAGAGCGTTCATTATATCTGATTCTAATAAGTTTAAAGCGGAGGCAAGGATGGTAGAATTTACTCCAAGTTCTCCAGAAACACTGTATTTTAATAATAATAAATACACTTTTATAAATTCGCCTCTAGCTTTTGGCATATAACTTTCTATAAAAATGTTACTTACAGGGGTAGTGCTTAAAGCTGTATTTTTAAGCATGAAGGTACTCATTAAATCCCAACCTTTCTAAAGTGCAATACTGATTTAGATTGCTCTAATAATTTTATAGTAAAGCTATGATTATGTAAATAGTAACACAAAATGTTTACATATGAATATTTTTATGATAAATAGGGTAAAGTAAAAGGGACTGTATAAAAATGAAGATTAAATATACCTTAAAGTCTTCCATAAAGAAAGGAATACAAAAATGAAGAAAAGATATATTAGTATCATAAAAACTTCAATTATTATATCACTGTTTATAATTCCACTTTTAGTTATATACATAAATTCGGGATATAATCTAGCTTATGCAGCATATGTTGAAGGTAACTGCGTAGCTTATTATAAAGATAAAGAAAAAGTTATAGATATTTACAATAAGATCTTAGATAAAAATAAAGATATAAAAATAAATGAAGGCATAAAATTTGAAAGGATTATTACGAAAACTTCATCCTTAAATAACTATGATAGCATAGTTTCAAATATAAAAGCTAGTTTAGATAAAGAAGTAGATTGTTTAGTTTTGAAGATAGATGAGATAAATTTAGGTATATTAAGGGATAAAGATAGATGTGAAGATTTATTTAATTTAGTAAAAGAGCACTATATAAGGGTAAATGATTTAAATAAAGAAGATATAATAAATACATCTATAAATAATAATATATATTACATACCTTACAGAGCTTATGAGTCTCAAATAAAGACACCAGAGGAGATATATAAGGTAATAAAAGAATTGGATAGTAGCAAGGAAAATCCAATAATGTCTGTAAATATTATTGGTATAAAAAATGATATAGAAGATATAAAAGAGGATACAACCATTAAAAGTACAGATGAATATTATATGGGTGAATTTAAAGTACAGGAGTTAGGAAAGCAAGGTAAAAGACGTATAGAAAAGCAAGTAAACATTACAAATGCAAAGGTAATATCAGAAACTATGATAAAAGAGGAAATAATAGAAGCACCGAAAAATAAGGTAATACTTAAAGGAACTAAAAATCCTATAGGAACTACTATTTCATTTCTAGAAAGGCCATCTAGAGGAGCAATAACATCTAACTTTGGTGCAAGATGGAACAATGAAAGTCATCATGGAGTAGATATTGCAGGAAATACAGGAGACCCTATAGGGGCCGCCCTAGATGGAGTAGTTAATAAGGTAGGGTATGATAATATCTATGGTAAATATATAAAGATAGATCATGGCAAGGGCATAGAAACATTATACGGACATTGTAGTTCAATAAGTAAAGGTCAAGGGGACACTATTAAAAAAGGGGATGCTATAGGCAGGGTTGGAAGTACAGGAAGAAGTACAGGACCACATATTCACTTTGAATTAAGGTTAAATGGAAAGGCTGAGAATCCCATGACCTATATGAAATAACCAAATATAAGTGTTTAACTCCTTCTTATTATAGGTAAAATGGTATTAAGGTATTTAATCTAATACCAAAGAGCGTACATTTTATAAACGATCAAGTGAGTCTTAGAAGAACTTATCCAGGGGCGTAGCAGCCGTCATCCCCCACCTTGAAGAGGATAGGGGTGTTACAGATGGTAGCCATCGGATAAAAGATATTAATAGAGGGAGATGAAAGGTTATGGCAGATAAGTTAAAAAAGTGTTTAGTAACGTACAATTATGGTAGTGATGAAATAAAAAAGATGGAAGAGCTGGGTTATGAAATAATAGTTAAAAAGGAACATAAATTAACCTACGACACGGAGCTTGAAGACGTAGAAGTTTTAGTTTGTTATGATCCTTTTGAGAGCTTAGATATACTAAAGATGAAAAGATTAAAATGGATACAATTATCCAGTATTGGAATAGATCAGTTACCAAAAGATAAAGTTATAGAAAATAATATAATAGTAACAAATAACAGAGGGGGATATAGCATACCTATGGGTGAGTGGGTAGTGCTAAGCATATTACAAATTTATAAAAAACAAATGGATATGCTTAAAAACAGATTAGATAAGACATGGAAGATGGATACATCTTTACTAGAATTTTATGGTAAGAATGTAGTGAATGTAAAAAGAGGATATTAAATAGGCCATATTATAGGGGTAAAAAATATCAGGTTCCTTATTAAGTTTAGAGGTGGCAAGTTTAGTTGCAACCTCTTTTTAGAATTATGGTAAAAGTTTATTTATATTTATTATTCCATTTCCTTGACTAGATTTTGATATAGGTGCAAGTTCTGAGGATACCTTTATTAAAGATAACAAGTCTTTAAAGGTTAAGGAAGGGTTGTTTTCAAAAAGCAAAGCACATACACCTGATACATAAGCTACGGCACATGAGGTTCCAGTGTAAGAAGTGTATGGAATCTCCAAGGTTTTAGGGTATAGCTTTTTTCCATTTCTTTCAGAAATATACTCTGTATCAGTATTTAAAGAACATAAATCAACGCAGTTAGCAGCTATATCTGGTTTACCTATTTTTTTATTACCATTAGAAGAAGAAAATCTGAATTCTTTTATACTATCTTGAATATTAACACCAGATACGGTTATGCAGTGAGGTATTAAACCAAGACCAATAATGGTTTCTTCGTCTACATTTATGCTCCCGGAAGGAACTATAGGTACTAAACCAATCTTTATACATTTTTCAAATAGTATAGAAAAACAATTAATTATAAATGGGTTATATTCTAAAATTTCAAAGGGCAAGCACAAAACCTTTATATTATCTTTTTGAGACCTAGTTAAAATATCATCTATAGCAAACAATATGTCAGAAACGTAGGCTCTACCAAAGCGATTAAATGCTTTATAACAATATATAAGTGAATTTTCTGCAATACCTTTAAATTTACCTTCAGAACTATGACCACTACCTGAAATTAAGCCAGATATAAAGGTACCATGACCATTATCATCATAAGGATACTTAAATCCATCTAAAATATCTAAAAAATATTTAATCTTATTTTTAGGTAATAAAAGATCAGGGTGAGGGTAAATGCCACTATCTACGAGCCCTATACCTACATTCTTACCTGTGAGGTTATAGGTATCGCCAATATAAGCTTTATTAGAATGAATTACGCTTCTTCCACAAAGGAAGGCAAAACTATCAAAGGTTATAAATGAAACTTCGGGATATTCGGATAGTCTCAATATTAATAAAGGAGATATAGAAGCAGAAATTATATCAATGTTGTAAATAGACTTTAAAACTTTTCCACCACCAGATTTTATCCTCTTTTCTATATTTTCTTGAAGGTTTTTACAATGAATTATAACCCTATAATTTTTATATAAGTTTATATCTATAGCCTTTTTTAAGTTGACATCAATTTTACTTTTCCATAAGAACATATAAAGACCCCTTTTTAGCATTACAATATATATTATGAAGTATACAAGAAAAGTAGTATTTATTCTAAATAAAAGCCTCCTACTTAAAAATAAATTAAGTAGGAGGCTTTTATGTTTACATAAGTAATGTGCCTAGGAAGGGAAGTTATTTACATTGAACTCTTTAATACAAAATTCAAAAAAGGCATTGGCTGTAGGTGTTAGTGTACGTTTTGAATTAAGTATAAGATATATATATCGCTTAAGATCTAAATCTTTTATCTTAGACATATTAAGCTTACCGCTACTTACGTAATCGAGCCCAACGTTTTGTGAGACTATTGAAACACCTGTACCAGACTTTACAAATTGTATTAGTGTGTCCATGTTATTTATCTCACATAAGATATTTAACTTATTTTGATCTAAGCCCTTTGATAGAAGGCTATCTTCAAAGGTTTTCCTAGTTGCAGAGTTTTTTTCTCTCATTATAAATTTGTAGTTAAACAAATCTTCTATGGTGATTTCTTTTGGTATATTCATAGAAGGGCTTGATATTAGCACTAGGTTGTCCTCTACTAGACAATAGCTTTTTATTTTATCAGTTTTCCCCACATCTCCAACTAAGCCCACTTCGCAGTCTAAATTAATTATATCTTCAATAATTTCTCCAGAATTCTTTTCACTTATATTAAAGGCTATTTGAGGATATTCTGTACTAAATTTATTTATAAGACTTGGAATTATGGTGTGACAGGGAGTTGTACTAGCAGATACATTTAGCGTACCACAAATTTTATTATTAAAAGCACATAAATTTGTTATTGCATTATTTCTAGTATTTATAATGTCTACAGCGTAATTTAAGAATGACCTACCCGCTGGAGTTACATTAACTTCTTTAGAGTTTCTGTCAAAAAGTTGAATATTTAGCTCCTTTTCTAAACTAGAAATATGAGAGCTTATAGTAGGTTGAGATAAGTATATACTGTTTGCAGCTTTTGAAAAGCTTTTAAGTTTTGCCACTGATATGAAGGCTTCTATTTGTTTAAAATCCATAAAATTCAGTCCTCCCAAAAGTAATAAATATATATATATTATAGTCTATTAATGTATATATTAATAGGTAGTATAGATATTTCTAATAAGGTAATATTATATTAACGAAGTTTTACCTACATTAACTATATCTATAGTGTTATCTTTTATGGATTTTAATATGTTTACAGTATCTAAATCATCTTCTAGTGACAATATAAAAGTATTATAATGGATGGGCAACATTTTCTTTGACTTCATCATTTTATACATTTTATAACTTTCTAGTGGAGTACAGTGCATCTTATCAAAGCCTTCAGGCAAATAACAACCTACAGGCATAAGAGCTAGATCACTTTCTATTTCCTTGAAGTTTTCTGTAAAAGCAGTATCACCAGCAAAAAACACACTTTTGTCTTTACAACTTATAAGATAAGCATTGCTACTATGATCTTTTCCTAGGTAATATCTTCTACCATCATGGTTTGCAGCTATACATTTTATGGTGATGTCACCATTTTGATGTATTTCTCCTTCGGATATGCCTATTACATTTTTAAATCCTACAACTTTTATAGATTTTACATAGGATTTAGGGCAAAGTACTATTACATTTTTATTCATTTTTATTAGTGAATAAAAATCAATGTGATCCATATGGCCATGAGATAGTAATATATAATTAATATTTGAATTTACTAGATTCATAGAAGGTTTAATCTTCCTTTTGAATTGACCTACGGAGCCAATAACAGGGTCTGTTATAAATATATTATCATAAAGATTTATCATAACAGAAGCATGGCCTATCCATTGTACAGAATTAGTTACTAAAGATTCACTTAATGGAGTTGAAGTTTCTTCAAAATAATTTTTTAGATTTTTATAGTGAAGTTTCATAAGAAACTTTGTATTAAAACTTATTTTATCCATACTCTTTAATATGTTTATAATAACACCACCTTTAAATTATTAAGGTTTCCACTTAAATATTATAATACCTACAACCATTATTGCAATACCTATTATCTTACTAAATCCAAAAGAAACCTTATTTGTATCAAACATTCCCCAAAAGTCAATTAATGCTGCAGATAATAACTGAGCTACAAGTATAATTGATATACAATAGGTAGGGCCCATGGATGAAATTCCTTTCATTACCGTATATATTATAAGAACACCTAAAACTCCACCTAAAAGATAAAGTTTGTTTACTGATCTAATTTCTTTTATATTGCCAGAGCCTAAAAAACATATTAATAAAATGGTTAATATAAGCCCGCTACCTTGAACTATTAGATTTGTTTCTAAAAGCCCAATCTTTTCTCCGAGCCTAGTATTGAACACACCTTGTAGGCTCATAGCAATTCCAGCTACTATTGAAAATATTATACCTAACATAAAAATCACCTCTATAAGTATTATTTCCAAAAATAAAAAAAAAACTCTACCAAAGGTAGAGAAGTTATTTTATGATTATTTAATTTTTTTATTATTAGAAGTATTTTTTATTATGTAACAATTTTCTATTTGATTTAAAGAAAAACCTAATCTAAGACCTAAACTTAAAAAGTCTTCAAAAAGTGTTGTGTAGTGATCTTTAGAGGATGTGACCATTAAATCATTTATATCTACATATAGGTTTAAAAATTGTTCTGAAATATTATAGTCATTTGGTTTAAGTTTTGGTGAAATATTGGTATAAAGTTTATCTAGACCTAAAGTTAATATTAGATGAAAACAATCTATATAAGAATCTAATAATACACCCCTTTTAGAAGGTTTTGCATCGGACCAATATTCAAAGCTTTTAGTTTCATTAGCAAGTTTACCTAGTTCCACTAATAGAGCTAAAAAGTTTTTTGAATTAGGGATACTTTCATCTAAGTTTTTGGAAGCATATATTTTTTCATTTAAATCCTTTTGTAACTTAAATAAGTACTGTAAATTCATAACAAAGCCGCCTTTCTTTCAATAGCAATTTTCTCACTAATCCATTGTAACTAATTATCATAAAAATTGAAAGTTCAGAAAACGATTACCAAAAGAAAAGTTAAAAATATTTATATTTTCATCCAAATACTAGGGCAAAAAGGTTTTTAATGGATAGCTTTTAATAACCATATCTCTCTTATTATTAATTGGTTTCCAAAGTTCTATTCTTTCTATCTTTGCTAATTTATAGAATCCATCATCTTGTGTTTTATGACACGCGTTCAGAAATTCATTTTTTGACCATTCTCTTGAAGCAAAGTTTGTATTTGCAAGTGAGATGTGTAAGTCCCAATTAGAGGCATCTTTTCTTACGTTAAACCCATTTAGTTTTAATTTATCATTTATAGTCCTATTTAATCTTTCTATATATCCTTTGTTTTCAACTTTTAGATTTACAGATTTATAAGGCTCGTTAAAACATATGATATCATCTATTTCTACTTTAAATCGTTTATATGACTTTAATATTCCTTTAAGAATTTCATCTAATTTATCGATATCAGGATCATCTATAACCTCTAAAGTTATATGCAACGTTGGAAGGCTTCTATATAGATTGTATTTTTTACTTAAGTCTTTTTGAAGACCTTCTATAGATTTATAGGAATCTTCATCAAATAATGCTACTAAATAATATTTCATTGTTATCCCCCAAATTTTATATTTTAATTCATATTTTTAATAATAAGTTGAATTCTAATTTTTTTAATCCATAATATATAAAGGCTATAATGTATTAAGTTATTATATATTATATCATATTGATATTAGAGTGAGTAATATATTAATTTAGTAAAATTAATATGTTATTTGAATAATAAAAGATATAAATACAAAAGATATAATCGTACAATTAAAATAATGTATAAAAAGGAGGATTAACATGGAAGTTAATAAGAGTATAGGATGTAATGTTTCGGAATGTAAATATCATTATAAGAAGGATAGCTATTGCACTTTAAACAAAATTGAAGTAGTTAAACATGAACCTATGGCAAAGACAATTGAATGCACTGATTGTGGCAGCTTTGAAACTATGAAATAACATTATATTCAAAAAGGGTAATACAAAAAGAACTATTATGATAGAGCTTGTTTAATCATAATAGTTCTTTTTATTTATAGTGCTAAAAGTAATTTTCATATGTAGTGATTTTAAAAGAATTAAAAGGATTAAATGTTTATTGATTAACTTGTAAAATGTGCTTGTATTATTCAATAGTTATAGGTAAAATATATTTTATATAAATTTAAACTAAGGTGATACTATTTTTATATCATTTCGAAAAGGGTATTAATCTTATAACAACTTATGCTATAATAAAAGTTATGAAATTAAAATAAATTTAAATACGACATAATAAATATAATATAGATATTTAAGTGAAATTAAATAGATTTTTATAGACATTTAGAGCATAAATTTAGTTGGATTTTGGAGATAAATTAGACCATAAATAATAAATGTCAGTATATAACTTAAAATTAAGACTTATAAAAATTTAGTGATGAAAATAGGATTATATTAATTGAAATTAACTTATTAAAAATAAATTTAGAATTTTGCGAGAAGTTCATATAAAAATGATAAATAAGGGTGAAATATATGGAAAAATTAGTAGTACACGGAGGAAATAGGCTTTTTGGAGATATTGACATAAGTGGAGCAAAGAATGCAGCAGTAGCAATAATACCAGCGGCTTTAATGGCTAGCGAGGGAACTTGCCACATTGATAATATACCTAGTATTGAGGATGTCCACTGTTTAGAGAGAATAACAAAGTCTTTAGGATGTAAGATAAAAACTAATGTTAACTCATTAGATATAGATAGTTCGGAAATAACTAATTTAGATGCTTGTACTGAAGATGTAAGAAGGATGAGAGCATCTTATTACTTTATTGGGGCATTACTTGGAAGGTTCAAAAAAGCAAGAGTAGAACTTCCAGGAGGCTGTCCTATAGGCGTGAGGCCTATAGACCAGCATATAAAAGGATTTGAAGCTCTTGGCGCTACAGTTAAGATAGAACATGGGGCTGTAAATATAAAAGCAGATAGGCTAATAGGCACAAATATATTTTTTGACGTTGTAAGTGTTGGGGCTACTATAAATGTTATGTTAGCAGCTACACTCGCAGAGGGAGTAACAACACTTGAAAATGCCGCAAGAGAGCCTCATGTAGTAGATGTAGCCAACTTTTTAAACTCTATGGGTGCAAACGTTAAGGGAGCAGGGACAGACATAATAAGAATTACTGGAGTAGAGAAGTTATATGGATGTAGCTATAGTGTTATTCCAGACCAGATAGAGGCTGGAACATTTATGATTGCAGCTGCAGCAACTGGTGGGGAGATAACAGTTAAAAATGTTATACCGAAACATCTAGAATCCATATCAGCAAAACTAATAGAAATGGGAGCAGAAGTTATAGAACAAGATGATTCTGTAACAGTAAGATCCACTGGGAGATTAAAGAGTGTAAACATTAAAACTAATCCATACCCAGGGTTTCCAACAGATGTTCAACAACCTATGAGTACATTACTTTGTGTTGCTGAAGGAAGAAGCATAGTTAATGAAAGCATTTGGGAGAGTAGATTCAAACATGTAGATGAGCTTAAAAAGATGGGTGCAGATGTAAAGGTTGAAGGTCGGACAGCTATAATAGAAGGTAAGGAAAAACTTACAGGAGCTATAGTTAAGGCTACAGATTTAAGAGCTGGAGCAGCTATGGTTATAGCGGGATTACTTGCTGAAGGAAGAACTGAGATACATAGCATAGAACATATAGATAGGGGATACCCTAATATAGAAGTTAAATTTCAAAAATTAGGTGCAAAAATATATAGAGAAAGTATAAAGGAATAATAAATATCTCTATAAGGTAGTTTGGAGGAATATATATGATATTTTGTTCCTTATATAGTGGAAGCAGCGGGAACAGTATATTTGTGTCATCAGAAAAGTCAAAGATACTTATAGATGCGGGATTACCAGGTAAAAGTATAGATGCCGCACTAAAAGAGATAGATGAAAGCCCAACAGAATTAGATGCTATATTTGTTACACATGAACATTTAGATCATGTAAAAGGTATTGGGGTTATGTCAAGAAAATACGATATACCAATATATGCAAATAAAGACACATGGGAAGGTATGGCCAAAACTGTAGGAAAGATAAAAGACTATAATATTAAAGTTATTGATAGTAGTGTAACAAATATAAAGGATATGGATATTATAAACTATCCTATACCTCATGATGCTGCAAGTCCTTTAGGATATTCAATTTATTCCTTAGGGAAAAAAGTTAGTATTACTACTGATTTTGGGTATCTTACAGCTGATATAAAAAGAAATATAGAAGATTCGGATGTTATATTATTAGAAAGCAATCATGATGTAGAAATGTTAAAGTTTGGACCCTATCCTTATAGCTTAAAGCGCAGGATTTTAAGTGATATAGGACATTTGTCCAACGATGATTGTGGAACTGCTATAGTAGACATGATGAATGATAAATATAAAAGAATAATATTAGGTCATTTAAGCAATACTAATAACTATCCAGAGTTAGCATATGAAACTGTCATAAGTGTTTTAAGAGAAAATAATATTGAGCTTAAAAAAGATATAGCTGTACAAATGGCAAGTAGAAAAGGTCCAAGCAGCTATATGAAAGTATGATTCGACAAACACTAGTCTTATTAATATTTAGAGGAAGGTATATATGGATAAAAGATTTAAAAGTGCTTTAAGCATAGGGCTTTGCTTTTTAGCTTTGACTACAGTAGCTTGTTCTAAGAAAGATAAAATAAGCATAAACAATAAAGAAAAGTTTAAAAACATTCAGCTACCAGCAGAAAAACAAGATAATATTGAGTTGGATATTTATTTTGATGCATCTAAAGATGCTTCAAAGATAGAAATAGCCAAAGAAGAGGTTTTAATTCCAAAGGAAGAAGTAATAGGGCAGTTAATAATAGATTCTTTAGTAAAAGGACCTTCTATTAATGGTAAGTTAAAACCTGTATTACCTAAAGAAACTAGGCTTTTAAGCTTTTCAATTAAAGATAACATAGCCTTTGTAAATCTTAGCAAAGAGGCTTTAATAACTATGACACCTGCAAAAGAGGAATCAGTTTTAACAAGCATAGTGGCATCTCTTGAGCAAATTCCATCTGTATCTAAAGTAAAGATACTTATAGAAAGCAAAGATGTTGAAACATTAGGAGGAAATTTTGATATTTCAAAACCTTTTAAAAGAGATGAAATAGGTCTTCTTAAAAGATAATAGGGTAATATTAAAATTTATTCTAAAAATTTAGAGTACAATTAAACTAAAAATAACATTTACTATGAATTTGAAATAAAGTAAAATAAAAATTACAAAACAATATAAATTATAACTAAATCCTATAGGGTAAATATGATTTGTAAAAAAAGGAGATAATAAAATGAATTTATATAAAAGATGGACAGATATGGTTGTAGAGTATGTTAAACATCACGGAGAAGAGGCGTTTTGGGATAAATATAGCGATATTGAAAGACGTATTTACATAAAAATACTAGCAAGTCACAAAGATACCTTAAGTACTACTATTTCTGATTTAGCAAAGGAATTTGAAACAACTCCAGAATTTGTAATGGGATTTGTAGACGGAATAAATGAAAGTTTAGTACAATCAATAGATTTAGAAACTATAAGCGAAGATAGTGAAATTGAATTCAAAATAGATTTTGAAAAGTTATACTTCAACATGTTAGATGCAAAAGCAGATTATCTTTATGAGCTTTCACAATGGGAAGGTATATTTTCAAAAGAAAAGAGAACTGAAATACATAAAGCATGGAAGTCATCTAAAACAGTAGTTAATGAAAACAAAGTAGGAAGAAATGATCCCTGTATTTGTGGAAGCGGAAAAAAATATAAGAAGTGCTGTGGAAAATAGTAAAAGGTAGCAGTAAATAATATAATTAGTAGATATAAGAGGCTTTCGAGTAAATTTTGAAAGCCTTTTTTTAAGTGACATAATAATGATAGTACTTGAAAATGAATATAAAATGTTAAGGTAGGAAAAAACTTATGAATATAACTATAATATCTGTAGGAAAAGTAAAAGAAAAGTATTTAAGAGACGCCATAGAAGAGTATTCAAAAAGATTAAAAAGGTACTGCAAGCTTGAGATTTTAGAAGTTTCCGACGAAAAGACCCCAGATAATTCATCTGAAAAAGAAGAGATTCAGATAAAGGTAAAAGAAGGGGAGGCTATATTAAGGTATATAAAAGATAATGCCTTTGTCATTGCCTTAGATCTAAAAGGTAAAACAGTATCCTCAGAAGAACTAGCAAGTTTTATATCAGACCTTGGCACAAAAGGTAAGAGTGATTTAGTATTCATAATAGGAGGATCACTTGGGCTATCACAAAAGGTTCTAGAAAGAGCAGATTATAATCTATGCTTCTCAAAAATGACCTTTCCCCACCAATTATTCAGAGTTATGCTGCTAGAACAGATATATAGAGGATTCAAAATAATTAAAAACGAACCGTACCATAAGTAAGCCTCCAAATTTCACATTTGGTTAGGCGAACTTACTCATTCGAACGAAGTGAGAAGGAGTTACCTTAAAAGCCTCCAAATTTCACATTTGGTTAGGCGAACTTACTCATTCGAACGAAGTGAGAAGGAGTTACCTTAAAAGCCTCCAAATTTCACATTTGGTTAGGCGAACTTACTCAGCGAAGGAATGTGAGTCGAGTTTCCTTTAAATAAATACAAAAAACAGCCTTAACCATTGACAATACTTGGTTAAGGCTATTTTCATAGGGATAAAACTCTATTAGAAATAAGGTATATCAATTTTATAAAAATAATAAAGTTTATCCCATGACTACCCGCTCTAATATTTAAGATTTTCAAAGTCTTAAATCAATATAAAGAGGTAGGTGTTTAAAGTTATAACTTACTCCATTCTAACAAGAACAATCAGGGCAGTCATAGATTTCTTTCTCCCACCAGCCGAAAGCAACTTTTGCACTATCAAAGGTAACAGGTAAAAACCCACCAAGATAAACAATAAGAGGTTGTCCAGGCCCAAGGATGATTTGACCACCATCAACTACTAAAGTTGAATATGGAGAAACTATTCTACTAAATATAGAAACACCATCACTTGGAGGCTCCGTAGTTGTAGTTAGATATTTAATTTCACCGCTAGGAATTGGCTGAGGATAAATAGTTGTATTAGTACAACTAACTAAATCACTAATAGTTCCATTATTAAAGCTGGATCTTAAATAAAACTCAGCTGATAAATTAAGATCTGAAATATTTGTTATAGTTATAGCATTTACATATATATTTCTATTTGAATCAATTGGGTTTAGTAATGCAGCTAAAGCATGTTCATTTTCACCAGTTAAAACTGGCGTTTGACCAATGAAGTATTTACCTTTTTCAGATTGATATAATGGATAGTCAATGGATACTTCCATTGAAATTCTTTTATTATAACATGGCACTAAAATCACCTACATATAAAAATTTAAGGAGATATTACTTCTTATAATTTATAATATTCATAATACGTACAACATGCTACAAATAGATTAATATGCTAAATGCGTAAAAATCCTATACACTCCTTCTATAATAAATTAAATTGGCATTGTAAAGGTGTTTTTTCCCTGATTTAATAAATTCTCTAATTTAATTCTCTAATTTATCCGATGGCTACCATCCGTAACACCCCTCTCCTCTTCAAGGTGGGGGATGACGGCTGCTACGCCTCTGGATAAGTTCTTCTAAGACTCAGATGGAGAGATGTATTCCTTATAAGCAAACTCCACCTGAGTCTAAGAATCACTTGATCATCCAACCAGGTTCATTGTTCCATTTTTCTTCTACAGAGTGAAGTATACGAACATATCCATATAAATTAGCATATCTTCTGAAGAGAGGCAATAATTTAAGCATTTCATCAGAAGTATCATACTCCGAGTGGTAACCCTTAATAAACTCCTTTACTGAAGGTTCCACTTGTTCTTCTGGCATATCTTCTTTTAGGTTATCTAATGATTGCACTATATCTAATGCATACCAATGATACATTGCATCATCAAAATCAATAGTGTTATAGGTTTTCGTAACTTCATCATAAAATACGTTGTCACTTTATCTATTACTAAGTACCATATGGGCTAAATCTTTATTATTAAACAAATATTTTAATTTTAACATTTAAGATAACCTCTTTTTGCATTTTTTTAGATTACATTCTGTCTTTGGAGGGATACGTAAAAGCCCGTATTACATAAAGAGTGTTCTTATGGTAAAATAAAAATATAAGCTATGGATAGTAGTTGAGATGGTATTATTATTTTTCAGATGAGATAAATAGGAAGTTAGGAGGGGATTTAATATGAATAAAGTTACATGTATTTGTTTAGGTGTAAGAAGTATGGAGAAATCGATAAAATTTTATAGGAATAAATTGGGATTTCAAACCGATGAAAAAGGGGATAATCCTAATGTAGTATTTTTTAATACACCTGGAACAAAATTTGAATTGTTTCCTTTAGAGTTATTAGCAAAAGATATCAGTGAAGAAAATACTCCCAAAATAGCAAATGGTTTTGCAGGAATCACATTAGCTTATAATGTACAATATAAAGAAGATGTTGATAAAGTTATAGAATTAGCTAGAAATGCAGGTGCTGAAATAGTTAAAGAGCCTCAGGATGTATTTTGGGGTGGATATCATGGATATTTTGCTGATTTAGATGGTTACTATTGGGAAGTTGCTTGGGGCCCAAACTTTGAATATGATGATAAAGGCATGCTTGTTTTTTAGTAAGTAAAATTCAATATATATACAAGAATAAAATGAAGAACCTAAAAGTCTTAATTACTATAGTTGTAGTGATTAAGACTTTATTTTTAAATGTAAATATTTTATTCCATCCAGTTTATTTTCTTTGCTTGTTTGTGAATTAGATTATTGTATAGAAATGTAGACATCACCCATGTAACAGCAAACACTAAATGTATTACATAATTTGGAGTGGTGAATAAAACAATTCCCTTTGAAGATTTTGTAATTAGTGATATTAATAGTGTTATTATAATGAAAACCATAAATCCAATTAAAGATTGTTTGATTGGGGATTGAAATGCAAATTTGGATGATATAAAAAAGTTATAAATAATCATTACAAAAGCATATAATAAGAACACTGATAACCACCCCATATCAATTTTTACTATTGACGGAGTTATATTGAAGAAAAGAATTCCCCATATAAGCCAGCAAATTGATACTTGTTTTAGTATTGAAAGAATTAATTCTATAAGTGAAACTTTTCCATAGCTATCTACAATAGAGTCACACCAAGATTTTTTATCAGCACCGATTATATCAGATAAAGTTTTCCCACGTTTTTCAGCCTCTATGGCCATTCCAATCAAATCTTTTCTGATAATTTCTCTATCAAAGGCTCCAATTTTAGATATTTGTACATAGTTTAAAATACGAGATAAAAAATCTTGATTTATATCAATTAGTTCTTTGGTATTAGTTTGATTTTGTTTCTTTAATAAATTTAACTCATTTAACATTATTGATACCCCCCATAGATAATATGGTATTTACAGATTGAGAAATTTCATTCCAGTTTTTACGGAACTCATCTAGAGTTAAAACTCCTTCTTTTGTTAGAGAATAATATTTTCTAGACGGTCCCAAAGGTGAGGGGCGAAACTCTGAATTAATGAGGTTCTTTTTTTCAAGTCTTAAAAGGAGAGGATAAATGGTTCCTTCTTTTATTTCTTTGAATCCGTATTGCTGAAGCTGTTCTACAATTTCATAACCATAAGTTGTTTTTATATTAATTATTTGTAAAATACAGCCTTCTATTGTTCCACGCATGAGCTGAGATTTATCATTCAAAATAAATCACCTTCTTTCTACTACCTTGTACTATAAAGTACCTGACTATATTGTAGCACAAGGTAGATGGAATGTAAATATATCAAAAAAAGAAGATGTAATAACATAAAGTGAAGTATGAGGTTGTGTTATAAGAATCATAATGCTATTGTTAATAAGTATTTATAATGATTTTGAGGGGATGCTAACAATGGAAGAAGTGTTCATTAATGATAAAAGGTATACTTTTATAAAGGATTTTAAAGACAAAGCATTGTTTAGAAAAAGCTATAATACATTAACACAGAAAACCTATGGATTTGACTTTGAACAGTGGTATCAAAGTGGCTATTGGGGAAGTGGTTATATGCCATATTCACTACTGGATGGGGAAAATATTGTGGCTAATGTTTCTTCTAGCATCGTTGACTGTTTGGTTTTAGGTGAAACTAAAAGATATATACAAATAGGAACAGTAATGACTGATCCTGACTACCAAAATCAAGGACTAGCTAGGTACCTTATGGAAAGGGTTATAGAAGAATGGAATAGTAAATGTGATATGATATATTTATTTGCTAATGATAGTGTACTAGATTTCTATCCTAAATTTGGTTTTACATCTGTGAGTGAATATCAATATTCTAAAACAATTACAAATGATAATGAAGTTACAGTTGCAGAAAAGTTAGATATGTCTTTAGAAGATAACAGAGAGTTAGTTATAGATAAAATTAACAATTCAATTTCAATGTCAAAGCTAACAATGATGAAGAATGTAGGATTAGTAATGTTTTATTGTACTTCTTTTATGAGTGATAAAGTTTACTATTTAAGTCAGCAGGATGTGATTGCAATTGCCGAACTTCAAGGGGACACCTTATATTTACAGGATATATTTTCGCTATCAGCGGTTGATTTAGATAGTGTTATTAAGTCGCTTACAAATAAAGAAGTAAATGCAGTAGTTTTAGGATTTATACCCAATGACATAGATAGCTACTTTGTAAATTTATTGGAAGAGGATGACACAACCTTATTTGTCATGAAAGATAAAGCAGATTTATTCAAAGATAATAAATTAATGTTTCCTATATTGTCCCACGCATAATGAGCATTATTGTTGGTAATTAATAAAAAGGATATTAATGGTGGAGGTGATTTAAGTGGTAGATATAGCGTTGCTAGGTTGCGGCGGTGGCATGCCAATGCCTGAGAGGTTCCTATCTTCAATTCTAATTAACTATAAAGGAAGAAAGATACTAATAGATTGTGGTGAAGGAACTCAAGTATCGATGAGAATGCTTGGATGGGGTTTTAAATCTATTGATGTAATATGCATAACTCATGGACATGGTGATCACATTGTTGGTCTACCAGGACTTCTTGCTACTATTGGAAATAGTGGAAGAACTGAACCTATTACCATAGTAGGTCCTTTAGGTATAGAAAATATAGTAAATGGGCTTAGGGTTATAGTACCTTATTTGCCCTATGATATAAATATAATAGAAAATCCGAATACACCTTTTGATATAATGGAAGATGTATTAGTTTCAACAATAGAATTAGATCATTCCTCACCTTGCTTAGGTTATAGTTTATATTTTAAAAGAAAAGCTAAATTTGATGTGGATAAGGCAAATGCTAATAATGTACCTAAAATTTTATGGAATACCCTTCAAAAAGGCGAAGTTGGAGTTGAGCAAGGGGTTACATACTATCCTAGAATGGTTTTAGGTAGTGAAAGGCCAGGTATAAAAATTAGTTTAGCAACAGATACAAGACCATTAGATATAATACCAGATTTTATAATGGAAAGCGATTTGTTTATATGCGAAGGTACCTACGGTGATGATAAGGATTTAGAGAAGGCAATAAAGAACAAGCACATGACATTTAGTGAAGCAGCAAACCTTGCTTATAAAGGTAATGTAAGGGAGCTTTTGCTTACTCATTTCAGCCCATCCATGGATAATCCGGAATTATTTAAACAAAATGCAATAAGTGTTTTTGAAAAGACTATAATAGGTGAGGATGGGATGGTTCGAAGTTTATCTTTTAGAGATAATAGATAAAGCAGAAGGATTTAAGTTTATCTCATTTAGAGTATTAAACTTAAATCCTTTTAATTTAGCTTACCATTCATTGGGATAAGCAATAAGGCTAACTGTAACATTCCTTCGGCCAAAGGCAGAGCATTCTGCTTTTGAATTCATATATAGATCTATTTTAAGATTCTTTATCGCAGAACCAGTATCTGCAGCGATGGCATATCCATAGCCCTCTATGTATAGCTTTGATCCTAAAGGAATAACAGAAGGATCTATTGCAACGGTACTAAGTCCAGAAGCATTTCTTATAGGTTTTAATCCTGAAGCTGTTAAAAGACCATCAAAGTAAGCTGTTGCCTCCATAGTATAAGTCTTTTTAGCAGGGCTAGATCCCCGGTCGATGCTTCCAATATTAGTACTACTTACCTTATTAGAAGCTATTTCCTTCATGGATTTTAGGGAGCTTGTACCATTATTTATGGCATCTTGAGCCTTGTTTTTCACAGATGATGTATTTAGTTGTGGAAATAGTGACTTTAACGTAGATATTGCATCTTTAATTTCACCTTCAGAAGAACTAGAAGATTTAATTACGGAAACTGAATGTGATATTAAAGAGTTTTCATTTTCTTCTATAATAGATGCAGCTTTTTTCTTTTCAGCGCTTAGTTTATCTAAAGCGATCTGTTGAGATTCCTTTTTAGTGTTTATGTCTTTAAGAGAATCTTGTGTAGAAGACTCTAAAGTTTTAAGCTCACCTTTTTTATTATTCAAATTACTTACATCTAAATCAAGTGCTGCCTTTTCTTTCTCTATATCATTTATTAACTTTTTATCTAGAGATATTACTTTAACCACAGCTTGGGTATTGGATATTGCATCAGAAAAGTTGTCTGATGATAATATTACAAATAAAGGATTAGAAGATAAGTTACTTTTATACATAACACTAAGTCTTTTTCCTAAGACCTCTTGTTTTTCTTCTAAGACTTTTTTGCTTTTTGTAATTTTAACTTCTGTATTTTTGATCTTATCCTCAGTTTTATTAATTTCAGATTTGTTTTCTAAAAGCTTAATATTTAACTGACTTATTTCTGAGTTGAGGCTAGATATTTCGCTATTTAAATCAATAATCTGGTTATCTAATTGTTGAATTTGAATGGTACCTTTTTCAATACTTTCTTCCGGAGTAGCAGCTGTAACATGTGTTGTAAGGACACTATTACACACTATTAATATGGAAGTAAGCGATATTAAAACTTTTTTATTCAAAGTTTTGTCCTCCTTGTATATTGTGTATTATTTTAATTAAGAGCCTTTTAGCTTTTAGCTTTTAGCTAATTAATTAAACTGATCAAAACTTATTACATAAGTATACATGAAGATTTAGTATATTCCAATGAAATATTTATAAATAATAGATTTTATCAATATGTAAACCACTAGAATATGAATTTAACTCTAGGGTGGCTCTTTCATTTATAGCAAGTTTCTTTGTATAATAGTATAATTAAATAAGATACTAAATTAGAGGTGTAAATATGAATTCAAATATTCGGTCAGTTTGGGCTGAAATAAACTTAGATGCAATTGGGCATAATATGAGGCAAGTTAAAGGCCTATTAAAACATAAAAGTATAATCGCAGTAGTAAAAGCAGATGCTTATGGACATGGTGCTACCTATGTGGCCCCTACATTGTTAGAAAATGGAGCAACACACTTAGCGGTGGCAAGTATAAGAGAAGCTATGGAACTTCGAGATGCAGGAATTAAAGCACCTATAATAATTTTAGGATATATGCCTATAACATTTGCAACAAAGGTTATAGAAAATAATATAGAACAGACAGTATATGGATTAGATTATGCAAAGAAATTATCGAGCACTGCCATAAGTATGGGGAAAAAAGCTAAGATACACATAGCTATTGATACGGGAATGGGTAGGTTTGGATTCTTGCCTAATGAAGATAGTCTTAAAGAAGTTTTAGATATATGCTTATTAGAGGGAATTATAGTAGAGGGTATATTTACTCACTTTTCAACTTCAGATGAGGAAGATAAAGAGTATACTTATAATCAATTTAGAAAGTTACAAGAGTTTTGTGATAAACTTTCAAGTAAGGGTGTAAATATACCTTTAAAACATGCAGCTAATAGTGGAGCTATAATGGATTTACCGGAAACTTACTTAGATGCTGTTAGAACAGGTATATTATTATATGGATATTATCCATCCTCATATGTAAATAAAGAAAGGATATCTTTAAAACCAGCTCTTACATTAAAGACTCAGGTTGCTTATGTTAAAGAGATGGAGGAAGATATGTATATAAGCTATGGCATGACCTTTAAAACTGAAAGGAAGAGTATAATAGCAACTTTACCTATAGGATATTCAGATGGTTATTCAAGGCTTTTAAGTGGTAAGGCTAAAGTTATAATAAATGGAAAGTTAGCACCTGTAGTAGGAAGGATATGCATGAATCAGTGTATGATAGATGTAACTGATGTAGGTAATGTAAACATTGGAGATGAAGTAATACTAATTGGTGAGCAGGGAAATTTAAATATAGATGCAAATTATATAGCAGAAATCATGGGAACAATTAATTATGAGGTGATTTGCATGATTAAAGAAAGCATATCCAGGGTATTTATTAAAGATGGAGAAGTTATAAATGTCAGAGACTAGATAGTAGGAGGTGATTTCTTGATCTTTTCATCCTTTGAGATTAGTTCTGAAGAAAAGATAAATGTACAGATAGAAAATCATATAAAAGAAGCTATAGAAAAAGGGATCTTACAAAAAGGCGATAAGCTACCTTCAACTAGAGAAATAAGTAAAGTACTAAATGTAAGCAGAAATTCTGTGATTATAGCTTATGAGAACTTAGAGAACCTAGGAATTATAAAGAGTTTAAGGGGTAAGGGTACATTTGTAGCAACTGAAGCTAATACTATAGATGGGGATCTTACCATTAGCTGGAGCGATATGGTTAATGATTATGGTAATAGTTGTAGAGATTTAGATATAATAAAGACAGAGTTACCTTGGAAAAAAGGTATGATTTCATTTAAAAGCATCGCTCCTGATGAAAGTTTGTTTGATATAGAAGAATTTAAAAGATCCTTCTTAAATGTGTTTTCTACAGAGGGTGATAAATTATTAAATTACGGCTATGCTAAGGGATACAAACCTTTAATAGAGTATATCAAAATGTATATGGCAAATAAGGGTATAAATGTAGATCAAAAAGATGTACTAATAACTAATGGATTTACAGAGGGCTTTGATATATTATTAAGTACATTAACTAAAAGAGGAGATATTATAGCCTGTGAAGAACCAACTCACAATACGGCTATAAAGATAATGAGGTCACATGGACTAAATATAGCATCTGTTCCTATGAACTTTGATGGGATAGATATAGATTTATTAGAAAAGACACTTAAAGAAAAGTCTCCAAAATTATTATATCTAATACCTTCTTATCATAATCCAACGGGTATTGTAATGAGAGGTGAGAAAAGGCAAAAGGTATATAAGCTTTGTGAAAGATATAAAGTACCTATATTAGAAGATGGGTTTAATGAGGAACTTTTATATTCTAGTTCCCATGTAGCTCCTATAGCATCTTTATGTGTAAAAGGAAATGGAGTAATATATGTAGGTAGCTTTTCCAAAGTTTTATTTCCAGGACTTAGGATAGGATGGATTTTGGCTGATAAGAATCTTATAGATACTTTAGAAAGTGTTAAGAGAGCAAGGACTATTCATTCTTCTTTTTTAGATCAAGCAATACTTTATAATTATATGGAAAGCGGCGCTTTTACAAGATATATGAAAAAGATAAGAAAGCATTATAAAGATAAGTATAATTTCACACTAAAGCAGGTAAAAAGGTATATACCCTATGAGTATATATGGGGTGAAGGTGGACTTCATATTTTTATAAAGCTAAAAGGAGTAAGTGGAAGGAAGGTCTTAAAAGATTGTTATGATAAAGGTGTTGTGTTTATGCCAGGGGATATATTCTATAATGAGTATAATGGGTCAGAAACCATAAGAATAGGATTTTCAAGAGTAACTAAAGAAGATATAGAAAAGGGCATAAAGATAATAGGTGATGTAGTTAAAGAATTAAGTTAGTAGTTAATGAACTAATGAATTAAGTTATAAGATATAAAAATTATACATCACCTCCCTTAAATATTTATAGAAAAGTAATAAAAAACTTTTTATTATTTTAAGTATTAGACTTTTTTGTAATTAGCCAAATAAAAAACACACACATAGGACCAGCTAAAAAAATGCTTAAAACTAAACCAGAGAGTATACATGCAAATAACCCGCAAATGCCAAGAGTCATTTGCTTTTTTATTGTTCCAAGTATAATTGGCCCTAAACCACAAATGGCACCTACTATAAGGGAATTTATAGTACTAATCATATAACACCTCCTTGTATAGTTAAATTACTAAGGGTTTAAAATGAGTATATTATTTACCTAAAAAAATTCACTTTTAAAGAATTTTATGTGATAATATAAAAATGTGTATTATTAAATTTATTCAATTTATTAAATATAAATAACAAAAAGAAAAATTATTATAATTAAGTGAGGCGTAGAAAATGAAGATAGGATTTGATCACAAAAAGTATCTTGAGGAGCAATCTAAATATATATTAGAAAGAGTTAATGATTATGATAAGCTTTATTTAGAATTTGGTGGAAAACTTTTATTTGATCTTCATGCAAAAAGGGTTTTGCCAGGATTTGATGAAAATGCTAAGATTAAATTATTACATAAGTTAAAAGAAAAAGTTGAAATAATTATATGTGTATATGCAGGAGATATAGAAAGAAATAAGATAAGAGGTGATTTTGGAATCACCTATGATATGGATGTGTTAAGGCTTATTGATGACTTAAGAGGTTATGATTTAGAAGTAAACAGCGTTGTAATAACAAGATATGACGATCAACCTTCAACTACTGTATTTATAAATAAGCTAGAGCGTAGAGGTATTAAGGTTTATAAGCATAGGACAACTAAGGGATACCCAACTGATGTTGAAACAATTGTAAGTGAAGAAGGCTATGGCAAAAATCCATACATAGAAACTACGAAGCCTATAGTTGTAGTTACAGCGCCAGGACCTGGTAGTGGTAAGCTTGCAACTTGTTTAAGTCAGCTTTATCATGAAAATAAAAGAGGAAAGGTCGCTGGATACTCTAAATTTGAGACTTTTCCTGTTTGGAATGTTCCATTAAAGCATCCTTTAAATATAGCCTATGAAGCAGCAACAGCAGATCTTAAGGATGTAAACATGATAGATTCTTTCCATTTTGATGCATATAATAAAGTTTCTATAAATTACAATAGGGATATTGAAACATTTCCTGTACTTAAAAGGATAATTGAAAAGATAACAGGAGAAGAATCAGTGTATAAATCCCCAACAGATATGGGAGTTAATAGGGTAGGCTTTGGAATTATTGATGATGAAGTAGTAAGAGAAGCTTCAAAACAAGAAATCATAAGAAGGTATTTTAAAACTGGTTGTGAGTATAAAAAAGGATACGTAGATAAGGAAACCTTTCAAAGGGTAAAACTTATTATGGAAGAACTTAATTTAAAAGATACTGATAGAAAGGTAGTTATGCCTGCAAGAGAGTATTCTACTAAATTAAAGCAAAAGGCGGAAGAAAATGAAATTTGTTCAGTAGTAACCATTGAGCTTTATGATGGAACCATATTAACAGGAAGAAGCTCTGAGATAATGGATGCAACGGCAGCTGTTGTATTAAATGCAGTTAAGTACCTTGCAAATATATCTGATAGTATTCATCTTATTTCCCCTGTTATACTAGAACCTATTATAAACTTAAAGATGAAAACCTTAGATACTAAAAATACAGCCTTAAGCTGTGAAGAGGTGTTAATAGCTCTTAGCATATGCGCTGCTACCAATCCTACAGCTCAAGCAGCTATGGAAAAGCTAACTATGATAAAAGGATGTCAAGCTCACTCTACTACAATTTTAAGAAAGAGCGATGAGCAAACATTTATAAAGCTTGGAATTGATATAACCTGTGAAGCAGAATATCCAACAGAAAATCTATATTATAATAATTAATATAGAATCAAAGCTTTTTTAATAAGTTAAGAGAAAGGAAAGGGAATATGACAAAAAGGATATTTAAGGCCAGCGCTATATTAAATCCAGTGCCAGTAGTTTTAATAACTACTCAAAACAAAGAAGGTAAGACAAATGTTTTTACAGTAGGATGGGTAGGTACAGCATGTACTAGACCGCCTATGGTAACCGTTGCGATTAGACCTGAAAGATTATCTTATGATTATATAAAAGAAACTGAAGAGTTTGTAATTAACCTACCTAATGTTTCAATGACAAGAATAGTTGATTACTGTGGGGTTACGTCAGGACGTAAGGTAGATAAGATAGATAAGCTTAATCTTAATACAGAAGAGTCTCAAAAGGTTTTAGCACCATCTCTATCAGATTGTCCTGTTAATATAGAGTGTAAGGTTAGGAGTATTACAGCATTAGGAAGTCACGATTTGTTTTTAGCAGAGGTAGTATCTATTTCTGTTGATGAAGATGTAATAGATACTACAGATAAGATTTGCCTTGAAAAAGCTAACCTCTTAGCATATTCTCATGGTGAATATTTTGCACTTGATAATAAGCCTTTAGGAAGCTTTGGATATTCAATACAAAGAAAAAATAAGAAAAAGAAAAAGAAAGCAATAAGTAAAGAGTAATTTTTAAAAGACGTTAAAACACCACCTTAACTTAGACTAATCAAAGTTAAGGTGGTATTTTAAGATTTATATAATATTTTAATATAGTAACAAATTGAATAGTCTAAAATTAGACTTATCTATTTTGTTTTTAAATAGGGTGTTTAATTTTTATATATTAAATTGCTATATCTACATTATCTTCATTAGCTTTTTCTATTTTAGCTGCAGTATAATTTACTAAGTCTACTGTTCTACAAGAATATCCCCATTCGTTGTCATACCATGAAACAACCTTCACAAGGTTACCGTCCATTACCATGGTGGAAAGCCCGTCTATTATTGAGGACCTATCATCTTGCCTATAATCAATAGATACTAATGGTTCGTCTGAATATCCAAGTATACCTTTCATAGAATGCATTGAAGCTTTCTTTAATGCATTATTTACCTCTTCAACTGTTACATCTTTTGAAAGCTCACAAACAAGATCTGTTATTGAAACAGTAACAGTAGGTACTCTTAATGAAAATCCATTTAACTTACCCTTAAGATTTGGGAGTACTTTCCCTACAGCTTTTGCAGCACCTGTTGTAGTTGGAATTATGGATTCTCCTGCGGATCTTGCTCTTCTTAAATCCTTATGAGTTTTATCTAGTAACTGCTGGTCATTTGTATAAGAATGAATAGTTGTCATTAGGCCTTTAACAATACCAAAGTTATCATCTAAAACTTTGGCAAAGGGTGCAAGGCAATTTGTAGTACAAGAAGCATTTGATATTACAGTATGAGTTTTAATATTTAAGTCTTCTTCGTTAACCCCCATAACTATGGTTATATCTTCATCTTTTCCTGGTGCGGTTAATATTACCTTTTTAGCTCCAGCCTTTATATGCTTTAAAAGATCCTTTTTCTCTTTGAATATGCCAGTGGATTCTACTACTATATCTACACCTAAGGCTTTCCAAGGTAGGTTTTCAGGATCATTTTCTCTACATATCTTTATGTGATTGTCGTTTACAATTAACATATCTTTTGTAGTTTCAACAGTTCCGTTGAACTTACCATAACAAGAATCATATTTAAAAAGATGAGCTAAGGTTTCACTATCAGCTCTTGCATTAATAGCAACTATTTCAACATCATTATTTAATCTATCCTCTGCAATTCTAAGCACGGATCTTCCTATTCTACCAAAACCATTAATAGCGACTTTTATAGACATATTACTTCCCCCTATATGATTAATAATGTATAATAAATATTAAACTAATATATTAGCGTATATAGTATACTATATATGCGACAAAACAATTATATGTGTTATACTATTTATAACAATAAACATCATACTTGTCAAGAGTATAAATTAAAAATGTGGTGACTATACTTAAATTAATAAGTATAGTCACCACATTTATTACCTATATTAGTTAAAATGGTGCATAACCTTGGTCATTCCACCAACCTTCTTTAAGTTTTTCATATTGAGCGGAAAATTGATCAAGATGGGATTTTTCCCACTTTACTAATGTGTTAAATATATCTTTTGCACCCTTACTTGTACATTTAGATGCTGCATTAGTATAAAATTCTACAGATGCTCTTTCCATTTGGATACCTATTCCAAATACAGATACTGCTATGGCTGCATCTTTTCTATCTAAGTTACTAAAAGAAAAAATATTTGGAGATGGAACTTTATCTAGAAGAGCTAAATTTGTGTTATCTTTATCACTGGTAGTTATTTTTTCAAATAAATCGTTTAGCCATTCTATATGATTTTCTTCCTCTTTTGCAAGTTCTAGATAACTACTTTTTACCTCAGGGGAGCTAGATTGATTAGCTGCCATCTTATAAAATTCATAACCTTCTATTTCGTTTATGATTGCTTGTTTTATTACACTAAGTTCTTCATTATTCATTTATATCTCTCCTTTGTATATTTTATATAAATTAGATTTTTTAACTTTAATCCATTTTTCCGCTATTAAATGCGTTTAGATTAACTTCTAAGGTTTTTGATGGAACGTACTTTTCAATAACACTTTCCCATGTGCTATCTTTAAAAGGTAAATATTTAGCTATAGACCCTAAAAGATAAATGTTAGAAGCTTTTATGTTCCCTAAAGATTTAGCCTTTTCTTTTGTATCTACATAAATAACTTCAAGGCCTCTTTTTCAATCTTATCTTTTATGTCTTTAGGATAATCTTCTTTTTCAATTAAAACTCTATTCGGAAAAACTGCTTCATTATTTATTATAACTTTACCTTTTGTAGCTACTGTATGACACCATCTTAATCCTCTACTTATAGCTTCATTACCTGTTAGAATATTTTTCGTCAATATAAGCACCTCCGAAGTTATAAAAATTTTCAGAAGATTATATTTATTATAACATAAATTTATCCTATAAATTAAATATCAAAAGAATAAGATGGATGTATTTATAAAAAAGGTTATATAAATCTACTAAACTAAGAGTAAAACATTAAAACTTTACTTTTTAGAAGTGTATAATATAATTAGGAATGAAGGAAAACTAAAATGATATGTCATTATTTTATTTATAAAGGTACATTTTTGCTAGAATATGTCTTATAATAAAATAAGAAAACATATACAACAGGAGGAATGCTAAATGAAAGAAAAAGTTACAAGCTTTAAATCAGAATACAGGATTATGGGATTAAGTGTACCTGTATTTTTATTACTATCGGTGGTTGTACTTATTGCTACTTACTTAGAAGTATTGCCTAAAGGCATGGTGGGGGCGTTCCCATTAATGATAATAGTAGGAGCTTTGCTTGGGGAGATAGGTAATCATTTACCTATCATTAAAGATTATTTTGGAGGGGGCCCAATTGTAATAATTTTTGGATCAGCGGCTTTAGTGATGTATGGCGTATTTCCTAAATATGCTACGGATATTATGACAAACTTTATGACAGGAGAAGGTTTTCTTGATTTTTATATCGCAGCGTTAATAACAGGCAGTATACTAGGCATGAATAGAGAATTGTTAATTAAGGCTGCAGTAAGGTATCTACCAGCAATTTTAGGTGGTGTAGTGGTTGCTATCAGTTTTGTAGGTATTGCAGGAGCGCTTATAGGATATGGAGCAAAGGAAGCAATACTTTATATAGGAATCCCAATAATGGGAGGAGGTATGGGAGCAGGAGCAGTTCCTTTAGCAAAGATATTTGGATCAACTCTTCAAAAGGATCCAAAGGAGATGCTATCCATTATGGTTCCGGCTGTAGCCCTTGGAAATTCATTAGCAATAGTTGTTGGTGGTCTTCTTGATAAACTTGGAAAGATTAAACCTTCACTTACTGGAAATGGTAAGCTTATGAGTATAAATGAAGACGTTATCGTAGAAAAGGAAGAGGAAAATCCTATAGATTATAAACTTATGGCCATAGGACTTTTAATATCTGGTATATTCTTTCTATGGGGAAATATAATAGGCAAGTTCTTCCCAGCTATTCATCCTTATGCTTGGATGATTATATCTGTAGCTGCAGTAAAAGCACTTGGTATTATGCCTAGAAAATATGAACTTGCATGCTTCCAATGGTTTCAATTTGTAATGGGAAATCTTACAGGGGTACTTTTAGTAGGGATAGGTGTTGCATATACTAACTTAGCGCAAGTAATAGATGCAATGACACTTCAATATTTACTTCTTGTAGGAGTAACAGTTATTGGAGCCGCTCTAGGGTCCGGAATTGTTGGAAAGCTTGTAGGGTTCTACCCAATAGAAGCTTCAATAACTGCTGGACTTTGCATGGCTAATATGGGAGGAACAGGGGATGTAGCAGTACTATCTGCTTCAAAAAGAATGGAACTTATGCCTTTTGCGCAGATATCCTCAAGACTTGGTGGAGCATTTATAATGATATTAGCTAGTGTTATATTAAAACTTATCTTTTAGAAATTATAACATATTTAATATATGAGATAATTATAGGATTAATAATTTAGTTGATTTAAGAGACTATCTCAAAATATTATTTGGCGACAGTCTCTTTTTAATATTTTTAAATTGATAATAATACATTAATATCAATTACTTTTTAAAAATTATTATTACTATCTAGGTGGAACTCAAGATTAATGGTACAATATATTTAATAGTTGTAAAGCGTTAATATAGCGTAGTATTAAGAAAAGAGAGGTAACTTAAATGAAGAGAATAATTTCATGGAACGTTAATGGAATAAGAGCGTGTGTTAAGAAAGGTTTTTTAGATTACTTTAATGCAATGGATGCAGATATATTTTGTATACAAGAAAGTAAGCTTCAAGAAGGTCAGATAGATTTAAATCTTGAAGGATATCATCAGTATTGGAATTACGCTGAAAAGAAGGGGTATTCCGGGACAGCTATCTTCACTAAAGAAGAGCCTATTTCAGTATTTTATGGACTAGGTATAGAAGAGCACGATACAGAAGGAAGGGTCATAACATTAGAATATGATGATTTTTATATGGTAACAGTATATACTCCAAATTCAAAGCCAGAACTTGCAAGGCTTGATTACAGAATGCAATGGGAGGATGACTTTAGAGAATATATAAAGCATCTTGATGAAAATAAACCCGTTATAATTTGTGGTGATTTAAATGTTGCACATGAAGAAATAGATTTAAAGAATCCTAAAAATAATAGTAAGAATCCAGGTTTTAGTGATGAAGAAAGAGGTAAGTTCACAAGTTTTCTTGGAAGTGGATTTATAGATACCTATAGACACTTTTATCCAGATAGAGAAGGAGCATATTCTTGGTGGTCTTATAGATTTAAAGCTAGGGAAAATAATGCAGGATGGAGAATTGATTACTTTTGTGTATCAAAAGGCCTTGAAGAAAGATTAGTAGGAGCAGATATACACAGTGAAGTTTTAGGATCAGATCACTGCCCTGTAGAGCTTAAGATACAATTATAATAAAGCTTAGGATAACAACAATAGAGGTTCAAAGGAGGAAGTTTTATGGATGTAATGGAAGCAATTAAAACTAGAAGATCTATAGGAAAGTTTAAAGATGAAAAGGTTCCAAAAGAGCTTATAGAAAAAGTAATTGAAGCAGCAACTTTAGCACCTAATAGATATATTACAGAACCTTGGAGATTCTTTGTTATAAGTGGAGATGGAAGGCGAGCTCTTTCAAGGCTTATGGAAGACATTGCATTAGATTCAGGCATTGATCCCAATAGTGAGGAAGGTAAAAAGAACATAGAAAAGCAAAAAGATAAACCCTTTAGAGCACCAGTAATTATTGCTGTAGCAGCAGAAGTTACTGAAGATAAAAAGGTAATCAGGTTAGAGGAATTAGGTGCTACTTATGCTGCTATTCAAAACATGCTTTTAGCAGCTCATTCATTAGGTCTTTCTTCCTACTGGAAAACAGGAAAGGCTTGCTATAGCAATAAAATGAAAGAGTTTTTTGGATTGAAATCTAAAGATGAAGTGTTAGCTTTAATATATTTAGGATATCCTGACGCCAAGAAAGCTATGGTACGTAGAAAATCAGCAGACATTTTAACTAAATGGATAGAAAGTGATATATAAAACGAAATGAATGTAAAAGGGTAGGAGATGCTTTAATGAGTAAATACAGTTGTGATAGTTGCATGAGTAAATTATGTGCTAAAAAGGTACCTATATTTTCATTTTTATCTGATGATGAGTTAAGAAAGATAATATCAATGACAGGTCATCTTCAGTTTAAAAAAGGTGAGGCCCTTTGTTATGAAGGAGAAAGTTCTGATACTTTATTTATTATAAATGAAGGAAAGGTGAAACTTTCAAAGATGACTAAAGATGGGAAGGAACAAATAGTTCATATACTTTCTAGCGGTGATTTTTTTGGAGAGTTAAACCTATTTAATGATGAAGAAAGGTATAATTTCTCTGGATACGCTATTTCTAATGTAAAGATTTGTACTCTTTCAAAAAAACATATGGACGATATTTTAATGAGAAACCCTAGGATTTCTCTAAAAATATTAAAAGAAGTCGCAAAAAAACTAACAAGTGCAGAGAACTTAGCTCAAAACTTGGCTACAAATGACGCAGAAATAAGAATTGCTCATATGATACTAGAGTTTAGTGAAAAATATGGTAAAGTCACTAAAGAGGGAGTAAAAATAGAACTTCCTATAAATAGAGAAGAGATGGCAAACTACTGTGGAATAACAAGGGAAACTATAAGTAGAAAGCTTAGTGGATTTGAAGAATTAGATATAATAGATTTTATTGGGAATAAGATCTTAATAATAAAAGATGAGAAGTCACTTAGAGAATACGTAGAATAAAATGAGATATATTAAAAAGCAGTCCACGCAAATTGTATTTAAATACAATTTATGTGGACTGCTTTTTAAGTTTTTAAAACTGTGACTTGAATCATATTTTAAAAGCAAGAACAGATATAGAATTAAGACATAGTAAGACACAAGATAAATAAATAAGAATTTTGATAAATAAATATAAATAACTAATACACTAGGAGGTATTTAATATGGAAAACTTCAAAATGATTAATGAAAAGACTTATTGGGTAGGAAAAGTGGATGATAGAGATGTACCTTTTCATAGATTAACTCTAACAAAGGGAACAACATATAATAGTTATTTATTAATGACAGAAAAGCCAACAATAATTGATACTGTAGATATGGCCTTTGCAAGAGAGTATACTGAAAATTTGAAGAGCATAATAAACTTAGAAGATATTAAATATATTATAATAAATCATACTGAACCAGATCACTCAGGGGGATTAGGAAGCCTTGCTTCAAAGGCTAAAAATGCAGTTATTGTATGTACTAAATTCGCAGTAGAAGAGTTAAAAGAAATGTATAAGCTTCATACTAGAGAGTTTCTAGTAGTTGGTGATGGAGATAGTTTAGATATAGGTGGAAAGACACTTAAGTTTATAGAAACACCGTATCTTCATACAGAAGAAACAATGATAACTTATTGCGAAGAAGATAAGACTTTATTCCCTTGTGATATATTCAGTACTCATGTAGCTAATTATGAATATTTTAATGATGAAGCAAAGGAAGATATTACACCGGATTTCATTGGATATTATACGTTAATAATGCACCCACATAGAAGATATGTTCAAGATATGATAGAAAAGATCAAAGATTTAGATATAAAAATTATAGCACCGTCACATGGGTTTATTCTAAGAGAAGATGTTAAAAAGTTTATAAACATATATGACGATATGAGTAAAAATACACAATCTAATAAAAAGGCGTTGTTCGTATACTCTGGAATGACTAGCAATACTAAAAAGATTGCTTTAATTATGAAAGAAAGTCTTGAAAAAGACAATATAGTAACTGAGATTATGGATATAAATAAGGTATCTAAAGAAGAGGCTTTAAAGGCCATTGAAGGAACAGATATGTTACTAGTTGGTACATCAACAAAATATGGAGATGCAATAGGAAATTTAGAGGATACAATAAAAGAACTTAAAGATATAAACTTACAAGGGAAAATTGCAGGGGTATTTGGATCATATGGATGGAGTGGAGAAGGAATTGAAGTTGTTCAAGATTATTTAAATGAAACTAATATGAATGTTTTAAGCACTTCAAATATAATAAAGTCAACAGGTATGACAGATATAGAATTCCCAATAAGGGTAAGATTTAAACCAAAGAACGAAGATATAAAGAAAATTAAAAAGGCATCAAGATTTGTAGCGGACTTGTTATTAAATTCAATCTAATAAATTAAAATGAACATAAACTAAGATAAGTAAAGAGGTCATTTTCATACTTTGATATTAGTTATTGTGAAAGATTATAGTTAAATTATAGAAGGAGGTAAGTATAAATATGATTATAAATGCAAATCAAAAACTTGGAGAGGTCGTTTCGATATTCCCAAGATCAAGCGAAATATTTAATGAACTAAAAGTAGATTATTGCTGTGGAGGACATGATTCATTAGGGGAAGCCTTAGAGGAAAAGGGATTAAATACGGAAGAAATAGTACAAAAACTTAATGAAGAATATGAAAAGTTTATAGAGTCTAATTTAGAGTACAGGGACTGGAGAAAAGAAAAGCCTACTGCATTAATAAAAAACATAATAGATACTCACCATAATTTCACTAAAAGAGAACTTAGAGAAATAGATGGATTGTTATTTAAAATTTTAAAAGTTCATTTTAACCACCATGGAGAAGAACTTATGAAAGTTCACAGACTTTTTGGAGTACTAAAAATAGAACTTGAAGAGCATTTAATAAAAGAAGAAGAAAATCTCTTCCCTTTAATTGAGGCCTATGAAGAAACAAAGGATGAAAAGTATAAAAAGGCAATTCATAAGTTTATAAAAGACACAGAAGATGAGCATGACGCAGCTGGAGACATATTAAAGGAACTTGAAAAGGTAACAAGAGATTTTACTGCACCAAAAGGAGCATGCACTACATTTAAACTCACATATGACAAGCTTAACTTATTAGAAAAAGACTTATTCATTCACATTTATAAAGAAAATAGTGTTTTATTTAATATGATTTAGTTAGTAGAAGATTATAATAGCTTTAATTTGAGATTTATATTATCAAAACTATATTCAAAGAGTAGTCTTGATATTTTGTAATGGCATATATTGTTTCAGTATTAATTTATCAAATAGGACTATTATTAGGATCTGCATAAACAGAGTTCTAAGCTTCAGAGGGCATTTTTACTCCCACTGAAGCTTAGAAATCGTTATCCAGGGTCGTAGCCGCTCTTTCCTCCCAGTTTGATAGAAAAGCAGATATCCCAATCTATGATTTGGTGATAGTCGCTTTCACAGAGTGCGATGGGAGTATTAGAGTGGGTAGTCATCGGATAAAATATCACAAAAAGACAGTAGAAAGGTTAGATGCTTTCTACTGTTTTTTTATTGGTTCAATTTCATTAGGAAAATAGAAAGTTTTGTAACCACTCTTTCAAAAGTTAACTTAATGCAATCTAGCATAATCTTGAATAAATACAATTAGGACGATAGTAATTGCAGTAAAAATAAATATTTTATCTATATATTTTTTGTTTTTTAATTTACGCCTAAAGCAAATATAAATATACGATTGAATCACACTTAATATTGGTATTATATATTCATATAAAGTTATATTTAAAATTAAAAATACAGTACTTTCTAAAAAGAATAAAATATTTAAATTCTTAGATTTATTCAAAATAAGTCCTCCTAAAAATAATATATATTACCAATACTTTTTTAAAATTCATTTGATGTTCACATTAAATATATTATTTTAAATTTATATATTAGAGCTAATATTCATAAATTTACTACATTATGAATATATCATGTGTAATTTGGGAAATAAACTTAATTTTACCATATATCAATAAAAACTAAATATTTGTTAATATATGAATATTTTATCTATTGAAAGGAATGAGTTATAGATTTTTTATTTTAAAGCACCATTTTTCAAAGGGTATGCCTATTATTGTAATACAGGAAGTAAGTCCCAATATAATCCATCCTATTTCTCCAAATAAACCTCCGAAAATAATCCATATAATATTCCCAATGTAGATATAAAAGTCCACATTTATATACTTAATTACATTAATATATTACTACAAATAGGTAATGGTTCCTATAACTATTAGAGAATCATATCAAGTAGAAATGTTAGAGGCTTTCTACTGTTTTTTATTCTAACCTAATTTTAAGTGGATTTATATAGAAATAATTAATTTGAATTTTTACGTAAAAAATAAGATGTATAATATTTATATAAAGCTACATGATTCGACAAATTATACACAAAGTATATGTTATTATAAATACATAAAATATGCATGTTTTATAAAAAAGTATTTTTAGGTGGAGTGTATTTATGAAAAAAATATGTTTAATGATTGGTATCTTTTTATTTGCTATGTTTTTAACTTTAGAAGTAACATCAACAAATGCTTATGCAGATAGAATGGATCTTATTAATGCACCAGTTATAAACGAAGGACAGTATAAAATGCCAAAAACTAAGGTTTGGATAGATGATTATAAAATCTATTGTAGAGTAGATCGAAGAAGCGTATCTTCATCTTTAAATTCTAGGGATTTACCAGCTGGAGTAAAGATTGGATCATTATCTCCTGGTGAAGAAGCCATAAGACTTGCAGCGGCAGAATCATCTGATGGAGAGACTTGGTGGCTGATTAAATATTGGTATGGGGAAGTTTGTTCCGGGAAAGCAAAAATTGGTTGGGTAAATTCAAACTATATCTATTATTAAAGATCCCAGTATTTAATAAAAGATAAGGGTAAAACTCATTTACAAGCATTTACTCAATCTATTAAAGAAGGTCATAGTAGTTATGCTCCAAGGGTTATAGTATTATAATGTACCTTGGAGTTTTTCTATAAAATATTTAGGATTAAAATTGTATATTGAAAGATATTATAAGGAGGAATGTTTTGAAAAACATAATGAAGATGTTTAAAAAGGGATATGTATATTATTTTTGTTTTTTTATAATTTTTAGCATTATTTCCTTTCCGATTTTATTGTTACATACACCATTTTTTAAGAGGGCTAGAAAGGTTTATGTTGGTTCGGCTGTTATGAGTACAAGCCACCAGTGGCTAGCAACAAAGTTTATATCTAATAATAAGATTAATAATATTGTAATGGAGAAAGCTTATGAAGATAAGGAACTTAAAAGTAATGAGGATACTGTAAAGATATCTAAAACTCAAGATGGAACCATTGATTTTTTAAAGATTAATAATGCTAGATATAATGGCTATGTAATGTTAGTACATAATCCAAAGCGAGTTAAGGTTGGATATTCAGATGAGGGTGGAAAAAAAGGTGAGGAAATTTCAGCTATTGTAAAAAAGAATAATGCTATTGCTGGAATTAATGGTGGAGGTTTCATGACAAACTTTGATGAGGAATATACTAATACTCCTTTAGGAATCATTATATCAGAAGGAAATTTAATATATCCAAAAGCCGAAAGTGAAATTAATTTAAGTGATGAGATGGAGATTTGTGCCATAAACAAAGATGGAATTCTTATAGTTGGAGATTATTCATACGAAGAATTAGTCAATTTAAATGTACAAGAAGCAGTAAGTTTTGGACCTACATTAATAAAAGATGGTAGGGCTGTAGACATAAGATATAATTCCATTGGGGGTGGAGGCATGAGTCAAAGAAGTGTAATCGGACAAAGAGCTGATGGTTCAATTATTTTAATTATAATTGAGGGAAATCTTCATCCTAGAGCAGGAGCAACTATAGCTGAACTTCAGCAATTAATGTTAGATTTAGGAGCTATTAATGCTATAAATCTTGATGGTGGAAATTCTGTTATTATGTATAAGGATGGAAAAGTAGTTAATGAACCAAAGGGGTCTCAATCTTCAAGAAATTTATCTTCTGGAATAATTGTGAAATAGTGAGGTTTAATGTATGAAAAAATTTAAAGTACTTAGTGTTATTGCTGTTATATCAATAATATTTCAATGTATGTTATTAGTATTTTTAGATAGGTATTACTTGGTAGATGACTATAACTTTGAAGTAACTTATTTAGAAAATGTGTTCAGCAATAACATCACAAGAGAACTTCCTAAGGATGTAGATGAAAAGGTAATTTCCTGTGATGGTAAGTATCTAGCATATTATGAGAATTTAAGTATTAAAATAACAAATATATTAAGTGGAGAAGAAAGTTATATAGTACCTGAAGAGGATAAAAAGATAGATTACTTTAATTGGTCAGAGGACGGTAAAGAGATTATAATAGCTGAAAAGGGTAATGAAGTTAATTCGGATAATGCTATAATATCTTCATATGATATAGAAAATAATAAAAGAAATTATATTTACAACATTACAAATATAGATCCCGATTACTCAATAGATTTAATAAAAAAGACATCTAATAAAAATATAACTTACATAGGATATGGTAATGGGAATGAAAAAGTCATAATAAAGGTCAAAGGCAATGCTGATTCAAAGAAATTGGATTTGGCAATAAAGGATGTAAGTTCTTTTTATATTTTACCTAATGAGGAATACATCCTTTATACTGATATTAAAAAACATGATATTTATTCAAGTGTAGAGAATAAAAAGCTTTATTTAAGAGATAGTGGTACAAATAAGTTTATGGATGTTGATTATGAGGGCAATCTTTATTTTTCAGAAGGTGAAGATAGTAAATCAAATAAATTAAATCTATATAAGATGGATGAAAACAATAATTTAATTAAAGGTAACACACTAGATGTTAGAGCTGATAATGAGGATATTCTTATAAATAGCAAAGGAAGTATTTTTGTTAATAATAAATCTTTGGGTGTTATAACAAGCTTAAAAGATAATAAAGAATACAAATATCAAGGGAATATATTAAATGTTTATGATAACGGGTTCTATACAGTTTTTGAGAATAGGTTAATTCAATATAAATTAGATCTTTAAAGCTTTTCTATCTATATTAGAGTTGTATACTAAGCCTAATATAATAAATATACACCCTATAAACTTTCCCCTTGAAATAGGGTTTCCAAAGATGTAATCTACAATCATGCCTGTAACAATTTGTCCTATAAAAATTAATAATGTGGAATATATTACAGGTATTTTAGGTATTACTACATTTGAAAGTATTACCACAGCAACGCCTACCATGCCGCCTAAATAAGCCCATAAGGGTATTCCTGAAAAGTCCCCATTTGAGATTTTAAAAAGTGATCCATTAAATAGACAGACTAAAAGTATACATATTAAACCTACGGTATAGTTTATAACAGTACCCTGGATAACTCCTATTTCTTTGCCTAGCCTTGAATTTATTATAGAGGCTAAGGTAACTAGAGCCCCACCTATAAATGCTAAAATTATATATAACATGATACCCCTCCTTTTAAATTAGTATATAAGCATAATAACTATCCCTAAGGAAATAAATAAAAGTCCTATAAGCTTTTTACTTTTGAATTTATGAACTGCCATATTAAATAATCCAAAGTGGTCTATCAATATGGATAACACAAGTTGTCCAAGTAGAGCTAGAGATAAAGTTAAAGAAGCTCCTAGGTTTTTGAAACATATACTATTGAAAATTACAATAAATATACCTATGGCTCCCCCAGTAAAGAAATAAAGAGGTGTGCCTTTTTTTAACTTCATCTTATTTTTAGTTATAGCTAATACTATTAATACACATATTAAACCTATTATATGGACTAATAAGGTTGAAATATAATACCCTAAATAATTAGATAACCCTCCGTTAAAGGTAATCATTATAGAAATAAGGATACCCACTACTACTGCTAATAGACTATTCATATTTAATCTCCCATCTTTAATATTCTTAACTAATTTATATCATAGAACAATGAAAAACCAATATGACATATGTCACAAAACATATAAAATATATACTATAATTAAAATATAGGAATATAGGGGGATTTTATTATGGTTAAAATAAATGATAAGTACAAGCTCAATTATTATGTACAAAGATACAATATAAATGATATATTTCAAAAAGATATGATGCCTTATATGGATTTAGTTTTATTTGAAAAAAATGAACATATCTATAAGGCTGGAGATGATATGACGTATTTTTATTTTTTGGTAAAGGGTAAAACTAAGGTTTACAATCTTCTTAAAAATGGCAAAAGCCTATTATTGAAGTTCTATAAACCTCTAATAATAGTAGGTGATGTAGAGTTTATTGATAAATATAAAGCTGATTCTAATATCCAAGCAATAGAGGAGTGCTTATGTATAGGTATAACTATGGAAAACATAAGAAAGTATGCTATAGATGACTGTAAGTTTTTAAGATATATATGTAAAGAGCTTGGAAATAAATTAAGTAGTATATCTAAACATAGTGCCATAAATCTCTTATATCCTTTGGAAAGTAGATTTGCAAGTTATCTTCTAGCCACTACCCCTGAAAACAACGATTATTCAAAGGTTCATGAAATTTATACAGATAAGCTTACAGAAGTAGCAGAACTTCTAGGAGCTAGTTATAGACATTTAATTAGGATTATTCATAAACTTGAAGAACAAAATATAATAAAGAAGCAGAAGGGTTCTATAATTATATTGGATAGAGGGGCTTTAGATGACATAGCAGAAGATATATATGAAATCTAATTATAATTTACCAGAGAAGTTAAACTATAATTAGATGCATAATGTTAATATAACTTTATTTTTTAGGCCTTGGCTTTCTTGTATTTTTTCTAAAGCTATTATTTGAATTAGATCTTTTAGTGGAAGGCCTATTATTTGAGGTCTTCTTTTTAATGTCATTATTAATTATTGGCGCTGTTATATTTATAGCATAAGGATGGTCTTTTACAACTGGGATAGATTTTTCTATAAGATGCTCTATATCTTTAAGATATGCAAATTCTTCCTCATCACAAAAGGATATTGCTATTCCATTTAAACCAGCTCTACCAGTTCTTCCGATTCTGTGGACATGGGTTTCTGGTACATTAGTTAAATCAAAGTTAATAACATGAGATAAATGGTCTATATCAATGCCTCTTGCGGCTATATCTGTTGCAACTAAAACTCTTGTTTTGCCTTCTTTAAAATTGCTTAAAGCTAATTGCCTTGCAGATTGTGACTTATTTCCATGTATAGCTTGAGCATTTATTCCTGCCTTAACTAGGTCTTCAGTTATCTTATTTGCTCCGTGCTTTGTTCTTGAAAATACTAGAGCAGAAACAATAGATTTGTCTTCCAATAAGTGAATTAGTAATGATCTTTTATTCTTTTTTGAAACAAAGTATACTGATTGATCAACAGTATCAATAGTAGAAGAAACAGGTGCTACTGCAACTTTAACTGGATCTTTTAAGATGGAATCCACTAATTTTTTAATCTCGTTTGGCATAGTTGCTGAAAACAACATGTTTTGCCTAGTTACAGGTAATCTTGTTATGATTTTTTTTACATCATGTATCATACCCATATCAAGCATGCAATCTGCCTCATCAAGGACAAAGAACTCTACACGATGTAGATCAATAAACTTTTGATTAACCAGGTCAATTAATCTTCCAGGTGTTGCAACCAAAATATCCACTCCAGATTTTAATGCATTAGTTTGTGGATTTTGAGATACGCCACCAAAGATAACTAAGGTTTTAAGGTCTATATATTTCCCGTAAGATTCAAAGCTTTCACCAATTTGAATAGCAAGTTCTCTAGTAGGAGCAAGTATAAGTGCCTTAATATGGTTGGATTTTGACTTAGGGTTTTCTTTATTAATCATAAGCTGAAGTATAGGTATAGCAAAGGCAGCTGTTTTACCAGTACCAGTTTGTGCACAACCTAGAAAGTCTCTTCCATTAAGTATAGGGGGAATAGACTGCTCTTGTATAGGTGTTGGCTTTTCATATCCTTCAAGTTTTAAAGCCTTTTTTATTGGGGTTATAATATTTAAGTTTTCAAATAACATTTTTTCTCCTTAAAGGTGGATATTCTAAGTTTTAAATGAGCTAAATCTATTAAATGACATTGTGTAATTTTATTTTAAACTAAACAATCATTATTATGATAATACAACATTTAAGAAACCACCATTTTTAATTACGTATTTTAGTATATATTATTGTTGATAAATATCAATAAAATTCACAGTTTTAAAAATCATAATATTTAATTATAGTAAAAGATATTTATATTTGTATTTTTATAAGGGTGATAATATTTTACGACTTTAATATAATAACACAAACTAATGGATTTCCCTAAAATATATTAAATAATACACAACTTATGTGGTTAAATTTTCTATGGATGTTAATAATATAAAAGGCAGAGTATTTATTATAAAAAGTAACTATTAATTTATACTTGTGTAATATATGGAACATTTGAGGTGAAAGCAATGAGAATACCAAATCACATAGGAATAATTCCAGATGGCAATAGAAGATGGGCTATAGATAAAGGCTTATCTAAAGAAAGCGGATATAAATCAGGTATTGATCCTGGATTATTACTTTTTAAGTTATGTGAAAAACTAGGAATTAAAGAGATAACCTATTATGGATTTACAGTAGATAATACTAAAAGACCAAGGGAACAAATAAAGGCATTTACAGAGGCTTGTATTAATTCTGTAAACATACTTTTAAAGGAGGATGCTGAACTTCTTGTAGTAGGAAATACTAAATCTCCAATGTTTCCAAAAGAATTGCTTCCTTATACTACAAGGAGGGTCTTTGGGAAGGGAGGAATGAAGGTTAATTTTCTTGTTAATTATAGTTGGAAGTGGGATCTTGAGCATCTAAAGAGGTCTAAAAGTGTAAGCAATAACATTACAAATCAAATTCAATCTTACGATGTTTCAAAAATGGATTTAATTATAAGGTGGGGAGGACGAAGAAGATTAAGTGGATTTCTTCCAGTGCAGTCTATTTATTCTGATTTTTATATAATAGAAGATTATTGGCCAAATTTTAAAGAAAAACATTTTTATGATGCAATAAATTGGTATGATGCTCAAGATATAACTCTTGGGGGATAATAGGATATTAAATATAAAGACTTCACTGATTGTAACCTGTTGAATAGAGCATAAATAACTGATATAATTAAAGCGTAGCATAATAAAATAATAATTGTTTTAGGTACCTTTTTAGGTTTAATAGGGAAAGTGGTGAAGATCCACTACAGCCCCCGCTACTGTATACGGCGACAAAACCAAATCCACTGGAGATTATCTCTTTCTCTGGGAAGGATGGTGAAGGATGACCCGTGAGTCAGGAGACCTGCCTTAGACAATGTATGGGACTTCGGAGGGAAGCAAAGCCATGAATAATAAGTATTAATAATACTGATTTTTTTGTTGTGTAATTATTGAGCTTATTGATTCATAAGATTAGATACTTTATGCCTCCGTTTTACGGAGGTTTTATTTATTTAATTTTTATGAGTCATTTAGTATCTATCATCATTAATGTAACTAATAACTTTTTCAATTTAAGCATTAGTGGTAAGAAAGTATAGAGATTAGTTTATATCTTTTAGGAGATGTTAGCATCATGGAAATTGTTGATACTATAGCTTAGTAAAAAAAATATGTGGGGAGAATATCTAAATGAGTAAAATCAAAAGTCACAGAGAAATCAGAAAAGAAAAAGAAAAGGAAAAGGAATGGTACGTTAAGGTAATTAATATTTTAATAGGAAGTTTCCTTTATTCTATTGCAATCAATGCATTTATAATACCTCATAGACTTTTAAGTGGAGGAGCTGCAGGGATATCTCTTATCTTACAATATGTATCAAATATACCTTCAGGGTATTGGGTTTTTATTATTAATATACCGGTATTTATTATAGGGTATAAGTTAGTAAATAGAGAGTTTGTAGTTTTAAGTTTTATTGGAATGGTATCAATGTCTATATTTTTAGTTTTAACAAAGGATATGGTAAGTGTACTTAAAATAGAGGATATTTTTATATCAACTTTAGCAGGAGCCGTTGTGAGTGGAATAGGAATGGGAATGATATTTAAACAAGGTGCCTCTCAAGGAGGGACTGACATAGTAGCTATAATCCTTCGAAAAAGAAATGGAATGAAAATGTCCACTTTATACTTTGCTCTAAATGGTGTAATTGCAATGATGGGAATCTTCGTTACAAATCTTACATTAACACTTTATACTTTATTATTGATGTATATAAAATCAGTGGTTATAGATAAGGTTTTAAATAGCTTTAATAAGAAAAAGATATTATTAATAGTTACGTCTAAGGAAGAAGAAGTATCAGATTGCATAATTAAAAAGATAGGAAGAGGCACTACCTTCCTTTACGGTGAGGGGGCATATACTGGTGTCAAAAGGAAGATAATATACTGTGTAGTTAGTGAAAATGAATTAAATATGGTTCAAAAATTAGTAGAAGAAATAGATGAGTCAGCTCTTATTTCAGTTTCGGAAGCGGCAGATGTTCACGGAAATGGATTTTTACGATCGGTTATATAATAAAATTATAGGGGGGGTATTATGAGAGAGAAGGGAAAGGAATTAATTTTTATAAGTATAGGTAATTTAATGGTGGCATCAGGTATGTACTTTTTTCTTATGCCTAATAATTTAGCTACTGGAGGAGTTAATGGACTTGGTTTAATAATTAATTATTATTTACCTAAGTTCCCTGTTGGTGCTTTGATGATGATGATGAATTTAATCTTATTTACCGTAGGCTTCTTAATCATAGGAAAGGCCTTTGGAGCAAAAACTATATATACAAGTTTAGAACTTTCAGGCATGATATGGATAATGGAAAAGCTATGGCCTTTAAGTGGGCCTTTAGTAAACGATATGATTATAGAATTAATATTTGGTATATTAATGACTGGTATAGGTATGGGCATCATATTTTATCAAAATGCATCTACTGGTGGCACTGATATAATTGCTAAAATAATAAATAAGATTTTTAACATTAATATGGGGGTAGCCTTATTAATATCAGATTTCACAATAACGCTTATGGCTGGAGCTACCTTTGGTTTAAGAATTGGTATGTATGCATTACTTGGAGTTATTATAAATAGCTTTGTAATTGACTCAGTAATTGAAGGCTTTAATATATGTAAAGAAGTTGTGGTTATAAGTTCAAATGGTGATAAAGTCAAAAAATATATTATGGATGAATTAGAAAGAGGAATTACAATATATTCTGCCAATGGAGGATATACAGAAGAAACAAAAGAGGTTATAACTACGGTTCTAGATAGAAGAGAGGTAATAAAATTAAATAAGTATATTAAAGGAATAGATAAGGATGCTTTTATAATAGTTAGAAGTGTTCATGAGGCTATAGGTGAGGGATTTAAGATAGGTATTTAACCAAATTACAAGAAAGAACTAAGAGAAAAGTTTAGGCTTTTCTCTTTTTATTTTGTAGTTTTTTAATTATTTATATAGCAAGGCTATTTTGATTAGGAGTGTTTTTATATTAGCGGAGTTCTTTGCTTTACAGAGTACATTTATTAATATTAAAGCTCAACCAGGGGATAAATTATGGTAGCTTAATATAGTATAAAAATATAAATTTATAGTTAGAGGACTAATCAAAGATTAGCGAGAAGTTTTTAAATTAAATGCTATACAAAAATACAAAGATAAATATTTGCAATAATTAAAAGGAAGTAAGTGTTAAAATTAAGTGTGAAGAATGTGCAATAGCATGGTTACGTATACATTAATAATAATTTACTAATGTTAATAACTTGTTAAAAGATTTATGATAAAAGGTTATTGACTAATATATATATAGGTGATAATATTTATTATAGTTAGTCGGCTAACTAGTTAGGAGGAGTTAAATGGATAGTTATGATCACGATTCTTTATACAACACATTTTACCAAGTCATAAGATTTCACTATCATCGTACACATATGTTACTTGATGAAATTGGAATTTATCCTGGTCAACCACCAATGTTATTAGCATTATCAAAGGAAAATGGCCAAAGTCAAAAAGAATTAGCTAAGAAACTTAATATTAAACCTGCGACTATTACTGTGATGCTTAAAAGAATGGAAAAAGCTAAACTTGTGGAACGTCGTCAAGATTCATTAGATCAAAGAATATCAAGGGTATATATAACTGAGCAAGGGGAAGAAGCCTGGAAAGATGTTCACGAAGTTATGAGAACCATAGACAAAGAATGTTTTAGTAATTTTACACAAGAAGAGCAGATGTTACTAAGACGGTTATTAATGCAAGTAAGGGATAATCTTATGGATTCCTGTGATATAAAGCTAAATGTTAATAATACAAAAATTTAAATTGTTGGAGATGATTACTTATGATTAAGTTATTTAAAAATTTAAAGCCATTCAAAGTACCTATAATTTTGGTACTTGTATTGGTATTTTTCCAGTCCCTTTCTGAGTTATATTTACCTACATTGATGTCAGATATAGTAAATAATGGGATAGTAAATGGAGATACAGACTATATATTAAAAATAGGAGGATTTATGTTATTAGTTGCACTAGGTGGAACTATATGTACTATTACTGCAAGCTTTTTATCATCAAAGGTAGCTACAGGATTTGGTAGAGATCTTAGAAAAGGACTTTTTACTAAGGTAGAAGGTTTCTCTATAGAAGAGTTCGATAAGCTTGGAACATCATCGCTTATTACTAGAACGACTAATGATATTACTCAAGTTCAACAGGTTCTTGTAATTATTATGCGTATGATGATAAGTGCACCTATGATGTGCATTGGTGGTATTATTATGGCGGTTTCAAAGGATAGGAAGCTTTCTATTATTATTGTAGTAGTTATACCAGTATTAATTGGAATTATAACTATTATAGCAAGAAAGGGCCTACCACTTTTTAAATCAATGCAAATAAAACTTGATAAACTAAATTTAGTATTACGTGAAGGTCTTACAGGTATTAGAGTAATACGTGCTTTTAATCGTAACGATCATGAAAGAGAGAGATTTAATGAAGCAAACCATGACCTTACAAGTACAGCTATTAAGGTAAATAAGCTTATGTCTATATTAATGCCGTTAATGATGCTGGTCATGAACTTTACTACAATTGCAATTATATGGTTTGGAGCAAAACGTATTGATGCTGGAAATATGCAGGTGGGAGACTTGATGGCATTTATACAATATGTTATGCAAATAATGTTTTCATTAATTATGGTTTCTATGATGTTTATTATGATACCAAGAGCTTCAGTTTCAGCATCAAGAATTAATGAAGTTTTAGATATTGTTCCAGTGATAAATGATCCTAAAGATATTAAAAAGGCAGTATCAAAGAAAGGTTATGTTGAATTTAAAAATGTAAGTTTCAATTATCCAGGATCAGAAAGTTCTGTTATAAGAGATATTTCTTTTAGTGCGGCACCTGGAGAAACCACTGCAATTATTGGTGGTACTGGTTCAGGTAAATCTACAATCATAAGTCTTATACCAAGATTTTATGATATTAACAATGGAAGTATCTTAATTAATGGAGTAGATTTAAGAGAAATGTCTCAAGACGAACTTAGATCTAAAATAGGATTTGTACCTCAAAAAGCAGTATTATTTACAGGTACTATTTCAGATAATATAAGATATGGTAAAGAGGATGCTACAGAAGATGAAATAAAAAAAGCAGCTAATATAGCTCAAGCTACAGATTTCATATCAAATATGGAAGAGGGATTTAATTCAGTGATAGCTCAAGGTGGTACTAATGTTTCTGGTGGACAAAAGCAACGTTTATCTATTGCACGTGCCTTGGTTAGAAGACCTGAAATATACATTTTTGATGATAGTTTTTCTGCTCTTGATTTTAAAACGGATGCAAAGCTTAGATCTGTACTAAAAGATGAAACTAAAGAATCTACAGTAATAATTGTAGCTCAAAGGGTAAGTACTGTTATAGATGCAGATAGAATTATAGTCTTAGATGAGGGAAACATAGTAGGAATAGGTACTCATAAAGAACTTTTAACTAGTTGTGATGTATATCATGAGATTGTATCCTCACAACTTTCAGAGGAGGAAATAGCATAATGGAGAATAGAGGTAAAGGACATAAAACTAAGACTAAAGGATCTATGGGTGGTGGGCCTGCCATGGGTAGACCAGTAGAAAAGGCAAAAGATTTTAAAGGTACAATGAAGAGGCTTATTACTTATTTAAGACCTCGAAGAGTAAGTCTTATAGTAGTTTTTATATTTGCTATATTAAGTACAGTTTTTAGTATAGTTAGTCCAAAGGTTATGGGAAAGGCTACCACTAAGCTATTTGAAGGAATTATGGGGAAAATGGCACTAGAAAAGCTATTGCCACAGTTAGATACACTTACTAAATTATCAAAGAATCCAGCAACGGCTACTCCAGATGTGGCAAATAGTATATTAGCAGTTAATAAAAAGATATCTGAAATAATGAGTTTAAATGGCGGAAAAATAGATTTCGATTATATTGCACATATAGTTTTTATATTAATAGGTCTTTATGCTATTAGTGCTATATTTGCATATGTACAACAATATGTAATGGCAGGGGTTGCTCAAAAGACTGTTTTTAATATGAGAAAAGACGTAGATGAGAAGCTTTCACGTCTACCCCTTAAGTATTTTGATTCTCACACTCATGGTGAAATATTAAGTCGTGTAACCAATGATATAGATACTGTTTCTAGTACGCTTCAACAGAGTTTAACACAACTTATTACATCGGTAGTTACTATAATTGGTATTATCGTAATGATGTTAACTATAAGCCCTACACTAACTCTTGTTACAATTGTAACCTTACCATTATCTATTTTTGTAACAACAAATATAGCAAAGCGTTCACAAAAATACTTTGCAGATCAACAAAATGCTCTAGGAAGACTTAATGGGCATGTAGAGGAAATGTATACAGGGCACAAAATAGTAAAAGCTTTTGGTCATGAACACAAGTCCATAGGAGAATTTAATGATATAAATGACGAACTTTATAATGTAGGATGGAAGGCACAATTTATTTCGGGTATAATTATGCCACTTATGAATTTTATAAACAATATAGGATATGTTCTTGTATGTGTTGTAGGTGGTATATTTGTAACAAAGGGGAGAATTAATCTAGGAGATATACAAGCATTTATTCAATATTCAAGGCAATTTGGTCAGCCAATAGTTCAAACAGCTAATATAGTTAATATATTACAATCTACTGTGGCTGCGGCAGAACGTGTTTTTGAAGTTTTAGATGAAGTTGAAGAAATTCAAGATGCTGATATTACACAAGTTATTGAGTCACCTAAAGGTGAGGTGAAATTTGAAAATGTAAACTTTGGATATGAAAAAGATGCTATGCTTATAGAGGATATGAACATAGATGTGAAACCGGGTCAAACCATTGCTATTGTAGGGCCTACAGGAGCAGGTAAGACAACTATTGTAAATTTACTTATGCGGTTTTATGAAATAGATGAAGGCAAAATAACTATTGATGGAATTGATATAAGAGATTTAAAACGAGGAGACTTAAGAAATATATTTGGGATGGTGCTTCAAGATACCTGGTTATTTAATGGAACTATAAGAGATAATATAGGATACGGACGCCTCGGGGCTACAGAAGATGAAATTATCTTAGCGGCAAAGGCAGCTCATGCAGATCATTTCATTAGGACATTACCAGAGGGTTATGATACTATCCTTAATGAAGAAGCTTCTAATATATCTCAAGGACAAAAGCAACTATTAACTATTGCAAGAGCAATACTATTAGATCCATCTGTATTGATATTAGATGAAGCTACAAGTAGTGTAGATACTAGGACAGAAATATATATACAAAAGGCCATGACAAAGCTTATGCAAGGACGAACAAGTTTTGTTATAGCACATAGATTATCAACTATCCGTGATGCGGATTTAATACTTGTTATGAATAATGGAAGTATTATAGAAAAGGGAAGTCATGAAGAATTGTTAGAAGAGAATGGGTTTTATGCAGATCTTTACAATAGTCAATTTAAAGGTGCAAGGCTAGAAGAAAATGCTATGTAATAAGCAAGACTTCATTTTAAATTAATATATGTATTGGAAGATTTGGCAGATATAAATAAATATTGAGATTTAAAGGATAAGATTTAAAAGGAAACTACATTGAATGTAGTTTCCTTTTTTTTTATTTATAGCAAAATTACTATAAGTGCCATTTACAATCATTATGAATAATATAGTATTACATAATATTTTAGAAGTAATATGGAGGAATATATATGGGGGAAAAAGATATTAGTAGCAACGATAAAGAAAATATGGAACGTAAAAAAAGGTGTGATTCAATAGTAGTAGATTCAGAAGTTTTAAGTACATGTAATAGTAAGTGTCATACTCCAATGGGCTCTACAGGACCACTAATAGCTAAAATTCCTGTGATTTTATCTGATGTAGAAGTAGAGATTAATGTAGAATCAGAAATAGAATTAGAAAAGACAGATATAACAGATATAAATGTAATAAATATTGATAAAGAGGTTTTTGTAAAGGAATGTAAGCTTATTCCTTATACAAATAAGCTATTTATAGAAGGCTATGTGCAAAAGAACATACAAGTTTCTAATAATGATTGCACTAATAAAGCAAGTGAAGGTAACAAGATAGAATATACAGTAGTTAATTCTCCATTTAAATGTGTAACAGAAATTGAATTTTTTAAAAAGCCATTATACGGAGAAAGCTACAAAGAAAGATTAAATAGTTTAGATAAAAATACGCTTTGCAAAAACAATAATGAAGATTCATGGATTCATTATAGTAAATTATATGAACCAGTTTACTGTGAATATCAATATGCAAAAATATTAGAAACTGATATTTTCGATAACGAGGATTACGGGACGAAGTATTTGCCAGAAGAAAAAAAGTGTAAAAAGATATTAGAGAAAATGGTTATATTTATAAGGATTAAAGTGATACAAAATCAACAAGTTTTTATACCAGAATTCGATGGAGATGTAATGGTTATAGAAAATTGTAACAATGATTCTATTCCCCAATATACTGGAGATAATGACGGAAGACAAAGGAATGTAAGTGTTGGATTTAATGAGGGAAAAGGCTCAAAAGAAGAGGAAGATAGCGGATTAAAATGAACTTAATATATTTTAGGCACAATATGTAGCAATTTATATCTTCTAGAATAATATGTTATTAGATATAAAGTCTTAGGATTTGCAAGTAGTCTTAAAATTTTATATACAAAGGACTATAAAGGGAGATGAAGCAATGTTTAAAGATTGTTTAACTAATGACTGTTGTGACCCAAGGCCAGATCCAAGTTGTATCAACTCAAGAGTGGTTGATTCTACTAATCTAGGGGAGTGCAGTAATAGGTGTTATACGCCGTTTGGGCGTCCAGGTCCAATGGTAGTTAAAGTTCCTGTAGTACTATCCGATTGTAAAATACAAATTGATATAGAATCAGATATTACATTGGAAACAGAAGCCTTTGATATAAAGACAATAGATAAGCATGTATGTATTACTCAATGTCATTTAGTACCTCACACAAATAAGGTATTTATTTCTGGGTATATACAAAAAAACATTCAATATTCTACTGTTGATTGTGATAACAAAACAAGTATAAGTGGAAGTATGATGCATTCCACATTTAATATTCCATTTAAATGTGTTACACCTGTTAAGTTTGATAAAAAGCCTATATTTGGAGGATATTCTAAAGGAAAATCAAACGGTTTAGATAAGAACATGCTCTGTGAGGATAGGGGAGAAGAGTCTTGGAGACATTCTAATAATTATTACGAGCATATTTTCTGTGAACTAGATTGGTCAAATATTTTAGAAACAGATATCTTCCATCGTGATAATAACTGTGCTGAAGAATTTAGTAAATTAAAATGTTTTAGAAACATTACTGAAAAAATGGTGGTATATGTACGCATTAAGTTATTACAAAACCAACCAGTATATATTGGAGAACCTGATTGCAAAGTAGACATGGGGCAAGATTACCACAGTAATTGTGAAAGAAAATGTAAGAGGGAAAGTTGTAGCTGCGATTACGAAAGATATCATGACAAGCAATATGACAAACCATATGAGATATGCCATGATGATGTTGAAATAGGGTATAACGCTGAGATGGGAGTTATAGGAAGAATGAGAGAAGAGTATGATTACTAAAACTATTCTTTAAACGAACTCTTAACTCTAATATGCATACACTATAGCAAAGGGTTTATCCTTTGCAAAAGTTAAGAAATTGAAAAATTATGATAATAAGGGAGGAAACTATTTATGAAACTATACTACAAAGGACCAGAGGAAGATAGAGAAAGATTCAATCCTAACAAAGGCTATGAAGAGAACTCAAATCATGGTTATGAAGATCGTAGATGCGATGATCACCATGAATGCTGTGATAAGCATAAATATGCACACTGCTGCCCAAAGAGCCCATGTGCATATCCAATACTCTTTGAATGTGCTCAAGGAACAGGTGTGGATATTCCACAAATTGACTCAACTAGACCTTTTACTCCAAGATCCTTAGGATGTATTACCGTAGATACAGCTTGTTTAAAAAATCCATTAGTGAAATTTGATTTTTCTAGTATTATCAAATATAAGTTTGAATCAAATACTGAGCCAGCAAGATTAACATTTGGATTATTTAAAACCTGTGATGACAGGCAAGAAATACCTTGTGGTACTTGGGAATATAAAATCAAACTAAATCAAGATGGTGGTACGGAATCTGAAAGGCTTACAACTTCATTTTGCTTTAGCCACTGTGAGTGCAATAGTTGTCCAGGATGCTGTACCTACAGTGTTAGGATAATAGATGCTGCAAACGATGAGGGAGATCCATTATCTGTATGCAATACTTCACTTTCAATTATAGCTAAATCTGCATATTAGATAAACTTTTAAGAGAAATAGGGAAATCTTTTTTTAGAGGATTCCCTATTTAGAATTAGTTTTTTAAATAATAAGGGTTAAAAGTAAAAAGTGATGATAATAAGGGAGGAAACTATTTATGGAACTATATAAAGGAGCAGAAGAAGATATAAAAAGAGACAATAGGGATAAATGCTGTGATGAGCATAAATATGATAATTGCTATCAAAAGAGTCCTTGTCCCTATAAAGTAATTTTTGAATGTGCTCAAGGTACGGGGGCAGATATACCAAAATTAGATCCATCTAAGCCTTTCATACCAAGATCTTTAGGATGCGTTACTATAGATACAAGTTGTTTGAAAAATCCAGTAGTAAAATTCGAATTTGATAGTATTATTAAATATGAGGATAAAGAAAATGATCTACCAACAACGTTAGTATTTGGATTATTTAAAACTTGCGATGATAGACAAGAAATTCAGTGTGGCACATGGGAATATATGGTCACACTCACAGGCCAGCCACTCCAAGAAATTGCTACATCTTTTAACTTTAATCATTGTGAGTGCAATAGTTGCCCGGGCTGCTGTACCTACATTGTTAAGATAATAGATGCTATAAGTGATAACGGGGATCAGTTCTCAGTATGCAATACTTCCCTTTCAGTTATAGCTAAATCAGCACATTAGATTAAATTTTTATAATAAATGGAGGAATCTTTTCTAGAGATTTCTCTATTTATTTTTAAGGTACAAGTGGAACGATGAGGATTACATTTCATATATTGTATTATCAATAATAAGGAGATTATTATATGGGCAAAAGACGAAAGGATAAAAGATATAAGGATTCAGACAAAAGAAATTTATTGAAAAATCAAACTTTAGAGTATATGAACCCAAATATAATAACAGAGAAGCAACTTATTATTCTTATAATATTAAAGCTATTAAATGAAAAGTTAAAGCAAGATAACACAGTATTAAATAAAAAGGTTACAAAAAACAAAGAAAAGTTATATGAAACACTATCATCTAATATAGAGGAGGTTCCTAAAAATAAGATAGTAGATACGGCAGACATTGAATCTCAAATTAATGATATAGAAGAGGATAAAAATCAAGAGAATATCTTGGCAATGGAAGAAAATAGAGATTTTGAAGAAGATGAGATAAAGGAAGGGACTGACTTTATAGAGGATAATATAGATCCACTAGAAGAGAATATATATAATGATTTAGACGATAGAATACCAATTATTTCTGATACAGGAAATCACATAACTGAAGATTCAAAGTGTGAGATAGGGAAGCTAAAAGAAGATAGCTGCATGGATGATAATAAATATGGAAATATTGAAAATGAAATAACTTGTAATTCTAAAGCTATAGTTCAAAAGACTACCTTATTAAATAGCTTTCAAAGTGAAGTTATGAAACCAGATCTTTGTTTAGAGAAAGCAGTTTGTAAGGTTCCTGTTGTGTTATCAGAAATAGAAGTGCCTATTTGCATAGTAGCTGTTGAAAAGTTCCAAGAGCCTATTTTTAAAATATTATCCTTAGAGAAAAGAGTAATACTCAAAAAGTGCCAGCTAGTTAGGGGCACTAATAAGTTATTTATAAAAGGCATTATAGAAGAAACCATAGAATATTCCACTGTGAATTGTGCTGATGAAAGTTCTGTAAAGGGATATGTAAAAAAGGTAATCTTAAATATTCCATTTAAATGCTCCACTAAAGTTTCATTTATAGAAAAGCCTAGATATTATAAGGAGTCACATCTTTTAGACATAGAACCTGTAAGTCATGAGGGTTATGATATAGATACATATGAGAAAAATCATGAGGATTTAGGAGGTCTTAATGATAAGGTTTTTTGCGATTTAAATAGTACCAGAATATTAGAAACAGAAAACAAAGAAGATGTTAAACAATTAAAGAATACTTTAAAAGGCACACATACCTTTGAAAAGATATATAAAAAGACTATCCTGATTTTTAAAATTACATTATTACAAAATCAAAATGTATTTCATCATAATAAAGATAAAGAAAGTTAAAATAATGTTAGAAATACATATCTATATTAATATGTATTTCTAACAAGCAAACTCTACCTGAACCTAGAAATCTCTTGATGAAGAATATATGAAATTAGTATAAGTAGCTATTAATTTATCCGATGGCTACCATCCGTAACACCCCTATCCTCTTCAAGGTTGAGGATGACGGCTGCTACGCCCCTGGATAAGTTCTTCTAAGACTCAGATGGAGATGTATTCCTTATAAGCAAACTTCACCTGAGTCTAAGAATCACTTGATCTTACCTATATTTAAAAATAAGATAGTTATAACTGCTTGTACAATTTAGAAGTTCTCTTCAAGGGTGAAAAGTTCGTTAGATGTATAGTAATTATTGATGTATCCTTCATAAATGATCTCCTTATTACGTATTTCTAATAAGTCATTTGTTTTTATCAGCGATGGAGTCTTATTAGATTCATAGAGATTACAATTAATTAAAATCTCAGAAACAAATTCGGAACAAAAATAATGAGTTTTTCTCTTTATGGGGATATTAGCCAATATAGCAAATAAGCCTATAAAATTATACTTGTATTTGTACTTTTCCTCTAAAAATCTATTTACTTCTTTTTTCATAGAATTAAATTCAATTTCAGATACTTTAACTTTGTATATTAAACATTCACTAGCAATAAACTTTTTGTACACACCTTCATGCAAGTTTTCTTCAACAAATCCGCCTAAGAATGGATTATTAGGATGAAGTCTGCCAAAAGAGTACATAGTAGTGAAAGATTTATCAAAGCTAATTGAAGAATGGACATATTTTATTTTACTTATTATAGTAATAAGTCTAGAAAGCCAGGTCCCTGTTTTTGAAAAAACTAGATAAATATAGTTATCATTCATAATAATATAAATTCAACTCCCTAAGTAATGTATAAGTACGGGTAATGCATTGTTGTTTAGAAAAAATTAAAACATGTATATTTAGAATAGGGTAAGATATTAATATAAAAATCTTCCTATAAATACTATTGTATGTTATAATAAGGATAGTTAATTATAACATATAAAGTTATTTAGTAATAAAAAATAATATTTAAAGATATTAAAAAATGGTTGCTTATTTAAAAAATGTATGTTATATTTAAATAGTCGCAAGAATAAAAAAGCGACGGAGATTTAATATGATTTAAACATTACCTTTTTAGGCATATAAAGTAAATCAGTTTTTAAATCTTAATATAAATAAAAAGGAGAAATGTTTAAATGGCAGATAAGAATTTAGTATGTAAAGACTGTGGAAAAGAATTTGTTTTCACTGAGGGAGAACAAGAATTCTATAAAGAAAAAGGTTTCGAAAACGAACCACAAAGATGCCCTGATTGTAGAAGAGCTAGAAAGCAACAAAACAACAGAGGATTCCAAAGATAGTCTAAACAGAATGATAAGAGTATAGAAAGCAATTTCTATACTCTTTTTTATATACAAATACTTCTTGTGTTTAGTTAAAGAAATTATTACTTAAATACATAAAGGTATTATAAGTAATAAAAGACGGAAGATATCTTAAAATATCTTCCGTCTTTTAGAATAATTAATTATTATTGTATACTATCATTTTTAAAGGTGCCAGTTTCTGTACTTCCATCTGCATATACATACATACCAACCCCATGCTTTAGATCATTTTTAAAATTACCAATATATTTGTTGCCATCGGCCCAGGTGTGGATACCATATCCATGTCTTAAGTCATGTTCCCAGTTTCCTGTATATGAGTCTCCATCATACCAAGTGTAGGTACCAGTACCTGATTTTTCTCCATTATTCCACTGACCTATATATATTTCCCCATCGGGCCAAGTATATATACCGTACCCGTTTTTTTCGTCATCCTTCCATTGGCCTATATATTTCTCCCCATTAGACCATATGTGGGTTCCATCGCCATCCATCTTATCATCTTTCCATTGACCTATATATTTACTTCCATCTTTATAAATATAAGTTCCATCTCCATGCATTTTACCATTCTTTTTTTCACCTAGGTAAGTTCCTCCATGAACATGGGTAGAATCAGCCTTTTTATTGTTGTCTATTTTCATTTTATTTAAGATATCACCCTTTAGTTTAATTTTATTGAAAGTAGCATTTTCTATGTTTTTAATTTTAATTTTAAACACCATCCTTTGTAATTTTGAGTAAGATGCAATATTGTAACCTTTAATTTATCCAAAATCAATAATTTGTTTTGGATAATAAAGAATTAAGAACTTAATAATAAGTTCTTCTAAGACTCAGATGGAGAGATGTATTCCTTATAAGCAAACTCCACCTGAGTCTAAGAATTACTTGATAGAAGAGCTATAACTTCATTATATCATAATTTATATAATGATTATTTTTATTATGAAAGAATAGACATTGATAATATACAAATAAAACATTAAAATAATATTGATAAGTAAAGATAGACTTTGGAATTAATATTATTTTATAAGGAGGAATTTATGATTATTCAATGGTTTAAAGGATTGGATCCTATAATGCAAGCTCTTTTTGCAACTTTATTTACTTGGTTTGTAACTGCGCTTGGAGCAGCACTAGTATTTCTTTTTAAAACAATAAACAAAAAGGTTTTAAATGGAATGCTAGGTTTCGCAGCGGGGGTTATGATAGCTGCCAGTTTCTGGTCTTTGTTGGCACCTGCAATAGAGATGTCAGAAGCTAGTGATGGAAGTGCCTGGATACCTGCAGCTGTAGGGTTTTTAATGGGAGGCGGATTCCTATGGGCTGTAGATAAGATATTGCCACATCTTCATATAGGAGCACCTATAGAGGAAGCTGAAGGTATTAAAACAAGTTGGGAAAGAAGTGTACTTTTAGTATTAGCTATTACTCTTCATAACATACCAGAAGGATTAGCTGTTGGTGTTGCCTTTGGAGCTATAGCTGCAGATTTACCTTCTGCATCGTTAGCTGGGGCTATGGCGCTAGCCCTTGGAATAGCTATTCAAAACTTTCCGGAAGGCGCAGCAGTTTCTATACCATTACGAAGGGAAGGGCTTTCAAGATGGAAGAGTTTTTTATATGGTCAAGCATCAGGAATAGTTGAGCCCATTGCAGGGGTATTGGGTGCAGTTGCAGTAATTGCAATGAAACCTATTTTACCTTATGCGTTATCCTTTGCAGCGGGAGCTATGATATATGTTGTTGTAGAAGAACTTATACCAGAAGCTCAAGCAGAAAGAAATAGTGATGTTGGAACTATTGGAGCGATGATAGGCTTTGCAATAATGATGGTACTAGATGTTGCTCTTGGGTAGAAATTAGCAATATAACTTTATGAAAGTTTAATAGGAATAAAAGTTTAAATAAGAGGTAGATTATATGTTTTGAATTATAGTCTTCCTCTTTATTTTTATTTTTAAACCTATGAATTAAATAAAATATTAGTGAAAACCTATTATAAATGATAGAATAAATATATAAATATAAAATTTACTTGTAGGGGAGAAAAACATGGAATATACGATAATAGCAACATCCACCTTTGGATTAGAAAAGGTTGTAGCAAATGAGCTTAAGGCTTTAGGATATGAAGATTTAACTATAGAAAATGGTAAGGTTATGTTTCAAGGTGATGAAATGGATATAGTAACATGCAATATGTGGCTTAGAACAGCAGATAGAGTCTTAATAAGAATGGCTGAATTTAAGGCAGAGAGTTTTGAGGAGTTATTTCAAGGAACCTTAGCTGTAGAATGGGGAGATTTAATACCCATAACAGGATTTATGCATATAGTAGGTAAGTCCATAAAATCAAAGCTTCATAGCGTACCAGATTGCCAATCTATAGTGAAAAAGGCAGTTATAGAATCTATGAAAAGAAAGTATAGAAGAGATCTCTTTTCTGAAGATGGCGCTGAATATAAGATAGAGGTAGCTATATTAAAAGATATAGTAACTCTTACAGTAGATACTACAGGTCCTGGACTTCATAAAAGAGGATACAGAGGACTTGCAGGAGAAGCACCTCTTAAGGAAACATTAGCTGCCGCTATGGTGCTTTTAAGTAAGTGGGAGCCTTCGAGAACTTTAGCGGATCCTCTTTGTGGGTCAGGAACTATTGCAATAGAGGCTGCTATGATAGGAAGAAATATAGCACCAGGTATTAATAGAAGCTTTGTATCCGAACAGTGGGATATAATACCTAAAGACCTTTGGGAAGATATAAGAAAGTATGCAAAAGAAGCTATAAATGATAAAGAATTCAAAATATTAGCATCAGATATCAATGGTAGTGTGCTTAAGACAGCAAAGGAAAATGCTGAAAAGGCAGGGGTAGGAGAAAATACAGTATTCCAAAAACTGGATATAAAAGATTTCAGTAGTAAGAAAAAGTATGGATTTATAATAACAAATCCACCTTATGGTGAAAGACTTGGAGAAGCTAGTGAAGTAGAAGCTTTATATGAGGAAATGGGAGTAGTATATAAAGATTTAAATGAGTGGTCATTTTTTGCCATAACCTCACATTTAGGATTTCAAAAGTTTTTTGGAGAAAAGGCTCATAAAAATAGAAAATTATATAATGGAAGACTGCTTTGCTATTACTATCAATATTTTAGCGAAGAACCAAAAAAAGAAAAAAGACAGGATAACAAAGAAACTAAAAGTGAAGAGATTTGGAAATAAGATTTAATAATTAATAGTGTTGACAGACTATTTAAATATGATAAGATAATTAAAAGATAATTTTTTAATTAAAATATAATTAAGTTTCGTATAACTCTAATGATATGGTTTAGGGGTGTCTACCAGGAACCAATAATTCCTGATTACGAAGAAGGTATACTTTTGTATATCTTCTTTGTGGTCAGGATTTTTTGCGTATTAATAATTTTAAATGGAGGAAAGTATATGAATTTAAAGGATTTACCGAAAATAGAGCTTCACTGTCACTTAGATGGAAGTGTTAGACCAAAGACTATAATTGATATAGCAAAAAGAGAAAAGATTGATATTCCAAGTTATGATATAAAAGAAATAACAGAGCTTATGATAGCTCCCATGGAGTGTGCTTCTCTTGATGAATATTTAGAAAAGTTTTCATTGCCTATAAAGATAATGCAAAGTGAGTATAGTCTTAAAAGGATAACCTATGAATTACTAGAAGATGCAGCAAAAGAAAATGTTAAGTATATGGAAATAAGATTTGCTCCTTTACTGCATACTAATGGAGGTCTTGATACTAAAAGGATTATAGAAAGTGTCTTAAGTGGCATCAAAGAAGCGGAAGGGAAATATGATATTAAAGGTAATCTCATATTATCATTTTTAAAAACCGTATCACCTAGTAGCATTTTTGAAGTTTTAGAAATTGGGAAAGAGTATTTAAATAAAGGAGTAGTAGCTGTAGATCTTTGCGGAGCTGAAAGAAAAGGCTTTGCAAAAGAATTTATTGAGCCTATGGCTTTAGCTAAAGAATATGGGTATAGAATTACTATTCATGCTGGTGAGACTGGAATTGGAGAAAATGTATTAGATTCAATTGAACTTTTAGGAGCAGAAAGAATAGGACATGGAGTAAATATTGATAATTGTAAAAAGGCATACGATATGATTAAAGACAGAGGAATTGCATTAGAGATCTGCATGAGTAGTAATGTACAAACAAAGGCTGTGGGTACAATAAAAAACCACCCTATGTATGATTTTCATAAGGATGGAATTAAAGTTACATTAAATACAGATAATAGAACTGTTTCTAATACAGATATGAGTAAGGAAATTTCCTTAGCATTAAAAGAATTTGATATTAGTAAAGATGATTATAAGAAAATTTATTATAATGCCGTAGATATGTGTTTTGCGGATGAAATCATAAAGAAAAGGTTAAATGAATATATTTAAAAATAGTAGTAAATTTTAAAGTAACGTAAAAAAGAGCTTCTCAATTGAAAATTTAATCTCAATATTATGTTTTTTGAGTTAAGCTCTTTTAATTTACTTTTACAATAGCTTACTTAAAAGTTCTAGCTATTTTTATATTTAATTTTTTGAATAGCTTATTTTGAACTTTTAGCTATTTCAATGTTTACTCTTCTGCCTTCAAGACTTTTGCCTGAGCAATTGTTTAATATACTGTCTACAGCATCAGATTTTACATCTATAAATGTAAATTTATCAAGTATATCTATGTTTCCAATAGAGTTTCTATCTGCATTTGAATTATCAGTTAAAAAGTCTACTAGAGATTTAGGTTTTATTTTATCTAAGTGACCTATGCTTAAGAATAATCTTGAAACATCGCCATTGTTACTATTACTACGTCTGTTGCCATAACTATTGCTATTATTGCTATAACTACTGTTGTTATTGGATGCAATATCATTATTTTCATTAGAATTATAACTTATTTCTTTTCCGTAGATCATAGTCATTAAAGCAGCGCTAACATCAATTAAGTCATATTCTTCGTCTAGCTCTGTTACAATAGGTACAAACTTGCTGTACTCTTTGTTTTCTAAAGTTTCTTTAACCTTTTTGATAATACTTGCATACTTTGCACTGAATATATCATCTATTGTTGGTATTGGTTTTCTTTTAATCTTGCCTTTTGTAGCACTCTCTATTTGTTTTAAAGTTTTATACTCTCTAGGACTTACTAAAGTATAAGCTATACCTTTTTTGTTTGCTCTGCCAGTTCTTCCGATTCTATGAACATAAGATTCTGTATCTTGAGGTAGATCATAGTTTATAACATGTGTTATATTAGTAACATCAATACCTCTAGCAGCAACGTCTGTAGCTACTAAAAAATCTATACTGTCATCTTTGAACTTTCTTAAAGTGTTTAATCTTTGATTTTGGTTCATATCTCCATGCATTCCTTCAACGCTATATCCTCTAGATTGCATAGATTCTACTACTTCGTCTACACCTTTTTTAGTTTTACAAAAAATTAGGCAGCTATCAGGTCCTTCTACATCAAGAATTCTACATAAACTTTCAAATCGCTCATTGTGCTTTATTTCATAATAAAACTGCTCTACTGTTGATACTGTCATTTGGTTTTTTACTATAGAAATATGCTTAGTATCTTTTTTCATGTATCTTTGTGCAATTTTCTTTATGGTATTAGGCATTGTTGCAGAGAATAAAAGTGTTTGTCTTTCTTCATTTGAAGATTGAATTATAAGTTCTATGTCTTCAACAAATCCCATATTTAGCATTTCATCAGCTTCATCAAGTACAAGGAAGTCTATAAACTTTAAGTCTAAAATCTTTCTTCTTAAAAGGTCTAGAACTCTTCCTGGGGTTCCGACTATAATGTCGGGGTTTCTTCTTATAGCTTGAATTTGTCTATCTATAGATTGACCGCCATATACTGGTAGCATTTTTAAATTAGAATCCTTACCAATCCTTACTAGTTCATCACTAACTTGTATAGCAAGCTCTCTTGTAGGTGTAAGTATTATACCATGAATTTTATTTGAAGATCTGTTAAGATTACTTATTATTGGTGCTCCAAAAGCTAAAGTTTTACCTGTGCCTGTTTGAGCCTGACCGATAACATCAAAACCTTCTAAGATAATAGGTATTACCTCTTGTTGAATTTTAGATGGTTCTTCAAATCCCATACCTTCGATGGATTTAAGTACATTTTTATTAAGTGTTAAATCATTAAATTTTAAATTTTCCATTATTTCTCCTCCAAACATAACAACTAATTATAATATAGTATGCCAACTTTTGCAAGGAATATTTATAAAGTTGTTAATGTTATATTTTTATTACCTTAGTATTTGCAAAGATATCATGAATGCCTTGGTTATTTGGAGTAGTATTTATTAAGTAAAAAGAAAAAAATATTAATATTAAACCTAGTAAGGGTATTGTATACATTAGCTTAGCTACCTCTCTATATAATATCTGAATGGGTGACACACTAGTTTCATCTTTTGAGCAAATTTTAAGGTTAAACAAATACTTTCCAATAGTGTAACCTTTAGTTATTATAGGTAATAAAACTAAGAATATTATATATAATACTCCACAATACAAATAAGATATATTTATATTGAATCCAAGATTTTTAAAGATAACTAAAGGCATAGCAATAGATATGAGTAAATCTATAATTAATGACCCTAGTCTATTTATAATTTCGAATTTCATTTAATTATTAAACCTCCACTTAATTATTTTCATTGAAATTTATAGTGTCAAAGGTTATATTATGATAAAATATAAGATAACACAGAGTTTTTAAAAAGTTATAATCGAAATAATCATTTCTATTATAACGAAAAATATAGCTATTAATCAACTTAAATCAGAGCTTTAAACTTTTAAATTCTAAAAATCAACCTTTTTTAGAAAAACTCTTAAATAAAAGGATTATTAGACTAAAAATCAGGAGGGATAAGATGAAGACAGGAATTTTAGTATTAATTAATGTATTGATTATGTTAGGGCTTGTTTATGTTCTTGCGGTTATGCAAAAGAAGCACTATTCTTTTTCAAAGAGAGTTTTCCTGGCCTTAGGTGTTGGTATATTATATGGAGCTATATTACAATTGGTTTATACTCCAACATCAGATGTTGTATTAAAGTCTAATATTTGGTTCGCTATAATAGGTACTGGATATGTAAGACTTTTAAAAATGATAGTTATTCCGTTAATCTTTGTTTCTATCACAACTGCTATTATAAATCAGGATTCAAAAAATTTAGGTAAGATGGCAGGATTAATAATTGCAGTTTTAGTTATAACAGCAGGAATATCAGCAGGGGTAGGAGCAGGCACTGCAAAAGTTTTTAACTTAAGTGCAGAAGGATTGCAATCAGGAGAAAATGAAGCTAAAGCAAGTGAAAAGCTTGAATTAACACTTAAAGATTTTGAACTCACTTCATGATGTTGTAATGAGGATGGTTACACTTATATTAAGGCTAACTCCTTATGGGGTACTTGCTTTAATGACTAGGATGGTGTCTACTAGTAATTTTAGTGAGATACTAAGGTTACTAAGTTTTGTTATGGCATCTTATGTAGCATTAATTATAATGTTTGCAATACATTTAATAATAATTGCGGCTTTTGGATTAAATCCAATTACCTATATTAAAAAAACAGCTTCTGTTCTAACATTTGCTTTTACAGCAAGGACAAGTGCTGGGGCTATACCTTTAAATGTTGAAACACAAGTAGAAAAGTTAGGAGTACCAGCTGGATATGCTAACCTTTCGGCATCTCTTGGAGCTAGTATAGGCCAAAATGGTTGTGCAGGTATATATCCTGCTATGCTTGCAGTTATGATAGCACCCACTGTAGGTATAAATCCATTAGCACCTGCATTTTTAATTAAGCTTATAATAGTTACAGCAATAAGCTCTTTTGGAATAGCAGGGGTAGGTGGTGGAGCAACATTTGCAGGTTTAACAGTATTATCTGCCATGGGGCTTCCAGTAGGTTTAGTTGGACTACTAATAGCAATAGAACCATTAATAGATATGGGTAGAACTGCACTTAATGTAAGTGGGTCTATAGTATCAGGAGTAGTATCTAGCAGAATAATGAAACAACTAGATACAGATATATACAATGGTGATATACAAAAATTAGCAGAATAAAAAGTTTTATCAAATAATTACTTTATAAATATATTTAAAACAATAAGTTAAAACCTATATTAGTATACTAATATAGGTTTTATTTTTTTAGAGTTAATAATGCACGCTAAATACTTTGATTTTTGGAGGTATTTAAGATTTGTGATCCATGATAATCATAGGGTAAACTTGTACAATACATGTATTTAAAAAACCAATTGTTCCTACTGTAGCTATTCATATTAGCTATTGGACAAGCAATTTTTTAAATGATACATTTAAAATCAAAATATGTTTAGGAGGTATTTATATGAAAAAAGAGCAGTTTGTTGAGGAAGTAAGACATACTGCAGAGGGGTATTTTGAAAGAGGAGAATTCTTTTGCTCCGAAGCTGTAGTTAAAACAATTAATGATATGTTAGATAAGCCTTACGATGAAAATGTTACAAAATTAGCTTCAGGGTTTCCAGTGGGTATTGGTAAATCAGGTTGTGTCTGTGGAGCTGTAAGTGGGGGAGTAATGGCATTAGGTATGGTTTATGGAAGAGAACATGGGGAAGATATGCAAGAAAAGATGTTTCCTATGTCAGCAGATTTACATGATCATATAAAGGGAATATACAAGAGTACTTGTTGTAGAGTAATGACAAAAAACTTTGAATTTGCATCACCAGAAAGAAAAGCTCATTGCATAAAGATTACTGGAGAAGTAGCTGCATATATAGCAGAAAAGTTATATGAAGATGATAAATTAAATAAAGATGAAAATAATTAATAGGGTGGAATTTTAGTTATGGAGCTTAATATACTTCAAACATTAGCATTACTTGTAATACTCCTAGTTATAGGATATGCTCTCCAAAAGAATGTAAAGGTTTTAAGAGAGAATTATGTGCCGGCGCCAGTAATAGGAGGACTGCTATTTTCCATTATTTTAGCTATTGCAAAGAATTATGTTACCTTAAAATTAGACTTCTCTGCACTTCCTATATTTATAGCAGGGTTTTTCTTGTCTATAGGTCTTAGAATAGGCTTTGCTACATTTAAGAAAAATTTAAAGTTACAGTTATTATTTTTATTTTTAGTTATAATGGTAGCTTTAATGCAAAACGTAGTAAGCCTTGGAATAGGAAAGATTTTCGGAAAATCATCCTATGACATAATGATATCAGGCTCCTTAGGACTTATGGGTGATCACACATTAGTGGGACTCGTACCTAGTTTCTTAGAAGGCGGGAAACCAGTAATACAGTCACTTACATCCTTTTCCATACTAACTTTATACATAGGTGCCATAGTAGGTGGGTTATTTTTTAAGAAGTTAAAAAATAAGGTAGACTTGTCCAAGAATTTAAGGATACCAGCACCGAGTTTTACACCGCAAGAATTTTTACAATATATTTTAATTTTTGTGGTAGGTATAGCAATTTCTTTGTTGCCAACTCAATATGGATTTAGTAAATATGGATTTAGTAAATATATAAATCCGGCAGGTGGGGGGTTCATATTAGGGTTAATACTAAGATGGATTTTTGACCATGCAAAGGTATATGAGGTTAAAGCACCTAACGTAAATCTTATAGGTAACTTTTGTTTATCCATGTTACTTATAACTACATTTTCGATGTTTGATATAACAATGATATTTAAAATAAGCTTATATAATTTAGTTCTTATGATTATACAATTAGCTTGGTTGGTATTACTAAGTTATTACGTAGTATTTAAATTATATAAAGAGAATCCTCTAGCATCTTATGTGGCAACGGGATTAATAGGGTTTAGTGTAGGAATGCCAGCAAGCACAATGAGCAATTTGCAATGCTTAACTGAAAGAGAAGGCGCACTTCCCATAGTTTTGTTCATAGTGCCACCTGTAGGAGCCTTTATTATAAATATATTCAATATGTTTATAATAAGGTTGTTTTTATAAAAGTTAATTATTGATTATAGGTAATAAAAGAATAATAATTTATGATAAAATAGAGATAGGTTAAAGCCTATCTCTATTTTATATTCATTAAGTTTAGCATTTTTAGATATTAAACAGATGGGTATGGATTAAGTATATAATTTGTCTTCATATGATATAATTAAGGTTACAATAATGCATGTAATGCATTAATTTTAGGTGGTAGGTGAAAATATGAAGGTATTTATAAAAAAGTTTAACGAACTTTCTTTAGATGAATTATATGATATCCTTTCTTTAAGAAATGAAGTGTTTATTGTTGAACAAAACTGTGCCTATGAAGATTGCGATGGTAAGGATAAGTTTTGTTACCATATTTATTATAAAGAAGGAAAAGAGATTATAGCCTATGCTAGGATCCTTAAAAAAGGATTATCCTATGAAGAAGTTTCTATAGGCAGGGTTATTGTTAAAAAATCATATAGAAGAAAAGGACTCGCCTTTGAACTTATGAAAAGCGCTATAGAATTTATTGAAGTATTTTTAAAAGAAGATTCAATTAGATTATCTTCTCAGGTTTATGCAAAAGCACTATATGAATCATTAGGATTTAAAGAAGTTTCAGAGGAATATCTAGAAGATAATATAGCACATATAGAAATGATATATAATATAAAGACATAACTTTTAAATAGTAGTATAACTATAAGAATATAACTCTAACACAAGCATTGGGGGGATAAGATTGAGGATAGGACTAGTAAGGCATTTTAAAGTTAATATAGAACATAAAAGATATATGAATTCAACAGAATATAATGAATATGCAAATAGATATAACATTTCAGAGGTATTTGAAAAAGAAGTAGATTTAGGTAATGTAACATGGAATAAATGTTATTGTAGCAATCTTTCAAGGGCTATATTTACGGCTAAAAGCATATATAAAGGAGATATAATTGTAACAGAGTCTCTTCGTGAAATTCAAACTATGTCTAGGTTTAATACAAGACTACCATTACATTACTATCTTTGGGATGTTATAGGGAGGGTAGCCTGGATTAAAGATCATCCATCTCAACCAGAAATAAGAAGTCTTACTAAAGTCAGAGTTAAAAACATTTTAGATGAAATAATAGCAAATGCTACGGATGAGGATAACTTACTTATAGTAAGTCATGCTGGCATAATGTATTCAATTAGAAAGGAACTCGAAAGACGTGGCTTTAAAGGCGATAAGTTCTTAAAGGCGGAAAATGGTAAGTTATATTTATATGAAAAGTAAGATTAGTAGAAAATGAATGATGAGCTAATCTATACTTTATAGTAAAGGTATATGAATAAATAAGTTTTGGATAAAAAGTTTTATAAAAACCTTACTTTTTGGGTATTAATATAAGTAGTACTTATCCAAGGAGTGAGGTTTTTGAGTTTAATTACAATACCAGATCATCTAGTAGGAACAGTTATCTCTGCTTTAGCTATTATATTAGGTACACTTATAGGTGCCTTTTGTAGCTGGGTTATAAGCAGCAAAAACACAAAAAAGAGTATAGAAGAGCAGTATAGAATTATGAAAGAAAATATAAAATATGAAGAAATATATAAGAAACAAAAGCTTTGTGAAAACGCAAATATGATAAGGCTAGATATATGTACAACTATCTTTCAAAGTATAAGATTTTTAAGAGATAACAAAGGACATGTGCAAAGACAATATCCAATACCTATAAATAAGGATTATTCCTGCGTTGTGTCTTCTTTAAGTGACAAGTATTCACTTAAAGAATTAAGTTATATATATCAACTTTATGGAATAATAGAAAAGTTGAATTTGGACATATTAAATTGTAATACCTATGAAGATAACTGTAATTTCAATAAAATACGTGAGGGATATAAGTCCGTTTTAGTTAAATTATATGGAGAAAACTTTAAGAGTATTTTAGGAGTAGATATAGAAAAGATAAGCTACGAGGAACTTTATAACAATAAATATATAAAAGAAGGCTACAATAAGGTTCTAAAGAAACTGGATCATTTATGTTTTGTAGAAAACTTAAATAAGTCTTCTGAAAAAGAATAATCGCAAAAAAAGATTAAGTTTATTACAAAAGTATGTTTTAAAAAATCTATGGAGCAATACAGCTAAAGGCATTTGAAGGCTGAAAGTAAGTAGATAATTACATGTCATTTATTTAGGATATCCTTTGTTAAGAACACCATTAAGAATTTAAAAGATATAAAAATTGACATTGACAAGTCCTCTAACATAGTGTATAAATATGTATAAAGTGAATATGGTTGTGATAGAGGAGCGGTATCTAAGAGTAACTTTACTAAGTTAAGCACTATGATGTAAGGTAAAAGGAGTTATCGCCGAAGGGTAGAACTAATGCTTTAATGTTCTATTTCTGGTTTTACATAAAATATATGTTTAATTGTCGCAAATTTTAATTTGTGGAGAGCTATCATGCAACGGAACCTTTGTTTTAATTTAACATTTTGTTATTATGGGTCCTGGAGTATGAATACTCTAGGGCTTTTTTTAGGTTCTAGCATTGATATTTATTAAATCTACCTTCCAAGTATTCACATAAAAACGGGGAGGGTTTTATCATGAAAATTAAAAACAGGAAAATTTTATTAATGACAGGTATGTTTATTTGTTTATTGTCTACAGTGGTTTTAGCTGCTGATGTGTCTGAAACTGCTAATCTGAATTCTATAAAGTTAGGTGTGTTTACCTTGCTTCCACCAGTGGTGGCAATAGTATTAGCATTTATAACTAAAAATGTAGTCATATCTTTATTTTTAGGAGTTTTAGTAGGATGTTTTTTACTTAATTTAAATGGACTTAACATATTTATGGCTTTATTTTATTCCTTTTTAGATTTGGTAAAGTATGTACTTAATTCTTTAGCAGATCCATGGAATGCAGGCATAATATTACAATGTTTAACAATAGGAGGGCTTATAGCACTTATAACAAAGATGGGTGGAACAAAGGCAGTTGCAAAAGCTCTTGCTAAAAAGGCTAAAGGGCCCATAAGTGCTCAGGTAATAACTTGGCTTTTAGGTCTACTTGTGTTCTTTGATGATTATGCAAATTCATTAATAGTAGGGCCTATAATGAAACCAGTAACGGATAGTATGAAGGTGTCAAGGGAGAAACTCGCCTTTATAATTGATGCCACAGCAGCTCCCATTGCAGGGATTGCGCTTATATCCACTTGGATTGGATATGAACTAAGTTTAATAAAAGATGGATATTTAGCAATAGGGCAAGAAGTTGATGCTTTTGGAATGTTTATATCTACAATACCTTATAGATTTTATAATATATTTATACTTTTGTTTACCTTATTTACTGCCATATTTTTAAGAGAATTTGGACCTATGCTTAAGGCTGAAAGAAGAGCTAGGACAACAGGCAAGGTTATGAGTGATACAGCAAATCCTATGTTAGTAGAAAATGCGGATGAGATGGAACCAAAAGAAGGTATAAAGCTTAGCATATGGAATGCTATAATTCCTATAGGAACTCTCATTATAGGAGCCTTTGCAGGTTTTTATTATAATGGATATGTAACGATAATGGCAGGGGAAGATGCGGTAGCGCAATCTATTATAACTTCATCACCACTTTCAATAAGAGCTATACAAAGCGCCTTTGGAAATGCAGATGCATCTATAGTTATATTTCAAGCAGCCTTACTTGCATCTATAGTAGCTATAATAATGGGTATTTCTAAAAAGATATTTAAAATAGGTGAGGCCATAGATATATGGGTTGGCGGAATGAAATCACTTATTATAACTGGAGTTATTTTATTATTAGCTTGGTCATTGAGTAGCGTTATAAAAGAACTTGGTACAGCAAAATACTTAGTATCATTATTATCGGATACTATACCACAGTTTTTATTACCTGCTCTTATATTTCTTTTAGGATCAATAATATCCTTTGCAACAGGAACGGCATATGGAACTATGGGGATATTAATGCCACTTACAATTCCACTAGCAAGCTCAATGTCATCAGATCCAAAGTTTGTTATTATGAGCATAGGAGCAGTACTTACAGGTGCAATATTTGGAGATCACTGTTCTCCAATTTCAGATACAACTATACTGTCCTCTATGGGGGCTGGGTGTGATCATTTAGATCATACTAAGACACAGATATGGTATGCTATATTTGTAGCAATGTTTGCAGTTATATTTGGATATATCCCTGTAGGGTTAAATGTTCCAGTTTATATAGTTTTACCTGTAGATGTAATTATATTGGGAGCACTTGTATATTTAATAGGAAAACCCGTAGAAGTTAAAGAATCTAAATAAAAAATATAAGATTTAATATAGTCAGGTTTTTAAACTTATAGCTAGTAAAATACGAAGGTAGGTTTAGAAATCTGTTTATGCTATTTTATAAATATGGTATTATATAGTTACAGGTATCATATTAATTTTTAGTTATAATATAATATGATAAGAAATAATTAAGAGCAATTTAATAGAAAGGCGGTGAGCTCCTTATAATAGTTAAGGAGATATTATGGTAATTGAAAGTGTAATTGCGTTCATTGTAGCTTTAATATTATTATTTATAATAGTTAAGTTATTTTCCTGGCCTTTAAAGATATTATTTAAATTAATCATCAATGGTGTACTTGGAGCATTGACTTTACTATTAGTTAACTTTATTGGAGGACACTTTGGAGTAACAGTGGGTATTAATGCAGTAACAGCATTAATAACAGGATTCTTTGGTGTTCCTGGAGTAATATTTTTAGTTATATTCAAAAACTTTTTATAAGAAAAAATGATTAAAAATGTTATACATGAAATTAAGTCTAACATAGATCAAGTCTAACATAGATCAAGTGATTCTTAGAAGAACTTATCCAGGGGCGTAGCAGCTGTCATATCCCACCTTGAAGAGGAGAGGGGTGTTACGGATGGTAGCCATCGGATAAATTGCTTTAATATAGAACTTAACCATATTATTATAAAAGCTCGGTATATATCTTAAATAGGATATATGCCGAACTTTTAAAGTTATGAAATTTTAATATTAATAAGCTTTTCCCCAATATACCAAATGAGTGGCATCTTTGCCACAACATACACATTTATCAGATAAATGTTCTTGATTAAAAGGCATACATCTTGAAGATGTTCCTGCTATTTCTTTAATTTTCTCTTCGCAAGCTGTTTCTCCACACCACATAGATTTTATAAATCCAGGTTTAGTATCAGCTATCTCTTTAAATTCATCCATAGTTGTAGCTGAATAAGTCTTTTCATCTCTTAAAGCCTTTGCCTTTTCAAAAAGAGACTTTTGTATATCTTCTAATAATTCTTCTAGTTTCACTTCTAATTCATCTATTGATACTACTAGCTTTTCACGATTATCTCTTCTTACTAGTACTACTTGGTTATTTTCAATGTCTTTTGGGCCAACTTCTAAACGAACAGGAATTCCCTTCATCTCATATTCATTAAACTTCCATCCTGCCATTTTATCTGAATCATCAAGTTTTACTGAAGCTACCTTAGAAATTCTATCCTTTAATTCTCGAGCTTTCTCTAGGACCCCTTCTTTATGTTGAGCAATAGGTACTATAACAACTTGAATTGGTGCTATCTTTGGAGGTAGTACAAGTCCACTATCATCCCCATGAACCATTATTATAGCGCCTATAAGTCTTGTAGTAACACCCCAAGAGGTTTGATGAACATATTGAAGAACACCATTTTTATCTGTATATTGTATGTTAAAAGCTTTCGCAAAGTTATCTCCAAAGTTATGTGAAGTTCCATTTTGAAGCGCTTTACCATCGTGCATTAAACTTTCTATTGTATAGGTAGATGTAGCTCCTGCAAATTTTTCTGTTTCTGTTTTTTGACCTTTAATTACAGGCATTGCAAGAACATTTTCGCAAAAGTCTGCATATACATTTAACATCTTTATAGTCTCTTCTTCAGCATCTTCTTGTGTGGCATGGGCAGTGTGACCTTCTTGCCATAAAAACTCGGTGGTTCTTAAAAATGGGCGAGTGGTTTTTTCCCATCTAACTACAGAACACCACTGGTTATATAGTTTTGGTAAGTCGTTGTAAGATTGAATTATCTTTGAGTAGTGTTCACAAAATAATGTTTCTGAAGTAGGGCGTACACATAATCTTTCGGTTAATTCTTCTTCACCACCATGGGTAACCCAAGCTACTTCAGGAGCAAACCCTTTAACGTGATCTTTTTCTTTTTCAAGTAAACTTTCAGGTATAAATAGTGGCATGTATACATTTTCGTGACCTGTAGCTTTGAACTTGCTATCAAGTTCTTTTTGAATGTTTTCCCAAATTGCATAACCATAAGGTCTTATTATCATGCAACCTTTAACGGTTGAATAATCTGTTAGTTCAGCTTTTTTTACTATGTCTGTATACCACTTAGCAAAGTCTTCTGACATAGGAGTTATGGATTCTACGAATTTTTTATTTTTACTCATATATTTACCTCCAATAGTTAATTTATTTAATAAGTAATATTGATTTATTAGATATTTAAGTTAATTCAATAAAGTAAATTTAAGTGCTTATCGAGTATAATTTTAACCTCTAAATATATCTATAACAACAAAAAAAGATCCTATTCATATAATGAAGGGACCATGGTCGGCGTTACCACCCTAATTAGTACACCATTAAAAGGTATACTCTCTCTTTATTATAACGGAAGAATTCCGCTGCAGCCTACTAAGATTCGGTACAGAGCTCTAAGGTTGGTTCAAAATATGTTCTTAGAAACCTTTCATCTTAAGTTTCTTTTCTGTGAAGAAGTGAATATTTTTACTTATCCTTTTCATAGCCATATATTTAATTAAAAAGTTATAATCATTTAATTAAAATATTAAGTTATAAGTTGAAAAAAGTCAATATAAACATTTGTTGCATAGTGAGAATAAATGCTATATAATAATGCTTATCAAACATTTATTAGGATATAATTGTGTCAAATTTATATAGAGGTTTCTATTTTTATCAAGTGATTCTTAGACACAGGTGGAGTTTGCTTATAAGGAATACATCTCTCCATCAAAGTCTTAGAAGAACTTATCCAGGGGCGTAGCAGCCGTAATCCCCCACCTTGAAGAGGATAGGGGTGTTACGGATGGTAGCCATCGGATAAAAAATAATATGGTTAAACTTGAATAATTATTAGAAGTAGTGAAAAACTAATTTCAAAAAGATATATGTGTAAAAGCAAAATATACAGATTAAATCAAAAGATGAAGGGGACATGATAATATGGCGAAAGACATATTTAAAAATTTAAAAGATGAAAATAAAATATACAAGAATCTTTATGATGGATATTGGGAGGAAAGTAAGTCAGGTAAATACACCGAGATTTTTTCTCCTGTAGATAATAACCTTATGGGTAAGATACAGTCAATGAATAAAGATGATATAGATAAAGCTATTATGAATTCGAAAGAGGCTCAGCTTCTGTGGCAGGAGGTTCCAGTTAACAGAAGATCAGATATATTAAATAGGGCAGCAGATATCTTATATGAAAAAGCAGAGGAACTTGCAGAAATACTTACAATGGAAATTTCAAAGGATAGGAAAAGTTCTATAGCTGAAATCCAAAGAAGTGCAGACTATATAAGATTTACTGCAGATGCAGCTAAAAGCTTAGAAGGCGAAACAATTCCAGGGGATAGCTTTCCTGGAACAAAGAAAAACAAGATTTCACTTGTTACAAGAGTACCTCTAGGAGTAGTTCTAGCTATATCCCCATTTAATTATCCAGTAAACTTATCTGTATCTAAGATAGCACCTGCACTTATGGCAGGAAATTCTGTGGTGTTAAAACCACCAACACAAGGTGCCATATCAGCATTATACCTTGCAGAAGTATTTAACATGGCAGGACTTCCTAAGGGGGTATTAAATACAATTACAGGAAGAGGTAGCGAAGTTGGAGATTACGCTGTAACGCATAAAGAAGTTGATTTCATAAATTTTACAGGAAGTACAGAGGTTGGACAACATATATCAAGTATAACTACAATGAAGCCTTTGCTTTTAGAATTAGGAGGCAAAGATGCAGCAATTGTACTTGAAGACGCAGACCTAGATATAACGGTAGATAATATAGTCTCGGGAGCTTACTCATACTCAGGACAGCGTTGTACTGCTGTTAAGAGGGTGTTAGTTGTGGAATCTGTAGCAGATGTGCTAGTAGAAAGGTTAAAAGATAAGATAAGCAAATTAAAGGTAGGAGATCCAAGAGAAGAAGGTGTAATAATAACACCGCTTATAAATAAAAGGTCAGCAGATTTTATTATGACTCTTATGGAGGATGCAGATAAAAAAGGAGCTAAACTTTTAGTCGGAGGAAAGAGAGAAGGAAATTTAATATATCCAACATTATATGATAACATCACATTAGATATGAGGCTTGCATGGGAAGAACCTTTTGGACCTATACTTCCTATAATAAGAATTAAGTCCATAGATGAAGCTATAAATATAGCAAATGAATCTATGTATGGACTACAAAGCTCTGTATTTACAAAAGATATAGATAAGGCGTTTTATATAGCTAGTAAATTAGAAGTTGGAACAGTACAAATAAACAATAAACCTGAAAGAGGTCCAGATCACTTCCCATTCCTTGGAGTTAAGTCCTCAGGTATGGGTATTCAAGGAATTAGATACTCTATAGAAGCTATGTCTAGACCAAAGGCTGTAGTTTTTAATCTTAATAATGTAGAACAATAAAATCAAGGGAAGGTATACTTGTATATATTTAGAAATGTCTTTTTATTTTTATATAAAGAGACATTTCTTTTTATTTTATAGGTAGAATATCTATATTTAAAAATAACCTTTAATTTATATGAATAGAATCTTAAATTAATTTTAAGAATATATATCAGAAAATTCTATGTTTATTTTCTCTATATTTTGTGTTTGAGAGCTTTCAAAGGTTGGTGTAGTATTTAAGTTATTTGACAGGGCACAAGGAAGATTTACTATAAATTCTGAACCATGCCCATAAGAACTTAATACATGAACGGTGCCTTTATGCATTTCCACTAGAGATTTTGTTAAGGACAACCCTATCCCACTTCCTGAGGAGTTAAGGTGAGAAGATTTTTCTGAATGACAAAATCGTTTAAAGATAATATCCTTTTTATCTTCAGGGATACCTATACCGGTGTCCTTTACGGAAATGGCAATATAATCCCCCCTATCGTATATGTTTACAAATATGGAGCCACCTTCTGGGGTAAACTTAACTGCGTTTGTAAGGAGATTTAAAACTATCCTCTCTATTTTATCAGGATCGCAAGCTATCACCTTTTCTTCTAACTCTGTATCAAATATAAGTTCTATATTTTTATCTTCTATGTAATTAGCAACGGATAATGTTATATCCTCAACTATCTTTATTATTTCGTAATCTTTAATAGAAATAGTATAAAAACCAGCATCTATTTTACTTATATCTATTAGATTATCTATAAGCCTTAATAGTCTATAACAATTTTGTTTTATCATCTTGTTATAACGCTCAAAAGATAAGTCAGTATCATTAGACAAAGATGATTTTAATCCAAGCATCTGCACAGCACTAAAGATTATGTTTATTGGAGTTCTTAACTCATGAGATACATTAGCTAAAAATTCAGTTTTACATTTATCCTTTTCAATAATATCTTTTATTTTAGAACAATTAAATTCACAATCATGTTCCATTTCATGGATTGTATTTTGAAGATCATGTAAGGAAGTGACGTTATTACATATAAGCAATGTACAATTTGTATCTTTTAAATGATAAGCTTGAAAATTGTTTATATTTCCATTGCAATTAATATTTTGTTGAAATTTATAACTATTAAGAGAGCCACATATAACTTTATCAAGATTTATTAGGTCATCATTACTTAATTGGGATTTAAATTCTTGTAAACTTACAACTTTAGATAAATTATCAGAATCGTTATTGTTATTATTTCTTGTACTAATAAAGTTATTTATAGATTTATGATTATAATAATAAATGCTTTCACTACTAGTAACTAGTGTTATATCTTCATCTAAAATTTCTAAAATACTTTTCAAATAAAGCTCACTTTTTTTTGCGGATTTTAGATTTTTAAGCGCGTAAATTAAATAAGCGATAAAAGTAATTAAAAAGATATTAATGAGCACAGAAATAAAAGTACAAATCATATTTATCCTCCTTAAAGCATTTATAAAGTTAACAAAATACGTGTGTAACTTTGAAATAAATATAAGTTACATAATGTTTAATTCGATATATAATTTCAAAATCCTCTAAAGATAAAGATAAAATATGTAATACTTTTATAAACTATTTTTAAAATTAATATGGTATTATGTTTGTATAAATAGATTTATAATATAGGAAGTGATTTTTTGATAAGTAATTCTAAAAGATTGTTTAGAATTTTAGTTGTGCTATCATTAACATTTATATTCTCAGGCTGTGATTTTTATGATGTGCCATCTTCACTTATAAGCTCACCAAAGCTTTCGGCAAATGAAGATTTTGAAGATATAGATAGTGTGGATATAGATAAATTAAGGATATTAGTGCAAAAATTTATGCCTAAAGGTGGTAAGCTACTAGAAGAAAGTAAAACTTCTGGTAAAAAGAATATATTATCTATAGATGTAGATGGAGATTTAAATAATGAGCTTATAGTGCTTTTTAAAGATGATTCTAATTTTAAAAAAGGCTTTTTTGTATTAAAAGAAAACAGTGGTGAGTGGGTAAAGATATATGAAAGGTCATTAGAGGGGAATTCTATATCAACATTAAAAACTTTAACTGTTAAGAATAAGGAGGATAAAAGACTTTTAGTAGGTTATTTAATTTCTGGTAATGCCGGTACAGATTTTTATCTGTATGATTTTAAAGATGATAATGTTAAAGAAGTTTCTATGGGTAGATGGAACAGGATGGAGATAATTAATACTCCAGATAAAGAGGAAGATAAAAACCTTGTGTTTGGAGCACAAGTTAATGAATTTAACAAAGATTACAGTAGCTATGTTATAGGATTTGATGGTGAAAAATTCTATGCAGCAGAAGATTTCTATGATGATTATTATACAAAAAATGTTGAATATTATAAAGGCGAATTAATTCAAGAAATGAATAATGAATTAATTTGGTATTATTATATAGAGTCTCAAATAAAATCAAAGCAGTATACTAAGGCATTAGAGTCTTTAAATGAAGTATTTAAGAGTAAAGAGGATAAAAATGGAGAACCTACAATTCAAGTAGGATACTTTAAGTTTTTGATATTAAAAGCGGAAGCTTTAAACGGATTAGGAGAGTACAGTCAGGCTATAGATATACTAAATAAGATTAAGAATGTAGGATCATTAAACGATAATGATTATTTTTATAATGAACCTAAAGAATATTCTACAATAGATATATATTATGAGCTTGGTGTAGCATATAAAGGATTAGGTGATAAGGTAAAATCAGAAAAATGCTTTAAGTATGCAGTTGAAGAATTTCAAAAGTTATCTTTAGATGGTTCCTTTTCTGAAAATACTACATCAAATATTTTAAAACAAGTAATATATTACCCTTTGTCAAAAGAGATAAATAACAAATAATAAAGAGGTGATTTAATGAGTAAGGTATTAATAGTTGAGGATGAAGAAAACATAAGAAGTTTTATAAAGATAAACTTAAATATAAGTGGATTTGAAGTCAGGGAAGCAGGTTCGGGAGAAGAAGCACTTATTATTTGTGAAAAAGAGAAGTTAGATCTTATAATTTTAGACATAATGCTTCCAGGCATAGATGGTTATAAAACCTGTGAGTTGATAAGAAAAGATAACCCTGAGGTTGCAATAATAATGTTAACAGCAAAAAATCAGGATATGGATAAGATAATAGGGTTAGAATTAGGTGCTGATGATTACATAACTAAACCTTTTAATCCAACAGAGCTTATATACAGGATAAAGGCTATTCTAAGAAGAAGTGGAGGAGCTACAAAGGAAGATAAGGAAAAGATAGTATTTAACGGTCCTTTATCTCTTGATGACAGATCACAAAAGGTATTTATAGAAGAGGATGAAGTTAAACTTACTTTAAAAGAGTTCCAAATAATTAAATTATTTATGTATAACCTAGATAGAGCATTTAGTCGCGATGAGCTTTTAGATAATATCTGGGGTGAGGATTTTTATGGAGATATAAAAACTGTTGATGTTCATATAAGGAGACTTAGAGAAAAGATAGAAGAGGATCCTTCAAAGCCAAAGTACATAGAAACTGTGTGGGGCTATGGATATCGCTTTAAAAAGGTTTAAGATATATGAATAAATTAAAAAGATTTAGAAGTATAAAATCTAGAATAATAAGCTATTATTTTATAACTATACTAATAACTATATCCCTATTAGGATTGTTACTTTGGATAAGTGTAAGAGGATATTATTATAAAGCCATGGAAACCATATTGAAAGATCAGGTTAATCTATCTACAAAGTTTTATTCTAAATATCTAAATGATTCTGACGTTAAAAGAGTTTATGAGGATTTAGAAGAAAATTTTTTTTCTAATTTAGATGTTCAAGTTCAAATATTAGATAAAGAAGGTAGGGTTATATGGGATGATCTTGGCATTGTTCCTGGAACCAAGTTAGAATATATAGATATAAAAAAGGCCTTAGTAGATGAGACTGCTGTTTGGGTAGGAAAACCTGACGGATCCTATTCATCTAACAAGATAATGTCAGTATCAGCACCTTTAAAAATAGATTCTAATATAATAGCAGTTATACGAGTTGTAAGTTCTATGGATATGGTAGATAAGCTTTTAGATCGAATAGCCCTTTTAATTATAAGTGTAGTATTTATTGTTATGGTAATAACGACAATTTTAAGTTTGATTATTTCTAACACTATAACAAAGCCTTTAAAAAAGGTTACAAATGTAGCTAAGGATATGGCAAATGGGAAATATGATGTTACATTAGAAAAGATTTACGAAGATGAAGTTGGAACTATGGCAGAAACTTTAAATTATATGGCTCAAGAAATAAAGAAAAATGAAAAGTTGAAAAATGAATTTATTTCATCAATAAGTCATGAACTTAAAACACCGCTTACATCTATAAAGGGATGGGCTGTTACCTTAAAGTTAAAAGAGTTTACTGACTTGAATCAAAGAGAAAAGGCTTTAGATATAATAATTCAAGAAAGTAAAAGACTTAGTCTATTAGTAAATGAATTATTAGATTTTTCTAAGTTCGCATCTTCAAAGATGAAAGTAAACTTAGGAGATGTTGATATAGAAGAATTATTAAAAGATATAATTTTAGAAATGAGTCCTAGGGCGAAAAGAAATGATTTAGAATTAATTTATGAAATACCAAGGTTACCTATAATAGAAGGGGACAAGAATAGATTAAAACAAGTTTTTATAAATTTATTAGATAACTCTATGAAGTTTATAGAAAGGCAAGGAAAAATACATATAAAAGCTGAAGAAAAAGATGGATTTGTGGTAATAATCATCAAAGATAATGGAATAGGTATAAAGGTTGAAGATTTATCAAAAGTAAAACAAAAGTTTTATAAGGTAGATCCTAGTAAACATGGAAATGGTCTTGGACTTTCTATTTGTGATGAGATAATAAGCCTTCATGGAGGAAGTTTAGATATTGTTAGCAAGTATGGAGAGGGTACAGAAATAAAGATAAAATTAAAGGTGAGTAATTCATGAATATGAATTTCTCACCTTTAACTTAATTTAGTTTAGGTTGTTTTAGTTTTGATTAGTTAAAAATCATGGTATTAATTATTATTTTATATTGTGTTCGTAAGATTCTACCATTCTTTTAACCATCTCTCCACCTACTGAACCATTTTGTCTTGATGTTAAGTTACCCTTATCAGTTTGTTCGTAATTAGTTAAACCAAGTTCACTTGCAATTTCCATCTTGAATTTGTTTAACCCTTGTTTTGCTTCAGGTACCACCAATCTGTTTGAACTAGTGTTATTATTGTTTGCCATTTTACATTCCTCCTTTATTTGCTTTGTAACCTTATTATGTGCTGATTTAGATTTTATAAACTATAAAGTTAAATGCAATTAATCCAATAAGTTCTAGTCTATGATTTTATTTCATGTCTTATTTATTTTTTTCAATAAATCGTAAGGTTTCCGTAGCAATTTTTATCATATCTATATAATCTATATTAGATAAGGAATGATCACCATTATCCACTTTGAGTAAATTTATATTCATTCCTGCATCTATGCCTTTTTCATATAATTTTATTGATTGATTTATAGGTACTGTTGAATCCTTTTCTCCATGTATTATTAATGTAGGTGTAGAATTTGAATCTATATAATTTATGGGACTTGCAAGATTTAATAAATCCTCTTTATATATATTATCTTCACCTAAAAGATTTTTAATAATACTCATAGAAGTTTCATCTGATGATCTAATATCATTTATATCAAAGTTTGTTGGACCGGAATAATCTATAACATATTTTATATTACTTTTATATGAAGAAAGACTTTCATCTCCAATAAAATCATTTTCGTTGCTATATGATGAAAGTAGTGCTAAATGAGCACCAGAAGAAACACCAAGCAGTCCTATATTATCCGTGTCTATATTATAAATATCTTTATTTTTATAAAACCAGCGAATTGCATCTTTGCAGTCTTCTACTGGAGATGGAAAGCTTGAATCTGATGAAGAAAGTCTATAATTTATGCTAGCTATAGCATAACCTTTTTCTTTTAACTTATTTAAGATGGGAATAAAACTATCATCAATAGACTTATCTCCAAATGCCCAGCTTCCACCGTGGATATAAATAATAAGCGGCCAAGTGGTTTTGTTGGATTTTGAAGGTGCATAGAAATCTAGTGTTAATTCTTCTTTTTCTAAGACTTTGTAAGATATATCTAGATATTCTTCACCTAAATGAACTGTGGATTCAGAAACCTTAGGATTTTCGTTTATATTTGTAATAAAGTCTCTAGGACCTCTTAATAAATACACTATTATAATAGGCACCAGTATTAAAACAAGTAAAAGAACGAATATAGTTATCTTTTTATTTTTCATTTTTATCACCTACTATCTATACGTATTGGATAAATTAAAGGCCATCTTTAACGCGAACACAATGTTAAAAGTATAAAAATCCATTGACGTAAGAACATATATTCAATATAATAAAAACATAAGTTCGTGTCATGGGGTTTTATTCCATATTTTTATTAGGAGGCTAGGTTTATGAAGAAAAAGAGTGGGTTGTTTGTAAAGATAAATTATAAAATGGATTTAGGATTAAGGAAGAAATTAAATAATGAAAGTAAGGCAGTTAATTTAAAGTATAGTAAATATCTAGTTTGTGCAGGGGTATACAATAAAAATGGTGGAACTATGATATTTAGAGCTAAAGATATTAATGAAGCAGAAGATATAGTAAAAAACAATCCATTTTCTAATACACCTATGTATAGTTATGAAATATTAAGTAAAGATAACATTTCTCTTTCTATGATGTAAGATTTAACAAGTTTAGATTACTATAATTATAGATTTAAAACCTGTTTATTTCCTAAAAATATAATATGATTATATTTTTAATGGGAATGCATTTTCACATTCCCAAAAGAAGATATAAAAGTTTAAATTGTATATTGAATATTTTCTATAACTAGTGATAAACTCTTTACTAGTTTTATTTTTAGCCCATTTCTAGAAGGATCAGAACTTTTTACTATTTTTATATTGGGTCTTAAAGGAAAGTTTGGAAGCGTATCCTCAACTAATGCTATATCTCCATTGCTAAGCTTAACTAAGGTTCCTTTACTATAAGGTACTATAACTCTAGAAAAGGCTTTTACCATTTCATAATCAAATTGTGTAGAGGAATTAGCCATAATGTATTCAATAGCTTCATTGGGACTTAAAGCTCTTCTATAAGGTCTATCAGAAGTTAATGCATCATAGACATCAGCTATAGATACTATTCTAGAAAATTTATTAATTTCTTCACCACGTCTATTTTCAGGATAACCAGTGCCATCATACCATTCATGGTGCTGCAAAGATATTATACGAGATTTTGCTGAAATTCCTGAGACATTTCTAAGATAATCATAGCCTAATGTAGTATGAGTTTTCATTATTAAAAGTTCATCTTTCGTTAAAGGACCTTCTTTAAATAAAAGAGTAGTAGGTATAAAAGATTTACCTATATCATGGACTAATGCTCCTATACAAAGATCTAAAAGATCATATTTATTTAGTTGAAGTTGAATACCTAATATAAGGGAAAGTACTGCAACGTTAACGCAATGTTGATAGGTATAGTTATCTAGGCTCTTTATATCTACTAAGTGCACCATAACATGGTTGTCTGATAAAATTTGATCTAATAACTCTTCCGCAACATCATATATTGATTCAAAGTATAATTCTCTTTCTTTTATTAATTTATTGCTGTACTTAGAAGGTGAAGATTTTGAAAATTTATCTAGACTAGAAAAGGTTTCTTTTACTGATGTTATAGCCTTTTGTCTAAGTTCAGGTTTTATAATATCATCTATTTCCATATCGCTATACTCATCAATTATATAAAGAGAATATACTTGAATAGATTTTATCTTTTCTATAATTTTATTGGAAAGCTTCGCCCCTTCCCGAAGTAGGGGACGTCCTTCGTTATCAAATATAGTCTTAGCTAAATAAGTACCTTCCTTAACACACTCTATAGGAATAAGTCTCATTGTTAAACACCCCATTAAAATTATATTATACCACTATGTAAATTATTGTTTTAGGTTATGCAAAAGTAGTAATTATATAATATTATGAATTACTAAATATAATAGGTAATTAATAAGATTATACCTTGAAAGTGTATTAATATCCATGTAAATTACTTACACATCTAAAAGGTTTCTCCTATAATTTGTATATAGGGTTCTGAGTAAATTCATTTTATCTTCAAGTTCTAATTGAAAATCTGATACAGATGAATAATTTTTATCTATTATAGACTTCTTTATTTTTGTAAATAAGCATCTATTAGAATAACTGTCTTTCATTATGTAATGGCGTAATTCATTTACATTCATCCAATTTGTTACATCTAAATCTAAAGCTTTATCTAAAGAGTGCAACATTTTATAAGAACGTATCTCATCCATATAGCTATTTATTATTCGGTTTTTTATTTCTGTAACCCATCTTTCTATAACAGAAATTTTAAAGCTGTTTATAATTGAATCATTAAATACATTTCCCATTTTTAAGACATCTAATTTATCTGGATACATTTCAAAAGCTTTTAGATTTTCATAAACAGTTGCAGGTGCTTTACCAAAGTATTTTATTCTTTCGTCTTCACAAAAGAAATCAAATACATCTTCCTCTGTACGATAAGCTCTTTCTTTTTCTAGGTATATAGAAGGCTCGCCGGGGGACTTTGAAAGTTCAGTTAATAAGTCATCTTCGTTTTTATTATTTTCTAAAGCATATTTTATGCCATCGATCATACTCATGTATAAAACGGATATTGCAATATAAGTATTTGTATGTGGATTAGGTGAACGAAGTTCAAATCTTGTAGCCATAGGATTTATAATATCTCTTATAAGAGCTATTAAAATAGTTCTATTTCTTGAGGGCACTTCAATTGTAACACCTAAGGAGGTTGTTATACATATAGGAGCTTCAAATCCTGGCTTAAGCCTTTTAAGCGAATCGTTAGTAGAAGATATGAAGGGATTTATTATCTCGTAATTTTTAAGGATACCCATAAGTGAACCATAGCCTATAGAACTTAAAAAGTGATTTTTGTTAGATGCAAATAAGTTTATGAGCTTTCTGTTTTTTAACTTAAGACAAATACCTACATGAATATGTTCCCCACTTCCTGCTACTCCATCTATAGGCTTTGCTAGAAAGGTAACGTCAAGGCCATTTTGTCTAAAGGTTTCTCTTACTATATTTCTAACTAATAGCTCATTATCTGCAGCTTGAATAGGAGTCGAGAACCTCCAATCAATTTCCATTTGCTCCATTATGTGAGTAAGGTTTCCAAGGTCATCTATTTTAGCTTTGACTCCACCTACTTCTTTATGTCCCATTTCAGGTTCTAAACCATAAGAATCCATAAGCATAAGACTTTGTTCTAAGGCAGTTCTTACAGAACCTTTCGTTCTAGTCCAATATTGCTCATGCAATACTTGAGATGTAGAAAGCTCTTCAAGTTCAGCTTCATCATTTGGAGTTTTAACCCAAAACTCTAATTCAGTAGCGGAAGTTACATTAATATCTTCAATGTCTTCAAAAGATATGCCATGAGAAGAAAGGCTGTTAGGATTTTTTGAAAGCAGACTTAGAATAGTACTTTTGAAGTAATCAATAGATCTTTTTAAAATGTGTCTTGAATCTACAGGATTTCCATTATGATATAGAAAACAAGGTATTCTAAGAGTTCCTATTGGTTTATTACAAATTGGATCTATGTTTTCATAATTATAATCTATGTACCAGTTGCAGTTTAAATCACACATCATGTCAATCTTAGCATTGTTTAAGCTTGCTATACCCGGTAGAGTAACAGAGGATCCATCAGTTTGTGCTGCAACTCCATTTAAGAATGTATCTAAATCATTTAAAAAGGCTTTTATTGGAATTCGCTCATCGGTATCATTTCCAGCAAGATCGATACCTACTAAGGATATGAATCGTATTTCTGGATGGTTGTTAATTATTGATTTTAACGAAGTTTCATTATGAGAAGTTTCTGGAATTAAAAATATTAGGTCATTTTTCATAAAATTTTATCTATACCTTAATTAAAGTATAGACATTTCACATCCTTTCTTTTAAAATAGACAAAATGATATAAGAATAATATTATTATAATTAGAACAAAAATATCATTTTATATAATAAAATATAAAGAAATTTTAGTACAATAAAATTTTTATGTCAAGAAAATGATGTAATTTTGATAATTTGATAAATTTAAATGTATCCAAATACTAGTTTGGCATGGATATATTTTCCACCCATGTGTATTTATAAAGATAATAAACATATAATTATTGGAGAAGGGAAGTTTTTAGTATGGAAGATAACTCGTATAATAAAAATAAGCCTATAGGGATTTTTGATAGCGGAGTAGGTGGTATTAGTGTGCTAAAGAAAGCTATAAAAATACTTCCAAATGAAGATTATATATATTTTGGAGATTCGAAAAATGCACCTTATGGTGTAAAAACTGTAGAAGAAATAAAAAAGTTAACTTTTAAAGCTATAGATCTTTTATTATCGAAGGGCTGTAAAGCCATTGTTGTGGCTTGTAACACAGCGACTAGTGCAGCAATAGAAGACTTAAGAAAGAAGTTTAAAGACCTACCTATAATAGGAATAGAACCAGCTGTAAGGCCTGCTGTAAATCTAAATAGAAAAGGTAAGATATTGATAATGGCAACGCCTATAACTTTAGCAGAAAATAAATTTAATAATTTAGTTGAAAGATGTGCAGTAAGCTCTGAGGTAGTTGCTCTTCCCTGTCCTGGTTTAGTAGAAATGATAGAAGAGGGTATAGTTGAAGGAAGTGATATAAAGAATTATTTAGTAAGAAAGTTTGAAGGTAAGATAGATAAAGATATATCTTGCATAGTTTTAGGCTGTACTCACTATCCTTTTATAAAAAAAGAAATAGTTTCTGTTATAGGAGATGAAATACCTATAATAGATGGAAGCGAGGGTACAGCAAGAGAACTTAAAAGAAGATTAGAAGAAAGTGATCTTTTAAGTAATAGTGACGAAAAGGGTGGTATACAGATATTTAATTCAAAGGATAATAGTAATTTAATAGATCTTAGTTACAAGTTATTAGAATTAAAATGATAAATGTTAATCATTATTCTCAATATAATAAATAATATATTGAGAATAATAGGCGATAAAGGTTATAATATTATTAACTTATGGTATATTGAATATATTAGATTTACATATTAAAAGGAGGAATTTTTATGAACCCAGTAGTAACAATGGAAATTAACAATGGAGGAATAATTAAAATAGAATTATTCCCAGAAATAGCACCAAATACAGTTAATAATTTTATAGATTTAGTAAGTAAAGGCTTTTATGATGGATTAACTTTTCATAGAGTGATACCTGGTTTTATGATTCAAGGTGGCTGCCCAGAAGGAACAGGTATGGGGGGACCAGGATATGGTATAAAGGGAGAGTTTTCTGGAAATGGAGTTAAAAATGATTTGAAACATGAAAAAGGAGTTATATCCATGGCAAGATCAGGTCATCCTGATTCTGCAGGAAGCCAATTTTTTCTAATGGTAGAAAAGGCTCCACATTTAGATGGACAATATGCAGCATTTGGAAAAATTATAGAAGGCATGGATAATGCAGACAGCATAGTTAAGACTAAGTGTGATTATAATGACAAACCATATGAGAATCAAATTATGAACAAGGTCACAGTAGATACATTTGGGGTTCAATATGATGAACCTAAAAAAATATAAGATAAAGTTTTAGGGAGTGAGATGTTTTGGCAAATAAGATGATTTTGGCTTATGGTCTTGAACAAAAGGATCTAGAAGTATTTAAGATGTCTAACATAGAATATAAAGTTATAACAACTAAAATATTTCATGATAACATAGAAGACATAATAGAAAGATCTGCAAAAGAAGAAGGAGATGAATCTCTTCCAAAAGAAAAGGTAATTTTATTTAATGGTTTTAGTGATGATGAATTAGATAAAATTATAAAGCTCGTAAGAGCCACTATAGGAAGGTCACCCATTTTAGCAGTAGTTACTGATACCTCCAAAAAGTGGACATTTGGATATCTTGTAGAGCATCTTATAGAGGAAAGAGAATGGTATAAGAAGATACAAGAGGAGAAAGGAAGTAACTAAAGTGAGTAGAGTAGGAGAAAAAATCAAAAACGCAAGATTAGATTCTAAAATGACTCAAAAACAATTAGCTAAAAAGCTTGGAGTAGCTGAAAGCTTTGTAAATGATGTAGAAATGGGAAAAAGGATAATAAATGAAAGCTTAATTACTAGGATATCAAAAATTCTAGATAAAAACATAAATGATATAAGTATGTCTATTGATGAAGAAGCCTTAAATGAGGAAACAGTGAAACCGAAGGCTCCTATTTATACAGCAGATAGCTTAAGCAATAAAAAAGGTAAGCCAAAGGAAGAGGTTCAAGATATATGGAATGAAGCTTTTGGTGATGTATTAAAAAATATTCCTATTTTTAATTATGATATGTCAAAGGTAGTAGATAATAAAAAGCTACCTGTGATATCTAATAAAATAGAAGGTCATCCTCAAGATAAGGTGTTTTTTCTTCAAATAGAAAATGATGATATGGCAGGATTTAGAATGAGAAAAGGGGATTTAGCACTGTGTCATTTTATAAGTGATATGGAGGCTAATACCATATGCCTTATAGAAGTAGAAGGTAGAAAGATAATAAGAAAAGTAAAAAGGCTAGATAACAATAAAGCTTTATTATTAAATCATAATGTTGATTTAGATACAGAAACAGTTTTAATTAAAAATGTGAAGTTTATAGCAAGATTAGACAAATTAGAAATACTTCTTTAATCTTAAAAAGATAAAATTAGGCATATCTATATTAGTTTAATTTAAAAGAGATATTTTTAAATGCATATTTAAAAATGTCTCTTTTTTGTTCACGTAAATATTAAAATTGAAGATTATAAAGAACGTACATATGAAATACTTTATTTTAGGGGCAAAACTTATAACAGCTCATAAAATATATAGATACTATTCATAGGAGGTCTTTTTATTAATATCAAAAAGTCAATTAATAAAGATAAAAAGCTGTTAATAAGAGTTGAAGATGAAGCTTTATCAAGTGATTTAATTCATAGAAGAGAAGTACTTAAAACTATGCCTTCAGATTTAAAGGAAAAGCTTATTAACTTATCTAGTATAGATAAGTTTAAAGCAGGGTATATTGAATTTTTAGTTTTATATGGAGAAAATACCATAAAAGTAAAGGTAGCGGTTGGAAATTTGGATGGGGAATTTGAGGATTTAGGTTATGGATTTGGAATAATTACTTTTAAAATATCTGATGCAGATAATATAACTAAGGTAGAAGGTATAAGTTATTTTGAACTTCCGCAAACCTTATATATAAATTCTCTTGAAGGGAATAAGGCATCTTGTGTAAATGGCCTTTGGGATCTTTATGATCTTTCAGGTAAAGGCGTATTGATTGGATTTATAGATTCTGGAATAGACTATAGACATCCAGCATTTATGGATACTGAAGGTAATACTAGAATTGAGTATATTTATGATATATCCTTAAAAAAGGGTTGGAATAGAGAGGAAGTAAATCAAGCCATAAATTCACAAAATCCTTATGATTTAATAGCCCATAGGGATTTTGTAGGCCACGGAACCCATGTCGCAGGTATAGCATCAGGTGGTGGAAATATAGATAAAGTTTATTATGGAGCTGCCTATAATAGTTCTATTGCTATGATTAAAATAACCCCACCTGGAAACTTAAATTATACTCAGGCTAGTCAAATAATGAGAGCTATTAAAATCTTATTAGACAAAAGGGTAGAATTAAATATGCCTTTAGTTATAAATTTAAGTTTTAGTACTAATAATGGTGCTCATAATGGAAGTAGTATATTAGAGCAATATATTAGCACTATTTCCAATATAGAACCTATAAGTTTTGTAATAGCAGCAGGAAATGAAGGAGAAGCAGCACATCATGTAGGAGGGACTTTTCGGGATAGTCAAAATATATCTATAAATATTGCACAAGAGGAAAAGAGCATAATAATACAATTATACAAAGAGATATTAAGTGACATTTCAATAGAAATAACAAGTCCTTCAGGGAAGACTACAGGTAAAAACACAGTAGTTCAAGGTAGTACTGAGAATAATGTTGATTCGAACAAGGCAATAATATATTACACTGGCCCAAGGCCTTTTGACATAAATGGAGAGATTATAATAAGTATTTTAGCTTTAGAAGGGAAGTCTTTAATTGAAGGTACATGGAATATAAACATAACTTTAGAGAATGATTATAGAGGAAGATATGATATGTGGCTTCCTATTTCAGAAGGATTAAATCCTAAAACTAAGTTTTTGCAACCTAGTATAACTAATACTTTGGGTATACCAGCTACGGTAAGTAATGTAGTATCTGTTGGAAGTTATAATTATTCTACTATGAATATATCGGGGTTCTCAGGAAGGGGTAAGGATGTAATAGGAGAAACTAAACCAGACTTAGTGGCCCCTGGTGAAAATATAATTTCTGCATCTCCTGGAGGTGGTTATGATAGTAAAACAGGTACATCTATGGCAACGCCTTTTGTTTCAGGTATAGCTGCTTTACTTATGGAGTGGGGTATTATAGATGGAAATGATTCTTTGTTATTTGGTCAAAGGCTTAAATATTTTCTATTAAAAGGTGCAAGGAGGAATAGGACTACACTAGTTTATCCTAATTATAGTTTTGGATATGGTGAGGTTTGTGGAAAGTTATCTTTAGATTTAGCTACATCTTTAAGAGGGGAGGAAGGTTTTATCATGGAGTCTTTGCGTGTAGATTGTGGAAGTCTTTATTTAAATCCAGATTATAATAATTACCTAGTTGAATATGATGGTGACATTGTGAAGAGTTTAGAAAAGATAAGTGATGTTTGTGCTTTTGTTTTAGATGAAAGCTTTGCGGTAATATCAGTGAAGGGTGATATGGAAAGCAAGATATTAAAAGGCATAACCAATATAGTATATAAAGAAGATACTAGTTTATATACATTATCTGAGGTATCTCCTATAGAAGCAGCTGATATACCACAGTTTCACAATCATCCTTATTTACCACTTGATGGATACGGTGTTCTAGTTGGAACTATAGATACTGGTATAGACTATTTGAATAAAGAATTTATTTACGAAGATGATACTACTAGAATAAATTATATATGGGATCAAACCTTAACTAACGGATCTAAACCTTTAGGATTTAGTTATGGAGTAGAATTTAATAAAGAAGAAATAAATCAGGCGATAAAAGCAATGGAAAATGGTGACAATCCTTATAAAATAGTACCTAGTAAGGATGATATAGGTCATGGTACTAGTATGGCTGGTATTTTAGGTGGAAGAGGAAGAAATCCTGAATTAAAAGGCGCAGCCCCAGGATGCGAATTTGCTGTAGTAAAGTTAAAACCAGCTATAGGATTAGATTTATCTAAAGATACAAGTGGAAAAGATAGGGTGGCATATAACAATACAGACGTTATAATGGCTATAAAGTATTTAAGTCAGCTTGCAAGTAGGCTAAATAAGCCCTTGGTTATATATATATCCGTAGGTACTAATGCGGGTGCTCATGATGGTAATAGCATTATAGAAAGATATATTGATGAGGTATCAAGAATAAGAGGAGTGGTAGTGGTTAGCGGAACAGGAAATCAAGGGGATGAAGATCTTCATGCCTCGGGTATGTTTCAAAATACAGGAGAAGTTAAAACCTTAGAGGTTAAAATATCAAAGCAGCAAAGAAACTTGGCTTTTGAAATATGGATAGATAAGCCGGATAAGGTATCCATAGGAGTGATTTCTCCATCAGGTGAAGTAATAGAAAAGGTGCCAGCAAAACTTAAGAAAGGGGAAGAAATAGAATTAGTGTTTGAGGGGAGTAAGGTATTTATAGAATATTATTTTCCAGAGGAACTTACAGGTGATGAACTTATAAGGGTAAAAATTGAAGATGTAAGAGAAGGAATATGGCAATTTAAACTTTTTGGTGATTATATAGTAAGTGGCAGATATAATGCATGGTTGCCTCAAAGAGATCTATTAAAAGGTGATACTAGGTTCTTAACTCCAAATCAATTCATAACTTTAATGGTTCCGTCTACTAGCAGAAGCATAATAACTACATCTTATTACAATCAAAATAATAATTCATATGTAGCATCTTCTGGAAGAGGATACACAAGAGATGATAGGATAAAGCCAGATTTAACTACCGGAGGAATAAATGTAAAGACCACAAAGGTTGGAGGTGGAGAAACTATAGTTAGTGGAAGCAGTGCTGCTACTGCAGTTTTAGCTGGTGCATGTGCCCTACTATTTCAATGGGGTGTAGTTGAAGGAAAAGACCCTACTATTTATGCACCTAAGATGAAGACCTATCTCATACGAGGAACTAAAAAAAGACCTGGAGATAAATACCCTAATCCGGAGTTTGGATATGGCATGTTAAGTCTGCAAGGATTATTTGAAAATATACGAAGTATATATTTCGAAGATACTAATAAGGTGCAAAACAAAGATTTTATAGAAAGTAAATTAGGCGACTTATTTATAAGGATGCCATTAAACAAATAAAATGGAGTAACAATAAAACCTAAGGATTCATAATCTATATAAAGATTATTATTATAAGGGGCATATTTATGGCTGAAAAAGGTAGGGTTCAAGTTCAAATATTTAAAGAGGAAAGTTATATACCTATAGAAAAGGCGAAGGTTACAATAGTTGAGGTGGGAGAGGAGAGGTTAAGAAGACAAAGTGTAGTTTTAACGTCTGATTCTTCAGGGTTCACTGCGGAGATAGATGTCAAAACTCCACCTATAGAAAATTCAATGAGACCATCAGACAAACTTCCATACAGTTTTGTGGATATAAATGTTGAGGCTGAAGGGTTTAAACCTGTATTTATAAAAGGATGCCAAGTTTACCCTGATAGGGTAGCACTTCAACAGGTTAGTATGGTTCCACCCAGTAGAAATAGTCGTCAAACTGAAAGACTTATAGTAATTCCACCTAATACTTTGGTTGGTGACTTTCCACCTAAAATACCAGAAGATCCTGACAAACCATTACCGCCTCCACCTAGTGGGTTTGTAGTTCTTCCAAGTCCTGTTATACCGGAATATATAGTAGTGCACGGAGGAGTACCTGATGACACTACGGCGCCCAATTATACTGTAAGATTTAAGGATTATATTAAAAATGTAGCTTCTAGTGAGGTATTTTCAACCTGGTCTGAAAGTACTTTAAGGGCAAATATATATTGCATGATATCTTTTTCTTTAAATAGAGTATATACGGAATGGTATAGAGGAAAAGGCAAAGGATTTCAAATAACCAATTCAACAGCTTTTGATCAAGCTTTTAATTATGGAAGAAATATTTATGATAATATAAATAGAATAGTAGATGAGATATTTTCTACTTATGTACAAAGAATTGGGGCGAAACAACCTTTGCTAACACAATACTGTGATGGCTTCAATGTTCAGTGCCCAGGGTGGCTCACACAATGGGGTAGTAAAAATTTAGGGGATAGCGGAAAAACCCCCTATGAAATATTAACTAACTTTTATGGAAGTGATATAATTCTTACTACGGCAGAATTCGTTCAAGGAATACCATCCTCTTATCCTGGACGTGTTTTAACTATAGGATCTAGAGGGGCTCCAGTTAGGTCTATTCAAACATATTTAAATAGGATAGCACAAAATTATCCAGCTATAAACAAACAAGCTGTAGATGGTGTATATGGTGAAGCTACAAAAGAGGCAGTAAGGCAATTTCAAAGTGTATTTGGATTACCAGCTACAGGAATAGTAGACTATCCAACTTGGTATAAGATATCAGATATTTATGTGGCGGTAACAAAGATAAGTGAGTTAAGATCAAGTGTAGGAAATACAGGACGTACATTTTTTCCACCTACCACCTGTGAGGGATATAATAAAGAGCACATGCCAAGCGTGAGATACACTGATGGGTTAATATAAGTTATAAGATCAAAAGGAGTTTTTAAAGGGCATATAAGGTCTTTTAGAAATTCCTTTTCATTTTATCCGATGTCTACCATCCGTAACACCCCTATCCTCTTCAAGGTGGGGGATGACGGCTGCTACACCCCTGGATAAGTTCTTCTAAGACTCAGATGGAGAGATGTATTCCTTATAAGCAAACTCCACCTGAGTCTAAGAATCACTTGATAAAGGGATTCTATTCTTATTTAAGAAGAATAGAAAATATTTAATGATAGGAAATATAATAAATAAAGATTATACTTTATAACAAATATGAGTTAAAATAAAAATACAGATTAATAAACATACTTAAACTAAGTTTACATAAGAAAGGGAGTATAAAGGTGAAGGGAACGGTAGTATCAACTTGGATGAAAACTTGCAGAAGACTTTATGGCAATACTACAGTAGATAAGGCCATGGAGGATTCCGGATGGTCCGCTACTAAAATTTTTACACCTATAGAAAATGTTGATGATAATGATATTAAAAAGGTGATATCTAATATAGCTGTAAATAATAACCTAGAAGTTAAAGAACTTTGGCGGATAATCGGAAAAGATAACTTAAAGGCTTTTTACAGAGACTATCCCGCATTTTTCCAGCAAGAAAACATGTATTCATTCTTAAAGTCTTTGTTTGATATTCATGTAGTAATGACTAAAAAGTTTAAAGGGGCTAAGCCACCATTGGTAACCATAGAGCCTATATCACAAAGAGAAGCTATATTTTTTTATAAATCAGAAAGAGGAATGTTTGACTATTTTTTAGGTCTTACTGAGGGATGTAATGAATTTTTTAAAGAAGATGTTAAATATGAAGAGATTGAAAGGACAAGCAATTCATTAAAATTAAAAATGATATTTCCAAAAAATATATATTATAAAAAGAAATACTTTTGGAATAACTTGTTATCTTTTGGTTTTATTAAAAACCTTTCAGTTAAAGCTGGAATATTCACATTTATTACAACTACTTTAGTGGCACTTCCTTTAGTCGGGGTTAGCTTTAAGGCTTTGATTTTAGGTCTATTGTCAGGAATATTTACAGGTGTTGGTGTGACCTTGCTTAATATGCCAAAGACTATGATTGAGGAAGAATTAAAGAAAATAGCATCAGGAACGTATAATTATGAAAGCAATATAGTTACTAATGACTTTTTTGAAGATATATTTGGACTTATAAAAGGTTACAAGAAGGGTATGAAAGCTGATCTTACACAGTTTAAGGGTATAACAGATGAAATGAATACCTTCGTTGAAAGTATAAATAAGATATCTGATGCCATGAGTCATACATCAGAAGAAATAAGTCAAGTAGTGGAGCAAGTAGCAAATGGAGCTGTGTCACAGGCAGAAAATACAGAAGATGCTGCCCTAAAGTTAAATGAAGATATAGAATCATTAAAGACTATAGTTGATAATGAAAATAATAATAAATTAGAACTTGAAAAGGCATTAGAAAAGATTAATAACAGCTATAGCAATATAGAAAATACTAGCAGTAAAATTCTTCAGTCTTTAAAAAGCTTTTTAGATGTTAAAGACAAAGGAGACAAACTACAAACTAAGGCAAAGGATATAACAAGCATTGTATCTATAGTTTCAGGTATAGCTGAACAAACGAATTTACTAGCACTTAATGCTTCTATTGAAGCTGCAAGAGCTGGTGAGCAAGGAAGAGGATTTGCAGTGGTTGCAGAATCTATAAGAAAGCTAGCAGAACAATCTAAGGGAGCAGTAAAAGAAATAAATGTTAACTTAGATGAATTTGTAGATGATATAAAACTTCTTGTAGATAATATCGATGGACAATATTATATATTAGAAAATGAATCAAAAAGTTTAGGAGAAGTAAAAGACATAAGCTATGAGGCAACGAAGTCTATACAAATTGTTTCAAAGTCTATGATAAAAACTATTAATGAACTAAATAATGAAGCAGAGTCTATAGCAAATCTTTATAATACTATTGAAACTTTAGCAGCTATAGCAGAAGAAAACTCAGCTTCTTCAGAAGAAGTAAGTGCTAGTGTATTAAATTATACTGAAGAGCTTCAAAATCTTATAGGAAACATATCTAACTTTAAGATAATAACTGAAAACTTTGGAAAAGACCTAGAAAAGTATAATATATAAGGTTTATATTATATACAAAAAGAGCCAAAAGGTACATGAATTAATCCATGTACCTTTTTTGCTTTTTAATTATTAAAATTGATGTTTAAAGTATTAAAGGCCTATAAAGCTTTTAAAATCTGGAATAAATTCTTTAGAATCTGATCCAGAGTCTTGAATAAAGGCATTAGTAACCCCTAAATCTAGAGCATAGTTTATGAGGGCGTCATAGTGTGAAGTCTTTAGGGGCTTGTTTATTTCCTCATAATCTGATGCTTTAAACATAGGTGTATATTGATTCATAATACTTATGTATACATCATCTTTAAAGGACTTATAAATAAAATCTATAATCTTTTTAGAATCAAATAAAAGCCCTGGAAGCATTAAATGTCTAATTATAACACCTTTTTGCACTAAACCACTTTCGTAAAATTTAATCTTTCCTACTTGATTGTACATTTCTTTAATAGCAATAGAGGCTTTTTCAAAATAATCCTTTGATTTTGAATATCTTAATGAATACTTAGAATTAAAATATTTTAAGTCAGGAAGATATACATCTATATACCCATTTAAAGCATTTATAGTGTCTAGGCTATCATATCCGTTAGAGTTATAAAGTATAGGAATAGATAGCCCTTTAGATTTAGCTAAGATTAATGATTCTATTATTTGTGGTACATAGTGAGTTGGAGTGACTAAGTTTATGTTACTCGCACCCTTTTCTTGAAGTTCTAGAAATATATTAGACAATCTTTCTATAGAAACTTCCATACCTAAACCCTCTTGACTTATGCAGTAATTTTGACAAAATACACAATTTAAATTGCAATTAGAAAAAAACACTGTGCCAGAACCTTTAGTTCCTGAAATACAAGGTTCTTCAAAAAGATGAAGGGCTGCTCTTGAAATAATAACTTTATCACTAGATTTACAAAATCCAAGTTCACCATTTAATCTATTTACACTACACTCCCTAGGGCATAGTTTACATTCATTTAACATCGATAACATAAGTAAAACCACCTTATTAAATTATATATATAAATATTATACCATTTTTAAAGTATATCTTTATAAGATTATTTTACTAATATTTTTTAAGCTTAATGGGTTTTATACTAAAATAAATAAGCTGCCCTATAAATATAAGACTTATTACTCCAAAAGCAGGATAAAGAATTGTTATTAATTTTGAAAATCCTATTTTAGATATAGGAATTGCTATAAGCATTACAAGAAAGATACAATTATTAAAGGGTATATTGAATTTTTGTTCTAAGGTTTTAGATATACTATATATATTTGAAACTTCTGTTGAGAACATTTCAAACCAAATTATTATGAGAATCATAATTTGGAGTGGCTTACCAAATCTATTGGCTATATATAAAAGGGGTATTTCATATTGATATATATATGGTTTGTTAAGCATAAGCATAATATTTAAAAATAAACACAGTACAGTAAGAACAATAGATCCTAGGAGTATTCCTCTTCTCATACTAGATTTATTTTTAATTTCTCTACTTAAAGGCACAAGGACACCACTACAACTTAAAAGGTTAAATCCACAATAAAGCAAACAAGATATAATCCAAGGCCTTTTTTCAAACGAAACCATTTTTAGATCGTATACAATGGTTTTATAATTTGAATAAAACAAAATGTAAAGTAAAAAAGTTATAACTATAACAGTAACTAATGAAGGAACTATAAATGAATTTATTTTGATTAGGCCATCGGTATCTTTTAACAATATAAGTATAGATAAGATAACCATAAGAATAGTTCCTATCCAGTTAGAAATTCCAAAATATTGATGTATAAGAGCTCCACTTCCAGCAAGTATTATAGAACTTCCACTTAGTAGAAAAAATCCTGTTACTATATCTGTTACCATACCTAAAAAGCCAGGACTTACTGTTCGAATAAGGTCATTATAAGATTTTAAATTATATTTTAAACTTATGTCAGATATAAGTGACCCTATAAAAATATACACAATACCACAAATTAATATACCCATAAAACTTTTATATCCGTAAGATGTGAAAAATTGAGTTATTTCTTTCCCAGAAGCTAGACCAGCTCCTACTATAGTACCTATAAAAACTGTGGCTATTTGATAGACTTCTCTTAATTCTTTTTTCAAGGTTCTCCCATCCTTAATAATGTTTTCTATATAAATATATATAGAAATTTATTTAAAATGCTTATAATTCTAACATTGAAGATTTAATTTTTGAAAAGAGGGAAAGATAAATTATACAAAAGGCTATGAAATAGAGGTGGTATTGTGAAAAGAACATTGTATTTTATATTAGTAATGTTGATGTCAGCAATTATTATAAGTTGCAAAGGCAGTGATATTAAGAAAGAATCCAATGAAAAACAAGAGGATAAATTCAATAGTAAGATTGCAACACAAACAGTAAAAAATTATTTGGAGGCTATAAGTAAAGGCGATATAAATACTGCAAAAAAACTATCTGTTGAAAAGATGCGGGATAAATCTTTAGAGTTTATATCTCCTGATATAAATATATCTGGATATAGTCTTGAGGATTCTAATGAATTAAAGGAGTCGTTGGTTATAAAAGCTAAAGTTAGTAGAGTATCTAATGTAGATTCTAGAGCTAATTTAGACAGCTATAATATAAAGGTAATTAAAGAAGACACAGATGAATATAAGATATCTGATATAAATGTTATAACAGAAAAAGAAGCATTTTATGAAGATGATGAAATTAGAATAAGAAATAAAGAGAATGTTAAAACTAATTTATTAATAGATAAATCAGGGATACCTCAATATGGATTTTCTAAAAATGATAAAGGAAATATGATAAAGATATCTGTACCAAAGACTAATTTTGGAACAATAGCTTTTTCTTTTTCTGGGGATAGGGTTGCTATTACGACTTATGATAAAGATTCATTTATTTCAATTGTAAAATTAGATGATAGTCTTATGGTGCAAGGAGAAAATTCAAGTGAGCAAACAGATGGGGGAAATGGAGGAAATAAGGATTCTAATAAGGTTAAGGTACGTGAAATACCTGTTGGGAAAGAGATACTTTCTCTAGATATTTTAAAAGACACTATGATTAAAAATTTATGTTTTTCTTTAGATGAAAAGTATTTTATGACACAATATGAGGTAAAAGATAAGGGTACAGGTGTAAGGGTGTATAATGTAGATAAAGGAAACTTATTAGACATAGATTTAGAAAAGGAATTTCCAATAGAAGGGTTTAATGTTACCTTTTATTCTTTTGATAAAGATGGAATGATATTTGATGTGTCAGCAAAAGAAAGTAAAGATAGAGAAAAACAAGGAAGATGGAAGATAGAGTTTAAGGATATGAAACTTATTAAAATGTGATATAATTTTAAGTGGAAATTAGTAGATAAAGTATATGGGTTTTATTTAATAAGTTTATTAAAGTCTAATATTGTGAACAATATATATTTCAAAAAATTAAGGGGGACATATGCAAAAAAATTGGGCTGGTAAAAGGTACAATAATTTGAATTGTTTTTTAAGAAATAAATTTGGAGAAAAGGTTTTTAAGATTTCTATAGATGGTGGGTTTTCTTGCCCAAACAGAGATGGAAAGATAAGCTCTGGTGGATGCATATTTTGCAGTGAAAGAGGATCTGGAGACTTTGCAGGTGATAGACGACTTTCCATATCAAATCAATTTGAAGACGTTAAGGCTATTATGAATAAAAAGTGGGCTAAGGGTAAGTATATAGCATATTTTCAAGCATATACTAATACTTATGCACCTATAGATATATTAAGAAATAAGTATAAAGAAGCTCTAAAGGAAGAGGGTGTAGTAGGGCTTGCTATTGCTACAAGGCCAGACTGCTTAGATGATGATGTGATTTCTCTTTTAGAAGAAATGAGTAAAGAAACTTATTTATGGGTAGAGCTTGGGTTACAGACAAGTAAAGATGAAACAGCAAAAAGAATAAATAGAGGATATAATCTTGAGGTTTTCGAAGGTGCTATAAAAAGACTTCGTGAAAAGGGTATAGATGTAGTCGTTCATACTATATTTGGATTACCGAGTGAAACAGAAGAAGACATGTTAAACACAATAAGATATATATCTGCATTAGATATACAAGGTATAAAGTTTCATCTTTTGCACCTTATGAAGGATACTGAGCTTTTAAAGCTTTATGAAAGTGGGGGATTGGAATTTCTTAATATGGAACAATACGTAAGGCTTGTATCAGAGTCTATAGCGATATTACCAGAATCAGTGGTAATACATAGGTTAACAGGAGATTCACCACGTGACTTATTAGTGGGGCCTATGTGGAGTTTAAAAAAATGGGAGATACTTAATTCTATAGATGCTTATCTTGAAAGAGAAGATATATATCAAGGGTTGTATTATTCTACAAATACACTTCAATAGATTTGGTACTTTTGCAAATAGATTTAATCTGTATTAGAAGTTAAGATATAGTTAATAAGATTTATTTGGAGGGATTAAATATGGCTAATTTATCATTGAAAAATATATATAAGGTGTATCCAGGAGATGTTACAGCAGTAAAGGATTTTAACTTAGAAATAGAAGATAAAGAATTTATAGTATTTGTAGGACCATCAGGTTGTGGTAAATCAACTACACTAAGAATGATAGCAGGGCTTGAAGAAATATCTAAAGGGGAGTTATACATAGGAGATAAGATAGTAAACGATGTAGCCCCTAAAGATAGGGATATAGCTATGGTTTTTCAAAACTATGCACTATATCCACATATGACCGTATATGATAACATGGCTTTTGGGCTTAAACTAAGAAAGATGGACAAGGATTTAATAGAAAAAAAGGTAAGAGAAGCAGCTAGAGTTTTAGATATAGAACATTTGTTAGAAAGAAAACCAAAGGCATTATCAGGAGGTCAAAGACAAAGAGTTGCACTTGGAAGAGCTATTGTTAGGGAACCTAAGGTATTCTTAATGGATGAGCCTCTATCAAATCTTGATGCAAAGCTTAGAGTTCAAATGAGAACTGAAATATCAAAGCTTCACAAGAGATTACAAACTACATTTGTATATGTAACTCATGATCAGACAGAAGCGATGACTATGGGAACTAGGATTGTAGTTATGAAAGAGGGGCTGATACAACAAGTGGATAGTCCTCAAAACATTTATGACCATCCCAAAAATGTATTTGTTGCAGGATTCATAGGAAGTCCACAGATGAACTTAATAGATTCTAAGCTTTTTGAAGAGGACGGAGATGTATTTGCTTCCTTTGAAGAAGATAAGATATTACTACCAAAAGATAAGGCTACGTTTTTAAAAGAAAAAGGATATGTAGGCAAAGAAGTTATTTTAGGTATTAGACCAGAAGACTTAGATGACAGCGAAGATTTTATAAGTTTGCACAAAGATGCTATAATAAATGCTAAGGTAGAAGTTACAGAACTTATGGGAGCTGAAACATATATATACTTATCTAAAGAAAGGTCAAATTTTGTTGCAAGAGTTAATGGAAGTTCTAAGGTTAAATTAGATGAAGTTATAAGAATTGCTTTAGATGAGGATAAGATTCATATATTTGATAAAGAAAGTGAAATTACTATACTATAATTTAGGAGGCCTTTAATAGATGTACAACTTTCAAACCTTTCTTAAAGAATTAAGTTTAAATTCATCAATACCTTTTATGTTAACCTGGATGGATGGAAAGGTTATATATGAAAAGGAATATAGTTCATCAGATAAAGACTTAGTAGAAACTGTTATTGAACTTGGAAGACAAAAGGCTACATTAATGGTTAGTAAAAGATATGAAATGTGCACACCCTTATTAAAATACTATATAGAAAATAAGTATAGCGAGTTATTTTCTATAAGAGATCAAGTTTTAAGTGACGTTTTAGAGGGCAAGCCTTTTTTAGAGGAAAGAGTTGAAAGACACTTTCCTTTTCTTTTAAAAGGATTTAATCTGATGGTAATAAGTGTAGAGGGTAGTAAATATGAGGCCCTTAATATAATAAGGCAAATGTATATCGAAGATGATATTGCATCTTTAATATTTGGTGAAACTATAGTATTGATAGGTATTTTTGAAGATATAAAAGAACATGCTGAAAGTATAAGAGAAGCTATAATATCAAATCTTTATTGTAGATGCTATATAAGTTATTCTAGTATTAAGTATGAATTAAAAGATATATTAGAAGGCTATAAATCAGCTAAAGATGCTATTATAATTGGGAAGAAGTTTGGAATAAAGGGTGAAATTTATGATTTTAGCAACATGGATTTTGAAAAGGTAGTTTATAATATATCAGATTCATTAAAACATGAATTTATAAAAAGGTTTAAAGATAAATTTGAAAGCTTTGATAGTGAGATGCTAAATACTGTAGAAGAATTTATAAAATCAGATTTAAACATAAGTGATGCAGCAAAAAAATTATATATACATAGAAATACTTTGATATATAGATTAGATAAGATATATAAAGATACTGGATATGATATAAGAAGCTTTAAAGATGCCACAATATTTATGATAGCTTTTCTTATGTGGAAGGAGGGTATATAGGATGAAAATAGATTTAATAATTTCAGCGGATTATATAAAAGATAAGATTATAGAAGGGAAAACAGTAGTAGTTATTGATATACTAAGGGCTACATCTGTTATAATTACTGCTTTAAAGAATGGTTGCAGTGAGGTTATTCCTGTTTTAACTGTTGAAGAAGCTTTTGAAGTATCAAAACATAATAGAAAAGATTATATTTTAGGAGGAGAGAGAGAAGCTCTTAAAATAGAAGGTTTTGATTTTTCTAATTCCCCTTTAGACTATAATAAAGAAGTGGTAGATGGTAAGATTGTAATACTTACAACATCAAACGGAACTAGAGCCATTAAAGGTTGTAGCTCTGCAAAGTCTATATACATAGGTGCTATGCTTAATGCAAAGTATGTAGCAAAAAAGATTATAGAAGAGAATAGAGATGTAGTTTTTGTAAATTCAGGTACTAAAGGTCAGTTTTCCATGGATGACTTTATTTGCGCAGGGTACATGATAAATTATATATTAAACGAAGGTAGTGCTGAGGTATCAGATATAGCAAAAACAGCTGACTACGTTTATAAAAATAATAAAGACATATATAGTTTTGTTAAATATGCAACACATTATAATGTTTTAAAAAGTTTAGAGCTAAATAAAGATTTAGAATATTGTATAAAAAAGGATATTATAAAAATAGTTCCTGAATATAAAGATGGTGTAATTAAATAAATTTAAAATATAGTTCGTAATGGTATTATCACCATTTAGTATGGATAAGACTTTTAGAATTATAATTATTAAGATATAAATAATAACAAAAGAATGTCCTAGTGAGTGGGACATTCTTTTGTTATTTATAGTCACTTATCTTTTGAATTGAGGTTTTGCTTTTGAGCAGCAGAAGTTAATAATAAGCTACCTATAGCAACTATAAGGTTACCTAGTACATTTAGTTCATCAGCAGTCTTACCTTTCGAAAGTTCAGTCGATATGGCCGCAGAAAGTATAATAAGATCATTAGGACTAAGACAATTTAGATTATACATTGTAACTCACCTCTCCTTATTGTATTAAATGCATTAAGTAGCTAAATTGTTAGGAAATAAAAAAGTATTATGCTATCATATAATGTGTATATTAAACATTTAATTTAATAGTTGAGAGGAGATTTATATGAATCTTATATCTTTAGAAAACATAAGTAAAAGTTATAGTGACAAAAGTCTTTTAGATAATATATCTTTAGGAATAAATCAAGGTGAAAAGATAGGGCTTATTGGAGTTAATGGATCAGGTAAATCCACTCTTTTAAAGATAATATCAGGTATTGAAGTTCCCGATGAAGGTAATATAATAAAAGGGAATAAAGTTAAAATAGAATATCTTCATCAATCACCAGAGTTTTACAGTGAAGCTAAGGTTATAGAACAAGTATTTAAAGGGGAATCTTCTGAAATGAAACTTTTAAGAGACTATGAAAACACCTTAAAGCTTGTAGAAAAGTCAAAAGATCAGGGTGAGACTTATGAATTAAATAATAAACTGATAAAATTACAAGCTGATATAGATTCTTTAAATGCCTGGGATTTAGAAAGTGAAGCTAAAACTATTCTTACAAAACTAGGAATAGAAGACTTTGATGCTAAAGTCGGTACACTATCTGGGGGACAGAAAAAGAGAATCGCATTAGCTTCAGCACTTATAACACCATGTGAGCTTTTGATTTTAGATGAGCCTACAAATCATATGGACAATAAGACTATAGAGTGGCTTGAACAGTATTTAAATACTAGAAGAGGCTCTCTTATAATGATAACACATGATAGGTACTTTTTAGATAGGGTTACTAATAGGATTTTAGAAATAGATAAAGGAAAATTATATAGTTATTCTGGTAATTACAGCGTATTTCTTGAAAAAAAGATAGAAAGACAAAGCATGGAAATTTCTAGTGAAAATAAAAGAGAAAAGTTATATGAAAAGGAGCTTGCTTGGATAAAAAGGGGAGCAAAAGCCAGAAGTACCAAGCAAAAGGCTAGAATAGATAGGTTTGAAAAGCTAGGAGAACAAAGTATAGATATAAAAGAAGACAAAATGGACATTTCTGTTTTAAGTAGCAGACTTGGAAAAAAGATAATAGAAATGAAAGATTTAAATAAGTCTTATAAAGGAATAAGTTATATAAAAGACTTTAGTTATATCTTATTAAGAGAAGACAGAATAGGAATAGTTGGAGATAACGGTATAGGTAAATCCACATTAATGAAAATTATATCTGGAGAAATTGAGTATGACAGTGGAACTTTAGATATAGGAGAAACCGTGAAGATAGGATTCTTTTCTCAAGAGAATAAGTATATGGAAGAGGATATGAGGGTCATAGAATATATGAAAGAAGTTGCTGAATACCTACCTTTAGCTGATGGAGGGAAGATTACAGCATCACAAATGTTAGAAAAGTTTTTATTTACAAAAGATATGCAATGGACACCTATATCTAAACTTTCTGGTGGCGAAAAGAGAAGATTATACCTACTACGAGTACTTATGGGATCACCAAACATATTAATACTTGACGAACCTACTAATGATTTAGATATTTCTACATTAACCATATTAGAAGATTATTTAGATAAGTTTGATGGATCTATAATAACTGTATCACATGATAGGTACTTTTTAGATAGGATATGTAATAAGATATTTGCATTTGAATCACCAGGTATGATATCTCAGCATCATGGAAATTATAGTGACTTTATGGAACGTATGAAAGAAAGCTATATAGAAGAATCAAAAGCTTCTAAAGAAGTTAATTCTAAGGATAGAGAATATGAAGACAAAAAGGCAAATAGCGAAAAGCCATTAAAGTTTTCGTTTAAGGAACAAAAAGAGTTTCAAGAAATAGATGAATACATTGAAAGTCTTGAGGTTAAGATAGATAAACTTAATAAACAAGTAGAAAAGGTATCTACAGATTTTGTTAAATTACAAGAAGTCTTAAATGAAAAGTCGCTTTTAGAAAAAGAACTTGAAGAAAAATATGATAGATGGACATATCTAAATGAGCTATCAGAAAAGATAGAAGAATCTAAGAAATAATTTATAAGTGAAAGGAAGGATTGTAAATGGAGAATAATGCTAGCGAGGAAATAATGGATAAACTAACTAAGGTTTGTTTATGTAAGGCCATACCTAGGTCTAAGATGAAAGAAGCAATAAAAAGTGGTGCTACAACAGTAGAAGAAGTTCAAAAAGCTACAGGAGCAGGATCAGGGCCGTGTGGTGGTAGAAGGTGTACACCAAAGATAGAAGTATTATTAGAAAAATACTCGGGTAAATAATCTGAAGTTAAAATATATAACATTCTTTTTGAAAATTCTGCCCAATTATTACTATTCACCATATAATAATAATGAGTATTAAAAGACACAGAAAGTCATGAAAGGAGTAATTTAAAAAGGAGTTTTTTTATGGTGATTATCTTTTTACTTATGCTAACTATTGGGATTTTAGAGGCTATATTCCCTAAAAGAATGCTTATGCTGGGTAATAAAAATGAGCGTAAAAAAGAGGAAGAGCCAAGTGACTTTTTTATAAATATAACAAGGATTGGTGGAGTTATATTGATAATAATAGCCATCACATTTGCAGTTGGAGCTTTCTCATAATAAGGAATGGTTATTTAAGTAACTTTGTTTTAATTCAATGTAATTAAGATAGGCTTTATTATATATAAAGCCTATCTTAATTTGTAGTATTAGGTAAACTATAATCTATTATTTAAACTTACAATAGATGCAATTTTTAAAGATATAATGTATCATAATTTATGTACTATTAATTTTTATGTTAGGAGAGGTTTTTGTGAAACAGACCATTATTTTTGATTTAGATGATACTCTTATTCATTGTAACAAATACTTTCATAAGGCTGTAGATGCCTTTTGCAGTAATATGAATAATTGGTTTAGTGAATATAACATAGGGTTTTTGGAAATAAAGAGTAAACAACAAGAAATAGATATTGAAAGAGTTGTAAGAGAAGGTTTTGCTGATACGCATTTTTCTACGTCGCTTATAGATACTTATTGTTATTTTTCAAAAAAGACAGGAAGAAATAAAGATAAAAAGGAAGAACAGTGGATTAATGAAATAGGTGAAAGCGCATATGCAAAAGATTTAGAGTGTTATCCTTTTATGATAGATGTGCTTAATTGTTTAAAAGAACAGGGTCATAATTTATACCTATATACTGCAGGAAATCCTATTATACAAAAAAGGAAAGTTGAGAGAGTTAATATTGGCCATTATTTTGAAGAAAGAATATTTGTAACTCCTCATAAAAATGCTCAGGTTTTAGAAGGTATAATAAAAAAGGAAAGATTAGATAAGCAAAATACATGGATGATTGGAAATTCTATGAAGTCAGATATAATGCCAGCTGTAGAGGCAGGTATAAAAGCTGTTTATATACCTGGTCTTTTTGAGTGGTCATATGATAATGTGGTGTTAAAGGATGAACATTTAAGTTCATTTAAGACTGTTGAATCTTTGAAGTGTTTGAAGGATATGTTTTTAGAAGAGGCAATTTAAAGTATATTAAAGGTGTTGCAAATATTTAATTTTAAAGTAAAGAACTTCTAAGTTTTAAAATGTAATATTTAAAACTTAGAAGTAATAATTAAAAAATTATTTAATCATTTTGGATTTACGTGGAGCATACTTTGACATTAACTTACTTAATTCATCTTTATGGTCTTTTACTTTTCGCTCAAGGCCACTATTAGTTCCTCTATGTTTAAATTGCAAAAAGAAAACATCATTATCTTTTTTATCTTTTTTAAGGTTCCATTGAACAATATCCTTCCAATCTATAAATTGCAGATAAATGTTTAAAAAGGAAGGCTTTACACCAATACCACTTGCTGTTATTACAAGGTTCATATCTAAGGTCATATACATAAATACTGAGTAAAAGAGCATAAATATTGAGAATGCTACCCTATAAATATTTACTTCTCCATTTATAAGAGGCATTATAAACGATACTATAATAAGGATTGGAAACACCATGCTTAAAGTTTTTGTAGCACCACTATTAGGAATATAATATAGTATTTTATGAGTCTTGATATCATGTTTTTTATTAGTTTTTATGTATTGGGATAATTGCATAAAAAATAGACTGACAAGAGAGATCATTATTATTATATTTAAGACACCAAAAGAATTAGACATGTAATATCCTCCTTTAATATTGATTTTATAAGTTATATAATATTTGGACATGAGTTAAGATCTTTGTAAACTTGTAACAAATTATAGCATAAAATCAATTATAATTCTATATTCACAATATTGTGATTGACAATGCATGGAACTTACAATATAATTAGGGGTAATTAAAAACTATGAATAGGGAAAGTATTTAAGTTTAATCTTTAAAGAGAGTGGCGGAAGGTGTGAAGTCATAGGAAGAGCTTAAAGAAAATCACCTAGGAGTTGGCGGCAGAAATATAAAGTAAGCTTGCTCGTAAGCCTGCGTTAAAGGATAGAGTATTGTTAAAAAGCTCATCTTCATAAATATAGATGAGTAAGAAGCTATCACTAAATTTTAGATTTGGGATATCTGTTTATGTACTTGAGTTACTTTGGCTGATTTTATATTATTGGCCGAACCTTTATAGGTGGTATAACGAATTTAACTTCGTCCTGTTGGATGGGGTTTTTTTATTTGTATTAACTTTAAAAGGCTTATAACTTAGTAAATAAAATTTAAAATAAAAGATATATAAAATAGGAAGGAGATTTAAAATGTACAAAAAGATTGATCCAACAAAAAGTTTTGTTGACATGGAAAAGAGTGTACTAAAACTTTGGAAAGAAAAAGATGTTATTCAAAAGAATTTTGATTTAAATGAAGATGGAAGGTATTTCACATTTTATGATGGACCTCCAACAGCAAATGGTAAGCCACATATAGGTCACGTTTTAACTAGAGTTATGAAAGATCTTATTCCAAGATATAAGGTTATGAAGGGGTATAAGGTTTTAAGAAAAGCTGGCTGGGATACGCATGGTCTTCCAGTAGAACTTGAAATAGAAAAGAAACTAGGCATAACTGGTAAACAAGGTATCGAAGAGTATGGAGTAGAAAAGTTTATACAAGAATGTAAGGAAAGCGTTTTTACATATTCAAGTATGTGGAAAGAAATGTCCGAGAAAATAGGGTTTTGGGTAGATATGGATAGCCCTTATGTGACTTATGATAATAATTATATAGAGTCAGTTTGGTGGGCTTTAAATCAGATGTGGAAAAAGGATCTTTTATATAAAGGTCACAAGGTAATGCCTTACTGCCCAAGATGTGGAACTAGCTTATCATCTCATGAAGTAGCACAGGGTTATAAAGATGTAAAAGAGTCTACCGCAGTAACTAAGTTTAAAGTTAAGGGAGAAGAAAATAAATATATATTAGCTTGGACAACAACTCCTTGGACATTACCTTCTAATGTAGCTCTTGCTATAAATAAGAAGTATAATTATGCTGAGATTAAGGTTGGAGAAGAATATTATATATTAGCAAAGGATCTTATACACTCTGTAATTGGAGATATAGAATATGAATTAGTGAAGGAATTTAAGGGAGAAGAAATATTAGGACTTGAATATGAACAGTTATTTAAGTTCTATACTCCAGAAGAAAAGGCATTCTTTATAATACATGGTGATTTTGTAACATTGACCGATGGTACAGGTATAGTTCATACAGCGCCTGCTTATGGTGAAGATGACAGCATGGTATGTAAGGCTTATAACTTACCACTTATAAATTTGGTTGATACTGAAGGTAAATTTATGGATTGTGTTGAACCTTGGAAGGGAATTTTCGTTAAGAAGGCTGATCCTAAAATACTTGAATACATGAAAGAAAACGGAATGTTATTTAAATCAGAAAAGTTCACTCACTCTTACCCACATTGTTGGAGATGTGATACACCACTTTTATATTATCCCAAAGAAAGCTGGTTTGTAAAAACTACTGCTTTAAGAGAAAAGTTAATAGAAAATAATAACAAAATACATTGGCATCCAGATAATATAAGAACAGGCAGAATGGGTAAGTTCTTAGAAAATGTTATTGATTGGGGAATATCAAGGGACAGATACTGGGGAACACCTCTTCCAATATGGGAATGTGAATGTGGTAATAGAGAATGTATAGGAAGTATTGAGGAGTTAAAAAATAAAGGTATAAACGTACCAGAAGGCATAGAACTTCATAAACCTTATATAGATAATGTACATTTAAAATGTGAAAACTGTGGGAAAGATATGATTAGGACTCACGAGGTTATAGATTGCTGGTTTGATTCTGGATCAATGCCTTTTGCACAACATCATTATCCTTTTGAAAACAAAGAATTATTTGAAGCTAATTTCCCAGCACAATTTATATCAGAGGCTGTAGATCAAACAAGAGGATGGTTTTATACACTTATTGCTATATCAACAGCTGTGTTCGATGAAATACCTTTTGAAAACAGTGTGGTACTAGGACACGTTCTAGATAAAAAAGGAATAAAGATGTCAAAACATAAGGGAAATGTTGTGGATCCTGTTGAGGTTATAGAAAGCCAAGGAGCAGATGCTACAAGGTGGCATTTTTATACTGCAAGTGCACCATGGCTTCCAACAAGATTTTCAAAGGATGATGTGGCAGAAGCTCAAAGAAAGTTCCTTAGTACATTATGGAATGTATATTCATTTTATGTTTTATATGCGGAAATAGATCAGTTTAATCCAATGGAATATAAAGACTTTAAATCAGAAAACATAATGGATAAATGGATAATATCTAAATTAAATACCTTAGTAAAAACTGTAGATGTAAACCTTGAAGGTTACAAGATAACTCAAGCAGCTTTAGCTATAGAAGGGTTTGTAGATGAATTATCTAATTGGTATGTAAGAAGAAATAGGTCTAGATATTGGAGTGAAGATCTTACAGATGATAAAATAGGAGCATATATGACTCTTTATAATGTACTTGTAACAGTATGTAAAGTATCAGCTCCATTTATTCCATTTATGACAGAAGAAATATATCAAAATCTTGTGGTAAGCTTTGACAAAGATGCTAAGGAAAGTCTACACCTTTGCTCATGGCCAGAATATAATGAGCAATTAGTAGATGAAAATCTTGAAAGAGAAATGGATATGGCATATAAGATAGTGAAGTTAGGTAGAAGTGCTAGAAATGGTGCTAATATAAAAAATAGGCAGCCATTATCTAAGATGCTTATAAATACTACATCTTTACCCACATATTATGGAAGTATCATAAAAGATGAGCTTAATATAAAGGTAGTGGAATTTGGGGCTGACTTATCTGAATATGTTAATTTTGAGTTGAAACCAAATTTACCTGTACTTGGTAAGCCTTATGGTAAGCTTATACCTGGAATAAAAAAAGAAATAGCTTCAAAAAACCAAATGGAATTTGCAGGCACAATACAAAGTGGGGGAACTGTAACTATAAATGTAAATGAAACAGAAATAGTTTTAGATTCTAACAATTTATTAGTGACAATGCAAGGACTTGAAGGTTTTGCATTTGCAGGTGAAGAACAAATAGGTGTAGTTTTAGATACTACTATTTCAGAAGAATTAAAAGAAGAAGGTCATTTAAGAGAGATAATAAGTAAAATCCAAAATATTAGAAAAGAAAGCGGATTTGAAGTTGCAGACAAGATAAGCCTATATGTATCTAACAATGAAAGACTTCTTCTAGTTGTAAAGAAATTTGAGGATGTAATAAAGCGAGAAACCTTATCACAAAATGTAATATATAGTGAAGAGGCTAATTATAATACATTTAATATAAATGGTGAAGAGTTAGACATTGCTGTAGTTAGATAAATAAATTTATAATTATCACTAAATAATTTATCCTATAATTTTAAAATTAAGAATTTAACCTATATAATATGGTAATAATTAAAATTAATCTGCAAGAGAATTAATTCTCTTGCAGATTATTTAATTCATAAAGTGGTATTATAAATGAAAAAATACGGATAATAAGAATATATGGTATAATATTGATAAATACAATAAAATGTTATTTGGATTGAAATCTTACTAATAGTATTACGAATAATAAATTTCATTTATGGAGTATATAACTTTATTTTTAAAATTTAAATATATGTGTAAAATATTAATTATGAATAATCCATTACATATTAAGAAAGCATAGCTTTTTATAAAAGAGGAGGAAAAGATATGGCATCTTCAATTAAGGATGTAGCTCGAGAAGCGGGAGTATCAATTGCTACCGTTTCAAGAGTTTTAAACGATGTAGACGTAGTAAACGAGGACACAAAAAAGAAAGTGGTAGAGGCTATAAAAAAATTAGCATATAGACCCAATATAGTAGCTAGGAGCTTGAAAACACAAAAAACAAAAACTATAGGGATATTAGTACCAGACATATCTAATCAGTTTTATCCAGAGATAGTAAGAGGTACAGAGGATGTTGCTAACATATATGATTATAACGTAATGCTCTGTAATTCAGATTCAGATTTAGAAAAGGAAAAGGAATACTTAAGAGTTCTAAAGGAAAAAATGATAGATGGAGTATTGTATATGAGTACTTCTCTTGAACCAGAGATTTTAGATCTTATAAAAGAATTAGAACTTTCTACAGTGCTTGTAGAAAGTAAGGATGAGGAAGGGAATCTTCCTAGTGTCACCATAGACAATAAACAGGCTGCTTATGATGCTACAAAGTATCTTATAGACAAAGGAAATAAGAACATAGCTTACATAGGTACACCTAAAAATGTTAAAAACGCTTGGAGTTTAAGGTACTTTGGCTATAAAGAGGCTATAGATGAAAGTGAATTAAGCTTTAGTGAGGACTTGGCGTATTTTGGGGACTTAAAAGCTCAAACAGGGTATGAGGGAGTCGAAAGGCTCATAGAAAGGGAAAATATAGACGCTATATTTTGTGCATCAGATGAGATAGCTATGGGTGCTATAAATGCACTAAGATCAAAAGGAATATTAGTTCCAGAAGATATTGATGTAGTAGGTTTTAATGACTTATATTTAGCATCTATATTTTATCCAAAGCTTACAACTATATCTCAACCAATGTATGATATGGGGTCTGTAGCGATGAGAATGCTTATAAAACTTGTCAATAATAAAGAAAAAGAACTAGACCAAAAGCATTTTGAGCTTCCATATATATTAGTAGAAAGAGATTCTTGTAAAAAGTAATTAAAAGGTTAGTAAAAATGGATTAATGCATTTTTACTAACCTTTTTAATATAATAAAATAAAAAGACCTTCTAATGTAAAGACACAATCATATTTTTAAAATAATTGACATAGTAATTACTTTACTTTAATATATACCATATGAGGGTATATGAAAGGAAGTGTTAATTTGAAAAGATGGATAAAACTTTTAATAGTAATTGTAATTGCTTTAGCCCTGTTTGGTGTATATTATGCTAAGGGATCTAAGAAAAATGATATTAAAAACCAGGGTGAAGAAAAAGGTATAGCTTTTGAAAGATATAACCCAGATGATGATAAAGATAGTGATATACCAGTTCTTTTAGAGCTAGGGTCACCTACATGTCCTGCATGTAGGCGTATGGAACCAATTTTAGAAGAATTTAATAATAAATATGGAGATAAGGTTAAAGTTAAAAAGGTAAATATTGAATCACCAGAAAATAATGATTTAGCACAAAGATATAAAGTAAGACTTATGCCTACATTTATTTTTCTTGATAAAGATAAAAAGATAAAGGGTAGATACGAAGGCATGCTTACACTAGAAGACATAGAGAAGGTATTTAACTCCATGGGGGTAGTTGTGGATGAATAGTTTTCTTTCGAATTTTAACAATATAATTAGTAATAGTGTTTGGATTGCACTTGTTATATCTTTTGTTGCAGGAATTGTATCTTCATTTAGTCCTTGTGTATTGTCTTCAGTACCTTTAATTGTTGGGTATATGGAAGGTAATAAAGTAAAAGATAAAAAGGTTGCATTTAAATATTCACTAGTATTTAGTTTGGGTATTATATTTACATTCACTTTAACAGGAATTTTATCAGCAGTACTTGGAAGATTCTTTTCTGGAGCCGGAAGGCTTTGGTATATAGTATTGGCTGCTATAATGATATTAAGTGGATTACAACTTTTAGGAGTTATAAATTTAGGAAGGTCTCAAAATAGTTGCAAAGTACCAAGCACTAGAAAAGGCTTTTTTGGAGCTTTTGTATTAGGAATTTTAGGTGGGGCTATGTCTTCACCTTGCGCTACACCAGTATTGGCAGCTATACTAACCTTTGTTGCAGGTAAGGCTAATATAACTTTAGGTATAGGAATGCTTTTATTGTATTCACTTGGACATTGTGCCCTAATAATATTAGCAGGTACTTCAGTTGGATTTGTAGAACATTTGAGTAGTTCAGCAAAAACAGTTAAGGTTGGAAATGCATTGAGATTGTTTCTTGGAGTACTTATAATTTTGCTTGGAATATATTTATTTTCATTAGGAATATAAAAAGTTTTAAATTATAGTTGCATCAACAACTGTTTTGTATTAAGATAATAGTTGCTGATGCAACTATTATTTTTTTTAGGAGGGATTATGGGGAAAGATAATAAAGTTTATTATGGCAAGACTATAGGACATTATATATCAATATTATATAGATTAGGTGGAATGCATTACTCAAAAGAGTTTGCTAAATTTAATATAGGCAGTGGACAATTTGGATTTTTATCTTATGTTTTTGAACATAATGGGGTTAGCCAAGAATGTATAAGTAATAATCTTTTAATGGATAAAGGAACTACAGCAAGAGCCTTAAAAAAGTTAGAAGAAGAAGGATATATAAAAAGAGAGGTAGATTTAAAGGATAAAAGAATTCGAAGGGTTTTTGTAACAGAAAAAGCTTTAGGGATTGAAGACGAATTTTTTGTTATACTAAAAAGCTGGAGTAAGATTATTTCCTCGGATTTTACTGAAGATGAAAAGAATACTCTTTTAAATTTATTCAAAAGAATGGTAGATAATCAAAAAGAGGTTTTAATAAAGGAGAGATAATATGGAATTTGACAGACAAAAGAGGCTTGGTATAGAGCCAATAGGGGAACTACTTGCTAAATTTTCTATTCCAGCTATTGTTGGAATGTTAGTGAATGCTTTTTATAATATAGTAGATAGACTTTACATAGGACATATAAAAGATGTAGGGCATATTGCTATAACAGGAGTTGGATTAACATTACCTATAACCACAATAATAATGGCTTTCGGAATGCTAGTTGGTATAGGTTCAGGGGCAGCTATGTCCATAAAGCTTGGTAAAAAGAAATTCAAGGAAGCTGAAAAGATTGTAGGTAACGCATTTGTTTTAAATGTAATAATAAGTATAGCAATTACGATTTTAGGTCTTATATTTGTTGGACCATTACTTAAGATTTTAGGATCTAGTAGTGAAACCTTTGGATATGCAAAAGAGTATATAGATGTAATTCTTATGGGAACTATATTCAACTCAATGGCATTTTCTATGAATAGTCTTATAAGAGCAGAAGGAAATCCTAAAATGGCTATGATAACTATGTTAATAGGAGCTTTGCTTAATACAATATTAGATCCTATATTTATATTTACATTTGATATGGGAATTAAGGGAGCTGCAATTGCAACGGTTATATCTCAAGTAGTCTCCGCTACATGGGTATTGAGTTACTTTTTCGGAAATAAAAGTACTATAAAAATAAAAAAAGAAAACATGAAATTAGATAAAAAGGTTGTAAAAAATATATTTTCTATAGGTATAGCACCTTTTTCTATGCAAATTGCAGCTAGTTTAGTTGCAATAACAGCAAACAAGGCTCTAAAGGCTAACGGTGGTGATTTAGCTATAGGTGCTATGGCTGTTATAAATAGTGTGTCACTTATATTTTTAATGCCTATGTTTGGATTAAACCAAGGAGCTCAGCCTATAATCGGGTTTAATTATGGAGCAGGAAACTATAAGAGAGTAAAAGATACTTTAAAGACAGCGGTTACGGTGGCCACGATAATTGCTATTATAGGATTCATATTAATTCAAGCATTTCCAGATAAGATAATTGGATTGTTTAATAAAGATCCTGAACTTTTAAGAATAGGTACTCAGGGTATAAGAATATACTTATTTATGCTGCCAGTAATAGGATTTCAAATAGTTAGTTCAAATTATTTTCAAGCCGTAGGTAAGGCAAGACTTGCAATGTTTTTAGGTATGCTAAGACAAGTAATCTTATTAATTCCCTTATTAGTTATACTTCCAAACATAAAAGGGCTAGGTCTTGTAGGAGTGTGGCTTGCTGGACCTATATCAGACGCATTAGCTTCAATTATAACAGGAATATTAATAGTAAAAGAGATGAAAGGTTTAAATGTCGCACATAATGCGTCTATAGTACAAAATTCTAAGCTAGCTTAGTTATTATAAATATTTAAATTTAATTAAGTGCTTTTCTATAGCGTAAAGTATTTAAACAAGCAATTAATAATTTTATAAATATTGGTAATTAAAAAAGATGATTTCTAATTAATGTAGAAATCATCTTTTTTTAATTTGTTAATTGTATTTCAAAATCTAGATTTAAATACAATTAAGTTATTATAGTTGTGATATTTTTAATTCATTCTTTTTATTATTTCTAGACCGTTATCTTCCTCTACAAATGGTGCAGTAAACATGAAGGACTTTATATACCCGCAACTGGCACATACACAATCACAAACATCAAATGGAACACCGTCCACTAAAGTTATGTCTAAATCTTCAGTTAAATATTCCCCACCACAAACCTCGCAAGGTGTCTGGTTTATAACTTTGTATTCACTTTCAATATATTTCATAATATCTCTTATAGTCATCATAATTATCTAAACAAACCTTTCATATATAATCAAATCATATTGATATTTTAATATTTATACAGCTTTTATGGTAGCACTATTATATTTTAAATGCAACTACTGTATTTAAATCTTAACAGTCTTAATAATTTAAAGTAATCATATATATTAATCATGTATTATAAAACATGTGACTTAAATTATATAAGTTAGGATTAGGATGGGAGGAAAATATGATTAATTACATTTGGTTTTTTATGATAGTTGTAAGTATAATTTGGGGGCTCTTCTTTGGGAAGGCTGAAATAATATCTAAAGCAATTATAGATTCTTCTAGCTCTACTGTAAATCTTACAATAGGACTTTTAGGTATTATTAGCCTTTGGTCTGGAATAATGAAAATAGCAGAAAAAAGTGGTCTTACAGAAAAGATATCAAGGATGCTTTTACCTATATTAAAAGTTTTGTTTAAAGATGCTGCAAAAGATGAGAAAGCTTTAGGTGCAATTGTTATGAATTTAAGTGCCAATATTATGGGATTGTCAAATGCAGCTACTCCCTTTGGAATTAAGGCAATGGAAAGACTCCAAGAATTAAATAACCATGGTGATACAGCAAGTAATGATATGGCATTATTTCTAGTGCTTAACGCTGCTTGTATTCAATTAATTCCAACTACAATAATATCGTTAAGGGCAGTTGAAGGATCAAACAATGCTGCAATTATAATAGTACCTGTAATTATAACTACATCAATAGCTGCTATGGTAGGTATAGTTTGTTGTAAGGTATTAGAAAGATTTTTTTAAGGTGGGGTGAATAATTATGGTTTCATATATGCTTAAAGGAATTATACCTATAATTATACTAGCCATAGTAGGTTACGGAGGGATAAAAGGCGTAAAAATATACGAATGTTTTGTTGAGGGGGCAAAGGAGGGGGTAAGTGTTTGCTTTAGAATCTTTCCATATCTTTTAGCTATGCTTTTAGCAGTCACCATATTTAGGCAGTCAGGAGCTTTAGACCTTTTGGTAAGAGTATTTAAACCTATAATGAGTGTAATAGGTGTTCCCGCAGAATTGGTACCATTAATTTTTATAAAGCCACTTTCAGGCAGTGGAGCTTTAGGAGTATTTACGGAAACTATTAGGCAGTATGGAGCAGATAGTAAAATAGGACTTATAGCATCAATACTTATGGGCTCAACAGAAACCATATTTTATACTGTAACTGTATACTTTGGAGCGGTTGGAGTAAAAAAGATAAGACATACTCTATGGGCAGCTATTATGGCAGATATAACGGCTATAATAATATCGGTGACTTTAGTTAATTTATATTTTAATTAATTTATATTAGATTGATATGAAAATCGAAGATAGAGTTTAGTAACATGCATTAAGAGGCATATTATACGACTTAATGCGTGTTTTAAAAGTTGATAATAGATAATATTTAATATAAAATTATATTTAATACATAATATGGGGGGGATTAAATATGATAGAACTTAACAATGTAAGTAAAAGTTATAATGGAACAATCAAAGCTGCAGATAATATAAACATAACTATAAAAGATGGAGAAATATTTGGATTTTTGGGACCAAATGGTGCTGGGAAAACTACTGCAATAAAGATGATGACAGGTATTATAAGTCAAGATTCAGGAGAAATAAAGCTAAATGGTATAAATATAAAAGAAGATTCAATAGAGGCTAAAAAACAATTTGGATTTGTACCTGACAATCCAGATATGTTTTTAAGATTAAAAGGTATAGAGTATCTTAATTTTATGGCTGATTTATATGAAGTGCCAAAAGCTTTAAGGAAAGAGCGAATTGAAAATTTATCTCGTAGGTTTGAGATGAGTAATGCTCTAGGGGATAAAATACAAAGTTACTCACATGGTATGAGGCAAAAGATAGTTATAATGGCAGTGCTTATACATGATCCATCTATATGGATATTAGATGAGCCACTTACAGGACTTGATCCAAAGTCTTCATATATGTTAAAAGAGATGATGAAAGAACATGCAGCTTCTGGTAATACAGTATTTTTTTCTACACATGTACTTGAGGTTGCAGAAAAGGTATGTGATAGAGTAGCTATAATAAATAAAGGTAAGATATTATTTTGTGGAACACTTCAAGAGATAAAAGAACATATGAAAGAAAATTCTTCATTAGAAAATATATTCTTGGAGATGACTGAAAATGAGTAAGATATTTATATTGATTAAGGTATTGTTTAAAAATGGAAGTGGAAGTGAAGGGAAGCGAAAAAGTAAATTTCCATCAATGATTTTAAATATATTTTTAGGATTAATACTTGTAATGTCCATAGGTGTACCTATAGGTACTTTTACAGCATCTATATATAAAGATTTCGCTGTAATGGGACAAGAAGGTATAATTTTGAGCCTAGCATTTTCCATGGTTAGCTTTATTATTTTTATATTTGGGATTATATATGTGCTTACTACATTTTACTTTTCTAAAGATATTGAGGCTCTTTTACCATTACCTTTAAAAGCAGATGAAATACTTTCAGCTAAGTTCATAACAGTTTTAATATATGAATATTTAACTGAGCTTATCGTGCTTTTACCTGTAATCATTGGGTATGGTGTTAAGGCTAATACGGGAATAAGCTATTGGATGATTTCTATAATTATATTTTTACTTCTACCCGTTATGCCATTAGTGTTAGCTTCAATACTAAATATGGTTATAATGAGATTTACCAATTTAGGAAAACATAAAGATGCTTTTAGGGTTGTAGGGGGTATACTTGCTATATTTTCAGGACTTGGAGTAAACCTTTTAGTTCAAAAAGCTAGTTCATCTAATATGGGAGAGCAAAACCTACTTGAAGTTTTCGCTAAAGGTAATAATTCAATGATGAATTTACTTGGAGGGATGTTTCCTACATCTAAATTAGCAGCATTAGCCTTAGTTTCAACTTCAGTAAATAAGGGCATTATGAACTTATTATTATTCATACTCATAACCGTAATATCTTTTGGAGTATTTATGATATTAGCAAGAATACTTTATTTTAAAGGAGTTATGGGATCATCTGAATCTTTCTCTAAAAGGAAGGAGTTGAAATCTAAAGAATTTGATAAAATAACTTCTGAAAATTCAAAAATAAAATCATATGTAATAAAAGAATTAAGGGTTGTATTTAGAACACCGGCATTCTTATTAAATTGTGTAGTTGGTACCATTGTATTTCCTATATTCATGATAATATATGGATTTATGGATCCTAATAATATACAAATGTTAACGAAGATCACAGGTGAGGTAAAAGATCCTAAGTTGATAGGTATTATTTTTGGAGTAGCATTTAGCGTAATTTTATTTATAAGTGGGTCTAATGCTATGGCGTCTACGTCTATATCAAGAGAAGGCGAGCTTATGTTTATAAATAAATATATACCAATTACTTATAGAGAACAGATTTTTTCTAAAATAATATCTTCTGTTATTGTAAATATGATAAGCATTATATTAATTACTGTAATGATAATTATTTTAAGGCTGCCTCTTAGTCTCATTATATCTATATTCATAATATCTATTTTAGGAAGTGTTTTCACATCTACTTTAGGTGTTGTTATAGACATAAATAGACCAAAACTTAACTGGGATAATGAACAAAAGGCAGTTAAACAAAATATCAATTCATTTATAAGCTTTGTAATATCAATTTTAATTGGAGGACTAAACATATACTTATTCTTTAAATTAAAGCCAACATTATTAATAGGATTTATATCTTTGGTTGTGGTAGTAGTATTAATAATTGCTTTGCTTATTTATTATATAAATGGTAAAGGGCAAGAAGTATATGGAAGAATAGAATAATTTATGTTGAAAATTAACCATACTTAAATAATATGTAGGGAGTTATACACAGTTTATTAGAATAGGAATAAATAGCAAAATACAAAGCGATATAAATAAAACAGCTGTATTTAACATAAATTTGTTAAAACAGCTGTTTTATATTTATAAGTATATAAGTTTGTTTAGATAACTTTATTTTGTTTAACTAAGTTTTTATTTAGATTCTTTTTGTAAAAGTAATATATTATGCTACCATCAAATATCCACTGTACAGAAGTTACAACCCATACCCAAGTTACATTTAGATGTAGTTTATATATAACAATATACATAAGTGGAAGTCTTATTATCCAGCTAGATATTATAGAAACCTTAAAAGGTGTCTTTGTATTTCCAAGCCCTTTGAAAGCTCCTCCGACTATCATGGATATAGCCATAAAAGGCTGTTCTATAGCTGCTATCATAAGGCAAAGTGTACCAAGGTTTATAACATCTACCTCATTAGGGCTTATAAATAATTTAATTAGTCCATTTGGTACTATTAAAAATAGTAAAGAAGACATAATCATAAAAGAGGTTCCTAAAATCATAGATAACTTCGCATATTTTTCTGCTTTTTCTAGATTACCCTCCCCAACCTTATGACCAACTAAGGTGGTTGCAGCAACAGCAAATCCCCAACCTGGCATAAAAGATATGGATTCTATGGTAGTTGTTATTTGGTTAGCTGCAAAGGCTACTGTTCCCATACTAATTACCATGAGATTGCTTATTATTCTACTTGTAGTAAAGGCAGCTTCTTGCATAGAAGAAGGAATAGATAATCGAAGTAAGTCTCTAAAGTTATAAAGTTTTATTTTCTTTACATATTTAATCCTAGGCTTTATAGGAGATTTATGTATAACATAACTTAATATGAACAAAAATCCTAGAAATTGAGCTATAGTGGTAGCTATAGCAGCTCCACGGACGCCAAGCTCTGGGAGCCCCAAATTACCAAATATAAGGGCATAATCTAAAGTTATATTTACTATGTTTATAAGTATTGATGCTACTAGGGGGGTCTTAGTATTTCCGTAACCTCTTAATGAAGAATTTAATAAGATCATTAACATATTAAAAAATATTCCTATAGAAGCTATTCTCATATAAGGTGTACCCATAGCTATTACATTGTCATCCGCGCCAGTAATAGAAAGTAATTTAGAACTTCCAAGAAAGAATATTAAAAACCCTATAAAAGATAGAATACCTCCAATAATAAAACCTACAGTTAAATATTCCTCAGCGGCGGATTTTAAATTTGCTCCAACTCTTCTAGCAACCAGTGAGGTTATGCCTACACCAATACCTACAGCTATGAAGATATTAGAAAAGCCGTACATTAATTCAGAGCCAAGGCCCACACTACTTACAGCAACATTCCCGCCATAACGGCCTACCATCATTGTATCAAATACCCATACCATCATATATAATATGTTTTCACCCACAGCAGGTAGCGCTAATTCAAGAACATCTTTTAGGTCAGATCTTTGATATTTAAACAATAAAAAACCTCCTTAACTCTAATACTGTAACCATTATATTATATAAGTATCTTTAAAAATAGAGAGTTACTAAAAATATTAAAGTTATTCAAATAAAATAGCAATAAGAGAAAGTATATTTACTTTTACTTATTGCTATTTAGATTTAAGGCATGCATCTATATTTAATTATAATGCTTTAGTATTAATCTACATTTATACTTAAAACTAAGAGATAGCTACCTTTTTCTTTTTATTATATATGCTATCTACTATTACAGCAATTGCGTTATCACCAGAAATGTTACAAGCTGTACCAAAGCTATCTTGAGTTATATAAAGGGCTATCATTAACGCAAGTTGTGCTTCAGTAAAGTGAAGGTTAGTTTGTAACACACCAAGTGCAGCCATTACAGCACCACCTGGAACACCAGGAGCTGCAACCATTGTTACACCTAACATTGCTATAAAACCTAACATTTGAGGCAATGTAAAGCTTATATTATTTAACATCATAACAGCTATAGCACAAGAGGTAAGAGTTATCGTACTTCCTGATAAATGTATGGTTGCACATAAAGGAACTACAAACTCTCTAATTTCTTTAGATACATCATTACTTTCAGCGCATTTTAAATTTACGGGTATAGTAGCGGCTGAAGATTGTGTCCCTATTGCGGTTAAGTAACCTGGAACTTGATTCTTTATCATGCTGAATACGTTTTTCTTAGATATAGCTCCAGCTATAGTAAATTGAAGTAGTATTATTAATAAATGCATAGCAATAACTATTAAGAATACCTTCCAGAATACAGATATAATTCGTCCAACCTCACCAGCATAAGTCATATTTGCAAATATACTAAGGATGTAGATTGGAAGTAAAGGTATAATAACATTGGAAATTGTTTTATCAACTATTTGTTGAAATTCAAAAGCAATTTTCTTAAGACCTTCACCTTTTACTGCAGATATTCCAAGACCTAATAAGAATGCGAATACTAATGCACTCATAACGGTCATTATTGGATCCATTTCAATGGTAAAGAAAGGTTTCAAAAGATGTTCTTCTGGATTTACAGCATCATTTATCATGTTGGTTGCTTTAATGAAACTAGGGAAGATATTTAAACCAACTATGTAAGCAAAGAATCCAGAAATTAATGTAGATAAGTATGCAATACCAGCAGTAATTCCAAGAAGTTTACCTGCATTACCTCCAAGATCTGCTATACCAGATACTATGAAACCAAGAATTATTAAAGGTATAAGGAATCCTAAAAAGTTACCAAAGATAGAACTAAAGGTAACGAATACCTTTACAACAACTTCAGGCATAAACTTTCCAATAAGTATACCGAGTATAATAGCAGCAATAAGTTTTGGTATAAGTCCAATTTTTTTTGCCTTGTCCAATTAAATCACTCCTTTAAATTATTAATATTATAGTTTATGTGAACTTTTATAAAATAGGTTTTAAAAATTAAATGTAGAAAAGAAACTAGTAAACAAGCATTTATTAAAATATTCTGAATATGACTTTAACCCTAATATATAGCATACACCCTATAAAGTCAAATGAAAAGATAAAAAATTTAGTATTAAAAATAGAAGAAAATACAACAACATGAAAACGTTTTTAAATGGCAGCAAAGACGAGTAAGTAGCAGTAAACAGTAGGATAAAAGAATAGATTTAAGTATTCTTTGAAAATTAGAGTATGGATATGTGATAATAAGTTTGATATAATAAATATATACATAAAATTAATATTGTATCTCACAGGGAAACAATATTGCTGAATGGAACTAAATATAAGGAGGTAATGATATGGGAAGCAAAGCTTTACAAAAGTTTTTAAATGAGAATCTTAACGATTTAAAAAGCAAAGGTCTATATAATGAAATTAATGTTTTGGAGAGTGCTAATGGGCCAATAATAAAAGTGAATGGCAAAGAGCTTATAAATTTATCATCAAACAACTATTTAGGGTTAGCTAATAATGCTAAGATGATAGAGGCATCTATTAAAGCTACTAATGAATATGGTGTAGGTGCAGGAGCGGTTAGAACTATAAACGGAACATTAAAAATACATGAAGAACTTGAAAAGAAATTAGCTGAATTTAAGCATACAGAAGCTGCTATAGCATTTCAATCAGGATTTAATTGTAATGCAGGTGCTATACAGGCAGTTATGAATAAAAAGGATGCTATATTATCTGATGAATTAAATCATGCATCTATAATAGATGGATGTAAATTATCAGGAGCTAAGATTATAAGATATAAGCATAATGACATGCAAGATTTAAAAGTAAAAGCAAAAGAAGCAAGAGAAAGTGGATTATATGAAAAGTTAATGGTTATTAGTGATGGAGTTTTCTCTATGGACGGAGATGTTGTTAATCTACCAGGACTTGTAGAGGCTGCAGAAGAGTTTGATTTAATAAGTTATATAGATGATGCTCATGGCTCAGGAGTTATGGGAAAAGGTGTTGGAACAGTAAAACATTTTGGACTATCTGATAAAGTAGATTTCCAAATGGGTACTTTATCAAAAGCTATGGGTGTAGTTGGTGGATACGTAGCTGGTACTCAAGACCTAATAGATTGGTTAAAAGTTAGAGCAAGACCGTTCTTATTTTCAACATCATTAACACCAGCTTCTTGTGGAGCTATAATTGAAGCTTTAAATATAATGACAAAAAGCACAGATCTTGTGGATAAGGTCTGGGAAAATGGAAATTATTTAAAGAAGGGTTTAAAGGAATTAGGATTTAATATAGGTCATAGTGAGACACCTATAACTCCATGTATAATAGGAGAAGAAAAATTAGCACAACAATTTAGTAAAAGGTTAATGGAAGAAGGCGTTTATGCTAAGTCTATAGTATTCCCAACAGTACCAATGGGAACTGGAAGAGTTAGAAATATGCCTACAGCAGCTCATACAAAGGAAATGTTAGATAAGGCATTGGCTATATATGAAAAGGTTGGTAAGGAATTAGCCGTAATTAAATAGACTATAATTAAATAATTTTAACTAAATTTTAGGAGGATTATTATGAAGAAGATATTAGTTACAGGAGCCCTTGGACAAATTGGTTCTGAATTAGTAATGCATATGAGAAGTATATACGGTAATAATAATGTAATTGCAACAGATATAAGAAGAATAGATGGGAATCCAGCAGTGGAATCTGGTCCATTTGAAGTACTAGATGTTTTAGATGCTAAAAAGATGGCAGAAGTTGCGAAAAAACATGAAGTAGATACAATAATACATCTTGCAGCTTTATTATCAGCAGTAGCAGAAGCTAAGCCTGTTCTTGCTTGGGAAATAAACATGGGAGGATTATTTAATGCTTTAGAAGTTGCTAGAGAGTTAAAATGTTCCTTTTTCACACCAAGTTCTATAGGTGCATTTGGACCTAATACACCAAAAGATAATACTCCACAAGATACTATCCAAAGGCCAGAAACTATGTACGGGGTAACCAAGGTTTCAGGAGAAGTATTATGTGATTATTATTTCAAAAGATTTGGAGTAGATACCAGAGGAGTAAGATTCCCAGGATTAATATCCTATACAACAGCTCCAGGTGGCGGAACTACTGATTATGCAGTAGATATATATTACAAAGCACTTCAAGAAGGTAAATATACATCTTATATCGCAGAAAACACATATATGGATATGATGTATATGCCAGATGCATTAAATGCTATAGTGACACTATTAGAAGCAGATTCATCAAAGCTTATCCACAGAAATGCATTTAATATAACAGCTATGAGCTTTGAACCTACAATGTTGGCAAATGAAATAAAGAAACATATACCAAACTTTACTATGAATTACGATGTAGACCCTGTAAGACAAGCGATTGCAGATTCATGGCCAAATTCTATAGATTGTTCAGCAGCTAAAGCTGAGTGGGGATTTAAGGCAAAGTATGATTTAGAAAATATGACACAAGATATGCTTCAAAAACTAGCTAAAAAATTGAATATAAGATAAATATAATTTATATCAATCTTATTTAGAGGAATACTATGAGTGAAAAGTTTTTTATCGTTAACAGCAAAGTATTACCAGATGTTTTTCAAAAGGTAATTCAAGTGAAAGAACTCATATACACAGAAGAAGTTAAGGATATATCAGAAGGTGTAAAAGAAGTTGGTATAAGTAGAAGCGCATATTACAAGTATAAAGACAATGTATTTTCAATGTCAGAGAATATGAAGGGCCAAAAAGCTACTATTGCTCTTCTTATAGCTCATGAATCTGGGATGTTATCTAAAATACTAGATAAGATAGCAGAAAATAAAGGAAACATTATGACTATAAACCAGGATATACCTATAAATAATGCAGCTAATGTAACAATTACTTTTGATATATCAAAGATGGAAGTGGATATGAAAAATATCTTAGAAGAGATAAGAACAATAGATAACGTAATAAAGGTAAAACTTATTGCATTAGAATAATAAAATAGTCTTAATATAATAAAGTTAACCTTTGTAAATATCATAAATAAAAGAGTGCTTAATAACCTTTTAGATTGTTAAGTACTCTTTTATTATGCTTTATTTTTTTGATACAGTCTCTTCATTTATGGCATATATGTGCTTAAGTAAGCTTTTGATATCTTCTCTAAGCTCGATAGATTTCTCTTTATCTAGATTTGTACTACATAATATTGATTTTGGAATTTCTAGTGCCTTTTGTCTTAAATCTACACCTGCTTTTGTTAAGGTTATTAATACTTTTCTTTCATCATCTTTTTGACGTTCTCTTAATAATAGACCGTTTTCTTCCATCTTTTTAAGAAGTGGGGTGAGAGTACCGGAATCTAGGTATAACCTATTACCTAATTCTTTAACTGTAACCTTGTCCTTTTCCCACAAAGCTAATAAAGCGATATACTGAGTATAGGTAAGCCCCAACTTTTCTAAGAAAGGTCTATATAAACGTATGATTTCTTTAGAACAAGCATATATAGAAAAGCAAAGCTGATTATCTAAGTTTAATATGTCTTCATTCATAGTTGCACCTCTTTTTTTATAATGGATATAATTATAAAATTATATCGAATACAATTAATTATATTATAAGTGTTATAGATATTTTTTGTCAAGTAAAAAGTTAAATTAGATAATATAGAAATTTGTGGATGAACCGTTTATAAGGTATAGAATAGTAAGAATATAAGATATATAATGTTTATACAGTATGAAATAAAGAAGGGATGTTGTTTTATGAACAAAGAAGTATTTAACAAGAATAGAGAAAGGCTAAGCAAAGAATTAGAAAATAACTCTATTTTGGTAATGTTTTCAGGAGTTGCTCCAAAAAAATCTGCTGATGAAGAATATCCATTTACTCCAAATAGAAATTTTTATTATCTAACTGGAATTAATGAGGAGCATGTCATTTTGTTAATGGTGAAACAAAGTAATATTGTAGAAGAATTTTTATTTATAAGAAGGCCTAACCCTGTTATGGAGAAATGGGTAGGAAAAACAATAAGTGATGAAAAGGCTAAAGGGTGTTCAGGAGTTAATAATATAAAATACACTGATGAGTTTGAAAGTTTAATTCATGAATTTATATCTATAAAGAATCTTTGTACAGTGTATATGGATCTTGAAAAGGATGCCTTCAATTCCATGCCAAATAATGTACAAAGCTTTGCTTATAAAATGAAAGAAAACTATGTTCAAGTAAACATTAAAAATATATATAATGCTATAGAGAAGTTAAGGGCTATAAAATCTAAAGAAGAGGTAATGCAATTAAGAAATGCTATAGACATAACTAAAGATGGAATTAAATCTTTGATGAGAAATTGCAAACCGGGAATGAAAGAATATGAGATTGAAGCTTACTTTGATTTTGTGTTAAAAACTAATGGAATTAAAGATTATTCATTTAAAACTATTGCAGCTACAGGTGAAAATGCTACAGTACTACATTATGTAGCAAATGATGGTGAACTTAAAGATGAAGATCTAATATTATTTGATTTAGGAGCTCAGTTAAATTATTATAATGCGGATATAAGTAGGACATTCCCTGTAAGTGGAAAGTTTACAGAAAGACAAAAACAAATATATAACATAGTATTAAAGGCAGAGCTTGAAGTTATAAAGATTATAAAACCAGGGGTTCCATTTCAAGAATTAAACAAGCTTGCTAAACGTATACTTGCTGATGGATTAAAAGAAATAAATATTATAGATAAGGATGAAGACTTATCAAAATACTATTTTCATGGAGTGAGTCATCATTTAGGACTAGATACTCATGACGTAGGATCAAGGGAAGGCCTTTTAGAACCTGGCATGGTAATTACCGTAGAACCAGGATTGTATATAGAAGAAGAGAAGATAGGCATTAGAATAGAAGATGATATCTTAGTTACAGAAAATGGAGCTGAAGTTTTATCAAAGGATATAATTAAAACTGTAGAAGAAATAGAAAAGTTTATGGCAATATAAACTTACATTTGAAAATTAATATTCTTTATAATTTGAATAAAAAACATATGTAATGATAACACTAAAATAATGGCTATTGACATTAAAACCTTAATTCATTATTATGTATGTAGAATATATAATAATTATTGCTATGAAAAGATGAGTAGTAAGGTAACTGCCTAAAAGAGATCTGGGGTAGCTGAAAACCAGAGGTGAGGATCTTTATGAATATGGTCTTGGAGCATATTTTCTAAGCTTTCAGTTAAGAAGATACGGTATCCTCCGTTAAAGGGAAAAGTGATGGTCACTATAAGTGATATCACTTATAGAGTTGCTTTTGGTGACAACAGCATAAACTAGAGTGGGAATCGCGTTAATATTACGCCTCTATGTGTAGGTACACATAGAGGCTTTTTGTTACAAATAATTTTATCAATACTTTTATAAGATTAAGACTATGTTAAAATTAAACATGGAAATTAAAGGAGGAAACAAACTAATGTGTGAAGAGAAAAAAACTTTTTATATTACAACACCTATATATTACCCTTCAACTAATCTGCATATAGGGAATGCATATACCACAGTCGCAGCAGATGCTATTGCTAGATTTAAAAGGTTGAGTGGATATGATGTTATGTTTTTAACAGGAACCGATGAACACGGTCAAAAGATTCAAAGAATAGCTGAAGAAAATGGGGTAAAACCTAAGGAATATGTGGATAAAGTAGTAGATGGAATTAAGGAATTATGGAAGTTATTGAACATAAGTTATGATAAATTTATAAGAACTACAGATGATGGTCATATTAAAGCAGTTCAAGATATATTTGTAAAGCTTTATGAGAATGGTGATATATATAAAGGTTCTTATGAAGGGTCCTATTGTACTCCATGTGAATCATTTTGGACAGATACACAACTATTAGATGGTAAGTGTCCAGATTGCGGAAGAAGCGTGGAAAAGGCAAAAGAAGAGGCTTATTTCTTTAAAATGAGTAAATATGCAGAAAGACTTTTGCAATATATAGAAGCTAACCCAAACTTCATACAACCAGAATCTAGAAAAAATGAAATGATAAATAATTTTTTGAAACCAGGGTTACAAGATTTATGTGTATCAAGAACTTCATTTGATTGGGGAATACCAGTAAAGTTTGATAAAAGTCATGTAGTATATGTATGGATAGATGCATTATCTAATTATATAACAGCATTGGGATATGGAAGTGAAGACACTAAACTTTATGAAAAGTATTGGCCAGCGGATGTTCATTTAATTGGTAAAGATATTTTAAGATTTCATACGATTTATTGGCCAATTATGCTTATGGCATTAGATTTACCTCTTCCAAAACAAATATTTGGTCATGGATGGCTTTTGGTTGATGGTGGTAAGATGTCAAAATCTAAAGGTAACGTAGTTGATCCTGTAATACTTTCAGAGCATTTTGGTGTAGATGCTATAAGATATTATCTTTTAAGGGAAATACCTTTTGGCTCAGATGGTACCTTCACAAATGAAATGTTTATAAAAAAGATAAATTCAGATTTAGCTAATGATCTAGGAAACCTAGTATCAAGAACAGTTACCATGATAGAAAAGTATTTTGATGGAGTAATACCAGCACCAATAGCTACAGAAGCTATAGATAATGAACTTATAAGGCTTGCACTAGATACTCCAGAACTTGTGGAAAAGTCCTTAGATGATTTAAAACTATCTGAAGCCTTATCTCATATATGGACTTTAATAGGAAGGTGTAATAAGTATATAGATGAAACAACACCGTGGATTTTGGCAAAGGAAGAAGATCAAAAAGAGAGATTAGGAACAGTTCTTTATAACCTTGCTGAAGCACTTAGAATAATATCAGTACTTATATCACCTTTTTTACCAGATACTTCAGATAAGATAAGAGAACAGTTAGGTGTTGAAATATGTACTTGGGATAGCGTTGCTTCTTTTGATGGCATAAGTGCAGGTACTAAGGTTAAAAAGGGTAACATAATATTTCCAAGAATAGATCTAGAAGAAAAGATTAAAGAATTAGAAGCCTTAAAAGTAGATAATAATATAGAAAAAGAAAAAGAATCTTTAAAGCCTATTAAGCCAGAAATAACTATAGAAGATTTTGAAAAAATAGACCTAAGAGTGGCTAAAGTATTAGAATGTGAAGCTATTAAAGGTGCAAAAAAGCTATTGAAACTTAAAGTTGATTTAGGTGGAGAAACAAGACAGGTTATATCAGGAATAGCAAAGCATTATAAACCTGAGGAGTTAGTGGGTAAAAATGTGGTTTTAGTAGCTAATTTAAAACCTGCAAAACTAAGAGGCGAATTATCAGAGGGAATGATACTTGCAGCATCCAACGAAGATGATAGTATACTCTATGTTATAGATTCTCCAAGTGAATTAAAGTTAGGAAGTGAAATAAGATAAATAAAGCGGGATCTTACATTTTTTGTAAGGTCCCACATCTTACAATTAGTAGATTTTATTTTTATATGTTTTCTTTTAATGCTTGTACATTTAGAATTAATACATAATCTTTTTCGTAGTCTATTATTCCATCTTCTTTTAATTTTATAAGTTCTCTTGATAGAGAAGGCCTTTGGACACCTAAATTATAAGCCCATTCTTGTTTAGACATTTTAAGTGAAATTTTATTATTGGAATGAGAGTACTCACTATATAAAAATTCACAAATTTTTTGCCTTATAGTTTTTAAAGTAACTTGTTTAATTTTTGAGCTTAAGGCTATAGCTTTGTTTGATAAAAGGTTCAAAAATGAATATAAAAATTCTAAATTTTGTTGACAAAGAACTGCGACCACATCTTTTGAAATGTGAAGTACTAAGCTTTCACTTTTAGTAGCTACAGTCATAGGATATATATTTCTATCTCCAAAAAGTAAGTTTTCACCAAAGATATCACCAGCTTTTAAACTAGCTACAGATAAAAGTTTTCCGCTTGGATCTACCTTTTGTATTTCAACATTACCTTTTAAGATTATACTTAAGTTTAAGCATATGTCATCTTCCATAAATATTATCTCATCTTTAGAATAGGATGCAATTTTAACATCCTCAGAATTTAGCAAAAGGTCTAAGTCATTTTGGTTAAAGTTCTCAAAAAGGGGTAGATTCACAAGAAGACATTTATAATCTGATTTAATCATAACTGGATTTTCACTCCTTTTAATTTAGCATAAAGTTTTTATTATAACATTTTTAATTAAAAAATGATTCAAATAAGTATTGGCTTATTAATAAAGTATATTATAATTATACATTATAATATACTTTATTAATGTAATTTAAATCACACTATGGTTTACTTAATAAAATATAAAGGATATCTCTATTAGTTGTAAATATGTAAGAGTTATGCTATCAATATAATATCAAGTGATTCTTAGACTCGGGTGGAGTTTGCTTATAAGGAATACATATCTCCATCTGAGTCTTAGAAGAACTTATCCAGGGACGTAGCAGCCGTCATCCCCCACCTTGAAGAGGACAGGGGAGTTACGGATGGTAGCCATCGGATAAAACATTCGAAGAAAGGAAGTATAATATGAAAAACTTTATTCCATGTATAGTAGGTGCTGTAATAGGATATATAACAAACTGGCTTGCAATTAAAATGCTGTTTAGACCTTATGAAGAGAAAAGAATATTTGGTATTAAGGTGCCGTTTACTCCAGGACTTATACCAAAAGAAAAACAAAGAATTGCCAAAAGTGTAAGTGAGGCTATAGCGAATCACTTGTTATCTAAGGATACCATAGTAAAAGCATTATGTAGCCCTAATATATATAGTCATATTTACAATATGGTGGAAACTAAAATAAAAGAGATATATTCATCTACTAAAAATTTAAAGGCCTTAATGGAAGAAAACTTAGGTTTTAATCAAAGAAATCTTGACAATATAAATGAATATATATATGTAGGAGTTTTAAATAACTTAAATGATAATGTTAAAGATAAGATAGTAAAAGAAATATATAATCTGCTCCAAAAAGAATTAAAAAAGGAACCATTAATATTAGAACGCATTTTAAAAGAAGAAAGTATGGGTAAAATATCAGAGATTGTATATAATTATGCATCATCTAAGGATTTTCATCAAAATATAAAAGAAAAGATAAATAGAAAGCTAGGAGAACTAATTTATACTGAAAAAAGCCTTAAAGAAGTCATCCCTAAAAATATGGTAGATATAGTAGATGACTTTATATATGAGAATAGGGATAAGATAACAAGCGATATCTTATATTTACTAGAGGAACCTGATACAAAAGTCAAGATAAAAGTAGCTATTTCTGAAGGCATAGGAACTAATGTAAATCCTTTGGTAGCAATGTTTTTAAATCCTGAAACTTTATATAATAAATTCCTAGATTTTTCTAAAGAATATTTAAAAGAAGATGAAAATAAAAAACAAATATGCGTAGTAATAAAAAATTATATAGATAAGCTAATGGATGGAAGTGTAAGCGAAATTATAAAGGCGGTAGAGTATTCTAAAATAGAAATTATCATTGATAATTTAGTAAATGATCTGCAAAGCAATGTATTTTCAATAGAAGTAATAAAAGAAGGAATATATGGAATAAAAACTAAATTATTAGGCCATAATTCTATAGATGAAATATTATTAAATTTTAATCCGAGCTATAAAGAAAGCTTATATGGCGTTTTAAAGAGATTTGTATATGAGATAGTAGATACAGAGAGTACTAAGACTATAATTAAAGACAGTATAACTAAGATTATAAGTGTAACAATAGATAGACCTATTAATAGCTTAATTAAAGTTGAGGAAGATATATTAATAAAATCATCTAACATTTACATAAAAAGTGTTTATGATAGATTTATACAAAAGCAAGCTTCTGACGTAATTGAGATATTGAATATTGAAAAAATTGTAGAAGATAATATTAACTCTTTTGAAGTAGATTTTGCAGAAGAAGTGATTGTCGGTATTGCATATGAAGAGCTTAAAGCAATAACTTGGCTTGGTGCGTTATTAGGAGGACTTATAGGTCTTGTTACACCTTTTTTATATCTTTAAGAGTATAGATATAATTAATGTGTGATAATAGGTTTATTAACTTGTAATATATTATTTTATAATTAAAAGATTAATATTGGAGATATAAAGCAATGTATAACTTAGACAAGGGGGATATTCGTATGTGTAATGATGTTAAAATTAATATTTTTGATTCCCATGCTCATTATGATGATGAAGCTTTTAACGAAGATGGGGAAGGAGTAATAAAAGATATTAAAGATAAAGGTGTAATAGGTGTTATAAATTGTGGGTCTTCCTTAAAAGCTTGTGAAAGCACATTAGAATTATCCAAAAGACATGAAATTTTCTATGCTGCATTAGGTATACACCCTGAAAATGCAAATGAGTGGAATGAAGATGTATATAAGTGGATAAAGTCTAATAAGGATAACCCAAAATTAAAAGCTATAGGTGAAATTGGTCTTGATTATTACTGGGAAGGGAATCCACACAAGGATATACAAAAGAAAGTATTTAGAGAGCAGATGCAACTTGCAAATGAAATGAATCTTCCTGTAATTATACATGATAGGGATGCACATAAAGACACATTAGATATAATAAAAGAATTTCCAGAAGTAAAGGGGGTTCTCCACTGCTTTTCTGGTAGTGTAGAATTTGCTAGGGAGTGTTTAAAAGAAGGGTATTATTTAGGATTCACAGGTGTTGTAACATTTAAAAATGCAAGAAAGGTCATAGATGTAGTAAAAGATGTACCTTTAGACAAAATGTTAGTAGAAACGGATGCTCCTTATATGGCACCAGTACCTTATAGAGGAAAGAGGAACCAATCCGATTATATAGAGCATATAATAAAAAGAATATCAGAAATAAAAGATTTATCAATGGAGGAAATTAGTCATATAACTATAAGAAACACTAAGGCTTTATTTGATATAAAATAAAGCCTTAACTGGTACAATATAGATAAGTTTTAATTTGTAATACTGCATTAAATTTAAAAAGTAAACATATAATTATATCAAATAAACAAACTCTAAAATCATTTGAATTGCCAAAATCTAGAAAAACAAATATGTAAAACTCCCATGAAAAGGGCTAAATTTGTGTAAAAAGCTATCATTATTTATTTTTTAAATTTAGCTAAAGCCAGTCTATTCAAGGCCTAGAGCATAAAGTTTGACAACAATATTCATTATGGTTATAATGTAAAAGTGCTCTTGCCAGAGGGAGGTAGTTCATTATGTTTGACAAGTTCAAAAGTAAAATTAAAAATTATTTTTCGAACGGTCCAAAGGCAGCATTTGTTATGTCCCTAATTGTAATGGGATTGCTAGTCACAATTTTTAACATGAAAAAAGAGATAACATTGGTAATAGACGGAAAGGAATCTAAAATAGCAACATATAAAGGGACCGTACAGGGGGCTTTACACGATAATAAAATAGTGTTAGGTCCTAAAGATAAGGTAGATCTTGGAGTAAATGAAAAAATCAAAAAAGGAGATCAAATCCACATAAAAAGAGCAGTGGATGTAAATGTAGAAGTAGATGGAGAAGTTTTAAGCATCCTTACTTCTGAAGATAATATTGAATCTATGTTAAACTCAGAAGGAATTTCTCTAGAAGAAGAGGATAGAGTATCACCTTCTTTAGAGTCCCCTATAGAAGAGGGGTTGAACGTTGATATTACAAGGGTAAAAACTGAGATATTAGCAGAAAATCTACCTTTAGATTTTAATACTACAATAAAAAAGGATGAAAAGTTAGCTAATACAGTAAACAAAATAGTTCAAGAAGGTGCACAGGGAGAGAAAATAGTCTCTACTAAAATAATCTATGAAAATGGCAAGGAAATAGATAGAAAAGTGATAAGTGAAATTGTAGTAAAAGAACCTGTAGATAAAGTAGTACTCCAAGGATCCTTAGGAGTTTTGACTGCATCAAGAGGTAGTGGCGAAGATGTATTATATAAAAAGACTATAAAGGTTAGAGCAACAGCTTATTATAATAGTGGAAATAATGGAAATCACATTACGGCTACTGGAACTAGTACTAAGAGAAATCCAAGTGGGTATAGTAGCATAGCTGTGGATCCAAGGGTAATTCCCCTAGGTACTAAGATGTATATAGAAGGTTATGGCTATGCCATTGCTGAAGATACAGGTGGTGCTATAAAGGGTAACACAATAGATGTGTTTTTTAACTCAGCTAGTGAAAGCTATAACTGGGGAGTAAAATATGTAAATGTATATATTCTGAATTGATAAGGGGCTTAGTAAGCCCTCTTTTTGATGTGAGGGGGGAATGGTTTTGATAAAAGAGGTTATAGTGGTAGAAGGAAGAGATGATATAACTGCAGTTAAAAGAGCCGTGGATGCGGAAGTTTTAGCGGTAGGCGGCTTTGGTATTAATAGGTCAGTTATAGATAAGATAAAAGAAGCTCAAAAAAGGCAAGGGGTAATAATTTTAACAGATCCAGATTTTGCAGGAGAAAAAATAAGAAGTATAATAGCTAAAAGGGTATTAGGAGTAAAACATGCATATATATCGCAAGCAGAAGGAACTAAAGATGGAGATATAGGAGTAGAGAATGCTTCACCTGAAACAATAATAAGAGCTATTAAAAAAGCTAAGTGTGAGATTAAAGATAAGGTTACTACATTTACCATAGCAGATATGATGAATTATGGATTAGTAGGAGATAAGAAGTCTAGTTTAAAAAGAGATAAGCTTGGAAAAGAGTTGGGAATAGGATATGGAAATTCAGCAAGATTTATTTCAAGATTAAATAGTTTTGGAATAGAAAAAAGTGAGTTTTTAGAAGCTTTGGAAAGAATAGAACTTAATAATATATAATACTAACTATACATAATTAAATAAAAAAGAGGTTAATAACATATGGGAGATTATAGAACAAAGGAAATAGTTGATAGATATAAATTTAAGTTTACTAAAACATTAGGCCAAAACTTTCTAGTTGATGATAAGGTTATTGAAGATCTAGTAAATGGAGCAGAAATAACATCACAGGATTTTGTCATAGAAATAGGGCCAGGTGTTGGTACGGTTACACGAGAGATACTGAAAAAGGCTAAAAGAGTTACAGCTATAGAAATAGACAGAGATCTTATACCCATTTTAGTAGAAGAATTAAGGGAGTTTGATAACTTTCAATTAGTGCATAAAGATGCTTTAAAGATTGATTATAATGAAATCATTGGAGAAGAGACTAAGGTAAAACTGGTTGCCAACCTACCTTATTATCTTACAACACCAATAATAGCAAGATTACTAAATGGTAAATACGACTTTCAGAGTTTAACCGTAATGATTCAAAAAGAAGTAGCTGACAGAATTCATGCAAAGCCAAGTACTAAAGAATATGGGTCATTATCTTTATTAGTACAATATTACTGTGATACTAGTGTTATAAGGACCGTATCTCCAACTTGTTTTTTGCCTAGGCCTAAAGTAGACTCTATAATTATCAGGTTAGATAGACTTTCAAAACCAAGAGTTGAAGTAACCAATGAAGAATTATTCTTTAAAATTATAAGAAGCTCTTTCAATATGAGAAGGAAAACTTTGCCAAATGGTTTAAAAGTATTGGGTTTTTCTAAAGAACTTATAGAACAAGCCTTTAAGTCAAGCAATATTGATGTCATGAGAAGAGGTGAAACTTTATCTATAGAAGAATTTGCTATGCTTGCAAACAATATAGATGAACTTTCAAATAATTAAAAGTTATATAATAATATCATCGAAAAAGCTAAGATAAAACTCTTAGCTTTTTTTAATTTGTTTTTTGAGTTCACTTTTAAAAAAACTACTCATATACTATATTGAAGAAATATAGTATGGAGGGAATTAAATTGGCTCACAAGAAGTCTTATAGTAGATATTTCGTTATATTGCAAGAAGATGAAAAGGGATGTGCCTTAGCAAGTGATAAACAGCCTTCGGGGTATAGCAAGATAGAATTAAAAAATGAAAAATTAAGAATGTCCTACTATGTTCAAAACTTAAAAAGAGAAGATAATCCTTATTATATGCTAATAGTATGTAATAAAAGAGATGTTAATAAAATTATAAATATAGGGGTTTTGAACATAGACGATAATGGAAGAGCAGATGTATCCTATGAATTCGATGCAGATAATATAGGGGGAACAGGGATAGCGTTAGAGGATATTGGTGGCACAGCTATATTAAAAAGGTCTAACAGTAAGAGAACTATACCTATGAGTGGATTTTTAAGTAGTGATAAACCTAAGAACTGGAAGGAATATGATATTTTAGAAATTAAATTAAATAGAGATGTAACTGAAAATAAGATGAATAAAGATAATCAATCTATAATTATTAAAAAGGATGTAGAAATATCTAAGGACTCTGTAAAAGAAGACAATAAAAAGAAGGATAAAACAATAAACTTTGAAGAAAGAAAGATTGAAAATAAACCAGAAATAGAAGTAAATATACTAAATAAAAAGGCAAAAGAGAAAAGTTCTATAAGAGATACAAAAAAGAATATAGAAGAAAATATAGAGACCTTTAAAGATGAGGTAAAGGAAATAAAAGAAGATATAAATAATAAAGAGGGTCATGAACATAGATTAAATTTACAAGAGAACTTTAATGAGTATGAAGATAATATAGAAAGGATTAAACAAAAGAAGCTTGAAGTGGCAGATGGTGAAGAAGATGTAAATTTAAATTATGAGTCAGAATTAATAGAGGAAATAGATAATGAAGATATTCTTCATAAAAAAGAAGAAGACATTTTTTATGAAAGAGAAGATGATGGAATAACTGATAACAGAGAAGATGAAGAGCTTTTAGAAGATAGGTATAATAAAAAACATTGCGGATTAGAAAAAGATAAGTGTGCACCAGCTGATACTGAAGACTTTTTCGAAGGAATTGTAAAAGGCTTTGAAAGTGTCAATGGATTTGAAAATCAAATTAAATATTGCACATGGTATAAGGTCCCTACAAAAAATATTGAAAGCTTATTAAATAATTCTAACTACACAAGATATACTGTTATATATTATCCTATGATAAATTATTATCCATATATCAAAAAGTATGAACACTATATGGTGGGATATAAGTATAATAAAGATAACAGATTAAGATATATAGTATATGCAGTTCCAGGAACTAAAGATAGAAGAGAACAACCATATGGTGGGAAGACAGGATTTATCACTTGGATGCCTTCAAAAACTGATGAAAACTTTGGATATTGGCTTATGTTTTATGACTTTAGGAATAGCATAACTGTAGTACCTATGAAGTAATAAGGTATTAAGTTTTTTTAAAATGTTAAACTTGTATGGTATTCAAGTAAATATCTATGAAGTAATAATATATATAAATTAAATACATTAAAGTTAAAGAGTAAAAAAGTTAAAGAGTAAATTTGAAAGATTGATTTAATAAAAGACTTTCAAATTTGCTTTTTTTATTTAATGATAAAAAATTATGATATAAAGTATATTATTATTTATTGTAGGTTTAAGTCATAACTGAAAGATATAACTAATATAATTTTATAAGAGTATAAATCTTTTGGATAGGAGTGATAACGTGAAAGTAATCGTACTAAATAGGAAAAGATTAAAAATAACAACAGTTATAATTTTACTTATGGTAGTATTATTTAGTGCTGAAAAGATGTTTGATAATAATTTAAAGCTGGCGGCTTTAGTTAATAGTAATTTAGATGTTTTAAAGGAATATAAGGCATTAGAAAATAAATTTACATATAAACTTCCTGAAGACTGGGAAACTAAAGAAATAGATTTTGAAAGTAAGGAGGTTGTATATCATAATGCTTTTAATTCTAAGGATCAGAAAATTTATGGATTCGTTCAAGTGTGGAATTATAAAGAAGATTTAAAGAGTTTTTTAGATAAAAGCAAAGAGGTATCACTTAAAGAAAATACGGTAAAAGATTATAGTATACAAGAAATTAATATTAATGAAAATAAGGCCTATGCTATATGTTATACTATGAAAAATGCTAAAGGATCAGTATATACAGCTAACGAGTTTTTCATAGATAATAAGGATAGTTATGTAAGGTTTTCTTTCTTTACTTTACAGAAAAACTATAAAGAAAATATGTTGTCTATATTTAAAGGTCTGGCGTCTAGTTTTAAATATGAAAAATGATTTGCTTTAATTAAGTTAAAGTATTATAATTTTAATAAAAAGAATAGAGAAGCTATATAGCTTCTCTTGTTTTTTATGGAGGTAAATATGAAACCAATTCTATTCACTATATTTGGAATAAATATATATGGATATGGACTAATGATAGCCCTTGGAATATTGTTTGGATTTTTACTTTTAGATAAAAGGGCCAAAGATAAAGGCTATGATAGTGATACAATATTTGATGTTACTATATTTGCTATAATAGCAGGCGTTATAGGGGGAAAACTCTTATACATTATAACTGATATAAATGCAATAATTAATAATCCATCTATGCTCAAAGATGTAGGAAGTGGATTTGTCGTATATGGATCTATTATAGGAGGAGCTTTGGCGGTATATTTTTACTCAAAAAAGAATAAGTGGAATGTTTTAAAGATATTTGACTTAATGATACCCAGCGTTTCTTTAGCACAAGCCTTTGGAAGAATAGGGTGCCTTCTTGCAGGATGTTGTTATGGTGCACCAACAAATTCTCCCTTAAGTATAACTTTTACAAATACTTTACTTGCACCACTTGGAATTCCACTTCATCCAACACAGATATATTCTTCTATTCTTGATCTATTATTAACTTTATTATTATTATGGTATGATAAAAAAGAGCCAAAACAAGGCCGTGTATTTTCTATGTATATGATTTTATATAGTGTTGGAAGAATTTTAATAGAGTTTATAAGAGATGACCCAAGAGGAAATGTAGGTATATTTTCAACATCTCAATTTATAGGCATTATAACTATTGTATTAGGTATACTACTATTTAATGTAGATAAAATTAAAGGGAGATTGGTAAAGAGTGATAAAAAATAAAAAAGGGATAGTACTACTTTTTATGTTATCTTTAATTTGTCTATTTACTGGATGTACGAAAACAGAAAGTATTAAGGTGAAACTTGGATATAAAAATCAAGATTTTGATTTCATAAAGCAAAATGATGTACCAAAGATAACAATTCAAAGTAATAGGGATAATGGGTTTAAATTTATAGTAACAGATAAAAGAACTGTAAATGACATTTATAATATATTATCTAGCGGGAAAGCTGTTGAAGGAAAGACTAATTTAGATGCAGATTATACATTTGAAATTTATGAAAATGAAGATAAAATACATAAGTTTAGTTATGTTGCTGGGATTCAAGAAAAAGGTATGGGTAATTTTTATGATGAAAGTAAGAATTATGTGGTTTCAAAAAGAATAGATAATGATATAATTAAAAATATGGCTACACTTAGAAAACCAAGAAATTTTGAAACATTATACTATGACTCAATACTTGCGTTTATAGATCAAAATATTAAAAATACAATGAAAGATGAAAAGAAGATAGGTGTTAACATCTCAAATGATGTGGAAGTAGCTAAATATATGCTTTCTATTGATATAGAAGATTTTAAGATAAATCTAAAAAACAAAATGAGTAATTTGAGTTTGGTAGAAGATAACAAGGAAGATTTCGATATATTGATTAATGTAAAAACTTATGGATATAAGACAACAGTTTATAAAAGTGTAATTACACTATATAATAAAACAGATAATAGTGAAACTGATTATTATGTATGGTGTAAGTATGAAGATAAAGATTGGAAAATAAATATAACTGAAAAGAAGCCGCTAGACTTCTAATTTTATTGAAGGGGGATATTTTATGAGTAGTTGTTCAAGTTGTCCTAGTAAAGATAAATGTAGTGTTAAAAAAGAAGGAAAAGAAAGTTCGTGTTCAAAGCTTTTACCAAAGCATGGTAACATAAAAAATATAATAGGAGTAATCAGTGGTAAGGGTGGGGTTGGAAAGTCTACAGTAACTGGTATCTTGGCTGTGGCATTAAGAAACCAAGGATATAGTGTTGGAGTGCTAGATGCAGATATAACAGGTCCTTCAATGCCTAGATTTTTTGGAATAAATGAAAGAAGAGCATCTATGATTCCATCGGGAGAAAAAGATGAGGTGAAATTTATTCCAATTGAAACCAAACTTGGAATTAAGGTTATATCAATAAATTTGCTTACAGAAGAAGAAGAACAACCTGTTATTTGGAGAGGCCCAATTATAACAGGGGTTTTAAATCAGATGTATTCCGATACTGAGTGGGGGGAATTAGATTATCTATTAATAGATATGCCACCAGGTACTGGAGACATAGCACTTACTGTAATGCAAAGCTTCCCTATATCTAATATGGTAGTTGTTTCAACACCTCAAGATATGGTTTCTATGATTGTTAAAAAGGTAGTAATAATGACAGAAAAACTTGGGGTAAATGTTAAAGGCGTAGTACAAAATATGGCTTATATAGAATGTGATAGTTGTGGAGAAAGAATGAGAGTATTTAGCAAAAAGTCTGCAGAGGAACAAGCTGAATATTTAGGATTACCACTTTTAGCAGAATTACCTATAAATTTAGATTTAGTAGAAAATTTAGAAGCAGGAACAGCAGAAGAATATGTAAAGGGACATAAAGAGTATAACGAAATAATAAATAAAATAATATAATATATCTTTTAATAACTAAAAGCGTGCATAAACACTAGATATAATGCTCATAATAACTTTAAATAATTTAATATTAGTGGAGGTTTTTTTATGAAAGCTAATGTAGATAAAGATGTTTGTATAGGATGCGGATTATGTCCTTCTATATGCATAGAAGTATTTGAAATGGATGATGATGGCAAAGCAAAGGTAATAGTAGATGAAGTACCAAAAGACCACATTGACGATGCTAAAGAAGCTGCTATAAGCTGCCCTGTAAATGCTATTTCAGTAGAATAAAAAAGACGGATTGTTTAGACAATCCGTCTTTTTTGTTAATATGTTAATGATTTATTGTTTTTGTTAGTAGAAGTCTAGAAGTCTTTGCTTTGATATAGATGAACAATTAGAAGAATATACATTTATATTATCTCCAGATTTTTTAAAACTAGAGGCTTTGTTTAAAGGCAATAAACAAAGAGTACAATCTTCAAATATAATTAAGGCTTCTGATGATGAGTTTTCAATTATTTTACCTTTCATATATAAATCACCTCTTAATATATAGTATTACGAATAAGGTTAACTATATACTTATAAATAAAGATCTTTATATATTAATTTAAATACTTCAAGAGCCTCTTCGATTTTATTTTGTAAAAGAAACTTTTTGCTTTCTAACTCAACAGCCCCCTCTGTAGTTAATGTATATATTTTCTGAAACTTTTTTTCTGGATTATCCCACTCACCTTTAACAAAGCCTTCCTTTTCATTCTTTTTAAGTATTGGATATATACCGCCAGTACTTGGTACCCATAGCCCATTAGTTTTTTCGCCTATCTTATGTGATATATCATTTCCATTAGTAGGACCTAAACTTAAGATGTAAAGTACATATACAGGAAGAAGGCCTTTTGTAAAAACTTGGCCTACGGCTTCCTTTTCTTTTTGTACTTTTTTAAGTTCTGATAGTTTTCGTTTATATTCTTCATATAAGCGTTTTTCTTCAGATTTTATTTCCTCATCACTAAAATCATTATTGTGCATATAATAAAACTACTCTTCTTTAAATATAGATATAGCTATGAAACCAGGGCCAGTATGAACACCTACTACAGGACCTACTTCGCCAAAACCTACAGTAGTAACATTATTATAATCCTTTAACATATCACGTATCTTTATACATTCTTCTAGGGCATCACCATGAGCTACCCAAAGGCTAGCTTTATGTTTGTCTATCTCATTTTTTATTATAGTTAAAAATTTTGATAGAGCTTGTTTTTTTCCTCTTATTTTATCATAGGTATAATAAACACCATCTTCATTTATGGAGATTATAGGTTTTATATTAAGTAATTCTCCGATGGTTCCAGAGACTCTACCTATTCTGCCACCTTTTTTTAAATATTCTAGGGTATCAACCATAAAGAAAACAGATACTTTATCCTTTATCTTTGGCAGACTAGATACTATTGATTCATAACTTTCACCTTTATCTATTAACTTACCGCATTCTACTATTAGGGGAACTGTACCAAAAGATATTAATTTAGAATCAAAAATTGTAGATACTATTTCAGGATGATTTTCACTAATAAGCTTAAGGCTATTTGAGGTTCCAGATAAGCCACTAGATATACAAATTGCTATTGCATGAGTATACCCTTCTATTTTCAATTTCTCAAAAAGATTATTCATATCATTCATTGATGGTAATGAGGTTTTAGGTATTTCAACTTTTAAATTATCATATACATATTGAGGTGTTATATCCACTCTATCAGTATATTCCTTATCACGATAAATTACCTTAAGGGGTAGTATATGAACATTATATTTATTTATAAATTCTTCTGGTAAATCAGAAGTGCTATCTGCAATTAATGCTATTTTCTGTAGGTTTTCCAAATTTAACGCCTCCAAAACTTTATTTATTTATTCTATTATATCAACATTTAATAACTATATCAATAGTGATATATATCAATAGTGATATAGTTATTAAATTTATATAAAAAAGATGTATATAAGTGGTACGTCTTTTTAAAATATTATATTTATATAATAAAGTCTTAAAGATATTAATAGTTAGCGACTTTTTTAATGAAGAGATATTTCATTGGATTTATCTACTATGTTCCACCAAGTTTTACCCTCACTTAATGAGACTATATTACCGTTCTCATCTTTTAACTCGGTGACACTATTTGAGTCTTTTTTACTCCAAAGTATTGGGATTACCTTACCTTGGCTTAATACATACCCATTACCTTCACCAACTAAAGGTATTTCCACGTGAATTTTGTCTTTGCTTAAAGTTATAGTAGTTTGTTGAATAACTATGTTACTTAATTTTATTTCAGAGTTATTTGATTTGTCTATAAATATATCTTCACCAATAAACTTTTTATATATACCTTCTTCATACTTATAAGATGTATCATAATATCTATTCATATTTATTTTTATATCACTGCAATTTTTAAAATCTTTATTATTCCAATAAGAAGAATCAAATTTTAAATTCGAAGTTGGGATTTTGTTAAATTGTTTTTCGGTTAATAGTGATGTTATCTTTTCGCTTGATGTATAAAGGTTATGGGGAGGCTTTTTAGAATTATCTCTCCAATATGCATCACCAAATTTCATTTCATTTAGACTCATAAGATTATTTAAATTAATTGATTTTAAAGCATCTTCACTTCCTCCGCAATGTGCAAAGGGAAGATCTAGGCTTTGAGATATTTCTATGAAATAAGGTCGTACACTTCGAATTGGGCCTATTTCTTTAGCTATTTCCATGTGAAATAGGGCTATGAACCTAGATATACCACCTTCGGCCATGGTTTCAAAAACAATGTCTGCATTAGATAATCCTGACTGAGGTCTGGCATCTTTTGAATTTTCTATTATAGCCATAAAAGGTAGTGAGGTATTATTTGAAGTCATAGGTTTACCTGTAAAAGGGAAGGTCTTTTCTTCTATAGAATCAGAAACATCAATAGGTAAAGGTTCAGGATTGTCAGGCGTGATAGCTTCGTGAGATGAGCACCCGTATAAGATTGTAGAGATTATTAGTATAGATAAAATCTTTTTATGCATCTTTTCCTCCTAAGGTTAAAATTTATCCGATGGCTACCATCCGTAACACACCTATCCTCTTCAAGGTGGGGGATGACGGCTACTACGCCCCTGGATAAGTTCTTCTAAGACCCAGATGGAGAGATGTATTCCTTATAAGCAAACTCCACCTGTGTCTAAGAATCACTTGATCATAGGGTATTAATTAAAAAAATATAGATATTTAATTATATGCCTAAAATAAATAATTAATTCCAATAAAATAAATAATAATGATTTTCTTTATTGGAATTGAATCTAAATTGAATTATACTGTATATAAAGAATGGATTGGAGGGTGATTACAATGGATTTTTTTATTAAAGATTTGAATTCTGTTGATTATGAGGGATTAATTTATCCACTTTTTTATGGGGATAATGGAGAAGATATTTGTGATTGTGTAAAATCTAAGGTTCAGAAGTTAAAGGGCTCAGACAAGTTTAAAGGTGAATGTGGAGAAATATTTTGTATAGTAGAAGAGACTGAAGATAAACTTCAATATACTTTATTATTAGGACTTGGGAAAAAAGAAGAACTAACTTCAGAAGGAATAAGGATAGCCTATTCTAAGGCTTTAAAAAAGGCAAAAGAACTTAAACTTAGCATGATAGCTGTGAAAATGTTCAATTCAGAAAAGATATGTATAAAAAGAAGAATAAAGGCTATGTATGAAGGAATGGTTCTTGGGGATTATAAGTTTGATAAGTATATAAGTGATAAAAAAGAATCTTCAGTAAAAAGCATATTTATAAAAGCTATTAACGATGAAGATATAAACAAGGCACAAGAAGCATTACATGAAATCAAGATTTTAACATCATCAGTTATTGAGGCAAGAAACTTAGTAAATGAACCAGCTAACATACTTTATCCTAAAGAATTAGCTAAAAGAGCTGAAAAGATTGGAGAAGAGTATGGATTTGAAGTAGATGTTTATGGTAAAGATAAGATAGAAGAATTAGGAATGCATTCATTTCTCGAGGTAGCTAAAGGTTCATCAAGATCTCCAAAGCTCATAGTTATGAGATACATGGGTGATGAAGAAAACAAAGAAGATATCCTAGGGCTTGTAGGTAAAGGGCTTACTTATGATTCAGGTGGATATTCAATAAAGCCAACAGATGGAATGGTTATAATGAAAAGCGATATGGGTGGTGCGGCAGCTGTTATAGGAGCTATGGCATCTATATCTAAGATCAAATTAAAGACTAATGTTGTTGCAGTTATTGCTTCTTGCGAAAATATGATTTCTGGAAAGGCTTACAAGCCAGGAGATATAATATCTTCTATGGCAGGTAAAACTATAGAAGTATTAAATACAGATGCAGAAGGACGTTTAACATTAATAGACGCAGTTCATTATATAATAGAAAAAGAAAATGTAAGTAAGGTTATAGATTTGGCTACACTTACTGGAGCTGTATTAGTTGCTTTAGGTGATACTACAACAGGAGTGGTTACAAATAATAAAGACTTTTACAAAGAGCTTGAAAGAGCTTCAGAGCTCTCGGGAGAAAAGGTTTGGGAACTTCCATCTTTTGATGAATATAAAAAGCTTATTAAATCAGATATAGCAGATTATAAAAATATTGGTGGAAGAAATGCCGGTACAATAACAGCAGGATTATTTATAGGTGAATTTGTACAAAATAAACCATGGTTACATTTAGATATAGCTGGAACAGCATGGAGTGAAAAAGATAATGGATACTTATCTAAAGGCGGAACAGGGGCAGGAGTTAGAACTTTATATTATTTAGCAAAAGAAAAGTGTAAATAATATGAAGTAAAAGGAAGGGGAAACTTTATATGAATTACAAAGATAGATATGACAGTTGGATTGGAGATCAGTACATTGATGAGGATACAAAAAAAGAGCTTAGAGACTTAAAGGGCAATGAAGTTGAAATAGAGGATAGATTTTACAAAGATCTAGAGTTTGGAACAGCTGGATTAAGAGGTAAGCTTGGCGCTGGTACTAACAGGATGAATGTTTATAATATATCTAAGGTTACCCAAGGTCTTGCTGATTATATTAAATCAAGAGGGCAAGATTATGTTAAAAGAGGAGTTGCTATAGCTTATGATTGTAGACACTTTTCTTCAGAATTTGCAAAGACAGCATCCTTAGTATTAGCTGCAAATGGAATAAAAGCCTTTTTATTTGAGAGCTTAAGACCTACACCAGAGCTTTCATTTGCAGTTAGAACCTTAGGTACAGCAGCAGGGATTGTGGTGACTGCTAGTCATAATCCTAGAGAATATAATGGATATAAGGTCTATTTTGAAGATGGAGCACAAATTTTAAGTGAAATGGCTGATTCCATAGTTGAAAACATTGAACAAATTAAGAGTTTTAATATGGTAAAGACTATAACAGAAGATGAGGCTTTAAATAAAGGATTACTTAATTACTTAGGAAAAGAAATGGATGATATGTATATATCTATGGTTAAAAGCTTAAGTATAAGAGATGATGTAGATAAGTCTATAAAGATAGTATATACACCATTAAATGGAACAGGAAATATACCAGTTAGAAGAGTTCTTAATGAAAGAGGATTTACTAATATAATTGTGGTACCTGAGCAAGAATGTCCTGATCCAGACTTTACTACAGTAGGATATCCTAACCCTGAAGATACAAAGGCGTTTAAATATGCAGAAGCATTAGGGAAAAAAGAAGGTGCAGAGCTTTTAATTGCTACAGATCCTGATTGTGATAGACTTGCTATAGAAGTTAGGGATAATAATGGAGAGTATGTACCATTTACAGGTAATCAAACTGGAGCAATATTAATAAAGTATATACTTGAAGGCCTTAAAGCTAAAAATAAGTTACCTAAAAATGGTGCTATAGTTAAGTCTATAGTAACTGGGGATTTAGGTAAAAGAATAGCAATGGATTATGGAGTTAAAACTTATGAAGCATTAACAGGGTTCAAAAATATATGTGGAAAGATTCCTGAATTTGAAAAGACAGGGGAAGCTGAATTTATATTTGGATACGAAGAGAGCATAGGTTATGTAACTGGTACAAAGGTTAGAGATAAAGATGGAGTAAGTGCTTCTATGTTATTATGTGAGGCGGCAGCCTACTATAAATCTCAAGGTAAAACGTTGATACAGGTACTTAACGAAGTTTATAGTGAATATGGATATTATAGAGAAAAGCAGATATCATTAGTTCTTGAAGGTGTTGAAGGAAAAGCTAGAATTGAAAGAATGATGGTTCAGTACAGAGATAACTTCATAAAAGAATTTAATGGTGCAAAACTTGAAAAGTATACAGATTTTAATGAAGGAACTACACTTAATATAGCCACAGGAGAAAAAGAAAGTGCCGGAATACCAAAGTCAGATGTACTTAAGTTTATTTTTGATGATAAGAGTTGGTATGCGGTAAGACCATCTGGAACAGAGCCTAAAATAAAGCTTTATATTTATACTATAGATGAAAATTTAGAAAAAGCAGATAAGAAGATAAAGGATATTGAAACTTTAGTTTTAGAAAAGCTAGATAAAGTTAAATAATAAAATAAAAAGAAGTTTATAAGATAATTTTCTTATAAACTTCTTTTTTAACCACTAATAGACTTTAAAAATCAGCATTATTTGGTGTTCTTGGGAAAGGTATTACGTCTCTAATATTAGATATTCCTGTGATGTACATTATAAGTCTTTCAAACCCTAACCCAAACCCAGCATGCTTAGTAGTTCCAAACTTTCTAAGTTCTAGGTACCACCAGTAGTCTTCTTTATTTAGTCCAAGTTCTTCAATCCTTCTTTCAAGGGTATCAATTCGTTCTTCTCTTTGGCTTCCACCAATTATTTCACCTACCCCAGGGACTAAGCAGTCCATAGCGGCTACGGTTTTTTCATCATCGCTAAGTCTCATATAAAAAGCTTTTATTTCTTTTGGATAATCTGTTACAAAAACAGGCTTTTTAAATATTTCTTCAGTTATATATCTTTCATGTTCTGTTTGAAGGTCTATTCCCCATTTAACAGGGTAGTCAAACTTTTTGTTTGATTTTTCTAAAAGCTCAATAGCTTCAGTGTAGGTTACTCGCCCAAAGTCTGAGTTTACTATATTAGTTAATCTTTCTATAAGACCTTTATCTATAAAGCTATTAAAAAACTCCATTTCTTCTGGAGCGTTCTTTAATATATAGTTTATAACGTACTTTAACATATCTTCTGCAAGCTGCATATCATCATTAAGATCAGCAAAGGCTATTTCAGGCTCTATCATCCAAAATTCAGAAGCATGTCTAGCTGTATTTGAATTTTCCGCCCTAAAAGTTGGACCAAAAGTATAGATCTTTTGAAAAGCTAAAGCATAGGCTTCACCTTCAAGTTGACCACTTACAGTAAGGTTTGTTTCCTTTCCGAAAAAGTCTTCTTTAAAATCTATTTTACCATCCTCAGTTCTTGGAGGATTTGACATGTCTAGTGTAGATAATCTAAACATTTCACCAGCGCCTTCAGCATCACTACCTGTTATGATTGGCGTATGAGTATACACAAAGCCTTTTTCTTGAAAGAATGTATGGATAGCAAATGCAGCCATAGAACGAACTCTAAACACTGCGGAGAATGTGTTGCTTCTTGGTCTTAAGTGAGCGATAGTTCGTAGGTATTCAAGACTATGTCTTTTCTTTTGTAGCGGATATTCTGAAGATGACACACCCTCTACAACTACCTTTTGTGCCTTAAGTTCAAAGGGTTGCTTTGAGTCAGGAGTAGGCACAAGAACTCCTTCTACATAAACAGAAGAACTTATAGGAAGTTTAGTTATTTCTTTAAAGTTATCTAAGCTATCTCCTTCTAGAACTACTTGAATATTTTTAAAGAATGTTCCATCGTTAAGTTCCATGAATCCAAAAGCATTAGAAGATCTAGATGTTCTGATCCAACCATTTACTTTAATATTTTGATTATAATATTTTTCGCCATTCCTATATAGTTCTTTGATTTCTAAAGTTTTCATTTTACAATCCTACCTTTCTAATTATTAAAATTAAATATAAAAAAAACCTCTCATCCGATAAAGGGACGAAAGGCTATATTTCGTGGTGCCACCCAAGTTTGTCAACATATATATGAATATGTTGATCTCTTTAACAGCACAATAAATGCTGCTCAATTATAACGGATTGATTCCGTCTAAGCCTACTTTCACATTAAATGATTTTGGTTAGAAACTCAAAGATGTTCTTCAATATAGGGCTTGCATCGACCTTTCACTCTTGCCGACTCGCTAAGGCAACCTTCCTAAATTTACTCTTCTTATCATAGTTGATTTAAATTTTTTTATCAATAATCCAATTTTACACTAAAATCATAATTAATGCAAATATCTAAAACACATAAATAAGGATATTTATGCAAAGTTTAAAATGCTTAATAATGAGTTATGCCTGTTTTTTATCACCTGCTCCTCTTGTTGGTACTGTGGAAGCTACGAATCCGATTATAGGTGAAACTAGTGCAGGAGCTACTACGTTTATATATGCAATATATCTAGTCTTATATAAAACTAGAGCAGTTAGTGAGGTTATAACAGTAGATGCTAAAAAGATATATATTATAAATTTTGCAAAGGAAGACATAAATTTTTCATATATTCTATGCCTCGTAGGACCACTTATGATAACTTTAAATATAAAAAAGCTTATTAATATAATTATCAAATTTGCAACTGAAGATACTAAAAAGTTCATCATATAAAACATCTCCTTTTTTAATTTAAAATAGTACATTATACCTACTAAAATAGGATTAAGATTTCATAAAAAAGTAATATAAAAATTAATCCTTAAATCTAGTATTATCTATAATAATATTTTTAAACCAGGAAACATATTATAAAGTAAAATTATTTTTTTGTTTTTGAAAGATCTAATTATAATAGCTATAAATTAAGCTAAACAACATCTAAAAACATTTCTCCAACTTTAACTACATCTCCAGCACCTACAGTTAATATGAGATCTCCTTTTTTTACTTTAGAATTTAGATACTCTAAAGTATCCTCAAAGTTATGGAAATTTAGGCACTTTAAACCATTATCTCTTATTTTATCACCTAACATATTTGAATTCACAGTTCCATCATCTATTTCTCTAGCGGCATAAATATCAAGTAAAAGTATTTCGTCAGCGTCATTAAAGCAAAGAGAAAATTCTTTTAACAAAGATAAAGTTCTGCTATAGGTATGAGGCTGAAAGACACAATATATCTTATTATGTTTAAAGTTTTTGGCAGCTGACAGTGCAGCTTTTATTTCTGTAGGGTGATGGGCATAATCATCTATAACAGTTATTTCATTCTTTATACCTTTTATCTCAAATCTTTTATGAGCACCTTTAAAGCCTTCTAATCCAGATATTATATACTCATTATCAATATCTAAGGCAATAGCAGTAGCTACAGCAGCTAAAGCATTTAAAATATTATGATTCCCAGGAACGTTTAAGCTTAAGGAAAATAAATTTTTGCCTTTATAGTATAGGTCAAGTTTACTCTTACCTTGATCATCGAATCTTATATTCCGACCTTGTACATCTCCACAATCAATCCCAAAGGTTAATATATTGCAGTTAACCTTGCTCATTATATTAAGAACCCTTTGATCCTCAGCATTACATATTAGGTAACCATTCTTTGGTATTAGCATTCCAAATTCTGTAAAGGCAGATTCGATATCATCAATGTCCTTGTAATAATCTAGGTGGTCTGCGTCTATATTTAATATTAATCCTATATAAGGAAAGAACTTAAGAAAGGATCTTTTATATTCGCAAGATTCTGTAATAAAATATTCACTATTTCCGGTTCTAAAGTTACCATCTATTATATCTAAATTTGCTCCCACTAATATTGTAGGATCTAGATTAGCAGAAAGAACTATATGAGATAACATTGATGTACAAGTAGTTTTACCATGAGTACCTGCAACTGCTACATTATACATATGACCTTTCATGATTTTGCCCAAGAACTCGGCCCTATCCATTAAATTAATATGATTTTTTATAGCATATTTTAATTCTGGATTATTACTCGGTACAGCTGCAGTATAAACTACTAAGTCTACATCTTTAATGTTTTTATCGTTATGACCTATGTAAATCGTTGCACCTTGTTTTCTTAGTTTATCTAAAACATCTGAATCTTTCATATCTGATCCGGAAACACTAAAGCCATTTTTAAGCATTATCGCAGCAAGGCCACTCATACTTATACCACCAATACCTATAAAGTGGATTTTTTTATTTTTATCATTTAGAAAATCAAAAGACAATATATTTCACTCCTTTTAGTATAAATAAATTTAACTAATTATATATCAAAGCTATAATAAATCTGTAATAAAAACATTATTTTGCTTACTTAGATCTAAAAAACTTTCATCAAAGTAAACAATGGGTTTTGAAATATAGTTATTATTAATTTTTAATATTTTGGCTATTTTACCCGTGTTTAATTTTATGAGTTCTCCTTCGTAATAATGTATCATATTTTCTACAAAAGTTGTAGAAAACTCAGGATCTAATTTCCCAAAGGAATCTTCTTTTATTATTTCTAAAGCTTTCAAAGGGTTTTGTTTCTGTTTATAAGGTCTATTTGACGTTATAGCATCAAATATATCGCTAATTGAAGTTATTTTAGCATATATATTTACTTTGTCGCCAGTTAAACCTAGAGGATAGCCGCTACCGTCTATCCTTTCATGATGCATAAGTACTCCGATTTCAATACCTGGGTCTATATAAGGAATGGATTTTACTATATCATATCCTTTTATAGGATGAGTTTTCATTATATTAAATTCTTTAGTGGTAAGTGGGCCAGCTTTATTAATTATATTTGAAGGCATTTTTGACTTACCTATATCATGTAATATTCCGGTATAAGTTAAGAGCATTATTTCTCTTGAAGAAAAATTCAGCCATTTTCCAAGCATTCCATTTAAGGTAGCCACATTTACTGAATGACGAAAAAGATAACCATCAGTAGTTCTTTCGCTAATTATATTTTTTATTATTATACCTGTATTTTTCATTTGACAATGAATATCTTCAGAAAGATTTCTTATAGAGTCAACTTGTATTTTAGAATTAGACATAACCTGATTAAATATAACCTCTGCGCTATCAGAGAATCTTGAAAAGTCACTTTCTACTTCTAAATATTCTTTAGAACCTTTTGAGTTTATTATTTCTAACTCATAATTGTCTATATTTTTATATATATTTATGGGGTTAGTAGGAAAAAGATATTTAATCTTATCTATAGTATTTTCAGTAAGCTTTGTGCCTTCTGACAATAGCTTAAGATTTTTTATATATAAGCTTTTTGCAATTATCATTCCAGGTTCAAGGTTAATTGGAAGAATAGATATTATTTTGTGAGCGTTCATTATCTTCTTTCCCTTCTGTATAAATATTTATTCAGCAATATATCTAAGTATATATAATCTTATTTTACCATAGATGGATATTTATATTAGCAAATATTACTTAATTTATAAAACAGTATAGGTTATGCAAAATATAGAACGGAATTTATTTAATATATCTACATTATACGATTAATTCAATTATTAGTTCAATAATAATTGAAATTAAACTTGTAATAGAATAGAATATGAATAATAAGATATTTTTTTAAAATATAGTTCGTAATATGTGAAATGATAGGTGATATAATGGATCGATTTAATAGAAATAATAGAATAGTTGCTATAACACAAATACTTTTAAACAATCCAAGTAGGGTGATAAGCCTTAATAATTTTTTAGAACCTTTAAATGCAGCTAAATCTTCTATAAGTGAAGATATAGTTATAATAAGGGAAACCATTGAAAGACTTGACCTAGGTAGAGTAGAAAGCATATCTGGGGCATCAGGAGGTATAAAGTATATACCTAAGATATCTAAAGAAGACACTAATAAATTTGTTCAAGATTTATGTAAAAACCTTAATTCAAAGGAGAGAATAGTGCCAGGAAACTTTATATATATCAATGATATAATGTTTAATCCTAAAATAGTATCTAAGGCCGCTACTATATTGTCTTCACTTTTTGAAGGACAGCAAATAGATCATGTGGTTACAGTGGAGACCAAGGGAATACCTTTAGCCTACGAGGTTTCAAAGAACCTTGGAGTAGAGCTTATAATTGTTAGACGAGATACAAAGGTTACAGAGGGTCCCACAGTTAGTATTAATTATGTGTCAGGATCTAGTGGAAGGATACAAAACATGTCGCTTTCTAAAAAGTCTTTAAAAAAAGGGAGTAAGTGTATTTTTATAGATGATTTTATGAAGGGTGGGGGAACTGCAAAGGGAATAATGGATCTTTTAAAAGAATTTGAAAGTGAACTTCTTGGAATAGGGGTTTTAATTGACAACATACAATCAGACAAGAAAGTAATAAAAGAGTACTTCTCTATTATAGAGTTTTTAGGTATAGATGAGGATGAAAGTGTATTATTAAAGCCCTCTAATTTTATTAAATAGCAAATTTTCAAAAGATTTATAAAACTTTCTCGTAAAAAAGAAGGAAAAAGAAAATATATATAGAAATATATAGATTATAAAGCATCTTTGGAGGTGGGGTTTAATGGAAATTACAGACGTTAGGATTAGAAAAATCGCAGCAGAGGGCAAAATGAAAGCAATTGTTTCTATAACTTTTGACAATGAATTTGTAGTTCATGATATAAAAGTGATAGAAGGACAAAATGGACTTTTCATAGCAATGCCAAGTAGGAAGACTCCTGATGGAGAGTTTAAGGACATAGCTCATCCAATAAATACACAAACTAGAGAAAAGATACAACAATCAATCTTAAGTGAATATGAAAAGGTAAAAAGTGAAGAGCCAAGAGAGCCTAAACATGAGGTTAAAGAATCGGAAGTTGATACTGAAGTTGAATAAAAAGTAAAAAGGAGATTTCTCCTTTTTATTTTTTTGAATTTTCTTATAAATACAATAAATCATTTCGGTGTTGAAAATAATGTTTTTATAAAATATAATGAAAAGGATGAACTTTTTATTAAGATGCTTTTTTTTTATAATAGAATACTCTAAATTGCTCTTATATAACATAAAGAGGTGATAAAATGTATAAATGTGCTATAATATTAGCGGCTGGTAAAGGGAAAAGGATGAAATCTGACTTACCTAAGGTTTTACATAAAGTATGTGGTAAAGAGATGGTAAATCATGTAATTGATACTATGAGAGCATCTGATTTAAACGATATAAATATTGTTGTAGGAAATGGATCAGATGAGGTAAAAGAAAGTACAAAATTTATAGATGTTACTTATTCTTTTCAAAATGAGCAATTAGGAACAGGTCATGCAATAATGTGTGCTAAAGAATTCTTAAAACATAAAAAAGGAATAGTTGCTATATTTAATGGTGATGTTCCACTTATGAGAGAAGATACAGTTAGAAGGCTTATAGATACACATGAACATAATGGGTATCAGTGCACTGTAGCAACCTCAATTTTAGAAGAACCAACCGGTTACGGAAGGATAATTAGAAAAGACGGGCTTGTGGACAAAATCGTAGAACATAAAGATTGTAATAAAGAACAGCTTAATACTAAAGAAATAAATGCAGGAATTTATTGTTTCGATATAGAAAGCCTTGTAAAAAGCTTAGATAAACTTACAAATAATAACGCTCAGGGAGAATACTATCTGACAGACATTATAGAAATTCTTAAAGATGATGGTAAAACAGTAGGTGCTATGGTTGTGGACTATGAAGAAACTATGGGAGTTAACTCAAGGGTTGATCTTGCTGAAGTTGAAAAGATATTAAGAAATAGGATAAATAAAAAGCATTTAGAAAATGGAGTTACATTTATAAATCCAGAAAACACCTATATAGGTTCGGATGTACAAATAGGAAGGGATACTATAATCTATCCAAATAATACAATAGAAGGTAAAACCGTTATAAAAGAAAACTGTATAATTCATTCAAATTGTAGAATTAAAGATAGCACTATAGAAAGTGGAGTGTCTGTAGACAATTCAGTAATACTAGAAAGCATTGTTGGCGAAAATACTACAGTAGGACCCTTTGCATATATAAGACCTGAAACTACAATAGGAAGACATGCAAGGATTGGAGATTTTGTTGAGATTAAAAAATCTACCATAGGCGACAACACTAAAGTGTCACATTTAACTTATATAGGTGATGCAGAAGTTGGCGAAAGTTGTAATTTTGGCTGCGGAACAGTAGTTGTAAATTATGATGGAAAAGGAAAGTACAAGACTAAAATAGGCAATAATGCTTTTATTGGATGCAATAGTAATCTAGTATCCCCAGTAGAGGTAGATGACAATACATATATAGCAGCAGGATCAACTATAACAGATCATGTTACAGAAGGAAGCCTTGCTATAGCGAGAGCTAGACAAAAAAACATTGAGGGCTGGGTAGATAAAAAAGGTATGAAAAAATAAAGAAAACCTAAGGAGGATTCAAAATGATAACCCACGGAAAAACGATTAAGATATTTAGTGGAAATGCAAATCCAAAACTTGCAAAAGATATTTCAGATATATTAGGAATACCATTAGGAGATGCAAAAGTAGGTACATTTAGTGATGGAGAAATATCTGTAGATATTAATGAAACTGTAAGAGGTGTAGATGTCTTTGTAGTTCAATCTACAAATTCACCCGTAAATAACAATTTAATGGAACTTCTAATAATGGTAGATGCATTTAAAAGAGCATCGGCAGGAAGAATAACTGCTGTTATTCCTTATTATGGGTATGCAAGGCAAGATAGAAAAGCAAAGTCTAGAGATCCAATAACAGCAAAATTAGTAGCTGATTTAATAACAGCGGCTGGTGCAGATAGAGTACTTACTATGGACTTACATGCTTCACAAATACAAGGGTATTTCGATATTCCACTTGATCATCTTTTAGGAGTACCTATACTTTCAAAGTATTTTGAAGATAAAGGATTTAGGGAAGATGAGGATGTAGTATTAGTGTCTCCAGACTTAGGTAGCGTTACAAGAACTAGAAAGTTTGCAGATAGGCTACAAGCACCTATGGCTATAATTGATAAGAGAAGACCTAAGGCAAATGTGTCTGAAATTATGAATATAATAGGTGATGTTAGAGGAAAAACTGCTATTTTAGTAGATGATATGATAGATACTGCAGGTACCATTGTAAATGCAGCAAATGCATTAAAAGATTTAGGTGCAAAAGAAGTATATGCTTGCTGTACTCATGGAGTTCTTTCAGGACCAGCATTTGAGCGAATAAATAATTCAGCAATAAAAGAGCTAGTTATTCTTAATACTATTCATGTTCCAGTGGGTGAAAACTCTGAAAAAATTACATCTCTTTCTGTAGCACCAATTTTTGCAGAAGCTATAAGAAGAATTTATGATGATGTTCCTCTTAGTATATTATTTGAGGAAGATTAATAACATATAAAATAGAGCATAATAACCTTTTTAAAAAGGTTATTATGCTCTATTTTTATTTACTAGTAAATTATTTGTAACTTTTTTGTGTAAAGTAGTATTTAAATAGTATTTTGTGATAGATTAATATATAGTTATAATTATGCTAAATTATATTGAGGGGGTTTGAAATATGGAAGGAACTATAGGAAAGGTCCTTATAGTAGATGATGATGAGAATATATGTGAAGTTATAAAGATGTATCTACAAAACTCAGGATATGATACAAGGTTGTCTCATGATGGGAAAAGTGCACAGGAGGCATTTTTAAATTATAAGCCTGATATTGTACTTTTAGATATAATGATTCCACATATGGATGGAATAGACGTTTTAAAGTGGATAAGAAAAGAAAATGAAACCCCTGTAATAATGCTTACAGCTAAGGGGGATACCTTCGATAAGGTATTAGGGCTTGAACTAGGAGCAGATGATTATATTGTAAAACCATTTGAACCTAAAGAACTTATAGCAAGGGTTAAAGCAGTAATGAGGAGATATAATTCAGATAATGGAAGTAGAGAGACATTAACATTTCCTGAATTAGTAATAGATATTAATTCTTATACTGTAGTATATAAAGATGAAGATATAAAAATGCCACCTAAAGAATTTGAATTGTTACATTATCTTGCAAATAATAAGAACAGGGTATTTACAAGGGAGCAGCTCCTTTGCGAGGTTTGGGGATATGATTATCCTGGAGATTCAAGAACCGTTGATGTTCATATAAAAAGATTAAGAGAAAAGCTTCATGGCGGGCCTAATTGGCAACTAGAAACTGTTTGGGGTGTTGGATATAAATTTGAGGTGAAATAAATGATTAAAAATAGCCTTGTGTCCAAAATGATAGCAGCATTTACCTTTATTGTAGCAATTATGTTTATCCTAGTTGCTACAATCCTTTCATTTTGGTTTGAAAACTATTATTTTGAGCAAAGAAAAAATCAATTAGATATGCAAGGAGACAGAATTGCAACATCTGCAGTAAATAGTTTAGGAGATAAAAGTACTCTATCAGTAACTAAACTAGAAAACGAGATGAGCTTTATAGGGGACTTACTAAACTCAGATATATTGATAGCCGATAGTTTGGGTTATGTTTACGCGGTTTCTAATGTTAAATATAAAGATATAGTAGCAAATAGTTTAGATTTAAAGGAAATGGATGAATTAAGATTTGGGAAAACTATAGAAAAAAAAGGTACCTATGAAAATATAGTAGATAAACCCTCTTATATTTATATGAAACCTATATTTTCTGGAGATAGTTTTAGAGGCGTAATATTAATGTATACCCCAATAGAACAAATAAAGGCTCCTATAAAAAAGGTTTATTCAATAATATGGTTAGGTGCTATATTTTCTGTGATTACAACTAGTATAATAATATATTATTTTTCTCAAAAGATAATAATAAAACCTTTATCTAAAATAAATTCTGTAGCGAGAAAGATTTCTAAAGGCGAGGTAGAAAAGCGCGTTATTATAGATTCTAATGATGAAATTGGAGAGCTTGCAGAATCCTTTAATACTATGGCAGATTCGCTAGAAAAGGTAGAGAAAAATAGGAGGGACTTTATGTCCAACGTTTCACATGAACTTAGATCCCCAATAACATCTATAAAGGGGTTTATTGGAGGAATACTAGATGGTGTGATACCTAAAGACAAAGAAAATCATTATCTTCAAATAGCATATGATGAGGTTCAAAGACTAACGAGACTTGTAAATGACCTTTTAGATTTAGCAGCTATGGAATCAGGAAAGTTTTCTTTACGAGTAACAGAAATTGATATAAATGAAATTATAAAATTATGCATTATAAAATTTGAACCTAAAATCAATGATAAGAAATTAAAAGTTGATGTGTTATTGCAGGATGAACATTTGTATGTTGAAGGAGATAGAGATAGACTTATTCAAGTTTTAACTAATCTTATAGATAATTCTATAAAATATGTACCTGATGGCGGTAACATAAAATTATCGACTAAGATAAAAGGAGATAAGCTTCTTGTATCTGTATTTAATGATGGACCTAATATTGAGGAAAATGAGTTAAGAAGGATATGGGATAGATTTTATAAATCTGACAAGGCAAGGACATCTAAAATCAGTACAGGATTAGGCTTGCCCATAGCTAGAAATATATTATCACAACTAGGAGAAGACATATGGGTAGAAAATAAAGCAAAGGATCAAGGAGTAACATTTATTTTCACACTAACTAGGGTATAGTAAAATTAAAGTAAACATAAAAATATAATTGAAACATAATATTTTGTTCATACTTAATTTAAAAGATTTAAGTATAATTACTTAAGGGTATAGGAGGTGCTTTATGGACAAGAAAAAAAAGCTGAATAAAGGCGCAATTTTAAATCGCGATTTAAAGCTAAAAAATGAACACCTATTAGAGGAAAGCTGCAATCAACATGGCGAGATAAATATAAGACAAAACAAAAGAAGAAAAAGGTTAGAAAGTCTTTGTAAAGGTGTTTTAGTGGTATCTGTTGCGGCTATTTCTGGAGCTATAACTGCCTCCTATATAATTGAAAAGAAATATAATAACATGGTTGATAATAGGAATAATAGTTCAGTTATTTATTCTAATAAGCAACAGATACCAAAGGATGATAAAATAAAAGAGTTGGTACCTAAAAATGATATAAATAAGGTTGTAGAAGGTTTAAGTGGTATTATAGTAGGGGTTAGTAGTAATCCTGAAAGTTTTCTTCAAAATGATATAACCTCAAATATGGGGTCAGGCATAATAATCGATAAGGATGGATATATTGTTACTAATTCTTTTTTATTAGAGGACACAGAAATTGTATATGTTAAGCTATCAAGCTATGGATCGAAACCAATTGAAGCTAAGATAATAGGTAAAGATAAGGCTTCAGATTTGGCTGTGATAAAAGTAGATTTAGAGAATCTTCCTTATGCTCGATTTGGTGATTCTGAAAAGGTGAGAGTAGGAGATTTAGCTATTGCTGTAGGCAATCCTTTAGGTGAAGATATGGCAGACACTGTAACTATGGGTATTGTAAGTGTGATTAATAAAAAGATTGATTTTTTAGATCCTAATACCGGGGAAAAAAGACTTTATAAAATAGTAAAAACAGATGCCAGTATAAATAGCTATAATACTGGAGGAGCATTATGTAATTCCATAGGTGAAATTGTAGGAATAAATAGCTTGAAACTTACCGCTAAATACGCTTCAGAGGGTATAGGGATTTCAATACCTTCAAATGAGGTTAAAAATATAGTAGAGTCTTTGACTAATTATGGCAGAGTTAAAAAACCACATTTAGGTTTTATAGGTCAAACTATAGTTAGAAATAATTCATCCAATACTCAAGGTATAGAGGGAGTTTATGTAAGAGAAGTTACACAAGGAGAAACTCTTTTTAATGCAGGTGTTGGGCCTACAGATATAATTGTAGGATTAGATAATAAAGAAATTAAAAGGATGGAAGATATACAAATCATAGTAGATGAACATAAAATAGGGGATACTATAAACTGTAAGATTTGGAGAGAAGGAAGTGTGTTAGAACTTAGCATAATACTTACAGAAAAACAATAGATGGTTTTATAACCTTTTCAAATAATAAAGGGACTTTAAAGTCTCTTTATTATTTCTGTTTTAATATATTATATAATAACTTTTGTTGTATAATATATTAAAGCAGAATTAAAATCTGAAAATATATATGTAATCATATAAAGACAAATGGAGGAAATATTAATGCATTTGATAGTAGGACTAGGCAATCCAGGTAAGGAATACGAAGATACAAGACACAATGTTGGTTTTAACTTTATAGATAATTTATCTGTAAAGTATAATATTTCATTAAACAGGATAAAATTTAAAGGAGTATACGGAGAAGGTTTTATACAAGGTGAAAAATGCATATTGTTAAAACCTAGCACATATATGAATCTTAGTGGAGAGAGTGTTAGAGAAATAGTGAACTTTTATAAGATTGATAGTAATGATATTATAATTGTATATGATGATATAAGTATAGAAATAGGAAGAATGAGAATAAGAACCAAAGGTAGCGCAGGAGGTCACAATGGGATAAAGAGCATTATATCTAACTTAGGTACAGATGAATTCCCTAGAATAAAGATTGGTGTTGGGTGTCCTAAAGGAGACCTTATTTCTCATGTATTAGGTAAATTTTCTAAAGAAGATAAAATATTAATAGATAATACAATAAAAGCTTCAACAGAAGCTATAGAATTAATAGTAAAAGAAAACTTATATGAATCTATGAATAAATTCAATGGGTTTATTGCAGATAAATAAAGGGTTTATGTTTTAAGGGGTGTTATTAAGTATGAGATTTAATGGTTTATTAGAGCCTTTAAGGCAAAGCAAAGAATTTTTAAATATAAAGAAAAGTATGGAGGAAAAAAGATATCCTATATCTTTATATGGAATATCTGAGTCATCAAAGGCTTATATAATCGATGCTATATATGAAGAGGAAAAGAAAAAGAACTTTTTTATAATAAGTCATAGCGATTTAGAGGCTAAAAATATGTATGAAGATTTATCTTTGTATATTCCAGAAATATATTACTTTCCTACAAAGGAGGTTGTTTTCTACAATATAGATGCAGTATCAGGAGACCTTAGATGGGAAAGGTTAAAGGTTATAAAAGAGATGATAAGTGACAATAAGAAGGTAATTGTTACCTCTGTAGAAGCTTTATCATCAAAGTACACTCCTGTAGAATTATATAAAAAATACAATTTAAAATACAAAGTGGGAGATGTATTAAATACAAAACAATTAACAGAGAAGCTAATTCAATCAGGATATGAAAGAATGCAACTTATAGATGGAAAAGGACAATTTTCTGTAAGAGGAGGGATATTAGATATTTATCCACCCATAAGCTCTACTCCTTTTAGGATAGAGCTTTTCGGAGATGAAATTGATTCAATAAGAAGCTTTAATGTAGAATCACAAAGAAGTATAGAAAAGGTTGATGAAATAGAGATATTTCCAGCCAAAGAAATGATATTAAATAGTGATGAAATCCAAAAAGGATATAATTTAATAAAAGAAGACCTTGAAAATTTTATAAGTAACCATAAAGGAAAAGAGCATAAGGAAATGGTTAATAAGTTAAAAGGTATGGTTAATTCTAATTTAGAATCTTTAAAGGAAAGTTGGAACTTTGAAACCATTGATAGTTACTTGCCATATTTTTTTAATAAGCCATCTAGTTTTTTTGATTTTATGGAGGATGGAATAATTATAATAGATGATATTCAAAGATCTATTGGAAAATTAGAAAGTATATACTATGAGTTTGAAGAAAATTATAAATCCTTCTTAGAAAGAGGAGATATACTTCCAAGACAAGGAAGCCTTTTGATATCTAAAGAAAATATAATTGATCAGTTAGGGTCAAAAGAAACATTAACATTAAATTCTATTGTAAAATCTAACAATTATCTAAAACCAAGAACAGTAGAAAGTTTTTCAGAGATAACTTTAACAAGTTATGGTGGTAAATTAGACTTATTGATTGGAGATATAAAAGATAAAAAGAGTAAGGGATATAAGATTGTAATACTCTCAGGAACAAGGCCTAGGGGAGAAAGATTAGTAGAGGCTTTGAGAGATAAGGGTATTGAAAGTTCATATAAAGATATAGTGTCAAAGATTGAATATGGTGAAGTTGTTGTTACCTTTGGTAATCAAATTAAAGGATTTGAGTATCCGGAGCTTAAGGTATGTTTAATTTCGGATAGAGAAGTTTTTGGTGAAGCTAAGCGAAAAACAAAGAAAAAAGCCCCTAATAAAAAGGGAGTAGGAAAACTAAAAAGCTTTTCCGAATTAAATTTAGGCGATTATGTTGTTCATGTAAATCATGGAATAGGTGTATATAAAGGAATAAAACAAATAGAAGTTCAAGGGCATATAAAGGATTATTTAGATATAAGTTATGATAAAGAAGATAAGTTATATGTTCCCGTAGAACAACTAGATATGGTTCAAAAATATATAGGCAGCGAGGGAAAGGCTCCAAGAGTAAGCAAGCTTGGAGGAACTGAATGGACTAAGGCTAAGAATAAGGTAAGAACCTCCATAAATGAAATAGCACAAGATTTGGTTAAGTTATATGCCGAAAGATCTAAATTAAAAGGATATAAATATTCAAAAGATACAGTTTGGCAAAAGCAATTTGAAGAAGAATTTGAATATGAAGAAACCCCGGATCAACTTACTTCTTTGCAAGAAATAAAACGGGATATGGAATCTGGAAAGCCAATGGATAGACTTTTGTGCGGAGATGTAGGTTATGGAAAGACAGAAGTTGCTATGAGAGCGGCATTTAAAGCAATCATGGATGGAAAGCAAGTAGCCTTTTTAGTTCCAACTACCATTCTTGCAGATCAACATTTTAAAAATATGGTAAAGAGATTTTCCGATTTCCCAATCAATATTGATATGGTAAGTAGATTTAGATCCTCAGCTGAGCAGAAGGCTACATTAGCAGCATTGAAACAAGGTAATGTAGATTTATTAATAGGAACTCATAGGTTAATATCAAAAGATGTTGAATTTAAAGACCTAGGCCTTCTTGTAGTTGATGAAGAACAAAGATTTGGAGTAACTCACAAGGAAAAGATGAAAAAGATGAAAAAAAATATAGATGTACTAACATTAAGTGCTACACCTATACCTAGAACACTTCATATGTCGCTTACAGGGGTAAGAGACATAAGCGTCATAGAAACACCTCCACAAGAGCGCTACCCTATTCAAACTTACGTAGTAGAGTATAATGAACAGCTTATAAGAGATGCTGTATTACGTGAAGTAAATAGAAAGGGCCAAGTTTATTTTGTTTACAACAGGGTAGAGGACATTAAAAATATGGCTGGGTACCTACAAAAACTGCTTCCTGAAGTTAAAATGGCAGTAGCTCATGGACAAATGACCGAAAGAGAGTTAGAAAAGGTAATGATAGGCTTTATGAGTGGTGAAATAGATATGATTATATGTACCACTATAATAGAAACAGGCATGGATATTCAAAATGTAAACACAATGATTGTTTATGATTCAGATAAAATGGGTCTTTCCCAGCTCTATCAATTAAGAGGTCGGGTAGGAAGAAGTAATAGGATAGCATATTCTTACTTTACTTATAAAAAAGATAAAATATTAACAGAAGTCGCAGAAAAAAGATTGAAAGCTTTAAAGGAGTTTACAGCTCTTGGATCAGGATTTAAAATTGCAATGAGAGATTTAGAGATAAGAGGAGCTGGGAACATGATGGGATCTTCTCAACATGGACATATGGCAGCTATAGGGTATGATCTTTACTGTAGAATGTTAGAGGAAACAATAAGTTTTATTAAAGATGAAATAGATAAAGAGCCTGTAGAGACAACCATAGATTTAAAAGTAGATGCATATATACCTAATAATTATATAGAAAATGAGATGCAAAAAATAGGAATATATAAAAAAATAGCTTCTATTGATAATAAAGATGATGTTTATGACATAATGGAAGAATTAGAAGATAGATTTTCAGATATAGTACAGCCAGTAAATAACCTTATAAACATTTCATATATAAGAAGTCTTGGAAAGATTTTAAAGATAGAAGATATAAAAGAAAAGGATGAAGAGGTTATATATCAGTTTGATAAAAAAGAAAATTTAAATGAAGAGTTAATAAAAGGTTTAATGAGTAAGTATAACAAAAAAATTATATTTAAATTTGGAGAAAAACCAGCATTTTCATATAAACTTTCAATGGTTAAACGTGAAGATATGCTAGAAGAATTTAAAAGTCTTTTAGAATACATGGTAAGCATAAAGAAAGATATATCTCAAAAGGCAGAAATTACAGACAAGAAATAGAAAAATGGAACATTATTTATTTTTAAAACATATCTAAATATTAATTGAATTTACATTGAATTACTGATAGAATCAGAAATATGCACAAGATTAAAAAGAGAGCGGAGGAATAATAGTGAAGAATATAAAGAAGATGATAACTATGGCTATTATAACTGTAGTTACATTAACAGCAGCGGGATGTAATATGATAGAAAAGACACCGGAAGCTATGGCTAAAAGCCCAGTAGCAAAGGTAGGAAACAAAAAGATTACTAAAGGTGATTTAGATAAGAAAATGCTTCCTTATGATCAAATGATAATTCAACAATTTGGAGAGGATTATAAAAGTAATCCAGAGGCTGTGGAAGGAGTAAATAATCTTAGAGCTCAAATGGTAGATCAATTAGTTGCTCTTGAAGTATTTACAAAAAAAGGCGATGAACTTAAGATTTTACCAACAACAGAAGAAATGGATGCGGAAGTTGAAAAAAGATTAGTTGATATGAAAACTATGTTTGGAAATGATGATGCAAAGTTCGAAGAGGCTATGAAAGCTCAAGGTCTTACTTTAGAAGAGCTGAAAGAATTTATAAAGGAAGACACCACAATGACTAAAATGCATGAATATATAGTAAAAGATGTTGTAGTAAGTGAAGAAGATTCAAAAGCATATTATGAAGAAAATAAAGAAAAGTTATACACACAAAAGCCAGGAGCTAATGCATCTCATATATTAGTAAAAGATGAGGAAACTGCAAAACTAATAAAATCGAAAATAGATGCAGGCGAAGACTTTGCTGCACTTGCTAAAGAATATGGAACTGATGGAACCAAAGATTCTGGTGGACAACTACCTTTTATAGAATATGATACTGAAGGGTATGACCCAGACTTTGTAAAAGGATTTAAAGATCTTAAAGAAGGAGAAGTATCAGATCCTGTACAATCTCAATTTGGATATCATATAATTAAGGTTTCAGGAGTTAAGGATACGCCTGAGGTGGTAGGGTTTGAGGTAGTTAAACAACAAATTACTGAAGAAGTATTAAAGACAAAACAAAAAGAAACCTTTGACAATACATTGAAGGATTGGGAAAAGGAACTTAAAGTTAAAAGATATGAAGAGAATATAAATATATAAATAAGATAAAGATAAAAGCTATAAGAAGGTTATGACACCTTTTTATAGCTTTTACTTTTTTGCCGATGAAGTTAGATTTGGCCATTACTTTTGTTAAATTAGCCATATCGAAATAAAAATCTACAATAGTGTATAAAATTACATATGTTGATAGATAATAATAATGCAATAAATTAATAGTAATAAACAAGTGAGGAGGAAAATAAATGAAAGCTACTGGAATAGTTAGACGTATAGATGATCTTGGAAGAGTGGTTATACCTAAAGAGATAAGAAGGACATTAAGGATTAGAGAAGGTGATCCTTTAGAGATATTTACGGACAGAGAAGGTGGAGTTATATTAAAAAAATATTCTCCTATAGGAGAACTAGGTGACTTTTCTAAAGAATATGCAGATTCTTTGCAACAATCAATAGGTAATATAATATTGATATGTGATAGAGATGAGTTTATATCAGTTAGTGGAACCCCTAAAAAAGATTATATGGAAAAGAAAATTAGCGGAGAGTTAGAGAAGGTTATGGAAGAAAGAAGAACTATATTATTGTCAAAAGAAAAAGATGATTTGATTGCGGTTTATAATGAAGAGGAGCCTTCAGAAAAGTATTATGCACAGGTTATATCTCCAGTATTAGCAGAAGGAGATGCAATAGGAGCAGTTATTATTCTTTCCAAAGAGGAACAACAAAAATTGGGTGAATTAGAAATTAAAATCGCTGAAACTGCATCTTCCTTCTTGGGTAAACAAATGGAGCAGTAATTAAATTTAATATAACTCCTATAATTATTTACCACAGCATTAAAATTATTGACATAAAAACAATAACATATTCAACATATTATTGTTTTTAATAAGAGTGAAATTAATAAATAAGTTTTAGTAATAATACTTCAAATCTTAAAATAGAGATAATTAGTAAACTATTTCTAAGATTTGGAGGTATCACATGAAAAAACACTCACTTATTAAGGGTACTATAATACTTGGACTTGCAGGAATTGTATCTAAGTTTTTAGGATTATTTTTTAGATGGCCTCTTATAATGTTAATAGGGGATGAAGGAATAGGATATTATCAAATGTCCTATCCTCTTTATACCTTTTTTATAGCCTTAGCCTCGGGAGTGCCAATAGCTATATCTAAATTAGTTTCTGAAAAAAATGCTTTAGGTGACAAAGAAGGCATAATGAAGGTTCTTAAAGAATCTTTCATATTGATGATTTTTATGGGATTTGGTAGCACTGCTTTGCTTCTTATATTTTCTAAACATATAATAAGTTATTTACAGTGGAGCGAAAAGTCATATTATTCCCTTATTGCAATATCTATAGCACCTTCATTTATAGCTATAATGAGTGTACTTAGAGGTTTTTTCCAAGGACTACAAAATATGAAACCAACAGCTGTATCGCAAATTATTGAGCAGCTAGGTAGAGTGATAGTAGGAGTTGGACTTGCTGTTTTGTTATTACCTTATGGAGTAGAATATGCGGCGGGAGGAGCTGCTATTGGGGCATCGGCAGGAGGGCTTTTTGGAGGCATTTATTTAACAATAAAGTATATAAGAATAAAAATGCCAATAAGGCTATTTAAATTAAAAAAGGATGAAAAGGTTCTAGAAAGCTTACTTAGAATTTCAATCCCGCTATCACTTGGTGCTACAGTTGCAACTATAATGGGACTTATAGATTCTATTTTAGTGCCTAAAAAGTTGCTAGAAGCTGGACTCACATCTAAAGAGGCCACAATACTTTATGGTCAGTTAACAGGGAAAGCTAATGTGTTAGTAAATGTTCCTTTAACACTTTGTGTTGCGTTGTGTTCTGCAATAATTCCAATTATTGCAGAGGCGTATATATTAAGAAGAAAAAATGACATTATAAATAAGGTGGAGGTTGCAATTAAGATATCATCTGTAATTGCAATTCCATCTATGTTAGGACTCATGTTTTTAGCAAAGCCTATAATGACACTTATATTTCCGAATTACGGGGAAGGATATAATATACTAAAGTACTTAGCCTTATCCATACCAGCTACAGCATTAGCTCAAATAAGTACCGCCATCCTACAGGGGACAGGACATTATTTCAAACCTATCATAAACCTTTTCGTAGGGTGCGTGTTCAAGGTAATAATAACTTTATTTATGGTTCCTTTGCCACTTTTCAATATTTATGGTGCTGTTATAGGAACCATAGTTGCATATACACTAGCAGCCTATCTCAATATGAAGGATGTAAGAAAAAAGCTAAATATAAGCATAGATTATTATAATACGACTATAAAACCATCTTATGCATCTGTTATAATGATAATAGCGGTGATTATAAGTTATAATAAAGCTATTATTTATACTGGTAGCAATGGTATAGCTTGCATTGTATCCATACTTCTAGGTATTATTATATATATAATTTTAGTGATTGCTTTTGGAGTATTTAAATATAACTATATAAAAGATAGATTTTTAAGGAGATAGGGGAGAAACAAATGATTAAAATATTAGGTCTAGGACCTGGCTCACCTGAAGCACTAACATTAGGCACTTTAAATGAGCTTAAGTCAGGAAAAGATATATATCTAAGAACAGAAAAACATCCCACAGTAGACTATATTAAAAGTATGGATATAAAAGTTCATACCTATGATTTTGCTTATGATAAGTTTGATAGTTTTGACAAAGTATATCAGTTTATAGCTGAGGATTTAATAAAAAGACATAATATAGTGGATGAGGTTATATATGCAGTACCAGGGCATCCTTTAGTAGCAGAGCGGACTGTAAATATTTTAATAGATTTATGCGAAAACCAAGGGATAGCTGTAGAAATTGTCCCAGCAGTAAGTTTTATTGATGTTATTATAGAAAGACTAAAGATAGATCCTATAAATGGACTTAAAATAATAGATGCTTTTGATGTTGGAAATCAAAATTTAGATAATAATGCAGGATTAATAATAACCCAGGTATATGATCAGTTAATATCATCAGAGGTGAAAATTACATTGCTAGATTACTACCATTATGATAAAGAAATATACTTTGTTCGGGCAGCTGGTGTTAAGGGAGAGGAAAGCATAAGGAAAATACCTTTATATACATTAGACAGGCAAGCGGATATAGATTATCTCACATCGTTATACATACCTAAAGGAGGTAAAGAAAATAAAGGGTTAAGCGAACTATTAGATATAATGGAGAAATTACGGTCAGAAGAAGGTTGCCCTTGGGATAGAGAGCAAACACATGAAAGTCTAAAAAGATATCTAGTAGAAGAGAGCTATGAGGTTATAGAGGCTATAGAGGAAAAAGATGATGAAAAAATAATAGAAGAATTAGGTGATGTACTACTACAGGTAGTGTTTCACGCTGTTATAGGGAAAGAAGAAGGTTATTTTAACATTAATGACATCATAAATTCTATAAGCAAGAAGATGATAGATAGACATCCTCATGTGTTTGGAGATACAAAAGTTGATAATTCAATAGAGGTTATGGTAAAATGGGAAGAAATAAAAAGCATAGAAAAGGGATATAGCACTGTGGTAGATGCTATGGAACATATAGCAAAATCTTTACCTTCTTTAATAAGAGCAGAAAAAGTACAATCTAAGGCTAAAAAGGTAGGATTTGACTTTGATGTTGTAGACGGGGCTATGGATAAGATAATAGAAGAACTTTATGAGTTAAAAGAAGTATATAAAGGCTCAAATGAGGCAATAATAGAAGAAGAAATGGGAGATTTAATATTTTCTTGCGTTAATGTAGCTAGGATGCTAGGCATAGATTCAGAACTTGCCCTTAATAAAACTATAAATAAATTCATAAAAAGATTTAAATTTATGGAAGACACAGCTAAAAGTAAAGAGATAAAATTAGAACAGATGTCACTGGAAGAAATGGATCAATTATGGAATTTATCTAAAAGCATATAACAAAAAAGAGCAGTTTAGAAGGAATATTCATATAAATGTAGAATAATAAGATTTATAAAAGCAATTTTGCGTTATTAAATAGCACGTTATAAATAAAAAAATAAAATACTTGTAATGTAGATGTAGACTTGTATTGCAATTAATTATATAATATGATAATGTATAATAAATTTATAAAACTTATACATACAAACTTATTCAATATATTGTCTAGGTTTAAACTAACTCTAATTTAAAGGAGGAAACAAAAGTGAATAAATCAGAATTAATCTCAAGCATGGCTGAAAAAAGTAAATTAACTAAAAAAGATGCAGAAGTAGCATTAAAAGCTTTTATAGAAAGCGTAGAAGAGTCTTTAGAAAAAGGTGAAAAGGTTCAATTAGTTGGCTTTGGAACTTTCGAAACAAGACAAAGAGCTGAAAGAGAAGGAAGAAACCCAAGAACTAAAGAAACTATAAAGATTCCTGCAACAACTGCTCCAGTATTTAAAGCTGGTAAGGAGTTCAAGGAAAGAGTTAATAAATAACTTTAAAACTATTTAACCCGGGTTTATCTCGGGTTATTTTTGTAGGAGGAATTAAAATGAGATTAGACAAATATTTAAAAGTATCTAGAATAATAAAAAGAAGAACAGTCGCAAAAGAAATTTGTGAAAGTGGTAGAGTTACCATTAATTCAAAAGTAGCTAAAGCAAGTACAGACATAAAAGAGGGAGATATAATAGAAATTAAATTTGCAAACAACTCCTTAAAGGCAGAAGTACTAAAACTTTCAGAACATGTTAAAAAAGAAGATGCTAGACTTATGTATGAAATAATAGAGGGTGAAGAGGATGTAGAGGATTAGAAAACTTTTATAATCGGATTAGAGAAACATTCATAGTTGTATTATATAATTATTGATGCAGGAGTTTTAGCCTCTTAAAGGATGATTAGTTTATAAATCGGTATATCCTAAAAGAGGTGGCAAAAATGAATAGCATATATATACAACCTTTCACATATATTGTAGAGAAATATAGTAGGAGGTTGTTTTCTTATGGAAAATAAAAAAGACACCAAAGGTGAAGATAAAAAAAGTAATTTAACTTTAGATAATAGGAAAAGATTATTCCTTACAGGAGTTATAGAAGTATTTAATTTTAATGAAGAAACTATTTCATTGAACACATCTATAGGAGTATTAAACATAAGAGGTAAGAATTTAAAAATGAACAAGTTGGATGTTCAAAATGGAGAGGTAATAGTCGGTGGAACTATAGATTCATTTGTATATAGCACTCTAGAAGCAAAAAGAGTTAATACAGATGGCATAATAAAAAGATTATTTAAATAGGTGGAGAGAAACATGATAATACCTTTATTATTTCAACTTAAAACTATACTATTTAGCATATTATCAGGTATTATAACAGGTATTTTATTTGACTTTTATAGAATTATAAGAGGACACAATAAAAATAAAGTATTAGCAGTTTTCCAAGATCTTTTATTTTGGATTTTAGCATCAATTATTGTATTTGTTTTTTTGCTTTATACCAATTATGCTCTTATTGTACCCTATGTTTACCTATACATAGCTCTAGGGATATATATATACCTTAAACTTTTAAGTGAATATATTTTAAAATTACAATATGCTATATATAGATTTATAGCAAAAGTGTTTAGAGTAGGCTTTAATCACGTATTTTACCCACTAAAATTAATATTTTATAACAAAAGTAAAAAATAACTATGAAAACACTTGAATAAAATAGGTTTTATATTTAAAATAGAGATATAGATAAACCATACTATTATCTTAAAGGGGAAAAGAACTATGAAAAGCAAGAAAATTACCCTTAAAAGCGTAATAATAATTTTATTATTGATTTTTAGCTTATATACAGTAATAACCCAACAACTAACTATGGGTAAAATTAAAAGAGATATATATAAGCAAGAAAAGGAGCTAGAATTAGTAAAAGAAAAAAATCAAAAGTTAAAAGATGAATTTGAGTTATCAAACACTGGACTTTACAAGGAAAAACAAGTAAGAGAAAGATTGGGATATGTAAAGGACGGAGAGACTCCTGTAATAGACAGTAAGTCAGAGTAACTCACTTGAGTTTAGGTTTATTATTTTATATAATATAATATATTAATTATTTTTAAGGAGGAGTCTTTTTAATATGACCTTAATGGCAGGAAACATTTTAGAAGGTACAGTGGTTAACATTACTAATTTTGGGGCTTTTGTTGAAGTTGAAGGAAAAACAGGTTTAGTTCATATTTCTGAAGTAGCAGATAATTTTGTTAAGGATATAAGAGAATATCTTAAAGAACAAGATAAAGTAAAAGTAAAAGTTATTTCTATAGATGATAATGGCAAAATTAGTCTTTCCATCAAACAAGCTATTGTAAAGCAAAGATCTAATAAACCAGTTGAAATTGATTGGGAATCAGAAAAAGGTAAGGCAGCTTCAGGTAACTTTGAAGATATAATGACAAGATTTTTAAAGGATAGTGAAGAAAGATTACAAGATGTTAAAAAACATCAAGATAATAGATCAAGAGGATATAATAAGAAAATGTAACTTAATATGATAAGTAGTAACCTCCTAGATTTTTAATATAGGGGGTTATTTTTATTTTAAAAGGCTATTTGATTTTATTAAAAATTAAAAATTAGAAAGATTATTAATAAAACTGATAGCTTTGAAAGGCTTACGTTGTAACATGTTAATGGACTTTTAATATACAAAAATAATATATAAAAGGCATATAGAAAAAAGTTGTTGACAATAGATATAACATCATATATAATAATGTATGTCGCCAAGAAAAAACATAAAACGCTGGAGTGGCGGAACTGGCAGACGCACAGGACTTAAAATCCTGCGGTGGTTAAACACCGTACCGGTTCGATTCCGGTCTTCAGCACCAATGTACTTATATATTTGATTAAATAATAATATCGCGGAGTGGAGCAGTTGGCAGCTCGTCGGGCTCATAACCCGAAGGTCGTGGGTTCAAGTCCTACCTCCGCAACCAAAAAAGTAAATATGGCGGAATAGCTCAGCTGGCTAGAGCATTCGGTTCATACCCGAAGGGTCGTAGGTTCAAGTCCTATTTCCGCTACCAAAAGTGCTGGAGTGGCGGAACTGGCAGACGCACAGGACTTAAAATCCTGCGGTGGTTAAACACCGTACCGGTTCGATTCCGGTCTTCAGCACCAATTTACTTACATATTTAATTAAATAATAATATCGCGGAGTGGAGCAGTTGGCAGCTCGTCGGGCTCATAACCCGAAGGTCGTGGGTTCAAGTCCTACCTCCGCAACCAAAAAAGTAAATATGGCGGAATAGCTCAGCTGGCTAGAGCATTCGGTTCATACCCGAAGGGTCGTAGGTTCAAGTCCTATTTCCGCTACCAAAAGTGCTGGAGTGGCGGAACTGGCAGACGCACAGGACTTAAAATCCTGCGGTGGTTAAACACCGTACCGGTTCGATTCCGGTCTTCAGCACCAATTTACTTATATATTTAATTAAATAATAATATCGCGGAGTGGAGCAGCTGGCAGCTCGTCGGGCTCATAACCCGAAGGTCGTGGGTTCAAATCCTACCTCCGCAACCAAAATTAAATATAGATAAAAGTTTATCTAGTATTAAAAAGTATTCGTTAAGATTAATCTTAGCGAATACTTTTTATTTGGGTCTAAAAATAAATTAAATAGATATTTAAACTTTAATGTTATAATTCTTACTTGAAGTAAATAATTTGTTAATGTAAGAGAAATAATATGTGGATATCTTTTTATAACCAAAAGTTATCCACATATTAATAGGATTTTTTTTAATACATGACAAATAAAATATAATTTTAATAGGATACCATATTAAATAATGTGTATTTTTTGAATTTAAGAAAAGATGAGAGCATTTTATGTCCTAATAATAAAAAAGTTTCATACAGCTTATGACATTTATTTCCTCCAGCTCTTGTTATAATCTAATTAAGATAAAGGTTACTTACATTAGATTAAGAAGAAAAGAACTCAAAGAATTAAAGGGGGAAATATACTATGCAATATGGTGCGGAGGTTGTAACTTATAAAAGACTAAAAGAAAGTGCTAAAGAAGAAAAAAGAGAAGAATATGTATCAGTGATTAAAATAATTCTATATTTTTTGGCGGCTATATCTATAAGTAGGGTAATGCTAATTAATAGTACAGCTCCTTTTGGGATAGCTTTTATAATGGCGGTTGTTAATGAAAAGAAGGATAAACTCGATATTGCAGTTGGCACAGGAGCTCTCATAGGATATGTTACCCTATATAATAAAATTGAAGATATAGCTCTTTATATAATAATTATAGGTAGCTCTATACTTTTTGCACATTTAACAACAAAAATAAACAGAAGAAAAAGAATAACATATTTAACTGTAATCATGCTATTAGAATCTATATTTTTTAGAATGATAATAAGTGGATATACACTTGGTATAAATATACTCACTTCGATCTTTCAGATAGGATGTATAATTCCTATTTATATAATTATAGATTACGCATTAACCTGTTCAAAGGATTTTAAAAGTAAGCATCTTTTTACAAATGAAGAAATAATAAGTATGGCTATATTGCTATCCTTAACAATTTCAGGTACATGGGGGATTAAGATTTTTAACATAGATATTAGAAATATTATAGGTCTCGTATTTGTATGTATAATGGCTTATGTAAATGGAAGCTCTACTGGTGCAGCCACAGGTGTATCTATAGGAATAATTATGGGAATAACGTCGGATAACATGGTTAATTACGTTGTAGTATATTCAATATGTGGGTTTATCATGGGAATATTTAAAGAAACAGGAAAGTGGTTCACCGCATTGTCGTATATAACAGTATTTACACTGCTTAAAGTATATTTAGGGTTAAGTACAGATTTTAAACTTATAGAAGGAGTTTTAAGTGTTTTGATTTTTATGTCAATTCCAAATAAAGTTTACGATAAGATATCTGTAGAACTTGGATGGGAAAAGAAGCAAGACATTATCAATGAAAGCTATATGTATAAATTAAAGGAAGTATTTACGGAGAAACTTGATAGCTTTTCTGATGTATTATTAAATATGTCAAGTACTCTGAATAATTTAGTAGATAATGATAAATTGCAGATGAAAACCAAGAGTAGTGCCCTTGTAGAGAATTTAGCAGATAGGGTCTGTAGTAATTGTGATATGAAATCTATATGCTGGAAAAGAGAGATGCATTGTACCTATATAGCTTTTAGTGAGCTTATACAAAATTATCAGGAGGGTATTCCGAGAATACCGGAAGAGATAGATAGAAAATGTGTCAAAAGAACTTCACTTATAAAAAATTCTGAAGAATTATTAAATTCATACGTCATAAATGAAATGTGGAAAAGTAGATTAGGAGAGGGAAGAATATTATTAGCTTCTCAAATTCATAATATGGCCAAATCCATAGGAGAAATAGTTAAAGATTTTAGTTCGGAAGTTTGCATTAATAATGAGATTGAAAGACATATAAGAAGATATCTTAATAAATTTAATATAAAGATAAATGATATATTATGTTATGATGATAGAAATGCCAGGTTAAAGGTTAAAATTACTCTAGCCTCTTGTGGTGGAGGTCAAAAATGTGTTAAGGAGATATTGCCTGTTATAAACGAAGCGGTGGGAAGACCTATGTGTATTTTTGATGAGGGTTGTGTTATAAATCCAGAAAGTAATAATTGCACTGTCACTTTTGAAGAAACACCTAAATATCATGTTGCTACAGCTATTTCTAGAAGATGTAAAGATGGTGAAGTATTAAATGGTGATAGTTATAGTTTTGGAAAGATTAAAGATGGCACATACATGACTATAATAAGTGATGGAATGGGTTCTGGGCCCCAAGCTAGTGAAGAAAGTAGAGCGGCAATAGAGCTTATAGAAAAGTTTACAAATGCTGGATTTGACAAAATTACGGCTATTAACACGGTGAATTCTATAATGGGATTTAAATTTTCTGAGGACGAAAAGTTTTCTACATTAGATTTAAATTCTATAGACTTATATAGCGGCAAGATAACCTTTATGAAAGTAGGCGCAGTAGCTAGCTTTATTAAAAGGGCGGAAAAAATAGATATTATAAAATCTAAAACCCTACCTATTGGAGTGTTAGATAAGGTGGATATTGATATAATAGACAAAAAGGTGAAAAATGGAGATATAGTTGTTACTGTAAGTGATGGTGTTTTAGACTGTTGTGAGGGTGGAAGTATTGAATGGTTAGCAGAATATCTTGTTAAAAGCAATAAAAATACCCCAAAGGAATTGGCAGAAGATATAATAGAAAAGGTGAAAGAATTATCTGGAGGTAAGATTAAAGATGATATGACTGCTATAGTATCTAAGGTCTATAACTTATATTAATAAAAATGTAGTATAGGGACTCTAAATTTTAAGAGGTTATAATTCTGTATTTAAATTATACATGCAATATGATATTGTAGTAATATATATAGGATTAGCCTCTTTAATTAAAGTATTGAGTTCTATTTTTATTGTAATAAACTATTTATATAAGTATGATATAATATGTTATTATAGGAATTAGGAAGTGGATTAATGAAAAAAAGGATTTTAGAATACATAGAAAAGTATTCAATGATACAAAAAGACGATAAAGTTTTAGTGGCTCTATCTGGAGGACCAGACTCTATAACCTTATTACATATACTTTATAGTTTGAAAGATGATCTAGGAATAACCCTCTATGCAGCACATATAAATCATAAACTAAGGGGGGAGGCGTCTGATAAAGATGAGAGATATGTAAAAGAAATTTGTTCCTCACTTAATATTCCTTGTTATGTAAAACTTGCAGATATTAATGCTATATCTAAAAAAAGAGGAATATCTAGTGAAATGGCAGGTAGAGATGTAAGGTATGACTTTTTTGAAAGCCTAAAGAAAGACCTGAATATAAATAAAGTAGCAGTGGCTCATAATTCTAATGATAGAGCTGAAACTATTCTTATGAGAATTATGCGAGGAACTGGCATAGAAGGACTTGCAGGAATAAAGCCTGTAAGAGATAATACATATATAAGACCTATATTAATACTCTCACGGAAAGAGATTGAAGATTACTGTGAGATAAATAAGCTATGTCCAAGAATAGACAAAACTAATAATGAGCCTATATATGCGAGAAATAAAGTTAGATTAGAACTTATACCTTATATAAAAGAAAATTTTAATAAAGACATAATAAACACATTAAACAGGTTTTCAGAACTTATGGTAAGAGATAATGATTATTTGGAAAAGATATCGTATGAAAAGTTCATGAAATATGTAGAAATAAATTCTAAAAGCGATATAATAATTCATAAAGAGGCTTTTAAAGAACACGATTCAATTGTTACTAGAATAATAAGGTACTCTATAGAAAAATTAGAAGGTACATTGAATAATATCGAAATGATACATATTTCTAGTATAGTATCTTTAAGCAATCAAGGAACAGGAAAGACAGTAAATCTTCCACATGATATCACGGTATCTAATGTATACGGAGATATATTTATAAAAAAGAATTATAAAAAGGTCATAAAAAATGAAAACCTAAGTTCAATAATTAATTTAAAGGATTATACTAAAGAAGATTTAAAAATTGGTGTTAAGATTAATATACCTGAATTTCAAATGTCCTTATTTATAAAATTGTTAAGTGATGATAATATTAGTAATTTAAACTTAAAGGGCAAATCTAATTGTAAGTACTTTGATGCAGATAAAATCAAAGGAGATATAAATGTTAGATATAGAAAAGATGGTGATAAATTTATTCCTTATGGCATGTCAGGAAGTAGAAAATTGAAAGATATATTTATTGATGAAAAGATACCTAGAGAACAAAGAGATAGCATTGTACTTATATGTTTTGATAAACATATAGCTTGGATAGAAGGGTATAAGGTCAGTGAACTTTTTAAGGTAGAACATAAAACTAAAAATATTTTAAGCATAACTATTGAAAGAGGGGAAAGTTACTAATGAAAAACGATATTGAAAAGATTCTTCTAACTGAGGAAGAACTGGAAAAAAAGGTAAAAGAAATTGGAAGTCAAATTAGTGAAGATTATAAGGGAAAGGAATTAGTACTTATTGGAGTACTTAAAGGATCTGTAGTTTTTATGTCAGACCTTATGAAAGAAATTTCTATATATTGTAGCATGGATTTTATGGCGGTTTCTAGTTATGGAAATGCAAGTGAAAGCTCTGGAGTGGTTAGAATATTGAAAGACTTAGATGAGTCTATAGAAAATAAACATGTAATTATCATTGAAGATATAATTGATTCAGGGATAACCCTAGAGTATCTAATTAAATACCTAAAAGGTAGAAATCCAAAGAGTATAGAAATAGCATGCCTATTAAATAAAAAAGACAGGCGAAAGGCTAATATAGGTGTAAAGTACCTAGGATTTGATGTTCCAGATTATTTCTTAGTAGGTTATGGATTAGACTTTGCTGAAAGATATAGGAATCTTCCTTACATTGGTATATTAAAAGAATCTATTTATAAATAATTAATGTTAGCACTTATTGTAATGAAAAATTTAGTATGTTAAAATCTTATAATAACGAAAAAGAGAGGGGGGCCTATAATGAAGAAATTTTCAAGCGCAACGGCCTGGACTATAGTATTTATATTCGCAATAATTGCGGCTTTAACATGGTCTCAAACAGGTAAAGGTACAAATACAATAGCATTTAATGAATTTCAACAAGAATGGAAAAATAATAACATAACAAATATAAAAGTTAGAGAAGATAAAATGTTAGTAGAAGGTACTCTTAGTGATGGTAAGGCCTTTATAACTGTAGTGCCTGCACAAAGATTATATCAATTTATGACTAGCTATCCTAATACAGGAGAAATAAAGGAGACTTATGAGGCTCCTAGAAATACATCGGTATGGGTTCAAATGATACCTACACTTTTACTTATGGGAGTAATGTTTTTTGCAGTGTGGTTTATATTTATGCAACAATCCCAAGGTGGTGGTGGTGGAAACCGAGGAGTCATGAACTTTGGAAAGAGTAAGGCTAAAATGGCTACACCAGATAAAAAGAAGGTTACATTTAATGATGTGGCTGGTGCTGACGAAGAAAAAGAAGAATTAGAAGAAATAGTAGACTTCTTAAAGCAACCTAAAAGATATTTGGAATTAGGTGCAAGAATCCCTAAAGGAGTTCTTTTAATTGGACCTCCAGGTACTGGAAAGACGCTTCTTGCAAGAGCAATAGCTGGGGAATCAGGAGTTCCGTTCTTTAGTATATCAGGATCTGACTTTGTTGAAATGTTTGTAGGAGTAGGGGCATCTAGAGTTAGAGACCTATTTGAACAGGCAAAGAAAAATGCTCCATGTATTATATTCATAGATGAAATTGATGCAGTGGGTAGACAAAGAGGTGCTGGACTTGGTGGTGGACATGATGAAAGAGAACAAACATTAAATCAACTTTTAGTTGAAATGGATGGTTTTGGTGCTAATGAAGGCATCATAATGATAGCTGCAACTAATAGACCAGATATATTAGATCCTGCGCTTCTTAGACCAGGAAGGTTTGATAGACAAATAATGGTTGGAGCACCAGATGTAAAGGGAAGAGAAGAAATCCTTCAAATCCATACAAAAAACAAACGTCTATCAGAAAATATCAATTTAAAAGTTTTAGCTAAAAGAACTCCAGGATTTACAGGAGCAGATTTAGAGAATTTAACTAATGAAGCGGCCTTATTAACAGTTAGAAAAGATAAGAAATTTATTGAAATGGAAGAAATGGAAGAAGCAATAACAAGGGTTATAGCAGGACCAGAGAAAAAGAGTAGGGTTATAAGCGAAGGTGATAGAAAGCTTACAGCTTACCATGAAGCGGGTCATGCAGTAGTAATGAAGCTTCTACCTAATTCAGATCCAGTGCATCAAATAAGCATAGTTCCAAGAGGAATGGCTGGAGGATACACTATGCACTTACCAGAAGAAGATAGAGCATATATCTCAAAGTCTAGATTAAAAGATGAAATGGTTGGACTTTTAGGTGGGAGAGTAGCTGAACAACTTATTATAGGAGATATAAGCACAGGTGCAAAAAATGACATAGATAGGGCTAGCACTATTGCAAGAAAAATGGTTATGGAATATGGAATGAGTGAAGCAATGGGTCCAATAGCTTTCGGAGCAGATCACGATGAAGTATTTTTAGGAAGAGATTTAGGGCGCGGAAGAAATTTTAGTGAAGAAATAGGAGCTAAAATAGATAGAGAGATAAAGGGGCTTATAGATAGAGCTTATGATGAGGCACAAACTTTATTAAAAGATAATTTAAATAAGCTTCATGCTGTAGCACAAGAACTTTTAGTAAAAGAAAAGCTAGAAGCAGATGAATTTGAACAACTATTTCAAAATGCATAAATTAAAAAAGGTTATCCTATTAGGATAACCTTTTTTTTATTCTAAAATTATTAATTGGGGTTAAAAGGTTACCCTAGAATGCATAAAGCTAAATTGCAAAAATGCCAAATTGCAATTGGTTCTTATAGGAATGTGCAATGTATTTTAACTATGAAATAACATTCAGAACAATGCAAAAATTTCCGCTTGATGAAATATTGTCTATTATTCAAATATATAATAAATTGTATAGTATATATAGGAAAATATGATATAATATATTTAAGTTAAAGGCAGAAGCTTTTGAGGGTAAAAGTAAAACAGGTGAAGGAAGTAATCATAGATATATAGTTACCAAAAAGGATTTTAGCTAAAATATAAGTTAATACTAATAGTGTAATAAAATATAATATACAAACCATTAATTAATTTGTGTATTTAAATAAATATATGGAGGGAGGTAATGTCGATAATTTAATCGACATGAAGATGATATGAAAACTGATATTCAAATAGCACAAGAGGCAAAAATGATTCCAATAAAAGATATATCTAAAAAGTTGGGGATACTAGAAGATGATGTAGATTTTTATGGTAAATATAAATGCAAACTTTCATTAGACATTCTAGAAAAAAACAAAGATAAAGAAGATGGAAAGTTAATATTAGTAACAGCTATAAATCCAACACCAGCAGGTGAAGGTAAATCAACTGTTACGGTAGGACTTGGTCAAGCGTTATGTAAAATGGATAAAAATGCAGTAATTGCACTTAGAGAACCATCTCTAGGACCAGTTTTTGGTGTTAAGGGTGGTGCTGCTGGTGGCGGGTATGCACAAGTAGTACCTATGGAAGATATAAATCTTCATTTCACTGGAGATATGCATGCCATAACTACAACAAACAACTTATTAGCAGCAGCTATAGATAATCATATTCATCAAGGGAATGCACTAGAGATTGATTCAAGAAGAATAGTCTTTAAAAGGGTTATGGATATGAATGACAGAGCATTAAGAAAGACGGTAGTAGGTCTTGGCGGTAAACCAAATGGATTTTCAAGAGAAGATGGATTTATGATAACTGTAGCTTCGGAAATTATGGCTATATTATGTCTTTCAAATAGTCTTATGGATCTTAAGGAGCGTATGGGAGATATATTGGTAGCTTATAATTTAAAAGGAAATCCTATTTATTGCAAAGACTTAAAGATTCAAGGCGCAATGGCTCTTTTAATGAAGGACGCTATAAAACCTAATCTAGTTCAAACACTAGAAAATACTCCTGCAATAATTCATGGAGGACCTTTTGCTAATATAGCACATGGATGCAATAGTATAATGGCAACTAAAACAGCATTAAAACTCGGAGATTATGTAGTAACTGAAGCTGGATTTGGTGCAGATCTTGGAGCAGAAAAGTTCTTTGATATAAAGTGCAGATTTGGAGATTTAAAACCAGATTGTGTTGTTATAGTAGCAACAGTAAGAGCTATAAAACATCATGGTGGAGTAAAGAAAGAAGATTTAGGCAAAAGTAATGTAGATGCTGTAGCAAAAGGAATAAAAAACTTAGAGAAGCAAATAGAAAATATCAAAGCTTTTGGAGTCGTACCAGTTGTTGCGATAAATAGATTTGTAACAGATTCAGATGAAGAATTACAGTTTATAGAAGATTATTGCAATAATATAGGCGTAAAAGTAGCTTTAACAGAAGTATGGGCTAAGGGCGGAGAAGGTGGAATGGAACTTGCTAAAATTGTAATAGATACAATAGAAAATGAAGAGAGCAAGTTCAGTGTATTATATGACAGTGATTTAAGTATAAAGGAAAAGTTGAATAAAATAGCAACAACTATATATGGTGCTAAGGGAGTTATTTATGAAATCCAAGCAGAAAAACAAATCCAAGAACTAGAAAAGTTTGGACTTGATAAAAAACCTATATGTGTAGCTAAAACTCAATATTCATTATCTGACAATCCTCAGCTTTTGGGAAGACCAGAAGGCTTTGAGGTTACAGTAAAGGAAGTTAAAGTTTCAAATGGTGCAGGATTTATAGTTGCCTTAACCGGAGATATAATGACTATGCCAGGTCTACCAAAGGTACCAGCAGCAGAAAACATGGATATAACTGAAAGTGGAGAAATACTCGGATTGTTTTAGTAAGATTAATATAAATAAGAAGACTATCTTTAAATGAATTTTAAAGATAGCCTTCTTATTTTCATATATATTTATTAAAAGCTTAAAAGGTTACGATAAATAGCTTGACAAATTATATTTAGTTGTTAGAATTATATTGTTAAACTATAGTTAAAAGTTATTAAGATCATATAATTTTTAGCGCTTAATAAGATAAGCGGTATAAAGAAAAGATAAAGGCAGCTTTTTGGCTGCTTTTTTATAATATTTAATAGGGTGGTGATTATAGTGGTATTACTTATAGATGTAGGAAATACTAATATAGTACTTGGAGTTTTTGATAAAGACAATCTTATCGCGGATTGGAGACTGTCCACAGATACAAAAAAGACATCAGACGAATATGGAATAGAAATATTACAATTGTTTTTGTACAGCGATTTAGAATATAAACAAATAAAAGGGGTTATAATATCATCTGTAGTTCCTAATATAATGTATTCATTAGAACACCTTATAAGAAAGTATTTTAAACTGGAACCTATTATTGTAGGACCAGGGATAAAAACTGGAATAAATATTAAGTATGATAATCCTAAAGAGGTAGGGGCAGACAGAATCGTAAATGCTGTGGCAGCACATTATGAATACAAAAGGGCCATCATTATTATAGACTTTGGAACCGCAACTACTTTTTGTGCAGTAAATAAAAATGGAGATTATTTAGGTGGAACTATTTGTCCTGGCATAAAAATTTCTTCAGAGGCTTTATTTGAAAGAGCTGCAAAGCTTCCTAGAATAGAACTTGTAAAACCAAACTCAATTATTGGGAAAAATACAATAACTAGTATGCAAGCTGGAGTAATATATGGGTATGTAGGTCAGGTTAAGTATGTTGTGTCTAAAATGAAGAAAGAAATGATGGATTTAGGGGAAGATGAACCTTTTGTAATTGCAACAGGTGGACTTGCAACCCTTATTTCTGAAGAAGCAAAATGTATAGATAAAATAGATCATCTACTTACATTAAAAGGACTTAATATAATATACAAAAAGAATGAGGAGTAGTCTTATGAATATAGGTGATATATATATTGAAAATTCTGTTCTATTAGCACCCATGGCTGGATTTACAGATGTAGCTTTTAGATCTATTTGTAAAAGTATGGGGTGTGGTCTTACTTATACTGAGATGGTTAGTGCTAAAGCGCTGTACTATGGAAATGAAAACACACAAAGACTATTAATGGTTTCAGAAAATGAAAAGCCACTGGCGGTACAGATATTTGGTAATGATCCTTATATAATGGCCAATATAGCAGAAAAGTTAAGTGAGAGAGAGGGTATAGATATAATTGATATAAATATGGGGTGCCCTGCTCTTAAGATAATTAAAAATGGAGAAGGATCTGCACTAATGAAAAATCCGAAACTTGCTTTTGATATTGTTAGAGAAGTGTCTAAAGCATCTAAAAAACCTGTAACTGTAAAGATAAGAAAAGGATTTACAAAAGGTGAATCTACAGCGGTTGACTTTGCTAAAGGATTAGAAGAAGCAGGAGCAAAAGCCATAACAGTTCATGGTAGAACTAGAGAGCAGATGTATCAAGGTAAAGCAGATTGGAATATCATAAAAGAGGTTAAAAGCGCATTATCTATTCCTGTAATAGGAAATGGAGATGTCTTCTCGGCAAATAATGCTAGAGAACTTATAGAACTATCCAGATGTGATGGGGTTATGGTAGCTAGAGGAGCACTTGGGAACCCATGGATATTTAATGAGATAAAAGACATGCTAAATGGAAAAGATGTTATAAATCCAACCCCTTTAGAGAAGGTTGATTTATGTATACAACATTATGAAAAGTCACTAGAATATGATAAAGAGGAAAAAGCAGTAAGAGAAATGAGAAAGCATATAGCGCTATATATTAAAGGATTAAAGAACTGTACAGATATAAAAAACGATGTTAATATATGTAAAGGGTCAAAGGAAGTTATAGATATATTGCAAAGATATAAAGAAAGTTTAAAAGATACATAAATATAGAAGAGCTGAATAAATATAGAATATAAATATTATGAGGTGAATCTTATGATAGATATATTAAATATAAGTATTCAAAAAAGAGGTACTCCTTATGATAAATCAACTCTATTTTCTAAAATTACAGATAAAATGAAATGTAGTATAGATAAGAAAATTTATGTTAAGGAAATAGATTTAAATATATATTGTGGCAGGTTACCTCAAAATAAACACCACGTATCTTACGTAAATAATATAAAAAATGTAACAAATAAAATGAAAAGCAATGATTTTATTATAAGTCCAAAAGGTATTAGAGAATATGATTATTATTTTACCAATGACTTTCAAAAAGAACTCTTTTCATATAGTGTAGTTAAGAGCATAAAATTAATTCTTAGAAAAACTAATAAATCTTTAAAAAATAGCACTATATTAATAGACGAAGCCTCAGATCCTAAAGTATATGGTATATTAAAAGAAGTTTCTAAAAGTTGTAGACATATAATACTGTTATCAAAGAACACAAAAGAAACTTTAAAAATACAACAAAATATAATATCAAACTTTGGAGTTTCACCAGAGGTAACTAGTGATGAGAAATATGCTTTAAAATTATGTGATTTTATTATAAGTACTAAGGAAAAAAGTTATGAATATTGTGATAATATATGGTATATTAACAATCGAGATTTATCTTTTAAATTAAAAGGCACAGTAATAAATGACATATCATTTAAAACCCAATGGAATGAACTTTCAAGTGATGTATCTCCAGAGCTTATAGGAGCTATACTGAGCCAAATGCAAGGAAAAGATGTAGAAAGTGCTTTAAGGTATAATGGAGTATTTATGCATAAAATAAAATTTAATGAAAACCTAATAGATATATAGCTTAAAAGGGTATGTTGACAAATACATTTTAGCTGATTTATAATTATTAGAATGTGCTTGACTTATATATAAATCAAGCTTTTATTAATAATAGAGTATAAATATAAATATAAATATATTTAAATTAAAAGGGGAGAAAAAAATGAACGAGGCAAGGAAATATATAATGACTTATGAGGGAGTTAAAAAATTAGAGCAAGAATTAGAACACTTAAAGACAGTTAGAAGAAAAGACATAACAGAAAAGATAAAGGTAGCTTTAGGTTATGGAGATTTGAGTGAAAACTCAGAATACGATGAAGCTAAGAATGAACAAGCATTTGTTGAAGGAAGAATTCTTCAACTAGAAAACATGCTAAAAAATGCTTCTGTTATTGATGAAAATGAAATTACTACAGATGCTGTATCTGTTGGGTCTATAGTAAAGGTTAAAGATTATGAATTTGATGAAGAAGTAGAGTATACTATAGTAGGGTCAGCTGAAGCGGATCCTATGGAATTTAAGATATCTAATGAGTCACCTGTAGGGAGTTCTTTAGTAGGTAAAAAGGTTGGGGAAATTATCGAAGTAAATGTTCCAGAAGGTGTAAGTAAGTTTGAGGTACTTAATATAAGAAGAGATTAAACAAAGATTAATGGAGGGATAGCCAATGGCAAATGAAGAAGTTAATATTAATGAACTTGAAGAAAAGTATGGTGAGCAGGAAGCATTAAGAAGAGAAAAACTATTAGAATTACAATCAAATGGGAAGGATCCATTTGATGTTTATAGAGTTGAAAGAACTCATACTTCATTACAGATTAAGGACAACTATGATACATTAGAAGGAAAAGAAGTAAAGCTTGCGGGTAGACTTATGTCAAAAAGGGTTCAAGGCAAAGCGGGTTTTGCAGATATTCATGATAAAGATGGCAGAATTCAGTTATTCATTAAAATAGATATATTAGGTGAAGAAAAACATAAAGAGTTTAAATCTTTAGATATTGGAGATTTAATAAGTGTAACTGGTGAAGTTTTCAAAACAAGGACAGAAGAAATAAGTGTTAAGGTTTCAGAGTACCAATTAATTTGTAAATCTTTAAAGCCACTACCAGAAAAGTGGCATGGTTTAAAAGATCCAGATTTAAGATATAGACAAAGAGAAGTTGATATAATAACAAATCCAAAAGTAAAAGAAACGTTTATAATGAGATCTAAAATAATAAAATCTATAAGAGAGTTTCTAGATAATAGAGGATTCTTGGAAGTTGAAACACCTATATTATCACCTATTGCTGGTGGAGCAGCTGCAAGACCGTTTTCAACCCATCATAATGCTTTAGATATGGATATGTATCTTAGAATAGCAACAGAGCTATATTTAAAAAGATGTATAGTTGCAGGATTTGAAAAAGTTTACGATATGGGTAAGAACTTTAGAAATGAAGGAATTGATGTAAGACATAACCCAGAATTTACAATGATAGAATTATATGAAGCTTATGCAGATTATAACGATATTATGGAACTTACAGAAAACCTTGTTGCTTATGCATGTGAGAAGGTTCATGAAAAAACTGTAGTTAATTACGAAGGTACAGAAATAAATCTTACTCCACCATGGAGAAGAGCTACTATGGTAGATTTAGTTAAGGAATATGCAAATATAGATTTTAACGAGATTAAAACTAATGAAGAAGCAATAGCAATAGCTAAAGAAAAACATTTGCAATTTAAAAAAGAAATAGAAGATTGTACTAAAGCAGATGTATTAAATGCTTTATTTGAGGAATATGCAGAAGAAAAATTGATACAACCAACTTTTGTGTGTGATTACCCTGTAGAAATCTCACCTCTTACTAAGAAAAAGAGAGGAAACCCAGAATATACAGAAAGATTCGAAGGATTCATATATGGAAGAGAAATATGTAATGCTTACTCAGAATTAAATGATCCTATAGTTCAAAGAGATAGATTTAATCAACAAGCTAAAGAAAGAGAGCTTGGGGATGATGAAGCTTACGTAATAGACGAAGAATTTATGAGCGCATTAGAAACAGGAATGCCTCCTACAGGTGGACTTGGAATAGGAATAGATAGGATAGTAATGTTTCTTACAGATTCACATTCTATAAGAGACGTTATATTATTCCCAACAATGAAGCCACAAAATTAACAAAAGATATAAAACAAGTTCTAAATGTAAATAATTTTTTAGAACTTGTTTTTTATAAAAAAAGTTTTAAAAAATATGTTGCATTTTAAAAATAAATTGATATAATGATAGTGTAATGATATTCCGCGATAGCTCAATGGTGGAGCACTCGGCTGTTAACCGATAGGTTGGAGGTTCGAATCCTCTTCGCGGAGCCATTTTTTTAATATATTAATTACATATATACTAAAGGTCTTCAAAAATAGACATTGGTATGATATTAATAATTTAATACAATTTCACAATGATAAAGAATAGTAACTTTAATTACTTTTTAGAGAGATGGTACAAGGTGCAAACCATTATTGTAATAAAGTGAAAGGAGCTTTTGAGTGATACTACATTTTAAAGTAGGGCTATTGCCAATAAGGGTGGAACCGCGGAAAATATTTCGTCCCTTTTAGGTAAGGCTTTTTTTATTACCCATTTTTAATAATAAATAGGAGGTAACTTATATGACGTTTGAAAAAACAATGGATAAAGTTGTAGGACTTTGTAAGGGAAGAGGATTTGTATATCCAGGATCAGAGATATATGGAGGACTTGCAAATTCTTGGGATTATGGTCCTTTAGGCGTAGAACTTAAAAATAATGTTAAAAAGGCTTGGTGGCAAAAGTTTGTACAGGGAAATCCTTATAATGTTGGAGTAGACTGTGCAATACTTATGAATAACGAAGTGTGGATTGCTTCAGGGCATATTGGCGGGTTTTCTGATCCTCTCATGGATTGTAAGGAATGCAAATCAAGATTTAGAGCAGATAAGTTAGTTGAAGATCATATGACAGAAAATGGAGCAGAGGTAGCTTCAGCTGATGGTTGGAGTAACGAAGAATTAAAAGAGTACATTGATAGCAATGACATACATTGTCCAAAATGTGCAAAGAAAAACTTTACAGATATAAGAAAGTTTAACCTTATGTTTAAAACCTTTCAAGGAGTAACAGAAGATGCTAAATCAGAAATATATTTAAGACCAGAAACAGCTCAAGGTATATTTGTTAACTTTAAAAATGTACAAAGAACCTCAAGAAAAAAGATACCATTTGGTATAGGCCAAATAGGTAAGTCCTTTAGAAATGAGATAACACCTGGAAACTTTACTTTTAGAACTAGAGAATTTGAACAAATGGAATTGGAATTCTTTTGTAAGCCAGGTACTGATTTAGAATGGTTTGAATATTGGAGAGATTATTGCTGGAACTTCCTATTAAATTTAGGAATGGGAAAAGACAATTTAAGAATGAGAGATCATGCTAAAGAGGAACTTTCATTTTATAGTAAAGCTACATCAGATATAGAATACCTGTTTCCATTTGGATGGGGCGAACTTTGGGGTATAGCAGATAGAACAGATTATGACTTGAAAAAACATGCAGATAATTCAGGAGAAGATATGAGTTATTTAGATCCTACTACAAATGAAAAATATGTGCCTTACTGCATAGAACCTTCATTAGGAGCAGATAGAGTTGTATTAGCATTTCTTTCTGAAGCTTATGAAGAAGAGGAATTAGAAGGTGGAGATGTAAGGACAGTATTACACCTGCATCCAGCTTTAGCACCTTTTAAAGCTGCAGTGTTACCCCTTAGTAAAAAGCTTTCTGAAAAATCTACAGAAGTTTATTCTAAATTAAGAGAAGAATTTAATGTGGATTATGATGAAGCAGGAAGTATAGGTAAGAGATATAGAAGAGAAGACGAAATAGGAACACCATACTGTATTACAGTAGACTTCCAAACTCTTGAAGATGACACTGTTACTATAAGAGATAGAGATACAATGAAACAGGTAAGAATGAATATAGATGAACTATCAGAATTTATAAAGTTAAAGATGAAGTTTTAATTTGTATTTAAATCAATATAAATACTTAAAAGGCAAGTAGGGTTATTTTTATAGCCTTACTTGTCTTTTATTTTATTAGATTTCATAAATAACTATTAATTAAGCAGTCTTTGTATTTAATTTAAGGGTGTCTTTATTTAGTAAATCATAATAAGTTTTTGAATTTACCTTCATGATTTAAAAGCCATTCCTTTTTCCAAAGCCCACCGTTATACCCTATAAGATTACCATTACTACCTATAACCCTATGGCAGGGAATTATAATAGCAAGGTTATTTTTATTGTTAGCACCACCTACGGCTCTAACAGCCTTTTCATTTTCAATTTTATATGCTATTTCTTTATAGCTACAAGTGCATCCATAAGGTATAGTTTTTAATGCATTCCAAACCTTTATCTGAAAAGGAGTGCCTTTGTTATAAAACATATCTATATCGAAGTCTTTTCTAAGCCCTTTAAAATAATCATCAAGTTGAGTAATACAATTTAAAATTAAATCATTAGTTACAGATTCGCTTAAGTTGTCAACGAAGTTAATTGAAAATATGCCTTTATCTTTAGCTAATATTTCTATTATGCCAATTGGTGACCGGTAATATCCTTTAAATTCTTTATCCATATTTAATCCACCTTTACACATTAATTATACCTATATATTATTAGAAATGAACACAAATTACTATTATATAAGCTACAAATTCTTAACTTATTTTAATTAATATGATAGAATCATTTTAAACACAAATGTTATCATGATGTAATATTTTAAAATATAAAATTTGTTATATAAAATACAGGGCTTATTATTAAATTGGAGGTAGGTTATGTCTAAGAAAAAATTCAAGGAGTTTGAGGAATATATAAAAAGTAAGAGAGTTGCGGTAGTTGGTGTAGGGGTAAGTAATATACCGCTTATAAGTTTTTTAGTTGATATGGGAGCTAAAGTTACAGCCTTTGATAAAAAAACAGAATTAGAACTAGGAGATATAGTTAAAGAATTAGAAGCGAAGTCTGTAAATTTTGTATTAGGGGAAGATTACCTAGATAAGCTTTCTAACTTTGAAGTTATATTTAAAACACCATCTATGAGAATAGATAGTAAGGAGCTTCTTAGAGCTAAAAGTGAAGGTTCCTATATAACATCTGAAATGGAAGAGTTTATAAGATACTGCCCAGCGAAGATATATGGAGTAACTGGTAGTGACGGAAAGACTACTACTACTACAATAATATATAATCTTTTAAAAGAGCAAGGGTACAAGACTTGGGTAGGTGGTAATATAGGTACACCTTTATTTTCAGATATAAAAAAAATAAAACCGGAAGATAGAGTGGTAATAGAACTATCTAGTTTTCAATTAATGACTATGGATGTTTGTCCAGAAGTTTCAATTGTAACAAATCTTACACCGAATCATTTAGATATTCATAAAGGTATGGAAGAATATATAGAATCTAAGAAGAATATATTTTTAAATCAAGATAGACAGGGATTGTTAATATTAAATAGAGAAAATAGTATTACTTATGAAATGAAGGATGAGGCTAAAGGCAAGGTAGAATTTTTTAGTAGCAAAAGACCTCTAAGCGATGGAGCTTACTACAAGGATGGGATTTTATATTTAAAAGATGAGGCTATATGCGAAGAAAAGAATATGGCTATTAGAGGAATTCACAATGTAGAGAATTATATCGCTGCATTTTTAGCTGTAGAGCATGAAGTTAGCAAAGAGACTATGGCAAAGGTATTTAGCAGTTTTAAGGGTGTTCCTCATAGAAATGAATTCGTAAGAGAAGTTAAGGGAGTAAGATATTATAATGATTCTATAGGATCAAGTCCTACTAGAACTCTTGCAACTATATCTGTTTTTGAAAAGCCGGTTATATTAATTGCGGGAGGATATGATAAAGCCATACCATTTGAACCATTAGCAAATGAAGGTTACAATAATATAAAATCAATTATATTACTTGGAAATACAAAAGAAAAGATAAGAGTGGCATTTGAAAAATTAAGAAAAGCTAAGGGTATAGATATACCTATATATGAAGTTGATTCATTAGAAGAAGCCGTGACAAAGGCTCAATTAATATCAAATTATGAAGATAATGTAGTGTTATCGCCAGCTTGTGCAAGTTTCGATATGTTTAAAAATTTCGAGGTTAGAGGAAATAAGTTTAAAGAGTTAGTTAATAATTTAAAATAAATTACTTTTAATACAATAAGTAGGCATATATAAAATAATATTATACTGTGTGGATAAAACATAAGTTAGCACTTTCGTATTTCAAGATATTATTATATGAAATATACCAGATTAATAAATAAAGAATTATATATAAACTTTAAATATATAATTCTTTATTTAATTAAATATCAATATTCAAGGTGTGATTTTTATAATGAATGAATGTATGGTGATATATTTAAAACAAACACTTCCTAGTGTATCCACTTAAGATATATCTAGATATAAATAGTAAATAGGTGAAAAAGGAATATAATAAGCTTAAATGGACTATAATAACCATCGCAGCGAGATAATATAATGTTATTATAAATGAGCACTCGAGAGAGACGCACAAGATTCATCAAAAGTTGACTACAATGTATAAGAAGATTTAAAATTCTAAAAAACTTGTTGACAACTAAAAAAACAGATGATATACTTACAAAGTACTTCAACACAGAAGTACATGATCTTTGAAAATTGAACAGAAAAGATATATAAAGACCAGCAATTCTTTTGAATTATGTAATTGAGTAGATTAAACTTACTTAGAGAATTCAGATTCAGATATTCTGAAAATGGAAACTCACTCAGCAAAGCTGAGAAGTAAAAGTCTATACCAAATCCTAGATTTGGGATATACTTTTAAATTGAGAGTTTGATCCTGGCTCAGGACGAACGCTGGCGGCGTGCTTAACACATGCAAGTCGAGCGAAGTTATTCCTTCGGGAATAACTTAGCGGCGGACGGGTGAGTAACACGTGGGTAACCTGCCTCATAGAGGGGGATAGCCTTCCGAAAGGAAGATTAATACCCCATAACATAGCATTATCGCATGATAAAGTTATTAAAGGAGTAATCCGCTATGAGATGGACCCGCGGCGCATTAGCTAGTTGGTGAGGTAACGGCTCACCAAGGCCACGATGCGTAGCCGACCTGAGAGGGTGATCGGCCACATTGGGACTGAGACACGGCCCAGACTCCTACGGGAGGCAGCAGTGGGGAATATTGCACAATGGGCGAAAGCCTGATGCAGCAACGCCGCGTGAGTGATGAAGGCCTTCGGGTCGTAAAGCTCTGTCTTCGGGGACGATAATGACGGTACCCGAGGAGGAAGCCACGGCTAACTACGTGCCAGCAGCCGCGGTAATACGTAGGTGGCAAGCGTTGTCCGGATTTACTGGGCGTAAAGGGAGCGTAGGCGGATACTTAAGTGGGATGTGAAATACCCGGGCTCAACCCGGGTGCTGCATTCCAAACTGGGTATCTAGAGTGTGGGAGAGGAAAGTGGAATTCCTAGTGTAGCGGTGAAATGCGTAGAGATTAGGAAGAACACCAGTGGCGAAGGCGACTTTCTGGACCATAACTGACGCTGAGGCTCGAAAGCGTGGGGAGCAAACAGGATTAGATACCCTGGTAGTCCACGCCGTAAACGATGGATACTAGGTGTGGGGGATACCAATCCTCCGTGCCGTCGTTAACACACTAAGTATCCCGCCTGGGGAGTACGATCGCAAGATTAAAACTCAAAGGAATTGACGGGGGCCCGCACAAGCAGCGGAGCATGTGGTTTAATTCGAAGCAACGCGAAGAACCTTACCTAGACTTGACATCTCCTGAATTACCTGTAATTAGGGAAGCCCTTCGGGGCAGGAAGACAGGTGGTGCATGGTTGTCGTCAGCTCGTGTCGTGAGATGTTGGGTTAAGTCCCGCAACGAGCGCAACCCTTATTGTTAGTTGCTACCATTTAGTTGAGCACTCTAGCGAGACTGCCTGGGTTAACCAGGAGGAAGGTGGGGATGACGTCAAATCATCATGCCCCTTATGTCTAGGGCTACACACGTGCTACAATGGCGAGTACAACGAGATGCAATATCGTGAGGTGGAGCAAAACTCAAAAAACTCGTCCCAGTTCGGATTGTAGGCTGAAACTCGCCTACATGAAGCCGGAGTTGCTAGTAATCGCGAATCAGAATGTCGCGGTGAATACGTTCCCGGGCCTTGTACACACCGCCCGTCACACCATGAGAGTTGGCAATACCCGAAGTCCGTGCGCTAACGCGTAAGCGAGGCAGCGGCCGAAGGTAGGGTCAGCGATTGGGGTGAAGTCGTAACAAGGTAGCCGTAGGAGAACCTGCGGCTGGATCACCTCCTTTCTATGGAGAACTGTATTAAGATTGTAGCTTGTCTATAACTCTTAGTACTAGCTGGAATTTATCTTTCTGTTCAATTTTGAAAGATCAAGTATCTTTCATGAATTAAGTCTTAGTTTAAGATTTAATGAAACATCTCCTAACGGAGATGAAAGCGAAAATGAGCTTCTCATTACATGAGAAGTAGCCGACCATCTCAAAATCGTAGATTTTGGATGTCTGGCCATGTTCTTTGAAAACTGCATATGGTTTAAAAGCAAAGTAAAACTTTAAAAAGAAAAATCTTTTGTAAGATTGAAATGATAACTCATTGATTATTTATTATGTTTTAATTGTATTTTAATATGATTAAACTTTTAAAAACTCTCTGAGTGAAGTTAGAATCTAGCAATACGAGGAAGCAACGAAGGAGGAGCGGAGTTTACCTATGGTAAATGAGCACCAGACTGAGGCAGCTGGCGAAGTAGTGCGACGATTATAACGAACGAAGGTCAAGCTACAAAGGGCACATGGCGAATGCCTTGGCATCAAGAGCCGACGAAGGACGCGATAAGCTGCGATAAGCTTCGGGTAGCCGCAAATAGGCTGTGAACCGAAGATTTCCGAATGAGGAAACTCACATGGGTAAACCCCATGTATTGTATACTGAATAAATAGGTATATAAGGGTACACCCAGGGAACTGAAACATCTAAGTACCTGGAGGAAGAGAAAGAAAATTCGATTTCCTAAGTAGCGGCGAGCGAAAGGGAAAGAGCCCAAACCAGAAATTTATTTCTGGGGTTGTGGACAGATCATTAATATGGCGGTATTTTAGTCGAATACAACTGGAAAGTTGAGCCACAGCGTGTAATAGCCACGTAGACGAAAGAAGAAGGCCTAAGATCTGATCCAGAGTACCACGAGACACGTGAAACCTTGTGGGAAGCAGGGAGGACCACCTCCCAAGGCTAAATACTACTTGATGACCGATAGTGAAGAAGTACCGTGAGGGAAAGGTGAAAAGAACCCCGGAAGGGGAGTGAAATAGAACCTGAAACCGTGTGCCTACAACCGGTCAAAGCACCTTATGTGTGTGATGACGTGCTTTTTGTAGAACGAGCCAACGAGTTACGATATGTAGCGAGGTTAAGTACTTAAGGTACGGAGCCGAAGGGAAACCGAGTCTTAATAGGGCAAATAGTTGCATGTCGTAGACCCGAAACCGGGTGACCTATCCATGGCCAGGTTGAAGCAGAAGTAAAATTCTGTGGAGGACCGAACCAAATTGGTGTTGAAAAACCATGGGATGAGCTGTGGATAGCGGAGAAATTCCAATCGAACCCGGAGATAGCTGGTTCTCCTCGAAATAGCTTTAGGGCTAGCGTCAGATATGAGTAGTGGAGGTAGAGCACTGAATGGGCTAGGGGCCGTATAGGTTACCAAACTCTATCAAACTCCGAATGCCACATACTATTAGTCCGGCAGTCAGACTGCGAGTGATAAGGCCCGTAGTCAAAAGGGAAACAGCCCAGACCATCAGCTAAGGTCCCAAAGTATAGATTAAGTGGAAAAGGATGTGGGATTTCAAAGACAACTAGGATGTTGGCTTAGAAGCAGCCACTCATTAAAAGAGTGCGTAATAGCTCACTAGTCGAGAGATCCCGCGCCGAAGATGTTCGGGGCTAAAATCTATCACCGAAGCTATGGGTGTACATTTATGTACGCGGTAGAGGAGCGTCCTGTACTGGCTGAAGTCGTACCGAAAGGAGCGGTGGACGGTACAGGAGTGAGAATGTTGGCATAAGTAGCGAGAACTAGGTGAGAATCCTAGTGGTCGAAAATCTAAGGTTTCCTGGGGAAGGTTCGTCCGCCCAGGGTTAGTCGGGACCTAAGCCGAGGCCGAAAGGCGTAGGCGATGGACAATCGGTTGATATTCCGATACCACTATGTAGCGTTATTACCAATGGGGTGACGCAGGAGGATAAGATGTGCTAGCTATTGGATGCTAGTCTAAGCACTTAGGGAGTCTGGATAGGAAAATCCGTTCAGACAATTCTGAGGTGTGATGGGGAAGGTCATTTTGACCGAAGTATCTGATTCCACGCTGCCAAGAAAAGCCTCTAGGGAGCAAAATAGTGCCCGTACCGCAAACCGACACAGGTAGATGAGGAGAGAATCCTAAGACCATCGGAAGAATTGCAGTTAAGGAACTCGGCAAATTGACCCCGTAACTTCGGGAGAAGGGGTGCCTACGCAAGTAGGCCGCAGAGAATAGGCCCAAGCAACTGTTTAGCAAAAACACAGGTCTCTGCTAAAGCGAAAGCTGAAGTATAGGGGCTGACGCCTGCCCGGTGCTGGAAGGTTAAGGGGAATGCTTAGCGCAAGCGAAGGCATGAACTTAAGCCCCAGTAAACGGCGGCCGTAACTATAACGGTCCTAAGGTAGCGAAATTCCTTGTCAGGTAAGTTCTGACCCGCACGAATGGCGTAATGACTTGGGCACTGTCTCAACTGCAAATCCGGCGAAATTGTAGTGCCAGTGAAGATGCTGGCTACCCGCGATTGGACGGAAAGACCCCGTAGAGCTTTACTGTAGCTTAGCATTGAATTTCGGTATTGTCTGTACAGGATAGGTGGGAGACTGAGAAACTGGGGCGTCAGCTTCAGTGGAGTCATCCTTGGGATACCACCCTGACAGTACTGAGGTTCTAACGGATACCCATGAAACTGGGTGCCGGACATTGTTAGGTGGGCAGTTTGACTGGGGCGGTCGCCTCCTAAAAAGTAACGGAGGCGCTCAAAGGTTCCCTCAGAACGGTCGGAAATCGTTCGAAGAGTGCAAAGGCAGAAGGGAGCCTGACTGCGACACCTACAAGTGGAGCAGGGACGAAAGTCGGACTTAGTGATCCGGTGGTACCTCGTGGGAGGGCCATCGCTCAACGGATAAAAGCTACCTCGGGGATAACAGGCTGATCTCCCCCAAGAGTCCACATCGACGGGGAGGTTTGGCACCTCGATGTCGGCTCGTCGCATCCTGGGGCTGAAGTAGGTCCCAAGGGTTGGGCTGTTCGCCCATTAAAGCGGCACGCGAGCTGGGTTCAGAACGTCGTGAGACAGTTCGGTCCCTATCCGTCGCGGGCGTAGGAAATTTGAGAGGAGCTGTCCCTAGTACGAGAGGACCGGGATGGACTGACCTCTGGTGTACCAGTTGTCACGCCAGTGGCATTGCTGGGTAGCTATGTCGGGACGGGATAAACGCTGAAAGCATCTAAGCGTGAAGCCCACCTCAAGATTAGATTTCCCATAGCGTAAGCTAGTAAGACCCCTTGAAGAACACGAGGTTGATAGGTCAGAGGTGTAAGTGCAGTAATGTATTAAGCTGACTGATACTAATAGGTCGAGGGCTTGACCAAATTATTTTAAACCATATGCAGTTTTGAAAGAACAAAATCTTTCAAAGATCCGGTGATTATGGCTTAGTGGTAACACCCCTTCCCATTCCGAACAGGATGGTTAAGCACTAAAGCGCTGATGGTACTACAAGGGAGGCCTTGTGGGAGAGTAAGTCGTCGCCGGGTGAAAACAAGGATCTTTAGCTCAGTTGGTTAGAGCAACCGGCTCATAACCGGTAGGTCCGGGGTTCGAGTCCCTGAAGGTCCACCAAACTTGGGGGTATAGCTCAGTTGGGAGAGCACCTGCCTTGCACGCAGGGGGTCAAGAGTTCGAGTCTCTTTATCTCCACCAAAAAAAACTACAGACTTAAGTTTGTAGTTTTTTTTGGTTAAAAGTTAATTTTAATAAAAATCATTAGTTTATCTTATTTTCTATAAGTGTAAGATGAATAGATCTTATTACTTTAGGTTTTATCATAAAATAGTGATATCTTGACAAAATGGTATTAATGGTAAATTATTAAAAATTTATATATAATCTAAATGAAGATATAATGGCAAATATCAAGTGATAAGTATTTTGTGTTGATATTAATCAATATTGAGATTATTTAGTTATCCAAAATAGATAATAAAGTAAGCGTTAATTGAGTATCAAGGAATTCACAATAACAATAGAAAAGGATCAAGGTTGAAAACTTTTAAACTGCATGAAAAAATATAGAAAAAAGAACATGAATAGTATAAGTAAAATATAAAAAAGTTATGATTTATAAGAAAAAACACAAATAATATAGATTAACTCTACCGGGTGTGTCTAACTATAATAAAATAAACATAATGGAGATATGAGGAGCTATAAACATATAACTTCGTATAATAGGGTTTAAGTGTGAATAAATAAATATTTATGATGTTATAATTACTACGTTGTCTTGTTGAACACAACTTATAAGAAGGTTGTTAATAAAGATAATTAACTTTATATAATTATGATCTTTGAAAATTGAACAGAAAAGATATATAAAGACCAGCAATTCTTTTGAATTATGTAATTGAGTAGATTAAACTTACTTAGAGAATTCAGATTCAGATATTCTGAAAATGGAAACTCACTCAGCAAAGCTGAGAAGTAAAAGTCTATACTAAATCCTAGATTTGGAATATACTTTTAAATTGAGAGTTTGATCCTGGCTCAGGACGAACGCTGGCGGCGTGCTTAACACATGCAAGTCGAGCGAAGTTATTCCTTCGGGGATAACTTAGCGGCGGACGGGTGAGTAACACGTGGGTAACCTGCCTCATAGAGGGGGATAGCCTTCCGAAAGGAAGATTAATACCCCATAACATAGCATTATCGCATGATGAAGTTATTAAAGGAGTAATCCGCTATGAGATGGACCCGCGGCGCATTAGCTAGTTGGTGAGGTAACGGCTCACCAAGGCCACGATGCGTAGCCGACCTGAGAGGGTGATCGGCCACATTGGGACTGAGACACGGCCCAGACTCCTACGGGAGGCAGCAGTGGGGAATATTGCACAATGGGCGAAAGCCTGATGCAGCAACGCCGCGTGAGTGATGAAGGCCTTCGGGTCGTAAAGCTCTGTCTTCGGGGACGATAATGACGGTACCCGAGGAGGAAGCCACGGCTAACTACGTGCCAGCAGCCGCGGTAATACGTAGGTGGCAAGCGTTGTCCGGATTTACTGGGCGTAAAGGGAGCGTAGGCGGATACTTAAGTGGGATGTGAAATACCCGGGCTCAACCCGGGTGCTGCATTCCAAACTGGGTATCTAGAGTGTGGGAGAGGAAAGTGGAATTCCTAGTGTAGCGGTGAAATGCGTAGAGATTAGGAAGAACACCAGTGGCGAAGGCGACTTTCTGGACCATAACTGACGCTGAGGCTCGAAAGCGTGGGGAGCAAACAGGATTAGATACCCTGGTAGTCCACGCCGTAAACGATGGATACTAGGTGTGGGGGATACCAATCCTCCGTGCCGTCGTTAACACACTAAGTATCCCGCCTGGGGAGTACGATCGCAAGATTAAAACTCAAAGGAATTGACGGGGGCCCGCACAAGCAGCGGAGCATGTGGTTTAATTCGAAGCAACGCGAAGAACCTTACCTAGACTTGACATCTCCTGAATTACCTGTAATTAGGGAAGCCCTTCGGGGCAGGAAGACAGGTGGTGCATGGTTGTCGTCAGCTCGTGTCGTGAGATGTTGGGTTAAGTCCCGCAACGAGCGCAACCCTTATTGTTAGTTGCTACCATTTAGTTGAGCACTCTAGCGAGACTGCCTGGGTTAACCAGGAGGAAGGTGGGGATGACGTCAAATCATCATGCCCCTTATGTCTAGGGCTACACACGTGCTACAATGGCGAGTACAACGAGACGCAATACCGTGAGGTGGAGCAAAACTCAAAAAACTCGTCCCAGTTCGGATTGTAGGCTGAAACTCGCCTACATGAAGCCGGAGTTGCTAGTAATCGCGAATCAGAATGTCGCGGTGAATACGTTCCCGGGCCTTGTACACACCGCCCGTCACACCATGAGAGTTGGCAATACCCGAAGTCCGTGCGCTAACGCGTAAGCGAGGCAGCGGCCGAAGGTAGGGTCAGCGATTGGGGTGAAGTCGTAACAAGGTAGCCGTAGGAGAACCTGCGGCTGGATCACCTCCTTTCTATGGAGAACTGTATTAAGATTGTAGCTTGTCTATAACTCTTAGTGCTAGCTGGAATTTATCTTTCTGTTCAATTTTGAGGGATTAGAGTGTTTTATCACTTTAATAAGTAGTTTAGTGTAATTAGATTTATATTAACATTACTTAGATCCGAAAGGATAGAGTGATATTATGACTTTAATGAGTAAATCTCAATTTACCTCTAATATAAAATAATATGGGATTATAGCTCAGCTGGTTAGAGCGCACGCCTGATAAGCGTGAGGTCGATGGTTCGAGTCCATTTAATCCCACCATTGTTCTTTGAAAACTGCATATGGTTTAAAAGCAAAGTAAAACTTTAAAAAGAAAAATCTTTTGTAAGATTGAAATGATAACTCATTGATTATTTACTATATTTTAATTAATATCTTAAAGATTCTCTGAGTGAAGTTAGAATCTAGCAATACGAGGAAGCAACGAAGGAGGAGCGGAGTTTACCTATGGTAAATGAGCACCAGACTGAGGCAGCTGGCGAAGTAGTGCGACGATTATAACGAACGAAGGTCAAGCTACAAAGGGCACATGGCGAATGCCTTGGCATCAAGAGCCGACGAAGGACGCGATAAGCTGCGATAAGCTTCGGGTAGCCGCAAATAGGCTGTGAACCGAAGATTTCCGAATGAGGAAACTCACATGGGTAAACCCCATGTATTGTATACTGAATAAATAGGTATATAAGGGTACACCCAGGGAACTGAAACATCTAAGTACCTGGAGGAAGAGAAAGAAAATTCGATTTCCTAAGTAGCGGCGAGCGAAAGGGAAAGAGCCCAAACCAGAAATTTATTTCTGGGGTTGTGGACAGATCATTAATATGGCGGTATTTTAGTCGAATACAACTGGAAAGTTGAGCCACAGCGTGTAATAGCCACGTAGACGAAAGAAGAAGGCCTAAGATCTGATCCAGAGTACCACGAGACACGTGAAACCTTGTGGGAAGCAGGGAGGACCACCTCCCAAGGCTAAATACTACTTGATGACCGATAGTGAAGAAGTACCGTGAGGGAAAGGTGAAAAGAACCCCGGAAGGGGAGTGAAATAGAACCTGAAACCGTGTGCCTACAACCGGTCAAAGCACCTTATGTGTGTGATGACGTGCTTTTTGTAGAACGAGCCAACGAGTTACGATATGTAGCGAGGTTAAGTACTTAAGGTACGGAGCCGAAGGGAAACCGAGTCTTAATAGGGCAAATAGTTGCATGTCGTAGACCCGAAACCGGGTGACCTATCCATGGCCAGGTTGAAGCAGAAGTAAAATTCTGTGGAGGACCGAACCAAATTGGTGTTGAAAAACCATGGGATGAGCTGTGGATAGCGGAGAAATTCCAATCGAACCCGGAGATAGCTGGTTCTCCTCGAAATAGCTTTAGGGCTAGCGTCAGATATGAGTAGTGGAGGTAGAGCACTGAATGGGCTAGGGGCCGTATAGGTTACCAAACTCTATCAAACTCCGAATGCCACATACTATTAGTCCGGCAGTCAGACTGCGAGTGATAAGGCCCGTAGTCAAAAGGGAAACAGCCCAGACCATCAGCTAAGGTCCCAAAGTATAGATTAAGTGGAAAAGGATGTGGGATTTCAAAGACAACTAGGATGTTGGCTTAGAAGCAGCCACTCATTAAAAGAGTGCGTAATAGCTCACTAGTCGAGAGATCCCGCGCCGAAGATGTTCGGGGCTAAAATCTATCACCGAAGCTATGGGTGTACATTTATGTACGCGGTAGAGGAGCGTCCTGTACTGGCTGAAGTCGTACCGAAAGGAGCGGTGGACGGTACAGGAGTGAGAATGTTGGCATAAGTAGCGAGAACTAGGTGAGAATCCTAGTGGTCGAAAATCTAAGGTTTCCTGGGGAAGGTTCGTCCGCCCAGGGTTAGTCGGGACCTAAGCCGAGGCCGAAAGGCGTAGGCGATGGACAATCGGTTGATATTCCGATACCACTATGTAGCGTTATTACCAATGGGGTGACGCAGGAGGATAAGATGTGCTAGCTATTGGATGCTAGTCTAAGCACTTAGGGAGTCTGGATAGGAAAATCCGTTCAGACAATTCTGAGGTGTGATGGGGAAGGTCATTTTGACCGAAGTATCTGATTCCACGCTGCCAAGAAAAGCCTCTAGGGAGCAAAATAGTGCCCGTACCGCAAACCGACACAGGTAGATGAGGAGAGAATCCTAAGACCATCGGAAGAATTGCAGTTAAGGAACTCGGCAAATTGACCCCGTAACTTCGGGAGAAGGGGTGCCTACGCAAGTAGGCCGCAGAGAATAGGCCCAAGCAACTGTTTAGCAAAAACACAGGTCTCTGCTAAAGCGAAAGCTGAAGTATAGGGGCTGACGCCTGCCCGGTGCTGGAAGGTTAAGGGGAATGCTTAGCGTAAGCGAAGGTATGAACTTAAGCCCCAGTAAACGGCGGCCGTAACTATAACGGTCCTAAGGTAGCGAAATTCCTTGTCAGGTAAGTTCTGACCCGCACGAATGGCGTAATGACTTGGGCACTGTCTCAACTGCAAATCCGGCGAAATTGTAGTGCCAGTGAAGATGCTGGCTACCCGCGATTGGACGGAAAGACCCCGTAGAGCTTTACTGTAGCTTAGCATTGAATTTCGGTATTGTCTGTACAGGATAGGTGGGAGACTGAGAAACTGGAGCGTCAGCTTCAGTGGAGTCACCCTTGGGATACCACCCTGACAGTACTGAGGTTCTAACGGATACCCATGAAACTGGGTGCCGGACATTGTTAGGTGGGCAGTTTGACTGGGGCGGTCGCCTCCTAAAAAGTAACGGAGGCGCCCAAAGGTTCCCTCAGAACGGTCGGAAATCGTTCGAAGAGTGCAAAGGCAGAAGGGAGCCTGACTGCGACACCTACAAGTGGAGCAGGGACGAAAGTCGGGCTTAGTGATCCGGTGGTACCTCGTGGGAGGGCCATCGCTCAACGGATAAAAGCTACCTCGGGGATAACAGGCTGATCTCCCCCAAGAGTCCACATCGACGGGGAGGTTTGGCACCTCGATGTCGGCTCGTCGCATCCTGGGGCTGAAGTAGGTCCCAAGGGTTGGGCTGTTCGCCCATTAAAGCGGCACGCGAGCTGGGTTCAGAACGTCGTGAGACAGTTCGGTCCCTATCCGTCGCGGGCGTAGGAAATTTGAGAGGAGCTGTCCCTAGTACGAGAGGACCGGGATGGACTGACCTCTGGTGTACCAGTTGTCACGCCAGTGGCATTGCTGGGTAGCTATGTCGGGACGGGATAAACGCTGAAAGCATCTAAGCGTGAAGCCCACCTCAAGATTAGATTTCCCATAGCATAAGCTAGTAAGACCCCTTGAAGAACACGAGGTTGATAGGTCAGAGGTGTAAGTGCAGTAATGTATTAAGCTGACTGATACTAATAGGTCGAGGGCTTGACCAAATTATTTTAAACCATATGCAGTTTTGAAAGAATAATTTCTTTCAAAGATCCGGTGATTATGGCTTAGTGGTAACACCCCTTCCCATTCCGAACAGGATGGTTAAGCACTAAAGCGCTGATGGTACTACAAGGGAGGCCTTGTGGGAGAGTAAGTCGTCGCCGGGTGAAAACTTTGGCTGGATAGCTCAGTCGGTAGAGCAGAGGACTGAAAATCCTCGTGTCCCTGGTTCGATTCCTGGTCTAGCCACCAGTTTATGGCGCTATAGCCAAGTGGTAAGGCAAAGGTCTGCAAAACCTTTATTCCCCGGTTCAAATCCGGGTGGCGCCTCCAAAAGAAAAAAGCTTTAGAATATATTCTAAAGCTTTTTTTCTATTTTAAAATATACTTAATTTGAGATAGTTAATTAAATTAAAAACTCTTCTATAATTCCTAATTTTTCTTTTTTAACATCAATTTTATATTTTGCACCTATGGGTAATATTAAATTATTATTATCATGGCCACTGCTTATATTAATAACAGTAGGTTTATTAAAAAATAATAAATTATCTTTTAAAACTTGAGTTAAAGAAAATGATCGAGTATTTGAAGTATTACAGTTAGTAAACTTACCTAGAATGAAACCTTTGCAACAATCAAGTTTATTAGCAAGTTTTAATTGAGTTAGCATTCTATCTATTTTATAAGGCTCTTCATTTATTTCTTCAATAAATAGTATTTTATCTTTTGTATCTATTTCATAAGGGGTACCTAGAGTACTACATATAATAGATAAATTTCCACCAACCAAATACCCTTCTATAGAGTTTGAACCGTAAAAATTTAATTTGTCATTTTTAGGATTACTTATATTAAGAATATCATTATTTTTCATAAGAGTATTTACAAAATTTTTTAAATTATATATGTTCATCATATCAGAATTTACCATAGGACCATGATAGGTTATTAGTGAAGACTTTTCATATATGGAATTTAAAAGTACAGTAATATCACTAAATCCCATGAAAATCTTAGGGTTTTCTTTTATTATTTCGAAGTTTAAATAGGGCAATATTCTAGATGATCCATAGCCTCCTCTAAAACAAATGATAGCTTTAATGGAGGGGTCTTTGAAAGCATCCATTAGATCTCTAGACCTATCTATGTCCTTTCCAGCTAAATACCCATACTTATCATACAAGTGAACTGACTTTTTTATATTAAAACCTAAAGAACTAATAATATTAATTTTTTCATCTATAATAGAATTTTCTTCGAAACCTGCAGGTGCTATCACTGAAATAGTATCCCCAAACTCTAATTTATTAGATAACATATTAAACCTCCAAAGATATTGACTTATTATATAAGTATGCAACAAGTAAGCTAAATTAGTATTATTTATTGATTATAGTAGAATAAATTAAAAGACTTTTAGTTATAAGTAAAAGGAAAGTATTTATTAAAAAATAAACGTAATATGACGATTAACGAAGATATAATGAGGTTAGCAAAGTAAAATAACTTTATATCAGTAAAATAGATTAAATTGAACTTTAAAGCGGTAATTATAGGCTTAATCGGCATAGCTTAAAGCTTAAAACACTAGTATAATCTCTATGTTGTGAGAAATAATAAATCAATCGGGGGCTTAACATGAAAATAATGTATAAAGAAGTTGTAACTAGAAGGAAGACACCTTTTATTGCAGCTATGTTATTAGGATTAGTTATAATGATAGTTATATCAAATATTGTAGAACAAATTAAAATTTCTAATTATGAAATTGGATTTATAACAAATCCAGTGCTTTTTGTAATAACAGCCATGGTTATTATTTTAGAATTAATAAAGTGTAGGGTTAAATATAAGTATTCAATAATAGCAAATCAGCTTATTATACATAGACTTAAAAATAACAACCAAAGTGTGGTGGAAAATGTAAAGATTGAAGATATAGTTTTTATAGGTAAAACAAAAGATATAAAAGGTTGCATAAATAAAAATATAAAAAAAACGTTAAATTCTATATCAGCAAAAAGATATGTATGTTCAATGTCCATGTTTAATCAATACTGTTGTATATACAAACATGGAGATAAATATAAAAGATTTTATTTTGAGCCAAGTATGGAGTTTTTAAATAAGATAAAGGTTAATTAAAGAGTAATATGGATGTTTAACAGTTAAAAGCCATTAAATATAGATATAGTATCACTTAAAAATAAGCATAAAGATTAATATTAATCTTTATGCTTATTTTAATATATAAAGCTATTTGCATGGTAAGGACAATATAACTAATAGCCATGTTTAATAATTTTTTTTATAGTAATTTAAACTTATTTTACAATACAAGTATTATAAGGTTAATAAAAAAGTATAGGATAAAAGCAATGTAATAGTAGAAGAATGATATTATTTGTATACAAATAAATAAAGTGGACAAAATAAAATCTAGTGGTAGTTTGAATACAATGTAGTATATGAGCAAATAATTAATTTAACATATATAATACCTAGAAGGAGGTGGCAATCATTCTAAAAGATTTAGAATGATGTATAATGGCTAGAGGAATATGTATCCTATGTAGAAAATCTATAAATAATGGTATAATGATAAACGGAAAGTATATATGCAAAAGCTGTGAAGAAAAGTTAATAAGCTGCAACGTAGACACTGATTTTTATGAGTACTACAAACAATGCATAAAAAGAAGCTTAGCAAAATATGTGGTAAGAAATAATTATTTTAATATAGAACAATATAGAAATTAAAATTTAAAATTAATATAGATTACATGTTTGTTTTAAGGAGAGGTTAACTATGAGTGATATCCCTATGATGAGTGCACTTTTAAAGTATAATAAAGAAAGCAATTCTTTATTTTGCATACCCGGTCATAAAGGAGGAAAAGGTTTTAAAAGAAAAGTACAAAAGAAAAATATAGAAAGCTTACTTTTAAGATCAGATTTAACTGAAGTAGAAGGATTGGATAACTTACATAATCCAAAGGGAGCTATAAAGGAAGCAGAAGAACTTCTAGCTCAATATTATAATAGCAAAAAGTCATATTTTTTGGTAAATGGCAGTACTAGTGGAAATATGGCTATGATATTTTCTTCATTAGAAGAAGGTGATAAGATATTAGTAGAGAGAAACTGTCATAAATCAATATTTAACGCTATAATTATGAGAAAGTTAAATCCTATATATTTAGTAAATCAGCTAGATAAAGAATTTAATGCTCCATTAGGAATTGATATTAGCAATCTTAAAGAGATTATAAAAGAACATAAAGATATTAAGGCTATAATAGTAACATACCCAAATTACTATGGAGTATGTTGTAATTTAGAATACATAGTAAAAGTCTGTAAAGCGAATGATATAAAAGTTTTAGTTGATGCAGCTCATGGAGCACACTTTGGATCACATCCAATGTTACCTGAAAATCCTCTTAAATTAGGAGTTGATATAGCTGTAATGAGTGCACATAAAACACTACCTAGTTTAACACAATCTGCATATTTGCATGTTAATGATGAAAGTCTTATAGAAAGAGTAGATTTTTATGTTAGTGCATTTTTAAGTACAAGCCCCTCCTATATGTTAATACTTAGTATGGATTATGCAAGATGGTACCTTAAAGAGGAAGGTAATAAATCCTATGAAGAATTATTCAGTAGAATAGAATTATTTAAAAAGGATTTAAGTAATCTAAAGTTTTTAAGAGTGTTAGATAGAAAACAATTAATAAAGTCTAATAGTGCAGATATAGATGAAAGTAGAATTGTAATTAATTTAAAAGAGGGATTAAGTACATCTATGGTAGAACAATATTTAAGAAAAAATAAGATTCAAGTAGAAATGATAGATGCATCTAATTTGATTTTAATACCTTCGCCTTTTAATAGTAAAGAAGATTTCAAGAAACTTTATATAGCACTTAAAGATTTAGATATTAAAACTGTGGAAGGTAAACAACTAAAAATCATAGATTTACCTATACCAAAACAATTTATGATGCCCTTTGAAGCTTTTAAAAAAGCAAAGCATAAGGTTTTATTAAGAGATGCTATTGGTGAAATATCAGCAGTAAATATATGCCCATATCCACCAGGAGTACCGATAATTGTTATGGGTGAACTTATAGAAGAGAATACTGTTGAAATGATAGAATACTATTTATCGAATAATATAGATGTAATTGGTATTAAAGAAGGTAAGATTGATATAATAACAAAAGAGTATTAATAGAATATAAATTAGATTAAGGTTATTCTATGACTATATTTATTGGGAATGAGGAAGTCTATGGGAAAGATATTTTGTTTAATGGGAAAAAGCAGTTCAGGGAAAGATACTATATTTAAAAAATTAAAAGAAGATGATGACTTAAAATTAAAACCTATCATAACCTATACTACAAGACCTAAAAGAGTTAGTGAAACTAATGGTGTAGAGTATTATTTTATTAATGAGGATATATTAGAAATTTATAAAATAAAAGGTAAAGTAATAGAACAAAGAATGTATAATACAGTTAATGGAGATTGGTGCTATGCTACTTTAGATGATGGACAAATTGACCTAAATAAGGATGATTATATATTAATAGTTACATTAGAAGCCTATAAAGACCTTAAAGCTTATTTCGGTGAGAACCATGTATTTCCACTTTATGTTATGTTAGATGATGGAATAAGATTGGAAAGAGCTTTGAAAAGAGAAAGAGAACAAAAAGATCCTAATTATGATGAGATATGTAGAAGGTTTTTAGCGGACAATATTGATTTTAGTATTGATAAATTAGAAGAGTGTGGGGTTAATAAATATTATAGAAATGATGATTTAAAAGAGTGCATTTGTAAAATTAAGTATGATATACTTAATGTAAAAATTCATACTAATAAACTATTATGAAATGTAAAGTTGTGATAATATATAGGTACAAACTAAAATTAAAATCATAGTGAATTATGCTTAAAGTGTGGGCATATTTAAATTTGAAGGAGGTTATATTTTGAAACTTATAATAGCTATAGTACAAGATGATGATGCTGGAGACGTAATTGATGTTTTAATGGAAGGTGGATTTAGAGTTACTAAATTAGCTACTACAGGAGGATTCCTAAAATCAGGTAATACTACATTAATGATTGGTGTAGAAGAACAAAATGTAAATAAAGTTTTAGGATTAATTGAAGAAACTTGTAAGACAAGGCAACAAATAATAACTTCCCCATCTCCAGTAGCAGGTTCTACAGGAATATACGTACCTTATCCGGTTGAGGTTGAAGTTGGTGGAGCTACTATATTTGTAGTAGATGTAGATCAGTTTATTAAAATTTAACTGGAGGAGACTTTAAATGAAAAAAGTTATAGGGCATGAGAAGATTATAGCTAGTTTAGATAATTCTATAAAAAATCAAACGCTTTCTCATGCTTATCTCCTTATAGGGGAAGATGGAATAGGAAAAAGTGTTATTGCGAGTAACCTAGCGATTAAGATTTTAGGAAAAGAAGAAGAAAAAGAGTATGCGGATATAATTCATTATAGGAATATTAAAAAGGGTATGGGTGTAAATGAAATCAGAGAGCTAATAGAAGAGATTAATAAAAAGCCCTTTGAGGGAGAAAAGAAAGTAATTATAATATATAAAACTGAAAAAATGACACAACAAGCCCAAAATGCATTTTTAAAAACTATAGAAGAACCACCTAAGGGTGTTCATATAATATTACTTTGTGAAAATTCAGAAGCTATTTTAGATACAATGAAATCTAGATGCCAAATACATAAGTTAAATATGCTTACAGAAGAAGAAATAAGGCAGTATATAAATGAAAATTATAAAATGCTAAAAGAAGAAGAGATAAAAGTTATAGTATCTTTTAGTGGAGGAATACCTGGAAGAATAGATAAATATTTAAATGATGATAGTTTTAACAATATGCGAGATTTAGGGTTTAATATATTAAAAGATAGTAATTGTAAAGACATGGAATATGTGGTAAAGTATGAATTAGAGATATTAAAGTTTAAAGATAAATATGAAGACTTATTTACTATAATGCTTTCCTTTATAAGAGATATAATGGTTTACAAAGAAACAGGAAATGAAGATATTGTAATAAATAAGGATAAGATAGAAAGCGTAAGCTATATGTCAAGAGAAGTGTCTTTTACAAAGTTAAATAGATTAGTAAATGTAATAAATGATACTAAGTACAGTTTAGATAGGAATGCTAACGCTGCAATGACATTAGATGTTATGCTGCTTAATATATTGGAGGTTTAATATGATAAAGGTAGTGGGAGTGAGATTTAAAAAGGCAGGGAAAATTTATTATTTTGACCCTATGGATATGAAGATAGATAAAGATAAGAATGTAATAGTAGAAACTGCAAGAGGAATAGAATTCGGACAGTGTGTTATAGGGTGTAAAGAAGTAAATGAAGATGAAATTGTAGCTCCCTTAAAGACAGTTCTTAGGATAGCAACACTTGAAGATACAAAAAAACATCTGGAGAATAAAGCTAAAGAGAAGTACGCATTTGAAGTATGTACAAAAAAGATAAGTGACCATAACTTAGTTATGAAACTTATAGATGTAGAATATACCTTTGATAATAATAAGGTTATATTTTATTTTACTGCAGAAGGAAGAGTAGACTTTAGAGAACTAGTAAAAGATCTTGCCACTATTTTTAAAACTAGAATTGAGCTAAGACAGATAGGTGTGCGAGATGAAGCAAAAATGATAGGTGGACTTGGACCTTGTGGAAGACCTATGTGTTGCTCTTCATTTTTAGGAGACTTTGCTTCAGTTTCCATAAAAATGGCAAAGGAACAAAATCTTTCTCTTAATCCCACTAAAATATCGGGCATTTGTGGGAGACTTATGTGTTGCTTAAATTATGAGCAAGAGACTTATGAAAATACAAGGAAGAGATTACCTAAGATTGGGTCCATGGTAAAAACTGAAATAGGGAAGGGGGAAGTAGTAGGAAATAGTGTGGTAAAGGAATTAGTAAAAGTAAAACTTAAATCTAATGATGAGGAATTTTTAAGAGAATTCAATATAAGCGAAGTATCTCTAATATCTGGCTCTTACGAAGGCACTGTAAGCGAAAGTGAAATCAAAATTGAAACTATAGACCATCCTGATAAAAAATTGATTAAAGATTTATTCAAAATTGATTAAAAGGGAGGAAATTTATATGAACATTAGTTTAAAGGTTTCTAACATGAACACAAATTCAGATGTAAGCAAGATTAAAGAGGCTATGGGTGAAAATGATGGTGTAGTAGCTTGTGAAATACTACAAGATAAGGATGAAATACAAATAGTATATGATGAGCAATTAGTAACAGTTGAAAAAATTATATCATCAATTGAAGATAAGGGATATACTGTATCACAATAATAAAATTATTATTAAAACAGGATATATTACTAAAATCAGCAATCGTTAAATTTATATTAAACACAATAAAAAACATCTTTTAAATTTAAATGAAACATGTTAGAATGTAGTTGGACAATAAGCTTGTCTAAAATTCTTAGGAGGTGTTTTATATGGCGTACAAAATTGAAGAATCATGTATAAGTTGTGGAGCTTGTGCTCCAGAGTGCCCAGTAAACGCTATAACTCAAGGAGATACTATATACGTTATAGATGCGGATACTTGTATTGACTGCGGAAGTTGTGCAAGTGTTTGCCCAGTAGGTGCACCAGTTCAACAATAATTTTGAGCGAAAAAAAGATCGTCTTAAGGCGATCTTTTTTTATTTATATAAACTTATTTCAATGGTTTTATAAGCATAACCTGATTTTTAAAACTTAAAATATCTTGATCCAATAAAACACTTATGTGATTTATATTGCTTACATTTTTCATGTTTATTATGAATCTAGATGCATCCTCACTTAAATACAAACATTTTGAAGATTTATAACACATAGGTATAACAATGTTGCTTTGAAGGCTTAAAGCAACAGTACAAGCACTACTACCATTTAAAGTGATATTTCCACCAACAGGAACAAAAAGCACATTTATATTACCTATTTCTTTTATCAAACCTTCGTTAAGAATATGTCCAAGTCCTCCTAAATGGCATAATGAAAAATCTTCAGTAGAAATTTTATAAATAATATTTTCACCGCGTTTAAACCCACAAATGTTATCGTTGTAAGTAGGATATCCAATTATCTTAGTATCTTTAAACAGAAAAGCTTTTGTGTTATCAATTATTATTGATTTTTCTTTAAATGGATCTAGGTAAGAATAGTCAAAAACTTTGTGGCTTATAGTTACTATATCTATATTAGGACAAATATCATAAAGTAAGTTTAAATCTAAACCTTCAAAGGGACTCATTAATATATTTGTGCCTTTAGAAGTTTGCACTAAGAAACAAGAATTACCAATCCAATATATTAACATAAAGTTCACCTCAAGTTTATTATAACCAATAATAAAGTTGTTATAATAAAGTTATTACAATATATATCTAAATACGAACCTTAGAGGAATTAGATGTAAGTAGTAGTAAGTAAAAGAATGTGAAGTTTAACTTCTATATTTTGCGAAATTTAATGAGATTTAATCTAAAAATATGAGATTTATCTCTTGAATAAAATTGAAGATAATAATATGATTGTATTAAGGTCAAAGAAAGGCAAAGTCAAAGAGGTGACGTAGTGGCTACATTATCAGATATAATAGAAACATTTATAAAATCATTGTTAGAAGAGAATGATGGAGAAAAATTGCAAATACAAAGAAATGAACTAGCAAGTCAATTTAGTTGTGCTCCATCACAAATTAATTATGTGTTAACTACAAGATTTACCACAGACAAAGGTTATATAATCGAAAGTCGTAGAGGCGGCGGAGGATATATTGTAATAAGACAAACTAAGGATAGTCATGAACATGTAAAAGATATGATAAATGAAAAAATAGGAGAGAGCATAACTTGTGAGTGTGCTATATCGCTAATTGAGGTTCTAATAGATATTGAAATACTTAAAGATAGAGAAGGGCAAATAGTGAAGATGGCCATAAATGATAGGGCTTTAGCATCTATAAATATTGAAGATAGAAATAAGATAAGAGCTGAGCTTTTAAAATCTATGATAATGGTAGTTTTATCATAATATATTTATAAAAAAATAATAGGTTTAATATTAAAAGAATTGGAGTGATGATGTATGTTGTGTGAGAAATGTAATGTAAATCCAGCGAATGTCCATATAGTAAAAATAGTAAATGGTGTTAAGCAAGAAACTAGCATATGTGAGCAATGCGCAAAGGAACAAGAGGGATTAGGTGTAGGATCAGATTTCAATATGGATTCACCTTTTTCTTTTCAAAGCTTACTTAGTGGGCTTGTAGATTATATAAATCAGTCATCAAAAAATGCTCCTCTTCAAGAGGATACATGTGAAAATTGTGGTATGACCTACAGCGAATTCAAAAGAAAAGGACTTTTGGGATGTAGCAAGTGTTATGAAAACTTTAATGAGACACTTCTACCTATTGTAAAAAGAGTCCAAGGGGATACAGAGCATGTAGGTAAATTTCCACTAAAGTCTGGAAAGGCACTTATGGAAAGAAAAAAGATGTTATCATTAAAAGAAGACCTCCAAAAGTCTATACTAGCTGAGGAATATGAAAAAGCAGCAATGTTAAGGGATGAAATAAAGGCCCTTAAAAAATTAGAATAGGGGTGATACTATGAAAAATTGGATAGATAACATTACAAGTAATGACGATATGGTATTAAGTAGCAGAGTAAGGCTTGCAAGAAATATAACAGGAGTTGCGTTTCCACATAAATTAGAATTAGAGGAAGCAAAGGCTTTAGCTAAAAATATTGAGGATACATTTTATGAAGTAGAAAAAGACAAGGGAAACTTTAAAGAAATAGATCTTTGGAAGGTGGATTTAAATCAAGGAAGAAACTATATAGAAAAGCATCTTATTAGTCCTAATTTATTAGCTTCAAAGGATAAATCGGCATTTTTATTAAGTGAAGATGAGACAATAAGCCTTATGATAAATGAAGAAGATCATTTAAGAATTCAATGTATAAGTTCTGGCTTTGATATAAGGGAAGCGTATAAGATAGCAAACAGCATAGATGACGATTTAGAAGAAAAGCTTGATTTTGCATTTGATGATAATTTAGGATATATAACTGCATGCCCTACTAATTTAGGAACAGGTATGAGGGTATCAGCTATGCTCCATCTTCCAGCATTAACAATGAAGGATGAAATTAATGATGCTTTAAAGGCCCTTACACAGTTAGGTATGACTTTAAGAGGGCTTTATGGAGAAGGATCAAAAGCAGAAGGTAATATATATCAAGTTTCAAATCAAATAACTCTTGGTATGAAGGAAGAGGATATTTTAAGTAACTTAGAGGCTGTGGTATCTCAACTTATATCTCAAGAAAATAGAGCTAGAGAACAATTTCTAGGAAGATATAAAAACGAACTGGAAGATAAGATATATAGGTCATTAGGAATTTTGAAAAGTTCAAGAATTTTAAGTTCAAAAGAAGCATTAGATTTACTTTCTAATGTAAGAATGGGAATAGAGATGGAAATATTAAAGGATATAGATAAGGTTAAACTAAATAAACTTTTAGTTGAAACTCAGCCAGCTACATTGCAATTAAGGCTTGGTAGGGATTTAAGTGTTAAAGAAAGAGATATCGAAAGAGCAAATCTTGTAAGAGAATACTTTAATAACAAATAGTTAATAATAAATAATGGATAATAGAAGGGGTGAAGAAAGCTATGATGTTTGAAAAATTTACCGAAAGAGCACAAAATGTTATTTTATATGCAAAAGATGAATCAATAGATCTTCAACATGGATTTATAGGTACGGAGCATATTTTACTTGGAATATTAAAAGAAGAAGGAATGAGTAAAAACATACTAAATAGTATGGGCGTTTCCTTAGAAAATATAAAAGATCTAATAGAAAAAATGGAAGGTAAGGGAGATTTAAGTATAGCTCAAAATGAGGTGCCACTTACACCTAGAACTAAAAGACTTTTAGACCTTAGCCTACTGGAAGCTAGAAATTTAAATCATAATTATGTAACACCAGAACATATACTGTTAGCGCTTATAAGTGAGTCAGAAGGAGTGGCTTTTAATATATTAAAAAGTGTTCAGGTGAACTTTGATAAATTGAGAAGTGAACTTATAAATAGTTTATCTGGTGAAGGAGAAGTAAATAATAGTAGTAAAGGGAAGGTTAAAGGTAGCGATACACCAACATTAAATCAGTATGGACGAGATTTAACTAAAATGGCTGAGGAAGGGAAGCTTGATCCTGTTGTAGGGAGAAAAGAAGAAACTCAAAGAGTGCTTGAAATCTTATCAAGAAGGACAAAAAATAACCCTTGCTTTATAGGCGATCCTGGAGTAGGTAAGACGGCTGTAGTAGAAGGACTTGCACAAAAAATTGTTCAAGGAAATATTCCAGAGCTTTTAAAAGATAAAAGGGTCGTTACATTAGATTTATCCTCAATGATTGCAGGAGCAAAATATAGAGGTGAATTCGAAGAAAGACTTAAAAACGTCATGGAAGAAATAAGAAAAGCTGGAGATGTAATATTATTTATAGATGAGATTCATACTATAATAGGTGCCGGCGGAGCAGAAGGAGCTATAGATGCATCTAATATATTAAAACCAGCTTTAGCTAGAGGCGAAATACAATGTATAGGGGCTACAACTATAGAAGAATATCGAAAACATATAGAAAAAGATGCAGCACTAGAAAGAAGATTTCAGCCAATAGTGGTTGGAGAACCTACAACTGAAGAGGCATTACAAATACTTAAGGGATTAAGAGATAAATATGAAGCACATCATAGAGTTAAGATAACTGATGGAGCATTAGAAGCAGCTGTTAGGCTATCTGACAGATATATAACTGATAGATATCTTCCAGATAAGGCTATTGATTTAATTGATGAAGCAGGTGCTAAAGTTAGAATAAGCAATCTTACTGCTCCACCAAGTTTAAAGAAGATAGAAGAAGATATAGAAAAGATTGGAAAAGAGAAAGAAGATGCTATAAGACTTCAAGATTTTGAGAAGGCAGCAGCATTAAGAGATAAGGAAAAGAAATATAAGGAAAACTTAGAAACTGTAAAACATCAATGGCATACAGAAAACAATTCAGAAACACAAAAGGTGGATGAAGAAGATATCGCAATAATAGTTTCAAGATGGACAAATGTGCCTGTAGAAAAACTCACAGAAAAAGAGTCTAAGAAACTACTTAATCTAGAACAAATACTTCATAATAGGGTTATTGGACAAGAAGAGGCAGTAAAGTCTGTATCTAGAGCAGTGAGACGTGCAAGAGTAGGACTTAAAGATCCAAATAGACCTATAGGGTCATTTATATTTCTAGGACCTACTGGAGTTGGAAAGACAGAACTTTCAAAAGCATTGGCGGAAGCTATGTTTGGAGATCAGGACAACATGATAAGAATTGATATGTCTGAGTATATGGAAAAGCACACCACATCAAAACTTATAGGATCTCCTCCAGGATACGTAGGATATGATGAAGGTGGACAATTAACAGAAAAGGTTAGAAGACATCCTTATTCCGTAATTTTATTTGATGAAATTGAAAAAGCACATCCAGATGTTTTTAATATATTGCTTCAAATATTAGAAGATGGAAGATTAACTGATGGAAAAGGTAAAACTGTAAGCTTTAAAAACACTATAATTATAATGACATCAAATGCAGGAGCCTCTACTATAAAGAAACAAAAGACTGTGGGTTTCAATATATCAGAAGATACAATGGATAGTGATTATGAAAAGATGAAAGAAAATGTATTAGAAGAGCTTAAAAGAGAATTTAGACCAGAATTTTTAAATAGAATTGATGATATAATAGTGTTTGAAACTTTAAAAGAAGAGGATCTAGTAAAAATAGTAGATCTTATGTTGCACTTAGTAACAGATAGATTAAAACAAATAGAAATAAACGTGGAATTTGATGAAGAAAGTAAAAGATTCTTAGCTAAAAAAGGGTTTGATAAAGTTTATGGCGCAAGGCCACTTAGAAGAGCAATAACTAAAATTGTTGAAGATAAGTTAAGTGAAGAAATATTAAAAGGAAATATATCTAAAGGTAATACTGTTTATGGCTATATGGAAGATGGGAATTTAGTATTTAAAAATGAAAATTAGAATGTTATAAAAATAGGGAAGCTTTAATCATAGTTGATAAGCTTCCCTAAACGTTACAATCAGTATAATTTATTTCTTGATTATCTTAATTAATAGGTTATAGTATAAAATAGAGTATTAAAGTAATAAGAAAAAAACTAGTAGATTCTAAGGACATACTTAAAACAGAAAGGAGAGATTTGATTGCCGTTTAAGATTAACGATATATACCATGGATTTAAACTTATAGAGGAAAGAAAGTTAGAAGAATTAAATTCTATAGGGAGGATATTTAATCACGAAAAAACAGGGGCTAAACTAATAAACATCTCAAATGATGACGATAACAAGGTTTTTACAATAGGGTTTAAAACTCCTCCAGAGAACAGTACTGGTGTGCCACATATAATAGAACACTCAGTTTTAGCAGGTTCAAGGAAATTCAAGACAAAAGAACCTTTTGTAGATTTATTAAAAAGTTCACTTAACACATTTTTAAATGCTATGACATTTCCAGATAGGACTGTATATCCTCTAGCAAGTAAAAATGAAAAAGATTTTATTAATCTATTAGATGTGTATATGGATGGAGTATTTTATCCATCTATATATGAAAATGAATATACTTTTATGCAAGAAGGCTGGCATTATATATTAGATGAAAATAAGGATGAATTACGATATAATGGGGTAGTTTATAATGAAATGAAAGGTGCCTACTCTTCACCGGATTCTTTAGCTTTTGACGGAGTCATTAGAAATCTTTACAAAGATACTCCTTATGGACACGATTCAGGAGGAGATCCAGATAATATAACAGAATTAACCTACGAAGACTTTTTAAATTTCCATAAGAAATATTATCATCCATCTAATAGTCATATGTTTTTATATGGTGATGTAGATGTTATTAAGATATTACAATTTATAAATGATAACTATCTTAACAACTTTGATAAATTAGATATAGATGTTCAAATACCTATACAAGAAAAGTTTGAACAGTTGGTAGAAAAAGAAGGGGTATACGGAATATCTAAAGATGAAGATGAAAAGGATAAGACTTACCTTGCTCTTGGCTACAGTGCTGGAGACTTTAGTAATCCAGAAGAAATTTTAGCATTGGACATTTTATATGATATGATTTTAAATAATTCAGCAGCGCCAGTTAAAAAAGCTTTAATGGATGCTGGAATAGGAAAATCTGTAGATGGAGGATTCGAAAATAGCATAAAGCAACCTTTATTTTTGATATTAATTAAAGGAGCTAATGAAGATAAAAAAGATAAGTTTAAAAAGGTCTTAAGAGAAAGCCTTCAAGAAATAGTAGATAAAGGCATAGATAAAGATTTAGCACTAGCTTCAATAAACAAAAGAGAATTTGCATTAAGGGAAGCTGATTTTGGAGGATACCCTAAAGGACTTGTATATTACTATCAGGTTGTTGAAAGTTATATGTATAATAGCGACCCATTTTCACAGCTTCAATATAATAACCTTCTAGAAAATATAAAAAATGGAGTAGATAAAAGATATTTTGAGAATTTAATTGAAAAATATCTTCTTAATAACAACCACTGTTTACTTTATACATTAAAACCTGAAAAGGGCTATATTGAAAAGAAAGAGAAACATATTGAAGAAAAATTAAACATTGTAAAGTCGCAGCTAACAGATAATGATAGAGAAAATATAATTTCAAAAGTTCGTAATTTACGAGCTATACAGGAAAAAGATGATACTGAAGAACAATTAAATACAATACCTAATTTATCTATAAGTGATGTAAATCAGGATATAGAAATTATTCCCTTCGAAGAAAGAGATGAAGATGGAATAAAGGTATTATATAGCGATTTGAATACAAATAAGATTGCTTATCTTAAGCTTATATTTGATGCTAAGGTTATTCCACAGGAACTTATACAATATGGAAAGCTTTTATCAGAAGTTCTTGGTAAGATAAGCACTAATAAATACAATTATGATACACTTATAAATGAAATATCTATACACACTGGTGGAATTAGATTTAATTTAAATAATTATATGGATAGCTTAGATAAGGATCAGTATTATCCAAAGTTTATGGTTAGATCTAAAGCTTTAAATACTGATATTGATAAAGCTATGAACCTTATGTTAGAGATATTAACTAGTACTAAATTTGAAGAAAAAGATTTAATACTTCAAATTATTAGAGAAAACAAATCAAACCACGAGGCTATGATACAAAGTGCTGGAAATGCTGTAGCAGCTAGAAGGCTTTTATCATCTATATCACAAAAGGCAGCTTATGATGAAAAGGTATCTGGGCTTGAATATTACAGGTTCTTATGTGACTTAGAAAGCAATTTCGAAAATAAATGGAATGAATTATCTTTAAACCTAAGCAAGGTATCAAAATTATTATTTAATAAGTCTAATCTAATAGTAAGTTTTGCAGGAGAAGAAGAAGATTATATTACATTTAAAAACAGTATGCCGATTATAGGTAGAAGTCTAAAACCTGAAAGCAATTTATATAAAGATTATGTATTTTTAAATAACAAAACAAACGAAGGATTAACTACTCAAGCTAATATCCAATACGTAGCTAAAGGCGGAAACTTTAAAAAAGATGGCTTTTCTTATAGTGGATCTCTTTTAGTACTTCAAACTATCGCAAAGTATGATTACTTATGGAATAGGGTAAGGGTAAAAGGAGGAGCTTATGGTGTGTCCTTAGACTTTGGAATAACAGGGAATCTATTTATATCATCCTATAGAGACCCTAACCTAGTAGATACATTAAAGGCTTATGATGATATGGCAGAGTATCTAAGACAATTTAGTGCATCTAAAAGAGATATGGATAAGTATATAATAGGTGCAGTGAGAGATTTAGATGTACCTTTGACTAGTTCTATGAGGGCAGAAAGAGCTATCGAAATGTACTTTAGCAAGGTAACATATGATATGATAAGAAAAGAGAGGCAGGAAGTTTTATCAACTACCTTAGAAGATATTAAATCACTTTCAAATCTTATGGAATCAGTTATGAAGCAAAATTATATAACTGTACTTGGAAATGAAGGCAATATAACTAAGAATAAAGATTTGTTTGATAGAGTTGTAAGCGCAATGTGATAATATAAAAAACAAATGCATATCAAGGAACTTTTATATCCCTTGATATGCATTTAATATAAATATTCCTATTAAATGTAGCTATACTGGTATAGACATCTATAACTATGTAGATTATAATAATTTCAGGAGGGATTCTTATGATAGACAAAAGTAGTCCTATCCCTGCGTATTATCAACTAAAAGAGGACGTAAAAAAGAAAATATCTAAAGGAACTTGGTCAGTAGGCCAGTGTATAGATAGTGAAAGAGAGCTTTCCAAAAACTATTCTGTTAGCAGAATGACGGTAAGGCAAGCCCTTGGAGAATTAGTTCAAGAAGGTTTGCTCGTTAGACAAAAGGGTGTAGGAACATTTGTATCTGAGCCAAAAGTTAAGCAAAAAGATATGATGAGCTTTTCAGAAATAGTATCTAGAACTGGAATGAAATTAGAAACTAAGGTGCTTCAATTCGAAGAGATTGATGCTAGTAAAGAGTTGAAAGATATTTTTAATAAAGATAAGATATATAAGATAAACAGAATGAGAATTGTAAATGGTTGTAGCATAGCTAATGAGATAGTATATATACCCTGTGATTATTTAGATATAAAAGATAAAGGTGAGTTAAATGGATCACTCTACAAGGTGTTAGAAGAAGAAGGCTATAAGATAGTTAATTCTGAAACTTCGATACAAGCATTAGTAATGGAAGACAGATATAAGGAAATATTTAATACAGAAGAATTAGTTCCTCTTCTTAAAACTTGTAGTAAGAATATGACAGCAGAAGATAAGGTTATTTTCATTGAAGAGGCCATTTATAGATCAGATAAATATTTATTAGAAGTTAATATATCATCAAAAAGTGAGGGGAAATTAAAATGAAACTAATAATTGAAAAAGACTATGAGGGTATAAGCAAAAGAGCAGCAAAGGAAATTTCAAAGGTTATTAATAATAAAGAGCATAGTATTTTGGGGCTTGCTACAGGAAGTTCACCTATAGGACTATATGAGGAACTTATAAAGTTAAATGAAGAGAAAAAGGTTGATTTCTCTAAAGTTACAACTATTAATTTAGATGAATATATAGGAATTTCAAACAACCATCCTCAAAGCTACAGATATTTCATGAATAACACATTATTTAACCATATAAATATAGATAAAAACAATACTTATGTACCAAATGGTAATGCTGAAGATATGAAAGCAGAATGCATAGGTTATGATAAAAACATAAGAGATTTAGGTGGAATTGATGTTCAACTACTAGGTATAGGGGGAAATGGACATATTGCCTTTAATGAACCTGATGAAGAGCTTGTTTTAGGTACTCATGTTACAGGACTTACAGAAAGTACAATTAAGGCCAATTCTAGATTTTTTGATAGTATTGATGAAGTGCCTAAAAAGGCTATAACTATGGGACTTGGCGAAATAATGAAGGCTAAAAGTATAATATTAATAGCTAGTGGTGAAGGGAAAGCAGAAGCTATAGCAAAGCTTTTTTCGGGAAAAATAACCACTAAGTCTCCAGCCACACTTCTTGCAGTGCACAATGATGTTACTGTAATTATAGATGAACAAGCAGCCTCTTTGTTAAATAAGTAAATATATTATCAGAATTTTATTTAGGGGAATTTAGTCATATGACAAAATTCCCCTAAATCATTATAAATTAAAATATTAAGAGGTATAAAAACCTAAAAATATAGAAAAAATGCAAGTGTGAATATGAAATTTTAAAAATCCACACAAAATACAAACAAAATATTGTATAATTAAGTTCTAATAAAAAATGGAAACCATGGTTTAACCTATAAAGTATAGTAAAATACTAATGGGTAAACAGATATAAAATAGATGGAAACTGGAGTTGGTAAGGGTTGGCAAAGACTAAAACAAATTATGTGTGTCAACAATGTGGATATGAAACATTAAGGTGGCTTGGAAAGTGCCCTTCTTGTAATACATGGGCAAGTCTTGTAGAAGAAAAGGTAATACCTTCATCAGTAAATGAGCGTCATAAGATGCCGTTTAGTAAAGAAAGTTTACCTAAAAATATAAACACTATAAAGTCTGGTGAACAAGAACGCTATAACACAGGCATTGTAGAATTAAATAGGGTATTAGGTGGGGGACTAGTTAAAGGTTCACTTACCCTTATCTCAGGAGATCCTGGTATAGGTAAATCTACACTTCTTATTCAAACTGCTAATAATATAGCGGAAAGTTATGGAAAGGTTTTATACGTATCAGGAGAAGAATCTGAAGAACAGATAAAGATAAGAGGTGATAGGTTAAATTTATCATCACAAAACCTTTATATATTATCAGAGACTAACCTTTCTAATATTGAAGTTCAAATAGAAGAATTAGATCCATCTTTTGTAATAATAGATTCTATTCAAACTGTATTTAAAGACTCATTATCTTCTGCTCCAGGCAGTGTTTCACAAGTTAGAGAGTGCTCTAATGAGCTTATGAGAATAGGAAAAATGAAAAACATACCATTTTTTATAGTGGCACATGTTACTAAACAAGGAGAGCTTGCAGGACCTAAAGTATTAGAACATATGGTAGATGCTGTACTATCCTTTGAAGGTGAAAGAACAGAAGAGTTTAGGATATTAAGAACTATGAAAAATAGATTCGGAACAACTAGTGAAATTGGAGTTTTTGAAATGAAAGAAGAAGGTCTTATGGAAGTTTATGACCCTTCTAAAATATTTTTGCAAGATACTTCATTTAATCAAGAAGGATCAATAGTTGTAGGTACGGTGGAAGGTAGTAGACCTATATTAGTTGAAGTTCAAGCATTAGTTAGTGAATCCAATGCAAACTTTCCAAGAAGGACATCTGTAGGGCTTGACACTGCAAGATTGAATCTTATTTTGGCAGTTTTAGAAAAGAAATTCAAGATACCTTTTTATAAAACTGATGTTTATGTTAATGTAGTAGGAGGGTTAAATCTAGAAGGTACATTCGGAGATCTTGGTATAGCTTTAGCTCTTATTTCTAGTGCTAAAGGTAAAAGTTTAAGTTTGGAAAAAGCCTTATGTATTGGAGAAATAGGACTTACAGGAGAAATAAGACCTGTTATGGGATGTGAAAGAATAATAAATGAAGCCTATAAGATGGGTTTTAAAAATGTAATAATACCTTCAAGAAATAAAGAAAATTTAAAATTTAAAGATATAAATTTAATTTCAGCAAATAGTTTAAAAGAAGTGGTGGATAAAGTTTTCTAGCTAAAATAGGTAATCTTAAAATAATTGATTATTTAATAGCATTAAGGTGGTTATATGAGAATAGAAAGAGATAAGGAATTAAAAAACATATTAAAAATAATGGGACCTGGAACAGCTTTAAGAGAAGGATTAGAAAATATCTTAAGAGCTAAAACAGGGGGGCTTTTATTACTAGCCAGTGATGATGAGACTCTCAAAATTGTTGATGGAGGATTTACAATTAACTCAGAATACAATCCTTCTTATGTATATGAACTAGCTAAAATGGATGGTGCAATAGTTATAAGTTCTGATATAAAAAAGATATTATATGCAAATGCACAGCTTGTACCTGAACATTCAATAACAACTTACGAGACTGGAACAAGACATAGAACAGCTCATAGAGTGGCTAAGCAAACAGGATGCATTGTAATTGCTATATCTCAAAGAAGAAATATGATAACAGTATACAAAGGAGATATTAAGTATGTGTTAAAAGATAGTAGCATCATACTAGGAAAGGCAAACCAAGCAATACAAACCTTAGAGAGATATGTAGCAGTTTTAAATAAAGTAATAAGTAACCTGAATCTTTTAGAATTCCAGGATATTGTTACCTTACTTGATGTAGTAACAGTTATTCAAAGAACAGAGATGGTAATGAGAATAGTATCGGAAATTGAAAAGTACATATGTGAATTAGGAAATGAAGGAAGACTCATATCAATGCAATTAGATGAACTTATAAGGTATGTTGAAGAGGATGGAATACTTTTAATAAGAGATTATTGTAAATTAGGGTTAAATGAAAATGAAATATATACCGGTATACAAATGTTAAGTTCAGTAGAAATACTAGACTTAGATTTAATAGCTAAACTTATAGGATACAGTGGAGTAACATTAGTAGAAACGCTTATATCATCTAGAGGATATAGAATATTAAATAAGATTCCAAGAATACCTAGTAGTATTATAGAAAATTTAGTTAAAAACTTTAATGAACTACAGGCTGTAGTAGAAGCATCCTACGAAGAACTAGATAAAGTAGAAGGTATAGGAGAAGCAAGGGCAAGGGCAATAAAAAATGGGCTTAGAAGAATAAAAGAACAAGTAGCTTTAGATAAGCAATTATAATATTACCCCTGCTTTTATAGCAGGGGAGTCATTATCTAAGATGATACTTACCTAAAGTATTCATCCTATCATATTCTTTTAAAATTATATCATAAATATTTAAATCTAAAAGATTGCACAGAGAACTCAGGTAAAATATATTATTACCTAATTCAGTTTCTATAACTTCCCTACAGTCGTTACAAAGATTTCCGTCTAGATGAGTTTTAAAGCAGTCATTTGGATCATCCATTGAATTTTCATCAGAGGGCAAACATTGCTTTTTAGCATTTATAGTTATACAGCCACAGCTTGTAACAGATTTAGCTATTGATCTATTGACTCTAGCTTCTGATTCTTGAAGCTTAGTAAGTACGTCTAAAATGCTCTTATGCCTTATAAGATATTCATCGACGGAGTTTTGGAAATCATCAAAAATTATATCTTTCATGTAAGACTCAACTCCTTATTTTTTTAACTATCCTAGGTTCTTTAAGTTAATTATAGGTTTTTTCAGACAATTTTGTCAATTGGTGAATGGACGATGTGAATAGTTAAATCTGTTTATGCTTATATATTAACTTAGATACTAGCTTTTTCATAGGGGGGCTTAATAGAAGTATTTATCAAGGCTGAATATGAACATATAAGTAAAAGCTTAAAAAGTAATGAATATTCTATTAAATAAGCAGGCTTTTATTGCAATGGAAAAAGTATTAATATATATTAATACTTAAGGGTTAGAATTACAACTTTTTGGCAACAATTTAGAAAGGGAGGTGAATGACTTGTTAAAAAAGGTTTTAAGATCGTTATTTACAATAATAGGATTAGTGATTGGCTACTTCGTTGGTGTTTTATTACTTAAAACTGAGTATGTAAAAAGCAAGGGATATTTCAGCGGATTTAATATTAATACAATATTATTTTTAATTCTTATTACTTTATTATTTGGATTTATATTATTTTTAATTTCACCATGGATTAATAATTTGATTTCTAAAGTAGTAGAATATATCGAAAGAAGTATGCAAAAATTAACATCGATAGAAATTTTATTTGGAGCAGTAGGAGCCATAATTGCACTTATTATATCTTCGCTTTTAGCTAGTGTTTTGAATGCAACATTAATTGGAAAGATAATTTATGCGGTTATAAATATAGTGGCAGCTGTATTTGGAGCAGACATTGCTATTAAAAGAAGAGAAGATGTGATGTCCTTTTTTGGCAACTTCAAAAAGGTAACATCAGGAAGAGATAAAAAGAACAAATTTAATAATAAAGCTACACCTAAAGTTCTAGATACCTCTGTTATAATTGATGGGAGAATATTTGATATATGTCAAACAGGGTTTATAGAAGGAACCCTAATAATTCCGACATTTGTTTTAGAAGAATTAAGGCATATAGCAGATTCATCTGACTCATTAAAAAGAAATCGCGGAAGAAGAGGTCTTGATATATTAAATAAGATTCAAAAAGAATTAAATATTGAAGTTCAAATATCAGAAAAGGACTTTCCAGAAATAGCAGAAGTAGATAGTAAATTATTAAAACTTGCTCAATTTTTAGACGGTAAGGTTATAACAAACGATTATAACTTAAATAAGGTGGCTGAATTTCAAGGGGTAGATGTTCTTAATATTAACGAACTTGCGAATGCAATAAAACCGGTAGTTCTTCCAGGAGAAGAAATGACTATACAGGTTATAAAAGATGGTAAAGAGTCTGGTCAAGGAATAGCATATTTAGATGATGGAACTATGATAGTTGTTGAAGGTGGCAGAAAATATATAGGTGAGGTTATAGACGTAGTTGTTACATCTGTACTTCAAACTGCTGCAGGAAGAATGATATTTGCTAAAGAAAAAGATGCATTTGAAAAGCAAGGTTAATATAAGGATTAAATTAATAAAGTTTATAATTACAATAATACCCCTATTTTTATGTAGGGGTATTATTGTAATATAAAGTTATATATATTAATAGAAACTAAGTTTATTCATTAAAGGGGGATAGGCATGGGTAAGGTAAATGCTCTCATAGTAGCTGGGGGAAAAGGTAAAAGGATGAATAGTGATAAAAGCAAACAATTTTTAAATATTCACGGGAAACCTTTAATACATCGTACTTTAGAGAAGTTTTCAATGTGCTGTGATATAGATGAAATATATTTAGTATTGCCAGAGGATGAAGTTACATATTTTGAGGAAAATATACTGAAAAAATATAAGTTTGATAAACCTATCATTATTGTTAAGGGTGGGAAAGAAAGGCAGGACTCAGTTTACAATGGACTAATTTCAATGGAAGATTGTGAAGTTGTGCTTATTCATGATGGCGCAAGACCTTTGGTTAGTGATGATATAATAAAAGATGGAATAAGATATGCCTATTTGTATGGTGGTGCGGCACCTGGGGTTAAGGTTAAAGATACTATAAAAGTTATAGATGAAAGTGGCTTTTCAAAGGCTACTTTAAATAGGAAAGAATTAGTAGCAATACAAACACCTCAATGCTTTAAATATTCCATTATATTAGAAGGACATAACTACATTAGAAAGAATAAGATATTAGTAACAGATGATACGGCTGCTTTAGAACTTATAGGTCACAAGGTTTTTATTTATGAGGGAAGCTATGAAAATATAAAAATTACAACTAAAGAAGACCTAAGAATTGCCGAGCTTATCATTAATAGAGTATAGCTATGTGCTAGTAATTATGTAGGGTTAAGTATTTATTAAAATTAAGGTGTAATTACAAAGGCTTTATTTAAAGAAATAATAAAATCAATTAGAAATAAGATGGTTTATAAATTAGCAAAAATAATATAATTAAAAGGTAATATAGAAAAATTAAAAACTTATATATAGTTTTGAATTATGATATAATTTAATTTGGATAGATTAGAAAATTTTATATAGGCTTAAATGGAGGGAAATTATGAAATTATATAATACATTAAATAAAAGAAAAGAAGAATTTGTTCCTTTGACAGAAGGAGAAATAAAGATGTATGTTTGTGGACCTACTGTATATAATCTTTTTCATATAGGTAATGCAAGAACATTTATTGTTTTCGATGCTTTAAGGAGATATCTTGAATATAGTGGATATAAAGTTAGTTATGTTCAAAACTTTACGGATATAGATGATAAAATGATAAAAAAAGCTAATGAAGAAAAAACTACAGTAAAGTCTCTAGGAGATAAATATATAAATGAGTACTATAAGGATGCTGATGCATTAAATATAGAAAGGGCTACCTTTAATCCTAGAGCTACAGAGCACATAGATCAAATAGTAAGTTTTATATCAGATCTTGTGGATAAAGGATATGCATATGAGGCAGATGGAGATGTTTACTTTAGCACAAAGAAATTTAATGGCTATGGCAAACTATCAGGACAAAACATAGATGATTTGCAGGCAGGAGCTAGGATAGAAGTAGGAGATAAGAAACAGGATCCTATGGATTTTGCTCTATGGAAAAACAAAAAAGAAGGGGAACCAGCTTGGGAGAGCCCATGGGGAATGGGAAGACCAGGATGGCATATTGAATGCTCTTGCATGGCGCATAATATATTAGGTGAAACCATTGATATCCATGCTGGAGGATCTGATCTTGTATTCCCACATCATGAAAATGAAATAGCACAAAGCGAATCGAGAAGTGGAAAACCATTTGCAAATTATTGGGTGCATTCAGCCTTTGTAAATATAAATAATCAAAAAATGTCAAAATCATTGAATAACTTTTTCACAACTCGTGATATATTAGAGAGTTATGATTCAGATGTAGTAAGATTTTTCATGTTATCTGGACATTATAGAACACAACTAAACTTTAGTATGGAGCTTTTAGATTCTGCTAAGGCATCTGTAGAAAGGCTTTATAATGCTATAGGTAATTTAGAAAGCCTTTTAGAAGAAGTGAAGCAAGATAGCATTAAGGAAGAAGAGAAGGTATATATAGATCACATAAAGGAATACAAAGAGAAATTTATGATAAAGATGGATGATGATTTTAATACTGCAGATGGAATATCTGTTATATTTGATTTGATTCGAGATTTAAATAGTAATATAGATATAAATTCATCTAAAGATATGATTAATTATGCTTTAAACCTTATAAGAGATTTAGGGTCACCACTTGGAATTCTTCAAAAATCCACTAAGATGAATTTAAAAGAAGAGGTGGAAAGGTTAATTGAACAAAGAGAACAAGCAAGAAAAGATAAAGATTGGGCGTTATCAGATAAAATACGAGATGAACTTAAAGATATGGGGATAGTTTTAGAAGACACACCTCAGGGAGTAAGGTGGAAAAAGTGCAATTAGACTTAGTAAATAATCATATACTTACTATAGAAATTTTTAGTGTTCTAAGGATTATATAGGAGGAATAAACAAATGAAAAATAAGAAGATTAAAATAAAGCCCATTCGTGTAAAATCAACCTTTATAATATTTTCACTTGTATTTCTCCTTTTATCAATACAACTTTTCAGAAGAATGGTTCTACAAGGTGAGTTTTTGGGTAATAAGGCAGAACAACAATTTTTAAACGAGGCTAAAATATCGCCTAAAAGAGGAAGTATATTAGATAGAAACGGAAGAGAACTTGCTGTAAGTGGTGATGTATATAAAGTTAACTTAGATTTATTGGCCATGCAAGAATATTGTGTAAGATACAATGAAACTAAAGAGCAAGTATCAGAAGAAATCTCAGGAGCTCTAGGCATGGATAATGACAAGGTGCTATCTATGCTTGATAAAACAGATAATAATGGTAGATTATTAAGGGGAATGACTCTAGAGAGAAAAATAGAAAAAGATAAAATAGATAAGCTTAAAGAAGTGAGAAAAACTAAAAAGTATAACTTTATGATAATAGAAAATGATTCTACAAGGCTTTATCCTAATAATAATTTTCTAGCTCACGCACTTGGTATAGTAGATTTGGAGGGTGAGGGTGTTTTTGGATTAGAAAAATATTATGATAAAGAACTTATGGGAGTAGCGGGTATCAGGATAGCAGAGTTAGATAAAAATGCTTCAGAGTTGCCCTATGAGGATGTTGTTTATACAGAAGCTATAAATGGTAAAGATGTAATTTTAAGTGTAGATGAAAGTATACAATATATAGCTCAAACAGTGGCAGATAAGGCTTTGAAAGATACTAAAGCTAAAGGTGTAACTATTATTGTAACTAATCCTAAAAATGGTGAAGTATTAGCAATGGTTAACAAACCAGACTTTAATTTAAATGACCCGAGAATGGGAATAGTGGATAATGAAAAATTGCAACAACTATGGAGAAATAAAGCTGTAAATGATGTTTTCGAACCTGGATCCACGTTTAAGATAACCACAATTTCTGCGGCATTAGAAGAAAAGGTGACATTTCTTAATGATGACTTTTATTGCAAGGGGTTTACTGTGGTAAATGGAACAAAGGTGAACTGTTGGAAGTCTGAAGGGCACGGATCAGAGAAATTAATAGACATCTTGGAGAATTCTTGTAATCCTGGATTTATGGAGCTTGGTAGAAGATTAGGTCAAGAAAGATTAAATAAATATATATATGATTTTGGATTTGGAAAACCTGCAGGTATAGATCTAACAGGAGAGGCAGCAGGGATAATTAAGCCTACAGACCAAATGACTGCTTTAGATCTTGCGACCATATCTTTTGGACAAACTGATGCAGCATCACCTATACAAATATTAGCGGCGCTAAACACTATAATGAATGATGGAGTATATTCAACTCCACATTTAATGAAAGAAGTAGTTGGTGTAGACAAAAATGGAGGTACATCGGTGTCCAAGCCTTATGAAGAAAAAAATCAAAGACAAGTAATAAGTAAGGATACAGCAAATACAGTGGCTAAAATGTTGGAAGAAACCGTATCTAAGGGATCAGGTAAACAAGCTTATGTAGAGGGACTTGGAATAGCTGGGAAAACAGGAACAGCTCAAAAGGCCAATATAGGTGGAAAAGGTTATGTGGAAGGAAAGTTTATATCTTCGTTTATTGGAGCAGCACCTTATGATAATCCTAAAGTAAGCGTATTTGTAAGTATTGATGAACCAGAAGGAGAACATTTTGGTGGTATTATTGCGTCTCCAGTGGCTAAGGAGTTGTTTCAACAAATATTTAATCAAATGGGTATTAATTCATTAAAAGAATAATTAAACATAATAAATAAATTAAAAAACTGAGTATTTAGTAGAGATGGTCAGGATGGGAGATTTAAATTTATTAAATAAGGAATAAGACGAAGTGATAATCATTTTCAATAAAGAGATAATGTGATATATTATCTAAAGGCAATAATTTACCGCGGCAATTCATTTATATGGAGGTATATTATGGCGAAAATGATGGGACCACGTTTTAAACAATGCAGAAGGCTTGGATTAAATGTAAGTGGTCATCCAAAGGCAATGAAAAGAGAAGCAAGAGGAACTAGTAGGGCGGATAAAAAGTTATCTGATTTTGGAGTTCAATTATTAGAAAAACAAAGGCTTAGAGCTTACTACGGTGTTTTAGAAAAGCAATTTAAAATATATGTAGATAAAGCTTTGAAAAGTAAAGAAATGACTGGAGATGTGCTACTTGTAAGCCTAGAATGTAGGCTAGATAACATAGTATATAGAATGGGCCTAGCTTCATCCATTAGACAAGCAAGGCAGATGGTAAGTCATGGACATATAGAAGTTGATGGTAAAAAGGTAGATATACCATCCTATTCAGTTAATATAGGAGAAGAGGTATCACTTAAGTCATCATCACAAAATATAAATATATTTAAAGAAAACTTTGAAAATATTTATTCTCTTAATCTATCGTATATAGAAAAAGATGAAGAAAACTTTAAGGCTAAGTTATGTAAATTACCTGAAAGACATGAATTGCCAATAGAAATAAATGAGCAATTAATCGTTGAATATTATTCTAAATAAAAATTAAATATAAAATATAAGTAAAATATAAGTAAAATATATTTAAAACTCTAAATTCATTATCTATATAAATGATGAATTTAGAGTTTTTTTATAAAGCTATAAAAGAACATAATTATTGGTAAGTTTTTATATACAAAAGTTAAATTAGTTGTTATATTATCTTAAACAGTAGGTTAATAAAGATATTTTAGTTGAGATTATTGAAAATATGAGTAATAATTAGATTATGCTAAAAGAATTCAAGGAGAATTAATATGGAATATTTAAAACACAAAAAATATGATGTTAAGGAAGCCACAGGATTAAGTTCATTAACTTTGGCTTTAATAGGAGATGCAGTATTTGAATTATTTATAAGAAATTATATATTAGAAAAAAATGATGAGCTTTCAGCTCATAAGATACACGTTAAAGCTATAGGGTATGTTAAAGCTTCATCTCAAAGTAAAATAATTAATTTAATCAAAGAAGAACTAAGTGATGAAGAAGTTTGTGTTTATAAAAGAGGAAGAAATGCAAAGTCGCATACAATGCCTAAAAATGCTGAGGTTATGGATTATAGAAACGCAACAGGATTTGAGGCTCTTTTAGGTTATTTGTATTTAACAGAACAAAATGAAAGATTAAGTTTTATTTTAGAAAGATCTATAAATTTAGATTTAACGGTATAAAGTAGTTAAGGAGAACGGTAATGAGAGAAAATAAGATACATTTAGAAGATAAACATCAAGAAATAAAAGAAAGAGAAGATTTAATAGAAGGAAGAAATGCTGTTATAGAAGTTTTAAAATCTGATAAGACTATAGAACAACTATTGGTTGCAAAGGGAGACAAGGAAGGATCCATAACTTCTATACTAGCTATGGCTAAAGAAAAATCTATAGTAGTTAAAGAAGTGGATAGAAAGAAACTAGATTCAATGTCTGAAACTGGAAGTCACCAAGGGGTTATAGCAATCGTAACGCCTTATATTTACAATACCATAGAGGAAATACTAGAATATGCAAAAGAAAAGGATGAAGATCCGTTTATAATTGTTTTAGATGAAATTGAAGATCCACATAATTTAGGATCTATAATAAGGACAGCAGAGCTATGTGGTGCACATGGCATAATAATACCTAAAAGAAGAAGCGTTGGAGTAACTACAACAGTATATAAGACCTCAGCTGGAGCTGCTGAGTATATGAAGATAGCTAAGGTTACAAATATTAATTCAGCCATAGATACATTAAAAGAAAAAGGTTTATGGATTTATGGTGCAGATATGAATGGTGATGAGTATAGTCATAAGGTGGACCTAGGTGGATCTATTGCCATTGTTATAGGCAATGAGGGCAAGGGAATATCTAAACTTACTAGGGATAAATGTGATGTGGTTGTAAGCATACCAATGGCTGGCAAATTAAATTCTCTTAATGCATCGGTAGCAGCAGGGATATTAATGTATGAAGTTTTAAAAAGGAGAATTGAAAAGTAATTGTGAAAATTATTTTTGTTGATGGTTATAATATAATCAATAGCTGGCCGACTCTTCGAGATATAAAAGAGTATAGTTATGAAACAGCAAGACAAAATCTTATAGATTATATGCAAAATTACTCATCATTTAAAGGCTATAAAATATTTTTAGTTTTCGATGCCCATAAAGTAAAGGGGTCTATAGAAAAGACAGAAAAAGTAGGGAACGTTATTGTAGTTTTCACAAAAGAAGGTGAAACTGCTGACAGTTATATAGAAAAGTCAGTAAATAATATAGGACGAAAGACAGAGGTGGAAGTAGTAACATCTGACTCGTTAGAACAACAAGTAATTTTTCAAAGAGGTGCAATAAGGATATCATCCTTGGAATTTTATCATAAGTTAAAAGGGATGGAAGAGGAGGTAGCTTCTAGCTATAAAAAACACAAGCTTTCTAAAAAAAATCCAATTGAAGATAGAATACAAAAAAATGTACTGGAAGAACTTGAGAAAATGCGTAGAAGCCATTGAAATAACTTGACTTAAAGCTAGCCACTGGACTATAATTAAATACATGATGTACAGGATTTGGAGGGGGAACTATGGAAAATACGGGTATTATATACAAGAGCACATCTTTGTATAAGGATATGCTTGATGAAGAAATAGTGGCAGAGACAAAAAAGGGTGATTTAAGAGCTGAAGAATACCTTATAAATAAGTATGAAAATTTTGTGAGGATGAAGGCTAAATCTTATTTCTTGATAGGCGCGGATCGAGAGGATATATATCAAGAAGGTATGATAGGTCTATATAAAGCTATAAGAGACTTTAAACCTGATAAATTGGCATCCTTTAAAGCTTTCGTAGAGCTTTGTGTAACTAGGCAAATAATTACTGCTATAAAGACAGCTACCCGTCAAAAACATATTCCGCTAAATACTTATATATCCCTAAATAAACCTATATATGAAGAAGAATCGGATAGAACATTATTAGATGTTATATCTAGCATGAAAATAACAGATCCTGAAGAACTCTTAATAAGCAAAGAAGAGATGAATCGCATAGAAAAGGAAATAGGGAAGGTTCTTTCCGATTTAGAGATGGAAGTTTTAATGTCGTATTTGGATGGAAAGTCCTACCAAGAAATAGCCTGTGATTTAGACAGACATGCGAAGTCTATAGATAATGCTCTCCAAAGAGTTAAGAGAAAATTGGAGAAGTGTTTAAATAACAGATAATTTGTACAAAAATATTGACATAGAAGAAAAATAGTAGTAAAATCAAAAAAGTGGTTAATCACATATATTTGAATAGAAATAGCTTTAATAGTATATTAAATATAATTTAGTACCAAGATTAACCAATCCGTTTCTAAATTCAGTAATGTTGCCCATGTAGCTCAGTAGGTAGAGCGTCACCTTGGTAAGGTGGAGGTAGTCGGTTCGATCCCGATCGTGGGCTCCAATAAATAGAAATTACAACACACTAGGCAAAGTTTATTGCAAAATCTAATAAAGGATAGGAGGAATTCACAAATGTCAAAAGCAAAATTTGAAAGAAGTAAACCACACGTTAATATTGGAACAATAGGTCACGTAGACCACGGTAAGACAACATTAACAGCAGCTATAACATCAGTATTAGCTAATAGAGGATTTGCAGAAGCGTTTAAGTATGACCAAATAGATAAGGCACCAGAGGAGAAGGAAAGAGGAATAACAATCAATACTTCTCACGTAGAGTATGAAACAGAAAAAAGACATTATGCACACGTAGACTGTCCAGGTCACGCTGACTATGTAAAGAATATGATTACAGGTGCAGCACAAATGGATGGAGCAATCCTAGTTGTATCAGCAGCAGATGGTCCAATGCCACAAACAAGAGAACATATATTATTAGCATCTAGAGTAGGCGTTGGTTATATAGTAGTATTCTTAAACAAATCAGATATGGTAGATGATCCAGAATTATTAGAATTAGTTGAGATGGAAGTTAGAGAACTATTAAGTGAGTATGATTTCCCAGGAGACGATACACCAATAATAGCAGGATCAGCATTAAAAGCATTAGAAAATCCAACAGATGAAGTAGCAATTAAGCCTATATTAGACTTAATGGATGCAATAGATAGCTATATTCCAACACCAGAAAGAGCAACTGACAAACCGTTCTTAATGCCAGTAGAAGATGTATTTACAATTACAGGTAGAGGAACAGTAGCAACAGGAAGAGTTGAAACTGGAGTTCTAAAGGTTGGAGAAGAAGTAGAATTAGTAGGATTATCTGAAGATAAGAGAAAGGTAGTAGTAACAGGAGTAGAGATGTTTAGAAAGTTACTAGACCAAGCAATGGCAGGAGATAATGTAGGAGTTCTATTAAGAGGAATACAAAGAGCAGAAATAGAAAGAGGTCAAGTGCTTGCAAAACCAGGTAGTGTAAATCCACACAGCAAGTTTGTAGGTCAAGTATATGTACTTAAAAAAGAAGAAGGCGGAAGACATACACCATTCTTTGATGGATACAGACCACAATTTTATTTCAGAACAACAGATGTAACAGGATCAATCAAATTACCAGATGGAATGGAAATGGTAATGCCTGGAGACCATATAGATATGAATGTTGAACTAATTAATCCAGTAGCTATGGATGAAGGTTTAAGATTTGCTATAAGAGAAGGCGGAAGAACAGTTGGATCAGGAGTTGTTACTACAATAACAAAATAATTATATTGATATATAACTAAATATACTAGGATTGGGGTTAAAACCTAGTCCTTTACATAACTTTAACGTTGACATGAAAGTTTAATTGTGATAAATTATTAAGGTAATGCGTAAAAAGGGGTATAAGAGCACTAAAGTTCTTATGGTTATATACGAAAATACTGGAGGTGCACAAGGTGAGAGTGAAGATAACTTTAGCATGTACAGAGTGCAAGCAGAGAAACTACAACTCAATGAAAAGTAAAAAGAATGACCCAGACAGATTAGAAATGCAAAAGTATTGTAAGTTCTGTAAAAAGCACACACTTCATAAAGAGACAAAATAAGCGCTTAAAAACCTTAAGGATGTGAATTTATGGCTGTGGATGAAAAGAACAAAGTGGTTAAAAGCACAGACAGTAAGGCGAAGCATAAAACTAGTTTCCTAAAAGAAGTTAAGTCGGAATTTAGTAGAATAACTTGGCCATCTAAAGAGGATGTTAAGAAGGCTTTTTTTGCGGTAGTTGGTTTTTGTTTCTTATATATTGTCTTCATAGGCGCAGTGGATCTTTTATTTAAAAACCTCTTTAAGTTAATTTTCAAATTAAAGTAAAAAAAGGAGGTTGGAATGATTAATCATTCCTAAATATTATGAGTGAAAAAGCTAGATGGTATGTAGTACACACATATTCAGGCTATGAAAACAAAGTAAAAGCTAACCTTGAAAAAACTATAGAAAATAGAAACTTACATGATTTGATTCTTGATCTTCAAGTGCCTATGGAAGAAGTTGTAGAAGAAAAAGATGGTAAGAAAAAGGTTACTATGAAAAAGATTTTTCCTGGATATGTATTAGTTAAACTAATAATGACAGATGAATCATGGTACGTTATAAGAAACACAAGAGGCGTTACTGGGTTTGTAGGTCCTGGATCTAAGCCAGTTCCACTTACTGATGAAGAAGTGAATTCTATGGGGATAAATGAAACCCCTGTAACAGTTGACTTTGAGGTGGGGGAAAGTGTTAAAGTTGTTTCGGGGCCATTGAAAGAATTTATGGCTACCTTACAAGAGATTAACATTGAAAAGAAAAAGGTAAAAGCATTGGTTAATATGTTCGGGAGAGAAACATTAGCAGAACTGGACTTTAATCAAGTAGAAAAGTTAGACTAAATTTAAAATAGGTCTTAATTAAGTGGGAGGGCTTTAAAAGTCCGGTATAACCACAGTATAGGAGGAATAACTCATGGCTAAAAAAGTAACAGGAATGATAAAACTTCAGCTTGCAGCAGGAAAGGCAACACCAGCACCACCAGTTGGACCGGCGTTAGGACAACATGGTGTAAACATAATGGGATTCTGTAAAGAATTTAATGCTAAAACAGCTAATCAAGCTGGTATGATAATACCAGTTGTAATTACTGTTTATCAAGATAGATCTTTCAGTTTTATACTTAAAACACCTCCAGCAGCTATATTATTAAAGAAAGCAGCTGGACTTGAAAGTGGATCAGGAGTGCCAAACAATACTAAAGTTGGTACAGTGACAAGTGAACAAGTTAAGCAAATAGCAGAAACTAAAATGCCTGATTTAAATGCAGCGTCTTTAGAAACAGCTATAAGCATGATTGAAGGAACTGCAAGAAGTATGGGAATAGTTGTAGAAGGTTAATTATTGTAAATTAGTGGGAGGCTAGGACCGTTAATACCACAAAGGAGGCATAACAATGGGAAAGATAGGAAAAAACTATATAGAGAGTTCAAAACTTATAGATAGAAACGCTTTATACACACCAAAAGAAGCTTTAGATTTAACTTTAAAAACAGCTAAAGCAAAATTTGATGAAACAATAGAATTACATGTAAGACTTGGAGTAGATCCAAGACATGCGGACCAACAAGTAAGAGGTGCAGTAGTACTTCCACACGGAACTGGTAAGCAAGTTAGAGTTTTAGTTTTCGCTAAGGGTGAAAAAGCTAATGAAGCTAAGGCTGCTGGTGCAGAATTTGTAGGAGCAGAAGATTTATTAGAAAAGATCCAAAAAGAAAATTGGTTTGATTATGATGTAGTTGTTGCAACTCCAGATATGATGGGTGTTGTAGGTAGATTAGGTAGAGTGCTTGGACCTAAGGGATTAATGCCAAATCCAAAATCAGGAACAGTTACATTTGATGTTCAAAAAGCAGTCCAAGAAATTAAAGCTGGTAAAGTTGAATATAGAGTAGATAAAACTTCTATAGTTCACGTTCCAGTAGGAAAGAAATCTTTTGGAAATGAAAAGTTAGCTGACAACTTCCGTGTTTTGATGGAAGCTTTAGTAAAAGCAAAACCATCAGCAACAAAAGGACAGTACATTAAGTCAGTATCAGTTTCTAGCACAATGGGACCTGGAGTAAAAGTAAACCCAACAAAAGTATTAGAATAATATTGACAAGTGTCGATATCTTTAGTATAATTTCATTTGTTGAAAATTAAATAAAGTATTCCGTAGACAGTAGGTGCGAGAGCATAATAGTTTAACTACCTACCGAGGGCCCCATAATAAGATATAATTATAGGTCTTCTCACGTCTGCGAGAGGACCTTTGTTATTTTAAAAAAGCAGTGAAAGCTGTGAGGAGGTGGACACACAGTGAATAAGAATAGACAATTAAAAGAAGCTAAGGTTTCTGAAATAAAAGAAAAGTTAGAAAAAGCACAATCAGTTATACTTTCAGACTATCAAGGGCTTACAGTTGAAGAAGACACAGAGCTTAGAAAAAAATTAAGAGACTCTGGAGTAGAATACAAAGTTTACAAAAATAAGTTAGTTACTCTTGCGGCAAAGGAATTGGGATTAGAAGGAATAACAGAATTCTTAGAAGGTCCTGTATCTATAGCTTTTGGATATGAAGATGTAACAGCTCCAGCTAGAATACTTAGTGATTTTGCTAAGACTCATAAAAAGATAGAATTAAAAGCTGGTATTGTTCAAGGTGATATATATGATGTTGAAAAAGTTAAACAACTTGCATCAATACCACCAAAAGAAGTTCTTATTGCAAAACTTCTTGGAAGTTTCAAGGCTCCTTTATCAAATTTAGCATACTTGTTAAATGCAGTTAAGGAAAACAAAGAAAACCAAGCAGCAGAGTAATATCATGTTAAAATTAATAGAATATTGTTAATAGAAAATTCGGAGGTGTATTTAAATGACAAGAGAAGAAATAATTCAAGCTATAAAAGATATGAGTGTATTAGAATTAAACGAGTTAGTTAAATCTTGTGAAGAGGAATTTGGAGTTAGCGCAGCAGCTCCAGTAGCAGCAGCAGGTGGAGCACCAGCAGCAGCAGCAGAAGAAAAAACTGAATTTGATGTAATACTAGCAAGTATTGGATCTGAAAAAATCAAAGTTATAAAAGCAGTTAGAGAAATAACAGGACTTGGCTTAAAAGAAGCTAAAGAAGTTGTAGACGGAGCTCCTAAAGCAGTAAAAGAAGGAGTTTCTAAAGAAGAAGCAGAAGAAATCAAGACTAAACTTTCAGAAGTTGGAGCTACAGTAGAAGTTAAGTAGTATCTATACATAAAAGAGACACTTTTTAATTAAAGTGTCTCTTTTTTAGAGCATACCTGTTGACGTGAAATATTTATTGTGATACTATTACTTAATGTACCGTTAATTATGGGATAATATATAGTTAACGATATTCAGGGGGAGAGACACCCCATTAATAATATGTTTCAAAGATTTGACAATATAATGATTTTTTTTGACATAACTGGTTATACTAATATGATAATGTCTGTGCAATCCAGAAGCAAAAGTCCTTAGGGATAGTATGTTTTTGGTTATTTTAGTTTATACAAGGGGTGAAAAGCTAATGGTACATCCTATCCAAGTCGGCAAAAGAACACGAATGAGCTTTGCTAGAGTTAAAGACATAATAGATATGCCTAATTTAATAGAGGTACAGTTAGATTCCTATCAGTGGTTTTTAGATGAGGGACTTCAAGAGGTATTTAATGATATAAGTCCTATATCAAACTATACAGGTAATCTTGTACTTGAATTTATTGGCTATAAACTTGATATGGAGAATATTAAGTATTCTGTTGAAGAATGTAAAGAAAGAGACTCAACTTATGCGGCTCCGTTAAAAGTAAAAGTAAGACTTCAAAACAAAGAGACAGGTGAAATTAAAGAACAAGAAGTATTTATGGGAGATTTTCCTTTAATGACGGAACAAGGTACTTTCATTATAAATGGTTCTGAAAGAGTAATTGTAAGCCAATTGGTAAGATCACCAGGGGTGTATTATAATTATTCCGTAGATAAAAATGGAAAGAAACTATATTCAGCTACTGTAATACCTAATAGAGGTGCGTGGCTAGAATATGAAACAGATTCAAATGATATAATTTATGTAAGAATAGATAAGACTAGAAAGCTTCCAATTAGTGTTCTAGCAAGAGCGATGGGATTCGCAAGTGATCAACAAATAATGGATTACTTTGGTGATGATGAAAGATTAAAGGCTACTATAGAAAAAGATAATACTAAAACAAGAGAAGAAGGCCTATTAGAAATATACAAAAGATTAAGGCCAGGTGAGCCACCTACTGTTGATAGTGCAATGAGTTTAATAGATTCATTGTTTTTTGATGCAAAACGCTATGATTTATCAAAGGTAGGTAGATATAAATTCAATAAAAAGTTAGCACTAAACTTAAGGATTGCAAATCAAATATCAGCATTAGATATAGTTCACCCAGAAACAGGAGAAATCTTTGTTCAAAAAGGTGAAAAAATAGACAGAGAAAATGCTTTAGCAATTCAAGATAGTGGTATAAATCTAGTAGATATAATTGTTGATGATAAAGTAGTAAGAGTTGCAGGTAATAATTTTGTTAATATAAACAAACAATTACCTTTTGATATCACGGATTTAAACATACGCGAATATGTTCATTACCCTACTTTAAGAGAAATATTAAACAATTATACCGAAGAAAGTGCAATTAAAGAAGAAATTAAAAAGAACATACATAGACTTATACCTAAGCATATAATTAAAGATGATATGTATGCTACTATAAGCTATCAAATAGGGCTTTTATATGGTATAGGAAATGTAGATGATATAGACCATCTTGGTAATAGAAGACTAAGATCAGTAGGTGAATTGTTGCAAAATCAATTCAGAATAGGTCTTTCAAGGATGGAAAGAGTAGTAAAAGAGAGAATGACTATACAAGATCCAGAAGGAATAACTCCTCAGGCTCTTATAAATATAAGACCAGTTTCAGCAGCTACAAAAGAATTCTTTGGAAGTTCACAACTGTCTCAGTTCATGGATCAAAATAATCCACTTTCTGAGCTTACTCATAAAAGAAGACTCTCAGCTTTAGGACCTGGTGGATTATCAAGAGAAAGAGCAGGCTTTGAAGTAAGAGACGTTCATCACTCTCATTATGGCAGAATGTGTCCTATAGAGACCCCAGAAGGACCAAACATAGGACTTATCAACTCTTTAGCTACTTATGCAAGGGTTAATGAATATGGCTTTATAGAGACACCGTATAGAGTGGTAGATAAAAAGACTGGTATAGTAACTAGTGAAATTAAATATTTTACAGCAGATGAAGAAGATAATTATTTAGTAGCTCAAGCTAATGAGTTATTAGATGAAAACAATATGTTTATTGATGATAGGGTAACTGTAAGAATAAAAGAAGATATATTACTTGTATCAAGAAATGAAGTTGATCTTATGGACGTTTCACCAAGACAGATAGTATCTGTAGCAACAGCTATGATACCTTTCCTTGAAAATGACGATGCTAGCCGTGCTCTTATGGGTGCTAATATGCAACGTCAAGCGGTGCCGTTATTAATGCCTCAAGCACCATTGGTTGGAACTGGTATTGAATATAAAGCAGCATTAGATTCAGGAGTACTTCCAAAAGCTAGAAATGCCGGAATCGTATCTTATGTAAGTGCTAGTGAAGTTAGGGTTAAAAGAGACTCTGATGGTGGAACTGACGTATATAGATTACTTAAATTTAAAAGGTCAAATCCAGGGACGTGTATAAATCAAAGACCTATTGTAACTAAGGGAGACCATGTTGAACATGGATCTGTATTAGGAGATGGGCCATCAACAGATCTTGGAGAAATAGCATTAGGTAAAAATATAAGAATGGGCTTCATCACATGGGAAGGATATAACTATGAGGATGCTATGCTTATTTCTGAAGAATTAGTAAGAGAAGATGTATTCACATCTATTCACATAGAGGAATATGAATGCGAAGCGAGAGATACAAAGCTAGGACCAGAAGAAATAACTAGAGATATACCTAATGTAGGTGAGGATGCGCTAAAGGATATAGATGAGCGTGGAATCATAAGAATAGGTGCAGAAGTAAGAGCTGGAGATGTACTTGTAGGTAAAGTTACACCTAAGGGAGAAACCGAACTTACAGCAGAAGAAAGGTTACTAAGAGCTATCTTTGGAGAAAAGGCAAGAGAAGTTAGAGATACATCATTAAGAGTTCCTCATGGTCAATCGGGTATTATCGTAGACGTAAAGGTCTTTACAAGGGAAAATGGTGATGAGTTACCTCCAGGGGTAAACCAACTTGTAAGATGTTATATAGCTCAAAAGAGAAAAATATCTGTAGGGGATAAGATGGCTGGAAGACATGGTAATAAGGGTGTTATTTCAAGAGTATTACCAGAAGAGGATATGCCATTTTTACCAGACGGACGACCACTACAAATATGTTTAAATCCATTAGGGGTTCCTTCACGTATGAATATAGGTCAGGTGCTAGAAGTCCATCTAGGTCTTGCAGCAAACAAACTAGGTTGGCATATAGCAACTCCAGTATTTGATGGCGCCAATGAGTATGATATAGAAGAACATCTTATAAAAGCAGGGTATGATGGAGATGGTAAAACTGTACTATATGATGGGAGAACCGGAGAAGCATTCGACAACAGAGTAACTGTAGGATATATGTATATATTGAAACTTGCTCACTTAGTTGATGACAAGATTCATGCAAGATCTACAGGCCCATACTCATTAGTTACACAACAACCTTTAGGAGGTAAAGCACAATTCGGAGGACAAAGATTTGGAGAGATGGAAGTTTGGGCTCTTGAAGCCTATGGAGCAGCACACACTCTTCAGGAAATCTTAACTGTAAAGTCGGATGATGTTGTGGGTAGAGTTAAAACTTATGAGTCAATAGTAAAGGGTGAAAATATACCAGAACCAGGTGTACCAGAGTCCTTTAAAGTTCTTATTAAAGAACTTCAAGCTTTGTGCCTAAATGTAAAAGTTCTTAATGATAAAAAAGAAGAAATTAAATTAAGAGAATATACAGAAGAGGAACTTGAAGCTCTAGAGATAAATATAGAAGGAAAAGAAGATGTACCAGTTATAAAATCAACCACTGAACTAGAAGGTAGTAATCTTCAAGAAATAGTAGAAGAAAAAGCAGAAGAAAAAGCAGAAGAAACAGACGAATTAGAAGAAGTAGAAGTAGATGAAAAAGAAGACGATGATGATGAGTTACCACTAGATGAGTTTAAAAAAGAATTGCAACTAGATGATTTTGATGATGAACACTAATTTTGAAGGGAGGATTACCCTTGATTGAATTAAATAATTTTGATGCCATGCAAATAAGTTTAGCTTCTCCAGAGCAGATACGAGAATGGTCTAGAGGGGAAGTTAAAAAACCAGAAACAATAAATTATAGAACATTGAAACCTGAAAGAGATGGTCTATTTTGTGAAAGAATATTTGGACCAACAAAAGATTGGGAATGCCATTGTGGAAAATATAAGAGAGTAAGATATAAGGGGATAGTTTGTGATAGATGCGGAGTTGAAGTCACAAAATCTAAAGTAAGACGTGAGAGAATGGGGCATATAGAACTTGCAGCCCCAGTATCCCATATTTGGTATTTTAAAGGAATACCTTCCCGTATGGGCTTAATGCTAGATATGTCTCCTAGATCCCTTGAAAAAGTTTTATACTTTGCATCTTATATTGTTTTAGATCCTAAAGACACACCTCTTTTAAAGAAACAGCTTCTTAATGAAAAAGAATATAGAGAAGCTATAGATAAATATGGTGAGGAAAGCTTCTCAGCAGGTATGGGAGCAGAATCTATAAAAGTTTTATTAGAAGAAATTGATTTAGTAAAATCAACTGTGGATTTAAAAGAAGATTTAAAGAATAGTACAGGACAAAAGAAGATAAGAATAATAAGAAGACTTGAAGTTATGGAATCATTTAAAAAGTCAGGAAATAAGCCAGTTTGGATGATCATAGGGGTAATACCTGTAATACCACCAGATCTAAGACCTATGGTTCAATTAGATGGTGGAAGATTTGCAACTTCTGATTTAAATGATTTATACAGAAGGGTTATAAATAGAAATAATAGATTAAAGAAACTATTAGATTTAGGAGCACCTAATATAATAGTTAGAAATGAAAAAAGAATGCTTCAAGAAGCTGTAGATGCATTGATAGATAATGGTAGAAGAGGTAGGCCAGTAACAGGTCCTGGAAACAGGCCACTTAAATCTTTATCTGATATGCTTAAAGGAAAACAGGGTAGATTTAGACAAAACTTACTAGGTAAGCGTGTTGACTATTCTGGAAGATCAGTTATTGTTGTTGGACCTGAACTTAAAATGTATCAATGTGGTTTGCCAAAAGAAATGGCGCTAGAACTTTTCAAACCTTTCGTTATGAAAAAACTAGTTGAAAATTCTTTGGCACACAATATAAAAAGTGCTAAAAGAATGGTAGAAAGAGTAATGCCACAGGTATGGGATGTACTAGAAGAAGTTATTTCCGATCATCCAGTGTTATTAAACCGTGCGCCTACACTACATAGATTAGGAATTCAAGCTTTCCAACCTGTGCTAGTTGAAGGTAGAGCTATAAAACTTCATCCTTTAGTGTGTACAGCATATAACGCTGACTTTGATGGAGATCAAATGGCAGTGCATGTACCTCTTTCTGTTGAAGCTCAAGCAGAAGCAAGATTTTTAATGCTTGCTGCTGGTAACATCTTGAAACCATCAGATGGTAAGCCAGTATCAGTTCCTACCCAAGATATGATTTTAGGTTCTTATTATTTAAGTTTAGATAAAGATGGAGAAATAGGTGAAGGAAAGATATTCATATCACCAGAAGAGGCTATTATGGCTTATGAAGTTAAAGATATTTCTTTACATGCTAAGATAAAAGTTAGGATGACTAAAGAAATTAATGGCGAGATTAAGCAAGGAATAATAGATACTTCTGTTGGTAAACTTATATTTAACGAATCCATACCTCAAGATTTAGGCTTTGTAGATAGAACTTTAGAAGAAAACTTGTTTAAACTTGAAGTTGACTTCTTAATAGATAAAAAGGCTCTTGGACGTATAGTTGAAAATTGTTATACAGTTCATGGACCAACCCAAACATCAGTAATGTTAGATGAAATTAAAGCAAAAGGATATCATTATTCTACTATTGGAGCTATTACTGTTTCGGTATCAGATATGGTTGTTCCTGAGAAAAAGGCTGATTTGCTTAAAGAAGCAGAAGAAACTGTTAAAAAAATTGAGAAAATGTATAAAAGAGGATTTATATCTGAAGAAGAAAGATATGAAAGAGTTATAGATAAGTGGACTAAAACTACCGAAGATGTAGCTAATGCTCTAATGGATAATTTGGATAGATTTAATCCAATATTTATGATGGCCGATTCTGGAGCGAGAGGCTCTAAAAGTCAGATAAAGCAGTTAGCGGGTATGAGAGGTCTTATGGCTAACCCATCCGGTAAAATTATAGAACTTCCAATTAAAGCTTCTTTTAGGGAAGGTTTAGATGTATTAGAATATTTCATATCAACTCATGGAGCTAGAAAGGGTAATGCTGATACTGCTCTTAAAACAGCTGACTCAGGATATCTTACAAGGAGACTTGTTGATGTTAGCCAGGATGTAATAGTAAGACATCAAGATTGTGGAACTAAAGATGGAATATACGTATCCGAAATTAAAGTAGGAAACGAACCTATAGAAGAGTTGAAAGAAAGATTAACTGGAAGATATTCAGCAGAAGATATTATAGATCCAAAAACTTCTAAGGTTATAGTTAAAAATCATACTTATATGACTGCTGAAATAGCAGGAAAAGTACAAAAAGCTGGAATTAAGAAGGTAAAGATAAGATCAGTATTTAGTTGTGATTGTAAAGTAGGAGTTTGCGCTACTTGTTATGGTATGAATATGGCGACTGGACAAAAAATAACTATAGGTGAGGCTGTGGGTATAATAGCAGCTCAATCTATTGGTGAGCCAGGTACACAGCTTACAATGAGAACCTTCCATACAGGTGGAGTTGCAGGAGCTGATATAACTCAAGGACTTCCAAGAGTAGAAGAGCTATTTGAAGCCAGAAAACCAAAAGGATTAGCTACAGTATCAGAAGTATCAGGTACAGTTAAAATGGAAGAAACAAAGAAAAAGAGAACAATAATTATAGTTACAGAATCAGGTGAAGAAATTACTTATGAAATTCCATTTGGTTCAAGAATGAAAGTTAGTAATGGAGACTCAATTGAGGCTGGAGATGAAATAACAGAAGGATCAGTAAATCCACATGATGTTATGAGAATTAAAGGACTTGAAGGAGTTAGAGAATATCTATTGTCAGAAGTTCAAAAGGTTTATAGATTGCAAGGTGTTGATATAAATGATAAACATCTTGAAGTTGTAGTAAGACAAATGACTAGGAAGGTTAAGGTATTAGAACCAGGTGATACAGAACTTTTACAAGGAACTATGATAGATATATTTGATTTTATAGAAGAAAATGAAAGAGTTAAAAAAGCTAAGTTAGAAGAAGCTAAGGGAGATCAAGTGCTTCTTGGAATCACAAAAGCAGCTTTAGCTACAGACTCTTTCTTATCAGCAGCATCCTTCCAAGAAACTACAAGAGTTTTAACTGATGCAGCTATAAAAGGTAAAATTGATCCGTTACTAGGACTTAAAGAAAATGTAATTATAGGTAAACTTATACCTGCTGGTACAGGCATGAGTAGATATGGATCAATAAGATTAAACACAGAAACTGATGTAGAAGAAAAAGAGCATGTTAATACTTTAGAAGATTAATTAATTTTATTGACATGACATAATGAAAATGATAAAATATAGCTTGTGTGATTTTATAACAAGGATATTTTAAATATTATATTTAATTTGTTTACATGAGTTTTTCGGAGTGAGGTCTAGACTTCACTCCGGGTTTAATTTTAAATTTCAAGGAGGTAAACCTCATGATAGACAGACTTTTAGGAAAAAAGGTCGTAGGCATAAAGCAAGTTACAAAAGCATTAAATAACGACCAAGGGTTAAAGCTATATGTAGCAGAAGATGCAGATTCAAAAATTACTGTACCTATAGTTAGCATAGCTGAAGAAAAAAACATAGAAATAGAATATATTGCCACAATGAAATATTTAGGTAAGATGTGTGGTATAGAAGTAGGATCAGCGGCTACTTTAATCCTAAAAGAATAATTAATTAGCTATTATCTTAATTTTAATAGAATACCAAAATTACTTTTTAAAATATAGGAGGTGAAAACATGCCAACAATTAGCCAATTAGTAAGAAAAGGCAGAAAGACAGCAGCAACTAAATCTGGATCACCAGCTTTAAAAAACTGTCCACAAAAAAGAGGTGTATGCACAGTAGTTAAAACTACTACACCAAAGAAGCCTAACTCCGCACTAAGAAAAGTTGCAAGAGTTAGATTGACAAATGGTTACGAAGTATCTGCATACATTCCAGGAATAGGACACAATCTACAAGAGCATAGTGTTGTTTTAATCAGAGGTGGAAGAGTAAAAGACCTTCCAGGTGTTAGATATCATATTGTGAGAGGCGCTTTAGACTCAGCAGGTGTAGCTAACAGAATGCAAAGTAGATCAAAGTATGGGGCTAAGAGACCAAAGCAAAAGTAATTTTGCTTGAATCTGGTGCTATGTCTTCGTGTTTACATAGATTTATAAACGTAAGTTTATATAGATTCCGGAGAACAGAGCACTTTGCGGCGTAAAGCCGAGTACCAATGAGCTTAAATATTTATGTTAAGGAGGGAAGAAAAGTGCCAAGAAAAGGACATATAGGAAAAAGAGAAGTTTTACTAGACCCTTTGTACAACAGTGAAGTTGTTACAAAGCTTATAAACAGCATAATGTTAGATGGTAAAAGAGGCGTAGCACAACAAATTTGCTACGATGCATTTGATATAATTGCAGAGAAAACAGAAAAAGATGCTTTGGAAGTTTTTGAAACAGCTATGGCTAATATAATGCCGTTACTAGAAGTTAAAGCTAGAAGAATAGGTGGTGCTACTTACCAAGTACCAATGGAAGTAAGACCAGAGAGAAGACAAACATTGGGAATAAGATGGTTGTTGATCGCTTCTAGAAAAAGAGGAGAAAAATACATGAGGGAAAGATTAGCAAATGAGCTAATCGATGCTTCCAACAATACAGGCGCTGCAGTTAAGAAAAGAGAAGAAACACATAAGATGGCTGAAGCTAATAAAGCATTCGCTCATTACAGATATTAACATAAAACTGTTTTGGCTTTTGCCAAAACAGTTTTATCAGATTTAATTACTAATTTACTCAGATTATATGCTGAGAGGAGGAATATATAGTGCCAAGACAATTTGCGTTAGAAAAGTACCGTAATATAGGAATAATGGCTCATATCGATGCGGGTAAAACTACAACAACTGAGCGTATTTTATTTTACACAGGAAAAACACATAAAATAGGTGAAACTCATGAAGGTGCAGCTACAATGGACTGGATGGTTCAAGAACAAGAAAGAGGTATAACAATTACTTCAGCAGCTACTACCTGCCACTGGAAAGGCTATGAGATAAACATAATTGATACACCAGGCCACGTAGACTTCACAGTTGAGGTTGAAAGATCACTTAGAGTTCTTGATGGAGCTGTAACAGTTCTTGACGCTAAGAGTGGTGTAGAACCACAAACTGAAACTGTTTGGAGACAGGCAGATAAGTATGGTGTACCAAGAATGATATATGTAAATAAGATGGATGCTGTTGGAGCAGACTTCTACACCTGTTTAAATTCTATAAGAGATAGACTTAAAGCAAATGCAGTACCAATTCAAATACCAATAGGTCAAGAATCAGAATTTATGGGAATGGTTGATCTTGTAAAGATGATTGGAATAGTTCACAAGAACGATTTAGGAACTGAAATCGAAGAGGGTGAAATACCAGAAGAATTAAAAGAAAAGGCTGAAGAATATAGATTAGCTATGATTGAATCTATTGCTGAATGTGATGAAGAATTAATGATTAAATATCTAGATGGAGAAGAAATAACTGAAGAAGAAATAAATGCAGCTTTAAGAAAAGCTACTATTGATAATCAAATAATCCCAGTTATTTGTGGATCATCATATAAAAACAAAGGCGTTCAAGAAATGATAGATGCTGCTGTTGCATATATGCCATCACCTTTAGATATACCACCAGTAAAAGGAATTAAAGTAGATACTGAAGAAGAAGATGAAAGAAAAGCAGATGAATCTGAACCACTTTCTGCATTAGCATTTAAAATAGCAACAGACCCATTTGTAGGTAGATTAGCATTTACAAGAATTTACTCTGGAACAATGAAGAGTGGTACATATGTATTAAACTCAACAAAGGGAAAAAGAGAAAGAGTCGGAAGACTTGTTAGAATGCATGCAAACCATAGAGAAGAAGTTGATGAGTTATATGCAGGAGACTTAGGTGCAGTTGTTGGACTTAAAGAAACAACTACAGGGGATACTCTATGTAGTGAAAATGATCCAATTATACTTGAAACTATGGACTTCCCAGAACCAGTTATATCTGTAGCTATTGAGCCTAAAACAAAAGCCAGCCAAGAAAAGATGGGATTAGCGCTTTCAAAGCTTGCAGAAGAAGATCCAACATTCAAAACTTTCACTGATCAAGAAACAGGTCAAGTTATTATAGCAGGTATGGGTGAGCTTCACCTTGAAATTATAGTAGATAGACTTCAAAGAGAATTTAAAGTTGAATGTAATGTTGGTAAACCACAAGTTGCTTACAAAGAAACTATCAGAAAAGCTGTTAAAGCTGAAGGTAAGTTTGTTAGACAATCTGGTGGACGTGGTCAGTATGGTCATTGTTGGATTGAAATGATACCAAATGAAGGTGAATATACATTCGAAAATGCTATCGTTGGAGGATCTATTCCAAGAGAATATATACCAGCAATAGATAATGGAATTAAAGAAGCATCAGATAGTGGTATTTTATCCGGATATCCAGTTATAAACTTTAAAGTTAGACTAGTTGATGGATCATATCATGATGTTGACTCATCTGAAATGGCATTTAAAATAGCAGGATCTATGGCATTTAAAAATGCTATGGCTAAAGCAGATCCAGTATTACTTGAGCCAGCAATGAAAGTTGAAGTTGTTGTAGCTGAAGAGTATATGGGAGATGTTATAGGAGATATAAACTCTAGAAGAGGAAAAATTGAAAGCATGGAAACAAGAGCAGGAGCTCAAGTTATAAACTCTTTTGTCCCACTTTCAGAAATGTTTGGGTATGCTACAACACTTAGATCTAAGACACAAGGTAGAGGTACTTATAGCATGGAATTTGATCATTATGAAGAAGTGCCAAAGAGTATACAAGAACAAGTAGTAGGCAATAAATAATAAAATAAGTCTTTAATAGCAAGGAGGAATTCACAAATGTCAAAAGCAAAATTTGAAAGAAGTAAACCACACGTTAATATTGGAACAATAGGTCACGTAGACCACGGTAAGACAACATTAACAGCAGCTATAACATCAGTATTAGCTAATAGAGGATTTGCAGAAGCGTTTAAGTATGACCAAATAGATAAGGCACCAGAGGAGAAGGAAAGAGGAATAACAATCAATACTTCTCACGTAGAGTATGAAACAGAAAAAAGACATTATGCACACGTAGACTGTCCAGGTCACGCTGACTATGTAAAGAATATGATTACAGGTGCAGCACAAATGGATGGAGCAATCCTAGTTGTATCAGCAGCAGATGGTCCAATGCCACAAACAAGAGAACATATATTATTAGCATCTAGAGTAGGCGTTGGTTATATAGTAGTATTCTTAAACAAATCAGATATGGTAGATGATCCAGAATTATTAGAATTAGTTGAGATGGAAGTTAGAGAACTATTAAGTGAGTATGATTTCCCAGGAGACGATACACCAATAATAGCAGGATCAGCATTAAAAGCATTAGAAAATCCAACAGATGAAGTAGCAATTAAGCCTATATTAGACTTAATGGATGCAATAGATAGCTATATTCCAACACCAGAAAGAGCAACTGACAAACCGTTCTTAATGCCAGTAGAAGATGTATTTACAATTACAGGTAGAGGAACAGTAGCAACAGGAAGAGTTGAAACTGGAGTTCTAAAGGTTGGAGAAGAAGTAGAATTAGTAGGATTATCTGAAGATAAGAGAAAGGTAGTAGTAACAGGAGTAGAGATGTTTAGAAAGTTACTAGACCAAGCAATGGCAGGAGATAATGTAGGAGTTCTATTAAGAGGAATACAAAGAGCAGAAATAGAAAGAGGTCAAGTGCTTGCAAAACCAGGTAGTGTAAATCCACACAGCAAGTTTGTAGGTCAAGTATATGTACTTAAAAAAGAAGAAGGCGGAAGACATACACCATTCTTTGATGGATACAGACCACAATTTTATTTCAGAACAACAGATGTAACAGGATCAATCAAATTACCAGATGGAATGGAAATGGTAATGCCTGGAGACCATATAGATATGAATGTTGAACTAATTAATCCAGTAGCTATGGATGAAGGTTTAAGATTTGCTATAAGAGAAGGCGGAAGAACAGTTGGATCAGGAGTTGTTACTACAATAACAAAATAATTATAAAATTAGAAAATCAATCGATTGGTTTTAAGTGGATAAGGTGACGATCTTATCCACTTTTATTTTATTAAAGATATGTAGTATTCTTAAAACTAATCATAAAATAAATGAGCTATTTTAATCTTTACTGTTGCAATACTTTGAAATTAAATATATAATACTTTAAGTGCATTAAAAAGTATACTTTAAGTAGCGGATTAAACATCAAAGTATATGTCAATACTACAAAATAAATGAATAAAAATGCTTGTAACTTCAAACTAGATATAGTATAATAAAGTAGTTGTAAAGCTATAACAGCGATGAGACAAGAGGTTGCTGGACTTCCGGGGAATTCTTGTTGAGTATGTTAGGGTCTAAGAACCCAGCGACGGAATTGCTTGAACTGTTAGGTGAAAAGTGTGAAATTAAGAAACACCCGGAGCAGTTTACAGAAGGTCCGCTGTTGTGCGTTAGAAGTAATACGTACATGAAAAGGAGGGAAATAAAATGGCAAAACAAAAAATCAGAATAAGATTGAAGGCTTTTGATCACAAGATATTAGATCAATCAGCAGAAAAGATTGTAGAAACTGCAAAGTCTACAGGAGCTCAAGTAGCAGGCCCAGTGCCACTACCTACAGAAAAAGATATTATAACAGTACTAAGAGCAGTTCATAAGTATAAAGATGCTAGAGAACAGTTCGAAATTAGAACTCACAAAAGATTGATAGATATATTGAATCCATCACCAAAGACTGTAGATGCCCTAATGAGGTTAGATTTACCAGCAGGTGTGGATATCGAAATTAAACTATAACGTACATATGGTGTACGCGTAATAGATAACTATTACGAACTATTATGATTGCTACTTAAATCGGTGATCCGCTAATATGTTTAGGAGGTGTAAGGTAATGAAAAAAGCAATAATGGGTAAAAAAATTGGCATGACACAAATATTTGATGCTAATGGTAAAATAGTTCCAGTAACTGTTGTTGAAGCAACTCCAAATGTAGTACTTCAAAAGAAGACTACAGAAAAAGATGGATATGATGCTATACAAGTAGGTTTTGGAGAAATAAGAGAAAAATTAGTGAACAAACCAAGAAAAGGACAATTTACTAAAGCAGGTGCTCCATTTAAAAGATTTGTAAGAGAATTTAGATTAGAGGACTGCAGTGGATATGAAATGGGCCAAGAAATCAAAGTTGATACCTTCGAAGAAGGAGACAAAGTTGATATAAGTGGTATTTCTAAAGGTAAGGGGTTCCAAGGAACAATTAAGAGATGGAACGCACATAGAGGACCTATGTCCCATGGTTCTAAGTTCCATAGAGCAGTAGGGTCTATGGGAGCATCATCAGATCCATCAAGAACATTTAAAAACAAAAGATTGCCAGGACATATGGGGAATGTTAATACAACAGTATTAAATCTTCAAGTTGTTAAAATAATGCCAGAGAAAAATGTAATATTGATTAAAGGTGGAATACCAGGACCAAACAAGGGAATGGTTGTAATAAGAAATTCCGTTAAGGCTTAATTCTTTGGAAGAAAGGAGGAAGTAGAATGCCTAAAGTAGGATTATTTAATGTAGAAGGTAAAAAGGTTGGAGATTTCCAATTATCAGATAGCGTATTTGGAGTAGAAGTCAATGAATATGCAATGCACCAAGTAGTTGTTGCGTTACTTGCAAATAAAAGACAAGGAACACAATCAGCTAAGACAAGAGCAGAAGTTTCAGGAGGCGGAATAAAGCCTTGGAGACAAAAAGGAACAGGTAGAGCTAGACAGGGTTCAATAAGAGCACCTCAATGGATACATGGAGGAATCGTATTTGCACCAAAGCCAAGAGATTATAGAGTTTCAGTTCCTAAAACAATGAGAAAAGTTGCTATGAAATCTGCTTTAACAAGCAAGGTTCAAGACAATGAAATGATAGTTTTAGAGAGCTTAAGCCTAGATGCTCCAAAAACAAAAGAAATAGTTAAAATGCTTAATGCGTTTGAAGCTAAGAAAGCATTAATAATTACTTCAGAGTCAAATGAAGTAATATATAAATCTTCAAGAAATATTGAGGGAGTAAGCGTAATCCCAGTAAACAACATTAATGTGTATGATTTATTGAAATACGAAAAAGTTATTATAACTAAGGACGCTTTGTCTAAGATTGAGGAGGTGTACGCATAATGAAGTTAACAAGTCATGATATAATAAGAAAACCTGTTATAACAGAAAAAAGCATGACATCTATGGCAGAAAAAAAATACACCTTCATCGTTCATGTATCAGCTAACAAATCTCAAATAAAGAGAGCTGTTGAAGAAGTTTTTGGAGTTAAAGTTGAAGATGTAAAGACCATTAGAACTATGGGAAAAACAAAAAGAGTAGGCGTACATGTAGGAAAGAGAGCAGACTACAAAAAGGCTATTGTTAAATTAACAGAAGATAGCAAAACAATAGAATTCTTTGACGGAATGCAATAAGAAAAAGCAGGTATTGGCAAAAAGCCAGAAAAGCGTAAGCAAGGAGGGAATTTAGATGGCAGTTAAGAGTTTTAGACCGACTACCCCATCAAGGAGACAAATGACGATGCCAACATTTGAAGAGATAACAACAGATAAACCTGAAAAGTCTCTTTTAGTTGCAAAAAGCAAAACAGCGGGTAGAAATGCTCATGGTAAGATAACTGTTAGACACCAAGGCGGTGGAGCTAAACAAAAGTATAGAATAATAGATTTCAAAAGAAACAAAGATGGTGTACCAGCAAAGGTATCAAGCATTGAGTATGATCCAAATAGATCAGCGTACATAGCACTTATAGTATATGCTGATGGAGAAAAGACATACATAATCGCTCCAGTTGGAATAAAAGTTGGAGATGTTATAGTATCTGGATCAGAATCTGATATTAAACCAGGGAACACCCTTCCAATGAAAAACATACCAGTAGGTACTGTTATTCATAACATAGAACTTCATGCTGGAAGAGGAGCTCAATTAGTTAGATCAGCAGGATCATCTGCTCAACTAATGGCTAAAGAAGGTAACTATGCTACACTAAGACTTCCAAGTGGGGAAGTTAGATATGTAAGAGTTGAGTGTAAGGCTACTATAGGTATAGTTTCAAATGTAGCACATAAAGATGTTAACATAGGTAAAGCAGGAAGAAAAAGACATATGGGATGGAGACCTACAGTAAGAGGATCCGTTATGAATCCATGTGACCATCCACACGGTGGAGGAGAAGGTAAAGCACCAATAGGTAGACCATCACCACTTACACCATGGGGTAAACCTGCACTTGGATATAAGACTAGAAAAACTAAGAAATATTCAGACAGATTAATAATAAGAGGAAGAAACAGTAAGTAGTCAAGGAGAATATGAAATATTCTCTTTGATATACTGTGTCCATTTGAAGGGAGGAATATCTAGTGAGTAGATCAACAAAGAAAGGACCTTTTGTCCATGAAAGTCTTTTGAAGAAGATAATCGAAATGAACAAATCTGGTGAAAAGAAGGTTGTAAAGACTTGGTCAAGAAGTTCAACTATTTTTCCACAAATGATAGGTCATACCATAGCAGTTCATGACGGTAGAAAGCATGTTCCAGTTTTCGTTAGTGAAGACATGGTAGGACATAAACTAGGTGAGTTCGCATTAACAAGAACTTACAGAGGTCACGTTAATAGTGAAAAATCATCAAAGGTAAGATAAGCCTTGAGAAAGGAGGAATTAGAAATGGAAGCTAAAGCTATAGCTAAATATGTGAGAATGTCTCCAATGAAAGTTGGGATTGTTTTAAACTTAATAAAAGGTAAAAATGTAAATGAAGCTTTTGCTATACTAAAATACACCCAAAAGGATGCTGCGGTAGTTATAGACAAAGTTCTAAAGTCAGCTGTAGCAAACGCTGAAAATAATCTTAATTTAGATGTTTCTAGATTGATAGTTTCAGAAGCGTATGCGGGACCTGGACCAACATTAAAAAGATTTCAACCACATGCTCAAGGAAGAGCATTTAGAATAAATAAAAGATCAAGTCATATAACAGTAATTGTTAAAGAAATAGCTTAAAAAGGAGGGAAATATAGTGGGACAAAAAGTAAATCCTAATGGTTTTAGAGTTGGCGTAATTAAAGATTGGAATGCGAAATGGTTTGCTGATAAGAGAAACTTTGCTGATTACCTTATAGAAGATAATCAAATCAGAAATTACGTTAAAACAAAGTCCTATGCAGCAGGTATTTCAAAAATAGAAATTGAAAGAGCTGCTAAAAGAATTAAATTAAATATATATACAGCAAAACCTGGAGTAATCATTGGAAAAGGTGGATCAGGAATTGACACACTTAAAAAGGGATTAGAACAGTTTATAACTGGTAAAAATATATTAATTAATATAGTTGAAGTTAGAAATACAGAAATAGATGCTCAGTTAATGTCTGAAAATATAGCAGCACAACTTGAGAAAAGAATTTCTTTTAGAAGAGCAATGAAACAAACAATTCAAAGATCAATGAGAGCTGGAGCTAAGGGTGTTAAGATAAATTGTGCAGGAAGACTTGCTGGTGCAGAAATAGCTAGAACAGAACATTATCATGATGGAACAATTCCACTACAAACATTAAGAGCAGACATTGATTATGGATTTGCAGAAGCAAATACAACATATGGTAAAATTGGAGTAAAAGTATGGGTTTATAAGGGAGAAGTTCTTCCAGTGAAAAAGGAAGAGGCTAACGCATAAGAAAGGAGGAATTCGAGATGTTAATGCCTAAAAGAGTAAAACATCGTAAAGTTCAGAAAGGTAGAATGCGTGGTAAAGCTACAAGAGGTAATTTTATAGCTTACGGAGATTACGCAATTCAAGCAACTGAATGCGGTTGGATTACTAGCAATCAAATAGAAGCAGCTAGAATAGCTATCAATAGATATATTAAAAGAGGTGGGAAGCTTTGGATAAAGATTTTCCCAGATAAGCCAATAACTGAAAAGCCTGCTGAAACTCGTATGGGATCCGGTAAAGGTTCACCAGAATATTGGGTAGCAGTTGTTAAGCCAGGTAGAGTTTTATTTGAATTATCAGGTGTTTCAGAAGAAGTAGCAAGAGAAGCAATGAGACTTGCTCAACATAAGCTTCCTATATCAACTAAGTTTGTTACAAGGAGCGATTTTGAGGAAATGGGTGGTGAAAGTAATGAAGGCTAGAGAGTTACAAGATTTAAGAACAAACTCACCCCAAGAACTAGAAGGTAAGCTAGATAACCTTAAAGGGGAGCTTTTTAATTTAAGGTTTCAATTAGCTACAGGCCAATTAGAAAATCCAATGAGAATTAAAGAAGTTAAAAAGTCTATAGCCCAAGTAAAGACCATCTTAAGAGAAGAAGAGTTAAGGTCTATTCAACAATAACCTTGAAAGGAGGTCAATTCAGTGGAAAGAGCAAATAGAAAGACAAGAGTCGGAAGAGTTGTTTCTGATAAAATGGATAAAACTATAGTTGTAGCTGTTGAGACTAAAGTACGTCACCCGTTATACGGAAAAACAGTTAACAAAACTACAAAGTTTAAAACTCATGATGAAAATAATGAAGCAAATTTAAATGATAGAGTACAGATAATGGAAACAAGACCTTTATCAAAAGATAAAAGATGGAGACTTGTTGAAATAGTTGAAAAGGCAAAGTAGTCTTTAAACTGAAAGGAGGATATTTGAATGATACAGCAACAAAGCAGGCTTAAGGTAGCAGATAATTCTGGTGCTAAAGAAATAATGTGTATTAGAGTTTTAGGTGGTTCCGGAAGAAAATACGGAAACATTGGAGATATAATAGTTGCTAGCGTTAAAAGTGCAACACCAGGTGGAGTTGTTAAAAAAGGTGAAGTAGTTAAAGCAGTAATTGTAAGGTCAGTTAAGGGCTTAAGAAGAGCTGATGGTTCTTATATTAGATTTGATGAAAATGCAGCTGTTGTAATTAAAGAAGATAAACAGCCAAAAGGAACACGTATCTTCGGACCAGTTGCTAGGGAGCTAAGAGAAAAAGATTTCACAAAAATATTATCATTAGCACCTGAAGTTCTATAAGATAGGGAGGTGGCAACACAATGAAGGTTCATGTAAGAAAAAGTGATACGGTAATGGTTATATCCGGAAAAGATAAAGGTAAAACGGGTGAAGTAATAGCTGTTACACCTAAAAGCAGTAAAGTCCTAGTTAGAGGAGTTAACATAGTATCTAAGCATAAGAAACCTAGCAAAGAAAATATGCAAGGTGGAATAGTTAGAGAAGAAATAGCAATACATAGCTCAAAGGTTATGTTATATTGTAAAAAATGCAAATCTGTAACAAGGATAAGCAATAAGCTATTAGAAGATGGAACAAAGGTAAGAGTTTGCAAGAAATGTGAAGAAACATTTTAGGATCTGAAAGGAGGTAAAATTGATGATTCCAAGACTAAAAGAAAAATATGATAACGAAGTAGTCCCAGCTTTGATGGAAAAGTTTGGATATAAGAATATTATGGAAGTTCCAAAGTTAGAGAAAATAGTTATTAACATGGGAGTCGGAGAGGCAAAAGATAATTCTAAAGTTTTAGATTCAGCTATGGCTGATATTCAATTAATAACTGGTCAAAAGCCTATACTAACTAAAGCAAAGAAATCTGTAGCTAACTTTAAATTAAGAGAGAACATGCCAATAGGTTGTAAAGTAACGTTAAGAAAAGGCCAAATGTTCGAATTTGCTGATAAACTAATAAGTATAGCTTTACCAAGAGTTAGAGACTTTAGAGGAATATCAGATAAATCTTTTGATGGTAGAGGAAACTATGCATTAGGAATAAAAGAACAATTAATATTCCCAGAAGTGGAATATGATAAAATTGATAAAGTAAGAGGAATGGATATAATATTTGTAACTAGTGCAAAGACAGACGAGGAAGCAAGAGAGTTATTAAGATTCCTTGGTATGCCATTTGCTCAGTAATTAAGGAGGGGAAAACGTGGCACGTAAAGCAATAATAGAAAAATGGAAAAAAACACCTAAGTATTCTACTAGAGCTTATACAAGATGTAGATTATGTGGAAGACCCCATGCGGTTTTAAGTAAGTATGGAATTTGCCGTATTTGCTTTAGAGAACTTGCACATAAGGGAGAAATACCTGGATGCAGAAAAGCAAGCTGGTAAAGGTTAATGTAACGAAAGGAGGCAATGAATATGGGAGTTATCACGGATCCAATTGCAGATTTGCTGACTCGTATAAGAAACGCAAATGCTGTTAGACATGAAATAGTCGAGGTTCCTTCTTCAACAGTTAAGAAGGCTATAACTAATATATTACTTCAAGAAGGTTATATAAAGGATATAGAGGAATACTCTGATGGAGTAGTTCCAATGATGAGAATCACTTTGAAATATGTTTCAAACAATCAAAAAGTAATAACTGGATTAAAGAGAATCTCTAAACCAGGACTAAGAGTATATTCTAGAAAAGAAGAAATCCCTAGAGTATTAAATGGCTTAGGAATAGCAATAATATCAACTTCCCAAGGAATAATGGTTGATAGAGAAGCTAGAAAAGCAGGACTTGGTGGAGAAGTACTCTGCTACGTTTGGTAGTATAAAGAGTTTATATAAATATTAATAGAATGCATGGATATGCGTAATCGGAGTGTAGGAGGTGCGAATATGTCAAGAATAGGTAAGATGCCCATCGCTATACCAAGCGGCGTAAATGTTACTATAACACCAGACAATGTTGTTACAGTAAAAGGCCCTAAAGGTGAACTTACAAGAGCTATGAGAAAAGAAATGACTATAGCTGTTGAAGATAACACAATAGTAGTTACTAGATCAGGCGATGAAAAACAACTTAGAGCGTTTCACGGATTGACAAGATCTTTAATAAATAACATGGTTATCGGAGTAACAGAAGGTTACCAAAAGACATTAGAATTAATTGGAGTTGGATACAAAGCACAACTTCAAGGAAAAAAATTAGTGTTAAACTTAGGTTTTTCACATCCAGTTGAAATAGAGCCAGTAGGCGGAGTAACTTTTGAAATCCTTGCAGCAAATAAAGTTGCAATAAAAGGAATAGATAAAGAAGCTGTTGGAGATGCAGCTGCTGATATAAGAGTTTGGAGAAAACCAGAGCCATATAAAGGCAAAGGTATAAAATATGAGGGCGAAATCATAAGACGTAAAGAAGGTAAAACTGGTAAAAAGTAATAGAAAGGAGTGAACCTTTATGTTAAAGAAGGATGACAGACAAAAAAGCAGAGAAAGGCGCCATCTTAGAGTACGTAAAAAAATAGCTGGTACAGCTGAGAGACCAAGACTTTCTGTTTATAGAAGTGAAAGACATATATATGCTCAAATTATAGATGATGTTTCACAAAGCACACTTGTAGCTGCCTCTACTTTAGATAAAGACTTAGAGATAAGCTTAGGAAGCAATAAAGAAGCTGCTCAAAAAGTAGGAGAAATGATTGCTAAAAAAGCATTAGATAAAGGAATTAAGCAAGTTGTATTTGATAGAGGTGGATACATATATCACGGAAGAATTGAAGAACTTGCAAAAGCAGCAAGAGAAGCTGGCTTAGAATTCTAATTTAGGGAGGGAAATAAATGAGAATCGATCCTAGCACACTAGACCTTAAGGAAAAAGTTGTTTTTATAAACAGAGTAACTAAGGTTGTTAAGGGTGGTAGAAACTTCAGATTCAGCGCTCTTGTTGTTGTCGGAGACGAGAACGGACATGTAGGCGTTGGTATGGGAAAATCTGCTGAAATACCTGAAGCAATAAGAAAAGGCATCGAAGATGCAAAGAAAAATTTAATAGAAGTTCCTATGGTTGGAACTACAATTCCTCATGGAATTGATGGTATGTTTGGAACTGGTAGAGTACTTATAATGCCAGCAACAGAAGGTACTGGAGTTATAGCTGGTGGTGCAGCTAGAGCTGTACTTGAACTAGCAGGTTTAAAAGACGTAAGAGCAAAATCTTTAGGTTCTAAAAACCCAAGAAACATGGTTAATGCTACAATCAACGGATTAAGTCGTCTAAGAACAGCTGAGCAAATTGCGAAGCTTAGAGGCAAAAACGTTGAAGAGATTTTAGGTTAGGAGGGATTGCCTTGGCTAAACTAAAAGTAACTTTAGTTAAGAGTTTAATTGGTAGAAAAAAAGATCACATAGCAACTACAAATGCTCTTGGACTTAAAAAGATAGGAAAAACTATTGAGCATGAGGATACTCCTCAAATAATGGGTATGATAAATAAAGTTAGTTATCTTTTGAAAGTTGAAGAAGTTTAAGAGAGCAAGGAGGTGTAAAGATAGATGAGACTTCATGAATTAAAACCAGCAGAAGGAAGCAGAAAAGCTCCTAAAAGAGTAGGTAGAGGTACAGGATCAGGACTTGGAAGAAATGCCGGAAAAGGTGAAAACGGACAAAATTCAAGAAGTGGTGGTGGAGTTAGACCAGGATTCGAAGGAGGTCAAATGCCACTATACAGAAGACTACCTAAAAGAGGATTTACCAATATATTTGCTAAAGAATATGTTGAAGTAAATATTAACAGATTGAATATATTTGAAGATGGTACAGTTGTGACACCAGAATTATTGCTTGAAAGAAGAGTAGTAAGCAAGATTAAAGACGGAGTTAAGGTTTTAGGAAATGGAAATTTAGAAAAGAACTTAACAGTAAAAGCTACTAAGTTCTCTAAAACTGCAGCTGAAAAAATTGAAGCGGCTGGGGGAAAAGTTGAGGTGGTATAAAAATGCTATCAACCCTACGTAATGCTTGGAAGGTTCCAGAATTGCGCAAAAGACTGATATACACTTTGTTTTTAATTGCAATTTTCAGGATGGGAAATCATATTCCTGTTCCTGGAATTGATACAAGTCGTTTAGCAGATTTTGCAGGTCAATCTGGAAACCTAATTAACTTTTATGATTTAATATCTGGAGGTGCATTTAGTACATTTAGTATATTTGCATTAGGTGTTGTTCCTTATATTAATGCATCAATTATTATGCAATTATTAACTATTGCAATCCCTCAACTAGAACAACTATCAAAAGAGGGAGAAGATGGAAGAAGGAAGATACAAAATATTACTAGGTATGCAGCTATACCTATAGGAGTTCTACAAGCTTATGGATCTTTTTTATTAATACAAAGTCAAAATGCAATAAAAGATGCTTCCATGATGAATGTAGTCATGATAATATTAACTTTATTAGCAGCATCAACATTTTTGATGTGGCTTGGAGATATGATCACTGTTAAAGGACTTGGTAATGGAGTTTCACTTATTATATTTGTAAATATAATATCTAGATTCCCAAATACCATTTTTAAAATATCATCTCTTAAAAAAGGTCAGTATATCGGACCTGTAGAAATTGCTGTATTTGTAATAGTAGCATTAGCTTTATTATTATCAGTAATAGGTATGTCACTTGCAGAAAGAAGAATACCTGTTCAATATGCTGGAAAGTCAGTTGGTAATAAAGTGTTTAAAGGACAGTCTTCACATATTCCAATAAGCATAACTAGTTCAGCTGTAATAGCTATAATATTTGCTATGTCTGTTATGCAATTTCCTTTTACAATAGGACAATTTTGGCCTTTATCTTGGTTTAATAAAGTGATAGTAAATGGACGTTTCAGTCCATTTAAGAATAACTCTATAATGTATATAATCTTTTATGCTGTGTTAACAATATTCTTTACTTGGTTCTATACACAGGTTACAATGAAACCTGAAGAAATGGCAGAGAATATGAGTAAATCAGCTGGATTTATACCAGGTATAAGACCAGGAAATGCAACAGCGAGATACCTAGAAAGAATCCTAGATAGAATTTCTATTATAGGAGGTATCTTTGCAGCGGTAATTGCTTTATTCCCTATAATACTTGAAAATTACACTTCTTTTAAGGGAATTTCATTTGGTGGTACAATGTTGCTTATAATGGTAGGAGTATCCTTGGATACATTAAGACAAATGGAATCTCAATTAGTAATGCGTCATTATCAAGGATTTCTTAAATAAGGATGATGGAGATGATGCCAGTGAAAATAGTATTATTAGGTCCACCGGGTGCAGGCAAGGGCACACAAGCAAAATCAATAAGCAACAGATATTCTATACCACATATATCCACAGGAGATATATTTAGAAAAAATATTTCAGAAAATACCCCTTTAGGCATTGAAGCTAAAAAACATATTGATAAAGGTCATTTGGTTCCAGATGACTTAACTATAGATATAGTTAAAGATCGATTAAGAGAAGAAGATTGTGATAAAGGGTACTTATTAGATGGTTTTCCTAGAACAGTTACGCAGGCAGAAGCTCTAGAATGCTTTTTGAATTCTAGAGATGAAAAGCTTAATACAGCTCTTTTAATAGATGTCCCAAGAGACTTCATATTAGAAAGAATGACAGGCAGAAGGGTTTGCCCAGCTTGTGGTGCTAGTTATCATATAAAATTTAATCCACCAACCATTGATGGTAGATGTGATATTTGCGGTACTGATATAATTCAAAGAAAAGATGATGTTGAAAGTACTGTAAGTGAAAGGTTAGATGTCTATGATGAACAAACACAGCCTTTGATAAATTATTATAAGAGCGAAGGGTTACTATCTATTGTAGATGGTACTAAAGCTATTAATGTAGTTTTCGAGGAAATATGTAACATTCTAGGGAGCAATAAAAATGATAATTATTAAAACCCACGAAGAAATTGAATACATGAGGCAGGCAGGAAAAGTGGTGGGAGATACTCTTTTAAAATTAGAAGAGATAGTAAGACCAGGAATTACTACTGCAAAGATAGATGAATTTGCGGAAGAATTTATAACTAAGCAAGGTGCAAAACCTTCTTTTAAAGGATATGGTGGATTTCCAGCTTCCATATGTACCTCTATTAATGAAGAAGTAGTTCATGGTATACCAACCAACAGGGTTTTAAATGAAGGTGATATCATAAGTATTGACTGTGGAGCTATTTTAAATGGATACCAAGGAGATGCTGCTAGAACTATCCCTGTTGGAAAAGTTTCTAGTGAGATTATGAAACTTATAGAGGTTACAAAAGAAAGTTTTTTCAAAGGTGTAGAAAAAGCCGTAGTAGGTAATAGGCTTACAGATATATCTTACGTTGTTCAACAGCACATTGAAAACAATAAGTTTTCAGTAGTGAGAGATTATGTAGGTCATGGAATAGGAAGGGATATGCATGAAGACCCCCAAATTCCTAACTTCGGAAAACCTGGGAAAGGACCCAAATTAGTTAGTGGAATGGTTTTGGCTATTGAGCCTATGGTAAACATAGGTGGTTTCAAAGTAATTACGAAACCAAATGGATGGACTGTTGTTACTGTAGATGGAAGCTTGTCCGCACACTATGAAAATACAGTAGCTATATTAAATGAAGGTCCAGAGATACTTACGCTAACAAAATAAGGTTACAACTGCTTAGTTATAAATTCACATTGAATCTTATATCTCAATGTAGATTTATTGCTAAGGTAATCATAGAGGTGAATATTTTGCAAGACAATGACTTAATTGGTAAAATTGCATATTCTAAAGCTGGCAGGGATAAGGATAAAGGATATATAATTATTGAAAGAATAGATGATAATTATGTGTTAGTTGCTGACGGAAAGAAGAAAACTATAAGTAAACCTAAAAGAAAAAAGCTTAAGCATCTTAATTTAACTTGTGAGGTTGCAAATGAGATTAAAGATAGTTTGTTAAGTGATGAGCGAGATATAGATATTAAGATTAAAAGCTTTTTAATATTAAAAGCCATTGTTAAGGAGGTTTGATTACCTTATGTCAAAAGATGATATAATAGAAATGCAGGGTACAGTAATTGATGCTTTACCAAACGCTATGTTTCAGGTAGAATTAGAAAGTGGGCATGTAATACTTGCTCATATATCAGGAAAATTAAGAATGAATTTCATACGAATTTTGCCAGGTGATAAAGTAACATTAGAACTTTCACCTTACGATTTAACTCGTGGAAGAATTACCTGGAGAGCAAAGTAATAAGGAGGATTAGCTATGAAAGTAAGACCGTCAGTTAAGCCTATTTGTGAAAAATGTAAGATCATAAAAAGAAAAGGAAGAGTAATGGTAATCTGTGAAAATCCAAAGCATAAGCAAAAGCAAGGCTAATTTCATAAATAGTAATTAATAAAAAAACAATCTGCTATTAAGTTTTAGGTAAGGCTGACAATAGAGGGACCGACATACTCTATTGACCTAGGATTTTAAATATATAAATTAAAAATATAGAAGATAAATTATTTTCTATATAAAAGCAAGTTTAAATACCAGGAGGTGTAAATTTTAATGGCAAGAATATCAGGTATTGACCTACCAAAAGAGAAAAGAATAGAAATAGGTCTAACTTATATATATGGAATAGGAAATTCCAGCGCTAAAAAACTGTTAGAAGAAACTGGCATTAATGCTGATACTAGGGTAAAAGATCTTAGTGAGGAAGAAGTTAATGTTATAAGAGAATATATAAATAAAAACTTAAAGGTTGAGGGAGATCTTAGAAGAGAAGTTGCCCTTAACATAAAAAGATTAGTTGAAATTGGATGTTATAGAGGAATAAGGCATAGAAAAGGTCTTCCAGTAAGAGGACAAAAAACAAAAACTAATGCTAGAACAAGAAAAGGTCCAAAGAGAACTATAGCTAATAGAAAGAAATAGTAAGGAGGTAGAGTAATGGCAGCACAAAAGGTTAAGAAAACAAGAAGAAGAAAAGAAAGAAAAAATATTGAACATGGCGCAGCACATATAAAGTCAACGTTCAATAACTCAATAGTAACTTTAACTGATACAGCTGGAAATGCTTTATCATGGTCTAGTGCAGGTGCTTTAGGATTCAGAGGATCAAGAAAGAGTACACCATATGCAGCACAAATGGCAGCAGAAACAGCTGCAAAAGTTGCAATGGAGCATGGCTTAAAGAGTGTTGAAGTTTATGTTAAAGGACCAGGATCAGGAAGAGAAGCAGCTATAAGATCATTACAAGCAGCTGGAATTGAAGTTACATTAATTAAAGATGTTACTCCAATACCACACAATGGTTGTAGACCACCAAAAAGAAGAAGAGTTTAGTATAAGTAACAGGAGGTGTAATTAATGGCAAGATATACTGAAGCTACCTGCAGATTATGCAGAAGAGAAGGTATGAAACTATTTCTTAAGGGAGATAGATGCTATACAGATAAATGTGCGTTTGCAAGAAGAGCATATGCTCCAGGGCAACACGGACAAAGTAGAAAGAAAGTATCCAACTACGGATTACAATTAAGAGAAAAGCAAAAAGCTAAGAGAATCTACGGTGTGTTAGAAAAACAATTTAGAACATATTATGAAAAAGCAGATAAGCAAAGAGGAATAACAGGTGAAAATCTATTAAGACTACTAGAAATGAGATTAGACAATGTAGCTTTTAGATTTGGATACGGGGCTTCAAGAACAGAAGCTAGACAATTAGTTACTCACGGACATTTCCTAGTAAACGGAAGTAAGGTAGATATTCCATCTTACCAAGTTTCAGTAAATGATGTTGTATCTATCTGTGATAAGAGCAAGGCTACTGAGAAATTCAAAACATTTGCTGAAAATCCAAAAACTTTACCAAAGTGGTTAACATCAAATCCAGAAAATTTTGAAGGAACAGTTATTGCTGAACCAGCAAGAGATGATATAGACGCTCCTATAAATGAAACATTAATAGTTGAGTTATATAGTAAGTAATAATCTAATAGTCTGCTAAATATAGAAAAATCAATTTAGTAGATATAGAATCAGTTGCCCTCATATAAGGTTGCCATTTAAAAAACAAGGAGGGTTTGCCAATGTTAGAAATCGAGAAGCCTAAAATTGAGTGTATAGAAATTAGCGAAGATGAAAGTTATGGTAAGTTTGTTGTAGAACCTCTAGAGAGAGGATACGGTATAACTCTTGGGAATGCGTTAAGAAGAATATTAATATCTTCACTACCTGGCGTTGCAGCTAGGTATGTAAAGATAGATGGTGTACTTCATGAATTCTCAACAGTTCCAGGTGTTAAAGAAGACGTAACAGAATTAATATTAAACATTAAATCTCTTGCTCTTAAAATGACAGGTGAGGGGCCTAAGACTATATATATAGATGCAAAGGGACCTTGCGAAGTAACCGCTGGAGATATAAAAACTGATAGCGATATAGAGGTTGTTAATAAAGATCTACATATAGCAACCCTGGATGATAATGCAAGATTATACATGGAGATTATAGTTGGAAGAGGAAGAGGTTATGTTTCACAAAACAAAAACAAAATCGAAGAACTTCCTATATCATCTATACCTATAGACTCCATATATACTCCAGTTAAAAGAGTTAACTTTACCGTAGATAACACAAGGGTTGGTCAAATCACAGATTATGATAAGCTAACCTTAGAGATCTGGACAAATGGAACCATAAAAACAGAAGAGGCTTTAAGCTTATCAGCTAAAATTCTAATAGAACACTTTAAGTTATTCATGACTCTTACTGATCATGCAAATGATGTAGAGATTATGATAGAAAAAGAAGAAGATAAGAAGGAAAAAGTTCTTGAAATGACTATTGAGGAGCTTGATTTATCAGTTAGAAGCTACAACTGCTTAAAGAGAGCTGGAATAAATACAGTTCAAGAACTTGCCCAAAGATCTATTGAAGATATGATGAAGGTAAGAAACCTTGGAAGAAAGTCCCTAGAAGAAGTAGAACGAAAACTTAAAGATTTAGGTTTGGGATTAAGATTAAACGACGAGTAAGGAGGTAAAGTTATGGCAGTGTACCGTAAATTAGGTCGTCCAACCGACCAAAGAAGAGCAATGTTAAGAAATCTTGTTACTAGTTTCTTAAAATATGGTAAGATAGAAACTACAGAAGCAAGAGCAAAAGAAACAAAGCGATTAGCTGAAAAAATGATCACTCTTGGAAAAAAGGGAGATCTTAATGCAAGAAGGCAAGCGCTTGCTTTCGTAACTGAAGAAGAAGTAGTAAGAAATTTATTTGATAATATAGCTCCTAAGTACAGTGAAAGAAATGGTGGATATACTAGAATTTATAAAGTAGGTCCACGTAGAGGAGACGCAGCAGAAGTAGTTATATTAGAATTAGTATAACAATTAAGGGGATTAAGTGGCATTAGCTTAGTCCCCATTTTAATATATCTATTTATTTTTATTGTTGAGTATGTTATTTTATTAGTATATTAATATTATTAATATGTAAGTAATGGAAAATAGATTTATAAAGTCTACTTTTCATTACTTATATGCACATTTTTATTTTGGAGGACTATTAAATGAAAAATACTATGATTAAATGCGAAAACCTTACATACAAATATATTAATTCAGAAGATAATTCAGAGAAGTATGCTGTTAATGGTGTTAACCTAGAGGTTGAAAAGGGAGAGTTTTTAGTAGTATTAGGACATAATGGTTCGGGAAAATCTACCCTTGCAAAACATTTAAATGCACTATTAATACCATCAGAAGGCAAAGTTTATGTTGATAACATGGATACATCTGATGAGAATAATACATGGAATATTAGAAGCAAAGCAGGTATGGTTTTTCAAAATCCTGATAATCAAATAGTTGCAACAATTGTGGAAGAAGATGTGGCCTTTGGCCCAGAAAATCTTGGAGTAGAACCTAGTGAGATAAGAAAAAGAGTAGAAGAAAGTTTAAAAACAGTAGGTATGTACGAGTACAGGAAACATGCACCACATCTCTTGTCAGGTGGTCAAAAACAAAGAGTAGCTATAGCAGGCATACTAGCAATGATGCCTAAATGCATAGTATTTGATGAACCTACAGCTATGCTAGACCCTTCAGGGAGAAAAGAAGTAATAAACACTATAAAGAAACTTAATAAAGAGTTTGGAATAACTATAATACTTATTACCCACTATATGGAAGAAGCAGTAGAAGCAGATCGTATAGCTGTTATGGATGAAGGAAAGATAATAATAGAGGGTACACCAAGAGATGTTTTCAAAAATGTAGAATTAATGAAAAAGATAGGACTAGATGTTCCACAGGTTACTGAACTTGCCTATGAATTAAAAAAGAGTGGAATTGATATTAATACAGAAATATTAACTATAGATGAGATGGTGAATAAATTATGTCAATTAAGATAGAAAATTTAACCCATATTTATATGAAAAATACGCCTTTTGAAAAGAAGGCATTAGATGATATAAATTTAGAGATAAATAATGGTGAATTTGTTGCCCTTATTGGGCATACAGGATCAGGGAAATCAACACTTATTCAACACCTAAATGGTTTATTAAAACCAACCAGTGGAAAGATAATAATTGATGGGCAAGATATACTTAAAAGAGGAGTAAAGCTAAGTGATGTAAGAAAAAAGGTAGGCTTAGTATTTCAGTATCCTGAATATCAATTGTTTGAAGAAACTGTAGAAAAGGACATAGCTTTTGGACCCCAAAATTTAGGGCTAAAAGATGAAGAAATACTTAAAAGGGTTAAAAAAGCCATGGAAATGGTAGGAATAGATTACGAAGAATATAAAGATAAATCACCCTTTGATTTAAGTGGAGGACAAAAGAGACGTGTAGCAATCGCAGGGGTGGTAGCTATGGAGCCTAAGACACTTATATTAGATGAGCCCACAGCAGGGCTTGATCCAAAGGGAAGAGATGATATATTGTCTCAAATTAAAACCTTACACAAGGATTATAATATGACTATAATATTAGTTTCACATAGCATGGAAGATGTTGCGAAGGTAGCAGATAGAATTATAGTAATGAATAAGGCAACCTGCATTTTAGATGGAAAGCCAAAAGAAATATTTCAAAATATCGATAGGTTAGAAGAGGTTGGACTTGCAGCTCCACAAATTACTTATTTAGTTAGAGAATTAAGAGCTAAAGGCTTTGAGATAGAAAAAGATATATTTACAGTTGATCAAGCTAAAAAAGCGGTTTTAAAATATTTAGATAATACCAAAAAAGCTAGCTTATAGGGGGAAGAACTTATGATAAAAGATATTACAATAGGACAATATGTACCGGGGGAATCTTTTGTTCATAAATTAGACCCCAGGACTAAAATATTAATATCATTATTATTTATAATCCAATTGTTTCTAATCAAAAGTTTTAGTGGATACATATTTGTAGTGGCATTTATATTAGCTACGGTTTCAGTTGCAAAATTATCACCCACATATTTATACAAAGGTCTAAAACCTGTTTTTATACTTATAGTTGTAACAGCTATTTTAAATTTATTTATGGTAGAGGGTACTGAACTTGTATTTCAATGGAAATTTATAAAGATATATAAAGAAGGATTAAGTACAGCAGGCTTTATGGTATTAAGATTAATATTTTTGATAATTGGAACATCGTTACTTACATTAACAACATCACCTATTGAACTTACAGATGGAATTGAAAGGCTTTTAAGCCCTTTTAAAAAGATAGGTTTACCTGCTCATGAACTAGCAATGATGATGACTATAGCATTAAGATTTATACCTACACTAATGGATGAAACTGATAAAATAATGAAGGCTCAGATGGCTAGGGGTGCTGATTTTGATAGTGGAAATATAATAAACAAAGCAAAAGGATTAATTCCATTACTTGTGCCACTATTTATAAGTTCATTTAGAAGAGCAGATGAGCTTGCTATGGCTATGGAGTCAAGATGTTATAGGGGTGGAGAAGGTAGAACTAGAATGAAACAACTTAAAATGCAAGGTATTGATTTGGTTGCTGCTATAATATATTTTTCTTTAGCAACATTATCCATAGCAATATATTATATATAGTTGGATATTATAATGAAAAATATAAAATTAATAGTAGAGTACGATGGAACAAATTATAGTGGGTGGCAAAGGCAAAACAATGCTATGACTATTCAACAAAAAATTGAAGAGGCTATATTTAAATCAACTGGTGAAAGCTTAGATGTAATAGGATGTAGTAGAACAGATGCTGGAGTACATGCAAAAGCTTTTGTACTAAACTTTCATACTAAATCCACAATACCATCAGATAAAATTAAGAATGTTATAAATCTAAATTTACCAGAAGACATAATTATATTAAGTTCAGAAGAGGTAGAAAAAGAATTCCATGCTAGATATAGTTGTGTAGCAAAGACGTACTCCTACACTATATTTAATAGGGAAAGCGTTCCAGCATTATATAGAAATTATGTATATCATGTAAGGAAACCCCTAAATGTGGATATAATGATAGAAGCCAGTAAATATTTTCTAGGAAAACAAGACTTCTCTGCATTTAAAAATATGGGAAGCTCCGTTAAAACTAGCACTAGAACTATTAAAGATATAGAAATATATAAAGAAAATGATTATATAAAGATCTATATAACCGCAGATGGATTTTTATATAATATGGTTAAAATAATAGTAGGTACTTTAGTTCAAGTGGGAAAAGGTAAAATGCCACCAAAGCAGATAAGAGATATAATAGAATCAAAGGATAGATCTAAAGCAGGGAAAGCAGTTTTATCATCAGGGCTTTGTTTAGAAAAAGTATTTTATTAATTTAATAAAATACATTGACACACCAGGAAGATTGTATTACAATGATAATGTTTGAAAAAACTATATTTGCTAAGTGTATAAGATCCACGAAGGTTGGATCTTCACATAGAAATAGAAGAACGAAAAAGTTTATATAAGAAGTTCAGGGAGGGAAAAAGATGAAATCATACATAGCTAAAACAGGAGAAGTTGATAGAAAATGGTATGTAGTTGATGCAGCAGGAAAACCATTGGGTAGAGTTGCCAGCCAAGTAGCATCTATATTAAGAGGAAAACACAAACCAATATTCACACCAAATGTTGATACAGGTGATTATGTAATAGTAATCAATGCTGAAAAGGTAGTTTTAACTGGAAAGAAATTAGATCAAAAGATGTTGAGACATCACTCATTTTATCCAGGTGGATTAAAAGAAACACCTTACAGAGAGGTATTAAAAAAGAAGCCAGAATATGCATTTGAAGAGGCTGTAAGAAGAATGCTTCCAACAGGAGTACTTGGAAGACAAACATTAAGAAAACTTAAAGTATACAGAGGTTCTGAGCATGATCAACAAGCACAGAAGCCAGAAGTTTTAGAACTTAAATACTAATAGGACGCGAGAGGAGGAAATTTTAAATGGCTAAAGTTCAATATATGGCAACTGGTAGAAGAAAGAAAGCTGTAGCAAGAGTAAGACTTATACCAGGTGAAGGAAAAGTAACTATAAATAACAGAGACATAGAAGAATTTTTTGGATTAGAAACTTTAAGGGTTATAGCTAACCAACCATTGGTTTTAACTGAAACTAAAGGTAAATTTGATGTTTTAGTAAATGTACACGGTGGGGGATATACAGGTCAAGCCGGAGCTATAAGACACGGTATTACAAGAGCATTAGTTAAAGCTGATGAAAATTTAAGACCTGAACTTAAGAAGGCAGGATTCTTAACAAGAGACCCAAGAATGAAAGAAAGAAAGAAATACGGTCTTAAGAAAGCTAGAAGATCACCGCAATTTTCAAAGAGATAGTATTTATAAAATCACGAAACCCGCAAACATTAATGTTTGGGGGTTTTATTTTTTTAGTCCTAAGTTATTTAAGTTTACAGGATTTACATCATATTAAGACTTAAACCTTTTTAATGGCTAACCTTATTACTTGGTGATATAAAGCTTTTTAAAAGAATTAGTTATGACTATCTGAGCTTCATTAAGTAAATATTTATAAATGCTTGATAAAATAGTGGAATATAGTCAAAACTAATAATTTATAATTAAAAGGGTGTTATTTTATTAAACAGATAATTGAATTACAAAAAATGTATGCTTATATTAAGATTAGGTTAAAAGTTATGAGATTCTCTTAACATACATAAAAATATACTGTATTATTTCTAAGATAAAAGTAATTTATAATGGGGGAATATGGTTTGAATACAATGGCAATTATAATTGGATTAATAGGTGGTCTAGGTTTATTTTTGTATGGTATGAAACTTATGGGAGATGGATTAGAAAACGCAGCTGGTGAAGGGCTAAAAAGTATATTAGAAAAAGCTACTTCTAATAAGTTTATGGGTGTACTAGTAGGTGCAGTAGTAACAGCTGTAGTTCAAAGTAGTAGTGCTACTACAGTAATGGTAGTAGGATTTGTTAATGCTGGACTTATGAACTTATCCCAAGCAGTAGGAGTTATAATGGGAGCTAATATAGGTACTACTGTAACTGCACAGTTAGTAGCATTTAAGTTAGATACAATAGCCCCAATATTTGTAGGTATAGGTGTAGCCATAGTAATGTTTTCGAAGTCTACAAAAAGAAGAGAGTTTGGTAACATAATATTAGGATTCGGAATATTATTTATGGGTATGGGAATAATGGGAGATGCAATGAAACCAATCGCACAGTCTCAACAATTTAAAGATTTAATTATTGCCATAGGCGATAATTGGGCAATTGGTATTGTAGCAGGATTAGCTATGACAGCTGTAGTGCAAAGCTCTTCGGCAACAACAGGTATACTTATAGCGTTAGCAGGCACAGGTAGTATTGATATGTCTATAGCCATTCCTGTAATCTTAGGATGTAATATAGGTACTTGTGTTACAGCACTATTAGCGAGTATAGGAACTTCTAAAACAGCCAGAAAAGCCGCTATTATACATTTGTGTTTTAATGTTATAGGTACATTAATATTCATTCCACTAAGAGGACCTTTAGCACAACTAGTTCAATACATTAGTCCACTAAACACACAAAGACAAATAGCAAATGCGCATGCAGTTTTTAATATAACAAACACTATAATATTACTTCCTTTGAGTAATTATTTAATACTTATAGCAAACAAAGTTATAAAAGGAGAAGACGAAATAGAAAAGGTTGGAGCTAAATTTATAGATGACAGGCTTTTAGAAACACCAGTAATAGCACTAGGACAAGTTATAAAAGAAGTTTTAAGAATGGCAAATAAGGCTAAGGAAAATGTTGAAATTGCTATCAAAGCCTTTGAAAGTGATGATGAAAAATTAGTTGAAAAAGTTTATAAAAATGAAAAAATAATAAATATTTTAGAACAAGAAATAACTACATATTTAGTGAAACTTTCAAAAACTGAAGTTTCAGATAAGCAAAAAGGAATTATCGCGTCTACTTTTCATGTTGTAAATGATATAGAACGTATAGGGGATCATGCAGAAAATATTGCAGATTTAACAAGCGAAAAGATAATAAAGAAATTAGAATATACGGATGAAGCATTAGAAGAGCTTAAACAGATGTATGATTATACTATCCATTCATTACAACTTGCAATAGAGAGTTATGAAAATAATGATCCAAACAAAGTTGAAGAATTATTAAATGTGGAACAAAGAATAGATACATTAGAAAGAGAATTTAGATCGTCTCATATAAGAAGATTAAATCAGGGTACATGTACAGCAACTGCTGGAGCTGTATATTTAGATATAATTAGTAATCTTGAAAGAATAGGCGATCATTCTACAAACATAGGTGAAAATATAAATGCAAGTATACTTAGATAATATATAGGTATAAAATCAGTTGCTTTTAATTTAAAAGATAGCTGATTTTTTTTCATTTAAAAGATAGTTGATTTTTAATTAAAATATATTATTATGGGAACAATATATAGGATGATGTATTTAATAATAATTTTAAAATAGATGGAGGTGAATATCTGTGAAATATATAAAACTAAAAAGTATTTACAAATTAACTTTTAGGTTAATGTTTATTCTTACATTAATTTTAGCTATAACACCTTTTACCTACAAAACAGAAGCTCTAGAAAACAAAAATAAAATTATACTTATAGATCCAGGTCATGGAGGAATAGATGGCGGAGCTGTGTCAAAAAGTGGAACTTTAGAAAAAGATATTAATTTAAGCATAAGTAAGTTTTTAAAAGAAAGTTTAGAAAAGGAAGGATACCAGGTTTACATTACAAGAGAGGAAGATAAAGGATTATATGAGGATAAAGGTACAGTAAGAGAGAAAAAGAATCAAGATCTTAATAATAGATGCGTAATGAAGGATAAGACAAAATGCGATATGTTCCTAAGCATACATTTAAATATGTTCCCTCAAATAAAGTATTCAGGTGCACAAGTATGGTATTCAGATTACAAAGAAAGTAAAGATTTTGCAAAGATACTTCAAGATACATTAAAAGAAGAATTAAATCCTAATAACAATAGAAATGAAAAAGCTGCAGGAGATACTTACAAAATATTAAGAGATGGGTATAAAGCGCCCTGTGTAATAATTGAATGTGGATTTTTATCAAATATAGAAGAAGAGGCTAAGCTTAGAACATCAGAATATCAAGAGAGTATTGCTAAAGCTATAACAAAAGCTGTAAATAAGTATTATAACAATTAAAAATAGAGTTAAAATTTTAAGGGGTAAAATAGAATTAAACACTTAAGCTATAAAATATAGTTAAAGATTCAAGTTATAAAATGTAGTTTTAAATTTAATAATTTAAAATTTAAATATATATAAATAAAGGTTCATTCTTAATATTTTAAGAATGAACCTTATATTCATGTCTTTAATATTTTTAGTATTATAGAATATGTTAAATTATTTATAAATTAAAGAATTACTTTTATCTATAATCACCCACCAAGTATTACCTCTAACTATAGAAAGTGGTACCTCATTAGAATCGTATATAGAAGTTTTATTATTATCTTTAACCCATTTCATATTTAATGCTTTTCCACTTGCAAATAACATTCCATGGCCTGAATCATTTTTGTTAGAACTCTGAAAGGATATGGGATCATCTACAAATTGAACTACTACATTGGTGGCTTTTATGATTTCTTTATCTAAGCTATCTACATGAGGAACACTTCCTAAAAAGTGTTCATATACCCCATCTTTATATATAAAATTAGAAGTATAAAGATTATTAAGGTTTATAAATAAATATTCAGCATTTATTAAATTAGAGTCAACGTCAACCGCATCTTTAAAATTAAAACTTGGAATTGAATCTAATTTGCTGGTGCGAATTGATGATATTGGGTAATTATTATTGGGTATGTTGCTATAAAATATAGCATTATAATTAAGTTTTTGATTTTTATCTATAAACTCATAAATAATGTCAGCTTTACCTAGACCACAAATCGAATCATTTTCATAAATATCAGTATAATTAACTGAAATGGGTAGTGTATCCTCATTATAAACATTAGTAATTATTTCACCAGTTATTGGAGATACATTTATACTATTATTAGGAACATATTTCTTTTTATAATTAATATATGTATATATATTAAATAAAATGATGATTATTAAGACGGCAATTAAAATTTTTATAATATAATCAAATAATTTATCTGCATTCATTTAACTCTCCTACATAAAGTGAACTTACTTATATTATTAAAATATATTATTAAAACTTATAAAGTATGTTAAATAATTTTCAGTATTTAAATTAATAATAAAAATATATTAATAATAATAAGTGGTTAAATAATGGATAAACTTAAAATTAAGTGTTTATTTTATTAATAGAAGATTTATGAAGGCATATATTATTAATATAATAATATTAAGAAAGCTTTAATAAAAGATACATATTATAAAGGTTACTAAAGTATTAAATAAGTTATGAAAACGTATTGATTGGACTCGTGCATTGTGATATTATTTAATCGGTGGTTCAATCCATTAGTCCAATAGATCTTGGAGGCGAATTAAAATAAACATAGTGATAACTAAAAAAAGTGGCATTCCACTGTATTTGCAAGTAAAAAAGCAAATAATGTATCATATTAGAAGTGGCTCTCTCAAGGTTGGAACAAAGATGCCAACAGAAAGAGAATTATCGGAAAATCTAAAGGTAAGTAGAAATACAATAAGTACTGCCTATAAAGAATTAGAAAAGGAAGGCGTTTTAAAATCTTATCAAGGGAAAGGAACATTTGTAGCAGAAGAAGCCAAGCCTTGGAAGGAACAAAACGTTAGAGATAAAATAGTTAGATTTGTAGATATAGGAATAGAAGAAGCTTTAGAAGCTGGTATGAATATTGACGAGTTTTTGGAAATAGTAAGTACAAGAGTTAAAGAAAAATCAGATTTTATGAAAGAACTTAAAGGTATTTATGTAGAATGCAATACAGAGCAATCTAGAATGTTTAGTAAAGAATTAAGTGAAGCTATGAATATGAATGTTGTACCATTAACTATAGGAGAACTTAAAAAGATGGATGAAGAAACATTAACATTATTAAAAGAGGCTCAAGTGGTTATATCAACATTTAATCATGTTAATGAAGTAAATAAGCTTATAGAAGGATTTCACAAGGAAATATTTGGAGTGGCCATTAACGCAGATTTAGAAACCATCGTAAAAATAGCAAGGTATAAAGAAGGAACAAAGTTCGGGTTTTTGTGTATATCTGAAGAATTTATGTTTAAGATAAAAGGCGCTTTAGAAAGCGCGGGACTCGGAGGTATAAATATAAAATACACAAATACACAGAATTTAGAAGAAATAAAAGAGCTTATAGAGGAATCAGAAGTAATAATTGTTTCACCAGGAAGATTTAAAGAAACAAAAAGATTAAATAATGATGATAAAGATATAATTAAATTCATATATAATTTAGACGAAGGATCTGTAAAAGCATTAAGGTCTAAAATACTAGAAATAAATTATAAAAGTTAATAGTTGTAAATTATTTCATAAATATTAATAATAAAAAGATTTAACTTACAATTAAAATAAAAATAAAAAGAAATCATTTAATTTCATTATTATTTTTAGGAGGCTTATAAAATGGAAGAAAAAAGATTAGTTCTTGGAGTAATCGGTTCAGACTGTCATGCAGTAGGAAATAAGATTTTAGACTATGCTTTGTCTGAAGCTGGTTTTAAGGTTGAAAACATAGGGGTATTATCACCACAAGAAGATTTTATAAATGCAGCTGTAGAAACAAATGCTGACGTTATAGTAGTATCTTCTCTCTATGGACATGGTGAGATGGATTGTAGAGGAATGAGAGAAAAATGCGAAGAGTCTGGACTTAAAAATATAATCTTATATGTAGGTGGAAATATAGTAGTTGGAAAACAAAATTGGCCAGAGGTTGAAAAAAGATTCAAAGATATGGGATTTAACAGGGTATTTCCTCCAGGAACATCTGTAGATACTACAATAAAGTGCTTGAGAGAAGACTTAAACTTAGAAGAAAACTAAAAAATAAATGGATGTGATGTTAATGGATGCATATTTATTAATAGACTTTGGGAGCACATATACAAAGCTTACAGCCATAGATATTAAAAATGAAGAGATATTGGCTACATCTAAGGATATAACTACAATAGAAGATGATATAATGATAGGCTTTAATAAGGCCTATGATAAATTATTAAAAGATTTACAAGGTAAAGAAGTTAATTTTGTAAGAAGACTTGCTTGCTCATCAGCAGCAGGTGGGCTAAAGATGATAGCTATAGGACTTGTGCCGGAACTTACAGCTGAAGCTGCTAAAAGGGCAGCATTAGGTGCAGGAGCAAGGGTACTAAAAACTTATAGCTATGAACTCACAAATATAGAGATGAAAGAAATCAAAAAATCTGACATAGACATTATTCTACTTGCAGGGGGCACAGATGGTGGAAACAAAGAATGTATAATACATAACGCTAAAATGATTGTGAAACATGGAATTAATATTCCAGTTGTAGTAGCTGGAAATAAAGGTGCTAACGATGATATAAGTGAATTATTTGATGAGGCTAAAACACCTTATTTTATTACTGAAAATGTTATGCCTAAATTAAATTCATTAAATGTAGAGCCAGCAAGAGAAGAGATAAGAAAGATATTCATGAATAGAATAGTGGATGCAAAGGGCCTTTCTAATGCAGAAGAGTATGTAAATGGAATACTTATGCCAACCCCTGCTGCTGTACTTAAAGCGGCAAGGGTATTAAGCGAGGGCAGTGATAAAGAAGAGGGAATAGGGGAAATTGTTGTTATAGACATTGGTGGTGCGACTACCGATGTACACTCTATAGCAGATGGTGAACCAACAAAAGCCGGAGTTACACTTAGAGGGCTTGAAGAACCCTTTGCAAAAAGAACTGTTGAGGGTGATCTTGGCATGAGGTACTCTGCATTATCCTTATGGGAGGCAGCAGGAACTAGAAAAATCAAAAAAAGTCTTAAAAATAAAGATTTGGATGTAGAAGAAAACTGTAGACTAAGATCTAAAGATATAATGATGATACCTAAAACTGAAGATGAGGTAGATTTTGATGAGTCCATGGCGCGTATAGCAACAGAGCTTGCCATGGAAAGACACTGTGGATATGTAGAACCAGTTTACTCACCTTTAGGGGTTGTATACACTCAATATGGAAAAGATCTTATGGAAGTGAAATATATGATAGGAACAGGTGGAGTTTTAGTTCACAGTAAAGATTCAGGCAATATATTACAAGCAGGGACATTTTCTAAAGAAAATTTAAATTCCTTAAGACCTCAAAGATCAAAGTTATTATTAGATAAAACTTATATACTTTCATCTATGGGATTACTTGCAGAAGAATTGCCAGATTTAGCTGTAAGAATAATGAAAAAGTATTTAGTAGAAATAGATTATAAAAAAGATGAAGAAAATGATTATATTGATGAAAAAAAGATAGAATTATTTAAACAACAGTTTAAGGATGCACAAAGCTTTGATAACCACTGTAACGGTGAATTTTAGTTAAATTTTTATTGTAGGTATAAATTTAAGAAGGGCAGGTACAAAAAGTGGGATTAAAAAATAAAAAGTGGACAGAGGAAGAGTTTTTTAAAGAAAGAGAACAGGTTTTAAATCAATGGCCAACCGGCAAAGAAGTAGATCTTCAAGAGGCAGTAGATTTTTTAAAAAAGGTTCCAGATCATAAAAGCTTTCCTAAAAAACTTATGAAAGCTAAAGAAGAGGGAGTAACATTGGCACAACCAAGAGCAGGTGTTGCACTTATAGATGCTCATATAAAACTTTTAACTTATCTTCAAGATGAAGGTGGGGCTGACTTACTACCTTCAACAATAGACAGTTATACAAGACAAAATAGATATGATGAATGTGAAATTGGAATAAAGGAAAGTAAGCTTGCAAATAGATCACTATTAAATGGATTTCCAGGAGTAAATCATGGTGTTCATGGTTGTAGGGAAGTTTTTGAAGCAATTAACCTACCTATAGAATCAAGACATGGTACTCCAGATGGCAGGCTCCTTGCTGAGATTACTCATGCATCTGGTTGGACTTCTAATGAAGGTGGAGGAATATCTTATAATATACCTTATGCAAAAAGTGTAAGTATAGAAAGAACTTTATTAGATTGGCAATATTGCGATAGGCTTGCAGGATTCTATGAAGAACAAGGCATATCGATTAACAGAGAACCCTTTGGACCACTTACAGGAACTTTGGTACCACCAAGTACTTCTAATGCAGTAGCTATAGTTGAGGCTTTATTTGCAGCAGAACAAGGCGTTAAAAACATAACTGTGGGATATGGACAGTGTGGAAATCTTATTCAAGACGTAGCAGCTATAAGAGCTTTAGAGGAGCAGACTGATGAATATTTAAAGGCTAATGGATATAATGATGTATATATAACTACAGTTTTCCATCAATGGATGGGCGGATTCCCAGCAGATGAATCTAAAGCTTTTGGAGTAATATCCACAGGAGCTGCAGCAGCCGCCCTTGCAGGAGCTACAAAGGTAATAGTTAAAACTCCTCATGAAGCTATAGGAGTTCCAACTAAAGAAGCTAATGCAGCGGGCATAAAGGCTACAAAGGTAACTCTTAATTTACTAAGAGGACAAAAGATGCCTATGTCAAAAGAGTTACAAACTGAAATTAATATAATAAAAGCAGAAACTAAATGTATGGTAGATAAATTGTTTGAACTAGGTAATGGCGATCTTGCAATAGGTACTGTAAAAGGATTCCAGGCAGGAATTGTAGATATACCTTTTGCACCTAGTAAATATAATAATGGTAAAATGATGCCAGCTAGAGATAATAACGGAGCTGTAAGGTATCTTAAATTTGGAAATGTTCCTTTCACTCAGGATATTATGAACTTTAATATGAAGAAGTTAGAAGAAAGAGCCAAATATGAGAATAGAGAAATTGGATTCCAAATGACCATAGATGATATATTTGCAGTAGGCAAAGGAGTTCTAATAGGTAGACCAGATAAAAAATAGAGATAGTTTATCCAAAATAAAAGGATGAATATAAAGTATTAATGTAAAGACAAATAAAAAATATCTTTTTAAAAGATAAAAATAATTGAAAAGAGGGCGTAAAATGAAAATTGTTGATGTTGTTTGTTCAGCTGGAAGAACAGGATTTTATTTTGATGACCAAAGAGCTATAAAAAATGGAGTAGAACATGATGGATTTACTTATATAGGAGAACCTGTTACAGAAGGTTTTGACGCTATAAGACAAGCAGGTGAGTCTATATCAGTTATGTTTATATTAGAAGACGGACAGGTGGCTCATGGAGATTGTGCAGCAGTACAATATTCAGGTGCAGGTGGAAGAGATCCTTTATTTTTAGCAGAAGAATTCATACCTTTAATAGAAAAAGAAATTGCACCAAAATTAATAGGTAGAGATTTAAATAGTTTTAAAGACTTAGCAGAAGAATTTGATAAGATGAATGTTAATGGTAAAAGACTACATACAGCAATAAGATATGGAGTAACTCAAGCTATATTAGATGCAGTAGCAAAATCTAAAAAGATCACTATGGCTGAGGTAGTTAAAGAAGAATACAATACAGGAGTTAATATAAAAAGAATTCCTATATTTACTCAATCAGGAGACGATAGATATACAAATGCTGACAAAATGATAATCAAAGGTGCAGATGTTTTACCACATGCTCTTTTCAATAATGTAAAAGAAAAGCTTGGAGAAAGTGGAGAAAAACTTATTGCATATGTTGAATGGTTAAGAGATAGAGTTTTAAAGGTAAGAAGCTCAGAAGATTATAATCCAATATTTCATATAGATGTTTATGGAACTATAGGTGTAGCTTTTAACAATGATATGGGAAAAATGGTTGAGTACTTTAAAGTATTAGAAGAAACCGCAAAACCATTCCATTTAAGAATAGAAGGACCTATGGATGTAGATGATAGAATAAAACAAATGGAAGCTCTTAGAGATTTAAGAATTGAGCTTGATAAGAAAAATATTAATGTAGAAATAGTTGCAGATGAATGGTGTAATACTTATGATGATGTAGTTTTATTTGCTGATAACAACTCAGGACATATGCTTCAAATAAAGACTCCAGATCTTGGAGGAGTTAATAACATAATAGAAGCTATATTATACTGCAAGAAAAAAGGAATTGGGGCTTATTCAGGAGGAACTTGTAACGAAACTAATAGATCCTCAGAAGTTTGCACTAACATTGCTATGGCTTGTGGAGCGGACCAATGCTTAGCTAAACCAGGAATGGGTGTAGATGAAGGATATATGATAGTAAACAATGAGATGAATAGAGTAGTTGCCCTTGTTAATAGAAGAAATAAATAAGTGATTTAAATTTCACATAAGGCAGTTTAATTATTAAACTGCCTTTATCCAATTAATGATAAATTATAGAGCCTTTAATACTTGTAATAACTTATTATATATTAAAAACGTTAATACTATATAAAATTCAATGTATTTTCAATATTTAAGGCTAATAAAAGGGTATAATATAGGCAGAAGATAGATTTAAAAAAAATATATAAAAATCAGTTGTTACAAGTAAGGTTTAAACTTGTACAAGGATATTTAAAGGAGTGTTTAATATGAAAGAAGTTCATGTGTCAGATATAACTAATGCAGTAAGAAATCTATGTATAGATTCTAACTATTATTTATCAGAGGATGTTAGAAATAGATTAAAAGAAGCCTATGAAAAAGAAACCTGGGCTATTGCAAAAGATATTTTAGATAAAATATTAATAAATGCAGACATAGCTAAAAATCAAAGAATGCCTATGTGTCAAGATACAGGAATGACTTGTGTGTTTGTAGATATGGGTCAAGATGTTCATGTAGTTGGAGGAAACTTAGAAGAGGCTATTAATGAAGGTATAAGGCAAGGGTATGCAGAAGGGTACTTAAGAAAATCTGTGGTTAGCGATCCGCTAAATAGAGTAAATACAAAGGATAATACTCCAGGAATCTTATATTATAATATAGTTCCAGGAGATAAACTTAAGATAACTGTGGCTCCTAAAGGATTTGGGTCAGAAAACATGAGTCAATTAAAGATGCTAAGGCCTGCAGATGGAGTAAAAGGAGTTAAAGACTTCGTAATAAAGGTAGTTAAAGAGGCAGGTCCTAATCCATGTCCACCTATAATAGTAGGTGTAGGTATAGGTGGTACTTTTGATAAGTCAGCTAATTTGGCTAAGAAGGCATTAATTAGACTTACATCAGAAAGAAATCCAAATCCTTATTATGCAGATTTAGAAAGAGAATTAATGGAGAGTATAAATGCTTTAGGCATAGGACCCCAAGGTTTTGGAGGAAGAAGCACAGCTTTAGCTGTAAATATTGAAACTTATGCAACTCATATAGCAGGGCTTCCGGTAGCTGTTAATATAAATTGCCATGCTACAAGACATGCTGAAATAGAATTATAGGAGGAAATAAGTATGGAAAAGAAGATAACAACCCCACTTACAAAAGAAAAGGTTAAAGGTCTTAAGGCTGGAGATAGTGTGCTTATAAGTGGAACTATCTATACAGCTAGAGATGCTGCTCATAAAAGATTAGTAGATCTTTTAGATGAAGGAAAAGAACTTCCATTAGATTTAAAAGACGCAATAATATACTATGTAGGACCAAGTCCTGCAAAGCCAGGAATGGCGCTAGGATCAGCAGGGCCTACTACTAGTTATAGAATGGATCCTTATGCCCCAAGACTTTTAGATAAAGGTCTTAAAGGGATGATAGGTAAAGGACTTAGAAGTAAAGACGTAGTAGACTCATTAATAAAAAATAATGCAGTTTACTTTGCAGCTATAGGTGGAGCAGCTGCTCTAATAGGAAAATCTGTAGAAGAAGCTGAAATGGTTGCCTACGAAGATTTAGGAGCAGAGGCTATAAGAAAGCTCACAGTGAAGGATCTACCTGTAGTGGTAGTTATAGATAGCGAAGGTAATAACCTATATAAGATAGGACAACAAGCTTATTTAGATAGTTTAAAGTAACTTTAAGGTAGATATTATATTTAATTATAAAAAAATATTATCTTACTATTAGAACACCTTACCCATAGCTAGACGAATTTATTAATATCTTTTAGTTATGGGTAAATAAAACAAACAAAGAGGTTAAAATAAGTATTTAAATTAATGAACCTTTTTTATAAGAGGAGTGATTTTTATGAAAATTTCTAAGGTGGCAAAGGCAGGAACTTTAGAATCTAATGATGTATTTATAATGGTATCCCCAAATGAAGCGGATACTGTAGATATTAAGTTAGAAAGTATAGTAATGAAGCAATTTGGAGACCAAATATTAAAAGTTATAGAGGAAACATTAAAAGATTTAAAGATTGAATCTGTAAGCTTAAAGGCACAGGACAAAGGTGCATTAGATTATACCATAAAGGCAAGAGTAGAAACTGCAATAAAAAGAGCTATGGAAAAGTAGTAAAATAATTATAAGAAACAATATTGTGAGGTGTATTTCAAATGAAAAAATTAAGAAGAACTATGCTTTTTATGCCTGGAAATAATCCAGGGATGCTTCAAAATGCAGCTATACTAGGTGCTGATTCTATAATTTTAGACTTAGAAGATGCAGTAAGCATAACAGAAAAAGATAGTGCTAGAGTATTGGTTAGAGAAGCTATAAAAAATGTGGATTACTCATCTGTAGAGGTGGTAGTTAGAATTAATCCACTAGATACAGAGTTTGGCCATTTAGATTTAGATGGTATAGCAAGAACTAAGCCTGACAGTATAATGGTACCAAAGGCTGATGAAAATGAAATAAGAGAAGCTCATGAAATATTGAATAAAATAGAAGAAGAAGAAGGGTTTGAAAAAGGTTCTATAAAGATAATACCACTTATAGAAACAGCTTTTGGACTTGAAACTGTATATAATGTAATAAACGCTTCAAACAGAGTAGTTGCTATTTTATTAGGTGGAGAAGACTTGACCTCTGATTTAGGTATAAAGAGAACAAAAGATGGAGAAGAAATATTTTATGCGAGAAATAGGGTAGCTACAGTATGTAGAGCCTTTAAAATAGATTCTATAGATACTCCTTTTACAGATACTAATGACTTTGAAGGATTAGAAAAAGATACATTAAAAGCAAAAGGTCTTGGACTTACTGGAAAGTCTGCAATAAACCCAAGACAAATAGACAGTATACATAGTGTTTTTGCACCTACAAAAGAAGAGGTAAATCACGCATTAAGAGTGTTAAAGGCTATGGAACAAGCTGAAAGAGAAGGAAAAGGTGTGTTTTCTTTAGATGGAAAGATGATAGATGCGCCTATAATAAATAGAGCAACAACAACTGTAGAACTAGCTAAATTATTAAATCTTATATAATAAAACAATCAAAAAAGGTGGGATAGACTTATGAATAACTATATAGAAAGAGATATTCCAGAATATATAGAAGGTTATGGAAGTGTGGTTCCATTTAATGGAGCATATCAAAATTCAATAGTAAAAAGAAAGATCTCAGTTAAAGAAAGTTCTGTAGGACCAGAGGATAAAAAGATTTTAGAGTCTATAGATGAAGCTTTAGACAAGGTAGATATAAAAGACGGTATGACAATATCCTTTCATCATCATTTAAGAAATGGTGATAAGGTATTTAACATGCTTTTAGAGAAAATAGCTGAAAGAGGAGTAAAAGATTTAACTGTGGCTGCAAGTGCTATATTTCCAGTACATGCACCCTTAGTAGAATATATAAAAAAAGGCATAGTAACAAACATAATAGCAAGTTATATCTCAGGACCTGTGGCTAAGTGCATTTCAGAAGGTGGTTTAAAAAATCCAGCTATAATGCAAACACATGGAGGTAGAGGAAGGGCTATTGAAAGTGGTGATGTAAAAATAGATGTGGCATTTATTGCAGCACCAACCTCCGATGATTATGGAAATATAAATGGACTAAATGGGAAATCCGCTTGTGGAGCTTTAGGTTACGCTATAGCAGATGCAGAGTATGCAGATAAGGTTATAGCTATTACAGATACTATAGTTCCTTATCCAAACTGTCCTATTGAAATAAGTCAAATCTATGTAGATTATGTTGTAGTTGTAGATTCTATAGGTGATCCTGAAGGCATAGTTTCAGGAACAACAAAGATAACTAAAGATCCTGTGGGACTTAAAATAGCTAAAATGGCTGCAGGGGTTATGGAAGCTTCCGGATTAATTAAGGATGGAATGTCCTTTCAAACAGGTGCTGGGGGTATATCACTTGCTGTAGCACAGGAATTAAAAGATATAATGATAAGAGATAATATAAAAGGCAGCTTTGCTTCAGGTGGAATAACAGGATATATTGTAGATATGTTCAGAGAAGGGTTATTTCAATACTTATTTGATGTGCAATGTTTTGATTTAAAGGCAGTGGAGTCTTATTCTACAAGCCATAAACATCAAAGAATGTCAGCATCTATGTATGGGAATCCTCATAATAAAGGAGCTGTAGTAAATAAGCTAGATATTGTTATTTTAGGAGCTACAGAAATAGACACAAATTTCAATGTAAATGTTACAACAGCATCAGATGGAACTATAATGGGAGGATCAGGAGGACACAGCGATACAGCAGCAGGAGCTAAACTTACAATAATAGTTTCTAATCTTATGAAGGCAAGACTACCTTTAATTAGAGATAAGATTACAACAGTTAATACTCCAGGAGAAACCATAGATGTTTTAGTAACAGAAAGAGGTATTGCAATAAACCCAAGAAGGCAGGATTTAATAGAAAAATTAAAAGGAACAAATCTTCCTATAATGACTATAGAAAAGCTAAAAGATATATGTGAAGAGTTAACAGGAAAACCAAAAGATATAGAATTAAAAGAAGATATAGTAGCAGTAGTTGAATACAGAGATGGAACTGTGATAGACGTTATTAGAAAAACGAAAGAATAGATAGAAAAATAAGTTTTAGATGGAGTTTAAGTCTCCTTCTAAAACTAAAATAGTTATATTACTTAAACTAAAAAAGTTTAAATGATTAAATAAACTGTTATATTTATTCATCTGCTTTTTTGAAAATATATAGCTAAAATTAAATTATTAAAAATAGGAATAGGTGATTCAAATGGATGGATTGCAAATAGAAATTATTGATATTAACAATGAAGAAGAAAGAAATGAAGTTAAAAGATTTTTAAATACCTTTAACTTAAATTACGAAAAAGATATAGATTATACAGTAGTTTTAAGGGGAAAAGGTGATATAGTAGCTACAGCATCTAAGGGTAAAAATATCTTAAAAGGTTTTGCTATAAATCATAAGTTACAAGGTGAAGGAATTACTGCAATGCTCGTAAACTCAATTTTAGATAGGTTGTTTTATGAAGAAATATATCATAGCTTTATATTTACAAAACCTGAAAATATAGATATATTCTCATCTTTAGGATTTAAGCTTTTATATAAAGCACAAAAGGCAGCCTTGCTTGAAAGTGGTATATATGATATTCATGATCATATTAAAAAGCTTATCAAAAAGCATAATATAGATATTACTAAATCAAGATCTGCTTTGGTTATGAATTGCAATCCTTTCACCAAAGGTCACCGATACTTAATTGAAGAGGCTTCAAAGGTTTCAAACGAGGTTTTGGTATTTGTAGTAGAAGAGGATAAGTCAGTTTTTCCATTTGAAAGTCGATATAATATGGTTAAAGACGGAACTTTTGATTTGAATAATGTTAAGGTTATTAGGGGCGGGGAGTATATTATATCTTTGGCTACATTTCCTACATATTTCTTAAAAAAAGAGGATGATATATTAAAAACATATACAGATATAGATGCAGGTATATTTGCAAAGTATTTTTGTAAAGAATTAAATATAGAGAGAAGATTTGTAGGCGAAGAGCCCTATTGTAACGTAACAAGTGCCTATAATGATTCCTTACTTAAACAATTAGAAAGGTTTAATATTGATTTAACTGTAATACCTAGAATGTCTATAGATGGTGAAGCAATAAGTGCCTCTAAAGTTAGAACATTAATAAAGAATGGGGATATTAATAAGTTAGAAGCCCTTCTTCCAAGTGTGACTTTAGAGTTTTTACAAACTGAAATTGGAAAGGAGATAGCAGGAGATATAACATAAGTTAAGTCTTCGAAAAAAATATGAATTACACTAAAGAGGATATTTTAGTAGAGAGGGAAAAAAGGGTAAGTTTCCAAGAAGAACTTTTGGATAGATTCGATAAAACATTAGTCTTTATAAGGGTAAACTATCCAGGGATAATGAAAGATAATAGTACATCACAAGGAATAATAATGGTTATGGACAAACTTTTAGATGCTATGTTTGGCAGTGTAAATGTATTTAAGCTTATCACAATAACAGCAGAGGGACCTAATATTACTATGATTTTAGATAAAGAATCTTTAGAGGTTAAAAAGATGTGTGTTGAAATTGAAGACAATCATCCTTTAGGTAGATGTGTTGATATAGATGTATATTCTAGTGATGATAAAAAGAGTATATCTCGAAAAATATTAGGTAAAGCTCCAAGACGATGTTTTATATGTGATGAAAATGCTATGATTTGTGTAAGATCAGAAAACCATGAATTTAAAGATGTAGTAGATTACATAGAGAAAAGTTATAAATGGTTCAAGGGGGCTGTAAATGAAGGCTAAAGATGAAATAGGACTCATATCCTTTAGCATAGGAGAGCTTGCAGTGCAAGCAATGTTATATGAGGTTTTAACCTACCCTAAACCAGGGCTTGTATCACCAATTAATTCAGGGTCACATAGTGATATGGATTATTATAAATTCATAGATAGTACAACTGCACTTATAAAGTTCATGTTACTTTTTTCTAAGGAAGGTTATTCTAATAAAAGCCATGAAGAAATATTTAAAAATATAAGGGACATAGGCATAGAGGCAGAAAAGGAAATGTTTTTAAAAACTTCAGGAATAAATACTCATAAGGGTATGTTATTTGTTATGGGTATAACTGTAGCTGCAGTATCCAAAACTCTTTATGAAAATCAAGATTTTAAATCAATTCAAGGTAATATGAAAGCTATGACCATAGGAATTACAAAGAAAGATTTTAAAGATATTAACTTGAAAAAAGATCTATCTCATGGTGAAAAGTTATATTTAAAATATGGAATAAAGGGAGTTCGCAAAGAAGTTGAAAAAGGCCTTCCATTAGTTTTTAATTATTCACTTCCCTTTTATGAAGAAAATAAGTTATTAGTACATAAAGATAGAATAGTAAATACACTTATTGGAATAATGCAATATTGTGATGATACAACTATACTATATAGACATTCAATAGATACACTAAATGAAGTAAAGGAAAGATCAAAGTATATATTAGATCTTGGAGGAATGTGCAAAGAAGAAGGAATAAAAGAAATAATGTCTCTAGAAGAAGACTTTATTAAAAGGAAAATTAGTCCTGGTGGAAGTGCAGACATTTTAGCCGTTACAATATTCTTAGAAGAAATAAAAAAGAAATTTTTTATCAATGAATTAGAAGGGGTAAAAAATGCATATGAATAAAGATGTAAAAATAAAGATTAGGCTATTTACAGTATTAACTTTTTTAGCTGTGTTTGTAATATCTTATACAAGGTATGAAGAAGGGATTAAGTTAGAGAAAATAGAAGAAGAGCAAGAGATTATTTTAAAAGAAAAGAAAGATGAAAATGCTAAAATTATTGCAACTAATGAGAAAAATAAAGAATTAGATAGCAAAAACGAAGAAGCCTTGGCTAAGTTTTATGATGGAAAATATGATGAAGCCATACAAAAGTGTGATGAAGTTATAGATTTAGATGAAAATAATTATAAAGCCTATAATATAAAAGGTATAGCTACAGGCTACAAAGGTAATTTTGAAAAAGGCTTAGAGTATATAGATAAATCTTTAGAGATAAATCCAGACTTTGGTTACTCAAGATTTAATAAAGCTTTAATTTATGAACTATTTGGAAAGTATGAGGAATCTCTAAAATTATATGATGAGGCCTTAGAGATTGAAGACTATGTATGGAGCTATTATGGAAAGGCTAGTATATATGGTAGGTATGGAGACTTAGAAAACACTTTAAGATCTATGGAAAAGGCAATAGAATTAGATCCTAAAGTAAAAGAGGCAGCAAAGGAAGAAACGGATTTTAATAATGTTAGAAAGTACAAAGAATTTAATGATTTAATTAACTTTTAAAATTTCAAAGTACTGAGCCTATACTTAAAGTATTCTTTAAGTATAGGCTCAGTACTTATAATTTAAAGTAATAAGTTACGTCATCATAATTTAAAGTGCTTTTAAAGTATAAGTTAAGTCCTTTTAATTTAAAATACTCTTTAAGTATGAGTTAAGTCACTTTAAGTAACATAAAATAATCTTTTAAACATAGCTTATAATTCATTAAAAGTTTAAATTAACAATTAATCCACAGAAATATCATATTTTTTGCACTTTAAAGATACAGTTCTGTGGGTAAGTCCTAGCGCTTTTCCTGCCTTATTAAAACTTTTATATTTTTTCATAGCAAGTTTTATTATTTCTTTTTCGTATTCTTGAAAGTTTAAGATTTCCCCATTTGGAGTATTAATTAAAGTGGTTTCTTTTTCAAGGTCTTTTTGAATATATATAGGGAAGTCTTCTTGTGTAATTATAACTCCTTCACAAAGGTTTATAGCCCTTTCAATTATGTTTTCAAGTTCACGAATATTGCCAGGCCAGTGATACTCTTGAAGTAAAGAAAGACCCTTTTTATTCACTTCAAGAATGTTTTTATCTAATTTTTTATTCAATTTTATGATAAAGTGCTCAACTAAAGGTTCTATATCTTCTTTTCTTTCCCTAAGGGGAGGTAAGGTAATAGGAATAACATTAAGTCTATAAAATAAATCCTCTCTAAAGGTTTTATCTTTTATCATAGAAGATAGATCCTTATTAGTTGCAGCTATAACTCTAACATCAATTTTTTGTGGTGAAGTGCCACCAAGACTTTCAATTTCCATTTCTTGAAGAACTCTTAATAGTTTTGCTTGCATAGATAATAACATATCTCCTATTTCATCTAAAAATATAGTGCCCCCATCTGCAATAGCAAACTTACCAGGTTTATTTTTAATAGCACCTGTAAAGGCTCCTTTTTCATAACCAAAAAGTTCACTTTCTAATAAATTTTCAGGAATGGCAGCACAATTAACTTTAACAAAGGGTTTATTCTTTCTTTTGCTATTATTATGTATTGCTTTAGCTATAAGTTCTTTCCCTGTGCCACTTTCACTAGTAATAAGTACAGTAGAAGTGCCCTGGGAAGCTTTTTCACAAACATCTAAAACCTTTGTGAAGTTTCTATTATAGCCTATTATGTCGTCAAATGTAGATTTTAAGCTAGTATGACGTGTTAGTTCCTCTTTATAATAGTCTAATTCTTTTTGAGACTGTTTAAGCTTATTCATTAAATCTTTTATATCTTCTACCCTTTTAGAGGTAGATATGATGCCTTTAAATTCACCATCAATAAATATAGGTTCTACTGTAGATATTAAATTAATGCCTTCCTTTTTGTATATTATATCTTCTATCTTTTCTTTTGAATTAAGTACTTTCACTCTAATACCTTTAGGTGAGATATCCTTAATGTTTTTACCCAAAATAGAATTACTATTTAAGTTATAATTTTTCTCATAAGATGGATTTACATAGCTTATATAACCATCTGCATCTACAAAACAAATCATATCATGAGAAGAGGCTAAAATCTTTTTAAACTTTTCATTAACTTCTTTCATGCTAGCAATTTCTGAAATGTCTTGAAAGACACCTATAGCACCAATAACCTTATTGTTAGAGAATATAGGACTTCTATTAACCATGGTTATATGATTATTGATATGTTGGATTTTACCTAAATGTTTAATCTTTGATATAATTATATTAGGAAGATCGGAGTTTGGAATTATATCTTTTATATCTTTACCTAAGACATCTTTGGAAGTTTTATCTATAATCTTTAAGGCATAGTCATTTATAGTTGTTATATTTGAATTTATATCTATTACTATTATACCTATTGGTATGTTTTCTATTATTTGTTCATTAGCTATATTAGTTTCTTCTAAAATTGCATCTATGGCCTTCATATGTGGTGAAGTTCCTGGAAGTATATTAATTATGAAAGCACCAAGTTCATCGACAGCTTGCTTATTTTCAGAAGAAATAGTTATGGTTTCACCTTCTCTAATTTTTAAAGACAAAAGAGCAAGCATGCTTATAGCAATTGGATCCTTTGCATAGTTAGTGCTTATATAAATTTTGCTTAAATGTTTTAAAATAAGCTCATCACATTTATTTATTAGCATAGCAGCCACTCTAGTATGAAGACCGTTATGAATTTTTATAACAATATCTTTTGAAAACATCTTTAACCTCCTAAAATAGTATTAATATAAATAAGCGTTGATAAAAAGTATCAACAAATTTAACAAACTTGATACTTTTTATCAACACTATCATACTACACAGATAAATATAAATCTATATAAATAGAAGTATCTTACAAAAACACGGATGTAAAGGTTTTAAAACCCATAAATATAAAAATAAATTATGTATACATGTTTTGCCACACTTATATAAGGGTAATTTAGGGTAAAATATTATTAATAAATAAGGGTTGATAAAATTTATCAGCTTATTGTGATACCATGATGTATATAAGTTAAAATTTTTACTATAATAAATATTTACATGGATAATATGCAAATAAAAACAAAAGATTTAATAGTTCTATTTTATATAATATAAATGTAGTTAGTAAAAGGATAACTGTAGTAATGTGTATAAAGTTTGATGTAGATAAGCTTAGATATGTTAAGTAATATAAATAGTAGAATTTAAATTGGCTTAATTTTGAGACTTTCTTTTATACTACTTTAAAACGTATAAAGATATAAAATTAGTAGGACACTTGGCATGAATATTGCTTTATATATTATAAGGTGGAATTGTTACAAAAGTTAATAAAATAGGATTGTGACAAAAGTTAGTAAGATGAAGAATTTTTAAAATAAAGATAATACTATTATTTAGATAACTTATACAAATGAAAGGTAGGTGAAAATCCTGACTTTAATTATTTAAGTCAGGAAGAATTATGAAAAAAGGTATAGCCGCTTCAAGAGGATACGCTATTGGATATGTGTCAATAAAAGAAAATGAAGAGATAATAATAACTAATGATAAGGTAAAGGATACTAAAGGTGAAATAGAAAGATTGGTAAAAGCCTTAGATCTGTCTAGAACCCAAATAGAAGAAGTTAAACAAAAGGCTTTTGAAAATATGGGAGAAGAAAAGGCTGCTGTTTTTGAAAGTCACATTATGCTTTTAGAAGACCCTGAATTTGTAGGAGCTATTAAATTAGAAATTGAAGATAATAAAACTAATGCAGAAAAAGCTGTAAGTTCAGTATCGGGAACATTTTTAAGTATATTCGAACAGATGGAAGATGAATATATGAAGGAAAGAGCTGCTGACATAAAAGATGTTTCTAATAGAATAATATTGAATCTTTTAGGAAAAGTTAAAGGCCTTGAAATTCAAGAAAAAGATACTATATTAGTGGCAGATGATTTAACACCATCAGACACAGCACAATTAGATAAAGAAAAGGTAATTGCATTTTTAACTAATATTGGAGGAAGAACTTCTCATAGCGCTATAATGGCAAGAACTCTTGAAATTCCAGCGGTGGTTGGCATGAAGGATATAACTTCATTAGTTAAAAATAAGGACCTTGTAATAGTGGATGGTATTGAAGGAAATGTAATAATAAATCCAGATAAAGAAACTATTAAAATATATGAAGAAAAAGCTAAAAGTTATAATAAAGAAGTAGAAGAATTAAAGAGACTTATAGAAGTTAAGACCTCTACAAAATCTGGCAAAAGAATAGATGTATCAGGAAACATAGGACAGCCACAAGATGTAAATAAGGTTATAGAAAATGGAGCTGATGGAGTTGGGCTCTTTAGATCAGAATTTTTATATATGGATAAAGATAAATTCCCAACAGAAGAGGAACAATTTGAATCTTATAAATATGTCCTAGAAAAGATGGAGGATAAACCTGTAGTTATAAGGACTCTAGACATTGGAGGAGATAAAAAGTTATCCTACCTTCCATTACCAGAGGAAATGAATCCTTTCTTAGGATATAGAGCTATAAGATTATGTCTTGATAGAGTGGACATATTTAAAGTACAACTAAGGGCTTTACTAAGAGCTTCTGTATTTGGAAACTTAAAAGTAATGTTTCCTATGATATCTTCTTTAAATGAATTTTTAAAGTCTAAGGAAATAGTAGAAGAATGTAAGAAAGAATTAAAATCAGAGGACATAAAATATAGTGATAATATAGAGTGGGGCATTATGGTGGAAATACCATCAGCCGCAATCTGTGCAAAGGAACTTGCAAAACATGTTGATTTTTTCTCTATAGGTACAAATGATCTTATTCAATATACCCTAGCAGCAGATAGAATGAGTGAAAAAGTATCATACCTTTACGATCCAATGCATCCAGCTGTATTAAGTCTAATAAAGATGACTATAGAAGGAGCTCATAGTGAAGGCAAATGGTGCGGGATGTGTGGGGAAATGGCAGGAGATATAGAAGCTATACCTACATTAATAGAATATGGATTAGATGAATTTTCTATGAGTGCATCTTCAATATTAGGAGCTAAACAAATAATATTAGAGCAGGAATAAAAAATGATTCAAGTTACAAAAAGGCAGTTTAAACACTTTGCTTAATAAACCAATATATGGTACCCTGCATATAATTAAAATCCATATATAATTAAAATGAATATACATTTTTCGAAAATCACAGGATTAACCTGTGATTTTTTGATATAATTTAAATTAGATGTAACTACACCTTAAAGCTTACGTATATATTATGAATAGGAATAGATGCATCCATTATTACATGGATTAGGAGCGTGTTATTTTTGGATGAAGATTTAAAACTTGTAAAAGAAATTTTAGCAGGTAATATTGATAGTTTTAATATAATGGTTAATAAATACCAATCAAACATAATTAAATTTGTATATGGAATGATAAAGGATAAAGAAGCAGCAGAAGATATAACTCAAGAAGTGTTTATAACAATTTATAATAAGTTATATATGTATAATCCTCAATATAAATTTTCTAATTGGATTCTGCAAATAGCTAGGAATAAGTGTATAGACTATATAAGAAAATATAAAAGAGTTTATGAAGCTAATATTGAAGATATTATAAGTGTTTCTTCAAAAGAGCCTTCACCAGAGGAAATATTAGAATTTAAAGAAGTAAAGGTTGTTGTAGAAAAATTTATTAATGGACTTTCAGATATAGATAGACAAATAATAATTCTAAGATATACTGAAAGCTTAACTTTTTTGGATATTTCCGAAATTATGAATATGAGTGAATCAGCAGTAAAAAGGAGATACTATAAATGTAGAGATAAATTTAGAACCTTTTTTATTGATAAGAGAGAAAACATAAAAGGGGTGTAGTATTTATATGAAGTGTGATGTTTTCAGAAAAAAGATTTATGATTATATAGAAGATAATTTACAAAATGATATGAAGATTTCTATGGAAGAACATATAAATAAATGCCCTAATTGCAGGGATATCTATGAAAAGGAGATGGGAATAGAAAACACATTAAAAGATTCATTAGACGTAAATACCACCATGTTTACTAATCTTAGAGGAGACATAGTTGCATCCATAGATAAAAGCAGATATTCTAAAAGAATTCCTAAAAAAATAAAATTCCATTTTTTTAGGAATTCTAAAAGATATATCACCTTTGCAGTGTTTGCCTTTGTATTTTTAATGTCTGCACCTTATTTAAATAGGAATATATTCAATAAAGATGAAAGCTCGAAAATGGCAATAGTAGATCCTAAAGAAGACTTGAATAAGGATTTGAAATTAAAAAGTGAGAACTTAGGTAATAAAGGTATGGATATAAGTAACGAAGAAAAGAGAAGTTCCGCAGAAGATAGAAACTCTGTAGTATTAGAGATAAATAAAGATGAATATAAGGCTATATCTAAAAGGTTGGCAGATGAAACTTATGATAAAAGTGAAAGTATACCTTTGTTTACAAAGGAACCTATAAGTTATGACTATAAGCCACAAGATTCAACACCTTGGATTTCTTCTTTTAATATGGACACTTCCATTTGTATTGAAGGGAAAGAAAGTTACTATTTAAAAGATAAAAGTGGAAGTATAATAGTAAGAGATAATGCTAAAAATGAGGCGTGGAAGATATCTTTAGAAGGTAAAGAAAAAGATAAGAATTACCCAATGTATTTAGAATGGGCAGATGATAAAAATATATTTGTAATAGTAGGTATAGAAAATCATGATATATCTCCTGGAGGTAACCTGTATTCAATAAATTTAGATACTATGAAAGCTAGTTTAGTTTACAATCCAACAGCTAATAAAGAAAAGATTACTAGTGTGGAAAATAACAAAGATAGCTTAGAATTAAAAACAATTTCCTTCAATGATGATTTAAAACAAGAATATCATGAAGAAAAAAGAACTATAAATTATAAAGAAGTAACAAACTCTAAAGAAAATTCTGTAACCTTATTATATGATTTTTCAAGGAATATAAATGAAGGAAACAAGGATACAGCTTTAAAGCTATTCGAAAAAAATTTCAAACAGGAATATAAAAATTATATTGGTGATATTAAGGATATAAATAAATTAAACATAAATAGAATAGTAGATGTAACAGATGCATCACTAAGTAAAAATAATAAATATGATTTTAAAGTCTATGGTGTAATGTCAGATTATGAAATAAATACTAGTGCAGATACAAAACTTAAAAGTTCAACTTACTACAATTATTTTATCTTAATTAAACAAAAGACAGATAAAAACTGGAGTATCCTGCAAATACTAACACCACCACAAAACTAGGATATAAAATTATAATACTACATTGTGGGTGAAAATTAGTTACAAATATATTAAAGTTTTAACAAGCATAGTTTAGGTAATAGAATGAGGATATAGCTACCTTTTAGCTTAGGGTAGCTTTTTTATTTTAAATTAACATTAATATATAATAGAAATCATTGGTATAATTATATTCAATAGGACAGAGATATTTAGTTTATTTTAAAAAAGTTGTTTTAAAACATTTACATAGCAATTATAATGAATTAAGGAAAGCATATATATATAACAATTATAATGAATTAAAGAAAGCATATATACAGCATATATATAGAAACTATAATGAATTAAGAAAAGATTAATAATTATTATAAGCATAGGGAAAAGGAGAACTACATGGATAACACGTCAAAAAGAATATACTCAAAGGCAATGAAATTATACCAAGAGGGGAACATAGATAAGGCTTTAAAGTTTTGTGAAAAAGGAATATCTGAGGATTTAAAAAATGCACCTATAATAAATCTTAAGGGATTATTATTTTATATAAAGGGTGATCTTAAGGGGGCTACTGCTCTTTGGAAGATAAATAAAGATGTAAGTAATGATTCTGTAGCTAAAAAATATCTAGAAGATTCTAATGGTGATAAAGAAAAAGAAGATTTATATAAGGAAGCTGTAAAGTATTTGAAAGAATTAAAATTACCAGAGGCTATGGAAATTTTAAATGTGTGTGAACAAAGTTCATTTAATAGCATAAATGTATATAATGCACTAGCTTTATTGTATATTAAAAAAGGTGAATATGAGAAAGCTAAGGAATATGTAGAGAAGGTCCTATTAATAGATAAAAAAAATAAGGTGGCTTTAGAAAATAAAAGAATGCTTAAAAAATTTGGAGTTTTAAAGTATAAATTTCCTTATGAAAAAGTTGCAGTTTTCATATTTTCTATAATTATTTTATTTGGGTTAGTATGGAGTATAAAAACTTATATTTATCCTTTTGGAAAGATTAAAATAGGACAAGCATATTCCAGCTATCATAATAAAAAAGAAGCTAAAAAGCAAGAGAAAATTAAAGAGAATAAAAAAGATGATGAAAAAGAGAATGAAGCCTTAGAAATAGATAAAGAAATAGAAACGGATAACATTGAAGATAAAGGTGAAGATACAAATAACACCAAGGAGGATGAAAAAACAGATGAAAATAAAAGTTTCCCTTATGAACAGTTTAAAACATCTTTAGATAACAAAGATTTTAATGAAATTTATAGCTTTGTGAAAGCGTGGAACAATAAAACTTTAACTTTAAATGAAAAAAGTTTATTTGTAAAAGGAGAAGCCTTACTTATAGACCAGGGCGGAAAGTATTTTTATGAATTAGGAACTACATATTTGGTAGAAGATAATAAAGAGGCTATAAATAACTTTTTAAAAGCTTATGATTATTCTAAAGAAAGTTATTTAAACCCTCACATAATATATTATTTAGGAACTCTATATGAAAAAGAAGGAAATGTAGAAGAAGCGGTAAAATATTATGATGAATATATAAATTTATATGAAGGACAGGGCTATGAAGATATAGTGTTATATAATATGGCAATAATATATAAAGATACAGATAATAAAAAATCAAAAGAGTATGCTAAAAAGATAGAGGATATGTTCCAAAATTCTATATACAATAATTCAAAGATTCAAGAAATACTTAAAAATTAAAGAAATGATTGGAAGTTAAGGAAGTGCTTAAAAATTAAAGAAAGGGTGTGTGATTTAATATGATTACTATAATAAAAAATGTTGAAGTTTATGCCCCAGATTATTTAGGGAAGAAAGATATAGCTATTGCAGGAGGGAAAATAGAAGAGATAAAAGACTGCATAGAAGTACCAAAGGACTTTTTAGATATTAAAGTTATAGATGGCAGCGGAAAATTATTATTTCCAGGATTTATAGATGCACATGTTCACTTAATAGGTGGAGGTGGAGAAGGAGGCTTTAAAACAAGGACTCCAGAAATACAGCTGTCTGAGTTAATAGAGGCTGGTATAACCACTGTAGTTGGATGTCTTGGAACGGATGGGGTTTGTAGAAATATGAATGCTTTATTTGCTAAGGCTAAAGGGCTTGAGGAAGAAGGTATGACTACTTATTTATATACCGGTTCTTATGAAGTTCCGGTGAAGACAATAACAGGAAATATAAAAGAAGATATCATGTTAATAGATAAGATTATAGGTGTTGGCGAAATTGCTCTTTCGGATCATAGATCATCTCAACCTACCTATGATGAGTTTGTAAGACTTAGCTCCCATGCAAGAGTTGCTGGAATACTTTCAGGCAAGGCTGGTATAGTGCACATACATTTAGGTGACGGCAAAAGAAAGATGGATTATTTAAATAAAATAATAGAAGACACTGAGATACCTATAACTCAATTTGTACCAACTCATATAAATAGGAGCATTGAATTATTTAATGAAGCTATTAATTTTGGAAGAAAAGGAGGATACTTAGATCTTACAACTAGTTCTGATCCGGACTTTTTAGAAAAAGATGAGGTTAAAGCAAGTAGGGGATTAAAATTATTATTAGATGAAGGTATATCCATACATCAAATAACATTTTCTTCAGATGGTGAGGGGAGTCTTCCTATATTCGATGAAAAAAGGCAGATTATAGGCCTTGGAATAGGTTCTGTTAAATCTCTTTATAGAGAAGTAAAAGACGCTATTTTAAAAGACAAGGTCCCAGTAGAGGATGCTATAAGGACTATAACTTCAAATGTAGCAAAGGTATTAAAGCTTAATGATAAGGGATCAATTGTTAAGTCCAAAGATGCAGATTTAGTTATGGTAGATTCTGACTTAAATATAACAAATGTATTTTATAATGGAAAAGAAGTTTTTAATCAAGGAACATTGCTATCAAAAGGAACCTTTGAGAAGTAGCAGGGGTATAATTAATCTTAGTGGTAAATATTTTGGGTTGATGAATATATAAAAGTTGACTATTATTGTTATATGTAATAAAATATAAACAAGGCATACCCAATAGGGGTATAGTTTTAGGAGGTATAATATTATGATGAAAGAAGTAATGGATTCAAATTTTAAAGCCGAGATTCAAAGTCAAAGTGGAGTTGTAGTGGTGGACTTTTGGGCATCATGGTGCGGTCCTTGTAAGATGTTATCACCAGTAATAGAGGAGTTATCCAATGAAATTACTACTGCGAAATTTGCAAAGGTGAATGTAGATGAAAATCCACAAAGTTCTCAAAACTTTAATATAGCAAGTATACCAACACTACTTGTATTTAAGGATGGTAAAGTGGTAGATACTATGGTAGGTTTTAGACCAAAAGCTGAATTAGAACAATTAGTTAAAAGGCATATTTAATTAATTAAAAGATAAGAATGTTTTATATACTTTTAGTTAATGTATAATATCTATAAAGCATTGACTGGTATAATACATTCATGGAACTTTATTTATATAGGTGATTCTAAGGTTCAAGCAAAGTGAGTAATTACTCAAAGTGGATATCTAGATTAATCTTAGAATTATTTAATTTCCTCTAATTTAAGGAGGCATAATTATGCAAAGGTATGACATCGCTATTATAGGCAGTGGACCTGCGGGATTATCCGCTGCGATAAATGCAAAGATAAGAAATAAAAATATAATTGTATTTGGATATGAAGATCTTAGTAGTAAACTTATAAAGGCTCCAAAGATAAATAATTATTTGGGATTTCATGATATAAGTGGTTTAGAACTTAAAGAAAAATTCAAGGAACATATAGAATCAATGAATATAGAGATTACCTACGAAAGAGTTAATAATATATATGCTATGGGAGAGTATTTTTCTATCATGGTAAATGAAACAATTTATGAGGCTAAATCAGTAATTGTTGCAACAGGTATAGAATATACAAAGCCTTTAAAAGGAGAAGAAGAATTCCTTGGTAAAGGCGTAGGTTATTGTGCTACCTGTGATGCACCTTTATATAGAAATAAGGTAGTTACTGTAATTGGATATAATAAAGAGGCAGAAGAGGAAGCAAATTATGTTAGTGAACTTGCGTCTAAACTTTATTATATACCAATGTATAAGTCTAATTATGAGTTAAGAGATGGTATAGAGATAGTAGAAGATAGACCTATAGATATAATAGGTAAAGATAGAGTAGAAAAGCTTATCCTAAGTTCTAGACAGTTAGAAACGGATGGTTTATTTATTTTAAAGGACAGCATATCTCCAGCACAATTAGTACCAGGACTTCTTATGGAAGAAGGCCATATTAAAGTGGATAGAACTATGAAAACTAATATAGAAGGGTGCTTTGCAGCAGGAGACTGTATTGGTAGACCTTATCAGTACATTAAAGCATCTGGTGAAGGATTAATAGCAGCTTTAAGTGCTGTAAGCTATGTAGACTATAAAAGAATATAATAAGGCTTCCCAAAGTTATTTCTTTGGGAAGCTATTTTTATAATTTATATTGTTTTTATTTTAATTTACATCGAAAAACACATGATTTCCTATGGTTTTTATATTAGATTTATTTATATTTTTCATCCACTTAGAAGTTGCAGTATTTGGGTTGTAAAAAAACACAGCTTTATTTGTTGGATCATTACCTTTTATTGCATCCATAACAGCACTATAGCAGCTATCGTCAGGATTTTCATATACAGTATTATCTTTTACACAAGAAAATGCATTTTTTTGAATTATAACATCCCTTATTGTTTTAGGAAAGCTTGGATGAGACGCTCGATTTAATATTACAGAAGCAACTGCAACTTTTCCCTCATAGGGCTCTCCTTTGCTTTCTGCAGATACAGTTTTAGACATAAGGTCTATATCCTCTTTTGATACAAGTACCTTATTGTTACCAAAACTTATAACCTCCACTACGTTATTAGTTTCTTTATAAAGGTCTATAGAATTTATATTATTATTTTCAGAAACCTCTTGACTCAGGGGAATATATACGCCTTCAAAGTCCATAGCCTTAGTCTTAGTTTTATTTAAGGATATTTCAGGTATACTTTCGCTTGCATATACTTTTGGTATAGAGCTTCCAATAAGCATAAAGATCATAAGGAAAGTTAAACCTACGTAATATCTTTTCATAAAGAACCTCCTTTGGTTAACTGTGTTATTGGTATTGTTCCCCACTATAAAATTTTAATTCATTTATTTGCCTTTATTTCATCAGAAAAGGTAGTAAAAGTTGTGTTAAATTTTTGTAAACTCATTTCTATATCTTCATATTTACCTCTAATATCCTCATCTATTATCTCTAGAACACTTTTATCAGTAGTTGAATTAAAAACTGACTTTTCATTATTAATACTACGTTTAAGTTCTTTTAGGTAGATATTATAACTATTTAAAACCTCACCAAAAGCTTGATAGGTATCAATGGCATTAGGTGGGATTCTCATAGAATTAAATTCCCTTTTTATATCTTCAAAACTTTTAAAATCCTTTTCTATATCATTTTCTAATATTTCATAAGTGTATTTACCCTCTCTACATTTTTCAATGAGACTGAACTTATCCACTTTTAGAGATAAAAAGCTTTCTAACATGGAAGATAATGAGGATTTAAATTTTAAATTGTCATTAGTTTTAATATCAATATCTCTTTTTTCTTTTATGGTATTGTTAAAGGACATATAAGCCTCATTTATATATTTTATGCTTTCAGATGGGAAAATGTCTTTTGAGTGTTCAAAGTTACAATTTGAATATTCTTCAATGGCAATTTTTTTATAGTTTTCTACTAATTTTAAGGTTTCATTAAAATCTAAGGAATTAGAATTATCTAATAATACTTTTATTTGCTGGTAAAAAAGGATGTTATTATGTATACCATTTAAAAAGTTAGGACTTATATTAGGATTATCTTTAAAAATAACTTCAGTATCTTCTTTTAGAAGGATTAATTTATCTAAAGAAACATTTATTTTATTCAAATTTATTGAATTATCTTTCGTATAAATAGAGGTAGATAAATCTTTGTTTATTGAATTTAATTTAAGTATGGTATTATCTACAGATGTAGCTTTGTTTTTAGTAGCTTTAGGATTTAGATAATTAAATATACAAAAGGACACAATTATAATAAGGATAAGTGTCAATATTCCTATGATCCAATTTAAAAGTGTATTTTTAGTATTTTTAAAATTCTTAGTGTCTTTAGAGATGTCAGCATCTTTAATATCTTTAGTGGTGTTAGTATCTTTAACATTTTTAACCTCTTCATTCATATGTATCACCCCACATTTAAATTTTATTTATATTATAGAGGTTATTTTGCATATACTGTAAATGCAAGCCACATACTTTTATACAAAAAATATATTATCAAAAAATTTAGGACGAATTATATATCATCCTAAATTAAATATATTAGTATATAAGATACTTAATTACTAAAACAAGGTGCTTATTAAAATTAAAATAAAAAAACTTGTTGACAGGTACTATAAATAGATATATTAGTGTATAATTATAGTTAAGATTTTGATTTAGAGGTGAGAGGCAGTGGATTTAGCAAGTATAATAAATACAGTAAAAAATATATCATTTTTTTCAATATTAGACATATTAGTGGTCTCTTATATTTTCTATAAGGGTTATATGCTTATTAAAGAAACAAGAGCAGAACAATTGTTAAAAGGAATATTGTTAATATTAGTTTTGATTCCTATAAGTTATTTTCTGAGACTTACAATGGTTTATACTATACTTAGTAAAACTATAACTATAGGTGTTTTATCAATCATAATTATTTTTCAACCAGAGATAAGAAGAGCATTAGAGCACCTCGGAAGAACTGCCTTTAATGAAAGACATATATTGCTAGAAGATGAAACACTAATGGAGGAAATAATAACAGAACTTGTAAATGCAGTAGAAAATTTATCTGAAAGTAAAACAGGAGCTTTAATAGCCATTGAGCAAACCACGGGACTAAACGATGTAATAGCCAATGGTACTAAAATAGATGGTATTGTTACAGCAGCATTGCTTGAAAATATATTTGTAGTAAATACTCCTTTGCATGATGGTGCTACAGTAATTAGAAATACTAGAATTGTGGCTTCGGGATGTGTATTACCACTTACAGGGAATACGGATATAAATAAAAAACTAGGAACTAGACATAGAGCGGCTATAGGGCTGTCAGAAGTATCAGATGCATTGATTGTAGTAGTTTCTGAAGAAACGGGAACAATATCTCTTGCTATAAACGGAAGACTTACAAGAAACTACGATAAGGATAAATTAAAAGATATATTAATTAAAATAATGAAAACTAGGCAAGTTAAGGCATCCACCTTAGGAGAGAGGGTGAAGACATGGATAAAAATAAAATTCAAAAAAACTTCTTAATTAAAATATTGTGTTTTATTACAGCTTTTGGAGTTTGGCTCTATATTTATAATGTAGAAAATCCAACTAGAAGCTATAAGCTAACTGGGGTTCCTGTAGAGATAGTAAATACTGATACTATTGAAAGCTCTAAACTTACGGTGCTACCAAATCAAGATCTTACTGTGACATTAACATTAGAAGGGCCAGCCTCTGAAGTTTATAGAGCTAAGGCAGAACAGTTTAAAATTGTAGTAGATCTTAGCACTTATGCAGTAAAAAAAGGGAGTAATCTTATACCTGTAGAGATAACTCAGTATCCTACAAATATAAACATTAAGAAAAATGAGTCTTTAAGGGTAAATGTAGAAATTGATGAATATATAGAAAAGAGTGTACCTGTAAAGCTTGAAGTAGATGTCACTACAAAGGACTCATATTATCCATTTGAGCAAGTAGTTAAGCCTGACAATGTATTGGTTAGCGGTGCTGCTACTTATGTTAATTCTGTGCAGTGGGTTTTAGCTAAGGGCTCAGCAACCAATGCAGATGCAGATGTAAGTTTAAATCTGCCACTAAAGGCTGTAGATGAGACTATGAAAGAAGTAAAAGATGTAAAAATAAACCCAACCACAGTAGATGTACTTATCCCAGTTAGGAAGTCTAAAAATGTAACTATAAAAGTTCCTACAAAGGGAGAAAATAATAAAAATATAATAATAAAAACTATAGAGCCAGCTCCAGCTTCAATAGATTTGGTTGGAGAAACTCAAGATATTGGTAATATAGAGTATATAGAAACAGAAGCATTAGATTTATCTACCATAACAGGTAATAACACTGTGACATTAAAACTAGCATTACCAAAGGATGCAAAGCCCGTTAATGGGAAGGATACTGTATCTGTAAAAGTTACAGTAGAAACAATAAACCAAAACAGTGTGTCAGTTCCTGTAACCATAACAGGTCTTTCAGCAGGCCTTAATGCGGAACCTGGATCTAAAAATATATCTGTAGCTTTAAAAGGAACAGATAGTTTATTAAGTAATATAAAAGATGGAGACATTACAGCTACCATAGATTTAACTAACCTTGCTGAAGGAGAACATTCAATTGCACCAAAGGTAAAGGTTAAAGAAGGAATGACTATTGAAAGCATAAGCCCAGAAAAGCTAAAGATTACAATAACCAAAGTGGTAAAACCAGAAGAATAAATGACAAAATAAATAACTAACAAATGCTTCTCAAAGGATTTCCTTGAGAAGCATTTTAAAAGTGAAAATATAAATAAATAAGCAGATAATTAATGTAAATAATTGTATGCACCTCTGGGGTGCTTCCAATTTATTGGAAGCACCCCAGAGGTGCAGACATAAAATGGAATAAGATTAAGGAGAATAATATGACTATAAGAATAAATAATATAAATTTAAAAATAGATGAAGATATGGATATGCTAAAAGGAAAGGTAGCTAAAAAGTTAGGGATAAATGAAGAAGAATTTATGGAGTTTAAAATAATAAAGGAATCTATAGATGCTAGAAAAAAGAATGATATAAGGTTTAATTATTCAATAGAGGTTAATTTAGAAAATGAAGGTATATTAATTAATAATATAAAAGATAAGGATGTTTTTATAGAAAAGGGATATGAGGAGTTAAATATAGAACTTGGTGATAAAAAACTAAGTCATAGACCTGTCATTGTTGGTATGGGGCCATCAGGTTTATTTAGCGCATTAATGCTAGCAAGATCTGGGTATAATCCAATTATAATTGAAAGAGGCCAAGATGTAGATAGAAGGACCAAAACTGTAGAAGACTTTTGGACCAAGGGAATATTGAATAAGGAATCAAATGTTCAATTTGGTGAAGGTGGGGCTGGTACATTTTCTGATGGAAAGCTTACCACTAGAATAAAGGATAAAAGATGTGATTATATATTAAGAGAACTTGTGAAAGGCGGTGCCCCAAAGGAAATAATATATAAGGGTAAGCCTCATATAGGTACAGATATATTAAAGGGAGTAGTTAAGAATATAAGAAAAGAGATAATAGCTTTAGGGGGAGAGGTCCTATTTGATCATAAATTAGAAGCTATTAATTCGAAAGATGGAATATTAAATTCAATTATGGTTAATGGAAGTGAGATACCTTGTGATTGCTTAATATTATCTATAGGTCATAGTTCAAGAGATACCTATGAGATGCTAAGCAAGTCTTCTGTTTTAATGGAACCTAAGGCCTTTGCTATAGGGGTCAGGGTTGAACATAAACAAGAAGTTATTAATTATAGCCAGTACGGTAAAAATGCAAATCATCCAAGACTTAAGGCAGCGGATTATAGATTAGCATATAGAAGTGAAAAGTTACAAAGATCTGTTTATTCATTTTGTATGTGTCCTGGAGGAGAGGTTGTTGGTGCAAGCTCAGAGGAAAATTTACTTGTGGTAAATGGTATGAGTTATCATAAAAGAGATTTAGAAAATGCAAACTCAGCCATAGTAGTTAGTGTTTCAAAAGAGGACTTTGAAGGAAGTGATATACTAGCGGGAGTTAACTTTCAAAGGCATTATGAAAGATTAGCTTATAATTTAGGTGGGGGAGGATATGTAGCCCCAGTACAACTTGTAGAAGACTTTATACATGATAAAAATAGTACTAAGCTATCAGGGGTAAATCCAAGTTATAGACCAGGATATGAATTTAAAGAGTTAAGTAGATGCCTACCATCCTATGTTGTAGGTGGTTTAAAAGAAGGTATGGTGGATTTTGAAAGAAAGATAAAAGGATTTTCTAAAGAAGGGGCCATAATGACAGGAATTGAAACAAGGACCTCTGCTCCAGTTAGAATAATGAGAAATGAAAAGCTTCAAAGTCCCTCTGTGAATGGATTATATCCAGCAGGAGAAGGCGCAGGATTTGCAGGAGGAATAATATCAGCAGCTGTAGATGGCATTAAGGTAGCTGAAAGTTTAATGAAAGAATATTCACCATTATATTAATTTTTCTAAAAGTTATGGTTTTTATATAAAAATTTGTTACAATATATGAGTAAGCTCAGTTTTGTTCACTGCTTTTTTATAATTTTTAAAATATAAAAAAGTAATGAACAGAATAAATAAATTTAATATAATAGGGGGATTTTTATATGTGTGAAGATTACATATTAGCAATTAATCCTGGTTCAACATCCACTAAGATATCATTATACAATGGTGATATTTGTGTAGAAACTGAAAATATACTTCATACACCTTTAGAAATATCAAAATATGAGGATATCTATTTACAAAAGGATATGCGAACAGAATGTATATTAAATTGGCTGAAAAGAAAAGGTTTAGATTTAAATAAAATTAAAGCTGTAGTTGGTAGAGGTGGACTATTAAGGCCTATGCCAGGGGGAACTTATAAGGTAACAGAAAAGATGATTGAAGATCTTAAAATTGGATATCAAGGTCAGCACGCCTCTAATCTTGGAGGGATTATTGCATACGATATAGGAAAAGATATTAATGCACCAGCATTTATCGTAGATCCTGTAGCTGTAGATGAAATGGATGATGTGGCAAGGATATCAGGAATGCCAGAAATAGAAAGAAAATCATTAGTTCATGCTTTAAATATAAAGGCTGTTACAAGAAGGGTTTGTCAAAGAGTTAACCTAGACTTTAATAATAGCTCCTTTGTAGTAGCACACCTAGGTGGAGGAATTTCAATATCACCACTTAAAAATGGCAGGATACTAGATGCAAATAATGCCAATGAGGACGGTCCATTTTCACCAGAAAGATCAGGAGGACTTCCAGCTGGAGATTTAGTTTCCATTGCATTTAGTGGTAAGTATACTCAAAAAGAATTAAAAAAGATTATAATAGGTAACTCCGGGTTGGTAGGATATTTGGGAACCAATGATGGAAGAGAAGTTACAGAAAGAATAGCTAAAAAAGATGAAAGAGCAAAATTTATATTATATGCTATGTCCTATCAGATAGCAAAAGAAATAGGCTCTATGGCTACAGTTCTAAATGGAAAAGTTGATGCCATAATTTTAACTGGAGGTCTTGCATATAATAAGCAATTAGTTAATTGGGTTAGAAAAATGGTAGAATTTATCGCTCCTTTAGAGGTAGTAGAAGGAGAAGATGAGATGATGGCTTTATCTAAGGGTGCCCTTAGAGTTATAAAAGGTAAAGAAAAAGCAAAAATTTATGAAGAAGAGGTGCAAATAAATGGCTAAGACATTTGAGGAAGTACTAAGTAAAGTAAAAAAAGGAAAGATGAGAACAGTAGCTGTAGCAGTTGCCCAAGATGAACCAGTGCTTGAAGCTGTAAAAGCTGCAAAGGAACAAGGAATAGCAAACGCTATATTAGTTGGAGACGAAAAAGCTATAAAAGAAATAGCAAGACAAATAAATATGGACTTAGAGGGTTTTGAAATAGTTAATGAAGAAAATATTGTCAAGGCAGCATTAAAGGCAGTAGAACTTGTATCTACAGGAAAAGCAGACATGGTTATGAAGGGCTTAATAGATACTGCAAACTTCTTAAGAGCAGTTTTAAATAAAGAGATAGGACTTAGAACAGGAAAACTTATGTCACATGTAGCTGTATTTGAAATACCAAAATATGATAGACTTATATTTATGACAGATGCTGCATTTAATATGTATCCAGATATTAAAGCTAAAATAGATATAATAAACAATTCAGTATATGTGGCAAAAGCAATAGGAGTAGATATGCCAAAGGTTGCTCCAATTTGTGCTGTTGAAGTGGTAAACCCAGATATGCCAGCAACTGTAGATGCATCTATACTTTCAAAGATGAATGATAGAGGACAAATAAAAGACTGTATTGTAGATGGACCTTTTGCTCTAGACATTGCACTTTCTATGGAAGCTGCTAAGCATAAAAAAGTAGGGGGGCAAGTAGCAGGACAAGCAGATATAATGTTATTACCAAATATAGAGGCAGCTAATGTAATGTACAAAACATTAACGTACACTACAGAATCAAAAAATGGTGGTCTTCTTGTTGGAACTTCAGCTCCAGTAATAGTTACATCAAGAGCAGATAGCTTTGAAACAAAATTAAACTCTATAGCCCTGGCAGCATTAGTAGTAGCTGCAAAATAAGTTAAATAAGTTTTTAAATATCTACAAAAAGATTCTATAAATAAATATTTGTAAAAATATTTATTTATAGAAGTATAAGAATGAAAATAAAGATTAAAAAATAAAAACAACAAAAAACTAAAAATAAAATATGAAAACAGGGGGAATACATATGTCATATAAATTACTTATAATAAATCCAGGGTCAACTTCAACCAAAATAGCAGTATATGAGGATGAAAAGGCTTTGCTAACTGAAACATTAAGACATACCTCAGAAGAAATTGAAAGTTACAATAACATATTTGAACAATTTAAATTTAGAAAAGATGTAATTTTAAATGTATTAAAAGAAAAGAATTTCGATATAAAGGAATTAGATGGGGTAATTGGAAGAGGAGGCTTATTAAAACCTATAATAAGTGGAACCTATGAAGTAAACGAGGCTATGATAAGGGATCTTAAAGTTGGAGTTCAAGGACAACATGCCTCAAACCTTGGTGGAATAATAGCAAATGAAATAGGAAAAGAATTAAATGTGCCAGCTTTTATAGTAGATCCAGTAGTTGTAGATGAGATGGATGAGGTAGCAAGAATATCTGGAATGCCAGAAATAGAAAGAAAAAGTATATTTCATGCACTAAATCAAAAAGCTGTAGCAAAAAGATATGCAAAAGAAAGCAAAAAAAGCTATGAAGAATTAAACCTAATAGTTGCACACCTAGGTGGTGGAATTTCTGTTGGGGCTCATAAAGGTGGAAGAGTAGTAGATGTAAACAATGCCTTAGATGGAGAAGGACCATTTTCACCAGAAAGAAGTGGTGGACTTCCAGTAGCAGATCTTGTTAAACTTTGTTATAGTGGCAAGTATACTCAAGACGAAGTGAAGAAAAAGATAAACGGAAAAGGTGGATTTGTAGCTTATCTTCAAAGCAATGATGCAAGAGAAGTTATTGAAAGAGCTTTTGAAAAGGGAGATGAAAAAGCTAAGCTTTTATTTGAAGCTATGGCATATCAAGTAGCAAAGGAAATAGGAAAGAGCGCTGCAGTTTTATGTGGTAAGGTAGATGCGATACTACTAACAGGTGGAATAGCATATTCAGAAAAAATGACAAAGGCCATATCAGATAGAGTAAGCTTTATATCTAAGGTAGTTATCTATCCAGGAGAAGATGAAATGTTAGCACTAGCAGAGGGTGGACTTAGAGTTTTAAATGGAGAAGAAGAGGCTAAAAATTATAAATAAAGTCTCTTTTATGCTAAATTAAGCATTGGAAATTAAAGTGCAATTAACGAATTGTAAGAATATACAGGCATATTCAATATAAATGAATACTTAAAGCATCTAAAAAATATGAGTTTTTAACAGATAAATCATAGTAAAAGACTAGTGTACTTCACATATATATACTATAATAAGAATGTAAGAAAAAATAATATAAAAAATTGAAGTAGCTTGGAGGAAAAAATAGTATGAGTAGAATCAGAATTTTCACAGGTCACTTCGGCAGTGGCAAGTCCGAGATAGCTATAACCTATGCTTTAAATCTTGCAAAAAGTGGCAAGAAGGTTTCATTAGTAGATATAGATATTGTTAATCCTTATTTTTGTATAAGGGACTTAAAAGCGCCACTAGAATCTAAAGGAGTAAGAGTTATATCAGCAGATCCTAGCTTTTCAAATGCCGAACTTATGGTTGTACCACCAGAAGTCTCATCAGCATTTAATGATAAGTCTTCTGAAGTTGTAATGGACATAGGTGGAGACAATACAGGGGCTACAGTTTTAGGACAATACAATGCTTATTTGAAAGAAGAGGATTATGACTTATATTTTGTAATAAATAACAATAGACCTCTTACTTTAGACTCAGAAGCTGTAGAAGAACAAATAAAAGCTATAGAGTCATCTAGTAGACTTAAAATAACATATTTGATCTCTAATACTAATTTATCTTATGAAACTACTACAGAACATATATTAAAAGGGGACAAGGATACCTATGAAACATCTAAAAGGTTAAATATCCCTTATAAATATGTGGTTTGCAGAAGAGATATGGTAGATAGTATAAAGGATAAAGTACATGCACAAATTTTGCCAATAGATATTTACATGAAGCCACCATGGCGTTAAAATCTAACAATAATATGTAATCGTTTTAAAATTAAGGAGGTATAGTTCATGCCAAGAGTTACATTTAGAGAAGAAAGATGCAAAGGATGTGGACAATGTATAATTGCCTGTCCCAAAAAGATAATAAGCTTTTCTGAAAAGCTTAATGAAAAGGGTTACCACCCAGCAACTATAACAGAAGAAAATATGGCATCTTGCATAGGATGTGCGTCCTGTGGAAGAATGTGTCCAGATTTAGTTATAACTGTGGAAAAATAATTTAAGGGGGATTTGAAATGGGACAAAAAGTTTTAATGAAGGGTAACGAAGCAATAGGCGAAGCAGCTATTCAAGCTGATTGTAAATGTTTCTTCGGATATCCTATAACACCTCAAACAGAAGTAGCAGCATATATGGCAAAAAAGATGCCTAAAATAGGAAGAGTATTTATGCAAGCAGAAAGTGAAATTGCAGCTATAAATATGATTTATGGATCAGCAGGAACTGGAACTCGTTGTATGACATCATCTTCTAGCCCTGGAATAAGCTTAAAGGCTGAAGGAATATCATATATAGCCGGAGCAGAACTTCCTTGCGTTATTATAAACATAGTAAGAGGAGGCCCTGGTCTTGGAAGCATACAACCTGCTCAATCAGACTACTTCCAAGCAACTAAAGGACTAGGTCATGGAGACTATAACATGCCTGTTTATGCACCAGCATCTATTCAAGAAATGGTAGACTTAATCCAAGGAGCTTTTGATGTAGCTGATATATATAGAACTCCTGTAATGATTATGGGAGACGGTATGCTTGGACAAATGATGGAACCAGTAGAGTTTAAAGAAAGAAAGAAAAGAGAACTTCCAGAAAAGACTTGGGCAGCAAATGGCCTAAAAGGAAGAAAGACACATAACGTAATAAACTCTTTATATCTTCAATCAGAGGATTTAGAAAAACATAATATAAAATTACAAGCTAAGTTTGCTAAAATAAAGCAAGAAGAAGTTAAATATGAATTATATAACTGTGAAGAAGAATGCGACGTAATAATGGTTGCATACGGAACCACATCAAGAATATGCAAAAATGTTGTAAAACTTGCAGAAGAAAAAGGAGTAAAGCTAGGACTTGTTAGACCTATAACTTTATGGCCATTCCCAGTAGAAGCTTTTGAAAAGGTTATTGATAAGGCTAGACTTGGATTTATATCTGTAGAAATGAGTGCAGGTCAAATGGTAGAAGACGTTAGACTTGCTGTAAATGGAAGAAAACCAGTAGACTTTTACGGAAGAACTGGTGGAATAGTTCCAACACCAGATGAGATACTAAATAAAATTATGCAAATGGTAGGGGGTGCAAAATAATGGCAGTAGTATTTGAACCAACAAAAGGCTTATTAGACAAACCTACTCACTATTGTCCAGGATGTACGCACGGAATTATCCACAGATTAGTGGGAGAGGTATTAGTAGAATTAGATGTTGTAGATAAGACTATCGGAGTTGCTCCAGTTGGATGCTCTGTATTAGCTTATGATTATTTTGCCTGTGATATGTTTGAAGCAGCTCATGGTAGAGCACCAGCAGTTGCTACAGGAATAAAAAGATCAGTACCAGACTCAGTAGTATTTACTTATCAAGGAGACGGAGACCTTGCAGCTATAGGAACAGCAGAAATAGTACATGCTGCAGCTAGAGGAGAAAATATAGTAACAATCTTCGTAAACAACTGTATATATGGAATGACAGGGGGACAAATGGCGCCTACTACATTACCAGGACAAATTACAGAGACATCACCTTATGGAAGAGATGTTGCAACTCAAGGACATCCAATAAGAGTTTCAGAAATGATATCAACTCTTGATGGAGCTTGCTATGTAGAAAGAGTATCTGTAGACAGTGTTCCAAATGTTATAAAAGCTAAAAAAGCTATAAAGAAAGCTTTTGAAAATGCTATAGCAGGGAAAGGATTCTCTATGGTTGAGGTATTATCAATATGCCCAACTAACTGGGGACTATCAACTAAGGAATCACTACAATGGTTAAGAGATAATATGATGACACATTACACACTTGGCGTTAAAAAAGATACAACAGTACCGGAGGTGAAGTAAAATGGCATCACAAGAAATTATATTTGCAGGATTTGGTGGACAAGGAATATTGTCCATGGGTAAGTTTATAGCTTATGCAGGAATGGATGCTAATATGAATGTATCTTGGTTACCATCCTATGGCCCTGAAATGAGGGGAGGAACTGCAAACTGTTCAGTAATACTTGCAGATGAACCAGTAGGATCCCCAATAGTAACTATGCCAGATAGCGTAGTTGTTATGAATAGACCATCTTTAGATAAGTTTGAAAAAACTATAAAAAAAGGTGGACTTGTAATATTAGACTCAGACCTAATCGCAAGAGAAGTAGAAAGAGATGATATACAAGTTATAAGAGTACCAGCTCAAACAATAGCAGCAGAATTAGGATCAACTAAGATTGCTAATATGGTTCTTTTAGGAGCTTTAGTTGCAAAGACAGGTATAGTATCCATGGAAGTACTTCTAGGATCACTAAAAGATCATGGTAAAGAAAAGTTTTTTGAAGTTAATAAAAAAGCTTTAGAAAAAGGTGCAGAATACGCTAAATAAATAAATAAATAAATAAATTTATAGCTGAAAAGCTCATAAAAAGATAAACAAAAAAAGACTTTAGAGGTAAAACTTTAAAGCCTTTTTTTATTTCAAGTAATGAAAATAAATATTTACAACGTAACAATGTTATGTTACACTAAAAATATGGTAAAGGAAAGTAAGAAAGGAGGGATACTTTTGGATGAGGAACTTATTTCAAAAAAGGACTTACTTGAGTTAACAGGAATATCTTACGGCCAATTATACAGATGGAAGAGAAAAAACGTAATACCAGAGGAATGGTTTATTAAAAAATCTACATTTACAGGACAGGAAACCTTTTTTCCAAAAGAAAAGATTTTAGATAGAATAGATAAGATAATAAATCTAAAGGATGGACTGTCTTTAGACGATTTAGCAGATAAGTTTTCTAATAATCCTTCAGATATAATACTTAAAAAAGAAGAAATAATAAAATATAATTTAGCGTCAAAGTGGACTTTTGATGTATACGAAGAAGTTTTTAATGTTTCTTTAGAATATTCTTTTGATGAAGTTCTATATATATATATTTTAGATAGGTTACTACAAAGTGGAGATATAAGCGTAGATGAAGGAAAGTCCATAATAAACTTATTAAATAAAAACTATAATAAATTGAAGGATAAAGAATATGAGATAACATTGTTACGAAGACTTGGGGTGGGGTTATGGATAATAAACGAGTACACAAAGGATATATATTATGATGAAAATTCTAAGGTAGTTATGAGACATTCAATAAGTAAATACGTAGAAGAATTAAAGCTAGAATTAGAAAGGCATAACAACTGAGATTATGATATTATAATAATTTATAGATTAGGAGGATTTAATATGAATGAGTCATTTGATAAAGAAAAAAAGGGTGATATTAAAATATCAGGTTCTGGAAGCGCTGGAGGAGGATCTTATGATGAAGTAAAGATAAGCGGTTCTGGAAAGATAACAGGAGACTTAGATTGTAATTTACTTAAGATTAGTGGTTCTGGAAAGATAGATGGAAACATAAAGGCTAAAGATATTTATACCAGTGGAAGCTTTAAATCTATAGGTAATGTAAAATGTAATGAATTTAAAGGTAGTGGAAGTTCAAAAGTAATGGGGGATATGGAAGCGGATGAATTTAGTTGCAGTGGATCAATGAAGGTGGAGGGAAATTTAAATGGTATCGACATGTCTATATCAGGATCTATTGGTATATCTAAAAGATTAAGTGGAACAAACCTTAAGTGCACGGGAGTTTTAGATGTAGAGGAAAACTGTGAAGTAGAAGAATTTAAATCCTTTGGAGCCTTTAATATAAAAGGATTACTTACAGCGGATAATATAGCTATAAATATAGGAGGTTACTGCAGAGCAAAGGAAATTGGGGGAGAAAAGATAGAGATAAAAATAGGACCTCAAAAGGTATTCAACTTCTTTGGACTTGAAAATATCCTAGGATCTTTATTTAATAATTATTCAGGAAATGTACTAGAAGCGGAAATCATTGAAGGTGATGAAATATATTTAGAATGCACTAGGGCAAAGGTAGTAAGAGGAAATAATATATTTATAGGTAAAGATTGTGAGATTGAAAGAGTAGAATATAAGGGTGAATTAACAATAGAAGATAGTAAATCTGTAAAAGAATCTATTAAGATAGTATAGAAATTAAATATGTTAATATAAGAATTAAATATATTAATATAAGCATTAACATAATTAATAAATACACATAATATAATTAAAAAGATTAATATATAGATTGAAATTAACTTATTAGTGATATATAATTTAGTTATAGGGAGGAGTTGGTAAATTGTCATATAAAGTTTTAAGTAAATGTCCAGTTTGTTCTAAAAAGTTAAAAGTAACAAAACTTCAATGTTCCAGTTGTGGAACTACTATAGAAAATGAATTTTCCCTATCTAAATTTGAATATTTAAATGCAGATCAACTTAATTTTGTAGAGATTTTTCTTAAATCTAGAGGAAGTATAAAAGAGGTAGAAAAAGAGCTTGGAATCTCTTATCCTACAGTTAGAGCTAAATTAGATGAGGTAATATCTACGTTAGGTTATGACGTACCTAAAAAAAGTTCTGTAAATAATACTGAAATCTTAGATATGCTAGAAAGAGGAGAAATAACTTCAGAACAAGCCGTAGAAATGTTAAAGAGTTAAAAATTTTAATACTTAAAGTAATAATAATACATTAATTTAAAATAATGGAGGGGTATTTATGAGAGAGGAAGTATTAAGAGTTTTAAAAATGGTTGAAGAGGGAAAGATTACTTCAGAAAAGGCTTCAGAATTAATAGAAGCTTTAAACAAGTCAGTAGAACCTGAGGCTATGTCTAAAACAAACTCAAATGATGAGAAAATGTTGAAGATAAAGGTTATGTCGGGAGACGAGGATAATGTAAATGTTCAACTTCCAGTAACATTTATAAAGTCTTTAATGGGTTCTTGTAAAAAGGTTCCTTTAAATATAAAAGGAATGGAAAATGTAGATGTAGATATGCTTATAAGTGCTATAGATCAAGGATTAACAGGGAAAATAGTAGATGTAAAAAGTTCCAATGGGGATACTGTAGAAGTGGTAATAGAATAATAATTACAACTCAAGTTATGTCTTAATAAGAGTAAACATTATTAAAGCATAACCCAAATTATTATTTTCAAAATACCCAAGGATTATTAACATTTTAGAGAGGTGTTTTACTTGATAGTTACTGTTAAGTCAGAAGGAAAAAGATTTAAAGTACCTTTTCCAACAAGACTTTTAACTTCAAAACTTGTGCTTAGAATTATAAAAAGGGTATGCATTAAAAATGCAGATGAAGCTCAAAAAAAGTATTTAGAGGATATAGATTTTAATAGTATTTCTAATAGTATGAAGTTACTTAAAAAATACAAAGGATTAAAGATAGTAGATATAAAGTCTAAAGACGGAGACATCATTGAGATAATAGTATGAATTTTATGGGGGGATTTATATGGGGAGTGCTGTGGAAGTTAAAAATCTAAAGAAGTGTTTTATAACGAGGAAAAAGAAATTTTTTAAAACCATAGAGAAGAAAGAGTTTAAGGCTGTGGATGATATAAGTTTTGATATTTATAAAGGAGAAGTTTTTGGATTCTTAGGACCAAATGGAGCAGGTAAAACCACTACTATAAAGATGATAACAGGACTTTTAAGACCAACATCAGGGCAGGTTAAGGTTATGGGAAAAGATGTAGATAAAAATCAAATGGAGGCCTTAAGAAATTTAGGGACAGTGCTTGCAGGGGATAGGAGCGTGTATTGGAAGCTAACAGGAAGAGAAAACCTAGAGTATTTTGCTTCGCTTTATGGCTGCAGTAGTAAAGAGGCTAAAGAAAGAGCCTCTAAGATGCTAAAGAAATTAGAGCTTCAAGAAAAGGCAGATGTATTAGTAGAGAAGTATTCTACTGGTATGAAACAAAAGGTAGCCTTAGGTAAGGCCCTGATTTCTGAGGCACCTGTACTGCTTTTAGACGAGCCTACCTTAGGACTAGATCCACAATCAGCACTAAACCTTAGAGAAATTATTTTGAATCTTAAAAGTGAAGGTAAAACCATATTGCTCACTACTCATTATATGGAGGAAGCAGATTTTCTTTGCGATAGAATAGCAATAATAGATGGAGGTAAGATAATAGCTTTAGATACCCCGAAAAATTTAAAGAAGGGTATAAATAAGTTAAAGCTTATAAAAATAGAAGTTAATAAGAGTAATGATGAAATGATAGATGCTATTAGTAAGATAGATAAGTTGGAAAGGGTTTCAAGCAAGTATGATGATGAAAAAAGAAATTATATATTAACCATACACCATAATAATGGGGATGAAATAATCCAACCAATATTAGATCTTCTATCTCATAATAAATGTAGCATACAAAATATAAAGGTAGTAGAACCTTCACTAGAAGATGTATTCATAAATCTTACTGGAAAAAGTTTAAGGGAGTAGGGGGATATTAATGCAAAGATTAAGAAATATAAGAGCAATAGCAAAAAAAGATCTAACTCAATTAATACGATACCCTACGTGGATGATTAGCTTAACTATATGGCCTTTAATATTCCCTATGATATATATATTAACTGGAGTTGCTATGGCAGGATCAAATGGAGGAGGATTTAAAGACTTTGACAAATTAGCAGGTACAGACAACTTTAGTGCTTTTATAGTGGTAGGGGTAATGGTATGGATGTGGGTAAATTCTGTTATGTGGAGCTTTGGAACATCACTTAGAGATGAGCAAACCAGAGGCACGCTAGAATCTAATTGGCTTTGTCCTATAAATAGATTTGATATGTTAATAGGTGGGGCTATGGTTTCTATAGTAATGGGATTTTTCGTTGTTTTTGTAAGCTTTATTGAGTATAGACTTTTATATGGTATTAAATTTACGGGAAATGTATTAGAGTGGATTATTGTATTTTTGAGCTTAATACCTGGGGTTTATGGATTTGGCAGTATGTTTGCAAGTCTTGTGCTTTGGGCTAAGGAAACTGGAGCAGCAGTTCAGCTAGTTAGAGGTATAATAACGATATTTTGTGGTATAAGCTTTCCTATAATGATAATGCCACAGTGGATGCAAAATGTTGCTAATATTTTACCTTTCACTTTTGGTATATCAGCAGCTAGGAAGATAATGATACAAAACTTAGGAATAGTTGGGGCTAGAGATGATATATTAATGTGTTTATTAATAGGTTGTATATATTTAGCAATTGGTAGAGTATGCTTTATGGCCGTAGAGAAAAAGGTTAGAGACTCAGGATCTCTAGAAAGGTTTTAAGGGTGAGTATTTATGAGTATTAGAGAAAATTTAAATATTTTAAGAGCAAGATTTATAATTTCTGCTAAAATATATTTTAGATATCCTTTAAATATTATATTAAGTTTGTTCAGCCCCATAATATGGCTTAGCCCTTTTTATTTTATGGCAAAAGCTTTTCAGGTTGAAGGTAAAATTTCAGGATTTGAAAGCTATACTGGTAATTCAGATTTTATAGGATTTATGGTTATAGGATACATGATGGCATCTTATATGAGTGTAGCCATGTGGTCTATGGGATTTTCGCTAAAAGAAGAAATGAGACAAGGAGTATTAGAATCTAATTGGAGTACCCCTGCAAATAAGATTCTTTTAATGGTAAGCCAAAGTATGTTTAAGTTTTGCATTGCAACTTTAGAAATAATAATTACAGGAGTTATCTGCCACTGTATCTTTGATTTCAATATAACACCAGATATATTAAAAATAATAGTTATATTAATACCAGGAATAATATCATTAATAGGAATAGGAGTTGCAATTTCTGCAATGGTTCTTATAACTAAAGAGGCAAACACTATTATAGATATATCTAGTGGCTTTTTATCAGCATTTTCAGGTTCGTATTTCCCTCTTAATGTTTTACCTAAATCACTTATGGTAATAAGTTTTGCAATTCCACTAACCTATTTAAATGACAGTATGAGAGGAATACTTTTAGGTCAAAAAACATTTTTACCATTTAAATATGAGCTAATTATAATAATTATGTTTACCTTTTTAAGTGCATTTTTAGGAGTATTTATATTTAATAAAACTGAAAGAAAATGTAGGGAACTTGGAGTTGTTTCAGGACATTAATTTATTAAACGTGTGTATTTAAACAGTATATAAAGTACATTAAGTAGCTTTAAAGAATATACTAATACATTAAAGGCTGTATCATAAAAGATATAGTCTTTAATTTTACATAAATATACAGGTAACAATTTAAAGATTGTTTAAATATCTACCCTATTATATAATAAGAGTGTTAATTAAAAAAATTAAGGATTAAAGTGAGGTAAACCTATGAGTAGAATATTTGGAACCGATGGAGTAAGAGGCATAGCTAATAAAGAGCTTACCGCTGAAATAGCATATAACTTAGGTAGAGCAGGAGCATATGTACTTACGGAAGGAACTCATAAACCAAAGATATTAGTAGGAAAAGACACTAGAATATCTGGGGATATGTTAGAAGCTGCACTTGTTGCTGGGATACTATCAGTAGGAGCAGAGGCAGTTTGTTTAGGGGTAGTACCAACACCAGCTATAGCATATTTAACAAGAGAATATGGGGCAGATGCAGGAGTTATGATATCCGCATCTCATAATCCAGTACAAGATAATGGAATAAAGTTTTTCGATAATAAAGGATATAAGTTATCAGATGAATTAGAAGATAGCATACAAAGCACCATTGAAAGTAACTTTAATGGAGTTCCGGTGCCTATAGGCCCAGATCTCGGGAAAAGGGTAATAGAAGAAGCAGGACTAGAAGAATATGTAGAGTTTGCGAAATCAACAATAGATGTAGACTTAAAGGGAATGAAGATAGCCTTAGATTGTGCTAACGGAGCATCATTCAAAGCAGCAGTAGATACATTTAGATCCCTTGGAGCAGAAGTTGTAGTTATAAACAATGATCCAGATGGTATAAATATAAACAAAAACTGTGGATCAACTCATCCAGAAGAATTAATGGAATACGTAGTGAAAAAAGGCTGTGACTTAGGTCTTGCATTTGATGGAGATGCAGATAGATGCCTTGCAGTAGATGAAAATGGAAAGCTTATAAATGGAGATTTTATTATAGCCATCTGCGCAAAAAGTCTTAAAGCACAAAAGAGACTAAAAGGTGATACTGCAGTAGTTACTGTAATGAGTAACTTAGGACTTCAAATAGCCCTTGAAAAAGAGAATATAAAGACAATAAAAACTAAAGTAGGAGATAGATACGTACTAGAAGAGATGGTAAAGGAAGGATATAAACTAGGCGGAGAACAGTCAGGCCATGTTATATTTTTAGATTACAACACTACAGGAGATGGAATAGTTACAGGGCTTCAACTAGCAGCTGTAGTTAAAAAGAGCAAAAAGACTCTATCAGAACTAGCATGTATGATGAAGGAATTACCACAGGTACTAGTGAATGCTAGAATACCAAATAATAAAAAGAACATTCATGAAATAGATGAAGAAATAATAAAAGAAATAAAAGAAATAGAGAAATCTCTTCATGGTTGTGGACGAGTTCTTATAAGACCATCAGGAACAGAAGCATTAGTAAGAGTAATGCTCGAAGGAGAAAACCAAGAAGAACTAGATAAAATGGCACATAGCCTAGCAAAGTTAATAGAAAAGAAAGCAAACTAAGGTATCTTAAAAACAATTTAAGAGCTTTAAATAAAATTAAGCTAAACAAGATTTAACTTAATAAATGGGGGACAGTTCACAAGTGTAAGGCACTTGTGAACTGTCCCCCATTATTTTTGGGCTTTAAGAAGATGCTTTAATTCAATTAAGCTTATACATTATATTGAATATGATGTTATAATTAACATATAAGCAGTATCATTTAAGACATGTAGAACAACTTAATATGAATGAAAATAAATAGTGATTTTCCAATAAATCATAAAAGGTATGATCCACGAATTGCTATATGCCGTTTGAAAAAGGTGCTTGTTACAGTCTCAGCGGTGGGTATATTTGGATCTTTGTTGTCTTGGTTTATTAAACCTATGATTTCAATTATAACATTCGGAGTTATTATGGTTATATTTGGTTTTTCTATTAGTTATATTGGAGCCAAGAATTGCTTAGTAATAGAAAAAAAGAGTTTACCCGATGACTAGTTGAAATAACCATTTATGATACGCGTCTTTCCTATTTTATGATACTATAAATGCCTAGACTTGGGAAATGATTTATTGCTTGAAACAGCAGGATTATATTTGTGGAATTTAGAAACAGAAAAATGGTGTAGTATTTTGGAACAATATTTTGAGATATATCTTAAAAAGGATATATATTATAAACAACATGTACAATATAATAGGTTATTTTTGTTGATAAATAAATAGACATAATTGAATATAATCATTGTTTAATATATAGCTAAGTTAAATTGTAATGGTAAAGTTAAGTGCAGTAAAGGAGGTTGAATATGTCTGATAAAAACAATAATAATGAAAAAAAAGATAACCAAAATTATTATCTTAGCGTTGGAATTGGAATTGGATTAGCATTTGGAGCAGCATTTGGAGTACTATTTAATAGGATAGCTATTGGAGCTGGATTAGGTATGCTTCTTGGGATAGTCATAGGCGTAGTAATGGACAAAAATACAAGAAGTGTAAAAAGAGATGTAATTAAAGTTGTTTTAGTGAGTATTATAGGTGTGGTTCTTATATTATTAGTACCTAAGATAATTGATTATTTATGGTGATTTAACTGTTATAGCATAAAATCACTATTTTACATTTTTCATATATTGCATCATAACAGCGGATATATGCAATATAAATATTATTTATATAACTAGAATAGGAGTAAATGAAAATGAAACTTAAAAATGGTGATAAAATAGGTATAGTTGCTTGTTCAAATGGACAACCATTGTCATATAAAACAAAGATTGAAGAATTACTTAAGGTTATTACCGAGATAGGATTAATACCTGTGTGTAGCAATTTTATTTTCGAAAAATATTCTGTATTTAATGGTAGCCCTAAAGAACGTGCAAAGGCATTACTAAAATTTTATCCTGATGTGGAGATTAAAGCTATATTTGATATATCTGGTGGTGATATTGCAAATGAGATATTAGAATACTTAGATTTTAATTTGATTAAAAACAATTCAAAGCCATTCTTTGGATATAGTGACTTGACTACTATAATAAATGCAATATATTCAAAAACAGGAGAGACATCATATTTATACCAGATTAGAAATTTAATATATGATAATAAAGAACTTCAAGTGAAATGGATTACAAATTCGCTTTTTTATGGACAGAAAGATTTATTTGATATTAAGTATTCATTTATACAAGGAAATAAGATGGAGGGTGTTGTTGTTGGTGGTAATATTCGATGTCTGCTGAAACTAGCAGGAACACCCTATTTACCTGATTTTGAAAATAAAATATTACTTTTAGAAGCTTTTGGTGGAGAGGTATCTCTTATAACAACATTTTTTAACCAATTAAAGCAGATGGGGGTATTCTCGAAAATCAATGGGATCCTGCTTGGAACTTTTACAAAAATGGAAGAGAATAATCTTAAGCCCACAGTTGAAGAGATACTTATAAATGTACTAAATGACAGGCAACTACCTATTGCGAAAACTAAAGAGATAGGACATGGAAGTGATTCAAAATGTATTGCAATAGGGAAGTTTATATCTTTATACTGATTATGAATTTACATAAGGAGTTCATAATCCTTAATAAATTAAGAATAAGGTTAAGGTACTTTAATAAAATATTGTGAGGTAAAAATTATTTATATAGAATACAGATAGATAAGAATTTGGAGGTTAATTATGAAAAAGTGGTATGATGAGGAGTACGAATTTGAAATTGAGGTAACTGGGTTTCTTCGCAGTGACCATACAGAGCGGTACTGCCGAAACGGTGAAGAAGTGGGGGATAAGTATACCTGTACCTATGGCTGTCCCATAAATTTGGATGGACAGGGTATCTGTTCCAAGGTTATGATGATTATGTTCCCAATCATGGAGTCAGTCAGAAGTGGCGGAGATTTAGAGAACATTGGCGGCGACGGTAAATATAGCAAGGACATTGTGTGCCCAGATGGCTGCGTCATGTTCAGGCTGACGGCAAAGAAACTTGACAATGAGAATTTTTATAAGGGGAAGTTTTTTGATTAGTTTTGATTTTTATTGTGCTCAGTTTGAAGATAAGCCGAAATATATAAATTCCAAATTTTTAGAGATGAGTATAATGGACATTTTAAGGTTAGTTATGTCGCATCCTTCTTTTATTACGTCAGAACTGAAGAAAGTTGTGAAAATTGATGAATGATGAAATAGTAATTCGTGAATTGAAAGAGTTGGATTTAATGGAGGCTCTTAAATTATGGAGAATATCTTTTAATGCAGGATTCTCAGTAAATTTTGATACAAAAGAAATTCTAATAATCCTGGGTCAGAAGATTTTTGGAATTCCATGGGATGGACTGTTATCCAGGACATAAAATACTTATATAAAGAGTTTTAGTTTGGAATACAACTTTATTAGATTAAGTATTTGATAATATATATAATCTTTATAGGAGAGGAAATAAAAAATGAAACTAATAGATATTAATAAAGATAATTGGTTAAAGGTGGTTTTTCTAACTACTAATAAAGGGGATATGCCTACACTATGTGAAGAATTTGTTGCATCTAATGTATTATCTATTGTACAAGCTCAATATGAAAATAGTTGGACAACAAAAGCTATAGAAGATGATGGGGAAATAATTGGATTTACTATGTATGGTTTTGATGAAGAAGAAAATTATTTTGAATTATGTAGGATTATGATTGATAAAAGGTTTCAAGGAAGGGGATATGGAAGCAAAGCCATGAATTTAGTAATAGATGAAATGAAAAAGTTAGATGGTTGCAAAGAAATATATTTATCCACTGATCCACAAAATGAAATAGGAAAACATATATATGAAAAACTAGGATTTATAAATACAGGAAAAATCATAGATGATGAGGAGCTTTTTTGTTTAAATTTTTAAAAGTAGTGCATAATTTTTCAATCAAAACTACACAAAGAAATATTACCTCCACATTCTAAGTTGAACTTAACTGTAGGTTAAGTTCAACTTAGAATTACCAACTACGCATCCATTGGTAATCAAGGTAAATCAAGATATACTTAATGTGTAAGATCTTATACTAATAATTATGGAGTGATTAAGTTGGAAAAATTAAAAATAGGTGAAGTTATATATAATTTAAGAAAGGAAAAAGGAGTAACACAAGAAGAATTAGCACATTTCATAGGAATTTCTGCAGCTGCTGTTTCAAAGTGGGAAAGTGGAATTTCATATCCAGATATAACTTTATTAACAGGACTTGCTACATTTTTTAATGTAACAATTGATAAGCTGTTAAATTTCAAAATTGAATTGTCAGATGAAGAAGTTATGAAGATTTATAGTGAGTGTGAGGCACTTTTTAGTAATAAATATAATTTAGAAAAAGCTATTGAAGTAAGTGAAAATAATGTATTGAACCACTCAAATAGTTATCTTTTGAAGCTTAGAATAGGATTTTTATTTTTTGCCTATTCATGGAGAGCTGGGGATGATATGAAGGGTAATGACATGCTTAGTTATGCTACTAAACTTTTTGAAGACGTGTCTGTAAATTGCACTAAAATGGAATTAGTAGAAGTAGCATTGTTTCAATTAGGAGCTATTTATACAGAGTTTGAGGAGTATGACAAGGCTATAGAAGCTTTGAATAAAATCCATAAAAGTAAGTGCGATCCAAATGATATACTTTCAAGTATCTATATAAAACAAGAAAATTATAAGGAAGCAAGAAGGTTGCTACAAGGTAAATTATACAAGGGCATTCATGAGATATCAATGGCTTGCATGGGATTAACTACGTCTTATGAAAAACATGAGAAGGATTATGAGATGGCAGAAAAATATCAAAAATTAGCTCTTGATGTTAAAAAAATCATATCAAAAGATGAAGATGCAAGTTTGATATTAATGTCAGAATATCTTAGATTAGTAGAAGTTTATCTTAAAGCAAGTAAATACAATAAAGCAATAGAAACATTGAAATTAATGATGGATAATATTGGGGCAAATGATATTAATGATTTTGAAAAAGACATAAATAATATCTGGTGTTTTAATGAAGTAACAGTTGCAAAGAGAACACTAACCTTGAACTTATATGAAAACATTTCTAAAATATTTGAGGAACCAATTTATAATGTTATAAGAGAAAATAAAGAGTTTATTAGTATATTAAATGAGTTAAAAAGATTAGAAACTAGTGAATAAAAGAGCTTATATAAGCATTATTCAATCAACAAGACAATGTTTTTGTGCTGAAAACAAATTGTTTGTTAATTTTCTATTGGAGGAATTTTATAATGCAAGATATTAATTTAATAAATGGATATAAGATTAAGTATCTTTCCAAAGAGAACAATAATATTGTTGAGAAATTATGTGAGAAGTGTTCAGATTATTATATATTGCACGGTGGAATGAATTAGGGAAAATAGCACATGAAGCACTGGTTGGATGAGCAAAAGATTTAGGAGCAAAGTCATTTAGAATAGGAGTAATTGAAGATAACTATAAAGGTATTAACTTTTGGTCGTCTTTAGGATATACAAAGATAAAAGAGGTTAATATGGATTTTACGGCAAAGACGCATGTAGTAAATGTTATGAGATTGGAGTTTTGCAACTAACTAAATATATTCTACGAAAACTATAAACAACATAAACAATATAATAGGTTATTTTTGTTGATAAATAAGTAAAAATATAAGTAAAAGTTTTATGATGTGGAGTAAAATATGAAAATATATATTGTCGGTTCAGTTTCTAGTGGTAAATCTACACTTGCAAAAAGACTATCTAAAACATTAAAAATTCCTTATCAATCACTTGATGAATTTGTACATATACCTGATAAATCAACGCCTTCGGGTAATCGTAAAAGACAAGTTGAAGAACGAGATAATCTGTTTTATTCATTAATAAAGCAAAAAGAATGGATTATTGAAGATATAGGTAGATCTTGTTTTGAAGATGGTTTAAAAGAATCATATAAAATTATCCTACTTGAAATTTCTACAAAAATAAGGAATTATAGAATAATTAAACGTTGGATTAAGCAGCGACTTGGAATTGAACAATGCATTTATAATCCACGATATAAAATGCTTAAGTGTATGTTGAGATGGTCAAAAGATTATGACTTAGGAAAAGATAATTTAAAGGATAGAATTTCTACATATCAAGAAAAGGTTATCATTATAAGAAACAGGAAGGATATTAATAACTTTATTGAGAGATGTATAAATTCAATAAAATAAACAAAACTTCAGGAGGGTAACAGTAATGGAAAATAAAAAATATTTACAAGAAGAAATTGATACATTTTGGAAAACCTTTTTAAGGGAAACCAAAAGACATGAAACAACAAAGTATTTAGAGGTATTTCATTTTGAATTAACTGAAAAATGGGCAAATGAATTATTGCGGTTGGTTTTAATTGGGCAAAAGAAGGCTACAGCAAGTAGTTTATGGGGGTATGAAATTGAAGGTGAACGTATACCTAAGATTGGTGATTTAAGTATTATCACTGATTGGGAAGGTGTACCACGATGTGTTATTGAAACAATTGAGGTAGCAATTATCCCATTTTCAGATATTACTTATGATATTTGTAAGCGTGAGGGGGAGGATGATACATTGGAATCTTGGTGTTCAGGACATATTCATTTTTTTAAGGAAGAAGGAAATGAACTTGGGTATGAATTTAGAGATGATATGCCAGTGGTTTTTGAAGATTTTAAAGTAGTATATCAAGTATAGATTTTATAGGAAAAATAAATCTAATCTGAATATTATAGTTGGGGAATTGAATAAAAATCCTTTTAATAATTTTATGCGATAATGGAATAAAATGATAGATAAATTAGATAGAGAAACTATAATTTGTTGAGGAAGAGTTATTGAGGGAAGTTTTTACTTATCTCAGTAAAAGGGATTTTGAGGCAACCACACCAGAAATTATTGGAGAAATTTTTAGCTTGATAAAAAAACATACGAATAATCCAGACCCATACAAAGAAACCAGAAATTATTACAATACATTGTTTTTGAAATTGTTACCGAATTTGAGAGGAAGATTAAGCAAGCTGGAAATTCGTTTCAATTAGCAGTGCGATATGCCATTGTTGGTAATATCATAGATTTTAATCCTATTCACAATACATTATTAGAGGATATTTTTAATTGCTTTGGGAAAATCGAACAGTTAGAATTAGCAATTGATGATTCTAAGGCACTAATGGAAGATATTTTAAATGCAAAAATATTATTATACTTAGGTGACAATTGTGGAGAAATCTGCATGGACAAGATTCTTTTAAAGAAAATAAAAGAACTGAATCCTAATGTTAAAATATTATTTGGAGTACGAGGTAAACCTGTTGTAAATGATTCTATATCTATAGACGCATATGCTGTAGGAATTGATGAATATGCAGAGGTTATAGATAATGGGGATGGTTCTCTTGGGACTGTCCTTAAACGAACAAGTCCTGAGTTCAAAGAAGTCTATAAAAAGGCTGATGTAGTAATTGCAAAAGGGCAAGCGAACTATGAATGCTTGAGTGAAGAAAATAAAAACATTTATTTCTTGTTAATGACCAAATGTGATGTGATTGCAAATGATATTGACGTTGAGGAAAAGAAAATGATTTGCATGAAAAACAAAGTTTGTAGAAGCAATGCATCAATTATATAGGTAAGTAACAAATTCTCAATTTGTAGTTGAGTTACTTCACATTTATTCTTAAATTATGAAGAATATTTAATTCAGAGGCAATAGTTTAATAAAAGAAATAGAGAAATCCCTTCATGGTTGTGGACGAGTTCTTATAAGACCTTCAGGAACAGAAGCCTTAGTAAGAGTAATGCTCGAAGGAGAAAACCAAGAAGAACTAGATAAAATGGCACACAGTCTAGCAAAATTAATAGAAAAGAAAGCAAACTAAAGTATCTAAAAAAACAGTTTAAGAGCTCTAAATAAAATTAAGCTAAACAAGATTTAACTTAATTTAAATAGGGGACAGTTCACAAGTATAAAGCACTTGTGAACTGTCCCCTATTATTTTTAACTTTATATGATTTAATTCAATTAGGTTTATACATTATATTGAATATGATGTTATAATTAACATATAAGCAGTGTCATTTAAGACATGTAGAACAACTTAATATGAATGAAAATAAATAGTTATTTTCCAATAAATCATAAATTGTGGGGTGGAGAAATGGATAAATTTCAAAGTGGCATTATTGTAATTACTTTTGCCACATTGGGAATATATATATTACTTTTAATAGTAGATGTTGAAAGATCTTCAAAATGGTTAAAATGGTATCAACAAATGGATGTGGATGAACAGAAAAAGTATGATCCACGAATTGCTATATGCTGTTTGAAAAAGGTACTTATTACAGTTTCAGTGGTGGGTATATTTGGATCTTTGTTGTCTTGGTTTATTAAACCTGTGATTTCAATTATAACATTCGGAGTTATTATGGTCATATTTGGTTTTTCTATTAGTTATATTGGAGCCAAGAATTGCTTAGTAATAGAAAAAAAGAGTTTACCCGATGACTAGTTGAAATAACCATTTATGATACACGTCTTTCCTATTTTATGACGTAAAAGTATTATAAGGCGAAACTAAGGATTATTAATGATGATAATGTTGTACTTAAAAATTTATAAAGAAAGGATGAAAGCATATGATACGAACAGTTAATATTTTAGATGTTGATTTTTCAAAATTGACACTAAAAGAAACAATGAATTTAATTAGAGATAAGATAGATAACTGTAATAACAAGTTTTTACATATTATGACCGTAAATCCTGAAATTGTAGTTCAAATTCAAGAAGATAATGAACTGATGGAAATTTCAAAAAAAGCAGATTTGCTAACACCTGATGGAGTAGGGATTGTTTGGGCTTCAAAAATACTTAAGAATCCAGTTCCAGAAAGAGTTACAGGTTATGATTTATTAATTGAATCGCTAAAACAAGGTAATTTATATAATTGGTCATTTTATTTTTTGGGTTCAGATGAAGAAGTTAATAGGAATATGGAAATACATGTATCTAACTTTTATCCCAACATAAAAGTTTCAGGAAGACATCATGGGTATTTCAATCATGAAGACGAAGAAGAAATAGTCCAAGAAATAGAATATTTATGTCCAGATATTTTAATTGTTGCTTTTGGTTCCCCACATACTGATAAATGGATTGAAAAGCATAGAAAAAGAATTAGTGCCAAGGTTGTATTTGGTGTAGGTGGAAGTATGGATGTTATAACAGGAAAAGTAGCAGAAACTCCTGAAATTTGGAAGAGGCTTAATTTTGAATGGCTATATAGAAGAATTATAATGCCTGAAAGAAAAGACAGACAAAAAAAGCTTAAAACTTTTGCCATTAAAGTTATAAAGCAAGCTTTAGGTTTTAATTAAATAGTTATTAAGATATCAACTTCTTTGGGTTTATTAAATGAGATACATAGGAAATAGATTAGCTTATAAATTTATTATCTTCATTATAGTTCGTATAATTCATAAATTATGAAGAGTATTTAATTCAGAGGCAATAGTCTAATAAAAAAAATAAGGTTACAGATATAATTCTAATGTATTGTAGTTCGAAGTTGTAAAATAAGGCGAATTAAATGGAGGATATTATGGTAGGAAAGTATAAAATAATAACTTTGTGCGGGAGTACGAGGTTTAAAGATGAGTTCTTGAAAGTACAAAAACAATTAACTCTTGAAGGTAATATAGTTATTTCAGTAGGATTGTTTGGACATGCTGATGGTGAGTTTGAAAATGTCATCACTCCTGAAATTAAAGTAATACTTGACGATATGCATAAAAGAAAAATTGATATGTCTGATGAAATTTATGTGATTAACAAAAACGGATATATAGGCGAAAGTACAAAAAGTGAGATAGAATACGCTATAAAGACTAGAAAAAGGGTTGATTATTTAGAGTGCCATAATGCTTAGTCTGTTTCGCAATGTTCATATATTACATCATAACAGTAGATATATGAAAGATAAATATTATTTAAAGTTTATGAAAAATGATAAAATGGGAGGAAATAAGTTGAAAAAAGAGTTTATCAAAAAGGTAATCACACTGATTATTATTATAGGATGTATTTTTTTAGTGCTAGGATTATTAAGTTTATTTGGGATAATTAATATGGAGGCAATGCCACTTATATTGCTATCAGCAGGTCTCTTTAATATATCAAATGCATATTACGTGTATAGTAAGAATAAAAAGTCAGCTGTTTTCTTAATTCTATCTGGATTATTTTCAATCTTTGTTTCTATATTTATAACACTTTTTTAGAAAATATAAGATCGTAATAGTAATAAAAGACGAAGTAAAGATAATATGCAGACAAATATAAATTAACAAGACATGCCAATAACAAAACGCAGGAGGTTTTATATGAAGAGTATGGATATATATGGATTAATTATAATTACATTAATTATGGGAGGGATGTTTACATTTTTAGGATGGGTAATTAAAAGTCAAAATGCAGGGGATATGCTGAATGGATTTGATGAGAAAAAATACGATAAAGATAAAGTCTCAAAAATAGTAGGCGGAGATATATTGTACACAGGTCTATTAGTTATTCTCATAGGGATTGTTGGTGTCTTTTTAAGTAGCAAATTTTATAATTATATAACTATTGCACAGGTCGTTATTTACGTAATAGGAATTATAAAAAGTATGTATGACATGAATAAAAAATGTAGAATAAAAAGGTGATTATGCAGTCTTATAGTTACTATAAATAAAAAGACTTTAGACGTTGAGAGCTATTTTAAACTGTTACAATAAAATTTCAACTTAAGGGTTAGCATTATAAATAGCAATCTATAGGGGGACTAGTAAATGTCAAGAGCAAAAATGCAAGTTTTAATAATACCATATATTAAAAATGAAGAGGGAATAAAATATTGTATATTCAATAGAGTCGATGCAGAAGACAATGAAGATTTCTGGCAGTTTGTAGCTGGTGGCGGTGAAGATGATGAAAAACCGTTGGAAGCAGCGATAAGAGAAACATGGGAAGAAACTGGCATAAAGGAAAGTACTATGTTTTGTCAATTAGAAAGTATAAGTTATATACCAACGAATTGTTTTTCAATGGAAAGGCGTAAGGAATGGGGAATGGACTGCCTTGTAATTCCAGAGTATAAATTTGCTGTTTATGTTAGAAACAACAATATTCAAATATCAGATGAACATAAAGAATATAGATGGGTTAATTATGATATAGCAGTTGAATTATTGAAATTTGAAAGTAATAAGATAACCTTGTGGGAATTAGATAACAAAATAAAGATGAATTTACTACAACAACATGATGAGAGTCTAATTGTATAATTTCTGAAGAATTTTCTATTAAGTGAGCAAAGTTTAATATAAAACTAAGTTAAATTGTAGTGGTAAAGTATTGTAAAGTTAAATTGTTTATATTATGGGAGGTAACCGAAATGTCTACTATGGATAAAATAGAAAATGTAAAACAGCAATATTCTAATGATAAAAATTTGTCTGTAAGAACTAAATTGCATTTAAAACACAGCACAAATAAGCAAGGATTTGTGCCTTGGTTATTTGATAAATACGAGTTTCCTCAGAACTGTCGCATATTAGAACTTGGTTGTGGAAATGGTGGACAATGGCAAGAGCAGATTAAAAATATACCTAAATGTTGTAGTTTAACTCTATCGGATTTTTCTAAAGGTATGGTAGATATAGTTAGAACAAATTATTCTAAATACAATAATATTTCATTTCAACAAATCGATATACAAAATATTACTTTTCCAGATGAAACCTTTGATATTATTATTGCTAATCATATGCTATACCATATTCCTGACTTGTCAAAAGCATTATCCGAAGTAAAACGTGTACTTAAGACTGACGGAAAATTCTATTCAACTACTAATGGGAATGGTGGGATGCGACCTTTTTTACATAATGCCTTAAAGCATTTTAATCCCCATGGGGATACAAAAGCATTCACACAGGAATTTTCTTTTAATCTACAAAATGGATATGAAATACTAAGTGGTTATTTTTCAGGAGTGAAAAGGATGGATTTTGAAGATTCATTATCAATTACAGAAACACAAGATTTAGTTGATTGGATAAAATCTACTATATCTATAGCAAGTTATTCAGAAAAAGACCTTGATGGATTATTTGATTATTTTGAAGATATAAGAAAAGAATACGGTGCAATCAACATTGAAAAAGAATGCGGCTTATTTATCTCAATTAAATAGTTCGTATTAATAAAAATGATCTTCAGGCGGTGCTTAAAAAATGGAGCCGATTAAGGTAAAAGGAGTATTTTTCTTAAAAGATAACTGGATATAAAAGAAGGAACTTTTAAAAGGTTTGGAACTTATATTATATATTTCAATCTTTGTTTCTATATTTATAACACTTTTTTAGAATAGGCATAAGTATAATTTTTAGTAAGTGTATTTCGCGTTGTACGACATGATGAAGCTAACTTATAGTGTAAATATATCGGAAAGTAACTGATAACTTGGATGAAAAATACTTATTTGATGAAGTAGTTTTAAATTATATCATAAAACATGAAGAATAAAGTTAAGTCACCTTAGTAAATTAAGGCGAACTATATGTTAAATTAAGAAAGGGGAAAAATATATGATGAAAGCACAAATTAATCTTATTACGATTTGGACAAATGATATAGATAAAATGAAAAACTTCTATAATCAAGTTCTCGGATTTAGAATTGAAAATGACCTTGGTAATTATGTTGAATTTGAAAACGATGGAGTAAGATTTGCTATTTGTAGGAGAGATGTTATGTATGTGTATAGTAGTGAATATAGGAAAGAGTCATTTGGACAGGGCTTTGAACTTGCTTTCCCATGTGAAAATCCTAAAGATGTTGATGAATCATTTAAGAAGCTAATCTCTAAAGGAGCAACTTCTATTCATGAACCACAAGATATGCCTTGGAATCAAAGAACAGCACTATTTGCAGACCCAGATGGAAATATACATGAAATTTTTGCGGAAATTAAATAATACGTAGTTTTCATAAATTATGAAGATGATTTAAAAGAATCAGATAAAATTATCTTACTTGAAATTTCTAAAAAAATAAGGAATTATAGAATAATTAAACGTTGGATTAAGCAGCGAGATAGAATTAAACCGAGTTTGAAAATAAAATATTACTTTTAGAAGCTTTTGGTGGAGAGGTAGCTCTTATAACAACATTTTTTAACCAATTAAAGCAGATGGGGTATTCTCAAAAATCAATAGAATCCTACTTGGAACTAAACCCAATATTTTAAGTAATTTTGAAGGGAGGATATGTAATGAATTTAAAATATAAAAAGCTTATTTATACTTTAGTTGGGGGAATTATCATCCTTTCATGCAGTTATAATTTTTACCAACATAATAAGATAAATGCTTATAAAGAAGAATTAACTAATATAGTGAGAAATAATGTACAAGAATTTGCTAGTACTTTGGCTAATACAAATGATGAGGTTCTTTATGCTAGGAAATATGCAAGTATTGTTACTGCACAGCAAGCGTATATTGTTTTAAGTGACAAGAATGGGTTTACTTCAGATGAATGGTCTTCTAGTCTACCTGGGTTATTTCTTGAAATAAAACAGGTTATGCTTAATGATAAAGATAAGTTTAAAGAAGTATTTAAAGAATCAGAGGTGTCAGAATTAATGTTCAAGATATCAGATAACTTTGAAGATGGGGAGTCTATAAATAAGGTTTATAAATTATTAAGTGATTAAATCTCCAATATTTATTAAGGTAAATAGGGAAGAATATTCAAATTACAAAACAAAAGAGGTGGGAAACATAGATTTTATAGTAGATACATTATTTCAGATATTTTTTGCGTTTTTTTGGATAGTTGCATTGTTGCTGCTTTTCATTAAAACCAAAAAGGACAAGAAAAATAAAGGCGGATTTTTAGTATTTTTAATATTAAGTCCCTTACTTATGATATGGACGCTTTATTCTTATAATTATGTATTGGAGCCACGTTTTCAAGATATTAAATATTATATTAATAAAGATTATCAGATTACTACTGGAAAGTGCAGTAGTTTGAATGATGGGGGGAAGGGAGTAACTTCATCATTTGTATTGGATGAAGAGACTTATTATTATAATAAAAGGCTTAATAAAATTTATAAGGGTAAAAGTTATAAGTTACACTATCTTCCTAATAGTAAATATGTTATTGAATCGGAAAGTTTGGAATAATCATGTAGATATAGGAGGTAGTAATATGAGAGCTGATAAAAGATAACTTATTTCATACAGTTTACAGGGTCCTTAAGCTATAAAAAGAAGATGATTTTTGCTTAATATATAAATCATCTTCTTAATTTAGGATATAATTTTTAAAAGTATTAATAATAGGTGGCATGCTTGATTATCTAAGTAGTCTTTCCTCATTAGTTCCAAAGAGGACAGATTTTTGGCTTTGGATAAACTTTCCTGTGTTTTCATTTCTTCCTTGGAGGTGGTATCTGGCATTTTTCATACCAATGCTGTCAGCAGCCATTTTTGATAGTTTAAAGAGTTCTTTATCTCTGCATCTATTAATGATTAAGCTAAAGCGTGTATCCTTAAAGAAAGATAACATAGAAACGTCACCATGATTGTCTCCACCAACTATTAAGGGGGACTTGCCACCATGTTTTTTCACTAAAAACCTTTCGATGGTTTTGGTCTTTCCTTCACCTTGTGTTTGGTGATAATTTATTTTAAGTTCTGGTTTAATTAAATTATTATTATCAATTTCAAGCTGCATACCAAATACATTTTCCTTTGGAATACTGTATCCAAACTTTGGATTTGAAGCAAATTCTCTAACCACGTATAAATAAGAGGCAGAGCAGATATAAACATCTATTCCATTATACATTAAAGTTTTATAAAGGTTTTGCATCTCTTTTATTGCTTTAACACCAGTATTGAAGGTAACGGATATAATGCCTGACTTACCCTTTAAAGCTAGAGGGCTTGTCCAAGTAGTTCTATTAATTTCATGTTTCAACCAGTAAATGATGGATTCTTCTGATAACCTCGAGACTTCATCACTTGTCATCTTAGAAAAAAGATACATGGACCAGGTGTAACCTGCAGCTAAATCAAAAGAACTTCCTATAGCGCTATAAAGATACCTAGTTTTAGCTATAAAGTCTTTATACTCTAAAGTTTCTTTAATATGCTCTAAGGATTTATTTCCATTTAACCCTTCATAATTATCATATAAGAATCTATAATCAGAATATATGTCAGCACCAATTAATTCAATATTGATAGGGTTTCCTTCGTTATTATTAAAATTCTCATTAAAATTATCCTTTGGGATATCTTTTCTAATAATTTCATTAAACTCCTCTGGACTCATTTTAAATTTAAGGTGTATTAATTGATAGGCTAAAACAGCATCTTCAGTATCATTAATTATAGAAGTATTATCCCAATCAAATACAGCATAAGGTCTTTTATTTTCATCGTAAATATTACTCTTATTACTATTAGTTTCTATAAGGTTTTTCAAAGATTCATAGTTTTCATAGGCAAAGTTACCTCTATTAAGGATAACTTCCTCTTTATTATATTGGTTATCATGACTATCTTGATTTGTGTTTTCATCACTTGTTTCAAAAGAACATTTAAATTCTTTTGTAAGGTTATTCATATTAAAATTTAACCAAGTTACATCAGCTTCTTTTTTTATATTACTCATTGGTGACCCTACCTTACTTAATAGATTAAAACAATATTTATTCTATATATAGAAACACTTAATTTTAAGCTTTTTAAAATACTGTTTAAAATAATTGTATCATATTAAGGGGGACAGGGCACTTGGAAGTTTTAATTTTTTGTATGATGACTAGCCCTTTTGTAGCAAAGAATTCTGTTGGTATTCAAATAAGGAATGATGATATGTAAGGCAAATACATAGCTTGTAAATGGAAATAAATAGTTAAAACTCTTGACGATAGTATGGAAAAATGCATATAATGATGTGATAGCTTTTAAGATATAAAATAGAATAATAAAAGATAAGAATAATAAATAAGGTTTGAAAGTTTAATATAAGCGCCAGGACTAAAGCTCCACCGACCAAATCATAGATTTTTGGAAGGACAAATGAATCTCCGCTTACAGCGGAGAAAGCTCCACCGACCAAATCGGAGATTTTTGGATGGGTAAGGAATCTCCGCCTACGGTGGAGAAAGCTCCACCGACCAAATCATAGATTTTTGGAAGAAATAAGGAATCTCCGCTTACAGCGGAGAAAGCTCCACCGACCAAATCATAGATTTGGGGTGTCGCTTTAGTTGACGAGGATGAGGATTATCGAGATTTCGGCGGGTGCCTCACGGTATAGCACTATCGTAAAAAATTATAAAACTAGAAAGTGATTTCTAGCACAACATAATTTAGGTGTTAAAACTTATCTATATTCAATTCTTTTTTGTTTCTAAAGCTAATCAATTAATAAGTATTAAAAAACTAAAACACGATGAATTACCTTAATTAAATTTTAAATTTTGATGTAGGACTTTTTTGTTATATCTTTATTTCTATTAAGGACTAAAGATGTAGTAAGGTCTTTTGTAATGCTTAAGATATTTATATTAGGATAAAATATTTACGAGCCATTATATTTTCAAAGAAATTTTAAAGTAATATTTAAAGGATTTATTTGTTGTGTAAAAAAACAAAACAGAAAAGGAGACAAAAAGATGTGTGGAATAGTAGGATTTGTTGGTAAAAAGGATGCTTCACCGATTTTAGTAGAGGGGCTTTCAAAATTAGAATATAGAGGGTATGACTCTGCTGGTGTGGCTATTTTAAAGGATAATTCAATTGAAGTTTTAAAGTGTAAGGGTAGATTAAAAAATTTAGAAGAAAAGTTAGCTAAAGATCCTATAAAAGGTAATATCGGAATAGGACATACAAGGTGGGCAACACACGGGGAGCCTTCAGATGTTAACTCTCACCCTCATAGCAATAAAGACGAAAGTATAAGTGTAGTTCATAATGGAATAATAGAGAACTATTTAAATATAAAAGAATGGCTTATGTCAAAAGGATATGAATTTTTATCAGAAACAGATACAGAAGTAATACCAAATCTTGTGGATTATTATTATAATGGAGATATTTTAGATGCAGTTATGAAGGCAACAGCAAAGATGGAAGGAAGCTATGCTCTAGGAGTTATATGCACTAAGGAGCCTGAGAGAATAATAGCAGTTAGAAAAGATAGCCCGTTAATAATTGGAGTAGGTAAGGGAGAGTACTTTATAGCTTCAGATATACCAGCAGTTTTAAACCATACTAGAGAAGTTTATCTATTAAATGATAAAGAGTTCGTGGTGCTCACAGATGAAGGTGTTGAAATCTTTGATGAAAATAAAGAAAAGATAGAAAAAGATATATTTCATGTAACTTGGAATGCTGATGCAGCAGAAAAAGGTGGATATGAAGACTTTATGTTAAAGGAAATCCATGAGCAGCCAAGAGCAATAAGAGATACTATGGCATCTAGAATAATAAAAGGAAAACCTATAGTTTTAGATAAGATAAAACTTACAAAAGAGGATCTAAAAAATTATAACAAGATATATATAGTAGCTTGCGGAACTGCATATCATGCAGGGGTAGTAGGTAAAACTGTTATAGAACGTTTAGCTAGAATCCCAGTAGAAGTTGATATCGCATCAGAATTTAGATATAGAGATCCGATAATGGATAAAAATACTTTAGTAATGATTATAAGTCAATCAGGAGAAACAGCAGATAGCTTAGCTGTACTAAGAGAGAGCAAGAAAAAAGGTTGTCGTGTTATAGCAGTTACTAATGTTGTAGGAAGCTCAGTATCTAGAGAAGCAGATGATGTTTTATATACTGTAGCGGGACCAGAAATAGCAGTAGCATCAACAAAAGCGTACGTAACCCAGCTAGTAGCTATGTATATAATAGCTTTATACTTTGCAGAACTTAAAGAAACTACATCAAAAGAAGAAATAGAAAGCATAAAAGAAGAGTTATTAAATCTTCCAGAAAAAGCTGAAAAGGTATTAGAAAATAAAGAAATACTTCAAAAGTTTGCAGCACAAAACTACATGCATAAAGATATGTTCTACCTAGGAAGAGGCCTTGACTATGCAGTTTCTATGGAAGGATCTTTAAAGCTTAAAGAAATAACCTACATCCATTCAGAGGCATATGCAGGTGGAGAGCTTAAACACGGTCCAATAGCACTTATAGAAAAAGGCACCGTAGTAATATCTACTATAACTCAGATGGATCTAAAGGATAAAATGATAAGCAATATAAGAGAAGTAGTTACAAGAGGAGCAAAGACACTAGCTATAACCTTTGAAGGAAATGAAGAGGTAGAAAAATCCGTAGATTCAGCAATATATATACCAAAGACCTTAGATATATTATCCCCAATACTAAGCGTTATACCACTACAATTAATTTCATATTACGTGGCAAAACAAAAGGGTTGTGACGTAGATAAGCCTAGAAATTTAGCCAAGTCAGTAACGGTGGAATAGGGGTATTAGGTAGTCTTGGAACTTGTGTAGCTTTATAAAAAAGTTTGATAATTTATAAAAAAGATTGATAATTTATAAAGAAGTTTGATTAAAAAGATTTATTATGGATATGCTATATTTTAGAGAATGTAGTATGGAAAAATTAAAAACAAATAAAAGAATGTAAGAAAACTGCACATTCTCATCTAAGGTGAGAGTGTGCAGTTTTTTATTTATAAATTGAGGTGAAGTGAATGGCTAAAAGAAAAAGAAATTTAGATGTAGCTAAAATGATTAAAGAAGGAAGAGGTATAGGAAAAGGAGACAAATATAAACCTTGGATTAAAATTCAGGACGTACCTTCTTTAGGTAGGTCAAGTAGGATAAGAGGAATAAAAACGGGAAGGCAGCATGAGTTATTATCAGATATGGAAAGAAACTATTTCTATTTCTTGGAGTACTCAGATAAGGTTGAAGATATAAGAGAACAATTTCCACTACTTCCTATTGAAGATACAATACTTATTGCCAATGAGTTGGGTATAGAACACCCTAAACACCCTGAGACAGGCGAGTTTATCGTTATGACTACGGATTTCTTAGTGGCTTTAAATTATAACAATAAGTTTTATGAAGTAGCTAGAACAATAAAATCCAAGGATGACCTTATGAATAAAAGAATATTAGAGAAGTTCGAGATTGAGAAACAGTATTGGGAAAAAAGAGGTATTAATTGGGGAATTGTTACTGATGAGGAGATAGATAAGATAATGGCAAACAATATTAGTTTAGTTCATAGTTATAAAGAAATATCTTCAGTAGATAGTTTTAATGATATTGAAATCAGTGAATTGAAGGATTTAATATACGAATTTATGAAAAGAATAATTGATAATGAAAAAGCTATGAGAACTATATGTAATGATTTTGATAATGAAATGTGTTTAGAAAAAGGAAGTAGTCTTTGTATATTTAAATATTTAATAATAAATAAAATTATTGAAATAGACATTACAGAAAGAATTAACGTTAATAAGGCTATACCTAGTATAAGCATAGTAGAAAAATCGATTAAGAAGGTGGAAGCAATATGATATTTATTAATTCGGTTTTTAAATATGTGGATGATGAAAATGGAGAAAGAATAAGGATCATTAGCATTATTGAATATTATGTTTACTTAGTAAATATTGATTCAGCAACATCAATGCCAAGAAAGGAATTATTAAAAACTATTGAAGAAGAAATTGAGGGAGAAAAACTAGTAGCTATTAAAGACCCCTTTGCAAGAATAATTAACGAAAAAGAGCTTTCAGAGCTTCAAATTAGTAAAAGAAGTGTAGCTTGGGAGTTTATTGAAAAGTATTGGGAAACAAATAAATATGAACTCTTAGAGAAAAATCACAGGGAAACTAAACTTATAGAAATAGCTAATTCTTCAGGACTAAGTTTGCTAAAAGTGAAAAGAACTTTTAGTAGGTACTGGCAAAGAGGAATGAATAAAAATGCTTTACTGCCTGACTATATAAACTCTGGAGGAAAAGGCAAAGAGAAAAAGCTGTCTGATTTAAAAATAGGAAGGCCGGCAAGAGTAGACTATTCAGGAGACTCTATTGAAGGAATTAATATAACTGATGATGTGAAAAAGCATTTTGAATTTGCCTTAAATAAGTACTATAGAAACAATAAGAAGATATCTTTAAAAGAAACATATACTCTAATGCTTAGAGACTTCTATTCTGATGTATATAAAGAAAGTAATGAGATGAAGCATATCGTTTGGGATAATGAGAGAATACCTAAATATAATCAGTTCTATTATTGGTTTAAGAAGTCTGAAGACGTTAAAAAAGATATTGTACTAAGAGATAGTGACAAAGAATTTAATTTGAATCACAGACCTTTATTAAGTAATTCTACAATTGAAACAGATGGGCCAGGAACAAGATTTCAGATTGATGCAACTATAGCTGATGTTTACATAGTAAGTTCTTTAAATAGAAAAAGAATCATAGGTAGACCAATTGTATATGCAATAATAGATGTATTTTCTAGATTAATTACAGGGATTTATGTTGGACTAGAAGGCCCATCTTGGCTTGGAGCCATGATGGCATTAGATAATATGATTGCTGATAAAGTTGAGTTTTGTAAAAGATATGGAATAGATATTACTGAGGAGCAATGGCCATCAAAACATTTACCAGATATTATAATAGCCGATAGAGGTGAATTCGAAGGTTATTCACCTGAAAATATAATTAATAATTTAAATGTGAAAATAGAAAATACTTCTCCCTATCGTGGGGATTTAAAAGGTATAGTTGAAAGAAATTTTAGAACCTTAAATACTAAAGTAAAGCATAAAACGCCAGGTGCGATACAAAAGGAATTCAGAAAAAGAGGAGATAAAGACTATAGATTAGATTCATCTTTAACCCTTGAAGAATTCACAAGATTATATATAAATATTGTGTTGCATCATAATAGAAGTCTTATAGAAAAATATCCTTTTGAAAAAGAAATGTTAGAAGATGAAATACTGCCAATACCTATTCAACTTTGGAATTGGGGAATTCAAAACAAAAAAGGTAGATTAAAGACAGTTGATAGAGATGTATTAAGATTAAACCTTCTACCAAGGGGAAAAGCAAGTGTTTCAAGAGCAGGAATAAAATTTAAGGGATTATCTTATAGTTCAAACAAAGCTATTAGTCAACAATGGTTTATTAAGCCCACGACTAGAAGCATTGAGATTGTACATGATCCAAGAAACGTAAATAAAGTATATATTCCACATGACAATGGTCTAGGTTATGAAGAATGCTATTTATTAGAGAGCTGCAATCAATATAAAAATTGCTTATTGGAAGAGATAATTTTTAATCAGGAGTTATTAGCAGAATTAAAGGAGAAACATTTAAGAGAGCAAAATCAAAGCAATATTGATTTAGAAAAGGAAATAGAGAAAATAGTTAAAGTGGCAGAGAAAGCAAAATTAGACAGCTTAAAGGTATAAGAAATAACAGGATTATTGAAAAAGAAATGAATAGAGAAACAGAAGCTTTTGAAATCGGTGAACACAAAAGTGATATCAATAAAGTTGCTGAAGTAATAGAGTTACCAACTAGAAATGTTGAAGTAGATGAAAAGGAAGCACTAGGTGGCAACAGAATAATGGAATTGCTTAAAAAGAAAAGAGATGAAAGACGTGAAAAATAATGAAGCAATATTTACTTTAAAAGGTGAGTATGAGAAAGCTGCTTATAAAACACAAGAGCTAGAAGAATATAAAAATAATCCCTTCATTGAAGCCTTACCTAATATTTTTAATGATGAGGATGTGGTAGATAAATTCACATTATTCCCACAGATAAACAATGAAGATAGAATTAAAGCACCAAATATAAGATACCATATTATAAAAAGAGCCAAAAATTTTGTTCAACCTTTGCCAATTCATATTATTTTAGAAAGAAGATTATCTGCATTAATAAGACGGGGATATTTAGATAGAAACCCAATAGATAAAGCTTTTTTAGAACGGTTAATGATATTAAATGAGCTAAGTGATGAAGTAGCTGATGATAAGGTTATTAATGAAAGAATGAGTCATATTAGATCAACAGCAGATAGTCTTGCAGTTATAGGAATTTCAGGTATTGGAAAAACTACAGCAATAGAAAGACTATTATTAATGTATCCTCAAATAATAAAACATGAGGAATATGGAGGGCAATATTTTAGTAGAACTCAAATAGTATGGTTGAAAATAGATTGCCCATATGATGGTAGGTTATCAACTCTATGTAAGAGTTTTTTTAAAACAATCGATGATTTATTAGGTACAAGGTATTTAGAGAAGTTTGGTTATGCTAATAGGATAACTTCAACAATGATGCTTCACATGACAACCTTAGCAAGCATGTATGGCATAGGAGTACTAGTAATCGATGAGATTCAACATTTATTAAATGCTAAAAATGATATGGAAGATATGCTTAATTTCTTTGTTACTTTAAGTAATACAGTAGGTATTCCTACAGTTTTAATAGGAACAAGTAAGGCTCAACAGTTGTTCAAGGGTAATTTTAGGCAAGCTAGGAGAGCAGCCAGTGAAGGGGCGATAATGTGGGATAGGATGTCAAAGGATAGCGAGGAATGGAGTTTCTTTTTAGAAACATTGTGGGATTTTCAATGTTTACAGGAGGAGACTAAACTTACTAAGGAAATTAAAGAAGTATTTTATGATGAATGCCAGGGGATAACTGCAGTTGCAGTTAATTTGTACATACTAGCTCAAGAAAGGGCATTATTACAAGGAAAAGAGAAAATTACAGTTGGCATTATAAGAGCTACAGCAAAAGAGGACCTATATATGATTCAACCAATGATTAAGGCGCTTAGAACAAATGATATTTTTGAAATAATGAAATATGAAGATATATCTATAATTTTAGATGAAATAGCAATCAACTATAAAAGTGATATGGAGCTTAACGGAAGAGTTCGTGAAGCCTTTAATGAAAGAAAAAAATCTATAGAATTAATGAGAAGAAGTACAGTGGAAAATCTTATCTTTGATTTAAAATCAATGGATTTATTTAAAAATTTAGATGATGTAGATATTAAAAAAATATGTGAAAGAGCTGTTAATGAAACTAACGTTAATGAGGAATACAGTAGTCTAAAGAGAGTAGTTTTACAAAAGGCTTTGGAGCAAGAAGAAAAGGATAAACAAAGCAATGAAAAAACCACAAAAATAGAAACTATAAATCAGGGGTTACTAGCTTTATATGAAAAAGCAAAAAAGGATAAAGTACATCCTTATGATGTATTGAAAAAGAATGGATATATAAAAGATCCAATTGAGGAATTTTTAAAAGTCGAATAAGTCAAATTAGTATAGGGGATGGGCGGTTAAAAATGCACAAGAAAGGATGAGTATTTACGATACATTTTTTTACCGATCCATATAAAGATGAGCTTATTTATTCTGCTGTTTCAAGATATCATTTTTATACTGGAAATATAGATTATAAGGATACTATTGAGGAATGCTTTGGGAAAAGAACTATTGTGCCATCATTTGATATAGGCAGTCCCATAGAGGAATTAGCAAAGAATATAGGTGGAAAGTACACAGCGGATTATCTAATAAAAAATCATACTATATTACCTTACTATACTCCTTTTCTGCCAATTAAAAGACGTGAAGAAATAATTAAAGAAATTAAATATAAGGATTGCAGTGGGATTTATAATAAAATTGGTATTACAGCAGGCAGTGTGTGCAAGAAAAATGGTATATATTACTGTCCTATTTGTGTCCAAAATGATATAGATACCAGTGGTGAAGCTTATATCCATAGAGAACATCAACTACAAGGGATTTTTATATGTCCTCATCATGGAGAACTATTGAAAAAATATAAGGTAATCAAAAATGATGTAAGCAGACTTGAATTTATTAGGTTTGAAAAGCAGCTGCTTGATATTAAAAGTGAACCTGAAATTGTTAAAAATTACGATATGATGCTAAAACTTTCTAAGAACGCGTACCATTTATTGCAAAATGATTTCATAAGGACTGATAAAAAAGCTATTCTGGAAAAATATAAAAATCTTCTTAATGAAAAGGGTTTAACTACTTCAGGCAATAGGATAAAGCAAAGGGAACTTTATGAGGAATTTATAAATTTTTATGGTGAAGAGTTTTTAAAAGTTATGGAATCTAGCATAGATAATGATGATGAGTATAATTGGCTTAGGGTAATAACTAGGGATTTAAAAAGAACAGTTCATCCAGTAAGGCACCTATTATTGATAAATTTCTTGTCAGGAAATATTAATAAGTTTTTCCATGATTCAAGTGATAATTATAGCCCATTCGGTAAAGGCCCCTGGCCTTGCTTAAATAAGGTAGAAAATCATTACAAAAAGGATGTAATAAATAATTTAAAGATAACAGATGATTATAAAAGTAGGTTGCCTGTTGGTACTTTCAGTTGTGATTGTGGCTTTGTATATTCAAGAAAAGGACCAGATAAAGTAAGTAGTGATAGATATAGAGTTGGGAGAATAAAGAATTTTGGTGGGGTTTGGGAAGATAGGCTTAAAGGGTACTTAAAGGAAAAGAAATATGGACTTAGAGAAGTAGCAAAACTTATGTGCTGTGATCCTAAGACTATATTAAAGTTTGATTTTATATTAGGAACAAATATGTTTCAAAATAACAATAGATACATAAAGGATAAAGAAGCTACTACTGAAACTGATAAGTTAAGTGATTATAAAAATCGTATATTAACCAATATAGCAAGTAATCCTTCAGCAACAAGGACTGAAATCAGAAATATGTGTAAAAAAGAATATACTTTTGTCTATAGGAAGGATAAAGAATGGCTTTATGAGAAACTTCCAATAGGAACTAAAAGAATTAATCATAATATTCTAGTGGATTGGAGTAAGAGAGATAATGAGTTTTTATTTATTGTGAAAAATAAGTATGAGGAATTAATGGATAGTGAAGAACCTATAAGAATAACAAAATCCAGTATTGGTAGGGAGGTAGGTATACTCACAGCGCTAGAAAAGAATATTGATAAATTACCTAATACGGAAAAGTATCTAAATGAAACAATTGAGACTGTTGAAGAGTTTCAAATTAGAAGATGTAAAAAGATAATTAACAATAAAATGGATAAAGGTGAACCAATAAAGATATGGGAAATACAAAGAATTGCTGGAATTAGAAGTGAAGCTTTTAAAAAAATAGAAGTTGTGATATTGGAATATATTGATTTACAAGATAATAGGGGGATATATGAGTAAGGAAGCAGTGATTATAAAAAATTGGCCTTTCAGTAAAGGTGAAAAAGTAAAGCTAACTTGGATAGGAGAGCCTTTTAAACATAATAATAAATGGATGGTTTATGCTTATTTTAGGAGTACTAATAATACTAGGCGAATAATGCTAGATTGGGCTAGTACCCATTTTCTATCTGTAGGAAAATATTATGCTAATGGGAATCTCAATAATGGTGAAACAAAGGAAGATATAGAGATTATTGATATTAATTTAAATGGTGTTAAGCCAGAATATAGGGAAAGAGATTGGAATATAAGTGGTGCTGGCTTTAGTGTGCAAACAAAATCTAAGACTTTTAATTTTTATAAAAATGGTTCCTTATATACTATACCTATAATTGAAATCATAAGAGCTATTTTAGCACCTGATAAATTTATGCTAAATAGAATATTAGAAATGGATACTTTAGAAAATTATTTTATATATGAATTAAATAGAAGTAATCTAGATATCCACTTTACAGCTGAATATGAAGCTAAATATATAAAAGGCGAAAAAGTTAATCACTTAGCGTGGATACTTACAAATGAGTCAGTGCTTAGGATGTTTAATAGTATTGGACAAGGAATCTGGGAAAAGAAAGAATTAAAATATGATTTTTTACTTGAGAGGTTTAATATAAGGGCTAGAGTTGAAAGGAAAGATAAATTTATTAAGGTATTAGAGATTATATCTCTTTATAAAAAGAAAATTAATGTAGAAGAAATAAATGTATTTCATCCAAGCTTAGAAGAAACAATTTCATCAAATGATCCTAAAAAAAGAAAATATGTGAGTAAAAATGATAAAGGTGATAGAGAACTTGACCCTGATGCAGATGGATCAACAAAAGATTCGGAAGGAATAGATACTTTTATGCTTAACCACGAATATGAAAGAGAGCCTAAAATAAAGAAGAAAAAAACTGGTAGAAAGGTTACAAGAAATAAAGAAGATAAAAATACTAAAACCTATGTTTTAGATAGTAATAATCTCAGAACAACTGCAGATACTGGTGGAGAAAATGTTATTAGGGGGTTAGAGTTTAGAAATTTAGCTGAAATTAAAGAAATAGGTGAGCTTCAAGAATTTATAGAAGTGTTAAAGTTATTAGAAGAGAGACAGGATGTAAAATCAGTGGATATAATAATTGATAATCTTCCTGAAGGTAAAAGGTTTTCAAAATTAAATGATGGAATAAGAAACCGAAAATGTGGAATTGGGAAAATTATTATGGTCGATGGTAGAGAGAATTGCTTAATTGAGGTGGAAAGAGAAGATAAGGCGTTGTCGATGTTAGTATTGAAATCTAATAACCAGGCTAATTGGAAAAGCATTTATAACATACTAATAATGGGATTAGTTAATGAAAGCGGAAAATGGAGCAATAGTGAGATTGAAAAAATTAAAGAATTGGAAATAACAGTTCTTAGAAATAAGCATATTAATAAAAATGTGTATGAAAAAGCAACTCATATATATGAAAAATTATAGGAGATAAAGGTTTTATCTGGGTATAAATAATAAAATTGTAGAGTAATCTTATGATAATAAAATAAATATTGATGGTAAATTATACAAATAAGTTCTATGTAGAGTATCTTAAAATTACTTTGATATAATAGACGTATAACAATTTATTTAAAGATATTATTAGAAACTGAGAATAAAAATATTAACGAAACTGATGATAAATCCATTAGTTATAATATAACTACACTTGAGAATATATTATTAAATAAAAAAATTCGTATTAGCAAAGAGAGTAATATACATATTTTTCATTGTTTATTCAAAGCAAAAGTCCCAGAAATCATTCATGTAGTGGCAAAGCTCATTAAATTTCTCAACAAAAATTTGATCACAGGTATTCTCATGGCTAATCAAGTTTTGGCATTCCACCTGTGTTTCTTTCAGTGAAGATGTTGAATATCTTGAATTTTTTAAATTGGTATAATCATCTTCGTTTTCATCAGCATCTTGAATTTCAAAGTAAACATCTATTTCATCTATAATTTGCTTCAAAATTAATTTTGAGGTATTAATCCAATATCCACTATTGCAGGTGTTTAGTGATATGTCTTCAAAATAAAAATCAACGATACTTAAATCAATGTATTTATCGGTTCTATTTGCTTTAATTAAATTTATTGAGTTATCAATTTCACTTAATTTTAAAAAATGACTTTTTTTAGGGCAATCTTCTTTTATATCCGTTAGAAAATTACGAAAGTAATTTAGTGCATTCAATTTATTTTCAAACGCAATAAAGCAGACTTGTCTTACTCCAGTGTTAGGATCATTTATACTAGCGTTAATTAGATAATTTTTTGGATTCCAATTATGATGTATTGATGAATGATTTGTACTATCTACTTCTTCAGGTGTATAAATATGAAACGAACTATTCATTTTATTTCCTCCTTTGTTGGTTATATTAAGTGTTAAAAATAAAATATTATTAATAGTGTATTCTAGATAGAAGTTACAAAAATGATATTGTTATGCTCAATATCCATTAAATTAAGTATAACACAAATTATGATATATATAACAAAAAAAATTGGCCCTATACAAGATTTTATTTTAGTTTGAACAACCTGTTATAAAGTTAAAAACACATTCTAAAACCAGAATAAAGTCATGACAATAGGTTGATTTTATAGTTACTTTTTATTGTATCGTACTGTGTAATTATGCATAAGTGATTATTTTTAAATAATTTTAAAAATATTGCAAGAATTAACTTCTAATAGATTGGAAGAGTACGGTTTTTCAATAATGGTTAATGAAACCAAAATAAATTTGTAGTATAATGGTATTGGAATTAGTTAGGAAGAGTGGTAAATGGAGTAATAATAATTTCATTTAGGCAAATATATAATATTCATTTGAAATAAACAGTAAAAATATAGTACCACAAATATTCATAGTAGACAAAAAATGATTTTTCATGAGATATATTAAAATGAATAAAAATATTGTATAGATTTAAAGGAAGGTGTAATAATGAGCGAACCCATTGTTTTTAAACCAAGAGCTAGGCTTATGTCGCAGTTAGGTGAACAATTAATAAAGGACGAGAACATTGCAGTTTTAGAATTAATAAAAAATTCGTATGATGCTGATGCTAAAGAGGTTTCGATAACTATGGAGAATATAGAAAATCCAGAATCTGCTGTAATTATCATAGAAGATAATGGAGATGGCATGTCTTTAGATATAGTTAAAAACTGTTGGATGGAGCCAGGAACCGATAATAAAGAGCAAAAATTAAAAGAAATGATAGAAAATAATATACGTAGCAATCTTAATAGGTTGCCAATGGGCGAGAAGGGTATAGGAAGATTTGGGGTACATAAATTAGGAAATAAGATAACATTGATAACCAGAGCTGAAGATAGTAAGGAAGTTTGTATTGAAATTGATTGGACAATCTTTAGTTCTAATAAATATTTATCAGATATTCCAATTGAAGTAACTGAGCGTGATTCTTCATATCGATTTTTAAACAATAGCGTAAAAGGAACTAAAATTATTATAGAAAAGCTTAAAACTACATGGAGTAGAGGTAAAATAAGGGAATTATATCGTTCAATTAATTCATTGAATTCACCGTTTAAGTCTATTGATTCATTTAAAGTTTCTTTCAATATTGATAAAACTGATTGGCTTAAGGGACTTTTAGAATATGATGATATTAAAGAATATGCATTATTTAAAGTCAAGATGACATTATCTGGTGATAAGATTAAAAATTATGTATATGATTTTACACCTTGGAAATCAATGTCAAAGCTTAGTGAAAGACATAATCCAATTACTGAAATAGACATGGTAAGATCAATTAGAAAAGAAAATGGGATGGGCAAAACAAGGAAAGTATTAGAACCAATTGATTTAAATAAATGTAAAATAGGAGATGTGGAAATAGAATTATTAAGTTTTGATTTAGATTCTAATATTCTTAAAATGGAGCTAACGGATATACAAGGTATAAAAACTTATTTAAATACCAATGGTGGTATATTTGTATATCGTGACAACATTAGAATATATGAATCAAATAAAAATGATTGGCTTGGATTAGGAGTAAGTCGTGTTAATTCGCCAGGAGACAAAATAAGTAATAATTTAGTATTGGGTAGTGTTAATATAAATCGTGATGAAAGTTCTGACTTAAAAGAAAAGACAAATAGAGAGGGTTTTATTGAGGATAGTGCATATGATCTTTTTTGTGAAGCAGTTCTTTTTGCAGTACAAAAGTTTGAAAGAGATCGTGCTCAGGATAAATTGTATTTAAAGAAATACTATGGCGTTACATCAAAATCTGAACCTGTTATGGCAGAGGTTACTATACTTAAGGAAAAAGTGGAAAAGAAAATTTTTGATGAAAGTCTAAAAAAAGAAATTTTTGGGTGTTTAAGTAATATTGAAACACAATATAAACATATAACCGAAGTTTATCAAAAAAGTTCAAGCGCAGGGCTGAGTATGAGTGTAGTTTTGCATGAAATAGATAAAATTATTTCTGAACTTGAACATGCTATTATAGCTGAAGATGCATCAGAGCATGTAAGATTTTTGGTAAACCGATTAGGTACTTTAACTGATGGTTATGCGTCTGTAGTTAAATCTAAAACAATTAAATATTTTGACCTTAAGAAAATAATAACACAATCATTATTTATGGTGGATTTTAGGCTTCAAGCACATGAGATTATAGTAGATAAACAGTACATGAAGAGTAATATTGATTCAAAAGTCAAGGGTAATGAAAGTCTTATAGCTAGTAGCATTATAAACATGGTAGATAATTCAATTTGGTGGTTACAGTATGCTAAAATACAGTCTAAAAAAATGTACTTTGATATATCACGTGATATTCCAGGATATTTAAGCATTATTATTGCTGATAATGGTAAAGGATTCACAATTCCAACAGATATGGCTACAAGGGCATTTATATCAGATAAGCCAAGTGGAATGGGCTTAGGGCTTCATCTAGCTAGTGAGTTAATGAAACAACACGGTGGTGAATTGAAGTTCCCAGAATTTAATGATTTACAAATACCAGAGGAATATAAACAAGGAGCTATATTAGCTTTAGCATTTAAGGAGAAATAAAATGGAGTTAACATTTAAACATAACGTTTTAATAATTGATGATAGGTATGAAGAAGCAGTACCACTTATTCAAGCATTGTCTATAAAAGGGGTTTATACAATATATTGGGATGGTAAGGTAGAAAATAAACCTCAGAATCCATTGAATGGAATAAGATTTGTTTTTTTAGATATGAGATTTTCAGCTGTTACTGATCAACGGTCTATTAATACATTTTTATTTACATTACTAAAATCAGCAATTAATATAGAAAATGGACCATATGTTTTATTTATTTGGAGTAAACATGACAATGAATATTTAGAAGGTTTTAAAAAGGAACTTTTAGAACAAGCAGGAATTGCTAAACCATATTTAATTATTAACATGGAAAAAAGTAATTTTATACAAACGGTGTATGAAAAAAATGAAGTGTATGAAGAGATAGCGAGCACATTAGATACTAAAGAGTTACCACAAATAAAAAAAGAAATTTTAGAAGTATTAAACAACTTTAATATCAATGATAGGAATGAAATGGTAGTAATTAAAGAAAATGGATCAGAAAATCTAATAATTAAATTAGAAGAAAAAATAAAAGAAATCAGTTCACTAAATATTCTATTTATGTGGGAAAAAATCGTGAATTTAGCAGCAATAAATTTAGTTAATACAGTATCGGATTTTTCGGAGTTCAATGAAGATTGGGATAACAATATTAAAACCCTTATTCAAAATTTAGCTGTAGCTAACGCAGGAAAGTCTTTAGGACAATCGGCCCAAGAGTATATTATTAATGCATTATCAGCCTTAAATCAAATGTTACCAGATGAGCTAGTAAATCAATTGGTTAGAGAGAAGATTGATGAGGAAACATTTGACTTCATTAAGAACCATTGTATTACAAAGACTATTAATGGGATCGCTTATTCAATCACAAAAGCAAATAAAAAATATCTTATTAAAAAAGGCAGTACAGATTACAAGAATTTTAAAACAATAGATGAACTTGAAAAGGATTCTGAAAAAAAATTACTCATTGAGCTATATAGTGAATATGTGAAGTTATTAGGTAAAAGTAATTTTAAGTTGTTATGTGAAAGTGCTACACTTGATGAAATAAAGAAACCTGGAAGTATTTATAATGCAAAAGATGATGTACTATTAAGGGACTTATGTAATTCAATATTTAAAAAAACAGAAATTAAAGAAATAACAAATATTAGTTTAATTAAATTAGACATATCTTCATCTTGTGATTATTCGCAGAATAAGCTTAAAAGAGTAAGAATAATACCAGGTATAATATTTGGAGAGGAATATTTTTCATATATTGATAATACCGAAGATATATATTGCACACCTGAAGTGGAGATAAAAGGTAAGTTATCAAAAATTGGATTTAACTTTAATTTTATAACAAATACATGTAAAAGTGAACTAACAGAATCCGATAGAATATTTTCATTTCGTGAGTTACTTTTATTGGAAATAAAACAAAAATTAGCAGCTTATATATTGCGGGTTGGAATTATGAATATGTAAAATTATTTTTTTATATATGTTATTATTAAGTTCAAAGGGATAATAAACGGGATTTTACTATTTTGAAGAGCAAGGTTTTCTATATTTCAAAATAAATTTGTCAAAGGTATATTTACAATCCAAACCTAACCTGGTATTCTGATAATGAAGGAATAAAAGAACATTGTACGAGGTGGTGAGGAATATTAATTATTTAGATTTGTTTTCAGGAACGGGAGGACTTTCAGAAGGGTTTTTAAGATCTGGGTTTGAGCCTGTAGCACACATTGAAATTGATGGCAATGCATGTAAAACTTTAGAAACAAGATCTGCATACTATTATCTTAAAAGAAATAACAATATGGATATATATAGAAAATATCAAACGAGTTATAATAAAAAAGAAAATGAAAAAGAAAAAGCAAGAAAGATTCTTTTGTCGAGTATTCCTCAAGGGATTATAGAGCCTATTTTGAATATAGAGATTTCAGAAAAAACTTTGCCCAAAATATTTGAACAGATTGATAATAGAATAAACATTTTAGGTAGAAGAGAGATTGATCTCATAATTGGGGGACCTCCATGCCAAGCCTATTCCTTAGTTGGAAGAGCAAGGGATGAAAATAATATGGAGGATGATCCTAGAAACTATTTGTACAAGCTATATGTAAGATTCCTAACAAAATATAAACCTAAAGCGTTTGTGTTTGAGAATGTTCCAGGTATATTAACAGCTTTTGATGGGAACATATTTAGGAATATTCAAGCTTATATGAAAAGAGTAGGATATAATATCGAAGCACATAAAATTGATGCTAGAGATTTCGGTGTTCTTCAAAGTAGAAAAAGAATAATTATTATTGGATGGAGAAAAGATTTGGAATTTTGTTACCCAGCTATTGAACCATGCAATTTCAATTATACAGTAAATGATATACTTACCGATCTTCCTAAACTTAATGCGGGAGAAACATATACAAAATTTACTTATAGAAAAAAACCTAATCATTATCTATTAAGCACAAAATTGAGGGAGACAGGGGATGTACTTACTCATCACATAGCTAGACCACATATTCAAAGGGATTTAGATATTTACAAAATTGCAGTAAATAAATTGAATAGCGAAATGACAAGAATAAAATATACGGATTTACCAGAAGAGTTAAGGACTCATAATAACTTGGAATCTTTTCTTGATAGATATAAAGTTGTTGCAGGAAATCAAAAATATGCACATACAATGGTCGCCCATATATCTAGAGATGGACATCATTATATTCATCCAGATATAACACAGAACAGATCTATCACAGTTAGAGAAGCTGCTAGAATTCAATCTTTTCCAGATGATTATTATTTTGAAGGATCAAGAACTTCAAATTTTGTACAAATAGGTAATGCAGTACCACCGTTGATGTCAGAAAAAATTGCACAATGGTTTAAAGCTAGATTAAATATTTTAGAATAAAAAGTTTAGACTCCTTACCGCATAACATAGTAAGGAGTTTAAACTTTTAATCCTTTCCATAAACCCACATTTGTTAAAAAAATTACTTTTAAAATGCTTAGCAAGGCAAAAATGAGAAAGGCTAAATCACATTACCATGTGGAATTTTTTTAGCTGTGTTGAATATTTAGTGGTTACTATTATATTAAAATATAGTTATATAGGCTAAAACTAATATTATAATAAATAGATTTTTGGAGGGGATATCTTGAATAAGGAGGAAATTTGTAGTTTTTTAATTGAGAATAACAATGAAGCAATTAGGTTGTACAAGGAATATTTAAATGAATGGATAGATAATAACTTTATGTATTTTCAGTCTGATATTTCAATGATACATATGCCAATAAATCCGGATAGATCATGTAATCCAGATTATATACTTCGTAAATATATAATAGAACTAAAACTAAATAATAAAAAATATTTTGATCAAAAGGATAAAAATATGTTTTTTATTGAGCTAAGTGAAAAAGTGCTTAATGATATTAAAAGTTATTTATTAAAGTTTAATAAAAATTTAGTAAATATAATTCTTTTATTTTGCTATAGCATTTCATCATATAATAGAGAATTAGGTTTTAATATTGTAAGCTTCCAACAAAATGGAGAGTGTATAGATGTAGAAAATCAAATTTTAAACTTATTATGTACAATAATGACAAAAAATATGATTTTTGATACGGATACTGAATGGTATACAACAAAAATCGAACAATTTATTGCAACTGAGGATGAAGCTTTAGAATTATTAATTAAAATTATTTCTTCAGAGGAATATGCATCAAAAAAATCAATGAATTTTACAGATGCAATTTTAAAAGAGTTACTAACTTTGAGCCATGTATTAGTATTAATAATACATACAAGACAAGATTTAACAAAAGGCATAAATAAGATGTCAATTATGGAGATAGATAGTGAAGGTATTATAAATGCACATGAGGCATTTGATTGGGGTAATACGGAAGTATCAAATTATGATTATAGATTTGATATGGATTGGAGTGAATATAGTGAACAGCTCACAGATGAATTAGACAATGAGATATTTTGTAAACATGGATTCTATTTACATGATGTTGCTATATTAGAGAAGATGCTTATACTTGATAAAGAGATAACGATTGGTGACAAAAATAAATATTTGGAAATGATAACGGATATAGGTATAGAGGAGAAGAGAGCAGAAAAATTATTTGATTATTTTTCTTTCAATAGAAATAAGGAAAAAATAGTAACAGAAAAACTATATAAATATTTGATTACTGAATATTATGATATGTCTTTCCAAAAAATCTTTATTAATTTTGATGATACTTATTTTATATGCTATAAGTTTTTGGCTAAATATGCTTTGAAATATTTTATAGCTTCGGTATTTAATAGCCCAAATAAATTTATTGAACATGAAATAGTTGCAAATAAAATTACAGACTCTTTTTGCAAAAGTGTTGAAAAGGTATTGAAAAATGCTTATCCACAGTGTAAAACTATTACGAATTATTATTGCAGTAATGATAGAGAGATAGATGTGGTTCTTATATTACAAAATAAAATTTATCTTATTGAATGTAAAAGATTGGCTTTTGCCGAAACAAGTAATAATATTCAAAATATGTATAAGAGTCTAACAAAAGATTATATAAACCAGCTAGACAAAGAGTTAGAAGCTTTTGAGAAAAATATGGACAAAATATTAAGTAGTTTTATGAAGGATAAATTAATTGACAGTGAACTTATTGGGAAATATGAACTGAAAGGACTAATTGTGACAAAAGAATTTTCACCTGCACATATTCAACAATTGAAATATCCAATATTGATTAAAGATAAATTAATTGAATATATAAATAATGATATTAAAAAGCATAAAGATTTTTGATCAAACTTTATTATAAAAATTAAGAAGTCCCTAAGATTTAATTATTTAGTTTTGGTCAAACTTTATTATAATAAAATACTGAATTTTATGGGATTAAGCCATTTATACATGGTATTCTGATCAATCTTTTTTATAAAGCTACAACTTGTGTCCACTACAAATAAACTCACTCAAATAAAAGCAAACTCGTTCAAACAGAAAAAAAGTTCAATGGAAATAATTATTATGGATATGCTATGTTTTAGAGAATGTAGTATGGAAAATTAAAAACAAATATAAGAATGTAAAAGACTGCATGTTCTCATCTAAGGTGAGAGTGTGAAGTCTTTTATTTTATTACGCTTGCACTTGGTAATTTACTGGGAGTCTGTGGTGTTGCCCAAGGTCTTGTCACTAATAACTAATCTTATTCTTTCAGAAGAGATTTCTAGAAATAAATCTAAAGTTATTATTTCAGATTTGCATATGTCGATAATTCTTTTTCTTGCTAACTTCCTTTGATAATAATCATGAGTATATCTATTCCTAAGCCTCACTATCCCTTGAAGTTTCTTAGAATCATTTGAAGATATGAATCCAAAGTTTGATGATAATTCTATTATATCTACCCCTGATTTATTAGGGATATAATTTTCTGTTGTTACTAAATATGTTTCACACATATCTAGTATAAATTCACAGAAAGAATTAAAGTAAGATATCATAGCTTCATCTACTATTTCATCCTCACTATTTGGATTTCTCTTTAAACACTCTCTTATTCTCACTAAAATGATGAGTTAAATAATCTTCTATTTCCATTTTCATAGTCCATTCTAACTCTGTATTAGAAAGAACTATAACATCTATGTCACTTCGCTCCTTGTCCCAGCAGCTTTCATTGTAACTTCCAAAAGTACATAAGGCTATAACATCATAAATCATATCAATATCTATTCCACTATCTTTAATTAATTTCATAATATCCTCCATTCTCATTTCTCTTGAATACATAGATAACATCCTAAATTACTATGTACAGAATTTTGTCAGCATCTCGATTCACTCATAATTAATTCAATATTCCTACTTATTAACAGTTGAAATCTTATTTAATGAAAAAATACGTTTATTTTTCTATTTTCAATTGATCAGGAAGAGGGTTTTATCTATTTACTAAAGTATGAAATATTTAATTTTAGGTTACTGTTGATATCAATATAGTGAAAATGTTTTCATTTATTTATAAAAATAGTAAAGATTATTGCACTGCTTAATTAAATCAAAAAGAGTATAATCGAATCAATAAATTAAATACATAAAAATATTAAAATAATTCATTAGGAGGAATAATATGAATGAAACAATGAAAATTGCTAACAGTCCAATGATGTGGATTTTATCTATACTGATTGTTGCCAATGTAATCATTCAGTCGATTATCTTTTATCGATTAGCAAAAAAACATGTGGGAAATACAAACTTATTAAAACGAGAGGAGGTAAAAAAGGCCTTTAAGATTGGAGCTATAGGAACTATCGGACCAGCTTTTGCTGTTTTTGCCGTAGCTATGGCTCTGATTGCCCAAATTGGAGGACCTATCACTTTAGCTAGAGTTGGGATTATTGGATCAGCTTCTTTTGAAATGATTTCAGCCCAAATAGGCAGTGCTGGTACAGCAGGAACACCGGAATTTATGCCAAATATGCTAGCTACAGCTGCTTGGGTAATGACATTAGGTGGAGCAGGATGGCTGATTGTAGTGTTTTTTGCAACAAAACATATTGATAAACTTCAAGAAACAATTAAAAAGACCAATCCATTAACAATTGCTTATATGTCTGTTTTTGCACCTTTTATTATTTTCTTTACATTAGGTTATAAAGAAGTAATCAATAAAGGAATTTTAAAAAAACAAATGGATTTAGCTCCTATGGCAGCTCTAATTGTTGGTGCTGTAACAGTTGTTATTATAAATAAAATCGTCGAAAAAAATAGCTCAAAAAAATGGCTCAAAGAATGGTCTATGGGATTTGCTGTTATTTCTGCCATGATTGTTGGTAGCATTATACGATAGAAGGAGGAAACTATGGAAAATAATAAACCACAAACAATAAAACAATTCCACAAGTCAGTTCACTTATGGGGAAGAATCACAATAGGAGTTGCCTTACTGTGTACCATGACTATACCAATTTACTTAACTTTCGTATTAGGTTATTATCCTAATTCAGCAGATATTATATCAGGATTAATTTCTATTGTAGGGTTTGTTGGGGTAATCTGGATTGTAGAACCGATTTCTTACTTCCCAACATTAGGTCCAGCTGGAACATATATGTCTTTTCTATCAGGAAACATAGGTAACATGCGTCTTCCTGTTATTGTAGCCACTCAGGATGCATTGGAACTGACTCCTGGATCTGAGGAAGCAGAAGTTGCGGGGATTTTTGCAATTATTTCATCAACTTTTACAAACCTAGCCATTTTAGCTATTGTTATGATAGTTGGACAAGCTATTATTAGTATTTTACCTGCTAAAATAATGCAAGCATTTAATTTTGCTCTTCCAGGTATACTTGGTTCTATGTTGGTTATGATGGGTTCTAAGTTGAAATTACATAAACTAATAGCTTTAGTTGCTATTTCAGTTGCAATTATGGTATTCATTCAACTTTCACCTAGCTTTTTGCCAGAGAGCTTAGCTAAGATAATTTCATCTGCTGACGTAGGGATTGTAGCTATAATTGGAATTGTCTATTCAATTTTAATGGCGAAGAATGATAATAAAGACAAAATTGCTTAAAGACAGAGGAATAAACATTTATTTTGTATAGTATAAAATTAAAAATATAGAAAGGAAGGTTTATATGAATTTTATTGATAAAGTAAAAAAATTTGAACCAAAAATAATTGAGAATAGGAGATATCTTCATCAAAATCCAGAACTAAGCGGACAAGAGTTTGAAACTCAAAAATATATTATTAAGCAGTTAGATGAACTAAATATACCTTACGAAAAAGTGGGTACTACCTCTTTAGTAGGTTATATTAAAGGAGGAAAAGCAGGTAAGACAGTTGCTCTTCGTGCTGACATTGATGCTCTTCCTATTATTGAGCAATCGGGAGCTTCTTATTCATCCAAGAAAGAAGGCTTAATGCATGCTTGCGGGCATGATGGACATACTGCTATGTTGTTGGGAGCAGCTCGAATGTTAAAAGAAGTTAAAGATGAATTACCAGGTGATATCAAACTGTTATTTCAAGAAGGGGAAGAAAATTTTACTGGCGCTCAAAAAGTTATAGAAGATGGAGGGATGGACGGAGTCGATGCTGTGTTTGGTATGCATGGAATGCCAATTGATGTAGGCTTTTATGATATAGCACCTGGTTATCGTATGGCTGGTTGTGACACTATACATGTTAAATTTGAAGGGATATCTGGACATGGATCCATACCACACTTAGCTAAAGACACTGTTCTTCCAGCCGCAGAGTTTGTGACACAGCTAAATGCTATGATTACTAAATTTGTTGATTCACAGTCTCCTCTTGTTCTTACAGTTGGAAAATTTGATGCGGGAACAAAAGCTAATATTATTTCCAAATATGCTAAGTTAGATATTTCTATGAGGTATTTGCATGAAGAAACTCGTAAAGCTATTCATGAAAAGATTCATAATTTAGCAAAAGGACTTGCTATCATTTATGATATCAAGATCGACGTTGAGATCGAAGAAAGTACAATTAGTATGAGTAACGATGAAAAAATTGCAGAGATTGCGAATAAATCTGCTGAAAAAGTATTTGGACCGAATAAAAATGTCCATGGTCCTATTATGATGGGATCAGAAGACATGCCCTATTATTTTCAAAAAGCACCGGGAGCATATGCTCTAGTGGGCTATTTCAATAAAGAAAAAAATAATATCTATTTCCCTCATAACGAAAAATTCAATATTGATGAGAATTATATGAAATTAGGAGCTGCTCTACATGCTCAATTTGCTTGGGATTATCTTAATGAAAATAGCTAATATGATTTAAATAATCTAGTACAAACACTATAAAGCTCTATATTTGTGATATAATCCAAAACATATTATAAATAGGGAGGTCTTTTTATGGGATTAGAAATCAGAGAAATTTTAAGGTCGGATTATTTTAAAGATTTTAAAGTACTTGCAGGACATAATGGTTTAAACAAACAGATTCAAGGAATTGCTATCCTTGATGCCCCTGATGGATATAAATGGACAAAAGGACGTGAATTGGTAATATCATCGGGATACATCTTTAAAGCTTATCCTAATTTATTCGAAAAATATATGAATGATGAGAAATTTAGAGACATTTCTGGGATGGCAATTAAAATAGATAGATATTTGAAAGAAATAGACAAAAGTGTATTGGATAAATTTAATGAATATAATATACCGTTAATAAGTGTACCAAATGAGCCGTCATGGATGGATATAATAAATGCTTTAAATGTTTTGGTTATGAATACTACTATGAAACAATTTAAGATAGACAGTATAAATGCAAGGACTATATCTGATGTATCATATCAAAATAGAAAGATAAATAAAATATTATATAAAATAGAAAAAGAAATGAATTTTCCAGCGATGCTATATGACATACTAAATGATAAAGAATATTGTAGCTCACATAAGTTTGAAGAAATTTCAGCAGAACTAGAGTTGTCAGATTTTTGGGAACCTTCGTTTGATTATACTACAGAAATTATATGTGATAACTTAGATATAACCAGATACAGATTTATTGATAAAAAATACAAAGCTCCCTTTAGTTGGATTAAGATACCAGTAATAATTGATGAGAAAGTAAAGGCTTATTTTATTGTATTGGAAGCTGAAGGTTTGATAGACTATTTTGATCAATTTAAACTTAGAATAGGATTTTTACTTATTCAATCTCTCTACGAGCAGATACTTGTATCTCAAAATTTACGAGATGCGGGATTTAAAAACTTTATAAGTGATATAATAAACAAAAAATTATTAGATAAAGATAATATTTTAGAAAGAGGAAGAGAATTAGACTTAGATATGCATATAAAATATATAACAGTGGTAGCAAAAGAAAAACAATGTAAAAATTTCATAGAAACAGAAGCTATTGAAAGAAACTTCCAAATGATTTTTGGTAAAATACAAGCAAGAATATCATTTGTAAGTGAAAGTAGCTATTTAATTTTAATTCCTATTGACAAAAATATATCAACAGAAGATAATGTGAAAAATACGAAAAAATTAATTGATAAATTCAATAATTTGGTAAAACCTGATAGGTTGAATATTAATTTAAATTTTGGAATATCTGATATTCCAACCCTTTTAATGGATACATATAAAAGTTATAAAAGAGCTTTAAAAGCTTTAGAAATGGGGAATATGCTGTATAGAGATTTTTATTATATTACTTACTCTGAACTAGGACCATTAGTTTGGATGGATATAAAACATGATGAAATAAATATAATGGAAAACGGCATTAAAAACTTGTTAGTTAAAGATAAAGATAGAGAACTTGTTAAAACTCTAGATACTTATTTAGGATCAAATATGAATTACAGTTTAACTGCTAAAAAATTATTTGTTCATATTAACACCGTGAGAAAGAGAATAGAATGTATAAATGAATTAATAGATATTGATTTAGAAGATCCAATAAGTAGACTTAAGTTAGAAATACTTCTTAAATTAAGATAAAATAAAGATGTGATTTTATAATCGCATCTTTATTTTATCGTATATACTATTATGAACATTTTTTTTATTATAAAAAACAATATTTACATTCAAGTACTGGATTGCTAATACTTTTACCATTATTATCTCTAAGTCCACAATCATTAAGTATCCTCGTTAATTCACTGCCTGTATATCCTTACCCCAATGCGTGAGATAGTGCTTCTACTTCTTCTTTTGATATTAACTATTTCATAAACACCACAAGGCTTTTTTATTGTAAAATCAGCAGTTCTTAAATATAACTTTTCTATTCTTAAAGATTTAAAAGGAAAATTCCATTGTGATACACTTCTAAGAATAAAAATGGGCAGGTTAATTATAAATACCTCGTGTAAAATAATGGATGATAATTCAAATAAAATAGTTGTCCACTTTTAATTGGCTTAAACTGTATACTGGATGATTCACACAAATGGTATAATGTGATAGTTGGAAAAGGTGGAAAAAGAGTTTAATAAGTCAAATTTAAATGTATCGGAGATGGAAAGAAAAAAGCAGTTATCGTATTTAATATGTACATTAATTGGATACTTTCTTCCTGTAAGTACTTCCATCATTTTAATATTAGTTTTGTTAAACAGCGTATAAAATAGATAAATATAAGGGGATAAGAGGATAAAAATTAAGATAATAAACCAAGACACAAAATCCACGTACAGGCATTGTGTTTTTGTTTTTTTTATTAGAGATAAAAAAGAAGGTGAAAAGAGTTGTTTATAGAAGATATAAGTAATTAGTATTATATGATGAAGATGGCATTAGATATCATTCAAAGGATTTATTGGGATTAAGAGAAAGAATAAAGTAGTAGTTTAGTTATTTGAGGGAGGATTTATATGGAAACTAAAGTATATGATTTAGGAACAATGAAGGAGGAAGAATTAAAATTTGCCGTTATAGTATCGAAGTTTAATGGTAAATTCGTATATGTTAGGCATAAGGAAAGAAAAACCTTTGAAGTTCCAGGTGGACATAGAGAATTAAATGAAGATATTAATGATACAGCATCAAGGGAATTATGGGAAGAAACAGGAGCAGTTAAATTTAGTATAGAGCCTATATTTGATTATTTATGTGATTACTCTGTTGGAGACAAAAGGACAGGTAAAAGTTATGGAAGAGTCTATTATGCAGAAATTGATGAAATAGGAGAATTGCCTAATTTAGAAATTGGAGAGGTTCAGTTATTTGATCATATGCCAGAGAATTTAACATATCCACAGATTCAACCAGTTTTACTTAATGAAGTAGAGAAGAGAATAAAGTGAGTATAGTTAAGAAGTTAATGATGTAGATAAACTAAATGCTGAAATAGTTTTTTCATTAACAAAAATTAATGATAATTTAGTGTTAGAGTTTAAGGATACAGAAGGTAATGACATAGAGGTTTATTTAGAGTTTAATAAAGGAGAGTTAACATGTATGAATGGTTTGAAATTGAAAAGATTGATGATGAAACCTATGCAATAAGTGAATATGGACATTGGGAAAAAGTACATTCCTATTTATTAATAGGCAAAATATATGCTTTGTTAATTGATACAGGCTTAGGTATAGGAAATATTAAAAATGAAGTTGATAAGTTGACAAAATTACCGGTGATAGTAGTGACAACACATGTACATTGGGATCATATAGGTGGACATGGTTTATTTAAGGACATTTATGTTCATAAAGGTGATGCAGAATGGCTAAAAAGCGGTATTCCTGTTCCACTTAATGTAATTAAAAGAAATATTGAAGCAGAGCCTTTTAGTAAAAAGCCACCAATAGAATTTAATATAGACAATTATAAAATTTATATTGGAGAGCCAACTAGAATATTAAAGGATGATGATATTATAGATATTGGTTCAAGAAAAATAAGAATTATACATACTCCAGGACATTCACCAGGGCATATTTGCCTTTTTGAAGAAGAAAAGGGATATTTGTATACAGGGGACTTAGTTTATAAAGGAACTTTATACGCATTTTATCCAAGTACAGATCCTATACTCTTTAAGCAATCTATTGATAAAATTAGTAGTTTAAAAGAAATAACAAAGATATTACCTGCACATAATGAGTTGAATGTAGAAGTGAATTTAATAAATAATATTAAGAATGCATTTAAAGATATAGAAGATAAAGATATGTTAAAGCAGGGAAATGGAATATTTGATTTTGTTGATTTTAAGATACATATATAATTCATATATTTTATATGAAATGAACGATAAATACATCAATAAAATTGAATTTAACCAAGGAGAAGTTATTAATTTTGAATATTCTCTTCAAGAAGAAAAGGGAAGTTTAGAGCTACAAATTAGAGATGAAGATGGTAAAATAGTTGAAAGTAAAAAAGGCAGCGGTGAAGCAAATATAGAGTTAAAAATTGACAAAACCCAAAAATATCAAGTGACTCTTAGACTCAGGTGGAGTTTGCTTATAAGGAATACATCTCTCCATATGAGCCTTAGAAGAACTTATCCAGGGGCGTAGCAGCCGTCATCTCCACCTTGAAAAGGATAGTGGCGTTACGGATGGTAGCCATCGGATAAAATAATAATTTTAGCAAAAAAGGCAAAGGGAAAGTACAGTTTAGAATGGTCTAAGAGGTAATAGAGTGAAAGAAAAGAATGAAGGAAAATAAGGAATACCTACTTAGCGTTCTTCATTTTTTTATTACTTCTGAGAGTTTGATTGTAGATTATAACCGAAGATGTGGTATAATTTTCTTATATATAACTAATTGTTTTATGATAGGAGATATATATGAAAATTGCTATAATGGGAGCTTCGGATTCAGTTGAAAAGATATACAAAGTTCTTTCAGCAGAACATAAGGATATAGAGTTTGTTAAATATGCAGAGGATGAGATAAAAAAACTTATTGATATGACAAGGGATATGGACTTTGAAATAGATGGTATATTTTTGACTGGCATAGGTGTTTATTCTGAAATAACTTCAAAAATAAGATTTGAAAAACCAGTTGTGTATACGGAAAGAGGTATTATAGGTATCATTAAAGCTTTATGGGAATTTTATATGGAGTGGGGCGATACAAAGAGTACAAGGATTGCTTTAGATATAATTGAAGAAAAAGATCTGATTGAGGTACTTAATGAGTTTAATATTCAGGTTAAAAGTTATGATATTCAAAAATATTTACCTTCTAAAAATGAAGGGGATTATCTTAAGTATTATTTAGAAAAATACCAGTCTGGGAATATTGATTGTATTTTCACCTCCTTTGGATATATATATAATTATTTAAAAAAGCATAATATTCCTGTTTATAGGATACAGGCAACGAATATTGATATTAAAAATCGATTCTTTAAGTTGAAAAATAGTGTTAGTTTAAAAAGCATCAATGAATGTGCAATTCAAGTGCAGATCATTGAGGTAATAGAAGGGAATGTCGGGCTATATGACAGTAAAAATCACAATCTTCAATTGGAAGAAGAAATTCTTATGTATTCTAAAGAAATTGAAGGTATGATGCAGACTATTAATCCAAATGAGTATCTTATTATATCTAATAAAGGTGCAGCATTAAGTGTAGAAAATATAAGTTCTTTATACAGAATAATAAATGGCTGTAAGTCAAAAAACATTATATTAGGTGTAGGCATAGGTGAGGGTGTAACCATTTATCAATCTGAAAATAATGCAAGAAATGCTTTAAGAAAGAGTACTTCTGAAAAGCAGGGTAATATTTATTTTTATGATGGTGAAAATGTAGTAGGACCCATCTTTAAGAAAAATCAAATCAAATATAAAAATTTAGTAGATGAAGAAACCCTAAAATTATCTAAGGAAATTGGAATTAGCTATCAATATATTGAGAAGATTAGTAGTGTAATAAAGAAACTAGGAAGAGATGAATTTACAAGTAAAGAACTGTCTGAAATTCTTTTTATAAGTGAGCGTAGTGCTAATCGTATTTTAAAAAGTATTATAGATAAAGGTTATGGAGAAGAGTCAAATTTAGAAAATTCTTTAGGAGTTGGAAGGCCACGTCGCAAAATTAAGATTAAACTAAAACCATAAAGTAATGCTTATAATTCCAGTAGAAATTTGATTTTTATTGGAATTATATTTTTTTCTACGTGTTTAAAGGCTGGCAAGTTATGAAGCTATTACATTATCATAAATGAATCATAGAAATCACAGATAATTCTTAATAATTGTTGACAATTAAAAAAAGATGTATTATAATTTGAGATAATTTAAGACCTATTTAAGTCATAGTTAAAAACAATTAAGGACATATTAAGGTCATGTATAAACATAATTAAAGTTCTATTTAATGAATAAGCAGATGCAATTAAAGGCCTATTTGGGACAAATCCAAAAGATAGTTAGAGTTATTTTTTTAGTAGTAATTTATATTTTAACAAAGTAAGTCTAGTTATCTTTTTAATTAACAATTTAAATTCAGGTAAAACATCACTATGTAGAAAACGTTTTTATTATTCAAACAAATAACTTGTTAAATTTTATAAAAGGGAGTGATACGGAGTTTAATACTTGAATCTATTTATAATTTAGTAAGCAATTTATTAATAATGAATACATAAGCTTTATAACATTCATAATAAGTTTGAGTAGTTTGTAAAATTTAAACGTTTTAAATATTATTTCTAGAAGTTAAGATATTACTTAGACTAAGGAATTAAAAAGTGAAAGGGTGGGGGTAAACAATGAAAGAAGCAAATCATTTATATTATGCGAATCATCCTATTATGTGGATTGTATCTATAATAGGTATATCTGTTGTATTAATACAATCTGTATTAATAATGAGAAAATCAATTAAAGCTGGTTTAGATATGGGGATGGATTATTCTAGGATTAAGAAGGGGATTAAAACAAGTGCTATTGGTAGCATTGGGCCTGCATTGGGTGTTGTTGGAAGTTTACTTGCTTTATTAGTTACTATGGGATCACCTATATCTGCATTTAGATTAAGTGTAATTGGGGGTTCTAACTTTGAAGCTATGGCTGCTAACTTTGGGGCTAAAGCTTTAGGATCAGAACTATCTACTAGCATGACTCCTGTAGTATTTACAAATGCGTTATGGACAATGGCTTTAGGGTCAATTGGATGGATAGTGTTTGTATTTTTATTTGGACATAAAATGGATAAGGTAAATAACTTATTAACAAGTGGAAGAAAAGCACTATTACCAGCTGTTAGTATAGGAGCGATGCTTGGATCTTTTGCTTACTTTAATGTAGGTAATTATCTAAAGGTTAGAACAAATCCTGATGTAACCATTGCTGCAATTTCAGGTCTTATTATTATGATGGTCTGTTTGAAATTAGGAGAGAAAAAGACTAAATGGCTAAAAGATTGGGCTCTAACCATTGCAATGTTTGGAGGAGCAATTATTGGAACTTTAACATTTTAAAATAAAGGAGGATTATAATAAATGAGCGTTTATGAAAAATACATTAAAGATATTACAAAGATCGGTAGATCTACTATGATTCTTGGACTGATTGTGAGTTTTTTACCTCCACTTGTTATGACATTTGGATTTGGATTTAACCCTGGACTTGGAGCAATTTTAGCTGGAGCAATTTCTCAAATATCAGTTTCTGGTGCTTTTTATTTTAGTGAACCTATTAGTTACTTTCCTATTGTAGGTAGGGCAGGATTATATATGGGATTCTTGTCTGGAAATTTGGTAAATATGAGGATTCCAGCGGCGGTATCATCTTTAGAGGGATCTGGTTATGAGTCTGGTACTGATGAAGGTGCTATTATGGGAACTATAGGAATAGGAGTTTCTATATGGGTTGGTATTGTATTTTTATTAGTATCTGTATTTGCTGGGCAGACATTGCTAGCTAGCTTACCACAGTCTATTAGCAGAATGTTATCTCTTATTATTCCTGCATTATTTGGTGGTGTATTTGGACAATTTGCATTAAAATCACCTAAGTCAGGTGTATTTGCACTTGCTGTTGCTTTTATAATGACAAAGGTTGTTGCTATTATTCCAGGAAAACCATCATTTATCATTACTCTAGTTTCAGTATTTGCAACCATTGCATTTGCTAAGAGACAATTAATTAAGAAAATAGATAAAGAGGAAGCTTAATCAACTTAGAGTATAATTTTTGGTTTGAAAATGCTTGATAGAAAAATACTTAGTTTTTATGTAGTGTTATAAATAGATTATACAAGGAGGTACCATAGTGAATAAGGAAAGATTATTAAATAATTTAGTGGAAATGTTAGAGATTCATTCACCTTCAAAAAAAGAAGGGGAGTACGGAAAGTATCTTGTGAATTTATTAAAAGACATGGGTGCTCTAATATACCTAGATAAAGGGTATGTAGAATATGGTGGGGACTGTCCTTCAATAATAGCTAAGTTCCCTGGTGATATAGAAGGCGAGGGTGTAACTCTTGCTGCTCATATGGATGTGGTAGAGCCTAATTTAAATGTGAAACCAATAGTAGAGGGTAATATAATTAAATCAGATGGGACAACCACCTTAGGTGGAGATGATAAAGGTGGAATAGCAAGTATTATTGAAGTCTTGAGAACTATTAAAGAGGAAAATATATCACATGAGGATATCTATATTGTTTTAACACCATGTGAGGAAATCGGTATGCTTGGAGCCAAGCATTTTGATTGGACGAAGGTACCAGAAGACATGTTCCCTGCAAAGAATATGATTGTTGTTGATAACTCTGGAAAGGCTGGGCTTATTGCACATACTGCCCCAAGTAAATATGATATTGAAATTTGCTTTAAAGGTAAAAAGGCTCATGCGGGTATAGAGCCTGAAAAGGGAATCAATGCTATAATGTTGGCAGCACATTCTTTGTCTCGTATGAATGTAGGGAGAATTGATGATTTAACAACATCCAACATTTCAAAAATAGACTCTGAGTTTCCATCAAATATAGTTCCCGATGTCTGTAGGATTACTGGAGAGGTTAGAAGTCACTTTGAAGATAAAATTTTAGGGATTATTGAATCTTATAAAAAGATATGTGATGAATCCATTGAAAAATTTGGTGGTAGCTACAAGTTAGATTATAAGTGTGATTACCCTACATTAAAACCAAAGGATAATTTGATTTTTGCAAAACAATTTGCTAAAATATATGAAAAGTTAAATATTTCCTCTAAGCTTCAGGTTATTGGTGGAGGATCAGACAGTAATATATTTGCAAAACAAGGATTTAACTCAATTATTATTGGAGTTGGAATGAACAATGTACATACTGTTGAAGAATATTTAGAAATTGATGAACTAGTAAAGACAACAGAGGCCATTGTTAGATATATAAAAAAGGACTGATTAATATATGGGTATGAGTAAAGAAATAATGAAGGCTAAAGTAATTTCTACAATTGAGGAAAATAGGGATTTGATTTTTAATATAGGTAGAAAGATCTATAAAAATCCTGAGCTTGGCTATAAAGAATTTGAAACTACAAAACTTGTGAAGGAATTTTTTGAAAATGAATTAAATTTAGATATGGTAGATGGTATTGCGTGTACTGGTTGTAGGGCTAAAATAAATGAGGAAAAGCCTGGCCCAAGGGTTGCAGTTCTAGGTGAATTAGATGGCATAGTTTGCAATGCTCATAAGGATTCTTTAAGTTCAGGGGCTTCTCATACTTGCGGTCATAATATACAAATTGCAGGGATGATAGGTGTGGCAATTGGTCTTATAAAGTCAGGGGTATATAAAGAGCTAGATGGTAAGATTGATTTTATTGCAACACCTGCAGAAGAATTTATAGAGATAGATTACAGAAGCAAACTAAAGGAAGAGGGCGTTATTCAATATTTTGGAGGAAAACAGGAATTAATAAGAAAAGGTGCCTTCGATGATGTTGATATGGCAGTTATGTTCCATGCTTTAGATGTTGGTGATAAAAAGGTATTAGTTGGGACTGTAAGCAACGGATTTATTGGAAAGAATATTAAGTTTATTGGTAGGGAGGCTCATGCGGGTAACTCGCCACATAAAGGGGTAAATGCACTTAATGCAGCTGTCCTTGCCATGAACAATATAAATGCTCAAAGGGAAACCTTTAAAGATAGTGATAGAGTAAGAATTCATCCAATTATAACAAAGGGTGGGGACATCGTAAATGTTGTACCTGCCGATGTTCGAATGGAATCATATACAAGGGCAAGAACTGTAGAGGCAATGATAGATGCAAATACAAAAGTTAATAGATCATTAATTGCTGGAGCTATGGCTGTAGGTGCTAATATTGAAATCAAAGAATTGCCAGGATACTTGCCGATTTTAAAACATCAAGAAATGGAAGATATATTATTTAAGAACCTAATAGAGCTTGGAATTACAAAGGATGATATAGTACAAGAAAGCGACTTTTCAGGTTCCTTCGATTTAGGTGATGTATCTCATATAATGCCAACCTTGCATCCTATGTTCGGTGGAATAAAAGGAGAGCTTCATTCAAAAGATTATTGTATAGTTAATGAAGAATATATTTATTTAGAGCCAGCTAAATCATTAGCTTTAACTATAGTAGACCTACTTTTTGATGATGCAAAAGAGGCTAAAAGTATTCTTGATAACTTTGTTCCTGCTATGACAAAAGAAGAATATCTAAATTTCATGAATTCAAATGACAAGCTTATAAAAAGAGAGTTCTTAGATTAAATACAAGGCTTAATTAAGGATAAATCATAATAATAAAAAGTCATAAGATAAATATGTCTTATGGCTTTTTATTATGTTTTACATTATGTGTTATAGAATACTTATTGATAATATGTTAGTAGTTTTAATTGATATTTCTAAACAAAATAATACACAAGGCAATAACCCTTAAAAAGTTATAATTGTTAAATATAGAGGTAGGGGGATAAGTAAATAAGAGGAATTTATAAGAGAAAAAAGAATAAGTATATTATACCAATAAAACAGTAAACTAGATTTTTATAAATGTAGAAGTATTTGTAAGATAGGTCGAAATACATCAAGGGGGATATTCTAAAATGGAATATATAGGAAATGAAGAATACTGGGATGAAAAATTTGTGAATAGGAGTAATGAACCATTACGTCCTGAAAAATCATTAGTTGAAAATATAGGATACTTTAAAAGAGGGCATGTTCTTGATATTGCATGTGGAGACGGTAGGAACACTTTGTTTTTAATTAAGAATAGCTTCAAAGTGACAGGGGTTGATTTCAGTAATGAAGCACTTTCACGATTGGAAATGTTCGCAAAAACAAATAATTACTATGTAAATATAAAGCAAATTGATTTAAGTAGATCCAATTCATTATATGATATTGGTATATTCGATAATATTTTAGTTAATCATTATAGATTAAGCAAAGAGCAACTTGCAGATATTGAAAATCATATATTTGATAATGGTATTTTATTTGTCTCTGGTTTTGGAGATAAGCACAAGGTTGACTCTAAAATCAGAAAAGAAGATTTAATTCAACAAAGTGATTTTGAAGATATAAACAAGTCATTTGAGTTAATTAAATATATTGAAAATCAAGATGATAGAGGATTTTTTGTTACTTATATTTTTCGTAAGAAAAAACGTTAAGAAGGAAACTTATGATGGAATAATGTTTGGAGCTATTAACGATTTAAGAAATTTAGGCAAATTAGCAGTCTATAATTTAGGGTTAGAAGAGGTAGTTAAAAATGCTCCTAAAAGATTATCGCTGAAGGCTCTAGCGTATTTGGCACAAGATTATAAATAGAGATAATAAGAGACTATTATTTGAAGTATGCTTTACATAAAAATTGAACCTTAAACCTAATTATGTACCATAGACGTCTAAAAAATTTTATAGTAAAATGTTTATATTACTATCCACTACATAAAAATTGAGTAGGTTTTAGTAAAATGGAAGTGTATATTTATATATTTTAGATGGAGGGTATTTTATGTTAAAAAATATTGCCCATGTGGGCTTAACAGTATCAAATATAGAAGAATCAATTAAATTTTATAAAATAGAAAACAAATTAAATCAAACTTCTATTTCTGAACTATGCTTTTATGTAGAAAATATTGATGAAACTTATAAAACACTAAAATCAAAGGGTGTGGAGTTTTTATCAGAGCCTTAATACTTTGATTTAACATCACAAGGCTTTGGAAAAAGTAAAGCCGTATATCTTAAAGATCCAGATGGAATTGTTCTAGAACTTATGGAGTGTATTGATTAGGTCTTAGGATAGAAAGAATATAGAAATCATTTTTTAGTTAAAGAAAATAATAGCAAAAGAGTCATATAGATAATCTATGTGACTTTTTTTGCAATATTTCAAAGGTATCACAAGTTAGTGGTACACTTGCTCAAGATATAACCAAAACCAAATACAAGGCGAAGGAATTGATTAAGTGTTGACATAATACGATTAAATGATATATAATATAACCATAAAGTAACAACGATGTAACAGTAACTTAATATAGCAAAAAAATATACATGGAACTATGCAAGATAATAAGAAAACGATTCCTTTGATTGAGTTAATTCATAATTTACATTATAACAATAACAAAATGTTGTAAAAGACAAATATATGTAGGAACAAATTGGATTATGAATACTAAAAAGGATAAAAGGTTAACAAATTTAGTAAAATAAATAAATTAATTATTTTGAATATAAAATTTAGGAGGTATATTATGAATGAAATAAAAAAGTTAAAGTTTTTTAGTAATGGTAAATGGCAAGAATCAAAAACAAACAAATATATGGATGTTTGTGATCCAAGTACTGGCGAGGTAATTGCAAAAGCGCCATGTTGCACTGAGGAAGAAGTTAATCTTGCGATAAAATCTGCAAGGGATGCATTTCCTAAGTGGTCTCAGATGCCTGTAATGAAAAGGGCACAAATAATGTTTAAATTTAGAAATATTCTTGCAGAACATTTAGATGAGCTTACTGAAATAGTAGCAAAGGAGAACGGTAAGGTATGGAATGAAGCAAGAGGTGATATTTTAAAGGTTATGGAACCTGTAGAACTAGCATGTGGAATTCCAAGTCTTATGATGGGTGAGTCACTTATGAACACTTCTACTGGGTATGACACTGTTTTATATCGTGAATCTGTAGGTGTTTATGCTGGAATAGCTCCATTCAATTTCCCAGGAATGATACCTATGGGATGGATGACCCCTCTTTGTATAGCAGCAGGAAACACGATTGTAATAAAGGCAGCTTCAATGTGCCCAATGACAGCAATGAAATGTGCGGAACTTTGGCAAGAAGCAGGTCTTCCAGATGGGGTTTTAAATATAGTTACATGTAGTAGAGTTGAAGCTGAATTATTTTTGACACATCCAGATGTTAATGGAATAAGTTTTGTTGGATCAACTTCTGTTGGCAAGCATATTTATGGAACGGCAGCTTTAAATGGAAAAAGGGTACAGGCACTTTGCGAGGCAAAGAATCACGGTTTAGTACTTGAAGACGCAGCACTTGAGAGAACAGCTCGTGGAATCATAAACTCTAGCTTTGGATGCGCAGGTCAAAGATGTATGGCACTTCCAGTGGTTGTAGTTCAAGAAAGTATAGCGGATAGATTGGTTGAACTTTTAACTGAGTATGCAAAAGAACTTAAAATAGGACCAGCTTATGATAAGACTTCTTTACTTGGGCCTGTTATATCTAAAGCTCACAAGGAATCAGTTCTAAGTTGGATAGATAAGGGAATAGAAGAAGGCGCAAAGCTTGTTCTTGATGGAAGAAATGTAACTGTAGAGGGATTTGAAAAGGGGTTTTATGTTGGACCTACAATATTAGACCATGTAACATCTGAAATGACAGTTGGAGATATAGAAATATTTGGACCAGTTATATGTATAAAAAGAGTAAAAGACTTTGAAGAAGGAATTCAATTAATGAATAAAAATCCATTGGCAAATGGTTCAGTAATATTCACACAAAGTGGATATTTCAGCCGTGAATTTGCAAGAAGAACAGATGGTGGAATGGTGGGCGTTAATGTTGGAATTCCAGTACCAATTGGTATTTTCCCTTTTACAGGACATAAAAACTCATTTTTTGGAGATTTGCATGCACTTGGTAAGGATGGTGTAAGATTTTACACTGAAACTAAGGCTGTAACAACAACTTGGTTTGATGAAGAAGAGAAAAAGAATAAAAATGTAGATACTTGGGATGGGTCATTAGAAACTAAATAACTTTTTAGGAAAAAGTACACCTGTAGTTTAAATTACAGGTGTACTTTAAGAATAAATAAAAGGGAACAGTCATAGCGGAAATCAGAGAAGTAATATAAAGGTTTAACTATGAATTTAAAAGGAAGAGGTGAAATAGATGTCACTAGTGAATATGAGAGATCTATTGAGTAAAGCAGAAAAAGGAAAATATGCAGTTGGATCTTTTAGCGTAGCAAACATGGAGATGTTAATGGGTGCTATAAAGGCGGCTGAAGAGTTAAACTCTCCAATTATAATTCAAATTGCAGAAGTAAGATTAAATTATTCACCATTACATTTAATTGGACCTATGATGGTTGCAGGAGCTGCTAAAGCAAAGGTTCCAGTGGCTATACATTTTGATCATGGATTAACATTAGAAAAGATAAAGGAAGCTCTTGAGATTGGATTTACTTCAGTTATGGTGGATGGATCAAAGTACTTACTAGAAGATAATATAAAATTAACAAAAGAAGTTATGGATGAAGCAAAAAGATATAATGCTGCAGTAGAAGCTGAAATAGGGATTGTTGGTGGAAGTGAAGATGGTTCAGAAAACCTATCAGTATTGTGTACTAGTGCAAGTGAAGCAAAAAGATTTTATAGCGAAACGTGTGTTGATGCATTAGCAGTAGCAATAGGGAATGCCCACGGAACTTATTTAGAAAATCCCAAGTTGAATTTTGAAGTTTTAGATAAAATAAATAAAGATGTAGATGTTCCATTAGTATTACATGGGGGAACAGGAATAAGTAATGATGATTTTAAAAAATGTATAAGTCTTGGAATTAGAAAAATAAATATAGCAACTGCAACATTTGATTCAGTAGAAAAAAACATTAGGAAATTATATGAACAATCTGAAGAAGCTGATTACTTTAAATTGCATCAGAAAGAAGTAGAAGGTGCATATCTTAATGTGAAAAGGCACATAGAAGTATTTGGAAGCGAAAATAAAGCGTAGGAGGTAAGGTAATGGGTTACATTGAATTTGATAATAGTAAAGAGTTTGATATCGTTCCATTAGGTAGGGCTGCAATTGATTTTAATCCCGTTGATATAAATAGGCCTCTTTCAGAAAGTAAAACTTTTAAAAAATACTTAGGTGGATCACCAGCTAATACTGCGGTTGGGCTTGCAAGATTAGGTAAGAAGGTGGGATTCATTGGCAAAGTATCAAATGATAGTTTTGGTCAATTTGTTGTAAGTTATTTTAAAAATGAAGGAATAGATACTTCGGAAATTTGTTTTGCTAAAAATGGAGAAAATTTAGGGCTTACTTTTACTGAAATACTTAGTCCAACAGAAAGTAGCATTTTAATGTACAGAAACGGTGTTGCGGATTTAGCCTTAGAGGTTGATGAAATCAACGAGGCATACATTAAAAATACTAAAGCCATTATAATATCGGGAACAGCCTTAGCACAGAGTCCATCAAGGGAATCTTCGTTAAAGGCATTAGAGTATGCAAAAAAGAATAATACAGTAGTTATTTTTGATATAGATTATAGAGAATATTCATGGGCTAATAAGGATGATATAGCTATTTATTATTCTATAGTTGCAAAGAACAGTGATATTATAATAGGATCAAGAGAAGAGTTTGATTTAACGCAAGGCTTAATTGGAAAGGATATCAGTGATCAGGAAACCGCTAATAGATGGTTTAATTATGGTAGTAAGATTGTTGTTATAAAGCATGGTAAAGAGGGATCAACTGCTTATACTTCAGATAAAAAGAGTTTTAGTATAAAGCCTTTTCCAATTAAACTTCTTAAATCTTTTGGTGGAGGGGATGCATATGGATCAGCATTTATTTATGGATTACTTGAAGGATGGGATATTATTGACTGTTTAGAGTTTGGTAGTGCTTCAGCTTCAATGTTAGTTGCGAGTCACAGTTGCTCAGATGCAATGCCAACAGTAGAGGAGATTAAGGAATTTATAAGAAAGAGTAAAGAAGAATATGGAGAAATGGTTGCAAAATTATAAGGGGTGATTCAAATGGTAGAGAGCTTAGGCAATCTAAAATACGGTGAAAATATACTATGCGAAATTAACGGTAAAAACAAAGAAATGTTAATGGATATTAATGTAGTGAAACTTGCAAAAGGTTCTATTAAAAAGTACTATTCAGATTTTAAAGAATTGGCTATATTGATTTTAGTAGGGAAAATTGAAATTAGGTGGTCTGGAAATAAGAAAGTAATAAAGAGAAATTCAGTATTTGATGAAAATCCTTGGTGCCTACATGTTTCAAAGGATACGGAGGTTGAAGTAGAAACTTTAGAAGATAGTGAAATACTTGTTCAATTTACAGATAACAAAAATGCCTTTAAAGCAAAGTTATATTCTCCAGAAGATTGTAAGAGTGATGTATTTGGTGAGGGGGTATGGAATGGTACTGCAAGAAGAGTAGTGAGAACAGTATTTGACTATAAAAATGCACCATATTCAAATATGGTAATGGGAGAAGTTATAACTTATCCTGGTAAGTGGTCAAGTTATCCTCCACACTATCATCCACAACCTGAAGTTTACTATTATAGATTTAATAAGCCCCAAGGGTTCGGCTTGTGTCTAATAGGTGAAAATGCTTATAAGATAACAGATGAAAGTTTTGCTTCAATTAAGGGTGGAGTTGTTCATCCTCAAACATCTGCACCAGGTTATGCTATGTACTATTGTTGGATGATAAGACATTTAGAAAATGATCCATGGACAGATAGAATAGATGATAAAGATCATTCATGGCTTTGGGACAAGGATGCAAAGATATGGCCAGAAAAATAGTATAGCATAAATGATTAATTATGAGATAAGGAGGTTTAAAATGGGTACGATTAGACTAACCACTGCACAAGCATTGATCAAGTTTTTAAATAACCAGTTTATAAGCTTTGGTGGTAAAGAAGAAAGATTTGTGGAAGGCGTTTTTACCATATTTGGTCATGGAAATGTACTGGGTATTGGTCAAGCACTAGAACAAGATCCTGGTGAATTAATAGTTCATCAAGGTAGAAATGAACAAGGTATGGCTCAAGCAGCTGTAGCATTCGCTAAACAAAAAAGAAGAAAGCAAATTTATGCATGCACATCATCTGTAGGGCCAGGGGCTGCTAATATGATAACCGCTGCAGCAACAGCAACAGCAAATAATATACCTGTATTATTACTGCCGGGGGATACATTTGCTACAAGGCAACCAGATCCAGTACTTCAACAAGTAGAACAAGAGCATAATGCCTCAATTACAACAAATGATGCGTTTAAGGCTGTGACTAAATATTGGGATAGAGTGAATAGACCTGAACAATTGATGTCAGCTATGATAAATGCAATGAGAGTGTTAACAGATGAGGGAGATACTGGAGCTGTATGCATTGCATTACCACAAGATGTTCAAGCAGAAGCTTATGATTATCCGGATTATTTCTTTAAGAAGAAAATACATAGAATTGAAAGAAGAAAAGGTACAGATGCAGAACTCGAAGATGCTATAAGATTAATAAGTACAAAGAAAAAACCATTGATCATTTGTGGCGGAGGAGCTAAATATTCAATGTCAGGCGAAGAGTTAAAGAAATTTGCTGAAGAATTTAATATACCAATTGCTGAAACACAGGCAGGGAAAAGTGCATTAGAATCAACCCATCACTTAAACTTAGGTGGTATTGGAGTTACAGGGAACCTTGCTGCAAATCTTATAGCTAAAGATGCTGACTTAATAATAGGGCTTGGAACAAGATTCACAGATTTTACATCAGGGTCTAAAGGATTATTTAAAAATGATGAAGTTGAATTTTTAACAATAAATACATCTAGATACAATGCAAATAAAATGGATGCTACTAAAGTAGTTGGGGATGTATTGGTTAATTTAGAACAACTTAGATATGATCTTATTAAAAAAGGATATAAGAGCCAGTACAACAATGAGATATCTGATGCCAAAAGTAAATGGGAAAAAGAAGTTAAGAGATTATATAGTATAAAATATAGCAAGGATAATTTTAAACCTGAAGTATCAGGACAAAATGAAGATAGTTTAAAAGAGTTTTATGAACTTGTGGGACAAGCACTTCCTCAAACCACAGTTATAGGTGAAATTAATAATTTCCTTCAAAAGGACTATGTTGTAGTTGGAGCTGCAGGCAGTTTGCCAGGTGATCTACAAAGATTATGGGTTTCAAAAGATAAATATAGCTACCATATGGAATACGGTTATTCATGTATGGGATACGAAATATCAGGAGCTTTAGGAGTGAAGTTTGCAGAACCTAACAAAGAAGTATATGCAATGGTTGGTGATGGAAGTTACTTAATGCTTCATTCTGAATTAGTAACATCTATTCAAGAAAATAAGAAGATAAATGTATTATTATTTAATAATAGTGGATTTGGTTGCATTAACAATCTAGAAATGGGAAATGGAATGGGTAGCTTTGGAACAGAGTTTAGATATAGGAATGAAAAAAACGGCAAGCTTAATGGTGGATTAATTTCAATAGATTTTGCTAAATCTGCTGAAGGATATGGAGTAAAAACATATACAGTTAGAACTATAAAAGAACTTAAAGAAGCATTAGTAGATGCAAAAAGACAAACTATATCTACTTTAATAGATATAAAGGTACTTCCAAAAACAATGACAGATGGTTATGAATCTTGGTGGCATGTAGGAGTAGCTGAGGTATCTAATAAGGATTCAATAAAAGATGCTTATGTTAATAAAGAAAATAATCTTGTAAATATAAAAAAATACTAATAAAAGGAGAGAGGCATTATGTTAAATATCGGAATTATTGGTGCAGGAAGAATTGGAAAGGTACATGGAGAAAGTATAACAAGATATGTTAAGGAGGCTAAAATTAAATCAATTGCTGATTCATACTTAAATGATGATACAAGACAATGGGCAAAGGATAAGGGAATTCTTGAAGTGTATACTGACTATAAAAAGATATTAAATGATCCAGAAATTGATGCAGTATTAATTTGTTCATCAACAGATACACACTCACCAATCTCAATAGAAGCAATAAGAGCAGGGAAACACGTTTTCTGTGAAAAGCCGATAGATCATGATTTATCTAGAATAAAGGAAGTTATTGATGAATTAGGCAAATCTAAGGTTAAGTATCAAGTAGGATTTAATAGAAGATTTGATCATAACTTTAAATCGATTAAAAGTGCAGTGGCTAGTGGGAAAATTGGACAACCCCATATTTTGAAAATAACTTCAAGAGATCCTGAACCACCTTCAATAGACTATGTAAAGGTTTCAGGTGGTATGTTTTTAGATATGACAATTCATGACTTTGATATGGCTAGATATCTTTTAGATAGTGAAGTTGTAGAGGTTTACGCAATGGGTGGAGTATTAATTGATAGTGCTATAGGAAAGGCTGGAGACGTTGATACAGCTATAGTAACATTAAAGATGCAAAACGGAACTTTAGCAGTAATTGATAACTCAAGAAAGTCAGCTTATGGATATGATCAAAGAGCGGAAGTATTTGGATCATTAGGTCAAGTTTCAGTAGCAAATGATAGCGGTTCAACAGCGGTAATATCAAATGAGGCTGGTGTTACAGGTGAAAAACCATTATTTTTCTTCCTAGAAAGATATATGCAAGCTTATGCTGAAGAAATAACAGAATTTGTTGAGGCAATTGTAAACGATAAAGATACATCGGTAAACGCTGAAGATGGCTTACAAGCTGTATTAATTGGTGAAGCTGCGACAAAATCCCTACATGAGAATAGACCAGTTAAACTATCTGAAATTAAATTTTAATAATTAGGAGGAATTAATTATGTTGAATAGTAAGAAGGTTAAATTAGGTATTGCTCCAATTGCGTGGACAAATGATGATATGCCAGACTTAGGCAAAGAAAATACTTTTGATCAGTGCTTGAGTGAAGTAGCGTTATCAGGATTTAAAGGAACAGAGGTAGGAAATAAGTATCCAAGAGATGTAAAGGTTTTAAAAAGGGCGTTAGAACTTAGGGGATTAGAAATTGCAAGTGCATGGTTTAGTTCATTCTTAACTACGAAACCATATGAAGAAACTAAGGCTGAATTTATTAAACATAGAGATTTTCTACATGACTTAGGATCAAGTGTAATAGTTGTAGCGGAGCAAGGTTATAGTATACAAGGCGAATTAGATACTGCGGTATTTGGTGGAAAACACCATTTCAATGAGGAAGAATGGGAGTTGCTCGGAAGTGGATTAAACAAGTTAGGAAAATTAGCTCAAGATAAGGGAATGAAAGTTGTTTATCATCATCACATGGGAACGGGAGTACAAACAACTGCTGAGATAGACAAGCTTATGAGTATTACTGATGAAAATTTAGTTTATTTATTGTTCGATTCAGGTCATTTGGTATATTCAGGTGAAGATCATATAGCCATACTTAAAAAATATATAAATAGAATTAAACATGTTCATCTAAAAGACATTAGACCAGAGATAGTAAAAGAAGTTAAAGATCAGAAACTTAGTTTCTTAAAAGGAGTTAGATTAGGGGCATTTACAGTGCCAGGAGATGGAAGCATAGATTTTAAGCCAATATTTAAGATCTTAGAAGAGAATAATTATGAGGGCTGGCTACTAGTGGAAGCAGAGCAAGATCCAGCAAAGGCAAATCCGTTTGAATATGCAGTAAAAGCAAGAAAATATATTAAAGAGGAATGTGCAATATAATTTTTTATAAGAAGGAGGTGAATTAATGAATCTCTTTTCAGTAATTACATTTATAACTATTGTTGCAACTGTATGGTTTATTGCTTGGAAAAAATCACAATCAATTAACAAAGACGATGAGGCTGGATTTTTTCTTGGGGGACGAAGCTTAACAGGAGTTACAATTGCTGGAACAATTTTAATGACCAATCTATCTACTGAACAAATTGTTGGGCAAAATGGTCAAAGCTACGTAGCGGGAATGGAGGTAATGGCTTGGGAAGTTACAGCTGCCTTTGCTTGTGTATTATTAGCCTTTATCTTTTTACCTAAATACTTAAAACATGGAATTACAACTATTTCTGATTTTATTGAAATTCGTTACGATACAGCGACTAAGAGAATTATATCATTTTTATTCTTAGTAAGTTATATGATTACCTTTTTACCAGTAGTATTGTTTTCAGGTGCCTTAGTTTTCAACAGGCTTTTCCATGTGGACAAATTATTAAATGTAGATTGCCAGGGTGCAATTATTATTGTAGCAGCATTTATCGGTTTAGTTGGTCTCTTATATGTATTAATAGGAGGAATATCTTTAAGTGCTTTTAGTGATACTATTTATGGAGTAGGTTTAATTATTGGAGGTATATCAATCCCAATTTTAGGGTTAATAGTGTTGGGCAAAGGTAGCTTTAATGGAGGTATTCATTCAATAATCCAAAATACACCGGAAAAGTTAAACGCCATCGGTGCACTTGACTCAAAATTAATTCCTTGGCCAACATTGTTCTTTGGGATGTTTTTCAATAATCTATTTTATTGGTGCACTAATCAAATGATTGTTCAAAAAGCATTAGCTGGAAAAAATCTTAAAGAAGCGCAAAAAGGTGCTTTGTATGTAGGATTCTTCAAAATATTCGGAGCAATGTTTTTAGTCTTCCCAGGGGTTATTGCATATAATATGTTTGGAGAAACCCTTAAAATAGCTGATGATGCTTATCCATCCTTAGTCACAGCAGTACTTCCAACATGGGCTTATGGTATTTTTGGAGCAGTAATTTTTGGCGCTATTTTAAGTTCTTTCGCAGGGGCGCTCAATAGCACCTCAACATTATTCGCATTAGATTTTTACAAACCAGTATTTAGACCTAAAGCTTCTAGTAAAGAAGTTGTCAGAGTTGGAAAGTTAGTCACAATATTAGTAGCAATAGTTTCGATAATTGTTGCACCACTTATTTGTTATGCACCAGCAGGTTTGTATACTTTCCTCCAAGAATATAATGGATTTTACAATATGCCATTATTAGCAATTATTCTTCTTGGGTTCTATACAAAACGTGTTCCAGCCTTAGCCGCAAAGGTGACAATGGTTTTTCACATTGTAGCTTATATGTTTTCTAAATTTTTCTTAGCTGATATTAACTTTTTATATATATTAAGTGTTCTATTTTTCTTAGATGTTTTATTAATGTTATTCATTGGTAAAATAAAACCGTTAAAAACACCATTTCAAATTAAAGAAAATCAGAATAAAGTTGATTTAACGCCTTGGAAAAGTGGAAAGTATATCGGAGTATTTGTTGTTGTTTGTATGGTAGGAATGTATATATTATTCTCGCCAATAGGAATCGCAAAGTAAAAGAAAAATGGTGTCTATACTACTCGATATTAAGGAGGAAATAGAAAATGGAAAATGTTAAAGTTGGAATTGTAGGATTAGGTAGGTTAGGTAAAATACACGCTCTAAATTTATCAAAACAAATACCAGGGTGTACTCTTGTAGCTGCTTGTAGCTTAATCAAAGAGGAATTAGATTTTGCAGTAAATAATCTTGGAGTAACAGAAACTTATAAAACGTATGAAGAAATGATTGGAAGTTCAAATCTTAATGCGGTATGTATTGTTTCGCCTTCAGGCTTTCATTGCAAGCAAATTAGACAAGCTATGGATAAGAACTTACATGTGTTCAGTGAGAAACCAATAGGATTAGATATTAAAGATATTGAAGAAACTCAAAGAGTTATTGAAGCTCATCCAGAACAAGTTTTCATGTTAGGATTTATGAGACGTTATGATGAATCCTATAAATATGCTAAGCAAATGGTTGATAATGGAGAATTAGGAGAATTAACTATTGTTCGTAGTTATGGAATAGATCCAAGTGAGGGAATGGAAAGCTTTGTGAAATTCGCAGGAAATAGTAATAGTGGTGGTCTATTTGCAGATATGTCTATCCATGATATTGATTTAGTAAGATGGTTTACGAAAAAAGAAGTTTCTAAAGTTTGGGCAATGGGAAAAAATGCAGCTTATCCAGAACTTGATGCGGTGAATGAGTTAGAAACTGGAGCGGCAATGATGCAATTAGAAGATAAAACTATGGCAATTTTAATAGCAGGAAGAAACTGCCTTCATGGTTATCATGTAGAGACAGAGTTAATAGGAACAAAAGGCATGCTTCGAATCGCAACAGTTCCTGAGAAAAATTTAGTAACAATAATGAATGAGCATGGAATTATTAGACCTTGCTCTCAAAACTTTCCAGAACGATTTAAACAAGCTTTTATTAGTGAACTACAAGAATTTATACTATGCATACAAGAAAAGCGTCAACCAGAGGCAAGAGCATTTGATGGATTACAAGCTACAAAAGTCGCACTTGCTTGTAAAAAATCTTGCGAAACTAACGAATTGGTTGAAATTAGGTAAAAAAACCAATATGTAAAGATGAGGATATAAGAAGAAAATAAGATAATAAAAGTATATATAACTGAAAAGATTAAAAATAAAGATAGATTATATACTATATATAATTTATCTTTATTTTATGAAAGAATTTATTTTTTTTATAATATATAAATGGTATATTTAAATTGTCTTAAGTATTGTTTATTGATATAATTATATCTATTAACCAAGAAAGGAAAGTAGAGTATGAAAGCTAATAGAGTTAAAGAAATTGAGGAATATATAATAAGCAATGAATCGGTCTCTTTAGATTCACTATGCGACATTTTTAGAATATCTAAAAATACCATTCGCAGAGATATAAATGAACTTGTAAAAAAGGGTACCGTAAAAAAAGTTTATGGCGGAGTGACAGCCATTATTAAACCCTTAATTCCTTTCGAAGAAAGAAACATTAAAAATAATTATAAAAAAATTGCCATAGCTAAGGCGGCATCTGATTTTGTAAATGATGGAGATGTTATATTCATAGATTCTGGTACAACAACACTTAATATGATAGATTTCTTAAAAAATAAAAACAATGTAACGATACTTACTAATAATTTGAACGTTATAGTAAACGCACTACCATTTCCAAATTTAAATGTTATTTGTGCTGGAGGAAGACTGATAAGAAAAACCAATTCTTTTGAGGTAATACATGCTCTTGCAATATTAAAAGACTATAATATAAATAAGGCATTTATGGCTGCTACAGGTGTTTCTATATCTAATGGAGCTACAAATTCTTCATCATTAGAATATAAACTTAAAAAAATCATAGTAGAAAAGAGTAATGAGTTATTCTTATTAGTAGACTCTTCTAAATTTGATGTTTCCGCACTTATGACCTATTGCCAATTAAGCGATATAGATCATCTTATAACAGATAAGAAACCCGCCGAAAAATATATAGAGTTTTTTAAAGAAAATAAAATTAATTTTAGTGTATCTGAATAATATTTAAGGAGCACTATTTACAATAAATTATAGAGTAATTGTGGAAAAACACTAAGGTTAGATTGAAAATATCTAACCCTTTGAAGCTGGGAAAATTAAGTTTGCTAAATAATAGGAGGTTTTTAAATGCCATTAATTCGTTTTGATATGATTGAAGGAAGAACTGATACAGAGATAACAAAAATACTAGATGTTTCACACAAAGTAACAGTGGATGCGTTTCAAGTCCCAGAAGGAGATCGTTATCAAATTGTTAATCAGCATCATCAATATGAAATGATTATTAAAGATACCGGATTAGGGTTTGAACGTTCTAAAAATGTCATTGTTATTACCATCACCACTCGTAAGCGCACAACTGAGGAAAAAGAAGATTTCTATAATAAGTTAGTTCTTGCATTAAAACAAGAATGTGATATTGAGGCAGTAGATATTATGGTTTCAATGGTTGTTAATGAAGATGAAGATTGGAGTTTTGCTTTTGGAGAAGCACAATTTTTAACGGGTAAACTTTAAGTAATCTTGTGAACTTTTACATTTATTCATGAGGTACATATAGAATTAGATGAGTATTAATGTAATAACCCCTGCACATTCTCATATAAGGTGAGAGGGTGCAGGGTTTTAATTTACTTATCTAAAAACCAATATGTATGAAATCCATAATTTTGAACTAATGCATTTTTAGGCACCTGTCTAAGGGATAAATAGAATTTCAAGTAATCACCTACACCAGATACAATATTAATCATGGCAAAAATAATTATTGTGTGTGAAATCAATGCATTAAAATCAAAAGCACCAAGAATCCAAAATGCATAGGGGATAAATCCTAAAATTACGTTTGGACAAATAACAATCCATAAAAAACGTTTTTTTGAAACTGATTTATTGCAGTATACAAAGGCAGCTAACTCACTTGGCTTGACCCATATTTCCTTAATGGCTTTTTTAGGGAAGGCAAAGGCGTGTAAAAACTCATGAATAATAGTAAAAACTGTTGATAAAACAGAAGCAATCATAGTGCTAATTATTAGATTTGAAGCGTTAATACTTTGGGATGATATATTAAAAATCCGTATTTTAATGAGAATTAATATTATTAAAGTAATAAACATGGGCAAAGAAAGTAATCCACCCATTAAAAAAGCACTAGTAAGATTATTAGGTTCCTTATATTGTATAGCTTGTTTCGGTAAAACCCCAGTTAAAATCTGTGACTCATCTTTGTATTTACCCATATATTTTATATTATACATAATCCTTTTCTCCTTAAATAATTATAAATTATTACAATAATCCTTAGTACAACTTTCCATATAAATAATATACCATAAAACAATTTAATATGCAGTATAAGCAAGTCCAGGGATTTAAGGCATAAATAGAGATTAGTTCAATTTGGTATTGTGATTTTTAAGACAAATGTTTAATTGAAATTAGAATATCATAAATGAATAATAATTTATTAAAAGATAGAAGGAAAATAAAGAGATAAATAGAAGAGTATATAGAATAATAAATGATTTTGGAGGTTTTAATATGTATGGATTTAGAATATTGTTTTTTGCTATATTTGCTTTAATAATTTTTAAGGGTATTAGAACATATATGAAAAATGAGAAATCGCCAATTATATCTACTAAAGCACAACTTATTAAGAAAAAGAGAGATATGCATACTCAAACAGATGCTAATGGAGTGATGACAACTAATGAGACTTTAATATTGATATTTAAACTAGATACTGAAAGTGAACTTAAATTTACTGTTGGGGGGCGTATTTTTAGAAGTGTACCAGAGTATGAATGGGGAAGCTTAACTTTTCAAGGGACACGGTTTTTAAAATTTGAATCAGTAAGTGGAGTTGTTGAAAAATAAATTTAAGAATGGAATTAATAGTTAGGAGAGGGATACATGGGTTATTTCATTGAAAAAGAGTTCTTAGTTATTTTTGTAATACCGTTGTATTTAATAGTATCAGGAATTATAATATTTTTAAAAAAGAAAAAAGGTGAGAAGGTAGATTCTTTTAGAGAGATTGTTAAGTTTGGTTTTGTGTTATATATAATTGCACTTATAGGAGTTACTCTATTTCCGATTAGAATTGGATATGGGAGACAATCTATTACTATGATTAATATGGGAATCAACTATATACCCTTTAAATCAATAATTTATGATATTGGACAGATTGGTATTGGATCATTTTCAGTGGGCTTCCAAATTAAATTATTGATTATGAATGTTTTAGGAAACCTTATTTTATTTATGCCTATAGGTTTTATAGTACCTGTTTTATGGAAAAAGGTTAATTCATTAAAGGATATTGTGTTTGTTGGATTTATAGCTTCTTTGTCTATTGAGCTTTTGCAACTTTTAGAGAACTTCTTAAATATAGGATTTTTTAGAGTTGTGGATGTAGATGATTTGATACTTAATGTGTTGGGGGCAATTTTGGGATATATGGCTTATAAATTAGCAAAGTTAGTTGTTACAAAATACAAAATTAAAGGGCAAAAATGTAGGTAACAAAAAAGATGAAGGACGTGTAGGTAAATCCTACGCATATCTTCATCTTTTATTTAGTTTAAGCTAGTGATTTATACTGTAATAGTTATTGACAAACCAAAATTAAGGATGTAAACTTTATATATACACCCCACGGGGGGTGTAGTACCGAAATAATAGTGAGGTGATGATATGAATCAAAAGTTTAATGTAACAGGTATGACTTGTTCATCTTGTTCGGCTAATGTTGAAAAGGCAGTTAGAAAACTTTCAGGTGTTGATACGGTGAATGTGAATTTGCTTTCAAATAGCATGACAGTTGATTACAAGGACGCTGATATTGATAGTACCACCATAATAAAAGCTATTCAGGATGCTGGTTATGATGCTTCTATATTTGTACGTGGATCAAGTTACTCTAAAAGAATAGAAAAATCAGTAAATCCAGTGGAGGAAGAGTTAAAGGAAATGAAAAGTCGTATAATTATTTCTTTTGCTTTTCTAATTCCACTAATGTATGTATCTATGGGGCATATGCTTAATCTTCCTCATCCTAAATGGCTCATGGGACCAGAAAATGCAATAACCTTTGCATTTATTCAATTGTTACTTACAATGCCAGTTGTTTATGTGAATTGTAAGTATTATCAAGTTGGTTTTAAGACCTTATTTCATGGAAGGCCTAATATGGATTCGCTTATAGCTATAGGGTCAGGGGCAGCATTAATATATGGGATATTTGCAATTTTCAAGATAGGGTATGGGCTTGGACATAATAATTTAGATATGGTGAATCAATATTCAATGGATTTGTATTTTGAGTCCGCTGCAATGATTTTAGCTTTGATAACTATGGGTAAGTTTTTAGAAGCTAGGGCAAAAGGAAGGACATCTGAGGCTATAACAAAACTAATGGATCTTGCACCTAAGACTGCATCAGTTATTAGAAATGGTGAGGAAGTTGAAATTCCGTCTCAGGATGTAGTTATAGATGATATAATAATTGTAAGGCCTGGCCAGAGTATAGCAGTAGATGGCATTATAATAGAGGGTAGTTCAGCCGTTGATCAATCAGCTCTAACAGGTGAGAGTATTCCCGTAGAAAAGAATATAGGGGACAGGGTAATAGCAGCTACTATAAATAAAACAGGATCTTTCAAGTTTAAAGCTGAGAAGGTTGGAGATGATACAACTCTAGCAAAGATTATTCAGCTAGTAGAAGATGCTAGCTCCTCTAAGGCACCTATTGCAAAGATGGCAGATAAGATCAGTGGAATATTTGTGCCTGTGGTAATAAGTATAGCAGTTATTGCTACAATTGTGTGGCTACTTTTAGGACAGCCTTTTGAATTTGCTATGTCTATAGGAATTGCAATATTAGTAATTTCTTGTCCTTGTGCTTTAGGACTTGCAACTCCAGTTGCCATAATGGTTGGAACTGGGAAGGGTGCATCTAATGGAATACTTATTAAATCAGCTGAGGCTTTGGAAAGTCTTCACACTGTAAGTACTGTAGTTCTCGATAAAACAGGTACAATCACAGAAGGAAAACCAGTAGTTACAGATATAATTACAAAAGGCTCGGAAAGTGAAGAAAGACTTTTACAAATAGCCGCATCAATTGAAAGCTCCTCAGAACATCCATTAGCAGAAGCTATTTTAGAAAAGGCTAAAGAAAGAGGAATATCACTTAGAAATGTTGATAATTTTAATTCTATTTCAGGCAGAGGTATAGTTGGTATAATAGATGGAAAACAATATACTGCAGGTAACTTAGCATTGATGAAGGATAGAGAAATTAATGTAGAGATTCTAAAAGATACTTCAGATGAATTTGCTATGGATGGTAAAACACCCTTATACTTTGCAGAGGATAAAAATCTTCTTGGAATTATTGCTGTAGCAGATGTAGTTAAAGCCACAAGCCGTAAAGCAATAGATAACTTTAAGGCTATGGGAATTAATGTAGTAATGCTTACAGGGGATAATAAAAAAACAGCAGAGGCAATTAGAAAACAGCTAAATATTGATAGAGTTGTGGCTGAAGTATTACCACAGGATAAGGAAAAAGAAATTAGAAATATACAAGCAAGTGGTAAAAAGGTTGCAATGATTGGTGATGGAATCAACGATGCACCTGCTCTAGCAAGAGCCGATGTTGGTATTGCAATTGGTGCAGGTACAGATATTGCTATTGAATCTGCTGATATAGTTTTAATGAAGAGTGATTTATTAGATGCTGTTACAGCGGTTCAATTAAGTAAAGCCACAATTAAAAACATTAAAGAAAACTTGTTTTGGGCATTTTTCTATAATGTATTAGGAATACCACTTGCAGCGGGAGTGTTTTACACAGCCTTTGGCTTAAAGCTTAACCCAATGTTTGGAGCAGCAGCTATGAGTATGAGTTCAGTGTTTGTAGTATCTAATGCTTTAAGATTAAAGTTCTTTAAACCAAAATATAAAAATATAAATTAATAAATATAGATCAATAGTATATAATCTTTATATAAAAGTATAAAAGTATAAAAATTATAACTTGCGTTTTAATACGCTAAATATATTAAAAGGAGAGATTTAAATTATGAAAAAGATAATAGAAATTGAAGGTATGAATTGTGCACATTGCGTGGCTAAAGTTACAAAGGCATTAAATGCTATTGAAGGTGTAGATGCTAAAGTAGACCTTAAAAAGAAAAGTGCAGTAGTTACTTTAAAAAATGATATAGAGGATCAAGTATTTAAAGATGCCATAGAAGAAGTAGATTTTAAGGTTGTTTCCATTAAAGAAAAAAAGGGCTTATTTAGCTAATAAGCTTATACCTTTCAAATTAAATAATAGAAGTAATATAACTAAAATAAACATTATAAGGAGGTGGCATCTATGAAAGCAGACAAGGTAAAGACCACACGTCTTTTGAAAACAGCAAGGGGACAAATAGATGGTATCTTGAAAATGGTTGAGGAAGATAGATATTGTATTGATATCTCAAATCAACTTATGGCAACTCAAGCCATTCTACGTAACATAAATAAAGATGTGCTTAAAAGCCACATTGGAGGTTGCGTAAAAGAAGCCTTTGAAGTAGGCAATGAGGAAGAAAAAATTGATGAAATAATGGCCATTATGGATAAGCTATCAAAATAGTATATGTTTAAAGAGAAGGCCGATGAAGTGATTCTTAGAAGAACTTATAAAGGGGCGTAGCAGCCGTCATCTCCAACCTTGAAGAGGATAGGGGTGTTACGGATGATAGCCATGGGATAAATAGTCATAAAAAACGGACAGATATACATGTCCGTTTTTTATTTAATTGAATATTGATGAATTATTGCATTTAAACATGAACTTATATGGTGTATAATTACATTAACGGCATTCTATAGGTGGCTAAAATTGTAATTAGGAGGAGTATTTATGATTTATTTTTCTAATGTATTAACATTTCTTATTTTTATAATGTTAGGTGCTAATGTTGCTAAAAAAACCATGAAATATACTAATAAAGGTTATAATTATGGTCTATTACTTTTAGCAGTTATATCATTTTGGATAGGTAAAAGCACCTATTTAGTTAAGATTTTTGATTTTGAGGTTAATTTATCTATTGCATTAATTGCATGGTTTTTAGGGATACTCATAAGACGACTTACATTAAAATATCCATTGAAAAAGGTAAATTAGATATTAAAAGATGAATGCGTTGTAGGAGATAAACCTATAAATGACTTCATCTTTTATATTGAAAAGTATTTTAAAAAGTTCATATAATTTCATTAATACTATATTAAGATATAGCACTTTTATTAAATTCTTCTTTTAAAATTGCATAACTTTTTAAATCTTTTGGTACTCCATTCTTTATAACGTCTTGTTTACGAGTGCCTTCATACTTCATTCCTATCTTTTCCATTACTCTATAAGAACCTACATTAAAATCCATGCATAATGCATATATTTTATTTAAATTTAGCTCTTTAAACCCATATTCTACAAGAGCTTTAGATGATTCAGTACAATACCCTTTATTAAAGTAAGGCACTCCAATCCAATAAGATAATTCTGCTTTTCTGTGAATATTGTTCATCATTAGTGCTATTGTGCCTATTAATTCATTACTGTCTTTTTTTATTATTGCATATATAATTCCTTTCTTATTAATGAAAATATCTTTATGTGAATTAATCCATAGTTCTGCCATTCCATCTTCGTAGGGATGTGGAACATTGAGAGTTGTTGTTGCTATTTTTGAATCTCCAGCGAGCTCTTTTACTCTACCAGAATCAGATATTTCAAATGGTCTTAATAGTAAATTATCTGTATGAATTACTGGTTGAATAGGCACAATTATCCCCCTCCCCTATTAATATTCTAATTAAATAAAGTTAATCTAAGGTTTTACAATATATTACTTAATAATAATATATAGTATTATTAGGGGATGTGCAACATACTCAGATTACATATTATCTAAAATCTACATAAGTATAAAAAATACAAGCCCCTTAGAAGGGGCAATGACAATAAGAATAATAACAATAATAATATAAATAAGAATAATAATATAAATAAGAATAATAATATAAATAACAATATGAATAATAAAGAATAACAATAACTATGAAAATTAACATTAAAGAGCAAAAAGAGACCCAGCTAAAATGATCTTTTGATTATTTTAGCTGGGCCTCTTTTTGTTGTCTTACTATAAGAATTTCAGATGTTAGGGGTGAGGTAAGTTCTTTTTACTTTCACTATTTATTTATAATTTTTAATATTTACAACTTGGATACTGTAAATATAACTACAAATATAATTAATTTTAAATTATTAGTGTAACTTCATTAAGTTCTGCATACTTAATGATTAGAGAAGTTACTATTAAGGAGGTTTTAGTGTGGCAAAGTATAGAAGCATTTTGGTTGAATTTTGGAGAGATAATTTCATTGTAAAGTTGTCCTTTGAGGAAAAAAGTTTTTACCAATATTTAATGAACAATCCAGGTAGTAGTCAATGTGGTATTTACTCATTCTCTCTTTCTATAGCTGGATTTGAGACAGGCTTAAGTAATGACAGGGTAAAGGAATTGCTTGAAAAGTTTGTAGCTGATGAAAAGATTCTTTATGATGGAAAGACCGAGGAAATTATGATAGTGAACTACTCGCCACCTAAGAGGTGTGAGCTTCTTGGTCAATACTAATACTGTAGCAAGTTTACCCAAGCTATCAAGGTCATTCCAACCTCTCTAACAATATGTCTTATATTATATTGCTAGTTTTAGTAGATTTTTAGCAGCATTTATATCTCTATCCATTATCATTCCACATACTGGACATATATAGATTCTGCAGGATAAATCTTTTGTTTGACTTGATTTATTACCACAGTTAGAACATAGCTGACTACTTGCATAATTTGATGGTGCTATTATGATTTCTCTACCATACCATTTTGCTTTATAAGTGAGCATTCTTCTAAATTCTGCAAAGCTAACATCAGCTATTGATTTTGCTAATTTATGATTCTTTATCATGTTGTTTACTTGCAAGTCCTCAATCACTATAACTTGGTTTTCGTTAATTAATTGAGTGCTTACTTTATGCAAAAAATCATTTCTTTGGTTAGCTATTTTCTCGTGCAATTTAGCAACTTTAATTCTACTCTTTTTCCTATTGTTGCTTCCTTTTTGTTTTCTTGATAAATCCTTTTGAAGCTTAGCTAATCTTTTTTCTGATCTCTTTAAGTGTTTAGCATTACTGAAAAACACCCCATCACTTGTTATTGCGAATTCCTTGATGCCTAGATCTACACTTATTTAGGTAACTGAGCAATCTCAGTATCAACTAATATAGATATGAAATACTTGCCACTGGGTACTTGTGATATAGTGCAAGACTTAATCAATCCATTGAACCTTCTATGTTGCTCTATCTTAATCATAGACTTTAGTTTAGGTACTTTGATGTGGTTATTTTCAATGGATACAGTACCATTCTGATTATTAGTTGTGTAATTATTAGTATTAGATTTCTTCTTGAACCTCGGAAATCCAACAGATTTATCTCTAAAAAAGTTCTTATATGCTTTATCTAAATTCATTTGAGCATTAGCCAGTGCTAGGCTATCAACTTCTTTTAGCCACTCAAATTCGCCCTTGTACTTTGCTGGTGTAGGATATTTTACCGACTTAATATCTAGATCCTTATTTTCTTCATATGACTTAATTCTTTCAGCTAACATTTTATTATATATAAACCTAGTGCATCCAAAAGTTTTGGCTAGGTATGTTTTTTGTTCTTCATTTGGATATAGTCTGAATTTATAAGCCTTTAGCATTTTATCACCTCTTTTCATAATTAATCATAATAGTATTATGTCAAAAGGTTATTATTTTATGTATCGAACCTAAAATAATAAGGGCTATTCATCCCTCACCTGCAGAGGATGGGAGAATTTCACCCGTTTTGTTAAAAGAATAAAGAGTAAAAGCTTTTTATCTAAGTTTTATGAGCTTTGTAAAAGCACCAAGTTCTCTTTAGATACTATGCTTGAAGATATTGACATAATAAAAGATCACTCAAAGGAAAAGTTATCAAAGATTTTTATATAACAAGTCACAAAATTATTTATAAGGGCATGGTAGAACTTTATAGTAAAAGTGAAAATATAACGCCTATAACCTTATTCGAAAATCTAAACTCATTTTCAGGGGAAATAGGAGGAATAAGCTGTAGAGGACATGGACATTATTCTTCAAAACTATTTAATGATTCTAGAAAAAAGATTAAAGGGTGAGGATCAAGGTTTGACCTTAAAAACAGGTCTTAGTAATTTAGATAATTTTATTGGTGGTTTTGAAAGGCATAATTTAAATATATTAGCAGGCAGACCATCTATGGGTAAGTCCTTGGTAAGCCTTACTATGGCTCTTAATATGGTAATTAAAAGTAAGCTTAAAGTAGCATTTTTCCATTTAGAGATGGGTCAGTTACCAACTGTTGAAAGAATTTTATCGAATTCAGCTACTATACCTATGAAGATCTTAAAAACTGGAAAGTTAAAGGATGATCAGTGGAGCAGAATAGTAGGGGCTTGTGACAAAATATCTAAATCAAACTTTCATATGTTCAATGATATCTATACCTTAAGGAGTATAACGGCAGAATGTAAGAGGATTAAGTTTCAAAAGGGCTTGGATGTGGTGTTCATTGACTACCTTCAACTTATAGAAATAGGTAAGCTTAAGGAAAATAGAAATTTAGATATATCCTTCATATCAAGGCAGCTAAAGCTTTTAGCAAAGGAACTTGATATAACAATAGTTGTATTATCACAACTTTCACGTGCTCTTGAATCTAGATCAAATCATAGACCAATGCTGTCGGACCTTAGAGAATCAGGGGCCATAGAGCAAGATGCAGACCTTGTTATATTTTTATATAGAGATGAATACTACAATCCAGATAGTGAAGATAAAGATTTAATAGAATTTATAATAGGCAAACATAGAAATGGTACTGTAGGCACAGTAAAAATGAAGTGGAGTGGGGAATATCAAAGTGTTGGTTCTTAGAAAGGTTATTAATATATAAAAGGTTATCAATATATAAAGCTATTAATATATATAATTTATTAATTATATAAAGCATTTTTAACATGGAAAAATTATTAATATATAAGGAGGAAATTTTATAATGTTAGATAGAAATTTTAAGGGTGGTAGCTCTATAGTTAAAGAGACAAGTTCAAAAGTAGGTAATTCTATAATAGGAGGAGCAAGCTTAATATTAGATAATTCAGTAGTGGGTGGGACAAGCCTAGTAGAAAATGATTCTGTAATGAGGGGAGCAAATCTTAGAGAAGATAATCCCATAATGAGAGAGGTAGCCTTCGAGAAGTTCTTCCAGATTATGAACCTCATGGCATTTAATAAAGTACTACTTTGGAAGGTAGATTATGATACCTATGTTAATGAAGACGGAGCCTATATTCTTAGGATAAATTATAATAAGTTTTATGGTAAATTACTAGATTACTGCAAAACCTATAATATAAGCCACCCAAGCTTAAACATAAAGGCATTTAAATATACATTAAAAGACAAGCCTTATTGCTTAAATTATAGTGGCATAGGTTGGCTAAAAAAGGATGCTAGTAGCGATGAATCTTATTGTATGAGATGTGGATTTATAGATATTAAAGCCCTTCAAGCTAGGGGGATATTTATAGATGATCTACTTTATAATAATAGATTATAAAAACCTTCAAAGAGTGTGGGGAAGGTTAAGTGTTTTTATAAAAGGACCTTTTTGTTACACATACAGATGATAATGGCAAATATGAAGTGGAATTAGAAGCACGGATCAATGGATCAGGGGTGTATACTTTTAAGATTTCGGTAACTTAGATTTTTCAATTATATTTTTGATATCTTTTAGTCCTTGATAAATTTCACATTTTGAAAAGTTATTCTTTATTAATTCATCATCACTTTTAGAAAGCAGTATATTGTAAAAATCCTCTGCAATACTATACACCTCTTTTGATGGATGCTTTGTTACCTCATTGAAAAGAACATTTTCCGCTTTATTGTACTCTCCTTTAAGGATAAGATTTTTTAATGTTATAGGTAGAATAGTTAATGAATTCACATTTCCAAAATCAATGTTTTCATACATTGTAACGTCTTCTTGCATAACCATTGACGCAAGTGCTTTACCAAGTTGCTTTATAAGTTTTTCTATATTCATAAATGCCTCCTTATTGTTTTCTTCCTTCTTATATCTAGTGTAACACACGCTGCAATTATTGAGTATAGACTACATATAAAGAATGTAGTCTATCTATTATCTTTTAATTACAATTTAGTGCACAATTTATGAACATTACGAATTAAATTCATTCGTTTTGCTCTCATAATTTATTTTTATTATATCCATAACTTGTTTGACAATCTCACCTAAATACATACTGCCATCTATAACATAATCCGAATTTGGCAGAATAGTCTTTAGCATTTCTTCATATGCAATTCTCGCATATTTCAAATAAAAACTCATATCTTCCCTGATTTCATCTCCAGTAGAATTAAGCATATCACGCAACACACGTCTTGCCATTGCAATATCTAAAGGAGTGTCAATGAAAATCGTACAATCTATAAATGGTTTGATCAAATCATTTTTATATGCAAACGGATAATCCAATAAAATATATTGAACCTCATTATCTCCTATGAATTTCAATATATCTTTTTTTAGTGGTTCTAAGTTCCATACATTGTAATCTGCTCCATTCATAACCCATTGATGAAAATCATCAACTTCTCCTTCGAAATCATAATCATCAAAATGAAGTGATTTAGCACTTTTCATTTTTTTCTTGAGTTCGTTTATTATCGTTGTTTTTCCACCTGCTGTAACACCTGACACTGATATTATTAATGTTTTCTTTATCATAAGTACCTTCTTATTAACCTTATTTTCGTATCATATCATTAGTAAGTTTTTTGGATTTAGGGCTTGTTATATCATATTTTGGAGCCTTTAAAGGTATGTTTTTCGCAATGAAAATAAGTAATTGATTTATTTGTGAAAGTAATAGTCGATTATATGTAACTAATATTGATATAATTGTACTTATGATGACACCTTCCTTTTTGGAGATTTTTGTTGGGTTCGATACAACAATTATATCAGAAAAGAGGGGGGCATTGTTTTTTACGTTTAAAATAGCACAAACCCTTGCAATAGCAAGGATTGAAATAAATAAAACAAAGGTAGTGTTAACACTATCTTAAAATTCAGCGAGGTCAGTTCTGACCTTGATAGCTTGGGTAAACTTGTTTCATTAGAGATATTGACTAAGAAGCCATCCACTTCCCACAATGGTGATAGTTCACGTATACTATTTTAGAAATAGTAAAAGAGTTAGATACTAATAAAGAAAGAATATTTATTGTATAGTTAATTATAACCTATCCATAGAGAGCGAAAAAGAAAAAGAAAAAAGGGGTTTTTTAAATTAGTTTAGAAAGTAAAAATTATTTATCTCCGACAGGTTTTGACAACTATTTCAAACCTTAGTACTGTATAATAGAATATATAATACTAAAAGAAATATTATTTAACAAATGATCAATTCATTTGAAAAGGGTAAAACAAATTAAGGTTTTATCATTATAATTACACTTATTTTAATAATATCTTTTAAAATTAAAGGAGGATTATTAATGAAAAGTATTTCTTTTATTAAAACAAGTTTGCTAATAGTATTCATTTTGTTAATATCAAACCTAACAGTATTTGCAAATGTTTCAGACAAGGTATCGAACCTAACAGTATCTGAAAGCATCTCTGGTAAAATTGATGACGTACCTAATGTCCCTGTTAGAAGAATCTGGCACAGGTCAACTAAAAGAACTTTACGTCCAGACTATATAAAAAATCAAGAGTATTTTCAATACAGAGGATTTGAAGGTTGGTTATCTTTAGTCAATATTGTTACTGACGAAGGTGGGTACCTTTGTATTTATGAAGGATATCTATATAATCCTGAATATCCTATACCTTCACCAGCCAAAGTACTAGATCCCACTATGGAGATTGAAAAAACAGATTATGAAGTGAATACTCATAAAAAGTATATTTATCATACTGTTAACTATAAAACGGGATTCGATATAAAAAAGTATTATGTATATAATGATGGTGCGTATATTGGCAGATTAGAATTAGATGAGATATGGGGAAACAAAGATGGAACTTGGGATGCTATCTATAAGGGATATGTTACAAGTAATCATCATATGAAATCTATTGAAGATTAATAATTTTGAAGGGAGGTGTTTAGTATGATTAATAAATTAAGCAAAAAAACCTTATTATTTTTATGTCTTATAATTCTTTCATTTAGTGTTGCTTGCTCAAATAAAAACATTACTGAAGAATTTTCAAATACTACCTGGGAATCTAGTGATAAATTATTAGCTTTAAAATTCACAAGTGATTCATTATCTATAGACATAAACGTAAAGCCAAATATAAATGAGACAGACATCGAAAAAGGCAAAAAATATGAAGAGATATATGATATGGGCACTCATAAAAATGTAAAAGTTGAAAAAAACGATAATAATATAAAAATATTTAATAAAGATGGATTAAATTTGGAATTTGAAATTATTTCTGAAAGTGAAATAAAAGATAAAGATAACAATGTTTTCAACAAGAAATAAAATTTACAATAATAGATTGTAGCATATGATAAGAGAAATAAAATGGATAAAAAACGACCACTGATTCGGGTTCAGTGGTCTAAACCTTTATAGATCCCAAACTATAAGTAAAGGATTATTTAAATATAGTATAACACAATTTAATGAGAAGTTATTGAAGATATCTTTTGCATTGGTCTACATTATCTTGCTCAAGCTTTAAGAGTCTACTCGCTAAATCAAGGATTTCTTTATCGGCATTAGGATATTCCTTTAACTTTTTTGTTATATCTATAATACCCATGGTACTACCTTGAATCAGCATTTCTGAAATATGGGAAGGACTTTTATCTAATAGTGTATTTATATTTATCATAAGATAACTAGATACCTTAGAAAAGACATTAATATCTTTAGACTCTTTGTTAAACTGTTTTATTTTTTGATTTGATGCAGAGTGAATCATTTTGTACTCAGCTAATTGAGAGTGTAGTACCTTTTTATATTCTTCATCTTTGCATATACCAATTAGTTGTTTTATTGTATCTGTGCCCATTCCAGAATTTTGGTGGATATAATTTAAAAATTCAACATTGCCATTCATGAAAACACCTCCATAATATAGTGTTCTCTAATAAATGGTTTTTTATTATAATTATAAAGACGTAATTTATATATTTATCTAAGTTCTTCAATTCTTTTTTTAACCTTCTAATTGACTTTATTTTCGTATCATATCATTTTGAGCTTCACCTTTGTTAGCAATAAACCCTACGCTTTCATATAGTTTTATTGCGTGCTTATTACATTCATCTGCCATTAGGAATGCTCTTTTAGCACCCTTAGATTTTCCATAGGATAATGCTTGATTTAACAAGGCTTTAGCTATTCCTCTTCGCTGATATTCAGGAAGCACTGCTATTTCACGTACCCATAATACTGCACCATCACTTTCACCATGGCCATAAATCGTTACACAAATAATACCTGTTATCTTGTCATTTTCACGATGCACTAAAACTGCACTATCTTTACCATCTAACGAAACTGCATTTGGTTCTGTCACTTTAATCCATTGTTTCATCCATTCCTCAGTTTGACCTGAAAATCCCCTGCTTTGTCCCCTACAAGAAAGTGTTACCTCAGATGCCTCTTTGCAATCATACTCCTTTAAAAATTCCATTGAGTTCACCTGATCTAAACTCTTAGAAATATCATTCTGGAAATAAGCATTCCATATGGCATATATATGGAACGCATTCTTTCTAAATTCCTCAATCCATTCAGTTGGAATAAAAGTTATCAGCGCTTTTTCATTTGATTTATTTACCTCTTTAAGTAAAATGGAGGCACTATTAGTTGCCCAATGAAATTCATGTAGCCCTGCTTCCACATTAAATCCAAAAGTCAAAATTAGCTTCTCATTACTATAAAGTACATCATAGTCTGAAATCTCTTCGTACTCGGTATATTTCATTGAAGAATATTTGTAATCATTTAACTGTTCTTTTATATTGTCAAAGACATCTTTTTTCATAATTAGGTCTCCTTTACTTTATGTTTTATTACAAAGGTGAATTAAATGTTATAATAAGTCACTGTTAATATATTCTATAGGAGGTACGATAATCCTCTAGTATCAAGTGATTCTTAGACTCAGGTGGAATTTGCTTATAAGGAATACATCTCTCCATCAAAGGCTTAGAAGAAATTATCCAGAGGCGTAGCAGCCGTCATCCCCACCTTGAAGAGGAGAGGGGTGTTACGGATGGTAGCCATCGGATAAATATAATAGGCTTTAAAATAAATTATACTAATCATCTAACCCATCAGAATGGTTTTTCTTTATAAAATATCCAACTGAAAATGCTGCCAAAAAGCATATAAATACTATTAATCCTCCTATTAAAGCACGAGTAAAAGGTATTTCATTAGAAAATATTAGAGATATAAATATAAATAAAGCACCAACCGTAATAGAAAGTATTAAAATCCACTTATAAGAATTGAATATAGAGCTTTTTTCTGGATCTTCATTATCTACTGAAATCCCCATATTAAGAAAGCTCATTATTACACCAGTTAAAATAAATACAAGAAACAATGGAATATCTGAAAAACTTTTACCATCCATAAAATGTTCTTTACATAAAATGATGATTATGCCAAGGGTTTGAAACAAAAAAGCAATACGAATATTTTTTAAGTTTCTTAAAACTAAACGTTCATCTTTGATTTTATTCATGATTCATAACTCTCCATTCTATCCAAAATAATTCATCTAAGGTCTTATTAACTGCATAACATAGGTCTAGGCATAGCTTCAAGGTAGGATTATACTTACCTTTTTCTATTAAACTAATGGTTTGACGAGTAACACCTATTTTCTCTGCTAATTGTTGCTGGGTTAAATTTACTTCAATTCGAGCTAGCTTTAATTTATTATACAACTTATTAATCCCTCCTTGAAGTCAGTATAACATATATATACTACATGATTCAATATATATATTCCATATTTCAATATATATATTGAAATACATCTAAAATAGTCTTAATTATTGATGTGGCTATATTTTTAATATTGACATATACAGTTGAACTGTATATAATAAGACTATATAGTATAACTGTATAGTTTTGTTGGCTAATTGGAGGAGAATATGAATAGAGATAAAAGTTTACCATTAACAGAAACCACCTACTATGTACTTTTAGCATTACTAGAACCTGCTCATGGTTATATTATTATGCAAAAGGTTGAAGAATTAAGTAATTATCAAGTTAAGATAGCAGCAGGGACACTTTATGGTGCTATTGAGAACTTACTAAAACAAAAATTCATACAATCGGTGAAAAGTGATGATGCTAGGCGAAAGGTTTATGTTATTACTGAAAAAGGAAAAGAAGTTTTACAATTAGATTTTGAAAGAATGAATTTTATGATTGATATAACAAGAAGTTTAATAAAATTCTAATTTGGGGGTATTAAGATGAGAAAATTTAAATTTTTCATTAATTATGATAAAGAAGAGAAATGGTTAAACGACATGGCTAAAAAAGGATATGAGTTAGAAACGGCATCTTTTGGGTATAAGTTTAGTTTTACAAAACCCGAAAATACTAAAATAAGAATTGATTATAGAATTTTTAAAAATAAAGGGGGTTTTATGGATTATAGTGCTCTATTTGAAGATAGTGGTTGGAAACATATATCTGGTAATAAAAGTTGTGGAGCACAATATTTCAAAAAAATTAATGAAAATGGTGATGAGGATATTTTTTCAGATGATATGTCAAAAGCAGCAAGGTACAAAAGATTATCTGATATGTGGATAGGACTTGCAGTAGTATATTTACCTATTTCTATAGCACTGGCATTAAATCAGTTCTTAATCCTAAATTATTATATTATACACCAGGGCTATGGGAAATGTCTGGAATATCATTTTGGAGACGTTTTTTATTTGAAACGCCTTTTGCAGCGGGAAGAGGTTTACTGTGGCTAGTTATTCCAATAGCATTAGTTTTATATATTTGTTTTTCAGTTAAAGCTAAAATGCTATATTACAAACAAAAAAATCTTCAGTAAATTTATCTAAAGAAAACCAAGTGACATCGCTATTTTCATCTTTCTTTACGATGAGTCTCACTTTTTCATTTGCGATAAGAACATATGCTATGGAAAGGTGTAGGTGTGCACTAATATACTTATTTCTTCTCTTGCCTCTTTAATTGCAACCTGTAAAAAGTCGGTATATCCAATATTAATTTTTATTGAGTCCCGTGTACCGAATGATATGCATGGTGGTGTGATATTATATAATGCTTTTACAACCTAATTTACGAAACTACATAACTAAAATTACCTGTGTTAGGTATGTCAATTATGTGGGCTCCAATTAATAGGTCCGTTACTCTTGAATATAGTAGGTGATACCACCAAATGAAATATTCTTCAAAAGATATTTCATTTGAATATACAGAATTATTATAGCTATAATGGATACTTTTATGATTTTCCTCAAAAATATCTATATAATCATCCTTTATAATATTAGCTATATCATTTAATCTATAAAAATCATCTTCATTTAGAACTGGAATATTAATTTTAGTACCCTTCATTATTCCCAAACTATTAAATCCACTTATAAGATTTTGAGTTAGTTCATAGTCCTTTTCGTTAAAAAACTTTAAAAGTTCTTTCAACAAGTATCCTTTAAGATCATTTACACTTTTAAAATTAAAACTACCAAAGTATGTTTCCAAATAAAGTTTATCAATTGTATGAAAGTTAATTCCATTTCTTTCATTCCCATAAAGCCCAAATGCAATATCTCCATAATATCTAAACATATTTCCGTATATGCCCAATGATTCTTTTTCAGTATGTTTATATTTCTCTTGTAATGAATAATAGTAATTCATACCATTTCGGCTTGTTCTTTCAGATTTCAAAAATAACTTTTCTACATTATCTATTTGTATAGAGTCTAATACAACATTACTTAAAATAAATAGAGATATTTCATTAAATTTAAATTGTTTAAAGCATTCAAATTTATATGTTTCTTTCTTTATGTCATCAAATTTATCCTCAATCAATTTTACAACGTTATATGCGGTTTTATCTAATTGTTCATTTAATTTATTCCCTTCTTCTAATGAAATAACCATTAAATAAGGAATATACTTATTTTCTTTCTTTATAATAAGTTCTTCTTTAAGCAATAGCTCTAATCTATCAGATAATTCCTTTTGTGACCATCCAAAATATCTACTTATTTCACTAATTTTTATTTTATTGTGTAGTAATACACATATATCTTTTAGATTATACTCATTTATATTAAGCTTTGGAAAATTATTTCCTTTAGAAATCATTTTATTTTCATACTCAAATTGTAAAATTTCTTTTATTATATTAGTTTGGTTAAAATTACTCATTTCTAATTACTCCTTATAACTTCTTAATAGATTACAGTTATGGCATAATTTAAGAAGAATGTGTCTTAAATATTAAATCTTTTTATACATAGGAATAAGAAAAGTAGACTTTTTATAAAAGAGTCTAGAATAAAATCTTTGGTGTTTATCCTCAAAGGTTGTAGATAAGTCTATTTTTTGTGCACCTTGTTTCTTTACTAAGGTTTCTAGTTCTTGTAATATTTTAGTTCCTAATCCTTTGTTTTGATATTCTCTAAACACCAGTATTTCTTCCAAATAAAAAAGCAGAACATCGTCAAAGTATTTAAAACAGCCCACTGCAAATCCTACCAATTCAGATTCATCATATAGCCCAATACCGTAAAAATATGGTGTCAAAAAGATTTGCTCAAGTCTTTTCTTAGCTAAATCATATGTCCATTTGCCACCTTCATCATTGTAGTAGATTATATATTTGTTTATTAAGCAATCTAAATCTTCTATTGTTAATTCTTTGTATTTATATTTCATAACAAAAACCTCCTAGTATAAGTTTGTGTAGATCCGAATAAACTTAATTAATGCCATTAATTACATACAACATAAATAACACGACTTCGCATGTTTCTACCATTGAGCACTTACATCTTTTTTACAAAAGTAAAGTAAATTTTATAGTAAATCCTTGTTAATATATTCGGAAACAAAAATAGGAATACTCTAATTACAAGATAATGTCTTGGTGGACATTACATATTTTTAAAAGTTACACTATATTTTTAACGCTTTTTTTTATAATTAGCTCAGGATCTAAGCATATCTTTTTAATTGCTGTTTCTTCATTTTTAATAAGGCTAAGCATCAAGTCACAAGCTGTTTTTCCTAGATTTGAAATGTTTTGATTAATAGAAGTTATGCCTGGACCCAGGATAAAGTCATTTAATAAGTTATCGTAGCTTACAATAGACAAGTATTCAGGAACTTTTATATCCTTTTCGCTTAATCGTTTAAGAAGTCCAAGGGTCATCATATCATTTGTAACAAATACAGCAGTGGTGTGATTTTTGATTATCATATCGCCAGTATTATAGCCACTTTGCATACGATAATCTCCTTCAATAATGTAATCTTTCTTTATTTCTAAACCATGTTCCTGCATTGCTTTTTTATAGCCTTCAAAGCGTGATACAGTGTTTTTTGAATAAATTGAATTTGTAATACAAGAAATTTTAGAATGTCCATTTTCAATTAAATGCTTTGTTGCAAGATAAGAGCCTTTTACATTATTGAAATACACCTGATTACAGTTTAATTCATCGAAAACCCGATCAATCATTATATAGGGTATGGTTAATTTCTTTAGCCTTAAACATACCTCTTCTTTATTATTATATGCGGAATTAGAAATAGTAATAAAAAGACCATCTATACCTCTTGCTAATAATAGGTCCAACAAATAAAGATCTTCTTTATATTCATCATTTGAGTTTACTATAATCAAAGCATATCCAAATTGCCTGCAATAAGTTTCAATGGTTTTGGTAAGCCTTGAGAAAAATATGTTTTCAATATCAGGAATAATTAGTCCAAGGGTTTTGGTTTCATTTGTAATTAGGCTTCTTGCATTAATATTTGGAGTGTAATTATTATCTTTTGCAATCTTTTTAATTAAATCTTTTTTTTCACTAGAGATTCTACAAGGTTTATTATTTAAAACTAAAGACACAGAGGTTATGGATACGTTTGCCTGTTTAGCAATATCTTTTAACTTAATTTTCATTTTAATCACCAAAATAAGTATATCATATTATTTGTGAAATTTTTGTTAAATACAATTGAATATATAAAATAAAAAAACATACTATATTTCATGAAAAAAATCAAAAAGATTCATGAAAAATGTTGACAACGGTTACACCTGATGATATCATATTTCATATTGATAAAACGTTTTACCACAGGGGATGTTAAAATGAAAATATGTAAAAATGGATTAACATGGGATATATATCACAGCATAAGGCAGTATGCAAATATGCAACAATATCATAAAGAAGATATTATCGAAGCATTAAAAAACACGATTTATAGTGTGGTTATATATGATAATGAAAATCCTATTGCTATTGGAAGAGTAGTTGGAGATGGAAGAATTGTATTTTTCATAAAAGATGTGGTGGTTCATCCTAAGTATAGAAGTAAAAGGATAGGAAAAATGGTTGTAGATAACTTATTAGATTATATAGAATCATGTTGCTGTGAAAATGCTTATATAGGGCTTATGGCTATGCCTAATACAGAAGGATTTTATGAAAGATTTGGGTTTGTACAAAGGCCAAGTGAAGGATTTGGAGCAGGTATGATTTGCTTAAAGAGAAAGAAGTGATAAATAGTATGAGAAAAGTTATTGTAGTTGGAAGTCTTAATATGGATCTTACAATTAAAGTTGATAATATTCCGAGTAAGGGTGAGACTATCCAAGGTCATGATTTTTTGCTAAATGCAGGTGGTAAAGGTGGAAATCAAGCAGTTGCAGCAGTAAAATCAAATGCAGAGGTATCATTTATAGGAAGTGTTGGAGATGATCCTTTTGGAGCTGAAGTGCTAAGTGCTTTAAAAAATAATGGAATTAATACAGATGGTATTGAAGTACATAAAAAACAACCCACGGGTATAGCGATGATTGTATGCCATGAAAATGATAATAGGATAATTTTAAATCCAGGTGCAAATTACGATTTAACCTTTAATCTTGCAAAGGATAACTTAGATAAACTTGCAAGTAAAGAAGATATATTTGTAACTCAATTTGAAAACAATGTAGATACGACTCTTAAGTTAATAGAGTATGCAAAAGGTATTGGAATGGTAACAGTATTAAATCCAGCACCAGCTAAGCTATTTAAAGATGAGTATTATAAACATATAGATATTTTAGTTATTAACCAAAGTGAATGTAAGCTGTTAACGGATATATATCCTAACAACTCCAAGGAGTGTGAAAGGGCAGCAAAGATCCTTCAAAATAAGGGAGCAAAAAATATTATAATTACATTAGGGTCAAAAGGTAGTATAACTGTAACCTTAGATGAAGTAATTAGGATAAATGCATATAAGGTGGAGACTGTTGACTCTACGGCCGCAGGAGATTCATTTATAGGAGCCTTAGTAGCAAAGATATCTTTTGGTAGTCCTTTATACGAAGCTTTATTATATGCAACAAAGGTTTCTGCTCTAACTGTTACAAGAGAAGGAGCTCAAATATCTATTCCAACTCTTGAAGAAGTTGATAAGTTTTTTGAAAATAAATAAAAATTCAATAAATTTGTTGAAAACAAATAAAAGGCTAACAAAATCTTTAAATATACTTAAAAAGCAAATAAATTGTTCAAATATAAAGGAGGCTGAAGCCCAATGAACAAAAGAAAATTAATAATAGACACTGACCCAGGTATCGATGACGCAATAGCAATAGCCATAGGACTATTTTCGGATAAAATAGATGTAGAACTTATAACAACTGTAGCTGGAAATGTTAGTCTTGATTTAGTAACTGAGAACACATTAAAACTATTGACCTTTTTTGGGAAAAGTATACCTGTAGCAAAAGGTCTTGAAGAGCCTTTACTTGAAAAGTTTGATGATGCAAAAAATGTTCATGGTGCATCGGGAATGGATGGATATGACTTTGGAGAGCCATGTCGTAGTAATTTATTAGAAGAACATGCAGTTGAGGCAATGAGAAGGACTATTCTTCAAAGTGAAACTCCAATAACTATAATGGCTATTGGACCACTTACAAATATTGCAGTGTTATTAAAAATGTACCCAGAAGTTAAAGCTAATATTGATGAAATTGTATTTATGGGTGGATCTTTGACAAGAGGAAATAAGACAGTTATGGGTGAATTTAATATAGCAACAGACCCACAGGCAGCTAAAATTGTATTTATGAGTGGAGTAAAGCTAGTAATGGCAGGATTAGATATGGGGCTTAAGGCACTAGTATACCCAGAGGATAGTGAAGAAATTAAAACCTTCGGAAAAACTGGTCACATGATGTATTCATTATTCCAAAAGTATAGAGGCGGAAGCTTTAAAACAGGATTAAAAATGTATGATAGCTGTGCAATAGCTTATATACTTTGTCCTGAAATGTATGAGATAACAGAAACATTTATAGATGTTGAAACACAAAGTAACTTAACTATGGGTTGCACTATAGTTGACTTAAAAGGATATCTCGGAAAAGCGCCAAATGCAAAGGTGTGTACAGACATAAATCCAAATATATTTAAAGAATGGTTTATGAGTTCAATTAAAAACTGTATATAAAATAAATATAAGGGAGAGGAATTTATTATGAACAATTTTATAATGATTGGGACAGCTATTATTGCAATTGCTTTAGTAATATACATGCTAATAAAGAAAATGGATATAAAAATAACCCTATTTGCTATTGGTATAATATTAATGTATATTTCCATTGCAATGGGAAATGGTATAGCAATTAAAAAGTTTGAGTCTACAGGTCTCATACTACTTGACCCATTAAAAGCCACAGCAGATATCTTTAAACAAACCTTATCAGCGGCAGGATTTATCATTTTGATCTTAGGCGGATACTCAGCTTATATGAGTAAAATAGGAGCAAATGATGTTACTGTAAGTGTTTTAACAAAACCAATAGGTAAAATTAAATCAACTTATATATTAGTTCCAATTGTATTTTTACTAGGTAACTTACTTTCTTTAGTAATTCCAAGTGCTTCTAACTTAGCAATTATATTATTAGCTACATTATTTCCAGTTTTAAAAAGGTCAGGCATGAGTACATTAACAGCGGCGGCAGTTATTGCCACAACGGCAACAGTAATACCAACACCTCTTGGAAGTGACAATGTTGCAATTGCTCAAGAACTAGCGAAATTTCCAGCCTATGCAGGATTAACAGTAACAGATTATGTGCTTAAATATCATGCTATAGTTTCAATTCCTACACTAGGGTTCATGGCAGTTTTACATTATTTTTGGCAAAAGTTTATGGATAAAAAACAAGTAAATAACTTGGATCAAGAAGAGGTTGAAATAAAAGCAGTTAGTGAAATTAAGGGATCGGCACTATTTAAAACAGTATATGCATTACTACCATTACTGCCAATATTATTATTGATTATGGTTTACTTCACAGGTTCATCATCAGCATTATCAGTAGAAGTAGCATCAATCTTAAGTTTTATCATTGCAATTATTTGTGAATTAGTTAGGCACAAGGGAGATAAAAAGGTTTTGGAAGAAACAGAAGCCTTCTTTAAGGGAATGGCAGGTGGAGTTTCAATTGTGGCATTATTGGTAGCAGCAAGTGTATTTGTAGCAGGATTAAACTCAATTGGATTGATTAGTACTTTACAAAAGACTATGATTTCTACACAAGGTACAGGCATGGGAATAGTTCTTCCACTAATATTGGTAGCATTATCTATGCTAATAGTATTGCTTTCAGGTAGTGGGACAGCCTTATTCTTTGCAATGATTCCATTAATAGTTCCATTAGCAGAGGCAGCAGGAATTAGCCCTATTGCAATTTCAGTTCCAATGGGACTTGCAGGAAATCTAATGAGAGCAGTGTCACCAGTGGCAGCAGTTACCGTAATTGTAGCAGGATCTGTAAAGAAAAATGCTCTAGACGTTGTAAAAAGGACATCGGTGCCAATGGTTGGTGGAGTTATATTCATGTTTATTCTATCAATGATAATGTTCTTATAGATAGAATGAACAGGAAGAGCAATTTTATTTGTAGCAATTGGGGCAAGTTTTTTAAATTACTATACACCTTACTTAGATATAAATTCATATTAGAAGTTTAATGAATTTAATATAATAATAGGTCAAAAAAAGAACAGAAAGTTTAATAATCTGTTCTTTTTTTGTATGTAGTATTTTATAGGTGTTATATGAAAGCCTTAGTAATATGATATAATTTATAGTGAGAGATTATACTCTAAAATACGAAGACTTTTAATCAAGTAATTCTTAGGTTCAGGTGGAGTTTTATTATGAGAAGTACTTTCTCCATCTGAACTTTACAAGTATAGTTAAGACTATTAGACAAATTTAGTTTGTAGGAGAACATTATGCATGAAATAGAGGTAAAAGGAATCTTATCTGCAAAGAATGGGATGAATATATATCGTGGTTGTACACATGGTTGTATTTATTGCGATTCTAGGAGCAGATGTTATCAGATTAATCATGATTTTGAAGACATAGAAGTAAAAACAAATGCACCAAAGCTATTGGAGGATGTACTGCGTAGAAAACGAAAAAAGTGTATGGTAGCTACGGGAGCTATGTGCGATTCATACATCCATTTAGAAGAAAACCTTAGGAACACTAGGAAGTGTCTTGAGATTATTAATACTTATGGATTTGGACTTTCTATACAGACTAAGTCTGCAAGAATTTTAAAAGACCTAGATTTACTGAAAGACATTAATGAGAAGACAAAGTGTGTAGTTCAGATGACACTTACAACTTATGATGAAGATTTGTGCAGGGTTATTGAACCAAATGTGAGCACTACAAAAGAACGGTTTGAAGTGTTAAAGGTTATGCGTGATAATGGAATTCCTACAGTAGTTTGGCTATGTCCCATTTTGCCATTTATAAATGATACAGAAGAGAATATAAGGGGCATTCTTAATTATTGTGTAGAGGCGAAGGTACATGGCATTATCTGTTTTGGTATGGGAGTGACTATGAGGGACGGAAATCGGGAATGTTTTTACAAGAAACTGGATGAATATTTTCCGGGTATGAAAGATAGGTATATAGAAAGGTATGGCTACTCCTATGAATTAACTAGTGCTAACAATAAGAAGTTAATGAAGATTTTAAGAGATGTATGTGCATCCAATGATATTTTGTTTGGTGTGGATCAATGCTTTGAATATCTTCATAAATTTGAGGATAAAAAAGGTTATGAGCAGTTAGTGCTTCCTGGACTATAAATCCATCAGATATTCTTCATACATTTTCATTTCAATATTGACATGTTAAATAAAATATGGTATATCTGTATTAGGAGTTAGCACTCACTCTTATAGAGTGCTAACAGTAGAGTGACTATTTGAGCACTAGGGTCTAAGACATCTTAGAAAATAACTGTGTATGTGTTTTTAATACATTTACTACTTATGTTTGGGGCTTAAAGAGTTTTCTATATTATATTTTTTACTGCGCTACATTTTTTGTTACGTGGTTTTTATTCTGAAGGGAGAGAATTACATGGAAACAAAAGAATTTAAAGCAGAATCTAAAAGACTGCTAGATCTAATGATTAATTCAATTTATACTCATAAGGAAATATTTTTAAGGGAACTTATATCTAACTCTAGTGATGCTATTGATAAAATTTATTACAGAGCATTAACAGATGATAGTCTAAGCTTTGATAAGGAAAGCTACTATGTAAAGATAGCAGCAGATAAGGAAAATAGAATATTAAAGATTACTGACACTGGTATAGGTATGACAAAGGAAGAGTTAGAAAATAACCTTGGGGTTATAGCAAAAAGCGGATCTTTAGCTTTTAAGAAGGAAAATGATTCTAAGGATGGCCATGACATTATAGGTCAGTTTGGTGTTGGTTTTTATGCTGCATTTATGGTAGCTGAAACAGTTACTGTGATTAGTAAATCTTTAGATAGTGATGAAGCTTACAAGTGGGAGTCTAAAGGAGCAGAAGGTTATACCATAGAGCCTTGTACAAAGGATTCTGTTGGTACTGAAATAATATTAAAGATTAAAGAAAATACTGAAGATGAAAATTACGACGAGTACTTAGATGAATATAGATTAAAAGAAATCATTAAAAAGTATTCTGATTTTATAAGATACCCAATAAAGATGGATATAACTAATACTAAATTAAAAGAGGGCACTGAAGATGAGTATGAAGAGTATATAGAAGAACAAAGTATTAACTCAATGGTGCCAATATGGAAGAAAAACAAAAGTGAGCTTAAAGAAGAGGATTATGATAAGTTTTATGAGGAAAAACATTACGGATATGATAAGCCTTTAAAGCATATTCATATAATTGTAGATGGAGCTGTTAGATATAACTCAATATTATTTATTCCACAAAACACTCCTTATGATTATTACACAAAGGAATATGAAAAAGGGTTAGAGCTATATTCAAGTGGAGTACTTATTATGGATAAATGCCAAGATTTATTACCAGACTACTTTAGTTTCGTAAAAGGTATGGTAGATTCAGAGGATTTATCTTTAAATATCTCAAGAGAAATGCTTCAACACGATAGACAGCTAAAACTTATTGCAAAAAACATTAAAAATAAGATTAAAAGTGAACTATTATCTTTATTGAAGAATGAAAGAGAAAAGTATGAAAAGTTCTATGAGTCCTTTGGTAGACAACTAAAATATGGAGTTTACAATGATTTTGGAACTGATAAAGAAATGTTACAAGATTTACTTATGTTCTATTCTTCTAAAGAGAAAAAGCTGGTAACTTTAGATGAATATATTTCTAGAATGCCTGAAAGTCAAAAATATATTTACTATGCATCAGGTGAGTCTAATGAAAGAATTGAAAAGCTTCCACAAACTGAATTAGTTGCAGAAGAAGGATATGAAATATTATACTTTACAGATGATGTGGACGAATTTACAATTAGGATGCTTATGTCCTATAAAGAAAAAGAATTTAGATCAGTTGCTAGCAATGACTTAGGTATTGAAACTAAGGAAAGTGAAAAAGAAGAAGAAAAAGCACAAAAAGAGGAGAATAAAGAACTCTTTGAATATATGACAAAAGCATTATCTGGAAAGATAAAAGAGGTAAGAGCATCTAAAAGATTAAAACATCATCCAGTATGTTTCTCTAATGATGGGGAAATATCTATAGAGATGGAAAAAATATTAAATTCAATGCCAAATAATCAAGAAATAAAGGCAGATAAGATACTAGAGATTAATACTAATCATGATGTATTTAAGGCTTTAAAGAGTGCTTTTGAAGGGGATAAAGAAAAATTAGATTTATATACTAATTTACTATATACTCAAGCACTATTAATTGAAGGATTACCAATTAATGACCCAGTAGAATTTACAAATGATATATGTAAGATAATGAAATAGATAAAAGATAAGGGCTTCCTATGTTTTGGAGGCTCTTTATTTATTTTACTATATAAACATATTAAGAGTTTATATGTAAGCTATAAAAATTGCTGATAGGTATTTACCAACAATTCTTTATTTTGATATACTGTTAGTTCAGGTTAAATTAAGATATGTACTAATCATTGTAATATAAGGTATGTAATTATATAATACAAATAGAAATAGAAATAGAAATAGAAATAATGACATAAAGAAATGGGGAAAACACATGACAAACATAAAAATTAGAGAAGTAGAAGTTTATCACCCAGAAAATCAGGTAAGAAACCAGTATTATTTAGATCATTTTAATAAACAAGGAAAGGACATAGATAGACTTCTTAAGGCCTTTGGAAAAGATAAACGCTATATCATAAATAATGCACATGAAAATACATTAACTATGGGAATAGAGGCGTCTAAAAAGGTTTTAGATAAGGCTGGCCTTACAGGAGAGGATATTGATCTGATTATATTTACAAGTCAGTTTCCAGAGTATACTATCCCACCTCAATCATTAATGGTTCACGAAGCCATAAAGGGAAAGGCTGAGACATTTTGTACTGATAGTAATACTGACTGTGTTGGCATGATCGTAGCATTTGATTATGCTAGTAGATATCTTAAAGGCAGTGATAACATGAAAAGAGCTCTTATAATAGGTGCTGACTATATGTCTGTACATTGTAGAGAAGAAGATGAATATACATATCCTTTATTCGGGGACAGTGCTTGTGCTGTAATACTTGAGAAAACGGAAGAGGATTGCGGATTCATAGATAGTTTTTATACTACTAATTCTGAATATCCAGATATTGTGAAGTTCCCTGCTTGTGGGGCTTCAAAAACTTATGAGAGTGAAATTAATGATAGAAAGGTTGACTGGACTCCCTTTGATGGATCTTTTATAATTCAGTATGCAAAGGAAAGTATAGATAAATTATTACAAAAGCACTCAATGAATTTTAATGATATTAATTGGTATTGTTTTTCTCAATTTGCGTTACCTATAATAGATGGCAGTGCAGAGAAATTTGAAGTTAGTAGAGATAAGTTTATTTATGTAGGAGATAAGTATGGATACACTGGTACTAGCAGCCCATTTATAGCATTATATGAAGGAATTAAAAGTGGACAAGTTAAAAGGGGTGACAATGTTGCTTTTTGGTCAATAGGTGGTAATTGGATAACTTGTGCTATGCTTATAAAGTATTAATACATACTAAAAAAACACAGGGTATTTTGAAATGTTATTTTAAAAATACCTAAAATCACCCCATTAAATATGGCCTGAAACAGTGTTTTTGATCATATTTAACGGGGTGTCTTCATATTTAATACCTTAATTTATATAACTTCCATATTGTCTAAGCCGACAGTTCTAGCAAGTCTACCAATTTGCATTTTTAAAATCACACTATTTTTAGAATTGCCTACAGTTGCTATAATTTTTTTAAAGTTATTAACTTTATACATTTCAAAGCAGCCTTGAAGTATAGGTAGTACCTCTGGTCTATTTAATTCTAAATTAGAGCAATCGAATTTCAATGTATATTCACCAGGTGTTATTTTAGCTACTTCAGCCTTATAGCATTTAACATATTCTGCACCATCTTCAGGTGTAAATACTCCCTCTGTAAAGATTTCCAATACCTTTGTTGTGGCATTTGTTTTGAAACTAAATTTATTTAATCCCTTCTCCATATGTACAGCGCCTCTTTCCATAAATTTAGGGTAGTTCATACCCCTTTTATTTTTGTAACGTTATTCCCTAAGTGGGACTTATTTGGTGTTTTTAGAGGGAAATTAAAAATGTTATCAAGGATAGTATATCATAAATTCAGTAAAAATATAATAAGTTATTTAATGCTATTATATAATGTGTTAAAATAATATGTATGTATTTTTTGGTGTAAAAAGATATTAAATGTTAATTAAGTATTATTGTTATTATTATAGTGATATCAATTGATTTTTAGGTTTAGGGAGAGTTTACTTACGGAAAATACTCCTCCATCTGAATTCTAGAACAATTTATGAAGGGGGGTAGCAATAGGATAAATCAGAATAATAATAAATAATTAATTAAAGCAAATTAATTAGGGGGAAATCATGAAAAGTATAAAAACAAAGCTAATAGTATTTTTAGGATTATTAATAGGGATTATATGTATAGGTTTTGGAGCACTATCTTTCATAAATTCATCGAAGGCATTAACTTCAAATATAGGAAAGACTATACCTAAGATCGCAGAACAATCAGCAAGTAACATTGAAGGAAGAATTCAAGGTCAGCTTACATCATTAGAAATTGTAGCAGCAAGAGAGGACATAAGAGATACTCAAAATTCATGGGAAAATAAAATGTCAGTTCTTTTAGAAGAGGTTGAAAGAAATAAAAGTATAATGATGGGTATAGCTAATAAGGATGGTTATGCGAAATATACTAATGGAAAAGATGCTAATATTAAAGATAGATCTTTTTTTCAAAAGGTAATGTCTGGCAAAAGTGATATATCGGATCCTTTAGTAAGCAAAGTGGATGGGACCATTGTAGTGGTATATGCCACTCCAATTAAAAATAATAATGAAGTGGTAGGTGCCTTACTTCAAGTAAGAGATGGTAATCAATTAAGTTCATTAACTAATCAGATTAAATTTGGAGAAACAGGCAGCGGATATATGATAAAAAAAGATGGGACAATTATATCACATAGTAATAAAGATTTAGTTATGAATATGTATAATACTGCTGAAGAAGCAAAAAAGGATGACAAATTACAAAAGTTAGCGGATATTGAAAATAAAATGGGTTTAGGAGAAACAGGAATAGGTGACTATGAATATGAGGGAATACATAAATACATAGGATATGCTCCAGTTAAAGGTACTGATTGGTCAGTAGGAGTAGTAGTGTCTAAAGATGAAGTATTGTCAGAACTTAATAGCATTAAAACATCTATTGAAGTATTATCCATATTATTTTTATTAATTGGAATTGGGGTAGTTTATGTTATTTCAGAAAGGATATCTAAAGGAATAAGATCAACTTCAAAACATTTAGACTTATTAGCAAAGGGAGATTTATGTGAAGAGGTTTCTCCTAAATATTTAAAGCTACAGGATGAAGTTGGGGACATGACTAATTCAATGAAAATAATGCAAGAATCATTAAGAAAGATGATAAATGGAATAAAGGATAGTTCTTCAAATATTAATATGCAATCAGAGAATCTATCAGCAGTTGCGGAAGAAATATCTAGCTCATCACAAAATGTTGCTGAAGCAATAAATCAAATAGCTGAAGGGACAAGCTCTCAATCTGAAGAATTAATAAATGTAACAGATATACTTGATGAGTTTAGCAATAAGTTATCTCAAATGGTAAGAGAAATACAAGTTGTAGATTCGAATTCTAGAGGAATTAGTGTAATGGCAAATGAAAGTAGCAGTGAAATGAATGAATTAAATGAGTCTGTAACAAATGTTAGTGTTTCATTTAAGAACTTTAGTGGGAAGATTACAGAGCTTGGAAAAGACGTAAATGAAATAAATGATATTACAACTATAATAAATAACATTGCAGAGCAAACAAATTTATTAGCATTAAATGCTGCTATCGAAGCAGCTAGGGCAGGAGAATCTGGAAGAGGTTTTTCTGTAGTTGCAGAAGAAATAAGAAAGCTTGCAGAGCAATCAAAAGTATCATCTGAAAGGATTAGTAAGTTAATAAGTGGAATATCTAAAAATACTAACACAATCGTGATGGATTCATCTAAAATGGATGATGAATTAATAAACCAAGTTAAAATTATTAATAATTCAATAGTATCTTTCACAAACATTATTGAAGCTGTAAATGAAGTTATTCCTAAAATAGAAATAGTTAAAAACTCAGCAGAAGATATAAATAAAGATAAAGATAGTATTTTATCTAGAGTAGATGGAGTATCCTCTGTTTCACTTGAAGTTTCAGCATCTTCAGAAGAAATAGCTGCATCCTCAGAAGAAACAAATGCAGCAACAGAAGAGGTAGCCGCATCAGCACAGATGCTTAGCAACATGACTAATGAAATGCTTCAAGAAGTAAACAAATTTAAGGTTTAAATAAAATACAAATTAAAAGTCAGAGATTCTTAATGAAAAAAATCATTGGAATCTCTGACTTTTTTGAATTTGTGTGCACCTCCGAGGTGTTCCCTTTTTATGGGAGCACCTCGGAGGTGCATCCATAAAATGGTGTTTAATATATTGCTTCACATCCAGATAATAAAATGCTATTTAATATTTTAGAAGAAGGCTCAATATCAGTGATAATAGCTTCTATATTTTCAAAGGAATCAAGCTTATAAAAGTTTGAGTGATTGAACTTACTACTGTCACATAAGAGTATGGTGCTTTTTGAATTTCTAATCATATGCTGCTTTACTAAAGCTTGCGTTTGACTAGCTTCATAGGCACCATTTTCATCTAGACCTCTGCAAGAAATTATAGAAAGATCTGCTTTGAAATTATCAATAAAGTTGCTTGTAAATTCTCCTACTATAGAGGTTGATCTAGTTTTTAGCTGTCCACCTGCTATGAAGGTGGTAATTGAATCTAGTTGAACTAATTCCAAGGCTGTCTTAACTCCATTAGTTACAACGGTTATATTATTATAATTTTTAAGAAGGTGGCAGATGCTTCCTACAGTACTGCTTGAATCTAAAAACAATGCATATCCATCAGAAATAAAATCTAAGGCAAGATTACATATGTAATTTTTCTCCTGTTGATTTTCAAGTTCTCTAAACATATGAGAATATTCTATGTTGAAATTTGGAACTAAAGAAGCTCCTCCGTGAAACCTTTTAATGAGGCCCGCCTTCTCAAGTTCTATTAAGTCTCGTCTTATAGTTGCTACGCTGCAATATAATTTTTCGCAAAGATAGCTTGTAGATACTTGCTTTTTTACCTTTAGTATATTAAGTATTTCCTCAGATCTCTCTTTTGAAAACATATTAACACTCTCCTTTGAACTAATGTGAACTTATATGAACAAATTATATCATTAAAAAGGGCATTTTAACAACAATATGTTCAAATATATACAAAGTGATATTAAAGGTTATAATAAAGTTGTAAGAATAAAATATAATAATTTATAAGATATAGGAGAAAAATGATGAATAAAAATGAAAATGAACTAAAAGAGCAAATATGTGATATTTGTCATAAAATGTGGCAACTTGGGTGGGTAGCTGCAAACGATGGTAATGTATCGGTAAAAATTGACGAAAATACTTTTTTAACAACACCAACAGGAATAAGTAAAAGTTTCATGACACCTGATAAGATAGTAAAGATAAATGCTAAAGGTGAAGTATTAGAAGCAAAGAATGAATATAAGCCTTCAAGTGAAATAAAGATGCATTTAAGATGCTATGAACAAAGAGATGACGTAGGTGCAGTAGTACATGCTCATCCACCGACAGCTACAGGTTTTGCCTTAGCTCATAAGAGTATGGATGTGTATTCATTAGTTGAATGTGTTATAAGTGTAGGCTCAGTACCTATAGCAGAATACGGTACGCCATCTACAGATGAAGTTCCTAATTCTATAACACCTTATCTTAAAGAACATGATGTTATACTTTTAGAAAATCATGGGGCATTAACAGTAGGAAAAGACTTAGTAACTGCTTATTATAGGATGGAAACTTTAGAACTTTGGGCTAAGACAAGCTTAGTAGCTCAGCTTTTAGGGGAAGAAAGGGAACTGTCTAGAGAAAATATTGATAGATTAATAAGTATGAGGAGTGCTTATAAGGTTTCAGGAAAACACCCTGGTTATAAAAAATACAATAAAGCTAAAGATGAATAAATTAATTAGTGGTGAATTGGAGGAGCGTAGATGTTAAAAAATGTTCTTGCTTTTGACTTAGGTGCTTCTAGTGGCCGAGGTATATTAGGTTCCTTTGATGGAAATAAGATTAAGCTTAAAGAAATTCATAGATTTGAAAATACACCTATTATTAAAGGTGAAAGGATGTATTGGGACTTAGAAAAACTATTTAGTGAAATTAAAAAGGCTATGAAGATGGGCGAAGCTGAAGGTGGATATGACAGCATTGGAATCGATACTTGGGGAGTGGATTATGGTCTTATAGACAAGAATGGAAATTTATTAGGAAATCCTGTCCATTATAGAGATACAAGAACTATAGGAATTATAAATAGTGTATCTCAAGATATAACAATGGATAAGCTATATACATTAACCGGAAACCAAATCATGGAGATAAACACCTTGTTTCAACTTTACTATGAGTATTCAAAAGAAGAGAAAATTATTGACAATGCAACAACTATTCTTATGATGCCAGACCTATTTAACTATCTTTTAACTGGGATAAGAAAATCGGAGAATACAATAGCATCAACAACTCAAATATTTGATCCTTATAATAAGAAATGGAATCAATATATTATAAATAAGCTTGGATTTAATAAGGATATATTCCCTGAAATTATTTCATCAGGAACAGAAATTGGTACTATTAAAGATGAATTAATAGAGGAACTTCAGATAAATATAAAAACTGTAATTGCTGTTTGTGGGCATGATACAGCAAGTGCCGTTGTGGCTGTGCCTTCTAAAAAGCCCTTTATATTTATATCTTGTGGAACTTGGTCTCTTTTGGGAACTGAACTAAAAGAACCTTTAATAAATGAAAAGTCCATGAAGTATAATATTACAAATGAAACTGGAGTGGATGGTACCACAACGTTTCTAAAAAATATAAGAGGACTTTGGCTTATACAAGAGACAAAGAGGTATTTTGAAAAAGAAGGTAAAAGTTACAGCTATAGTGATATTGAAAAAATTGCTTATGAGGCTGATGAATTCACCTGCTTTATAGATGTTGACTCAGATGAATTTCAACTATCGGGTGATATACCGCTAAAAGTTCAAAATTATGCAAAGAGTACAGGTCAGTACATACCTAAAACTCATGGAGAAATATTTAGGTGTATTTATGAAAGTCTTGCATTTAAATATAGATATACCTATGAACAAATAAGTGAATGTATAAAAGAAGAGTATAAATTGATACACATGGTGGGTGGTGGAATTAAGTCAAAATTATTATGTCAAATGACGGCGGAAGCCTTAGGACTTGAAGTAATTGCAGGACCAATTGAGGCAACAGCTATAGGCAACATAGTAGTTCAATTAATTGCACAAGGTGAAATTAAAAACCTTCAAGAAGGAAGAAATATAGTCAGAGAATCCTTTGAAATAGATAAATATATTCCATGTAAAAGTAAGATTTGGAATGATAACTATATTAAATATAAAAGTATAATTGAAAAGGTAGAAGATAAATTATAGGAGGAGATAATATGAGTTATCCTAAAATAGGGATAAGACCCACTATTGATGGACGGTGGGGAGGTGTAAGAGAGGGGCTGGAAGATCAAACGATGAACATGGCTAAAGCTGCAGCAAAGTTTTTAGAAGAAAACTTGTTGTATCCAGATGCAACTAAGGTAGAGTGCGTGATTTCAGATACCACCATTGGAGGATCTTACGAAGCCTCAAAGTGTGCTGAAAAATTTTCAACTGAAAACGTTTGTGCAACTTTAACTGTAACACCTTGTTGGTGTTATGGAAGTGAAACTATGGATTTAGATCCACTCACTATAAAGGCTGTATGGGGATTCAATGGAACAGAAAGACCAGGGGCTGTTTATTTAGCAGCTGTAATGGCAGCATACGCACAAAAGGGACTACCAGCATTCTCTATATACGGTAAGGATGTACAAGATTTAGATGATACAAAAATACCAGAAGACGTTAAAGAAAAAATATTAAGATTTGGGAAATGTGCTATAGCAGTGGGTGTTATGAAAAATAAATCATATGTTAATTTAGGTTCAGTAGCAATGGGGATAATGGGATCTTTCTGTGATCCAGAATTTTTTCAAAAGTATCTTGGAATAAGAGCTGAATGGGTAGACATGACGGAGATATTAAGAAGAATAAATAATGGAATTTATGATAATGAGGAATATGAAGTAGCAATTAAGTGGGTGCAGGAAAATTGTAAAGAAGGTTATGAGCTAAATACAGAGGACAAAAGACATTCAACTGAAAAGAAAAAAGAAGAGTGGGAGTTTGTAGTTAAAATGACTTTAGTCTGTAAAGATATCATGATAGGCAATCCAAGGTTAAAAGAATTAGGCTTTTTTGAAGAAGCTATGGGACGAAATGCTATTTTAGGAGGATTTCAAGGGCAAAGAATGTGGACAGACTGGCTACCTAATGGAGATTTTACAGAAGCTATTTTAAACTCATCCTTTGATTGGAATGGTAAAAAAGAGCCTACTACATTAGCTACAGAAAATGATACATTAAATGCGGTTTCCATGCTTTTCGGAAAACTTTTAACTGGAACTGCTAGTGTATTTGCAGATGTAAGAACTTACTGGAGTCCAGAGGCTGTACTAAGAGTTACAGGAAAAAAATTAGAGGGTAGGGCAGAAAATGGATTCATTCATTTAATTAATTCAGGAGCAGCAGCTTTAGATGCAGTAGGACTTTCAAAAGATAAATATGGTAAGAACTGCATTAAACCATGGTGGGATATGGAGTCAGATGATATTAATGCATGTCTTAAAGCAACTGATTGGTGCCCTGCAAATCTTGGATATTTTAGAGGGGGAGGATTTTCATCACACTTTAGAACTCAAAGTGAGATGCCTGTTACACTAATTAGATTAAATTTGGTTTATGGCATAGGACCAGTACTTCAAATTGCAGAAGGACATACGATTATACTTGAAGATGATATTCATAAAATATTAGATGAAAGAACAGATAAGACATGGCCAACAACATGGTTTGTTCCAAGGCTTGGAGTTAAAGGTTTTGAAGATGTATATAGCGTTATGAAAAACTGGGGGGCTAACCATGGGGCATTTAGCTATGGACATATAGGAAAAGAATTAATAACTTTAGCGAGTATGCTTAGAATACCGGTGTCACTTCATAATATTGAGGATAAGGATATATTTAGACCTCACAGTTTTGCAGCTTTTGGAACTAAAGATATAGAAAGTGCTGATTTTAGGGCTTGTAAGGCTTATGGACCATTATACAAATAAATATCATCTACAATGTTATTAAAAATAAAGTGGATACATTTTTTAAATGAAAAATAAAAAAGGTGGAGGGAAAAAAATGAAAAAGGTATTAGCATTATTACTTGCAGCGTCACTTAGTATTGGAATAGTAGGGTGTGGAAGCAAAGGAACAAGCACTGGTAAAGAAGATGGAGATAAAGTAGAAATAAGGCTTCTAACTAGAATGGCAGGTACATCTAATCAGGTAAAGATATATAAAGATATTATAAAAGAATTTGAAGCTAAGCATCCAGATGTAACTGTCGTGGATGAATCTCAAGGAGAAGAATCATCATTTAACAATAAATTAAAAACCGATTTAGCATCAGGGACACTTCCAAATATATTCAGAATTCAAGGGGTAGCTAACCTTGGAGACTATATTAAAGGTGGATTGTTGATGAATATGGACCCAATTTTAAAAGAAGATCCGAAATGGGGAGAAGGATTTACCAAGGGAGCTCTTAGTTACTATCAGGTTCAGGGGTATGAGGGTACTTATGGAATTCCTATGGAGTCAGGACTTGTTGGAGTATATTACAATGAAAAGCTGTTTAAAGAAGCAGGTATAGAAAAGTTTCCAGAAACTTGGACAGAATTTAAAGTAGCCATAAAAAAATTAAGTGATAACAAAGTTACACCAATTGCACTTGGAGCTAAAACTACCTACATGGCAGGGCACCTTCATGATCAGATATTTTATAAATGGATGGGTACAGAGGCAGCAAAAAAATTAGGATCTAGAGATGCCAAATGGACAGATCCAGAAGTAGTTAAAACATTAGGGTTTGTAAAAGAATTAAATGATATGAAAGCTTTTGGTGAAGATTCTGCTGGTATTAGCGATGATATAGTTTTAACAGAATTTCTTCAAGGAAAATCTGCTATGATTATTACTGGACCTTGGAACTTAGGTAAATTTACAAACCCAAGTGAAACTGAATATACTGAATCTATAAAAGTAGCTAAATTCCCTTATTTTGAAGAAAAACCTGAATTTAAAAATGATGATATGCAAATATTAAGCCCCTATATGGTTAATGGGAAGCTTGAAGGTAAAGAAAAGGAATATACAGTTGAATTACTAAAAATGTTAACTTCAGCTGAGGCTGCAAAAACATTTGCAGAAGAATCACAATTTCTTATTCCAAGAAAAGATATAGAAATTGATAAATCAAAAGTTTCCTCATTGTTTTTAGATAATATGAATTTAGGTGCAACTTCTACAGGAATAGCAGTAGATGTATTTGATTTTGATTCACTTCCATCTATGCAGGATAGAACTAGAAACTCAATAGTAAGTATGTTTATCGGAAAGACACCAGAGGAAGCAGCAAAAGAAATACAAGCTGAAATAGATAAGTCAAAATAAAGTAAGGTTAAATAAATATGAATAAATCAGTTATGAAGGTTCCAAGGATTTATCTTTGGAACCACCTTTAAAAAGGGGGATATTAGTTTGATTAAGTTAAAAAATAAAAAAGATAAATCGAAAGTAATACTTTTTTTAGTGCCAGCGTTATTAATTTACATAGTGTTTCTTATATTACCTATGTTTGGAGCCATATACTTTTCGACTGCTGATTGGAAAGGAATTATGGGCACACCTATAAACTTTGTAGGACTTAAAAACTACATTTCAGTATTTAAAGACCCAGCATTTATGCTGTCTTTAAAAAACATGACTAAGATGGTATTTTTCAGTGTGCTTTTCCATACACCAATAGCACTCCTATTAGCTGTTGCTATAAATACCAAATGCAGAGGATACAGATTTTTTAAGGTAATGTACTTTATACCAACTATATTTCCATTAACAGCAGTAGGATTATTGTGGTATTTTATATTTATGCCAAATGGTTCTTTAAATAAAATTCTAGAACTTATGGGATTTATGAATCTTGCAAAAGGATGGCTTATAAACCCAGCAACTGCAATGAATACTATAATATTTGTAAACATATGGGCTGGTATTGGATATTATATGGTTATATTGATGGCAGGTCTTACAACTATACCAGAAGAGGTTTATGAAGCGGCATCTATTGATGGGGCAACCTCTTTTAAAAAGTTCTTTCATATAACTATTCCAATGCTTAAACCAATTTTAAGTATGTGTATACTTATGGATATAATAGGGTCAATAAAAGTATTCGATCTTATTTTTGTAATGACTGAGGGTGGGCCTAATGGACTTACAAATCTTCCAACTACACTTATGTATTATCAAGCATTTAGATATGATAATTATGGAATTGGTAGCGCAATAGGGGTAATTATACTTGTGATTGCTTTAATTTTAACCATAGGAAGCAATTTTATTATGGATAAAAGAAAACAATATGAGGAGGGTAAATAATGAAAAGAGAAAAGTATAATCCAAATAAAAGGATAAATAATAAAATAGGGTTATATGCATTTCTAGGGATAATGTCCCTAGTATTTATATGCCCAATGTTGTTTACTATAATTTCATCTTTAAAACAAAATAATGAAATATTTAGTAATCCATTTAGCTTACCTAAAGTTTTTAGATATGAAAACTATATAGTAGCATGGAAAGAAGCTAATATGAGTAAATATTTTTTAAATAGTATTATGATCTCGTTAGCTACAGTTATAATTCTTGCAATTGTGGCATCTATGGCTGCATATGTACTTGCTAGATTTGATTTTAAGGTAAATAAATATATATCAATATTCTTTTTGTTAGGTATGATGATACCAATGCATACAATACTTGTGCCTGTTTCCTATTTAATTGGGAGACTAGGACTTAAAAATAATCTGGTGGCACTTGTACTGCTATATGTGGCCTTCTCACTTCCTTTTAGCATATTTGTATTAACAAACTTTATGAAGGGAATTAATTTATCACTAGAAGAGGCGGCAATTATAGATGGTGCAGGATATTTTCAAATATACACTAGAATTATATTGCCGTTATCAGTACCAGCAATATCTACCATATCAATATTTAATTTTCTAGGAGCTTGGAACAATATACTGTTCCCATTATTATTTATAAATGATGATAGATTAAAGCCTATTTCATTAGGGCTTTTAAATTTTAGTGGTGAGCGGGGATCTGAATATGGCCCCTTAATGGCAGCCATAGTAATTACAGTTGTAGTACCACTTATCATATACTTATTATTCCAAGAAAAAGTTGAAGGTGGACTAGCAGCAGGAGCTGTAAAAGAATAAATTATAGGGGGATTTTCATATGAATGAATTAAGGTATAGACAAGTCCATTTAGATTTTCATAGCAGTGAATATATAGAAGATGTGGCTAAGGAGTTTAAAAAGGAGGAGTTTGTAGCTACTTTAAAAAAGGCAAATGTTAATTCTATTACTTGTTTTGCAAGATGTCATCATGGGTGGCTATATTACCCTTCTAAAAATACACCGGAGCTTATACATCCGAATTTAACTAATCATAATTTATTATTAGAGCAAATTGAAGCTTGTCATGAAAATGATATTAGAGTGCCTATTTATACAACTGTTCAGTGGGATGGATATATTGCAAGAACACATAAAGAGTGGCTAGCTATAGATGAAAATGGTGAGTTTATTAATAGCCAAGGAGTTGAAGAGCCACATTTTTATTATACTATTTGTTTAAATAGTGACTATAGACAATACTTTAAAAGCCACCTTCAAGATATTATAGATGTTGTAGGTGTAGAGAATATAGATGGATTTTTTATGGACATACTTTTTAAAGTGGATTGCAATTGTAAACGTTGTGTGAAAAAAATGGAAGCTTTAGGTTTTGATTCAAAGGTTAAGGATAGTAGAATCGAGTATTCTATAGTGATGTTAGATGAATTTAAAAAGGAAATCACTGAATTTATAAATTCTAGAGCTCCAAAGGCAAGTATATTTTATAATAGCTCTCATATAGGACCAAATTCTAAGAAAGCCTTAGATGAATATACTCATTTAGAATTAGAATCTTTGCCTAGTGGTGGCTGGGGCTATGATCATTTTCCAGCAACGGTTAGGTATGCTAGAAATTTAGGGAAAGACATAATAGGTATGACAGGAAAGTTTCACACTTATTGGGGAGACTTTCATTCTCTAAAAAACAAGGCAGCATTAGAATTTGAATGTTTTAATATGCTAGCATTAGGGGCTGGATGTTCTATAGGAGATCAGCTTCATCCTAGTGGAAAGATGTCTAAAGCAGCTTATGATTTAATAGGTTCTGTTTATGAAAAGGTAAAAGAAAAGGAAGATTATTGCATAGGTGCAAAGCCAGTATCAGAAATAGCAGTACTAACCCCTGAAGAATTTTACTCTTTTAAAGATCATGACCTTGGCATTCCAAATGCTTTAATAGGAACAGTAAGGATGCTTCAAGAATTATCCTATCAATTTGAGATTATAGACAGTAAATTTGATTTTGAAAAATATAAGCTTATTATATTGCCAGATGATATAAAGTTTATGCCTACACTAGAGTCAAAACTTTTAGAATATATTAAAAATGGTGGTAAAGTAATTGGAACTAATAAGTCTTTAATAGATGATAAAAATAAAGATAGTAGTCTATATGGAATTTCTTATGAAGGTGAGTCAGAGTATTATAGAGATTTTATTTTACCTAATGATGTTATAGGAAAAGATTTATATAAAGAAGAGTATGTTATGTATTTAAGAGGCGCTAAAACTAAGGTTAATGACGCAAAAGTTTTAATGAATTCTATAGAACCTTATTTTAATAGAGAGGGTAAGACCTTTTGCTCACATCAACATACCCCCTCTTCAGGAAAAATTGGATATCCAGCAGCTACTAGAAAAGGAAATGTCATATATTTTGCACATCCTATATTTAAGATATATCGAAAAAATTGTGCTAGATGGTGCAAGTCAATTATAAAAGATGCTATAGAAATGCTTTTAGATCACAAGCTTGTTAATCATAACGGACCCTCTACAGTTATTACAGCTATAAATAGACAAGCAGACCATAATAGAGACATACTTCATGTCCTACACTATATAACAGAGAAACGTTCAGAAGATATCTATACAATAGAAGATGTTATTCCACTTTATAATTTAGAGTTTAAATTATATGTTGGAGAAAAACAGGTTAAGGCAGTAAAAGTGGTACCCAAGTTAAAATCTATAGATTTCACAAACACTGATGGTTATATAATATTTAATGTAGATAAAATAGAAGGACATAATATGTTTTCAATAGAATATTAATTTATGAAGTAAGCAGAAAGATTATTAAATATCATAAACCGTTATTCCATAAATTGGCTGCACCTCTGAGGTACTCCCTTTTTATGGGAGCACCTCAGAGGTGCAACCATAAAAAGGGAACTATTAAAATTAACTAGGAGTGATTTTATGATAAGTGTAGATAAACTTAAAAAATTTGATTTTAAGACTGTATTTGTTTATGAAGATGAAAGTATAAATGCAAATAGAAACTTAAATGATTTGCCAGAGAAGGTTAATAAGGTTTTTCATAAGAAATATAAGACAAGTATTCCTTTTATTGAAGAGGGGGGCGTTTCATTATTATATGTAGGCCTTGGTGAAAAATCAAAATTTAGTTTTAATAAGATTAAAGATATTGTGGCGTACAGTATAAAACAGATTAAAAAATATGAGGTAGAAGATATTTCTGTAGATGTTTCTATGTTTTTAAAAGAGTATGATGTTAGATGTATAACAGAGGTGGTACTTGGCATAAACTTAGGGCTTTATGAGTTAAAGAATTATAAAACATCAAAAAAACAAGAAAAATATAATATATTCATTCAAGGTTATGAAAGTTACAATGAGGAAAGAATAGTAGAAGAAATAAGACTCGGAACTAATATTTCTGATGGAGTTATGCTTGCAAGAGATTTAGTTAATACACCGGCAAATATGCTAACTCCTATAATTATGGCTGAAACAATAGCATCGATTCATGAAGGTACAGCAGTGGATGTAGAAGTTTTAGATGAGAATTACATTAAAAATACTGGTATGGAGGCTTTTTATACAGTTGGGAAAAGCAGTGGAAATCCTCCAAGACTTATTGTACTTAGATATTTAGCTGATCCTAGTAGCAAGGATATTACTGCACTTGTAGGTAAAGGAGTCACCTGTGATACTGGAGGATATTGCTTAAAACCTTCTAATTCTATGGAAGGTATAAAGGGAGATATGGCCGGTGGGGCTGCAGTTGTAGGAACTATATACTCTTTAGCAAAAAACAATATAAAGGCTAATGTAGTTGGAGTTATACCAGCATCGGAGAATAGAATTTCAAGAGAAAGCTTTATCCCAGGGGATGTAATAGGTTCAATGTCAGGGAAAACCATTGAAGTTTTAAATACAGATGCGGAAGGGCGTCTTATTTTAGCGGATGCTGTAACCTATGCCATTCAAAAGGAAGGTGCCTCTAAGATTATAGACATAGCAACATTAACAGGATCTGTGGTTAATGCCCTAGGGTTTAGTACAGCAGGAGTTTTGACAAATAATGATAAGTTTTTCAAGGAATTTAAAGAAGCCTACAATAAATCAGGCGAACAATATTGGAGATTTCCTATATGTGATGAACATCGTGATATGATAAAAAGTAACATAGCAGACATTAAAAACATGGGTAAAAGCTATTGTGGAACCATAACAGCAGGACTTTTTATTGAAGAGTTTGTGGAAAATATGCCTTGGATACATTTAGATATTGCTGGTACTGCCTGGGTAGATACTCCACTTTATGAATACCAATCCAAAGGGGCTACAGGGGCTGGGGTAACATCTATGTATTATTTATTTTTGGAAAAGGAGTAGATGTATATGGTATATACAAATGAGGTTCAAGAATATGCAAACTCTAAGTTTTGTGACATGTTAGAAATATGTGGCGGAAAAAAAGAAGATATACTTTATAAAATCTCATTATGCAATGAAGAGGAGCGGTTTTTGATTAAATATTTATATGCTTCTATGAATGTACATGATATTTTCAGTTATGATTTCGAACTTTTTTATGAGTATGTTAAACATGCAATATTTTTAAGAGAGACTTGTACTTGGACATATAAAATACCTGAAGATATATTTTTAAATTATGTGGTTCATTATCGTATAAACAATGAAGAAATAGAGGACTGTAGAAAGACATTTTACGACATGCTAAATTATAAATTGACAAATAAAAGCATGGAGGAAGCAATTTTAGAAGTTAACTATTGGTGTGCAGAGAAGGTAACATACAAGTCTACAGATGAAAGAACAGCATCACCACTAACCTTGTTAAAATGTGGATATGGAAGATGTGGAGAAGAGTCAACATTTACCGTTACAGCCCTTCGTAGTGTAGGAATTCCAGCAAGGCAGATATATACTCCAAGGTGGGCCCATTGTGATGACAACCATGCCTGGGTGGAAGTGTGGTGTGATGGAGAATGGCATTATCTTGGAGCCTGTGAGCCAGAAAAGGTCCTAGACAAAGGATGGTTTACATCAGCAGCTTCTAGGGCTATGATAATTCATAGTAGAATATTTTCTGGATATTTTAAAGATGAGGATGTAATTTCAAATAATAAGGTAGTAACTACTATAAATAATATTAGAAGTTATGCGAGTTCAAAGAAGATCACTGTTAAGGTACTAAACTTTAGAAATAAACCCGTAAAGGATGCAAAAGTAAGATTTCAAATACTAAATTATTCTGAATTTGCAAATATAGCTATATTAAATACGGATGAAAGTGGAAAAGTCTGCATAAATATAGGACTTGGAACTGTGGTAATTCATGTAGTAAAAGATAAAAAGTTCATGTACAAAGTAGTAAATACAAAAGATTTAGATGAAATAACTTTTAATATTAATGAATTTGTTTATAGTGAAGAAGAAATGGATACAATAAAAACCAACAAAGAAATCTTAAACAAAACAAATGAAAATATAAATGAAGAATACATAAATCTAGAAAATAGAAATAAAATAAGTAATGGACAGGATATAGATATAATTTCCCCAAGTGATAAAAAGGCTGTATATGCTCCTATAACTAAGGATGAGGAACTTCAACATAAGGAAAGAGTAACAAAATGTAATACCATAAGAGAAGAAAAAGATACAAAAACCACAAAAGATATCTTAAAATCAATAGATAATTTAGATGAATATGAGTCTAAAATAAAAGAAATATTATTGGATTCCATGGAAAATTATAATGAAATTTTAGAATTCTTGCGCTGTAGTTATAATAACCACAAATTTGAAGAAGCTATAAGTTTATTAAGCTGCCTTAAGAAAAAAGATTATATAGATAGTAAAGCTAATATTTTAACTGGGCATATTAATAATGCAGTTGAATTTACTGGAGATTATCCAAAAGAAATATATTTTAACTATGTACTTTGCCCTAGAATATATTTAGAATCCATAACTAATTACAGAGAGTTTATAATAAAGTATTTTAATAATGACTTAAAAGAAAGTTTTGTAAAAAAGCCCATAGAAATATGGAGTTATGTAAAACAAAGCATAAAAGAACTTAAAGAATATGAATACGAAGAACTATATACTACACCAGTAGCTTTGCTTAATGCGGGGATTGGAAGCTTAATGTCAAAGAAAATTTTGTTTGTTGCAATATGTAGAAGTATAGGAATACCTGCCAGAATAAATGAAATTGATTTATATATAGAATATTATGACAACGGATTTATAAAAGTAGAAGATAAGGATAAATTAATTACATCAGAGGTTATAATTAATAATGTTAGTCAATCAGAATTAAAATACTTTCAAAACCTATCTATAGCGGCATTAAAAAATGGAGTTTATAAAACCCTTAATTTAGATCAGAATATAAAAGGTAATGGCAATATTAATATAAGTCTAAATTTAGGTGATTATAGAATATTAACTTCAAATAGGCTTCCTAATGGGGGTGTATTTGTGAAAAAGTATACTTTTAACCTTAGGGCTGAAGAAACTAAGGTTATAGATATAAACCTTAGAGATATAAAAATATCAGATATGATGGAAAATTATGAAATTGATGATTTAAGTATTAAAGATAAAAATGATAATATAGTTAATCTTCATCAATTAGTAAAGGATAAGAAGTGCATTATTATTTGGATAGAGGAAGGTATGGAACCAACAGAGCATATATTAAATGAAATGATAAATAACTATAAAGATTTTAATGATATAAAAGCTAACATTATATTTATTTTAAAAGATATTAAGGCTCTTAAAAATAAAACTTTAGAAAAGGTTTATGAACTAATACCAAATATTAAAACTTGTTTTGACCATTCTAAAGAGAATATAAATAATATTGCTAGAAGAATGTATCTAGATCCGGATAAACTTCCATTGATACTTATAGCTGAGGGCTTAAAAACTGTGCAACACTCAAAAGAGTATATAAATGGAATTTATGCCACCAGTGGATATAATGTAGGTACAGCAGAACTTATTATTAAAATCATACAAGGCAACTAAGGTAAAGTTTAAAGTTAGAAGTGAATATTATATGGTGTTGTATTTAAATTATTTAAAAAAATAAGTATCAGTGAACATTATATAAATCTTTCACTTAAAGATTTATATGGATAATCATATAAAAAAACATGTATTAAGATTTTGTCTTTAAATACACTAAAAGCACGTATTTAGATTTTATCTTTAAATACATGCTTTTTTTATAATTATAAATATAATATAATCATGGTTAAGGTTGTTATTTATGTAACATAACTTTATAAAGATAAAAGGTTTTCAGATAAAAATGTCGAAATATTTATATAATACATATAAAAGGATGGATTTTATGGAGGAAGGTTTTAAGCTAAAAGAAAATATTATATTCATAGCAGCTATTGCAGCGCTATTTTCACAGGTTTATATGGGGATATTCGTAGAAAACTTTAATGTATCTTTCGGTATAGTAATACTAATAATAATTTTTTATGAAGAAGATACAGAAGATAAGTTAAAGACGGGGATGTTTTGTGGGCTCTTTGTCTGTATTTTAAGAGCATTTATATATTTTCTGCAGTCTGGAGGAGTACTTCATTATTTTAGTGAAGGATTAATTAATTACTTTCCAGAGACTATATTTTACACAAGTTATGTTATCTTCTATCTAATATTCAATAAGAGGATAAAAACAGTGAATAAACTTTTCTTTTATACCATAATCTGTGACCTTTTTGCTAACATTTCAGAAATGATGGTGAGGACTTATCTTTTAAAAGAGGTAGTTGGTATAAAAATATACATAGGTCTAGGTATAGTTGCAATATTAAGATCATCTTTCATATGGATTATATTAAATCTCATGAATAGATACAGTATAAAGCTTTTGAAAAAAGAACATAAAGATAGGTATATGAACCTTGTCATGGCTAGTTCAAGGATGAAAAGTGAAGTATATTTAATGGAAAAGACTATGGATAACGTTGAAATAGTTATGAGTAAATCCTATAAATTTTATAATGAAATAAAGTCCTTTAAAAAGTATCCAAAGTGGGAGAGTGAAGCAGTAGAAATAGCTAAGGATATACATGAAATAAAAAAGCAAATAGCACTTATATCAAGAGGGGTTATAGAGATAACTGATGATAAGGTTGATGAAAAGGTTATGGAGTTTTATGATGTTCTAGAGCTTATAGGTGAAATTATGGATCCTTCACTTAAAGATAAAAATATAAAGTTACATATAGAAAAAGGACAAAACTTCAACACTATGAAGCATTATTATTTAATTTCTATATTTAGAAATATTATAAATAACGCTATAGACTCAATAGATCAAAGACTATCAATAGATTCAAGTAGTCTATCAAAAAGTTATAATGGAAATATAGAATTAATTCATTACATAGTTGAAAGGGAAGATGAAAAATACCATGCCTTTAAGATTATAGATAATGGAAGGGGAATTTCAAAAAAGGATGCTGAACATATATTTAGTCCAGGATTTTCTACCAGGATAAACTTTGAAACTGGAAGTATTAATAGGGGACTTGGACTGAGCATTGTAAAAGATATAATAGAAGTGAAGTTAAAGGGAACAGTTAAATTTACTTCTATAGAGGATCAAGGTACAGAATTTATTATTTTAATCCCACAATCTGAACTAGAGGAGTGATTTTTTGAAAATACTTATAATAGATGATGATTTTAATATACATAAAATATTAACTATGATAATAGAACATGAAAAAATAGGTGAGGTAATAGAAAATAAGGATTTAGATAGTACTAATATTTTTAAATTAATAGGTAGAGAGAAACCTAAAATTATTATAGTTGATTTATTAATGCCAGGTAAGGATGGAATAGAAGTAATTAGAGAAATACGAAGCAAATATAACAATATAAAGTTTATTATGATATCTCAAGTAACATCAAAGGATATGATAGAAAAGGCTTATGAAAGTGGCATAGAATTTTTTATTAATAAACCTATAAATGCTATGGAAGTTAAAGCAGTTTTGTCTAGAGTGATAAATGATATAGTTATGAGAGAAAAGTTAAATAAAATACAAACCTTATTTGAAGTTGATAATTTTAAAATAAATGAAGCAGAATTAAATAACAAAGAGAGCTTTGACGAAAATGAAGAAGTTATGTCAAATGTTGAAGATAGTATTAAAGGTATTATGAAGCAAATAGGAATATTAAGCGAAGGCGGAGAAGAAGATATAATAAGAGCTTTAACATATATGATAGAACATGATGGCATTTTAGATAGAACAACTTTAAATGAATTTTTCAAAAAGATATCCTCTAAGCCTAAATCTACAGAACAAAGAATAAGAAGAACTGCATTTAGAGCCATGACAAATCTCGCTAGCCTTGGAATAGAAGATTATATGAATGAGACTTTTGCAGAGTTTTCTACTTCACTTTTTAGCTTTGATGAAATAAAAAAGGAAATGGATTTCATAAGGGGTAAGGGTAAAGAAAGAGGCAAAGTTAATTTAAAGAAGTTTTTACAAGGAATTCGTTATTATATTAACAAATAGTACTTATAAGAATATTATATAGCACATTATAAATACCAATTTGAAACTCCTTGAAACCTTACGAAGGTAAAGCGTTACAATCAGAATAATTAATAAGTTTGAATTGTTTTGATTAAAAATTTAAAGGAGTGAGCTTTATGATGGATATAATAATAGGTATAGGACTGTTACTATTTACACTAGCTTTATTTTCACTTTTTAGTTTTAAGGCGCCAAAAGGAAATAAAGCAATGTCGGGACTTGCAAATGCAGCAGTAGCAACTTTTCTTGTAGAGGCAATACATAAGTATATAAGTGGTGATCTTTTAAACTTAAGTTTTTTAAGACAGGTAGGAGAATCTTCAGGCTCCATGGGTGGAGTTGCAGCAGCTATATTAGTTCCAATAGCAATGGGGGTTAATCCTATATATGCAGTAGTAGCAGGAGTGGCTCTTGGAGGATATGGAATACTTCCAGGATTTGTTGCTGGATATATAGTAGGACTTGTAGCACCAATTATAGAGAAGAAACTTCCAGAAGGATTAGATACCATAGTTGGAGCACTTGTAATAGCACCTTTAGCAAGAGTTATAGCTTTAGGAGTGGATCCAATAGTAAACTCAACATTGATTAGCATAGGAGAAATGATATCCACAGCAGCACAGCAATCACCTTATGTAATGGGATTTTTACTTGGTGGAATAATGAAGATAACTTGTACATCTCCACTTAGTTCAATGGCACTTACTGCAATGATAGGACTTCAAGGTTTAGCTATGGGTATAGCTGCAATAGCCTGTGTTGGCGGTTCCTTCACAAACGGTATTATATTTAAAAAGCTAAAGCTTGGAAATAAAAGCAATGTAATAGCTGTTATGTTAGAACCCTTAACACAAGCTCATATTATAACACAGCATCCAATACCAATATATTGTTCGAATTTTTTAGGTGGAGGACTTGCAGGACTTGCAGCAGCATATTTTAAAATTATAAATAATGCACCAGGAACAGCATCTCCAATACCAGGACTTTTAGCACCTTTTGGATTTAATGATCCTATAAAAGTAGTTTTAGCCATTGCATTTGCAATAGCTGGAGGAACTGTAGCAGGACTTTTAGGTTCAGCAGTATTCAAAAATTATGGAAAGAATAAAAAAGTAGCTAGTCAAGAAACAGATGAATTAGGCATGGAAGATAAAGTAACTGCTTAGTAAAGGAAAATTTTATGAAAGCTTTAAGTATAGAAGAGTTAAGGGAATTAGATTTATTTAATTAATTAAAGGACTGTGATTAATATCACAGTCCTTTTGCTATTTTATAGGTAAAATAAAAGAATGAGATTTAAGGTACTTCATAAAGTCAGCGGAATTGATGATTGAGGGATTGAGTTTACTAAGTATATAAAAGAGTCCACAGCAAAGGCTAATTAAATAGTTAAGCTGTGGACTTTTAGTGTTATATGTTTATATATATTTACTGACAGTTAATATAAGTATTAGCCCTTTCAATGGCTCCATCTATATCATTACAAAAGTTATCTTCACCAAGAAGCTTTGTGAAACCATAATTTTCAAGTACTTTTAAAGGTCCTTCTTGTATTTCAAGTATTATAAGTTTTGTATGATGTTTTTCACAAAGATCATATAGCATTTCTAGTGAATGATATGCAGTAGCATCTATAAAAGGCACGCTTTCCATTTTTACTATTAATATTTTTGGAGGTGTACCCATTTCTCTTACTGCATTTACAAATTTATTTGCTGCAGCAAAGAAAAAAGGTCCACTAATTTCATAAATTGAAACATCCTTTGGAGTTTTCACATTTCTTATAACATCTGATACTTCATTATCATTAATATCATCTACTATGTATTTAACATCTGTAACCTCGGCCATCTTTTTCATAAATAAGAATGAAGAGAGGACAACGCCAACTCCTATGGCTACAACTAAATCTAAGAATATAGTTAAAATAAATGTAACTATAAACACTAAAGCATCACCTTTAGGTGCTTTGAAGATTTGTTTAAAGGCTTCCCATTCCATCATATTATAGGCTACAAGGACTAATATAGAAGCTAAAGAAGCCATTGGAATTAACTTTACATAAGGCATAAATAGCATCATAATAATTAAAATACCAAAAGAATGGACTATTCCAGCTACGGGAGTTCTACCTCCATTTTTAACATTAGCTGCAGTTCTTGCAATAGCTCCAGTAACAGGTATTCCACCGAACATACCTGAAAATATATTAGCTACTCCTTCAGCTATTAATTCCATATTAGAACGGTGTTTTCCGCCGATCATACCATCTGCAACTACTGCTGATAGTAGAGACTCAACCCCTGCAAGTATTGCAATAGTTAGAGCTGGCAGCATTAACTGATTTATCATTTCAAAGCTTACATTAGGTACTACAAGTTTTGGTAAGGCAGAAGATAGCTCCCCGAACTGACTTCCTATAGTATCAACTTTCAAATTAAACACCATGGTAATTATTGTTGCGATTATTATGGCAACAAAGGTTCCAGGTATCTTTTTGCTTATTTTAGGCCAAAAAATAATTATTAGAAGTGTTAAAATGGCAATGAATAAACTTTGAATATTAATAGTGTTCATACTATTAATATAGGCTGTCCACTTAGCTAAAAACTCTGAAGGAACTGAGCTCATAGTAAGGCCCAAAAAATCTTTTACCTGAGTAGACAGAATAACTATGGCAATACCACTAGTAAAGCCAGAAGTTATAGAAGATGGAATGTATTTTATAAGACCACCAAGTTTTAAAAGCCCCATAAGAATAAGGAAGATTCCTGCCATAATAGTTGAAATTAATAGGCCATCCATTCCGTATTTTTGGACAATGCCGTACACGATAACTACGAAAGCACCTGTAGGCCCACCGATTTGTACTCTACTACCACCTAGAAGTGAAACTATAAATCCACCAATGATTGCAGTATATAATCCCTTTTCAGGAGAAACACCAGAGGCTATGGCTAGAGCAATTGATAGTGGAAGTGCAATTATTGCAACTATAATTCCTGCACTAAAATCTTGCATAAATTGCTCTTTAGTATAACCTTTTAGACATGTAATTGACTTTGGAACTAACAAATTTATCACCCTCAAATCATATTTTTTACCCTTCAATTTTAAATTATACCATATAAAGTTAGAGGTGAAAAATAATGTGGGGTCTAAAAGCTTTTTTCGGCCACTAAAATAAAGGTTTTTGGAATGCCTTTATCAAAAGTTTCAGAAGATAAATTAGGTTCTTCATCTAAACTTTTAATAATAAAGCCTTCCTTTGCAACGGAACTTACTATTTCACCAATTGTCCATTTCCTAAGGAGTACTTTTTCGGGTTCATCAGTGTCATTTAAATATTTAGAATAGGATACTGACTTTTCTTCTAGTGAAGTATCAAAATAATCTCCTGTTACCTTATGTTTACGAATTTTTGCTGTAGAGCCTTTTGAGCTAATAAGCTTAGTAGAAATTGGGTGAAAGTCTCTTATAATAAATATGCCACCAGGTGATAAAAGCCTATGTACTAGATTTAAAAAAGGCTTTAAATCTGTAAAATAGTGAAGTATCCCCATTTCCGCAAATACTATATCATAATCAGAAGTAATCTTATCTTCAGGAAGTTTAAGTACATCTGATAAGATATACTCAATGTTAACCCCTGCCTCTTTTGCAAGTTCTAAAGCGTAACGCTTATTTCCCTTTGAAAAATCTACCACAGTTACATTTGCGTGAAGCAATGCTAAAGCTACAGCTTTATTACCGTTAGAGCCCATAAGGTTCATAACTTTCTTACCCTTTAAGTCTCCAAATTTATGGTAAAGTGTAGATATACTATGTGTTGGGTTTTCTTTAATCTTTTTTGCGGCATCTTTCGGAGAGCCTAATCTTTCAACCCAGGCATCATAAGTTTCTTTGTTCCAAGCCTCTTCATTTGAATTTAAAGATGATTTATTCAAACTCTCTTCATCTGAATTCAAAGATGCTTTTTTATCATCTATATTAGTTTTGCATTCCATTTAAAATCTCCCTTTATATTAAGTATTTGACTATTTACTAGAAAATATACTTTTACATTATATAATAAATTTCATTTAAATCCTATAATTAATCTCATATAAATTAAATTGAATTTATAATGCATAAAGAAAACCTATGTTAATCATAATAAAATCCAACTTTTAATGGGAGTATCCCTATGATATACTCACCCCTGTCACAGTAATTATTGTAGGAGGGGTTTTATGAAAGAATTAATTGTTATGTTTTTTAGTTTCTTTAAAATTGCAGCTTTTACCTTTGGTGGTGGGTATGCCATGATTCCTTTAATAGAAAAAGAAGTGGTTGAATCAAAAAAATGGATTTCAAAAGATGATTTTACAGATATCTTGGTTATATCTCAAAGCTTTCCTGGGGCACTTCCTGTAAATTCATCTTTATTTATAGGATATAAACTAGGGGGAGTTTTAGGAGCTATTGTTGCACTACTTGGGGTTATAATTCCATCATTTTTAATAATCCTTACTATAGCTACTTTTTTTATGAAGTTTAGAGATAACTATATAGTGGATAATGTATTTAAAGGCATTGGAGGGGCAGTTCCAGTATTAGTATTACTTGCAGTTAGAAGCTTATCTAAATCTGTAAAGAAGAATACCATAAATATACTAATTATAATAACATGTGTGGTTTCCATTACTGTTTTTAATGTTCATCCCGTTATAATGATATTCCTTGCAGCTATTTATGGAATAATTTTTCTAGGAAAGCAGGTGGTTTAAAGTGGACATGTTTTTTAAATTATATATGACATTTTTTAAAATAGGGGTTTTTGGATATGGTGGTGGATATGCCATGTTACCATTAATCGAAAGAGAAATAGTAACTAAAAATAACTGGTTAACATCTTCAGAGTTTTTAGATATTATAGGCATTTCACAAATGACTCCAGGACCTATTTCCATTAATTCAGCAACTTTTGTTGGGTATAGAATATGTGGATTTTGGGGAAGTGTTTTTGCAACTGTTGGGGTAGTATCATTTTCTTTTATTTTAGTTTCTATAGCTACCCATTACATATTAAAGTTTAAGAACTCAAAATTAATGAAATCAGCATTAATGGGTATGAGACCAGCCTTAATTGGACTTATAATAAGCGCATTTATTTCTCTTGCAAGGCAGTCTTATGTAGATTATAAATCTATTATAATAGGAGCAATAATACTTTTTATAAGCTTAAAGTCAAAAATTCATCCTATACTTGTTATTGTTGCAGCAGCACTACTTGGAGTAGGATTTTATGGGATGATTTAGTAGGTAACTTGAGTAAAGATTTATATGAAAATATCTAGTTCCAAAGATATATAACCAATATGTGGATAATTTTATCATATAACTAGTAAATATTTTTTATTGCAGTAATTATAGCGGTTATTTATCTTAATACTGGAGATAGATTAAAAAAACAATAAGGATTAAATTTAAGATAATATCTATAAGATTTTAATTAAAAGCAGTTGAAGCAGTTGAAGCAATTGAAAGCAATTGAAAGCAATTGAAAGCAATTAACTAGATAGTTGACAAAAATAATACTAAAGAATAGTATATGAGTATATAGTAATATAATCATATAAACTCATATTTTCATTAAAAGAGTAAAGCTAATTCATTTAGTGTAAGCTACGGGAGATATTAAATAAGAATGTTACAACTATCTTCATCATGGAGTGACTTTATTAGCGAAAGTACTCATGGAGCCTCTTGTTTAGGACAACTATCAGGATTAGAAAGCAAAAAGGATATGTATAAACATGCTGTAGAAACTTTAGGAGATGGTGAGGTAACTAAATTAATATTAATATCTAGAGCAGAATATTCACCACTTAAGGAAGCAGAACGAGCATCAAAAGAGCTTAGAGATTTAGGTGTTAATAATCAAATGATGGTTATAAATGGGATATTAGAGCTAGACGAAGGCTCAAAAGATGATGATGTATCAAATAAATTATATTCAAAATAACAAGAAGCATTAAAAAATATACCTGATTATTTAAAGAATATGGAAACTTATAGAATTCCACTAAGATCTTACAACATGACAGGAATTAAAAATATAAGGATGATGCTTAAGGAAAACTATTTAGAAACTGAAGAAGGTAAATTAAAAAGACAAGACATACCAAATCTTAAAGAATTAATTGATGATTTATATATTTCAAAGAAAAAGGTTATATTTACTATGGGTAAGGGAGGAGTAGGAAAGACAAGCTTAGCGGCAGTTATTGCTGTTGGACTTTCAAGAAAAGGTGTAAAGGTTCATTTGACAACTACAGACCCAGCACACCATTTAAAATTTGTAGTATTTGTAGTAAATGAAGACTTAGGAATAACATTAAGTAATATAAATGAAATCTCAAAGGGTAACTTCGTTGTAATACCCTGGAAAAGTGAAGAAATAAAAGGTAAAGAATTAGTAAACTTAATTAAATAGAAAAGAGGAGATAGTATGGAAAAGAGTAAAGGTGGTTCAGGCATTAGTTTTTTTGAAAGATATCTAACTTTGTGGGTAATTGTATGTATTGTACTTGGGGTTATGATAGGACAATTTATACCTATAATACCTGAAACATTAAGTAAATTTGAATATGCTAAGGTATCTATTCCAGTTGCGATATTAATATGGCTTATGATATATCCAATGATGCTTAAAATAGATTTTTCAAGTATAGTAAGAGCTACTAAAAAGCCTAAAGGACTTATTGTTACCTGTGTAACTAATTGGCTTATAAAACCATTTACTATGTATATAATTGCTTCGTTTTTCTTAAAGGTAGTTTTCAAGCCCATTATACCAGCAGACCTTGCTACAAGTTATTTAGCGGGAGCTATCCTTTTAGGTGCAGCACCTTGCACTGCCATGGTATTTGTTTGGAGTTATTTGACTAAGGGGGACGGGGCATATACATTAGTACAAGTGGCTATAAATGACCTCATATTATTAGTACTTTTTGCACCTATAGTAGCATTTTTATTAGGTGTTAGCAATGTACCTGTACCTTATGATACATTATTCTTATCCGTTATATTGTTTATTGTAGTACCGCTACTTGCAGGGTACCTATCAAGAGTTATAATAGTTAAGAAAAAGGGACTAGATTATTTCGAAAATGTATATATTAAAAAGTTTAGTAATGTAACAATAATAGGACTTTTATTAACACTTATAATATTATTTTCCTTCCAAGGAGAAACAATATTAAACAATCCAATTCATATTGTTCTAATTGCAATTCCGCTAATAATACAAACCTTTTTGATTTTTGGAGTAGCCTATGGATGGGCAAGGGCATGGAATTTGCCACATAGTATAGCAGCTCCTGCAGGAATGATAGGTGCTAGCAATTTCTTTGAACTTGCTGTAGCTGTAGCTATTTCACTATTTGGATTAAATTCTGGGGCAGCACTTGCAACAGTTGTTGGAGTACTAGTGGAAGTTCCAGTGATGCTTATCCTAGTTAGAATAGCTAATAATACAAGAAAGTATTTTAAATATGATAATGCATAGAAAGCTACATTATTAAAGGTTAATAATGTTATAATATAAGTAGAATTATATTATAGAAACGTAATTGCGTTAAGATAATGTGATTATATTAAGAAGATACGTTAATGTTAAGAAAGTGTAATTAACAAAGAAAGTTATTCTTTAATAAGAAAATAATCATATAGGAGCATAAAATGGATTTAATACAAATACTAAAAGCACTAGCAGATGAAAATAGAATGAGAATACTAAATGTATTAAAAAATGGAGAGATGTGTGTTGGAGAAATAGAGCATGTATTAGATATAAATCAATCTAATGCATCTAGGCATTTAAACAAATTAGGCACATTAAACTTAGTTTCCTATGAGAAAAAAGCTCAATGGGTTTATTATAAAATTAATGAAGATATGTTAACTGAATATAAGTTTTTAGAAGAATTAATTAATAATGAATTAAAAGGTATAGATATTTATAATAAAGATTTAGAAAAGTTAAGTGAGTATAGAAAAAGTGGGATAACCTGTGAGACTTTAAAGGAATGTGATATAAACTCAAAAAGCCCATGTAACTGTAAATAATGTTGGGAGGCTTCATATGAAACAAATTGTAGCATTTATATGTACAGGAAACTCTTGCAGAAGTCAAATGGCAGAAGGATTTGCTAAAAAGTATGGCTTTGATATTTTAAATATATATAGTGCAGGTACTATACCAGTGGAATCTGTAAATCCTGATGCAATTAAGGTTATGGAAGAGGTGGGAGTGGATATAAGAACACAATACCCAAAGACACTTAAAAGTATACCAGAGAATATAGATATTGTAATAACCATGGGATGCATAAAAGGATGTCCAGTAGTAAATTCAAAAATAGAAGAAGACTGGGGATTAGATGATCCTGCAGGGCAATCTTTAGATGAATTTAGAAGAGTTAGAGATATAATTGAAGAAAAAGTAATAGATTTAGTGAAAAGGGTTAGGGGGATAAAATGATCAGGCTTGCTACTATTTTAGACATGAATGAAATTATGGATATTGTTAAGGAAACAATTGTAGATATGGATAAAAATAATAATCATCAATGGAATAATGAGTATCCTTTAAGCAAGGATTTTGAAAAGGATATAGAAAATAAAGAACTACATGTAATAGAAGAAGAGGGAAGGGTTTCAGGATTTGCATGTATTAATAAGGATGAGCCTATAGAATACAAAGACATAAAATGGTCAAAAGACAAGGAGGCGTACATAATACATAGATTAGCTATTGCTTGTAAATACAGGGGAAGAGGAAATGCTTATAAGCTTATGAAGTTTGCTGAAAGCTTAGCTATAGAAAACAACATAAATTATTTAAAGACAGATACCATGTTTTCAAATCCAAATGCACAAAAGTTATTTGAAAAGTGTGGCTACAAATATGCTGGCATACTAAGATTTCAAGGAAGAGAGGAAAACTTCTTTTGCTATGAAAAGATAATTTAGGTATTTATTATAAAGGGCTAATGGTAACTTACCCGATACACCTTTCATATAATATTTTTAGAAGTACTATGTGAAAGGTGTATTATTTTGTATAATATAAGTTTAATCAATTTTATAAAAATATACTTACCTATAGGGGCCGAAATAGTAATTACAGAAGATAATAAGCCTCTAATAATAAGGGCGGATTTAAATGGTGATTATTTAGAAGAATTAATTGTAGTTTATAGGTGGCAAGGGAATCTTTATGTTATGGTATTAGAAAATAACTACGGAATTTTTGGATATTATGGGGTAAATTTTTCAAAAGATGAATTAATGAGACTTAGAAATCATATATTATCACATCTAAAAACTAGAAGTTTAGATTTATATCCAGCACCTTTGAACATGATAGGTGGAACTAAGTGGGGTTATATAAATGAAAGTGGTAAGTTCATAATTAAGCCTTATTACGATTCAGCTTCAAATTTCCAAGATAATGGACTTGCTATTGTTGGGGTAGGGAGTTTTTATGGAATTATAGATTATAACAATAACTATATAGTAAGTCCTAAATATAATTTTATAGGCGAGTTTTCAAATAACAGGGCTGTAGTTATGGATGATAAAGGGTTTAACATAATTAATGAAATGGGAAATATATTAACAAATAAGGATTATAGCTATATAGGAAACTTTAAAGACGGAAGAGCACAGTTTAATATCGAATCTTCTAATAATGATTTTCTTTATGGATTTTTAGGTAAGGAAGGGAAAGAAGTTATACCTGCAAAATATCAATATGTAAATGACTTTAGAGATGGAAAGGCTGTAGTTAAGATCAAAGAAAATGAGTATGCTTTAATAAATATTGATGGAATTATACTAAGTAAATACAATTATGCCTTTGTAGGTAGCTTAGGTGATGGACTCCTAGCATTTAAGGAAAATGAGGATGGGAAATATGGATATATTGATATAAATGGTAAGGTAATTATAAAACCACAATTTTATTATGCAGATGACTTTAGTTTTGGAAGAGCTATAGTAAATAATTCAGAGGATATTAAAAACAATTATGGGCTTATAGATAAACTTGGCTTTTATGTAATAAAACCTCAGTATAATTCTATAATTTCAATAGGAGAAAGCAGGGTAGCTGTCGGTATTCCAATAGATGAAAATTCACCTTATATAGGTTCAAAATATGCTATTTATGATACAAATGGTAATGCGCTTACAAAGTTTATTTATTACGGAGTTTCTAATTATAAAGGCGGAGTTGCTTCTGTTTATGATGAGAAGGAAACCTTTTTTATTGATAAAGAGGGGAAGAGAACTAAAGATTCGCCTATAGTAAGTGGTAGTGGGACTTTAACATTACAAAACAATCTTATAATGGCATTTGTGGATTATATAACTTCCTATTTTGATAAACAAGGTATCTTATTATGGAAAGAAAATTTAGTAATTCATTTAAATCAGCAATATAAGGTTGTAAAAGAAAAGTATAAGCCTAATAAGGATTATCTAGTTTATTATCCAAGAATTGAAGGAATGGAAGATAGAATTTTACAAAGTCAGGTTAATGATAAGCTTAAGGTTTTATCAAAGGCAAAGAAGGTAGAAGAGGATGTTCAATTAGGTTATAGTTATGTTGGAAACTTTCAGGTACAATTTTTTAAGAAGGAACTATTAGTATTAGAGCTTAATGGATATAACTACCCCTTTGGGGCAGCTCATGGTATGCCAACTAAGATGTATGCACATATAAATTTAGTTACAGGAGCCTTCTATGAGTTAAAAGATTTATTTAAAGAGGATAGCAATTACGTAAAAGTTCTAAGTGATATAGTAGGATACCAAATAAAAAGTGATCCGCAGTATTCTTATGTATTCCAAGATTCCTATACTGGAATAAAAGAAGATCAACCATTTTATATATCAAAAGATGGACTATATATTTACTTTTATCCTTATGATATTGGGCCTTACTCTGCAGGATTTCCTACTTTTAAAATACTATACAAAGATATTATTAATATAATTGATTTAAAAGGGGACTTTTGGAGGTCATTTAATTAAATGTTAAATCTACCATACAAGTGACTAAAATTATGGAAATTAGCATAGTGATGTGATAAAATGGTAATAGTAAATAAAAGGGGGAAAATCATGGAAGACAATAATTCAGTAGATAATATTCCAGTTTTAAAATTAACGCTCTGGGAAAAGGTAAAGAACTTTTTTGTTAACCCACAAAAACTTTTCGAGTATTATAAGGATAATGAAAGTTACGGGATTAGGCTTCTTATTGTGGTGGTATGCTCTGCTATCACAGCGCTTATTTTAGCAATAGCTTCTAAGGACAAACTAAGTGGAGCTGTAAGTGAATCAGTTAAAGGGGTGGATCCTGCTACTGCAGCTACGGCTCAGAAATTAGCAGGAGCTTTTACATCACCTATTTCAGCAGTAATTACCACGATAATTGTAACGATAATAGCCGTGTATTTTATGTCTTTAGTTTATTTTTTAATAGCTAAGATATTTAAGAGCACTGCAACTTATCGTCAAATGGTAGGGGTTTATTTAATATCATATTTTCCAGTACTAATAGGTGGAATAATAAAAGCTATTTATGATATTATAGCAAATAAACCTTTAGACTTAGCAGCCATTGCTGAAGCCGCCGCAAATATGACAATAGCTGATATTTTAATTTCAAAGCTTAATGTATTTGGTTTATGGCAAATGGTTTTAATAGCTATAGGTATAGCAGTTATTGGAAACATATCAAAGAAAAAGAGTGCAGCAGTTGTAATCATAGTATGGACTTTAGGATTTATATTAGCTATTGGGTCAAACTCAATAAAGAATATAGTACCGCCTACAACATCCGTAGCACCAGTAAAATAAAGGAAGCACCTCTGGGGTGCCTCCTTTAATTGGGAGCACCCTAGAGGTGCTCCCTTTTTATCCCAATATGTTTATTCTTCTTTTATAGAACTTATAACATCTAGTTTTGCTGCTTTTGAAGCAGGGACTACTCCTGAGAGGAAGCCCACTAGGGTGCTGAAGAGTAATATGAATAGAATAAGACCTGGCGACGCAGATGCTATTTTTATTTTCGGAACTTGTCCTTTAGTTATAAAGGCATTAGCTAACATATTTATAAGAAAATTAGCTATGAATCCTAGGGTAAGTCCAATAGTTCCACCCATAAGACCGATAGTGCAAGCTTCTCCTACAAATACTTTCTTTATATCATTAACACTTCCGCCTATTACTTTCATAATACCAATCTCTTTTTTTCTTTCATATATAGCCATGTTCATGGTATTTGTTATACCAAAGGCTGCTACTAATAAAGAAATTCCTGCAAGGGCTGCTAATATTAGTTTAACACCATCTAAAAGCTTTCCTATGCTACCTTGTATCTCTTTAAAAGAGTTTATTTGGTATCCATTTTCTTTTAATGTTTTTTCTGCTTCATCTATTTTGTTAGTGTCTTTTAGAACAACCTCTACACTGGTATATCCTTCTTCTTTATTCTCATCATTTTGAGTTTTAGAAGCCTTCCATTTTTTGATATCCTCTACAGTGCTTAGTGGAACTTTAACTGTAAAGTCATCCATGGCATTTTCTTTAGATATTCCAACTATAGTTAAGTTTATAGTATGCTCATCTTCTGTTTTAGAAGAGTCTTTAGCACCTGGCATCATTCCATTATTAGAGATATTTAACTTAAAGGATCTTCTTAATAAGGACTCAATTTCCTTTGAATCCACTTTGTCAGTAGGTTTATAGTCTAAAAGAAGAGTAGCCATTTTATATCCAAGGATTGCTTCATTTTTATTATCTGTTGGATAGCGGCCTACTAAAAGATCATCTTTTTTAGATAGTTCTTTCATAGGCATACCAGTAATACTAGCGCCGGTGCTAATCTTTTTATATTCTATATTACCGTAGTCATTAAGTTTTGGAATAACTGATTTAACAAAGGAATAGCTCTTTAAATCTTTTATGGCCTTTTTATCTAATTTAGTTTTTAGCTTTTTTTCATCAGGGGTTACAGGCGCCCCATAAGCTGAGGGTGGTATGGCTGGAGATACTGAGATTACTGAGGTATCAAACACAGAGCCAATCTCATCGGTTATATATTTTTTAAAACCATTTCCAAGGGATATTATGGTGAATATGGCTACAGAGCCAATTATAACACCTATCATGGTAAATATAGTTCTGCTTCTCCTTTTCCAAAGATTCTTCCAGATCATTTCTAATAAATCTGTAAGACGCATATTAAGAACCTAGTCCAAAAAGCTTTTTAAACACAGATTTAAAAGACCACTTTTTTTCTAAAGCTGGTTTTGAAGTAGTTACTACATTAGTACCTTTAATTGTGAATGGTTTTTCTATTTTGTTTTCTATGCCCATTTCATCATTAAAGCTAATGACTACATTACCAGAAGTATCTGATTCAAAACTTCCAAGAGCTTCATCAAAACTTTCCTCAACTTCAGCTTCCATGGCCCCTATATATTTTGAAATATTTTTATCGCCAGCTGTGATGTTTACCATAACGTTATTTAAAGATCCTTTACCTGCATTTAGAAAGCTTCCAGTTACATTTCCATTTTCTAAAGGTTTGAATTCAGTAATCATCATATTAGAAGTGTTTTTTACAATTATTCCACAAACCTTATTTATTTCTACTGGGGAGCTTCCACTTTCATTAAATGAACAATTAATATTAAAGTTGTATATTCCCGATTTAATGGATGGAGAACCTATAAGTTTTAAGGATATTTCTCCAGTTCCGCCTTTGTTTAATCCTCCATAATAGATTTCATTTGTAGTTCCAACTGGTGAAAAGCCTTCAAGAACATTTTTACCTTCAATACCTAATATACTTAAAGATATATTTTCAAGTTTATTTGAAGACTTATTTTCTATCTTAAAATTAAGGGTAAATTCCTTGCCTGGTTCTACAAAGGCAGGATCTGTTGTAACTTCAGATATAATAAGCTTTTTAGATTGTATACCTTGGCTTGGAGCTTGTACTTGCTGCATGCTGTTTGGAATTGCTCCATCACTTGGCGTTCCGGGAAGCCCCCCTTGAGTTTCAGCGAAGGCTGGAACAGTGTTAATACCAATGGATAAGGCAAGACCTAGGGCTAAAGTAATTTTTATAAAAGTCTTTTTCATATAAACCTCCTGTAATAATTATTCTAGTAGACCATCTTTCATTTTAATTATGCTGTCAGCATAATCACAAACCCTTTTAGAGTGAGTAACCACTACAAAGGTCATATTTAACGACTCATTAAGTCCTTTCAGTAAATCTAAGATTTCAACGCTTGTCTTACTATCTAGGTTTCCTGTGGGTTCGTCTGCAAGAATTATAGAAGGATTATTAACTAAGGCTCTAGCAATTGAAACTCTTTGTTGCTGTCCCCCTGAAAGCTCTGATGGCTTATGATTCATCCTATCTTTAAGACCTACATGTTCTAAAATATCTAGAACAGTTTTTTTCCTATTTACTTTAGACATGCCAGTAAAAATTAAAGGCATCTCAACATTTTCAAAGGCTGTTAATTGTGGAAGAAGGTTATAAGATTGAAATATAAATCCAATGTTTTTTCTTCTGAAAAGCGCACGCTGATTTTCGTTTAAATTATGCAAATTAGTATCAGCTATAGATACCTCACCCTTATCAAAGGGCATAAGTCCCCCTAAAATATTTAAAAGAGTAGACTTACCAGAGCCTGATTCGCCAATAATAGCAGTAAATTCTCCCTTTTCAATATTTAAACTAACCCCTCTTAAAATTTCAACTTGTACTTTACCCATTTGAAAGTTCTTTATTACATTAGAACATTGTACTAAGGACATTAATTCACCTCCATTTCACACTGAAAAATACGAACTACTACTATTATAACATTTTGCTAATATATGTTATATTAAATTTTCCATAAATATTAAAATTGTGAACTGTCCCCAAACATAGTTAAAACATCTTGACAGTAATATTACATAATAAGAATATATTGACATTAAGGGGGCATGATGGTATAATATTACAAATAATATAAAGGGGCAGGCATATATGAAATTTAAAAAGCTATTGCTTCTTGTTTTGCTCACAAGTACACTATTTATTTCTTGCAAGAAAGATACTGGTATAAATAATTTGGATAATGAAAAAAAGATAATATAGAATCCAAAGAAGTAGAGTATGAATTACTAGATTACCCCATTCGGAATATCACCGAGGATGATTATATAAAAAAGGTAGTGATAGATGAAAATTTATCATATAGGGGAAAAATTAATGAAAATGAAATAGCTGTGACCCGTAGAGATGATCGTAAGAATATATACTCTTATAATTTAGAAACAAAAGAGGAAACAAAGGTTTGTAAAGTTATTGATGATAAAAACTATCTATATGAGGTCTCAAACCATGGAGAATGGGTTGTTTGGATTGAAGATGAGGACAAAGTTGTAGGAAATGAAAATCTAAGCCAAGGGTTCAATTGGTTTGTAGCAGCAAAGAATTTAAAAGATGGTAGGGTCATAATAATTGATAAAGCTAAATATACTAAAGAGGAATTTGAATTGAAGGCGGATGAAATATATAATCCTATAAGAATTTCAATAGCAAATGATATAGTTGTTTATAGGTCTACAGATAAGAGAGAAGATGGAGCTGTAATAACAAAGATAATGAGTTATAACTTATCTGAAAATAAGCTTAAAGAAGTTGAAGTTTCAGATGAGGTGGAAAATGAGCTGTTAAATCATCCTAAGACTGATGGTAACAAGATAATATGGACGAGGTTAAGAACATTTGTTGATTACGGAAGAAACTTTTATAAATATTCTGATTTGTATTTATATGATATTAAAACCGAAGAAAAAAGGGTTGTAACAAAGGATATGTTTGTAAGCTCGGGAGCTATTAAGGATAATACTATAGTTATATCAATATAAAAGCCAGGTGAAGAGCTTGAGGATGATTTATTAATTTATGACTTAGATGCGGATAAGTTAAGCAAACTTATATATAAAGATAATGAAATTTATAAAGGATATGGTTATTTTGCTACAGGTGAAGTTCAAATAACGGATAAATATATATTCATAAGTATCGGTGGACACTCATCACGTTATATTTTTGATAGAAAAAATAAAGTGTATATAGATATGGTGGATGAGGAATTAGCGGCATATGGATATGGATTTAATAATAGCAATTCTATAGTATTTGAGAAAATCTTTAGGGAAGAGGATAAAGATGGTAATGGAGTTAAAGTAGATACTTACTATGAGCTAAAGTGATAAGTATGATTCAATAGAGCATTGCCAAGTATTATCCATATGAACAACTTCAAATCATCTTGACAGTAATATTTTAAAGTTATAAAATGAATATGTACAAATTTATAATATAAGGGTATACAATTTTAAAAAGATAATAAAGATAAAGTTACACAATGGCGTGTAATTATAAAGAGTGATGAAGCTCCTTAAGAATTTTCTTAGGGGGTTTTTATATTTTTATATAAAAATATAAATTTAAATAAAGCTAGCTAAGGAATAAATAAAGTTAAAACTAAAGAAACTAAAGAAAACAAAATTTAAACTTAGGAAGTGAAAGTATGAGTAATTTTAAAGTAGGACCTAATGTTTATTTTGGAGTTGGAAAGCTTGAAGAGCTTAGTAAGCTTCAATGTAAAAGGGTGTTCATTGTAACCGATCCATTTATGGTTACATCAGGAATGGTAACTAAGGTTACAGAAAATTTAGATGCTGCAAATATTGAATATGAAATTTTTTCTGACATAGTTCCAGATCCACCACTTGAAACAATATCAAAAGGAATTAAAGCTATGGATGCATTTAAACCAGAAGCTCTAATTGCATTAGGTGGAGGTTCAGCAATTGATGCTGCAAAGGCTATAAGTCACTTTAGAGATCTTATAAATAAAGGATTGAATAATGTATCAGAAGATAAAAAGGTTATGCTTATAGCTATACCAACTACTAGTGGTACAGGATCAGAAGTTACATCTTTCTCAGTTGTAACTGATAAAAAGTATAATGTTAAGTATCCATTAGTAGAGGAATCTATGGTTCCAGAGATGGCGATACTAGATGCAACCCTTGTGAAAAGTGTTCCAAATTTTATAACAGCAGATACAGGTATGGATGTGTTAACTCATGCAATAGAAGCTTACGTATCTACTGAGCATTCAGATTTTAGTGATGCTTTAGCAGAAAAAGCTATAAAGCTAGTATTTGAATACTTAGAAAAAGCATATAGAGATGGAAATGACCTAGAAGCAAGAGAAAAGATGCATAACGCTTCTTGCATAGCTGGAATGGCATTTACAAATGCTTCACTTGGAATAAACCATAGCATGGCTCACATACTAGGTGGAAGATTCCATATTCCTCATGGAAAAGCAAATGCAATATTACTTCCTTATGTTATAGAATTTAATGCAGACTTAAGTTCTGAAAATAGATTCGATAATAAAATTCAATATAGTGATACTGCAATAAGATATGCACAAATTGCTAAGTTCTTAAATCTTACAAGTAGCAATAATGTTAGAGAAGGTGTTAAGTCTTTAGTAAGAGCTATAAATTCTTTAAAGAAAACTTTAAGCATACCATATAGTGTTAAAGAGGTTAATATTAGCAAAAAGGACTTTGATGACAATCTAAAAGAGCTTTCAGAAATAGCTTTAAATGATAGTTGTACAATTACAAGTCCCAGGAAGCCAACAGTAGAAGAGTTTAACACATTATTTAAAGCTGTCTATGAGGGAAAATAATTATTATATAAACTTAAAAAAGGTTTTCAAAAACATTTGACAATTAAAGTAGATACTATTATAATTTAAATATAAGTTAAATAAACGTTAATTGTGCAACGGCGTACAATTATAATTAGAGCAATGAAGCTCCTTAAAATGCATTAATAATGCTTTAAGGAGCTTTTATGTCTTTAAATGGAATGGAGTGGGAAAGATGGAAGAGAAACAAAGAGTTATTCAGGAATATGTTCCTGGTAAACAGGTTACTTTAGCTCACTTAATTGCACATCCTAATAAATCAATATACAAAAAATTGGGACTTAGTGAAGAAAATGCAGAAGCAATAGGAATACTAACGATAACTCCAAGTGAAGCGGCCATAATAGCATCAGATGTTGCTACTAAAGCAGCAGGAGTTGAAATAGGATTTATTGATAGATTTAGTGGATCACTTGTGGTGCTTGGAGATGTTTCAAGCGTAGAGGCTGCTTTAAGAGAAGTTTGCAATGTACTTAAAAATGTTTTGAAATTCACAATCACTGATATAACAAAATCCTAGGAGGAAATAGTTTGAAAAAAATAATGCTTATAGGATCTATAGGAGCTGGAAAGACTACACTAAGTCAAGCTTTAATAGATGAAATCATAAGATATAAAAAGACGCAATCTATAGAGTTTGGTGATTATATAATAGATACTCCAGGAGAGTATTTAGATAACAGAGTATATTATAATGCACTAATAGTAACATCATCAGAAGCAGATGTAATTGCATTAGTTCAGGATTCAAGCAATGACACAAGTAACTTTCCACCAGGATTTGGTAGTATGTTTAATAAGGAAGTTATAGGTATTTGTACTAAAATCGATTTATGTAAGGATGAAAAGTCTCTAAAAAGAACTGAAGAATTTTTAATTACAGCAGGAGCTGAAAAAATATTTTGTGTAAATGCTGCAGAAAAAAAAGAAATTCAGGAATTAAAAAGATTTTTAGAGTGCAATTAAGATTTTTATGATAAAATGGTTTTAAAGAAATAACCTATAGATGTTTATTAAAAGAGGTGGAAGACCATGAACAAACGAATTGTAATAGCCGATGATGAACCTATTACAAGAATGGATATGAAGGAAATGCTAGAGGAAGAAGGCTACAATGTAGTAGCTGAAGCCTCAGATGGTTTTGATGTTATAGAGCTTGCAAGAAAGCATTTACCTGATTTAATAATTATGGACATAAAGATGCCACTTTTAGATGGCTTAAATGCAACTAAGATAATCTTAAAAGAAGAACTTGCAGGAGAAGTAATATTATTAAGTGCTTATAGTGATAAAATATTTATAGAAAAAGCTAAAGAAGTTGGAGCTATCGGTTATTTAGTGAAACCTATAGACAATAAATCTTTAGTTGCAACTATAGAAGTTTGTTTATCAAGACATAAGGAAATCAAAAAGATAAAAAAAGATGTTAAAGTTTTAGAAAAGAAGCTAGAGTCAAGAAAAATTATAGAAAAGGCCAAGGGCATACTCATGGCAAAAAATAATATTTCTGAAAATGATGCTTATACAAATATAAGAGATATTAGTATGCAAAAGAGAATAACCATGGAAGAAGTAGCTAGAATAATAATAATTAGCGAAGAAGAAGCTTAAAAGTAGGAATGAATATGAATGAAATAAGAGAAATGTGTTTAAAGTATACTTCTTTAACTGAAGATGATATTGAAATAATACAGAGCATAGCTAAAACTCTTCAATTTGTAGCTGATTCTTCAAAAGCTGACGTGTTTATAGATTGTATGGTGAAAAATGAAAAAGATGCTGCAATAGTAATTGCTAGTGCAAAAAATCGAGATGCAACATCTTTTTACAAAGAAAATGTTGTAGGGAAGCTTGCCATAAGGCAAAATGAACCTGCTGTACTAAGAACACTGCAAACGGGGATGCCCTCAAGAGATATTAAAGCAACTACACAAGAAAATATAATTGTAAAACAAAATGTTGAAGCTATAAAGAATCATAAAGATGAAGTTATTGCTGTTATTATTTCAGAACAAGATGTTACAGAAGACACAAAAGAAAGTAGAAAGCTAGCTATATTAGCAGAAACTAATGAAGAATTACTATCGCAAATAGAAAGTAAAAAGAGCAAGTATGAAGATGGAAATATAACATATCATATAGATGATGCTATACTTGTATTTGATGAAAATGGAGTATTAAGATTCAAAAATCCAGTAGCAGAAGAGTTGTACGAAAAGCTCGGTTATCATCAACAATTAGTTGGAATGGACTTTTCCAATTTATCATTATCAAAGTATACTATAGATGAGCTAATTGTTGGTAAGTCTATAGAAGTAGAAGAAGTAGATATTGGAGAAATGTGTTTCCAGGTAAAGTATATAGTTCAAAGTAGTAAGGTTTTAAAGGTAGTAATGCTTATAAAAGATATTACAGATTTAAAGGAAAAAGAAAGAGAATTAGTTTTAAAATCTGTGGTAATAAAAGAAATACATCATAGAGTGAAAAATAATCTTCAAACCATAGCAAGCCTTTTAAGACTTCAATCACGAAGGATTCAAGGCGAAGAGTTTAGAGCTGCCATAGATGATAGCATAAATAGAATTTTGAGTATAGCAATAACTCATGAAATGCTTGCAAAAGAAGGTATTGATGATGTTAATATAAAAGATGTTATATATAAGATTAAATCTTATATGATAAGCTTTGAAAAGAATGAAAAGTTAGATTTAGCAATTGAGGTTGTAGGTGATGATTTAATTATTAGTTCAGATAAGTCTACAGCAATATCATTAATTGTAAATGAAGCTATTCAAAATTGTTTAAAGCATGCTTTTGTTGGTAGGGAAACTGGAAAGATAACAATAAAAGTAGAAAAGGGAAATGTCTATTCAAAAATATCTGTCATAGATAATGGCGTAGGATTTAAAGTAGATGAAGCACCAAAAACTAGTTTAGGTCTTATGATAATGAATAGTTTAATTTCAGATAAGTTAAAAGGACAGATTGATATTCAATCTAACTCTATTGGAACAACCATGACTTTTGATTTTAAAAATTAAATTAGGAAATCCAAAGACAAAGTGGTTTTTGGTTATAGAAGGCAATGAAGCCCAGAATATTTATTAGAAAATATTTAAAAGTAATTTTAGATATGCTAATGAATATTCTGGGCTTTATTTTATCTAAGACAGTAGGTTTAATAACTCATTCTTTAGGGAAAGATAAAATTGTATTACCCTTAAATTAAGAGCATTACCAATAGTATATCCAACCTTGGCCTTAGTTTATAAAAAACAACAAAGGGGGAAGCCCGTAACTTATAACTTAACTTATTATTATAATAATTAAAGTTATATGCGGTAACGATATGAAAGAACAAATTTTAAGCGTAGGTATTGACATAGGAACGTCTACTACACAGTTAGTATTTACTCATATTACAATTGAAAATACAGCTAGTAATTTTTCAGTTCCACGAGTAAATATTGTAGATAAAGAAATAATATATAGAAGCGAAATTTATTTCACACCACTTATTACTCAAAAGAAAATAGATAAAGAAAAGGTAAAAGAGATAATAAAGGGTGAATATGAAAAAGCTAAAGTAAACATAAATGATGTGAAGACTGGAGCTGTAATAATAACAGGAGAAGCTGCAAGGAAAGAAAATGCTAATGATGTACTTCAGACATTAAGTGGATTTGCAGGAGATTTTGTTGTGGCAACAGCTGGACCTGATCTAGAATCAATAATTGCAGGACGAGGAGCTGGTGCCGATAAGGTGTCAGATGAAGAAAATGCTTATGTTGTAAATATTGATATAGGTGGAGGAACATCTAACTTAGCACTATTTAAAAATGGAGAGCTTGTTGATACAGGATGCATGGATATAGGCGGTAGACTTATTAAAATAGATATGGATACCAAAGAAATATATTATATATATCCTAAAATTAAAGAACTTGCAGAATCTATAGGAGTAAAAGTTGAAGTTGGAGATAAAGCAGACATATATAAGCTTCGAAAGATAGCACAAAGAATGGTTGGAATTATAGAAGAGTCTGTTTGTTTAAAAGAAAGAAGTAAGATGTATGACTATCTTCAAACCAATAAGGGACTAAAGGATGGTTACAACATAGAATATATAACATTTTCAGGTGGAGTAGCAGATTATGTATACAAAGAAGATTACAGTGACTACTTTAAATTTGGAGATATGGGAGTAATTTTAGGAGAAGAAATAAAAAAATCTAGTATACTTTCAAACTTAAAATTAAAACCAGCTCTTGAAACTATAAGAGCTACAGTAGTTGGAGCAGGATCACATACCACAGATATTAGTGGCAGCACAATTACTTATACTACAGAGGATGTCTTTCCAATTAAAAATCTTCCTATTTTGAAACTGTCAAAGAGTGATGAAGAGCAAGGATTTGAATCCATAGAAAAGGCAGTAAGAGAGAAAATAAGTTGGTTTAATGTAGAAAATGAAAGTCAATTAATAGCATTAGCTTTAAAAGGGAGTAAAAATCCTTCTTTTATAGATATACAAAACTTAGCAGCTTCAATTATAAAGGGAATGGAATCATTAATAAAAAGCAATTATCCGTTATTTGTAATTGTAGAAAATGATATAGCAAAAGTTTTAGGTCAAACCATTTATGCACAACTTGGCAGAAAGAATAATGTAATATGCATAGATAGTGTGAAGGTAGAAAATGGAGATTATATCGATATTGGAAAACCATTAGTAAATGGTAAGGTAGTCCCAGTAGTAATAAAAACCCTAGTATTTAATTCATAAATTTATTAAAAGGAGTGAACAAAATGATACTTAAAACTAAATTATTTGGAAAAACGTATCAGTTTAAGGACGTTAAAGAAGTATTAGCAAAAGCTAATGAAGATAAGTCCGGAGACAAATTAGCAGGAATAGCTGCACAATCAGCTCAAGAAAGAGTTGCAGCAAAGGTTGTATTAAGTCATCTCTTAGTTTCAGATATAAGAAACAACCCAGTTGTTCCTTATGAAATGGATGAAATTACAAGAATAATACAAGATGCAGTAAATGAAAAGATATATGCTGAAATCAAAAACTGGACAATTTCAGATTTAAGAGAATGGATCTTAGATGAAAACACAACAGGTGCTGATATAACAAGAGTTTCAAGAGGACTTACTAGTGAAGTTGTTGCAGCTGTTGCAAAGCTTATGTCTAATTTAGATTTAATATATGCAGCAAAGAAGATAAAAATAACAGCTCATTGTAATACTACAATAGGTGAAGATGGAAGATTATCTGCAAGATTACAACCTAATCACCCAACAGATGATGTGGATGGAATAGTTGCTTCTTTATTAGAAGGATTAACATTTGGTATTGGTGATGCACTTATAGGACTAAACCCAGTTGATGATACAGTTGGAAGTGTAGTTAAGATATTAAAGAAATTTGAAGAGGTAAAACAAACATATGAAATACCAACACAAAACTGTGTTTTAGCTCACGTAACAACTCAAATGGAAGCTATAAAACAAGGAGCTCCAACAGATTTAATATTCCAAAGTATTGCAGGATCTCAAAAAGGAAATGCAGCATTTGGAATTACAGCAGACTTAATAGAAGAAGCTAGACAGTTAGCATTAACACAAGGAACAGCAGCTGGCCCGAATGTTATGTATTTCGAGACAGGACAGGGTTCAGAGTTATCAGCAGAAGCACATTTTGGTGCTGACCAGGTGACAATGGAAGCTAGATGTTACGGATTTGCTAAAAAATATGATCCTTTTGTAGTTAATACAGTTGTTGGATTTATAGGACCAGAATATCTATATGACAGCAGACAAGTTATAAGAGCAGGTCTTGAAGATCACTTCATGGGTAAGCTTACAGGAATATCAATGGGATGCGACGTTTGTTATACAAACCATATGAAGGCAGACCAAAATGATGTAGAAAACCTAGCAGTATTGTTAACTACAGCAGGATGTAACTACTTTATGGGAATACCTCATGGAGATGACGTAATGCTTAACTACCAAACTACAGGATACCATGAAACAGCAGCTTTAAGAGAATTGTTAAATAAAAGACCAATTGCTGAATTTGAAGCTTGGTTAGAAAAATGGGAATTTATAAAAGATGGTAAATTAACAGCAAGAGCAGGAGATGCTTCTGTATTTCTTAAAAAGTAAAAGGAGGTAAGAATATGTTTTCAGAAAGTGATTTAAAAAGATTAGTAGAACAAGTTTTAGTTGAAATGACTACAAAAGAAGGATCAAGTGCAGAAGGTATAGCTAAAGAGATTTTAGAAACAGCAACTGTAGTTGAAGATGGAATGATTCCAGATATTACAGAGGTTGATATTAGAACAAATCTTTTAGTAAAGAATCCAGCTGATAGAGAAGGATATCTAAAAATGAAAAAGCATACACCAGCTAGACTTGGTGTTGGAAGAGCAGGGGCAAGATACAAAACAGAAACAACACTCAGATTTAGAGCAGACCATGCTGCAGCTCAAGATGCTGTATTTACAGATGTTGATGAAAAGGTATTGGAAGATATGGATCTTCAAATAGTTAAAACTATGTGTTCATCTAAAGATGAATTCATAACTAGACCAGACCTTGGAAGAAAGATCTCAAAGGAAGAGCTCGATAAGTTAAAATCTTATAAGAGAAATCCACAAGTGCAAATATATGTTTCTGACGGACTAAGTTCAAAAGCTATAGAAGCTAATGTTAAGAGTATATTACCTGCATTAATACAAGGACTTGAAGGATACGGAATATCTGTAGGAAAGCCTTTCTTTGTAAAGCTTGGAAGAGTTGGAGCTATGGATGTTATCTCTGAAGAATTTGGAGCAGATGTAACTTGCGTTCTTATAGGAGAAAGACCAGGCCTTGTAACAGCAGAAAGTATGAGTGCTTATATAGCTTACAAGGGAACAATTGGTATGGAAGAATCAAGAAGAACAGTTGTATCTAACATACATAGAGGCGGTACTCCTGCAGTTGAAGCTGGAGCTTATATAGCCGATATTATAAAACTTATGTTAGAGAAAAAAGCAAGTGGACTCGATCTAAAATTATAACCTAAGGAGGATATTATTATGAAAAACGATCAACTTCGTCCATCAGTATTAAGCGTTAAGTTAATACCTAATGTAAGTGCTGATATGGCTAGAGAACTTAATTTGAAACCAGAACATAAGAGCATAGGAATCATAACATCAGATTGTGATGATGTTACTTATACAGCTTTAGATGAAGCTACTAAATCTGTAGAGGTTGAAGTAGTTTATGCTAAATCCTTATATGCAGGAGCTGCAAATGCTAATAGTAAACTTGCAGGTGAAGTTATAGGAATATTAGCAGGACCTAGCCCAGCAGAAGTTAGAAGTGGAATTAATACAACCGTTGACTTTATAGAAAGTGGTGTTGCTACATTTTATAGTGCCAATGATGATGACTCAATTCCATACTATGCACAATGTATATCAAGAACAGGTTCATACCTTTCTAAGACAGCAGGAATAAAAGAAGGCGAAGCATTAGCTTATCTAATAGCTCCACCACTAGAAGCAATGTATGCATTAGATGCAGCTATGAAAGCGGCAGCAGTTGATCTTAAGGCATTCTTTGGCCCACCATCTGAAACTAACTTTGGTGGAGCACTTTTAACAGGAAGCCAATCAGCATGTAAGGCAGCTTGCGAAGCTTTCGCATCAGCAGTTAAATTTGTAGCAGAAAACCCTAAAGAATACTAAGATTAGGTGAAAGATATGAATAAATCCACCTTGGGGTTTTTAGAAACTTATGGATTTGTTGCTGCTGTAGAAGGCCTTGATGTAGCTTTGAAATCTGCCAATGTAGAGCTTGTTAGCTGTGAATTTATAAGCAGTGGAATAGTTACCGTTATAATTACAGGAGATGTATCATCTGTAAAAGCTGCAGTGGAAGCTGCATGCATAGCAATAGATAGGATAGGAACTTTAAGAAGTGCCAATGTAATAGCTAGAACCGATGATCAGGTTTTAGGTATGTTTTATAAAGATCATAATGATCAAGTAAAAGATTTAGAAAAAGAAAATATTCATGTAGTCTCTAAAGTTCAGAATGTAACAGAATCTATAAATAAATCAAAAGAAACAGATGATTTGCAAATAAATGACTTGGAAAAGACTGAGAAGCAAGAAAAGACAGAAGAAGTCATTAAAAAAGAGATAGTTATTAAAGAAGATTTAGAGAATAAAGATGGAGGCTTGAACCAAGGGTTTGAAGTTGAAGAAATTATAAAAATGTCAGAAAAGCAATTAGAGGCATTAAAAGTTCAAGAGCTTAGGACTATGGCTAGAGTATTAAAAGAAAATCACAAGTTTTCTTTGACTAAAAAACAAATTAAGTTTAGTAAAAAAGATGAACTGATAAAAGCTATTCTTAATGAGAAATAGAGGAGTATGAGATATGGAACTTTTAGATAAAGATTTATTATCATTACAAGAAACAAGAACACTTATATCTAAGGCTAAAAAGGCCCATGATATATACAAAACATTTTCTCAATCAAAGGTTGATTCAATAGTTAAAGCCGTAGCAGAAGCTGCTGAAAAAGAAGCTGTAAAACTTGCTAAAATGGCTCATGAAGAAACTGGATTTGGAATATGGCAAGATAAAGTAGTAAAGAATACTTTTGCAAGCAGAGTAGTTTATGAAAGTATAAAAGATTTAAAAACAGTTGGAATAATAAAAGAAAATGATGCAGATAAGTACTTTGAAGTTGGTGTATCACTTGGAGTCATAGCAGCTCTTATACCATCAACTAATCCAACATCAACAACAATTTATAAAACGTTGATTTCAATAAAATCAGGAAATTCTGTAGTAATTTCAGCACATCCAAATGCTAAAAATTGTATTGTTGAAACAGCAAAAATATTAAGTGATGCAGCAACTAAGGCTGGAGCACCAGAAGGACTAATAGGGGTTACAACAATGCCTTCACTTCCTGCAACTACAGAACTTATGAAACATAACGATACAGCACTTATATTAGCTACAGGTGGAGAAGCAATGGTAAAGGCTGCATATAGTTCAGGAACACCTGCTATAGGAGTTGGACCTGGAAATGGACCATCATTTATAGATAAATCAGCAGATGTTAAATTAGCTGTTAAAAGAATACTTGATAGTAAGACTTTTGATAACGGAGTAATTTGTGCATCAGAACAATCAATAGTTGTTGAAAATTGCATGAAAGAAGCTGTTAAAGAAGAGCTTATAAAACAAGGAGCTTACTTCTTAAATGAAGTTGAATCCAAAAAGCTTGGGAAGTTTATACTAAGAGCTAATGGAACTATGAATCCACAAATAGTTGGTAAGAGTGTAAAAAAACTTGCTGAAATGTCTGGCCTTAATGTTAAAGAGGGTGCTAGAGTATTAATTTCTGAAGAAAATACAGTAGGTAAAAATAACCCTTACTCAAGAGAAAAGCTTACACCTATATTAGCTTTTTATACAGTAGATAACCTAGAGGCAGCAATTAAGCTTTGTATAGAAATATTAATGAATGAAGGAAAAGGACACACATCAACACTTCATACAGAAGATAAAGAAGTTATAAAAGCTTTTGCACTTAGAATGCCAGTATCTAGATTGCTTATTAATACTTCAGGTACTTTTGGAGGATTAGGAGCAACAACTAATCTTGTCCCAGCACTTACATTAGGTTGTGGAGCTATTGGAGGAAGTTCAACTTCTGACAATATAGGACCTTTAAACTTACTAGACATTAAAAGAGTTGCTTTTGGAGTTAAAGAGCAAGAAGAGATTACAGGTACTACTTCAGAAGTTAATTCAAATGAAACTTCAATGTCTAAGGATCAATTAGAGCTAATAATAAGAAAAGTTGTTGAACAACTATCAGCACTTTCTTAAGATTATAAATTATAAATAACAAAAAAATAATAATAAATATTAGGAGGAATTCAAAATGGCAAATATGAACGCATTAGGAATGATAGAAACTAAAGGATTAGTAGGGGCAATAGAGGCTGCAGACGCAATGGTTAAGGCTGCAAATGTAACTTTAATAGGTAAAGAGCAAATAGGTGCAGGACTTGTTACAGTAATGGTAAGAGGTGACGTTGGAGCTGTTAAAGCTGCTACAGATGCAGGAGCTGCTGCTGCTGAAAGAGTTGGAGAATTAATCTCTGTTCATGTAATACCAAGACCACATAGTGAAGTTGAAGTTTTACTTCCAAAATCCGAATTATAAAATAAAAATATAAAAAATATTTTGTAAACTATTATATCATGCTCATGAACTTATATCTTATTGGTCATGGGCATGATTAAAATAATAATAAAACATCTTATAAAGGATGTGAAATAATGAGTGTTTTAACAGAGAGTACACTTAGAAGTAAACTTAAAAATCAAAATGTCAGTGAGTATATAGTGGAAAAGGGAGTTATAATAACCCCATCCGCGAAGCAATATTTACAAGACAAAAAGATAAAATTAGTTTACAACAATGATATAAAAGTTAATGAGACTATTAAAAGTTCAAATGCATTAGAACTTAAAGAAAAAACATTTAATCCTAGATATGAACATATAGATGGTGGATTTTTTGAAGATAAGCCAGAGCATATGACTCAGCTTAATGGAAATAAGCTAGTATGTAAAGATCATAGGAGAATAGTTTTAAGGGGCAGACTTGACTCACTACAATCTAAAATATTAAGAGCACAAATCTTATGTAAAAATTTAGATGAAAAGTTAGTTTTAAAGGATTTAGAAGAAATTTTAGATTACGTAAGAAAGATATTAGAATGTGAAGTGACAGAAAAACCATTGCCAATGGTTAATCTTATAGGACTCTCTGAAAAAGAGTTAAGAGCGTATTCTCATGATCCTAAAAAGTATCTAAACACTGATCATATAATATATCCAAGTTATAAAATGGGAGACGTAGTTGTAGAATTAAATAGATTAAGAACTGAAAGCAGAGAAGTAGAGATAGTAGCCTTTAATGCATTTAAAAATGAGGACGGTGAACTTTCAAGAAATGATATAGCTCTAGCCATGAATAGGCTTAGTAGTTGTTTTTATGTCATGATGTGTAAAGTCGTTTCTGGAAAGTACAAATAAGAGGTGAAGAAAATGGAAATATCAAATATTGAAGTTAATTATATAATAGCCGAAGTTTTAAAAAGATTAAAAGAAAAACCAGAAGATAAGGGTATACTAATAGAAGCATCAGGAAAACATGTTCATCTTTCAAGGAAGGATGTTGATACATTATTTGGACCTGGATATGAACTAAAGAAAGCAAGAGACTTATCCCAACCAGGACAGTATCTTTGCGAAGAAAAGGTAACTGTAATAGGACCAAAGGGTGTAATGCAAAATGTTGCTGTATTAGGACCTATAAGAAAAACAACACAGGTTGAACTTTCTAAAAGTGATGCGGTTTCAATAGGAGTTAATGCTCCAGTTAGAATGTCAGGATCTACAAAAGAAAGTGCAGCTGTAAGTTTAGCTACTAAAACTGCAGCTATAAGACTCGAAGAAGGTGTAATAGTTGCAAAAAGACATATTCATATAACTCCAGAAGATGCAGCAAAATATGGAGTAAAGGACAAAGATATTATTAAAGTTAAAGTGAGTGGTGATAGAAGCTTAATTTTTGATGAGGTAGCCGTTAGAGTAAGTGATAAATTTAGTACAGTAATTCACATAGACTATGATGAGGCAAATGCATGCGGATTTGTTAAGAATATTCGTGGTGAAATACTTAAATAAAGAGGTTAATTATGATGAATTTAGGTAGAGTTGATACCATTATAAAAGAAGTTGAAAGCTCAATAAAAAAACCAAGAAAAGTTAATAAAGATGAAAAACTTTATGTAGGTGTAGACTTAGGTACAGCGTATATTGTTATAGTAGTTTTAGATGACAAAAAAAGGCCAGTAGCCTGCGAAATGCAATTTGCACAAGTGGTTAGAGATGGCTTAGTTGTAGATTTTATTGGAGCTACTAAAATAGTAAAAGAGCTTAAAAGAAAAATTGAAGATAAAATAGGCATCGAACTTACAAATGCTGCAATAGCTGTGCCACCGGGAACTGATGAAAGAGACATAAAGACTCATTCTTATGTAGTTGAAGGTGCGGGTATGGAAGTTATATCTGTAGAAGATGAACCAACAGCTGCAAATGCTGTATTACAAATTGATAATGGAGTAGTTGTAGATGTAGGTGGTGGTACTACAGGCCTTTCCATATTTAAAGATGGAAAGGTTATATATACCGCAGATGAAGCTACAGGAGGTACACAGTTATCTTTGGTAATTGCAGGTGCATATAAGATTCCATTTGAAGAGGCAGAAGAAAAGAAAAAGAGTACTAAAAATCAAGAAGAGATATTTCATATGGTAACTCCTGTTATTCAAAAGGTAGCATCTATTATTAACACACATATAAAAGCATTCGATGTAGATAAAATTTATTTAGTTGGTGGTACCTGTTGTTTAAAGAATTTTGAAAAAGTAATTCAAAAAGAAACAGGCATAGAAACCATTAAACCATTAAATCCATTTTTAGTTACTCCTTTAGGAATTGCAATTAATTGTGCTGATAAACAATAATTTATCTAATGAAAGGAGTTGAACTTATGAATAACGAAGAATTAGTAGAGAATATAACTAAAGAAGTCATGAAAAGAATTAAGTTTATGATGGAAACTAGTAGTATTAATAAAAAAACAGTATTAATATTAGAAGAGACTAAGAACTCATGCCAAGTAGTTAAGGGAAAAATAGAGCAAAATGAAATGTCAGTAGATTATATAGATACTATGAAAGATGTAGATTCTTATGAAATTATATTAATACAAAATCTTTCTAATAACGAATTAGTTAATATATCAAAGGGATATGGAAATTCACCTAAGGAAAAAATGATTATAGATATGCTTTTAAAAGGTAAAAGGTTATATGCTTTAGAAAAAGGATTACAGTATAAAGAGCATGAAAGTAAATCACCTAAAGCATTATTAAAAATATTTGAAAATTATAAAGATAAACTAGTATCTTTTGGCATAGAATTTAAATCATTAAGAGCTGTCTTAGGTAATACTAAAGAAAACAATAATATTGAAGTTTTAGGAAAATCTTTAGTTAAGGAAAGCTGTAAGATAGGAAATTCAGATAATAATAAGTGTTTAAGTTCAGTATTAAATAAAAAGTTAATATCAGAAAGTGATATCAGAAACTTAAAAAAAGAAGGATTAAATGAAATTTTGATTTGTAAGGGTTCTATAGTAACTCCACTTGCAAAAGATTTTGCAAGAATAAACAATATTGATATTAAAATAGAAGGTTAAAATAAAAAACTAATATAGAAAATTAAGGAAACTCTTAGGAGGGGAAAGGGGAGCTGAATATGTTTATAGGGCAAGTAACAGGAAACTTATGGGCAACTAAAAAAGATGAGAACCTTAATGGGCTTAAATTTTTGGTTGTAAGAAAGCTAAATTATAAAGGCGAGCTTACTGAAGATATGGTTGTAGCGGTGGATTCTGTAGGAGCAGGGTCAGGGGATCAAGTTATTGTAGTTGGAGGAAGCTCTGCAAGGCATGTCCTTGGAGAAAAGAAAGCACCAATAGATGCTACTATAGTAGGCATTATAGATACACTAGAACTTGAAAAGTAAGAAAAGATATGGAGATTTAAAGTATGAAAAAAGCTTTAGGAATATTAGAATTTAGTAGTATATCAAGAGGTATCGAAGTTAGTGATGTACTTCTAAAGGCATCCTTTGTAGATGTAGAGATGATTAAACATATATGCCCTGGAAAGTTTTTAACCATAATTTCAGGTGATGTAGAAGCGGTTAAAGAAGCCATGGAAAAGGCTAAGGCTGGAGATCAAAAGAAATTAGTTGAAGATACCGTTATACCAAATGCTAGTGAAGAAATTATAAAGGCATTTAAGAAAAGACCTATTGTAGTAAATTTTAATGCCATAGGTATAATGGAGTTTTTAAATGTTACATCAGCATTAAAGGCATTGGACATAGCTTTAAAGGCCTCAGATACTCAGATTGTTAAATTGGTTTTAGGAAACGGTATTGCAGGAAAGGCTTATTTTATAATTAACGGTTCCGTATCAAGTGTTGAAGAAGGTATAAAGTCAGCAAAAGCTAATATAAACCCTAATAAAATAATTCATAGTTCAGTGATCCCCTCACCTAATGAAATTCTTTTAGGTAACCTTTAAATTTAATGAGGCATTTTAAAATTGAATACATAAGTATTTATAGAAATAAAAATATGAAAAAAGAGGTGTAATAAGTGGGAATAAATGAAATTATTGTATATATTATGATGGTATTTTTAGTTATAGGTGCTATAGACAAACTTTTAGGAAATAAGTTTGGATATGGAGAACAGTTTGAAGAAGGATTTATGGCTATGGGAGCACTTGCTTTAGCAATGGTAGGAGCTATATGCTTAGCACCAGTTTTAGCAAATGTATTAAAACCAGTAATAGTACCAATTTATAAAGCATTAGGATCAGATCCATCAATGTTTGCTACAACTTTACTTGCTTGTGATATGGGCGGATATCAATTAGCAGGAGAACTTGCAGAAAATGCAGCAGTAGGACAATTTGCAGGACTTATCCTTGGAGCAATGATGGGACCTACAATAGTATTTACTATTCCAGTAGCACTTGGAATAATAAAAAAAGAAGATCAAAAATATTTAGCTAAAGGTGTTTTAGCAGGTATTATAACAGTACCAGTTGGAACTTTCGTAGGAGGACTTCTATCAGGACTTCCAGCACTAGTTGTACTTCAAAACTTAACACCAATAATAATAGTTGCATTACTTATAGTTATAGGACTTAAGTTTGCACCAGACGGAATGATAAAGGGATTCACTTATTTTGGAAAGTTTATAACTATAGTTATAACTATAGGACTTGTAGCAGCTGTATTACAAAAGACTACAGGACTTGTTTTAATAAAAGGTATGGCACCAATAGAAGAAGGACTAAGTGTTGTTGGTGATATTGTTGTAATACTTGCAGGAGCGTATCCTCTAGTACACTTTATAACAAAAGTATTTAAGAAACCTCTTATGAAAGTTGGATCATTACTTAAGATTAATGATGTTGCAGCAGCAGGTATGATAGCATCACTTGCAAATAGTATACCAATGTTTGGAATGATGAAGGATATGGACGAAAGAGGAAAGATAATTAACGTTGCTTTCGCAGTAAGTGCAGCCTTCGTATTTGGAGATCATCTAGGATTTGCAGCAGGAGTTAATCCAGAACTTATAGCTCCTATGATAGTAGGTAAATTAGTAGGTGGTGTAACTGCAGTAATAGTAGCAGTTATGATGACTAAAAACCTTGGAGAAACTAAAAAAGCTTAATATAAATCTAAATATTATATAAGATAGAGATTTTGAAATCACTGGACTTATAGAAGATATTAAATTATAAGTCTAGTAGGTTTTAAAATCACACAAATAAAAACTTATGAGGGAGAGATTACAATGGAAAATTTAAATGAAGCAATGATAGAAGAAATAGTTAGAAAATTAATAACAGAAAAATTAGGGGATGTATCTAAAAAAGCTGAGCCTGAAATGTCAAGAGACATAGAACCAAAAAGTGGTATCATGTCAATAAAGACAGAAACAGTTAAGCCAGAAAAATTTGATACAGGGCACGCTGGAGACCAAGTTTTCTTAAAAGACGTAGTATCAGTAGAAGAAAGTCCAAGACTTGGTTGTGGAATCATGGAAATGAAAGAAACTAGCTTTGAGTGGACATTAATGTATGATGAAATAGACTATGTAATAGAAGGAACTTTAGAAGTAGATATAAACGGTAAAAAGGTTGTAGGAAATAAAGGGGATATAATATATATACCAAAAGCATCTACAATTCACTTTACAGTTCCAAACTATTCAAAGTTTATGTATGTAACATACCCAGCAGATTGGGCAGATCAAGCAAAATAAGAATATAATTAATTGAATATAAAAAACCTATAAGACGTTATAAAGTCTTATAGGTTTTTTATGTATTGAGATAGGTATAGGGTAAAGTAAGAATCTATATTTCTTAAAGTTTATACACCATAATGCTACTGGGAATAGGTTGATGGTTATTATGGTACTATAAAGGTTTATCTATCTTAGAATCCTTTAAAAGTCTAATTACATAACTTAATGTATGGAAATCTCTATCTAATTCAAGTTGAATCCTACGTAAGCCTTCAATTAAAGTCTTTTCATCAAAGTGTTCTAATAGAATCATTAAATTTAATAAATTCAGGTCTCCGTCCTTTGTATCAAAAATCCTAGCAGCTTTTACATGGGCATTTGTCATTACATTTTCAGTGGCAATTCTTAAATCCTCACTTATTTTTATATCTGGCATCTCATCAAAGATCTTGATATTAGGATTGCTCCTATCTAAATTTTTAGCCTTTTTTACATCTGTGCATAAAAATACAGTATTTATAAAGGTGGCATCTTTAAAGTTAACTGCCTCTAAGTTTACTGAATCAAATATAGCATTTTCAAATATAGCATCTTTAAAACTACTTCCCTTTAAGTTAGTACCAATAAATTCAGCCCATCTAAAAGTACACTGAAAGAAATCACTAGACTTAAAATGCGCACCTCTAAAACTCACATAATCAAAATTTGAGTTTGAAAAGTTACAATTATAGCAGTTACTTCTAGCAAGGTTTTTGTACATAAAATTCTTATCTTTTTTTTCTATATTGTTGTAATTAAAGTTCCCTTTAACGCTTTGATTTCTAGCCATTTTTACCTCCAAAGCAAATAATATTATTTGCAGTCTTTTATTTTCAAAACACCTTTAAAAAACTCCTAGCTAATTTAAAAGTTATAGAAGTTTTAATATTCTAACCTTTTACTAAGTATTTTCACGTATTTCATTATAAATGTTATACATAACTTTCATAAAAGTCAATGTGATTTTAGGAAGTACACTTTGTATTAATTACATACAAGGTAAAGAATCTATTATTACAAAGTTGTAATAATAATATTTATAGAATTGTAATAATAATGCTTTATCATTTAATATATAAGAGATATCTTAAATATATAAGTCATAGGAAAAGGGGAGAGCAACATGGAACTTGTAAAAGTTGTAGATATATGCAAAAGCTATGGAAAGGATGAAACTAGGGTAGATGCATTAAAAAATATTAATCTTACTATAAATAAGGGGGAGTTTATAGCTATAGTAGGTCCTTCAGGATCTGGTAAAAGTACATTACTTCATTTACTTGGAGGGGTAGATAAACCTACATCAGGAAAGATACTGCTAGGTGGAGTTGATATGTACTCTTTAAAGGAGAAGGAGCTTGCTATACTTAGAAGAAGAAAGGTAGGCTTTATATTTCAATTTTACAACTTAATACCCGTACTCACTGCTGAGGAAAACTTAGAGATACCTGTACTTTTAGATGGAAAGAAGGTAGATAAAAGATACACTGAAGAGCTTTTAGATATATTAGACATGAAAGAAAGAAGAAACCATCTACCCTCACAGCTATCAGGAGGGCAACAACAAAGGGTATCCATAGGAAGAGCCCTTTCTAATAAGCCATCTATAGTGCTTGCAGATGAACCTACAGGGAACTTAGATTCTAAAAATTCTAAGGAGATAATTGAACTTTTAAGATATTCAGCTAAAAAGTATAATCAAACCTTAGTTTTAATAACTCATGACTTAAATATAGCGAAGATGGCTAATAGAATAATAACTATAGAAGATGGAGAGATAAAAGGTGATGAGGTGATAGTCAGTGAAAAGCTATAATGAGATAACCTTCAAATACTTAAAGAAAAATAAAAAAAGAACTATATTAACCACAATAGGTATAATTTTAGCTGTATCTTTATTTTCAGGTATAGGAACATTTTTTTATAGCCTTAAGGAGGGACTTATAGAAAATGCAAGAAAGAATTCGGGGAATTATGAAGTTATCTACTCAAATGTAAAAGGGGAAAAGTTAAAGGAACTAAGCAATAATTTTGAAATATTAAACTTTGGAATTTCAAAAGTTAGTAATGATCCATTTTTTAATATAGAAGGTTTTGATGAGAAGTATACAGTTTATTTATCTTACTATGATAGTGAAGCTTTTTACAATACATTTAGTGGTAATTTAATTGAAGGAGAAGAACCTAAAAACCAAGATGAAATAATTATAGGGAAAAGGGCTGAAAAGACTTTAGATAAAAGAATTGGAGATTATATAAATTTAAAATCAGAAGGTAAAGAAAGTAGATATAAAATAGTAGGATACTATTATGACAAGGAAGAGCCTCCTACAAAAAACTATAATGCTATGACTTTTATAAATAAGTCTAATATAGATAAGAATGAGAATTATAGCGTATATGCAAATCTTAAAGAAAAGAAGGACAAGAGAGGGGTAGGGGAAAAGGTTGGAAGTAGCATTGGTTTAAAGGAAGAGGATATAAAGTTTAATGATAGCGTGCTTAGATTAATGCTTCAAGATAAAAATCAATTATATAATGATTCCATGTATAAAATTATGGCAGTGATTTTATCTATAATAATAATTTGTACAGTGGCAGTTATATATAATTCCTTTAATATTTCTGTAGCTGAGAGAATAAATCAATTTGGAATCTTAAGGTGCCTTGGAGCTACCCCTTCTAAAATAAGGAGATTAGTTTTTAAAGAAGGGTTTATTATGGGCATTATTGCTATACCTATAGGTATAGTTTCAGGATACTTAGGTATCTATACTACCATAAAGCTAATGAATAAATCTGAGTCTTTTATATTTAACTTTTCAAAGGTAGGATTTTATCCACAAGTTGTAGTTATATCTACAATATTATCCATTATAACTATAATGCTATCAGTTATGGGACCTGCCAGAACTGCTTCAAAAATTCCTCCAATAGAGGCTGTAAAAAACTCAGCTAAGCTAAAAAAAGAAAAATTTAAAAGAAGAAAACCAAGACTTATAAAACTTTTATTCGGCATAGAAGGAGAGGTGGCCTATAAAAACATAAGGAGAAACAATAAAAGATTTTTAATTACTGTATTTTCATTAACCATATCTCTTGTGATGTTTGTAGTATTTACATCTTTAGTTAGACTGTCTAAGGATGCAGGTAATCAATTTTTTATAGATATTCCTGCTGAAGCAACTATAGAAAGCAATGAGGGTTTAAGTAAGGATATGATTAAAGATATAGAGGGAAAAGATGAAATAAAGGAAATACTATATCCTACTATAAAAAAAGGAAACTTATATATAGAAAATTCTTACTTAAGGGATGAGTATTATAAGAATACGGGAGCAGTTAAACCTACATCTTATAGTGTAAATGATAAAGATTATGTATATATAAAAGGAGTATCTTATTGTTCCTACGATAATGTATCTTTAGAAGAAATGAAAAAACACATAATTGAAGGTAAGATAGATGAAAATGACTTGAATAATGGTGGGGTAGTATTAATAGATAGAAATATAGTTATTAAACAAGGAAATAAGGGTGGACAAAGAATTATCGAAGATATGACAAATTATAAGGTTGGAGATAAGATAAAGATACCAAACATAAAGCATCCCTTTCTTGGAGAACAAAATGACCAGGATATTAAAATTGATTTTGAAAAGGAAAGCAAAGAAGCTCTTGAAAAAGGTGATTTTATGGAAGTTACCATAGTTGCTATAGCAGATGCAGACCCTTTTAATCAAAAACTTTTTTATAATAGTGTGAATCTTATATTTAGTGAGGATTATTTTAAAAAGTCCTTTGGGGACTACAAAGTAAAAAATATAGGATTAAGATTTAAAGATAAGGCTTCTAGAGACAATATTTATGAATATCTTGAAAGCCTATCAGAAGAATATGGTGCAAATTACACTGATGTATATTCTTTAAAAGAACAGACAGAGAGCGCTTCAAAACAAATCTATGTATTTGTTTATGGGTTTATAATTATAGTTACAATTATAGCATTAGTAAATATAATAAATACAATAACTACAGGACTTCTTCTTCGAAAAAATGAATTTGCCACATTAAGTGCTATAGGTATGACCAAATCACAATTAGAAAAGATGGTAGCATTAGAAGGGATACTGTATGGTATAATAACAAGTATTATTGGTACTGTGATTTCTTATGGATTATATAAGCTTTTATTAAAGAGCGCCTCAGGCTTTGTAGAAATTAACACTAAGGTGCCTATAGACATATTTGTGTATGGAGCCGTAGCTATTATAATGATTACTTTAATAGCTTCCATGATACCTTTAAGAAAGTTAAAAAATATGAATATAGTAGAAAATATAAGAGCTCAAGAATAATTATATAAGGGCTGAAAAGCAATTATAAATAAGCTAATTCTAATTAAATAGGATTAGCTTATTTATAATTTGTTTTAACAAAAGGATTGAATTTATTGATTTATATATATATGCATTTATAGTATCATAAACTAAAGGAAACTGCTACTGCGCTACTCTACGTAGGAGTAAGTTCCGCTAGCTAAATCGAAGATTTAGAACGTCACTTAAATATCAATTTTACAAAGGTAATAATTATGACTTTAGGAGGATGATTTTGAAAAAAATATTATTATTAGAAGATGATATAACTTTGTCTATCGGATTAGAATATACTTTAAAAAAAGAAGGATTTACTGTTAAAAAAGCAAAAAACTTAAAAGAGGCTAGAGCTAATATAAAAGAAGAGGATTTTGATCTTTTACTTTTAGACTTAATGCTTCCAGATGGTAGTGGATATGATATTTGTAAAGAAGTAAGGGAAAAAGGTAATGTGCCAGTGATATTTATGACTGCCTGTGATGAAGAAGCTAATGTAGTTTTAGGATTAGATCTAGGTGGGGATGATTATATAATAAAACCAATTCGAATAAAGGAGCTTTTATCTAGGATAAAGGCTGTTTTAAGAAGACATAGCAAAGACTCTATGGAAGCTATAATAGTATCTGGAAATATTATTATAGAGCCACTTAAGGCTAAAGTATCAAAGAACTCAGAAGAAATAATATTAACCCCAGCAGAATATAAATTACTTTTAATACTTGTAGAAAATAAAGGAAATGTGCTTTCAAGAAATGTACTGCTACAAAAGCTTTGGGATATAGAGGGTAATTTTGTGGATGCTAATACCCTAAATGTTTATATAAAAAGATTAAGAGAAAAAATAGAGGAAGATTTTAAAAAACCTAAATATATAGAAACTGTAAGGGGCATCGGATATAGATGGTCTATAGAAGTTAGGGGTGAGGAGAGTTGATAAGATATTTTAAAAACCCTGAAATAAAGGCTATAACATTAAACTTGAGTATTCTTTTAGTAACAGTAATTATTTTAAGTTTAGCGCTTTTAAATATAGATATGCAGGGTTTAAATAAAACATATATAGATCAAAATACTTTAATAGTAGGGAATATATTATCTAAGAATCCTGAATTAGAAGAGGAAGTTATATCTTCACTTACTCTAAACAATAGGGAAAACTATGATTTAGGGAGAGAAGTTCTTAGTAAGTATTCCTATGACCAAAGCTTAGCTATATATAAAAATCCAAGTGTAAATAAATTCTATAGTAAGATTTTTATAAAGATTACTTTTATGATGGTATTATTTGGGTTTGTAACATTTATTATGGTATCTAATGAATTTATAGGGCTTTATAAACAAATTGAAAAGTTTACTATAGCAGCAGAGGAAGTAATAGAGGGAAAATTTGATAATTTAACTGAATATAATAAAGAAGGATGCATTTATATATTTGCAAATCAGTTTAACTTAATGGGGAATAGACTTAAAGAATCAATGGGTAACCTAAAAAGAGAAAAGGTGTTTTTAAAAAATATAATTTCAGATATATCTCATCAATTAAAGACTCCCTTATTTTCTCTTGTCATGTTTAATGATCTCATGAAAGAAGAGGATGTATCAAAAGAAGATAGAAAAAGGTTCCTAATTTTAAGTGATGAGCAGTTAAAAAGGATGGAGTGGCTTATTATAAATCTTTTAAAAATTGGAAGATTAGAAGCTGGTGTAATAAATTTTAAAACATCTAATAATTCTCTTAAATTAACTATAGATAAAGCATTGACTGGATTATTAGGAAGTTCAAAAGAAAAGCATCAAAATATAATATTAAAAGGTTCTGATGAAATTTATTTTAATCATGATATGGAATGGACAGCAGAAGCTATTTCAAATATTATAAAAAACTCTATAGAGCATACTAAAGAAGGTGGAACTATAGTAATAGAAACAGAGGAGACCCCTTTGTCTGTATCTATAATGATAATAGATAATGGAGTAGGCATTCCAAAGGAGCTTTTTGGAAGGATTTTTGAAAGGTTTTATAAGGGAGAAAACTCTGTTAATCCTACTAGTATAGGAATAGGATTATATTTAGGTAAGTATATTATAGAATCCCAAAATGGTAGTATAAGAGTGGAGAGTGAGCTAAATAGAGGAAGTAAATTTACTATAACCTTTTTAAAAACTGTAATTTGATTTTTAAAAATTGGCATAGTTATTAAAAGCTTTTTAATAAGTGGATATAATATAAAAGGAATAAAAGAAATTTAATATTTAGGAAAGGGCGAAGTATTATGTTGACTTATAATTTTGCGCAGCGGATAGTTGATAGGATGATGAAGGTTATACCTTACAATGTAAATATTATGGATAGTAAAGGCATTATTATAGCTAGTGGAGACAGCCTAAGGGTGGGTAAGGTACATAGGGGAGCATTTGAAGCTATAGAAAGAGGAATTCTAATAGAAGTTTATAAGTCTTCAGGGGGAGCTAAGCCTGGAGTTAATATGCCTATATACTATAACAATGAGATAATGGGTGTTATAGGTATAAGCGGCGATCCAAAAGTTGTAGGATCTTTTGCAGAGCTTGTAAAAATAACTGCAGAGCTTTTAATAAGTCAGGAATACACTTTCAAGGAAAAAAGAATGGAAGAAAGATTGAAGGATGAATTTCTACACCAATGGGCTTATTTAAATCAAGAGTATGATGCAGTATTTAAAGAAAGGGCCAAGGCCTTAAATATAAATCTCAATATAGAAAGGGTAGCTGTAATTGTAAAGTCCATAGATTCAGTAAAAGATCCTAATTTCGACAAATTAAGGATTAAGATATCAAAAGATGAATATTTAATAAGACTTAATCCTCAAATCTGTGTACTATTTATAAAGTTTAACAAAAACTTAGATAAGTTAATTGAAGGAATATCATCTTTAATAGATAATGTTTATATAGGTATTGGGTTTAAACAAGAGATAGTTGGATTGTCTGTAAATCAAGCATTCAAATCAATTGAGCTTGGAGAAAGGCTTAAACCTAATCAATATATTTACAATTATAAGGATTTTGTGCTTATTGATAGGATATATGAAGGTGGAGATAAAAAAGAGATATTAGAGCCTATACTAAAACTTATAGAGGAGGGCGCGGGGTCTGATCTAATAAATACATTAGATAAATATATAAATTTAAATGGTGAAATAAATTTAGTAGCAGAAGCGCTTCATATTCATAGGAATAGTTTAAACTATAGATTACAAAAGATACAAGACATTACAGGGAAAAATACTAAGAACTATTTAGATTTGTTTCAGTTATTTAGTGCTTATACAATTTATAAGTTAGATTGTAAGGAAGGTAAATAATAGTATCATAAACTAAAGGAAACTCCTACTTTGCTACTATACTTAGGAGTAAGTTCCGCTAGCTAAATCGAAGATTTAGAGCGTCACTTAAATTAATAATTACATATATTATAGGTCAAATGCACTATAATATGATCTGAGATTTTAACAATATGACGATGATTTATTAAATGCAAAGGATTACAATTGATATATCAATATTAAATATATATAAATAGGGGGCATATCATGGAAGTAACAGCGCTAGGTGCAATAGTAGCATTAGTTGTGGCTATTGTACTTATAATTAAAAAGGTTCATCCAGCCTATGGTCTTATTTTAGGCGCATTAGTAGGGGGGCTTGTAGGCGGAGCTGGACTTACTGGAACTGTAACACTTATGATAGATGGAGCAAAGGGAATAATGCCGGCCATACTTAGAATTTTAACAGCAGGAGTTTTAGCAGGGGTACTTATAGAATCTGGAGCAGCAGCTAAAATAGCAGAAACTATAGTAGATAAGGTAGGTGAATCAAATTCACTTATAGCATTGACACTTGCAACATTAGTACTTACTTGCGTAGGTGTATTTATAGATGTTGCAGTAATAACTGTAGCACCAATAGCAATTGCTATAGCAAATAAAGCAAAGCTTAGTAGATCATCTATATTAATTGCAATGATAGGTGGAGGAAAGGCTGGAAATATAATGTCTCCAAATCCTAATGCTATAGCAGCAGCAGATACTTTTAAGATACCATTAACATCAGTTATGGCAGCAGGAATTATACCGGCCATATTTGGAGTTATAGTTACCTGCATAATTGCTAAAAAACTTATAAATAAAGGTTCATACATAATTAATGAAGAAATTCAAACCTCATTGGAAGATAAACCAAGTTTTATAGCAGCAATAGTAGGACCTTTAGTTGCTATAATATTACTTTCATTAAGACCATTATTTAAAATTAATATAGACCCACTTATTGCATTACCTGTTGGAGGAGCTGTAGGGGCTTTGTGTATGGGTAAAATAAAGAATTTAAACAAATATTCTATTTTAGGATTAAGTAAAATGAGTGGAGTTGCTATATTGCTTATAGGAACAGGTACTATAGCAGGAATAATAGCTAACTCGGGATTAAAAGATGTAATAATTAATGGACTACAAACCTTAGGACTTCCAGCTTTCTTATTAGCACCTGTAGCAGGTATATTAATGTCAGGGGCTACTGCATCAACTACTTCGGGTACAGCTGTTGGTAGTCAAGTTTTTGGACCAACTATACTCGAACTTGGTATAGCACCAACATCAGCAGCGGCTATGATTCATTCAGGGGCTACTGTGCTTGACCATCTTCCACACGGAAGCTTCTTCCATGCAACTGGTGGTAGTGTATTTATGGATATGAAAGAAAGGCTTAAACTTATACCTTATGAATCTTTAGTAGGACTTACTATGACAATAGTATCTACTATCATATTTGGATTACTTAAATAAGTAGCCCAAAGAATATTAGTTTATATAATAAAATGTTAATTAATTATCTTGTAAAAATACTTGAATAACTATTAGAAAGGCGGATTATTTATGAAATTTGTTTTAGCACCGGATTCATTTAAAGAGAGTATGAGCGCAAAAAGTGTAGCTAAGGCAATGGAAAGAGGTATTAAAAAGGTTATGCCTGATGCAGAGTGTATCCATGTACCTATGGCAGATGGAGGGGAAGGTACGGTACAGTCACTTATAGATGCAACAGAGGGGACATTGTATGAAATAGATGTTAAGGGACCTCTTTTGAATACTGTAAAGGCAGAATTTGCAATGCTTGGAGATGGAAAGACTGCTGTTATAGAAATGGCAAGTGCAAGTGGTATTCAACTTGTTAAAAAGGAAGAACGTAATCCGCTTTATACAACAACCTATGGTACAGGACAGCTTATAAAGGCTGCTCTTGACAAGGGAGCTACTAACATAGTTATAGGTATAGGAGGAAGTGCAACCAATGATGGTGGTGCAGGTATGGTTCAAGCTTTAGGGGCAAGACTTTTAGATAAAGACTTAAATGAACTTCCTTACGGAGGGGGATACCTTATAAATTTAAAAAGTATAGACCTTAAAGGCCTAGACCCGAGACTAAAGAATGTTACCGTAGAAGTTGCTTGCGACGTTAATAATCCATTAATAGGACCTAAAGGTGCATCTTATATATTTGGGCCACAAAAGGGAGCCACAAAAGATATGGTAGAGGTACTTGACAAGAGTCTTACTCATTATGCAAATATAATTAAGAATTTACTTAATAAAGATATAGCAAAGGTTTCAGGAGCTGGAGCTGCAGGAGGCCTTGGTGCAGGACTTATGGCGTTTTTAGATGCTAAGCTTTTAAAGGGTGTGGATATAGTTATAAAACATACCTGTTTAGAAGAAAAGATGGAAGGTGCAGACTATGTATTTACTGGCGAGGGAAGCATAGATGATCAAACTATTTTTGGTAAGACTCCAATTGGGGTGTCTAAAACAGCACTAAAACACAACATACCAGTAGTAGCCTTTGCAGGGAAGGTTTGTTGTAAAGAGAGAGAAAAGCTATATAAAGAAGGAATAACAGCCATTATAGGCATAGTTCCAGGAATAGTAACATTAAAAGAAGCTTTAGAAAATGGTGAAGAAAATATAGAAAGAGCTACAGAAAGTGTAGTAAGACTTATAAGTATATAAGCATAAAGCATAAAGCATATAAGTAGATTTGAATATAGAAAAGTATAATTATATTTTTAAAATTATGTAAAGTTGAAGGACTGTATCAAACTTTTGTTTTGGCACAGTCCTTCATTTTTATATAATTAAATTGAAAGAATAAACATGGCCTATCTTAAGCCGGTTATTTTTCCTTTTAAAGCTTTTATTCGCCCGTTTACATAAATAGATAGTTCTTTCCTATCATTTTTAATTTCTAAAGGTGCATTGGCAATTATGTTAATAAGATCTAATCTATTGATTTTTATGTTTTCTGCCAATTCTTTAGCTAAAAATCTGTGTTTTATATCCCAGTAACGTTTGTTGAATTCATCAGATTGTCTTTTGTTATAATATCCTTTTTCAGCTCCAAATTGGAAAAGATCTGCTGCTGATTCTAATTCTTCTAAGTCCTCAACCTCTAAAGTTTCATCCATAAGATTTTGAAATAATTTCATTATAAACTCCTTTTCTAATCTATATTATGCCATTTTACTTCGATATTTATGTTTATACATAAACAAAAGTCACTTTAGCACATCAAGATTGTAAAATAGACAAATTTAATATTAATATATTATGTGGAAAATGTAAATATATTATTTAATATTAAATAAAAATAAATATAAATATTAGTGTAAAATAGGAATAATTTTCAATATGTTAGCAGATTTTGCCGAACAAAGAAGGTTTAATTTAGCTTCATTAATATCTAAATTTGAAAATGCAAAAAAAATGTGGTACGAAACAGATTTGTATGATTTAACTATTGCCATATACAATTTAAAATAACAATGTGGTAGAATATAATGAGAAGATAGTGCTATCAATGTAACAAACTAAAGTGTGACAGAATTTTGTATGAAAATATTAAGTAACTAATAAAGGAGCTTTAAATATGTGTGGTGAAAGAAAAATTAAACCAGGGACTTTTTATAAACATTTTAAAGGTAATTATTATAAAGTAATATATATAGCTACACATTCAGAAACTCTTGAAGATATGGTGGTTTACCAGCCACAATATGGAGAGATGAATATATGGGTAAGACCACTTTCTATGTTTTTAGAAAGGGTTGAATTCAACGGGAATATGGTAAATAGATTTGAAGAGTGCTCTAATTTAGATTTAGAAAGTATAACAGAATATAAGTAGAGTGTTCAATTATAAAAATTGAGGTGGTGTTTTAGTGTTCAAAAAATTTGTAAGTTATTACAAGCCTTATAAAAAACTTTTCTTTTTAGATATGCTATTTGCTATTATAGCTGTTTTATGTGATTTGTTTTATCCAATGATGACAAGAAAATTAGTAAATGATAGCATCCCAAATAAAAATATAAGGATGATAACTATATTTGCAGGAGCTCTTTTAGTTATATATATAGTTAAGGTTGCTTGCACTTACTTTATGCAGTATTGGGGACATGTAGTTGGTGTAAGAATGCAAGCAGATATGAGAAGGGACTTGTTTAAACACCTTCAAAAGCTTCCTTGTGATTATTTTGATAACAACAAAACAGGGGATATTATGTCTAAGATGATTAACGATTTAATGGATGTATCAGAGCTTGCACATCATGGTCCGGAAGACTTGTTTATATCTATAGTTATGATAATAGGTTCGTTTTTAATATTGATTACAATAAATACACCTTTAACTTTAATAGTTTTTGCATTTGTTCCTTTTGTTTTTATATTTGCTTTTGTTAAAAAGAATAAGATGCAAAAGGCTTTTATGGAAACTAGAGTGAAAACAGGGGATATAAATGCTAGTTTACAAAATAGCATATCTGGAATAAGAGTATCAAAGGCCTTTGTAAGTCATAATCATGAGCTTAAAAAATTTCAAGTAGGAAATAGAAATTTTAAGGCAGCAAGAGAAAGAGCATATAAGGCTATGGCAGAATACCATTCAGGCCTTGGATTTTGTACAGATTTATTAGATTACGTAGTTTTAATAGTTGGTGGATATTTTACTTATCAGGGAAAGATAAATATTGGAGATTTTATGGCATACATATTGTATGTTAAGATGTTTACTCAACCTATAAAGAAACTTATAAACTTTGTAGAACAATATCAAAATGGAATGACTGGATTTAAGAGATACATAGAGATATTAAATGCAGAACCTGAAAAAGATAAGAAAGACCCAATAGAATTTAATAATGTTAAAGGGAAGATAGACTTTAAGGAAGTATCGTTTAAATATGAAGATAAATATATTTTAAGTAACTTGAATATAGAAATACAAGCAGGTAAGACGCTTGCCTTAGTTGGTCCTTCTGGTGGAGGTAAAACAACTTTATGTAACTTAATACCAAGGTTTTATGATGTAGATTCTGGAGATATACTAATAGATAATAAAAGTATCTATGATATAAGCTTAGAAGATTTAAGAAGTAGCATAGGGCTTGTACAACAAGAAGTATTTTTATTTACAGGCACAATAAAAGAAAACATTTTATATGGTAATCAAGAAGCCACTGATGTAGAAATTATAGCTGCAGCTAAAAGAGCTAATATACATGAATTTATAATGTCAATGTCAAAGGGCTATGATACATTTATTGGGGAGAGGGGTATTAAGTTATCAGGTGGTCAAAAACAGAGAATATCCATAGCAAGAGTATTTCTTAAAAACCCACCAATACTTATATTAGATGAGGCAACCTCAGCCTTAGACAACACTACAGAGTATATGATACAAAAGTCATTAGAAGAGTTATGTAAGGGTAGAACTACCATTGTGGTAGCACATAGATTATCAACTATAAAGAATGCTGATAAAATATTAGTTTTAACTGATAATGGTGTAGAAGAAAGCGGAAGTCATGAAGAGTTATTAAATTTAAATGGAATATATAGCGAATTATACAACGCTCAATTTGTTACAAATGAAGTTTCTTAGTAAAATAGTTAAAAGGATTAATCTTCAACAAATAATCCACAGCTGCATTAAAGAAATAAGACAAGCTGTGGATTATTTTCGTTTAAGTATAGAGTTGATTTAAGAATTTTAAAGTAAAAATAATTATATAGTACATAAAATATCATTATGAGTGGTATTAGATCTAATTTAGGAGGAATTCTATGAATAAGTGTAACCTCGAAGAAGAAAAAAAGAGATCTGTTGTTAACAATATTAATAAGAAAAATAAAAATGTGGATTATATGTTTATATTAACTTATTTTATTATATTAATTAAGGATATATTCATGTTATCTATTATCCATAGTGATAATATAAATATTTTTAATAAAAATATTATAATACAGTTTATGGATCCAAGAAAGATGAGGATTTTCACACATTCTTTAGTAATAATTATAATCTTATCTTTTGCATTCTTATTTAAGAAAAAAGGTAGACTTAAATATTATATTACCGTAGATATTATATTTTCATTACTTATGATTGTAGATCTTGTAACTGCTAGATCTATAGGGGGATTTATAACATTAAATTATTTAAAACATGGAAACCTAAGCTTTAAGGATATATTTAATTTTTATAAATACCTAAGGCCTATAGATATAATATTTTTAATGGACATACCATTTATTATAAAACGTTACAAAAGGGATGCTTTATTATATAAGGAAAAAAGAAAAATACCAGTATTCATACTTGTATTCCTTGTGGCTATATTTAGTGCAAATTACATGCATAAGATGCTAGATGTTAAGGGAAAAGTGGATGACGTAGGATTTATAACCCACTACTGGGAACCCTTTGGTAGCATATATGACACTTCACCTTTAGGATATATTGCATTTGATTTTTATGATGATTTAAAGGGGAATAAAAGATCTGAACTTACATCAGAGAAGACAGAGGATATTGAGAAATGGTTTGATGCAAATAAGGAAGACATTCCTGAAAATGATTATAAAGGAATCTTTAAAGGGAAAAATGTTATCTTAATTCAGACTGAGTCAGTTGAAAATTTTATGATAAATCAATCTATTGGAGGAGAAGAGATTACTCCTTATTTGAATAAGATGATTAAAAATAGTTTGTATTTCCCAAACTTTTATGATCAAACAAACTCAGGAGTAAGTTCTGATGCAGATCTTATGACAAATACGGGGCTATTTCCTATAAGGGGTAAAAGTACATTTTGGGAAAATCCTTATACTGAGTATGAATCTCTACCTAAGATATTAAAAGATTATAATTATAATTCCTTATTGCTTCACGGAGAGAAGGGTGGTAATTGGAACTTCAAAATTGCTACGGAAAATATAGGATTTGATAAGGTTTTAGATAGACGAGCTATTAATATAAAGCCTGAAGAGGTAAATTATTTTGGTGGTATATCAGATAAGACTATATTAATGTCATTTTTAGATAATATAACAGAGATGGAAAAGCCTTTTTATGGCCATGGGGTAATTTTAAATTCACATTTTGGCTTTGATTATGTGCCAAGAGAGGAATGGAGGTTAAATCTTCCTTCAGATTTAAATGGTAGTATGGTGGAAAAGTATCTTCAAAGTGTAAATTATGTGGATAAAGAAATAGAATACTTTATAAATGAACTTAAAGAAAAAGATTTAACTAAAGATACTATAGTAATAATAACAGGAGACCATGGTGGTATAAACAAGTATTGTATGGAAGATGTTTCAATGTTTAAGGATAGCTATCCATGGATGGCAGGAGAGCACCCAAAGGTTCCTTTCATAATATATAGTGAAGGATTTGAGGGAGAGACTGTAGATACCATAGGAGGCCAAATAGACATACTACCTACATTGTCCTATCTTTTAGGTGTGGATAAAGATAAATATGTAAATTCCTCTGTAGGAAAGGTTCTTGTAAATACTAACAAAAACTATGCTCTATTAAATGACAATAGTATAATTGGAGATGTAAAAGAAGAGGAGAAAGAGCACATATTAGATGGATTTTGGGTTTCTCATAATATTATAAAAGGAAATTACTTTAAATTAAAATCTAATAAATAGTTTTAAATATAGATGAAAGGCTAAAGGACCTTGGAGGATTTATCCAAAGTTCTTTAGCCTTTACCATACATAATCTGTATCTTTATCAGTGTACTATTTTTAATGCGTTAAGGGCTTATCTTATATGAATTAAATAAAAACTTATATTTTTATCTCCCCAACCTAAATCCCAAGGCACGTGATATCTATCTGTAGTATGGGAATTTATTAAAGGATATCCATGAGAATCAAAATCTGTAACTATAGCAAAGTGATCTATATCATTGCCCTTGGCATAGGCAATTATATCTCCAAAATTAAGTTTTGAAACTTCTCCATTTGCACTAGTGTTGGAAGGTGCTGCAAGGGTGTTAAATGTGCCTTTTTTTATTAAGGTACCTCTACCACTATATATAAGATAGTTTTTAAAGGCATCTGCATTTACAAAGGCAGCACTACCATTAGCACCTTCAGCTTTGTTATAAACACAAAACCAAGTGCCATCAAAGTTTAATCCACCGCCCTCTTCCTTGTCGCCGATGCATTGAGATACGTAATTGGTACAGTTACCTCCAATTCCAGTGAAGTTTTTGTATTTTTTATTGTACCTTTTACCCTCACCAATAGCCCATGGTATTCCACAATATTTATCAGCATAATTCACAGCTTCTAATCTATTATATTGACCCTTTTTTACATTAGGATAAGAAGGTTTAGGCTTATCATAATTAGGTATTTTAAAATCAAGAGGGGAGTTAGAAATATGAATATCCTCTTTTATTTCACCAGAATAAGCCTTTAGTGCATCTTCGAAACAATCAGTATACCAATCATTATATATTACAAATTTATCTTCTCTTTTTATAAGCTCTAATGAATGTAGTAATCCTACACCAAATATGTTTTCAGTTAATGGATCATCATCTTTGTAAGTATATTTAAATTTATAGTACTCATCCAAGGTTATCTTAAAACCTTTATTAGTAGGACTTATCCTTTTTATTTTAGATTCAGAGCTTACATCAGTAAAGATCATATCTCTTTTATATGCCCAGTCCCTAAGATATTTTATTCTCTTAACCTCATGCTCAAGGGACCACCTTCCAAATTTATTTGAGGTATCAAAATGGCTAGAAAGGTTTGAAAGATCGCCATCTATAAAGGACATACATCTAGAATTATATATAGAGTTTATTACTTCTTCAATCTCTTCTTTTGTTTCATCGCTTACCTTTTGTTCGTTAGAAGCACTAGCTTTTGAAAGGTTAAACATAGTAAAAAATAAAATTAAAAATATAGTTAAAATCTTAGAATTTCTTTTCATAATAAATCCCTCCAGCATTAAACATGGTTCTAATATAGTATTTCCAAAGATACACTTTAATATAGACAAAAGTTATAAGTATTTAGTGATATATAAGGAAATGATTATAACTAATAACAATTCTTAGAAGGTTTTTTATGAATAAAAAAGATGAAGTTTTAAACCTATCTCTTCCTATAATTAGCCAAATGGTAGTTTATACCTTTATGTCTATTTTTGATATGATGATGATAGGTAAATATGCAGGAAACAAAGCTGTAAATATATTAGGTCTTAGTAATGCTATGGTTACAACTTTTGTAAATATAATTATTATAAATGGTATATCCATAGGTATGATATCAATAATATCAAGGTATGTAGGTGCTAAAGATAGTTATAAAGCAGCTCTTTTTTCCTATAATGGAATTATCATTGGAGTGCTTATGGCTTTAATTATAACCATCACAACATTCCTATTTGGAAATCAGATACTGTATCTAATGGGAGCTAGAGGTGATTTATTATATATAACTTTTAATTTTAGCAAGATAAATGCAATAGCTATGTTTTTTTATATAATATCTAGCTTAATAAATTCTATGTTTATAGCTTATGGATATAGTTATATTCCACTACTAAGTTCTTTGATTCAATTTGTTACTAAAATATTTTTAAATTATATTTTTATGTTTATTATATTTAAAAACTACATAAATATAAATATTGTAGCTATTTCTTCTTTAATTTCTTATATAGCTGGTTTTATGTTTTGTATTTCTATGGTTAGAAAATATAGATTTAAATTCAAAATTTTACTTGGAAAACTTAAGTTTTCGTTAAGTGCAACAAAGGAAATAATAGATCTATCCCTTCCATCTTCTTTTGAGGAGGCAGCTTACAGCATAAGTAGGCTTATATGTACAAGTATAGTTATGTACTCGGGGAGTATGTATTTTTCAGCTAATGAAATTGCAAATACTATAGAATCTATATCTTTTATGCCTGGTACTAGTTTTGGTATTGCTACAACTACTCTTGTTGGAATTAAAATAGGAGAAAGGAATATAAAAGAAGCTAACACGGTTGCCTTTGATTGTGCATTTTATGCTTTAATTATGATGTGTAGTTTCTCTCTACTGTTTCTTTTTATGCCTAATTTTCTTGTTAAGTTTTTTGTTGGTAAGGGTGACTTGAAGGTATCATATCTTGCAGGCAAATGCCTTGCTATAGGTGCGATAGAACAGCCACTTATTGCTATATCTTTGGTTTTTGCAGGAGGATTAAAAGGTCTTGGAGATACTAAAACACCCTTTTATATATCGGTATTTACTGCCTTTTTTATAAGACTTCCTTTAATATATTATTTCATGCACATATTAAAATATAGCATAACTGCGGTATGGTGGATTACAGCATTACAATGGGGAATAGATGGTGTATTAATGCTTATATGCTTTAAGTATAAAATATTTAAAAGGTTAACAAAGTGTTAAGAATATTGCAACTTATTGATATGGGAAGACTAGTTTGTTATAATAAGGTGCGTATTAAAAAGATATGGTAAGGTAGAAAGATATTTTACTGTAATAATGGCAATATTTAATGATATTTGTTTGTTTGTTAAATATAATAGCACTTGACATTTTAGGGGGGATTTATTTGGTTTTAAACATTTTAAAAGGATTGGCTTTAACAGCTAAAGATATAATACCTGTATCTTTATTTCTAATAATATTTCAGATTTTTGTACTTAAAAGTCCTATAGGAGATACTAAGCCACTGATATTAGGTATTTTATTAAGTACTGTTGGTTTATATATTTTTATAAAAGGACTAGAAATTGGACTTATGCCACTAGGAAGCTCGGTAGGATCTAAATTACCATTATTAGATAATAAGCTACTAGTGATAGTTTTTGCATTTATACTTGGATATACCACAACACTTGCAGAACCAGCGTTAGCATCTTTGGCTATGGAAATAGAGGAACTTTCAGTTGGAACTATGAAGAATAAATGGCTCATTCATGCAGTAGCAACAGGTGTTGGAATAGGAATATCACTTGGTATGATAAAGATAATGTATAATATTCCATATACTCATATAATAATACCAATGGTATTACTTGCATCCATTCTTGCTTATTTTGCACCAAGTAGTATAACTGGTATAGCCTTTGATTCAGGGGGAGTTACTACGGGCCCTGTTACAGTTCCATTAAATATGGCACTAGCTATAGGATTATCCTCTGTAATAAGTGGCAGCGATCCTCTAATTGATGGATTTGGTATAATAGGTCTAGCTTCCATTACTCCTATAATTGCTGTATTATTATTAGGTATTATAGTAAAGTTTTAAGGAGGTCATTTTATGTTTGAAGTAGAGGCTATTATAGTCATAGTTGATAGAGGAGGGGCACATAAATTAATTCAAAGTGCCAAAGGTGCAGGAGCCAAAGGTGCTACCACATTTTATGGACGAGGTACAGGGGAGAGCGAAGGAAAAAGGTTTTTTAATTTAGATGTAGAGCCCTCTAAAGAGGTTATAATTATACTTTCCGAAAAAGAAAATAGTAAAAAGATAATGGATGAAATAATTAAAGTAGGAAAGCTTAATGAACCAGGTACAGGAATAGTATTTACAGTACCAGTATCTAGCATAGTAGGCTTACATCATAGAGAACTTTAAATAGATTTTTATAGTTATGATGTTCATAAAGAAAAAATTAATATTAAACTGTGATTTTGATGTAATTTATAATAGTAGATTAAATATTGATTTAAATAAAAAAATGAACTATAATTAGTTTGCATAGAAACTAATTATAGTTCATTTTTTTGTAAGGGTTAAAATTAAAAAGTAATAGTACTTAAATGGTAAATGAGTTTATTGACTTTTTTCATAAAAAAGATGGTATGGAGTGATTTAATTGGAGAAAAAGCCTCAAGGTATTAAAATTGCAAGTTTAATACGAGAAATCAATTTAAAGCTTAATAATAATATAAGTAATAATTTTAAAAATAGTGGATTTACTACGCCTCAAATATTACTTATAAAGCTGCTTTCAATAGAGGGGCCTCTTAATGTTAGTGAAATAAGTGAAAAAATGTTTCTTACTAAGGGTACAGTTTCTGGCATTATAGACAGGCTTGAAAACCAAGAAGTTGTAAAAAGAAATAGATCTAATGAAGACAAAAGAATAGTGAGTGTAGTACTTACAAATAAAGGTGAAGACATAACTAAAACTATGCGTGGAACAATAAATAAGTATTTTGATACTATTTTTTCAATATGTAAGGAAGAGGACATGGAAAAGATAATAAATGGGTTAGATATACTTAAAAGTGTTTTAGATGAAAATTGTGAGGAAGACAAATAAAAATAGTTTAGGAGGGTATTATGTTAGTAGCAGCTATAATTTCTATAAGTTTAGCGCTTGTTTGTTATACCATAGGAGTATGGAGTGAAAAGATACAAGGCAAATTAAAAACATGGCATTTAAGTTTTTTTTGGATAGGCTTTGTTTTTGATACAATTGGAACAACTCTTATGAAAAAACTTAGTGGTAGTACTAGTTTTAATCTACACTCTGTAACTGGAGGTTCAGCCTTAGCTTTGATGTTAATACATGCAATATGGGCTACTGTTGTTATCTATAAAAAAAGAGAAAAGGGTGCAAAAAGCTTCCATAAGTTTAGCTTGGTAGTATGGGTTATATGGCTCATACCATATATAACAGGCATGGTTATTGCAATGAAAAGATAAAGATTTAGTAATTTTAAAGAAAGGCTGAAGTATAGTTTTTCTTAAATAAGTTAATTACAAAGTTAAAGCTATAAAAGAGATATTAATTACTTTAAATTAAAAGTAATTAATATCTCTTTTGTATTTAAAATGTATTGCATTTTAATAGCTACATAGTATTTAACTGGAAATCACAAGGGATTTAATACAATGAGTTCCATTTTATGTGTAAATATTAGACATATTATTTAAATATATGATAGAATATAATAAGCTTTCCAAATGGGAATATAAAAGCTTTAAAAAATCTTTAGGAGTGAGTTAGTTGGGCAGTATTCTTATGAAAGAAAAAAAGGTAAAGATTAAAGATCAAAACCTTTGTCTTTGTAATAGTGGTAAAGCTAATGAGGATTGTTGTAAATTAAAAAAACAAGAGTATTATACTTTAGGAAAAAATTATGAAGATAAAGACATAATATTTAATCATACATTTAATATGGAAGTCTATGATGAGATAACAGATTATGCTATGTATAATATTTTTGATTTAGAAGGACAATCAGTTTTAACCATTAGTAAATCCATAGAAATTTTAAATAACATATATGAAAAGGTTAATAGGGGAATGAATCAATTTGTAGATTTTGCTGCTTGTAAAAAGGGCTGTTCCTCTTGTTGCAGTCTTTATGTAGACCTTACAGCTATTGAAGCTGAAAATATTAGAAGATATATTGTAGACAATAAAAGAGATGATGAAATAAATGTTTACAAAACAAAGTTAAAAGAAATTAAAGAAAAGGTGGAAACTACTTCAAGACCTTATGAATTAAGCAAAGAAGATTTAGACAATCTGCATTATGAATATGCTTTAAAAGATATACCTTGTATGTTTTTAAAGAAAGATGGATCTTGTAGTGTATACGAAGCAAGACCTTTAAGTTGTAGAAAGTTTATAGTATTTTCATCTAGAGATAAATGTGAAGATAATGTTTCAAAAGTAATATCACCAAATCTGGCTCCAACTAATATAGGAAGACTTGCAATAGATCACTTATCCATGATTACAGGAAGATATAAGAATTTAATTTACATAAATGAAGGGGATAAAAGTCCAATTAAAAGACCTCTTATACAGTGGATTAAAGAAGACTTTGATGATATAAATAGACAACCTTAAATTAAGCTTTTATCTATAAAGTTAAGGATAGTACATGAATTAAAAGTTGAAATAAAAGGAATTAAAATGTATTATAATACTATAGACTAAGTGATGTGGCAAAGAGACTTAAAGGTACTAACTAGGTTTAAAATGCTACTAATTAGTCTAAAATTCATACATAAAGTATACAAGGAGGAATAGAAATGAATAAAGAAGTGATATCGACAAAAAATGCTCCAGGGGCTATTGGACCTTATTCACAAGCTATGAAGGCAGGTAATTTTATTTATACTTCAGGACAGCTTCCAATTAACCCAAAAAATAATGAATTAGTTGAAGATATAAAAAATGCTACAGCTCAGTGTCTTGAAAATGTTAAAGCTATATTAGAAGAAGCGGGAACATCCATGGACAAGGTTGTTAAAACTTTAGTATTTTTAAAAGATTTAAATGACTTTTCAGATATGAATGAAGTCTATGCAAGTTATTTTAAAGAAAATCCACCAGCAAGATCTTGCATCGAAATTTCTAAATTACCTAAAGATGCTATTGTAGAAATAGAAGTTATAGCTTTAATATAAAGTGATTCTTAGACTCATATTTATTATGATTTGATTAAATTTTATATATGAAATTATTTTACTTGAAAAGCCTTGTTTAAAACAAGGCTTTTTTTGAAAATAATATGTGAAAAATTCTAAATTTTAAGACAATCATTTAAACAAAGGGTTAACAAAGTATAAACAAAGCATCTTAAACCTTGACATAAAAAGCCATAGGTATACAATTAAACGTATAAATCACTGTAGATGACTGGTCTACTTGAATTTATTTTAAGAAAGGGGTAGATTAGATGCCAGTAGATAATATACTAGCTTTAGAAAGAAGCTCAAATGCAAAAAAAATAAGAAGAGAGGGCTTCATACCAGGAATAATTTACGGACAAGATTTTGAATCAAAATCTGTTCAATTTGATTTTCTTGAACTAAATAAACTACTAAAAGATAACACAAAGACATCTAGATTTAAAGTTAATATTGGAAATTCCAGCACAAGGTGTATAGTTAAAGAAGTTCAAAGAGACTCAGCTACTGGAAAACTTATTCACATAGATATGCAATCTATAAGTGAAAATGAAGAAATTAAGATTAAAGTACCAATTACATTTACAGGTAAAAGAATGATTGAAAGTAAAAACTTAATGATTGAAAATTACCTAACTGAATTAGAGTTAAGTGGTAAGATGAAATATATGCCAGAGGGAATTGAAATAGATGTAGAAGATAAAGAATTTGGTGATAAAATTATCGTAAGCGATATAATAATAGATTCTAATCTTGAAGTTCTTGATGATAAAGATGAAGTTGTTGCATTAGTATCTTCATCAAAACAACAAGAAATTGACGAGGATGAAACAGAAGAAGTTTTAACTCCTGAAGAATAAAGTATTTTAATGGATTTTATAGGTTATGATAAAGTAATGATTTATAAAGTTAATTATAAACAGCATATATAATAAAAAACACTATAGGGTAGATGTTAAAAAGTCTACTATATAGTGTTTTTTAGGTATTAAAATAAAAAAAGTTTTAAACTTTGATTCAAATAAGATTAAAAAGATAGGTAAATTGTTGGTAAGTATTTTAAATTTATATTTTTAGATGTATATATGGAGGATGGTATTAATATTGTAAGAGGATATGCAAAATAATACACAATAGTATAAATTTCAATATAGAAGATGTAATATTCAGATAAAACTTTATAAAACTAGTACAGATTCCAATTCTATAGATACAAAATTAGAAAAAAGATAATGCTTATTTAATTATCTATGTTATAATAAATACATACTATAACTTTGAATGTAATAAGTTTATAGTTTGTTTGTTAATGATTTTATATAATAAAGCTATATATTTAAAAAGCATGTAACATATCAGGAGGTATAAGATGAAAACTTTGACTAAAAGTTTTAAGTTGAATAATGGTATACAGATGCCTTGTTTAGGATTTGGTACTTTTGAAATTGAGAAGGATGATGCTATTAGGGCCTCCATATTAGAAGCATTAAATGTCGGATATAGGCATATAGACACTGCATCTATGTATAAAAACGAAGAGGGAATAGGAAATGCAATTAAAGAAAGTGATGTTTTAAGAAGAGAGATTTTTTTAACAAGTAAGGTTTGGAATGGGGATCATGGCTATGATAGTACCCTTAAAGCTTTTGAAGCTTCCCTTAAAAAACTTAAAACAGACTATTTAGATTTATACCTAATACATTGGCCTAAAGATTTAAATAAAGAAACATGGAAAGCTTTAGAAAGGCTTTATGATGAAAAGCTTATAAGAGCCATAGGGGTTAGTAATTTTAAAGTACATCATTTAAATGAAATTATGGCAAAAGCTAATATATGTCCTATGGTAAATCAAGTTGAATTTCATCCTCAGCTTCAAAATAAAGAGGTTTTAGATTTTTGTCTAAAAAGTAATATCCAGTTAGAAGCCTGGGGACCACTTATGCAAGGTGAAGTCTTCTCAATAGATCTTATGAAAGATCTTGCGATTAAATATAATAAAACCATATCACAAATTACATTAAGATGGGATATTCAAATGGGAGTTGTAGCAATACCTAAATCAGTAACTCCAAGTAGAATAAAAGAAAACACAGAGATATTTGATTTTGAGATCTCTTTAGAGGATATGGAAAAGATAGCTTCTTTGAACAAAGAAGAAAGAATTGGGCCTGACCCAGATGAAATTACTTTTTAACCTATTAATTAAGCCATTTTAAAAATATATCTTAATACAATTGAGAATTCCATTTGAAAATTTAAATGGAATTCTCAATTTTTTTTAATTAAGATATGTGAAAATATAGCAGCATATAGTTAAGTCATGCTCCACGTACTTATGTGGTAAATTTTCATTAACTAATATTTGAATATTAACCTACCTATAACGGCAGCATCCTTTTTTGATAAAAGCCACTTGTTAGTAACGGTATCATCAAAATAGTATAAAGCGCCATTACTTGGGTCAGACCCATATAAAGCTTCTTTAGCAGCTCTTTTTGAATCTTCAGAAGCTGGTTTATTTATAAAACCATTCATAGTAGGTGTAAACTGATAATATCCATCACTTTTATCGAAAATTACATCTTTTATTGAGGATGGAAATATATCGCTTTTAATCCTATTTAAAATTACTGCGGCAACGGCTACTTTTGCACTATAAGGTTCTGATTCTGATTCTGCTGTTACAAGTCTAGATAATAAATCTAGATCTTCATTAGAATAGTTAACTATAGGATTTTTATTTTCAATTGGAGGGTTTGGCTTTTTACTTGGTGGATTTACTATAGCAGGTCCTCCATTTGGTATAGTTAATACTTGATTTGGATATATTAAGTCTGTATATATGTTGTTTGCAAATCTTAAATTATCAATGGATATACCATATTTCTTTGCTATTTTAAATAAGCTATCTCCAGATTTAATGGTATACTCTGTAGAATTTACATATAGCTTTTGACCAGGGTATATTAATGAAGATTTAAGACTATTGTCATTCATTATAGTATTATATGGAACATTAAATAACCTTCCTATTTTAAAAAGTGAATCACCACTTTGCACGGTATATGTAGCAGCTTGTACATAGTTAGAAGTAGATATCAAAACTAATAAACTACCCGCTAGTACTTTTGATTTTAAAGATTTTAATCTCATTTATGATCCATCCTTTCATTATTTTAGATTTAAGGGTAGTGTAACAAAGGTTTGTACATAAAATCTATAGTAGATAGGTGGCATCAGTGGGCATATGTGGTTAAAAGGTTTTAGTTATTATAAAGGTATTTTGTACCATGTATTGATATTATATTATACACCAATATTTTATTTTTACTTATTTACATAAATAGTATTGACATTATATTATAACGTGATATAATTTTGTACAATATTAAAAATATAAATACAGTGAAGAGAACAGTAGGTTGGATAGAAATTTAAAGAGATAGGATACCTTGGCTGAAAGTATTCTTAAATAAAATCAACCGAATACCATCTCTGAGTAGAGTGCTGAAATATATAGTAAGCATTTCCGTGTACTAGCGTTAATAGTTTCGAGGGGGTACAAATTTTTTAGAAAGTTTGTTACCAATTTGGGTGGAAACGCGTTTACTCGTCCCATTTCTGGGAGGAGTTTTTATTTTACAAAAAAATAAATTCAAGTAAATTAATATAGATTAAAGAAGGAGGATTATTATGATTAAGGTTACACTAAAAGATGGAAGTATTATAGAGGTTGAAAAAGGAACAAAGGTAAGTGAAATCGCAAAAAGCTTAAGTCAAGGTCTTTATAAAAAAGCATTATCAGCTAAAATAAATGGAAAAAGATCTGAGCTTATGGCTGAAATAAACGAGGATTGTAAATTAGAAATATTAACTTTTGAAGATGATGATGGGAAATGGACATTAAGACATACTGGATCTCACATTTTGGCTCAGGCAGTTAAAAGATTATACCCACAGGTTAAATTAGCAATAGGACCTGCTATAGAAAATGGATTTTATTATGATTTTGAAGCGGACTTTTCTTTTACACCAGAAATATTAGAAAAAATAGAAAAAGAAATGCAAAAGATAATAAAAGAAGATTTAGAATTAGAAAGATTTGAGCTTCCAAGATCAGAAGCTATCGAGTATGTAAGGAATAAAGATGAAGATTATAAGGTAGAATTAATACAAGACTTACCAGAGGATTCTATTATATCATTTTACAAGCAAGGTGAGTTTGTCGACTTATGTGCAGGTCCTCATGTACCTTCTACTAAAAAGGTTAAAGCAGTTAAATTGTTGTCTCTTGCAGGAGCTTATTGGAGAGGTGACGAAAAAAAGAAAATGCTTCAAAGAATATATGGAACAGCTTTTGCAAAACAAAGCGAGCTTGAAGCATACCTAAATATGTTAGAAGAAGCTAAAAAAAGAGATCATAGAAAGATAGGTAAGGAGCTCGGACTTTTTGCGATGCATGAAGAGGGTCCAGGATTCCCATTCTTTTATCCTAAAGGAATGGTCCTAAGAAATCTTTTAGAAGATTACTGGAGAGAGGTTCATAGAAAAGCAGGATATGATGAGATAAAAACTCCTATTATATTAAGCGAATCTTTATGGCATCAGTCAGGACACTGGGATCACTATAAAGAAAATATGTATTTTACAAAGATAGATGAGGAAGACTTTGCAATAAAACCTATGAATTGTCCTGGATCTATATTAGTATATAAAGATAGTATGCATTCTTATAAAGAGTTACCAATAAGACTTGCAGAGCTTGGCCTTGTTCATAGACATGAACTTTCAGGTGCTTTACACGGACTTATGAGAGTTAGATGTTTTACTCAAGATGATGCTCATATATTCATGACTAAAGATCAAATTACAGATGAAGTTGTAGATGTTATTAAATTAATTGATGAATTTTATAAGAAATTTGGATTTGATTATTTTGTAGAACTTTCAACTAGACCAGAAAACTCTATGGGAAGCGATGAGGATTGGGAACTTGCAACAAATGGTCTTAAGTTAGCTTTAGATAAAGCTGGGCTTAAATACAAGATAAATGAAGGCGATGGAGCATTTTATGGTCCTAAGATAGACTTCCACTTAAGAGATTGTATAGGAAGAACTTGGCAGTGTGGAACAGTACAATTAGATTTCCAAATGCCTGAAAGATTTGATATTTCCTATATAGGTGCAGATTCAGAAAAGCATAGACCAGTTATGGTACACAGAGTTGTATTTGGAAGCATTGAAAGATTTATAGGTATATTAATAGAACACTTTGCTGGAGCATTCCCAACATGGCTTTCACCAGTACAAGTTAAGGTATTACCTATATCTGAGAAATTCCATGACTATGCAAAACAAGTTGAAAAACAACTTAAAGAAAAAGATATAAGAGTTGAAACTGACTTTAGAGCTGAAAAGATTGGTTACAAAATTCGCGAAGGACGTATGGAAAGAGTACCTTATCTATTAATAGTAGGTGAAAAAGAAGTAGAAAATAATGAAGTTTCAGTTAGAAGTAGAAAAAATGGAGACGAAGGTGTTTCATCACTAGATAGCTTTATAGAAAAGATACAAAAAGAAGTAGATAGTAAAGAAAATTATTTAGTTGAAGTCTAAAAAGTAAATAGAGTATAATAAAAAGCGACTCTAGGGTCGCTTTTTATTAATATTCATAAGTTTTTATATTTTCACATAAAGATATATTTAAAGGCTTATCTTCTATTACCTTTTTATATGAACATAAAAATTCATTTAGTTCTAAATCCTTAAGGTTTATGGCATTACTGCTTCTAAGAATTACATTTTCTTTATCTAAGATTATATCTACCTTATTAGAATTATTGGATATAGAATAGGTACTAACCACTTTTGAATTTAGGCTGTTCTTATATTTTTCATTAAATCCTATAGCCTTCCTTATATTCTCATAGTCCGACTCTATTGGCATTTCAGAAAAGTTTAGACCTAAACTTTTCATTTGAGCTTCTATATCTTTAGGATCTAAACCATACCTTTTCATCATTTCTTTTTGAATGTTAAAAAGTTTTTCAGAAGAAATCGAGTTCTTATCCATATATTCTTTGATTTTTGAAGAAAATGCTGCTATAGATAATTCGCCTTGAGATAAAGAATAATATAGATCATATATATATTGTTCAAAATTATCTATATCCTTTTCCCTAGCTTTATTTTTAAGTTCATTAAAATCAACAATTCTATCATCTTTATTATCAGTCATCTTAAATCCTCCTTAGTTACTCTATTATACTATGCTTAAATACATTATAATAGTATACAACATATATTTAAAGTAATTATTGCATCCACGCTGTTTTAAATATATAACTTAATTAATTGTAATAGTTTAAAGGAGAGGTTAATTTGGGTATAGTATTATATAAAGATGGTAAGATAGAAAAAAACAAAAGATATAAAGAAATAAAAAGTGGAGATGCAGTATTATATTTAACAGACGTATATGAAGATATGTTCACTAAAAGGAGTTCAAATATTAATTTTAGCAGGGACATAGAGATAAAAGATAAAAATAAGATAGTTATTAATATGCCTTATGTAGATGAATTAAATAAAAAAAGAGTTGAGGCTGTACTTGAAGATGGATTAGTATCCTTATATTTTAAAGAAAAAGGGTTCATAGAATTTATAGAAGAAAAGATAAGTAGGAATAAGGAAATAGATTATAAAACTGTGTTTTTGTCATTATTTCAGTTCCTTATGTTAAGTTATGATCAGAAGCTAATAAAGCTAGAAGATGATGTGGAAATTAGGTTCGAAGATGCTGTAGCTAAAGATAGTATACAACTTGAATCGCTTTTAAAGGATAAGAAGAAAATATATATGATTAAAAGATGCACTAATTATTATAAGTCTATACTAGTTTATCTTGAAGATGAATTTAATGATATTAAACTTTATGATAAATTATTTTTTTCTTTTCAAGATACATTAAATCTAGCTGAAAATGTTGAGTCTTCTATATATTCTTGTATAGATATTTACAACTCAATATATTCTAATAGAATGAATAAGACTATGGAACTTTTAACATTTATAACGGTGATGTTGCTTCCAGCTAGTATATTATCAGGAATATTTGGTATGAATTTTAAGTTTATGCCATTATTAGATCATCCACAAGGATTTTATATAACTGTAGCTGTCATGATGTCAGCTGTAGCATTTGGTATAATATACTTTTTTACAAATAGAAAGAGACGATAAAAAATTATGGAGTATTTAGTTCGTTATATAATAATCAATTACATATTATTCTACAAAAGATGCAGGTAGTTAAAAAAGTGTCAATCATATATTGTATATAAGTTTTTAATAAAAGCAGCCTAATTCTGAGCCGACCCCTAAAAGTTAGACCTAAAAATCTAGCAATTGGAGGTCGGTTTTTTATGGCAAAATATGATTATGAATTCAAGAAAAGAATTGTAAATTCATACATGAATGGTGAAGGGGGAAAAAACTTTTTAGCAAATAAGTATGGTGTAAAATCTTCTCGAGATGTTATGAAATGGGTAAACGATTTTAGAATTGCTGGTCCTGATGCTTTACGACCCAAAAGAAAGGGGCGCCGTTCCAAAGTGTCTAAGCCAAAGGAAAGTAAACTCACAAATATTGAAAATGTAAGCAATAATTCAGAGTATTTAAAACAACTTGAAGATGAAAATCTCAAGTTAAGAATAGAGAATTCCTATTTAAAAGAACTGAGGAGGCTGCGTTTAGAGGAGGAAACTCTTCTGAAAAAAAAGCGAGAATCATCCACAGCCTCCGCGGAGATTTCAAACTGAAAGATATTCTCGCATTCACAGGTTTTCCTAAAGCAACATATATGTACTGGCAAAAACGCTTTGATAGAGAAAATCCAAATGAAGATCTTGAGCAAAGAATCCTTGAAATTAGAAAAGAAAACAAAGATTTTGGTTATCGTCGGATTTATGGAGAATTAAGAAAACAGGGACTCATTGTAAACAAAAAACGTGTTCAAAGAGTTGTTCAAAAGCTTGGGCTACAAGTTTCTTCGTTTACCAGAAAAAGCCGTAAATACAGTTCTTATAAAGGCAAGGTGGGCAAGGTTGCTCCGAATAGAATTCACAGGAGATTTGATACTCATATTCAACACCAAAAGATTACAACAGACACCTCTGAATTTAAGTATTATGATATAGATGACAAAGGAAGAATGATCATCAAGAAGCTCTATCTGGATCCATTTATGGATATGTACAATAGAGAAATAATTAACTATGCTATTTCACAACGACCATCTGCTGAGAATATAATGAATGCTTTAAATGAAGCCATAAAAATTACAAGCGATTGTAAATACAGGCGCACATTTCATTCAGATCAAGGATGGGCTTACCAAATGAAGGCTTATAGTTATAATCTGAATGAAAATAAAATATTCCAAAGTATGTCCCGGAAAGGAAACTGCCATGATAATTCAGTAATGGAAAACTTCTTTGGAATTATGAAACAAGAAATGTATTATGGTGTGGTTTATTATAGCTATGAGGAACTGAAAGAGACAATAGACAAATACATAAAGTATTATAACGAGAAACGAATTAAAGAGAAACTAGGATGGATGAGTCCTGTAGAATACAGACTTAGCCACTTAGCTGCATAAAATTATTGCATAGCAGTTAAAAACTACTACGCAATAAAGTCTAACTTAATGGGGTCACATCATTCATTAGGCTGCTTTTATTAAGAATTTATTGAATAACTTGCATATTCTTTTGCTAAGTTTTTAAAACCTTGATTCTTTAAAATAGTAATAGTTAAAGCAAATAGCTCATAACTGGAAGTCTTTTCATTACGGATCTTTTTTATTTCAGTATAAATTTCTTTGGTTATATTATTTATATCACCTTGAGTTAAGTTCGTTTTTGCATCCAAAGCAGCATTTAATATGCTAGTTCCCAACTTCTTTTCATCAAAATCTTCTATTCTACCACTCTTTTTTATTACCTTCATATAAACACCTCCTTTTTTAATTATAACCCCATTTTTTCATATTGCAAAATATAGACTATCTCTTCATTACACAAAATGTAAGGATATTTTGCACTATAAGCATTTAAGGTGAGGCTTATATGAAAAAATATTTGTGATATAATTAAAACCGTAATATATAATTAAAACCGTAATATATAATTATAGGGGGAATAAATATGAATATTGATATGGAATACTTGCTTAATATGATGAAAAAGTATATGGATATACCAAGCCCTGGAGGTTATACGAAAATAGCTATTGAGGAAGCTAGATTAGATTTTGAAAAGCTAGGATTGAAAACAGTTATAACAAAAAAAGGTGCATTAATTGCTACGTTAGAGGGGAAAAACACCGAGGAAGAAATAATAATATCTGCTCATATGGATACATTAGGAGCTATGGTAAAGGAAATAGAAGCTGATGGTAAGCTTAAATATAAAAGAATAGGTGGAGGGTGCTTTGGTTCTATTGAAGGAGAAAATTGTCATATAATAACTGAATCCGGACGTGAGATAAGTGGATCCGTTATGCCTAGAACCGCATCTACTCACATATACGGACAAGAAGTCGCAAATTTAAGTAGAAATGAAAATAATATGATAATAAGAATAGATGAAAAGGTAGAAACAAAAGAAGATGTATTGGATATTGGTATAAATGTTGGTGATTTTATTTATATGGATACAAGAACAAAGATAACAGAAAGTGGCTTTGTTAAATCTAGATATTTAGATAATAAGTTAGCAGTGGCAATGGTATTTGAAGTATGTAGATATTTAAAAGAAAACAAAATAACACCATGTTGTACTACAGAGTTTTATATTAGTAATTATGAAGAAATGGGACATGGAGTATCAGGTAACAATATATCAGATAAAGTTAAAGAAATGGTAGCTATTGATATAGCACCGGTAGGAAAGGGACAAGAGTCTTCAGAGTATGCTGTAACCATTGCAGCTAAAGATAGAAAGAGTGTTTATGATTATGAATTAAGACGTAAACTCTCAGGTATAGCAAAAGAAAATAATATAGATTACAGGGTAGATGTTTTTAATTTTTATAGTTCAGATGCTACTCACGCTATACTTCAAGGTGGAGATTTTAAATTTGCATGTATAGGACCTGGAGTAGACTCTACACATCACTATGAAAGAACACATTTTTCAGCTATAGAAAATAATGTGAAACTTTTAGTAAAGTACATTGAGAACAATTAAAGTACTTAGAATCAAGGCACATAAATGAGTTAGAGCATCTTGTAAAAAAATATAATCAATTAAACATTCAAAAAATTCGTAATTAACAGTGAAATGTATTGAAATTTTCTATAGGAAACTTTATAATAGCCTTAAAGAACAAGTTACTATAGTATTTTCAGTTCTTAGTAAGTTTGATATTTATATAAATTTGTTAATTCAAGTTTATTTATAATATATTTCAAATGATAGGGGGGCTAATATTGGATAATTTAAGGAAAACACCACTTATTGACTCATATGAAAAATACGGTGGCAAGGCAGTTGATTATGCTGGGTGGCTTTTACCAGTAGAGTTTGAAGGGATAATCCCAGAACATGAAGCCGTAAGAAATAATGCAGGGTTATTTGACGTTTCCCACATGGGAGAAATTACAGTAAAAGGTAAGGATGCGTTAAAGTTTTTACAACATATTATGACTAATGACATAGGAATTTTAGAAAACAATCAAGTCGTTTATACTTTAATGTGTTATGAAAATGGTGGAGTCGTAGATGATTTAATATTATACAAATTTGATGAGGGTGATTACTTTTTAGTTGTAAATGCTAGTAATGCAGATAAAGACTTTAAATGGCTTTGCGACAACAAAGAGGGTTTCGATATAGAATTAGAAAACGTTTCACCTAAATATGCTCAATTAGCACTTCAAGGACCAAAAGCACAAGAAATACTTCAAAGAATGGTAGATGTAGATTTATCAGAAATTAAATTTTTCTATTTTAAGAGAAATGTTAAAATTAAAGGTATAGATTGTTTAGTATCTAGGACAGGATATACCGGTGAAGATGGATTTGAAATATATATGGAACCTTCAGGAATTGTAACCTTATGGGATGCAATATTAAAAGAAGGAAAAGCGGATGGAGTTAAGCCTATAGGACTTGGAGCTAGAGACACTTTAAGATTCGAAGCAAACCTTCCTTTATACGGAAATGAAATTTCTCAAGATATAACTCCACTAGAAGGTGGTCTTGGATATTTTGTTAAATTAAATAAAGAAGAGTTTATTGGTAAAGATGTTTTACAAAAACAAAAAGCTGAAGGTTTAAAGAGAAAAGTTATTGGTTTTGAAATGACAGACAAAGGAATTGCAAGACATGGATATAATGTAGTAGATGAAAATGGAAAAGAAATAGGGATAGTTACTACAGGATATTTCTCTCCAACATTAAAGAAAAATATTGGTTGTGCATTAATAAATACTGAGAATTCTGAAATGGGTAAAGAAATATATATCCAAGTAAGAAATAGAAAATTAAAAGCAACTATAATAAGTAAAAAGTTTTATAATAAACAAACTAAAAGTAAATAGGAGGTATTAAATATGAAAGTTTTAAAAGATCTATTATATACAAAAGATCATGATTGGGTAAAGGTAGAAGGGGATAAAGCTTATATAGGACTTACAGATTTTGCTCAACATTCTTTAGGATCTATAGTATTTGTTGAATTACCAGAGATAGATAGTGAATTGGAAAAGGAAGAAGTGTTTGGAGTTATTGAATCAGTAAAGGCAGCTTCAGATTCTCTTATGCCAATTAGCGGTAAGGTATTAGAAATTAATGAGGAAGTAGTAGATGATCCTAGTGTTTTAAATGATAATCCATATGATAATTGGTTATTATGTGTAGAAGTAACTAATAAAGAAGAATTAAACGAATTAATAAATGCTGAAAATTATCAGGAGTTATGTAATAAGGAGGGGTAAAATATGTATCCTTATATCGCAAATATAGACCAAGATAAGGAAGAAATGCTTAAAATCATAGGTGTTAAAACTATGCAAGATCTTTTTAAAGATATTCCAGAAAACGTTTTATTAAATAAAGAGCTTCAAATTGAAAAGTCATCTTCTGAAATAGAAGTATCTAATAAGGTTAGTGAACTTGCAAGAAAGAATAAAAGCATAGATGATTATATTTGTTTCTTAGGGGCAGGTGCTTATGACCATTATATACCAGCAGTAATAAAGCATTTAGTATCTAGATCTGAATTTTATACAGCTTATACTCCATATCAACCAGAGATAAGCCAAGGAACATTACAAGGAGTATTTGAATTCCAAAGTATGATTTGCGAGCTTACAGGCTTAGATGTAGCAAATGCATCAATGTATGATGGACCAACAGCAGCAGCAGAAGCAGCAATATTAACATCTGTGTCAACTAGAAGGAAAAAGGTATTAGTATCTAAAACAGTAAATCCTGAAACAAGAAAGGTTTTAGATACCTACTTAAAATTTAGAGATGTAGAATATGTTGAAATAGAAGAAAAAGATGGTACTACAGATATAGAAAGTTTAAAAGGTCTTATGGACAAAGATACTGCAGGAGTATTAATTCAAAGTCCTAATTTCTTTGGAATAATAGAAGATGTCAGTGAGGCTGAAAAAATAATACATGACAATAAATCACTTTTCATAATGAGTGTGGATCCAATTTCACTTGGTATACTTAAAAGCCCAGGAAAACTAGGGGCGGATATTGCAGTGGGAGAAGGACAAGCGCTAGGACAAAATATAAACTTTGGAGGACCTTGTGTAGGATTCATGACAGCAACTTCTAAGCTTATGAGAAAATTACCAGGAAGAATAGTTGGTCAAACTGAAGATGTAGATGGAAAAAGAGGTTTTGTATTAACTCTTCAAGCAAGAGAACAACATATAAGACGTGAAAAGGCAACTTCAAATATATGTTCAGATCAGACATTAAATGCTATATCAGCAGCTATTTATATGTCTACACTTGGAAAACAAGGAATTAAAGAAGTGGCAGAACAGTGTATAAAAAAATCTCATTATGCTTATAACAAGTTGATTGAATCTGGTAAAGTAAAACCTTTATTTAAAGATAAACCTTTCTTTAAAGAATTTGCAGTAGCTTTAGATAAAGATGTAGATAAAGCTAATGAAGGTCTTGAAGATAAAGGCATATTAGGTGGATACAATATAACAAAGAATTACGAAAATCATAAAAATTCTATGCTTTTATGTGTCACAGAAAAAAGAAGTAAATCTGATATAGATAAGCTAGTTAAGGTAATGGAGGTGATATAGATGAGAGATTATAGTAAATTAATATTTGAACTTTCAAAAGACGGAAGAAAAGCATATTCACTTCCAAAGTTAGATGTTCCAGATATGGAGCTTGAAGAGTTGCTTCCAAAGGACCTTTTAAGAGATGATGAAATAGCATTACCAGAAGTTAGTGAAGTTGATGTAGTAAGACATTACACAGCACTTTCTAATAAAAACTATAGTGTAGATGTAGGATTTTATCCACTAGGATCTTGTACTATGAAATACAATCCTAAGATAAATGAAGATATGGCAGCTTTAAATGGTTTTTCTAGAATTCATCCTTATCAAAAAGAAGATCAAATACAAGGTGCTCTAGAACTTATGTATAATCTATCAGGAAATTTATGCGAAATTACAGGACTTGATGCATTTACTCTTCAGCCAGCGGCTGGTGCTCATGGAGAACTTACAGGGCTTATGATAATTAAACAATATCATAGGAGTAGAGGCGATAAAAAGAGAACTAAAATAATAGTCCCAGACTCAGCTCATGGAACTAATCCAGCTAGTGCAAAAGTAGTTGGATTCGATATAATAGAAGCAAAATCAAATAAAGATGGTACCGTAGATATTGAGGCATTAAAATCTGTGTTAAATGATGAGATAGCTGGTCTTATGCTTACAAATCCTAATACATTAGGTTTGTTTGAAAAAGATATAAGACAAATAGCAGATCTTGTTCATGAAGCAGGTGGATTGCTTTATTATGATGGAGCTAATCTAAATGCAGTAATGGGAATTACAAGACCTGGAGATATGGGATTCGATGTATGTCATTTAAATCTTCATAAAACATTCTCTACACCTCATGGTGGAGGAGGCCCAGGATCAGGACCAGTTGGAGTTAAGAAAGAATTAGAAAAGTTCTTACCTAGTCCAACAGTTAAAAAAGTAAATGAAGTATTTACCTTAGATTATAATAAACCAGAGTCTATAGGTAAGATAAAGAATTTTTATGGAAACTTTGGAGTTATGGTAAGGGCTTATACTTATATATTAACTTTAGGTAGCGATGGATTAAAAGAAGCTTCACAAGTTGCTGTTCTTAATGCTAACTACATTAAAGAAAGCCTGAGAGATTACTATAAAATAGCTATTGATAAAGTATGTAAACATGAAATAGTATTTGCAGGAATAAAAAATAAAGAAACAGGGGTTTCAACCCTTGATGTTGCAAAGAGGCTTATAGATTACGGATTCCATCCACCAACAATTTATTTTCCTCTTATAGTTGATAATGCACTTATGATAGAGCCTACTGAAACTGAGAGCAAAGAAACTATTGATGAGTTTATTGATGCTATGATTAAAATAGCTAAAGAAGCAGAAAAAGATCCTGAAATCTTTAAAACAGCTCCTCACAATACTCCAGTTAGAAGACTAGATGAGGTAAAAGCTGCAAGAACTCCAATTGTAAAATGGAGCAAAGAGAATTAGGAGGAGAGAATATATAATGGATAAGGATATAATTATAATAGGAGGAGGCCCAGGAGGATATGTGGCTGCTATAAGAGCAGCCCAACTCGGGCTTAACGTTACAGTAATAGAAAAAGATAAGTTAGGCGGTACGTGTCTTAATAGAGGTTGTATACCCACAAAGGCTCTTTATAGAAATGCAGAAATACTTAACATATTAGAAAATATAGATGAGTTCGGAATAAGTGTTTCTGATTATAGCATAAACGTAGCAAAGGTACAGGATAGAAAAAACAAAGTTGTACATACGCTAGTATTAGGAGTAGAACAACTTTTAAAAGCTAATAAGGTAGAAGTTATTTCTGGAGAAGCTACTTTAAAGGATAAAAATACAGTTACTGTTAAGACTGCAGATGGTGTGCAGGATATGAGAACTAAAAATATTATAATAGCTACGGGATCTGTTCCTTATATGCCTAACATAAAAGGTATTGAGGAAAAAGGTGTTGTAACTAGTGATGAACTTTTAGAATTTGAGGAAATACCAGAAGAGTTAGTAATTTTAGGAGGAGGCGTAATAGGATTAGAATTCGCTGGAATATTTAATGCTATGAAAACTAAGGTTAAAGTTATTAAAGCTTCAACAACAATATTTCCATCTGTAGATAGTGATATTACAAAAAGATATTCTGCTTATCTAAAGAAACAAGGCATAGAAGTTCAATCATCAGTAGATGTAAAATCTATTGAAAGACAAGGTGAAAAACTTGTGGTAAAAGCCGAGGGTAAAAAGGGAGAAATGTCTATAACTGCAGATACAATATTGATTTCTAAGGGGAGAAGAGCCAATGTAAAAGGCTTGGATATAGAATCATTAGGAATAGATATGGATAAAAAGGGAATAAGGGTAGATGAGAATCTTAAAACTAATATAGAGGGGATATATGCCATTGGGGACGTGAACGGTATATCACTTTTAGCTCATGCTGCATCAAGTCAAGGAGTTTATGCGGTAGAACATATAGCTGGACTTACAAATAAAAAATATGAAGCAATAATACCAGATTGCATATTTGTATTCCCAGAAATCGCTTCAGTTGGGGTTACTGAAGATGAGGCTAAAAAAAGAGAACTAGAATATAATGCAAGTAAATTTATGTTTGGTGCTAACGGAAAAGCATTATCTCTTGGAGAAGGAGATGGATTCATTAAAATATTATCACTTAAAGAAGATGATACCATAATAGGAGTACATATTATGGGACCACATGCTTCTGACCTAATTCATGAAGGTGCACTTGCAATAAATAATAAGCTTGGTGTAGAGGATATAAAGAAGACAGTTCATGCACATCCAACATTAAGCGAAGCATTTTATGAAGCTGCTTTAGGATTGAAGAAAGAAGCAATTCATATAGCACCTCCTAGAAAATAAAAAAACTTATGATGTTATGAGAGAAATAATACTAGCTTCCACATATTCTTAGAGTAACCTAAGGGTATGTGGATTTTAGTTATAAAAGACATTAGATATGGATAAAGGGCAAAAAATAAAAGACAAAAGATTGGATATATTTTATTCATAAGATATTTTTTGAAATATTATATACATAAATATTTTTAATAAATCATAATAACTATTAAAATCTTACATAAAATCAAAGGAGAAATTTCATGAGATATATAAATAATTTAAATACAGACGCTTATTTTAATTTAGCATCAGAAGAATATTTATTAAAGCATACTGATGAGGAATATTTTATGCTTTGGAGAAACGAGTCTTGCATAGTTGTTGGGAAAAATCAAAACACTCTTTCTGAAATAAATTTAGATTACATAACTGAAAATAGTATAAAGGTTGTTAGAAGACTTACAGGAGGTGGAGCCGTATTTCATGATCTTGGAAATATAAACTTCACCTTTATAGTAAACGATGGACAAAGTTTTAATGATTTTGAAAAGTTTGTGAAGCCAATAATTGAAGTTTTACATGAACTTGGAGTTAAGGCTGAGTTTTCAGGAAGAAACGACCTTTTGATAGAAGGTAAGAAATTCTCAGGAAATGCTCAGTGTAAGTACAAAAACAGGGTAATGCATCATGGAACCTTATTATTTTCTTCTAGTATGTCCGACTTAAGTAAAGCCCTTATTTCAAAACCTATTAAATTTACAGATAAAAGCGTAAAATCCATTAGCAGCAGGGTTACAAATATAAGTGATCATCTTAAACATAATCCTATGGATGTATTAGAATTTAAAGATGAAATATTTCACCACTTAGCTATTAAAGAAGGGGCAAAGATTGAAGAATTTAATGAACAAGAAATAAAGACTATAGAAAAGCTTAGAGAAGAAAAGTACAGTACCTGGGATTGGAACTTTGGTAAGTCACCTAAGTATAACTTTAAAGAAGAAAAGAAGTTTAAAGGTGGAACAGTAGAATGTAATGTTGATGTAAAGCTTGGAGTTATTAATGAAATTAAAATATATGGAGATTTCTTCGGCAGAGAAGATATAATAACTTTAGAAAATACCCTTAAAGGAATAAAACACGAAAAAGCTTCTGTTATTGAAGCCTTAAAAGATGTAGACATGTCTAATTATATGTCTAATATTACAAAAGAAGAATTGATCCAAGTATTATTTTAATTATCTTTACAGGTTTAAGTATTAAAAGTTATTGAATATGAGTTAATAAAATTAAAAAGTTAGAGTGCTTACTATCTATATAAATACCTTTAGTAAGCGCTCTAACTTTCATTGGTTTTTGGCGGACTATTTTCTGTATCTGTCAATATGGAGTCTCCTTCCGTAATGTCCATTTGTTATTCACTCTTATATATTACTTAATGGTTATATTTATAATTAACCCTTTGCAAAGAGGAAAACAAATTTAAGCGTTTTATTTATAAAATTTAATTTTCTGGTGGTCTCACCTCTTTTCTTATTAATATTCTAGAAGTATTACTTTATAAATATTTTACCACCTCCTACAATCGATTTATGAATATGAAGAGGATAGTTTTGCTAATTCATGTTGTTAAATTAATTATATATTATTCAGAATATTAAGTCAATAGCTTTTGAAAAAATATAAGGAATATAGGGGACAGTTCATAACTATAAATACTTGGTAAATAATTTGGGACAGTTCACAAGTATTTATAGTTTATACAATGTTTTGTTGATGATTTTGATAATAAACAGACTATTTTTTAAAATAATATAGCTTACCATCTTCTGTAGAAAAACCGATTAATAATTTATTAAACAGATAAGATATAAAAGCTGAGGTAGCACCTAAGTTTATATAATATTCATTAAAACCTAAGTTTATATCATTTAATAAGGCAATGCTTTCTAAGAGGTCTTCCCTTGTTAATGGTTGATCTAAGAGTTCTAAACATTGATTTATATATTTGTGTATGTTTTCTATATTTATATCTGCAAGATTTATTATTTCATCTTTAGAATAGATGATTTTTGCATGGCTTACCATAAAGTAGTCAGCATCTAAAGTCTTTATATATTCTAAGGTATTTAATGATTCCTCTATATTATATAGGTAAGGAAAAGGGTGTCTTTTTATGATTTCTTCGCTGAATATGGAATCTCCAAGATAACATACTTTATCAGGAGTTATTATTCCTATGTGTTCCATAGAGTGACCTTTTAGCGAAGTTATTTCTATTTTTTCATCATTAATTTTATTTATACCATAATCTAATACTTCATCAACATTTATAGGTGTATTAGATTTTTTTAGTTCTTTAGCAGAGTAAGATGAGAATAATGCATAGGGCATAATCTCAGGGTTCTCCATAAATATCTTTTCTTTTAAAGAAGCGTAGGTTATGCATCCTGGATAATTATTTAAAAAGTAATTATTTCCACCACAATGATCTAGGTGGCTATGGGTATTTATTATATATTTAGGATGCAAGTTGTTTTCTGATAAAGCTTCTTCTACTTTCCTGGCAGAGGTATTATTTATACCAGTATCTATAAGTATGCAGTTTTTATTTTTAAATGTATATACTCCAATATTAGTACCAGAGGGTACATAATAGCTATTTCCATTGATTTTTTTTAGTTCCATATAAAATGTCCTCCTTTTATTTAAGTTCATCTCTTTAGATTATAACAAATCATACTTAATTTGTAGGTATGTAATAAATATTTGTTATAAAAAGTTTAAAGATTATGAAAAATATTTTTTTCAATTACAAGAGGCGTCAATTTTAAGGGTATAGATATATTTATATAATGTTTAAGGACTATACAATTATTAACCATTAAGGTGATTAGAAGGATTTTAATAGTATTATAGGAATAAAAACATAGAAGATACAAAGACTAAATAATAAAAAGATAAAGTTTACGAAAAGAAAAGGTGAGTAAAAATGAATTATTTATATGTTTTTATAAAATCTGTAGCAACTTTTTTTATATTACTTATACTTGCAAGGCTTATGGGTCGAAAACAGCTTTCTCAGATAACATTTTTTGACTATATAGTTGGAATTACCATAGGATCTATAGCGGGATCAGGAATTATAGATAGAGATATAAGTATGTATGACACTATAATTGCTTTATTAGTTTGGAGCATGTTACCTATAATTATAGGTAACATCAATTTAAAAAGTATAAGGACAAGAAAGCTTATAGAGAGTGATCCCGTTATAATAATACAAAATGGAGTTGTAAATGAAAAAAACATGAAAAAGGTTAGATACAATATTGGTGATTTGTTGATGCAACTAAGAGAAAAGGGTATATTTGAATTAAGTGAAGTGGAGTTCGCTTTGCTTGAAGCACATGGTGAGCTTAGTGTACTTAAAAATTCACAAAGTAGGGAGGTAACCCTTAAGGATTTAAATATAAAGGTACCATATAAGGGAATGACTATAGAGGTTATATTAGATGGTGCTATATTAAATCAGAATTTAAGCATCATAAATAAGGATGAAGCATGGCTTATTAATGAACTTAAGAATAGAAATATAAATGATGTAAAGCATATCATGTATGCAGGATATACTTCTGAGGGAAATTTAGAGGTAGTAAAAAGACAAATTTAAAAGTTAAGGCAAAAGGAGTAAGCATGGGGAAATAAAATTAATGAGTATTTTACAAAGATATAGGGGAAATCTCCGTTATTTATGCTGGTGGTGATTAATACTACTAATAGGTAGTTAAAGTATAATCTAAAAGGTTGACAATTAAATTTTTAATATGTATATTTAGGTTATATTAATGATATTAATATATAATAGCTTTATAAAGTTTTTAACAAACAATCTAAAATAAGGTTATTAATTAGAAACTATAGACACAACTTATTTATATAAGTTAATTTTAAGATGTAGTTTTAAATAGGGGGAGTTTGTATGGATAATAATTATAGGTTTTTTAAAAATGACGGGTGTCAGTACTTTCCTTGTCACAAAGTTAAAAATGAAGAAGAATTTAACTGTTTGTTTTGCTATTGTCCACTTTATCTTTTAGAAGATTGCGGTGGAAATAAAAATGATATCAATGGTATAAAGGATTGTTCAAATTGTTTAATACCACATTCACCTAAAGGCTATGACTACATAGTAAAAAAGATAATGGACGTAAACAAAACTAAGAGAGAATCAACAAAGTAATCACAGAAAGAAAAAGACCTAATATATTAGTATAAGGCATAGCTTATATTAATTGTAAATATAATGTTTATTTATGTTAATGATTGACTTTTAAAAATCTTAGTCTTATTATAAAGAAGTAAAAATGAATTATACAAAATAAAAATTAATATAGAATTGTTAGGTGAGGTTACTATATAAATATAAGCTACTGCCCAGAAATGTCGAGAGACGCCAACGGGTTAGCAGGTACTGTCGATTAAGGCTTTACTTAATGTAGCTGGTATGTTTTAAAACAAAGCCAAAGTTATATAGTGCTAAAGCTCAACGAATGAAGTAGTCTTTATTTTTCATGAGCAATTTAATCTCTTCATCCGCTGGGTGAAGAGATTTTTCTATTTTAAGGAGGTGAGTACTCTTGGGAGAAAGTATTATTAATAGTGAAAATGAAAAAAGTGAAAATCAATCAGATGGCATAGACCCCCTTCCGGATATTCATCTAGGAGAGGATAGTGATGCATAATAAAAGGAGGTGAACTGTTGTAGGACATCTATAAGTTCCTATAGAAACTATATGATTTATATAATTAAAATTTTACTAAGATTATAACATTATAAAGTGAGAGGCGTAATTTACAGCATTCATAATTATTTTGAGATCTCATAAAGATTATAATTTTATGAAAATTATAGGAGTTATAGATTTTTAACAACAGAATTACTATGGTATTAAAAGAGATGTTAAATAATTTTGAAAGTAAAAATACAGAGATATTATTAAAAAAACTTAATAGCTCCTTAGAGGGATTAAAACAACAGGAAGTAGAAGATAGATTAGATGAGTATGGATTTAATGAATTAGAAAGTGAAAAGAAACCTACTATAATAAAAAGAATATATGAAAATATAAAAAATCCACTTGTAATATTACTTATGGCATTAGCTTTAATTTCCTATTTAAGTGGTGATAATAAGGCCGCTATAGTAATGGGAGTAATGGTGAGTTTAGGTGTAGTTTTAAAGTTTGTTCAAGAAGTTAGGGCGGATAATTCAACAGAACAATTAAAGTCTATGGTAAGAACCACAGCAACAGTTATAAGAGATGGAAAAGCAAATGAGATTCCGCTTAAGGTAATAGTACCTGGAGATATAATACACCTTTCTTCAGGGGACATGATACCAGCAGATGTACAAATAATAACATCTAAAGATTTATTTGTAAATCAATCTGCACTTACAGGTGAATCCTTGCCTGTTGAAAAGATTGTAAGTGATAAAGAATATGATAATGATTTTGAAAATACTAATTTATGCTTTATGGGTACTAACGTTGAAAGTGGTACAGCAATAGCAATAGTTTTAAATACAGGTAATAAAACTTACTTTGGTAAACTTACAAGTAAGCTTGGCGGACAACAAGAAATTACAGATTTCGACAAGGGAATAAATAAGTTTGTCTGGCTTATGATAAAACTTATATTTATTATTGCCCCTTTAGTTTTTTTAATAAATGGATTTGTAAAAGGTAATTGGTTTGATTCCTTTTTGTTTGCAATAGCAGTGGCGGTTGGATTAACACCAGAGATGCTTCCAATGATAGTTACAGTTAATTTATCTAAAGGTGCTATTGCAATGTCTAAGAAAAAGGTAATAGTAAGAAGATTAAATGCCTTGCAAAATTTTGGAGCTATGGATATTTTATGTACAGATAAAACAGGAACTATAACTTGTGGAAAAGTAATATTAGAAAAGTATTTAAATATATATGGGGAAGATAGTAGTAGAGTTTTGAAATATGGATATATAAATAGTTTTTATCAAACAGGATTAAAAAATATGATGGATGAATCCATATTAGAACATAAATTAGATGGAGAAGATTTTAATATTGATGGAAAGTATGAAAAAATAGATGAGATACCCTTTGATTTTATGAGAAAAAGAATGTCTGTAGTTGTAAGAAATAAAAGGATGGAAGATGTTTTAATATGCAAAGGGGCTGTGGAAGAAGTTTTAAGCCTATGTAATAATTATGAAACAAAAGATGGAACTGAAACCTTTAAGGGGGAAATGATAGAGGAAACAAACTCTATAGTTAAAATTTTAAATGAAGATGGATTTAGGGTTATAGCAATTGCTTATAAGGTTAGAAATGCGGATAAAAAGGAATATTCTGTAGAAGATGAAAAGAATTTAACACTTCTTGGCTTTATGGCATTTTTAGATCCACCAAAGGACACCTCAAAAGAGGCTATAGCTAAATTCCATAAATATAATGTAGATGTGAAGGTGTTAACAGGGGATAATGAAATTATAACTCGAAAAATATGTAAAGAAGTAAATCTTAAAGCAGATTCATTGCTACTTGGTAGTGATGTAGATAAGCTATCTGATGAAGAACTACAAGTTAAGGCAGAAAACACAACAATATTTGCAAAGCTTTCACCAATGCATAAAGAAAGAATCATAAGAGCCCTTCAAAAGAAAGGTCACGTAGTTGGTTTTATGGGAGATGGAATAAATGATGCACCAGCTCTTAAAGTAGCAGATGTAGGTATTTCTGTAAATACAGCCGTAGACATAGCAAAGGAATCTTCAGATATGATACTTTTAGAAAATAATTTATTAGTATTAGAAGAGGCTATGCTCGAGGGAAGACGGATATTTGGTAATATAGTTAAATATATAAAGATGACATCAAGCTCTAATTTTGGAAATATGTTTAGCGTTATAGGTGCAAGTATATTTGTACCGTTTTTACCAATGCTTCCAATTCAAGTTTTGACAAATAATTTATTATATGATATTTCTCAAACTACAATACCTACAGACACTGTAGACGAAGAGTGGATAAAGATACCAAGAAGATGGGATATAGAAGAAATAAAAAGGTATATATTCCATATAGGTCCTATAAGTTCTATATTCGATTACGCTACTTATTTTATAATGTTATATGGATTTCATGCTTTTCATAATCCAGCTTTGTTTCAATCAGGGTGGTTTTTAGAATCACTTATAACCCAAACACTAATAATTCATGTTATAAGAACAAATAAAATTCCATTTATACAAAGTAGAGCAAGTAAGCCACTTACTATAACTTCACTACTAATAGTAGCAGCTGGAATAATATTAATTAACTCACCACTAGCATCTGCTTTTGGATTTACTAAATTACCAGTTACCTATTATTTAATATTGTCAGTTATAATAATATGCTATATATTCTTAACCCAAACAATGAAAAGTTTGTATATAAAAAGGTATAAGGTAGAATAATGGTTATCATAGCTTTTATATAAAAAAGTATGAGGTAAAATAATAATTGCAATGTTTTTGAAGGTGTTTAACATAAATTTATTAGTATAAAAATTAATAGAGGTAATAAAGATAATAAAGACAATAAAGATAATGGTATTTTAAAGACTCACTTCTAGCTAGAGTGAGTTTTTATATTTCAAAGTGAAGTTTAAAAGCTTTAATAAAATTAGAAATATCACTGGCTTATTAAAGTAATTAATATTAATTAAAAGGGTATCATATTATTGCATTTTGATATTTCAAAAGTATTTTCCCGGGAAATATATTGCTGAAAATACTTTTAATAAGTAGAATAATGTAAAAATCACAATATAAATAGATTATACTTAATTTTAGATACACTGTTACCTAATATTTCATATGAACTAAGATTTTATAGTATAATAGATATGAATAAAATTAATATATAAGATGTTGTATACAGGAGGAAAAATGAGAAAAGAATATATAAGTTACTTAAAAGAAACTCCAGTAAATGTTTCTTTGCTTAATATAGAGGGTTATCCAATACATTGGCATGATTGTGTAGAAATTTTATATGTGCTTGAAGGTAAACTTAGGATAACAATAGAAACGGAAATATATGAACTAGAAAAAGGAGAACTTGAAATAATTAATTGTGATGAAGCTCATAGCTACGAAAGCATGGGAGATTCTAACAAGGTTTTAATGTTTCAAATAGACCCTAACTTTTTCGAGAAATATTTTAACGATATAAGAAGTGTATTTTTTTATACAAACTCTTCAGAAGAGGGTGCTCAAGAAGATGAAAAACATCATATTCTTAGAAGATATTTATCTATAATTTTGTGTGAGGTTATTCAAAAAGGAGATAAGTATGAGGACTATATAGATGATACTTTAGTAGAACTTTTATATCATCTAATAAATAACTTTCATCAATTAATATATGAAAAGGAAGATTTAAAGGAAAATGGTGAACAATTTGAAAGGTACGATAGAATTGTTAGATATATATATAATAACTACAAAGATAAGATAAGTCTACAGGATATAGCAAAGAAAGAATATTTGAGTTCCTACTATCTTTCCCATGAAATAAAAAACACTGTAGGGTATGGATTTAAGGACTTTTTAAATTTAACTAGAGTTGAAGAATCTGTAAAGCTACTTTTAGATTCTGATAAAACTATATCTGAAATATCGGATGAACTTGGGTTTTCTCATATAAGATATTTTAATAAGCATTTTAAAAGGCATTATGAATGTACGCCTTTTCAGTATAGAAAAAAGTATAAGGTAGATGAAAAAGTTTTAGAAAATATGAAGAAAATTGAAGTCTTAGATTTAAATGAATCCTTACAGTATATGTTATTATATCTTGAAGATTATGATAGATTTAATTATGAGGATAGAATATTTAAATTAAATGTAGATGCATCATCAGAGGGAAAAGGTTTTGAGGAAGAGTTTAATGACTTCATAAATCTTGGTGATTCAAGGGATTTATTAAAGGAAAAACAAAGAACATTTATTACATCAATACAAAATGATATAGAGTTTAAATATGCATTAATAGATAAGGTTTTTTCAGAAGAAATGGGAGTTGCTATAGGATATAGTGATTTTTATAATTGGCAAGAAGTAAGAAGAGTAATAGCATTTTTATTGTCTATTAATTTAAGGCCCTTTATAGTATTAGAAAAATCTATGTTTTCCTCAGAAGGAGTTAGCGCACTTAAAAGTTTTATAAAGTTTTTTAGAGAACTTTATGGAGATTATGAGGTGGGTAAGTGGAGGATTCAACTTTCTAATTTAGAAGAGTTGGAGGCCATGGATCAATTAGAAGACATTAGAGAATTAAAAGAGCTTTTAGAGTGCCACTTCGAATTAATAAATGTAAAAATGGATGTTACAAATAGAGATGCTATATATGATACTTCTTATATGATACCTCATATAATTGAAAACTCTTTAAATGGTAATAGATTTTATTTTAAGGCATTTGATCAAACAGATTTTGATAAGGATTTAAATAATGAAATATTTATGGGGGATAACGGTATAATAACTCAAAATGGAATAAGAAAACCTTCATATTATGCTTATTATTTATTAGCTAAACTTGGTAATACCTTAATTGAAAAAGGTGAAGGGTATATTGTAACTAAATCTGGAGATGATATTCAAATATTAATTTATACTTATAATGAAGATATAGATAAAATAATATCTTTTCATGATATTCTAAAAAGAAGAGGAAGTAAAAATATAGCTGAAAGAAACTTTTCTATAAATATAATAAATCTAATGGATGATTATACTATAACTAAATATGAGATAAATGAATCAATAGGATCTGTATACAACTATTGGATAAGTTTTGGAAAACCAAACAGAATAAATGATGAAGAGTTAGAACTTTTTAAAAAGGCATCTTTTCCTAACATATCTTTCAATTTTGCCAAAAAGAGTTCCGTATTTAACATAGTAAGTAAGGTAAAAGGTTATGGAGCTACACTTTTTGAACTTAAAAGGGTACAAAAATACGATTATTAAGGTGGTTTTTTGTTTATTTGCATATAAGTCTCCTTTTCAAACAAAGCAAAATAGTACTTTATTCTGAGCATTTAAGTGAGTGTACTTAAGTGCTCTTTTCTAATACAATTATAGTATAGAGTTTTAATGTGAATTTATATTTTAATATAAATTTAATATTAGTATATATTAAAATATAAATTTAAAAATTGTATATTGAATACATAATACCGTATGAAAATTATTGATTTTAATGTTTAATTTTTATGCAAAATTAAGTCTCTATTACAAGAAATTTACAACAATTAATTAAAAGGAGACGTGATTAGTGTGGCATTAAGCAGTAAGTCTATTGCCAAAAGTGGGGAAGAATTCGCCACGGGCAATATTACAAAGGTATTATTAAAGATTGCCATACCAGCAATAATATCATTATTAGTAGGAGAACTTTATAATATGGTGGATACCATGTTTGTAGGAAGGGCTATAGGAGCCACAGCAATAGGAGGACTTACTATAGCTTTCCCAGTGCAAAGACTTATGATATCCATTGGACTTTTAATAGCTGTAGGTGCATCAACGGCGGTTGCTAGAGCACTTGGAGAAAAAGACCAATCTAAACTAAAATATATCATAGCAAATGCTTTAACATTAATGTTAATAAGCATGTCTATTATAATAGCACTTATATTTATTTTTAAAAGTAATATAATTAATTTTTTAGGAGCTACAGATACTATATATCCTTATGCAAATGATTATATTAGTATTGTAATAATAGGTGGAATATTTCAGAGCTTTACTGTAATAATAGGATATATATTAATTGCCTTAGGTAATTCAAGGGCTAACTTAATAGCTATATCTATAGGTGCAGTTTGTAATATAATTATAGATTATATATTTGTTGTTGCAATACCACTTGGTGTTAAAGGTGCAGCAATTGCAACAGTAGCATCACAAGTTTTGTCGGCAGCGTATGCGTATTATCATTTTCTAAAGATAAAAAAGAATTTTAATATTTCTTTAAGTTTAAATTTGAAAGGCGATATTACAAAATCTATAATAACTATAGGATTTTCTACGTTTATAATAGAAATATCAGATGCTGTTGTAGCGGTTATATTAAATAATGTACTCAGTGCTCATGGGGATACAGCAATAATTATAGTTGGTGTGGTCTCAAGGGTATCTATGTTTATGTATATTGCAATGCTTGGAATCACATCCGCAATGCAACCTATTGTTGCATATAACTATGGAGCTGAGAACTATGAAAGGGTTAAAGAAGTAGTAAAAAGGTCAACTGTAGCAGTTACTTTAACGTCTATAGTGGTTTGGGTAAGCATGATGGTATTTTCAACACCGGTTTTAGGAAGCTTTATAAAGGAAGCAGATATATTGTCAGAGGCTGTAAAGGACTTTAGGATTGTAATATCAATATTTCCTTGTGTCGGTATATACTTTGTAGCTATATATTATTATCAAGCTATTGAAGAGGCAAGGTTGTCATTAATTCTGTCAATATATAGACAGTTACTTATCTTCATTCCAATACTGTTTATATTCATGAGATTATTCGGAGTTAAAGGAACATGGATTTCTTATCCAGCAGCAGATATAATTTCAGCAATTACTGGCGCTTACTATTTAAAAACTGGACTTTCTATAATGGATGAAAGACAAGTGGAAGCAGATGAAGAGTTAGAAAAGGAAAGGTATGTAGAAAAACCAAGAAGAACTATTGGAAGTTATGTAAATGATATATAAAAAACCTAGAATATAATTTATTAAATTAATCTAATGGCTTGTATAATGCTTATTTTATACAAGCTATTTTTTGATTTACTTATATTTAATGGTATTAATTTATATATATTTTGAAATACAAATACATTAAAGTGTGATATATTTATAATATAATATAATAAATATTTAAGTGGGTAAGGAGTGAAATAAATGAAAAAGGTAGGTACATTTACATTAGCGTTATCATTGATATTTTTAGGTGCTGTACTGATTATTAAACAAATAGATCCTGCTATGTCAATGACCATATTTAAGTTTTGGCCAGGAATATTTATTATACTTGGAATAGAGTATCTTTTAGTTAACAGAACACAAAAACATGATAAGGTAAGTCATTCATTTAATTTTGGAATAATAATTGTTATAATAATTTTTATAATTATGGAAGGATTTTATGGATTTAAGATTAACGTTATTGATGAATTTAAAAGCTTTGATAAGGATGAAGTCAAAGAATTTAACATAGATAAATATAGTGATGGAAGAAAAATAAATGTAGACCAGGAACTTTACAGTTTAAATAAAAATATAAAGATAGATGGAGTAAATGCAAAAATAACTTTAAGAAGGTCCGCAGGTGACAGTATTAGAATAGTTGGAGATATTAACGTGTCTGATGATTATTTTGATGATAGTTATGAAATAAAGATGGATGATAAAGATGGTACAATATATGTAAAATTAGAAGATAACCAAATAAAGGCAATGAATTTGCTTATCTATGTTCCCAGTAGTAGTAATATAAATCTAAATTTTAATAATGCTGAAATAAAGAATGAAGATGATATGAGTGATTTAGATCTTAAAATAAATAATAATAATGGTAACTTTATATTAAGCAATTTTAAATCTATAGGCTTAAATGTTAATAATGGTAATATTAACATTAAGGATACTAATAATGTTAATATATCATCAAACAACATAAAGGCTGATATTTTAGGAGATATTGAAAAATTAAATATAAAATCAAATATTTCATCTATAAACGTGAAAAGCAGCGAAATAAAAGAAGCGGACATAAATTCTCATAATGGGAATATAAAATTACAATCTGGCAATAAGACTAAATTAGACATAGAATCATCCAAAGGCAAGATAACTGTAGATAATAAAAAGATTAGTGGAAATACATTTAAAAAAGATGAAGGTGATGGAAGCATTAAAATAAAAATAGATCTTGGTGTAATAAGCGTAAATCAAACAAATGGTGGTTTTTAAAATTAAAAGATAGCTTTAAAAATAAATTTAAGATATTTTTTAAATAAAAGCAAAAAATAATCGTTTGTAAAAAATGACTAGTTGTGAAAAGTGACAAGTTGTGAAATAAGATTTAAAATAAAATAAAATATGTGATATATTTTACGAAGGAAGGAACTTGGAATTTGAATATTAAAAGGTACAAAGAGAAAAAGTATTTTAATTTAATTATTGCAATTGTGGTAGCATATGTACTTATAAAAGTTATAGATAATTATGCCTACTTTTTTGGAGCTATTACTAAACTGATAGCTATAATATCTCCTTTTATATATGCTTTTATAATAGCATATATATTGAATCCAATAATGAAATTATTTGAAAAAAGATTTAAGCTTAAAAGGGGAGTTAGTATACTGCTAACCTATTTATTAATAGTTGGTATTATTACTATTACAAGTATTTATTTAATACCTAAAATTAGCAATAGCATTATTGATATAATAAAAAACACACCTTATTTTGCAGAAGAAACCCAAAAGTGGATTAATAATTTAATAAGTAATAGTAGACTAAGTGATGTGCTTAATTCATCCACACTTTCAAGTTTTAAATTTGATGATATATTAGCAAAAATAAGTAATGTTAGCATGTCATTTTTAAATTCTATGTTATCTAAAACAATAAGTTTTACAAACTCCTTTATAAAGTGGGTATTTGGCTTTTTAATAGCAATATATATATTATATGATAAAGAAAAGATAATTAATTGGTTTAAAAAGATGTGCTATTTAATTTTTAAAGAGAAGCTTAGTATTAAAATGTTATCTTTAGGAGGAAATCTACACAATATGGTTGGAGCGTATGTTGGAACTAAAGCCATAGATTCAGCAATCATAGGAGTAATAGCCCTTATTGGTTTAAGCATTATAGGATCTTCCTATGCCCTACTTATAGCAGTTATTGTTGCAATTACTAATATGATACCTTACTTTGGACCATTTATAGGAATGGTAACAGCATTCATAATAAATGTATTCTTCAGTCCTATAAAAGCCATGGTTTCGCTAATCTTCTTGCTAATTTTACAACAATTTGACGCATGGTACCTAGATCCAAAGTTAATAGGCGGAAAAGTTGGATTAAGTCCATTTTTAGTAATCTTCGCAGTTACATTAGGTGGTGGACTATATGGACCAATAGGAATGGTTTTGTTTGTCCCAATAATAGCAGTGGTAAAAGTGTACTTAGATAAATTTATAAAAAACCACAAGGAAAAGGTGGGGGACAGTTCACAATTATAGAACTCTTAAGAAAAAGAGGGGACAGTTCACAATTATAGAATCTTTAAAAGGTTTTAGATATAAGTGGATTTAAGGACGGTTCTCAATTATGTAATATGGGGACAGTTCAGAATTATACAGAAAAAATAATAAAGAAAAAGGCACATTTAGATATTACTGTGGTAAGTTTTAATATACTATGGTGAGGGGGCGCAATAGTGGGTAGAAAAATGTATAAGGTCTTAAGACCCTTTAATCATAATGTGGTTTTATGCACCAAAGACAATAAAGAATGTATCTTAATTGGAAAAGGAATTGGATTTGGAATTAAATCTGGAGATAGTATAATTAATGTTAACAATATAGAAAAGGAGTTTTTTCTTGTAGATAACTATAATAGGGAAAAGTTTCAGAACTTATCAAACATCATAGATGAAAATATAATAGGGATTACTGAAGAAGCTATAGCAAGTATTTTTAAGAAACTTCATAAAGAATTAAATGAAAAGATACATATTACGTTACCGGATCATATTGGTTTCGCTTTAAAAAGATTAGAAAGTGGTATAGAGATTAAAAATGTGTTATTGCATGAAATAAAGTTTCTTTATAAAGAAGAATTTGAAGCAGCACAAGAAGTATGGGAAATAATAAATAATGGATTAAATGTAAACTTACCAGAGGATGAAATTGGATTTATTGCAATGCATATTCATGCTGCTATTAACAATCAAGATGTTTCAAAATCATCAATAGATACATCTATAATATCCGATATGATAACATTTATTGAAGAAAACATTAATATAGATTTAAATAAAGAGAGCTTAGAATATTGTAGAATGCTTACTCATCTTAGATTTGCCCTAGAAAGATCAAGAAATAAAATTAATATAAAAAATATTTTAATTGAAAGTATTAAAGAAAACTATAAAGAAACTTATGATCTTGCAAGTAAATTAGCAGATATGGTTTATAAAGATTATAATGTAAAGTTTCCAGAAGGTGAAATTGGATATTTAACTATCCATATACAAAATATACTTTCAAGTAAAAACACATAACCATATAATGTTTTCAAAAGGTATTGAATTTTCTTGATTATGTAGTATTATTAAGTAAAGAGTGAATATTTTAAAGCGTGTTACTGGTTGTGCAGGCATGAGCTTAAGAAGTTTATAGTATTTTATAAATTTCTTGAGCTTTTTTTGTTTGAATTTATTTTTAAAGATTTAATACTAACATGCTTAGAAATAAAAAAAATATTAAGGAGGAATTATCATGGCTAATACACCTTCACCAAAAGTTATTGCCCAAGAGATAAACAATGTTGTTGGGGGAAAAGAAAATATTTTACAGATTGCTTATTGCATGACTCGTCTTAGACTTACGCTTGTAGATAGTGCTAAAGTTAATATGGACGCTATAAAAAAAATAGAAGGGGTTATGGGAATTGTAGAACAAGGAGATCAACTTCAGATTGTACTAGGACCAGGAAGAGTTACAAAGGTTGCTAATGAATTTGGACAAATTGTTGGCATGGAAGTAGGCGAAGTAGATGAAGCAAAATTAAGGAAACAAGAGATTAATGCTAAAAACGCTACACCTTTTAAACTTTTCCTTAAAAAGATATCTAGTATATTTATTCCACTTATTCCTGCATTTATAGCTTGTGGACTTGTAACAGGAATTTTAAATATTGTATTAAAGTTAAATCCAGGATTTGGTGCTGGACCAATAGGTGGTATATTGAAAATTGCAGGTAATGCTGTTTTCTACGGATTAAATTTATTTGTTGGTGTAAATGCCGCTAAGGAATTTGGTGGTTCACCAATGCTTGGTGGTGTAATGGCGGCCATAGTATCACATCCAGACCTTACTAAGGTTACATTATGGGGAAATCCACTAGTACCAGGTAGAGGTGGAATAATAGCTGTTTTATTAGTTGTTGCATTTTCAAGTTGGTTAGAAAAAAAAGTAAGAGAAATTATACCAGAATCTTTAGATTTATTTTTGACACCGCTTATAGTTATATTGATTTCTTGCTTTGCAGCAATATTGGCATTACAACCTCTTGGTGGATTTATATCTGATGCCATAGGTAATGCTACTAAAATTGCAATATCAGGTGGGGGAGCATTTACAGGATTTATTCTTGGTGGGACATTCTTACCACTTGTAATGACAGGACTACATCAAGGACTTACACCTATACATGCTGATTTACTTAAAACCACAGGTGAAAATTTACTATTACCAATACTTTCTATGGCTGGAGCTGGACAAATTGGAGCAGCAATTGCTGTTCTTATAAAGACTAAAAATCAAAGATTGAAGAAAACTATAGTATCAGCACTCCCAGTTGGACTTATGGGGGTAGGAGAACCATTGATATATGGAGTTACTTTACCACTTGGGAAACCGTTTATAGGAGCTTGTATAGGTGGAGCTTTTGGTGGAGCAACACAAGCCTTTTTAAAAGTAGCATCAACAGGTATGGGGCTATCAGGATTACCTTTAGCACTCATTACAAATAAACCTCTCTTATTCTTAATTGGATTGCTAGTTGCTTATATAGCAGGGTTTATTGCTACGATGGCACTTGGTTTTGAAGATCCAATAGAATAATTAAGTTTTAGTATGAAATTTCGGAAAACATAATGTCATGTATGCAAACATTTGTATAATACATTCGTATAACACATAACACACAAAATACAAAATAAAAATTGTAAAAATAAAAAACACAAAATGATTAAGTCTATTTGTACTTATTTGTACTTATGATTAATGGTATATTGCATTATAAAAGATAACTAAGGTTTGTACTCATATTTAAAAAGATGTAGAATCAAAAGATCTACATCTTTTAAATAATTGGGGACGGTTCACAAATTTAAGTTAAGAGGAATTAAGGGGACAGTTCACAAATTATAATTATAAAAGTATTATATAAGATTTGAAAACATAGGAGTGATTTTTTTGAGCAAAGGAATATCAGTTTTTTTAGGAATGGATTATTCTTTAGAGGATAACATAATGTACATGGAGAAGGCGAAAAAACAAGGATTTAACATGATATTTACTTCATTACATATACCAGAGGCAGATTATTCAAAAGTTATAGGAGAATTTAAATATGTTATAAAACGGGCAAAAGAGTTAGATATGACGGTTATTGCAGATATATCACCAAGTGGATTTAAATTTTTAAAATTAAAAGAAAAAGACTTAAAGGGTATTAGGGACCTTGGGGTAGATGTATTAAGAATCGATTTCGGATTTCCGTGTGAAGATATAGCTGAGTTTACACACAATAAGTATGGTATAAAGATTGAGATAAATGCAAGCACTGTAACAGAAAGGTTTTTAAAAGAGCTTGAAAGTTTTCAACCTAACTATTTTAATATGCAAGCTTGCCACAATTATTATCCGCGACTTAACACTGGAATTTCTGTAGAAACATTTAAAAGAAAAAATGAATTATTAAATAAATATAAAATTGAATTAAGTGCTTTTATACCATCTTTGGTTAATAAGAGGGGGCCTATTTATGAAGGACTCCCTACTCTAGAAATCCATAGATTAACATCACCAAGGATTGCAGCTAAGCATTTATACGCAATGGGAATAAATAATGTGCTTTTTGGCGACAGTACAGCATCCGATGATGAATTAATAAGTGTAGGAAGTGTAAATGAAAAATTAATAGAATTTGATATAGAGGTATTAAGTAATTGTGATGTAGAAAAGAAAATTATTTTTAGAGACTTTCACTCTAATAGAAGTGACGCATCAGCCGATGTTATAAGATCTGTAGAATCCAGATTAGAATTAGGGGTAAAAGATAAAATTAATGAATTTAATAATATACCTAGACAAATTGGATATGTAACTATAGATAACTTTAACTATTTAAGATATTCAGGTGAATTACAAATTTGTAAAAAAGATCTGCCTGAAGATACAAGAGTTAACGTGATAGGTAAAATTAAAGATGAAGAATTATTCTTGATAAACTTTATAGAGGATGAAAGTAAATTTAAGTTTAAAGATGTAGAGCAATAGTAAAAATGATTGGTATAATTAGGGACAGTTCACAAATAAAAATTTATGTGAACTGTCCCTAGTTAATTTCTAAATTTAAAATAAGTAACAGTTAAGAAAATCTTAAATCTGTTTTGATAAAATATGAATCTTATAGGTTAAATGTCCAATTATTTTTTCAGAAGTGTATAATCTTTAGTATCAGAAGCTTTATAATTTTTGAATTTAAGGGGGGATGGTATTGGCACAGAAACAATTTAAAAACTCAGGAGATAAATTTAATAAAAATGCAGTACTTTATTTAGGCGGAATATCTTTTTTCTACATATGTATGGGATCATTTAATATGATGCAAGGTATATACATAAAAGAGCTTAACTTTGATGAAAGTTTTCTAGGATTAATTCTTAGTTTAAAGACCTTTTCACTAGCCATTTTTTCAATACCTTGTGCAATGATAGTTAATAAAATAGGAAAGAAAAAAGGTATATTATTAACTATGATAATTGTTCCAATAACCATAATATTACAAGGTATGTCCCAAACCAAAGGTATGATTCTTGGACTATCAATATTGCAGGGGGGGGCAAATAGTTTTATATTGGTTTCGGAAGGTCCTTTTTTTATGGAAAATAGCAATGGAAGAAATAGAATAAAATTATTTAGTTATTCTTTTGCAGATAATGTATTTTCAACTATGTTTGGTTACTTTGTTTTTGGACAAATATCTGGGGGGTTTATAAGGTTATTTGGAAGCATTGAAGCGCTGAGATATGCTATTGTAATTTCAGGAGCACTTGGACTTATGTCAATAATTTTAATAGCATTTATAAAAGATAGTGAAACCTGTCCTGTTGAAGATAAAACTATGTTTTTAAAGGATTTGGTTAAGATATCTAAAAAGAAATATCCTATGAAATTTTTACTTTATAACTTACTTATAGGATTTGGAGCAGGACTTGTTGTCCCATATTTTAACGTTTATCTAAAATATAAGGTAAATGCTACCACAGAACAGATAGGGATTATAATGGCCCTAGCACAGGCGGCAATGGGCTTAGGTGGGCTAGCCACACCTTATATGGCGGCTAGGTATGGTAGAATAAAAACTATTATTATGTGCCAAGTAGCGTCTATACCTTTTTTGATGCTTATAGCGTTACCACCCAATATAATAGTGGTATCTATAGCTTTATTTATAAGGAATGGATTAATGAACATGGCAGGTCCTGTAGTAGGAAATCTATCAATGGAGCTAATTGAAGAGAATGAAAGGTCAATATTTGCAAGTGTTAATAATATATCAAACAATCTGAGCAGAGCTCTAAGTGCTATAGTTGGAGGTTTCATAATGAATAATTTTTCTCATGGATATGAGTTACCTTATTTTTTAACAGCTATAACATATATAATGGCAACTATGTATTTTTATAAATCATTTAGAGGATTCGATAATAAAAAGGTATATGCAAAAAAGACAAATAAAGCAGCTATTGTATAAGCTTATATAATATATATACGTACGTATATAGGGACAGTTCACAATATTTAAAGATAATTAATAATAAAACTTATATTATTGAGTATAATAAGAGATATTGAATAACATATTTATATTAAAGTTATTTTTATTTTTAAATTAGGAGGTTGATGTTTTGGAAAAGCTAAGTAGAGAATTTTATAGAAGAGATGCATTGATAGTTGCGAAGGAACTTTTAGGTAATTTAATAGTAAAAAAGGTGGGTAACGATATTTTAGTTGCGAAAATCGTAGAAGTTGAAGCTTACAGAGGCACTATAGACAAGGCTGCACACTCTTACAGTGGAAAGGCAACAAATAGAACCAAAATAATGTATGGAGATGGAGGCTTTGCATATGTGTATTTAATTTATGGCATATACTATTGTATGAATATAGTTGCAAGCACTATAGATAATCCAGAAGCTATTTTAATTAGAGCGGTAGAACCTATAGATGGAATTGATATTATGAGTAAGTTAAGATATGGTAAAGATTTTAATGACATTACTAAAAAACAAAAAATAAATTTAACTAATGGTCCAGGAAAGCTTTGCATTGCTCTTAACATAACGAAGGAAGATAATGGCGTTGATATGTACGGAGAAGACTTTTATATTTTAAATAATGAAAAGAAAGACTTTACAATAGAAACATCTAAGAGAATAAATATCGATTACTCAGAAGAAGCAAAAGATTTTGATTGGAGATTTTTTATAAAGGATAATATTTATGTATCAAAAGGCTAGAAGTATATAAAAAAAATTTAAGGGGACAGTTCACAAGTTTTCTGAAATCCCGTTTGTATATTTATCTACAATTTGGTTAATAATCTAACTACAATTTAAAGATATATATGTATTTAGGAGTGATTAATTTGCCAAGGTCTGCTAGAGTAAAAAGCCATGACGGTATATATCATGTAATGTTAAGAAGTATAAGTGATATAAATCTTTTTAAAGACGATAATGATAAAGATAAATTTATGATGTATATAAAAAGATATAAGGTTCAGTTTGGATTTAAGGTGTATGCGTATTGTCTTATGTCAAATCATGTTCACATTATAATAGATTGTAATGGTGGAGATATATCTAAAATAATGCATGGTATTAATCAAAGTTATGCTCAATATTATAATAAAAAGTACAATCGTTATGGTCACCTTTTTCAAGATAGGTTCAAAAGCAAGATAGTGGATAATGAGAGATACCTTGTAGTATTAAGTCTATATATACATAATAATCCTAAGGATATTGCTGAATATAAGCATAATATAGAGAACTATTTTTATTCTAGCCTTGGAATTTATCTTGGAATAAGAAAAGATACTAAAAATATATTAGATAAAAAGGTTATGATAAATATAGTTTCTGGGAATTATAAGAGATTTAAAATAAAATATAAATTGATGTTAAAAATGAATGTAAGTGAAACTGAATTTGAAGATTATGATTTCACACTTCAAGAAGGATGCTATGAATATAGAAGTGAGAGGAGTTTAATTTGTAGAGATAAGTCACATTTAGTTATATTAAGCATATTGTTAAAAAGATTTAATTTAAAAAGAGATGCTTTATTTTTAAAAAATAACAGAGACATATGTGAATTTAAAAGTATTTTTATATTATTATGTAGAAATCTATGTAATATGTCATATAAGGAATTAGGGAAGATTTTAATTAACAATTCTCAAGCAAATTTATCAAGATTATGTTCTAATGGAATTGAATTGGTAATGGAAGATATAAGATATAAGAATATAATTGAAAATGTTTATGAACAAGTATTCTAAGGTTAAATATAAAGAGTAAAAAAAGTAAAATGCATAATTAAAGTAAGTTTGTCTGAAAAGTATAAAATAAACTATACTTTTCAAATAAAACTTCCATTTGTTTATGTATTACTAAATTAATAAACAAATACTTTGTGATGCCATTCCTTCACCTGATCCAGTGAAACCTAAACCTTCTTCTGTAGTAGCTTTTATATTAATTTGATTAATGTCTATTCCTAATATGCTAGAAATGTTATTTCTCATTTCATCAATATAAGGCGATAATTTAGGCGCCTCAGCAATTATAGTAGCATCTATATTGCCGATAGAAAAACCTTTTTTTAAAATCAAATCATAAACCTTCTTTAGAAGGGACAAACTTGATATGTCCTTGTATATTAAATTATTGTCTGGAAAATGGGTTCCTATATCCCCTAAGCTTGCTGCACCCAAAATTGAGTCCATTATAGCATGGACAAGCACATCTGCATCTGAGTGCCCAAGTAATCCATACTCATTAGGTATAGTTACTCCACCTAATATTAAGGATCTATCTTCAACTAACTTGTGAACATCATATCCTAACCCAATTCGCATAAAAACCCTCCTAACTAAAATTATGAACTGTCCCTATAATTATTTATACTTAGTCTTACATAGATTAATAAGAAAATCAAGACTTAATAATGAGAGGATAAAGAATTTATTAATTATAAAGATAATATTTTTTATTTTTACAATTAAAATTATTGGTAGTTATTTGTTAATAGATGATATAATGATTAAGAGAATTAATAGGCGTTAGGTGTGAAATGATGATTAGTTTATATTTTCTGTTATTTAAATAAGGACAAACTAAAGGTATTGTACTTATGAACCGTCCCCTTAACCTTAATAATATAACTTTTTAGTCTTTTAATTTATCTTATTTAAGAGGAGTGATTTTGTGGTAGAAGTAATTGGCTTAAGTAAACAATTTAAATCAGTAAAAGCAGTAGATGATATTAGCTTTAAAGTAAGTCAAGGTGAAATTGTTGGTTTGCTTGGAGAAAATGGAGCTGGAAAGACAACTACATTAAGAATGCTTGCAACAATGTTAAAACCTACATCGGGAACAGTTAGGATAAACAATTATGATGTAGTGAACGATGCTCATATGGTAAGAGGTGAGATAGGGATATTATTCGGTGGAGAAGTTGGACTATACGACAGGCTTACAGCAAGAGAAAATATCAAATATTTTGCCCAATTAAATGGTGTTTCAAATCAGAAAGCTGAAGAACAAATAAATAAATTAGTTAAGGCGTTTAACATGCAAGAATATATAGATAGAAGAGTAGGTAAGTTTTCAAGGGGAATGAAACAAAAAGTTGCTATTGCAAGGTCTATTGTTCATGATCCTAAAATTATGCTGTTTGATGAACCAACAGCAGGATTAGATATAAGTGCGTCAAAAATAATACATGATTTTATACTCCATTGCAAAGAAGAAAACAAAGCAATTGTATTTTCCAGCCATATGATGAATGAAGTTGAAAAGCTCTGCGATAGAGTAGTTATAATAAACAAAGGGAAAATCGTTGAAGATGGTAAAATTGATAAACTAAAAGAAAAATATAATGATCAAGATATGGAGAGCATTTTCACTAAATTAATAGGAGGGGATTCTAAAAATGAATAGAAGTATAACTTTGTTAGTATTTAAAAAAGAGTTAATGGATATATTTAGGGACAAGAAGACTCTTATATCAAGTATCGTAATACCTCTTATTATATTCCCCTTATTATTTATGGTTATGGGTAAAAGCATAAGCAAAACATCAAAATCAGTAGAGGATAATCTTAAGATTTCTATTTCAGATAAATCAAATAGTGATATGGGACAGTTCATAAAAGATCAGAAGGGAATAAATCTCATAGAAACTGATAGCATCGAAGAAGATATGAAAAGTGGAAAGATACTTATGGCATTAGAAATACCAGAAGGCTTTGAAAATTCAATTTTAAAGGAAGAAATGGTTAATGTTATAGTAACCTATGATAATTCTAGTCAACAATCTCAAATGGCATTATCTAAAGTTGAAGGTTATATAGATGTTTATTCTAAAGAAGTTGTGGCAAAAAGGCTCCAATTAAGAGGTATAAAACAAGAGCTTTTAACTCCTGTAAATTTGGAAGTTAAAACTTTCGAAAAGGAATCTGAGGGCTTTAGTAAATTTATGCTATCGTTATTATTACCTTTATTACTTGTTATGTATAGTGTATCAGGACCAATTGCTCCAGCTACGGATTTAGGAGCTGGGGAAAAGGAAAGAGGAACATTAGAACCTTTATTAACTACAAAGGCAAGCAGGATGTCATTACTGTGGGGGAAGTTCTTAGCAATTACAGTTATGGGATTGGTAACAACTATAGCATCATTAGCAGGTGTTATGATTGCAATGAAACAAAGTGGTGGCCTTATGTCTAATGGAAGTGTTTCAGCGGCAAGCTTTAGTATAGAACCAAAAGCTATGATATTAATAGGTATGGTTGCTATATTAACAACTATGGTTTTTGGTGCATTAGAACTTTCTATAAGTATATATGCAAGATCATTTAAGGAGGCTCAGACTTATTTAACACCACTCACCATAATAACTATAATACCAGTATACGCAACATATATGTTAGATCCTAAGAGTATAGAAAATTTTTATTTCCATATACCATTAGCTAATTCAGTTTGTCTTTTAAAAGAACTGATAATGGGTATTTATAATTATAATCATATACTTACAACATTGGGATGGACCATAGCTTATATAGTTATTTCTATACTATTTGCAAGGTTCATGTTCAGTCGCGAAGAAGTTGTTTTTAGAGCATAATTTAGAATATAATTTCATAAAAAATAAAAAAACATTAGAAAGCCATGGGAAATAAAAAAGCAATTTATCTCTTATGGCTTTTTAATATATAAAAATTATAGATATAGTTTTGTGAAAAATTATAAATTATAAGGTTTTCCTAAATTCATGAATTTGACAAGGTGGACAGCTCTTATTAGAATTTAAATGAAACAAGTTTTTAATGTTAAAAAACATTAATTTAAAGATGCTCTTTTTGTACTTTTTGTTAGAATCTAATACTTTTTTTGAATGGAAATCTACGGATATAAGATTATTTTTCATAATGTAGTCACCCCACTATTTCATAGAATTCCTTTATTTAAGTATACTATAAAAACTAACAAATGTTAAGAATATTTGGACAAGTAAGGTGTTAATCTTGATAAAATAAAAGCATAAAAACCAGTAAATTTAAGACTTTGATTAATGGTATTACTTTATACAAGAATAAGATAATAATTTAGGGACAGTTCACAAGAATATATTAAAACTATAAACTGTAGACTAAATAAGATAATGATTTATAATAAGATTAAGAATTAAAAAAAGGAGGATATATATGAATAAGAAAAAATTAACAGGGACACTACTCATAGTAATTGGCATTTTAATTATATCCAGTGCTATTTTTATGAGAATTTCTTCAAATAAAAAACAAAAAGATATGATAGCTAGGTTTGAAGAAACTCTAAGAGATATGGGAGAGTATGATGAAAATAATGAAGGCAAAGAAAGTTCACCTAGTGGCGAGCATAATAAAGAAAGTGATAATGCAATAGCCATGATGATTATACCTAAAATCAATGTTACAGCAGCTGTTGCTGAAGGTAGTGACATGGAAACCTTAAAATCTGCGGTAGGACATTTCGAAGGTACAGCTTTACCAGGGCAAAAAGGTAACTTTGCAGTAGCAGGCCATAGAAACTACACATACAGTGAGTATTTTAAAAGAGCAGATGAATTAGAAAATGGAGACGAAATAATAGTTAGAAATAAAGATGGAGAGTTCAAGTATAATGTTACAGGAAAAAAGATAGTAGAACCGGAAGATGTAGGAGTATTAGATGAAACTGAAGACGCTACATTAACCATAGTAACATGTACACCAGGTGCAACGAAACGATTAATAATAAACGGAAAATTAGAATAAGCATACAAAGATATAAAGATAATTGTGAACTGTCCCTAAGGCTAAACATTTACTAAGTTAACTTTTATGTAATGGAAGGGGAGTAAATATGTATAAGGTTATCCTATCTATTTTAATGATTATATTGATCGTATGCTTAGTGATTTATTTTATAGTTAAATATTATTTTCAGCAAGTAGTGGTAAGAGAGGTTATTCCTGAAGATATAATATTTAACGAACAAATAAAAAGAGGGCTTATAAATAATGAATTTTATAAATCATTAAACAAGGAAGAATTTTTTATAGAATCAAAGGATGAGTTAAAATTAAGGGGTATTTATATAAGATCTAGTAATGAATCTAACAAAACTATGATTTTTGTACATGGGATAACTGTTGGTTTAGTATGCTCAATAAAATATATATCAATGTTTTTAGAAAAAGGGTGGAATGTACTTATATATGATCAAAGAAGACATTCTAAAAGTGAGGGGAAATACTCTACTTATGGATATTATGAAAAAGAGGATCTTGATTTATTTGTTAATTGGATAATAAATAAAAAAGGTGAAGATGAGATAATTGGATTGCATGGTGAGTCTATGGGTGCTGCTACGGTACTTCAATATGCTAAGATTAATAAATATGCTAAATTTATTATTTCAGATTGTTCCTTTTCTAGTTTGAATGAATTGTTGGAAAGAAAGATAAAGGAAAAGAGTCCTTTATTGAAGCCAATATTAAAACTCATGAGCAAAAGATCAGTAAGAAAAGCAAAATTTAGTTTTGATTATGTAAACCCAATTGAGGTTGTTAAAAAGGCTTCCATACCAATTATGTTTATACATGGAGATAAGGACAGATTTGTACCATGGGATATGAGTGTTGATATGTATAATTCAAAAGAAGTAGGAATAAAGAAACTGTATATAGCAAAAGGTGCAAGACATGCAGAGTCTATTGAAGTGGATAAACTTAAGTATGAAGAGGAAGTTATGAAGTTTGTGGATGAAGTTTTAAATAATATAGATAATTAATAAAGATTCATATATAAATTAGGGACAGTTCATAATTAATAAGCTTTGGCTAGGTTAATTGGGGACAGTTCACAATTAAAAAAATGAAAAAGTGGTTGGAGTGATTATATGAAAAAACGAAGCAAAATTATAATTGGATTAGCTTTGATATTTGTTGTTAGTGTACTTTCTGTATCACTAATATTAAAAGTTAGAAATAACGATAATATATCAGAAAATAATAAAGTTAATGCTACAAAGGACAGTAAAGAGGAAGATCAAGAGAACTCAGAAGAGGAAAAGAAAGAAGAAGAATTAGAAGATAGGTTTGAAGGTATGGAGCTTAAGGATAATTTGGTAGGGGTTCCTATACTTTATTATCATTCTGTTGAAAAGTCTGAGGATAACGAGCTTCGGATAGCGCCTGAAAAGTTTAGAGGCCAGTTGAAGTATTTGAAAGACAATAACTATGTATCCCTTACATTACAGGAGCTACAGAGTTATATAACTCAGAACATGCCAATTCCTAAAAATTCAGTTGTAATTACATTTGATGATGGGTATAAGGATAACTATGACAATGCTTACCCTATATTAAAAGAGTTTGGATATACAGCTACAATCTTTGTAATATCAGGGTTAATAGATAAGGATCCAAATTATTTAAATAGTGACCATATAAAAGAGATGTCGAAAAATGGTATAGAAATAGGAAGCCATAGTATAAATCACGAAAACTTATTAGAAATACCAAAGGAAGATAAAATAGAAACCATAACAAAATCAAAACAAGATTTGGAAAAGTTAATAGAAAAACCAGTTATAAGTATTGCATACCCTTTTGGGAAGGTTAATGATGATATTGTTAACATAACAAAAGGCGCAGGTTACACATTAGGATTTACCATAGATAAAGGCTGGGGAAATGGAAAAGAAGATCCACTTAAATTAAGTAGGGTGTATATAAGTGCATTTATTACAGATGAAATCTTTAAAGAAAGAATATCAAAAGCCCAATACAAATAAGATATATTTTTTTAGCATAATGCTAATTATATCTATTTATAAATAAAATCACAAAAAACCTTAGATGTCATAAGACTTTTATCTAAGGCTTTTTTAAAAGTAGAAAAGTTTAATAATATTTATTTGGAGAATGTATAAGAAGGTTTATTAGTATTAAACAACGCAATATCTGTGCTGGTTTCTGAGTTCATTTTAGGATATAAGTTTATTTATTGTTATTAACTCACTAGGCGTAAGATACCTCCACTTTCCTAGAGGAAGGTTATGCAAAGTTACATTCATAATTCTTATACGCTGCAATTTTACTACATTATATCCAAGAGCACTGCACATCCTTCTAATTTGCCTGTTTAACCCTTGAGTTAAAATTATGCGAAATACATAAGTGCCTTCTCTAGTAACCTTGCATTTTTTTGTGATGGTATCAAGGATATTAACCCCACTAGACATGTTTTCTATAAAGTTTCTAGAAATTGGCTTATCAACTGTTACAATATATTCTTTTTCATGATTATTTTCAGCTCTTAGTATCTTATTTACAATATCACCATCGTTAGTTAAAAAGATCAATCCTTCAGAATCTTTATCAAGGCGACCTATGTGAAATATTCGTTTAGGATGTCCCACAAAGTCCACTATATTACCTTTTACCCAGGGCTCTGTTGTACAAGTTATACCTACAGGTTTATTTAAAGCTATATAAATGGGCTTTTCTTTTTCATTGATTAACTTTTTATCCACATAAACCTCTTGGTAAGTAGAAACCTTAGTACCTATAACAGCCTTAACACCATCAACAGTTACCCTCCCACTTTCTATAAGCCTATCAGCCTCCCTCCTAGAACAGTACCCACTATCGCTAATAAATTTGTTTATCCGTATACTATCTTTTGTATCATGAACTATGTAAGAGGGGGTTAAAGAATCTTTTTTAATGTCTTCATTTTTAGAAGGCTTAGAATGAATCTTTTTATTGTTATTAGGTGTATTTTTGTTAGGTGAATTCTTTTTTTTATTAGCAGTATGTTTAGTTAAATTAGTATTAGTGCTAGTCTTCAATTCATCACGTCCTTATTTCTTTCACTTATATAGCATATATTAAAGTTTTTTAATTAAAGTAAAGCTTCATTATAATGTTTTTAAAAATAGAATTTATAGGCATAATAAGATATTATATAATTATATCATTAATAGTATAATTAATAGACTAAAAGTTATATTATGTAGAAAGCTATAATGTATATTTATCTTTAAATAAACATAAAATAATAAATATAACCCAATAAACATAAACTAATAACGATAAAACTATAATTATAGACATATAATTAAGATAACAAATAATTATTATGAATTAAAAAAGACTATTGAAATGTATAAAATATAGTTGTATAATAGTAATATACCTAACAAGGGTATTTGATGATAAAAAAGGAGGAATTATAATGAAAAATGTTGTTATTTATACTTCTGACACATGCACATTTTGTTCAGCAGCAAAGGAATATTTTAAAGAAAATAATGTAAGCTACGAGGAAAAGAATGTTAAAGAACCATCTAACAGAAAAGAATTGATGGCTATGGGAATAATGAGTGTTCCTGTAATAAAAATTGATGGTGAGACAGTTATAGGATTCAACCAAAGTGAAGTTGAAGCGTTATTAAATAAATAATTATTAAATAAAAATATTTTTATTTTGAGGATAGTAGCCATTAAAGGGTTACTATCCTCAAATTTTAATATAATAAGCTTTATTATATTTATGTGAAAGACTATATATAAATCAAAAAGGAATATTAATATACAGAAAATTAATAGTGAATTATCTAAGTATTATGGTAGTATACAGAAAGTTAATAGTAGGTTATCTAAAGCTTATGGTAATATATAGGGAATTAATAGTGTGATATCTAAAGCGAAGACTAACCTAAAGAAAACTTATTTTAACCTACTTAGGATTTATATTATGATTTTCGCCACTATTGTTTATTCTTGCATCTATTCCATTTTCTTTTACAAAGATTTCACAAGAGGATAAGTCCTTTTCATTTAGTTTATTACCATTTATATAAATATATATTGTTGATCTTTCCTCAATGAAGTTTAATTCTTTTCCTTTGTTTAAAATTAGTTCTAGTGATTGATCAATGGACTTTCCAGTTAGATTCAAATTTGAAGATATCTCCTTTCCGTTGCTATCTTTAGAGATTACTTTAGTTACTTTATGCATCATATTAACATTTATTTTTAAGGATGCATTGGCTTCTAAAATTATAGTGGTAGATATTTGATTTTGCAAAAGTAGATATATTAAACTTAAAACGATTATCACAAAAACACTTATTGATAAAGGGTATTTATATAGTCTCCAAGAATTTGTTTTAGCACCTGATACAATTAATCCTATTTGAGAAGAAGGTTCTTCAAGTAATTTTATTCTTATAAATTCGCCATAACAATTTAATATTATACCCTTATTTTTATTTGATGTTAATAAAATTCCTGCACATAAGTTATTAGTTTGAGATTTATCATACAGGGTTAAGGCATTGCTTGTAGCATTATCTTTACTAGAATCTGAATTTAACTTTGATTCGTCAGAAATGTTTTCTGTTGAATTTACATTTGTTGCTTGTATATTAAGGTAATTTTTTATATTATTGTATTGAGGGTTAGAAATTATTAAATAATAAGCTATTAAATAATTTTCCCACTTTTTTATAAATCGTGGAGATTCATCAGTAAATTCTGATAAACTTTTAATAGGAAGAGATCTGTTTCTTTTAATTAAACTTGTTAAAGTTTTCTCTTCTAATAAAGAAAAGCTTATATTTAAAAGTAAATTTTTTGTATCAAAAGATGGAGTGCTTTTACAAAGGTCTTTTAAAATTACTCCATATAGAGATAATTCTTTGATAAATAAAGAGATGTCCTCTTTAATATTATAAGCAAAATTATCTTCTAACACAATTATTTTTTGAGTATAAACGAATTTATATTTGTTTTTAACTAGCATAAATTTACAATCCATAAATAAACACCTCTAGAAGTAATATTAATATATAATAGGGGAATTTGCAAAGATTTAAAGGAGTAATTATTATGATTAAAGTAAATAAGTTAATAGAAATCCAAAGAAATCATTTTTTAAGCGGGAATACTCTTCCTATAGAAGGGAGAATTGATTTACTAAAAAAGCTTAGGTATTCAATAACTTCTAATGAAAATGAGATACTAGATGGATTATGGAAGGACCTTAGAAAATCAAAGTTTGAGTCTTATGCTACAGAAATAGGACTTGTACTAGAAGAAATAAATTTAGCCATAAAAAATGTAGAAAAATGGTCCAGGGCAAAAAAGAAACCAACACCCTTAGTTCATTTTCCAGCAAAGAGTTATATATATCCAAATCCACAGGGCGTAGTTCTTATAATGTCACCTTGGAATTATCCTTTCCAACTTACAATGTCACCTTTAGTAGGAGCTATAGCAGCAGGAAATAGCATTATTATAAAGCCGTCTAAATATTCACCGAATACAAATATAGTATTAAAAAAGATAATTAAAGAATGTTTTTCTATAGAACAGGTAGACATAGTTTATGAAGATGGTGGAAGAGAATCTATTAAGGAAATATTAGAACAAAAATTTGACTACATATTCTTCACAGGAAGTGTAGGCACTGGCAAGATAGTTATGGAAGCTGCTGCAAAGAACCTTACTCCTCTTACTTTAGAGCTTGGTGGGAAAAGTCCATGCATAGTTGATAAAGATGCAGATATAGAGCTTTCAGCTAAGAGAATAGTTTGGGGCAAATTTTTAAATGCTGGACAAACTTGTGTGGCACCTGATTATTTACTTGTAAATAGCTTAGTAAAATCAAAACTTATAGATGCTATTAAAAAATATATAAAAGAATTTTATGGTGAAGACCCTAAAGAAAGTCCTGATTATCCTAGAATCATCAATGTGAAGCAGTTTGATAGATTAAAATCTTATTTAGGAAAAGGAAATGTGATTTTAGGCGGTAATAATATAAGAGAAGAGTTATATTTTGAGCCTACAATAATAGATAACCTTACCTTGGAAGATGAGATAATGAATGATGAAATATTCGGACCTATATTTCCTATTATAGAATTCGAAAACTTAAATGAAGCAATTAATTTAATCAATAGTAGACCAAAGCCTCTTGCTCTTTATTATTTTTCAAAGAGTAAGGCGTCACAGGAAATTATACTGAAAAATACTACATCAGGAGGAGCGTGTATAAATGATACTGTAATACAAGTGGCATCTCATTATATACCATTTGGTGGAGTAGGCGAAAGTGGTATGGGTGGATATCATGGAGAATCAAGCTTTGAAACCTTTTCTCACTACAAATCAGTTATAAAAAGAGGTAAATTAGATATTAATTTTAGGTATGCACCCTACAAAGACAAATTTAACTTATTAAAGAAAATAATGAAATAACAAAATAATATACAGCATAAAAACATTAATTATATTTATAAAATTAAAATATAAATGCATTAAAACATATAAAGCATCATAAAAATAGAAGAAAAGTATAATAATGAACAAAATCATATAAATAAGATTAAAGTAAAATAAAAGAGTGAAAAGAAAGAATGGTGTAAGATTAAAATCAATGTAAGTATTGGAGGGCTATAGTGGAGGATGGAATCCTTAAGGCAGTCAAGTGGGAAGGTAACAGCAAAGATATGTATAAATTAGTGCTAAGTCAGACACCCCTATTATTTAAAAAACAAATAATAATCTTGGTTAGCAATTGGATTAATCATAATAATATAAAGGTTATTACAGAAGAAGTTGTATTTGAAATTGTAGAAGACATAGCACCTTTAAAAATAAAAATGAAATTGTTGCCAGTATTAAAAAGTATGAGAAGCATATGAATCATATAAATAATATTATAATTTAGCATTTAAGAATCTAAAGCTTAACTAATTAAAAGTTAGCTTTATATTACTTTTATCCGATGGCTACAATACGTAACACCCCTATGCTCTTCAAGGTGAGGGATGACGGCTGCTACGCCTCTTTATAAGTTTTCCTAAGACTCAGATGGAGATGTATTCCTTATAAGCAAACTCCATCTGAGTCTAAGAATCACTTGATAATTAAAAATGTTGTATAGTATGATTAGTCAAGCTATATAATATATGGAATTATACGTAGGATAAAGATACAGGGTTACACATAAGATAAAAAATATGAAACTATACATAAAATAAAAAATAGGCAGCTATACATAGTGTAAAAATATAGGTATATAAAATATCCTATAAGTAAATTTATATATTTAAATAAGTTTTTCTTTTATATTAGAAATTAAATCATCAAGAGTTTCACCTATAATAAATTCATGATCAACCATTACGAAGGGGACAGTTCTACAAAGGTCGCATCTTAGTAGGCATTCTTTTGAAGTAAAGTCCATATTTTCTTTTTCTAGAGCAGAAGCTATATCTTCAAAATATCTGCTGAAGGTGCAAACTTTTATCATAATACCAAATCCTTTCTAAATCTTAAGTTTAGATAATGTTTATAATTACATTATAAATATTTATATAGGCATTTATCAAGTGAAAAGATTAAAATATTGATATTTTGATTAATACAAAAGTTCAATATATAACCTTTATAGCTAATATATTGGTAAAAGGAGTGATTATATTGAAAACTAATAAAGACGAAATATTTAAGCTTATAGAAGATTCTGTGGATGCTGATAAAAAAGGGTTATCGGCTGGCGAAATAGGAAAAAAGCTTAATTTACAAAGAAGTAATGTAAGTTCAATACTTAATGAATTACATAGAGACGGGCTATTACTAAAGATAAAAGGAAAGCCTGTTATATATACTATGGATTCTACTATTAAATCTCAAGGCACTTTAATTAAAGAAAATGCTAATTTTAATATGCTTATAGGAAATGATAAGAGTTTAGAAAAGTGTATTCAACAAGCAAAGGCTGCAATGTTATATCCACCAAAGGGTCTTCATACCTTAATATTAGGACCAAGTGGTGTTGGAAAAACTATGTTTGCAGAACTTATGTATAAATTTGGTGTGGAAAATAATCTTTTGAAACCAAATTCACCATTTGTATCTTTTAATTGTTCTGATTATGCAAATAACCCTCAGCTTTTATTAGCTCATCTTTTCGGGTGTAAGAAGGGTGCATTTACAGGAGCTGATAAAGATAGAGAAGGAATAGTAGGAAAAGCTAATGGAGGAGTTCTGTTTTTAGATGAGGTTCATAGATTACCACCAGAGGGACAGGAGATGCTGTTTTATCTTATAGATAAAGGACTTTATTCATCTTTAGGAGATGATAATAAAAAAAAGTGCGAAGTTCTTATAATGTGTGCTACCACGGAGGATATAGACGAGGTTCTTCTTACTACATTCACAAGGCGCATACCTATGAATATAAAAATACCTGCTTTAAAAGATAGGAGTCTTGACGAAAGGTTTGAGCTTATATGTGAATTTTTTACTGTAGAGGCGGCGAGAATAGGAAAAGATATATCAGTATCACTTAATACGGTGAGACAACTTATGCTTCATAATTGTCAGGGAAATATAGGACAACTTAAAAGTGATATTCAATTAGGCTGTGCAAATGCTTTTTTAAATTCAGTATCTAAAAAGTTAAAAAATATAGAAGTTCATTGCACTGATTTTGCTAGTTACGTAAATCAAGGTCTTCTTATATATAAAAATCATGCTAACGAAATAGATAAAATAATAAAAAGTGAAAAAACCCTATATTTTACGCCAAAAGGACCTAAAAGCTTGATGAAAGAAGGCGACTATTCTCTTCCAGATAACTTTTATGAAGGAATAGAAAAAAAGATGGAGGAGCTCCATAAGCGAGGCATAAAGGAAACAGAAATAAAACTTTTAATGGAATTTGATATTGAAAATTATTTTAAAACTTTTATAAAAACCTTTAGCAAAAGTGTTAAAAAGGATGAATTGTCGAAAATAGTAGACGAGGGTGTAATAGTTATAGTGGAGACATTTTTAGATATAGCAAGTCATAGTTTACGGAAGGTATTTCAAAGTAAGGTGTTCTACGGATTATGTCTTCATATAAATTCTAGTATAAATAGAATAAAAAGTGGTAAAAGTATAGTGAATCATAATTTAGAAAATATAAAAAGAAATTATAACAATGAATATGAAGTATCTAAAGAACTAGCAATTTTAATAGAAAATGCTTATCATATAAAGGTTCCAGAAGATGAAATAGGATTTATAGCAATGTTTTTAACAGTAAATGAAATAGAATCTGAAACATTAAAACAAAGTCCAATTGTTGTTATAGCAATGCATGGTAGAACTACGGCATCATCTATGGCTGAAGTTGTAAACAAACTTGTAGGAGCAGATAACACCTATGCTTATGATATGTCATTAGATAAGAGTCCTAAAGTAGCCTATTATGAATTGAAAAATCTGATAATAAAAATAAATGAAGGAGGGGGAGTAATTCTTCTTGTAGATATGGGGTCATTAAGTATGTTTGGTGAGCTTATATCTAAAGATACCGGTATTGAAATAAAGGTACTGGATATGGTTTCTACAGCAATTGCTATAGAGTGCTCAAGAAAAGCTGTCATAGAATCGGATGTACAAGCTATTTACTATAATATAAGAAAAAGTCTCGATAACTGTGAATCATATAATATAAAAGTAGCCGATAAATTTATTCCGAAAAATGATAATATTATTATAACATTATGTACTACAGGAGAAGGAAGTGCTATAAAGCTAAAAGATTTTATTGAGAGTAAGATAAATACACAAGAATATAATGTGGAAATATTCCCAATGGCCTTGAACAATAAACAGCATACTTATAATACGCTGAACAATATAGCTAAAGAAAAGAATATATTAGCAATAGTCGGAACTATAAACCCTAATATATATGGGATACCTTATATATCCACATATGATATATTCATGGATAGTAATTGTGACAGTCTTATAAAAATATTAGAAGGAAAAAAAGAAGTTAGTACCAATAATAGTTTTATTGAAGTGCTGAGTAAAGATATTAAAAATATGGATTTATATAAGTTTGAAATATTATACAATGATTTTTTAAAACAGGTAACAGAGAAGACTGGTAAAAAGATAAATTATGATGTTTCAACAGGTCTTATGGTTCACATGATTTGTTCTACAAGCAATATAATAGAAGGTAAGATGACCTCTTCTTGTTATTCTAAAGATGTAATTAAAGAACAGTACAAAAATGAATATAAGATAGTGAAAAATGCTCTTAAAAAAATAGAAGAAAATTATAATATTATATTTAATGAAGACGAAATTTGTTTTATTATAAGAAATATAATGAGTATATAAAGATAGTTAAGATAAGTATATAAAAATAAGCCATGTGTATAAGAATTTGGATAATAGATATAACTTGTACAACTTGTATAAGTTGTCTAAAGGATAAATTCTAAAAGTAAGGGATAGGGCTTATTTTTTTTGCGCATTATTAAATGGATGTAGTGGTTAGAACAGCTTTATTTTAAAAAATAAATTTTATATAAACGTCTTATTTAAACATTGAAATAACACACAAGATAAGAATTAGGATAAAAAGAAGAAATAAGAAGTGTATAAAATATTTATACACGTTATATAAATGAACTATGGAAACCCTTATAAATCAAAGATTACATAGAATACTAATAAGTTGGCACGGGTTTTGCTTAGTTATTAAAGTAATAGTTAATAAATATTGAAATGGAGGAATAAATATGACAAAGAAAATAGATGGGGTTATGAATGAAGATGAAAATACAGATATAGATGAAAAAATTATATTTAGTCTTATAAGTTTTTCAGGAGATGCTAAAAGTTGTTTATTTGAAGCTTTTAATAATATAAAAGAAGGTAACTATGATTTAGCTAATAATATTATGGAAGAGGCAGAAAAGTCATTAATGAAGGCTCATGAGATACAAACAAAACTTATCCAAAAGGAGGCTGAAGGAGATCATATAAAGGTAAATATACTTATGGTTCATGCTCAAGATCATCTCATGAGTACATTACTAGCAAGAGATCTTGTTAAAAATATGATAGAGATGCAAAAGGAAATTAATAATCTTAAAGAGAAAATTAAATAAGATAGTGAGGTGATTTAATGATAAAGGTAGTTCAATTTTTAAATCAAGTTCAAGCAGGATTGGGTGGCGATGAGAGGATGGACATAGAACCCCAATCACAAAATGGAGCTTTTGGCCCAGGAATGCTTTTAAAATCTACAATGATAAGGAATGGAGCAGATATAATTGGTACAGTAATTTGTGGAGATAATTATTTCTTAGAAAATAAAGAAAAGGCCGTGGAAGAAATATTAGAAATGATAAAGAAGTTTTCACCAGACGTAGTTTTGTGCGGTCCAGCATTAAATTATAAAAGATATGGTGAATGTTGTGGGTATTTGGTAAAAGCCGTAGAAAATAAACTTAAAATACCAGCTTTTGCAGCTATGTCAAAAGAAAGTACAGGCACACCAATATTTAGAAAAGATATTTATATAATAGAAACACCAAATAAAGGTGGAGTAGGACTTAGCAATTCCTTGAAAAATATATCAAGTTTTGCAGGTAAGCTAGGTAAGGGAGAAGCAATAGGAACTCCAGAGAAAGAAGGATATTTTTCAAAAAAGTGATTAGGATAACAATGTTTAACTACAGTTAAAGTATAACAATTCATAGATATTTATTTGATATTTTAAAGTAAAGGTAGTTTAATGTTTGTACAAAAAACAAGGAGGCGGAAAAATGAAAAGGATTGCTTTATTTTGTTCAGCAGGAATGTCAACAAGCTTATTAGTTACAAAGATGAAAAAGGCAGCTAAAGTTAAAGGAATAGAAGTATCAATTGATGCTTTTCCTGAGGCGGCTATGGGAAAAGAATTAGATGAGGTTGATGTGGTACTTATAGGACCACAAATTAAATATTTATTAAATAAACTTAAGAAATTATGTGATGAAAAAGGGGTTCCAATAGGTGTAATAAACACTATGGATTATGGCATGATGGATGGAGATAAGGTTTTAGAACAGGCTTTAAAGATGATGGAATAGTAAAAATGGGGGGATTATCATGAGAAAATTTATGGATTCAATTGAAGAAAAGTTAATGCCAGTAGCAGAAAGATTAGCTAGTAATAAATATTTACTTTCTATACGTGATGGGTTTATGTTATCTATGCCACTACTTATTATAGGAGCAATGTCTTTATTATTTGCATCATTGCCAATACCAGGATATGAAAAATTTATGACTGGAATATTTGGAGAAGGGTGGTCATCATTCTTTATAGTACCATTCCACGCAACCATGGCAATAATGACTATATTCGTAATAATTGGAATATCATATAGCTTGTCAAAACACTATGAGATAGAAGGATTAAGCACAGCTGCCATTGCACTTACTTCATTCCTTATATTAACACCATTTTTCACCAATTTTGTAGAGGAAGGGACAAAGGTGGCTGTTAAAGTAGATGGAGTTATTCCAATGGAATGGATAGGCTCCAAAGGATTATTTGTAGGAATATTTTCGGCAATATTTGCAACTGAAATAGTAAGGTTTGTTATTAATAAGGGTTGGGTAATAAAAATGCCAGAAGGTGTTCCGCCTACAGTTGCGAAGTCGTTTTCAGCATTGATACCGGCTGCTATTACTTTGCTTATTTTTAATATCATAAGATTATTGTTTGGATTTACTTCATTTGAAACAATTCATAACTTTATTTATACTATATTACAAGTACCATTGACATCATTAGGGGATAGCTTAGGAGCTACTTTAATTTCTAATTTCTTTATAGGCCTATTTTGGGCATTTGGTATATCTGGTGGGGATGTTGTACAGTCTGTTATGAGTCCGATTTGGTTAGCTTTATCAGCTGAAAATCTTTCCGCATTTCAAGCAGGTTTAAATCTTCCTCATATTATTACACAACAATTTAATTCCATATATTTGTGGCTCGGTGGTGGTGGAGCAACATTAGCATTATGTCTTTTGATGTTATTTAAATGTAAATCACAACAGTGTAAGAAAATTGGTAAACTTGCAATACTTCCAGGTTTGTTTAATATAAATGAACCTATAATATTTGGATTGCCTATAGTTTTAAATCCTATTATGATTATACCATTTATACTAGTACCACTAGTATTAGCTATTGTAACTTATGTATCTATGACTACAGGCATTGTGCCAAGACCTAATGGAGTTTTAATTCCATGGACTACACCGCCTATAATAGGTGGGTTCTTAGTATCTGGTATAAGAGGTGCAATACTACAAATTGTAGAACTTGTAATATCACTATTTATTTATCTTCCATTTATAAGTATTGTAGATAAAGGATATTATGAACAAGAAAAGGCTTATGAATCAAATTAAGATTTTAAATTAAATAGATAGAAACATTATATGAAACTTGTGATTTATTTAAGAATAATGGAGGGGTTTACTATGAAAAATATAGGGTTTTCGATATATCCAGCTCACACAAAATTAGAAAATAACTTAAAATATATTGATAAAGCTAATAAATATGGTTATAAAAGAATATTTACATGTCTTCTCTCAGTAGAGGGAGATAAAAAAAAGATAATGGATGAATTCAAACAAACTATAGCGCATGCTAATAAATATGGTATGAAAGTTATAGCAGATATCAATCCAGAAGTGTTAAAATATCTTGGAGTAAGCTTTGAAGATTTGGGAATTTTTAAGGAAATGGGACTCTATGGAATAAGGTTAGATAATGGATTTTCAGGCATGGAAGAATCTGTAATGAGCTTTAATAAATATGGATTGAAAATTGAGTTTAATATGAGTTCTGGAACTAAATATATAGACAATGTATTTAGTTATAATCCTAATCCAGAAAATATTTTAGGCTGTCATAACTTTTATCCACATAAATATTCTGGAATTGGATATGAACATTTTACCAAGTGCAATGCTCAATTTAAAAATTATAATATTAGAACAGCTGCCTTTGTTTCTTCAAACAAAGCAAAATATGGGCCATGGCCTGTGAGTGAAGGATTATGCACATTAGAAGAACATAGAAATCTTCCAATACAGGTTCAAGCAAAACATTTATTTTCTACGAACTCTATTGATGATGTAATAATTGCCAACGCATTTGCATCTGAAGAAGAGCTTAAGGCTTTAAGTGAAGTAAATCCTTATATTTTAACTTTTAAAGCAAATATTGAAGAAGGAATATCTGATGCTGAGAAAAATATAATTCTTGAAACTTTACATTCTAACAGAGCAGATGTATCTGAATATATGATAAGATCATCTAGGACTAGAGTAAAAAGTGCAGGAGATGGATTTAGACAATTTAATACAAAAGATATTAAAAGAGGGGATATCACAATAGACAATGTGAACTATAAGAATTATACAGGGGAATTACAAATAGCATTAAAAGATATGAAAAACTCTGGTAATACAAATGTAGTAGGAAGAATAGATGAGGATGAAATATTTTTGATAGACTATGTAAAACCGTTGCAAAAGTTTTTAATTACTGAGTAGTTAATGAAATAAAAAAAGATAGGTTTAGAGATTGTTTTCTCTAGACCTATCTTTTTTAGTTATTAAGGTTATTAATTAAATCATTTTAAGTGAATATTTAAGTAGATTATAGTAACTTTTCTATATCTTTTTGCATATCCATTGGTTCTACTGGAGATTCAAATCTTCCTACTATGTTTCCATCTCTACCTATTAAAAATTTAGTGAAATTCCACTTTATTGAATCATCTATAAGGAATTCAGGGAACTTTTCACTTATGAAACTATGAATCATTTTTCCACTTGGATTTTGTAAATCAAAACCTTTAAATGAAGTGTTAGAAGTTAAATACTTAAACAAAGGGTGCGCATCTTTTCCTCTTACATCTATCTTTTCAAACATAGGGAAAGTTACACCGTAATTTAGCTCACAAAATGTCTTAACATCTTTATTATCACCAGGTTCTTGCATATCAAACTGGTTACAAGGGAAACCTAATATTTCAAAGCCCTTTTCATTATACTTATCATATAGTTTTTGGAGGTCTTTATACTGAGGTGTAAAGCCACATTTGCTTGCAGTATTAACTATTAATAGAGCCTTACCTTTATAATCATTTAAATTTACGTCATTTCCATCGATATCTTTTACATTAAAATCATAAACAGACATATTAACATCTCCTCATTTATTATTATTCATTAAAAGAATATTTTGCTCAATTAAATCTTATAAATTAAATATAACATTATAAGATTATTTTGTCAACTTTAATTATTAATAAATAAAGCATTTTCTTGGAGAATAATTGAGTTTTAATATTATTTGAACTAACAAAATAAAGATATAATGCTATGCTGTCTTCACAAATAAGCACATACATACATATTATAAAACATAACAATACTTGGAGTGTGAAAAAGTGCTTTACGCATTAATATTAGCGGGAGGAAAAGGAACGAGGCTTTATCCTCTATCAAGGGCTGAAAATCCTAAACAATTTTTAAGGAGTGTAGATAATAAAAGTTTTTTGAGAAATACTGTAGATAGGATTAAACCAATTATAGATAAAGAAAATATTTATATAGTAACTAATGAAAGTTATAAAGATAAGATAAAAGAAGAATTAATTGAAATAAACGAGGAAAATATATTTGTAGAACCATCTAATAAAGAGACTGCTACTTGTATAGGTCTTTCTGCAGTTAAGTTATTAAAAAAGGATAAGGATGCTGTAATGGTGGTTCTTCCATCAGATCATTATATAAAGGGAGAAAAAGAATACCAAGAAACTTTAAATCAAGCAATAGAAATAGCAGAAAGGCGAAGAGGATTAGTTACCATAGGTGTAAATCCAACAACACCTGAAACTGGTTATGGATATATTGAGATGGGACAGAGGGTACCTGGAAGTATAGCCACATATAGAGTGGAAAGATTTACTGAAAAACCTAATATAGAAGTTGCTAAAGATTTTTTAATGAAAGGAACTTATCTTTGGAATAGCGGCATATTTGTATGGCGGGCAGATGTATTTTTAAGAGAAATGGAAAAATATCTTCCTAAGATGTATAAAAGTCTTATGCAGATATATCAAGCAGTAGATGAAAATGAAGAGAAAAATGTTATAAAAGAACAGTATGATCTAATGGATGGGATATCTGTAGATTTTGGTATTATGCAAAAAACTAGGAAGGCTTTTGTTATAAAATGTGAATTCGTTTGGGACGATATTGGAAGCTTTAAAGCTTTCAGTAGATTCCTTAAAGTTCATGAGGGAAATAATGTTTCTGAAAATGTCTTTTTAGATGAGAGTGAAAATTGTTCAGTATTTAGTAAAGATAAGCTTATTATAGGTTTTGGAATAAAGGATTTAGTTATAGTAGATTCAGGTGATGTGATATTAGTAATGGATAAATGTAAAGATCAAGAGATGAAACAATTACTAAATGGAATTAAACAAAATATAGAATTTAATAAATATATATAAATAAATATATATTAAGGTAGACCTTTTATTAATTAAAGGTCTATCTATTTTTATTAAGTTTTACAATTTATAATTTGACTAAAAGACTATAAAGATTAATAAGATGCATGTCTGTCTTTATTAAGTTAAATAGAATTATAATGGTAATGGTTAGTTTAAAATAAAAAAAGGCAAAGGAATTTTTTAAAATATATGATAAAATACATATGGATAAATCATTTTATAAAAATTATAATTACCAATATATTAATAGATCATTAATATAGAATAAGCGAAATAATTGCTAGGTCTTACAAGATGTTACTAGAATTGGAGTGTGATACATTATGAAATTTAAAAAGATTTATATAGAAATAACTAATGCATGTAATCTTGCCTGTGACTTTTGTCCTCAAACTAAAAGGAAGGCTGAATTCATTGATATTAATAAATTTAGTCACATATTAGATGAGGTAAAGCCTTATGGTGAGTATGTATATTTTCATGTTAAGGGGGAACCTTTATTACATAAGGATATAGATAAACTTTTAGATTTATGTGAGGAAAAAGGGGTTAAGGCAAATATAACAACTAATGGAACCTTAATTAAAAATATGCAAGATAAACTAATAGGGAAACCATCTTTAAGACAAATTAATATTTCCCTTCATAGCTTTGACGGAAACCATGTAGAAAACAATAAAAATAAGTACATAGATGACGTAATATCTTTTATAAAAGATATTAGAAAAACAAATAATACCCTAATTTCTCTAAGGCTTTGGAATCTTGATGAGGACAATGCTACAAATATAAAAAAGCAAAGGAACAGAGAAATACTATCTATATTAGAAAGAGAATTTAATTTGCCTTATAAAATTCAAGAAGAAATAAATCTTTCAAGAGGTATTAAAATAGCAGAGGGGGTATTTTTAAATCAAGATTACGAATTTGAGTGGCCAAGTTTAAATGCAGAAGAAGATAAGACTCATAGAGGTTTTTGCTATGGGCTTAAAAATCAAGTTGGAATATTGGTAGATGGCACTGTAGTTCCTTGCTGCCTTGATGGTGAGGGGATAATTAATCTTGGTAATATACATGACATGCATTTTCCGGAAATTATAGAAGGGAAAAGAGCGGTGTCTATTGCAGAGGGATTTTCAAATAGAGAAGTAGTAGAAGAATTATGTAGAAAATGTGGATATAGAAAAAGATTTAATGAAAATAAATAAATTAAATGTCTAAAGGTTAATTAAAAATGCGCATTTTGAGTAACTTTTTATTTTTGTACAACATAACATAAGTAATGAATATTTTAACTTAAAAAAACTTGACTTCACAGAATATAATCAATATAATATAAATAACATATGAATACATGCTCATATGTACAATTGTAAGAGGAGATAATTATATGGAAGATTTAGAGAGGATAGATAGTTGCAGTACAGTTATGATTCATGAAGATGTAGTAAGAAAAGTTATTAAGTCACTACCTACAGATGAAAAACTATATGAACTTGCAGAACTATTTAAGGTTTTTGGAGATGGTACTCGTATAAAGATAATATGTGCTTTATTTAAATCTGAGATGTGTGTTTGTGACTTAGCAGCACTTCTTGCAATGAGTCAATCAGCAATATCACATCAACTTAGAGTCTTAAAAAATGCTAGGCTTGTAACTTTTAGAAGAGAAGGTAAAGTAGTCTATTATTCATTAGATGATGATCATGTTAAAGACATATTTGATAAAGGGTTAGTACACATCACAGAAAAGTAGATAGGGGTGATTTTATGATCAAACATGAATTAATTTTAGAAGGCTTAGATTGTGCAAGTTGTTCAGCTAAAATAGAAGATAAGGTATCTAAAATAGAGGATGTATTTTCTGCTAGTATGAACTTTTCAACAAAGACTTTAATAATAGAAAGTAATAAAGAAGAGGCTATGGAGAAAATATTAAAAGATAGTATAGATATAATAAATAGATTAGAACCAGATGTTATAGTAAAACAAAAAGAAAATAATTTACGACTAAATAAAAATATGATTATAATGTTAGAGGGCCTTAACTGCGCAAATTGTGCAGCAAAGATTGAGACAGAAGTTAATAAATTAGAAGAGGTAAAAGAAGCTGGATTAGACTTTGTATCTAAAAGATTAATTATAAAGGTAGATAATAATTCAAATAGGAATAATATATTCTCAAAAGTTCAATCAATAGTAAATAAACTAGAACCCGAGGTAGAGGTGAAGCTACAAAGCAATAATTCAATTAATAATAAAGAACTAGGTATTAATACAAAAAGTGAAAACGAACAGGAAAATAATGAAATAAAGGAATCTATTATAAAACTAATATTAGGTTTTGGATTCTTTATTATACCATTAATATTTGATTTTTCACCTAAAATAGAGCTTGGATTATTTCTTATAAGTTATGCTTTAGTTGGTGGAGAGATAGTTTTAAGAGCAGTAAAAAACATATCTAAAGGTCAAGTGTTTGATGAAAATTTCCTTATGACAATAGCTACTTTAGGGGCATTTGCTATTAGACAATACCCAGAAGCTGTGGCTGTTATGATATTTTATCAAGTGGGAGAATTATTTCAAGATATAGCTGTAAATAAATCAAGAAAGTCTATATCAGATCTTATGGATATAAGACTAGACTCCGCTAGCGTTAAAAGAGGAGAAGAGTTTATAACTGTTTCGCCGCAGGAAGTTTTAATAGGTGATATCATAATGATAAAACCTGGAGAAAAGCTACCTTTAGATGGAGTTATAATAGAAGGGAAAAGTATGGTTGATACATCTGCACTTACAGGGGAGTCAGTTCCAAGAACAGTTAGAATTGGAGATGAGGTCCTTGGAGGATTTATAAATAAAAATGGACTATTATATGTAAAAGTTGAAAAAGAATTCGGTGAGTCTACACTATCAAAGATATTAGATTTAGTACAAAATGCAGGGGCTAAAAAAGCGCCTACTGAAAAGTTTATTACTAAATTTGCTAGATATTATACGCCTGTTGTAGTTATATCTGCGGTTATCTTAGCTGTGGTGCCTCCACTAATAATAGAGGGTGCTACATTTTCAGATTGGATATATAGAGCTCTTGTGTTCCTTGTAGTATCTTGTCCATGTGCTTTAGTGGTGTCGATACCTTTAGGATTCTTTGGAGGTATTGGATCAGCATCTAAAAATGGTATATTGATTAAGGGTGGGAATTATTTAGAGGCCCTAAATAAGGTCGAAACTATAGTGTTTGATAAAACAGGAACTTTAACAAAAGGTGTATTTAAAGTTACAAATGTTTACTCTAAAGAAGGATTCACAAAAGAAAGCTTGATAGAATACGCAGCTTATGTTGAAGCATTTTCTACTCATCCTATAGCAACATCTATTGTAGAATACTTTGATAAAGATATAGATAAATCAAGGGTGAAAAATTATGAAGAGATATCAGGACATGGAATAAAAGCATTAGTGGATAATAAAAATGTATTAGCTGGAAATAAGAAACTTATGGATATGCATAATATAGAAGTAGAAGAAGTTTCTAGTATAGGTACTGTGGTTTATTTAAGTATAGACGAAGGTTATGCTGGACATGTAGATATATCAGATGAAATAAAAGAAGACTCTAAGGAAGCTATAACAGGGCTTAAAGCTTCAGGAATTAAAAATATTTTAATGTTAACTGGAGATAATAAATTTGTAGCTGATAAAGTAGGAACAAAAATTGGGGTAGACAAAGTTTATTCTGAGTTACTTCCACAAAATAAGGTAGAAATACTAGAAGGATTGCAAGAAGATAAATTAAGAAAAGGAAAAGTAGCCTTTGTAGGTGATGGAATAAATGATGCTCCTGTACTTGCTAGGGCGGACATAGGTATAGCTATGGGTGGAGTTGGATCTGATGCTGCTATAGAGGCGGCAGATATTGTAATAATGACAGACGAGCCATCTAAAATTATACTAGCCATAAAGATAGCTAAAAAGACAAATAAAGTGGTATGGCAAAATATTATATTTGCATTAAGTGTAAAGCTTGTAATATTAATATTAGGAGCTATGGGAATAGCTACTATGTGGGAAGCAGTATTTGGAGATGTAGGAGTTGCTTTAATAGCAGTGCTAAACTCTATGAGAGTGCTTAGAGTGAAAAACTAAATATGTAAACTTCAAACAAAAAAGAACAGGAAATAACTTTTTAAGTTATTTCCTGTTCTTTTTAGTGATTATATAAATTTAAATGTTTATGCATTAGCTGTTGGTGGAGTAAATACTCTTGTAGCTAATTCATCGTCCAACATATATAAGGCAGCTGGATTTGATTCTATTCTCTTAAGTTTTTTAATTATAGTATTAAAGTTTTGTTCTTCTTCTACTTGCTCATCTATAAACCATTGAAGTAAACTTAGAGTTGCATGTTCTTTTTCTTCAGTAGCTATATTAGCAAGGTTATATATTTTAGAAGTAACTGTTTTCTCATGCTCATAGCCTGATTCAAAAAGATGAAGTACAGAATCGTATTCTATTTGAGGCTTTTCAATAGCCTCGATAACTACCCTTCCATCCATTTGATTTATATAATTATAAAATTTCATAGCATGGAAAAGCTCTTCTTCATATTGAACTTTAAAGAAGTTTGCAAAACCTTCTAAATCTTCACTTTCAGCATAAGCAGCCATAGCTAAATAAGTATAAGCTGAATAAAATTCGTAATTAACTTGATCATTTAATGATTTTTGTAATCTTTCACTTAACATATTATATACCTCCCTGTATTTTAGACAAAAGTCTATCTAATAAAAGATATAAATTTGTATTAAAATTAGATATTTTGTTTGATTTTAAGCATACATACATTATATATCATAAAAAATCAATTATCAATAATCGGAGGTAATCATATAATGATATCCTCCGATTTTACATAAAGAATAACAATTTATTTAAGATTTTAGTAAGTTACTAAGTTTATCAGGATAATTAGTTATAATACCATCTATACCTAAATTTATTAAAGTTTTCATATGATTTTCATCATTTACGGTGTAAGTATTTATAAGAATGTTTTTAGATTTAATATCATCTACTATATCCTTATGAATTACACTTAAAAAATGAGGGTGAAGAGCATCGGCTCCTACATATTGTGCATAGATATGAGGTTTATAAAGACCAGCTTCATATAATAATCCTGTTTTAATATTATTATCTATAGATTTACATTTCACCATGGAGTAATGATTAAAAGAAGATAATATTACATGTTTAGATAAATTATATTCATGAATCTTTTTTATAACCATTTCTTCTAAGCCTTCATATAAGATTATGCTATTTTTCAACTCAAGATTTAGGTATATATCTTTTTCTTTGCAATAGTCTAGCAACTCTTCCAGTGTAGGAATTTTAATATTTTTAAATTTATCTCCAAATTTAATACCAAAGTCCAAAGCTTTAAGCTCTTTATAGGTGTATTGTGATATAAAACCTTTATTACTTGTGGTTCTATCTAAAGTTTCATCATGGCATAATACAAGTACATTATCCTTAGTAAGCTGTACATCGGTTTCTATGCCGTCACAATCAGCCTCTACAGCCTTTTCAAAAGCTAACATAGTGTTCTCAGGATATTTACCACTAAAGCCTCTATGGGCTATATTTAAACTTTTATAATGCATAAAAAATCCTCCTATTAATTTTATCCGATGGCTACCAGACCTAACACTCCTATCCTCTTCAAGGTGGGGGATGACGGCTGCTAAGCTCCTTTATAAGTTATTCTAGCCTTTGATGGGGAGATGTATCCTTATAAGCAAACACCACCTGAGTCTAAGAATCACTTGATTTAGAAACTTTTTCTTTGTAATCTCCAATAAGTATAAAAATACCTATAGATAAAAGTATAAAAGGCCAAAGATACCTTAACATTAAATATATATTAGTAAATTTAAATTTATAAATTGTGGAAAGAGTTATAAATAATATTGCTAAATATATAATCCAATACCTTTTTTTAAAAGATTTAAAGTTTTGTTTTCTTATGTGTATAATGTAAACTAATACACAACAAAGCCCCAGTAGATATAAGAAAAGGCTATAGTCTATGTTATATACGTTATAATTATTTAAAATAAATTCTAATAAAGCTAAAGAAATAAGAATTAAAGATGGTATTAAGATCAATATATTTTTATGTTTAGTATAATACCCCATAAGAATATAGGCCGCCATAAGACCAAAACCAACTATAAAAAATGAAATGTTATTTTTAATAATTCCAATATTTCTAAGAAACATTAATACACCGGTTAATAATAAGGTTATAGCAAAAAAGATATTCTTTTTCATTAATTATTCTCCTAAACTTTAAAGATTTGCCTTTAAAAATAAGGCAGCTTTTGTTCTATCACTAATTCCTATTTTGCTATAAATATTGCTTATATAGTTTTTAACCGTACCCTCTGAAATAAATAGCTTTGAAGAAATTTGCTTGTTATTATAGCCTTCGATTAAAAGGGAAGACACCTGAAGCTCTCTTTCTGAAAGAGATAAATCTCTTTTTAAAGTATTTTTGGAAGCTTCTTTTTCATATAATCTAGATATAAGCTTTGCTGCTATATTTGTAGGAATAAATAGTTGACCCTTTAAACTATCTCTTATAGCTTCAATCAACTTTTCAGCAGGCATATCCTTTAAGAGATATCCTGATGCACCATTAGATAGAGCCTCTATTATATATTCATCATCATCAAAGGTAGTAAGCATAATTACAGCTACTTTTGGTAAAATAGACTTTATTTTTTTAACGCTATCTACGCCATTCATTATAGGCATTCTTATATCCATTAAGATAACATCAGGGGTTAATTCAATAGACTTTTGAAAGGCTATTTCACCATTTTCAGCAGTAGCGATTACTTCAATATCCTCTTCTAGATCTAAAATAGTCTTAAGACCATCCCGCATAAGAGTTTGATCATCTGCAATTAAAACCTTTATCATAAATTCAAGTCCTCCTTTAATATAAATTCTATTATGAAACCTTTTTCCTTTAAATATTTTAGATTAAACTCTCCATTTACAGATTCCACTGATTCTTTCATATTTGTAAGACCAAAACCTAGTATAATATTTTCGGAGCCTAAGCCTTTATCTTCTAAGTAAAAGAAGATATTTCCATCACTATCATAAAGCTTAAATATAAACTCTTTAGCATTACCATGTTTAATTCCATTTGTGATACCCTCTAAAAGACTATTATAGATTATCTTTTCGTAGGTCTTAGGTATGTTTTTGCTTAATGATATATCATATTGTATTTTAACGTCTGTATGAAGTTTAGTGTCCTCTAATATTAACTTTAAAGAGGGGATAAACTCAATTAAATCTTTGCCTTCTTTCATCATGGTAACTGATGATCTAATATCCTTAAGGCCCTTTCTAACTTGCTCTTGTGCTAAGGTGATTTTATCAAGTCCTCCAGGTTTATCTTTAATTAAAAGCCTTTTACCAGCTTCAATTTCAACGAGTACAGTAGTAAGAGTGTGACCAACTGTATCATGTAATTCTCTTGAAATTCTATTTCGTTCTTTTAAAGCAGCCATTTCTTCGAGAGCTTCTGAGTGTTCTTTTAATTTAGAATAGGCCTTTTCAAGCTTTATATTTTTTTCTTCTATTTCATTCATTGAATTAGATAGCTTAGATCTTTGAATTATTTGCTCCTTTAAAAAGTAGAGTATGCTTGATAAAAAAACAAATCCTAGTAAAGCTATTACAGAGGATAATGAAATATTGCCTAAATTTGTGTATAAAGATGGAGTGGATATTTTGTTTATTATAAAAGAGAGATACCCAAGTACAATAATTAAAAAGCTAAAAGTGTAGCTGTGAAAAAATATAGAATCCATAATAATTATTATGGTATATAAAATTGATATACCAGATGTATCAGCTGCAAAGATTAAATAGACTACTGTTAAATCAACAAAGATTAAAAATTTACCTATATACTTTTTACTAGGGTTTGGATAAAGGATAGATAATCTTATGCTAACAGAAATTATTAAAAGGGAAGATAAAAATCCAATTATAACTCTATTTTCATTAGATGAGTAAAGCAACAATAAAAATATTAATGTGAAAGAAAAGTACAATATTATCCAAATAGTTTTTTCGGTATTTTTATCCATAAATATCATGAAACCTTTCAAAATTATTATTTGTATAAATTTAATTATATTATATCATTAACTAATAACTATAATATAATTTTGCATATATTAATAAACATTGGTCAATAATTATATAAAGTATTAATCTACAAAATGTGTTTTATAAGTAATTTATTAAATAAATAATAAGTATTATAACAATTTGTTAAGAATTTGCAGGTATATTTAATAATATAAGCAATGAAATTACGAAAGTATAAGCAAAACTATATATTTTCAATGTAAAAACATGTATAATAGCAAGTAAATTATAAATTATTATATTTTTTTGTGTAATCACAAGGTAACTTGTGATAGAATACTTGGTGTATATTATATTAAATTTAATTATTCACAATAAATTTTACTTTATTTTTCTTTGTTTTATCTTATAGATTGTAGGTATAAGCTTATTTGAAGTTGTATCTATTAATTTAAATTTATTAGAGTTAAGTATATTTGAGTTTGAATTTGATTTATTATAGAATATATTTTCACAAAAATAATAATTTTATTTATCTCTGTAATTATAATGCAAAGGAATTAGAAGATATTTATATAATTATTATTAAAAACGTTGTAACTTAGTATAAGTTATTAAATTTAGTTAAAGAGGTGTAATCATGGATAAAAAAAGGAGTATTTCTATGGCGGTAATAAAAAGATTACCAAAATATCATAGATATCTTAGTGAATTACTTAGAAACGATGTAGACAGGATATCATCAAAAGAATTAAGTGAGAAGATAGGATTTACTGCTTCACAAATAAGGCAGGATCTAAATTGTTTTGGAGACTTTGGTCAACAAGGATATGGATACAATGTAAGAGAATTATATGCTCAAATAAGTGAAATAGTAGGATTATCAAATGAGTATAAAACAGTTATAGTAGGTGCAGGTAATATAGGTCAGGCTATAGCAAATTATAATAGATTCGAAAAGTTAGGTTTTAAATTAGAAGCTATATTTGATGCTAATCCTAAGCTTTCAGGAATAAAAATAAGAGATATAGCTATAGACGATATAGATAAATTAGAACAATACATTAAGTCAAATACTATAAATATAGGAATAATATGTGTACCAGCGGTAAACGCTCAAAAAGTATGTGACATACTTGTTAATAACGGAGTAAAGGGGATTTGGAACTTTGCACCAGTAGACCTTGTAGTACCAGAGGACACAGTTGTAGAAAATGTTCATCTTAGTGAAAGCTTATTAACTCTTACATATCTCATTCATGAAAAAGAAAATGAAAAGGAAATGGAAATAGAATAATGAAATAATTCAAAATCATTTGATTTATCATTGAAATAAATTCTTATTCGAGTTATAATTATAATTGAAGTGCGAGCTTCAATTATTTTTTATGTCTACTTGTTAGATAATTAACAATGGCTTATTAGGAAATTGAGAATAGCACATTAATTTCTATAATTTTCAATAAGTAAATTATAGAAAGTAAAAGGGAGGATTATCATGGAATTAAAGAATGTTATCCTTGAAAAAGAAGGCAATATTGCCATCGTAACAATTAATAGACCCAAGGCATTGAATGCTTTGAATTCAGAAACATTGAAAGAATTAGATACTTTAGTTGATACTTTAGAAAATGACCAAGAAATTTATTCAGTAATTATAACTGGAGCAGGGGATAAAGCATTTATTGCGGGGGCTGATATAACAGAAATGAAGGATTTAAATACCATGGAAGGAAGAGGTTTTTCTATACTCGGAAACAGGGTTTTTAGAAGAATAGAAAATCTTGAAAAACCAGTGATAGCAGCTATAAATGGCTTTGCACTAGGTGGCGGATGTGAACTTGCAATGGCTTGTGATATAAGAATAGCCACAGAGAAGGCTAAGTTTGGACAACCTGAAGTAGGGCTTGGAATAACACCAGGTTTTGGTGGTACTCAAAGGCTTGCAAGACATGTTGGAATTGGAATGGCAAAAGAAATAATATTTACAAGTAGAATGGTAAAAGCAGATGAAGCTTTAAGAATTGGGCTTGTAAACAAAGTAGTTGAAGTGGAAAAGTTAATGGAAGAAGCTAAATTAATGGCAAATACTATAGCAGCCAATGCGCCTATAGCTGTTAAGCTATCTAAAGTAGCTATTAACAGAGGTATGCAATGTGATATAGATACAGCACTTATGTATGAAGCAGAAACCTTTGGACAATGTTTTTCTACTGAAGATCAAAAAGAAGGAATGGCAGCTTTTGTAGAAAGAAGAGATAAAAACTTTAAAAATAAATAAAACCTTAATTTAATATGTACTTTTAAGGAGGTAAAATAAATGAATTTTGCATTATCAGAGGAACAACAATTAGTTAGACAAATGGCAAGACAATTTGCAGAAGAAAAAGTAAAACCTATAGCGGGTGAAATTGATGAAACTGAAGAGTTTCCAATGGAAAACGCAAAGCTTATGGGTAAATATGGCCTTATGGGAATACCTTTTCCAAAAAAATACGGTGGAGCTGAGGGTGATACTTTAGCTTATATATTAGCAGTAGAAGAAATATCTAAAGCTTGTGGTACTACAGGGATAATATTATCTGCTCATGTTTCTTTATGTGAATCTTTAATATACCAATATGGTAATGAGATGCAAAGAGAAAAATATCTTCCATCCCTAATAAATGGCGATAAGTTAGGTGCATTTGGACTTACTGAACCTGGTGCAGGTACAGATGCAGCAGGTCAACAAACCATAGCAGTTTTAGATGGAGATCATTATGTTTTAAATGGAACAAAGATATTTATAACTAATGGTGGAGTTGCAGATGTATTTGTAATATTTGCCATGACTGATAGAAGCAAGGGAACTAGAGGGATATCAGCATTTATAGTTGAAAAGGATTTCGAAGGATTCTCTATAGGAAAACTTGAAAATAAGATGGGCATAAGAGCCTCATCTACTACAGAACTTGTAATGCAAAATTGCATAGTTCCAAAGGAAAACCTAGTAGGACAAGAAGGAAAGGGTTTTGGAATTGCAATGAAGACTCTCGATGGAGGAAGAATAGGAGTTGCAGCTCAAGCTTTAGGTATAGCGGAAGGTGCATTAGAGGAAAGTGTTAAGTATATGAAGGAAAGAAAACAATTCGGGAAACCTATTAGTGCTTTCCAAGGACTACAATGGATGGTTGCTGAAATGGATACTAAGGTAGAGGCGGCAAGATATCTAGTTTATAATGCTGCATTTTTAAAAGATCAAGGACTTCCATTTTCAGTAGAAGCTGCAAGAGCAAAATTATTTGCATCAGAAGTAGCTATGGAAGTTACAACTAAGGCAGTTCAATTATTTGGTGGATATGGTTATACAAGAGAGTATCCAGTAGAAAGAATGATGAGAGATGCTAAAATAACAGAAATATATGAAGGAACTTCAGAAGTACAAAAAATGGTTATTGCAGGAAATGCATTGAAATAGGAGGGGGCTACATAGATGAATATAGTTGTTTGTTTAAAACAGGTACCAGATACTACAGCGGTAAGAATTGATGCTAAGACAGGAACTCTTATAAGAGAAGGAGTTCCATCTATAATAAATCCAGAAGATAAAAATGCTTTAGAAGAATCTTTAGTTTTAAAAGATAAGTATGGTGCAAAGGTAACGGTTATAAGCATGGGACCACCTCAAGCAAAAAATGCATTAAAAGAAGCATTATCCATGGGAGCAGATGAGGCTATACTTATAACAGATAGAGCTTTTGCAGGAGCTGATACATTAGCTACATCAAAAGCACTTGCTGGAGCTTTGAAAAAAATTGATTATGATATAATATTTGCAGGAAGGCAAGCTATAGATGGAGATACAGCGCAAGTTGGACCAGAAATAGCTGAGCATTTAAATATTCCTCAAATTACTTATGTACAAGAAGTAGTAGCAGAAGGAAATGTATTAAAAGTAAATAGAGCTTTAGAAGATGGTTATGAAATAATTGAAGTGAAAACTCCAGTTTTACTTACTGCTATAAAGGAATTAAATGAACCAAGATATATGCATGCGAATTATATTTATGAATCTAAAAACAAAGAAATTAAAATTTGGACAGCAGAAGATATAGATGTTGATAAATCCCAACTGGGACTTGCTGGATCACCTACAAAGGTTAAAAAGTCTATAACTAAAGAAGCAAAGGGACAAGGGGAGATAGTAAATAAACCTGCAAAAGAAGCAGTTGAACACGTATTTTCAAAACTAAGGGAAAAACATTATATTTAAATCTACACTTAGGAAATTTAGGAGGGATTTATAAATGAATATAGCTGATTATAAGGGCGTTTGGGTTTTTGCAGAACAAAGAGATGGAAAGCTTCAAAAGATTTCATTAGAGCTTATAGCTAAGGGGAGAGAAATGGCTGATAAGCTAGGTGTGAAATTAACCTCTTTACTTTTAGGTAATAATGTAGGTGAATTGTCAAAAACTCTTATAGCTTATGGTGCAGATGAAGTTTTACAGGTAGAAAGTGAATTGTTAAATGATTATACTACAGATGGGTATACGAAAGTTATATGTGAACTTGTAGATAAATACAAACCAGAAGTATTATTTATAGGTGCTACCTTTGTAGGGAGAGATCTAGGACCAAGAGTAGCTGCTAGATTAAATACAGGACTTACAGCAGATTGCACAGCTTTGGATATAGATGAAGAAACAAAGCACTTATTAATGACAAGACCTGCGTTTGGCGGAAATCTTATGGCTACAATTGAGTGTGCAGACCATAGACCTCAAATGGCAACTATAAGACCAGGGGTGTTTGCAAAGCTCATTAAAGATGAAAGTAGAGAAAAAAATATAGTTAAAATAGAGGCTAATTTAAAACAAGAAGATATAAGAACAAAGATTATAGATGTTAAAAAGATTCATAAAGAAATAGAAGATATAACAGAGGCTAAAGTTTTAGTAGCTGGTGGCAGAGGAGTTGGAGATAAGGAAAGCTTTAATCTTCTAAAAGAGCTTGCTGAAACAATGGGAGGAACAGTTGCAGCTTCTCGTGCAGCTATTGAGAAAAACTGGTTAGATAAAGATTACCAAGTTGGACAAACAGGAAAAACTGTTAGACCTAATATTTATATAGCTTGTGGTATATCAGGAGCAATTCAGCATTTAGCTGGAATGCAAGAAAGTGATATAATAATAGCTATAAATAAAGATGAAAGTGCTCCAATAATGAAACTTGCAGATTATGCAATAGTTGGAGACTTTAATAAGGTAATTCCAGAGATGATATCACAGTTTAAAACTATGCAAGAATAATCTAAAATAAGCTTAGCTAAATATATAATTTAGCTAAGCAAATTCAATATAGGAGGGTTTTTATATGGAAAAAATATTTGTACTTGGTGCAGGAACTATGGGAGCTGGTATAGTTCAAGCTTTTGCTCAAAAAGGATATGAAGTCATAGTAAGAGATATAAAGGACGAATTTGTTGAAAAAGGTATTGCTGGCATAAATAAGAATCTTACAAAGCTTGTTACTAAAGGTAAAATAACAGAAGATGATAAAGAAACTATACTTTCAAGAATCTCAGGAACTACAGATATGAATCTTGCTGAAGATTGTGACTTAGTAGTTGAAGCTGCTATAGAAAACATGGAGATTAAAAAACAAATATTTAAAGAGTTAGATAAGATATGTAAGAAAGAAACTATACTTGCTTCTAATACATCATCTTTATCCATTACAGAGGTAGCATCAGCTACAAATAGGCCAGATAAAGTTATAGGAATGCATTTCTTTAATCCTGCAACTATAATGAAACTTGTGGAGATAATAAAAGGAATGGCTACATCAGAAGAAACTTTCAATGCTATAAAGGAAGTTTCTATATCTATCGGAAAAGACCCAGTAGAGGTTGCGGAAGCTCCGGGATTTGTAGTAAACAGAATATTAATACCTATGATAAATGAAGCAATTGGAATATTTGCAGAAGATATAGCAAGTGCAGAGGATATAGATAAATCAATGATGCTTGGAGCTAATCATCCAATGGGACCTTTGGCATTAGGAGATCTTATAGGACTTGATGTATGTCTTGCAATAATGGATGTTTTATATAAAGAGACAGGGGATAGCAAATATAGAGCACATAGCTTACTTAGAAAATATGTAAGAGCAGGCTGGCTTGGAAGAAAAACTGGAAAAGGGTTATACGACTATAGTAAATAACATTTAAAAGATGTATTTAAAGACGGCCTATGGGCCGTCTTTTTTGAATATCATTTTAGTTAATTAGGATATAAAAGTTAAAAATACATAAAAAATTTAATATAGTTTCTAAGTTAAACTATACTATGATAAAATAAGATTAGATTAAAAATTACAAGATAAAAAATATCACATTGGGGGAATATGAAATGAGTTTTAAAGGATTTATAACATCTGTTATGCTAGGTCTTGTGTTAGCTATAATATCTATATGGAATTTTAGAATTTCTCTTTACATATTAGGATTATTTTATATTTTAAAAGGTGCACTTCAGCTTATAAATAAAGATTATTATAATAAACTTTTGTATTTTATGAATATAGATAGGTATAAAGCATACGAACTTAAGGGAGAAGAATTTAAAAAGTATATAAAGTCAGATCCAATATCAGATTTTATTGTAGCTTTTTTATTTATCTATGTAGGATATAAAGCTAAACTTCCAACTAATAGTATAAGGTATCCATTGATGGTATTTTTATTTATAACAATAGATTACTTAATAGAAACTAATGCTATGATTAAAAGTGAAAAATGGGAAGACTATAAGAAAAAAAGTATCTTAACAGCTATGGTTATGATATTAGCTGTATTTATTTTACTTAAGTAAGGTTAATAATTTAACTTGTTCTGTGATAAAATATTGCTCTATTATGGAACAAGTTATTTTAGGTAAACTGTTATCAAATGGCACATTATACATGTTTAATTGTAGTTGATAAATTGTGAATAAGTGTTATAATAAATATATGGACAGTAATAAGGCAACCAATAGTTAAAAGTTTAACTATGATAATGAAATTATTGTTAAACTTTTAACCGCAAATGCCATAGTTGTTATTATTATAAAATAAATATATGAATAAATTCGGGAGGTATGAAGCATGAATAGATTTACATTACCAAGAGACATATACTTTGGAGAAGGGTCTATGGAAGTATTGAAAACATTAAAAGGTAAAAAGGCTATTATAGTAACCGGCGGAAGTTCAATGCAAAAGTTTGGGTTTTTAGATAAGGTAGAAAGCTATTTAAAAGAGGCTGGAATAGAAACAAAGAGAATTGAAGGGGTAGAACCGGACCCATCTGTAGAAACAGTAATGAAGGGTGCAGAAACAATGAGGTCCTTTGAACCAGATTTAATAGTAGCTATTGGTGGAGGATCACCTATAGATGCAGCTAAAGCTATGTGGATATTTTATGAGCACCCAGAAACAACCTTTGATGATGTGAAAGATCCATTTACAGTACCTGAATTAAGAAATAAAGCAAGATTTGTGGCAATACCATCAACTAGTGGTACAGCTACAGAAGTTACAGCTTTTTCAGTTATAACTGATTATAAATTAGGAATAAAATATCCATTAGCAGATTTTAATTTAACTCCAGATATAGCTATAGTAGATTCAAGTCTTGCTGAAACTATGCCAAAAGTTTTGACAGCTTACACAGGAATGGATGCTTTAACTCATGCTATAGAAGCTTACGTTGCATCTTTAAGATCGGCTTTTTCAGATCCGCTTGCAATGCAATCCATAACAATGATAAAGAAACATTTATTTAACTCTTATAATGGAGATAAAACAGCAAGAGAAGAGATGCATATAGCGCAATGTTTAGCTGGTATGGCATTTAGTAATGCACTGCTTGGAATAACTCATAGTATGGCTCATAAAACAGGTGCAGTATTCCACGTTCCACATGGTTGTGCCAATGCAATATACCTTCCTTATGTAATTCAATTCAATAAAAAGGCCTGTGGAGACAGATATGCTGAAATAGCTAGAAATTTAGCACTTGAAGGAAATAATGAAGAAGAGCTTATAGCTTCATTAATTGAAATGATAAAAGAAATGAATAAAGCCATGGGAATACCTAAGACTTTAAAAGAATATGGAGTAAAGGAAGAAGACTTTAAAGCTAATGTAAAAAGAGTATCTGCCAATGCAATTTTAGATGCTTGTACAGGATCCAATCCAAGAGAGATAAGCGAAGAAGAAATGGAAAAGTTATTTACTTGTATTTATTATGGAGATAAAGTTAATTTTTAGTCCTTTATGGAGTTACTTGTTTAATTAATATAAAAGTGGAGGTTTTCTTTAATTTAAAAATATAAGAAAACCTCATTATTTTGAACATTAAAAATATATTTATAGTTTATTATTTATTAATACTGAAATTTTATTTTTATATGTTATAATGTATATGGAAATTAAGCATGATGTAGAAAATTTAACATGGGGGAATGAATATGTACAAAATAGTTAAGAAAAGAGCCTTAGCATCTAATATTTATTTAATGGACATAGAGGCACCTAGAGTTGCTAAATCATGTCAGCCAGGACAATTTGTTATAGTTAAGATGGATGAAAAAGGTGAAAGAATACCGCTTACAATATGTGATTATGACAGGGAAATGGGAACGGTTTCTATCGTATTTCAAACACTTGGTGAATCAACAAAGATAATGGCAAACTATGAAGAAGGACAATATTTTACCGATTTTGTAGGACCACTTGGAAGACCGTCTGAAATGGTTCATGAAGATATAGAAGAACTAAAAAAGAAAAAGATAATGTTTATTGCTGGTGGAGTTGGAACAGCACCTGTTTATCCACAAGTTAAATGGTTAAAGAAAAGAGGCATAGATGCAGATGTAATCGTTGGAACAAAAACTAAAGATCTTTTAATACTAGAAGACGAGCTTAAATCTGTAGCAGGAAATTTATATGTAGCCACAGATGATGGATCTTATGGATTTAAAGGACTAGTTACTGAATGTCTTAAAGACTTAGTAAATAATCAAGGAAAACATTATGACTTAGTAGTTGCAATAGGACCTATGATAATGATGAAGTTCGTTGTAATGCTTACTAAAGAATTAGATATACCAACAGTTGTTAGTTTAAATCCTATAATGGTTGATGGTACAGGCATGTGTGGTGCTTGTAGAGTAACTGTTGGAAATGAAGTTAAATTTGCTTGTGTAGATGGACCTGAATTTGATGGACACTTAGTTAACTTTGATGAAGCAATGAGAAGACAAACTATGTATAAAACAGAAGAAGGAAGAAAAGTATTAAAGAAAGAAGAGGGCGACACACATCATGGTGGTGGTTGTGGCTGCGGAGGTGATAAATAATGGATAGAATGAAAAGAACTCCAATATCAGAACAAGATCCAAAAATAAGAGCTACTAATTTTGAAGAAGTTTGTTTAGGATATACAAAAGAAGAAGCTATGGAAGAAGCTTCCAGATGCTTGAATTGCAAAAAACCTCAATGCGTAACTCAATGCCCAGTAACAATTGAAATACCAGAATTTATTCAGTGTGTAAAAAACGGTGAATTTGAAGAAGCAGCAAGAGTTATAGCTAGATCTAGTGCCCTTCCAGCAGTCTGTGGTAGAGTATGTCCTCAAGAAGTACAATGTGAAGGCAAATGTATATTAGGAATAAAAGGAGAAGCTGTTGCTATTGGTAAACTTGAAAGATTCGTAGCAGACTGGTCAAGAGAAAATAACATTGACCTTTCAAAGGTTGATTCTAAAAATGGTAAAAAGGTAGCTGTAGTAGGAAGTGGTCCTGCAGGACTTACTTGCGCTGGAGAACTTGCTAAAAAAGGTTATGATGTAACTATTTTTGAAGCACTACATCAGCCAGGTGGGGTTTTGGTATATGGAATACCAGAATTTAGACTTCCAAAAGATACAGTAGTTAAACATGAAATAGAAAATGTTAAGAAGTTAGGTGTTAAGATAGAAACTAACGTAATAGTTGGAAGAACCGTAACTATAGACCAGTTATTCGAAGAAGAAGACTTTGATGCTGTCTTTATAGGATCTGGAGCAGGTCTTCCAAAGTTTATGGGAATACCAGGAGAAAATGCTAATGGAGTATGTTCTGCTAATGAATTCTTAACTAGAAACAACTTAATGAAAGCATTTAAAGAAGGGTATTCTACACCTATAAGAGTTGGAGACAGAGTTGCAGTAGTAGGTGGAGGAAATGTTGCTATGGACGCTGCTAGAACTGCATTAAGATTAGGTGCAGAGTCACACATAGTATATAGAAGATCAGAATCCGAACTTCCAGCAAGAGCAGAAGAAGTTCATCATGCTAAAGAAGAAGGGGTTGTATTTGACCTATTAACAAATCCAGTAGAAATACTTACAGATGATAAGGGCTGGGTTACTGGAATGAAATGTGTAAGAATGGAGCTTGGAGAAGCTGACGCATCAGGAAGAAGAAAACCTGTTGAAATTGAAGGATCAGAATTTGTTATAGAATTAGATACAGTTATAATGTCACTTGGAACATCACCAAATCCATTGATTCCTTCAACTACAAAAGGTCTTGAAATAAATAAGAGAAAATGTATTGTTACAGAAGAAGAAACAGGACTTACAACAAGAGAAAAAGTATATGCTGGTGGAGATGCTGTAACAGGAGCAGCTACAGTAATACTTGCTATGGGAGCCGGTAAGAAGGCAGCAGCATCCATAGATGAATTTTTAAGCAAATAATAGAGCTATATAATGAGAGCCTTTTAATATGTATAAAAGTACATTAAAAGGCTCTTTTGTCTTCCTTATTTGTATTAATTATCTCTAAAAGCAAAACTTTTTTAATATGATAGTCTATTATTGATTATACACTAAAGAGAGTAGACTATAATTCTGAAAAAACTGGAATTTAATAACTCTATATTTGATTTTAGAATAGAGTTATCTTATAATAATATTTATTAGAGAAATTAAGACGTATTAAGAGATATGTCATACCTTGAACTGTTATTTTCAAAATATAAAGGAAATAGTTAAAGGAGAAAAGCTATGGATTATAAAAATATTGAAAGTTTTGATAAGGGGATAATTATAAAAAAAGTTAAAAATTTTAATCTTATACACATATTTGATTGTGGTCAATGCTTCAGATGGGATAGAGAAGAAAATGGAAATTATATAGGAGTTGCTTTTGAGAGGGTTATAGAATTAGAAAAAAGAGATGAAGATGTACTTATATATAATACTACAGAAGAGGAATTTAAAAATATTTGGGAAGAGTACTTTGATCTTCAAAGAGATTATAAGGACATAAAGCTAGAACTTAGCAAAGATCCTTTACTAAAAAGAGCTGTGAATTTTGGTGATGGAATAAGGATACTTCGGCAAGAACCTTTTGAACTTACTATATCTTTTATAATATCTGCCAACAACAGAATACCTATGATAAAAAGGGCTATAAACAATATAAGCAGTAAGTGGGGAAAGCCTATTGAATATAAAGGAAAGACATATTATGCATTTCCTAGAATAGAAGATTTACAAGGGGTTTCATTAGAGGATATTGGTGGTTGTAGTGTTGGATTTAGAGCAAAATATATAAAGGATTCTGTAGACAAAATTTATAACGCTAAAGTCTTATGTGAAAAGATAAAGAATGAAGGCATAGTGGATGAAGCAGAAATAGAAGATGCAAGAAAGTATGATTTACATTATATTAAAAGCTGTGATGATGATACTTGCCATTTAAGCCTTCAAAACTTTTCGGGAATAGGTCCTAAAGTTGCAGATTGCATAATGCTATTTTCTATGCAAAAGTATTCAGCTTTTCCGGTGGATGTATGGGTTAAAAGAGCTATGCAACATTTTTATTTAGCACCAGATGTTTCCTTAAAGAAAATACGAGAATTTGGGAAAGACAGATTTAATGAACTTTCAGGATTTGCACAACAATATTTATTTTATTATGCAAGAGAAAATAGTATTAAAATGTAGAAAGTAAATTACTGCTTAGCTAAAATGTTACGTAACTTGCAATGAACATAAATTTGATTATATTAGTGAACAAATAATTTTAATATGATTATACTTATTTATTAAAGGTAGGAAATATAAAAAAGGTTTATATATCCTACCTTTAATTTGATTTAATCAAGGTTTAAAAAGATAATAATAACGTAAAAACATCAAAAAGGTTGATACTATTTTAATGTAAATCTGATATAATAGAAATGAAATTGTTTACTGATAGCGTTTCTAACTGTACTAATTTTAAAATATTTAAGATAGTACAAGTATTTATTTTAAAGAGGTGTATATTATGTTCCATTTTGAAACTCAATTAAAAAGATTAAAGCATGAAGTTTTAAAAGATGTTGCTGTATTAGCTATTGAAGATAAGCTTGATGATGAAAATTTAAAAAGTATACCATATAAAATTATTAGTGGAAATACCCCTACTTATAGATGTTGTGTTCATAAGGAAAGATCTATATTAAATGAGAGAGTTAAATTGGCTATGGGATGTCTTCCAGATGGTGATCATCCTAAAATCGAATTTATTGATATTAAAGATAAAAAGCAAATAGTATATATAATAGAAGCTGCCTGTGATAGGTGCCCTATAAATAAATATAATGTAACAGAAGCCTGTAGAGGGTGCATAGCTCACAAATGTATGGAGGTCTGTCCAGCTAATGCAATGATTAGAGTGGCTGGTAAAGCTTATATAAATCAAGAATTGTGTAAGGAATGTGGATTGTGTAAAAAAGCATGTCCTTATGATGCTATATCCGAAGTTATGCGACCTTGCAAGGTATCTTGTCCTACGGGGGCTTTAGAAGTAAGAGAGGAAGATAGACGAGCTATAATAGAAGAAGAACATTGTATAAATTGTGGAAGTTGTATATCTGCATGTCCTTTTGGGGCAATATCAGATAAGAGCTATATAGTTCCTGTAGTTCAGGAATTATCAAAAGAAGATTCTAATATTTATGCAGTGGTAGCTCCAGCTATTGCGGGACAGTTTGGACCTAAAGTAACTATGGGGAAAGTTAGAGATGCCTTTAAAAAGGTCGGGTTTAAAGATATATTTGAAGCGGCTTGTGGAGCAGATGCTGTAACAGTTCATGAAGGCAAAGAGTTTGTGGAAAGAATGGAAAAAGGCCATAAGTATATGACTAATTCCTGTTGCCCAGGATTTATGAATTTTATAGAAAAAAAGTTTCCAGATGAAATAGAAAGAGTTTCAACAACTGTATCTCCTATGATAGCTACAGCTAGATTTATTAAATCAAAAGATAATTTAGCAAAGGTAATATTTGTAGGGCCTTGTGTGGCTAAAAAGAGTGAGGCTACAAGAGATGAATTAAAAGGTGATGTAGATTATGTGTTAACATTTGAAGAAATAGCAGCAATTATGGATGCATTTAGTGTAGACCCTGAAAATTGTGAAGAGCAAGCAATTGATGAGGCGTCTATATTTGGAAGAGGATTTGCAAATGGTGGAGGACTTACAGCAGCTATTGAGAACTTTATAAAAGATAGCAATATAAAGGTAGATTTTAAACCTGTGAGGGTAAGTGGTGCTATTGAAATTAAAAAGGCCATGACTATGGCGAAGGTTGGAAGACTTGGTGGTAACTTTATTGAAGGTATGATGTGTGAGGGTGGATGCACTGGAGGCCCTGCAACGCTATTACCACCAATGAAGTCAAAGGGCCTATTTATTAAATTTAGTAACGAAGCTAGTAAAAAGTCTGTAATTGAAAATGATAGATTAAAAGAATTTGAAAAGATAAATTTAGAAAGATAAATTTAGAAAGATAAATTTATCTTTCTAAACTACGAATTTTTAAATTTTGTTTTTGTTTAGCTTTTTATGTAAGAATATAAGAATTATTGAACATACTACTAAAAGCGATAATATAAGCATAGACTCATGAAAAAAGAATTCCTGAGGTAAGATATTTATAATAGGATCTTTTATAGGGTCAAATAACCAATAATCATTTGAAAAGAATATTTCATGAAATGTTACAAAAGATTTATCGAAGTTTATTATAAAAGGTATAGCCAATGTTAAAGGAATTAATATTAACATAAAATAAGAATATTTTAGAAAAGAAAAGTTTCTTAGCCTTGAAAGGTGAGCTATAAAGATTAGGGATAATATAAAGGTGAAAAGAGAAACATAAGTTATGATATTAAATATATTTTTTACATCGACGAAGTGTTCTCTTCCCTCATGGGACATAAAAAAGTCTTCAAAAATCAAATCATCATTATTAAGAGGGTTAAGATAATCGATAAGTATAGTATAATTTTTTATGGTAGCTTCCTTACTTATATTAGCCTCTAAAGGAATATTTAATCTAGTTGTATCAATTTTATATAAGGTTTTAAAATTTAAAGCAAATATTGTACTAGAAGTTAATAAAAATACGGCTAAGGCTATACCACATAATAATGAAATTAATTTATTTAGTTTGTTCATATTAAGCGCTCCTATCATAAAATTTGATTATTTGAATATTAATTAAAAGGAGAATATATAGTTATATACGGATTATATTATAATATATAGATTCTATTATAATATAAAAATAGCAATATAAAACAACTTAAATTACAAAATGGAAGAAATCTTGTGTAATAGCTACTAAGAGGGAGTAATTCGCATATTAATGCAAATATTAAGGATATTAGATATTTAAGTAAATTTGAATTTATGTTGATTATTCTTTATTATAAGAATTGTATTAGCACTCATTCAAATAGAGTGCTAACAATAAGGTAATCAATTAATTTATATAAAATAAAAATAAATACATTAAGGAGGGGTTTAAATGAATATTAGACCACTTGGAGACAGGGTAGTAATAAAGAGATTAGAAGCAGAAGAAAAAACTAAAAGCGGAATAGTTTTAACAGGTACAGCAAAAGAAAGACCTCAAGAAGCAACAGTAGTAGCAGTAGGACCTGGTGGATATGTAGAGGGAAAAGATATTAAGATGGAAGTAAAGGTTGGAGATAAGGTATTATTCTCTAAGTATGCAGGTACAGAAGTTAAACTTGATGCAGAAGAGTACACTATTTTAAAACAAGATGATATATTAGCTATTGTTGAATAGTAACACATAGGAGAATCATAATATTATTTCAGGAGGGTGAATATAAATGGCTAAAAATATAATATTCGGTGAAGATGCAAGAAGATCTATGCAAAGAGGTGTAGATATTTTAGCTGACACTGTTAAAGTTACATTAGGACCTAAGGGAAGAAACGTAGTTTTAGATAAAAAATTTGGAGCTCCTTTAATTACAAATGACGGAGTTACTATAGCAAGAGAAATAGAACTTGAAGATCAATATGAAAACATGGGAGCACAATTAGTTAAAGAAGTTGCAACTAAAACTAATGATGTAGCAGGAGACGGAACTACTACAGCAACACTTCTTGCTCAAGCTATAATAAGAGAAGGATTAAGAAATGTTACAGCAGGAGCAAACCCAATGCTTGTAAGAAAAGGCATTAAGCTTGCTGTAGATAAATCAGTAGAAGAAATTAAAAAGGCTTCAAGACCAGTAGAAGGAAAAGAAGATATAGCTAGAGTTGCTGCAATATCAGCTGCAGATGAGGAAATAGGAAAACTTATAGCAGATGCTATGGAAAAGGTAGGAAACGAAGGTGTTATCACTGTAGAAGAATCAAGATCTATGGGAACTGAACTTGATGTAGTTGAAGGTATGCAATTCGATAGAGGCTATGTAAGCCCTTATATGGTAACAGACACAGAAAAGATGGAAGCTGTTTTAGAGGATCCATATATACTTTTAACAGACAAAAAGATAACTAACATTCAAGAGATACTACCAGTGCTTGAACAAATAGTTCAACAAGGTAAGAAACTTCTTATAATATCAGAAGATATTGAAGGAGAGGCAATGGCTACATTAGTTGTAAATAAACTAAGAGGAACATTTACTTGTGTTGGAGTTAAGGCACCGGGTTTTGGAGATAGAAGAAAAGAAATGCTTGAAGATATAGCAATATTAACAGGTGGAGAAGTTATATCAGAAGAACTTGGAAAAGACTTAAAAGATGCTACACTTGAAATGCTTGGAAGAGCTGAAAGTGTAAGGATTTCTAAAGAAAACACTACTATTGTAAATGGTAAAGGTGATTCAAAGAGTATAAAAGATAGAGTAAACCAAATAAAAGCTCAATTAGAAGAAACAACATCAGAATTCGATAAAGAAAAATTCCAAGAAAGATTAGCTAAACTTTCAGGCGGAGTTGCAGTTATAAAGGTAGGAGCAGCTACTGAAACTGAATTAAAAGAAAGAAAGCTTAGAATCGAAGATGCTTTAGCAGCAACTAAGGCAGCAGTAGAAGAAGGTATTGTTTCAGGTGGTGGAGTATCTTACGTTAATGTTTTAGGAGAAGTAAATAAATTAACTACAGAAGATACAGATATTCAAGTTGGAATTAACATAGTAGCTAGAGCTTTAGAAGAGCCAATGAGACAAATAGCTATAAATGCTGGAGTAGAAGGCTCTGTTATACTTGAAAAAATAAGAAATAGTGAAGCTGGTATAGGATATGATGCTTTAAAAGGTGAATATGTAAACATGATTAAAGCTGGAATAGTAGATCCAACTAAGGTTACAAGATCTGCACTTCAAAATGCAGCATCAGTAGCATCAATATTCTTAACTACAGAAGCAGCAATTAGTGATATACCAGAAGCAAACCCACAACCAATGCCAGGAGCAGGTATGGGAATGGACGGAATGTACTAAAATAAACAAAAACTTAATATTAAAAGATGTTTTGCATTGCCAAAACATCTTTTTTTTATCAAATAATATAGTATAAATAATATAGTATAAATAAAATACCTCTTTAATATATGGAGTATATATTAAAGAGGTATTTTAATTTATTTAAAAATAGTTAAAAATTATGAATAAGCTATATGAATTGAGTTAAGAATTATAGCTAGGTATATGATATTGTACACTTCTTAATATAAAGCATTAATGATGAAACTTTAGTAGTATACCTAATAAAATTAAAGGAGATAAATAAAGTGAAAAGATTTTCTAGAACAACTAAAAAAAAGAAGGGGTTTACATTAATAGAGCTTTTAATAGTTATATCAATTATAGGTATCTTAGCAACATTAATCGTACCAAAGTTTTCTAATGTTACAAAGGATGCTAAGATAAAAACAGATTTAGCTAATGCTAGAACTATATATAATGTAGTTAATACTTGTATTGCAAATGATGAAATTAAAGATACTGATTTCAAAGAAGGTGTACTTTCAATTGAAAATAGCAAACTAAAAGAACATATTCAAGTTATACCAAAACCAAAAGCAAAGGAAGGAAATTTTATTATATCTAAAACTGATGAGAATATAGTAATTATGATTGACAAAGAGGTGATTTATCCAACTGATGATGTTGGTGCTAGCGAGTAATTTAATTATAAAAAGTAAATAGAGAAGAGAAAAACCTAATAAAGTCTATTTAAAGCTATTCAAAATAAAAATTGAGTAGCTTTTTTAGATGTTTTTCAAAATTAGCCTGAATTCCTATTGCATTAACATCTTTCTTGAAGTATAATACTAACAAATATTTAAATAAAGAAGTTTTAAATTCAAATTTATAAAATTATGCAGGAATATATTCAACTCATATATACCCAAAATAAGGTTGGGAGTATCTACCGAATACCAAAAATATTCGACTATGAGTGGGGATTAATATATCTTTTAAAGACATATTAATTTTCACTTAGAGTAAAGTGAGAATTGGTATGTTTTTGTTTATTTATCCGATGGCTACCATCCGTAACACCCCTATACTCTTCAAGGTGAGGGATAACTGTTGCTACGCCCCTGGATAAGTTCTTCTAAGGCACAGATGGAGAGAGGTGTTCCTTATAAGCAAACTCCACCTGTGTCTAAGAATCACTTGATGGGAATACTAGTTTGATTATTTCAATTTAAAATTCTTGCAATAATATCTTAAAAGAATACAAATAAAGGAAGGATGATTGTTTTGGCTAAAATATTAAAAACAGCGTATACGTTTGATGATGTGCTTTTAGTACCTAATAAATCTGAAATATTACCTAGAGATGTAGAACTAAGTACTAATCTTACTAAAAAGATAAAACTTAACATACCTTTAATAAGTGCAGGTATGGATACTGTAACAGAATCAAAGATGGCAATTGCTATAGCTCGTGAAGGCGGAATTGGAATCATACACAAAAATATGACAATTGAGCAACAGGCAAGTGAAGTAGATAGAGTAAAAAGACAGGAAAATGGAGTAATAAAAGATCCCTTTTATTTGTCACCTGAACATACTATAGAGGATGCAGACAAGTTAATGGCTAAATATAGAATATCGGGAGTTCCTATTACTATAGAAGGCAAGCTTGTAGGTATAATAACTAATAGAGATATCATATTTGAATATGATTTTAGTAAAAAAATAAAAGATGTTATGACAAAAGAAAATTTAATTACAGCACCAGAAGGAACTAGTATGGAAGAAGCTAAAAATCTACTTAAGACAAATAAGATAGAAAAGCTTCCATTAGTAGATGAAAACTTTAATCTTAAAGGGCTTATAACAATTAAGGATATTGAAAAATCAATAAAATTTCCAAATGCAGCTAAAGATAGTCAAGGTAGATTATTATGTGGTGCTGCAGTAGGTGTTACTAATGATATGATAGAAAGAGTAGATGCTCTAGTTAAAGCAGGTGTAGATATTATAACTCTTGATACAGCTCATGGTCATTCCAAGGGAGTTTTAGAAGGGGTTAAAAAAATAAAGAGTTTATATAATGATTTAGAAATTATAGCAGGGAATGTAGCTACAGCAGAAGCTACAAAAGACTTAATAGAAGCAGGAGCAGATTGCATAAAGGTAGGGATAGGACCTGGGTCTATATGTACTACTAGAATAGTAGCAGGAGTTGGAGTTCCGCAACTTACAGCTGTTATGGATTGTGTTGAAGAGGCAGAAAAACATGGGGTCTCTGTAATAGCTGATGGTGGTATAAAGTATTCAGGAGATATAGTAAAAGCTTTATCAGCAGGGGCAAAGGCATGTATGATGGGTTCTTTATTTGCAGGATGCGAAGAATCACCTGGTGGAACTGAGATATATCAAGGAAGAACTTACAAGGTTTATAGAGGAATGGGATCTTTAGGCGCAATGGCAGCTGGAAGCAGAGATAGATACTTCCAAGAAGGAAATAAGAAGCTTGTACCAGAAGGTGTTGAAGGAAGAGTACCATACAAAGGATATGTATGCGAAACTATATATCAACTAATAGGTGGAATACGTTCCGGCATGGGATATTTAGGATCAAAGACTTTAGTTGATTTATATAATACTTCAACTTTTGTAGTTCAAACCTCAGCAGGATTTAGAGAAAGTCACCCACATGATATAAATATTACAAAAGAAGCTCCAAATTATAGCGTAAATCATTAAAAATGTATAGAATTAAAAGTATATGGCTTAAAATTATATATTAATTTAGGAGGATTGCATGAATAAAGATTTAGTTTTAGTAATAGATTTTGGTGGTCAGTATAGTCAATTAATAGCTAGAAGAGTTAGAGAATGTGGTATATATTGTGAGATTATTCCTTATACTTACAGCATAGAAAAGATAAAAGAAAAGTCACCTAAAGGTATGATTTTTACAGGTGGACCTAATAGTGTTTATGGTGATAATTCACCAACTATTAGTGAAGAAATATTTAATATAGGAGTGCCTATACTAGGTATTTGTTATGGAGCTCAGCTTATGGCTCACGTACTTGGTGGAGAAGTTAAGGCATCTACAGGAAGAGAATATGGGAAAACTGATATAAATATAGATAATAATAGTTTGTTATTTAAAGGTGTTAGTGAAAAAGAACAATGTTGGATGAGTCATACGGATTTCATAACTAAAAAGCCAAAAGGATTTGAAATAATAGCTACAACTCCAAAATGTCCTGTAGGAGCTATAGAAAATTCAGAAAAGGCATTATATGGAGTTCAATTTCATCCAGAAGTAGAACATACACCGGCTGGAAGATTAATGATAGAAAACTTTTTATATAAAATATGTAAGTTAGAAAAAAGCTGGACTATGGCTTCATTTGCAGAAGAAAAGATAAAAGAAATAAAAAGCATAGTAGGAGATAAAAAACTTATATGTGCATTATCAGGAGGGGTAGATTCTTCTGTAGCAGCACTTTTGATTCATAAAGCTGTAGGTAAGCAATTAACCTGTATATTTGTAGACCATGGTTTACTTAGAAAAGATGAAGGTGACATGGTAGAAAAGGTATTTAAAGAAGAATTTGATTTAAATATAATAAGGGTAAATGCGAAAGATAGATTTCTTTCAAAACTTAAATCTGTTTCAGAACCTGAAAAGAAAAGAAAGATAATTGGAGAAGAATTCATTAGAATATTTGAAGAAGAAGCAAATAAACTAGGTGAAATAGACTTCTTAGTTCAAGGTACTATATACCCAGATGTAGTAGAAAGCGGTACGGATACCTCTGCTGTAATAAAGAGTCATCACAATGTAGGGGGACTTCCAGAAGATATGAACTTTAAACTTATAGAACCTCTAAGAGAATTGTTTAAAGATGAAGTTAGAGCTGTAGGTGAGGAACTTGGAATACCACATAAACTTGTTTGGAGACAGCCTTTCCCAGGTCCAGGACTTGCTATAAGAGTATTAGGAGAAGTTACAGAAGAAAAGTTAAGCATAGTTAGAGAAGCGGATTCTATAATGAGAGAAGAAATTTCAAACGCTGGACTTGAAGAGACCATATGGCAGTACTTTGCATGCCTTCCTAATATACAATCAGTAGGAGTTATGGGTGATGAGAGAACTTATTGTCATACAATAGCTTTAAGAGCAGTAAACTCTTCTGATGGTATGACCTCAGATTGGAGTAGAATTCCCTACGAAGTACTAGATAAAATCTCTAGAAGAATAGTTAATGAAGTGAAAGACGTTAATAGAATAGTCTATGATATAACATCAAAGCCACCTTCAACTATTGAGTGGGAGTAATTAGAAATAAACATAAAAGATTATAAAACCAATGCTTACAGAGATTAAAAAGCATCAACTGGAACGAAATTGGGTAAAAAAGTTTTTTAGAATAATTTAATAAATAATGCCAAGTGGCTTACAAATAGAAACACCATAGAGATCTTGTTAAAAGAATCTATGGTGTTTTTTGGTGTGCATTTATTTTTTAAGTTTAGATAAATTCTAACGGTGTCGAATTCGAGACGGTTAAAACTTGACTTTGGAATTTGCTAATGAAATATTCTAACCCCATCGAATTCGATGGGGTTAAGGCTGAATTATGTATTTATTATTGAGCCATTTCCAAACTGGTGGCAATCAGTCAGACCTAAATCTTTTTATACTTATATTATGATAATTATCTTTTTAATCTAGACTTTTTAGGATATGATAATTTCCAATCCTCAAATTCTTCATCTGTAACTTCTCCGTTATAGTGTTTTTTTCTCATCTCATCCCATTCAGTTAGAAAATCATTTAAATTCATATCATGTGAAAGCAGCCCTATTGTAGAATCTTCTACTAGGGGTCTGATTTTTAAATCCTCTTCATAATCAAAAAGAATCTGCATAAATTCAAAATTTGAAATAGGAGTATGGTCAATTAGGGCAGATACATCACAAGCTAAAGCCTCTGCTATCTTTATTAATTGATCCTTATTGGGAGATCTATAACCCAATTCATAATTCCTTATAGCAGAATCTGTAAGTCCTGATTTTATAGCTAATTCCTTCTGTGTCAATTCTCTAAGTAATCTTAACTTTTTTAGCTTTTCACCTGAAATCATTTGGAACTCCTTTAAAAAGTATTTTTATTTATTCTATCATAAAACATCATCAATAGCAACAAAAGTGAACTATTACAAAATCAAGCAAACCCATTGTAATACAAGAAATAAATTTTAATTATAATAAATAAATCTTGACAACACGAAAACGTGCTGATAATATATAATTAAATAGCACGAAATTGTGCTATTTAATTATAAGGAAACCAAATTGATGCTCGTCATTTATTCATTGATGAGAAGCTTATAAATAAAAACATAAGGGGGAAGAAAAAAAATGAATAAGATTTTTATGAACGCAAAAGAAGTTCAGGATTTTTTAGAAGTTAGCAGAACTACAGCCTATCAAATAATAAATGAAATGAATGGAGAACTAGTTGAACTAGGCTATAGGGTTCAAAGAGGTAAAATCAATAGACAATATTTCTTGGACAAGTATTGTTACCAAGTAAGAAAGGAGGCTTAGCAGTGGGAGCATATAAGGATGAAAGTGGAAATGGGACCTGGTTTGTCAAATTCACCTACACCAATTGGAGAGGTGAAAAAATTAATAAAAAGAAAAGAGGATTTAAAACAAAAAAAGAAGCCTTAAAATGGGAAGAAGATTTTTTAAGAGAGCAAGCTGGAAATCTTGATATGACATTTGCTGAATTTTTTCAAGTATATGGGAAAGATATGCGACCAAGATTAAGAGAAAATACTTGGAGAACTAAGGAACAAATAATAAGGACAAAGGTTATTCCCTATATAGGAGATCTTCAAGTTAATGAAATTACTAAAATGACAATAGTTAAATGGCAAAATATCTTAATGAAAGAGGAGGATGATAAAGGCAAAAAATATTCCCAGACCTACTTAAGAACAATACATGCTCAATTAAGTAGTGTCCTAAATCATGCTTGTAAATATTATAATCTAAAATCTAATGTAGCAAGGGATGTTGGATCTATTGGAGAAAAGGAAGCTTCTGAGATGAAGTTCTGGACTGAAAAAGAGTATGACAAATTTATAGAGGAAGTTAAAGACAAACCTTTATCTTTCCATGCTTTTCAAATTTTGTATTGGTGTGGACTAAGAACAGGAGAATTGCTGGCTTTAACCAAGGAAAAATTTGATTTTACTAACAATACTATTAGAATAAACCAATCTCTACAAAGAATTGATGGTGAAAATGTTATTACAGAGCCTAAGACTAAGAAAAGTATTAGAATAGTTGTTATGCCAGACTTTTTGGCAGAAGAAATGGAAAAATATATGGCTGGTATATACAAGCTAAAGAGGGATCAATTATTATTTCCAATTACTAAGTCTTATCTACACCATGAAATGACCAGAGGGAGTAATAAAGCTGGGGTTAAAAGGATTAGAGTTCATGATTTAAGGCATTCCCATGTATCTTTATTAATTGAATTAGGATATTCGGCAATAGCTATAGCAGATAGATTAGGCCATGAATCCATCGATATAACCTATAGATATGCTCATTTATTCCCAAGCAAACAAAATGATATGGCTAACTCCCTATCTACTATAAGAAAAAGCAACTTAGATGATGAGTGGGAAAAATTATTGGAGGATGAAGATGAGTAAGGAAATAAAAAAACAAGTTAAAAGAAAGAGAAATAAAATAATCTCCTTTAGAGCAACGGAGGAAGAAGCTGAGTTATTAGATAGAAAGGTAGAAATAAGTGGCCTTAGCAAGCAAGATTATATAATAAGTTCATTAACTTCTCCTACTGTGTCTATTAAAGCGGATTATAGACTTGAAGACAAATTTGCTCTAGAAATATTTAGACTAGCAAAGCTTGTAAAAAAATATGGAAGATTAGAAGAGGATGACCAAGAGATTTTAAGGTTTTTAATAGAGATTTACTATGAAATCAAAAAAGAAAAAAGCCTTTAGCACAAAGACCAAAGGCACACCCCCGTATGGAATGTTTCTACCAAATTCATTTTACCATATGGGGTCTGTTTTGAACAGCATAAGGAGGTAAAAATGAATGGAAAAATATAAATATCTACCAGAAGAAATGAAAAATTTGAAAAGATTTGTAGGTTGGAGAAAGGAAGAGGTAAATGGTAAAGTAGCAAAGCTTCCCTTTTCACTAATTGATGGAAAAGCTAGTGATTGGAATCATCCAGAGCGATGGATAGCTTTTAATGAAGCTAAGATTAAAAATAGACCTCTAGGCTTTGTTTTAGTGGAGGAAGATAGGATTATCTGTATAGACCTAGACCATGCAATTAAAGGTGGAAGGCTAACTCCTATGGCCAAAGAAGTTGTAGAGAACTTTGCAGGAACTTACATGGAAGTATCCCAATCAGGCAAGGGAATCCATATCTTTGTTCAAGGGACTATACCAGATAATCTTAATTTATCAAGTAGAGGAATTGAGATATACAAGAAAAATAGATATATAGCTCTTACAGGAAATTTAGGAGATGGATCCTTCTTTCCTAGAAGTAATAAGCTTTTAGAAAATGAAGATGAATTAAATAAGCTTTATAAGAAATGGACACAGGAGAAAGCATCCACCCTAAAACAAATTAGAGAATATAAGTATAAGCCTTTAAATAAGATTTCTAGACTTGATGACTTAAGCCTAGATGAAATACTAACCACCATGGAAAGAACCAATAGAAAGGCAAGTATGCTTATCTCAGGAGCTAGTCTAACAGGGGATCATAGTCGAGATGACTTTACATTTTTATTACTTGCTAGAAACTATACAGGTGGAAATCCTAGCTTAATGAAAGAACTTTTTTTAATGACTCCTTTAAATCGCTTAGCCACCAATGAAAAAAGAAGGGATGATAGAAAGTATCTTGATTATGTAGAAAAGACCATAGATAAAGTCTTAGGTCTTGGAAATTTTGTAGCCTTTGACTGGAGCAGACATTTTCAATACAAGAAAAGGACAAGGGCCTATGAAAGAGTTTAAACTAGCTTTTCCTGAAATAGACCAGTCCTATTCTTTAATCGATTTACAGAAAACAATAAAAGGTAATGTAAAGCAGATTACAGGAAATATCGTCACAGTACTTCTTAATCCAAAATATTGTAAGGCTAAGAAAATATATGAAGGACAAATCTTCTATGATAAATTTACCAATGAGATTAAATTTCAAGGCAAGATTATAGGGGAAAAGGGCATAAAGCCAAATCAAATTAGGCTATGGGATGACTCACTAAACAATAGGCTAGGACTTGAAATAGAAAAGCATTTTGGACTTAATTACAATGCCAATAAAATGTGGGATGCAGTTCGCTTTGTTGCTAATCAATATGAAATAAGTCCACCAGAACAATATCTAAAAAATCTTACTTGGAAGGGAGATAGAAATGCAATAGCTAAACTCCTACCAACTTATCTAGGAGCTGAAGATACAGAATTAAATGCCTGGATTATGGAGCATATAATTTTAGGTTTAATTAAAAGAGTATTTGAACCAGGATCTAAGTTTGATGAGATGATGGTCTTAGTAGGTGGTCAAGGAATAGGAAAATCTACCTTTGCTAGATACTTGGCTATTAAAGATGATTGGTTTTGTACTATAGAAAATATTCAAGGTAAAGATGCTGTTATGAATCTAATGGGAAAGACTGTAGTAGAAATTGAAGAATTTGTAGCCTTAAGAAATGCAAAGTCTGCCAATGAAGCAAAATCCTTTTTATCTAAATTAAGTGATAGAATAAGAATCCCCTATGAAAAGTTTTCAACAGATGTTCCTAGGACTTGTATTTTAATTGGAACATTAAATGAAAGAACTTTTTTAAATGACCATACAGGCGAGAGAAGATATTTACCTGTAGAATGTCACAAGGAAAACAGAAAGAAGGCCATTTACCTCGACAAGGATTTTCAAGGTGAACAATCAGAAAAAGAATATTTAGATTCAATCCGAGAAGATTTTAACCAGGCCTTAGCCTATGGTTATAAACTTTATAAAGAAAAGAAACATTCTTGGACCATACCAAAAAAACTCCTTGAAGATCTTTACCAGGAACAAGAAAAGTTTAAGTATCTCAACCCAGATGTAGAAGATATTCGCTACTTCTTAGAAGAGTATAAAGTAAAAACACAAGAACCAAATATAACTTGTTATAAGGAATTATCCATGCAAGGCTATCAGATTAAATCAAAATCTTTTTCTGAAATCATGGATAATTATTTTCCAGAATGGAAGCCAGTTCGCTCATCAAAGACTAAAAGAATTTCCCCTAGTGGCGTATCTATACCTGTCAAACTTTTTTATGAGAGAGAGATGAAAGAAAATGACTTTATAGAAGTTGATAATAATAACCTACCAAAAGAATGGCAAGAGCCAGAGAGAATAAAAATAGACACAGGAGAGAATGATAAAGAGAAATTGTAACTTTGTAACCTTGTAACTTGTAACCGAGATTTTAAAACCCTTAGAAATAGGCTGGAAGAAATGGGGGTCTAGTAATATCAAGACTTGTAGGAATCAAGATAAGAATCAATGCCTTATTTGAGGACTTTTGAAATAGTAGGTTACAGTTACAAATCTCCTGTGTCTATTAAAACTTTAGTAGCAAGCACAGTAAGTGTACGGACACTTACGAAAAAATTGAGAAAGCGGACCTTAAGGTTCGCTTTCTTCAAATCAAATTTTTTACTTGTTCTTATCAGAATGATTTAGGGGTTCCCCCTAAGACCCTAGTTAAAAATATAAAAGGAAGGAAAGATATTATGGCCAATAGATACAGGAATGAAAGGATTGAAATCAAGTTGACTAAAGAAGAGAAAGAAATTTTTAAGAGAAAACTTGAACTTAGCAAGTCAAAATCAATGGGACATTTTATAAGGAAAAGTGTTCTATAAGCTCCTATATTTGTAATAGATATGAATGTTTTTAGGAGGCTACAAACTCTTATAGGAAAGAACTCTGGTAATCTTAATCAGATTGCAAAGAGGGTAAATATTACAGGAATAATCTACAGAGAAGATATTGAGGATCTTAAAAAAGAAAATGATGATATATCAAGAGAAATATTAAAGATACAGAATATCTTGCTGAGAAAATATATTTAAAACTACTTACAGGTGTAATAAGAAAGGAAGTCTGTTATAATTATAGTAATGAGTGAATTTACAGAAGGAGACAGGGATATGGAGAATTTTGGACAGGTGGTTTTCAAGATTGATCAAGTCTTGGAAGAGAAAAACATAAGTAAAAACAAATTAGAAAAGGAAGCTAATTTACAGAGAACACAGCTCAATTCATATTGCAACAATAAAGTTAAGAGATTAGATTTAGCTACTATAGCAAAAATTTGCTATGTTTTAGACTGTGATATAGAAGATATTATGGAATATAGAAGAAAGTAAATATAAAATAAAAAGGAGAGAGAATATGACAGGAAAAATTTATAGTCAAATAGTCAGTTTTATTTGGTCTATTGCAGATGATGAATTAAGAGATGTTTTTGTTAGGGGAAAATATAGGGATGTAATTCTACCTATGACTGTAATAAGAAGATTGGATGCTGTATTAGAAGATACAAAAAAAGAAGTTATGGAAATGAAAAAAAGGCTTGATGAAATGGAAGTTTTAAATCAAACAGAGGCACTTTGTTCTGTATCAGGACAAGCTTTTTATAATGATTCTCCCTTTATACTTAAAGATCTAACCTCAAGAACTAAAAAACAGCAATTAGAAGCAGATTTTTTAGCTTATTTAGATGGATTTTCACCAAACATACAAGAAATATTAGAAAAGTTTAGATTTAGAGAACAGATTAAGGTTATGACAGATGCAGATGTTTTAGGAGATGTAATAGAAAAATTTGTAAGTCCCAGAATAAATATAAGTCCAAACTCAGTATTGGATGACAATGGAGATATATTGCTACCAGGACTTGATAATCATACTATGGGTACAGTTTTTGAGGAACTAATAAGAAAATTTAATGAAGAAAATAACGAGGAGGCTGGGGAACACTTTACACCAAGAGATGCTGTAAGACTTATGACTGATTTAATGTTTAAGCCTATAGCAGATAAAATAAGTGATGGAACCTATCTGTGCTATGATGGTGCTTGTGGCACAGGGGGAATGTTGACTATAGCAGATGAAAGGCTTAAGGAATTAGGGAAAAAGAATAATAAAAACTTTTCAATACACCTTTACGGGCAAGAAAGTCAACCAGAAACCTATGCCATAGCTAAAGCTGATATGATTTTAAAAGGTGATGGTTCACAAGCTAATAATATATCTTATGGCTCAACCTTGTCTGTAGATGCTAATCCAACTACGGAATTTGATTTTATGATATCAAACCCGCCTTATGGAAAGTCTTGGTCATCTGATGCAAAAAAAATGGGTGGAAGAAATAAACTAACAGACTCTAGGTTTGTGGTTAGTTTTGGAGATGAAGAAGAGTTTAGGATGGTTCCTTCTCAATCTGATGGTCAAATGTTATTTTTAGCTAATAATATTGCTAAGATGAAGCATAGTACACCACTTGGTAGTAGAATAGTTCAAGTACATAATGGATCATCCTTATTTACTGGAAATGCAGGAAGTGGAGAGAGTAACTTAAGAAGATATATAATAGAAAATGATTACTTAGAGGCAATAGTAGCCCTACCTGAGAATATGTTTTATAACACAGGAATAGCTACTTATGTTTGGGTTCTTTCTAATAGGAAAGAAGATAGAAGAAAGGGTAAAATCCAGTTAATAGATGCTACTAGCTTTAAAAAACCTCTTAGGAAAAATCTAGGGAATAAAAACTGTGAAATATCAGAAGAATTAAGAGAAGAAATAATGAAAATGTATTTAGATTTCGAAGAAAATGAATTCAGTAAAATATTTGAAAATGAAGAGTTTGGATACTATGAAATAACAGTAGAGAGACCACTTAGGTTAAAGGTAAACCTAAGTCAAGAAAACTTAGACAAGCTAGAAGAAAGTCTAAAGAAGAATGATAAATATATATTTGACCTAGTATTAAAGCTAAAAGAGAAAGAAAGAAAAGAAGAATATTTAGATTATAATTTATATATAGAAAAATTAGAAAACCTAGCAGAAGAAAAGGATGAAAAGTTTTTAGCTAGGCATAGAAAACTTATACAGGACAACTTAACTATAGCTGATGAAAAGGCTAAAAAGCTTATAAAGTCCTCAAAGAAAAAAGGTAAAGAAAATCCTATATATGGAGTATTTAGAGAGGATAATCTATATATAGAATATGAACAAGATACAGATCTAAGAGATACAGAAAGAATTCCTTTAAACTATAATGGAGGAATAGAAGGATTTTTCAAGGAAGAGGTTATTCCCTATGTTGGGGATGCTTGGATAGATGAAAGTAGAACTAGAATAGGCTATGAAATAAGCTTTACAAAATATTTTTACAAGCCAGTAAAATTAAGATCATTAGAAGAAATAGTAGAAGATATAAAGGCTTTAGAAGAAGAGACAGACGGCTTATTAGATGAGATAATAGGGGGCTAGATGGAAATGAAATTTAAGCCTTATGAAGAATATAAGAAAGTAGATTTACCATGGATAGATGAAATACCAAGTCATTGGGAAATGAAGAAGATTAAATATATTTTTAGTGAACGTAATGAAAGAGGCAAAGAGAGAGAACCTCTATTGGTAGCTAGTCAAAGACATGGAGTCATTCTAAAGTCTATGTATGAAAATAGAACAGTTGAAGCCCTAAGAAACTTAGAAAGTTTAAAATATGTAAATGTGGGAGACTTTGTAATAAGTTTGAGAAGTTTTCAGGGGGGGATAGAATATGCGTATTACAGTGGTATAATAAGCCCGGCTTATACAATAATGATTCCAAAAGGAGAAGTAGTTAGAAGATATTTTAAATATTTAGCAAAGTCATATAATTTTATAAAGCTATTACAAACATGTGTAACAGGAATTAGGGAAGGGCAAAATATTGACTATAATAAACTACGAGATCAAAAAATATTCTTACCCCCAAAAGAAGAACAGGATAAAATAGCAGACTTCCTAGACCATAATTTAAGTAAGATAGATAAATTTATAGAGCTAACAGAAAGGCAGATAGAGCTTTTAAAAGAGCAAAAGGAAGTTATAATTAATGATGCTGTAACTAAGGGAATAGATAAAGATGTAGAGTATAAGGACAGTGGTATAGATGGGATAGGTGAGATACCTAAGCATTGGGGAAGAGATAAAACTATTAGAATATTTAAAAGGATAGGAAGTGGCACAACTCCAAATAGTAGTAATTTGAATTATTATAATAATGGTCAATATAATTGGATAAATTCAGGAGACTTAAAATCAAAATATTTATATAAATCGAAAAACAAAATCACAGATATAGCAGTAAATGAAAACCCTAGTTTAAAACTATTCCAAGAAAATACAATAGTAATTGCTATGTACGGTGCAACAATTGGTAACTTAAGTATTTTAAAAAAAGAATCGTATATGAACCAAGCTTGCTGTGGTTTAGCTCAGTATGAAGATGATTATATTGTAAATTATTCATATTTTGCTTTACAAAGCATAAAACAATTTCTATTAGAAAGTGCTCGTGGAGGAGGACAACCAAATATAAGTCAAGATATAATAAAACAAACATGGCTTCCAATACCTCCAAAAAAAGAGCAGGAAGAAATTGTATCTTATATTGAAAAAGAAACTAGTAAAATAGATAGGACTATAGAGCTTTACAAAAGTCAGATAGATTTAATTAAAGAATATAGGACTAGTTTAATAGCTAGTGCAGTTACTGGGAAGATAGATGTAAGGGATTTTTAGGAGGGATTATTTGGCTCAAATAGATGTCTATAGAAGGAACATAGAAAATAAGAGAAAGCAAATTAATAAACTGTCCTCAGACAGAGCTAAGGAAAGAGAGAAAATATCAAAAGAAAGTAAAAATATAATAAATGCAAAAAAATCTATATCTAGAACGAAATCACAGTCAACTATTAAATCTAAGCTTAGAACTATAGAAAATGCGGAAAAAAAGATTTCTGATAGTCATAAAAAGGTAGCTGATTTGGAAAGTAAAATATCAAAGTTAGAGAAAGATATTTTAAATGAAGAAAAGAAGTTATCGAGAGAGAAGAAGAAAATAGAAGATAAAAGATTAAATGAAGAGAAGAAAAGAATTAGATCATCAGAAAAATTAAGTAGTCAGCTTCAGAATAGTATATACAATAATGAAGTATTTAAAGAACAGGTGGTAAGGGATATTGAGAAGTTAAAAAATATACCCGAAAAAATAATTATATTATTTATTTCATCCAACCCTAAAGACCAGAGTAGTCTAAGGTTAGATGAAGAGGCAAGGGAAATAGAAGAAAATATAAAAAAATCTAAAAATAGAGATTCAATAGAATTTAAAACAATTTGGGCAACTCGTCCCTTAGATATATTAGATGCTATAAATGAACATAAACCTACGATTATTCATTTTAGTGGCCATGGAACAGCAGATGGATCTTTAGTTTTTGAAGATTCAAATGGTAATAGTAAGTTTGTAAGTAAAGATGCAATATTTCAAGTAATTTCAGGAGAATCAGAAACAGTAAAGTTGGTATTTTTCAATAATTGTTTTTCATATATTCAGGCTAAAGAAATAATGAAAAGTATAGATTTTGCAATAGGTATGTCAGATGCTATTGGTGATAAGGCCGCTATAATATTTTCTTCTAAGTTCTATTCATCAATAGGATTTGGTAATACAGTAAAAAAAGCATTTAATCATGGTATAAGTGCTATAATGCTAGAAGGAATTTTAGAAGAAGATATACCAAGACTATATTATAGAGATGATAGCTTAGAGATAGACAAACCATTAGTGTTGCCAGATGAAGAGAGTATTCATATAAATCAAGAGATGGATAAGCTAAGTGGTGAAAGAGAAGATAAATATATAATAAATGTGCATATAAATGGAGACGGGCAAATAAATTTAGCTCAAGATAAGTCCACTATAAATGCTGTCCAAAATAACAATAGTAATGACTTAGAAGAGCTATCTAAGGAAATAAAGGAAATATTAAGGGGTATAGATTTAGATAAAGAAATTAAAGAAAACATAAAAGATAATATTGAAGTGTTAGAATCCGAATTATTAGAAGAGAAACCTAGAAAAGGATTTATAAGGACAGCTATAGATGGTCTTGAAAATTCACTACCAAATATAAAGAATCATATAGAATTAACTGCAAATATAACAAGTATTATAGGATTTGCAATGGCTGTAATTAAATAAATAGGGGTGAGATAGTTGTTTACTAATGTAAAAGAAGAGGGACTTGAAGATATAATTGTAGAATATCTTGTGGAAAACAACGAATATGAGCTTGGAAATACTGGAGATTATAACTTAGACTTTGCAGTAGATGAAGGAAGGCTTATAAGGTTCTTAGAATATACACAGCCTCAACAAGTAGAGCTTTTAGGCATAAAGGAAAGTGAACATAGGAAGAAACAATTTTTTGATAGGTTATCAAAAGAAATCACTAAAAGAGGAATTATTGATGTACTTAGAAATGGTATAAAAGTATATCCAGCCGATTTAATAATGTTTTATTTAACTCCATCAGATATGAACCTAGAATCACAAAAAAACTTTAATAAGAATATTTTTTCTGTTACTAGACAGCTACAGTATTCTAAAAGTAATAGAAGATTGGCTTTAGACCTGGCTATTTTTATAAATGGTCTACCTGTAATTACTATGGAACTTAAGAATACCCTAACTAATCAAAACTATAAGGATGCTATATATCAATATAAAAATGACAGGGATCCAAAAGATTTACTTTTTCAGTTTAAAAGATGTATGGCTCACTTTGCAGTTGACGATAATGAGGTATATTTTTGTACAAAATTAAGTGGGGATAGTTCTTGGTTCTTGCCTCTTAATAAGGGTTTTCAAAATGGTAGGGGCAATCCTCCCAATCCTAGTGGCATAAAGACAGATTATTTGTGGAAGATAATATTAGAAAAAAATGAACTTACTAATATTATAGAGAACTATGCTCAATTAGTAGTAGAGGTGGATGAGGAAACTAAGAAAAGAAAAGAGAAACAAATATTTCCTAGATACCATCAGTGGGATGTTGTAAAGAAACTGTTAGCAGATGTTTATAATAATGGAGTGGGGAAGAAATATTTAATTCAACATTCAGCGGGAAGTGGAAAGAGTAATTCTATAGCTTGGACAGCACATCAACTAGTTTCTCTTGAAAGAGAAGGGAAAAACCTAGTTGACTCTGTAATAATAGTTACAGACAGGGTTATACTTGATAAGCAAATAAGAGATACCATAAAGCAGTTTATGCAAGTTTCTAGCACTGTAGGCCATGCTGAAAGCTCTGCAGATTTGGCAAAACTTATTAATGAAGAGAAGAAGATAATTATAACGACTGTTCATAAATTTTCATTTATATTAGATGAGATTGGAACTTCTCATAGGAATAGTAAGTTTGCAATCTTAATAGATGAGGCACACTCTAGCCAAAGTGGTAGTTTATCAGCCAATATGAATATAGCTCTTTCAGGTATTGATGAAGAAGAAACTACAGAAGATAAGATTATTAGAATAATGGAAGGCAGAAAGATGCTTGATAATGCTAGTTATTTTGCCTTTACTGCTACACCTAAGAATAAAACTTTAGAGATGTTTGGAGAAGAAGTTCTTAAAAATGGGGAAATAAAGCATGAACCTTTTCATAACTATAGTATGAAACAGGCCATAGAAGAAGGATTTATATTGGATGTATTACAAAACTATACAACTATAAAAAGCTATTATAAATTAGCAAAGATAGTGGAAGATGACCCTATGTATGATACAAAAAAAGCTCAGAGGAAGTTAAGAAATTATGTTGAGTCTAATGAATATGCTATAGGGCAGAAAGCAGATATAATGATAAATCATTTTCATGAACAAGTTATAAATAAGGGCAAGATTAATGGACAGGCTAGGGCCATGGTTATAACTAGTAGTATAGAGAGGGCTATAGAATATTATTATGCAATTGAAAAATCTTTGGCTGAAAGAAAGAGTCAGTATAAAGCTATTGTTGCTTTTTCTGGAGAGAAGGAGTTTAAGGGGCAAAAGTTAACTGAATCCAAAGTCAATGGATTTCCAAGTTCTCAAATTGAAAAGAAAATAAAGCATGATCCCTATAGATTTTTAGTTGTTGCAGATAAGTTTCAGACGGGTTATGATGAGCCCTTACTCCATACTATGTATGTAGATAAACCTCTTTCTGGAATAAAAGCTGTACAAACGCTTTCTAGGTTAAATAGGTCTCATCCTGGTAAGGTTGATACATTTATTTTAGATTTTGTAAATGATGTTGATCTTATAAAAGAAGCTTTCCAATCCTATTATACAACTACAATTTTATCAGAAGAGACGGATCCTAATAAACTATATGATATACAAAGTGAGTTAGAATTTCATCAAGTATATTCTGATTATCAAATTAATGAACTAGTTGAAAAATATATTAATGGGGTTAGTCGTGAAAAATTAGATTATATATTGGATACTTGTGCTAAAGAATATAAGGAACTTGAAGAAGATGAACAAATAGATTTTAAAGGTAATGCGAAGGCTTTCGTAAGAACCTATGGTTTTTTAGCATCAATATTGCCTATTGGAAATATTGAATGGGAAAAACTTAATATATTCTTAAGATTATTAATTCCTAAATTACCTTCACCTAAGGGAGAAGACTTATCTAAGGGTATATTGGAATCTATAGATTTAGATAGTTATAGAGTTCAGGCACAAAAAAGCTTATCTATAGTTTTAGAGGACGAGGGTGATTATGAAATAGATCCTGTACCTACAAGTGGAAAGGCCTATATAGACAATCCAGAACTAGATTACTTAAGCAAAATATTAGACGTTTTTCATGATATGTTTGGAGATATAGATTGGAAAGATGAGGACCAAGTTAAAGATCATATATCAAAAATTCCAAAGGCTGTAGCAAAGGATAAAGCCTATCAAAATGCTATGAAAAATTCAGATAAACAAAATGCTAAACTAGAAAGTGAAAGGGCATTAGGTAGAGTTATTATGAACATGATGACAGATAATATTGAAATCTTCAAGCAATATCAAGATAACGATTCATTTAAAAAATGGCTTTCTGACTTAGTTTTTGATGTAACTTATAATACTGAGGGGAAAGAGTTTGATAGTAATTTAAAGATTTAAATAAATAAACAAGATTGCATCTATCTCAAATTTAAGGTAGGGTGAAAAACTTGATAGATTTTGATGATGATTTATTAGAAAAAATAAAATATAAGATTGATGTTAATGAAAACATAAAAGACTTTGTTTTAAATAATAATAATTATTTTATTGTAAGTAGCTACGCACAATTGAAAGATTTAAATAAAATATATAGATTTATTAACATATTAAATAAGAAAAAGTCTGAAAGTAAAAAATATGATGCTGAATTAGAAAAACTGCTAGAAAACAATTACTTCATTATAAATTTTGACTTAGATTTAAAGAAAACTAAGGTAGCATTCTTAAACAAGGGTAATTTTCTTTATATAAGAAATAGCATCTTTTTTGGAGAACTAACAAATATTGTAGACATAGAAGATGAAGAGTGTTTTGAAGGTAAGTTGATATTAGATGATTGTTTTGTTAAAAAAGAAATAGATTTTATTTTTGACCCAGTTTATTTTGAAGCTAAGGGATGTAAATTTAAAAATACAATAAAAATTCATGATTTACCGGATGGTTTTGTAGCATCACATTCAGAATTTGAAGATATAGATTTAGAATCTTTTTCTTTGGATAAAGTTTATCTTTATGGCTGTTATGGAGATAAATTAAGTATTAACTTTGATTATTATGAACCTGATTTTAAATCATTAAAAATGGAAGATTGCACTTTTGAAGAAGTGATTGTTAATTCCAATGAATCTGCGAGTAAGGTCATAAGTGAAGAAATAATTTTAAATCGATGTAATTTTGATTTGTTTTATTTTAATAAATTGCTAGGATTAAGATTAATAATTGGTGGAAATAATATAGGAAATATTAGCGTTGTAAGATCAATAATTAGTCAAGAATTTATTTTTACCAATCAATCATTTAACAGTATAAATCTAATTGATACTTACTTTACTGGGAAAACCTTATTTGATTTAGATTTTGTTGAGTATGCAGATATGGACAAAACACTTAAGAATGATCTAACAGACGAAGAATTTCTTTATAATATTGAATCCTTTTTAAGAATTGCGGTGAATGAAGAAAACCCAGAAATAAAATTAAAACTAAAATATTTTAAGGATTACCAGAAAAACAAAGTATATAATAGAGGCATAACGAAATTTTCAAACAATTTGTTGGATCTTACTACTGGATATTTTACAAATTATAAAAGAATAGTGATTACCATGGTTAGTATTATAATTATATTCGGGTTTATATATTCATTGTTTCCACGGAATATTTTAATAGATGGGCAATCGTTAAATTTCATTGCAAGTGGTGATTATTTGAGTATCTTATATAATTCAATGTATTTTTCTTTAATAACTTTTACTACTATTGTTTACGGTAATATATCTCCTATAGGAATATTAAAATTATTTTCAGGAATTGAAGGATTACTAGGTGTGTTAACTACTGCCTCTTTAATTACTGTTTTTGCAAGAAAGTTCACTTAAAATATAATATTTATTGAAGAATAAGAGTAAATAGGGAGGATGCAAGAATGGACAAGGATAAAATGTTTAATCTTATTCAAGAGGACATTGGTAAAATTGAACAACAACTTAATAATAGAAATGGATCACAAGAACTTTGGAATGATTTACAAGTTAGATATTCAATGATTTTATCAGATCTTGTAAAACATGTGAAAGTTGGTGGCAAAATAGCAGCTGTAGGGCAGGAATTTGATTATAGGCCTGAATTAAAGAAGCTGAAAACTGCTTTACTTACTTGGATAATGATGAATGAGGATAAATTAGAATTAAGTAAAGAAAATATAGATAATGAAGCGAAAGATTTACTGAATGAAGTGCCACAAGAATCAATAGAATCAGAATTAAGAAGTTTGATTATGGAATCAAAATTGTATATTCTTAAAAAAGATTTTACAGAAAAGAAAATTGGAATTGATAAAATATGGGATGCTTTTGAGCGATTAAAAACCATGAAATCTTCAGATAAGAAAAATTCTATAGAACGAATTATTGATGAGATTTCGGGTGGTGATGAAGAATTAAAGTTTCAAATAGATGAAGAGTTTAGACTATTAACAAAGATAGGTAACACTTATTCCATTAGACATCACGAAATTGATCAAAAAAAATTTCCAAACAATGAATATATAGAATATTTTTATTTCAGTATGTTAGCATTAATATCTTTTGTTTTAAATATGCTCAATATGGAGGAGTAAATCACATATCTTTACTGGAACTGGGACTGGAACGGGTAAAGTTAAGTTGAAATACATCTAAACTAGACGGATAGAACATAAATGAACGGCCAAATAATGGCTAATTTGAAAGCTTTTGCATACAGTTGATAATATGTAATGAAGAGTGGGAGTAATTATAAGAAAGCCCCAAGCCCTTATATAACAAGGGATTGGGGCTTTTACCTTTTTAAAAATCCTATTCATGATTTTTATTAATCAATATTCCTAGTTCATAATCATTATAATAAAAAGCTATAACCATAACTTTCCGAATTTATTAACAAAAGTTAAACTAATATTTATAGTACAAATACTAGTTCACTTGAATCATATTGACCATCTTTATAGAGAATTATATATTTTCTAGCTTATTGTGGTCTAAAATAATAATTGTCTTTCTATCCCTTTTAATAAGTCCTTCTTTTTCTAACAACTTAAACTTGCGGGACAATGTTTCAGGAGTTGTTCCTAAAAACGCTGCAAGTTCCTTCATTTTCATAGGTAATACTACGCAATTTTCTTCTTTAACTTTTGAAAGGTTAATTAAATAGGTTGCTAAACGTTCTTCTACCTTTTCCATCACTAAAAACTGTGTTTGTTGTTCTAATTTTAATGATTTTTCTGCGTTGATTTCTAGTAGCTTTAAAGTAATTTGGGGATATTTCAATAATAGTTTCTGAAAGTCTGATTGCCGCAAGACACAGACTTCTGTTTGTTCTAGGGCTTCACCAAAAAGGGTATTATTATCAGCTCCAAATAATTGATTTTCACCTTCATATCCACCTGGTTCAACAACTCTTAATAATTGTTCTTTTCCAGTTACAGATAGTTGATATACTTTCATATTTCCACGAGCCACAATGATCAATTGAGCTTCTTCATCCGGAGAAAAAACCAGTTCTCCTTTTTCTACCAAGTGATGAGTTACTAATTCATTAATTTTCTTTTGATCTTCAATATTTAAATGATTAAAAAGTGGTACTAATGAAACACAAAGATGGTTATATGTCATGGAAATCCCCCCTTTAACATGCTAATGTTTAATTATCAACTGTATTATTCGAAATAGTTCTATATTAAGAATCTTTTTCAACTGCTTTTAAAACAGAATAGCCCATATCTTCTATTGCCTTTTTAATATCAGCAATAGAAGTTTTTTCTTTATCAAAATTGGTTTTGACTTTACTGGCGTTAAAAAGTACCTTTACACTTTGTTGATCTACACCATCCACATGTTTTACTGCACTCTCTATTTTTTGCATACAAGTTGGGCAAGCTAATGTTTCTAACGTAAAAATTGCTTTTGTCATTGATAACTCCTCCTTATTTAAACTTCTTCATAGATATGATCTGCTTGTTCTAACATATGATATGTTGCGACAAATGTGGGACAAACATCTGTGGGAATAGCATAATTATTTGTGAGTTTTCGTAATTCAGTAAATTCCAGATCTAAATTTATTGTATCTGTAATACTACTTTGTATTTTATCTTGAATAGCTGTATAAATTTTTTTCACACCAAAAACTTCTGGATGATGTTCTTTATGAGCACGCGTAATTGCAGTTGTGTATAAATCTAAGATTTCTTGGTTTTCTTTGAAATATTTTAATACATTTGCCATAAATAATCCTTCTTTCTCTATTATACTATTTATTAGGCTGTTTTTAATATGGTTCATGTCTCTCGGTACTTATATATTGCTTTTGATATTTATAGTATAGACAATTTACTATGATAAAAACTTGATATCTATCAAGTTTTTATCAAATTATCTTTTAGTGAATACTTTAATAAGCGCATACCGTTTAAAATAACCACTAAGATACTTAATTCATGGACAAGCATACCGATTGTCATGTTCATCCATTGACTGAAAATTAAACTTAACAATAAAATAATAACCACACCAATAGCAATCACAATATTTTCTTTCATGTTTCTTGCAGTGGCTTTACTTAAACCTAGTGCATGCGGTAGTAGACTGAAATTAGAGTTCATCAAAACAATATCAGAGGTTTCAATAGCAACATCAGTTCCATTCCCCATTGCAATGCCGACATCTGCTAAAGCTAGGGAAGGACTATCATTTACACCATCTCCAACAAAGGCAACAATTTGACCTTGTTTTTGTAATTGATCAATATAAGCGGATTTATCTTCTGGAAGCATATTTCCATGTGCCTCTGTTAGACCTAACTGTGTTGCGACTAAATTCACTGTTCCTTGATTATCCCCAGAAAGAACTATAAGATTTTTTACACCCATGACTTTAAGTTTTTTTAAATCTTCGTTTACACCTGTACGAATTTGATCACGAATTCCAAGCAAAAGTTTTAATTCATCATCTATGGCTGTTAAGACTAGTGAATCACCATTTTTTTCAAAGGTAGCAATATCATTTACTACTTGTGGATTTAATAATATTCCTTCATTTTTTATCAACGTTACATTTCCAACAATAACTCGATGCCCCTCAATGGTTGCAATGATACCACCACCTTTTATAACCTCAGTATTGGTCACAGGACTTGGAGGAACCTCACCAATACTTTCCAAGATAGCTTTTGCCAAAGGATGATCCGATTCTTTTTCAATGTTAGCTAGATAACGAAAAGGATCTTTTGATTCTGTTCCATAAATTGATTGTTCTGCGACTTTTGGACTCCCCATTGTTAACGTTCCTGTTTTGTCAAATACAATTGTATCTACGCCACTGAAACTGTTAACTACTTCACTACCTTTTAGTAAAATTCCATTTTTAGCACCATTTCCGATGCCTGAAACATTTGAAACGGGAACTCCTATGACCAAAGCACCTGGACACCCTAATACTAAAATGGTAATAGAGAGTTCAAGATTACGAGTAATCACCCATACAAGAATTGCTAGTGCAAGAACAATAGGTGTATAGTATTTAGAAAATCCATCAATAAAACGTTCTGCCTCAGATTTTGAGTCTTGTGCTTCTTCTACTAATTCAATAATTTTCCCGAAGGTTGTATCTTCTCCAACTTTATCTGCTCGAATTTTTAGCGTTCCATTTTCTAAAATCGAACCTGCGAATACTTCACTCCCTTTTACTTTTGTTAAAGGAACAGATTCACCTGTGATGCTTGCTTCATTAATATAGCCATCTCCACTTAAAACAGTACCATCAACAGGAACCTTTGCCCCAGTTTTAACCAGTAGAATATCCCCTTCCTCCACTTCATCCACATCAACCTCTTTAAAACTACCATCGTTTAATTGAAGCAATGCATTTTCAGGTGCCATAGCTATTAGTTCTTTAATGGCTGATCTTGTTTGATTCAATGTTCGTTGCTCTAAATAAGCTCCAAACAGAAATAAAAATGTGACAATAGCTGATTCTTCATAGTTTTGAATCAAAAACGCTCCAAATACTGCAATAGTAACCAATAAATCAATGCTCACTACATGAACCTTCAGTGCCCTATATGCTTGTATTGCAATAGGCAAAACACATATAACGGAGGCAATTACTAATGAACTGATTACTATATACGAGTTTTGTAGAATAAAGTGGCCTACCAGAGCTACTAAAAGTAAAAAACCATTTATTAACACAATTTGATTTTTCTTTCTCAAAATATATTTTTGCATTACGATTCTCCTCTCTCTTATTCTTGACAGTATTATATTGCTTTCCAAAAGAAAAAAACTTGATAGCTATCAAGTTTTAAAATCTCTTTTTATCTTTTTGTAAACTTTATTAAAACGGGTTCACCTTAATATATCTTAATTTATATTGGGAATGAGGAAGGAGTAGGTAATATATAGGTATAGGTGTAGCGTATTTATTAGATTTAAGATAAAATTAGTATATACACTTAAATAATATTATGATGGGATAATTTTAAGAGATAGGAGTGGTACATTTGAAACCAATGAAGAAAACAAAATTATTGGAAAAGCTACGTTATCTTCCCTTAATTTTTATGGGGATATTCTTTGTATATTTTGCATTTAACTTTAGAGAATTATCAGTTAATGATATTTTAAATTATACGCCATCTAATTATTTTTTAGCAGGAGTTATAATGGTATCTTTTTTCGCAATAAAATCAATTTCTGTAGTTATCCCTCTTACACTTCTTTATATTAGTTCAAGCATCATATTTTCTTGGTATTGGGCTATTATAGTAAATCTAATAGGATTGTTTGTTAGTATGACTATTCCTTATTATATAGGAAAGTTTTCTGGAAAAGATGTAGTAGATAAATTAATGTCCAAATACCCTAAAATTAATAAAGTAAATGATATCAAAGTAAAAAACCAGTGGGCTTTTGTATTTATTGTAAAGATATTAGGGTTTATACCTAATGACGTAAGTAGTATAGTCTTAGGTTCATTGAATACAGATTATAAAGCATTTATTATATCTTCTGTACTGGCTAAGACTCCAATGATGTTAGCTAAAACTTTAATAGGAGCTAATATTAATCAACCAGGGAGCAAAGGATTTAAAGTAGCAATTTTAATTTCAATATTAGTTTTTATATTTACTGTGGTTATTTATTGGAAAAACAAAGATATAAACAAATAAAGAGTTAAAAACATCTAAAATAGACTAGTGATTTTATAAAAATTAAGAATAATATGAGTAAACAGGGTTAGTGTAATATATTAAGTGATTTATAAAATGTAAATTTTGTATGATTCTAATTTGTCTATACAAAATAGAAAGCCTATAATCCTCATTTAAAATGAGGTGTAGGCTTTTGTTTTATTTTAGACTTGACAATATAAGTTGTATACCATAATATGAATATAGGTAAGTACTTACTAACATTAGTAACAATCATGAAAAATAAGGAGGTGCTAAAGAAAATGAATAAAGAAGATAGAAGAAAACAAATATTAGATGCAGCCATGACGGTATTTACTGAGAAGGGCTTTAATGGAAGTACCACTTTGGAAATAGCAAAAGCAGCGAATATAGCGGAGGTGACATTGTTTAGATACTTTTCATCTAAACAGGAAATATTTTTAGAAGGCATTAAGCCTATTCTATTTAGTACTTTAGAAGAAACGATAAATGCTTCAAAAGAATTAAATGCTGAAGAAAAATTAGAATATATATTATATGAAAGGATTAGTTTGATATCAAATAACTACAAAACAGTTAAATTAATACTTACAGAAGCACCGCTTTTAGAGGAACTAGGTAGTGAAAACTTTATGAGTAAAATACTACAGATTCTTGAAAGTATGCTTACTCAAATAGGTGTATCTATAAATGATAAAGGTTTTATCTTAAGAATATTAATGGGGTCAATATTATCATTTTTATATATGCCTGAAATGGATGAAGAAAACATTAAAAATTATGTTAGTAAAGTTGTGTCTATTATATTAAAAGAAACTAATAAATAAGGCAGGGTGTGACTTGTATGAATAAGTTATTTAAATGGATAGGTAATTTAATAGAGAAATGGTCTGTTAAGACACTATTAGTTACAATAGCACTATTTGCAATATTAATTGCTGGCGTGTCAAATGTTAGAATGGCAACAGGAAACGATACCTTGGTTAAAAATGATAATGAAGTATATATATCAAATAAGCAAATGGAAAATTCATTTGGTGGGGATGCAATTCTAGTTCTTTTTACAGATCATGCAAAAGGAAATTTATTATCATATGAAAATCTGCAAAAGATGTGGGATGTAGAGCAAAGATTTAAATATGAAGAAGATATCTTTTCTTTTATGAGTCCAGCAAGTATAGTTCATCAAATGACTCAAAGGCAAAGTATTGAAATAAAAAATCAGGTACTTACATTGAGTGATGGTTTAGATGAGATGAGTTCTAAGATGATAGACCTTGGGAATGAACTTAATTCAAAGGATATAAAGGATCCAAAAGAAATAGAAGAAAAGTTAAATGGGCTATCTGATTCCACAGAAGCATTTAATAAGCTTATTGCAGGTCAAGATAACCTTACAGAAGGTGCAAAACAGATTCAAGGGGGACTGTTTACTGCAGCGGATGGATTAGGCATAGCATCTAACCAACTAAAAGAACTAAGTGAGTTAACGGGTGAAAATGTAACACTAAAAGTGAAATTAATGGCTATATCAGAGAATATAAGTGCAAGCTCTAAAGGTATTAGGACCATGGGAGAAAAAACAACTAATGTTCAAGATGGAACTACAAATACTTCTAAAGCACTAACAAATGTTAGTGACAAGTTAACAAAAGAGACCTCATCTATGAAAGAAGGTTTAACAGGTGGAATTTCTCCAGTTGAGTTAAAAGAAATGGCTGAAGGCTTTGTTGTTATGGGAGAGAAACTTGGAGATGTGTCTAAAGGGCTTAAGATATTTCATACTAAAAGCAATATGATGATAGCTGATATACCTGGGGACCAATCACAATTAGACAGTATATTATATGATGAAAACAATAAAATCAGATTAATGTTTTCTGATGTAGTTATAGATGATGAAAGTAGTTTAATGGTTGTAAAGCTCAAGGGGAACCTGGGAGATGAATATAAGGATCAAGTAGTTAAAGATTTAACCACAGTATTAGAAAATGAAGGGTTTAAGAATCTTTCTTATGTTGTATCTGGAAAACCAGTGCTAGATTCTTCACTTCGAACTGAGATGAAATCTAATATGAAGGTTATGGTTGTATTAGCAGTCTTAATAATGTTTATCGTCCTTGCCCTTGTATTTAAAGTTAAGTGGAGGATACTTAGCTTAGGCATTATTTTGGTATCTGTAATAACAACTTTGGGATTTATGGGAATTTTGAGTGTACCTATCACCATGGTATCCATGGCAGTTTTCCCTATATTAATAGGACTAGGTATTGATTACTCCATACAATTCCATAATAGATATGAAGAAGAAAAGTCAGTAAAAAGAACAATGAATCAAATGGGAAAACCAGTAGCTGTAGCTGTCTTTGCTACAGTACTAGGGTTTATATCCTTATATGCTTCACCAGTACCTATGATTCAGGAATTTGGTAAGATGTTAACTATAGGAGTAATAATAAGCTTTTTAGGAAGTATATTCTTACTTATGCCTATATTGAATTTGAGGCAAAAGATCAATAAAAAATATGAAATTAATACGGAGTCTAGTAAAAAGGAAATCGTAGAAAAGGAAACGCTATTAGATAGTATATTAAAAAATTCTACAAAGATAGTAATAAGATTTTCAATCCCAATATTGATTATTGTAATAGCTTTATCATTCACAGGATTTTTAGTCGACAAAAATGTGGGGGTGGAAACAGATATTGAGACCTTTATGCCACAAAATATGGAGGCTTTGAGAGATATACATTCTATTAGAGATAAGGTAGGTTCAACAGACCAAATGGCTATCTATATTAAAGATAGTAATATATTAACTGAGGAAAACATCGGTTGGATACAAGAAAAGACAAAGAATATTGAAGATAAGTATGGTGATATTGTAGTAGGAGTAAAATCTATAGATACATTAGTTAACAATATTTCATCGGAAAATAACTTAAGTTATGAAAACTATATAAATATAGTGGATACTTTGCCAAAGCAACAGGTAAGCATGTTTATAAATGATGATAAAACGGAATCTGTAATACTTTTAAATATAAAACATTTATCAACTGAAAGATTACAAGACTTTACAAAGCAGCTGAAAGACGACTCCAGTGATACAACTATGCAAATTCAAATTACCGGAAAGAGTGTTTTAGATGTGGAAATGGTAAATGGGTTGACAGCGGGAAGAGTTAAGATGACAATTATAGGTTTGGTACTGGTGTTTTTATCCCTTCTTCTAACATATAAAAACCTTATTAAGGCATTAATTCCAATAATTCCAGTGGCGTTAATAATAGGAATGTCCAGTGGCTTAATGTATCTGATAGGCATTAAGTACACGCCGATTACAGCAACTCTAGGAGCATTGGTTTTGGGTATGGGCACAGAGATGACAGTTATGCTACTTGAAAGATATATGGAAGAAAGAAAATCAGGAAAAGATAAATTAGAATCTATGATAACAACTGTCACTATGATAGGAAATGCTATTGTGGCATCAGGACTTACTACAGTAGGTGGATTTTCAGTACTAATGGCTTCTAGATTTATAATTCTAAGAGACTTTGGGTTAATGACTGTTATAAACATTACATTAGCTTTACTTAGTACATTTATAGTATTACCACCAATTATAATGCTATTAGATAGATTTATTTTAAACAAAGAGGAAATGAAAAATGTTTAAAAATTATCAGTAAATATTAAACTATTAAATTAGTATAAATCAATAATTAATCACAAAAGTATTAACATAGTGTAAACATAAGCATGAAAACTGAATAGAAGATAAAATTATTAAATTTAATTTTAAAAAAAGAAGTTCTTATTATAAAATAAGAACTTCTTTTTTTATATAATAAAGAGAAAAAACATTCATTATATAATATAATAAGTATATAAAATCAATTAAAGAACAACATATAGTATTTTAACTAATTAAAACATTCTCATAAATGAATTTTAAGATTCATAAATATATTAAAATGTATAATAAAAATAATAATGAAATACACTTTACATCATATTAATATTATGATATAAATATTTTTAACACAAAGTTAATATGAAATAAAAGTCGACTTATGAATCTTCAAATAAATATATACTATATTAAGTGAGTTATTTTAATAATATTATGTAAATAATAAAATTGACAGAGAATTTGATATATGATAATATATATTTATCTAATTAAATGTTAACAGTTTAAGAATTATTCATAACTTCAGATAAAGGATATCCTTTACATTAATCAATTCAGTATTTTATCAAATTAACAAAACATTAATAAAGTAAGTAAAAGAACAGTAATTTACTAATAAACTTATTTATATAGGCTTTGTTTCAATTTCATTTATCAGAATCTTTCATATGTTTTTATTATTAAATATAATGTAGTTCTATATCAAGATAAATTCATTGTACCTAAAACAAAATTTACGGGGAAACTTAAAGGTACAGTGTTATTTAAATATAAGAAAATTAAAAAAATTAAGAGGGGGAACGTTTATGAAAAGAAATAAACTTCTTACTACAGTTGCTGGAGTAGCTACTTTAGCTATAACATTAACAGCTTGTGGTAATAAGGCTCCAGAACAAGGCGATGATGCAAAAAAGCCAGAAGGTGACTTAAATAATAAGGCAACTGAAGTTATAAAGGCCGAGGATGCTTCAAAGAATCCAGAGGCAGCTAAAAATAGAAAAGATACTATAGTAATAGGTATAGATAAACCAGAGGGAGTATTTAATCCAGCATATTATGAAAGTGTATATGATAGATATGTAGCTGACGCTATGTTTGCATATATAGCAGATATTAAACATGATGGAAAATTAGAAGATGGGCTAGGATCAGTTAAACTTTCAGAAGATGGATTAACTTATACAATAACTTTAAAAGATGGAGTTAAATGGAGTGACGGTACTCCAATTACAACTGATGACTTAGAATTTTCCTTCTTTGTTAAGTCAGATAAAGCATATGATGGACCATCAGACTATAGTTCTTTAAAGATAAAAGGATGGGCTGCATATCATGATGGAACTTCAGATAAAATTGAAGGTTTAGAAAAAGTTGATGCTAAAACTCTTAAGGTTACATTAGAAGAAGTTAACGTATCTGCAATATATGATATTGGGAATTTTCAACCAATACCTAAGGAATTCTACGGAAAACACTATAAACAGGGGGAGGCAGACAAGCTTCAATCTGTGCACAGAACTCCAGAATTATTCTCAGGCCCATATAAATTAAAGGAATATAAAGAAGGACAAAGCATAACTTTAGAAGCTAATGAAAATTATTATAAAGGAAAGGCTAAAATTCCTAACCTAATATATAAAGTTACAAATAAAAATACTGCAATGCAGCTATTAGAGACTGGTGAAGTTGATATAAATGCATTAACAGTTAGCACTGAGAACGTATCTCAAATTAAAACTAAAGGATTCTTAGATCAACATATATACCCAACAAATGGATACGGATATGTAGCGTTTAATCATAGAAAAGAAGCTTTAAAAGATGTAAAAGTACGTCAAGCCATAGCTTATGCATTAAATAGAAAGGCTATTACAGATACAGTTTATAAAGGATATGCAGACGTTATAAATATCCCTCAAACAAGGGTTTCATCTGCTTACACAGATGATGTTGAAAAATATGAATTTGATAAAGAAAAAGCAAATTCATTATTAGATGAAGCAGGCTGGAAAAAAGGTTCAGATGGAATAAGAGAAAAGGATGGAAAGAAGCTTTCTCTTAAATTCTTGGCATCTACACCAAATGAGGTTAATGACGCTTTACTAAATATTGCGGTGGGCGACTTTAAAGAGGTTGGTATAGATTTTAAGGCGGAGCAAATGGATTTTGATACAATAAGAACTAAAACAAAACAAGAAGATGGGGATTACGATATGTACTTTATGGCTTGGGGTTTAACTCCAGATCCAGATTCAAGTACTATATTTAAAACTGGTGGATCACAAAACAAAATTGGATACTCTAATGCAAAAGTAGATGAGTTCTTAACAAAGGGACTTAAGGCTACTAACCAAGCTGATAGGGATAAGATATACCAAGATATGTATAAAGAGTTAAATAAAGATCTTCCATATATCTTCGTTTATCAAAGAAGAGATATGTGGGTTGTTAACTCAAGAATTAAAAATGTAGATGTATCTCCTTATAGAGAATTCACTACTGATTTAGCTAAGTACGAGATAGAGCAATAATTAAACTATTATGTGCCCGGAGTATTACCGGGCACATTTAGGATATATTATTTAGAATGGGGGATAAAAATGAGGCAATATATATTGAGAAGGCTTCTACAAATGATACCTGTAATAATAGGGGTATCTATAATTTTATTTACAGTATTTGCCTTGGCACCAGGGGATGCTGTAGATCATATTCAAAATCCTAAAATGAGTGAGGAAAAACAACAAGAGTTAAGGAAATTATACGGGTTAGAGGGAAGTATACCAAAGAGGTACATAAATTGGGCTTCTAAAGCTATAAAATTTGACTTTGGAAACTCAGTACAACACAAGAGACCGGTTAAAGCTGTAATTAACACCTATGTTTGGAACTCATTTTACCTATCTATGTCTTCATTTATAGTAAGTGTAATAATTGCGGTACCACTAGGAGTAATTTCAGCTACTAAACAATACTCGGGATTTGATATGTTCTTTACGGTATTTGCATTAATAGGAATTTCAATACCGTCATTTTTCTTTGGTATGTTACTTATAAAATGGTTTGCGGTAGATTTAAGATTATTCCCAGTGTCTGGAATGACGTCACTTGGAATATCCCAGACAGCAGGAGGGCATATTTTAGATGTTATGCATCATATGTTCTTACCGTTTATAGTTTTATCTTTAGGAAGCGTTGCATCACTTATGAGATATACGAGGACAAGTATGCTTGAAGTTATAAGACAGGACTATGTAAGAACAGCTAGATCTAAAGGACTTACTGAAAAGGTAGTTGTTTATAAGCATGCTCTTAGAAATGGTTTAATACCAGTTATAACTATATTAGGATTTTATCTTCCAAGTTTATTTGGTGGAGCTATTATAACAGAACAAATATTTGTTTGGCCTGGAATAGGTAAGGTTGCAATAGATGCTATTAATGGAAGGGACTATCAATTATTGATGGGATTTGAAATGCTTTTAGCTATACTAACCTTAGTGGGTAATTTAATTGCAGATATTACATATGCAATAGTAGACCCAAGAATCAGACTTAAGTAGGGGGTGGGGAAATGCCAGAGAATATTAAAAAAGATAATAATATACCAGTAGTTGAAAGAAAGGAAGAGATTGAAACTCCTTTTAAAACTATATGGAAAAGATTAAGAAAAAACAAGCTTGCTATGGCAGGGTTATTTATACTAGTAGCTATGGTTGTAGTCTGTGTATTTGGACCTTTCTTCACACAAGATCCAAACAAAGTAAACTATACAGATGGATTTTTAAAACCCTCTTCTAAGTACTGGTTTGGTACTGATATGCTTGGAAGAGATATATTTGCAAGGACGCTATCAGCAGGGAGAATATCTTTGTTTGTTGGTATAGCATCTGTTATTATTCAAGTGGTGATAGGAAGTATATTAGGAGCAGTAGCGGGTTATTATGGTGGAATAGTAGACACTATTATAATGAGAATAGTGGATATATTTATGAGTGTACCAACGTTACCAATTCTAATAGTGCTTGCAGCTATACTTTCAGATCTTGGTATAAGACCTGAAAGAAGGATATTCGTTGTTATGGCAGTTATAGGTATTCTAAGCTGGCCAGGACTTTGTCGTATGGTAAGAGGGCAAATATTATCTCTTAGAGAACAAGAATATATGGAAGCTGCAGAAGCTTTAGGGCTTACTGATTCAAGAAAGATGTTCAAGCATCTTTTACCAAATACAATACCTGTAATTATAGTAACTGCTACTCTTAGTTTAGGAGGAGCGATTCTATCAGAGTCAACACTAAGTTTCTTAGGACTTGGGGTTCAACCACCAACAGCATCTTGGGGTAATATGATACAGTCAGTTTATGATATGTATAATATTCAATATAGACCTTGGCTTTGGATGCCACCAGGAGTTGCTATATTCCTGACAGTTATGGCTATAAATTTATTTGGTGATGGTTTAAGAGACGCAATAGATCCTAAGTTAAAGAAATAGAGAGGTGATAGTGATGGCCAAAGATTTAGTAGAGTTTAAGAATTTAAAAACTTATTTTTATACAGAAGATGGCGTAGTTAAAGCGGTTAACGATGTTAGCTTTAAAATAAGAGAGGGAGAAACTGTAGGAATAGTTGGTGAATCAGGATGTGGTAAGTCAGTTACTTCAATGTCCTTGATGAGACTTATTCCAAGCCCTCCAGGAAAGATAGTAAGTGGAGACATATTGTTTGAAGGAAAGAGCATACTAGCTTTAAGTGAGGCAGAAATGAGAGAAATAAGAGGCAATAAAATGTCTGTTATATTCCAAGAACCTATGACCTCTTTAAACCCTGTATTCACTGTAGGCTTTCAAATATCTGAAGCAGTTATACTTCATCAAAAGTTGAGCAAAGAAGAAGCGAGACAAAAAGCTATTGAAATGGTAAAGCTTGTTGGTATTCCAAGAGCTGAAAAGATTGTAGATTCATACCCACATGAACTTAGTGGTGGTATGAGGCAAAGAGTAATGATAGCTATGGCATTATCTTGTAATCCAAAGTTACTTATTGCTGATGAGCCAACTACAGCTCTTGACGTTACAATTCAAGCTCAAATATTAGATCTTATGAGAAATATAAAAGAAAAGTTAAATACCTCAATAATGCTTATAACACATGACCTTGGGGTTATAGCTGAAATGGCAGATTATGTTGTAGTTATGTATGCTGGAAAAGTAGTAGAGGAAGCTGATGTTAAAACTTTATTTGCAAAACCTATGCATCCATATACTACAGGACTTTTAAAATCAAAGCCAGCTTTGAATCAAGAAGATAAAAGATTATATTCTATACCAGGACAAGTTCCTAATCCTATTGGAATGCCGGATAACTGTTACTTCTGTGAGAGATGTGAAAAAGCAATGGACATATGCAGAAAGAAGATTCCACCATTAGTTGAAATCGAGCCAGGACATAAAGTAGCATGTTGGCTTTATGAGGAGGAGAAATAGATGTCAGAAACAATTTTAAAGGTTGAAAACCTAAAAAAGTATTTCCCTATTAAAGCAGGAGTATTTTCGAAAACAGTTGGACAGGTAAAGGCAGTAGATAATGTTTCTTTTGAAATTAAAAAAGGTGAAACATTCGGACTAGTTGGTGAATCAGGATGTGGAAAAAGTACTACAGGTAGAACTATCCTTAGGTTATTAGAAAAAACTGATGGAAAAGTTATATTTGAAAATAAAGACCTTAATGAGCTTACAAAAAAGGAAATGAGAGGGTTAAGACCTAAAATGCAGATTATATTCCAAGATCCTTATAGCTCCTTAAATCCAAGAATGACTATAGGAGATATAGTTGGTGAGGCTATGCTTCAACATGGTCTTTGTTCAAAATCAGAAATTAGTGACAAGGTGGTAGAAACTTTAAAGATTTGTGGACTTGCTCCTTATCATATAAGAAGATATCCTCATGAATTTTCAGGGGGACAAAGACAAAGAATTGGTATAGCAAGAGCACTTATAATGAATCCTGAGTTTATAGTTGCAGATGAGCCAGTATCAGCTCTTGACGTTTCAATACAATCACAAATAATAAACTTAATGATGGACTCACAAGAGAAGAACGGTTTCTCATATTTATTTATATCTCATGACTTAAGTGTTGTTAAACATATATCTCATAAAGTTGGAGTTATGTATTTAGGATCCTTAATAGAGGTTGCTCCTAAAACTAAATTATATGAAAATCCTCTTCACCCATATACTCAGGCACTGCTTTCAGCGGTACCTATACCAGACCCTACATTAAGAAGAGATAGAATAATATTAAAAGGGGATATTCCAAGTCCTGCAAATCCACCATCTGGATGTAAGTTCCATACAAGATGTCCTTATGCTATGGACGTATGCAGTAAAGAAATTCCTGAATTTAAAAATGTGGGAGATGAGCATTTTGTTGCTTGTCACCTTGTAAAATAACATATAAGATTTTAGAGCATCTATGGTTTAAATCCATAGATGCTTTTTAAAAATTTTAATACTTTAATATTATGTAGTATTTAATTATATATTGTGATAATATTAATATAAATTTAACTCTTAGGAGGAATTGAGATGTTTTTAAATAATAATCAAGAAGGTCTTGAGGGACTTACTTTTAGGCCTGACGAAAAACTAGAAAATGAACCAAAGATAAAGCAGGAAAAGATTTCAGCGAAGGATATATGGGCAATAATTTTAGCACAGTACTCAATATTAATCCCTATAGCATTAATATCAAGTGCTATTTTTGGAGTATTACTTTTCTTAATAACAAGGCTTATGAGATAATATTTTTAATGTGTATAAACTAGAAATTTTAATTTTAAAATTCTAGTTTTTTTATTTTTAGTAATAATAAGATTTACTGTTTAGATAGAATAAAAATTAAGTAAATGGTAGAATTTATTATAAGAAGAGTATTAATAAAGCTAGGAGTGAAATTTATGAATAAACCGCTAAGTTTAGATTTAAAAAATATTAAAGATTACATAGAAGATAAAGAAATAGAGGCTATAGAAAATGAAGTACAGCTTGCACATAAAACACTTCATAATGCCACAGGTCTTGGGTCAGAATTTTTAGGATGGCTTGACCTTCCGGTAAATTATGATAAAGAAGAGTTTAAGAGAATAAAAGAAGCTGCTAAAAAGATTAGAAAGAATTCAGAAGTTTTATTAGTAATAGGCATTGGAGGATCCTACCTTGGTGCTAGAGCTGCTATTGAAATGTTAAATCATAGTTTTTATAACATCTTAAATAATGATCAAAGAAATTCCCCAGCTATATTTTTTGTGGGTAACAATATAAGCTCTACATATATGATAGATCTTTTAGAAGCTATAAAAGATAAGGATATTTCTATAAATATAATTTCAAAATCAGGAACCACCACAGAACCAGCTATTGCATTTAGAATATTTAAAGATCTTTTAGAAAAGAAATACGGAAAAGAAGAAGCAAGAAAAAGGATATTTGCTACCACAGATAAAGAAAAAGGTGCACTTAAATCTTTATCAGACAAAGAAGGGTATGAAACTTTTGTTATACCTGATAATGTAGGCGGTAGATTTTCTGTCTTAACTGCTGTAGGGCTACTGCCTATTGCAACCTCTGGAGTAGACATAGATAGTATTATGAAGGGCTCAGAAAAGGCTATGGAAGACTTTGCCCATGATGACTTAAAGAAAAACAATTGTTATCAATATGCAGCAGTTAGAAATCTTCTTTATAGAAAAGAAAAAAACATAGAAATTATGGTGAATTATGAACCATCTCTTCATTATTTTTCAGAGTGGTGGAAACAGCTATATGGGGAAAGTGAAGGTAAAGATAATAAAGGTATATTCCCAGCAGCAGTAGACTTTTCCACAGACTTACATTCTATGGGACAATACATTCAAGATGGCAGAAGAAACTTATTTGAAACTGTATTAAATGTAGAAAAACCAAGAAAAGAAATAATTATAGAAAAGAACAAAGAAGATATAGATGGATTAAATTTTTTAGCAGGAAAAACCATGAACTTTGTTAATAATAAGGCATTTCAAGGAACCCTTTTAGCCCATAGTGATGGAGGAGTACCTAATATAATAATAAATATTTCTGAAATATCTCCATTTAACTTTGGATACATGGTTTATTTCTTTGAGAAGGCTTGTGCCATAAGTGGATATATATTAGGAATTAATCCCTTCAATCAGCCAGGTGTGGAAGCTTATAAGAAAAATATGTTCGCTTTACTAGGAAAACCTGGGTTTGAAGATTTAAAGGATGAACTTGAAAAGAGATTGGAAGATTAATGAGGATTATTGTGGATGGAGACTCCTGTCCGTCTAGAGATATAATAGAGAAGGCTGCAAAAGAGCTTTCAATAGAGATGGATATATTTTGTGATTTAAATCATCATATAACAAGTGATTATAGTAATGTTATATATATGGACAGTGGATTTCAAAGTGTAGACATGGCTATATTTAACCATGTAAAAAGCGAAGATATAGTTGTAACAGGGGACTTTGGTGTGGCCTCTATGGTTATAGGTAAAAATGCTTATGCTGTATCTCCAAAAGGATATGTGTTTACTGAAAAAAATATAGATAGACTGCTTTTTGAAAGACATATATCTCAAAAGATAAGAAGATCTGGAGGTAAGACTAAAGGTCCAAAGAAGAGACTGGAAGAAGATGACGTAAGGCTTTATAATAGTATTATAACTATTGTTAAAGAGTTTATGAAATGAAAATAAAATTTATAAATATAATATAAGGGTTTTAAAGAAAAAAATAAGATCTACAAAAGTAAATATTAAAAAGATACCCAGAATTTAAATTCTGGGTATCTTTTTTAATCTCCTGGCTTAAATCTTTTTGAGTGGTAACCTTCCATTGGTATTTCGGGTAGAAAGTTGGTATTGTCTATCATTTCAACTAGTGGAGCACCATTAATATTATTTACATACAAATTCAAGCTTTTAAGAGTACCGTTATGAGGGTTGGTTTTTAGTAAGGTATCCAAATTATCGTCATTTATATTCATAAAGTAGGGATAAATCCCTTCACCTCCTTTATTGTTATTTTTACCATTAATTTTCTTCTTATACCGTCAAAAATCTTCCTTTACTCAAATAATTTGGTGAACGAATATAGTAATAAAAAGAAGGAATGTTATTACATAATATGGAATAGGAATATGTAGAAATGAAATTATATTTAACTAAAAGGAGAGAGTAATATGGAAATTAATTTTAATTTAAGTAGCCCTCAAAGAAAGGGTGAGAATATAGAAATTACTGTTGACTCAAAAAAAGAAGACTTATTATATAAATTTTTCATTGGATTAGATGGTATTTGGCATACTCTTCAAGATTTTAGTAAATCAGATACCTATAAATGGATTCCAAAAAAAGATGGGAAATATGTATTAATGGTTCAGGGTAAAGATAAAGATAGTAAGAAATCTTTTGATTATGTGACTAGGGCAGATTACATAGTTGGAATAGAAGATGAGAATATTATAAAGGAGATATTACTTGATAAAGAGGAATATTTAATAGGAGATAAAATCAATTTATCTGTGGATGCCTATAAAACTAACCTGCTTTTTAAATACTGGTTAAAAATTAATGATGGCTGGGAATTAATGAAAAATTATTCCCCACAAGACACATTAAGTTTTACAGCAAATACTCCAGGTTTTTATGATATTTTAATAGAATGTAAAGAAGTAGACTCTAAAAATAACTTTGATGATTTTAAAAAGATTAGTTTTAATATAAAGAATATTGATCCTGTAGAAATAAAGGATTTTAAATGTGTAACCCCTGATATAATGGTAGGAGAAGAACTTATATTTAAGATAAATTCAAATAGCAATGAAGAAAGGATGCTTATATATAAATTTTTTAAAATAGATTCTAAAGGCAATATAAAGTGTATACAGGATTATTCCACCAAAAATATAGTTTCTTATATAGAAACTATAAAAGGGAAATATAAACTTCTTTGTTTTGTAAAAGATATGTATTCTAATAGAGAATATGATGATAGGGCGGTAATAAGTTATGAGGTAGAACCTTATAAAAAGATAAAAATAAAAGAATTAATAGCAGATCTTAGTTCGCCACAGTTATCAGGTACTGAGATAAGCTTTAAGACTATTGTAGAAGGAGGTAAAAATTTATTATACAGATTTATTGTAGAGGGAACTTATAGTGAAGATACTGGGTACTCAAGAGAAGATAGTTTGTTATGGAAGTGTAGTAAAGATGGTGACTATGTTATTAAAGCTATGGTAAAAGATATAAGCTTTGAAGATGAGTATGAAGATATAAAGGAAATGGAATATTCTATAAGTAAGAAAGCTAAAAATCCTGTAATAATAAAAGATGTATCTGTGGATAAAAAGAAAGATATTATAGTAAACAAGCCAGTAAAAATAAAAGTAAAGGCTGAAGGTGGGCTAGAATTAAAATATTCTTTTATAGTATATTTATTAGATAAAGAAGTAGAAACTATAGAATATGGAGATTGTAACTCAGTTAACTTTACCCCCATGGTTCCAGGAGAATATTGTATAGAGGTCAGAGTTAAAGATAAATACTCAAATAAAGAATATGATTGTCATTGGATTTTAACACTTAATGTAAATGAATATGTGAAAGGGAATATAGAATATGTTTTAATTAATCCTAAAGAATATTATATGGTAGGAGATACTATTGATTTAGAAGTTGTATCAGAAAATACTAAAGATACACTAATTAAGTATATATTAAAGGTGGATGGACATTTAATTGAGGAAACTAGCTTTGTTAAAAATAAGAAGTATATATTTAAACCTAAATGTAGGGGAAGTTATTTAATAGAAATTCAAGGAAAGAGTGTGCATTGTGAAAAAGGATATGATAGTAAAAAGCAGGTTAAAATAAAAGTTCATGATGCCTTACCTGTTATGAATACTAAACTTTTTATAGATAATACTAATATTCATATAAATGAACCTGTGGTTTTAAGAGTTGAAAATGAAGGAGGAATAGATGTAAGTTATGAATTTTATATTATGGAACAAGGGGAATGGAGAAAAGCACAAAGTTATAGCAAAAAAGATTATTATGCCTTTATACCTTTTGTACAAGGAAAATATAAGATTTTAGTTTTAACTAAAAGTAATTACAAAAATTGCTCCTATGAGGATTATGATATTTTTGAGTTTGAGACCTATGAAGAAATGGCAACAGTTCAATCTTTAGTTGACTATGCTCTTTAAAAAAATTACAATAGAGATATATATAATAAATAGGTGGTGATTTTTTGGAGATAAAGTCAGCGGAAAATGTAATGAAGCTTCAGCTAATGACTCAAATGATGAAAGGTGCATTTAAAGAAGACTCTATTGCTTTTCAAATGGTGTTAGAAACCATGGCTAAGGCTATGAGTGATGAACAGAGTAGTAATGATTTATTAGAATCTCTTGGACTAGAAGAGGCGGATCTAAGTCAGTTAGGTTATATGAAGGGACAACGTTTAAATACAAAAGATTTTAAAGATGAATTTATTTCAAGCCCTATAGGTAAAGATTTAAGATCAAATAATATGATAATTGAAGAATCAATAAAAGAAGCATCTAAAAAATATGGGATAGATGAAAAACTAATAAGAGCCATAATAAAGCAAGAATCAAATTTTGATCCGAAGGCCAAGTCTTGGGCTGGTGCAATGGGCCTTATGCAACTTATGCCTGAAAATGTAAAGGAAGAAGGCGTAAAAAACCCTTATGATATAAAAGAAAATATATATGCAGGTACAAGACACTTTAAAAAGTACCTAGATCAATTTAAAACTTTGGAAATGGCATTATCAGCTTATAATGCAGGGCCGGGAACTATGGCTAGAAGAGGCGTAGATAGTATAGAAAAGGCAGATAGGCTTCCTCTAGAAACTCAGAACTATATTAAAAAGGTTATGGGATATTATAAGGCATAGTATAAAAGTGAGTATATATATATTCACTTTTTTCAATAATAACTTTTTAATAGAAGAACTTATCCAGGGGCGTAGCAGCCGTAATCCCCACCTTGAAGAGGATAGGGGTGTTACGGATGGTAGCCATCGGATAAATAACAAAATAAAGTACAAATAATGAAGTTTAATTTAAATAAAGGATGGTATTATGGAAAGATTAGATAAGATACTTTCAAACCTAGGATATGGTAGCAGGAAGGACATAAAGTCTTTAATTAAAAAAGGAAATATTATGATAGATAAAGAGGTTGCAAAAGATAATAGTATTCAAATAGATCCAAACAAGTCTATTATTGAAATAAATGGACAGGAGATATTCTACAGAAAATATATATATCTTATGATGAATAAACCAAAGGATGTAATCTCAGCAACCTTTGATAAATATGATGAGACAGTAATAGATCTATTAGAACCTGATTACATAACTTTTGAGCCTTTTACAGTAGGAAGACTTGATAAAGATACAGTGGGACTTATTCTTATAACTAACGATGGGGAACTTAATCATAAATTAATATCTCCTAAGTGGAATGTGGAAAAGGTTTATTATGCAAAAATCAATAAAGAAGTAGATGAAAAAGATATAAAAATGTTTGAAGAGGGAATAGTTATAGATGATGGATATAAATGTTTACCAGCAAAATTAAAAATAATATCTTCATCTAAAGAGGGCTCAGAAATAGAACTTACAATACAAGAAGGAAAATTTCATCAAGTAAAAAGGATGTTTGAAGCATTGGATAAAGCAGTTACTTATTTAAGAAGAACAAGGTTTGGACCTATTTTATTAGATGAAAATTTAAATGAGGGAGAATACCGAGAACTTTCTGACGAGGAGATAGAATCATTATATTCATGTGCTAAAAAATAGATAGAGATAAACAAAATTCTTTTAGCATTTATAAGATGTATAAGAGATCCCAATATATACAGCAAAAGGTATTATTATTAATAAAATTATATATAAATTAAAATAATACTAAATGCATAGAATATAGAATGTTTAATGTGATAGTAAGATAAAAGTTACAATTTTATTTTAAAAACACCTTGCAATATTAAAAAAAGTTTAATATAATAGTTGTGCAAGGATGAATAAAAAGTATTAATAACCCCCTTTTTATTTATAAAAGCACAGCCTTTCCCCAAGGGTTGTGCTTTTATTTTTTAAAAATATATTTAGATTTAAACTATGATTTTAAAATAAAATATAAACTTGTGGCTTATTTAGCGTATAAATGGTAGAATAGATATAAGAGCATAGGATATAAACTTATATTTGAAGGAACAGATTAAAAATAATTAATATCTGTTTATTGCTATAAATTAAAGAGAGAACATATAATCTTATTTTATTGTGCTTATATGTTATACTAGGATGGGTGACTTTGGCTTATTCTTTTGAGTTTATATTTTTTATATAAACTTTTTTTATTTACAGGAGGTAATTAATATGGAATTAAAAGAACTTTTAAACAAAGAGCAATATGAAGCGGCTACAACAATAGAAGGACCTTTGTTAATATTAGCAGGAGCAGGATCTGGTAAGACTAGAGTTTTGACATACAGGATAGCGCACATGGTAGAAGATTTAAATATATACCCATCTCAGATTTTGGCTATAACATTTACTAATAAAGCAGGTCAAGAAATGAGAGAAAGAGTGAAGTCTCTAATTGGAGAAACAGCAGACAATATGTGGATATCAACCTTCCACTCTAGCTGCGTTAGAATTTTAAGAAGAGAAATAGATAAGTTAGGATACAAAAAAAGTTTTACTATCTATGACAGCTATGACCAAAAGTCTTTGGTTAAACAATGCATGGAAGAATTAGATATTAATGATAAAGATATTACAGAAAATGAGATAATAAGCAAGATAGGGAAAGCTAAAGATAATCTAGTTACAGCATCAACTTATAAGAGAGAAAATGAAAGTAACTTTAGAGAAAATAAGATAGCTGAGATTTATGAACTTTATCAACGTAAATTAAAAAATAATAATGCTTTAGATTTCGATGATTTAATATTCAAAACTGTAGAGTTATTTAATTCATATCCTGATGTATTAGAGTTTTATCAAAAGAAGTTTAAATATATAATGGTAGATGAGTACCAAGATACAAATAAGTGTCAATACGAATTTGTAAGATTACTTGCTAAAGAAAGTAGAAATATTTGTGTAGTTGGTGATGATGATCAGTGTATTTATGAGTGGAGAGGTGCAGATATTAGAAATATCTTGGACTTTGAAAAGGATTATCCAGATGCTAAAGTTATAAAACTTGAAGAAAACTATAGATCTATGGAAAATATATTAGAAGCAGCTAACACAGTAATAAGCAATAATAGCGAGAGAAAAAACAAGGTTTTGAGAACTTCCAATGAAAAGGGAGAAAAACTTAAGGTATATAGGGCTTACTCTGATATGGATGAAGCACAGTTTATTTCATCTGAAATAAAGAGAATGATGAAAGAAGAAGAAAAGACTTATAAAGATTTTGCAATACTTTATAGAACTAATGCACAGTCACGTATATTTGAAGATATTTTTATGCGCGCAGATATACCTTATAGAATAATTGGTGGATTAAAGTTCTATGATAGAAAAGAAATAAAAGATATAATGGCTTATTTAAAATTTATAAATAACCCAGAAGATGAAGTAAGTTTAAGAAGAATCATAAATGTACCTAAAAGAAATATTGGAGATACAACATGTTCTAAGCTTCAGGAATTTTCTGTTTCTATAGAAGATGATTTATATAATGTTATGGTAGATGCTAAAAGTATACCAGGATTAACGCAAAGAAATATAAATGCTATACTTAAGTTTACATCTTTAATGGATGATCTTATTGATATGAAAGAGCAGCTATCAGTTTCTAAGTTTATAGAGTATATACTTAATGAAAGTGGTTATATTAAGGAATTAGAAAAAACTAATAACCCTGAGGATAAAAGTAGAGTAGAAAACTTAAAAGAATTGGTTTCAGCAGCTGTAGACTTTGAAAGAAGCTCAGAGGATAAAACCCTTTCAGCATTTTTAGAAAAGACTACTCTTGTATCAGATATAGATAATTTTGATAGAGAAGCAGATACATTGGTACTTATGACTGTTCATAGTGCAAAGGGATTGGAGTTTCCTGTAGTATTCATGGTGGGTATGGAAAATGGAATATTCCCTGGTAATGCATCTTTAAATGATCCAAAAGAAATGGAAGAGTCAAGGAGACTTTGTTATGTTGGTATAACAAGAGCTAAAGAAAAGCTATATATGACATCAGCAGAGGTTAGAAGAGTATTTGGAAGAGCGGTTAGTTATAGTCAATCTGACTTTATAGATGAAATAAATCCAGAACTTGTAGAGCATATTAAGGTGAAGACATTAAGAGAACCTAGAAAAAGAACAAAAGCAAAAGCGGAGTATAATCCTCATAGTTTAAGAGCAGATTATAGTGAGGAATCTTTTACTAAGGCATTAAATAGAATGGAAGAAAAGATACAAAAGGGTACCGGTGAATTACTTACAAAAAAAGAAGCAACCATTGGTAGGAAGATAGAGCATTCAAGATTTGGAGTAGGTACTATAATAAATACTCTAGAAGAAGAGGATGATTTAAAAATAACTATAGCATTTGATAATATGGGAGTAAAACAATTTATACTTAGTTTAACCCCTTTACAATTATTGTAATACTTTAAAAGATAGTTATAAGGAGTGAAGCTTTTGGATATGAATGAAAATAAAATTATAGACCTTATTGAAGAGCTTAATAGATATGCTTATGAGTATTATGTTCTTAATAATATTTCAATTAGTGATAAAGAATATGATAAAAAGTATGATGAATTAGTAAGACTTGAAAAAGAAACTGGAATCATACTCCCCTATTCTCCAACTCAAAGAGTTGGAGATATGGTTTTACCCCAATTTAATAAATATGTCCATAAAGCTTCTTTATGGAGCCTTGATAAAGCTCAAAGTATCGAAACATTAAAAGAATGGCATAAAAGGAACATAAAGATAGTAGAAAGTTATAATCAAACTGCAAGTATTCCCTTGCCAAAGTTAACCTATGTTTTAACCAAAAAATTTGATGGTCTTACTATTAATTGCACCTATAATGAAGATGGAGTATTAATTAAGGTAGCTACAAGAGGAACAGGAATTGTAGGGGAAGATGTTACAGCTCAAGCTAAAACAATAAAAAGCCTTCCGCTAAAGATACCTTATGATAGTACCATAGAAATCCATGGTGAGGCCGTAATGACTAGAAAGGCTTTTAATAAATATAATGAAAGCGCTAAGGTACCCCTAAAAAATTTAAGAAATGGTGCTGCAGGTGCTCTTAGAAATTTAAATGTTAAAGAAACTGAAAGACGGAATCTTTCTGCATTTTTTTATGATATAGGATATAACGAAGGAAGACCTTTTGAAACCTATGTTGATATGCTTAATTTTATTAGAGATATGGGGTTTTATTTAGATAGCTATATGAAAGTATGCAGTACTGTAGAAGAAATAGAAGAAGAAATAAAATACATAGATAATATACGATTAGATTTAGAATATGATATTGATGGTGTTGTAATTGCCATAAATGATATTAGAACAAGAGAACTTTTGGGGTATACTGTAAAGTTTCCAAAATGGGCTATAGCATTTAAATTTGAGGCAGAGGAAGCAACAACTAAACTTTTATCTGTGGAATGGAATATAGGAAGAAGTGGGAGAGTTAGTCCTACTGCATTGTTAGAACCTGTAGAGCTTGCTGGAGCAACAGTAAGACGTGCTACTTTAAATAATATGGACGATATAAATAGAAAAAAGGTTAGAATTGGATCCAATGTTCTTGTAAGAAGATCAAATGATGTTATACCTGAAATAATGGGGGTTACTTTAGAAAATACTAAAGATACCTTAGAAATTGTTCCGCCAACTAATTGTCCTTGGTGCAATAGTAAACTTATATTGGTAGGAGCTCATTATTTTTGTGAAAACAGTTTATCTTGCAAGCCACAAATGGTTAAAAGCTTAGTACATTATGCTAGCAGAGAGGCCATGAATATACAAGGATTTAGTGAAAAGACTGCAGAACAATTATTTGAAAAGTTGAATGTAAAGTCCATACCAGATTTATATAGAGTTAAGAAAGAAGAATTATTAACTTTGGAGGGATTTGCTAAGAAAAAGGCTCAAAATCTTTTAAATGCAATAGAAAGTAGTAAAGATTGTGATCTTTCAGCATTTATATATGCCTTAAGTATTCCAAACGTTGGAATAAAGACGGCAAAGGATTTAGTAAGTAAATTAAAAACTTTAGAAAATATAAGAAATGCAAGTTTTGAGGAACTTACTGCTGTAGAGGATGTAGGGGACATAGTTGCACAAAATATATTGAAGTTTTTTTCTGATGAAAAAATTAATGAAAGCATACAAGAATTATTTATGCTTGGTATTTCACCTAAATATGAAGAAAAAGATATAAAGGCTAACATTTTTGAAGATAAAACAATTGTAGTTACTGGGTCCTTAGAAAACTATACTAGGTTAAGTATAAAAGAAAAGCTAGAATCATTAGGTGCAACAGTATCTGGTAGTGTAAGTAAAAAAACTGATTATGTTATAGTTGGTGAAGAAGCTGGATCAAAATATGATAAGGCTAAAGAACTGAATTTAAAAATACTTACAGAAGAGGACTTTGAATCTATGCTAAAATAGAAAGTATTCTTTTACTGGAGGAATAAATATGAAAAAGGCAATAGATTATCTATGTTGGGGATTTGTAGCTATTACCATAGTAGTTATGACGCTTACTGTAATATCCACCTATCAATACATATATATAGCATACTTTAATAATTACTATATGGTAGAAGTGTTTTTAGCAATAACTATGTTACTTTGGTCTATAAAGTTTTTAACATGGGGTGAACTACCTAAAAGAAAACTATACTCTTTTTTCTGCTTTTTTGTAGCTTCGGCAGCTATATTTTTTAGAGTATCACAGGTATTTTAAGTTAAGAATCTTTGAAATAAACCATAAATAAGATAAGTGGAATATGAATTTTTACATATTAAATCTATTTAATAAGTTTAATGAAAAATGCCTTTTTCTGTATCTAGCTGAGATTAGATACAGAAAGAGGCATTTTATATGTAGATTTATTTAGAATATAGAAGAATTAAATTTTGCTTGTATCTTTGTTTTTGTCTTTATATTTACATTCATCTTTATTTGTATCGTTATATTCATCAAATAATTTATTACAAGTTTCTTTATCTTTTTTTGACGCTATCATATATATATTTTGAGTCATTTTTTCCATAAGATAATTTTTATATTTTAATTGGGACAATATCTTATTAATCATGATAAAAGATAGTACACTAACAGATGATAAAATAATCATTGTGATGATACCTATAATTTCTATTGTAAGCAGCATTCATAAAACCTCCAAAGTTTAATTTTCATAACTTTTATAAATAATTATATCACACCACATACTCTATAGTACATATAATAATATAATAATAATATTTTGGAGTTAATATGGAACTGATATATAAAGTATATTATAAGTTAAATAAAAAATTAATAAACAATGAAAAAGAATATTTAAAATCTATAGATATAGATAAAATATATGATTCTATTATAAAAGAATGCTGGAAGTATTCTATTCAATATGAATTAATTCTTAAAAATAAATATGTTTTAGAAATTATGTTGTATGGAAAGAGATGCAATAGGTTATTAAAATTTCATAAAAGCACATATGTTACATATGAAGATTATTTAAGCTTTTTATATAAGTGTAATAATGTAAATATAGACAAGGCTTATTATATATCCACCGGTTTTTTTAAAAAAGAAGTTATCAATGCTAATCATTATGAAAAGTTGCCTTTTAAAATAATTTTAGAAGATAACGTTAGATTTATATCAAAACAAATGATGATGAATTCAAAACACAAAGATCGATTAAGCAGAAATTATATAAGGTTTTATGGATATATACCGGATTGAAATATGATTAAAAGTTATAAATTAGGTAATAATATATAATAGATTAATTATAATAAAGGTGTATATAGGAGCTAAATATTATGATAAAAAGAATGTTCTTGTTTGTTTTTATAGCTATCACGTTAATATTTTCAGGATGTATCCAAAAAAAAGATGCACCTATTGAGGATGAGAGAGACAATGTAATTATAGGTATGCAATCCATTCCTAAAGGATTAGATTCTGAAGATACATATAATTCTAGAGAGGAAGACATAATTTGTGCTATTTTCGATGGATTAGTTGAAAAAAATGATAATGGTGAGATAAAAGGTGCCCTTGCAAAAGAATGGAGTATAAGTGAAGATGGGCTTAGTTATACATTCATTCTAAAAGAGGATATAACATGGAGCGATGGAAAGCAGATTGAAGCAAAACATTTTGTAGAACTATTTAGACAAATACTTAGTCCAAGCGAAGACAGTAAAAATATTTCAGAGCTATATAGCATTTTTGGAGCAGAAGACTATAACAAGGGTAAAAAGCCTCAGGGAGAAGTAGCTATTATATCAACAGATAAGAAAACACTTCAAATAAGATTAAATTATAGAAATGACAAATTATTAGATACTCTTTCTAAGCCTAGATACAGACTTAGAAAAGACTTTGAAGTATTAAAATCATGGAAAGAAAATTATAAGCAGATAGTTTATACAGGAGCATATAAAATTACAGATTTAAAAGAAAAAGACGGAGAAAATACAATTGTTTTAAAAAAGAATAATAACTATCATGATAAAGACAGTATTTTGACTGAAGAAATTATTTTAGATAATGTAGCAAATTCAGAAATGGGTATGGCAAAGTTTGATACAAATCAAATAGATGTATTTTTTTCCCCACCTATAAGTGAAATAGATAGATTAAAGTCCACAGAAAATATTATATATATAACTCTTCAAGATTTTAATTCTATAATATTTAATTTTAAGAGTCCCTTTGCTTCGAAAATAGATTTTAGAAAAGCTATTGAAGAAGCTCTCCTAGCATCATTAGATGAAACTAAAGTTAGTGAAAAGTTTAATTTAAACCTTGCTAAAGGAGAAATATTTAATGATTCTAGTACAAAAGTAGTATTTTCAAATGAAAATAAAGATATTAATCTTAGATATGATCTGTTTTCTGCTAATAGTAAAATAAAGGATTTGGTAACTGAACAAAATAATAAAACTCTAAACATATTATGTGTAGATAATGAAAAAAATAAATTGTTAATTGAATCATTAAAAGATATCATAGAAAAAGAATTTAATATAAAAAGTACAATTTATTATTATAAAGATAAAGATATAGAAAATGAGTTAACTAAAGAAAACTATGATATGGCATTAGTAGAATATACTCATATTGGAACTAAAGAAAGTTTTTTGAGGTCTTGGTACAATACCCATGGTAAAGAAGTGAACTATAACAGCGAACTTTTAGATAAAGGTTTAATTAAGATAAAAGGTGAAAATAATAATCTAATAAAAGAAAATTTAATAAAGGGAATGGAATTAGAATTAAAAAAGGACTTACCCCTAATACCTATTGCTAATAACAATTTATTTATATGTAAAAACAATAACATTGAAGGTATATATATGGATGGAAATGAAAATATAATTATTAAAAATATAACTAAAAGTACAGATTTAAATGAAGAACTAAAAGAAAAAGAGTTTTAGATAAATAAAAGATTATCTAAAACTCTTTTTTAAAAATTACGAAACTAAGAAGATGCTTATTAACTGTTAGAGAGGTAAATCATGTAAAGTAAACATTGGAAATACTTTGTTGAATCAAATACTTGCTTATTTATAGTGAATTCATCTTTTTTAATATTATATTTTATATCCTTTATTATAACAGGGGCAACACCAGAGGTTTCAGGAGTAGGTAAAGTAGGAAGTTTAAAATAAATTTCATCTATTAAATCTTCTGATTTTAAAGTGTGATTTTTATATCTTTCTATACTATTTATATTAGGAGGTTCTGGCCAGCTACATACTATACCTGAATTTATAATATATTTTCTATAAATATATTCAAACTTAGCATTACTCTTTTCATCATTAGAAAATTTGTTTTTAAATACTAAAGCTAAAATATAAAAACAAATTTCATAAGAATTATAATCTATGTCTTTTTTAGAAGAATTTTTTAGTAAAACAAATTTTTCTTCATCACATAAATTAATTAATTCTTTGTAGATATCTTTACTAAAGTCTTCATATTTTGAAATTCCTGTAGTGTGATTAAACAGTATAGAGGTAATAAAAATTAATGAAGTATTTGAGATAGAGGTTGAATTATTTAAATTTCCTAACTCATCATGGATTAAATCCATAATATCAATGGTTAAAAGTAAAACATCATTATTATTATTATCAAATTTTAAGTAAATATTTAGTAGAGATAATATGTTTATCTTTTCGTGAAGAGACACGTTGTAGATCTCGTCTTTATATCTTAAAATCATGTCTAAAATATCCTTAGAAAAATTATAATATTCATCTGAATCTTCAGTTTTAGAAATTATACTATAAATAGCATAACAATTCATCATTAAGATTTGGTTGGAATATTTAAACTTTTTATTTTTAATTTCAAAATTTAATTCTTTTGTTATTGGGTCTGAAATATCTTTCTTATCTACAAACAGCCCTTCTTCATTTCTAAGATAAGAAGAATAAAAGTTTAATTGATGTTTTACTAGATTAATATAGATATTATATAAGCCATAAAGTTCTTTATCTAAATCCTTGAATTTTTCATAATAATTAGCAAGTTCTAATAAACATAAAGTTAAGTACCCATTACTAGATATATTAACTTCTTTTTTAAAACTATCTTCATCCCAAAATACATTGTTTTTGTGAGTTAAAAGTTTAATATTAGATCGTTTATAGATACATAAAAGTGGAGAACTTTCTTTAAATGTGTTAATATCGAAGTTGGAAAATGTTTTGATTTTAAGTTCTTTTAGGGGTATATTAATACCAAATTTAGAGTTTAAAACTATATGTTTTGTAGATTCTTTTGCAAAATAAAATAGTTGACTTTCTATCATTTCTTTTGATAAATTATTTAGTCTTAGAAATGGACCGATATATTTCAAAATCTTCACCTCATAAAATAATCCTTATATAAAGGATATGTGATGAAAAGATAAAAAGTGCTAAATAATCTATAATTAAAGGGAAAATTTTATATATGATGGCTTATTTTATAGTCAGTAAAGATTAAATGAAAAATAAATGGTAACAATTAGGATGCGTAATATTGTAAATACTTTGTATTTAATATTTCAAAGAGAATATTTTAAGTTGAAAAGTTATAAAAGTGGAGGTAATAATGTGAGGATAGACGGAAGAAAAAACGATCAGATAAGACCGGTTAAGATTATAAGAAATTATACTAAATATGCTGAAGGATCAGTATTTATAGAGGTTGGAGATACTAAGGTTTTGTGTAATGCTTCAATTGAAGATAAAGTCCCTCCGTTTTTAAAAGGTAAGGGAGAAGGGTGGATAACCTGTGAGTATAATATGCTGCCAAGATCCACTGAAGTAAGAAAAACAAGAGATATATCTAGATTGAAAATAGACGGGAGAACTATGGAAATACAAAGACTTATAGGTAGAGCTTTAAGATCTGTAGTAGACCTTAAATTAATAGGTGAAAAGACTATATGGATAGATTGTGATGTTATTCAAGCAGATGGGGGAACTAGAACTACGGCTATTAATGGAGCGTTTATAGCTATAGTAGATGCTATAAATAAAATACATAAGGAACGTCCATTTAAAGTTTATCCCATTAGAAACTTTTTAACAGCTGTAAGTGTAGGTATATTTGAGAATGAAAAAATATTAGATTTATGCTACAAAGAAGATTGCAAGGCAAATGTAGATATGAATGTTGTAATGACTGAAGAAGGTGAATTTGTTGAGATACAAGGAACGGGAGAAAAAAATCCATTTTCAAGAAAAGATTTAGATGAGTTGCTTCATTTAGCTGAAAAAGGCTCAAAACAAATGATAAATATTCAAAAAGATATTTTAAAAATGGATTGTCTTTGGATAGGTACTGGTAAATAGTTTAGGTATATATTAAAAATGGTTAGTTTTATTTTTAGATAGGAGTAGATAAAGTGAAAGATATTATATTAGCAACTAATAATGAACATAAAGTAAAAGAATTTAAAGATATATTAAAAAATCTACCTGTTAATATTTATTCATTAAAAGAAGTTAATGTAGAGGTAGATGTAGAAGAAACAGGTACTACATTTATAGAAAATTCTAAGATAAAGGTTCAATCTATATATTATATTTTAAAAGAGAGAAATAGAAAAGACTTTATTATATTAGCAGATGATTCTGGACTTGTGGTAGAGTATTTAAATGGTGAGCCAGGAATATATTCAGCAAGATATGCAGGAGAACATGGAAACTCAGAAGAAAACAATAAAAAGCTTTTGTCAAAATTAAAAGGTGTGCCATATGAAAATAGAAAAGCAAAATTCGTAAGCGCTATTGCATTAATGGATGATGAGGCCAGATTTACAGTGGTAGAAGGTGAGGCTTATGGATATATTATAGAGGATTATAGAGGTGGTAAAGGCTTTGGATATGATCCTTTATTCTACTTTACAGGAAAAGATAAGACTTTTGCTGAAATGAGTGAAGAAGAAAAGAATGGTTTAAGTCATAGGGGTAAAGCTTTGAAAAAATTAAAAATAGAAATAGAAAAATTAGTAGAACTATAATTTATGTTGGATTCAGATTGTAGCTGTTAAAGGAGATGCAGAAAGTTTGTTAGTAGCAATTATAAGTGACACGCATAGAGACTATGAAGTATTAAATAAGATAATTCATAAAGTTAAGACCTGCGATTATATACTTCACCTTGGAGATAATATAGAGGATCTAAAATACATAGAGGATAGAACTAATAATAAAAAGATAATATGTATGGGTGTTAAGGGAAATTGTGATTATTCTAATATTGTACCTAGTGAGAGAATTGTTGATATAGCGGGGCATAAGATATTTATGACTCATGGGCATAATTATGGAGTTAAAATTGATACCTGGAATATTAGGCGAAGAGCTTTTGAATTAAATTGTAAAATATGTTTATATGGTCATACTCATGTTTTTGGAATAAGTGAAAAAAATGGTGGTTATTTAATAAACCCTGGTAGTCCATCAATTTCTAGAGATGGGAAGAGAGGCTTTGTTATTATGGAAATAAGAGGAGAAGATGTAAGACCGTATTTTGTAGATATTTAATAAAATATACTTAGATTGGAAATTGTAGACTTCATATTATTAATTTAATTATATGAAAATATAGTTTCTAGTATAAAATTATATGTCTATAAGTATTAAGGTATAGCCATTCTATCCATATTTATATGTTGTAAAAATAAAAATGAATAAAAAAACAATAAAAAACTATTGACGTATTAAAAGATATCGTGTAGAATAAATTATGTTGCGTGAGAACATATTTCTTTAAGTGCAACGGGGTGTAGCGCAGATGGGAGCGCGCGTGGTTTGGGACCATGAGGTCGCAGGTTCAATCCCTGTCACCCCGACCATTTATGCGGGTATAACTCAATGGTAGAGTGCTAGCCTTCCAAGCTAGTTACGAGAGTTCGATTCTCTCTACCCGCTCCAATAGTTTCATGTAAATATGAAACTATAAATATAACTTGCGTCTTTAGCTCAGCTGGATAGAGCAACGCCCTTCTAAGGCGTGGGCCAGGGGTTCAAATCCCTTAAGACGCACCATTGTGGTGGACGTAGTTCAGTTGGTAGAGCGCCAGATTGTGGTTCTGGTTGTCGTGGGTTCGAGTCCCATCGTCCACCCCATAAAAAGATGGGGTGTCGCCAAGTGGTAAGGCAATGGACTTTGACTCCATTATGCGTAGGTTCAAATCCTGCCATCCCAGCCAAATGGTTTACTAGCTCAGTTGGTAGAGCACATGACTTTTAATCATGGTGTCCGGGGTTCGATTCCCCGGTAAGCCACCAAAAAAATAAATATGCAGGTGTGGCGGAATTGGCAGACGCACTAGACTTAGGATCTAGCGCTTCACGGCGTGCAGGTTCAACTCCTGTCACCTGCACCATTTAAAACTAAATAAGCGGGAGTGGCTCAGTGGTAGAGCGTCACCTTGCCAAGGTGAACGTCGTGGGTTCGAATCCCATCTTCCGCTCCATATGCGGGTATAACTCAATGGTAGAGTGCTAGCCTTCCAAGCTAGTTACGAGAGTTCGATTCTCTCTACCCGCTCCAATGGTTTTATATATGTAATTAAAATATAAAGCTGAAACTAATATGCGTCTTTAGCTCAGCTGGATAGAGCAACGCCCTTCTAAGGCGTGGGCCAGGGGTTCAAATCCCTTAAGACGCACCATAAGTGCCATTAGCTCAGTTGGTAGAGCACCTGACTCTTAATCAGGGTGCCCAGGGTTCGAATCCCTGATGGCGCACCAATTTATCGGGGTGTAGCGCAGATGGGAGCGCGCGTGGTTTGGGACCATGAGGTCGCAGGTTCAATCCCTGTCACCCCGACCATTTATGCGGGTATAACTCAATGGTAGAGTGCTAGCCTTCCAAGCTAGTTACGAGAGTTCGATTCTCTCTACCCGCTCCAAAAATACTTGCAATATTATAGTTTATATATTATAATAAATAATTGTAGAGTATATATGCGTTTTTAGCTCAGCTGGATAGAGCAACGCCCTTCTAAGGCGTGGGCCAGGGGTTCAAATCCCTTAAGACGCACCATAGGTGCCATTAGCTCAGTTGGTAGAGCACCTGACTCTTAATCAGGGTGCCCAGGGTTCGAATCCCTGATGGCGCACCAAAATTTGTGGTGGACGTAGTTCAGTTGGTAGAGCGCCAGATTGTGGTTCTGGTTGTCGTGGGTTCGAGTCCCATCGTCCACCCCATAACAAAAAAAATGGGGTGTCGCCAAGTGGTAAGGCAATGGACTTTGACTCCATTATGCGTAGGTTCAAATCCTGCCATCCCAGCCAAATGGTTTACTAGCTCAGTTGGTAGAGCACATGACTTTTAATCATGGTGTCCGGGGTTCGATTCCCCGGTAAGCCACCAAAAAAATAAATATGCAGGTGTGGCGGAATTGGCAGACGCACTAGACTTAGGATCTAGCGCTTCACGGCGTGCAGGTTCAACTCCTGTCACCTGCACCATTTAAAACTAAATAAGCGGGAGTGGCTCAGTGGTAGAGCGTCACCTTGCCAAGGTGAACGTCGTGGGTTCGAATCCCATCTTCCGCTCCATATGCGGGTATAACTCAATGGTAGAGTGCTAGCCTTCCAAGCTAGTTACGAGAGTTCGATTCTCTCTACCCGCTCCAAAAAAAGTTAGTTTAAATACTAACTTTTTTTTATAAAAACAATTAAAATCTACAAAAAGATGTAATATGTATCTGCGCTCATAGCTCAGCTGGATAGAGCGTTGGACTTCGAATCCAAATGCCGGGGGTTCAAATCCCTTTGGGCGCACCAAGACCTATTAAATAAGCCATTTGATTGAAAAATTGAATGACTTATTTTTTATATTCCCACACTATTCCCACATTAAAAATGAAAAAAATCTTGGTTACATACTGATTTTAAAACCTTACCTAGCGTATCAATATGTAAAAAGTTAAGGAAAATTTATTATTTTAAAGTTTAATAGAGATAAATCTTTTAAATTGTTTATTATACTTGTACTTATTATTACTTTTTTGATAGAATATATATTGTTACTTAAGAAATGAAATCAAGTGATTCTTAGACACAGGTGGAGTTTGCTTATAAGGAATACATCTCTCCATCTGAGTCTTAGAAGAACTTATCCAGGGGCGTAGCAGCCGTCATCCCCCACCTTGAAGAGGATAGGGGTGTTACGGATGGTAGCCATCGGATAAAAACAAAGAAAACTAAGTGAAAAAATATATTGACATTAAATTAAAATCATGATAAACTTACAAAGTCGCTTCATTAAAGAAGCACATTGATCTTTGAAAATTGAACAGAAAAGATATATAAAGACCAGCAATTCTTTTGAATTATGTAATTGAGTAGATTAAACTTACTTAGAGAATTCAGATTCAGATATTCTGAAAATGGAAACTCACTCAGCAAAGCTGAGAAGTAAAAGTCTATACCAAATCCTAGATTTGGGATATACTTTTAAATTGAGAGTTTGATCCTGGCTCAGGAC
>NZ_JNLN01000001.1:0-337500 GCF_000703125.1 Clostridium algidicarnis | reverse complement strand
AACCTGAAACCGTGTGCCTACAACCGGTCAAAGCACCTTATGTGTGTGATGACGTGCTTTTTGTAGAACGAGCCAACGAGTTACGATATGTAGCGAGGTTAAGTACTTAAGGTACGGAGCCGAAGGGAAACCGAGTCTTAATAGGGCAAATAGTTGCATGTCGTAGACCCGAAACCGGGTGACCTATCCATGGCCAGGTTGAAGCAGAAGTAAAATTCTGTGGAGGACCGAACCAAATTGGTGTTGAAAAACCATGGGATGAGCTGTGGATAGCGGAGAAATTCCAATCGAACCCGGAGATAGCTGGTTCTCCTCGAAATAGCTTTAGGGCTAGCGTCGGATATGAGTAGTGGAGGTAGAGCACTGAATGGGCTAGGGGCCGTATAGGTTACCAAACTCTATCAAACTCCGAATGCCACATACTATTAGTCCGGCAGTCAGACTGCGAGTGATAAGGCCCGTAGTCAAAAGGGAAACAGCCCAGACCATCAGCTAAGGTCCCAAAGTATAGATTAAGTGGAAAAGGATGTGGGATTTCAAAGACAACTAGGATGTTGGCTTAGAAGCAGCCACTCATTAAAAGAGTGCGTAATAGCTCACTAGTCGAGAGATCCCGCGCCGAAGATGTTCGGGGCTAAAATCTATCACCGAAGCTATGGGTGTACATTTATGTACGCGGTAGAGGAGCGTCCTGTACTGGCTGAAGTCGTACCGAAAGGAGCGGTGGACGGTACAGGAGTGAGAATGTTGGCATAAGTAGCGAGAACTAGGTGAGAATCCTAGTGGTCGAAAATCTAAGGTTTCCTGGGGAAGGTTCGTCCGCCCAGGGTTAGTCGGGACCTAAGCCGAGGCCGAAAGGCGTAGGCGATGGACAATCGGTTGATATTCCGATACCACTATGTAGCGTTATTACCAATGGGGTGACGCAGGAGGATAAGATGTGCTAGCTATTGGATGCTAGTCTAAGCACTTAGGGAGTCTGGATAGGAAAATCCGTTCAGACAATTCTGAGGTGTGATGGGGAAGGTCATTTTGACCGAAGTATCTGATTCCACGCTGCCAAGAAAAGCCTCTAGGGAGCAAAATAGTGCCCGTACCGCAAACCGACACAGGTAGATGAGGAGAGAATCCTAAGACCATCGGAAGAATTGCAGTTAAGGAACTCGGCAAATTGACCCCGTAACTTCGGGAGAAGGGGTGCCTACGCAAGTAGGCCGCAGAGAATAGGCCCAAGCAACTGTTTAGCAAAAACACAGGTCTCTGCTAAAGCGAAAGCTGAAGTATAGGGGCTGACGCCTGCCCGGTGCTGGAAGGTTAAGGGGAATGCTTAGCGTAAGCGAAGGTATGAACTTAAGCCCCAGTAAACGGCGGCCGTAACTATAACGGTCCTAAGGTAGCGAAATTCCTTGTCAGGTAAGTTCTGACCCGCACGAATGGCGTAATGACTTGGGCACTGTCTCAACTGCAAATCCGGCGAAATTGTAGTGCCAGTGAAGATGCTGGCTACCCGCGATTGGACGGAAAGACCCCGTAGAGCTTTACTGTAGCTTAGCATTGAATTTCGGTATTGTCTGTACAGGATAGGTGGGAGACTGAGAAACTGGGGCGTCAGCTTCAGTGGAGTCACCCTTGGGATACCACCCTGACAGTACTGAGGTTCTAACGGATACCCATGAAACTGGGTGCCGGACATTGTTAGGTGGGCAGTTTGACTGGGGCGGTCGCCTCCTAAAAAGTAACGGAGGCGCCCAAAGGTTCCCTCAGAACGGTCGGAAATCGTTCGAAGAGTGCAAAGGCAGAAGGGAGCCTGACTGCGACACCTACAAGTGGAGCAGGGACGAAAGTCGGGCTTAGTGATCCGGTGGTACCTCGTGGGAGGGCCATCGCTCAACGGATAAAAGCTACCTCGGGGATAACAGGCTGATCTCCCCCAAGAGTCCACATCGACGGGGAGGTTTGGCACCTCGATGTCGGCTCGTCGCATCCTGGGGCTGAAGTAGGTCCCAAGGGTTGGGCTGTTCGCCCATTAAAGCGGCACGCGAGCTGGGTTCAGAACGTCGTGAGACAGTTCGGTCCCTATCCGTCGCGGGCGTAGGAAATTTGAGAGGAGCTGTCCCTAGTACGAGAGGACCGGGATGGACTGACCTCTGGTGTACCAGTTGTCACGCCAGTGGCATTGCTGGGTAGCTATGTCGGGACGGGATAAACGCTGAAAGCATCTAAGCGTGAAGCCCACCTCAAGATTAGATTTCCCATAGCGTAAGCTAGTAAGACCCCTTGAAGAACACGAGGTTGATAGGTCAGAGGTGTAAGTGCAGTAATGTATTAAGCTGACTGATACTAATAGGTCGAGGGCTTGACCAAATATTTTAAACCATATGCAGTTTTGAAAGAACAGGTTCTTTCAGATAAATGAATACAAATCTTTAACAAGATTTGCATAAGCGACTATGATAAAATCAAAGATTAAGTGATAAGGAAACTCGCTCAGCGAAACTGAGGAGTATGATTCTGTAAGCTAAATCAAAGATTTAGACAGAAATCGCATCCGGTGATTATGGCTTAGTGGTAACACCCCTTCCCATTCCGAACAGGATGGTTAAGCACTAAAGCGCTGATGGTACTACAAGGGAGGCCTTGTGGGAGAGTAAGTCGTCGCCGGGTATATCCTTCGGGATTACAATAATTAATGTTCCGTGATAGCTCAACGGTGGAGCACTCGGCTGTTAACCGATAGGTTGGAGGTTCGAATCCTCTTCACGGAGCCAATTATATAATTAAATATAAGGCTTTAAGAACTTTTAATTATGATAGTTAAAGGTTCTTTATTTTTTTGCATAATTTTAAGAAAAAGGGATATTAAACCACAAAGATGTAAAAGTATAAAAGAATTTTTACTATTTTGTAATCTATAATCTATAATAAAAAGCTATCATTATACATAAAGACAAGCATCTACTAGTTATAAAATAATTCGACTTTATTTTATTGCATTTTGATGAAAGATTAGGAGTGGGAATATGTCAATTACAGATCACAGGAACCAAAAGCCTATTTTAAAAAAAAATAAAAAACTAAACAATAAAAATCTGGCTATTAGTATTTTAGTTTTATCAATATTAATAATTGGAATAATTGCAGGACAATTTATAATAAATAAATATGGTGAAAATGATTCAACTGTATCCGCATCAGAAGAAACAAAGTCACCGGATACTGGAAAACCATCTAAAAAGGGTAAAGAAAAGATAGAAGAAAAGGAGTTAGCATACAAAAATACTTCAATAAAAGGTCAAGACAAGATAGATTCTGCAACTATAGCAAAGGATGCTATAAATGGTAAGGCAATTAAAGATGGTAAAAAGGTAATTTATTTAACCTTTGATGATGGCCCTTCCACCACAGTTACACCTCAGATACTTAATATATTAAAAAGCGAAGATGTAAAGGCTACATTCTTTATATTAGGCAAAAGTTTATCTTCAGATGGTGTTACTATTAATGAAAAATCTGGAGAAGTTCTAAAACAAGAATATGATGATGGACATGCTATTGCTAATCATACTTATTCTCATGATTATAAATATCTTTATCCGAGTAAAAATATTAATATGACAAGGGTTTTAGAAGATATTGAAAAGAATAATGTTTTAATTAAAAAGGTTATTGGAGAGTCATTTGAAACTACAGTTGTAAGATTTCCAGGAGGACTTATGTCTTGGAAAGGGCAAGATGTAGCTATAGAAAAACTAAAAGAAAAAAATATAGTACCTGTGGATTGGAATGCATTAAATGGAGATGCAGAAAGTAAAAAGAGGAAACCTGAAGAATTAATTGAAAAGGCTATAAGTACAAGTAAAAATAAGGACAAGGTTGTAATGCTTATGCACGATACCTATGGAAAAGAAACTACAGCTGAAGCTTTAACAAAGATAATCCAACACTTTAAAAACGAAGGATATGAATTTAGGACTTTAAATTAGATATTTTAAATAATAATTAATAATAAGCAAATTACAATATTACTATAAATTACAATAGGTTACTATATATTAAGTATTTTCATAATGTTAAAGAAAAATTATGATATAATAAAAGAGAAGTTGAAATAGACTTCTCTTTTATTATATTACAGAGAGAGGTATTTATGGATAAAAAGGTATTGATTGTAGAAGATGAAAACAGTATAAGAGGTTTTCTCAAAATAAACTTTAGAAGAAATGATTTCACTGTTATCGAAGCAAGTTCTGGAGAAGAAGGTTTTAGAAAGGCAATGTTAGAAAATCCTCATATTGCAGTTTTAGATGTTATGCTGCCAGGCAAAGATGGATTTACATTGTGTAAGGAACTAAGAGATAGGTTTCCTGATATGGGTATAATTATGCTTACTGCTAGAAATCAGGATATGGATAGAATAATGGGTTTAGAACAAGGTGCTGATGATTATTTAAGTAAACCTTTTAATCCAATAGAATTGATGCTTAGAGTTAAGGCAATAATTAGAAGAATTGAAACTAAAGATGTATTTAAAGATAAAGAAGTTGTTGAAAGAAATGGTTTTAAACTAGACTTGTATTCACAAAAATTGTATAAAGGTACGAAAGAAATATATATTACACCTAAAGAATATTTATTATTTAAATTGTTTATAGAAAGTCCGGGAAAGGCCTTTACTAGAGATGAATTATTAAATATAATTTGGGGATATGATTATTTTGGAGATCCAAAAATAGTAGATGTTAATATAAGAAGATTAAGAACTAAGATAGAAGAAGATCCTTCAGAGCCTAAATATATACAAACTATTTGGGGAACAGGATATAGGTGGAATAATGAAAAAGATATTTAAAGTGGATCAAAGTATTAGAGTGAGACTGACATTAAAATTACTTGTAATAATATTGTTTACTATATCAATTTTAGAAGTGTCACTTATTACTTTTGTTCGCCAATATTTTTATAAAAATACTGAAGATATTATTACAAATCAAGTAATGGTATCAGCAGATCTTTATAACAGTTATTTTTCGAACTCTACTTTAGAAGAAAATATACTTGATAATGTAGATGTATTTTGGAAACAAACCAATGCACAAGTACAAATATTAAATACTGATGGCAAGCTTATAATGGATTCATTAGGTGCTACTTCAGAAGAATATATAAAATCCATAGATGTTAAAAAAGCTATTGATGGTGAAAAGGGAAAGTGGATTGGAAATGTAAATTATTATAATCATAAAGTAATGGCAGTCTCTTACCCACTAAAATCTTATGATGAAATTGTTGGAGTTATTAGATTTATATCATCTATGGAGGAGGTTGAAAACTCAATATATGCTATTTCATTTGTATTCGTAATGGTAGGTTCAGTGGTTCTTATCATATCAGGTATAGTAACTTGGTTTGCTGCTAAGAACATAATATACCCAGTAAAAGAACTTACTACAACTGCAGAGCAAATGGCAGAAGGAAATTATTATATAAGAAATACTAAGGTTAAAGATGATGAAATTGGTAAATTATCTGATACATTAAATTATATGGCAGAAGAAATATTAAAAAAGGATAAACTTAAGAATGAATTTATTTCATCCGTATCACATGAACTGAGAACCCCTCTTACATCAATAAAAGGATGGACTGTAACGCTAGGTTATGATTTGGAAGATAAAGAAGTTATAAAAGATGGCTTAAGCATAATTGAAAAAGAATGTGACAGACTTACTGAGATGGTGGAAGAGCTCTTAGACTTTTCTAAGTTTGTATCAGGAAAAGTTTCACTTCAAAAGGTAAGTATAGATATTATTGATATGATAAGTTATATTGATAGATATATGAGACCAAGGGCAGAAAGAGAGGGAGTAGATCTTGTGGTATCAGTAGAAGACAACATACCTAAAGTTCATTTAGATGTAAATAGAATGAAACAAGTCTTTATAAATTTATTAGATAATGCACTTAAATTCACACCAAGAGAAGGAAAAGTAATTATAGAGGCTTATGCTAAAGATAATGAGTTAAATGTTGTAATTAGCGATACTGGGAGTGGAATAAGTAAAAAAGACTTACCAAGGATAAAAGAAAAGTTTTATAAAGGAAAAAGCAGTAAATCACAAAATGGAATAGGTCTTTCTATTTGTGATGAAATAATAAAGCTTCATGAAGGTAAATTTATTATTGAAAGTGAAGAAGGGAATGGAACTGTAGTAAAAGTTATACTTCCACTAAAAGATAAAGTAGCTATAAGTATGTAAATTAAGTATCTAGTATCTTAATTAGTGGTACATTAGGAGGGGAAGATGCGAAAAATTTATATTATAATAATGTCCTTTTCATTAATAGTTATTCTATCGGGATGTAATCCTATTGAGTTTAAATCCACATCAAAAATAATATCACCTGAAAATAAGGATTTAATGATTAAAGGAAAGTGGTATATAGATGATTATAAAATTATGAGACAGGGAAAAGTTAAAAATCATAAGTTAAACAAATACTTAAATACTTATATTCAAATAGATAATAATTTTTTATATGTTGGTGGAGATGTATATGAAGATGTAAAATATAAGTATAGAAGAGTAAATACACATAATTACTTTTTCAATCATAGTGAAATTAATCCTAAAGGCTTAGGGATAGATAAAGATGAATTAGAGGTTATATCCGCAAGCTTAGAAGGTAAGGTTTTGTATGAATATATAAAATATGATGAAAATAAATTGATGTTTTTTTCTGATGGAATATGTTATTTTGCAAGCAAAAGAAGTAATTTAATAGATAAAGATGTTAGACAGTCATACTCAAATAATACTATGGGAGAAGAAACTCAAGATATTGATAAAAATAAAAGATCTGGAGTAATGATTGGTTTAAGAAGTCAGAGAAACCAGTCGGAAAACGGAGATATAAATGAAAGTGGTTATAGGACTTTATGGATTTCAAGTACAGATAAAAGTGACATCAAAATAAAAGAAAAACCTAATGTAATATTTCCTAGAATATCAGGATTTTGGGAGTTAGGTGTAAAAAAAGATTTAGTTAATGGATATGAAAATGAAACTGTTTATGTGAAGACGTATGGATACAAAGAAGATAAATATATTAGAGATTACTTTAAAGATGCTGATAACAATATTTATAGAAATGTAAATTTTATAAGTAATGATTATATTGCTTTAGAATCTATTAAAAATGATAAAAATAAGTCTATAGTATCAGATGAATATGTAGTTTTACCTTTAGATAATATTCAACAAGAAAAGGGCTTAAAGATAGTAGATATTGAAGGGGCTGAAGGAAAGGTTGTCCAAGAAAAGTCATTTAAATCAGCCATAGAATCTAATAAAGACTTAAAATCTAAATTAGAGACTAATTTAAATGAAGAAAGCTTTACTGTGGTTAGAAAAAATGGCCATTGGGCATTTAAAGGTAGAGCTAAACCAAAGTCTAATGATGAGAAATTGTTTTTAGACTATGATATAAAGATATTGCCATCTAAAAGGCTTATAGTTTATGATGAATTAAAAGTCCCGTGGAATAAAATAAAAGAAAGAATGCCAGAGGCTTTAGATGCGTATACTTCTCCAAATAGTGATATAGCAATACTTATTTCAAAGAATAGCCTATTTGTGTATTCTATTGAAAATGGTGAATTAGGTGAAAGGCCTTTAAAAAAGGTTAAATTAAATGAAGAAGAAAGTGTGATTATGGCAGAATGGGCATTAGACGAATTTGTTTATAAATGGGACAAGGTGTTTAGATAATCATATATACATAGTAATAAAATAAGGGAATTGAGAATATTCCTACAATAGTGTAAAATTAAAAGCAGATGTCTATAAGATATATCTGCTTTATTTCACATTAAAATTATTAGGGGGACTGATTAGGTGTTAGAAAAGAATATAATTAAGCAAGTTCTAGGGAAGGCTTTAAGTACAGGTGGAGATTTTGCTGAAATTTTTGTGGAAGATAGTATAAATAATAACATATCATTAGTAAATGGGAAGATAGACGGTGCTGTTGCAGGAAGAGACTTTGGAATAGGAATAAGGATATTTAAAGGGTTCAAAAGTGTTTATGCCTATACAAATGACAAAAGTGTTGAGGGGATGCTAGAAACAGCATATAAGGCATCTTGTGCCATAGGGGAATTAAAGGAAGAGGTAGCTATAAATATTATGGAAAGAATAAATACAAATATTCATCCAATACTTTATGTGCCTTCAACTATACAAAATGCAAATAAAATAGAAGTAATGAAAAGGACATACAAATCAGCCAAAGACTATAGCAAAGAAATAACGCAAGTTATAGTAAATTATTTAGACAAAGATCAAAAGGTTCTTATTGCAAATAGTGATGGTCTATTTACACAAGATAGAAGGATAAGAACGAGAATTCATATAAATTCTATTGCAAGTAATGGAATAGAAAATCAAGTAGGGTTTGAAGCACCGGGTAGATTTATGGGATTTGAAATGTTTGATAGTGTAGATGTAGAACATTTAGCAAAGGAAGCTAGTAAAAGTGCAGTTACAATGCTTCATGCAAAAAACTGTCCAGCGGGAAAGATGATGGTAGCTATTGAAAATGGTTTTGGTGGAGTTATATTTCATGAAGCTTGTGGCCATGCATTAGAAGCAACTTCTGTAGCCAAAGGAAATTCTGTATTTTGTGATAAGATGGGTAAGCAGATAGCATCCACTAAGGTAACAGCTATAGATGATGGTACAATGAAGAATTTATGGGGTTCATTAAATATAGATGATGAAGGCACCAAAACAAGAAGAAATGTATTAATAGAAGATGGAATATTAAAAAGTTATATGATAGATAAACTTAACGCTAGAAGAATGAATATGGAGGAGACAGGAAGTTCAAGAAGAGAATCTTATAGATACGCTCCAACTTCTAGAATGACTAATACCTATATTGACAATGGTAATGACGATAATGATGATATATTAGCTTCAATTGATGAAGGACTTTATGCTAAAAAGATGGGTGGAGGATCTGTAAACCCTATAACAGGAGAATTTAACTTTGCTGTAGCAGAAGGTTACTTAATTAAAAATGGTAAAATTCAAGAACCAGTAAGAGGAGCTAGTTTGATTGGTAAAGGATCAGAGATACTTATGAACATAGATATGGTAGGCAAAAACTTAGCACAGGGGCAAGGAATGTGTGGCTCTTCTAGTGGCAGTATACCTACAAATGTAGGACAACCTCTCATTAGAGTATCTAATATAACTGTAGGTGGAAGGTAAAAGGGGGGATAAGCTATGGATATAAAATTTATTAAAGAAATAATATTTGAAAGAGCAAAAGATGCTGGATTTTCTGAATTTGAAATATATTATAGTAAAGATGATAATCTTAGTATAGGAGTGTACAAAGGTGATATAGATAAATATAGTGTAAATACAACTATGGGTATAAGCTTTAGGGGTATATATAAGGGAAATATGGGATACTCTTATACTGAACTAATAGATGAAGAGGCTATAGATACATTGTTAGAAAGTGCAAAACAAAGTGCTGTTTCTATAGATAATAATGAAGAAGAAATTATATACGGAGAGAAACAAGATTATGTTAAGTTAAATTGTTACAATGAGGAATTAAGCAATATATCTACAAAACAAAAGATAGATTTTATAAAAGATTTGGAAAGTAAAACTTTAAACTTTCATGAAAAGGTTGAAACAATAGCAGGGTGCGAATTAGAATCTTCAACCATAGAATATGGGATAATGAATTCAAAGGGGATAGAATTAGATAATAAACAAAATTTTATATCAGCTTATGTAGTTCCAGTAATTAAGGAAAAGGACATAAAATATGATGGATTTAAATTTAAGATAACGCAAGATTTTAAAGAATTAGATATTAAGATGTTAGCAAAAGAATCTGTAGGAATGGCCTTAGATAGGGTAGGTGGAGAAACTGTAAATAGTGGTAATTATAAAATAGTCTTAAAAAATGATGTAATGGCTATGATGTTAAGTACATTTATAGGTGCATTTAGTGCAGAAAATGCTGAAAAGGGACTATCCTTATTAAAGGGAAAAGAAGGAAGAATCATAGCAAATCCTATAGTAAGTCTAGTAGATGATCCACATTTAGAAGGTAGCTTTGCATCCACACCATTTGATGCAGAGGCTGTAGCCACATATAAGAAATATATGATTAAAGATGGATATTTAAATACTCTTTTATATAACTTAAAATCAGCAACTAAAGAAGGAAAAAAGAGTACAGGAAATGCTTATAAATCTTCTTTTGCATCGTCCATTAGTATTGCTCCAACTAATTGCTATATAGAAAAAGGTAAGAGTACTTTTGAAGATGTACTAAATTATGTAGGAGAAGGTATATTAATAACGGATATTGAAGGAACACATGCTGGCGCTAATGCAATTACTGGAGACTTTTCATTAGCCGCTAAAGGGTTTTCTATAAAGCTTGGTAAAAGTGCAGAGCCTATAGAACAAATAACAGTAGCAGGAAACTTTTTTGAATTGCTTAAAGATATAGAATATATAGGTGAGGATTTAGAATTTACTATACCCATGGGAGCTAATTTTGGATCTCCATCAGTAGTTATAAAATCATTATCTGTAGCAGGAAAATAAAATTAAAATACTTTTTATTTTTAAAAAATTTTAGAACTTATTTTAAATTTAAGTATTACATTAAGAAGACACCTGAAGTTTAAATAAACTTCAGGTGTCTTCTTTAATCATCATAATTTTTTAATTATTATCATCTTTTTCAAAGTAATTGCTTTTTATTATCTTATCGGATATCTCTAGGGCTTTAATAGAATGCTCTTTCATGTCTACAGAGGTCCCTACAAAATCTTTATTTGTAAGAATAGAATAATCCTTTTCTGTTTTTAAAAGATTTCGTCCCATAACTGTAGAATTATAAGATATTTCATTTATACCCATAAGATAAGCTAGGGTAGGCATAAGATCTATTTGTCCACCTGTAACCTCTAATTTTTGCGGCTCTTCAAAGGATTTATCGTATATTATAAAAGGTATATGATTGTCCACATTAAGCCACTTAGGGTCTGGAGATTCTAATTTTTGAACTTGATCATTATAGTACTTATGAACACCGGTATGATCACCGGTTATAGCCACAACAGTATTATTTAATAGACCTTCAGCTTCTAGGTTTTGCAAAAACAATCCTATCTGTTTATCAGTATAATGTACACTTTCAAAATATCCACCAAGTACATTATTATCTAGATCTTCACTTAAATTTAATTCCTTATATTCTTTAGGTAAATCAAAGGGACCATGACTAGTTAATGTAACCATGAAACTATAAAAAGGTTGATTTTGATTTTTAAGAATAGGAACAATTTGCCTAAAATAAGAAGCATCACTAAGACCAAGTCCAATAACTTCATCTATTTCAAAGTCATGAGAATCTATGCATTTCTTAAAACCTACTCCTTTAAGACCTTCCATCCAATTCCAAAAGGCTCCCTTATCAGGGTGAATAGCTAAAGTTTCATAACCCATTTCTTCTAAAAGTAATGGTAAGGAATTATAAGTATTATTAGGATAATTAAAGAAAGTACTACCCTGCCTTAAGGGATAAATAGATGTATTTGTCATCAAATCAGAATCAGAGCTTGTACCCTCATTAACTTGTTCATTTATATTGGGAAAGTATATACTATTAGCTAATAATTTATTTAAATTTGGAGTTATTTCCTTATCCTCTACTTTTTCATTTATAACAAAGTTCTCTAAAGATTCTACTTGAATTAAAATTAAATTTTTATCCTTAAAAAGCCCTTGGTATTGGTTATCAGGAATGTCTTCAAATTTATCCTTATACCATTTATCAATTTCTGATTTTTCTTCAGTAGTAAGTTCTAAGGTCTTTGAATTTTGCCATACAGAATAAGCATTGAAGATATGATATCCTATAGGAGAAAAATATGTAGTAGTGTCAGTGGCATCATACATTGAAAAAAGGTAACTTCTATCATTATCTTTTTTTAGTATTTCTGTAGAAAAAGGTACATAAAAAATAAAACTAAGAGTAACGATAATTGTACCAAAGAAAAGGCCTAGGTGCCTTTTCCCACCTATATAAATATTTTTATGTTTTAAAGTCCATAAACTTAAAATTATTAAATCTAATACAAATAATAGATCATATTTGCTTAACATAGAAAAAACACTACCAGAAAGATTATCTAAATTAGCAGTCTGTTTTATTATAGTAAGTGATGGAACAGTATTAAAACCTCTAAAGTACCAAAGGTCTACTAATATAAATAATGTTAAAATACTGTTTATAGATATAAGATATTTTATATGACCTTTATTTTTAAATAAAAAGTAAAATGACATGAAAAGCATTATAAATGCCAAATAATAATTTAAAAAATAAATTGAAGATTTAAATCCTAAGGCTAAATTAAAACTGTAGGTGTTCTTATTATTAATAAACGATAGGAAAAGAATACACTTAAAAGTGATACTAAATAATGTAATGAAGAACAATATCCCTCTATGTACACTACCTTTGTTGTGCGATGTTGGCGTTTTATTTAACATATCAACCATCCTTTTTAATGAAGTTTTAATTATATTAATTTATTATTAACTGTCTAACTATATAATTATAAGACACAATTTAAATAAAGTGAAGGAAAAGGCGATACATTTAATAAATTAAATTAGAAAATATTAAATTAGCTATATAAATAAGCTTTATTATATTATCAAATAGGTTTGCTTAAAGGTATTTAAAAAAGCAATAAGCCAATTTGATTATTGATGTTATAATAAAGCTATGTTTTAAACTATTAAAATAAGAGGTGAATTAATGTGATACACACAATTGATTGTAAAGGTCTTAAATGTCCACAGCCTGTTATAAATACTAAAAAGTATTTTGATTCTATAAAGGAAGGCGAAGCTTTAATAATCGTAGATAACGAAGTTGCAAAAAATAATATATGTAAATTTGCACAAAGTAATGGATATAAATATAAGGCAGTAGATTCAGAAGGGTTATTTAATATAAACATAACTAAAGAAGATTGCCATTGTGAAATTATGAAGTTTGATAAAAAGTTAGTAATAGTTGTAGGTACGGATAAACTTGGAGAAGGAGAGGAAGTTCTAGGAGCAAATCTCATGAAAAGTTATATGTACGCTTTGTCTGAAAGTGATGATATGCCATCAGACATTATATTCTTAAACTCTGGAGTTAAACTTACTACAAAAGGTTCTAGTGTTATAGATAGTTTAGAGGAGTTAAAAAATAAGGGAGTAAATATCACTAGTTGTGGTACATGCCTTGATTTTTATAATCTAAAAGATGATTTGCTTATAGGAGATATTTCCAATATGTATACAATAGTAGAAACTATGAACAAGTCTGATAATACGATTAAATTATAAAATTATAGACTTTTATATTAAAAATTAGGATTAGGTGTTAAAAGCTTTTCAATATTATATTGAGAAGCTTTTTTAAAGTTCTTTTTATATACTATAACTTATATTACAATAGACCTAACATAATATTATATACTATAATAAAGATTCTAAACTTAACTTAAAGGGGAAAATCAATGAAACATTTATTCATAATAAATCCTAAAGCTGGTAAGGGAAAGGCTGTTACCTTTATTAAAGAAATAAAAGATTATTTTAAAGATGAAGAAGAGTATTTTATAGAAACAACTGAAAGGGAAGGCCATGCAACAAGTTTAGTAAGGGAGTATGTGGCTAGAAATGATTATAGAGTGTATTCCATTGGTGGCGATGGAACATTAAATGAGGTTTTAAATGGTATCATAGGTAGCAATAGTAGTCTTGCAGTTATTCCAGCTGGAACAGGAAATGATTTTATAAAAAGTATTATGGAAGGTGGGAATCATAAAGATATACTTAGAAGAACTATTGAAGGTGCCGAAGAATTTATGGATTTAGGAAAAATTAATAAAAAGTATTTTATTAATATAGCGTCCGTAGGATTTGATGCTGCTGTTACACAAAATGCAAGACATTTAAAGCAAAAGCCTTTTATAAGTGGAAAGTTAGCTTACCTTTTCAGTATATTTTTAACTATGTACAAATTTAAAGGAATAGATGTCGATATCCTTATAGATGGAGTTACTATAAAAAGAAGGATTCTTTTAATTGCTATAGCTAATGGAAAGTACTATGGTGGAGGAATGAAAGTTGCACCAGATGCAAAAGTTACTGATGGATTTTTAGATATATGTATTGTTAATAATATGAGCATGTGGCGGGTACTTAGATTATTTCCAAAGCTAATAATAGGTACACATGGAGAAATAGAAGAGGTAGAATTTTTGAAATGTGAAAGCATACTTATTAAAGGTAAAGAAAGTTTTCCTATTAATATGGATGGAGAGATATTAAATAACAATGAGATTCATATAGGCGTTGAAAAACAACATATAAGCATAGTAAAACCAAATAATTAAACAAGAAAGTTAATTTTAAAGAAATACTTCTTAAAAGAAGTATTTTTTTATACTAATAATAAGTATAAAAGTTATAGAATGTACCTAAATAGTATAGTATAATACTGATATGTAATATACTATATATTTTAATATTAAGGCGGAGGGGTATAAATGGCATTTATGTATGAACCTTCAGCTAACGAGGTTAAAAATGATCTTAGATATTTAAACCTTTTAGCAAATCAGTATCCTACAATTGCAAAAGCTAGTACTGAAATAATTAATTTACAAGCAATATTAAATCTTCCAAAAGGAACGGAACATTTTTTAACTGATATTCATGGCGAATATGAGCCCTTTTTGCACGTGTTAAAAAATGGTTCAGGAGTTATAAAAAGAAAGATAGATGATATATTTGGAAACTCATTAAGAGAATCAGAAAAAAAGAGTTTAGCTTCACTTATATATTATCCGGAACAGAAATTAGAGATAATCTTAAAAGAAGAAGAAAATATAGATGACTGGTATAGGATAACTTTATATAGGCTTATAGAAATTTGTAGATATGCATCATCAAAATATACAAGATCTAAAGTAAGAAAAGCCCTACCTAAAGATTTTTCTTATATAATAGAAGAATTACTTCATGAAGAGCCTGGCAGAGTAGATAAACAGGAATATTATAATGAAATAATCAATACAATAATATGCCTTGATAGGGCAAAGGAGTTTATTATAGCTTTATCTAAATTAATTCAAAGACTAGTTATAGATAGACTTCACATTGTAGGTGATATATTTGATAGAGGTCCTGGGGCACATATAATATTAGATACATTAATTGATTATCATGCAGTGGACATTCAGTGGGGAAATCATGATATATTATGGATGGGAGCAGCAGCAGGATCAGAAGTTTGTATAGCAAGTGTTCTTAGAATTTCAGCAAGATATGCAAATTTAGATACTGTAGAGGATGGATATGGAATAAACATGCTACCTCTTGCAACCTTTGCATTAGAGCATTATAGAAATGATGAGTGTGTATACTTTAAGCCACGTTTTGATTGTGAAACAGCATACAGTTTAAATGAAATAAATTTACTATCAAAAATGCATAAAGCTATAGCTATAATACAGTTTAAATTAGAGAAAAAAGTAATAGAAAAAAGGCCAGAGTTTCATATGGAGGATAGGCTATTATTAAACAATATAAATTATGAAGAGGGTACTATAGAGATAGATGGCAAGGTTTACAAATTAACAGATAGTAACTTTCCAACTATAGATCCTAAAGATCCTTATAAACTAACTGAAGATGAGGAAATCTTAATAGAAAAGTTAAAGTCTTCTTTTATAAATAGTGAAAAGTTACAAAAACATGTAAGATTTCTTTTTGCAAAAGGCAGTATATATTTAAGACATAATTCTAACTTACTTTTCCATGGATGTATTCCGCTAAATGAAGACGGAAGCTTTACTAAAGTTACGTTAAAAAACAAAAAATTTAAGGGTAAGGCACTTTTGGATGAATTTGATAGATTAGCAAGGGAAGCTTACTTTTATAAAATTAATTCAACAGCTAAGCAGTATGGTTTAGACACTATATGGTATTTATGGACGGGCCCATTTTCTCCTTTATTTGGAAAGGATAAGATGACTACATTTGAAAGATATTTTATAGAAGATGAAGAAGCTCATAAGGAACCTAAAAATTCTTATTATAAATATAGAGATGAAGAAAGTGCGTGCAATAGAATATTAGAAGAGTTTAACATGGATAATGTTAATTCTCATATAATAAATGGACATATGCCTGTGCAAAAGAAAAATGGGGAAAGTCCTATAAAAGCAAATGGAAAGCTTTTAGTTATAGATGGCGGGTTTTCAAGGGCATACCAAAGAAAAACTGGAATTGCAGGATACACATTAATCTATAATTCCTTTGGACTTCAGCTAGTTTCACATGAACCCTTTAAGTCTACGGAAGCTGCAATAATAGAAGAAACTGATATTTTATCATCTATGGTAGTTTTAGAACAAAATGTAGAAAGAAAGACTGTAGCAGATACAGATGTAGGTGAAGAGTTAAAAAAGCAAATTAAAGACTTAAAGATGTTACTTCTAGCCTATAGAAAAGGGCTTATAAAAGAAAAAAGATAGAGATTTTATCTCTATCTTTTCATTTCGTTAAATAGTACATATAATCCAATTCCAATTAAAATAACTGGGAAAAGAAGTTTATAATCCATCCAATAAAAGAATTTATTGAACACTTGATTTAGTATTGACATAACGGAAACTATAGTAAGTATAAATATGGGAATTAAAAGTCCCTTTTCCCTATTTCCAAACCAATATAATTGAAATAATCCAATAGCTACAGAAAGCGGGTAAAGTGGCCATATATATTTTTTAAAATGAAAGCTTGAAATGTTTTCTATTAAAAATAATGTGCCTAAAGTAGTAAGTATTCCTCCAGGAACTAACATTCCTGGATCTTTTCGTGTTTCAAAGTATTTTACCTCGAAAAGTATGCCAGGAACTAGAAGGAATAGGGGCCAAAGATTTCTAAAGCTAAGTATGTCTATAAAAAATATTCTATTTATTAAGGCGGACAATCCCAAAAGTATCAATATAATACCAAAGATAATGTTACCTTTCTTCATAAAGATTCACTCCTTTGCAAAGTTTATATATATAAATTCTATTACAAGTTATAACATTTGTAAAATGCTTAAAGTAATAATTCTTTTATGGGTTAGGTGACTATAGTCATAATTTATGGATAATATCTATAAAAATAGTTATAAGCTTTATTAAGTGAGCCGTATTTTTAATAGTATATAAAAAAAGATCTTTGAATTATTGCTAAAATTTTATGAGTTTATTAATAATTCCTATAGATTATATTAAATCCTTTTATAAAACATTAATATCTTTTTTATATAAGAAAAAAAATTAAGTTTTGAATAATGTGTGGATTATTCTGAATTTAACATATAAAATGTAATTATGAGTATATTTTAATACTTGAGAATATTTATAATATTTAAGAAGGGTTGGTTGCTATGATAAGTAATGTAGATATTTTAGAAGCTATGACAATAAAATTAGATGATGAACTTCCAAAGTCTATTGAATTTAAGGAGGGTATAAGACGAGCTCCAGATAGAGGCTTTACACTTACTAAGGCTCAAACACAAATAGCCTTAAAAAATGCCTTAAGATACATACCAGAAAAATATCATGAAACTTTGGCTCCTGAGTTTATGGAGGAACTTAGAACTCGTGGAAGAATATATGGATACAGATATAGACCACAGGGAAGAATTCACGGTAAACCTATAAATGAATATAAAGGGAATTGTATAGAAGGTAAAGCTTTTCAGGTTATGATAGACAATAACCTGGATTTTGATATAGCACTTTACCCTTATGAACTTGTAACCTATGGTGAGACAGGACAAGTGTGTCAAAATTGGATGCAATATAGATTAATAATGAAATATCTAGAAGAGATGACAGAAAATCAAACTTTAGTTATAGAGTCTGGACATCCATTAGGTCTTTTCCAATCAAAACCTGAAGCTCCACGGGTTATAATAACTAACGCCTTAATGGTAGGCATGTTTGATAATAACGAAGACTGGCATTATGCTATGCAAATGGGGGTGGCAAATTATGGACAAATGACTGCTGGCGGTTGGATGTATATAGGACCTCAAGGTATAGTCCATGGAACATTTAATACTATATTAAATGCGGGAAGACAAAAGCTGGGAGTAGGTCCAGATGAAGATCTAAGAGGTCATATATTTGTTTCTTCAGGACTTGGTGGCATGAGTGGAGCACAACCAAAGGCTATAGAAATATCTGGTGGAGTAGGAATAGTTGCAGAGGTAGACTATTCTAGAATAGAAACTAGATTCAAGCAAGGATGGGTAAGCAAGGTATCTTCAGATTTAAAGGAAGTATGTGATTTAGCCAAAGAATACATGGATAAAAAAGAGCCTATATCAATAGCTTATCATGGAAATATAGTAGATTTACTACAATATGCTGTAGAAAATCATTTTCATATAGAATTATTATCAGATCAAACTTCTTGTCATGCAGTTTATGAAGGCGGATATTGTCCTCAAGGAGTGAGCTTTGATGAAAGAACAAAACTACTAAAAGAAGATAGAGAAAAGTTTAAGACTTTAGTTGATGCTAGTCTTAGAAAACATTTTGAATTTATAAAGATTTTAGTGGATAGGGGGACATATTTCTTTGATTATGGAAATTCTTTCATGAAGGCTGTTTATGATGCAGGAGTGAAAGAAATAGTTAAAAACGGTGTAGATGAAAAGGATGGATTTATATTCCCATCTTACGTAGAAGATATAATGGGACCTGAACTATTTGATTACGGATATGGACCATTTAGATGGGTATGCTTAAGTGGTGATCATAAAGACCTTATAAAGACCGATAAGGCTGCCATGGATTGTATTGATCCAAATAGAAGAGCACAAGATAGAGATAATTATATGTGGATAAAAAATGCAGAAAAGAACAAACTTGTAGTTGGAACAGAAGCTAGAATATTATATCAAGATGCTATGGGAAGAACCAACATTGCATTAAAGTTTAATGAGATGGTTAGAAAAGGAGAAGTTGGCCCTATAATGCTCGGTAGAGATCATCATGATGTAAGTGGAACAGATTCACCATTTAGAGAAACATCTAATATAAAAGATGGAAGTAATATAATGGCAGATATGGCTATTCAATGTTATGCTGGAAATGCTGCTAGAGGAATGAGTCTTGTAGCTCTTCATAATGGCGGTGGAGTTGGAATCGGAAAGTCCATTAATGGAGGTTTTGGGTTAGTTTTAGATGGCAGTACTAGGGTTGATAACATAATTAAAAGTGCTATACCATGGGATGTAATGGGAGGAGTTGCAAGAAGAGCCTGGGCTAGAAATGAAAATTCTATAAGCACAAGTATAGAATATAATAAAATGAGGTCTGGGGAAGAGCACATAACCTTACCTTTTATACCAAGAGAAGAGCTAGTAATGGCAGTTATAGAAGAATCATTTAAAAAGATAAAATCAGAAGAATTAAAATTAAAAACAAAAGAAGAAGTTGAATTAATTAAAGAAAAAATAATAATTAAGAAAGAAAATATAAAGGGTTGGAAATAATAATTAATAAGGCTTTAAGTAAGGGCTAATTGTGAAAGGATGAAATTTAATATGAGTAATGAAAAAAGGTTAATGGAATGTGTTCCAAACTTTAGTGAAGGAAGAGATATAAAGAAGATTGAAAAGATTTTGGAAAGTTTCAGAGGAAAACAAGGTGTAAAGTTATTAGATTATAGTAGAGATGAAGATCACAATAGATTAGTTGTAACTGTTGTTGGAGAACCGATTGCATTAAAAAATGCAGTACTAGAGGCTATGGGAACAGCAATTGAAATTATAGATATGAGGGTTCATAAAGGACAACATCCAAGAATGGGAGCTACAGATGTAGTACCTTTTATACCTATAAAAAATGTTACTATGGAAGAAGCTGTAGAGCTTGCAAAAGATTTAGCTAAAGAAGTATCAGAAAAATATGGATTACCAATTTATTTATACGAAAAGGCTGCTTCTACCCCTGAAAGAGAAAATCTTGCAAAGGTTAGAAAGGGTCAATTTGAAAAGATGAACGAAAAATTAAAGGAAGAAGGGTGGAAACCTGATTTTGGACCAAATCATGTTCATGAAACTGCAGGAGTTACAGCTATAGGTGCTAGAATGCCATTAGTTGCTTTCAACGTTAATCTAGATACTGGTAATTTAGATATAGCAAATAATATAGCAAAAAATGTTAGATTCATAGGTGGAGGATTAAGATTTTGTAAGGCCATGGGCGTTGAATTAAAAGAAAGAGGAATAACACAAATATCCATGAATATGACAGACTATACTAAGACCTCACTATATAGATCTTTTGAAATGGTTAAAATGGAAGCAAAGAGATATGGAGTTAATGTAGTAGGTAGCGAAGTTATAGGACTTTTGCCTATGGAGGCTTTAATTGATACTGCTGTTTATTATATGGGAATAGAGAACTTCTCACTAAACCAAGTTTTAGAAAACTCTCTAATGGAATAATGAATTGAAGGGAGTAAACGATATGAAAAATAAGATTATTATAAAAGATGCTTCAGAAATAGTTACTTGTAGCGGATTTGAGGCTAAAAAAGGAAAAGAGATGCAGGATATAGCTGTAATTTATGATGGAGCTATAATTATAGAGGATGGAATCATAAAAGATATAGGTATATCAAAAGAAGTTTTAAAGGATATAAACGAAGAAGAATATGAAGTAATATCAGCAAAAGGAAAGGCTGTACTTCCAGGATTTGTTGATTCACACACACATTTTGTGTTTGGAGGATATAGGGCTGAAGAGTTTTCTTGGAGATTAAAAGGTGATAGCTACATGTCTATTATGGAAAGAGGCGGTGGCATAATAAATAGTGTAGAAAGCACAAGAAAGGCTACAGAAGAAGAACTTTATAGCCTAGGCCAGGAAAGACTAGATTCTATGCTTAAGTTTGGTATAACAACAGTAGAAGGTAAAAGTGGATATGGCCTTGATATTGATACAGAACTAAAGCAATTAAAGGTAATGGAAAGATTAAACAAAGATCATACTGTGGATGTAGTGTCTACATTTTTAGGAGCTCATGCAACTCCAAAGGAATACAAGGATAGAACAGACGATTATGTAAAGTTTATTATAAATGAAGTATTGCCAAAGGCTAAAGATAAGGCAGAATTTTGCGATGTGTTTTGCGAGAAAAATGTTTTTTCTATAGAGCAATCAAGAGAAATATTAAAGGCAGCTAAGTCTTTAGGTATGAAAATCAAACTTCATGCGGATGAAATAGTACAACTAGGGGGGGCAGAACTTGCAGGGGAATTAGGTGCTACATCAGCAGATCACTTACTACAAGCCTCAGATAAGGGAATAAAAGATATGGCTAAAGCAGGTACTGTTGCTACATTACTTCCATGTACTGCCTTTAGTTTAAAAGAATCTTTTGCAAGAGGAAGGGAAATGATAGATAGTGGATGCGCAGTAGCATTAGCTACAGACCTTAACCCAGGTAGTTGCTTTACTAACTCTATACCTTTAATGTTTGCGCTTGCTTGCATTCAAATGGATCTTTCTATAGAAGAGGCAATAACTGCACTTACTATAAATGGAGCGGCAGCTTTAGATAGAGCAGATAAGATTGGAAGTTTAGATGTAGGCAAAAAGGCAGATATTATAATGCTTAAGTATCCTTCATATAAATTTATTCCTTATAATATTGGAATGAATACTGTAGACATGGTAATTAAAAGTGGTAAAGTTGTTATTTAAATTCATAAAACAAAATTTAAGAATAGAGTATAAATAAAATTAAAGCAAAGAAATATGTAATTGAACTTTATATATTTCTTTGCTTTTTATAATTAATCAAATAAAAACATAGATTATACTTCATGTATAAAAGTTTCTTATATTTTAACCTGTAACATGAGATACAGATTAAAATAATTATTTAAACTATACTGTTTTAAAAGAGTATAGTTTAAATAACTTATATACAGGAGGATATTTATGGAGAGTGATAAAAATAAGAAGAGAATGCAATTTTCAGTAGATTTTGATGTATTCCAAGGATTTAATGTAGACAGTATAGATGACAAGGTGGAAGATATAAATAAGAGCAAAAATATGTCTTCAAAGATTTCACAGTGGCCTATAAAACTAAAGATCGTAAGTCCTTTTGCATCCTCCTTAGACAATAAGCACCTACTTATATCTGCAGATTGCGTTGCATATGCTTATGGTAATTTTCATAATGACTTTATGAAAGATAAATCAATTCTTATATTATGTCCTAAAGCTGAGAATATAACTAATTATGAAAACACAATAGTAGAGATTTTAAAAGTTCATCCAATAGAATCAGTAACTTTAGTAAGGATGGAAGTACCTTGTTGCATGGATATAACAGAGATTATAATAAGTGCATTAAAAAGATGTGATAAAGAGATTAATTTTAAAGAGGTTATTATAGATACTAGTGGGAATATAATTTAACAAATATAAAATACACTAAACTTATATTGAAACTTTTATCATATATAGTTTAATAAGCGTATATATATAATTATAGAAAATATTATTATAAAGATTGTGAAACTATTGTATTAGAATATAAAATATGATAAACTTAATATATAATTTAATATAAAATAATAGATATTTAAAATTTTGGTGAGTTTAAGAGAACCAGATTTAAGTTGATACTTAAGTCTTGTTCTCTTTTTTTTTGTTATAAAAGAATGGAGGGTTTTAAATGTATGATGTTACAATTATTGGAGCAGGTGTTATAGGGGCTTCTATAGCAAGGGATATTAGTAAGTATGAACTAAATGCTTGTGTTATAGAAAAGGCTGAAGATGTATCTTCGGGAACTAGCAAGGCAAATAGTGCTATAATTCATGCGGGTTATGATGCAAATCCAGAGTCAATGAAAGGTAAATTAAATGCAAAGGGTAACGCAATGTTTGATAAATTAAAGGAGGAGTTAGATTTTCCTTTTAAGAGAAACGGATCTTTTGTACTTTGTTTTGAAAAAGAAAATGTGTATAAATTAGAAGACTTAAAAAGACAAGGGGAATTAAATGGAGTTCTAAATCTTAAAATATTATCAAAAGAAGAAATTTTAGATATGGAACCTAATATATCAGAAGAGGTTGTAGCAGCTCTTTATGCTCCTACAGGTGGAATAGTTTGTCCTTATGAACTTACTATTGCATTGTCAGAAAACGCTTGTAAGAATGGTGTAGAATTTAAACTAAATACAAAGGTTGAAAATATAATTAAAAAAGACGATAGATATATAATAAAAACTAATAATGGAGATATTGAAAGTAAGGTTGTTATAAATGCAGCTGGAGTTTTTGCAGATGAAATAAATAATATGGTAAGTGAGGATAAGATACAAATAACTCCAAGAAGAGGAGAATACTGTTTATTTGATAAGGCTGCAGGAGATATGATAAATGGTACTATATTTCAACTCCCAACAGATATGGGAAAGGGTGTACTAGTAACACCTACAGTAGACGGAAATCTTTTAGTTGGTCCTAATGCTATGGATATAGATGACAAAGAAGATTTTACAACTTCAAAAGAAGGCTTAGATGATATATTGAAAAGAGCCACTAAAAGTGTTAAAAACATTCCTATGAATCAAATAATAACAAACTTTTCAGGTCTTAGGGCACATAGTAATTTAGATGATTTCATAATAGGTGAAGCAAGAGATGCTAAAAACTTTGTAAATGCGGCAGGAATAGAATCACCAGGACTTTCTAGTGCGCCAGCTATATCGGAAGTTGTATTAAATATAGTTATAAAAACACTTAATCCTTCACTAAAAAGTAACTTTGATCCTATAAGAAAGTCTATACCTAAGTTTAGGGAAATGAACAATGATGAAAGAAGAGAATTAATAGCTAAGGACCCTAAGTATGGTAAGATAATATGTAGATGTGAACTTATAACTGAAGGGGAAATTTTAGATTCTATAAAAGGACCATTAGGTGCAACAACACTTGATGGAGTAAAAAGAAGAACTAGAGCTGGAATGGGAAGATGTCAAGGTGGATTTTGTTCTAGTAGAATAGTTGATATACTATCTAAAGAATTAAATGTTCCAGTTACAATGATAAAGAAAAATAAAGGGAATTCTAATATATTAGTATCAGAAAATAAAGAAGGAATCTAATTTTAAATATAGAGTGGAGGATTTAGGTATGGAAGAATTTGATATAGTTATAATTGGAGGCGGACCAGCTGGTATGGCAGCGGCAGTGGCTGCAAAAGAAGAGGGTATAGATAATATATTGATCTTAGAGAGAGAAGACCACTTAGGTGGAATATTAAATCAATGTATTCACAACGGATTTGGACTCCATACATTTAAAGAAGAATTAACAGGACCAGAATATGCTGAAAGATTTGTAGAAAAGATAAATGAGTATAAAATACCATATAAATTAAATTCTATGGTACTTGATTTAACTAAGGATAAAGTTATAACAGCCGTAAATCCAGAGGATGGAATAATTGAAATAAAAGCTAAAAGTTTAATTTTAGCTATGGGCTGTAGAGAAAGACCAAGAGGAGCTATAAATATTCCAGGAAGTAGATGTGCAGGTATATATACTGCTGGTACGGCTCAAAAGTTTGTTAATATAGAAGGCTATGTACCAGGTAAAGAAGTGGTTATATTAGGTTCAGGTGATATTGGTCTTATAATGGCCAGAAGAATGACTTTAGAGGGAGCAAACGTAAAGGCAGTAGTAGAAGTTATGCCTTACTCTGGAGGACTTAATAGAAATATAGTTCAATGTCTTGACGATTTTAATATACCATTAAGACTTAGCCATACAGTTATAGATATAAAGGGTAAAGATAGAGTAGAGGGAGTTACTGTGGCTAAAGTTGATGAAAACAGAAAGCCAATTAAAGGCAGCGAAGAGTATATACCTTGTGATACTTTATTATTATCTGTAGGATTACTTCCTGAAAATGAGCTATCAAGAAAAGCTGAAATAAAACTATCTAATGTAACCGGAGGACCAGAAGTGGATGAAAGTATGCAAACCGATAGTGAAGGTATATTCGCCTCGGGAAATGTACTTCATGTTCATGACCTTGTGGATAACGTTACTTTAGAAAGTTATAACGCAGGAAAAAATGCTGCAAATTATGTAAATGGAAGAAGCTTTGAAGGTGAAAAGATAGATATAATAGCTACTGAAGGAGTAAGATATACTGTTCCTAAACTATTAAATCCTAATAATGTTGAAAAACAATTAGAAGTTAGATTTAGAGTTGGAGAAGTATATAAAGATTATTACGTAGCAGTGTATTTTGACGATGTAAGAGAGATGCATATAAAGAAAAGGATTCTTACTCCAGGTGAAATGGAAACAGTGAGATTAAGCAAAGAGATGTTATTAAAGCATACAAAATGCCAAAGCATCACAATCAAGATAGAAAGGGAGTAGGTAATATGGAAAAACGAGAGTTAATATGTATATCTTGTCCTATGGGATGTAGGCTTGAGGTTGAAATGGAAGGAAAAGAAGCTATTAATGTTACAGGAAATAGTTGTAAGAGAGGTTATGAGTATGGAATAAAAGAGTGTACTAATCCTACAAGAATAATAACCTCGTCAGTAAAAGTAGAAAATGGGGAAATACAAATGGTACCTGTAAAGACAGAGATAGATGTACCAAAAGGTAAGATGTTTGATTGTATTAAAGCGTTAAAGGGATTAAAAGTAAATGCCCCTATAAACGTTGGAGATACAATAGTTAAGGACATAGCAGGTACTGGAGTTAATATAATAGCAACAAGAAGTATAGTATCAAAATAAACATTAAAATACTTTAGATTATATGAATATAAAAAGAAGAAAGAAAATACAAAGATTTTCTTTCTTCTTTTTAGTTTTTTTAAATATTATGATACTTAATGATTTTTTTGATTAGAGAGGTATGATAAATTGTCCATATTTAATTTAAACATTATAAGTGTGTATACTTACAATGTTTTTTTATTAGGTTTAATAATCAAAGCTCCATTATCTCCAAAAACATATTATACATAAGTTCATGGCCGACTTTTGTAGGATGTATACCATCTATAAAGTATTCTTCTTTATTTTCTAAATTTATTATATTTCTAAAGGAAGCACCAAAATCAATGTATCTTATGGAACTTTTAGTACAGTAATCTATAATACTTTCTTTATAGGTGTATATCAGTGAATTAACCAGAGAATAATCTAAGTATGAAGACCAATAAATCATAGCCATGGAACCAATTACAAAGGGCTGTATGCCAATCACAGGAATTATATCATTGTCAACACAATCTTTTATTAATATTTTTATGTTATCATAAACGGCAAAAGAACTTCTACCAAGTAGGAAGTCATTAGTTCCAGCCATTATAAAAGCATAATCAGGCTTTGGAATAATTATATCCTCATAGAATCTAGACAAAATTCCTGTGGTAGTATCTCCATTTACGCCTTTATTTGTAATTTCAAGATTAATGTTACTTTTTAACATTTCAATCCATCTATATTTTTTTTCTAAACCATAACCAAAAGTTAAGCTATCTCCAATAAAAATAATTTTCAAGGTAACCTCCTGTTTATAAATAAATAATCTTGTTTTATGATATATTTAAAACATAATATGTACTTATTATATTAGGATAGAAAGGAAATATCTATGAAAAATGATAGAAAAGCAAAAAAAGATTATATATTACTAGATGGAGCTATGGGCTCATTTTTAAAACAAAATGGAATAAGTAACTATAAAAGTATACCGGAGTTAAATATTAAAAATGAAGATTTAATTAAAAAGGTTCATGAAGAATACGTAAAATCAGGAAGTGATGTAATACTTACTAATAGTTTTTCTTTAAACAGAATAAACTTAAAAAGTAATGAGCATAAACTTAAAACCTTGATAAAGGCATCTATAGATCTAGCAAATCAGTCAAAGAAAAATATTTTAGTTGCTTATGATGTAGGACCACTTGGGATTGATATGAATGATAAATTTGTGGACTCAAAAGACGTATATGAAACTTATTATGAAATAGCTAAAATAATTAAAGATTTAGATATAGATATGATATTTATAGAAACTATGTATCAAATGCAAGAAGCATTATGTGCGTTAGATGCATTTAAGGATACTAATAAAGATATATTTTTAAGTTTTACATTTAATGAGGATAATAGGTTATATTCAGGAGAAACTACAAAAGATATTGTAAGGTTACTTAAGGATTATAAGTTAAAAGCTTTGGGGTTTAACTGTGTAGATGTAAGATCAAAAGCTTTGTCATTAACTAAGGAATTTAAAACATATTCACCATTTCCTATAATAGCTAAACCTAATTTAGGAATTCCAAAAGAAAAAGATAATATATTAACTTATGGTGTATTAGAATCTGAATTTATAGATGAAATGGAATCTATATATAAAGCAGGAGCAATATATATAGGTGGATGCTGTGGCACTAATCCAATTCATATAAAATTATTAAAAGAAAGACTTATGGATATTTAAAATATGATAAGTATTAGAGAAAATTAAAATAACTTTTTAAAACAACCTTCACATATAAATTTATTCCCATTATCAGCCGACATACCTTCATTTTCAGCTAAAGATTTTGAACAGATATAACAGGACTTTTTATGGCTCTTTTTCAAATTATCTTTAGGCAAATTAGAAGGCGACTTTACTACCTTGTTTGATGGTGGGGTATATTCTATTGGGTCTAAGAGAGCTTCATTTTCATCTATTTTATAAGATATATTATACTTACTTTCTGCGTAAAGTTCTAATTCAAACCTAGGGTTTACTTTATCATACAATTCCTCTATATAAAGTCTTCTTATTTGAGCATCATTTATTATTAATCCGCTTTTTTCTATTCCATCAAATATACTCTTAGTAATATTGTTAGTGTCAGGGTGACGTTTAGAGCTTTTATAATAAACCTTCAATATTGCTATTAAAGATTCTGTAAGTGTTATATTAGGGTTTTGGCACATTGTGGCATAGGCAATTTCCTCTTCATATAAGGCATATCTATCGTGGTATTTTCCTGAGTTATAAGGTAAAATAGCTCGTCCACTAAGATTAAACAATTTAAAATTAGATTTTGATATAGGAGAGCCCTTTACCACAACTTTAGCATAATAGCATGACATAAACATTACTCCTTTATTAGAATTTAAGATTATATAAAGATCTTTATAGCTTTATTAAATATATTATTTCCATGGTAATTATTCTATCATTGAAAACTTATGTTCTCAAGTGCCATTTTTAAATTTTATGTATTAATTTTATTATTGACTTCGAACTCATTGATTATATAATACGTATTAAGTATAATATAATGATAAAATGATTATATTAAGGATGGTTGAATATGGATAAAGATATAAAGATATTAGCGATAGAAAGCAGTTGTGACGAAACAGCCGCAGCTGTTGTAATAAATGGAAGACAAGTTCTTTCAAATATAATTTCATCCCAAATAGAAACACATAAAAAATTTGGAGGTGTAGTTCCAGAAGTAGCATCGAGAAAACATATAGAAGCAGTAAATATAGTGGTAGAACAAGCCTTAGAAGAAGCTTCTATGGATTTAAGCGATATAGATGCCATAGCGGTAACATATGGTCCAGGACTTGTAGGAGCGCTTTTGGTAGGCATACAATATGCAAAGGGCTTAGCTTATGGAAGTAAAAAACCTTTAATAGGTATAAATCATATTGAGGGTCATATAAGTGCGAATTTTATCCAATACAAAGATTTAAAACCACCATTTATGTGTCTTGTAGTATCAGGTGGACATACATTTATTGTATATGTAAAAGATTTTGGACAGTTTGAGGTTATAGGTGAAACTAGAGATGATGCTGCAGGAGAGGCCTATGATAAAGTTGCAAGGTCACTAGGGCTTGGATATCCAGGAGGTCCTAAGATAGATTTACTATCCAAAGAAGGAAATAAAGATGCTATAAAGTTCCCTAAAGCTAATTTTCATGATGGCACTTTAGATTTTTCTTTTAGTGGTGTGAAGTCATCAGTTTTAAATTATCTAAATAAAATGGAAATGAAAAACGAAACAGTAAATAAAGCAGATGTGGCTGCATCATTTCAAAAAGCTGTAGTTGAAGTGCTTACAGACAATGCTCTTAAGGCTTGTAAAATAAAAGGTGTAGATAAAATAGCTATAGCAGGTGGAGTTGCATCTAATTCAGAACTTAGAAGAAATCTTATTGAAAAAGGAAATAAAGAAGGTATAGAGGTTTTATTCCCAGATCCGATTTTATGTACTGACAATGCTGCCATGATAGGAAGTGCTGGTTATTTTGAGTTTATGAAAGGAATAAAATCTGATTTAGATTTAAATGCAAGACCCAATCTTAAATTAGGAGAAAGATAATTATGAAATTTTTACCTTACTCTAACAGTATGCATAAATACAAACCCAAAAGAAAGGTTAATAAATTAAGAATTATAGAAATAGTTGTTGTATTATTATTTTTAGTAACATTTTTTGGAATGTTATATGAAAATATAAGTAGCCATAAGATGAGCATTAAAGCAAAAGGCAAAGGCAAATATGTGTCTATAAATGAAAAAAAGATATATTATGATTTAATTGGACATGGAAAGGCTACTATAATTCTAGAATCTGATATAGGAGCTGATCACTTAGAATGGAGTAAACTTGTTAAGAGTATGCCAAAGAATTTTAGAGTTTTTTATTATGATAGGGCAGGATATGGTTTAAGTGAAGGAGCGGGAAAAGATGTAAGTATAGAGGATGAGGTTAAAGACCTTTCAGATATTTTATATAAAGGAGCAGTTAATGGACCTTATATATTTGTGGGAAATTCATATGGATCACTTTTAGCTAATAACTTTGCTAAAATGTATCCAAATGAAGTCATAGGCTCAATACTCATAAATCCTATATTAGAGAAGGATCTTAGCTTAAAGGAAACCCAAAAAGATTTAAAAAAACAAATAAGAAATAAATCAGTCCAGGAGACATTTTCCAGTATAGGTTCTATAAGAATACTTAATAATATAAATGTGATTAAAATAAGAAATGATATAACATCACTGCTTTCAGAAGAAAATGCAGAAGTGTTTAATTCCTTTACTGTAAGCAAAAAATATTTGAAAGCATACAAAGAAGAATTAAATATTTTGAAAGATTACAATTTGGATTTACAACAACAAGGAATGTTAGGAGATAAACCATTAGTAATTTTATTAAGCGAGAATAAAGGTGACGAATATATAAAAGAAGCAAGTAAACTTGCACAACTATCATCTAAATCTGAAGTTAAAGTATTACCTAATATAAATAATATACCATTAGAAGATGAAAATTCAATTATATTTTATTTAGGAAATATTTTGAAAGATACAGATAAGTTATCTGAAAAGGAGTAATTTATAGAAAGGTGAATAATATTTTTTGTTATTTGCAAGTATACTTAAATATAAAGTTTTAGTGAGGATTTCAATATATAATTTGAATACCTCACTAAAACTTTATATTTTGACATACAGTTGTAACAATTATAGTTTAATATATATGTAAAGGTAGAATATAGGTATAGAGAGGATGATTTAAATGGATGATAGGTATGAAAACAACTCTGAAGGTACAAAAGCGAACATACAAGGATATTCACCAGATTTTATTATTATACCAAAAGAAGACCCCTTAAATAATAATAAAAATCATCGAAGGGAGAATACAAGTATGGAGAAAATAAATAATAAAAAGAAAAGAAATAGAGATAGAAGTATCTTCCCATATGTGGCCTTGTCATTGATATTTGCTATAATAGGAGGACTTCTAGGAGCAGCTGGAGTACTATATATAGCTCCACAAAGTGAAAACTTTAAAAATACAGCATTATATAAAACTATAACAGAAGAAAAAAGCAAAGATTATGGACCTACTACTTTAAGAGAAGAGAAAGATGCACTAACAGTTACTGAAATTATAGATAAGGTGGGCCCAGCTGTGGTTGGAGTTACTACTAAAAGTATAAAAGACTATGGCATTTTTGGAAATCAGGCAACAGAGGGTATAGGTTCTGGATTTATAATAAATGAAGAAGGTTATTTGCTTACAAATTATCATGTTATAAATGGAGCTCAAGATGTAAAAGTAATATTAAATGATGGTAAAGAAGTTGGCGCAAAAGTTATAAACTACGATGCAGAAAATGATATAGCTGTAGTTAAGATAAAGGAAGAGATGAAGATGCCAGGAGTAGTGGAACTTGGAGATTCGGATTCTGTTCAAGCAGGAGAATCTGTTGTTGCAATAGGAAACCCTCTAGGAAAAGAATTTTTAGGTACAGTAACATCGGGTATAGTAAGTGCAATAAATAGATCCATAAATATAGGTGGTAAAGACTTAACACTTATTCAAACAGATGCAGCTATAAATCCTGGTAACAGCGGTGGCCCTTTATTAAATTCAAGAGGTCAAGTTATAGGTATGAACACTGCAAAGATTAATTCACAATCAGCAGAAGGTGGCGTAGAAGGTATTGGTTTTTCTATACCTATAAATCAAGCTAAAGCAAAACTTGGAGATTTATCAAAACCTATATTAGAAATAGGCATTAGGGGAAGAGATATATCAGAAAATGTATCTAAAGAAAACAAAATACCTGTGGGAGTTTATGTTATGGAGGTTATAGAATTTAGTCCAGCAGAAAAGGTTGGAATAAGACCATCAGATGTCATAACAAGTTTTGATGGTAATAAGGTAAATACTATGGCTGAATTAAATAAGCTAAAATCTCAAAAAAATAATGGTGATGAGGTTAGCATTGAAGTTTATAGGGAAGGAAAAAGTAAAACTATAAATCTCACATTACAGGAAAAAAAGTAAATTTAACAAGAAGAGATAAGTTTAAAAAGCTGATATAGTAATTACTATATCAGCTTTTCCCATTCGTCATATAAGGTTTCTGAGACTTTTTGTAGTTGTAGCAATTCTTTGTTAATAGATTCACTCTTTTCTGCGTTTGAATAAACCTCTTCTAAACATAGTAGTTCTTGAAGTTTTAGTATATTTGACTCATTAGATGAAATATCTTGTTCTAAAGATTTAAGTTTAGTTTCTTCTTCTTTTGCCTTTTTATCTAAAAGTCGTTTTTTACGTTTTTCTTCAGACACCTGAGTTTTACTTTTATTTTGGAGCTCTTCTAAGCCTTCATATCTAGAGGGATTCTTTTTCTTTTCTTGGAAGTAATTATAATTTCCAAGGTATTCTTTTATGCCATCTGAATTAAGTTCACAGATATTATTTATAACCTTATTTAAAAAGTATCTATCATGAGAAATAATAAGTAAAGTTCCATCGTAGTTATTTATGGCATCTTCTAAGGCTTCTCTTGACATAATGTCTAAGTGATTTGTAGGTTCATCTAATAATAGAAAATTAGATTTTGAAAGCATGAGCTTTAAAAGGTTAATTCTACACTTTTCGCCACCACTCAATTTATTTATTTCTTTAAAAACATCATCACCAGTGAAAAGAAAAGATGCTAAAGCATTTCTAACTTGCGTTGTTGTCATGTGAGGATACTCATCCCAAATTTCATCTATAATTGTTTTATTTTCATTTAAGTTTGACTGTTCTTGATCATAGTATCCTATAAAAACATTTTTACCTAAGGTCTTAGTACCAGTACTAGCAGGGATGTCGTCCATTATAATTTTAAAAAGAGTAGTTTTACCTCTTCCATTTTCACCAATAAGGGCTATACGATCCCCTCTTTTTATATCAAAATTAACATCGGAGAAAAGGTGGTTTTCTCCAAAGCTTTTGCTTAAATTTTCTACATATAATACATCATTTCCACTTTTTATTAAGGTTTCGAATTTTATTTTAGAAGCTTTTGCATCTTTATCAGGAGTTTCGAGTCTTTCTATTTTAGCTAAAGCTTTTTCTCTACTTTCTGCTGCACGTACACTTTTTTCACGATTAAAAGATTTATATTTTTCAATAATGTCCTCTTGCCTTTTAATTTCAATTTGTTGGAGATTATAAGCCTTTAGCTTTGTTTCAAACTCTTTTTTTCTAAGATCTATATATTTTGAGTAATTTGCGTTATAACAATCTACGTGTCCATTAATAAGTTCAAAGGTGTGTGTAGTTATAGCATCTAAGAAAAATCTATCATGAGATATAATAACGATGGTTCCTTTATAACCTTTTAAGTAATCTTCAAGCCACTCTATAGCATCTAGGTCTAAATGATTTGTAGGTTCGTCTAGAAGCAATATTTCAGGCTTTGTAAGAAGAAGTTTACAAAGAGCGACCCTAGTCTTTTGACCACCACTTAGAATATTTATAGGCTTTTCATAATCCTCTTCTAAAAATCCTAATCCTTTTAATACCTTATTAATATTTGCTTTATAGGTATATCCACCTTTATTATTATATAATTCAGTTAAAGTAGTATAGTCTTTTATGACTTTATCATGATAGGAAGCGTTATTAGGATCATAGCCATCGTTTAATTTCATTTCTAACTCTTTTAGTTTTTTTTCAATGGCTAATAGCTCACTAAAAACAGAAAGCATTTCTTCATAAATACTACTATTAGATCCTAGGGAAAGATGCTGTGAAAGATACCCTAGGGCTTTATTTTTATCTATAAATACATCACCTGTATCATAAGTGAGTTCACCTGTTAATATTTTGAATAAGGTAGATTTACCAGCTCCATTAGCACCTATAAAACCAACTTTATCACCTTCATTTATAGAAAAAGTTACTTTGTCTAACACTACATCTACACCATAACTTTTAGAAATATTTTTACAACCAATAACAATCATATTAATACCGCCTTGTTTTTTTTATTATTGACTACATTATACTATATTTTCATTTTTAATAACAAAAAATATATTTATTATTATAACATAGATCATCTATAAATCTTGCATTTAGTAATTTGAACGTAGTAAAGGTATACATTTAACTTTGAAAAAAAGGTCGTAAAATTATTAATAAAAAAATTTAAAAAACATATTGACTATTAGTCATTAAGGGATATAATAATATATGTTAGATAAATGACCGACAGTCATTAAACTAAATAAGTTTACTATAAATAGATAAAAGAACTAAGGTAGAGTAAACAATTTAAAGGGTTTCCTATGGAAGAAGGAGTATGGAAGATTATGAATGTAACATAAGAATATATCAGGAGTGGATAATGTGGATAAGATAACTAAAAAGGATGAAATAAAAAGCAAGTCAGAAAATAAGAAACTAATAAAGGAGAAGGATTTATATAGTGCGGCTTATGAACTTTTTACTACAAAAGGATTTCAAAATACGGCCATAGACGATATCGTTAAAAAGGCAGGAGTAGCCAAGGGAACATTTTACCTATACTTTAAAGACAAATACGATATTATAAACAAAATTATACTTCAAAAAAGTTCTGGTCTTATAAAAGAAGCCATGCAAAAAACCAAAGAAGAATCTTTTGACGATTTTATAGATATGTTTTTATTTTATGTTAACTATATAATAGAATATTTAAAAGATAATAAACTTATGCTTAAGATTGTAAATAAGAACTTTTCATGGGGAGTATATAGAAGAGCTATAATGCAACCTGAACAACATGAAGAAATGAGAGAAGTAATAGATATACTTATAGTTAATATGGAATCACGAGGCACAGATAAAAAAGAATCAGAAAAGATTCTATTTATGATTATAGAGCTTATAGGAAGTGTTTGTTATAGCAGCATTATACTTGAAGAACCCTACGACATGGATACAATGAAACCTATTTTATTTAAAACTATAAAAAAAATGTTAGAAGTTTAAACATAAAGAAAGGATTGAGGCAAAGTGAAAAAATTTGGTGAATTCATAGCAAAGCATAGAAATATAGTTCTTATAGTAGCAGTACTTTTATCAATTATATCAGTCTTTGGTATGGTAAATACAAAAATAAATTATGATGTTTTGACTTATTTACCACAGGAACTAGATTCTATGAAAGGTCAAAATATATTGGATGATACATTTGCAAGTGCATCTTTATCTATGCTAATTATGGATGATGCAGAACCTAAAGAGGTATCAAGAATAAAAGAAAAAATTCAAACAATTGAGGGAGTAGACAGTGTACTTTGGATAGATGATGCATTAGACATATCTATTCCAAAAGAAATATTGCCAGACGATGTAAAAAAGGCACTTTACAGTGGTGATTCTACAATGATGGTAATAAAGTATAAAGAAGGAAGCTCCTCAGAGGTCACACAAAATGCTATAACAGATATAAGAAAGGTAATGGATGAAAAAAGCTTTCTAAGTGGCGTATCAGCTATAGTAAAAGATACAAAGGATCTTTCAGATAAGCAGACTCCTATTTATGTGTTAATTGCAGTAATTTTATCTACAATAGTTTTAGCACTTACTATGGAATCTGTAATTATACCATTTATATTTTTAGCCTCCATTGGGTTTGCAATTTTATATAACTTTGGAAGCAATATATTCTTAGGCGAGGTTTCTTATATAACAAAAGCCTTGGCAGCGGTACTCCAATTAGGGGTAACTATGGACTACTCAATATTTTTATTACACAGATATGAAGAAGAAAAGCTTAAAATAGAAGATAAAGAAGAGGCTATGGCAGAAGCAATAGCAAATACTATAACAGCTATATCAGGAAGTTCTCTTACAACTATAGCAGGTTTCCTTGCACTTTGTGTTATGGAACTAGCCCTTGGAAAAGATATAGGAATTGTAATGGCTAAAGGAGTATTACTTGGAGTAATATGTACGGTAACTATTTTACCAGCATTAGTTTTATACTTTGATAAAGCTATACACAGGTTCAAGCATAAAACAATATTGCCTGAATTTACAAAAGTTGCAGATTATGTAACTAATCACTATAAGCTTATTGTTGTTATATTCATTATAGCTTTTATACCAGCAATTTATGGAGCCAATAATGCAAAGGTTTATTATAACTTAGATGAATCATTACCTAAAGATATGGAATCTGTAGTAGCCTTAAACAAGCTTAAAGAAGATTATAATATGACAACTACCCATATGATAGTTGTAAAAGACGATTTGCCACAGTACAAAAAGAAAGAAATGGCAGATAGAATAGAAAAGGTTGATGGAATAGAAAAAGTTTTATCTTATGATAAATTAGTAGGTGGATCAATTCCAGAAAGCTTTGTCCCAGAAGATATAAAATCAAACTTTAAAAAGGATGGATACAACTTAATAGTTGCAAATTCTATATATAAAGCAGCACAAGATGAAGAAAATGCTCAAGTAGACGAAATAATAAATATTGCAAAAGAGTATGATGAAGATGCTATGGTATCGGGAGAAGGACCTTTAACTAAAGATCTAATTCGTATAGCAGAGAGCGATTTTAAAAGAGTAAATGTAGTTTCAATTTTAGCTATATTTGCTATAATATTTGGAGTATTTTTATCTTTTTCATTACCATTTATTTTAGTATTATCAATAGAACTTGCTATATTTATAAATCTTGGAATTCCGTACTACACAGGTACAGCACTTCCTTTTATCTCAAATATAGTAATTGGAACCATACAGCTAGGAGCAACTGTAGACTATGCTATCTTACTCACATCTAGATTCAAAGAGGAGATTGGAAATGGATATGACAAGATAGAAGCTATGAAAATATCCGTGCAAGGTTCAGCAAAATCTATAGTAACAAGTGCTCTTACATTTTTTGCCGCTACTGCAGGAGTAGCACTTATATCAGATATGGAACTTATAAAGAGTCTATGCTTTTTAATGGCTAGAGGAGCTCTTATAAGTATGGTTGTAATAATATTCATATTACCATCAATATTAATAGTTTCAGAAAAATTTATAGGTCTTACAACTAAAGGATGGGGACAAAAGAAAAAGCCAAACGAAGATGTTAAATTATCAGCTTAAAATTACAGGAGGTAAGTACAATGAGAAAAGATAAGTTAAATTATATGTCAAAAACAATTATAAGCCTTGTTTTAGTGGCTTCAATAGTGAGTCCTAACTTAGTACAGGCATCAGAAGCAATTAAAAAAGATGAATCAGTATATATAACCTTGGATAAAGAAGGAAAGGTACAAGATAAGATAGTAAGTACTTGGATTCATAATCCAAACGGTGGTGATATAAAAGATAAGTCCAATTTAAAGGACATTAAAAATATAAAAGGTGAAGATAAGCCAGAGATAAATGGAGAATCAATTACATGGAGATCTAAAGAAAATGATATTTTTTATCAAGGAAACTCTAATGAAGAGCTACCTTTAGAAATAACAATGATATATTATTTAAATGGAGTAAGTATAAAACCAGAAGAATTAGCAGGAAAATCTGGTAAGGTAAAAATAAGCTTAGAAATAAGAAATAAAGAAGCACATAAAGTTACTATTAATGGCAAAGAAAAAACAATATATACACCTTTTGCTACTGTAGCCTTACTAAACTTACCAATAGATAACTTTAAAAATATAAATGTAAACTCTGGACAAATAGTTTCTGATGGAAATAACAATATAATAACTTATATTGGATTACCAGGATTAAAGGAGAGCTTAGGACTTAACACTATGGATATAGATCTTGGACTTGAAGATAAGCTTGAAATAGAAGCTGATGTTGAAAACTTTAAGATGGGACCAGTAATGATAACAGCCACACCTGATCTTCCAGAAATTGAAAAGCTAAAAGATTCTAAAGATCTTTCAGAACTAGTTGATGGAATAGATGAATTAAAGGATGCTAGTGGAAAGTTAAAAGAAGGTAGTGAAAAGCTATCAGAAGGAGAAAGTCTTTTTGCTGAAAAGATGGGGGATTTAGTTGTTGGTACTGATAAATTAAAGGGCGGTAGTACTTCCCTAAGAAATGGAGCCTATGATTTAAAATCTGGCATAAATACTGCGGGAAAAGGTATTGGATCAATTCAAGGTGAAATGTCAAAAAAAGAAAATCAAAAAAAGATTGCATTAATAACAGATGATAATAATGTTAAAAGAGAAAGAACATTAATTAATGATGCTTACTTTGCAAAAGATATTGATGTTTCAAGTGTTGGCGGGTTAATACCTTTACTTAGTGAAAATAATATAAACCTTATGGGTAAGACCTTTGTAGATTATAGAGCAGTTGGCATATCAAAAATGCTAGCAAATCCCATGATTGAACAGTTGAAAGCATTATCTACACCAGAAAATATAAGTAATATTGAGGCTTTAATAAATACCACAGATCAGCTAAGTAGTGTAGATGTAGATGCTAAAAAACTACAACCGTTACTAGAAGTTATGAAAAATGTAGATAAATTAGCACCACTTATGGGAGAATTAAATTCATTGGCTACTATGGATCTATCAGTGATAGATACACTGGCTCCTATATTTCAAAATGCTAGTGCAATTAACAATATATTAGATTCAGCAAAAGCTCTAGAAAAGGTAAATGGAGTAGAGATGGAAAAAACTTTAAATCAGCAACAAGCTATGGCTAATAAATTTGTTGCAGATACAAATGAGCTGGTTAAAGAAGAAAATGTTAATGCATTAAGAGTAGCAGTAAATACAGCGTATCCATTAGAAAATCCACAAACAGCAGCTGCAAATAATCAGTTGCAAGCATTAATTAGCGGATACAATAGTGCAGTTGTAGGTGCTAGAGATGGATTTATTAAATCTAAAGGTAGCATGGATGGCATGGAAGAAAGCTTACAAACTTTAATAGCACTTCAAGAAGCTCTTGGGCAAAACAAAGATGCTTTAGAAGCTATTTCAAAAGCTCTTAATCCAGAAACTATGAAGAATATTAATGAAATGACTGTTGCATTAAAGGGAGCTCAATCTAAAATACAAGATCCTGAGACACAGGCTATGTTAAATGGATTAAATGAAGTACTAAACAATAAAGAGGTTATGGGCGAACTTAATAAGGTAAATCAAATGCTTCCAGCTATACAAGGAATGAAGTCTACTTTAGATAAAAACAAACAAAATATAGCTGTATCAAAGAAATTATTAGAAGCTAGTAAGAGTAAAGAATTTAAAGAAACAGTAGAAAATATAGCAGTATTAGAAGAAGATATGAAAAATCTTCAACCTATAATAACAGCTCTAGAAAATAATATGACACCAGAGGTAATGGATAAGATATCCAAGTCACCTGAAAGTATAAATACACTAATGGCTATGCAAAAACACCTTAAAGATAGTGAAGATATACTTTCAATAATGAGAGAATCTTTAGAAGGAAATAATGTAAATAAGGTAAGAGAATCCTTAAATAAACTTCCACAATTAACTGGAGGGATAAAGCAACTAGAAGAAGGTGCAAATAAGTTATATCAAGGTACATCAGATTTAAACAATGGAATTGAAGGTTTAAGCTCTGGAGCCGCACAATTAAAAGATGCTTCAAATCAATTAGAAAACGGTGCTAAAGAATTAAACGAAGGAATGACAAAGTTTGATGAAGAAGGAGTAACAAAGCTTCATGATAAAGTAAGTGAAGGGGTAACTGATATAGATGATGTATTAGCATCTAAAGATGAAATAGTGAAATTATCAGAAGACTACGGAACATTTTCAGGTATAGAAGAAGGCATGGAAGGTAAGGTTAAATTTATAATAAAAACTGAAGAAATAAAAATACCAGAAGCAAAAATAGAAACAAAAGTTGAGGTTAAAGAAGAAAAGAAAGGTTTTATTAACTGGATAAAGAATATATTCAGCAAATAAAAAATAAGCTATGATAGGGCATTACAATATAAATAATATTAAAGCACCATAACTTAAAATAAGATGCAACTAAGATTTAAATAGAAGGTATAACCTCTTTTAAATCTTAGTTGCATTTTTTATGGAAATTTTAATTGCTTAAAATATTATTAGATATCATTGATAATGTTGATTAAAAGAGGTAAAATATTTTGTATATTCATAAGATACTTGTATTAAAAGTTATAATAACCTATTTAATAGGGGCATTTTTTAGATTAAGGAGAGTAAATGATGAAAAAAAAGACAATTACTTGGATTGTAGGGATAGTTGCACTGGGAATTATAGTTTCTTTACCTATAATACTAGGAAAGAAAAATGATAAATCAATAAGCGTAAAAACATCAAATGTAGAAATTGGTAATTTAAGTTCTTACTTAAATACTACAGCTACCATAAAGTCAAAAACAATAAAAGAATATTATGGCCCTCAGCTTAAAGCAAATGAGGTAAATTTTAAAGTGGGAGATAGTGTGAAAACTGGAGATGTCATAGTAAGTTATGATATAGAAGATATTAATAATGCAATAAAACAAGCAGAAATTCAATATGATAATGCAGTACTTCAAAAACAAGAACTTATAAATCAAAAGCAAAGTATAGAAGATAAGAAAGCCAAAGATGCAGAATTAAAAAATTCAAATAAAGATTTAACTAATATAGATAAAGTTAGTGAATCTCAAGGTGCAGCTATGGCTTTGCAATCACAATCTGGATTAGTTGAAATATCAGAAGAAAAAATAAAACAAGCAGATAATGCTATAAACTTGGCAAAGATATCATTAGATTCTGCAAAGTCAAAATTAAGTTCTATAAATTCAAATATAGTAGCAGATTTTGATGGAGTAATAACTGCTATTAATATAACAGAAGGTGCTATTGGAAATATGACACAACCAGCCGTTGTAGTTCAAGATATATATAATTTAAAAGCATTAGTAGCTCTTGGTAAGTATGATGCTTCAAAAGTAATACTAGACCAGGAAGCAGAAATTGTCATATCGGGTAATAGAATAAAGGGAAAAGTAGTTTATATAGATCCTGTGGCTAAAAAGGTACAAAGTGCTACAGGTTCGGATGTAATACTTAATGCGGATGTAGATATATTAGAAAAGGTAGAAGATATTAAACCAGAATTTGATGTGGATATAGAAATATTGTTAGCTAAAAAAGAAAACATACTAAAGATACCAGCAGAAGCTATTAGATCAGATAAACAAGGTAAAAATTATGCATATATAATGGTAGAAAACAAAGCCGTAGAAAAACTAATAAAGTTAGGATTGCAGTCTGATATGGAAGCAGAGGTAATGGAGGGTCTAGATGAAGGAGATACAGTTATTTTAAATCCAACTGCTGCTATAAAGGATGGATCTTTAGTAAAAGAAGCATCTGTGGGTGATATAAAATGATTGAAGTTGTAGATATAGTTAAAATATATAAAACAGGACAAATTACATTTAAGGCTTTAAATGAAATAAGTCTTAAAGTAGATAAGGGAGAATTTACATCAATTATGGGTCCCTCAGGATCAGGTAAATCTACATTTATGAATATACTAGGTTGCTTAGATAAATTTGACGAAGGACAATACACATTAAATGACAAGGAGATTTCAAATCTTTCAGATAATGAACTTGCATACATAAGGAATAAAGAAATAGGCTTTGTATTTCAGTCTTTTAACCTTTTGCCTAGAATGAGCATATTAGAAAATGTAGAACTTCCTATGGCCTATGCTGGAGTATCTAAAAGTGAAAGAAGAGATAGAGCTCTTAGTGCTTTACAAAAGGTAGGATTATTAGATAGAATAAAACACAGACCTAATGAAATATCTGGAGGGCAAAAGCAAAGGGTTGCAATAGCAAGAGCTATAGTAAATTCTCCAGCAGTAATAATGGCAGATGAGCCAACAGGAAATTTAGATTCTAAGTCTTCAGAAGAAATAATAAGGATATTTCAAACTTTAAATGATGAAGGAGCAACTATACTTATGGTAACTCACGAGCCAGATATAGCACAATATACGAAAAGAATAGTGAGGTTTAAAGATGGAGAAATTGTATCGGATGATATTGTTAAAGATAGGATAATACTAGATAAGTATGTAGAATCAAAAAGTAAGTTATCTAAATAGGAGGGATGAATTTGAATATTGTTGAAAATTTTAAAATGGCTTTAGATAGTATAAAGGCCAACAAGCTTAGATCATTCCTTACTATGTTAGGTATAATAATTGGTATAAGCTCTGTTATAACTATATTGGCATTAGGAAGAGGTGGAAAAAATAGTATAGTCGGGGAGTTCGAAAAAATAGGAGCATCAACTATTAATATAAAAATTAATACACAAAAAGCTGAATCCTCTGATTATATTAACTTAGAAGATATAAGACAGATAAAAGAAAAGGTAGAGCTCATAAAATACATAACTCCTGTGTCTCAAAAGCAAGGCGTTATAAGAAGTGAAGATAAAAGCAAGGTGTCCATTATATCTGGCGGTAATGAAGATTTAAATTATATTCAAAACTTAGAGATTATTTATGGTAGGTTTTTCACTGAAAAAGAGACCAATGAAGGAAAGCCTGTAGTTGTAATAGATGAGGTAGGGGCTAAAAGTCTTTTTGGATATGCAGATGTTATAGGAAAAACAGTTGTGATGGGACAAAAAACTTCGCCTAAAAAGGTTACAATAATAGGGGTTTATAAAAGCACAGGATTTTCCTATGGAGGAGTAGATGAAAATATCCCAGCATTTACAATAGTACCTATAGCAGTTTTAAAAGATTTATTTCCTAATGATTTTGTAATTGATTCTATGATGATTGCAAGTAAAGATCAAGATAAGGGTGAAGAAGCTGCAACAAAGGCTATAAATATATTAGAAATAAGACATAATAATAGAGGTAGGGATCTTTATAAGGGGGAAAATATTTTAAAGCAACTAGACCAAATAAATAAGGTAGTAGACATATTTACCGCATTTATAGGGGCTGTAGCAGCAATATCTCTTTTAGTTGGAGGTATTGGGGTTATGAATATAATGTTAGTGTCTGTAACTGAAAGAACTAGGGAAATAGGCATTAGAAAAGCAATAGGGGCCACTACTAATACAATATTACTTCAATTTTTAGCAGAAGCTATTATAATTTCTTTGCTAGGAGGAGTTATTGGAATGATATTAGGTATTGGAGCCGCTTATATTATAGGTAGCTTTGTAAATATTACACCTATATTGTCATTACAATCTATTTTAGGTGTTATACTATTTTCTTCAGCAGTAGGAATATTTTTCGGAATATACCCTGCGCGTAAGGCTGCTAAATTAGACCCTATAGAAGCATTAAGATATGAATAAGAAATAAAATTTTCAATATATATTAAGAAGGCTTCTCATAATTATGAGAAGTCTTCTATTTTTTTAAAAACATATCATAATAGTGTTTACAAAAAAAGAAAAATATTATACAATACAATTGAGAATGATTATTGATATTAATATGAAAAGATATAAAATATAATGTATAGAATTTGCTATTAGAACAAAATATATAAGGAGTGATTATTATGAGTATACTGGTAATAGGTGGAGATAAGCTTGGAAATATTAAAGATTATTTAAGGGGAAATGGTTTTGAAACTATAAATCACATTACAGGAAGAAAAAAGGGCGATTTAAAATTAGATATACCTGTAAATACTGACCTGGTTTTAGTTTTAACAGATTTTATAGGACATCAATTAAGTAAGACCATAAAAGGAAGAGTAAAAGAAAATGATACTAACATAATATATTCTAGAAGATCTATTAGTTACTTAGATCAAAATATAAAGCAATTTTTAAAAAATAATCAATAAAAATATTAAAGGATTGATTATATTGATAAAGTATATTACCTATAGTTATTTAAATAAGATAGAAAAGTTCCAAGATAATGATTATATTAAGGCTAAGATATATTATCATATAGCACCTACTATAAAACAAATAAAGCCTGCTTCAATAGTAACACTTACAAATGAAAAAAGAGATCTTTGTAATTTGTGGGACATTAACAAAGAAGAAGTATTACATGATTTAAAGTTGGATTATTTCAAAATCAGGGAAGATGAAAGGAGTAGCGGTATTATGATTTACAATAGAGATAAACTTGAAGAGGTAATTTATAATGAAGAAAGGTTAGAGTTTTTATTACAATATGGGTATAATAAAGATATGAATCTAAATGAAGTTTTATTTAAATTAAAAGAACGATTTTCTTTAGCCTGTCCTCATGAGATAGGATTATTTTTAGGATATCCTATTGATGATGTTAAAGACTTTATTGATAATAATAAAAAGTGCCTTGCTACTGGATATTGGAAGGTATATAACAACTTACCTTATGCAAAAGATCAATTTAAAAGATTTGATATAGCGAGGATAGATGTGATGACAGAAATAATTAAAAGTAATAAAGGAGTCAAAGGTTATAAAAATTAATATAATATACTTTAGAAAGGTTAAAATTAAAAAATATCACAATATATATAGTTGTGCATATAAATAAAAAGTAGAAGTTATAAAGTACATACTTTAAACTTCTACTTTTTATTTATATTTATATGGATTACTTATACGTTAATGTGAGTTTTATTATATCTTTCATTATATTTCTTGCAAGATTACAAGGCATATTGTAGCACATTAAAGTTTTCATTATCATTGGATTATTACATTCTATCTTTCTTAATATTTTTTCCACATCTTTATCTTTACTTCTAAAATCATCGGAATAATTAACATGGTCAATTTCTCTACATCCCTTTGCGCAAGGATCATGAGTTGGAATCTTATTGTCCATTTTTGGCGGTATGTTACAAGGCGGTCCCATCATAGGATTTAACATATTAGGATTACCCATCATATGCATAGGACACATCATCATATTAGGGTGACACATCATATGCATATGTTGCATCATATTATTAGAAGGACACATCATATCCATAGGCTGCTGGATCATGTTAGGATTACACATCATATCCATAGGTTGCATCATGTTAGGATTACACATCATACCTATAGAAGCTACCGTTGAATCTTCAGTGATTCTAAAATTGTCCTGCATATTAGAGATAACATCTGGATCTTGAACCCAAGGGACAAAGTTTATATCATCGTCTTTTTCCACAAAGGAGTCTTTTTCACACATAAAATAATACCTCCATTTTTAAACTACAATATATACTATGTAATCATATATAATTTGTTACAAGTTAAAATAATATTATAAAACAGTACCATATTATAAAGTAGATGAATATTAATAATATAACAGGGAGGAATTTTTATGTTTATAGATTATAAAAACTTTTTTTCTGAAATAGATCATTATATAAAGTTAGATACTGGTAAAATAGTGAAAACTATAAATTTTGATAATGCAGCTACTACACCGCCTTTTAAGTATGTACTTGATAATATAAAATACTTTTCATCTTACTATGGTTCAGTTCATAGAGGGGTAGGTTACAAGTCTAATATTTGTTCGAATTTCTATGAAGAGGCTAGGGTAGCTATACTAAAATATTTTATGGCACCTAGTGATGAATATACGGTTATCTTCACTAAAAATACTACAGAGAGCATAAATAAATTATCTAATAGATTAATTTATAATAAAGATGATGTAGTTCTTTCCTCCTATATGGAACACCATTCTAATGATTTGCCTTGGAGGGGTAAATGCAACTTAGATTATATAGACATAGATAAGGATGGAAGATTATCTATAGAAAGTCTTTATGAGAAGCTTGAATACTATAATGGAAGGGTTAAATATGTAACATTAACTGGAGCATCAAATGTTACAGGGTTTATTAATGATATATATATGATAGCTGAAATATGTCATAACTATGGAGCGGAAATTATAGTGGATGGAGCTCAGGTGGTACCTCATAAAAAGATATGTATTAAAAAAGATAATAGTAAAGCTGTTATAGATTATTTGGTATTTTCTGCACATAAGATGTATGCTCCCTTTGGCATAGGCGTAATTATAGGTAAAAAGAAGGCCTTTGATGGAGGAGAGCCCGATTGTAAAGGTGGAGGAACTGTGAAATTTGTTACTAGGGAAGAAGTGGTATGGGAGGATGTTCCTTTGAAGGAGGAGGCAGGTACACCAAATTTTATGGGGGTGGTTGCGCTTATTTCTTCATTAAAGGTTATGGAATATTTAAATATGGATATCATAGAAAGACATGAAAGAGAGCTTACAAGATATTTACTTTGTAATTTAAATAAAAGAGAATATATAAGTATATATGGAAGCACTAAAATGGACAACGATAGATTAGGCATAGTGAGCTTTAATATAAAAGGACTTCATCATGAAAAGGTAGCTGAAATGCTATATAAATATTATGGAATTGAAGTTAGGTCAGGATGCTTTTGTGCTCAACCTTATGTACAAAGACTTCTTAAAATACCACCTAAAGAGATAAAATACTATAAAAGTAACTTGAATTTACCAAAGCCTGGAATGGTTAGAGTGAGTTTTGGAATATACAACACAAAAGAAGAAATAGATTGTTTTATATCAGCACTAGACTATATCAATGGTAGGTATAATTATTTTAATAAGTTTTAAGTTTCAGATGGGATTTAAGCCCATCTGAAACTTAAAATATTTAAAAGTTATTTATTGAAAATATGATAGCTTGGTATACAATCCTTATATAATAATTCTACATTACCAGAAATAAGAGGATTTGCGTAGTTATAAAACAATTCATTTACACCATTACCTTCTTTATTGATCCAATCTCTAGGTATGTATTTAACATTGTTAGCCACAGTGGATGCTTTTATAGGAAAGGTTTCAGTTAAATAAGTGCTACCAGCCATTCTCTTAATTCCAACCATATATCCGGACATACCATCTTTCGCAAATCTAAGAGCGGCAGCACCAGAAGCATAGGCTTCCTCCACGTCTATAGAAGAGGATATATGCATGGCACATCTTTGAAGTACCCCTAGTTCTAAGGACTTAACCCTAGTTGTTATATGATTATCTAAAATTAAACTCTTTAGATAATTTCCAACACCTCCTAATTGAGCATGTCCAAAGTTATCATGGCATTCCGCAGATTGAAGAGTAGATAAGAAGTTTCCATCATTATCCTTTAAACCTTCAGAGGCAACTATATATACATGATTTTGTTTTTTGAACTTTTCTTTAACATCCTTTATAAAGGCATCGGTATCAAAGGCTATCTCAGGAAGATATATAAAATCAGCTATAGGTTTATTATTAAGTTTTGCTAAAGAAGCACTAGCAGCAAGCCATCCTGCATCTCTTCCCATAGTTTCTAATATAAATATACCGTTATTTATATAAACTGAAGAATCTAAGTATGTTTCTAAAGCTACTGTGGATATAAACTTTGCAGCACTTCCAAAGCCAGGAGTGTGATCTGTTATTGGAAGGTCATTGTCTATGGTTTTAGGTATACCCATTATTTTAACATCTATATTTTTATTTTCAGCATATTTGCTAAGCTTTGAAACAGTATCCATAGAATCATTTCCACCTATGTAAAAGAAGGCTTTAATGTTTAATTTCTGAAATATATCAAAGATTTTAATATATTCACTTTCATCGTTATTATAATCTTTCATTTTATATCTACAAGAACCTAATCCAGAAGAAGGGGTAAGTTTAAAGGTATCTAATATATTTTTATCACAGGTTGATAAATTTATTAGATTTTCATTTAAGATACCCTCTATACCATTTAACCCTCCGTACACTGTATTAAATATGTTTAATTTTGTATTTTCATCTACTAGACCTACAACGCTTGAATTTATAACAGAAGTAGGACCGCCAGATTGAGCAATAAGGCAATTACACATTACAATTATCTCCTTTACATATATGTTATATACTATATAAGCTATTATGAGTATAAAATATTCATCAATTAATAATATATAATATATAATAAGAAAAATAAAGGCTTTTAACGAAATATATAAGGAAATGATAGTATCATATGATTAATATTAGAATTATTATCACCTTAATATTGTTTAAAAAGTTATTCTTTTTAATATGATATTTGAATATATTTCTAAGTAAAATAATATATATTAATTAACATTGTCAGCATGTTTGAAAGGGGAAAAACATGACACTTTTATCTATATTTGTAGTGGCTATTGCTTTATCTTTAGATGCCTTTGGAGTAGCACTAAGTATAGGAATTAATTCAAATATTAAGTTTAAGAATAAGGTATGCTTTTGTATGTCTTTTTCATTTTTCCAAACCTTATTTATGTTAATAGGTTCCTGTGGCAGCCTTATATTTAATAAGTATGTAAATTATACTTCTAGTATATTAGGAGGCATTATAGTAGCGGTAGTTGGTATAACAATGATAATGGAAGGTATGGAAGATAAAAAGAAGTATATTTTTTTGAAGCCAAAGATGTGTATATTATTAGGCATATCCGTAAGTATAGATGCTTTAGTTATAGGATTTACATTTTTTGAGACGATAAATAGTTTAATGTTACTTATTGAAATAAGTTTATTTATAGGAATGGTAACTTGTATTCTTACAAGTATAGCATTTATAATAAGTATATTTTTTAGAAAAATAGAATTTATATGTAAGTATGCAGATTATATAGGAGGCATAATATTAATTATATTAGGACTTAAATTAATATTTTCGAGGTAAATAATCCCTTTGACTTTATAATATTATTTGTTATAATATTAGTGCATTTGCACATAATAAGTGTAATTGTGGGTGGGAGAGGGAAAGATATGAAGAGGAAAAGAATTGAATAAATTATTTGACTTAGATATTAATGAAACTACTAGAAAAAAAGAAATGTTAGCAGGGCTTACATCATTTTTTGCTGCTGCTTACATAATAGCGGTGAATCCAGCCATACTAGCAGATGCTGGCATACCTATGGAAGCGGCGGTTATAGCTACAGTGTTATCTACTTTTGTTGGATGTTTGTTGTCAGCATTTTGGGGAAAGTCACCAATGATATTGGTTCCTGGTATGGGAGTTAATGCTATGTTTTCTTATACCATAGTTAAAACTATGGGATTAACCTGGGAACAAGCATTAGCATCAGTGTTTATTGCAGGAATTTTGTTTGCTGTGGTAGCCTTTACAAAACTTGGTGAGATATTAACAAAATCAATTCCAACATCATTAAAAGAGGCTATAACTGTAGGAATAGGTCTTATGATTACCTTTATAGGACTTCAAAAAAGTGGAATAATTGTTTCAAATGAAACAACATTTGTTGCACTTGGAAATCTTAGTGATCCAGCAGTTTATGTAACGCTTATAACCCTTATAATTACATTGGTGTTATTTGTGAAGAACGTTCAAGGAAACTTTCTTATAAGTATGTTTTTAGGAGTACTCCTTTCAGCAGGTTTTGGTTTAATTGACTTATCGCAGATTTCTTTTTCAGGGTTTTCCCTTGGAGGCTATAAAGAAGTAATAGGTCATATGGACTTTAGCAATATATTTTCAAGTTCATTTATTGTGTCCACATTTTCTATATTATTGGTACTTATATTTGAAAATCTTGGATTAATCCATGGACAGGTAAATGTGATGCTAGGTAAGCCTGAAAAGTTTAAAAAATCCTTTCAAGCTACTGCTATGTCAGTTATTAATTGTGCTATAGTTGGAACAAGTCCAACAGTAGTATCAATTGAAGGTGCAGCAGGAATTGCTGCAGGTGGCAAAAGTGGTCTCACATCATTTACAGCAGGAATACTATTTTTACTATCTATAATATTTATGCCTATAATTAAAATTATACCTAATAGCGCTATAGCTCCTATTTTGATAATAATAGGTAGTTTAATGATTAAAAACGTATTAAATATAGATTTTAATGATTTTACAGAAGGATTTCCAGCTTTTTTGATTATAGCTATGATACCGCTTACTTTCAGCATCGTAGATGGTATGGCTTTTGGGTTTGTGGCATATCCTATAGTAAAATTAGCTAGTAAAAAGCATAAAGAAATATCAGTTCCTATGTATATAATATCCTTTATGTTTTTAATTAACTTCATACTACATGCTATTTAATATAGTGATAATATGATATAAAAGCAAAAAAAGATCACATTTTAAATGTGATCTTTTTTAATTACTATTGTTTATGATTTTTACAATCCTTACAAATACCCTTCATCTTTAGTTCGTGTTCCACTAATGTGAATCCTGTTTTATTTTTTACAAGCTCCTCAATTTGTTGCATTGGACATTGAAGCTCTACCTCTTTATGACAAAGACTACATTCTAGTAAATGTTTGTGGTTATGCTTTTTTAATGTGTAATTATATGTGCCTTCGCCAAAATCGTATTTTTCTACAAGGCCTTTTTCTTCAAATAAATCTAAGCTTCGGTATACTGTTGATAAGTTTATGCTTATATTAGATTCTAAACATTTATTGTGGATGTATTCTGCAGTTATTCCACAATCACAATCAGCTATTATATTATAAATTATAATTCTTGCTTTAGTAGCTTTTATAGTCTTATTTTTCAATAACTCTGTTGTATTCATAAAATTCACCTACGATATTTATTTATTATCAATATTATAGTTAAAACTACTACAGACGTTAAAGCAATAGTACCTCCAGTAGCAGTATCTAACTTATAGGATATGAAAAATCCTGTAAATATATCTATAAATCCAAACAATATAGAATATAAAAGTGTACTCTTAAAACCTTTTTTTAGTTGCATAGCTGTAGCAACAGGTACAACAATCATTGAAGAGATAACAAGTACTCCTAATATTCTTATGGATATAGATATTGTAGCAGCTACTATAAGAGTGAAGATATAGTTAACTAAAGATACATTTACTCCAGAAACTTTAGCACCCTCTTCATCAAAGGTAGCATAGATTAATTTATTGTATAAAAAGAATATAAAGATGAAAGATATAACACCTATTATAGCCATCCATATTAAATCTGATTTTGAAACTGTTAGCATGTTTCCAAATAATATAGAATTAACACTTGAGCCCGCTTTTCCTGTACTCATTATTAAGATTGCGATACCTATACTAAGGGTTAATATTATAGACATTACAAGTTCTGAATATTTTTTATAATAGTTTCTTAAATATTCAATTAGAAGGCCGCAAGCGGATGTAAAAATAAAAGATGTAATAATTGGATTTAAACCTGATACTAAACCTATAGCTATACCAGCAAAGGAAGCATGAGATAGGGTATCACCCATCATAGAATATCTTTTAAGAACCAAAAACAGCCCTACAAAGGGACAGAGTATGGATACAAAAAGTCCTGCCATTAAGGCATTTCTCATAAATTCAAATTGCAACATGTAAATCTACCTTTCGTTATAAACATTTAAAATTTTATCTCTATATTCCTTAGCATTATACAAAATACCATTTCCAGTGTCGGAATTTAGCTCATATATATGAGTAGAGTTTTTTAGAACAGCGTCTAAATTGTGTTCAACAGATATAACAGTAATATTATTTTCTGTATTTAAGGATTTTATTATAGAATATATTTCTTTTTGACTTTGAAAATCAATTCCTGTGGATGGCTCGTCTAAAATTATAAGTTTTGGAGATCCCATCAAAGCTCTAGCTATGAATATCTTTTGTTGTTGCCCACCAGAAAGGCTCCCTATTAATTTATTTTTGTAAGCTGTCATAGAAACTATTTCTAAACTCTTATCAATGGCTTTGGCATCATTTATTTTACACACTTTTTTGTGATTAGATAATAATTCATGAACAGTTATTGGAAATTCAGAATTAAAACTGTCAAGTTTTTGAGGAACATAAGCAATATTTGATGTATTTACTTTAATATCGCCTTTTATTGGTTTTAATAATCCTAACACAAGTTTTATTAAAGTGCTTTTGGCACTGCCGTTTTCACCCACTATTGAAAAATAACTGCCCGTAGGAATAGTCAAATTTACGTGGTCTAATATGTATGGTTTAGCGCCTTCATAGGAAAAGCATAAGTCTTTTATTATAATCAAATATTTCAGCTCCCTGTATTTTAAATTGTATGTTGACAATGATTACCTCGTATATTATTATATACTTAATGCAAATGATTTGCAAGAGAAAAGATACGCTAGGAGGAAAAAATGAAAAAGAAGTTATTTAAAATTATAGGGCCACTGTGTATGGTGATATTATTATCATCTTGTGTAAATAAAAAGGAGGCAGGAGACAATAAGGCTCAAGCAGAAAAAAAGATATTTGTAGTATCTAGCTTTAATGCTATGACTGAATTTGCTATGGCTATAGGAGGAGAAAAAATTGATATTACAACTATAGTACCAAGTGGAGTAGAAGCGCACGATTTTGAGCCTAAAGCAAAAGATATGAAAAATATGTCTAAGGCGGATTTATTTATATATAATGGTTTAGAAATGGAGCACTGGGCAGATGACATATTAAAAAGTGTAGATAATAAAAATTTGGTAGTAGTCGAAGCATCTAAAGGTGCAGATTTAATAGAAACCTCAAAAGAGGAAGCACATGAACATGGTCAGTTTGATCCTCACGTTTGGTTAAGTCTTAAAGAAGCTAAGGTAGAGGCTAATAATATAAAAGAAGCTTTAGTTAAGATAGATTCTTCTAATAAAGACTATTACGAAGAAAATTACAAAAGATTTGAAAAAGAACTGGATGACTTAAAAGATGAGTACCAAAGTAAGATACAGCCACTTGAAAATAAAACATTTGTAACAGGTCATGCAGCTTTTGCATATTTATGTAGAGATTTTGACCTTCAGCAATATAGTGTGGAGGATGTTTTTGCAGAGGGAGAACCTACACCACAAAAGATTAAGGAATTGGTAGGCATTGGGAAAGAAGTAAATTTAAAAACTGTATTTACGGAACAAAATGTCAGCCCTAAGGTCTCGGAGACTTTAGCTAGAGAGATTGGTGCGAAGACAGATACTATTAATACTTTAGAGTCAGAGGGTAATTATATAGAAACTATGAGAGAGAATTTACAGAAGATATATGATAGTTTAAATTAATAAGTAAGAAGAAAATTTAGGATGTTTTAAAGAGATAACTAATATATAATAAGTATAGGCTTATAAATTATAAAGATAAGCTGATTTAACTTAGAGTATAGGGTTTCCTTTGAAACATCCTATTTAATTTAGTATATTATATGTTAAGGTATATTTTAAAACTTTAAGTAAGTACAAAAATAAGGGATTATAAATAAGGAGGACTATTATGGATTTTTCATCATTAGTGATTATGGAGAAAGAAAAAGATACTAATTTATTTTTAAGAGAACTTGGAAGTTATGAAGTAGGGGACGGAGGGAATTATGTAAGGAAACTATTTTGTATAGACGGCATGGTGAGCCTTTACTTTGATACTGATAAGGATGTTGAGGAATGGGAATATTCAGCTATATTTGATTTGTTTGATACAAAGGCTTTCATAGAAAAGGGATATGAAATAAAAGATAAAGATGAGGAATATAACCCTACGTGGCTCATAAGCTTTCCTTATGATGAGAAGAGAGAGATTATGAGTTACAAAATAAATGAAATATGTAATTTAATAGATGAAGCTATTAAAAAGGTTTATGTAGACATACAAGGTAAAAAAGAGGAATATATTTAAGGCTTCAACAAATATATTAGAACAGATTAAGTAATGATATATATAGATTCAAGAATCTTCATACTATTGTAATAGCAATTTAAGTTTTGCTATGATACAGTGTTTATATGTGGTTTATTAAAGGAGGAGTTTTTATGACAGAAGTAAAAAGATTAAAAACAAGAGAGGAAATAGCTTCACAATACAAATGGAATATAGAAAAGGTATATAAAGATTCAAGAAGGTGGGAAGAAGATTTTCAGCAGCTAAAGATAGAAGCTTTAAAGCTGAAGGAATTTCCAGGGACACTTAGTGATCCTAAAAATTTAATAGCATATCTTAATTTAAAAGAAAAGATATCAAGAAAAGCAGAAGTATTATTTGTATACGCTCATCTTAAATCAGATGAAGATACAGCTAACACAGAATTTCAAACTATAAAGGAAAAGATAGATGGCTATTTAGCGGAACTTTCTAGTATAAATGCATTTTTTGTTCCAGAAATATTATCATTAAATGAAGAAGAATTATTGAAGAACATAGACGAAATACAGGAACTAAATATGTATAAGTTCTTTTTCAAGCAGATAATTATAATGAAACCTCATACACTTTCTAGAGAACTTGAAGAAATGCTTGCTTCTGTTTCAGATTGTCTTGAAGCTCCAGGTAATATATTTGGTATGCTTACTAATGCAGATATGACATTTCCAAATATAAAGGATGAAAATAATAAAGAGGTTGAACTTACAGAGGTTAATTATGCAACCTTTATAAGGTCAAAGGACAGAAGAGTTAGGGAAGAAGCTTTTAAGGCTTTATTTAATACTTATAGTAAATTTAAAAATACTTTAACTAGTTCTTTAACATCTTCAGTAAAAAACTTTATATTTGTATCAAAGGCTAATAAATATGAGTCATCTTTAGAGAGTTCATTGAAGCCAAATAATATACCAGTAGAAGTTTATTATAAATCTATAGATACTATAAACAAGAATTTAGATTCACTTCATAGGTATGTAAGTGTGAAAAAAAGATTACTAGGATTAGATGAGATGCATATGTATGACTTATATGTTCCTGTAATAGATATACCAAAAGAACATATTGAATTTGAGGAAGCTATTAAAATAGTAAAAGAAGGTTTAAAGCCACTTGGAGAAGAATATTTAAGTATATTTAAAGAGGGCGTAGATAATGGATGGGTAGATGTATTTGAAAACAAAGGTAAAAGAGGGGGAGCATATTCTTGGGGATGTCATGATACTATGCCCTATGTTCTTTTAAACTATAACTATAGCATAAATGATGTTTCTACCTTCGCACATGAGATGGGCCATTCTATACATTCATATTATTCAAGAAAAAATCAACCACAGGTATATTCTAATTATACTTTATTTTGTGCTGAGGTTGCTTCAACTACAAATGAAGCACTTTTAATTCACCACCTTATAAATAAAGAAGAGGACGAAAATAAAAAATTATACTTAATAAATCAAGAATTAGAACAAATAAGAACTACAGTATTCAGACAACTTATGTTTGCTGAATTTGAAATCTTAGTTCACGAGAGTATAGAAAATGGGAAACCATTAAATAGTAAGGATTTGTGCAGTATATGGCATGACTTAAATGTTAAGTACTTTGGACCTGATATGATTGTAGATGAGGGAATAGATATGGAATGGGCAAGAATACCACATTTTTATTCTGACTTTTATGTTTATCAGTATGCTACAGGTTATGCGGCTGCAAGTGCCTTTGCAAAAACTATATTAGAAGACAACGAAAATGCATTAGAAAAATATAAAGGATTCTTAAAAAGTGGTGGTAGTGATTATCCTATTAATATATTAAAAACAGCAGGGGTTGATATGACTACATCAAAACCTTTGGAAGCTACTATAGCTAGATTTAATGAACTTTTAGATATGTTAGAAAAATAAGCTGGATAAATTTTAAATTATAAGGTGAAGGTGTATTGAGACTTCACCTTTTTTAATTTATACTAATGTAGTAGGGTTAGTATATTTTAATAACATAGTTAAAGGAGCTATTCTTCATATATACTTATTTTGTTACAGTAAAAAAAGAATTTTACGAGGTGAATTATGCGGATAGAATTTATATTAAAAGTTAAACCTGGTGATATACTAGCAAAAAGTATATTTTCTAGTGATGGAAAAATACTTTTAAGGGCTGGAGTTAGTTTAACACTTAATTATATAAATAGACTAAAACAATTAGAGGTGCTTTATGTTTATATAGAAGATAAGAGACTTTCAGATTTAGACTTAGAAGATATAAGGCTTAATGAATTAAAGATAGATACATTAAAAGGTATGAGTAGCATAGTAAAAAAGATCACCTTAAATGATAGAGTGGATATCATGGATTCCTTAATTAAAGTAGAAGAACTTATGAACTACATAATAGAGTTTGGAGATATAAATAAAAGTTTAAATGATATAAAAACTCATGATAATTATACATTTGTACATAGTATTGATACTGGAATAATGGCTGCGTTTTTAGGTATAAATATGGCCTTTAAACGATCAGATATTATAAATCTTGGAATTGCAGCTACACTTCATGATATGGGAAAGGTGAAAATAAGTAAGGATATATTAAATAAATCACAAGGGCTTTCAAATGTTGAATATTTAGAAATAAAGAAACATCCAATATATGGGGCAGATATATTAAGGTCAAACACGGACCTTTCTGTAAAGGTAACAGATGCCATATTACAACATCATGAGAGGGTAGATGGAACAGGATATCCATTTGGACTAAAAGGTAATGATATATGTCTTAATGCAAAAATAATATCAGTTTGTGATGTATACGATGCAGTTAGTAATGATAGAAGTTATAGAACAAAATTTAATCCAAAGGATTCTTATGAACTTATACTAGCGGGATCAGGAAAGTTCTTTGATGAAGAGGTGGTTAAAGTATTTAAGGAAACCTTTGCAGTATACCCACTAGGTTCATGTCTAAAACTTTCAGATGGAGTAGAAGGATATGTAATAAAGCAAAACAAGGGATTCCCTGATAGACCAGTAATAAGGGTGCTTTATCATGGAGAGGACAAAACACCTATAAAATTTTATGAAGTAAATTTATTAGAACATATAAATTTATCTGTAGAATGTGTCTACTAAGCATACAAAAAATTATGATTCAAAGTAATGGCTAAAGATTGAAATAAGTATAAAGGTTGCTTAATTTGTTGAAAATAGCTTGAGTATTATGTAAGATAGAATCATTACAATGAAAATATTAATTTATAATATATAGATTAATTAAAAAGTGAGGATGTATGAGAGAAAAGTATATTAATAATATTATTTCATCTTTGATAAAAGATTACGGATTTAGTTTAGAAGAATATAAGATATCAAAGGACGACTCTAAAGGTTCTTTAGTTATAAAGTATGAAAATGAAAATGCCTTTGTAGTTACATTTTCCACTAAAGAAGACTTCGCAAACAAAAGTTTCTTAGCGCTAGAATATATGAGGGAAAAAGGCATTAAGGCATTAAGTCTTAACAATATAATAATAGATAAATTTACAAATGACTATTTAGATATATTAGAAAATCAAAACTATAATTTTATAATATTAGATTCGGACAATGGTGGATTGGTTGGGAGTAGTGAGCAGATAAAAAACTTCGCAGGATTAATTTCAAAGCTAGCCCAAAATGATAAAAGTGGTAACACTAAAAAAAGAACCCTTAAAAAATCAATAAATGAATATAAAGCTACCTATACACTTATAGGAATAAATATATTCATATTTATAATATCAGCTTATTTATCTCAAAGTATATTTGATATAGACATAAAGGTATTATTGTTTCTTGGTGCTAAAAACAATGAGCTAATAAATGCAGGTCAATATTACAGATTATTTATGGCCATGTTTTTACACGGAGGTTTGCTACATTTAGGATTAAATATGTATGCCCTTAGAACTACAGGTGAAATAGTAGAGAGCTTTTATGGGAGAAAGAAATTTTTGATTATATATTTTCTTTCAGGAATTACTTCATCACTAGCTTCTTATATGTTTTCACAAAGTACTTCGGTGGGTGCTTCAGGTGCAATCTTTGGACTTCTAGGAGCATCTCTTATTTTTGCATATAAAATGAAGCATAAAATAGGTAAAGAATTTTTAAGAAACATATTATCAGTTATAGTTGTTAATATATTGATAGGCATTACCATACCTAATATAGATAACTTCGGTCATTTAGGAGGTCTTGTAGGAGGTCTTATAATTTCTTTTATATTATTTAAAGAATAAAATGCTTTTAAAAATCAATTATATTTTAGCTTATTTAGTAAAAGGAAGTGGATTGCTATGTTAGTTTCTAATGTGAAGGTTAAATTATCAGAAGAAGATTTAATTGGAATTATAGATGAATATTTAAATGTAGAAGGTCTTAAAATTAAATCTATTTTAATAAACGAATTTATACAAGTAATAGGCTCATATAAAAAGGTCATAGATATACCATTTAAACTTACTTTAGCTTTTGGAAGTTTTTATAACAATGAGATAAATTTAAAGCTCACATCTCTTAAGGTGTACAAGATAGGGGTAATATCACCACTTAAAAAATATACCTTAAAGAAGGTTATAGAGGATTTAAAACAAAAGGGCGTATACGTTAAAGAAGATAATGTTAAATTAGATTTAAATATATTATTAAAAGCTGTACCTTATGTAACATTTAAATTAGATTATATAGAATTATTAAAATCTTATGTGGAAGTTTCAGTTTCAACTTTAGAAATTTCATTAAATAAAAGTGTAGAATCTTTAAAAATTGAGGATGTCAAAGAAGATATAATTTATGATGATATTGAAAATTTAGAAAAGGTTAAAGATTGTTACTCTATAACTAGAGAAAAGGTTACACAAAACCTACCAGAAACGTATAAAGAAACTATTGAATGGGCAATGATTATTCCGGATATTTTATCTTTAATTTATAGAATATTTAAAGATAAAAGAGTTAAGACGAAGACTAAAATAGCACTAGGTACATCTATTGCTTATTTAGCTCTGCCATTTGATATTATTCCAGATAGAATACCTTTTATAGGTAAGATAGATGAATTTGCAGTAGCATTTTTTGCAATCAATAGAATAGTTAATGATGTACCGCTCCCTATTATATTAGAAAATTGGGAGGGTAAAAATAATATAATTATAGTATTAAAAGAAGCCATAACTTATATAAATAAATTTAGTGGTGGAACAAATGTTGATAAATTATATAGTGTTATTTTAAAATTTTCATAAAAAATAAGGTGAGGTAATAAATGGGAAAGAAGTTTTATGCCATAAAAGAGGGGTATGATAGTCTAAAGGGTCAAAAGGTAACAAATGAAATCGTTACTAGTTGGAACGAGTGTTTAAGTTATGTTAAAGGCGTAAAGAGTGCTAAATATAAAAGCTTTGAATCTTTGGTGGAAGCAGAAAACTTTTTAAAAAGTGATAGTAAACTTCTTAAAAAAGGTATAGATGAGTATCCAAAAAATATTCCTCAAATATATGTAGATGGTAGCTTTAACATAGTAACTGGAGTTTATGGATATGGATTTGTGGTTATAATAGAAGATGAAATTGTATATGTTGAAAAAGGAAGCGGTATAGAAGATAGCGAAAAGTGTTCAAGGCAAATAGCAGGTGAACTTAAAGCTGCACTTAAAGGAACTGAATATGCTTTAAAAGAAGGTTACAAGAATATAATAATATTTCATGATTATGAAGGAATAAGCCACCATGCTACAGGATATTGGGAAAGAAAAGGAAAATCATCGCAAGATTATTATAATTTCATGAATTATGCTATGAAAGAAAATGGATTAGAAATAATATTTGTTAAAGTAGATAGTCATACCTTAGACTTATATAATGAGCTAGCAGATGAACTTGCAAAATCTGCTGCAGGAGTAGAAATAAAAAATGTATTCAACAAATTACTTAAAAAACAAGAAATAAAAGTAATAAACCAGCATATAATTGAAGATATCGGAGACATAGTAAGTGAGTCTTCTAAAGATAATATAAAAGTTTCTAAAATTTTTAATGAAGGTTCTATGAAAGAAAGTAAAAATCAAAACATGGGGTTACAAACAATAAATAGTGTAGAAGGTGAAAATGAAATATTGTATGCTATAGAAAAAATAAAAAACCTTTCACTTAAAGATACTAATAAATACTTAAAATCATTGGATATTAAATTAAAAGATAATATTATAATTAATCTTTTAAAATAAGGTTTTATTCATTCTCCAATTATTACAACGTTTAATAATATAAAAAGTGTATAAACTACCTATAGAAATAAAAAAAAGGGGTGGTTAAACATGAAAAAGACTAAATTTATCACAGGAATGACTACTGGAATTGCTATAGGTGCTGCTGTTAGCATGATGAGTACTGACATGATAGACAAAAAAACTAAAAAGAAGATTAAAAGATCAGGAAAAAGCATAAGAAATGTAGCGGACAGCATGTACAGCGGAATGTCAAATTTTATGAAATAATGATACAAAAAAAGAGAAGCTTAATTTTTATTAAGCTTCTCTTTTTTAGATTTTATTTAATTGAATAGAACTTATAAAAACTTATAGGCATATGGGAATATGATGATGGGATGTAATAATATGTAATAAGATGTAAAAAAACTAAAGAAAAAATTAAAGCATACTCTATTTATACTAAAAAATATAGGGTTTACGCTAAAAATATGGTATAATAAAACAGAATATTCATGCAAAGTATTAGATTATTAATATATATTATGAAGGAAGAGTGATTATGGAGATTTTATCTTTAGGAGAAAAGATTAAAAGACGGAGAAAAGAATTAAATATGACATTAAAGGACTTAGCTAAAGACAGGATAACCCCAGGACAAATAAGTTTAGTAGAGTCAGGTAAATCTAATCCTAGTATGGACTTATTAGAATATTTAGCCTATGCCCTTGAAACTTCTGTAGATTATCTTATGGAATCTGAGGAAAGTCAAGCAGAAAAGATTTGTTTGTTTTTTGAGAATATGGCAGAAGCTAATATACTTAATGAAGATTTAAATAGTGCCATTGGATATATAGAAAAGGCTTTATATTATGGAGAAAAATATAACTTAGAATATAGAAAGGCAAAAAATTTATATCTAAGTGCTATCATACATAAATCTCGAAATGAATATGGACTCGCACAACAACTTTTTTTATCATCAAATGTTATATTCATAAAAAACAATAGCTATGAAGATATTGTAAAAACCTTTTTAAATTTAGGCAAGGTTACATTTGATGCAAAAGCTTATTATTCCGCTAGTAGTTATTTAAAGCAAGCAGAGAAGACATTTTTAGAAAACAATATGGGTGATGATGCCTTGATAGGTGAGATATATTACTATATTGCAAATACCTTCTATAAACTAGAAAGTTTAAATGAGGCAATAAGCTATACTTATCTTGCAAAAGAAAAGTTTAGTAAGCTAGATGATAAAAAGAATTATGCAAAGTCACTTCTTTTATTAGCAGACCAATATAATAAAAAAGGTGATGTAGATAATGCTATAAAATATTCTGTGAAAACCTTAGACATATTCAGAGAGTTAAAAGATTCATTTCAAGTATCTCAGATTGAAAACAATTTAGGAAAATTATTTTATGAGTTTGAAAATATTGAGCAATCATTTAAACATTTTAATAAAGCAAAAGACATGCGTTTAAGAAATGAGGATCCTAAAATAGTAGAGACACTTATAAATATTTGTGAAAATTACATAAAAATAAAAGATAAAGAAAACTGTATAAAGGCTTTAAGTGAGATATCATCTAAAATAGAAGATGGTGACAACGATGCTTTAATAAAATATTACCTTTTAAAATATAAAGTAGAAATGTTAGAACAAAATAGTTCGGAGGCAGAAAATACCTTAATAATGGCTTTGAATTTTGCGAAAAATATGGAACTTTATAAAGAAGCTGCAGAAATATCAATAATTTTAGGAAATTATTATATAGAAAATAAAGATGACAAGGGCGCAGCGAAATATCTTAATGAAGGGGTATTAATGTTTAAGAAACTAGGAGTAATTAAGGATATTTAGGTACAAAAACCATTGAAAATAATTTTTATTTGGATAGGTGTGATAAGTTATGGAAATATTATCTACAGGAGAAAAGATTAAAAGAGCTAGAATATATAAAGGGGCTACATTAAAGGATATATGTGAAGATGAAATATCAGTATCCAAAATGAGCTGTATAGAGAATGGTAAGGTTGTGCCAGAAAGAGGGGTTGTAGAGTATATAGCAAAAAAGCTTAATTTAGATGTGGATTATCTTATGAAAAACACTGATGAACAAATAAAAGACAATATAGAATTGTTAAAAAATAGCAAATTTAATGATGAGGTAGAGGAGAAACTCCAATATAATTTGGAATATTCACTAGAATGCAAATATTATAACTTGGGATTTGAAATAGTACATATTTTATTTGATGGATACTTAAAAGTTGGTAAGTTCGAAAATATTCAGATTATAAACGCTAAGTATTACGATCTTTGTCAAAAGTCAGATCCTTATAATAGCAGACTTATTTATTATAAGGATATGGCAAAATATTTATATATGAATAAAGAATATTTACAAGCAGCTACCTATTATAATTCTGTAAAAAAGTATTTAGCTGAAAATGAAATACAAGATTATGAAATGTTATCAACAGTTATATACAATGAATCAGCATGTTATATGATGATAGAAGACTATGATAAAGCTTATGAAGTTATTTCTACAGTTATAGATATTTTAGATAGTGTGAAGGATGATACCAAAAATGCAGAAATTTATCATTTACTTGCTATATTATCCTTAAAAATGGAAAAGGATAACTTTGAAGAATATGAAGAGAAATCTTATAAATATTTTAAAGAGGATAACAAGGGAAAAGCTAATGCTATGTTAAACTATGCTATCCCGATGTTTGAAAATGGCTATAAGGATAAAGCTACAAAATATATAAAAGAAGGGTTAAATATATATCCAAAACATGATAAAAAGGAATTAGTAGGATGTATGCTAAGGTGTATAGAAGTATTGGTGGAAAATGGTATACTGGATGAAGCACAATTAATTTCTAATGAAGCTTTGAATCTGGCTATAGATTGTGATGATATAAATCATATAGAAAAGTCATATTACTTTAAATCTGCTATATTACAAAAGCTTGGACATTACGATAAAGCTGACATGTATATGAATCTTTCTACAGATGCCTTGTTTAAATATGCAAATAATCAAGAACGATATGAAAGATATATGGAAATGGGAAATATGTATTATAAGATGGGAGATATAAGTGAAGCTATAAAATATTTTACATTAGCAATAGGCCTTCAAAAGAAGATATAATAGATGTCTTTTTTTACATATAATTAAAGATTTTAACGATATATTTAATGAAAAAAGATTGTATTACATTGTAGTATAGTCTTTTTATTTTTATGATATATTGATAAACTATATAATATATCATAAAAATAAAAAATATGCTTAGGAGGAGAAGATGTATGAATATAGAAAAGTTAACATTAAGAGTACAACAATCATTAAATGATTCTAATGCTTTGGCTGTAAGTTACAATCATCAACAAATTGATATAATACATCTCTTTGCAGCACTTGTACAGCAAGAAGATGGACTTATACCAAATATATTAGAAAAAATAGGGGTAAATTTAAAAGCACTAAGGGATAATATAGACAGTGAATTAGAAAGATTACCTAAGGTGTTAGGAAGTGGTGCTGCTGGAAATTCTGTATACCCTACAAGAGGCATAGAAGAAGTATTTATTGCAGCAGAAAAAATAGCCAACAATTTTAAAGATTCTTATGTTAGTGTTGAGCATGTTATGTTAGCAATAATGGATATAGATTTTAAAGGACTTACAGGAAAGATAATGAAAAATAATGGGATAGTTAAAAAAGATTTTATGAATGCGTTAGCTAAAACTAGAGGAAATCAAAGGGTAGATACTGTAGACCCAGAAGGCACCTATGATGCTCTAAAAAAGTATGGGATGAATCTTGTAGAGCTTGCTAGAAACCATAAGTTAGATCCTGTCATAGGAAGAGATGAAGAAATAAGAAGAACTATTAGAATATTATCTAGAAGAACTAAAAATAATCCTGTATTAATAGGTGAACCTGGAGTTGGTAAAACAGCCATAGTTGAAGGTCTTGCAGAAAGAATTGTAAGAGGAGATATTCCAGAAACTCTTAAAGATAAGATAATATTTTCATTAGATATGGGAGCTTTAATTGCGGGAGCTAAATATAGAGGAGAGTTTGAAGAAAGATTAAAAGCGGTATTGAAAGAAGTTCAAAGAAGTAATGGAAAAATAATTTTATTTATTGATGAACTTCATAATATAGTAGGAGCAGGTAAAGTAGAAGGTTCTATGGATGCGGGTAATCTTATAAAACCTCTATTAGCTAGGGGAGAGCTTCATTGCATAGGTGCCACTACCTTTGATGAATATAGGCAGTATATTGAAAAAGACAAAGCTTTAGAAAGAAGATTTCAACCTGTAATAATAGGAGAGCCATCTGTAGAAGATACCATATCTATATTAAGGGGATTAAAAGAAAGATTTGAAATACATCATGGAGTAAGAATTCATGATTCAGCTTTAATAGCTTCAGTTAAATTATCTGATAGATATATAACAGATAGATTCTTGCCAGATAAGGCCATAGACCTTATGGATGAAGCTGGTGCAATGATAAGAATGGAAATAGATAGTTTGCCTACAGAACTTGATATTATTAGAAGAAGGATATTCCAACTAGAAATTGAACTTGAAATCTTAAGTAAAGAAAAAGATAGCTTTTCTAAAGAAAGATTAATGAATTTAGAAAAAGAACTTAGTGAATTAAAAGAAAAGGATAAGGCTATGACAGCTAAGTATGATAAAGAAAAGTCTCATATCTTAGAAGTTAGAGATTTAAAAACTGAACTTGACGATGTTAGGGGTCAAATTGAAAAGTACGAGAGAGAATATGATTTAAATAAGGTAGCAGAATTAAAGTATGGCAGGCTTCCGCAAATAGAAATGAAGATTGAAGAAAAAGAAAAGTTAATTAAAGATAACTACGAAGGGGCACTGTTAAAAGAGGAGGTAACGGAGGAGGAAATATCTAATATAGTATCAAATTGGACGGGTATTCCTGTTTCAAGACTTTTAGAAGGGGAAAGAAATAAACTTTTAAGACTGGAAGATGAACTAAAATTAAGAGTTATAGATCAAGAAGAACCTATAAAGGCTGTAGCAAACGCTGTTATTAGGGCAAGGGCAGGACTTAAAAGTCCAAACAAACCAATTGGATCTTTTATATTTTTAGGCCCTACAGGAGTTGGGAAGACAGAACTTGCTAAAACATTAGCTAGAACATTATTTGATAGCGAGGAAAATATTATAAGAATAGATATGTCAGAATACATGGAGAAGTTTTCAGTATCTCGACTTATAGGTGCACCTCCAGGTTATGTAGGTTACGAAGAAGGTGGTCAATTAACAGAAGCTGTTAGGAGAAAACCATACAGTGTTATACTTTTTGATGAGATAGAAAAAGCTAATGAAGATGTATTTAATATATTTCTTCAAATTTTAGATGATGGAAGGTTGACTGATAATAAAGGTAATATTATAGATTTTAAAAATACAATTATAATTATGACATCTAATATAGGAAGTCAATATTTACTTCAAAATAATCAAGAAGATTATATAGAAAGTCATATAAAAGATGCGGTATTGAAGGAAATGAAAGATAGATTTAAACCAGAATTTCTTAATAGAATGGACGACATAATTTTATTTAAACCATTATCTAAAGAAGGAATAATAAAAATAATAGATATATTTTTGAAGGATTTAGATTATAGATTAGAAGAAAAAAACATAAAATTAAATATAACAAAAGAAGTAAAGATGCTTATAGCAAAGGAAGGCTATGATCCTATCTATGGTGCAAGACCACTTAAAAGATACATCGAAAATACTTTAGAAACAAAAATAGCTAGAAAGATTATTTCCGGAGAAATAAAAGAAGGTAATAATATAAAGGTAATCATGGAAGATGGAGAAATAACAATTAAAGAAGGTATTAATAAATAAATATGAGGTTAAAATATAAAGGTTGCCAAAATATTATGTATTTCGGCCACCTTTTTATTTTTAAATTTTATAAGTTATATTGTTTAAATTTGTTCATGCTATCTATATTTTTAAAGTATTTGTCTATAGTAGCTCCACCAAGACATTCTAAGTCATCATAAAAAACTACTTCTTGTCCTGGAGTTATAGCCTTTTGCTTATCTTCAAATTCTACAAAACATGTATCATCTTCCATAATAGTTACTGTAACATTTTGATCTGGCTGTCTATATCTAAATTTAGCAGTACATTTAAAGCTGCTAGGCTTAGGATTATTGCTTATAAAACTTAGATCTGTAGCTACAAGACCGTAAGAATATAAAAGAGGATTATCCTCACCTTGAGCTACGTAAAGTATATTGTTTTTAAGATCTTTTTCAGCTACGAACCAAGCGTTACCTTCACCACCTATACCAAGGCCTTTTCTTTGACCCAAAGTGTAATACATAAGTCCATTATGATTCCCTTTTATTTCTCCAGATAAAGTCTTTATGACACCGGGTTTTGCAGGCAAAAATTCGCTTAAAAATTTATTGAAATCTCTTTCACCAATAAAACAAACTCCAGTGCTATCTTTTTTATCTGCAGTTTTAAGGTTTGCCTTTTTTGCTATTTCTCTTAGCTTTGGCTTTTCTAAATGACCTATTGGAAATAATGACTTAGAAAGCTGATATTGATTTAACTTACATAAAAAATAAGATTGATCTTTATTAGTATCATCACCTCTTAAAAGTTTGTATTCTTCATCTTTAAATACTACATTCGCATAATGACCCATAGCTATATAATCAGCATCTAATTTTAAAGCCATATCTAAAAAAGCTTTAAACTTTATTTCTTTATTACACATTACATCCGGATTTGGAGTTCTACCTTTTTTATATTCTTCTAAAAAATAGGTAAAAACCCTATCCCAATATTCTTTAACAAAATTCACGGTATAATAAGGAATTTCTAATTGATCGCAAACTCTTCTAACATCGTCATAATCTTCTGTTGCCGTGCAGGCACCATCATCATCTTTTTCATCCCAGTTTTTCATAAATATACCCACCACGTTATACCCCTGTTCTTTAAGTAATAATGCGGCCACAGAAGAATCAACACCACCAGACATTCCAACAATCACTTTTGTATCTTTAGGATCTTTCATATATATCAATGTCAAAAAATGACATCTTCCTCCCTTCATATTAATAATTCTATTATACATACATATACTTTCTTTGGCTATTTTACTGACTAAATATTTTTAACACAAAATGCTTTATTAATCAATATCTTATAAAAGATATTATTTCAAGGTATATTTTAAGATGATAATTCTAATACTACTAAGGTAAATAAAACATTATAAAAGGAGAGGTTAAAATGCAATTAAATCAATTAGAATTACAAAATTTAAGGCATCTTATAGGAGCTCATGAAACAGCAAATAAGAAGCTTAGTGATTATGCACAAAATGCTACAGATCCACAAATAAAACAAATGTTCGAAAAGTCGGCTACAGATGCAGAAAATACAAAACAAAAATTAATTAACTTTTTAGGATAAAAGGAGGAGTATAAATGCAAGATAAAGAAATGGTTAATGATATTTTATCTATGGTAAACAGTAGTCTTACAGGATACGCAAGTGTTATAAGTCAAACAGAAAATCAGCAATTAAGGCAAACTATTCAACAAATAAGAAATTGTGATGAAGAAGGTCAATATAACTTATTTAAAGTTGCATCCCAAAAAGGATTTTATAAGCCAGCAGCACAGGCAAATCCAACAGAGGTACAAGAAGTTAAATCACAGTTTAATTATTAAAGCATTTAGACCTAAGGGTATTAAATTTGAAGTTTAATTAATTCTAAAAATATAAAGATAAATTAAATAATAAAGGCTTTCAAATTAATAATTTGAAAGCCTTTATTGTTACATATTTCACATAAGGACATCTTAAAGCTCAAATATAAATATAAAATTGAAGTTTTTATTAACTATTTCATAATATAGAACTTAAAAGCCAAGACTTATATTAGATTATTTTTTAAAAAATAGATTAACATTTCTAAAAAGAAGTGATAAAATAACATTAGTCGATATTCTTTTAGAAATCGAACTCATACACAGTAAAACAAATATTCAACTTATATCCTATAAGGAATAAGAGTGAGGAGGATGTCATGGAAAATAGAACAACACTATCAAAAACAAGACAACTTACAGTGGTAGGAATGCTATCAGCCATATGTATTGTGTTAGGTGCTACAGGATATGGATTTATTCAGCTCCCTATAGCAAAAATAACTATAATGCATATACCTGTAATAATCGGCGCAATAGTAGAAGGACCTAAGGTTGGAATGCTTATTGGATTTATGTTTGGAGGTTTTAGCCTTATACAAAACATAGTTGCTCCAAATATGTTATCTTTTGCATTTATAAATCCTTTAGTTTCTATATTGCCAAGGGTATTAATTGGTTTAACATCTTATTATAGTTATAAACTAATTAAGGTGAAAAATGAGTCTTTAAGGATAGGTATAGGAGCAGCGGTAGGGTCTTTAACAAATACAGTAGGAGTTTTATTTATGATATATGTACTGTATGTGGACAAGTATGCAGAAGGAAAAGGTCTTACTGTCGCTAAGGCAACAAAAACTATTTTTGGGATAGCATACACTAATGGTATTTTAGAAGCCATAGCCGCAGTGTTAATAACCGTTTCTGTAGTAGGAGCTGTAAACAAGATAATAAAAGATAAAAAGCATACTAAATAAACTTTAAATAAATAAATTAAAGCTTGCATATTAAAAGTGCAAGCTTTAATTATTTAAAAGTATTTTAAATAATTAAATTTAATATTAAAAAAGATTATTTAAAATCATTTTCATTAAAATCTTTATTTGATTCATGATAATCTACATCTTCAAAGGGTTTATTAAAATTAGGATCTTTTTTAATTAAATCTTTTTTATCTGGCAAAACAATAGCAGCAGCAATATAAACTATAACACCTACAAAATAAATAAAGGCCAGAGCAATCCAAGCTAATCTTACAATAGACACATCTATATTAAAATATTCAGCAACCCCAGCACAAACACCAGAAATCATTGATTGTTCTTTAATTTTATATAATCTTTTTTTATCATTCATATAAATTCCTCCTAACATGAAATTTGTTTTTATGATTACATTATATAATTATAAGTGTATTATAACTAGTTATCAGGGTAACAATTTAATATGACTATAGTAATATTAAAATAAATAGTGGATATATATTTATATAATGTTTATAATTAATAAGAAGAAATTAGAGATAATAATATAAAGTAGGTGATATATATGGAAATATATTTAGATAACAGCGCTACCACAAAACCTTATGATGAGGTTACACAAATTTTAGTATCTACAATGAAAGAGGTTTATGGTAACCCATCTTCTTCTCATAAACTAGGTGTTATGGCAGAAAAAAAATTAAATGAGGCTAGAGACACCATTAGTCACACTATAAATTGTTCAAAAGAAGAAATTATATTTACATCTGGGGGTAGTGAAAGTAACAATCTTGCTATAAAGGGTTTTGTTAAACCTGGCAATCATATTATAACTTGCGCTACTGAACATTCTAGTGTTTCAAATACAATAAAAGAAATGGAAAGACAAGGCGTAAAAGTTACATATCTTTCTTTGGATACAGAGGGAAAGATCGACTTAGAGGAGATTAAAAACAGTATAAATAAAGATACGGTGCTTGTTTCTTTAATGCATGTAAATAATGAAACTGGTATAATCCAAGATTTAAAGTCCATAGGTAATATAATAAAAGAAAAAAGCCATAGAGCTAAGTTTCATGTGGACTCAGTGCAAGGTTTTGGAAAATTGAAGATAAATGTAAAAGAATGCAATATTGACTTACTATCTGCTAGCGGACATAAAATTCATGCACCTAGGGGTGTAGGCTTTTTATATATAAAAAATCAGCTAAGACCTAAACCACTTATTGAAGGGGGAGGACAAGAAAAAGGTTTTAGAGCAGGTACCGAAAATGTTGCATCTATAGTTGCATTAGCATTAGCAAGTAAGATGATGAATGATAATATAAAAGAAAATTATATTAAGGTTAACTCTGTTAAGGCATACTTTATTGAGAAATTAAAAGAGTTTGAAGGGGTTAGGATAAATAGTCCACTAAAAGATGAATTTAGCCCTTATATATTAAATGTAAGCTTTAAAGATATAAAAGGAGAGGTTTTACTTCATGCTTTAGAGGATGATGATATTTATGTTTCTACAGGATCTGCATGCTCATCAAAAAATTCTAAGGAAAGTAGAATCTTAAAAGCTCTTTTAGTACCTAATGATTACCTAGAAGGGGCTATTAGATTTAGCTTTTCAGAGTTTACAACTAAAGATGAAATAGATTATACTTTGCAAGTGCTTAAAAAGTCACTTGGATTTTTAAGGAGAGTTAAAATATGAAAAGAATAATATTGGTAAAATATGCATCAGAAATATTTCTTAAGGGCCTAAATAGAAATAAGTTTGAGAAAAAGCTTAAAGAAAATATAAAAAAGGTATTAAAAGATATTGATTATGAGTTTATAACAGATCAAAATAGATGGTTTATAGCAGGAGAAGACCTTCAGGGAATAATAGATAGAGTGAAAAGAGTTTTTGGTATTGCTGAACTTTGTATTGTGAGAATGATACCAGCAGAAATGGAAGAGATTAAAGTAGAGGCTTTAAAGGTTATGGAAGATATAAATCCACATGACTTTAAGGTAGAAACTAAAAGGGCAAACAAAGAGTTTCCGATAAATTCTTTAGAAGTCAGTAGGGAACTTGGTTCACATATATTAAGTAATATGGAAGATATGAAAGTTAACGTAAGTAAGCCTGAATATGTTTTAAATATTGAAATAAGAAAAAATGCCTATGTATACGAAAAGAAAATAAAAGCTATAGGTGGAATGCCTTATGGGATGAATGGAAGTACAATGCTTATGCTATCAGGTGGATTTGATTCTCCAGTTGCAGGATACTTAATGGGTAGACGAGGAGTAGAATTAAGCTGTGTTTATTATCATAGTTCACCCTATACTAGTGAAAGAGCTAAAGAAAAGGTAAAAGATTTATCAAAGATACTAGCGTCTTATACTGGACATATAAAGCTTTATGTAGTACCTTTTACTGACATACAAATGGGCATAGTTGAAAAGTGCAGAGAAGATGAACTTACAATAATAATGAGAAGATTTATGATGAGACTTGCCTGCGAACTTGCAAGCGTAAAGGGCATAGACTCAGTAACAACTGGTGAAAGTGTAGGGCAAGTAGCAAGTCAAACTATGGCAGGACTAATAGTAAGTGATGACGTAGCTGATAGACCTGTTTTTAGACCATTAATAGCTATGGACAAGAATGATATAATGGATATAGCAAGGGAAGTTGGAACTTATGATACATCCATATTACCTTATGAAGATTGTTGTACAATCTTTGTTCCGAAGCATCCTAAAACTAAGCCAAGACTTAAAGAAATAATAAAGTCTGAAGAAGCCTTAGATATAGAACTATTAGTAAAAGAAGCAATAAACAATACAGAATTAATAGAATTTTAAATATACAAAGGCGAAAAGTGTTATTAAATACTTTTCGCCTTTATATACAGTTAACAAAAAATTAAGATATATTATGACAAAAAACATAAAAATATAGTATAATGGGTATAGTTAAACTTAACAAAGGAGATGATTTTTTTGTTTAAAAAGAAGTATTTATGTACTTTCATAAGTGTTTCTTTGCTTTTTACTACGGTTAATGTCGTTTATGCAGCTCCGAGTTATGTAGATAAGAAAGAAAATGAAATACAAGAAAATAATAAAAAAATAAAAGACCTAGAAAATAGGAATAAAGAAATACCAAAGATACAAGGTGATTTAAAAGAAGAGTTAAACTCTCTTCAAGGTAAATTAGAGGAAAAAGAGCAACAGCTTGAAGATACAAAATCTAAGATAAATCATTACGAAAACGAAATAGCTAAAATTGAGGAGGATATCTCATCAATTTCTAAAGATATCAAAGAAACAGAAGACATAATTAACAAAAAGATTGAAGAAATAAAAAAGCGTGAAGAAGAAGAGAAAGAAAAGGAAGAAATACTAGGTCAAAGACTTAGAGGAATGTACATAAATAACCCAACAGATGCAATCCTAAAAGCTATTTTAGATAGTGGTGATTTTGGAGATTTAATTTCTAGGGTAAATAATATCAGTCGCATGATAAAACTCGATAAAGAACTTATAGAAGAAGTAAGAAGTATGAAAGAAAACTTAGAAAACGAAAGAAAAGGTTTGGAAGAAGAAAAAGTTAATTTAGATAAAAAAATGACTTCTTTATCATTTAATAAAGAAAAGGTAAAATCTACTCAAAAGGAACTATTAACTGAAAAAGATAATGGACAAAGCATAATATCAGACCTTAATAATATTGAAAAAGATAAAAAATCAACTATAAATAAATTAGATAAAGAGAAGTCTTCAAATGAACAAGATGTGTCAAAACTTGTAGAATTTAATGATAAAGCAAGATCACAAATAGATAATTTTATTAAGGATCAAATTAATAATAAACCAGCAGACAAAACCCCACAAAACGACAAGGAACAAAGTAATTCATCAGGATTTATAAGACCTGTAGATGGAACCATAACTAATGGATTTGGTGAAAGAATTCATCCAATAACCGGGGTTAAAGGCATGCATCATGGTGTGGATATAGCAGTAGGAAGAGGAACACCAATAAAAGCAGCTCAAGGTGGTACGGTTATTACAGCAACATATAATGATATATATGGAAATATGATTATTTTAAGCCATGGGAATGGTGTACAAACTGTTTATGCACATGCTGATAGTCTTAATGTATCTGCAGGGCAGCAAGTGAAACAAGGACAAGTTATTGCAAAAGTAGGTTCCACAGGTATGAGCACAGGTCCACATCTTCATTTTGAAGTTAGAATAAATGGAAGTGTAGTAAATCCTATGTCATACATATAACAATCTAAAGAAAACAAAAAGAAAGCGTATAATATTATGTGCTTTCTTTTTTCTTATATATATATTATATTAATTGTGGATAATATAATTAAGAAAGGAGTTAAGATATGGATAAAGAAATAATTATGAATATGGATGCAAATATGCTTCTAAGTATATTAAACATGAAACTAAGAGATGAGTTCAATACATTAGAAGATCTAATTAAAAGTTATGATTTAGATAGAGAATTATTAACAAATAAATTATCAAAATCAGGGTATATATATAATGTTAAAATTAATCAGTTTACACAAAAGTAGTTGTATTGGTGGAAAAGTAAAATAAAGCTTATAGATTTTTAAAATTATAATATGTATTTAAAAGAAAGAAGGGTACTTTGTATGAAAGATTCAAAAGAAATAAATGAATCTATATTAAAAGATAATGTAGAACATGGTTATGAAGGATACACAGAAAATATATTTAAAGAAAAGGTTATAAAATCATTTGGTTGTGGATGTCAGGGAAGAGATGCATCTAAGGGTGAGTCAAGGTGTAATTGTAAAAATAAAAGATAGTGCTACTTTATATAAAGTTTAAAAAACTTCTTAATAAAGCTCCTCTTAAATTTATAGTTTAATTTAAGAGGAGCTTCATTAATTTTAAAGTTTACATGTATGGATGTAGTTCAAATATAGAGATAATATCTATATTATTCCTTTTCCATTAAGAAAAGATTTATACTTCATATCAGTTATCAGTATGTGGTTACTTATCCAATCCAACAAAAAGGAAAGTGCCTCTAACATGGACCTTTTTTGGTTTATATAGATATCCTCATTAAATTCTAAGCTTTTTATCTTATTTATAAAAGTATCATGCTGAGCTTTATGTACAGCAATATTTTCATATCCATTGTTAATCATTAGCTCTTCCTCAAATTGAAAGTGATAGATTGTATAATTTGTTAGTTCGTTAAAAATTTGTTTAACCTCATCATATTGATCAGTTATAACATCATATTCCTTTAGACAATCAGATAACTTATTAGCAATTTTAAAAAGTTCTTTATGCTGATTGTCGATATCACTTATATTAACACTATAAGATTCTTTCCAAAGAAACATAAAAATTCCCCCTTACTTAATATAGACATATAATTATAGCATAAAACTATATATCTATATTGTAAAATTGAGTTTGTAGAAGAATCTACGATTAATATCAATAAGATTTTACCTTTAAAAATTAACTTAGCTTGAAAAACAAATATATAAATGCTATAATTCATTGATAATACAAAAATACAAAATTGTATTATACACAAAATAAAATAAAATCTACAAGATGGAAATATACAGTAAATCTATCGCTTATTAAAGTAGTCCAATTATATTACGAATGGCTAGGAGGGGAGATATGGGTAAGCCTAGTATATTCAGTAAAGATTACCAAAGGAAGATGCGGAAACGAAGATTTAAAGTGGTAATTATAATATTGATTATAATTATTGCCCTAGGAACTATCTTTTATAGTGAATATATACCTAATTTTATAGAAGAAACAAAGAAACAATATAAAGTTAACAAAGAAAAACAAGATATAGAAGAGCAACAACAAATTGAAGAAGAAACAAAAATGAAAGAAGAAACATTAAAAGTTGATGAAAAAGAGGATGAAGAGTCTACAGAAGAACTTTATTATAAAGTTAGGGTTACTAATGATTCTATAGTGAAACTTATATATGAAGAACAAAACCAAGAAAAAAGATACAAGTTTTTAGATGTTAATGGACAAAAAGTAAGTTTTGATATAAACCCTTCAGGGAAAAATATGATTATATATGAAGAGGATACTCAAAATTTATTTATTTATGACATTGATGGACAATATGTAGATGGTACTTTAAAAGGGTTTACATCATCATCTTCTAATAAGACTTTCAACAAAAATGAAGTGCTAAATCAAGATCCTACTTATATATGGTGTGGTACGCCTAAATTTTATAATGATAACAAAATAGCATATATAAGTCAGTTACCATGGTTTGGAAAAGAAGAAAAATATATATGGACCTTAGATTTGAATGATTTATCGCACAAAAATACAAATATATCAGGCCAAAAATTAACCATAAATGGTATCAAAGATAAAGGCCTTGAAATAGATGTGGATGGTACTTTAAATTATATAACAATTGATGATAATATAATAAAATAAATATTTTAGACACTTTATAAAAAAAGACTATTAGTTTAACCTTAAATTTAAATTATTCCATATAATATTTGAAATAGTTTTTATAATTATGTTATAATGTGTAGGTTAATATATAGCTTTTAATATAAGAGTTTATTAGGAGGAATTACAAGATGAACGTTAAAATGGAAAAACCAGAAATAAATATGGTTGAACTGGAAATTACAGTAGATGCTAAAAAGCTTAGTGAAGCATTGAAGAAATCATATAATAAGAATGTAAAGAAATTCAATGTACCAGGATTTAGGAAGGGTAAAGCACCAATTGGAATCTTAAAACAATATTATGGCATAGAAGTGCTTTATGAAGATGCTATAAATTTCTGTTGTGAAGATACATACCCAAAAGCTATAGAGGAAAATAAGCTTGAAGTAGTGGATTACCCTCAAATAGACATAGTTCAGTTAGAAGAAGGAAAAGATTTTATTTACACTGCAAAAGTTGTGGTTAAACCTGAAGTTGAACTTGGAGAATACAAAGGACTCGAAATCAAAAAAACAAAACATGAAATAGATGAAGAAGAAGTTGGAAAACAACTTAAAGCTATGCAAGAAAAAAATGCTAGATTAGAAGTTAAAGAAGAAGGCAAGGTTGAAGATGGTAATATTGCAGTTATAGATTTTAAGGGATTCATAGATGGAGAGGTTTTTGAAGGTGGAGAAGGAAAAGAATATCCACTTGAAATAGGATCAGGAACATTTATAGGGGACTTTGAACAACAATTAATAGGAACTGCAATTGGAGAAAGTAAAAATATTAATGTTGATTTCCCAGAAAATTACGGCAATGAAGATTTAAATGGAAAACCAACTACTTTTGAAGTAACAGTAAATGAAATAAAAGTTAAAGAACTTCCAAATTTAGATGACGAATTTGCTAAAGAAGTATCTGAATTTGATACTTTAGAGGAATTAACAAAAGATATAGAAGTGAAATTAGCAGAAGATAATGAATTAAAAGAAAAAAGAGAATTTGAAGAGGCTGTAATAGAAGCTGTTTGTGCTAATACAACTATAGATATACCAGAAGTAATGATTAAAAAAGAGATAGATCAGATGATGAAGGACTTAGAGATGAGACTTCAATATCAAGGATTAGATCTTGAAACTTATTATTCATATACTAATAACACAGAAGAAAAAATGAGAGACTTCATGAAAGAAAATGCAGAAAAGAAAGTTAGAACTGACTTAGTTCTTCAAAAAATTAGTGAAGTTGAAAAAATAGAAGCTACAGAAGAAGAAATAAGAGAAAAGGCTATGGAAGTTGCAAGCCAATATGGAGATAAAGAAATAGAAAAAACAGCTGATTTAATTGTTAGCGCTCAAGGAGAATTATTAAAATCAGATGTAATAATTTCAAAGACTTTAGACTTTATAGTAGAAAGTAGTAAAGCCATAGAAGAATAATATTTAAATTACATTGCCAGAATAATTAGTTTCTGGCAATTGTTTTTAATACAATGGAATTTATATAGAATTTGATGTATAATTGATATACAATATTAAATAAATAATATTATATAGTTACAATATAAAAAATTGGTTATATTATATAATGTAAGATATTTTAAGGAGGTAATGGTATGAGTTTAGTACCTATGGTAGTAGAACAAACTAATAGAGGAGAGCGATCTTACGATATATTTTCAAGACTTTTAAAGGATAGAATAATACTTTTAAGTGATGAAGTTAATGACACTACTGCAAGCCTTATAGTAGCACAATTGCTTTTCTTGGAAAGTGAAGATCCAGATAAAGATATACATTTATATATAAATAGTCCAGGAGGATCAATAACATCTGGCATGGCTATTTATGATACTATGCAATATATAAAACCTGATGTATCAACTATATGTGTGGGGATGGCAGCTTCTATGGGATCATTTTTGTTAACAGCAGGGGCAAAAGGAAAAAGATTTGCTCTTCCTAATAGTGAAATTATGATACATCAACCACTTGGAGGATTTCAAGGTCAAGCAACAGATATAGATATACATGCAAGACGAATATTAAGAACAAAAGATTTATTAAATAAGATATTAAGTGAGAGAACAGGTCAACCAATTGAAGTTATAAAAAGAGATGTAGAAAGAGATTATTTCATGACTTCAGAAGAAGCTATGAATTATGGAATAATAGACAAAGTTTTAGTAAAAAATGAACTAGATGTATAAACTAACTTTTTTTAATTTGACCTTAGCGAGGTGTAACTATGGTAAAATATGATGATAAAAAGCAATTAAAGTGTTCCTTTTGTGGAAAAAACCAGGATCAAGTAAGAAGACTTATAGCAGGTCCTGGAGTTTATATATGTGATGAATGTATAGAATTATGTTCAGAAATTATTACAGACGAGTTTGAAGAGAGCTTGCAGTTAGATGTAACTTCAATTCCTAAACCAACTGAAATTAAAAATTATTTGGATCAGTATGTAATATCTCAAAATGATGCAAAAAGATCTTTAGCGGTGGCTGTTTACAATCACTATAAAAGGATAAATTCTAATGAGAGCGAACATGATGTTGAACTTCAAAAAAGTAATATATTATTGCTTGGTCCAACTGGTTCAGGAAAAACATTATTAGCACAAACTCTAGCAAAATTTTTAAATGTTCCTTTTGCTATGGCTGATGCTACTACATTAACAGAAGCAGGATATGTAGGTGAAGATGTTGAAAACATACTTTTAAAGCTAATTCAAAACGCAGATTATGATGTTGAAAGAGCAGAAAAAGGTATAATATATATAGACGAAATTGATAAGGTATCAAGAAAATCAGAAAATCCATCTATAACACGTGATGTTTCTGGAGAAGGGGTTCAACAGGCACTTCTTAAAATGCTAGAAGGTACTGTGGCTTCAGTTCCACCTCAAGGAGGAAGGAAACATCCTCATCAAGAGTTTATACAAATTAATACTTCTAATATATTGTTTATATGCGGAGGTGCTTTTGATGGTGTAGATAAGATAATAGAAAATAGAACTAGAAAAAGTTCTATGGGATTTGGAGCAAGTATTCAGTCTAAAAATGAAAAAGATATGGGTAAATTGCTTAAAGATATATTGCCAGGAGATCTTTTGAAATTTGGACTTATACCAGAATTTGTAGGTAGGCTTCCAATAGTTGTCACATTAGAAACTTTAGATAAAAATGCTTTAGTAAGTATACTAAGTGAACCTAAAAATGCTCTTGTTAAACAGTATAAAAAGTTGTTTGAGTTAGATGATGTTACTTTAGATTTCGAAGATGGAGCTTTAGAAGCTATAGCTGAAGAAGCACTAAATAGAAACACAGGTGCAAGGGGTCTTAGATCTATAATTGAAGAAATAATGAGAGATATAATGTTTGATATTCCTTCGGATGAGGAAATACACAAAGTTATAATAACTAAGGAATCTGTAAAAACAAAACAACCTCTTTTCGAAAGGGTAGAAGGACAAAAAAGATTGCCTATGAAACCAAAAAAGTCTAAGAACAAAAAAGGCATAGAAAGTGCTTAAATTATAGAATTCATACTGTGCCATTTATTTAAATATAAGTTTAATTATAAACAACTCCTTAGTTCAAGGAGTTGTTTATTTTTAAATATAAGTAAATCTTTATACCTATATAAAATTAAAAATATCTAGGCTTTATTAATTCAATTTTATGATGATTATATGGGCATAAATATAAAAAAATGAATTTATATAGGTCTAGTAAGATTAACTCTATATTATAATTGAATTTTAATTGTAATATGTGTATACTAAATAAGATCGATTAATATATATAAGTGTATCTAAAACAATTTGATAATTAGAATCATTTGATATTCAAAACATATATTTTACTATTTATGTATAAGAAATTTAAAATCACTTTATAATATACCAGAGAAACGAGGTAAGAAAATGGACAAAAAAGTAAAAGAAATTCCTCTTATTCCTTTAAGAGGAATAACTATTTTTCCTTACATGGTCTTACATTTTGATGTAGGTAGAGAAAAATCTATTGCTGCATTAGAGGAAGCTATGATGAGGGATCAAGAAATATTTCTTGTATCTCAAAAAGATGCAAAGATAGAAGAGCCAGAAGAGAGTGAAATCTATACTGTAGGAACTTTGTGTAGTATAAAACAAATATTAAAATTACCAGGGGATACTGTAAGGGTATTAGTGGAGGGATTAAACAGAGCAAAAATCATAAAATATTTAGAAAAAGAACCTTTTTATAAAGCACAAATTAATGTATTAGAAGAAGGCGACTATATAAAGGATAATAAGTGTGAGGCTCTAGTTAGAACACTTAGAGAAGTATTTGAAGATTATATAAAATTATCAGCAACTATACCATCGGAAGCTTTAATTAGCTTTGATGATATGGAGGACCCAGGTAGGTTAGCTGATATAATTAGTTCTTATCTAATGCTTAAGGGCGATATAAAACAAGAACTTTTAGAAGTATTTAATATAGCTAAGCGAATAGAAAAATTAATTGTGGTTATAAATAATGAACTGGAAATTTTAAATATAGAAAAAAAGATAGGCGTAAGGGTAAAAAATAAAATAGATAAAGTTCAAAAGGAATATTATCTAAGAGAACAATTAAAGGCTATTCAAGAAGAATTGGGAGAAGACGACGAAGATAAAAAAGAAATAACTAAGTACAAAAATAAAATAAAGAAAGCAAAGCTTCCAAAACAAGCTAAGGAAAGAGCTCTTTATGAATTAGAAAGACTAAAAGGAACCGGGAGCTATTCTTCTGAAGGTGGGGTTATAAGAGCATACATTGATTGGATATTAGAGCTACCTTGGAATGTTGAAACTATTGATAATTTAGATATAAAAAAGGCAAGAGAAATATTAGAAGCAGAGCATTATGGTTTGAATGATGTAAAAGATAGAATAATAGAATATTTAGCAGTAAAGCATATGAGTAAGTCCCTAAAAGGACCTATACTTTGTTTAGTAGGACCTCCTGGGGTAGGAAAAACATCTATAGCAAAATCGGTAGCCCACGCTTTAAATAGAAATTTTGTTAGAATGTCTTTAGGTGGAGTAAAAGATGAAGCAGAAATAAGAGGTCACAGAAAGACTTATGTTGGAGCTATACCTGGAAGAATAGTATACGGTATGAAACAAGCTAAATCTAAAAATCCTTTATTTTTATTAGATGAAATAGATAAAATGAGTAATGACTTTAGAGGAGATCCATCGGATGCTTTATTAGAGGTATTAGATTCAGAGCAAAACAATACTTTTAGGGATCATTATTTAGAGTTAGAAATGGACCTTTCAAATGTAATGTTTATAACTACAGCAAATACCCTAGATACAATACCAAGACCTCTTTTAGATAGAATGGAGATAATAGACGTATCAGGATACACCTACGAAGAAAAATTAAATATAGCTAAAAGACACTTAGTTCCCAAACAATTAAAAGAACATAATGTGGATGAAGATATAATCAAATTTACTGATAGTGCTATTAGTGAAATTATAGAGGGATATACTAGAGAGTCAGGTGTTAGAAATTTAGAAAGACAGATAGCATCTGTTATAAGAAAGAGCTTAACAGAAATGCTAGAAAAAAACACAAAATCAGAAAACATAACAATAAGTCAAATTAAAAAGTATTTAGGAAGTGTGAAATTTACTTATGATAAAGCGGATAAAGAAGATAAAATAGGTGTAGTCACAGGAATGGCTTGGACTGCTTATGGTGGAGATATATTACCTATAGAAGTAAGTGCTATGAAGGGAACAGGAAAGCTAGAACTTACAGGACAATTAGGAGATGTAATGAAGGAATCAGCTAAAGCTGGATATAGTTATGTTAGATCAAATGCATCTAAGTATGGTATAAATCCAGACTTTTACAAGATAACAGATCTGCATATACATGTACCTGAAGGTGCAGTACCAAAAGATGGGCCTTCAGCAGGGGTTACCATGATAAGTGCAATAGTATCAGCATTGTCTAAGAAAAAGGTAAGACATAATGTTGCTATGACAGGTGAAATAACTTTAACTGGTAGGGTATTACCTATAGGTGGACTTAAAGAAAAATGCTTGGCAGCTTATAGAGCAGGCATAGACACAGTAATAATACCAAAAGAAAATGAAAAAGATCTATCAAAAATGCCTAAATCTATAAAAAGCAAATTAAACTTTATTGTAGCTACACATATAGATGAAGTTATAAAAAATGCTTTAATTGAGGAGAAATAAAATGATAATAAAAAGATCAGATTTTGTAACATCTGCCGTAACTAAAAGACAATATCCAGAAGATAAAAAGACAGAAATAGCATTTTTAGGAAGATCTAATGTAGGTAAGTCTTCATTAATTAATGCTTTGACAAACAGAAAAAAGCTTGCAAAGGTAAGTTCTACACCAGGTAGAACACGACTTATAAACTTTTTTTTAATAAATGATGACTTCCATTTAGTTGACTTGCCAGGATACGGTTATGCTAAGGTGTCAAAAACTGAAAAGGCCCGTTGGGGTAAGATAATTGAAGAATATCTTATTAGCAGCACTACACTTAAGAGAGTTGTACTATTAGTAGATTCTAGACATAAACCATCAGCAGATGATGTTATGATGTATGAATGGATAAATTATAATAATTATGATGTGGTTGTAATAGCAACTAAGAGCGATAAGATATCAAAAAGAGAAAAAGCAATGAATGAAAAACTTATAAAAGATACCTTAAATTTAAAGCCAGAACATAGGCTGATATTTTTTTCAGCTGTAAAAAAAGATGGAAGAGAAGAAATTATAGACCTATTGTTTGAAGATTTAGCATTAAAGTAAAACATAATTTAATAAAAAGCTTGATATTATATGAACATAGTATCAAGCTTTTTTGTTGTCCATAGATATTTATATTGTAGTTATATAATTATTAAGTATGCAACACATGCATAATATATGAGCATATGTAAATGTTAGTATAAATAAAATAAATGTTAGTATAAATAAAATGTAAGTATAAGTAACAAAATAGGCTGGAAGGAATAGTATATAGTATAACCAAAGCAAAATAAAAATTTAGGAAAAGGAGGAGGTAAAGTGGATATAACAAATTTAATAAGTGAATTAAGTAATAATACGGAGGGATTAAATATGGATGGATTAAACGCAAATAATATCTCATCTCTCATTGGAGGAAGGGGCTGTTCGAATAACAATAATTTGATAATACTAATTTTCTTGCTATTTTGCTGCTGCAATAAAGGTGGCTTTGGACAAGGAAATCAAGGAAATACTGTTTGTTTAGAATCTTGTTGTAAACCTAAAAAGAGAAAGTTTAAATGCTGTGAGGAGCCTGAAAGACTAATATGTAGACCTGCTGATTGTTGTAACAACGGAGGTTTTGGAGGTTTTGGGGGGAATTGGTGTTGGATAATAATCTTAATATTAATTCTATGTTCCGGTAGGGGAAACTCAATATGCGGGGATAAATGCTAGAGTAACAAAAGGTAATCTTGAGTGTAATTGAGGAAATGGCTGTGAAAGCAGAGGACTCAATATATGTACCCTATTACCACTTCTATTGATTCTAGGGAAACTGGATTAATAAATAATAATAGAGTATATACTTTAATCCTTTTATTCTAGTGTTGCTGTGTAGGCAACATGGAAAAACCTTGTGTTGCTAGTTTAAAAGGAAATTGGAGGGCTGAAAAGCCCTCCAAAAAAGTTATATAATAAGGAGGCGTATAATGGGAAAAAAGAAAAGAAAGGATTACGATAGAGAAGATAGACAACCAGCAATACAAAATGATAATGGAAACTATGGTGGCATAAATCCTATGATGTCTATGCTAAATAATGTAGATATGAATAAATTATCTACCATGTTAGGGCTTTTAAACTCTAATGGTACTGATCTCGGGAATTTAAACATATCAGATTTAATTGGCACTATGAACAATCAAGGTACTTCTACTAATGCTACTGCTAATAATAATAATAATACTTTAAAATCAAATAATCAAATAAGAAGAAACATAGATATTAATGTAGAAAATGAAGCTATTGTACAGCTTCTAAACGCATTAAAACCTTTTTTAGGTGATAAATCAGATATAATTGACAATGTAATAGATATATATTTATCAGAAGATGAAAATGATTAATGTATACTTATAAAAAGCTATGTTTTTATTAAAAACATAGCTTTTTATATAACTATTTAATCTTGAATTTTATTTATTAACATAGTACATCTTCCATCCAATGATGCCCCTTCTTTTATAGTTACATGCTTAACTGTGATATCACCAGAGATATTTCCTAAAGGCTCTATTATAAGATTGTCTTCGCAAGTTATGTTACCTTTGACTCTGCCATTCACCTTAGCATTTTTACAACTTATATTGCCATTGTATAGAGCTGTTTCACCGATTATAATATCATCCTTCCATGTGATGTCGCCATCTATAGAGCCATCTATTTTAATTAGACCTTCACCAGAAATATTGCCTACGATACTGCATAGCTCACCTATTAGGGTCTCTATTCGATCAAGGTTTTTACCATCCTTATCAGAAAACATTTTAATCCCCCTTAGAATTAATAAAAAAATCATAAAAACTTTTTTAATAGCGTATATTTTAAATTTATATGTCAATAATATTAAGGAGATAGGAGATATATCTCCTATAGCTAAATTTTTTTAGCGATACAAAACCCCCATCCCCCTTTGGGTCGCTTTTAGCGGCCCTTATTTTTTAAAATTAATTAAAATATAGAATTAATTATTTAATATAGATATAGAATAAATTTTAAATTCATTATTATAAGATTCACAAGGCTTTAATATAATGCTTAAACAATATTGAAGCTTTGAGTTTGGTTTAGATTTTAATATATAACTAAAGTTTATATTCCACTTTATTTCCAAAGGTCTATTATTGTTATCCCAACTTGTGTCAGTGAAAAATCCATCTAAAAACTTAAAGTTGGTCCCATCCAGAGATAGTTGATTTAAAGAAGACATATTTTTAGACATTAATCCACTATAGAATATGTCAAGGTTACTAGAGTCACCTTCAGTTAAGTTCTCTATGTAATAGATAAGTCTTAAGATTGAATCTCCTCCAGGAAAAATTAATGTGTCATAACTAAACTGGTTTAATTCCTTCTTAAATAGTATGTTATAACACATAGTAAATTCACCATCTTTTATATTTCCCGATAGAAATTTTGGAGACTTTTTATTACCGTTATCTAAGAAGCCTATTACATTGTTATTTGAACAATAAATATCTTTGAATTTATGTTCATCCCAGTAGAACACATGCTGTATAGGGATATCATTTTCAGAACACTGTGTAAATATGGAGGGTAGTTTATCTTTTGATATACTCATGATTGTAGCTCTTAAAGGCCAATGGGGATAGGATTTACCTAGAGTATTTATTTTTTTAAAAGGCTTTAAAAAGTAGGTCTCATTTTCGGTATTTACTTGAAGATAGTATTTATTTTTAGATGTCTTTGTATAAAGTATATCCTTTTTACCATCTCCATTAAAATCTTCTTTAATACTTTGTGAATCATTTAAAGAAACAAAGGTAGTAGAAGTTTTGTTGAACTTAGGCCAGAGAATAGTTAATAAAGAAAGTATTATAAGAAAAATACATATAAAATAACCTTTTTTAAATATAAACACTTTCAATCTCATAAAGCCACCTCTTTTAATTATATGAATCTAAAAAGATTAACTCTTATATATAAAATATATTTAAGATGAATGAAGAATATGATAAAAATAACAATATTTAAACGTATAAGATTTTGTGATTTTTACTTAGTAGGAGGATAACATGAAAAGAAATAATATATACATAATAAGTATAATTTTATTGTTAGTAAGTTTATCTGGTTGTGCTTTAAATAAAAAAGAAAAGAATAATAATGATAAGGAAAATAATGATATAAATATATATATTGATACAAAGGATGAAGTTTCAATAGAGATGATTCAATTTGCTATAGATTCATATAAGAATCAGAAAGAAGGAACAACTGTAAATATAAAAGCTCCTGTTAATAAAAAGGATATAAATACATATTTGAAAGATACCAAAGAAATAGACTTAGTTGTAACTAATAGAAACAACATTTTAAATCTTAGTAAACAAGGACTTATAGCTGATTTAAATGAATTTTACAAGAAAAATGATATAAACAATAGATTTTACAATATAATAACATCTTACGGGGTGAAAGGAGATCAATATTTTGCATTAGGACTTTTACCTTTTACAATTCAAATAATATATAATGAAAAGTACTTTGAGGATAAGGGGATAGAAATTAACAAAGTTACACTTGAAGAACTAATAAAGCTTACCAACGATAAAGATGTTAAAGTACCTATTCTAGCACCTGAATCTATTGATGCTATGGAGATAATTAGTGTATTGCTAGAAGATAATCTAGTAGATAAAAAACAATTAGAAAATATTTATGAAGGAAATGTTGAAAAGTATAATAATTTTAAGGATATCCAAGCGGTTTTAGATGAGTTGAATAAGTTAACTAAAGAGGGATATTTAACTAAAGATATGTTAGAAGTAAAAGACAAAGACGTATTAAATTATATTGACAAGGGTAGATATCCTATGGCTATTGTAGCATCATCTTATAATAATGACGAAGAAAGATTAAATACTAAAGTATTGGGTAATTATAAACTTATAGGCAAAGAAAAGACTCCAGTAGTATTTATGGATGCATTAATTGCAGTTGCAAATAATTGTAAAGAACAAGAAGAGGTAATAGAATTTATGAAGTTTATTTATAGCGATGAATTCCAAATGAAGATATCAGAAAAGGGATTTGTTACAGGTAATATAAAAGCTATGGAAGATAATAATTTAATAAATTCTAATTTGAAAAGTGATATAATTTCTAGCAATATGAGTAATATACCATATATATATAGCTTGCCTCCTAAAATTAGAAATGAAGTTAAATCAGAAATATATAATATACTAAGGGGTAATTACAACGGAGATGAATGGAAGAAGATAATAAGAGACTCATATTAATACTATATTATAACAATAATTATAGTAAAGTCTTCTACTAAGAATAAATATTATAGAATAAAATAATGGCTACTCCTAAAAGTTAGGAGTAGCCAGATTTAATTAGAACAGACAGCAAAAGAACTACTATTGATTTTGCTGCTTACACTTAGCACATAATCCATAAAAATATAACCTATTAGTTACTATATCGTAATCCGTATAGGGCTTTATGGTGTTGTTAAGTTCGTCAAAATTTATACCTTCTATATCATCCACACGGTTACAACACATGCATTGAATGTGGGGATGTGTTCCAATTCTCCCATCATACCTAAAGTTTCCTTCACCTACATTAAGTTCTTGAACAAGGCCAACTTCTACTAAAGTCTTTAAGGCTTTGTAAACAGTGGCTAAGCTCATTGTAGGATAAGAGGGTTGAAGTGATTTATATATAGCTTCAGCCGATGGGTGCTCATGAGTAGATTGAAGGTACTTATAAACAGCAATCCTCTGTGGTGTTAGCTTTAACTTTTTTTCTTTAAAAACAGCTGTTATATTATCCATTGTGCACCATCCTTATTATTTAATTACTTCTATTGTATAATAAAAATTATCACAAGTCAAAATCTAATTAGTAAGTTTAAAGATAATGTTATTTATGTATCAAATAAGCACGATTACTATTATAACATTAATAGAATATAAATAATATAAGATTTAGATGTATGAATAAAATAAAGTCTAATATAAAATATAAAATAGAAATAAAGCACTTGTATTTTTATGAAAATGTGATAGAATAAACTTAAGGCTGTTAATAAATTAACAATATTTGCACATGTTCATTTCACCTTAAAGAACAGAAATTCTGTTCTTTTTTTTTAGACGTTTATAATAAACAAAGAAGGATTTTTAAGATTTTATTAGAACTATATAATGTATAAGTCAATTTGTAACAAAAATTAAAAATTAGGAGGTTTTAAAGTTGGTAGATTTAAATAAAGCTTTAAGCTATGAAAAATATATGGAGTCTTCCACAAAAGAACAATTAGAGATATATAACAAGACATTTATAAGTGATGAAAATATTGTAAAATTAAAAAAATTAGATGAAAATATAAATGTTATAGCGTTTAGTGAAGGGTACTGTCCTGATTGTAATGTATCCTTGCCTATGTTAAAAAGATTTCAAGAAATAAACTCTAAGATATCAATATATATATTTAAAAGAGTAGGAAATGAAAAGTTTTTAGAAGAAAACTTAGGTGAGGCGAGGATTCCAACATTTATGTTTTTTGATAAGGACATGAAAGCTTTAGGTGTATATGTAGAATTCCCAAAAGAACTAAAAGAAAGAATAATTAGTGAAAAGATTGATGAAAAGAAAAAGTTAATTGAAGATTATAGGCAAGGAAAATATAATCTTCTCATAGAAGAAGAATTCTTAGATATTATTTTTTCTAATAGATAATTTTAAGAAAATTAATATTTAGGGGGCATATATGGATAAAAAACAGATAGCAATTATAAAGAAAAATATAAAGGCTAATAGTAATATCTTGAAATTAGAAGAGATATATAGTTGTTACTTTAAAAAAGATAGTGGAAAGATAATATTTAGTGAAAAAAAGGATTTTAATAGAATTGAGGAAGAAGTTCAAAAACTATATATTAATAATTTTAAAAAGTTATTAACAGGTAATATAGATGAAAAGTTATTCCAACTTGATTTTATTGAAAAAGAAGAATTAAGTACTCAAAATATACTTCTTAATTTATTGAATGAGGATATTGAAGAGGATAGTATGGAGGCTTTGGTAAAGAAAATATACGAAAACTGCATATATGACACTGATATTACTATAAACATATTAAAGGGTAGATATACTATAGACAAAAATTCTTTATTAGATGAAAATCCTAGTTTCATTTTAGTGTCTATAAATAGAGTAGCTGCACCTAAAAAGTCTTTAAAATTTGATTATGAAAGTAAAAGCTTTAAAGAAAGTTCTAACTTAGATGTTATTTTAGATTTAAATGCTCCGATACAAGGGTTTCTCTACCCTATCTTAGATTTAGAGGGGCAAGACCTAAATAAAATACTATATTACAATGGAAAAATAAAAACTCTAGATGAGGGATTTATAAAAGGGGTACTAAATTGTGAAATAAAACCTACCCTTACAGAAGATAAGGAGAACTTTGCAAATATAATAAAGTTTTCTGCAAAAGATGGATTAAAGATATCCACATTAAAGGACTTATATGAGTTTTTAGGGGAACAAAAGGAAAATGGTGAGGATAGCTTAACTATAAGAGATATACTTCCATTTATAGAAGAAGAAAGTGCTCTTAAAGAAGAGGAATTATTAAATATAAGCAAAAATATTTTAACTAAAGAAGATTATGCTTTCAATATAAATAGCATATTACCAGATTCTAAGTCTAAATCGTTGAAGATTGAAAATCAATATGTAACTATAAATATAAGTCCTACAGCATTAGATAAAATAAAACAAAATGTGGGCGAAGACGGTAAGAGATATCTTATGATAAGCATGGATGAAAAATCATATATAGGTGACATAGAAATCAAGGATGATGAGGTTAAAAAGGATATTGAAGATTTAAGCTTAGCTGTAGAAAAATAAAATAGCAGATTAGAGGATCTTTTTAATATATATAGTTATTTGAGAGATTATAAGGGTTAAGGCATAATCAAAGATTATAAATATAACCTGTAAAATTAATAATAATATATAGTAAGGAATATTCATAGAAGGAATAGGGAAAGACAATTGCTTATAAATATAAAAAAGTATTAACATAGATATATTAAAAAAGATTAATTTTAATAGTATTTCTAAAAAAGGTTTCCTTAATCCTTCTATATAATATTTCATAAAAGCATAAAGACCAAAGAAAAGAAGGTATGAAATAGATAAACCTTTTAGTCCTAGTATAAAGGATAATATAAAGCAAGATATATATACTATAAAGGAGGCTCTTATATCAATAGATAAGATTGAAATTGATATTATTGAAGTAGTTATTGCAAGTAAAGTTAATTTGCTTGTGGGAATTATACTTGAAATGTATAATGTTATCACAGTTAGAGATGTAAAAAGTCCACCTTTAGCAATATATTTACTCTTATCCATTTAAAATCCTCCTTATTTATTATTAATTAGCAACAAGGGATACAATCGCCACCGAAGCATTCGCACATACTATCAAGGCACCAAAGCCTAAGGCACATATCACAGGCACCACCACTGCTATTAGAATTACCATATGATTGCCTATATCCTGTAGTCCTAGCATTTATCATATTTAATGCCTGCCTATATTCAAAGTTATTGGGATCTAATCTACAGGCTGTTGATATGTAATTTAATGCACTATCATTCCAACCCTTTTTTAGATGAACCATGCCCATAAGGTAATTCCATTCACCATTCCTTACTTTTAGATTGTTTAGAGCTCTTTCAGCAGATGATATATCTCCTCTTTGAATATACATTCTTACTTCATTAAAGTTATTATATTCAGAATTATAATTTTCATTACTATAATTTTGTTTTGAATTATTATTTTTAGAATCTTTTAAAAGATAATTATAAGCTTCGTTTATTTCTCTCATCTTATCTTCTGCTAGATCTTTTAAGGGGTTATTTCCATATTGATCAGGATGGTACTTTTTAGCAAGTTCTCTATAGGCTAATTTTATTTCTTCATCTGTAGCATTTTCTTTAATTCCAAGTATTTTATATGGATCGCTCATAATAATTACACTTCCTTTTTTAGATTTATATAAATATTATCTTTATTATACTTTTTTGGGTAGAATACCTTATCCATTTTTTCCATTAAGCCATATTTTAATATGTTTTCTATTAAATCTTTATTTTTTTTGATTGGTAGTTTGTAGAAGATATCTAAGCATTGTGAAGCACAGTAAACTAATATAAACTCAACCCTATCTTTTATTAGAGAATAAAACTCTAAAAACTCTAAATTATTTTCATTAAAACAGTGATTTATAGGGTTAAACTTATTATTTTTCATATCATCCTTTAGGTCATCTATAGCATCTATTAGATATATCCATTTTCCAAGATTATATCCAAGCCAATAAAGATCCTCAATAAAGCTTTTATCTTTGAAGTTATAACTTGTTAAAAGGATACCTGTAAGATCAGCGAAGGTGTCACTTATACTGTCTATATTATTTTCGATTAGATCCTTTTCTTGGTTTGAAAGTTTTTCTAAAGAGGCTTTTATTTGATTTTCAACATCTTTTAGATAGAGAGGATTCTTTTTTATGTATAGATTAGAAATTGAATATAGTATATTATATTTAAAAGCTTTTTCGTCATTTAAATCATCTAAAAACTTATAATGTGTCAAAGTTATATTAAGTTTTGAAGCATAATCTACTGAGCTGTTATTACGAACATATAGCCTTTTTTTTATAGGATGCACAGGACAACGTTCAAGATTTAGCTCCAAGGGTTCATCTAAAAGGGCATCTATTAGGATAGCTAAAAAGGTCATATCATAATTTAGTGAAATACGTGGTATATTACCATAATTACTTTTTATAGACTTGCATACACCACAATAATATGCTTTAAATATTTCGTAATCTTTTATTTTAAGCTCCATCTTACATGGAGTAACATATCCAAACATATATATATATTTCTCCTTTATACTTATAGAGTTTGCAATGATAACTATTATATAAAGTGATTATAACATAAAAATTATCATAGTATCAAAGATTGTTATGATAATTAGTGGAAGGATTTAAATCTATGTTTAGGTTAAGATATATTTATAAATTATTATATAAATTGTTTATATAATGGTATGTTTAAAGAAGTTATGATAAAATTGAATTACAAACTTGAATTAAAGGAGGTAGAATATGAGTAAATATAAAGTAGGGGATGAATTAATAATAATTGAAAACCCAAAAATAGAAGACGAAAAATTAAGAGATATGACGAAACTGCAAATTAATGAGGACTTTGCTCAAATCTCTTGGGGTCTTAAGATAGTTGATGTTGAGTATGATAAACCCAATGTAACACTTTCATATAGAAATGTGTATGGAGAACTTAACAAGGTATTTGCTGTTTGTAAGGATATAGCCAACTTTGATCAGGGAAAAGTTTTAGAAAAGGCTTTGTTAAAGGCTTTCCAAAATGAAATTATTAATATTACAGTAGTTAAGAATTCTGGAAAGAAGTGTGACAAGTAGAAGTTTGTAAATTAACTATTGTATTAATTATGCCTATGATATAAAACAGGCAGTAGATATGGTGATAATCATTAAAACTCTATCTATTGAACGGTTTAGACATAGGTATCATTGTTAATATTTTATCATTTCATTTTTAAAATTTAAATCAATTTATATTCTATAAAAATATAAAAGTAACCTTAGCTACCATTTTTAGCTAAGGTTACTTTTATTAAGTTACTATAGTCTCAACTGATCAACAATATGTTTTTTACTTAGTATTACTTTAAGGATAGTAGAGCCAAGTATTGTAACTACTACAAATTCTCCTAAAGCTATATATAAAGCGGTTGCTATAAAGGGAGCATTTGTTAATAAGGTAAATTCTAGGCCTAAAATAACACCATTAAAGATTGCTGGCCATAAAGAAGATATAATAACATTTTTTGATTTTGTTATCATAAATAAGCTTATAGTGGTGGCAAAGCTTCCAAAGAAGACATCTACTATACCAAGTGGACTGGTAATATTTGCAATGACACAACCTAAAACTAATCCTGGTACGTAAAGTGGGTCTATAAATGCTAGTAATACCATAACCTCTGAAATCCTAAATTGAATAGGACCGTAACTTATAGGAGCAAGACCCATGGTTATTATTGCATATATAGCTGCTACTACAGCCATTTTCATCATTTTGTTTAAAGATATTTCTTTTAAATAATATTTAAATACTACAAAGAGCATAAATAAGGTTAAAAAAGAAAATAAAATTATTATTAGTTTGTTATTCATAAAAAGACCTCCTTTTTTTAGTAGTGGGTACAAGGAGAAAACACTATAGTAACCTTATAAATTATATCATAATCTTTAAAATAGTAAATAGAAAATTAAATATAAATTAACAAGTATTTAATTTATTTATATGTAACATAATATTTACATTTATCCCTTTAATTTTTAGAAAAATTAGAATATAATGATTTTAATTAGCAATGGTGGTAAAGGGGGAAGAAGATATGAGCTATTGTCCATTTTGGTCTAATGATAAAAAAGTAGAGGAATGTTTTAAAGATTGCGTATTTTTTTCTTGTAATAAAGATAATCAATGTCCATTTAAACTTTATGATTTTAATAGTAGTATATTACTAGATAAATTAATGGGGTTGAACACAGAAGAACTAGATGAATCAGAAGAAATGATATTATAGTACCATATGAAATTTAAGAGTAGAAAGGCTTTCAATAATCAAATTACTGAAAGCCTTTCTGCTATTACCTTTTTACTCGTTGTCTTTATAGGATTCAGAATATTTATGTAATAAGTTTTGTTTTACACCCCAAAGCTTTGTAGATAAGTCTACATAATAAGTATGAGGATTTTCGAATCTTAATACTTCAGGCCAGAGTTTTGAAGTTTCTTTTTTTGCATATTCTTTTATTTCAAGTACTGATGGACTTTGGTATATAGATTCACCCTTATCAAATATTTTTACCATAAGGTCTTTTACATAATAATCTTTTATTTTCTTCTTCTTCCATGTATAAATAGGGTTAAATATTTCAAGAGGCTTAGTTTCATCTATAACCTCATCATTTAAAGTTATTAAATCTACTATAGCTGTATGAGTTTTCTTATCAAATACCCTATAAAGCTTTTTAAAACCTGGATTAGTTATTTTTTCTTCGTTTTCACTTATTTTAATTTTGGGAGTTATACTTCCATCCTCTTCTTCTACAGCACATAGCTTGTAGACACCACCAAAAACAGGTTCTGATTTAGCTGTAATTAACCTCTCACCAACTCCAAAGCTATCTATTTTGGCGCCCTGTGATAGAACGTCAGAGATTATATACTCATCTAGTGAATTAGAAATAATAATTCCACAGTCTTCATAACCAGCATCATCTAACATTTTACGACATAACTTTGTAAGATAGGTAATATCACCACTATCTATTCTAATAGCAGAAGGTTTTAGTCCTCGTGGTTTAAGTATCTCATCAAAAACTTTTATTGCATTAGGTATACCTGACTTTATAACATTATAAGTATCTACAAGAAGAACACAATTTTCAGGATAGGTTTCTGCCCAAGCTTTAAATGAATCGTATTCAGTTTCAAATAATTGAACCCAACTATGAGCCATGGTTCCAGCAGCTGGTATGTCAAAGATTTCATCAGCGATAGTACATGCTGTAGAACTACAACCACCTATAACAGAAGCTCTTGCTCCATAAATAGCACCATCATACCCTTGAGCCCTTCTAGAGCCAAATTCCATAACAGGTCTATCTCCAGCAGCCCTACATATTCTATTAGATTTAGTGGCTATAAGGGTTTGATGATTAATAGTAAGTAAGATCATAGTTTCAATAAATTGAGATTGAATGATAGGTCCTTTTACTGTTACTAAGGGTTCATTTGGAAAAACAGGATTTCCCTCAGGCACAGCCCAAACATCACAGCAGAATTTAAAATCTTCAAGATATTTTAAGAAATCATCAGAAAATAGATTTTTAGATTTTAAATAAGATATATCTTCCTTTGTAAATTCAAGGCTACTTAGATACTGAATTAGTTGGTCTACACCAGCCATTATGCAATATCCACCACCATCAGGCACTTTTCTAAAAAACATGTCAAAATAGGCAATTTTATTTGCTACGTTGCTATTTAAATAAGCGTTGCCCATGGTTAATTCATAAAAATCTACTAACATAGTAAGATTTCTATGATTATGAACGTCGAATTTTGTTATATTAGCCATATCAAATCTCCTTTTAAATTAAGCTTTTATATAATTATAACCTATATATATTATATAACAAATTTATCTTATATATATTAATATTTTATTTTAACAAACAATATTTATAAAGATATATGATAGTATAAATATAGATAGTAAAAGTGGACATAATGATTATTAGCATTAATTTAATATAAGATTTAAGAAAGGAATGAAATGATGAGTTTTTCTTTAGATGAATATCAAAAAAATGCAGTTACAACAAAAGAGAAAAACCTTTTAATAATATCTGCACCAGGAAGTGGTAAGACTACTGTAATAGTGAATAGGGTTAACTATATTGTTAAAGAGTTAAATGTAAATCCTAATAATATTGTAGTTATAACATTTACAAGGTCTGCGGCACAGAATATGAAGGAAAGATATTTAAATATGACAAAGGATACAAATGCACCGTTTTTTGGAACATTCCATGGACTATTTTATAAAATATGTAACAGACACTATGGGAATATAAAAATTATAGAACAAAGAGACACCTATAGAATAATAAATAATGTACTTGTTAAATATTTAGATGAGATAGGTGAAGAAAAGGTAAGAGAGGTACTTAATGACATATCTATTTTAAAGAGCAGCTTTATAAATATAGAAGATTTTAATCCTAGTATGGATAAAGAAATTTTTAAAAATTGTTTTGAAAGCTATGAAAACTATAAAAAAGAAAAGGGGCTTTGGGATTTTGATGATATTCAAATAAATACGGCACAGCTTTTTGAAGAAAATGAAAAGATTTTAGACGGATATAGAAAACTTTTCAAATATATGTTAGTAGATGAATTTCAAGATTGTGATGATACTCAAATACATATACTTAAACTTTTAAACAAATATAATTCAATATTTGCAGTGGGTGATGAAGACCAATGTATATACTCATTTAGAGGATCTAAGCCAGAATGTATGGTTGACTTTTCTAATACATTTAAAGGTGGGAATAAGGTATATCTGTCATACAATTATAGAAGTACAGAAAATATAGTAGAAACGGCAAAGAACCTTATAGAATTTAATAAAATGAGAAATGATAAGGTTATAAAATCTTATAGAAAAGATAGAAAACCTATATTTAATAAACAGGTGCTAGATGAAGCCTTCCAAAGTAACGATATATCACAAAAGATAAGCTTATATTTAGAAATGGAAGATTGCAAGTATAAGGACAACGCTATTTTATATAGAACCAATCTTGAATCAAGACCACTTATAGACACGTTTATAAGGAATAAGATTCCTTTTGTACTATTGGACAAAGAATATAATTTTTTTGAACATTTTATATGTAAGGATATGATAGCTTACTTAAGACTTTCAATAGATCCTTTTAGCAGACAGGATTTTTGTAGAATAATAAATAAACCTTTTAGATATATAAGCAAAGTGAATTTAGATAAAGTTAGAAATTATAAATTTAAAGATGATTGTTTTTGTATATTGAAAGATATTGATGGTTTAGCTGCCTTTCAAGCAAAGGCTGTAGATACTCTTCGAAAAGATATTTTATGGCTTAATAAATTGTCTTTAAGAAGTGCTATAGATTTTATTATTACAGATCTTGGGTATATAAATTATCTTAGGGAGTACAGTGAAAAGTTTAAAATTAAGCTATCAGATTTAGAAGAGATATTAGAGGAATTTAAAAATGCTTCTGAAGAATATAACAGTATTATTTTATTTTTAGCTCACGTAGAAAATGTAAAGGAAGAGCTAGAAAAAAGTAAAAAGATTAAAAATAAAGATGCTGTTATAATGAGCACTATTCATGGGGTAAAAGGAATGGAATTTAAAAATGTGTATATAATAAATTGCAATGATGACATAATACCACATGTAAATAGTAAAAAGGATAGTTTAGAAGAAGAACGTAGATTATTTTATGTTGCAATAACAAGGGCTATAGATAACTTATTCATATATTCTACTGAATATATGAGGGGGAAGAAAAGAGAGATATCACCATTTTTAAAAGAGTGTAAGTTACAAGAAGAACGAATATCTATACCTTATAAAAAAGGGGATAAAATTTACCATAAGGCGTTTAAGGAGGGAGTAATAAGTTCTGTAGAGGACTATGAGTTAGAAATAGAATTTACGGATGGAATTAAAAGAAGATTTGACTTTAAGGTGCTATATATGAATAAATTAATAACAAAATTAAATTAAATACACTAAATATAGAGAGGTTATTAGTTATATAAAAAAAGCAATACGATTTTACATGGCTTTGTTGTATAATATATGTAAACGGTGAAGATCATGGTTATAAGAGATTTTTAATAGAAAGGCGAAGTACAAAATGGATAAAATAAATATAAATGCTAAAGATATAATATTTGCTTTAGATATAGGAACTAGATCTGTTATAGGAACAGTTGGAATAGTAGAAAATAAAAAGTTTAAAGTTATAGCGGAACATTATGTAGAACATGAAGAAAGATCTATGATAGACGGTCAAATTCATGATATAAACAAGGTATCTGAAGCCGTTGAAACTGTTAAACTTAACTTAGAGGACAAGTTAGGTATTAAACTAAAAGAAGTAGCAATAGCTGCTGCTGGAAGATTTTTAAGAACTACAAAGGTAAAGGCTGATTTAGATATAAACGAGGATAAGGAAATAAACAAAGAGATACTTAGAAAGCTTGAACTTACAGCAGTTAATAAGGCAGAAGATGAAACAAGTAAATCTTCAAATGGTAAGCTTTATTGCGTTGGATATAGCATAGTAAATTATTATCTTAATGGATATGTGATATCAAATCTTTTATCTCATAAGGGGAAAAATATAGGTGTTGAAGTTATTGCTACATTTTTGCCAAGAACGGTAATAGATAGCTTATATTCAGTAATGAATAAACTTAATTTAAAGGTTGTAAGTCTTACTTTAGAGCCTATTGCAGCTATAGAAGCGACCATACCTAAAAATTTAAGATTATTAAATTTAGCTTTAGTAGATATAGGAGCTGGTACCTCAGATATTGCTATAAGTAATAAAGATAGTATATCAGCTTTTGGAATGGTTCAGATGGCAGGAGATGAAATAACAGAAGTTATAGCACAAAACTGCCTAGTAGACTTTAATACAGCTGAAATTATAAAAAAGTCACTTTTAATTAACGAGGATATAACATATAAAGATGTGCTAGGATTAGAAAATAAGGTTAAATCAGAGACAATAATAAAGCTTATACTCCCAGTTGTAGATAAGATAACTGATGCAATCGCTCATAAAATATTAGAGCTTAATGGAGATAAGTCTCCAAGTGCTGTTTTTTTTGTAGGGGGAGGAGCTCACACACCATACATTAGGGAAAAGCTTAGCGAAAAGCTTAATATACCCCTTGAAAGAACTGCTATAAAGGGAAGAGAGGCAGTTTTAGATTGCATATGTCTAGATAATTCCCTTGGTAGCATAGGGGTTACAGTGCTTGGAATAGGTCTTATGGCAATAAAAAGTCTGGGTGAAAATTTTATAGATGTTTATCTAAATGGAGATGTAATAAGTCTTTTTAATGTTCAAGATCATAAGGTTATAGATGCATTACTTCAAGCAGGTATAAATCCTAAGATGTTAGTAGGACATAATGGTAAGAATATAAGATTTACGTTAAACGGCAGTAAACGATTAGCCTTTGGTAGTCTTGGCAAAAATTCTACCATATTTATAAATGGAAAAGAAGGTAGTTTAGATTCCACAGTTAAAGAAGGAGACACTATAGATGTAAAGTTTGCATTGGATGGGAAGGATTCGGAACCTAATATAAAAGAGTATATAAAAAGTCTAGATTCTGTATCATTTTTCTATAATGATGAAATTCAAAACTTAGAGCCTAAATGTATGATTAATGGTAAAGAAAAAGCTATAGATTCTATAATAAAAGATGAAGACACTATTGAAATAATAAACATCTTAACACTAAAAGATTTCAAATATTATATACTAAAAGAAGAAGGCATATTTACAATAGAAGGGAAAAGGCTTCAAGATGACTATGTAATAAGAGAAGGAGATAGGATATATAAAGATATCACATTAAATAATAAAGGTGATAATAACTTAAAAGATGAATTAATAAAAGATGAATCAATAGAAATGACAGTAAATATAAATGGGGATGAAATAATTCTTAAAGGGAAAAAGGAATATATTTTTGTGGATATATTTGATTATATCAATTTTGATCTTACCATGTTAAAAGGCAAGATAACTTTAGAACTTAATAAAAAAGAAGCTTCATATGTAGATAAGTTAAAAGATGATGATATTATAAAAGTTTATTGGTCATAAGAAGATTAGATATGAAAACTAGTGAAATATAGAAATATAATGTTAAAGGATATATAAAGGAGAAATGATTTTGGAAGAAAAAATAGATTTTCTAAAAATGGCTGAAGAAATAAAAGAAGAATTAGTTTATATAAGAAGGGATATACATGAAAACCCTGAACTTGGATTCGAAGAATATAGAACATCAAAGAAGATAAAAGATATTCTAGATAAAGAAGGAATACCTTATAAGTCTGTAGCAGGAACTGGAATATATGCATTAATAAAAGGTGAAAAAGCAGGTGCTGATAAAGTTAAAACTATAGCTTTAAGAGGAGATATAGATGCTTTGCCTATAAAAGACGCTAAAGTTTGTTCTTATACATCTAAGGTAGAGGGTAAAATGCATGCTTGTGGTCATGATGCTCATACTACTATATTATTAGGAGCAGCCAAGATTTTAAATAGTATTAAAAAAGAATTAAAGGGAAATATAGTACTATTATTTGAGCCAGCAGAAGAAACTGTTGGTGGTGCAAAGTATATGATAAAAGAAGGGGTACTTGAAGAGCCATATGTAGATGCAATAATTGGACTTCATGTATCAGAAGCTATAGAGGCGGGAAAGATAGGTATTAAAAGAGATGTTTTTAATGCAGCGTCTAACCCATTTACTATAAAGGTAAAGGGTAAAGGAGGCCATGGAGCTCACCCAGAAGATACTATAGATCCAATATTAATAGCTAGCAATATAATAATGTCTTTGCAAAGTATAGTAAGTAGAGAACTGTCACCTGCATATCCATCTGTTATAACTATAGGTAGTATACATGGGGGGACAGCGGAAAACATAATACCAAAAGAAGTAGAAATTAAAGGTATAATAAGAACTATGACCAATGAACAAAGAGAGTATGCAAAAAAAAGAGTTACTGAAATATCAAAAGGTATAGCAGAATCTTTAAGAGGAAGAGTAGAAATAAAAATAGATGAAAGTTATCCTTGTCTTTATAATGATGATGAAATGGTAAAACTTTTAGAGGATACTGCACCAAGAGTAATAGGAGAAGAAAACATTATAAAACTTAAACATCCTAGTATGGGCGTAGAAAGTTTTGCTTACTTTGCTATGGAAAGGCCATCAGTATTTTACTTTTTAGGTAGTGCTAATTTTGAAAAGGGCATAAGTAATCCAGCTCATGGTGACTTGTTTGATATAGATGAAAATTGTTTACCAATAGGGGTTGCAGTTCAATGTAATATGGCTTATGAGTATTTGACAAGAGAATAATTAAGTATTAATCTAAAGTATAATTATAAAATAGCTGTGTTTATGATATAATATCGTGGCACAGCTTTTAAAAATACTTTAGGTATGTGCAGTTAGTTTGATAGGAGTGGTGTTATGAATGTAGAAATTGGAATAAATGAAGCAGGCCAAAGACTAGATAAATTTTTAAGAAAGTTATTAAAGGATGTGCCTTTAAGTGCTATATATAAGGTTATAAGAAAAGGTGATGTAAAGATAAATGGAGTTAAGGCTAAAGAAAAATATTCTTTAGTGCAAGGTGATATAGTTACCATAAGAAATATAGAAAGTAAAAAGGAAGAGGGACTAAAGTTCCAAAATGCAAAAGCTGATTTCAAATCAGTCTATGAAGATGCAAATATGCTTTTATTAGAAAAGTGGCCAGGAGTATTAGTTCACTCTGATAAGAAAAAAGGCGAACCAACACTTACAGATTACGTACTTACTTATTTATATGAAAAAGGTGATTACATACCAGAAAAGGAATTAACATTTACACCAGCTTCTTGCAACAGACTTGATAGAAATACGTCTGGCATCGTGATATTTGGAAAGAATTTTGATTCTCTTAAAGCTCTAAATGAAATGATAAGAGAAAGGAAAATAAAAAAGTATTACTGTGCTTTAGTTAAGGGAAGAATAAAGGATGGGGTATATGAAGCTTATATATCTAAAAATGGTGAAGAAAACAGATCTGAAGTATTTAAAGACATGAGACCTGATACTAAAAGAATAGCAATGGAAGTTAAGACAATACAAAGCAATGGAGGATTTTCATTTATAGAAATAGAACTTTTAACAGGAAGAAGTCATCAACTTAGAGCTCACTTATCATTTTTAGGTAATCCTATAATTGGAGATAGCAAGTATGGCGATAAAACTTTAAATGCATACTTCGAAAATAAATTTGCACTTAACTTTCAGTATTTATATGCCTATAAAGTTGTATTTAAAAATTGTCCAGAAAGCCTAAGTTATATGGAGAATAAAACTATAACTGAAGCACTTCCACCTATATTTAAAAAGATTAAAAATGATGTTTTTAAATTTTAGTCAATAATATTATATATTTTATAAAAGGAGATAGTTATGAAGGAGCAATCCACAACTAAAGGATTTGCCGTATTATCTGTAGCAGGAATGATGGTAAAGATTTTATCTCTTTTGTATGTGCCTTTACTATTATTTATAATTGGTGATGAAGGGTATGGAATATATGCAGCAGCCTATGACATATTTAGTCTTGTGTATGTTATGACAAGTTCAGGAATGCAGGTTGCTATATCAAAACAGGTTTCAGAACTTATAGCCCTTAACAATCCAAAAGATGCAATAAAGACTTTTAAACTTGCTAGATTTATGCTCATGATTATGGGCTTTTTAGCAGCTATTATAGTTTTAATATTTGCTAGTAGAATAGCTAATTCTACGGGCAATTCTAAATCTTATTATGCTATAGTTGCATTAACACCAGCAATGGTAGTAACATCTATATTAGCGGCATATAGGGGGTACTTCCAAGGCCTTAGCATAATGACCCCAACGGCTGTATCACAAATTATAGAACAAATTGCTAATATAATATTTAGCTTAGTATTTGCATATATTATGATGAAACAAAGCGTAGATTTGGGGGCAGCAGGAGGGACTATAGGTACTGCTATTGGTGCATTAATAGCAGCGTATTATCTTTCAAAAGTATATAAAAAAAGCAAAACTATGGAATTTAAATATAACAAAGAGTCAATAACCGTAAGAAGGTTATCCAACAAAACACTTTTAAAAAGATTGTTTAAATATGGATTTCCTATAACATTAAGTTCAGGCATGCAGTATTTAGGAGCTGTAATTGATCTTACTATAGTTAAAAAAAGGTTAGAAGTTGCGGGAATTTACCTTGTAAAAGATAGAAACATAAAATATTCTATATTAAGTAAATATAGAACACTATTATATGTACCTCTTACTATAATAGCAGCCCTTTCATCAGCTCTTTTACCAGCAATATCAAGAGCTATGGTTTTGAAAAACAAGAAAGAGGTTAAAGAAAAAATAGATTTTGCTCTTAAAATAAGTTATATTGTTTCAATTCCTTCGGCTGTAGGACTAGCAGTTTTAAGTAAAGAAGTTTATAGACTAATAAAATACGGAGCAGGTTATGAAATAATGACTTATGGAGCTATCGTAGTTGTGTTTATGGCTATAGTTCAAATTCAAACTACAATTCTTCAAAGTATAAATAAATTATACATAGTAATTGTTTCTTTAGGTATAGGGATAATTGCAAAGCTTGTAGCTAATTATTATTTAGTTGCAATTCCAAGTCTAAATATAAATGGAGCGGTAATTGGAAGCTTATTATGCTTTTTAATACCTATGATAATTAATAATATAGCTTTAAATTCAGCGTTAAAAGTAAGAATAAGTCTCATAAAGGTAGCAATTAAGCCAACAGTAGCATCAATACTTATGGCAATAGTTATAAAGGTATTAAGCTTTAATTTTGCTATTATATTAAAACTTGTTGGAGATACATATGTATTAAGCTCCATATTTACTATAATATCTATTGTAATAGGAATGATTGTGTATCTTTATGGATTGGTACTTACAGGTGGAATAACTAAAAAAGATATGAATGCATTACCAAATAAGGTTACAAAGCTTTTGCCAAAGTTTATATCAAATAGACTAAGATAACAAATTAAGTAAACCTAGAAACTAAAAGTGAAATGATTATATAAAGATAAATAAAAAAATAGCTTGATTTGTTTTAAGCTATTTTTTTATTTAAGTTATATTTTATTTTTCTTTACAGTAAAAAGTATAGAAAATAAAAAAGAAGAAAACCCTAAAGAAATTAATACAAAGTTTTTAAATACCATTGATGAATTAGAGATTTGATTTTTTAAAATAATAATACTAAAGTAAGACAACATTGCAATAAGTAAATATATAAATATATTTGTTATAGAAATATTAAGGTCATAGTATTTCCGAATTTCTTTAAGATTTAAGCAAAGAGATATTGTAGAAGTAATAATAATAGTTATACCATACCCAAATATATTTATACTCTTTATACCTGTTAGTATGTATAAACTTATAAGTTCTATAACTGATATAAATAAAGAGTTTCTAAGCATTATATTTTGTTTTCCAAGTCCATTTAATATTCCATAGGTAGTGGAATCACAATATAAAATTGGGGGACATAATGAAAGAAATTTTATATAGTAAGTAAGGTCGTTTCTTTTAAAAAACATCATGCCTAGATTTTCGGGTATTGAAATACATAATACAAGAGTAGATAGTCCTAGTAAAAATGCGATTCTAAGAACTTCTATTATCCTGCTTTCAATAAAATAAGAATCGTTTTTATTTATACCTTGAGCTAAATCAGGTACAAGAACTGTTATTATAGATCCTATTACTATCATTGGGAAAAATACAATATTTAATGTCATCCCAGTAAATTTTCCTATAATTGAAAGTGCTTCAGAATAATTAAATCCTGAAACAATAAGCCTTCTAGGTAATATAAGTGTAGATAATGCACTAAGTGCTGTAGATACAAATGCATTTAAGCAAAGGGGAAGGGATATAACAAGAACATTAAATAAAAGCTGTGTTCTAGATTCATGCTTTTTACTTACACAAGATAAAGAATTAACAGACCTTTTATAATAAAAATAAAGAAGAATAAGACTTATAAATTCACCTAAACATAATGCTATATATGCAGCAGAGACTGTTTGGGTTATGTTTTTTAAATTAAAGTAGTTAATTATAAATACAATTATAAGTATTCTTATAAACTTTTCTAATATATCTATAAATGCAGGTATTTTTATAGAAGAGGTTCCATAAAAATATCCCTTTAAAATATTAGAAATACCTATAAATATCATAGCAGGGCAGGTTATTCTTATAGATAAAATAGTCCTTGGATCTTTTATGATTTTTTCTCCTAAAAATGGAGCGAAAAAGAAAACAAATATTACAACTAGGCAAGCCCATAAAATATCAAATTTTATTGTTATGTTTATAGTCTTTTTTAAATTTAATACATCATTATTATCTTTATATATTGCAGAAATTTTTGAAATAGCTGCTATGACGCCCCCACAAATAAGGCATATAAAAATATTATATATGGGCATTACAAGACCGTATAAACCCATGCCTTCCGGGCCTAGTTCTCGTGAAAGTGTGATAGAAAATATAAATCCTAATATTCCAGTAGTGAGATTTGACAAAGTTAGTAAAAAAGTATTCCTATAAAACTTATCATTTATCATTTATCATTTATCCTTTATAATAATGCTAACCTTAATAATTATTCCTAAAGGTAAATATATATTCTATAATTAGGGTTTATTAATAGGTAATAATATTATTTGAGTAGGGTAATATAAAAATAATATATATATATATTGAAAAATGAATTAATATATTGTATTATACTTTAATAGTAATGATTATTAATTGCGTATAAATATATAGTTATATTGTATTAAAGAAAAAAATAAAATCACAAATAAAAAGAAGGAATTAATTATGAATAAAAATAAATTTGAATTTACTTATGGAAAAGCACTGCATGGGGTAATGTTTGCAATTAATCCATTTAAAAAAATGGTTTTAAAGACTCATTGTATCGTCCATAAATTTATTAATATACAAGCTATACAAATATTAAATAATGATGGGCATATGGATGCAGGAGATTATTATAGAAACAATATAAAACCTCTAAATGAAGGGGTTGCTTGGGCAGACCAGGATTTTAAAAGTTCTAACCATTTTTATCACGTAACAAAGGGAAAAGGACTTTATGGATTCTCAGATGCACTTAGTGAAGCTAAAAAGTATTATAAATTATCCTTAAGCTACTTAGATAAAGGAGATACAAATAAGGCTTTATTTTATCTTGGAGCAGCTTGCCACTTAGTTCAAGATACAACAGTACCTCATCATGTAAATAATAGACTTTTAAAAAAACACAGGAAGTTTGAACTTTGGATAATATCTAAGTTGTTTAGCGATTATTCTTTTGCTGTAGAAAGTGGGATATTAAGATTTAATGGTTTAGAAGAATATATAAAAAATAATGCCGTAGTTGCAGATGACACTTATAATAAGTTTCAAGTTGTTGAAGATAAAGAAGAAAGATATTTTAAAATAGCCTCTGTTATATTAAAACAAGCCCAAATAACAACAGCTGGCTTTTTGTTAGATTTTTATGAAGATTATATAAAAGATAGAAAGTTTTATAAAGAGGTTTCAATATCTTAAGTAGTGACTAATTAGGCATAATAAAACACTTAATTTATAAATAATTCTCCCATTATGTGGAAGAATTATTTTTTTTGTGTTAAATTAGTTATGATAGTAATAACTAGGAGGGGATGATACCGTGAAGAAAGGATTTGAACATACAATTGATTTAAAATCTTTTAAATTTGAGGGTAATGTATTAGATATAGGTGAAGAAAATTACGGTATAGTATATAATTTATTTAAAAGCAACGAAGAAGACGATAATATAGTGGATTATATAGAGGGAATCGAAAATAAAAAGAGTATTGAAAAAGGATACTATAATAATGTAGTTCTGTTTTTTTATCTAAGTACTTTATGGGGAGGAAAGGATAGAGAAAAGGTATTAAAGGATGCTTATGATTTTTTGGATACTAGGGGAGACATACATATATGGGATATAACTAAGTCTAATAATAAAATATTAAATGAAAATATAAAACTTCTTTTACCTAAAGAAGAAATAAAGAAGATAAAAGTTAAAGATTATAATATAATAAAAGACTATAGTAAAAAAGATGCTTTAAATTTATTAGAAAGATTTTTTGAAATAAAAGTAATACAAGATTGGAACGATATATATTATATATCTGCACAAAAGAGGGAGGACATAATTAATGAAGGTGCTACTAGTAGGAATAAACTCAAAGTATATACACAGCAATTTAGCAATAAGATATTTAAAGGCTTTCACAAAGGATTTAAATTTCCACTGTGATACAAAAGAATACACAATAAATGATAGGATTGAGAATATAGTACCAAGTATAATGGAAGAGAAAGCTGACATAATAGCTTTTTCAACATATATATGGAATCTTGAATACGTAACTAAGATAAGTAAAATAATAAAATTAATTGATCCCAGTATAGAAATAATATATGGAGGTCCTGAAGTATCTTACGATGGTGAAGAATTCCTATTAAATAACTCTGGAGATTATGTAATAGAAGGAGAAGGTGAAGAAACCTTTAGAGAATTTATAAAAAGAAAGATGGGTATCATAGAAGAAAATCATATAAAAGGGCTATATGAAAAGAAAAGTGGAAATGTTATTTATGGGGGGAAACGTCCTTTAATGGATATGAATAAGTTAGTTTTCCCTTATGAAGAGGATGAAGACCTAGTAAATAAAATAGTGTATTTTGAAGGATCTAGAGGTTGCCCATTTAATTGTAAATATTGTCTTTCATCAACAATACACGGCGTAAGATTTTTAAATACTGAAAGGGTAAAAAGAGAACTAGAATTTTTAATAAAAAAAGATGTAAAACTTATTAAATTTGTAGATAGAACTTTTAATTGTAATAGTAAGTTTTCTATGGAAATATGGGAATTCTTATCCAATATAAATACCACAGCAACTTTTCATTTTGAAATATCTGCAGATATATTAAAAAGAGAAGAAATTGAATTATTATCAAAAGCACCAAAAGGAAGATTTCAATTTGAAGTAGGAGTTCAAACTACTAATGATGAAGTCCTAAAGAATATAAATAGAAATGTAAACTTTAGCGATATAAAAGAAAAAATAGAAGAGCTTCAAAGCATCAAAAATATAAAGCAACATCTAGACCTTATAGCTGGACTTCCAGGAGAAGATTATGAGTCCTTTAAAAGATCATTTAATGATGTGTATTCTATAAAGCCAGAAGAGGTTCAACTAGGCTTTTTAAAGCTATTAAAAGGAGCACCCATGACACAGGAGGCAGACAAATGGGGAATGGTTTACTCGCCCTACCCTCCTTATGAGATATTAAAAACTGATAAGATAAGTTATGAAAAGATGACAGAGCTAAAGTCTTTAGAAGCTATGGTAGATAAATACTATAACTCTCAAAAGTTTGTAAATATAATTAAGTATTTTGAAAAAAGATTTGAGAACTCTTTTGAGTTTTTTAACACATTAGCCATGTTTTATAAAGAAAAAGGATATTTTAAAAGAAATTTATCTAGTGTAGAATATTATAAGGTGTTTATAGAATTTAATGAAGAGGTTGTAAAATGCAATTATGAGGATGAGCTTTTATTAAAAGAAATAGTTAAATTTGATTATATGAGATTTAATAAAAAGAAATGGTTACCTATGTTTTTAAATAGAAATATATCAAAAAAGGATGATAAAAAGTTAAAGGAGTATATAAAAACAAATTATAGTAGGGATAAAAATTATCATGGAGAAGCTTATGAAATTGATATAATTAAATATATAAGCTGTGGAAAATTCGACAAAAATAAAAGTTATTTACTTTATGATGAAGAAGATTGGCAATATATTAAAGATATTACAGAAGAGCTCAAAAATTATTAATATTTATTTGATAATATATATTATATATATCAAATAAACAAAATAATTTAAAGTTTTACAAAAAAATATTGTTTATAAAGTTGAAATATGCACAAAAGGTAGTATAATATTAAGTATATTGTAATTAATACTATATAAAGTATTAACTAATATAAATATAATAACTAAATATTCAATAAAAGGTGGTGAGACTTTGGCATTAGATGTACTTAAAGATATAAAAGAAGCTGAAGAAAAGGCTGAAAGCGAAGTAAAGGCTGCACAACTTCAAAGTAAAGAGATATTAAAAGATGCACAATTACAGGCACAGAAAATGCATGATGATATAGTAAACAAAGCAAAAGAAGAAGCTGAAAGTATTATGAATCATGCTATAAAAGAAGGTGAAGATGAGTCAGTACCCATCTTTAAGGCTGGAAAAGAGCAAAAAGGTGAAATATTAGATTCATCAAAAGAGGTATTAGATCATGCTGTAAAAATAGTTATTGAGAGGATAGTGAGTGTAAGTGGCAATAGTTAAAATGAATAAATTTACTCTGCTAGCCTTTGAATCACAAAAACAACAGCTTTTAGAAGAATTACAACGCTTTGAAGGAGTACAATTTATTAACCTCCAAGATCAAGAAACAGTAGATAAATATGAAGAACTAAAAGGGCTTAAGAAAGATGAACTTGGTGGAGATTTTAGTGAATATGAAAGTGCTCTTTTAAAGATAAAATTTTCTTTAGATTTTTTAAAGCCATATATGGAAAAAGAGTCAACCTTAAAATCATTTTTAAATGGAAAGAAGGCTCTAAACTATAAAGACCTAGAAGAAAAGATAAAGACAAACAATTGGCAAGAGGTCTACAAAAATCTAAAAGAAAAAGAAAAAAAGCTAAATGCTTTAGGTAATGAAAGAACAAAATTGGAGACTGAAATTAGTACTTTATCATTATGGCAAGAATTTGATGCTCCTTTTTCAGATTTAAAAAACTTAAAGTATGTGTCCCCATTTATAGGAACCTTTGCGACTCAGTATGAGGCAGACCTTATTAAGGAATTTAATGAAGTTTTGAAAAATGGCTACATAGAGATTGTTAATAAGGATGTACAAGATACTTATATGTATGCATTAGTTCCTAAAGAGGATGAGGATAAGGCTCGTGACATATTAAAAGAATATGGTTTTAATTCTTTTGCTTTAGTACATGATAGAACGCCTAAAATTCTTATAGAGGATTATAGGAAGAAAGTTGTTGAATTAAATAAAGAAGAAGAAAATATAAAATCAGAACTTAAAAAGCTGAATTATGATTTTGAGAATTTAGAAGAGGCTTATGATTATTATAATAACATAGCTTTAAGACTTAAAACTTCAGAAAACTTCCTTAGAACAGAGAATATAGTAACTATTTACGGTTGGAATACTGTGGAAACTAATGAGATTTTAAAAGATAGTATTTCAAAATCAATCGGAGAAGACTATTATCTTAATTTTAGTGAAGTTTTAAAAGAAGATATTGAAGATGTACCTATAAAGCTTAAAAATAATAAGTTCAGTGAATCTTTTGAAAGTATAGTAGAGATGTATAGCCTACCTTTGTATAGTGAGATAGATCCTACACCAATACTTTCAGTATTTTACTTCATATTCTTTGGAATGATGCTTTCAGATGGAGGATATGGATTAGTAATGGTAATAGCTGCACTGCTTGGAATGAAATTTTCTAAAGATAAAAATAAGCAGAAGACATTTAAGTTTTTCCTTTTTGCAGGTATATCAACTATTATGTGGGGAGCCGTTTATGGAGGGTGGTTTGGTGATTTATTTCCAGAATACTTTGGAATAAAGATACCATTCTTATTAGATCCACCAAATAGCATAATAGAAATCTTTGCTTTATCATTAGGTTTTGGTATTATCCACATATTTGTTGGACTTGGTATAAAAGCTTATATGCTAATAAAGGAACACAAGATAAAAGATGCAATTTATGATGTTTTAAGTTGGTATGTAACAATAATAGGTTCTATAATGATGATAGCTGGAAAAGGTGGATCCATTGGTAAATGGATGCTAATAGGAGGCTTAATCACTTTGTTTTTAACTCAAGGACGATCTGCTCCAACTCTTGGAGGTAAAATTGGAGGAGGAGTATATGGGGTTTATGGTATAACAGGTTATCTTGGAGATATAGTTTCATATTCACGTCTTCTTGCGTTAGGCCTTGCTACTGGATTTATAGCTAATGCATTAAATCTTATAGTAAGCTTATTCCCGAAACCTATTATATATGTATTAGCTCCAATACTTTTTGTTGCACTGCATTTATTTAATTTACTTATAAATGCATTAGGATCATATGTTCATGCAGCTAGATTACAATACCTTGAATTCTTTAATAAGTTCTATGAGGGTGGGGGTAAAAAATTTACTCCATATAAACTTTCAGAAGAATATATAAAAATCACAAAATAGATAGGGGAGGATTTTAACATGACATTCGTACAATTTTTAGTTGATAACAACGGAGGGCTAATATTAGCATTACTAGGAGCTGCTCTTGCTACAGGACTTGCAGGAATAGGTTCTGCAAAGGGAATAGGTATAGTAGGTGAGGCTGCAGCAGGTCTTATGACCGAAGAGCCAGATAAATTTGGTAAGACATTTATACTTGTTGCATTACCAGGTACACAAGGATTATATGGTTTTGTTATAGCATTATTACTATTCACAAAGATAGGTATATTTGGAGGAGAATCTCCATCATTAGATCTTGGTTTTAAATATTTAATGGCATCTCTACCAGTTGCACTTGCAGGATGGAAATCAGCTATTGCTCAAGGTAAAGTTGCTGCATCAGGAGTTCAGATATTAGCTAAAAGACCTAATGACGTAATGAAGGGTGTTATCTATGCTGTTATGGTTGAAACTTATGCAGTACTAGGTTTCGTTGCATCATTATTCATGGTCTTATTTGTAAAATAGTTTGGAGTGATAAGGTATGTCTAATATTAACAATCTAGTAAACAAGATATTAGATGAGGCTAATACGAAAAAAGACGAAATCCTTAAATTAGCTCAGAAGGAAAAAGAAGATATAATAAATGCAAAAGTCCAAGAAGCTAAAGCCACTGAAAAATCCATAGTCGAAAAGGCAAGATTAGAAAGTATTACAAGAAAAAGTAGAATAATTTCTAATGCTGAACTTCAAGTTAGAAATGAAAAGCTAGAAGCAAAGCAAACTATGATTTCAAAGGTTTTAGATGAGGCTTTAAAGCAATTAGGAGATATGGATTCCACACAATATATAAATTATATTAAGAATAAAATTGCATCTTTAGATATAAATGGTGATGAAAATCTTATAATTAATTCTAAAGATAAAGATTTATTTTCAAATGAAGTTATAGAAGGAATCAATAAATCATTAATGGCTAAGGGCAAAAAAGGTAATATAAAGATAATTTCTGAGCAAAAAGATTTCGAAGGTGGCTTCATTTTAGAGAAAAATGGTATAGAAATCAACAATACTTTTGAAGCATTAATAAGTTCTATGAAAGATGAATTAGAACATGAAATAGCAAAAGTGTTGTTTAACTAAGGAGGGTAATAAATGGATTCAATGCTTTTTACCCAGGTAATACCCAGACTTAGGGTTCTAGAAACAAAACTTTTAGATAAATCAAAAATTGATAGAATGATAGACTCAACTTCTAAAGAGGAAGCTTTAAAGGTCCTTCAAGAATCAGAGTATTCTACCCTAATGTCTAATATAAAAAGAGCTGAGGATTATGAAATTATATTAAGTGCTGAACTTAAAAGAGTTTATAAAATGCTATATGAAATGACACCAGTAAATAGTATTGTGGACATAATGAGCATAAGATACGATTATCATAATATTAAAGTTTTAATTAAAGGTAAAATATTAGAAAAAGATTTTTCTAATATGATTATACCTATAGGTACCGTAGATATTAATAAGCTTATATATGCATTAGATAATGAATATTATAGAGATTTAAATCCTATAATGAGAAAAGCAATAGAAGAGGCGTTAGAAGATTTTAATACTTCAAAAGATCCACAAAAGATAGATATTATTTTAGATAAATATTTATTCATTCATCAGCTTTCTTTAAATGAGCAAATAGATGATAAATTTCTAGATAGGTATTTAAGATACCTTATTGACTTAACTAACATAAAAACTCTTTTAAGGGTTAAAAAACAAGATAATACTAGAGATTTCTTAAATAGCTTAATTATACAAGGTGGATATGTTGATAGGGATAAATTGAATTCTTTATATAATGATTCTGTAGAAAATATTCCAGGAAAACTTGCGTTTACTGATTACTCAGAAATTTTAAAGTTTGGAATTGAAGATTATGTTAAGACAGGATCTATAAACTTATTTGAAAAATTAAGTGAAGATTTTATAATGAATTATATGAAGAAGGCTAAATATATAACTTTTGGGCTAGAACCTCTTATTGCATATATATATGCAAAGGAAAATGAAATTAAGCTTATTAGAATTATAATGGTTGGTAAATTAAATAACATCCAAAGTGAAGTTATTAGAGAAAGGCTGCGTGAAAATTATGTATAAGATAGGTGTTGTAGGAGACAAAGACTCCGTTTTAGCATTCAAATCTTTAGGCATAGAAGTTTTTCCAGTAGTAGAACCAGATGAAGCTAGGAAAACTATAGATAGACTTGCTAGAGATAATTACGCGGTTATTTTTGTTACTGAAGCAGTAGCTAAAGATGTAACTGAAACTATTGAAAGATATAACAAAGAAACATTGCCAGCCGTAATATTAATCCCAAATAATCAGGGAACATTAAATATAGGACTAAGTAAGATAAACGAAAATGTGGAAAAAGCAGTTGGTGTTAATATTTTATAGGAAGGTAGGTTGGTAACTTGAAAACCGGTAAGATTGTTAAAGTTTCAGGTCCTTTAGTAGTTGCTGAAGGATTAGAAGAAGCTAATATATATGACGTATGTAAAGTTGGGAAAAACCGCCTTATCGGTGAAATCATCGAGATGAGAGGCGATATGGCATCTATACAGGTTTATGAAGAAACCTCAGGAATAGGACCAGGAGACCCAGTTGAAACAACTGGAGAACCCTTAAGTGTAGAACTTGGACCTGGTTTAATAGAGTCTATGTTTGATGGTATTCAAAGACCTTTGAATGCATATCTTTTAGCTGCAAAAAGCAATTATTTAAAAAGAGGAATAGAAGTGCCTTCTTTAAATAGAGAGAAAAAGTGGGACTTTAAGCCTACAATAAAGGTTGGAGATAAGGTTATATCAGGTTCTACACTAGGTGTAGTTCAAGAGACACCTGTTATTGAACATAAGATTATGGTTCCTTATGGAATAAAGGGAGTAGTTAAAGAAATTAAACAAGGAGAACATACTATAGTAGAAACTATATGTGTTTTAGATACAGATAAAGGTGAAGTAGCTTTAACTATGATGCAAAAATGGCCTGTTAGACGTGGGAGACCTTATGAAAGAAAATTAAATCCAGTAGAACCTATGATTACAGGACAAAGAGTTATAGATACATTTTTCCCAGTAGCTAAAGGAGGAACAGCAGCAGTACCAGGACCTTTTGGTGCAGGGAAAACAGTTGTTCAACATCAGATAGCTAAATGGGGAGATACTGAAGTTGTTGTATATGTTGGATGTGGAGAACGTGGAAATGAGATGACAGACGTTTTAAATGAGTTCCCAGAACTTAAAGACCCTAAAACAGGTCAGTCATTAATGAAAAGAACTGTTCTAATAGCAAATACATCTAATATGCCAGTTGCTGCTAGAGAAGCTTCAATATACACTGGAATTACTATCTCAGAGTACTTTAGAGATATGGGATATTCAGTTGCTATAATGGCTGACTCTACATCCCGTTGGGCAGAAGCTCTAAGAGAAATGTCAGGAAGACTTGAAGAAATGCCTGGTGACGAAGGTTACCCTGCTTACTTAGGTTCAAGACTTGCTGAATTCTATGAAAGAGCTGGTAAGGTAGTATGCCTTGGTGGTGAGGGAGTAGAAGGAGCTGTTACAGCTATAGGAGCTATATCACCTCCAGGAGGAGACTTATCTGAGCCAGTAACACAGTCAACGCTTAGAATAGTTAAAGCCTTTTGGGGACTAGATGCACAACTTGCTTATAGAAGACATTTCCCATCTATTAACTGGATGGATTCCTATTCACTATATGAAGATAAAGTAGGAGAATGGATGGATAAAGAAGTTGCTTCAGACTGGGTAACTATAAGAACAGAGGCTATGGCTCTTCTTCAAGAAGAAGCTACTCTAGAAGAGATAGTTAGATTAGTTGGTATAGATGCTTTATCTGAAAGAGATAGATTGAAACTTGAAGTTTCAAAGTCTTTAAGAGAAGATTATTTACAACAAAATGCATTTAATGAAGTAGATACTTATTCATCATTAGCAAAACAATATAAGATGTTAAAGCTTGTATTACAATTTTATCATGAGGGTGAAAAAGCATTAGAAGCAGGTATTTATTTAAAAGAAATTCTAGATATAGAAGTAAGAGATAGAATAGCTAGAAGTAAGTATATACCTGAAGAGGATATAAGTAAGATAGATCAAATATCAAAGGATCTTTCAAGTGCTATTGACAACTTGATAAGCAAGGGAGGTGTGGTTAATGCTTAAAGAATATAGAACAGTCACCGAGGTTGTTGGACCTCTTATGGTAGTTGAAGGTGTTGAAGGAGTAAAGTTTGACGAGTTAGTTGAAATTGAAATGCACACTGGTGAAATAAGAAGAGGTAAAGTACTTGAAATCAATGGTAGTAAGGCTATGGTTCAGATATTTGAAGGATCTTCAGGTATAAATCCTAAGGGGACTAAAGCTAAGTTTTTAGGTAAACCCCTTGACCTTGGAGTTTCAGAAGATATGCTTGGAAGAGTCTTTGATGGTATGGGTAGACCAAAGGACAATGGACCTAAAATAATACCAGAAAAAAGACTAGATATAAATGGAGAACCTATAAATCCAGTAGCCAGAGATTTTCCTTCTGAATTTATTCAAACAGGAATATCTGCTATAGATGGACTTAATACACTTGTTAGAGGACAAAAGTTGCCAGTTTTCTCAGGATCAGGACTTCCACACTCACAGCTTGCTGCACAAATAGCAAGACAGGCAAAGGTTTTAGGATCTGAGTCTAAGTTTGCGGTAGTTTTTGCTGCTATAGGAATAACATTTGAAGAGGCTGAATTCTTTGTAGAAGACTTTACTAAAACAGGATCTATTGATAGATCCGTATTATTTATGAATCTTGCAAATGACCCAGCAATAGAAAGAATTGCAACTCCAAGAATGGCTCTTACTTGTGCTGAGTATTTGGCCTATGAAAAAGGAATGCACGTTCTTGTAATAATGACAGATATGACTAACTATGCTGAAGCTTTACGTGAAGTATCAGCAGCGAGAAAAGAAGTTCCAGGTAGAAGGGGATATCCAGGGTACCTCTACACAGACCTTGCTAACCTTTATGAAAGAGCAGGTAGGGTAAGAGGTGCAGAAGGATCTATAACTCAAATACCAATACTTACAATGCCAGAAGATGATAAAACGCATCCAATACCTGACCTTACAGGATATATAACTGAAGGCCAAATAATTCTTTCAAGAGAATTATATAAAAAAGGCATAACACCACCTATAGACGTTTTGCCATCTTTATCAAGACTTAAAGATAAAGGTATAGGTAAGGGGAAAACAAGAGAAGATCATGCAGATACAATGAATCAATTATTCTCAGCTTATGCTCAAGGTAAACAATCTAAAGAGCTAGCTGCGATCCTAGGAGAGTCTGCACTTTCGGATACAGATAAAAAGTATGCAAAATTTGCGGAAGCTTTTGAAAAAGAATATGTAGATCAAGGATTTACAACAAATAGGACTATAGAAGAAACCTTAGACCTTGGTTGGAAATTACTTAAAATACTTCCAAGAACGGAGCTTAAGAGAATAAGAGATGAATATCTTGAAAAATATCTGCCTTTAAGAAAGGAAGATTAATATGACAAGATTGAATGTTAACCCTACAAGAATGGAGCTTAGTAAGCTTAAAAAGAGACTAGTAACTGCAACTAGAGGACATAAGCTATTAAAAGACAAACAAGATGAGCTTATGAGACAGTTTATAAATTTAATAAGATATAATAATGAACTTAGAAAGTCTGTAGAAATAGAGCTTGAAGAAGCTTTAAAGAGTTTTGTTATGGCTAGAGGAGTTATGAGTTCTGAATTTTTAGAAGAAGCAATAGCCTATCCTAAAGAAAGTATAAGTCTAGAGGTAGGTAGTAAAAATATAATGAGTGTTAATGTTCCAGTAATGAATTTTATAAGGCAATTAAATGATGATGCTGGTAGTATATATCCTTATGGATTTGCTAATACTTCAGCAGAATTAGATGGAGCTATTGAAAAATTATATAAAGTTCTTCCAAGACTTTTAGAACTAGCTGAAGTAGAAAAATCTACTCAACTTATGGCAGATGAAATTGAAAAGACAAGAAGAAGAGTTAATGCTCTTGAATACATGACTATACCTCAATTGCAAGAAACAATTAAATATATTAGGATGAAGCTAGATGAAAATGAAAGAGGTGCTCTAACAAGACTTATGAAAGTTAAGAGCATGATAGAACAAAGAGGATAATACTTTTAATTTCAAATTAGTATCTTAATTAATTTAAATAGCCTAAAGCTACAGATTTAAAACATAAAATTAAAATAAGAGGTTAAGAAGCTTTATAATAAAGCTCTTCTTAACCTCTTATTTTATTATGCCATAATAGATTTAATAAGGTTCTTAAAAATTAGGTTGGCACTTTATACATAATTTCTATATTTATAAAGTTATTCCTTTTACCCCAAAGGTAGAACCTAAGAATGGAAATTTAGACTTTTCATAGATGGAAAGATTCGCTTCGTCTATAATAAGAGATTTGTGTATATAAACCTTTATTTGTTTATACTCATAGATTTTGTAATCACTTTCATTATCTAAAGTTTTTAAAATCTCAATCCAGAGATTTTTTACAGAACCACTTCAACCAACATTTGATGTTACTGCCTTTATAACGAAGAAACCATTTTTCTTTGTAGCTGCATTTAAAGCTTTATCATCGATTATCATATTAACACCTCCACATACTTATACCTGGTATAGGTATATTATAGCTGCTTTTTTAAGTTAAGTCAATATTAGTTAAAAAGAGTAACTTATTCACATAAAATTATGTTTACAATGATGTGAAAACGATATATACTAGTGTATATACACTAGTAATATTTAAGGGGGAAATACTTATGGATAATAAATTAGAGAAAATGGTGCTTACTTCGATATTTATAGCCTTTTCAATAATAATACCTATACAATTTGGATTTTTAAGAATTAATATACCACCATTTTCTGCAACTTTAGCTTCTCATGTACCTATGTTCTTTTCTATGCTGATATCACCAGCAAGTGCTATTGTGGTTGGGGTTGGATCAGCTGTAGGGTTTTTGTTAGCGGGGACACCTCTTCCAGTAGTTGCAAGAGCTAGTATGCATATTATTGTAGGCTTTTTAGGAGCCACAGCTATAAAAAGAGGTATATCATTTAAGAAGGTTGTAATTATTACATCACCAATACATGGTATCTTAGAAGCATTAGCAGTTATACCTTTTGTTGGGTTTAATGCCTTTTATATTTTGGTAGTGGTTATGATTGGAACCATGTTACACCATATAGCAGATGGAGCTATATCTTATGTATTACTAAAGAGTTTGTCAAGAGCCATGAAAAGAGATATGACAATGAGCATTTTAAAGCAATAACCAATGAATTTAATATTAATGTATGTTTAAAAAGCTTTTTTATTTTAAAATAAAAAAGCTTTTTTGTTATTCATATATATTTATAATTTTTAGAACTTAACATCAAGTAATTGTAATTTAAATAGCATAAAGATACTTTACAATTCAAGTATAATATCATCTAACCTTCTTAAAGGTATAGAAAAGGTATCTTTTGCCTTGGTAGAGTTTATGGCTGAAAAGCTTGGTCTTTTGGCAGTATTTACTAATAATTTTTCAGGCAACTTAAGTATATTTTTATCAAACCTTTTATTTTTTAATAGATGGGTTACTATATCATACTTTGAAGAATAATCTTCACTAGAAAGATTATATATACCATAATTATCTGTTTTAATAATTGTATTAATAAAATAGGATAAGTCCTTGATTGATGTTACATTAGTTTTTTCAAGGGAACAAAGTATAATAGGTGATGGATTATCTAACATCTTTAGTATAGAGCATTTGTTAGCGTCGATAACCCAGGAAGTTCTAATAATAAAAAAGTTATTTAAAAGAGTTCTTATTAAATTTTCACCCTCAAGTTTAGTTTTACCATAGATATTTATTGGATCACAAATATCAGTTTCAATGTAGGGTGAAGACTTATAATCTCCATAAACATAACTAGTAGATATATAAACTATAGGAATATTAAATTTATAACACATAGAAGCTATATTTAAAGTGCCTAAGGTGTTGGTTAAGTATGCTAAGGACTCATTTGATTCACAATAATCCACATCTGTTATAGCAGCTGTGTGAAGTATTATGTCAGGATCTATTTTGCATATAGTATCATAAATTTTAACTTTATCAGTTACATCAAAATCAGCTTTAGAAAAAGAATATACCTTATGTTCATTACTTAATGAAGTAGTTAAATAGCTACCTATATTTCCATTACCACCGGATATTAAAATTTTCAAATTATCACCTCATATATTTAATTTGTCCATAAAAATATTTAGTTTGAGTATTTAAAAAGAGTTTAATATATTAGTATATTTTACATCTTAGACTGTTATTTTTTTTAGTATGCATTATAATAATAAAAGAAGATTTTTTATACTCTTATTATTTATCAAGTGATTCTTAGACTCAGGTGGAGTTTGCTTATAAGGAATACATCTCTCCATCTGAGTCTTAGAAGAACTTATCCAGGGGTTTAGCAGCCGTCATCCCCCACCTTGAAGAGGAGGGGGGTGTTACGGATGGTAGCCATCGGATAAAAGCCATATTAAAGTATATGATAAGTTTATTGAAATTATTGATATATGATTTTAGAAAGTGATAAAACTTAGAAAAGAGGTGCAACCTTGGAAAAACAAGCGGAATTACAATTAGAAAGAAAAAAGCTAGATGATACTAAATCTTGGATAGAATATAAGATTGATTCTATTGAAAATGATAAAGATGGATTACAAAAGAAAATATCTGAATTAAAAAAGGCTTCTCATGGAAGTTATAGTGAAGAATTAGAAACAAATTTAAAGTTATATGACATTGTTTATAAAAGTTTAAGTAACTATAAAGAAGCTTATCCAGAACCATACTTTTCTAGGATAGATTTTAGAGAATACAGAAAAGAAAAGGAAAGTTATTATATAGGCAAGTTTGGGCTTGGAGACATAGAAAGTGGAGAGGAAGTAGTTATAGATTGGAGGGCTCCTATAGCTGATCTTTATTATAGTGGATCAGAAGGAGATTCTTATTATACAGCTCCGATTGGAGTTATAAATGGAGATTTATCCTTAAAGAGAAGATTTTTATATAACGAGGCTTATATAAAAGATATTTTTGATGAGGGGATAAATAATATAATAATAAGAAACCTAGAAGATGCTTCTTCTGAAAATGCTTTAGTAGATGAATTTTTAAGAATAAACTTGGAAAAGAGTACCGGAAATAAATTAAAAGATGTAGTAGCAACTATTCAAAAGGAACAAAATGCTATTATAAGAGCAGAAAAGAACTTCCCGATTATAGTGCAAGGATCAGCAGGTTCAGGTAAAACTACTGTAGCACTTCATAGACTTGCTTATCTTTTATATAGACATAAAAATAAAATAAGTGGAGAAGATATATTAGTATTAGCACCTAATAATTTATTTTTGGATTATATATCAGAACTTTTGCCCAGCCTTGGTGTAGATAAAGTAAAACAAAGCACATTTGAGCAGATATCTTTAAATATATTAGGTATTAAAAAAAAGGTAGTAACTAAGGATAAAAAGCTATCTTTAGTATTAGAATCAGATGTTGAAGATGTTAAGTATATAACTAACTCTAGTAGAGTAAAGGGAAGCATTGTTTTTAAAACTATATTAAATAGGTATATTCAATTATTAGAAAGAAAAGATGGAAACATTAAAGACATAAAGGTAGAAGATTATGTGTTGTTTGAAAGTAAAGAAATAAAAAGATTGTTTTTAAGGGATATGTCAAACCTTCCTATAAATAAAAGGAAAGAAGAAATAAAAAGGTATTTCACTTTAAAATTTAAAGAAAAGATAAATGATATTATGGGGAGAATAGACTTTTTTTATGATTATACAATTGCTAGGACAAAAAAGACTATGGAGGATGGAATAGAAAGAAGGAAACGAATCATTGAAATATATGATGAAAGAGACGAGAAAAAGAAAAATATTAAAAGACAGGCAAAAAAGTCTTTTGAATCCTATTTTATAAATTGGGGTAACCTAGACTCTCAAGGCCTTTATTATAATATGTTCGAAAATGAAGATATATTTTATGAAGCAACTGCAGATAAAATTCCAAAAGCTTTAGGAGAATATATGAAAAATGAAATATTAAAAAATAAAGAAGAAAATATCATAGATAGTGATGATTTAGCAGCCATGCTTTATATAAAGTTTAAAATAGAGGGCGTACCTGAAAAGTATAAATTTCAACATGTGGTTATAGATGAAGCACAAGATTACAGCTATTTTCAATTAGAAGCTCTTAAAAATATAGCAAAAGGTGAGTCTTTTACAATTGTTGGAGACCTTGGTCAAGGCATATATTATTATAAAGGAATCGACAGTTGGACTAGTGTCATAAAGGATGTATTTAATGGAAATTGTAGTTATATGCCCTTAAAACAAAGTTATAGATCAACAGTTGAAATTATTGAATTTGCAAATAAAGTATTAAAAAAACAAAAAAACAATTTAGATCCAGCAATACCTGTGCTTAGAAGAGGTAAGGAACCTAAAGTAATTAAATTTCAAAATAATAAAGATTTCGCAAATAAAATAGATCAAATTGTTAAAGAAGTTAAGGAGCTAGGAAAGTCTAGTATAGCTATAGTAGGTAGAAACTATAAAGAATGTAAAAAGATAAGTGATTATATGAAAAAATATAGTGAAAATTCCTGGGACTTAGTAAAAGATGGGGATACAAGCTTGAAGATTGAAAGTATAATAATACCTTCTTATATGACAAAAGGGCTGGAGTTTGATTGTACTGTAGTTTATAATTGTAATGAAGATAATTATACTAATGAGGAAATAGATAAAAGGCTGCTTTATGTGGTCCTAACAAGGGCTCTGCATTTAGAGTATATATTTTATAATGGAAAGGTCTCACCTCTTTTGGAGGCGCATGTTTTAGAATAATTAATCAAGTTATGAATTGAATTTAAAGTTCACGTTTATTATGTCAAAGGATTAATATAAAAATGTGAAAAATTTATTAATATAGTCATTAGTTATAAAATTATTAAATTAATAATTTCATAACTTTGTTGAATATATAATTTGTAATATGTTAATATATATTCATTGATTAATAAACTTCTTTATTCTATATTTGTTATTAGGATGAAGAACTTTATAAAATATAAGAAGGCTAAATTAAAATATAAGTTTGGTCTAGTTTATAGTCTTTAAGTTAGATGAAAATGAGGTGAAGATTTGGAAGAAAAAGAAATAATGTCATTTAAAGATGAAGAGGGCAATAAAGTTGATTTTGAAGCTATAGCAAGAATTTATCTAGATGAGAAGGAAAGCGAATATCTTATTTTATCAGAAGTAAATGGTAATGAGGATGATGCTTTTATATTTAGAGTAGATAGGTTTGAAGATAAAGAAGAATTAAACTTAGTAGAAGATAAAGATGAGTTTGAAGCAGTAAAAAAAGAATATAAAAAGTTGTTATATTAAAAATAAAGATTAAGGAGCATTATAATGAAAAAAGATGAAATAATTGATTTTTTACTAGAAAGAGAAATAAGTGAGGTAGAAGAAATACCTTACAAGAATGATATATTAGTTTTAAGAGCTTATTATGATTTTGATGAAGAAGAAGTGAAAGCAGCCAAAGCTTATGCTAATGATGAATGTAAATCTGAAGAAGAGGATAATGAGTGGTATGATGATTTCTTACTTCCTTATCTTAGCGATGTAGCTATAGATAATGTTGGAGATCTTGTAGAAGAGCTTATGGAAGAGTTTGAAGTAGAAGGCCAATATGTATCTTATGATATACCTAAGGAAAACTGTAAGTATAATGAATTCATATTAGCTGTATGTGCTAAAAATAAAGAGTTAGATATAGAAGATATTTTAAACGAATTGAACTTATAATAGGGTTTTCTAAAATGTATACACTTATTGAATGGCCACATTTTGTAATTGAATTTATAGGTAGAATAATCATAGTGTAAATGAGAAACTTGTATAAAGATAAATATTATAAAATATATATAATGAAATATAGTATTTCATTTATGACCTTTATGTTTATAATATATTATATAATTTATACAAGTTTTTTATATTTTAGTTGGGCACTTTTAAAATTAAATATTTAAAGGTGCTGTGAGGATTCAATCTAAATATTTATAATATTTAACAATAAGCTTGTCCAATGTCTCACTGCATTCAACTACACAACTGTCAGTAGGTTTTTTTGTAGATAGTAACTTATATAAATCATTTTTCAAAGATTCTATCTCATCTTCTAATATATCTTTTTCCATCCGCACGCCTCCAAAACTAGTATGCTACTTAGACTATTTTATCAGAATTTGAAAAATATAAAAGCAAAAGTTTTAGTCAAATTACTACATAATACTACAAATTTATACAAGACTTTGTATAAACATACCGTAAAATACAAAATACATACATTTTAAATGTTAAATAAAATTATAAATTCATTGATAATGTTAGAGAATATGGATTTGTGTTTGTAATTTTAGTTTAAATAATGTTTAATATAATGTATAGAAGTTATAAAGATATGGGGTTGCTTTGAGCTTATCTTTCATGTAAAACATATAAGAAAGGATGATATTATGAAAATTGAAGATGTTATCAATAGAATAAATATTTTATATAAAAAAAGTCAAGAGGAAGGCTTAACGGAAGAAGAAACCCTTGAACAAAAAGAGTTAAGGCAAAGATATATAGATAACGTTAAATCTAATTTTAGAGCTCAGTTAGAGACTATAGAAAAAAAATAAGGTTAAAATATATCAGCTATTTTTATTAAATTAAAGCTTAGGGGTGAAAAGATGACAGTTACAGTAGAAAAACTAATAAAAGATTTCAATTTAGAAGTTTTATCTGAAGGTAAAAAAGGAATAATGATAACTACCAGCGACTTTAATAGACCAGGATTACAACTTGCAGGATTCTACAATTATTTTTCTAAAGATAGAATTCAGATAATGGGTATGGCAGAATGGAGTTTTATAGATGACATGCAAGTAGAGCTTAGAAAAAAAAGACTTAAAAAGTATTTCACGTTTGAAACTCCTTGTCTAATACTAACAAGAGACTTAGACCCTCATAGCGAATTACTTGAAAATGCTATTAAGTGCAATAAGTGGGTTTTAAAAACTAGTATGATATCTACAAAATTTATAAGTAAACTTACCACATATCTTGATGATAAGCTAGCACCAGAAACCAGAGTACACGGTGTATTATTAGATATTTATGGCATAGGTATATTAATAACAGGAGAAAGTGGCATAGGTAAGAGTGAAACAGCCTTAGAACTTATAAAAAGAGGACATAGGTTGGTTGCAGATGATGCAGTAGATATAAAAGAGATTGATGGTATACTAAAGGGGAGGTCTCCTTATATAACCTTTGGTATGTTAGAAGTAAGAGGCATGGGAATTATAGACGTTCCAGCTTTATATGGACTTAGTTCAGTGTTAAATAATAAAACAATAAAATTTGTTATAAGTTTAGAACATTGGAAAGATGAAGATGTCTATGATAGACTTGGTATAGATAAAGAATATGTAGATATACTAAATGTGCCTGTAAGAAAAATAACAGTACCTATAAGGCCTGGAAGAAATATAGCTGTTATAGTGGAAGCTGCAGCTGCAAATTATAGATACAGCCATATGTCAAATGTGACTCCAGCAGAAATAATAGATCAAAGAATGGAGATGAATATAGATGAAGATGAATAATGATAAAAAAGATTTAAGAATTATATCTAAAAATAAAAGAAAAGAATTATGTGCATTAGATAGAAAGTATTACGATAGTTTAATATTAGAAAATGTTTTAAATGATCAAAAGTTTAAAGACAGTAACACTATTTTTATATATGTAAGTTATAAAGATGAAGTGGATACACATGAAATAATTAAAAATGCTCTTTTATTAAATAAAAAAGTATGTGTGCCAGTGATTATATCGAAAGAAGCTGGTATGGAGGCAGTATATATAAATTCTTTAAAGGACCTTGAGGCTAATTATATGGGAATACTAGAACCTAAATATAATAAAGATAATGTAGCTAAAGCAGAAGATATCGATGTCGTATTTGTTCCTGGACTAGCATTTGATACAAAGGGTGGACGACTTGGCTATGGAGGAGGATTTTACGATAAATTTTTAAGAGATTTAAAAAAACAAGCTGTAAAAATCGCACTAGCTTATAAAAATCAGATAGTAGATTATGTTCCTATGGAGCCATTAGATGTAAAAATTGATTATATAATAAGCAATGAAAAATAAAAGTAAATTACAGGTTTGTATTTAACTTAGAATTCATGTAAAATGTAATTATTGCTAAAATTCTTGCTAAAATTTTATAAAATGAATGGGGGATAAACTTATGTCAACTAATAATGAACAAAAAAATGTATTGACTAAAACTTACGATTCTGCTTGGGATAAGTATTCAAAACAGGACCTAGAAAAGGTATTTGCTTTAAGTGATAGGTATAAAGAATTTATATCTAAATGTAAGACAGAACGTGAATGTGTTACAGAGTTTATAAAGCTTGCTGAGGCAAAGGGTTACATGGACATAGAAAAGGTTATTTCAGAAGGTAAAACATTAAAACCAGGAGATAAAGTATACGCAAACAATAAGGGTAAAAACTTAGCTATGTTCTTAATAGGTGAGGAAAAGATGGAAAAAGGTCTTAGTATATTAGGAGCACATATAGATTCTCCAAGACTTGATTTAAAGCAAAATCCATTATATGAAGATACAGACCTTGCTCTTATGGAAACTCACTATTATGGCGGAGTTAAGAAATATCAATGGGTTACTATTCCTTTAAGTGTACATGGAGTTATGGTTAAAAAAGATGGAACTACTGTTGAAATAGTAATAGGTGAAGATGATAACGATCCAGTTATAGGAATTTCAGATCTTTTAATTCATCTATCAGCAGATCAAATGGATAAAAAATTAGGGAAAGCTATCGAAGGTGAAGACCTTAATATATTAGTTGGAAGTATGCCACTAGAAGATAAAGATTCAAAAGAAAGAGTTAAGAATAATATATTAAAATTATTAAATGAGAAGTATGGCATCATAGAAGAAGACTTTGTGTCAGCAGAACTTGAAGTAGTTCCAGCTGGTAGAGCAAGAGATTATGGATTTGATAGAAGTATGGTTATGGGCTATGGTCATGATGATAGAGTATGCGCATACACTTCTTTCGAAGCAATGATAGGAATGGAAAAATCAAAGAAAACTTATGTAACTTTATTAGTAGATAAAGAAGAAGTAGGTAGCATAGGTGCTACAGGTATGCAATCAAGATTCTTTGAAAATGTAGTAGCAGAAATTATGGATAGAACTTCTGATTACAGTGAGTTAAAACTTAGAAGATGTCTTTCAAATTCAAAGATGTTATCTTCAGATGTTAGCGCTGCGTATGATCCTAACTATCCATCTGTTATGGAAAAGAGGAATTCAGCATACTTTGGAAAAGGATTAGTATTTAACAAATACACTGGATCTAGAGGAAAAGGCGGATGTAATGATGCTAATGCTGAATACATTGGAGAACTTAGAACAATAATGGATAAACATAATGTAACATGGCAAACAGCTGAGCTTGGAAAAGTAGACCAAGGAGGCGGAGGAACTATTGCATACATCCTTGCTGAGTATGGCATGGAAGTAATAGACTCCGGTGTAGCACTTCATAATATGCATGCTCCATGGGAAGTAGCTAGTAAGGCAGATATATATGAAGCAATGAGAGGGTACTGTGCATTTTTATTAGAAGCATAAGTCTTTAGAAAATAAAAAAGAGCAAGAATCTTAACTTAAGATTCTTGCTCTTTTAATGTTATACATTATATTAAAATATTTAACTTTATAATATATAGTAATAGAAAAGTAAGACTAAATGTTAAATTGTAGAATTACCTTAAATAAAAATATTTATAAAGTCTTCTAGTTCCTTTAATGTACTATCAATAGAGCCTATATATCCATGTTTAACATCACTTTCTATTCCATGAAAGTCTGATCCACAACTTATAAGCTTATTATTTTTTAGAGCTATATTTATATACTTTTCTTGTTCTTTCACAGAGTTTAGATAATATATAGCCTCTAGTCCATGAAAATTGAATTTTATTATATCCTCTACAGGGGTCTTTTTAATTAGTTTTGGATGGGCTAAGATTACTATTGCGTTTAAATCTCTTAGTATGGTTATACCTTCATTAAGAGAAATATTTTTATTTTGCACGTAAGCAACACTATTCTTACTTATAATATTCTCAAAGATGTATTGAAAGGTATATGGGTATCCCTTATCAATTATAGCCCTTGCTATATGGGGCCTTGCAACTACTCCTTTAGCACGTTTTCTCACATCTTCGTAATCCAATTTAATATTAAAAAACTCATCTAAATTAGAAATCATTTTTTTTGCCCTACGTATTCTATAATCTTGTATTTCCGATAAAAAGTTTTGAAAGTTTGGATTCTTATAGGAATCATCAGTAAAGTATCCAAGTATATGAATGCTTTCATCATTATGTATGGTAGAAAGCTCTATGCCAGGGATAACTTTAATACCCAATCTTTCACCTGTTAAAATGCCTTCACAAAGGGAAGACGTTGTATCATGATCTGTTATAGCCATCAAGCTTAAAGCTTGTGATTTTGCTAACTTAACTAATTCTTTAGGGCTAAGTCTTCCATCAGAAGCATTGGTGTGTAAATGAAAATCTGCATGTATATCCATAGTCTCACTCCTTCTTTTATTAAGTATATATAAAATACATAAACTACTCAAACATTAAAGTAAAAGTTTAATAGTTTATTTTAACCTTAAAAGAAAGAGTTATGATATAAGATATATTATATAATGTTGAAAATAAGTATATGTTTTATAAAGGCTTATCTATCTTATATTTGCAAAAGCTATATAAATTATAGGCTACAGGAATATTTTTCATGGATATGAAGTCCATTTGTTTATTGCCATCCCATGGATAAATGGAAATAAAATCAGCATCATAAATATTTATTACATATTTCATAGAATTAATGGTTATAAATATCTTATAACTAGGAGATTTATCAATACCATAAGGCTCATCTATGAAGTCATTGGTATTAAGTGAAGAAAAAAAGTTTGTTAATACCTCCATGTCCTCTTTATTAAGTGAAGATTCTTTATGAAGATTAGTTTCATATAAGGTAGACGAAAATTCTTTATATTCATTTAAGCTATTAAATAAATTTTCTGTATAAAAGTGGTTACTAGGTTTAGGACTAATGGGTAAATTAGTATCAGAGAAAGTGCAACTAACAAGAAGCACTGAACTTATTATTATCGATATTATTATATAGGGTAATTTCAAGGAAATTCACCTCACAATCATTTCAAAATAAAAATATGAATAAATATATATTAATATTACTTTTAAACAAAAAAAATAAAAATAAATTATAAGTATAAAGGTTTATATATGAAAGTGTTAATAAAAGTTAGAAATCCTTAACAGAATATTAATACTCTTTTACCATAAAATATGATATATTTATATTGTAGAAATATAATAATAAATCAATAACCTAACCCCTTATTTATATAACCCTTTTAATTTAAAGATATTGGTATCCCCCACCAATATCTTTTTTTGTCTTTTTATAAAAAGGATACTAAAAATAGTAATCATAAAAGATACTGATTCATATTATATAGTAATGGAGGTATTTAATATGATTAACTTTCAAGATATAGGACTAATGTCAGCTGTAGTTATGGGCTTATCCCAGGTAGCTAAAGAGCTTGGAGTAAAAGTTAAGTTAATACCATTACTGAATTTAATACTAGGAATTATGGCAGGGATTTTGTATGTATCACCAGGAAACTTTAAATTTGGCATACTTTCAGGTATTACCATTGGCCTTTCAGCTTCAGGATTCTACTCTGGGGTTAAAAATGTTAGGCAAGCGTTTCGGGGATAAAAACAAAGATAGTTATTATTTTAGCCTACTATGTTTTCAGGTTTTATCCATGAGTTAAATTTATTATAACTCATGGATTTTTTATTAAAATGATTTAGCAAAATAGAGGTAAAATCCTAGACTGTGAATATAATTATACTAACATTTAGTATTTTAGTTCTTTAATATAGTTCATTATTTTAGGCGTCCAATCATCAAAAAGAGTAGGATCCTCTTTCTTTAGAACTTCTAAAAATGAATCTAGTATTTTAAGTTTATACATACCTTTTGATAGATGTCTTGGAAAATTTCTATCCTTAGTATAAAACTTTTTAGGATCAATAACTTTTAAATCTCCGTTTGGTTGAACAAAGATATCTTTACATCTTAAATCTATTTTTGTAAATTTTAATATTTTAAATTCCTTTAATAATTCAATAATCTTTTTACCTAGCTCATCATTGAAACCATGTTTTCTTATGTATTTTGGTAACACATCGCCTTCTACATATTCTCTTATCATGTAGTTTTCTCCTATCTCATATATCCTAGGGAAATATTTATTACCATTTACCCTTTGTAAGATAAGGTATTCTCCAATAAAACTTTTAATATTAAAACAAATTTTTATAACATTTCCATCTGGAAGTAGATATACTATGCCATTATGGCCTTTACCTAGAAATTTGCAATCTAAAAGATTAATATTAAAATCATAGTAAGGATTTACAATTGACTCTTTGTTTTTATGCATATGAAACCTTCTATATATTACTTATCCATTATATTTATGATGGTAGTTATAGGAATATAACATATTACTTTAATATTCAAAGCTGTATTTAATAAAATAAAGAATATTTTAAAATAAGAAATGAATAGAATATATATAGGATGAATATAAGGTAGGTACTTGATTTTTAAAATTAACTAGAAAGTATAAGGGTAAGTGATATAATAGTATATAAAGTATTTCAAAATAGGAGTATTTCTTATTTATTTACATTAATTGCATGGAAAAGGAGATAATAAAAAATGTACTATGGGGAAAAGGTTTGTTTAAGAGCATATAAAGAAGAAGATATTGAAAAAGTAACGTCATTTGTTAATGATAAGGAGCTTAAAAAGTTTTATGATACAGATGTCTCATTTCCAATTACCCTTTGGGAAGAGGAAAAGTGGGTAAAATCGCAAAAAGCAGATAAAAGTGGGGAGTATAACTTTGCAATAGAGGATATAAAAACAAAGATGTATATTGGTGGTTGCAATATACAAAATGTTAATTGGCTGACACGTGTAGCCTTAGTTGGAATTATGATTGGAGATAAAGATTACTTAGGAAAAGGCTATGGAACTGATGCTATGAAAGTTTTAATGAATTTTATCTTTAAGGATATGAATATCCATAAGATAAGACTTAGTACTTTTTCCTTTAATGTGAGAGCTCAAAAAAGTTATGAAAAATGTGGATTCAAAGTAGAAGGAATTCTAAAAGATGAGGTATTTAAAGATGGAAAGTACTATGATGAAATAGTAATGTCAGCTTTTAATCCTATGGAATAATAAAATATATTTATTGTGAGAATGGAGGATTTCCAATGAATAGTTATATTTGCCATCAATGTAAGGTTGTAAAGGTCTTTAATAACAATGTATTATTAGTAAATGAAAATGATATTGAAAAGATTCTATTTAGAAAAGGCATAGGTTTTGGAAAGAAGACTGGCGATATAATAAATTCAGGTGAAAAGGTAGAAAAGATTTTTACTATAGAAGATAAAACTAATTATGATAACTTTAAACAATTAATAAATTATGCAGATAAAGAAATAATTGCGTTAAGTGAAGAGGTAATAGTCATGATATCTAATGAACTTTCAGAAGAATTAGATGAAAAGATACACATATCACTAACGGATCACATATTATTCGCTCTTAAGAGGTTAGAAGGCAATGAAGAAATAGAAAACCCTTTTCTTTCAGAAACAGAAATACTTTATAAAACAGAATTTGATATTGCAAAAAAGGCAACTATTATTATTGAAAAAGCAACAAAAATAAAAATACCTGATGGAGAGGTAGGATTTATAGCATTACACATACATTCCGCAAGAAATAATGGCAAATTATCTAACACCATAAAATATAATTTTGTATGCAATAGTGTTGTAGAGTTTTTGGAAGAAGAAATGGACATAAAAATAGATAAAAGATCTTTAGATTATGCAAGATTTGTAACTCATATAAGGTTTGCAATAGAACGGTTTTTAAATAATAAGCCTATTAAAAACGAGCTTATTTCAGCTATTAAAAAACAATACAAATCTTCTTATAAAATCGCAAGAAAATCTGCTAAAATAATTGAAGAGCAACTTTATATAGATATAACAGAGGATGAGATAGCTTATCTAGCAATGCACATTGAAAGGTTAAAGCAGTCAAGTTGCAACGGTTGTAATTAGACTTATAGGATATATTAGAGGTAGAGTCATATATTGACAAAGCTATATTTATATTATATAATTATATTAATAATTAAATATACTTATGTGAAATCGTTTATTAGCGTGTAACCTATTAATAATAGGGCAAAAGCTGAAAAGGAATTAGAATTCTAATCCTTTTCGGCTTTTTTTATTTAATTTTAAGGTTAAATGTCACTACCATGTTAAAAAAAAGGAGGTGGAGAAAAGATACGTTAAATATCAAGAATATTTCGAATATCATTGCACATTTAAGTTAATGATTATGATTTTCACAAATGGTGTATTAATTTATAAAAATAAAATGGAGGGGTAAAGATGGAAAATAGTAAAAATAATTTGCAAGAGTTATTTACTAGTGTGATGAAAGTTTTAATTGCACCAATTATAGTATTACCAGTAGCTGCAATATTATTTAAGATTGGTGATGCAAGTGTATTAAATATTCCTTGGATTAAAGAGATAGGTGTCGCAATATTAAAAAACCTAGGAATTATATTTGCTGCAAGTATTGCTGTAGGTATTGCTGAAGGTAATAACGGGGTTGCAGCTATATCCGCTGTTGTTGGTTATTTTGTATTAACTAGTGTTGCTAAAACTATAAATATAGATATTAATGCATCTATGCAAGTATTTGCATGTATAGCATCAGGATTAGCAGCTGGTCTTTTATATAATAAATATAAAGATATTAAACTACCACAAATCTTGGGGTTCTTTGGAGGAAAGAGATTTGTGCCAATAGTTACATCTTTTGTAGGATTAGTTTTAGGACTTATAACAGGATTTATCTGGCCTTAATTTTTAAGAGGATTTATTAAGTCTATTTACAAATAAAATGGAGGGATAAAAGATGGCAAAAAGTAAAGATAAAGTTTTAGGCTTTTTACAAAAACTAGGTAAGTCATTAATGATACCAATAGCAGTATTACCAGCAGCAGCATTATTACTTAGATTTGGTGATGCTGACTTATTAAATATACCTTGGATTATGAAGGCTGGAGCAGCGGTATTTGATAATCTACCTATTATTTTCGCATTAGGAATAGCAACAGGGTTTGCCAAGGAGAATAATGGAATTGCTGCTATTTCAGCACTTATTGGATATTTTGTTATAAATGGAGTAGCTCTTAGTTTTAATAAAACTATTAACATGGGCGTTTTTGGAGGTATTATTGCAGGTATAACAGCAGGATTATGTTATAACAAGTTTAAGGATATAAAACTTTCTAATAAGTTAAAACTTATTAACGGAAATAGGCTCATACCACTTATTAGCTTGTTTGTATTTATAATTATTGGAATTGTACTAGGGTTTATATGGCCTCCTATTCAAAAAGGATTAGATAGCTTTGCTAACTTTATGGCTCAAACAGGGCCTGCTGGTGCATTCGGATTTGGATTCTTTAATAGGTTGTTAATTCCTTTTGGATTGCATCATATAGTAAATACTGTCTTTTGGCAGCAACTAGGATCCTTTACAACTGAAGCTGGTAAGGTAGTCATGGGAGATTATAATAGATTTTTAGCAGGAGATCCAACAGCTGGTGCATATTTAACAGGATTTTTCCCTATCATGATGTTTGGACTTCCAGCTGCTTGTTTAGCTATGATTACCACAGCTAAAAAGGAAAAGAAAAAGGTAGTTGCAGGTATGTTAATAAGTCTTGCAATAACATCTTTTTTAACTGGCATTACAGAACCAATAGAATTTGCATTTATGTTTTTATCACCAATGTTATATGGAGTACATGCACTATTAACAGGGGCTGCTTTAGCAATTACTAATGCTTTTGGAATGCGTAATGGATTCGCTTTTTCAGCAGGTGCTACTGACTTTTTCATAAACTGGGGTAAAGCAACAAAACCATTAAGCATTTTATTTGTAGGGCTTATATTTGCAGTTATATATTACTTCGTATTTGTATTCTTTATTAAGAAGTTTGACCTTAAAACTCCGGGTAGAGAAGATGATATAGAAGAAGATGCACCTTTAAATAATTTAAGCTTAGAGGAAAAGGCTTTAAATATATTGGCATCGATAGGAGGTAAGGAGAATATTGATTCTTTGGATGCTTGCATAACAAGGATAAGAGTAACTCTAAAAGATACTTCAAAATTAGATGAAATAAAATTAAAGAAGATGGGTATAAGCGGTATTATGAAAATAGGTACAAATAATGTACAAATAGTTGTTGGAACAATGGCAGATCCAATAGTAACTAGGATGAAAAAGTTATAGTATAAAAATAAATAAAACTGAACTTTTTTGGGTTGGGTTATGGTTGTGTTATAAAAGGGATAAAATAAAAACCCTTAACCTTGAAACCTAGTAGTTTCAACGGGTTAAGGGTTTTATTTGCTGATTTGGTGCCGGAGGCGGGAATCGAACCCGCATGGTATCACTACCGACGGATTTTGAGTCCGTTGCGTCTGCCAGTTTCACCACTTCGGCATATCTAACAGAGTTTATCATAGCATATTTTTTTTTAGAATGCAACTGTTTTTGCTTAAGTATTGTAATGAGAAAATATGAATAAGGATAATAAACAATTATAATAAAGTTATTAAGAAATAAAATTACATAGAAAATAAATTACTCTTAACATAAAAGTTTATAAAGTTTTGAATAAGAATACTAAATATCTATTGTAATAAACCTTAAAAGAATATATATTAAGATTGTATGTGAAATATTATTTTAAATATAGAGAGATCTGAAAAAATAGAGGCGAAATATATTAAAATATAAACTAAAGTTTTTGCAGATTATAAGGGGACAAGATATGCAAAATTTATTAAGGGGTATAATAGAAAGTAATAAGATTTATACAAAAGAAGGAACTGTTGCTTCGTACATACCAGAACTTGGTAAAGCTAATAAAGAAGATTTAGGTGTGTGCGTAGTTAGATTAGATGGTAAGGAGTTTATGGCAGGAGATGCTGAAAAGAATTTTACTATGCAAAGTATGTCTAAGGTAATAGCTCTAATTTTGGCTATATTAGATAATGGAAAAAAGTCAGTATTTTCTAAAGTTGGAATGGAACCTACAGGAGATAGTTTTAATTCTATAACAAGTCTTGAGGTTAAACACCCAGAAAGACCCTTCAATCCTATGATAAATGCTGGTGCTATTGCAACCACAGCCTTAATATCGGGTGATACAGATGAAGAAAAGATAGAAAACATATTATCATTCACAAGAAAAATCACAGGAAATAAATTTATTTCCATAAATGAAGAGGTTTACAGATCTGAAAAGGCTACAGGTAATAGAAATAGAGCTTTAGCTTATTTTATGAAAAGTAATGGATTATTAGATGGCGATGTAGAGTCTATTTTAGATGTTTACTTTAAACAATGTTCTATAGAATGCAATTGTAGGGATATTGCAAGAATAGGGTCAATGTTAGCAAATGATGGTGTCTTACCCTGGAGTGGAGAGAAGGTAATATCAAGAGAGGTAAGCCGTATAGTTAAAACTATAATGGTTACCTGTGGTATGTATGATGCTTCAGGTGAATTTGCAGTAGGTATAGGTATACCAGCAAAAAGTGGTGTTGGTGGAGGCATATTAGCATCAGTGCCAAGAAGAATGGGCATTGGAGTATATGGACCATCCTTAGATGAAAAAGGAAATAGCGTAGGAGGTATTAAAATATTAAAGGAGTTATCTGATGAATTAGATTTAAGTATATTTTAAAAGACATTAAAGAGTTTTAAACCAAGGGTTTAGAACTCTTTAATATTTGTTGAATAATTGGTTAATACTAGAGGAACTTGTTTATTAAATGTAAATTTAAGGCCAATTTTAATACAGTTTAAATTAAATATGATATAATTAAATCAGTTTATTCTTATAAGGTAGAGCGTAGAATAATAAAGATATTTTAAAATATATTAGATAGACTAAATGGGAGTGATTAATATGCCCCTTAGATTTTTGGATGGTGGGGAATCTCATGGAAAGGCATTGATTGCAGTTTTAGAAGGTATTCCATCTAATTATGAAGTAGATATAGATTATATAGACAATGAGTTAAAAAGAAGACAACAAGGGTACGGAAGAGGAAAGCGAATGAAGATAGAAAGAGATAAGGTTGATGTTTGGTCGGGACTTAGAGGAAATAAGACCACAGGTAACCCTATAACTTTTATAATTAAGAATAAAGACTATGAAAATTGGAGAGAATACTTTGAAAATGATGTAAAACCTGAAGAAAGAATAGGAGTTGCTAGACCGGGACATGGTGATTTAGTAGGATTTCATAAGTATAAAACCGGTGATATGAGAGATAGCATTGAGAGAACCTCTGCAAGAGAGACAGCTATAAGGTGCGCTGTAGGTGCTCTATGTAAACAAATGCTATTAGATATAGGTATCGATATTAGAAGTAAGGTTTATAGTCTAGGAGAATTTTATGACCAGAATATAGATCTTTTTAATGATGAAAATTATAGCATTATAGAGGAGAGCTCAATGCGATGCTATAATAAGCATATTGAGGATGGCATGAAGTCAACTATAGATATGTGCAAAGAAGAGGGAGATACTATTGGAGGCAGGGTTTATATAGGGATAAAGGGCGTTCCAATTGGGATTGGAAGCTATTCTAATTGGGATAGGAAATTAGATGGCATATTATCCATGGCAATTATGTCTGTTCAAGCAGTAAAAGCTGTGTCTTTTGGAAAAACTTTAGACCTACCTTTAATAGGAAGTATATATAATGATGAAGCATATTTTGAAGAGGGAACTTTAAAAAGAGCAAGCAACAATTGTGGAGGTATAGAAGCGGGAATTTCTAATGGAGAAAACATAGAAATGTATGCTGTAATAAAGCCTATACCATCTGTAAAAAAGGGACTGAATTCTGTAGATGTAATAAAGAAAGAAAATGTAACTAGTCGTTATGAAAGGTCGGATATATCCGCTGTAGTTCCAGCTTGCATAGTACTTGAAAATGTATGTGCATTTCATATATTAGATGAAATTTTAAAAAAGTTTCCTAGTGATGATTTTAATGAGCTAAAGGAAAACATTGAAAGATATAGAAGTGAACTACTTAAGTATTAAAACAAATTAATTATTATTTAATATTTATAAAGTACGCTTAATTTAAATGTTATCATGAAAAATTTTATTATGAAGATGGAGGATGAACATGGAAAAATTATTAATACTAGATTCGAATAGCCTTATGAATAGAGCCTTTTATGCATTACCTCCACTTACTAACAGTGAAGGAATTCATACTAATGCAGTATTTGGGTTTACTTCAATGCTATTTAAAATTCAAGAAGAAATAAAGGCAGATTACGTGGTAGCTACCTTTGATAGGAAGGCTCCTACATTTAGACATAAAGAATATAAAGAGTATAAGGCTGGAAGAAAAAGTATGCCACCAGAACTTTTTGAGCAGTTTCCTTTGATAAAAGAGTTACTTTCTCTTATGGCTATAGATATTATGGAAATAGATGGCTTTGAGGCAGATGATCTTATAGGAACTCTTGCTGTTTATGCTGAAAGTAAAGGCATTGAAGTTTACATAGTTACAGGAGATAGAGATGCTCTTCAACTAGCCACAGATAATGTAAAAGTTATAATAACTAAAAAAGGTATAACAGAGAAAGAAATATACGATAAAGATAGAATGATAGAAGATTTTGGGGTAACTCCTACAGAATTTATAGATGTAAAGGGACTTATGGGAGATAAATCTGACAATATACCAGGGGTTCCTGGCATAGGAGAAAAAACAGCCTACAAGCTTATACAAACTTATGGTAGTGTAGAATCAGTACTTCAAAATATAGAAGAAATAAAAGGTAAGAAAATCAAAGAAAACTTATATGAATACAGTGAGCAAGCATTATTTAGTAAAAAACTTGCTACAATAAAAACAGATGTACCAATAGAAATGGATCTAGATTCCATAAGGTCTAAAGAAGAATATGATATTTTAGGATTAAAGAAACTATTTTTTAAGCTTCAATTTAAAACATTAATAGATAGACTTCCTAAAAATGAAGAAGATAAAGATGAAACTCCTTTTGATGAATATGATGTAATTGAGGAGATAGAGGCTCTTAAAGCTTTAAAAAATAATATAAAAGGTTCAAAGGAAAATAAGGCTTTATATATGAGCTTTGATATAATAGGCCAAGAATTATATTCAAATATAGCTATAGAAAGTATATATATAGATTTTGAAGATAAAGATTTTGTTATAAAGCTTAGTAATCTTTTAGAAAAGGATAGAGAAAACACAATTTTAATTCTAAAAGAATTTATGGAAGATAATAATATAAAAAAGATTTGTTATGATGCTAAGAATGCATACACTTCCTTTAGAAAAATAGGTATAACACTCGAAGGTATAATCTTTGATGTTAAAATAGCAAATTATATTATAGATTCATCAAAAGGGCAACAAAGTCTACAAGAACTTATAAATGAATATCTAGGTAGAGAAGTAAAGGGTGAAGGCGAAGCGTTAAAGGCTCATGAAAATAGACTTATGGTAGAACTTTATGAGGTGCTTAAAGCAAAGATAGAAGAATTTAATATGGAAAGCCTTTTATATGAGATGGAACTTCCTTTAACTAAGGTTTTATCTCATATGGAAGAAGAAGGCTTTAGAATAAATAGAGATATGTTAGATAAGCTAGGTGAAAAATTCAAATTAGAATTAGATAAGGTTCAAAAGGAGATATATGAGTTTTCAGAGGAAGAGTTTAATATAAATTCACCAAAACAGCTAGGAAAGATACTTTTTGAGAAGTTAGATTTACCTGTTATAAAAAGGACAAAAACTGGGTATTCAACTAACGCTGAGGTCTTAGAAGCTTTATCAGAAAAACATCCTATTATTAATAAAATAACTTACCATAGGCAATTAGCAAAAATATATTCAACCTATGTAGAAGGATTAAAATCAGTAATTGACAGTGATGACAAAATACATTCAAGTTTCAATCAAACAGTTACTACAACAGGTAGACTATCTAGTACAGAACCTAATCTTCAAAATATACCTATAAAGTATGAGATGGGTAGAGAAATACGGAAGGTATTTGTATCCGAGAGTGAAGATTCTGTTATATTATCCGCAGACTATTCACAAATAGAACTTAGAGTGCTTGCCCATATTTCTGGAGATGAAAATTTAATTTCCGCTTTTAATGAGCATAGTGATATACATACAAAGACAGCATCAGAAGTATTTAATACTCCTATGGAAGAGGTAACACCACTTTTAAGAGGTAGAGCTAAAGCAGTAAACTTTGGTATAGTATATGGAATAAGTGACTTTAGCCTAGCAAAGGATTTAAAGATTTCAAGAAAAGAAGCAAAGCAGTATATGGATGCTTATTTTGAAAGATATCCTAAGGTTAAAAATTACATGGAAGATATAGTTGTTACGGCTAAAAAGCATGGATATGTAACGACTCTTTTAAATAGAAGAAGGTATATACCAGAGGCAAATGCATCTAACATGATAGTTAGAGCATCAGGAGAAAGACTTGCTATGAATGCACCTATACAGGGTACAGCTGCAGATATAATAAAACTTGCCATGGTAAATGTACAAAAAGAATTATATAAAAGAGATATGAAAAGCACACTAATACTTCAAGTTCATGATGAACTTATTTTAAATGTTTATAATGACGAATTAGAAGAGGTTAAAGATCTAGTTAAAAGAGAAATGGAAGAAGTATTAGACCTTTCCGTAAAATTAGAAGTAGATATAAATATAGGTGAAACATGGTATGAAGCAAAATAAATAATATATAATTTAAAAGTAACTGGTGATTTAGGTAATAAATAATATTAAAGGAGGCACCATCATGCTGAAGATTGGACTTACAGGAGGCATAGCAACGGGCAAAAGTACTGTATCATCTATGCTTAAAGAGGAAGGATTTGCTTTTATTGATGCAGATATTGTATCAATAGAAGTATTTACACTATATCCTTCACTTACGGATGAGTTAAAGCGAACCTTTAGTGAAACATTTTTTTATGAAGATGGTGCCTTAAAACGAAGAGAGTTTGGAAATTATATATTTAAATATAGTAAAGAAAGAGTAAAATACGAGAATATTATAATACCTTTAATAAAAGATAGAATTAAAGAACTTTTCGATGAATATGAAAAAAAAGGTGAAAAAGTAGTAATTTTAGATGCACCAACACTTATAGAAAATAATATGCAAGATTATGTGGATTATATAATCTTGGTGTGGACAAATAGCCAGGAACAAATAAAAAGATTAATAAATAGAAATAACTTTACAAGGGAAGAAGCTATGGATAGAATAAATTCTCAAATGAACTTAGAAAAGAAAAAGAAATATGTAGATTTTATTATTGATAATAGTGATAGCATAGAATCTACAAAAGAAGAGGTCCATGAATTAATAAGTTTAATTAAAATGCTAAATAATTAATATACCAGGGGGCGAGTATGAAAAATAAGGGTTTTAAAATTGCATACACTATAAGTATAATTTTTGTAGTTTTAGTTAGCTTTTTTTATACAATAAAAGGTTTTATTTACCCATATAAATATAGAAATTTTATAGAACATTATAGTGAGGAATATAGCTTAGATCCTCTTATGGTTGCTGCAATTATAAAGACAGAAAGTGGTTTTAGAAAAGAAGTAAGATCTAATAAAGATGCAGTAGGACTTATGCAGATAACGGAAGATACTTCAAAGTGGGCAGCTGAAAAGATGGATATAAAAGATTTTAATGTAGAAAGCTTAAAAGATCCTGAATTTAATATAAAAATGGGATGTTGGTATTTAGATAATTTAAAAGAAGAATTTAATGGAGATATAGATTTGGTTTTAGCTTCTTACAATGGTGGTAGAGGTCATGTGCAAAAGTGGCTCAAAGATGAAAGATACTCTAAAGATGGTGAAAATTTAAGTTATATACCATTTAAAGAGACCGATAAATATATAAAAAAGGTTAAAGTAAATTATAATATATATAAATTTATATATAAGTAATATACATAAAAGATATTAGGAGGAAACTCATGAGAGAATATAGTAGTCTTGATATAGCAAAGGCTTCAGTAAAAATGGCCATATCCTCAAGAAGTGAAGAGGAAGGTCTTATAAAAGACTTTAATAAAGAAGAAATATTAGCAGTAGCAGTAGATATTGGAGGTAATATAACCTCATCTATACCTAAAATAATTGAAAGAGCTTTAGTGGCATCTAAGAGAACAGGTATAATAAAGGATTGTCATGTACATGAGGGTGCAGTTGCAGGAGCTACAAGAGAGGCCATAATTCAAATATCATCAAAGGCAAATGGACTTAATGTAGGAGGTAAAATAGGTATCGCAAGATCTGGTGAACATTTAAGTGTATGCATATTTTTAAGTATAGGTTTGTTACATCTAAATGAAGTGGTTATAGGACTTGGTCATAGATCCATTCCTATTTTATAACATAAAGCTGTAAGTAAGATTTGACATAAAAAATAAATCTTTATATAATAAAGGTGATTAAGTAGTATAGTAGGAAACAACGAAGAAGAAGAAGAAATATTAAATTAAGTAGTATAGAAATAATTGGAAATAAATTAATATAGTGAAAATAAAAGCAATGTAGAATGGTAGAATAGTAGGAGAAAACTTTTATCTTAATAAAGTAAGGTATTTTTTGTGTTAAAATATTTTTGGTTTATTAAGCCTCTCCTTTTTGGAGAGGCTTTTTTTAATATAAGATAATATATAAAAAGGAGAATGGTAGTATGGTAGTAAAAAAGGTAAATGTATTTTTAATTTTAATTATTTCAATGTTATTAGTATTTATGTGGGGCTTAATAAAACCTGTAAAATCAGAGACTAGTACAATAAAATATAAGATAGGTATATCACAAATAGCAGAGCATCCTGCATTGGACCTTTCAAGGGAAGGTTTTATTGAAGGATTGAATTCTAAAGGTCTTGTGAGTGGAGAAAATGTAGATATAGAAATACAAAATTCACAAGGGGATATTGCTACATCACAAATGATAGCTCAAAGATTTGGAGCTTTAAAAAAAGATCTTATATTTGCAATAGGTACACCTTCGGCGCAAACAGCCTATAATAACACAAAAACTACACCTATTATAGTTACAGCCATAACCGATATAGTTTCTTCTGGGATAGTGAAATCAAAAGAAGATATGAATAATAATGTAGCAGGAACATCGGACATGGTTCCTATTTCAAAGCAACTTGAACTTTTGAAAACTTTAATTCCAAAGGCTAAAAAGGTGGGAGTTATATATAATACAAGTGAACTTAATTCAGAGGTTCAAATAAGTAATATGAAGGATATAGCACCAAAATATGATTTAGAAATAGTTCAAGTTGGAATAAATAATACAAATGAGTTATCACAGGCATTAGATTCTATAGTAAACACTGTAGATGCTTTGTATATACCAACAGACAACCTTGTAGCATCTTCTATGCCACTTATCTATTCAAAATTTTCTAGTAAGAATAAGCCTATATTTGGAGCAGAAGAAGCTCATGTTAAGTCTGGAGCTTTAGCTACGGATGGCATAAGCTACTATAATCTAGGATTCCAATCTGGAGTTATGGCAGCAGAGGTTTTAGAAGGAAAAGATATAAAGACTATGAAGGTAGAGGAACTTAAAGATACTCAAATAGTTATAAATGAACAAGTATGTAGGAAGCTTAATATAGATATACCAAAAGATATATTAGATAAAGCAGTTATAGTAGAGGAGGTACAATAATATGGAGTTTTTAATTAGTATTTTAGAACAAGGATTTATATTTGGTATTGCAGCATTAGGAGTTTATATAACTTATACTATATTAGACTTTCCAGATCTTTCGGTAGATGGTACCTTCACACTAGGAGCTTCAGTATCAACTATTATGATATTTAAAGGTATAAATCCGTTTATAACACTTCTAGCTTCAATAATAGCGGGAGCTTTAGCAGGACTTATTACAGGAGTACTTCATGAAAGACTAAAAATAACTAATCTTTTATCAGGAATACTTGTAATGATAGGATTATATTCAATAAATTTAAGAATAATGGGAAAGGCAAACGTAGCTATATTTAATAATAAAAATATATTTTTAGATAAAAGTCCTTTAATAATAATTACTATGTTTGTAGTTATTACAAAAGTTATGTTAGATTTATTTTTTAAAACTCATATAGGATATGCAATAAAAGGTGCTGGAGACAATGAAACTTTAATAACTTCCCTTGGAATAAACAGTTCTAAAGTAAGGATATTAGCTCTTATGATATCTAATGGCATAGTTGCTTTTTCAGGAGCTATAATGGCACAATATCAAAGATTTTCAGATATTTCTATGGGAAATGGAACTGTAGTTATGGCTTTAGCCTCTATAATAATGGGACAATCATTTATTAAAAAAGAAAGTAAGATAACAGCTACAACTAAGGTAATAGTTGGATCAATAATGTATAAATTAAGTATTGGATTAGTACTTAAAATGGGACTACCACCAACAGATTTAAAGCTTATAACAGCATTTATAGTAGTAATGGCAATAAGTTTAAATAATAAGAGCATCTTTAAAAATATTAAAGGACTTGTAATGGTAGGAGGAGAAAAAAATGCTTAGTTTAAAGTCTATAAGTAAAAGTTTTAATAAAGGAAGCATAAATGAAATCAGTATATTTGAAGATTTTAATCTGGATATAAAAAAGGGAGATTTTGTATCAGTAGTTGGAAGTAATGGGGCAGGTAAATCTACCTTATTGAATTTGATTTCAGGAAATATAATAGCAGATGAAGGTACAATAAAGTTAAATAAAGAAAATATAACTAATTATGAGGATTATAAAAGATCTAAATTTATAGGAAGAGTATACCAAAACCCAGCGAAGGGTACATCACCTTCTATGAGTATAATGGAGAATTTATCTATATGTAATAATAAAGGAAAGAGGTTTGGCCTTAAATTTTGCATAAAAAAAGATACAGAAAAATACTTTAAAGATGAACTTTCTATATTAAATATGGGCCTTGAAAACAAACTACATACAAAGGTTGGAAGCCTTTCAGGGGGGCAAAGGCAAGCCTTGTCACTACTAATGGCAACTATGGTGAGCCCTGATGTACTGTTATTAGATGAACATACAGCAGCGTTAGATCCTAATACTTCAGAAAATATAATAAATATTACTGAAAATATAGTTAAAGATAAAGGTATTACAACTATTATGGTAACCCATAATTTAAGTCATGCAATAACCTTTGGAAATAGACTAATATTAATGCATAAGGGAGCTATAGTAAAAGACTTAGAAGAAGATTTTAAATTAAAACTTCAGGTAAGTGATCTTATAGAAGAATTTAAAAATGTGGCCTCTAGTAATGATTTAAGTGATACCATGCTTTTATCTTAAAAGGTAGATAAGCTATATAGTGAATTTATAAATATACTTAATTATAATAGGGTAAAAGGTTTTTGGAATTAAAAGTAGACTAAAACTGAATTTAAATTTAATATAATCAATAATGTTTAAAAAACATTATTGATTATATTAATTAATGCTGATATAATATGATAAGTAAATGAATGCGCGAGAGTGGCGGAATGGCAGACGCGCACGCTTGAGGTGCGTGTGGGAAACTGTACGGGTTCAAGTCCCGTCTTTCGCACCAAAATAAACCGTAAGTATTATCAATATTTTGATAATACTTACGGTTTTAAATTTATTATAAATATCAATACGTTAACTTGGAATGATATCTAATTGATGTATTGAGATTTTTAAGTTCCAATAATACGATAATCAAGTTACATTATATAATTATATACTAATATAAAGTGACTAAAGCTTCCTAGTAAAACAAATATATGAAATAGTTCATGAAACCCGAACTTTTTAGATATATTAGGTGCTTTTAGGGCATAGATAATGCCGCCTATAGTATAAAACACTCCACCTACAAATAGCCATACAAACGCTGCTATAGGAAGTACCTTAGATAAAGGTCTAAGTGCTGCGACTAAGATCCAACCCATAAATATATAAAAGGCTGTAGAAAGCATTCTTGGGCTATTAAACCAAAATATTTTTAATAAAACTCCAAGTATAGCTAAAGACCAAATTGATATAAAAACTCCCCATCTCCAGTACCCTTGAAGAGCTATTAAACATATAGGTGTGTAAGTCCCAGCTATTAAAACAAATATCATAGAATGATCAAGTTTTCTCAAAACTTTTGTAACTCCATCTGAAGCTATTACGAGATGGTATACTGAGCTTGCAGTATATAGAAAAATAAGACTTAATCCAAATATTATAGAAGAAACTAGCACGAGGTTGCTTGAATATCCAACCCTTGCATACTTAATAATCATTGCAATTAATCCCACCAAAGAGACTATTGCTCCAAATAAGTGACTAAAACCACTTATTGGATCTCTAAATTTTTTATCCATTCACACCACTCCTTAGAATCAATACTAGTATACTTAGTTATGAAAACTATGTAATGCTATATGAGCATTATACAACTGATTATATACAAATGTAAAGTGAAATAATGTATTTAAAAATAAAAATATTAAAATTATATATGACTTGCATTTTATAGAAAATACTAATAACATATAAAATATAAAACATGAATATGAATTCAAATAGTTTTAATTTTTAAACTATGTAGTTTTCATAGATTGGAGTAGAATTGTGGATAAAGAGAGTTTAGATAAACTACTTAATAGTATGAACTTTGAAGAAGAGGTTAAATTTCAAGATATACCATCAATAGATCTTTATATGGATCAAGTTATTAGTATATTTGAAAACAGTCTCAAAGGATATAAAAGAAACGAAAAAGATAAGATTTTAACTAAAACCATGATAAATAATTACGTTAAAGATAAGCTTTTAATGGGGGTTAAGAACAAAAAATATAGTAGAGAACATATAATTTTACTAATATTAATATATAATTTAAAACAAAGTTTAGCAATAGGAGATATTAAAAAGACGCTGACTCCACTAATTGAAAAATTAGAAGACAAAAAAGAAAGTATACCTATTAAAGATTTTTATGATATATTTTTAAATATAAAAAAGGAAGAAACACTTTTAGTAAATGAAGATTTATATAAAAAGTTAGAAATAATAAGTTCTAACATAGTAAAAAGTAATTTTGAGGAAAAGGATAGAGATTATCTTACATCTTTATTCATGATAATTTCGCTAATAAACACCTCAAATATGTATAAAAAATTAGCGGAAAAGTTTATAGATGATAATATTAAGGGAATGGAAGAAAAATAAAGCAAAGGTAAATCTAAAAAAAGATATTGACTGAAATGTTCATAAGTGATATATTTAAACCAAGATCAATCTGAGGTATTTGTGAAGCTCTTATTTTGAACCTACATCATTAAAATGGGAGTTTAAAATATAATTGTGAATTTGACTTATAAGTCCTAATGTATGACATTCACCTAGGCAAGGTTTTTGAAACAATATTGAGGACACCCACCTATCGGATAGATAGGTGTCAAAATTAGGGCAACGGTATTTCGGATTATAAATACAAATGAAATTATAAGTAAAAAGAGGTTTTTAAACCTCTTTTTTTTTAATTTATATTCAACAAATCAGAATATTCAAAAATGGATATAAAAAAGGAGAATGATTTATGACAAATAAGTTTTTAAAAGATGATAAAGATAAAATATTAAAGGAATTATCCTCTACAGAATATAAAGTAACGCAAGAAAACGGAACAGAGCCAGCATTTAGGAATAAATTTTTTAATCATGAAGAGGAAGGCATATATGTGGATATAGTTTCTGGAGAGCCCATTTTTACTTCTTTTGATAAATTTAAGTCTAGTTGTGGTTGGCCTAGCTTTTCAAAACCATTAGAAGAAGGGTATGTGAAGGAAGAGAAAGATTTAAGCCACGGTATGAATAGAATTGAAGTAAGAAGTAAAGAGGCAGATTCGCATTTAGGTCACGTGTTTACAGATGGACCCATAGAAAAGGGTGGACTTAGATATTGTATAAACAGTGCAGCTTTAAGATTCATTCCTAAAGAGGATCTTGAAAGTGAAGGTTATGGGGAATATTTAAAATTATTTAAAGATTAATTAATAAAGCTAAATTTCAAAAAAACATATTTGAAATTTAGCTTTATATATTTTTAAGAAATTTTAATTAATTACATAAAAATGTGGACAAAAAAGATAAACAAATATTATAAATTTATAGTTTGAAGCTTGACAAAATAATGTGGATGGACTATTATAAATACATACCAAACAATAATAACTATTAGTTAGTAGTTATTACAACGATAAAAGTAAAGTGGTGTTGCGGATGAATAAAGAAGAAAAATATATAGACTTAGTAATAATAGGATCAGGACCAGCAGGACTTACAGCTGCAATATATGCGGCTAGAATGAAACTAAACTTTATAGTCCTTGAAGATGAACTTATAGGAGGCCAAATAAGATCTACATATTCTGTTGAGAACTATCCTGGCTTTAAAATTATAAGTGGTCAAGAACTTGTAGATAAGTTTTATGAACAGGCATTAAATGCAGGTGCTACTATAGATGAATTTGATAATATAGTAAAGGTGAGTCTTAAAGATAATGAAAAGATTATAGAAACTGACAGTTTTATTTATAAAGCTGAAACAGTAATAATTTCTACAGGATCTCAGTATAGACCACTACCTATACCAGAAGAAGCAACCTACCATGGAAATGGAATTCACCACTGTGAGCTATGTGATGGAGAAATGTATGAAGATAAGGATATCATTGTTGTGGGTGGAGGAAATTCAGCCATAGAAGGTGCACTATTTTTATCTAGATATGCTAAAACTATAACTATAGTTCATCAATTTGATAATCTTCAAGCAGAAAAAAACTTACAATACGAAGTATTAAACCATCCAAAGGTAACTATGGTTTGGGATTCTGAAATAAGACATGCATATGGTGAGGACAAACTAGAAGAGGTATTAGTAGAAAATTTAAAAACTAAAAAGACAAGTAAAATTAAAACTGATGGCATTTTTGTTTATATTGGAATGATACCAAAAACAAAGATGTTTGAAAACCAAGTTGATATAGACAAGTGGGGCTATATAAAAGCAGGAGAAACTACAGAAACAAATGTAGAAGGAGTTTTTGTTGCAGGAGATGTAAGAGAAAAGCTATTTAGGCAACTTACAACAGCTAATGCAGACGGTACAGTTGCAGCTCTTATGGCTGAAAGATATATAGTAAATAAAAGGAGGAAAAGTAATGGTTAAAATATACACTACTCCAAATTGTCCTTATTGTAAAAAGGCAAAAAGCTACTTTGATATGAAAAATATTGAGTATGAAGATATCAATGTAGGAGAAGATAAAGAAAAAAGACAAGAAATGATAGAAAAGTCAGGTCAACAATCGGTACCTGTACTTGATATAAATGGAGAAATAATACTAGGATTTAATAAATATGCAGTAGATGCTGCTTTAAATAATAATTAATAGACCTAAAATTTAATTGGAAACTTAAATATAATAAAAATATTAAAAACAAACAAAAATATTAAAATAAACATATTAGAGGAGGATTTTATAATGGAAAGATTAGTAGGTAAACCAGCACCTTGTTTTAAAATGAATGCAGTAAAGGGTGACGGAAGCGACTTTTTAGAAATCAAATCAGAGGATTACAAAGGTAAATGGTTAGTTATGTTCTTCTATCCACTAGATTTCACTTTTGTGTGTCCAACAGAAATAACTGCTTTTAGTGATAGGGCTGAAGATTTTAAGAAGCTTGGAGCAGAACTTTTAACTGTAAGTTGTGATAGTGAATATTCTCATCAAGCTTGGATAAAACAAGATAAAGCTAATGGAGGACTTGGACAAATTAACTTCCCAATGGCTTCTGATAAAAAATATGGAGTAGCTAAAGATTATGGAGTATTTGTAGAAGAAGAAGCTATTTCATTAAGAGGATTATTTATAATAGATCCAGATGGAGAAGTAAAATATCAAGTAGTTCATGACCTTAATGTAGGTAGAAACGTAGATGAGACAATTAGAGTATTAAAAGCACTTCAAACTGGTGGAATGTGTCCAGCTAACTGGGAAGAGGGAGAATCTTTACTTTAAGACTTCTAAAAAATTTAATGAATAAATATATTGAAAGCCTTCAAATTAACATATTTGAAGGCTTTTTAGGTAATAATATATTAATGATTATAATTACTATAAAAAAGTAGAAATGTGTAAAAGTAAGCATTTTTATATCTCTTTTTTATATATTATGGTTATGATATAATATGATAAAGTATTTTAATAAAAAGAGGGAGGCGCACTATGAAAAATTTAATGAAACTCGAGGACTTCTTAAACATAAAGGATGATAAAGAATTTGTGCTTTTAGATTGTAGATTTAATTTAAGTGATAAAGAATATGGTAAAAAGGCATTTAATGAAGGACACATAAAGGGAGCTATATATGTAGATTTAGAAACTGAATTAACAGGGGAAGTCAAAGAGCATGGAGGAAGACACCCTCTTCCAAATTTAAAAAACTTCACAGAAGATATGAATAAAAAGTTTGTAGATGATGATATAGATGTTATTATATATGATGATGGAGATTTAGCTGCAGCATCAAGACTTTGGTGGATATTTAAGTATATTGGGAAAGAAAATGTATATATATTAGAAGAAGGCATAAAGGCATGGAAAGATAGAAATCTTCCTTTAGAACAAAAACAAACTATTAATAGTGATAGAACTGTAGGAAATTTATCCTTAAATATAAAAGATGATATGTATTGTGATATGCAATATGTAAAAGATAATCTAGATACTGTTTTTATAATGGATGTTAGAGAAGAAAAAAGGTATTTAGGCGATGTTGAACCAGTGGATAAAAAAGCAGGGCATATCCCAGGGGCTAAAAACTATTTTTGGAAAGATAATTTTAATGATTTTAAGGTTAAGCCAAAAGAGGAATTAAAGGAATTATTAAAGGGCTTAAAGGAAAAGGAAACTATAATAGTACACTGTGGATCTGGGATTACAGGTTCTGTAAGTGTAATGATTTTAGATGAACTAGGTATTAAAGCTAAACTTTATGGAGGTAGTTGGAGTGATTGGATAAGCTACGATGAGAACCCTATTGTAGTAGGAGAAGAAAGATAATAAAAATTAATGGCGGTGGTAATCTATGAAAATAGGCATGAGAACTATAAAAACTGCCTTATCAGTTTCTATATGCATTCTTATTTCTAGAATATTCCCAATAAACAATGCACTTTATGCTTGTATTGCGGCTATTATAACTATGGGTAGCACTGTATCTAATTCATATAAATCAGGATTAAATAGAATAAAAGGAACTATTGTAGGAGCTTTGGTAGGGCTTGTAATGTCCCTCATAGCTCCAGGCAATATATTGCTTGTAGGTATTGGAATAGTTATAATAATAACTATATGTAACTATTTTAAATGGGACAAATCCATCGCAACATCTTGTACTGTATTTTGTGTTATATTTATAAGCCTAAATGGAAGAAGTCCTTTGGAATATAGTATATATAGAACCTTGGATACCATAATAGGTATAGTTGTATCTTTAGTAGTTAATTATACTATTGCACCTCCTAAGATACATGAAAATGTAGTTATATCTTATAAAAGTTTAAAAGATGAACTGTTTAATTTATGTAAAAGTGCAATATTAAATCCTATAGAGTTTAATTTAAATGAGTTTAAACATTATATAGATGCTTTAGAAAACAGCATAAAAATGCACGATGAAGAGGTTTCTTCTATAACTGAAGGATTAGAGCTAATAGATGATTATAAGGAATTTATGAAAGAAACTAAGAAATTATATATTTATTTTGAAATGATGAGTACTATGCAAGAAGATTTATTAATATTAAATAGCGATAATAGAAAAAGCTATGAAGAAATTTTTAATTCTACATATGAGATAGAATTAAAGGATATTAAGCTTTTAAAAAAGTCATTTATTATAGAAGAAGAAAATATAGTATACAATTATAATGTTAATAAAATATGCAATATATTAAGGAATATACAAAATAATCCTATAAGAGCGTAGAAGTATAATGGTAGATTCCATACATCGTTAAAGTAAATACTTTAAATATGATAATATAATATTAAAAAAATTGCTTAGTATTTAAAATGGACAAACATCTACTTAAATACTAAGTTTTAATTTGCAACAAATATATATTTATTTTTTTAATATATTTGTATTTTTTTTATGTTAATGTGATAAGATAATAAAGAAGTTTAAAAATGAAGAGGTAGAATTGATATGAATAAAAAAAATAGAGAACGGTTATTGATAGGATTGTTCATAGTAGCTTTTTTAATTTTTGTGTTTATTAATAGAAATAGACTAAGACAATTTATTTGCCTCGGAAACTTTATTAATTATGTTAGAGGTTATGGGAAATATGCATTTGTTTGTTTTATATTAATATTTGCTCTAAAGCCATTAGTTTTAGTATTACCGTCAGCCATGTTTTCTATCGCAGCTGGAATAGTATTTGGTCCAGTTAAAGGCTTTATGGTAAATATGATTGGGTTTTTCTTATCAGGTACACTAGCTTTTTATCTTTCAAGATTTTTAGGAAAAGATTTTGTGGACAAGATATTAAAAGGGCGAGCATTAAATTTTAATAACAATATGGAGAAAGACGGGTTTAAGATATTATTTTTGTTAAGACTTCCACCTGTACTACCATATGATCCATTAAGCTATACCAGTGGACTTACAAAAATAAAATATAAATCTTTTATACTAGCATCCGTATTAGGTGTTATACCAGAGACTGTGTGTTATTCATATATGGGAGAAAACATATTAAACCCACTCTCAGCTAAGTTTATAGTGCCTTCTTTAATAGTTTTATCAGCCACATTGTTATCTACCTTGGCTTTTAATAAAAGTAAAGATATAAATAAGCTATCTGAAAAGAAATAGAACTTCATGATATTTTATTTAGATATAGTTATTATAAATAAAAAGTACTGTCTTCAAAAATGAAAGACAGTACTTTTTTTATAGAGATAATTGTTTCCGATTGTTAAAAAATGATCTGTAGGACATAAAACAAGCTAAAAATGCAGAAATTGAAGTTGTTGCAAGTAACATGAATGTAACCATTATTTGAAATTTTATAGATTCAATTGGAGGAGTCCCGGCTAGTATAAGACCAGTCATCATACCCGGAAGAGAAACTATCCCAAGAGTTTTTGTAGAATCTATAGTGGGTATCATACCTGTTTTCATAGCATCCCTTATAATATGCATAGAGGATGGTAATATTTCTGCACCTAATGATAGTTTGGTTTCAATTTCATCTCTATAATTTTTAAAGTTAATATTTAATTGTTTGTAACAAAGACTAATAGCTACCATGGCATTACCGATAACCATTCCTGATACAGGGATTACAGAGTAAGGCTCATACTTTATAGATTTAGATAATACTAAAACACCTAAGGTTATAATAGTACCAGCTCCTATGGAAACAAAAGAGATAAGCAAGACATTATGGATGTTACTTCCTCTTTTTCTGGCATTCATGGAGGCATTAAATATCATAAATAACATTAATAAAGTTGTAAAAGCATAACTTTTAAGACCAAACACATAGTTTAAAACATAACCTACTAATGTTAACTGAATCACAGCTCTAATAACACCTATTATAATCTCTTTTTCTAATTTGAGTTTTTGTGAATATGATATAAATATAGATACAATTACTAAAGAAGAAGCTATTAAAAGCGAATAAATATTTAACGCGTTTTCCGCATTCATTTTATCACCTCTAAATTTTTTAATTTACCACCTTCTACGGAAAGAAGTTTATTAGCATATTTTTTACTTTGTTCTATATTGTGTGTTACCCAAAGTATAGTCATACCTTCTGAGTTTAATTTATTTACAACAGATTCAACTATTTTTGTATTCTTTTCATCTAAGGCAGAGGTTACCTCATCTAAAAGTAAAACTTCTGGTTTAAACAAGATGCCTCTAATAAGTGCTATTCTTTGTTTTTCTCCACCGGAAAGTTTATGAATATCCTTGTCTAATATTGAATCTGGAAGATCAAATATTTTGAGAAGGTATTTGATTCTATCTTTGTCTAGGGTTTTCTTCCTTGTAATGTAAGGAAATTTTAAATTATCCATTACTGTATCACCAAAAAGTATAGGGTTTTGGAAACAATAAGTTATCTGTCGTCTTAATTCATAAGGGGAATAGTCTAGGTAATCTTTACCTTTAAATTCAATAGTACCTGAAGTTTGAGATATAAGATGACTAAATAATTTTAAAATAGTGCTCTTTCCACTACCTGAAGGTCCAACTATTGATATATAATCCTTTTCATTTACATTCAGACTAAAATTATCTATTATTATATTATTTTTATCCTTATCTTTATAAGTTACATTTTTCATAGTAAGCAAATTAATCAACCCCTATTATTCTTTAGTCAAAAAGTTTAACAAAGTTCTAAAAGGAATACAAGTAGCGCCTTTATCATAGGCACCTGTAGTTTTGGTATTATACATAAAGCCAGCTATATCTAAGTGGGCAAAGGATACATCTTCAGCAAAGTACTCTAAAAACTTACTAGCTACAATAGCACCGCAATTTGTTCCACTATTTTTTATATCAGCATTAGCTGTTTTTAATTGATCTAAGTATTCTTCATTACTTGGGAATCTCCATAGATATTCATCTACTTCTCTTCCAGACTTTGTAAGCGTAAAGGCGAGTTCGTTAGAATTTGTAAAAAGGCCTAAATTTGTGTCACCTAAAAAATTAGCACAAGAACCTGTAAGCGTTGCAATATCAATTATAAAATTCGCGCCTAATTCTTTAGCATAAGTTATAGCATCACAAAGCACCATTCTTCCTTCGGCGTCCGTAGATATTATTTCTACAGTTTTACCGCTGTAAGTTGTTATAACATCACCAGGTTTAAAGGCTTTACTAGAAGGCATATTTTCAACAACAGGTATTAAAGCCATAATATTTTTCTTAGGCTTAATCTTTCCTATGGCATCCATAAGCCCAATAGCTATAGAGCCCCCTACCATATCATAAATCATTTTCTCCATGCCCTTACCAGGTTTTAAAGTTATACCACCAGCATCGAAGGTAACACCTTTACCGACGATAGCAAATATATCTTTACTATCTTTGTCACCTAAATATTGCATAACTATAAGACTTGGGTCATTTGTACTTCCTTTAGCTACTGAAAGTATGCCACCCATGCCCATTTGTTCTAATTTAAACTTATCTATTATTTCTATATCAAGGTTGTGTTTTTTTGCTATGCTTTGAGAAGTTGTCACCAAATATTTAGGGGTAACAATATTAGAAGGCATATTAGAAAGATTTCTTGAAAGATTAATTGAAGTACCAACTTCATAACCCTTAATTATGGAAGACTCAAAATCTGAAATTAAATTAATATTAGATAATTTAATAGTGTCGCTTTTGGATTTTATACCTTCATATTTATAAAGAGATAATGCAATGGATTCCCCTAAGGTGTATCCTACATCTTCAGTGAAATTATCTAATATATCTATATTTTCAAGTTTGTTTTTAAAATTTAAAATAAAGTTACCTAGACCATGGAAAAGTTTTGAATTATTATATTCCTCAGTAAGTCCAAGACCTACTATATAAATATTGTCATAACTACTTTTTCCAAGTGTATTTATACATTCAATTTCTTTATAATTACCAGTATTTTTTGAAAAGCTTAATATTTCTTTTATATTTTCAGGATAATCTAGATTGTAGTTTTGAAATTTAAATATTAAAATATTTGAATATTTTTTACTGTTACTAATTTCAATCATAGTCTCACACCCCTTATTAATATTACCTACTATAATAACATATTAAATTTATAAATAAAATGTTGTACTATACTATATTAAATAAAAGTAAATATATAAGTAAGGAATGTTAAGATTAAGTACTTAAAACTACCTTTATATAAAAGTTATATAAAGGTAAATCTATATTTTTGTAGAATTAATATTATTATAGGTATTTTAAGGAGGTGAATGGTTGCATAATATTTAGCGAAATATACATTGAAAGATGTATATTCTTTTGTATAAATGTTATCAGCGAAATGTATGTTTAATTTTAAAACGGCTATAGATGATGTTGTTATAAGCGATATTAATAAAGAAGATCTGATAGATGTTAGACAATGGCTAAATTCTCAAAAGGATATGGATAAGGATTTTGAGAATAAAGGAATAACTTTTGAAGAAATGTTAGAAAGATTTTTAGAATATTATATAAGTGAAAATGAAATTTTCTTAAAAATAACTAAAGATAAAAAGATAATAGGTATCTTTAAAGGAAGATTTGAATTTAAAGATATAAATCAATTTATAATATGGTATTTTTTAATAGATAAAAAGCATAGAAATAAAGGTATTGGAACTAAAATAATTACTAAATTAATAGAATACAGTAAAGAAAAAATGAATATAGATGAGATTTGCTCAGTTACAATAAAAGATAATTATGATGGAATAAGGTTTTGGAAGAACCTAGGCTTTAAAGAAATGAGAATAGTTAAAGATTTTTTTGATAGGGGTAATAAAACAAAAGATATGATTATTTTAAAAAAGAACTAAAGAAAATTAAAAAGTTTAAAGAAAGTATTATATAAATTATATTTTCATGATTTCTAGAATAAATATACTCTTTTATAAATAGTATTTATTATAGTAGCATTATTATAAAGGAGGAAAATATGAAATACACAAGATATAATTATAAAAAGAAAAAACCTTTAAATTATTTTATATTGTTTTTTATTTGTGGAGTGTTTTTATTATCACTAGCTTTCGGAAGTGTAATATCAAAGCTATTAATAAAAGATAAATCAAGCTTGAAAAAGGATCCTAATGAAGTAAATATAATAAATGAAAATAAAAAGGCGGAAAATAGTAAATTAAGCTTTTATTTAGTTCAAACCGGAGTCTTTAGTAAAGTAGAAAATGCTACAGAAAACAAAAAGAAGCTATCAGAACTTGGATATGAATCTTTTATAATAGAGGATGAGGGCAAGAAAAGAGTGATAATAGGTATATTTGAAGAAGAGGAAGCTACAAATATTGTAAAGGATATAAAAGAGAAGGGAATTGATATAGCAAGAATACTTTTGGATATAGATAAAAGTAATAATGAAAGCAATGAAATAGCTGAAATAATCAGTGCTAATATCAAAGTGTTTTCTAAATTAAGGGAAAAAGAAGTAATGTCTATTAAGACAGAGGAAATAAAGAAATGGACAACTGAATTAGAACCTATTAAAACAAAAGGAAGTCAAAATGAGCTTTTAGAAGAAATAAAAAACTTTACTTTGGAATTGCCAGAAGAAATAAAAAAAGAGGACTTAAATAAATATTATGAATATATATATATATTTTATAAAAAACTTATACAAAATAAGTAAGTATATGTTTTAAAACACCAATAAAGTAGCTTTTAGAGTATAAAGCTACTTTATTTAGTTGTTTTTAAATTAAAAGTATAAAAAATATATTAATTTTTTCTAAAATAATATAAAGCTACTTGTTTAAGAATTTTATAAATGATAAACTATATAGTATGTATAAATGGGTGGTGAATAATGGTGAAAAGTGTAAAGAAAAGTAGGGGACTATTTATACTTGTCATATTTATTGGAGGGATTTTAGGAAACTTTCTAGGAGACTTTATTGGAAATAATTTAAAGTCACTTGATGTTTTTAAAATCGTATATAATATTGGATTGACAAACCCGATACATTTAAACTTGAAAATTGTGGAGATTACTTTTGGTATGAATTTTAATTTCAATATTATGTCTATAGTTGGTGTAATATTGGCTATAATACTATATAGAAGGTACTAAACTGACAGGAAGTGTTTATTTGAATATAATTTTAGCATCTGCTTCAGAAAGACGGCATGAACTTTTAAAGAGAATTACAAAAGATTTCAAAATCATAGTTAGTGATTTTGATGAGAGTAGTATAGAATTTGAAGGAAACTTTGAAGAATACGTAAAATCTTTATCTAAAGGAAAGGCCACATCTGTAGCAAACAATTGTATAGATGATGCTATAATAATAGGATGTGATACTATTGTAGCTTTTAATGGTGAAGTTTTAGGAAAACCTAAGGATGAAAATGAAGCTTTTAATATGTTAGAAAAATTAAGTGGAGGTATCCATAAGGTGTATTCTGGCATAACACTTATACGGAAATGCGATAACAAGATTTTCGAAGAAAGTGTGTGTACTGAGGTGAAATTTTCAAATATTACAAAAGATGACATAAGAGCATACATAAAAACAGGTGAGCCTTTTGATAAAGCAGGTGCTTATGGAATACAAGGTTATGGTGGTTTATTTGTTGAGGAAATAAAGGGCTGCTATTATAATATAGTAGGACTGCCTATAAACAAATTAAATTATATGTTAAAGCAGGCCATGATCTAAAAAGTTAGCTCTTATAATTTGTATATTTTATTCAGGGGATGGGGTAAATCTAATTTAAGGAGAATCTTTATGAAAGATAGTCTAAAAATCATGGATTTACCAAAGAATGAAAGACCTCAAGAAAGACTTTTAAGATATGGGGCTATTAGTCTTTCAAACTCAGAGCTTTTAGCTATAATATTAAGAACAGGAACATCTAAAGAAAATGTGCTTCAACTCTCAAGTAGAGTAATTAAAGAATGTGATGGTGTTCAAGGAATATTAAATAGCTCATCAGAAGACTTAATGGGTATAAGTGGAATAAAAGAAGCAAAGGCATCACAAATTTTAGCCTTAGTTGAATTATCTAAAAGATTTCACAGTTACAGTTCTGGCACTGAATATAAGATAAAGACGCCAAAGGATGTAGCAGACTTATTAATGAGAGATATGGGAAGTTTAAATAAAGAAGTTTTAAAGGTAATATATCTTAACACTAAAAATATAGTAATAGGTGTAGATACAGTATCTATAGGTAGTTTAAATTCTTCCATAGTTCATCCAAGAGAGGTATTCTCTTATGCCATTAAAAAAAGTAGTGCTGCTATTATTGTGTGTCATAATCATCCTTCAGGAGATGTTACTCCTAGTATAGAAGACATTAATATAACCAAAAGATTAAAAGAATGCGGGAAAATATTAGGTATTGATTTGTTAGATCATATAATAATCGGTAAAGAAAATTATCTTAGTTTAAAAGAAAAGGGAATAATATAGATTTGAAGGGAGAACAACAATGGGATTATTTGGGAGCAGCAAGGACATGGGAATAGACTTAGGCACAGCTAATACCTTAGTATACGTAAAAGGGAAGGGGATATTACTTAGAGAACCTTCTGTAGTAGCTATAAACACTACTAGTAAAAAGACTTTAGCTGTAGGCGCAGAGGCAAAACAAATGATAGGTAGAACACCAGGAAATATAACTGCTATAAGACCTATGAAAGATGGGGTTATTGCAGATTTTGATATAACCCAAACAATGCTAAAGACCTTTATAGAAAAGGTAACATCAAAATCATCTTTTACTAGCCCAAGAATAATAGTGTGCTTTCCATCAGGGGTTACAGAAGTTGAAAGAAGAGCTATTGAAGAAGCTACAAAGCAAGCGGGAGCAAGAGAAGTGCTACTTATGGAAGAACCGATGGCAGCTGCTATAGGAGCTGGACTTCCAGTTGATGAACCAACAGGAAGTATGATAGTAGACATTGGAGGCGGTACCACAGAGATTGCTATAATATCATTAGGTGGTATTGTAACAAGCAAGTCATTAAGAGTTGCTGGAGATGAATTAGACCATGCCATTGTTAGTTACATAAAGAAGGGCCATAACCTTACTATAGGTGAGAGAACTTCTGAAAACATTAAAATGGAACTTGGTTCAGCATTTAAAAGTGAAGAAGAAGAAGAAAGAAAGATGGAGATTAAAGGAAGAGATATAATGACAGGACTTCCAAAGACCATAGAAATATCAGAAGAACAAATAAGAGATGCATTAAGAGAGCCTATTGCCTTAATAATAGAGTCCATTAAAACTACATTAGAAAAAACACCACCAGAACTTGCAGCAGATATAATGGATAAAGGTATAATGCTTACAGGCGGAGGTGCTTTACTTAGAGGCATAGACGAACTTATAAGCAAAGAAACACATATCCCTGTTCACATATCTGAATCACCACTAGATTGTGTGGCCTTAGGAGCAGGAAAAGCTTTAGATAATTTTGATAAAATAAGTAAAAGGTGATAATGAATGAAGCTTTTTAAAAACAAACTGGCAGTAACTGTAATAGTGCTGTCAGTTACATTTTTAGTTATAATAGGCTACACATCAAAAAAACAGGGAAAAGATAAAGTGAGTAATGCTGTAGGAGTTACTTTAAATCCAGTTCAAAAGGTATTTTATGGTATAAATGACAACGTTAAAGGATTTTTGAACTTTGTTTTTAATTTTTCAGATGTTAAAAATGAGAATACAGAGTTAAAGAAGAAAAACAGTGAACTTTCATCTAAGTCCATTGAATATGACTCTTTAAAAAATGAAAATCAAAGATTAAGAGAAATGTTAGACTTTAAAAGCCAAAGAGAAGAGTACAACTATATTGGCGCTAATATAATAAACAAAGCCGGAGGAAGTATACTTGAGAGCTTTACTATTGATAAAGGCTTAAAAAATGGAGTTAAGGTGGGTATGGTTGCTATAGATCCAAAAGGACTTGTAGGCCAAGTTACTGACGTTACTAATAGTTGGTCTACAATACAACCAATTACAAGTGAAAATGTTGCAGTAGGGGCGTTAGTTGAGAGCACTAGAGAGACTACAGGTGTGGTTAAAGGTTATAGAGATAACAACAAAGTAGTAGCAAGGCTAGAATATATTGATGCAAACTCTGAAATAAAAGAAGGGGATGTTATACTTACATCAGCATCTGGAGATAGTTACCCAAAGGAAATAAAAATAGGTGTAGTACTTTCAATTAAAGAGGATAAGGCTAAAATGGGTAAGACTGCTATTATTGAGCCTTATGTAGATTTTAACAAGTTGGAAGAATTATACTTAGTGGTACCAGCTAACAGTGAAAACAACAATATAAAATATTAAGGGTGATTATATGAAAAGAGTTATATTAATACTTATAAGTTTACTTCTTTTTATTATAGATAATACTTTTATGCCTTTTTTAGCTATTAAGGGAGTATATCCAAGTTTACTTATAATTTTTGCATTAAGTTATTCTATAATAAATGGATATTATGAGGCTATTTTAATTGGGGTTTTTGCTGGACTATTGCAAGATATATATTTTTTCAATGGTTTTGGAATAAATGCTCTTTCTAATATGTGTATATGCTTAATAGCGGCTAAAATTGGTGAAAATATATTTAAAGAGAAGTCATTTGCACCCGTTATATCTATTTTTATATTATCCATATTAAAAGGGATTATTATGTTTGTAATTTTATTTACCTTAAATATAAGGATAAATTATTTTAACATACCTTTTGTAGCCTTATATAACATGATTATTACTATATTTTTTTATAAGAGGATATATAACTTTAGCGTAAAGCCCTACATGAAAAACTCTAGGAATTTTTGAAAAAGTTGGGTGATTATATGAAAAATAAAAAACAAATTAATAGATACACATCCTTAACGCTTGTAATGGTAATTATATTTTCAGGTCTTTTATCGAGACTTGCTTATTTGCAGATTATAAAATATGAGGATAATAAAGAACAAGCTAACAATCAATCTGTTAGGCTATTGTCTGAATCTGCACCGAGAGGACAGATCCTTTCAAATGATGGTACAAAACTTGCAACTAGTGTTCAAAGTTATGTATTAACTTTTATTGAGACCGAAGAAAGCAAAAAAGATTTCTTCAAAACTATGTCTAATGTATTTACAATGTTAGATGAAAATGAAGAAGAACTTCAAGATACATTTGCTTTAAAGGTAGAACCTTTTAGACTTGAATTTAATACTAGTGATGAAGAAACAATAAAGGCACTAGAAATGCGATTCAAAAAGGATAGAGGTTTTGACTTTAATGTACAAAATAAGTTATATCCAAATCAAAAAAGTGAACTTACAATAGAACAGACTAAAGAAATAGACAATGAACTTTTAAATGTTAGCCCAGAAGAAATGTTCTATGATTTAGTAAAGGATAAAGATTACGAGATATATAAGCTTTTAGGATATACTAAAGAAGAAGAAAAAGTTTTATTAAAAGAAAAGTCTAGTAAAGAGATAACAGATTTACTTATAGAAAGATATCCTATTGAAATAATAAGAAAATATATTGTAGTAAAAGATGCTATTAAGATGCAAAAGTTTTCAGGTTTTAAGCCTATAACTTTAGCTACAAATATAAAGAAAGATTCCTCCTTTGTATTTTTACAAAAACTAAGTCAATTACCAGGGGTTGATGTTGGAGTTGAGCCTATACGATTTTATCCTTATGGAGAGTTTGCATCTTCTGTAATAGGATACGTTGGGTCTATAGAAGGAGGACAAAAGGACAAATATGAGGAAAGAGGATATGATGTATCCTCTGATTTAATAGGGAAAGCTGGTATAGAATCAGCATTTGAAGATAGACTTAAAGGTTCTAAAGGTGGAAATACGGTTAAAGTTAATAATTATGGTAGAAAAACAGATGAATTATTTAAACTAGAATCTGTTCCAGGACAAAATATTCAACTAAGTTTAGATAAAAACCTTCAAAATGTTGCAGAACAAGCATTAGAAGATAAAATGAAATTTTTGAGAGCTAATATGCATCGTGAATATGGTCTTAATACGGCAAATGCTACAAGGGCAGCAGTTATAGTTCAAGATGTTAATAATGGCAAAGTTTTAGCTATGGTAAGTAATCCAGGATTTAATCCTAACGATATGGCTCTACCAGGAAGAATAAGTTCTGAAATAGTTAAAAAGTATTTTGCTCCTGATTTAGAGGAATTTGGTAATCAATATATTAAAGATCGAGGTCTTAGTATGACACTAGATGAATTATTTCCACTAGTGGATAAAAAGAATCCTAAAGATAAAAGACGTAATGATCCTTATGATATATATCCTAAGGCTACATACAACTATGCTACTATGGGTGCTGTGCCACCGGGATCTACATATAAACCTTTTACAGCAGCTGCAGGACTCGAGTCTGGAGTAATAGATGTTGATACAAAAATACTAGACCAAGGGATATTTAATAAACATGAAGACCTTAAAAATTATACTGGAGCTTGTGAGATATATTCTGAAAGAGGAGGATCTCATGGAAATATAGACCTACAAGAAGCTTTGGCTGTATCTTGTAACTATTATTTTTATGAAATTGGATATAGATTATACAAAGAGTTTGGATTAGATGGTCTTGCAGAATATTCTTGGAAGTTTGGACTTGGAAAAGATCCTAAAAGCAAAACAAAATCTACCACAGGCATAGAGATAGCAGAAGACACTAGAGGTCAGGTTTATAACTATGAATCCTTTAAAAACTTAGTAGCCTCACTTTCAGCAGAGCCTTTAGTTGAAATACTAGAAAGTGGAAGGTCTTCAAGAGGAAATGTGTTTAAACCACTTCCTATAAGAAAAAATGATGAAGATACAAAAGATGTAGCAGAATCAAAGGAAGTTATAAAAAAATTAGTTAAAGATGAACTTCTTAAAGATTATAAACTATCAGAAGTTTCTTTGCTTATGTCAAAGTTTAAACCAGAAATGACAAAAGCTATAAATGATTATATTTCAAAACTTCCAGAAGAAGAAAAAAGTCAATATAAAGATACAGATATAGAAGCTATGGTTGTATCTATAACATCTTTTATATATTATGATAAAAGAGGAGAGCTTACAACAGGAGCAGAAGTAATTAATGCATCTATAGGTCAAGGAATGAGTTCTTTTACACCTCTTCAACTTAATAATGCCATTGCAACATTAGTAAACGGAGGAACTAGGTACAAGACAACCCTTATAGATAAAATTACTGATAGTGACGGAAAGGTATTAGAAGAGACTAAGCCACAAATAGCTGAAGAGTTAAATCTTAAAGAAAGTACAGTTACTACAATAAAAGAAGGTATGAGAAAAGTTGATGAAACTGGAACAGCTACATCTGTATTTAGAGATTTCCCAATAGTTACTGGAGGTAAAACCGGTACTGCAACTTATAGAGCTAATGGAGAACAAGAAAAGGTAGGTCGTTCAGCTTATGGAGTTTATGTAGGTTTTGCTCCATTTGATAAACCAGAAATAGCCGTAACCGTAATTGTATATGATGGAGGACATGGATATTATGGAGCAGATGTAGTAAAAGCTGTTTATGAAGAATACTTTAGAGATAGAATATTAGCAGAAAGACCAAACTATACATTTATGTACGATTACACATTAAAAGAATCAAAGTCCTTATTAGAATTAGATAAAGAAAAATAAACTTTTTCTTGTTTTAAAATTTAATATTTTATATTTATGATTGTAGTTGAGGATAAGGTCTTATAAAATTAAAAATAGAAGGCTATTTATCCTCTTTTTTTAAATATATTAATTATGATGGTAAGTTCTAGTTTTATAAAACTTTTTATTATAAATGAGAAGGATTTTAGTTAACTTATGTGGAAATAGTACATATTAATGTTATGAGGTCTATTGGAGGGCTTATATGAACAGAGATAATATAGTGATAAAAGGAAATAAGGAAGGCTTGAATGCTATAATAAATATGGATAACTTTAAAGATTTTGATGATATGTTGGAGTCTTTAATAGAAAAGTTATCTAAAGGTAAAAAGTTTTATAAAGGATGCACACTTAAGATTACAACGGATATAAGACTTATAAATGAAAATCAAGCTAAAAAGCTAAAAGAAATCCTTTTTGAAGAGGTACTTATAAAAGATTGTATTTTTGAAGATAAAGAAGAAAAAACCAGCAAGGTATTTTCAGGTATTTATGAAGGAAGAACTAAATTTATTAGAAAAACTGTAAGAAGTGGCCAAATAATTAGATATTCAGGGAATATAGTCATAATAGGAGACGTGAATCCTGGGTCTGAAATTCATGCAGAGGGAAATGTTATAGTAATGGGTAATTTAAGGGGACAAGTAAGAGCTGGTATAACTGGAAATGAAAGAGCAATAATAGTTGCCTTTAATCTTCAACCGGAAATACTTCAAATAGCAAGTATAATTACAAGAGCCCCTGAAGATTCACTTAAGCCTGAGTATCCGGAAGTTGCTAAAATAAAAGAAGGATCAATAATAGTAGAACCTTACGTAGTAAATAAATACATATAATTACTGACTTTTATAAGATTAGCATTAAACTAGTATTAAAATATTTATTTAAAAATTTGAGATACATATATTTGGAGGTTTTGGAATATGGGAGAAGCTATAGTAATAACTTCAGGAAAAGGTGGAGTGGGAAAAACCACTACCACAGCAAACATAGGAACAGCATTAGCATCTATGGGTAAGAGAGTAGTAGTAATTGATGGAGACACTGGACTTAGGAATCTAGATGTTCTTATGGGATTAGAAAATAGAATTGTCTTTACAATACTAGATATTTTAGAAGATAGATGTAGACTAAAACAAGCTCTTATAAAAGATAAAAGATTCCCTAATTTGTTTTTACTTCCTACAGCACAAACGCGAGATAAGGGAGATATTAAGCCAGAACAAATGCTAAACCTTGTAAATGAATTAAAAGAAGAATTTGATTATGTAATAATAGATAGTCCAGCAGGAATAGAGCAAGGCTTTGAAAATTCAGTTGTAGGAGCAGATAGGGCTATAGTAATAGTTAATCCTGAAATAACTTCAGTAAGAGATGCAGATAGAGTTATTGGTAAGCTTGATTCTAAGGGATTAGAAAATCACGAGGTAATAGTAAATAGATTAAACTATGAGATGACGAAAAATGGTAATATGCTTGATATTGATGATATTGTAGATACGTTGTCTATAAGATTACTCGGGGTAGTGCCTGATGATAGAAGTATAACTATATCTACAAACAAGGGTGAACCCATAGTTCTTGATGAAAAAGCTATTGCAGGTAAGGCTTTTATAAATATAGCAAAAAGAATAATAGGGGAAGAAGTTCCACTATTAAATTTAGATGTAGAGCAATCAGGGCTTTTAAGTGCACTAAAGAATCTTTTTAAAAAGAGGTAGGGGGGTTATAAGATGGAGTTTTTTTCAAAGTTATTTTCAAGTAAGCCTTCTTCAAAAGAAGTAGCAAAGGATAGGTTAAAGCTTATACTTATTCATGATAGAGGGGATCTTTCACCACAACTTTTAGATATGATAAAAAGTGAAATATTAGAAGTTATAACTAAATATGTAGAGATAGATTCATCAGATGTGGAAATAGCTCTTACAAGGACATCAGAATCTGAAGGTAACTCTCCGGCGCTAATTGCCAATATACCAATCAAAAAATTAAAGCAAAGGTAAATTTACTAAAAACTTTTAAGGGTTCTGCAATTAAATATGAAATTATGTTATACTAAAACATAATTCATTATTGTGGAGGTACATTATGCTAAAAAAATTAAAATTAGATTATAAATATATAAAGGAATTAGATTTTGGAATTTTAATAGGATCTATCATAGTATTATTATATGGAGCCTTAAACATATATACAGTTACAAGAGGAAAAGTAGGTATCTACTATCTAAAGCTTCAACTTATATGGCTAGTACTCGGGCTTATAACTACTTACATAATATTATTAATAGATTATACATTAATAAAAAATTTCACTTCAATCATTTATTGGGGATCTGTGTTTATGCTTTTATTAACTAGAATAATCGGAAGTACTGTAAATGGCGCACAAGGGTGGATATCACTTGGAAATAGAGCTATTCAACCTGCTGAATTTGCAAAGCTTGGTATGATAATGATGCTAGCTAAAAAGTTAGATGAAATGGACGGAAATATAAATGATGTTAAGAACTTTTTTACATTATGCTTTTATGCATTAATTCCTATGCTACTTATTCTGGTTCAGCCAGATATGGGTATGGCCATGGTTTGTTTTTTTATTGTACTTGGTATATTTTTCACCATGGGTTTAAATATAAAAGTAATATTAGGCGGTATTATGGGAATTGCAGCATCCATTGCTATACTTTGGAATTCTAGACTTATGAAAGCTTATTGGAAAAGAAGACTTATTTCATTTTTAAGTCCTGAGTCAGATCCTCTTGGAGCGGGTCTGCAGGCTACTAGATCTAAAATAGGTATAGGATCTGGAGGAATACTTGGCACAGGTATGGGTATTAAAACTGCCTCAAGTAGCTACGTTTCACAGTTTGTACCAGAAGCTCATACGGATTTTATATTTGCAGCTCTTGGCGAACAGTGGGGATTTGTTGGTGCAGTATTTCTGTTATTTTTATATGGAATAATAATTTATAGGTCTATTAATATAGCTAGAACGTCAAAGGACATATTTGGATCTGTAATTTGTGTAGGAGTAGTATCTGTATTTTTGTTTTCTATACTTCAAAATATAGGTATGGCAGTGGGTATAATGCCTATTACAGGTATAACACTTCCTCTTATGAGCTATGGTGGAAGCTCTGTATTAACTAATTATATTGCTATAGGTTTAATATTAAATATAGGTATGAGAAGAAAGAAAATAAATTTTTAAATTATATATAAGTATTATATTTAAGGATTATTTTAAGTGGACATTAGTAATATATGGTATAAGTTAAGATTTATAATAAGTTTTAAATAGAAAAAATACAAACACAGGGGGAAAGTTATGAAAATAGCACTTATTGCTCATGATAAGATGAAAGATGATATTATAGATTTCGTAAAAAGGTATAAAGACGTATTTAGTGAACATGATCTTTATGCAACAGGTACTACGGGAAGGCTAATAAATGAAATTTTAAATCTAAAAGTTCATCGTTTTTTGTCAGGACCTTTAGGAGGAGATCAACAAGTAGGAGCTAAAATTGCTGAAGGTAATATGGATTTAGTTATTTTCTTTAGAGATCCTTTAACATCACAACCACATGAACCAGATGTAGCTGGCCTTTTAAGATTATGCGATGTGCATTGTATTCCTGTAGCAACTAATCTTGGAACAGCAGAGGTAATGATTAAAGCTTTAAAAAACAGAATAGATATATAAAGTGTAATTTAAAAGAGCATTACAGCATATTAAATATGATGTAATGCTCTTTTTGTTTTGAAAAAGAGATTTATATATTTATTATATTTTCATGTTTTCATAATTATTTCTTATTAATCATATTTGTATCATTAAACTATGTTTTCATAAATATAATTATATAGATGAAAAAGATAAGGAGTGTTTTTATGAGTAATTATAATTCTCAGTATGAAAGCTATTATGAAAAGATCTCAAAAAAGAGGAAGGATACTCCAATTTATAATGGTTATGATAATAAATATAAAGAAGGTAGCAAGGGGACCGTTTTATTTAGTGGTGAGTATTTTGTGAAAAGGGTAATAAGGGATCTTTTAGGTACAGCTTTTTTATTTGTATTTATTTTAACCTGTAAATTAATACAAACTCCAAATTCAAAAGCTGTCTATGCATACTCAAAAGAAATGGTATCTACTGATTTTGATTATAAAACTAAAATTAATTATTTAAAGAGCATAGACATAAAGGAACTAAAAGAAGAAATAGAAGATAAAAGTGAAAGTGTAATGTCAAAACTTTTCAAAAAGGAGAATATAAAAGATAAGATTAAAGAAGAATTTGAGGTACCCTTAAAGGGGGAAATAACCTCGGAATTTAATCTTAGAAAGGATCCTTTTACAGGAGAAAAGAAAAATCATACAGGAATAGATATAGACTGTAAAGAAGGCACAGAGGTTAAAACTATATACAAAGGAAAGGTTAAGGAACTAGGTGAGGATGAATCTTATGGTAAATATGTAGCCATTGATCATGGAGATGGCATTGAAAGTAAGTATGCTCACTTGAAGGAATATAATTTAGAAAAGGATCAAGTGTTAGAAAAGGGTGATATTATAGGTCAAAGTGGAAATACAGGGAAGTCTACAGCTCCCCACCTTCATTTTGAACTTTCTTATATGGGTCAATACAAAGATCCTTTAAGGTATTTTGATAAGGAATTGTTTAAAAATTAAAAGACGAGGGCTTACATGATAAAAATCAGCAAGTATTTTATTCCATACATATTAATTATGTTTATGGTAGGTTTCCATAAAAGTTTTTTTATTTCTTTGTTTTGGGTGTTTGTACATGAATTTAGCCATGCGTTAATGGCTAAATTTTTAGGGGTAAAAAAGGTGAAAATTAAAATTACACCTATAGGATTTTCAATGACAGGAGATGAATTCAAGGATATTAGTTTTGCTAAAGAGGTAGCGATAGTTATAGCAGGGCCTGCTGCAAATATCATAATAGCTCTTATATTTTATTTGCTATATAAAAGCTATCACTTTGATATATTTGAAATTTCAATGAAAACCAATTTAGTTCTAGGAAGCTTTAATTTACTGCCAGCTTTGCCCCTTGATGGTTCAAGACTGTTAAATTTATGTCTTCAAAGAAAGTATACTTGCAAAAAGGCGCATAAGATTAAAGTTAATACCAGTATGATTATAGGAGCTTTAATTTTTAGCTATTTTATTTTTTTGGTATTTAATAAAATATTAAACATAAGCCTTGGACTTTTATCTTTTTTTATAATAAATATATCATATAAAGAAAAAGGTAGAATTGTTTATATTATAATAGGTGATATAATGAAGAAAAAAGTTAAATTTTTAAAAAATAGATGTATAGAAAATAAATCTTTATGTATAAGTTATAAATACACACTTTTAGAAACTTTAAGCCTAATTGATAAAAATAAATATTATACCTTTGTAGTTTTAGAGGATGATATGAAAGTTATAGACATAGTTTATGAGCAAGAAATCATAGAAGGACTAAAAAGTTATGGAAACATAACTTTAGATGAGTATATAATTATTAGGCAAGGTAATAAGTTATAATATCCTAAGGTAAGTCAAAGTACTTGTGCAATAAAGCTTGCATATGATAAAATTATAAAATATTATGAAAAAGGAGTTAACTAAATGAAAAGAATTACAGATGATATTTTATATAGAGTAGAAAAACCTGCTAGATATATTGGTGGAGAACTTAATTCTGTTTATAAGGACAAAGAAAACATAGATATAAGATTCGCTTTTTGCTTTCCAGATGTTTATGAGGTCGGTATGTCGCATCTTGGTAGCAGAATACTTTATCATGTATTAAATGAGAGAGAAGATACCTACTGTGAGAGGGCTTATGCACCATGGCCTGATATGGAAGGTTTGATGAGAGAAAATAATATTCCATTATACGCATTAGAAACAAAGGATCCTTTAAGTGATTTTGACATGCTTGGATTTACTCTTCAATATGAAATGAGTTATACTAACATTTTAAATATGCTTAATATGTCCAATATAACTATAAGAGCATCTAAAAGAGGGGAAGATGAGCCTATAATTATGGCAGGTGGACCCTGTGCTTATAATCCAGAGCCTCTTTATGATATAGTAGACTTCTTTGAAATTGGAGAAGGCGAAGAGATAATGAATGAGGTTTTAGATGCTTATAAAAGGTATAAGGGAAAAGGAAATAAAAAAGGCTTTTTAAGAGAAATATCAAAAATAAGGGGGGTATATGTACCTTCCTTATATGATGTTACCTATAATGAAGATAATACAATAAAAGAATTCAAACCAAAGTATGAAGATGTACCTTCAAGTATTAAGAAAAGATTTATAACAAACTATGATAAGGTTAGTTACCCAAAAGAAATCATAGTGCCCTATACTGAAATAGTTCATGATAGGGTTATAGTTGAGACTTTTAGAGGATGTACTAATGGATGTAGATTTTGCCAAGCTGGTATGATTTATAGACCAGTTAGAGAAAAGTCTACAGAAACACTTTTAAAAGATATAGATGATTTATTAAAAGCTACAGGTTATAGTGAAGTTTCACTAAGTTCTTTAAGTATATGCGACTATTCAGATATACAAAATTTAGTTTTTAGTGTTATAGAAAAATATAAAGAACAAAATATTTCAGTTTCACTTCCATCTATAAGGGTGGATTCCTTTTCTGTAGATTTAATTAAAGAGATTCAAAAGGTAAGGAAAACTGGGCTTACCTTTGCTCCTGAGGCAGGATCACAAAGAATGAGGGATGTAATAAATAAAGGGGTAACCGAAAAGAAGGTTCTAGAGGCCACAAGAAGTGCATTTGAAGCAGGATGGTCTGCTATTAAATTATATTTTATGATAGGCCTACCCTATGAAACGATAGAAGATGTACAAGATATTGCAAAATTATCAGATAAAGTTGCAGCACAGTATTTTATGGTACCTAAAGATTTAAGGAAAAAAGGCCTTAGGGTTACTTCAAGTACTTCAATATTTGTGCCAAAACCTTTTACACCTTTCCAGTGGGCACCTCAAAGCAAGATGGAAGATGTGGTAGAAAAGATTAAAGCTGTAAAGTATACAATAACTAGTAAAGCAGTAGTTTATAATTATCACGAATCCTTAGTATCTTATATAGAGGCTATATTTGCAAGAGGTGATAGAAGGATTTGTGATGTATTAATTAAATCCTTTGAAAAGGGTGCAAAGTTTGATGGCTGGTCTGAATATTTTAATTTTGATATATGGCAAGAAGCTATGAAAGAGTGTGGGGTGTCAGGTGAATTTTATGCCTACAGAGATAGAAGCTATGATGAGGTATTGCCCTGGGACTTCATTGATATTGGAGTGAATAAATCTTACTTGATAGAAGAAAATGAAAAGGCTAAAAACACAGAGCTTACACCAAATTGTAGACTTAAATGTACAGGCTGTGGGATAAATGTTAATTTTAAAGAAGGGAAGTGCTTTGAAGGTGCGTTATCTAATTAAATTTACAAAGGAAGGTGAAATAAAATTTATTTCACACCTTGATCTTATGAGAACAATTCAAAGAATAATTAAAAGAGCAAACCTTCCTATAGATTACTCTAGAGGATTTAATCCGCACCAAGATTTGTCTATAGCACAACCTTTATCAGTTGGAACTTATTCTAGTGGTGAGTATATGGATATGGGGCTTAGGGAAGAATTAGAATGTGAGGAATTGAAGAATAGATTAAATTCTAATTGCCCAAAGGGAATAGAAATATTAGAAATATCAAAGGTACCTAAGATAGAAAATGCTAAAAAGGTACCACAGGCTATGGCACTGGTGGATTTTGCAGACTATACTATAAAGATAAGATTTAATAATATAGATAAGGTAGAAGAGGAACTTAAAGAACTTTTAGAGAAGCCACAGTGGAATACTACAAAAAGGAGTAAAAAAGGTGAAAGGGAAGTTGACTTAAAATCTATGATAAAAGATTTTAAGTTCTGGACATTAGAAGATAAACTTGTAATTAAAACTAGAATAAACTCTGGAAGTCGGGAACATCTATCACCTGAGCTTTTAGCAAATTACATAAAGAGTAATATTAAAAATGTGGATACAGAAGCTTTTGTAGATATAAAAAGAGAAGAGATGTTTGCATACAAGGAGGATAAAATAGTTCCTTTGTACAAATATATGGATTAACACACTGTAAAGAAGGGGATTTGATGAGAGATATATTCATAGAAAGACGAGAAAATTTACTTAGGATAGCAATAAAAGAAGATAATTTTTTAAAAGAATGTTTTATTGAAGAAGATAGATTTGAACCACTGCCAGGTGAAATTTACAAGGGCACTATAAAAAACATTGTACCTGCAATTAAGTGCGCTTTTATAGATATTGGGTATGATAAAAATGCTTATATGTACATAAATCCTAGAGAAAAAAATAAGAGTTTAAAAAAGGGTCAGGACATATTAATAGAGGTTACAAAGGAAGAAATTGGAGATAAAGGCGCAAAGGTAAATGGATTTATATCATTGCCAGGTAGATACACAGTTATAAATAATTTAAATAAAGGCATAAGCTTTTCTAAAAAGATTAAAGATGAAAAGTTTAAAGAAAATATACAAAACAATATACAAGCCTTAGATGATATAGCTATAGTAATTAGAACTAACGCACAATTTGTAGATGTAGACACAATAAATAAAGAAATCCAAAAACTTTATGAAAATTATAAAAAGATATACATGGCTTTTAACTATACATTAAAACCTAAAAAGCTTTATGGGGAAAGTAACATTATATATAAGATATTAAGAGATAGTATAAACGGAGATACTGCATCAATAATAGTAGATAACTTTTCCGATTATGATATTATAAAGGGATATGTTGAGGAAAAGCCAGATATAAATATAGATATATTCCATTATGAAGGCCATAGAAATATTTTTGATTATTATGAAATAGAAAAAGAAATATTAGCACTTAGAAACTATACAGTTCCACTAAATTGTGGAGGATATATAGTTATAGAAAAAACAGAAGCTATGAACGTAATAGACGTAAACTCTGGTAAGAACGTAAGTAATAAAACCATGGAAAAGACAGCCTATATGACAAATCATGAGGCAGCAGTAGAAATAGCAAGGCAAGTAAGGCTTAGAAATTTAAGCGGAATAATATTAATTGACTTTATTGATATGAAATATGATGAAGATAAAAACAAGGTGTTAAGGGCCCTAGAAGATGGGTTTAAACAAGATAAAAATAAGACTATGATATATCCTTTCACGGAGCTTGGACTTGTTCAAATTGCTAGGATGAGAAGAGGAAAGAGCATATATGAATATATACAAGAACCTTGCAATGAATGTAGTGGTAAGGGATCATTACTAAAACTTTCATATATAAGTCTTTTAATAAAAAATGATATACTAAAGGTAGATGCAGAAAACAAAATAAACAATATATATATAGAAATAAATAATAGATATGAATTAGAAATAAAAAAGGATATGACTAAATTCATTGAGACATTTAATGAATTAGGTAAAGAAATTTATATGAAATTTGTAGACAATGTAGAATACTTTAAGGTAGAAGCACTTATATTTAATGAAAAAATTGAAGAGGTAAAAGAATATAAGGTAATAATATAGTAAATAGCAAAAAAACATATTTACAAATAAATATAATTATGATAGAATAGCAAGGTAGACCGCACACATAAGGTTCTAAAACAAAATTTATTTTTGTACCTGAGATGGCGAGACTGGATCGAGGAGGTGTATTTATGTACGCAGTTTTAAAAACAGGTGGAAAGCAATATAGAGTTCAAGAAGGAGACGTTCTCTTTGTTGAAAAGATAGAAGCTGAAGTAGATTCCACAATAGAATTAACAGATATTCTTGCAGTTACAAATGCTGAAGGAAAGTTAGTTGTAGGAAGTCCTGTTGTTGAAGGAGCTAAAGTTGTAGCTAAAGTTGTAGCACAAGGAAAAGCTAAGAAAGTAGTAGTTTTTAAGTTTAAAGCTAAAAAAGACTATAGAAGAAAACAAGGACACAGACAACCATATACTAAGATTGCAATAGAAAAGATTGAAGCGTAATTATGACCAACATACTATTCCAAAAAAGAGATGATAAATTCATTGCTTTTAAGATAGAAGGTCATTCAGGTTATGCAGATAAAGGTGAAGATATAGTCTGTGCAGCTATTTCAGCACTGTCACAATCAGTTGTGATAGGACTTGAAGAAGTTTTGTATATAAAATCAGATTATGGTATAAAAGATGGGTTTTTACATATGTCTTTAAAGGACAATTCTATACAAGATATAGAAAAGAGCCAAGTTCTTTTAAAAACCTTTTTTAAAAGTTTGAAGAGTATAAGTGTAAGTTACGTAAAATATATAACCATACAAATAGAGGAGGTGTAATGTTATGCTAATTATGAACCTTCAATTGTTCGCTCACAAAAAGGGAGTAGGAAGCTCAAGAAATGGTAGAGATTCTGAATCCAAAAGACTTGGAGTAAAATGTTCAGATGGAGAGTTTGTTCTTGCAGGAAATATACTAGTTAGACAAAGGGGAACTAAAATTCACCCAGGTACTAACGTAGGTTTAGGTAAGGACGATACTTTATTCGCTAAAGCTGATGGTGTTGTAAAATACGAAAGAATGGGAAAAGACAGAAAAAAAGCTAGTGTCTACCCAGCTGACGTTCAAGAAGCAATAGCTGAATAATTTTAGATGCTTTTTAAGCACCCATTAGTGGGTGCTTTTTTAAAATTCATTATTTTGAGGCTTATTTTAGATAGAAGTTAATAAAAAAAAGAGGAAGGTGATAGAATTGTTTATTGATAGAACGAAGATATTTGTTAAATCTGGAGATGGTGGACATGGATCAGTATCTTTCAGAAGAGAAAAGTATGTACCACTTGGAGGACCAGATGGCGGAGACGGTGGAAACGGTGGAGATGTAATACTTGTTGCTGAAAGCAATATGACTACACTACTTGACTTTACCTATAGAAGAAAGTATTCGGCAGAAAGAGGTCAAGATGGTTCAGGATCTAAATGTTATGGTAGAAGGGGAGAAAGTCTTTATATAAAGGTTCCTATGGGCACCATAATAAAAGATGAAGAAACTGGAAAGATCATGGTTGATTTATCAAGTCCAGGTCAAGAGTATGTAGTAGCAAGAGGTGGAACTGGTGGTAAAGGAAACGTTAAGTTTACTACAGCTACAAGGCAAGCACCTACTTTTGCAGAGCCTGGAATGCCAGGAGAAGAAAGAGCTATATTATTAGAACTAAAACTTTTGGCAGATGTAGGACTTGTAGGTTTCCCAAATGTAGGAAAGTCAACTTTATTATCTATGGTATCTAAGGCAACACCAAAGATAGCTAATTATCATTTCACTACATTAAAACCAAACCTTGGAGTGGTAAGTGTAAAAAACATTGAACCTTTTGTTATAGCAGATATACCAGGAATAATTGAAGGTGCTTCAGAGGGCGTAGGGCTTGGACTTGATTTTTTAAGACATATAGAAAGAACCAGAGTACTTATTCATGTAGTAGATATATCAGGTGTTGAAGGACGAGATCCTTTAGAAGATTTCCTAAAAATCAATGAAGAGTTGAAAAAATATGATGTAAAACTTTGGGATAGACCTCAAATTATAGCTGCAAACAAAAGCGATATGCTATATGATGATGAAGTTTATGAAAACTTTGTATTAAAACTTAAGGAAATGGGATATGATAAAGTATTTAAGATATCTGCAGCTACAAACGAAGGCGTAGAAGATCTTATGAAAGAAGCAGCAAGAACTTTAACTACTATACCAATAGTACAACTTGACATTGCAAAAGAAGATAAATATGAGGTAGAAGATAAGAGATTCAGCTATACTATAGAGGAACAAGATAGAGTTTTTGTTATAGAAGGAAGCTTTGTTGACAGATTGCTCTTAGCTGTAAATGTTAATGATGCAGATTCTTTAAGATATTTCCATAAAGTTCTAAAAAATAAAGGTATTTTGAATGAACTTAAAGAAATGGGTATAGAGGATGGAGATCTTGTAAGACTTAACAATTTTGAATTTGAATACTTATATTAATTAAGGAGTGATATATTTGATTACTAGTAAGCAAAGAGCTTATTTAAGATCTCTTGGAAATAAACTAGATTCTATATTCCAACTAGGTAAAAATGGTATAGAAAATGCTTTTTTAAAACAAATTGATGAAGCATTAGAAGTTAGAGAATTAATAAAGATAACAGTTTTAAATAATAGCGATATTGACCCAAAAGAAGCTTCTAGAATTATATGTGAAAGATTAGGAGCAGAGGGGGTTCAATGTATAGGTAGTAAAGTAGTTATATATAGAGAATCTACTAAAAAACCTAAAATTGAATTACCTTAAAACCTTTTAATATCATTTAAAAGTGAGGCGTTAATATGAAGTCTAAGGGCATTTTTGGAGGAACTTTTGATCCTATACATATAGCACATATGTATATAGCAAGTGAGGCATTAAGACAACTTTCACTAGATGAGATAATATTTGTGCCTAATGGTAATCCTCCACATAAAAAAGGGGAGAAGGTAACAAAGCCAGAGGTTAGATATGAACTTACTAAAATGGCTATAAAGGATTATAACAGATTTTCTATAAGTGATTACGAGATTTTTAAAAAAGGTTATAGTTATACCTATGAAACTCTTCAACATTTTAAATCCATTGATGAATCTAAACTTTATTTTATAGTAGGTGCAGATAGTTTAATGGAAATATATAGTTGGAAGAATGTAGAGTGCATATTAAAAGATTGCACCTTAGTAGTATTTAATAGACCTTCATATAATAAAGAAGATATTCTAGTACAAAAAAGTAAAGTGGAAAGAGAATTCCAAACAGAAATACTGTGGCTTGACTTATTGAACTTAGACATATCTTCTTCTTATATAAGGAATAAAATAAAAGAAGGTATAAACATAGAATACTTTTTACCTTATGGTGTATATGATTGTATAAAGACAATGGGTCTTTATAAATAAGGAGATGTTATTTATGTGGACAGAAACTGAAATAAAAAGTTACCTTAAAGAAAACCTAAAAGAAGATAGGTACCTACATGTACTTGGAGTTGAAAGTACCGCAGAAAAATTAGCTAAAATTTATAATGAAGATGTAGAAAAAGCTAAACTTGCAGCGCTTATACATGATGCGGCAAAAAACAAAACTGTAAAAGACATAGAAGAGATAATAAAGTCAGAAGGAATAACAATAGATAAGGAAATGTCTAAAGCACCAGTGCTTTTGCATGGATTTGCAGGGGCTATAATAGGTAAAAGATTAATGGGTATAGAAGATGAAGACGTTTTTAATGCTGCTGCGTATCATACAACAGGAAGAGAAAATATGAGTAAACTTGAGAAAATAATCTACCTTGCAGATTATATAGAGCCTAATAGAGATTTTCCTGGAGTCCAAAACATTAGAATAATTGCATTAAAAGATTTAGATGAAGGAGTGCTTTATGCTATGGAGCATACCATAAAGTATATAATTAAAAAAGGTCAGATACTTTTAAATGGAACAGTAAATGCAAGAAATTACTTGATACAAAATAAAACAAATAGGAGTTAAATATGGATATAGATGAAAGCATGAATAAAAGAAGATTAAAGAAAATTTTATGTGTAACACTATCTGTTGTAATTTGTATTTTTTTAATCGGTGTATTATATCTATTTGGAACTACTAGAAAGTTAAACGAAAAGGTTGAATCGCAGGCTAAAATTATAAAACCTGTGGATAGCAAAAGAGCACTTCCAATAAATATACTCATTTTAGGAGTAGACATTGGTGATCCTAATATAAAGGATAATGACGATATAAAAAGGACAGATTCCATGATGCTCCTCCATTATAACCCTAGTGAAAAGGATGTAAAAGTTATATCCATACCTAGGGATACAAAAATTAAAATAAATAATAAAGATATAAAAATAAATTCAGCTTATGCCTTTGGAGGAGCTAAAAAGAGCATTGAAGTAGTAGAAAATATGCTGGATACCACAATAAATTATTACATTAAAGTAGATTATAAAGCTTTCACAAAATTTATAGATGCTATAGGTGGAGTGAATATGGATATAGAGGAAGACATGAAATATGATGACGAAGGCCAAGATCTTCACATTGATTTTAAAAAAGGAAAAAATATCCACCTTGATGGTAAAAAGGCAGAAGAATTTTTTAGGTGGAGAAAAAACAATGATGGAACAGGTCTTGCAGAAGGTGACCTTGGTAGAATAAAAAACCAGCATATATTTATGGAAAAGGTAACAAAGAAAATTAAAAGTCCCATGATGCCATTAAGAATACCTAAAATTTTATCTGTTATTGAAGAGAATGTAGAAACCAATATGTCTCCTAGGATTATGGTTAAACATGGATCTAAAGGTATTGGATTATCTTCAAGTAATATAAAGTTTTCTACATTAGAAGGTGAGCCCAAATATATTAAAGGTATTTCATATTTTGTATATGATAAAAATAAAAACAAAGATACACTTCAATCATTACAATCTGTAAGTAAAACTGCGTCATCTAGTACCATCGGAGGCGTTGATAAGAGTAAACTTAAGGTGAAGGTATTAAATGGCACTAATACAGAGGGACTTGCAAAGATATATTCAAGTATGCTAAAAAATCTTGGGTATCAGAATATAATAATAGGTAATGGAGAAAAACTTATGGAAAGCAAAGCTTATATAAAAGATAATAACAAAGATTTAAAAAGTATAATAAAACAAGACTTTAATATTAAAAAGCTTCAATCCATGGAAGAAAAACAAGGAGATTTTGATATAATAATTATACTTGGAGAAGATAAAAAGACTTTAAAGAATTAATTGAGGTATTGAAGATGAATAATTTAGAATTTATAGTAGAAAAAGAAGCGGTAGGACTTAAAATAAGAGATTACTTAAAGCATCATAAGGGGCTTTCAAGTAGACTAATAAGAGGGGCTGCACCAGATGGTAGAATAAAGGTAAATGGTAATGTAGTTAAATTAAACTATATAATAAAAGAAGGCGAAAATATATCCGTAGACATTAACAAAAAAGAAAGCCAAAACATTGAAGCAGAGGATATGCCTTTAGACATAGTTTATGAAGATGAAGATGTTTTAGTTGTAAATAAGCCACCCTTTATGGTAGTGCATCCAACTAGAAAACATAATGCAGGTACACTATCTAACGGAGTAATATACCACTTTAAAGAAAATAAGTCTGCATCTGTAGTAAGGCTTGTTAGTAGACTTGATATGAATACATCAGGTCTTATAATAATAGCTAAAAATCAATATTCACATGCTAAACTATCAGAATCTATGAAGCTTCCTGAGTTTAAAAAGTATTATAGAGCTGTGGTTCATGGATCTTTTGAAAATGAATTTGGTACTATTGATTTACCTATCTATTACCCTGGTGAAGAATTCATAAAAAGAGTAGTGGACGATAGAGGGCAACAAAGTGTTACTCACTATAAAGTTATAAAAAGATATGCTGAAGCTACACTTTTAGAATTGCTATTAGAAACAGGCAGGACACATCAAATTAGGGTACATCTAGAGCATATGGGGCATCCTATATATGGGGATGAATTATATAGCATATATGATGATAGTGAAATTATAAAAAGGCAAGCACTTCATGCTTATGCGCTAGAATTTCCACACCCACGAACAGGGAATATAATAAAGTTAAAATCAGATATCCCAGAGGATATTAAAAGTTTAATGGAAGAACTAAAATTGTAATATTATATAAAATTTTAAAGGTATTTATTAAAAAAAAGCAGATTTTTATAAATCTGCTTTTTTGTATTAAGGATATTATTTTAAATATTAAACTTTTTATATTTATTACGTCTTTTAATTTGTTTGAATTTTCTTCTAATAAGGGTTGTACCAAATAAAAATATTCCCGTAAATGTTAATACGTAAGAAGCTTTGAATTTGGATAGTCCTTTGTCAATAGAATTTTTAGCTACTGTAAGGTGAGACACATTTCTTGTAATACCACTACATAAAGGAAGGCTTCCTACGTTCTTTTCATTAATGTTTATTCTAGAATTAATTATTGTATCTCCCTCATTAAAGCTTACATTAGTTAGGTCTTTATCTTCTAAATGTATATTTCCCACAGGATTTTTTAAATCATTTTGACCTAAAGAATTTAAGTCTTCAACGTAATAAAAATCACTTGTAGCTAAAAGAGGTATGGAAACATCTTTATTTATATCGTAGCTTGAAACCTTGTCACCTTTTGAAAAGAGTTTAACGGTTTTGTATCTAGAAAAACCATATTCAAAAAGGTTCTTAGAGTCAGCAAAATATGTATTTTTATCTGGCGCATCTAAAAAAGCTAGGATAAGTTTTTGATTATCTTTTTCAGCTATAGCTGTATAAGTATGCCTTGAAAGAGTAGTATAGCCTGTTTTACCACCTACACATTTTTCATAAAAGAATTTACTTCCTTTTAAAATCAAGGAGTTTTTATTATTTACCCACCTTGTTTCTGATGTAATATTAGTTGGAGGTATCTTATAAAAAGGTTCATCTTCTATTTTTAAAAATACAGAATTTTTATAAGCTTCTCTAGTCATTAGTGCTAAATCATAAGCTGTGGTTACGTGACCTTCTTCGTACAATCCACTAGGATTTTTAAAGTTAGTATTTTCGCAGCCAATACTTTTTGCTTTTTCATTCATAAGTTTAGCGAAATTTTCATTAGTTTCACTTATATGTTCAGCTAAAGCCTCAGCAGCATCATTAGCCGATTCTAAAAGCAAAGCATATAGGAGGTCTTCTACAGTAAATTCTTCCCCTTCTTTAACACCAATTGCAGTTCCATCAACATTTGGCGGGTTCTTACCGATTAAAACCTTATCCGTTAATTTAGTGTTTTCTAGAACTAGTATTGCAGTCATAATCTTTGTAGTTGAAGCTGGCGCCATAGGAACTTTTGCGTTTTTGTTAAAAAGTATATTTCCAGTGTTAGCTTCTATTAATACAGCACCCTCAGAATGTATTTCAGGATCTGTAAGGGTATCAGCTTTTACTGGATATAAATTACTACAGATTAGAATAAATACTATTAACAAAAAGAAATTTTTCTTCATTATTTCATCCATCCTTTTAAACTCATTAAAGTATCGTAAAATATCAAAAGATATCAAAAGGTATCATAGTATATTATATAGTATTATAACAAATAAAAAGAAGTATTACGATATATTTTATAATATTTAGTCAATAATGAATTATAAGAGTATAAGGAGATGAGAGATTGAAGATAAAAAACAAAGAAAAATATATAGGAATAGCAATGCTTTCAGTAATATTTATGGCCTTTTTTATTGCAAATAAAGTATTAATACAAAAACCTAAAGTTAACAATGAAGACATATTTGTATCAGAAAAAGAACCCTTAGAAGAAACAAAGATAGTATCAAATAAGGAAAAGTCTAGTGGAAAAAAGATAACTGTAGAAATAAAAGGAGAGGTAAAAAAACCAGAAGTTTATGTAATGGAAGATTACAGTATAGTTAAAGACGTTATTGTAGAAGCTGGAGGCGTAACAGAAAAAGGAGACTTAAATAGTGTAAATCAAGCAAAAAAGTTAAGGGATGGAGATTGTATCATAATACCGTCTATAGAAGGTAATGCAAGACCTATAGTAGGAAGCATACCCGGAGGTACAGCCATGACTGAAAGTAAAGACGAAATTATAAATATAAATAGTGCAACAAAGGAAGAACTTATGAAATTGCCAGGAGTAGGTGAGGTTACAGCAGGTAAGATAATTGATTATAGGGAAAGCAGTGGTGGATTTTCCTCTGTTGAAGATATGAAAAATATTAGTGGAATAGGAGATAAAACCTTAGCTAAGTTTAAAGACAAGATAGATGTACGATAAGTTAGATGCAAGGTAAGTTTAACGCGTAAAAATATTAATATTTTACACCTTAAATAGTTAATATTTAAACATATCTTAAAAGCTTAGGACTAAAAGGTTACTCTACCTTTAAAAACTATGTCAAATAATATATAATAAAGAAGAATGAAAATTTAATTAAGAGGTGATATTATATGGACGTTAAACTTACACAATACGCAAAAACCTCAGGATGAGCAGCTAAAATAGGGCCGGAGACCCTTTCGAAAATATTAAATAAATTACCTAAGATGAAAGATGATAATTTAATCGTAGGTATAGAAACTAGCGACGATGCAGCGGTTTATAAATTAAGTGATGATATAGCAACAATACAAACCTTAGACTTTTTTACACCAGTTGTAGATGATCCTTATACCTTTGGGCAAATTGCTGCATCTAACTCATTAAGCGATGTTTATGCAATGGGGGGAAAGCCCATAGTGGCATTAAACATAGTTTGTTTCCCTAACTGTCTTCCTATTGAAGTTTTAGGGGAAATATTAAAAGGTGGAGCAGATAAGGTATTAGAATCAGGTGCTGTAGTAGTAGGAGGCCATTCAGTTCAAGATGATGAACCTAAATTTGGACTATCCGTTACAGGAACAGTTCACCCAGATAAGGTGTGGAAAAATTATGGATGCAAAGAAGGGGAAGTTTTAATATTAACGAAGCCTTTAGGACTTGGAATATTAAATACAGCAATAAAGGGAGAAATGGCTAGTAAAAAGGCATATGACATGGCAGTTAAGGTTATGGTAACCCTTAATAAATATGCAGCAGAAGCTATTATGGGTAAAGATATAAGTGCATGTACTGACATTACAGGCTTTGGACTTATGGGACATGGATATGAGATGGCAGAAGGGTCTGGGGTAACTTTAAAGATATATAAAGACAAGGTTCCTTATATAGAAGAAGCTAAAGAGTATGCCAGCATGGGGCTAGTTCCAGAGGGAAGCTATAAAAATAGAGAGTATATAAAAGGTAAGTACAAATTAGAAAATGTAGATGCATGGATGGAAGATATACTATTTGATCCTCAAACTTCAGGCGGACTTCTTGTAAGCTGCAGGGAAGAAATAGCAGCAGAAATAATGAAAAACCTAGATAAACTAGAGATAAAGTCCAGCATAATAGGTGAAGTGTTACCTAAAGGTGAAGTAGATATAATAGTAGTATAGAAACCATAGGCATTAGATAAATACTTAGTAGTGTATAAACAAAAAGTATAGATAAAGTATAGATATAACAGTAGTTTAGGAATTTTAAACTGTTATTTTAAAGATGTGTTAAAGGAGGGGTGACGTATGAATAAAGATTTATTAAGAAAATTACCTAAGATGGATGAATTACTTGAAGAAAGCTTAGTTTTGAATGCTTTAGAGAATAATATGAGGGTTGTTGTGATGGAATCTTTAAGAGAAACTATAGAATTTTATAGAAAATCCATACTTCAAGATGATATTGAAGACTTTTCTAAAGCGGATATAATGAATTATTTCACTAAAACATTAGAAAGAAAGCGTAAACCTAATTTAAAGAAGGTAGTAAATGGTGCAGGGATTGTAATTCATACTAATTTAGGTAGGTCTATATTATGTGACGAGGCCTTAGAAAACGTTATTGACGTAGCTAAAAATTATAATAACCTTGAATATGATTTAATAGAGGGAAAAAGGGGCTCAAGATATAGTCACATAGAAGAGATTATAAAAAAGATCACAGGAGCTGAGGCAGCGGTAGTAGTTAATAATAACGCAGCAGCTGTAATGTTAGTTTTAAACACCCTTTGTGAGGATAAAGAAGCCATAGTTTCAAGAGGACAGTTAGTTGAAATAGGAGGCTCTTTTAGAATACCTGAGGTAATGAAATTTAGTAGGGCAAAGCTTATGGAAGTTGGAACTACTAATAGAACTCATCTTTATGATTATGAAGACAATATAAATGAAAATACTGGAGTTTTATTAAAGGTACATACTTCAAACTTTAAGATAATGGGATTTACAGAAGAGGTACCTATTGAAGAATTAGTTGAACTTGGTATAAAGTATGATAAGCCAATAATAGAAGACATAGGAAGTGGGGTTCTTTTAGATCTATCTAAATACGGATTCATCCATGAGCCTACAGTACAAGAAAGTATTAAAAAGGGAATTGACGTAGTTACCTTTAGTGGAGATAAAATGTTAGGTGGCCCTCAAGCCGGAATAATTGTAGGAAAGAAAAAATATATAGATAGAATAAAGAAAAATCAATTAACAAGGGCACTTAGAATAGATAAGATGACATTAGCAGCCTTAGAGGGTACTTTAACCTGTTATTTAGATGAAAAGGAAGCATTAAAAAGGGTACCTACATTAAGAATGATGTTATTAAACTCGGAAGAACTAAAAAGAAGAGCACAAAAGCTTAAAAGAAAACTTCAGGGATCTCCAAAACACTTTAGTTTTAGTGTAGAAAAAGACTTTTCTATGGTAGGTGGAGGATCCATGCCTACAGAAAAGATTGAAAGCTATGCACTTAAAGTAAAAAGCAATAAGATTCATGTAGAGGTCATAGAAGAAAAACTAAGAAGTAATACTATTCCTATAATAGCAAGAGTTTATAATGGAGAAATTGTAATAGATGTAAGGGCTCTTTTAGAAGAAGATCTAGATATAATAGCCAAGGCTTTTAAAAACATGGGAGAGGTTTAAAATGAAACATATTATAATTGGAACAGCAGGTCATATAGACCATGGTAAAACTACACTTATAAAAGCTCTAACAGGAAGAGAAACAGACACTACAAAAGAAGAAAAGGATAGAGGCATATCAATAAACCTTGGATTCACCTTTTTTGATCTTCCATCAGGAAAAAGAGCAGGTATAATAGATGTACCAGGTCACGAAAAATTCATAAAAAATATGTTGGCAGGGGTAAGTGGAGTAGATTTAGTAATTTTAGTAATAGCTGCAGATGAAGGAATTATGCCACAAACAAAGGAACACTTTGAAATACTCCAACTACTAAATGTGAAAAAAGGAATAATAGCATTAACCAAAGCAGACCTTGTAGATGAAGAATGGATGAGCATGGTTAAAGATGAAGTTGAAGATAATTTTAAAGGTACATTTTTAGACGGAGCCCCTATAATACCTGTGTCATCTAAAACTAAAATGGGAATACCAAGCCTTATAGAAGAAATAGAAAAGGCAACAGAGGAAGTAGAGCCTAAAGATACAGAAGGGCACTTTAGACTCCCTGTAGATAGAGTGTTTTCTGTAAGTGGATTTGGAACAGTAGTTACAGGAACCATAATAGGTGGAAAAGTAAAGGAAGGAGATACAGTACAAATTTATCCTTCCATGGCTATAGGCAAAATAAGAAGTATACAAGTTCATGAAGAAAACGTTAAGATAGGAGAGGCCGGTCAAAGATGTGCACTTAACATTACAAATGTAAAGGTTGAAGATATTGGTAGAGGCGATGTGGTGTCAGTACCTAATATAATGGAGCCTTCGATGGTTATAGATTGTAAGCTTTATCATCTTAAAAATTCACAAAAACCTATAGAAAATAGACAAAGGCTAAGATTATATCACGGTACTAATGAAATATTATGCAGAGTAATAATTTTAGACAAAGAAGAGATAAAGCCAGGTGAAGAGGCTTATGTTCAGTTAAGGCTAGAAAGGCCTATAACAGTACAAAGGAATGATAGATACGTACTTAGAACCTATTCACCTATGGTAACTATAGCCGGTGGATCTATTATAGAGCCAGTAGCAACTAAAGCTAAAAGATTTAAGGAAGATTATATAAAAGAACTTAAAATCAAAGAAAGTGGAGACCCAAAAGATATAGTTGAAAGTACAGTTTTAGCTATAAGCTCAAAATATCCAACGGAATTTGACATATTAAAAGCTCTAGGTAAAAATCATGAAGATATAAAAGATATATTAAAAGAACTTGTAGATAAAAATAAAATAATAAGCCTTAATTCTAGTGATAAAAATGTATATATTCACAAAAGTTATTATGAAAATAAACTTAAAGAATTAATGGATTTATTAGAAAAGTATCATAATCAAAATCCACTTAAATTTGGTATGTCAAAGGAAGAAATAAAGGGTAAAATCTTTGGCAGAGAAATAAAGCAAAAAACTTATGATGAAATATTAGAAATTATGCAAAGTCATGGCTCAATAAAAGTTAACGATAGCTTTGTAGCCTTAGAAAGTTTCAATATGGAATATACAAAAGAACAAAAGGAAATGAAAGATAGGATAATAAAAACCTTTAAATCTTCAGGATATAATTCTCCAAAGTATGCAGATATGGAAACTAAAGAAAAGGATAAAAAGACATTTAAGATGGTCTACGAATCCTTAATAGATACAGGCTCATTAGTAAAGGTAATGGAAGATGTAGTGTATCTAAAGGAAGATTATCTAAAAGCTAAGGATATAATTAAAATTTATATAGAAGAAAATGAAAGCATAGGCGCAGCAGAAGCAAGAACAGTACTAGATACCAGCAGAAAATATGCAGTAGCCATCTTAGAACATTTTGATTCTATAAAGTTTACAAAGAGAATAGAAGATAAGAGAATATTATATTAGTAGGTGGTAAGTAAAAGCTGACTTAAATTTAAAAGTCAGCTTTTGTTTTGGTTTATATATAGAAAATTACAATATATAATTTTCAATAAGTAACTTTAAGGCTACACCAAGAGACATTACTATAAATATTGGTTTAATAAGCTTACTTCCCTTATTAAGAGCAACCTTTGTACCAAAGTTTGCTCCAAATACCATGAATATAGCTATAGGTATGCCATAAAGATAATTTATCTTACCCTCTATAGCAAATACTACAAGTGAAGTTACATTGCTTATAAAATTTAAAAATTTAGCATTGCCACTAGCACTTACAAAATCAAATTTGAATATGCTTATTAAACCAAATATAAGAAAAGACCCAGTGCCAGGACCAAAAAAACCATCATAAAATCCTATAGTAAAGCCAAGGAGTATTCCAAGGGCTAAATTTAGCTTCGTAACCTTGGTAAATCCATTTTCCATACCAAGGTTTTTTGAAAATAGACTATAAGCTCCTACAAATAATATTAATGCCATAACTAAAGGATAGAGAAAGTCTTGATTTATAAGAAGGACAGTTTTAACTCCTAAAACAGCACCTATAAGAGTAAAAGGAATTATGTATTTTATAACCTTAAAATTCACCTTACCAGAACGAGCAAACCTTAAAGAACTAGTAAAAGAACCTGTGGTAGCAGCAAATTTATTTGTGCCCAAAGCGAAATAAGGAGAAAACCCAGCAATAAAAAATGCCGGAACACTTATAAGCCCACCACCACCAGCAATAGAGTCAACAAAAGAAGCCAAAAATCCAGCAAAACATAAAAAAACTAAATTCCACACAGTAACACCATCCTAATTTAATTAGATATTTTTAATTACAAGCCTGATAAAAATTGATTTATACCTTAAAAAAGCAGCAGTTAAACATAACATAAACCTTCAAGTATTGCACTTTAAAAAATCATAATATAGTATAAATACCGAGAATATTATAGCATAAAGCTATTAATATTAATATGAAGTTTACACATAATGTATCTATATAGTGTATAATCTGTATCTATAGGAATAATATTTTCGTATAAATAAACCTAAGTATTTTCAAAAAATAATCAAGTAAGAAGACCTATTTTTGCATTGAATTATTATTTTTTTAAGATACCCTATATGTTATAATATTAAAAATGAAGATAAGGAGACAAAATTATGTTAGAAAATGAAGAAAATAAAACAAATGAGAAAAAAGAAGAACTTATAATAGGTGATACAAATTTAGAAGAGGGAAAAGTAGTTTTAGATGAAATACCACTTATAAAAGAAGAAGTAACAGTGGAAGAAACCTTACTAACAAAAGAAACCACTATAGAAAAAACTCCTTTAGAAAACAACGTAGACCTTCATGAAAATGGATCAGATATAAATGAAGAGTATGAAATAAAAGAAACTTACGAATCTGACGCTAAAGCTCCCAAAAATGACGAAACTAAAACAGGAGAAGTAACATTTTTTGATAGCATACAAGCAAGTATTATAGATCAGATAGTAATAGGGGGAGCATCATTTATTTTTCTTATGATATTTGATTTTATAATGAAACTTGTAAACTTACGTGTAGTAGATAAAATGGGTATATATGTAATCATATATATAATAGTAAATATAATCTACTCACCAATAATGGAAAAAACTAAAATGAACAACACTGTAGGAAGAAAAGTAAGCAATATAAAATTAATAAAGAAGTAATGCAAAGATAGTATAAGATTAATTGAAAGTTATTGAGAAACTTATTAACTATGCAATTATATAGACTAATATAAAGCTATTAAAAAATTATATAACCATATATATAAAGCAAAAGATTAATACAAGTAAGAGGAGCAATTAAATGAAAAAAGGCGATATACTAGAGCTTAATATAGAGGACACAAGATTTGGTGGAGAGGGAATAGCTACACTAGAAGATATGAAGATATACGTAAAAGGAGCATTTCCAGGAGAAAAGGTATCAGCAAGACTTACAAAAAAGAGAAAAACCCATGGAGAGGCAAAATTTATAGAAATAACTGAAAAGGCAGAGTATGAAATAGATGCTCCTTGTCCTCATTTTGGAACCTGTGGAGGATGTCAAAGTCAACATGTACCATATGAAAAACAGTTAGAATTTAAAATGCAGTCAGTAAAAAAATTATTCAATAACGAAGAAGTACCAATGGGGGAATTCCAAGGTATAGTAGGCACTGATAATCAATATGAATATAGAAATAAAATGGAATTCTCCTTTGGAGACTTTGAAAAAGGTGGAGAGCTTTGCCTTGGAATGCACGTAAAAGGCAGTTCATTTAAAATAGTAACTACAGATAGTTGCATGTTAGTAGATGAAGACTATAGAAAAATCATGAAAATGGTTTTAGAATACTTCAGAGAAAAAGGATTTCCGCACTACAAGGTAATGTCAAGAGAAGGCTACCTTAGAAACTTAATCATAAGAAAAGCCTATAATACACAAGAAATAATGGTAAACCTAGTTGCAACATCACAAATTGACTTTGATCTAGAAGAATTAAAATCAAAACTTTTAGAATTAGAGTTAAAAGGAAAACTAGTTTCAATATTACATACAGTAAATGACTCCCTATCTGATGCTGTAATTGCAGATAAGGTAAATGTATTATACGGAAAAGACTATATAACAGAAGAAATCCTAGGATTAAAATTTAAAATATCACCTTTAGCCTTCTTCCAAACAAACTCAAAAGGAACAGAAAAACTATATAGCATAGTAAGAGAGTTTTTAGGAGACGAAGAAGATAAAACAATATTTGACCTTTACTGTGGCACCGGAACCATAGGCCAAATCACAGCAGCTAAAGCAAAAAAGGTAATAGGAGTAGAAATAATAGAAGAAGCAGCCAATGCAGCCAACGAAAATGCTAAGCTAAATGGCCTAAGTAACTGCAACTTCATAGCAGGAGACGTAACCAAAGTCATCCAAGACCTAAAAGAAAGTCCAGACATAATAATCCTAGACCCACCAAGAACAGGAGTACACCCAAAAGCACTACAATACGTAGTAGACTTTAAAGCAAAAGAAATAATCTACGTATCCTGCAACCCAAAAACATTAGTACAGGATCTTAAGTTTTTGGAAGAAAAGGGATATAAAATACAAAAAAGTCTGTTGGTAGACATGTTCCCAAATACGCCTCACGTTGAGACGGTAGTAAAGCTGCAAAGGAAACACAGTTAAACCCTTGAATTTTCAAGGGTTTTTTCTTATGTAAAAATTCACATGTTTCCTAAGAACAGGTTAGAAAACTTATTTAAATAAATTATATGCTAATGTAAATATACATATAAAAACATTAGGTACTATATATTTTAGGTTTTGAAATCAAACTCAATTACATTGAAATTACAAATTTTACAATTATCAGAATATAATTTAGAGCATTCAATATTGTAATTCTAATTTAGTAAGAGTAAAATAAGAATAAAGTATTATTTAAGTTAAAAATGAGGTGATTTGATGGAAATAAAAATGTTTTATAAGACCCAACGTGAATTAGCGGATGTTATTAATAAATTAATCGATGCATATTGGAATAATGAATTTAAAGAAGAACTTTTAATTGAGCAAATATTAGAATTGTATATTAACAATCCATCAAAGATTAGAAAAGATAAAGAATTTACTACAATAATGAAACAACAATGTGGTAAAAGAAGGCTTGAAGTTGTAAATAGAATACTTGATATTAACAATTCAGGACATTAACCTAGTGTGATTCAATGGAGGAAGAAACATGCAAAATGAAGATAAATACCAACAATTTGGATTTAAGTTTTCTAAAGGAAGTACACATACGAGAAGAACAATAATGCTAAATGAATTAATAATGATTTTAGATGCAGTTAGAGATGCTGAATCAACTCAAGATTATTATACAGCAGCTGAAGAAGATAATTGTCTTCGGAAAAGAACTGCTAATTCCAGGAAATACAGTATTCAGTATTTAATACAATTATACTCTTTAGATAAAGATGTATTGTTGTTTAAGGGATTACTATATTTTTGGAGTAGAGATATTGAATCACAACCTCTTATAGCTATATTATGTGCTATGGCAAGAGATAGTTTGCTGAGGGAAACATCTAAATTTATTACAAATATGCCTATAAACTCTTTATTTAGTAAAGAAGAGATGGAGAGTTATATTGATTCATTAGAACCAGGTAGATTTAGTGAAAAAACATTGCAATCAACAACTAGAAATATAAGTTCAAGCTGGTCCCAAAGTGGGCATTTAAAAGGAAATACTAAGAAAATAAGGCATATGGTAGAAGCTACGTCAGCAAGTGTGGCGTATGCACTTTTTTTAGGTTATTTACTTGAAATAAGAGGGACTGAATTATTTGAAACAGATTTTATAAAAATTTTGGATTGCTCAAAAGAAAGACTTATGGAGCTAGCTGAAATTGCTTCCAGAAAAGGTTGGATTATCTTTAAAAGAATAGATAATGTCATAGAAGTACTTTTTCCTAATTTAGTGGGTTTAGGAGGGGGAGTTTAAAAAATGAGTAAGATGAAAAAAATTCTAGATAATTATTCAACTCATATTGCTATACCATGGAGAGATGTTGCGGCTGCTCAAAGAGTAATATTTTGTGTTTATAATGAAATGGATGAATTAAAACTTAGAGCTAAAATTGGTGAATTTGAAATAATAACTCAAAACAATAATCATGGTTGGATTCATTATGACCTAACAGATACTTTTGGGAATTGGTTAAGTGATTTAAAATATGCTCAAAGTTATTATAAGAAACCGGAAGTTCTAACTAGTAGTATTCATAAATATTTAGATTATATTGAAACTGAATTTGCAGATTTACTAAAAAGACAACAAGTATCGGAAGAAGATGTTGTAGCATTATCAGGTGTAGGTGCAATCTTTGGGTTTATAAAGGTAAAAGATTTGGTTGATAAGTTATCACCATATGTTAAAGGAAGACTTTTAGTTTTTTTTCCAGGTAGTTTTGAAAATAATAATTATAGATTACTTGATGGATATGATGGTTGGAATTATCATGCATTCGCTATAACTAGTGATAAGGAATTATAGGGGGGGATTAGTATGTTAAATAGAGAATTATATCTTGTAAATCCTGAGGACAGGAAGATAGTAAATGAAGGTGTTGCCAGTGTTAATGACATTAAGTTAAATGTTCTTAGGTATGAGTTGGAAACTTTTGTATGTGATGGTCAATATGAAAAAGGAATAGAACATATATTGGACACGTACTTAAGAAATCTTAGACAAGAACAACAACCAGCCGTGTGGGTGAGCGGATTTTATGGATCTGGTAAATCACATCTTGTAAAAATGCTTACGGCATTTTGGAATGATACACAACTTCAAGATGGTTCCACTGCAAGGGGTGTGGCTGCATTGCCAGATAATATAAAAACACTTCTTATTGAATTATCAACACAAGCTAAAAGAATGGGAGGGCTACATGCTGCTTCAGGAACTTTAGGTGCCGGTGCAAGCGGGAGCGTTAGACTCGCTCTTTTGAATATAATATTTAAATCCGTAAATTTACCACAAAATTATTCTGTGGCAAGATTTGTTATGTGGTTAAAATCAGAAAATATACTTGATGAAGTCATGAAACTTGTATTCAGTAAAGGATATGATTGGGAAGAAGAGTTAGATTATTTTTATGTTGCTGAGGGATTACAAGAAGCATTGATGGAAATAAAACCACACATATTCCCAAGTCGAGAAAGTTGTATAAATACATTAAATAATGAGTATCCAAACGTGCTAGATATTAGTAATGAGCAAATGGTTAAGGCTATCATAGAAGCATTATCAGTTAATGGTCAATTTCCTTTGTCATTAATTGTATTAGATGAAGTGCAGCAATTTATTGGTGAGGATAGTCAAAGGGCACATGAAGTTCAGGAAGTAGTAGAAGCCTGCTGTAAACAAATCGGGAGTAAATTATTATTTATTGGAACGGGGCAAACCGCTGTAACAGGAACACCAAATCTTAAAAAATTAGAAGGAAGATTTACGGTTAGAATTGAGCTTTCAGATGCAGATGTCGAGGCTGTTGTACGTAAAGTTATTTTAGCTAAAAAACCAACTGCAATAAGTGAAATCAATACTGTCATGGAAAGAAATATAGGAGAAATTTCTAGGCATCTAAATACTACATCTATTGGTCATAATCAAAAGGATATTATGTATTTTATACAAGATTATCCTATTTTACCGGTCAGGAGAAGATTCTGGGAGAATACACTTAGAGTATTAGATGGAACAGGAACAGATAGTCAATTAAGAAATCAACTGAGTATGGTGCATAAGGCTGCAAAAAGTAATATTGATAAAAATATTGGCAATGTAATACCAGCAGATTATCTTTATTTTGATTTAGCTGATAAATTACTTCAAGCTAGGAAATTGCCAAGAAAAGCACATGAAAGAACTATGAGTTGGATAAGTCAGGGTGAAGATGAGAAATTAATGGCAAGGGCTTGTGGATTAGTATTCTTAATTAATCAGCTTTCAGGTAGTAATCATGAAGTAGGGATTAAGTCGGATGCAGATACATTAGCAGATTTAATGGTAACTGATTTAACAGAGGGAAGTTCATCTTTAAGAAGTAAGCTTCCAGCCCTTCTAGATAATTGTGAATTATTAATGAAAATAAAAGATGAGTATAGAATTCAAACGGAAGAAAATATAGCTTGGTTAGATGAATTTGAATCTCAAAAAAGTATACTTAATAATGAAAATCATCGAATCTCATCAGAAAGGGAAGATAGGATAAAGAAAAAATTTGCAGAACAAGTTGGAAAAATATCTATTACACAAGGTTTATCTAAAGTAACCAGGGATATATACCCATTATTTGATGCTAATCTTCCAGCGGATTCAAAAGAAAAAATATATATATGGATTAGGAATGGTTGGAATATTGACGAAGAATCAGTTCGCGTTGAGGCAAAACAAGCAGGTAACAATTCTCCTACTATTTTTGTTTTTATACCTAAACGATCATCAGATGAGTTGAGACATTATATCATTGATTTTAAAGCGGCTATTGCAACAATTTCTAATAAGGGAGTGCCGACAACACCAGAAGGTCAAGAAGCTTTTTCAGCAATGAATACGTTAAAAGAAAATGCGGAAAGAAATATTAATGAACTTTTAAATGAAGCCTTTTCAGGAGCTAAGGTTATTCAAGCTGGAGGTAATGAAATACTATCGGTTTCTTTAAAAGATGCAATCATAGAAAGCTCGAATAACGCTTTAGTTAGGTTATATTCTGACTTTTTAATTTCAGACCATACAAAATGGGGGAAGGTATATGATAAGGCAAAAGAAGGTTCGCCAGATTCACTGAAAAATGTTGATTATATGGGTGAACCTGCGGATAATCCAGTGTGTAAAAAAGTTATGAATTATATTGGTAGCGGAAAAAGGGGTACTGATATTCGAAAGAATTTTCAAAATACACCTTTTGGATGGTCAGGTGATGCGATCGATGGAGCTTTACAAGCATTACTTGTGTCAGGACAATTAAAAGCACTAAATGAATCTGGTAAGGGCATTGAACCGAAAGATCTTGAAAGAAAAAATATAGGGAAATCTCTATTTAAAGTTGAATCAATAACAGTTAGTGTTATACAGAGAATACAAATAAGAAAAGTATACCAAAAATTGGGTATTGTAGCTGAACAAGGAAAAGAAGTACTAAAAGCGAATGAATTTATTGATAAATTAGTTGAACTTACGAAAGAAACAGGTGGGGAAGAACCTAAGCCAACTATTATAAATAGTAGTATTTTAAATGAGATTAAACAAAAATCAGGTAATGAGCAGTTGCTCTTAATATTCGCAAATTCAAAGGAGCTAATTGAGCTAATTGATAAGTGTCAAAATATTGCATCAAAGATAGCGGAAAGAATCCCATGTTGGAGAAAACTTCAAGAATTAATCAGAGAATCTACAGAAAATGAAAGTATAAAAGATATTATAGATCAAGTAGAGGTAATTAAGCAGGGACGATTACTGTTACATGAGCCAGATATGATTATACCATTAAGTAGAAATTTAGAAACTGAACTTAGAAATTTATTAAATGATGAAATTAATAAGTTCTTAAATACCTACAATGACTTACAAAATAAATTAAAAGTTTCTAGTGTTTGGAATAGTCTTATGGAAGAGAAACAAGAACATATTCTGGTACAATGTAATATTAGGGAGTTATCACCAATAACAATCAGTACTTATGATGAATTATTATCAGCATTAAAACAGTTTCCAATTAAATCTTGGCAAGATAAAAGAGAGTCATTGGCGACTAAATTTAGCAGAGCAATCGAATTAGCAAATAAAGAATTAGAACCTAAAATTCAGTCAATTGAAATTCCTAAGAGGACTATGAAGAGTAGTGCCGATATTGACTTTTGGTTAAAAGAAGTTGAGAGCAAGCTTAAAAATGCACTCAATGATGGGCCTATTATTATTAAATAAGTAGGAGGTGAGATTAAAATGGTGTATTTGGAAAAAGAGTTGAGAAACGTACTAGAGAATTCAATACTAAAAGCAAGAAAAATATCTGAAGATGCAGCTGAAATAGCTATTAGACAGCTTGGAGTAGAAAAATCTTCACCATATGAATATTTATCAGAACAAGAGAGAGTTTTGAGAAGAAGATTAAGGGCACACGGTAGGCAATTAGGTGATATAAGAGACTCAAAAGAAGAAACTCAGGAGATTGATAGATTAATTGAAGAAGTAGCTTATGAACATTGGCACCGTATGCTTTTTGCTAAATTTCTGTTTGAAAATAATTTATTAATGTACTTTGAGGATGGTGATATTAAGAATGCGGTTTCTATATCATTTGAAGAGTGTGAAGAAATAGCAAAAGAATTAGGTTTTTATAACGGATGGGAACTGGCAGCTAAATTAGCGGCTAAGATGCTACCTCAAATATTTAGAGCCGATTCACCAGTATTTGAATTAAAGTTTCCACTTGAGAAAGAAATGGAATTAGAAAAAATAATTTATGGGTTACCTAAAGACATATTTGGGGCAAGTGACAGTTTAGGTTGGGTCTATCAGTTTTGGCAAAAGAACAAAAAAGATGAAGTAAATAAATCAGAAGTTAAAATTGGTGCCAGAGAATTGCCAGCTGTAACTCAATTATTTACTGAGCCCTATATGGTAAATTTCTTGCTGGATAACTCATTAGGTGCTTGGTGGGCTAAAAAAAGACTTACAAAAGAAGATTTAACAAAGTTAAAAACAGAAGAGGAGTTAAGAGATAGATTAAAAATAGGTTCATTACAGTTTGACTACATAAGGTTTGTAAAAATTGATGAAGTTTGGTCTGTAGCTGGAGGAAATACTGAAGGTTGGCCTGAGAATTTAAGTGAGTTTAAATTAATTGACCCTTGCTGTGGGTCAGGGCACTTTTTAGTTTCGGTATTCCAAAAATTGGTTCCTATTAGAATGTATTTAGAAAATATAACAGCAAAAGAAGCTTGTGATAAAGTCCTTTCAGAAAACATTCATGGACTTGAAATTGATCAGAGATGTGTAGAATTAGCTGCATTTTCTATAGCTTTAGCGGCATGGAATTATCCACAAAGCGGTGGGTTTAGGATATTACCTGAATTACAAATTGCTTGGTGTGGACAGTCAATAAATGTAAAAAAAGATGATTGGATATCATTAGCGGGAGAAGATTCGGATTTAAAGTTTCATTTAGAAGGGTTGTATAATTTATTTGAGCATGCTCCTGTTTTGGGAAGTCTAATAAATCCTAAGTGTTTTTTTGAAAAAGGAAGTATTTTTGAAAAAGAATGGAATAGGGTTAATAAGAAATTGGAAACAAGTATGTTTGCTGTTAATACGGGAACATCAGAGTTAAGTGTCCTGGCGTATGGGATGGAAAAATCATTTAAACTATTGAGTAACTCTTACCATTTGGTTATTACAAATGTACCGTATCTAACTTTAAAACGTCAAGATGATCTGTTAATTAAATTTGTCTCAAATAATTATCCAAGTGCTAAATATGACTTGTCAACAGTATTTATTGAGCGATTATTATTATTCTTAAAAGAGAATAGAGGAGTTTTTTGTTCGGTCACTCCATCTAACTGGACATATTTGAAAAGTTACCAAAAATTTAGAAATTATATTCTTAAAAACACAAATATAATTAGTATAGCAAATTTAGGAGAGGGAGCTTTTGAATCTATTACGGGTGAAGTTGTTAAAGTATTATTAATTTCCCTAAGTAATAATTTTAGTAAAGAATCTGATTTGTTTTCAGGAATAGAATGCAAAATTGGCGATGATAAAAAGAATATTTTAAAAAATAGTCCATTAAAATTTCAATCTCAAAATGAACAATTTAATAATCCTGACCAGCGAATTTTACTAGATACTTTAGGAACTAATAAATATTTAAGTGAGTTTGCTTATTCAAAGAGAGGAATTGTAAATGGCGATAATGAAAAGTGGATTAGATACTTTTGGGAGATTGAAGATAGCGAAAGATGGCGCTTTTTACAAACATCAGTAAAAGAAATAGAAGATTTTACTGGAAGAGACCAAGTAATAGATTGGTCAACTGATGGTTTGGGGATGCTGAGACCTAGTTTAGATAATCCTTCTTATAAAAAGAAAGGAATTGCAGTGAGCAGAATGGGTGACTTAAAAGCAACCTTATATACAGGAGAGTTGTATGATCAAAATACTGGGGTTATCATACCTTATGATGAAAAGTATATTACAGCATTATGGTGCTTTTGTAAATCTAATAGTTATAAAGCGGCTATAAGACAGATTGATAAAAAACTTAATGTGACAAGTGCTACATTGATTCAATGCCAGTTTGACGAAAAATATTGGAGTGATATAGCTGATGAAATGTATCCAGAAGGATTGCCTAAAGCATATTCTGAAGATCCTACACAATGGATATTCCATGGTCACCCAATTTATAGCACTAATCCGCTTCAAGTAGCGGTGGCAAGATTGTTAGGATTTCAATGGCCTTCAGAATCAGATTCTTCTTTAGAATTGTCAGATCAGTCAATTCTGAAGATCCAACAAACAGAGGAATTACAACAATACAGTGATTCTGATGGAATACTATGTATACCAACAGTAAGAGGAGAAGCACCTGCTAGTGAAAAATTGTTAGATATATTAGCTGGGGCATATAAAGGTAAGAATATAACAGATATTACTACAAAATTATTATCTAAAAATGATCATGAGGGCAAAAGTTTAGAGTCATGGCTAAGAGATAAGTTTTTTTCACAGCATGTGAAGTTATTTAACAATAGGCCGTTCATATGGCAAGTATGGGATGGATTACCTGATGGTTTCTCGGTATTACTTAACTATCATAAATTAGATAGGAAAAATCTAGAAACATTAATTTACACATATTTAGGTGATTGGATTAATAAACAAAAAAATGATATCGTAACTGGGGTTGATGGTGCAGAGGAAAAGCTTGCAGCAGCAGAAACGTTGAAAAAAAGTTTAGAACTAATACTAAATGGAGAGCAGCCATATGACATATTTGTTCGATGGAAGTCTATTGATAAGCAACCAATAGGCTGGCAACCAGATATAAATGATGGGATACGATTGAACATTAGACCATTTATGTCTGTACCGGATATTGGCAAAAGGGGTGCAGGGATATTAAGAGATAAGCCAAATATTAATTGGAATAAAGATAGAGGAAAAGATACAACAGATAGTCCTTGGTATAAAGTTTTCAATGGGGAAAGGATAAATGATTACCATTTATCAGTGGAAGAAAAGCTATCAGTAAGAGAGGAAAAGAGGTGAGGTATTATTGAAGGTAATAGATCATATAATCAATTCACTTAAGTCATCAGCGAATTATAATCCCGAATCGAGTACAAAGCCTAGCTGCATTTTATGGACTGATAAGGAAAGAAAGTGGGAACCAATTATAGATAGACTTAAAACTAATTTAAATGAAGTGCTCGTATTGGGTGAATATAACCCAGAAGAAAGAATAGGTCCAGCTATTTGGATACGAGTAGCCATAGCGGGCAAGGCAAAAGAGTATAAATTACCTTATGGTGAAATACCTATTATATATTTACCGGGGGTAAGTAGGCAAGACTTAAGAGCCATTGAACAATGTCCGGAAGAATTAAAGCCATTAGCTGAACTTCAGTATCGTGGTGTAATATGGTCTCAAATTAATGCTAGAGATTGGACACTATTAGCTTTTCTAAAAAGCAATCGAGGCGGCCTGGGTCTTGATGTCTCTCAAGATGAAGACTCACTAAGTGCAATGGATAGAGCAATTGTAAAATTGCTAGATGAAAATGTTGAAATATTGAGAGGAATGCATTTAGATAAAGATTTTTTTAATTCCTTGATATCAGGTAAAGATATTGATAAAGAGATGTTAATGTGGTTATCAAATCCTGATTATTTTAAAGAGGAGAAAACCAAAGAAGAGTGGGCTGCTTTTAATGATATATGCATATCTAGATTTGGTTTTAATGCAGAAACTGATGGGGTATTATTAGCTGCAGAGAAAATAGGTAATAAAGATAGTTCATGGGAGAGTATTTGGGATAGATTTTGTGAAGCGCCTTCAAAATATGAAGCTATACCAAATCTACTTACAAAGATAGTAATGCCGTTGTTATCAGATAATGAAAGATTTCCGCAATGGAATGAACAAGAGGAATCTAGGTTGCGGAAAGAACTTTTAAATCTTGATGGACTTACTGAACAAGATGCAAAAAATGAGGTATTAAGGTTAGAAAAAGAGCATGGAGCTAGAGTTTCTTCAGTTTGGTCTGAACTTAATGAAGCTCCGCTTGCATGTAGTTTAAAACATCTTGGTTTTGTAGCTTCAATGACTAAACTTGATATAAAAGGAACTTTTAAAGATATTGAATCTATTCAAGATGAAGTGGGTTGGAAGATAGATTATGCAGTAATCGATGCGTATAAATGTGTTATAAAAAAAGAGGATGTGGAAGCTATATCAAAAGCAATCAGGGCAATATATCTACCTTGGTTGGATAGAAATGCAAGGAATTTGCAATCATTAGTAAGAGAGAATGGCTACCCAGTAAATAAAGAAATTCATCCTCAAAATACAAAAAGTTATTGCTATTGTTTCGTGGATGGTTTGAGATATGATATTGCTAAAAAACTAAAAGAAAGACTAGAAAGTAGTAGCATTAAGGTTAAGCAAAATATTACATGGGCATCATTACCCACTGTCACAGCAACATGTAAACCGGCTATTATGCCAATTAATGAGTCTTTCATAGGTGATGATATTGATAATTCGGACTTTAATCCTTTCATTAAAGATAATAATCAACCAGCAACATATCAAAGAATTGTAAAGTTACTTATAGATCAAGATTATATAGTTATAGGTAAGAACCAATTAGATGTTAAAGGAGATAAGGCATGGTATGAATGTGGTAATATTGATGAGGATGGTCATAATCTTGGATTAAGAATAATATCAAATATTGATAGGTACTTAAATGATATTGTTGAAGAAATTGAAGGATTATTTATGGCGGGTTGGGAATCTATTGAGTTAGTTACAGATCATGGTTGGCTATTAATGCCATTAGGATTACCTAAGATTTCATTACCAAATTCTTTGTCAGAAAGCAAGTGGGGAAGATGTGCGTCTATTAAGCCAGGTTCAGTTTTTGATGAAGCTCTGTATCCATGGTATTGGAACAATACGGTGCATTTTGCATTGGCTGATGGTGTTAGTTGTTATAGAAATGGCATTGAGTATACACATGGTGGTATAAGTATTCAGGAGTGCTTGACACTTAATATGACTTTAACAAAAAGTGAAGAACAAAAGGCAAGAGAGATATTTATAACAGATGTTGTATGGAAAGGTATGAGATGTAAGATTGCTGTTGAAGATCTGAATGAACAAGCATTTCTTGATATTAGATTGAAGCCTGTACTAGCAGAGTCTTCAATAGTTATGGGAATAAAAGAATTTAAGAAAGATGGAACAAATTCTGTAGTAGTTGATGATGATTCATATGAGGCAAAGCAAGCTTATATTGTAATACTGGATAAAAATAACCAAGTGTTGTTCCAACAAATTACTATAGTAGGAGGTGAAGTATAGGCTATGGAATTGGACAGAATAGATCAAATTGCAGCATCTGCTCTTGATGGTTATTTAGTAAGAAAAGATTTAGTTAGAACTTTTAGTAGACAATTTCCTGTACCAACATATGTTGTAGAATTTATGTTAGGTAGGTACTGTGCAAGCATAGACCAGGAAGAAATTGAAGAAGGTCTTGAAATTGTTCAAAAGCAACTTAAATCTAGGACTGTTAAAGCTGGTGAAGAAGAGCTTTTTAAGGCTAGAGCGAGGGAACAAGGTGAAGTTAAAATCATCGATATTATAAGTGCTAGATTAGATGAAAAAAGTGATTCATATTTAGCAACATTACCTAGTTTACAGCTAAAGGATGTACGAATATCACCAGAAATTGTTAGTGGGCATGAGCGTATGTTGACGGGAGGTTTCTATGCAGAAATATCATTGGTATATGATGCTGCCATAGCCCAAGAAAATAAGGGACGGCCATTTGGGGTTGAAAGTATTAGAGCTATTCAAATGTCTCAAAGGAATGTTTTAGAATCACTTTCACAAGCTAGAAAACAATTTACTACTGATGAGTGGAAAAAATTCATACTTAGAAGTGTAGGTATAGAACCAGAAGGATTAAGTGAAAGAACTAGAGATGCCTTTCTTTTAAGGATGGTTCCATTTGTAGAAAGAAATTATAACCTTGTTGAACTTGGTCCTAGAGGAACTGGAAAGAGTCATTTATTTCAACAAGTATCTCCATATGCACATTTGGTTTCAGGTGGTAAAGCAACTGTAGCAAAAATGTTTGTTGATAATAATAATGGGCGCAGAGGTCTGGTGTGCCAGTACGATGTAGTTTGTTTTGATGAAGTGTCAGGAATCTCATTCGATAAAAAAGATGGCATTAACATAATGAAGGGGTATATGGAGTCAGGAGAATTTAGTAGAGGTAAAGAAAGTATACGAGCAGATGGTAGTATGGTTATGGTAGGCAACTTTGACGTAGATGTTGAACAGCAACAAAGGATAGGCCACTTATTTGGACCATTACCACAAGAAATGCGTGATGATACAGCATTTATGGATCGTATACATGGATATCTTCCAGGTTGGGATGTACCTAAAATCAATAAAGAATTGTTAACAGACCATTTTGGTTTAGTTAGTGATTTTTGGTCTGAATGTATGAGTCACATGAGAACACAAAGTCGAGTAGCGGCGTTACAAGGCAAAGTTCAATTTGGTGGGGCTCTAAGTGGTAGAGATACTAATGCAGTTAATAAAACTGTTAGCGGACTTTTAAAATTACTCTATCCTAGTGATGAAGAGAATGTATTAGATGAAGATTTAGAATGGGCTGTTAGAATAGCTATGGAAAGCCGCAGAAGAGTAAAAGAACAACAAAAAAAAATCGGTGCAGCTGAATTTAGAAATACTCATTTTAGCTATGTAATGGGTACTGATGGAGTTGAAAAATATGTTGGTACACCTGAATTACAAAGTGAAAATAGTATAGGAACAGATCCGTTGGAACCAGGTCAAGTTTGGACTATAAGTCCAGGAGGGATGGATGAACATCCAGGATTATTTAGAATAGAGGCAAATGAAGGTCCAGGTTCAGGGGTTAAAATTTTAAATAAGCCAGTTCCACAAGCTTTTAAAGAAAGTGTTGGGTTTGCTGAACAAAACTTGTACTCAAAAGCAAAGTTGCTAATTGGAGATAAAGACCCCAGAGAACATGAATTTGCTATACAGTTACGAGCTTTTGATGCAGCAAAAACTGGAGCTAAAGTAGGTGTTTCAGTACTCATTGCATTTTGTACAGCATTATTAAAGAAGAGCGTACGAGGAGGTTTAATTATTGTAGGAGAAGTGAATTTAGGAGGTTCAATTGAATCAGTTCATAATCCGGTTTCTCTTGTTGAAATTGCAGTTGAGAAAGGTTCATCAGCGGTATTGATGCCTGTATCGTGTAGAAGACAATTATTTGATTTATCTGATGAAATGGCAACTAAAGTGGATGTTCAATTCTATTCAGATGCTCGTGATGCGCTGATTAAATGTATGGTAGAGTAGCAAAGAAAATTAAAAAAATTTATACGGAAAATATAAAATTATTTTTATATTAGGGGTGAGGAAAATACTAATACCTATTACAATAAATAAGTCTATAAACATTCAAGATGTTGAGATAACAAATACTAATTTTAAAAATCTAAATTTGAAAGAAGAGCATGTTGAAGAATTCTTAAGGTCAAATATAGAGGTAATATTTCAGGATGAAACTCTTCTTGTTGTTGGTAAGCAGGTTGTCAATAAAGAAAATGGCAGAAGCGATTTAACTGCAGTAGATCAGAATGGTAATCTTGTACTAATTGAAATTAAAAGAGATGTTGAAGATATTAAACAAAGACGAGAGGCTTTTGAATTTCAGGCAATAAGATATGCGGCAAGTTATGCTAAGATAAAAACTACCGATGAGCTTGTTGATAAGATATTTGCTTCTTATATTGAAAAATATAAAGACGAATTTGAATTAGGTGATTTAACTGCCTATGAAAAAGCGACAAGAATATTGAATGATTTTCTTGAAAAGAATAATGCAGCTAAAACCTTTAATTTTAAGCAAAGAATTATACTTATAGCATCTTCCTTTGATAGTCAAACTCTTTCTGCAGTTGCTTGGCTTATAGCTAATAATGTAGATATAAGTTGTTTTGAATTAAGTCCTTTAAAAATTGGAGACAATTATTTCATAGATATCAATAGAATATTACCTCCACCATCTTTAGAAGATTTCTATGTTGAAGTTGATGACAAGAAAAGACCTGTATATTCAGAAAAGAGAAATACACCTATCACAAGATCTTATCTTCCAAGGATGGATAAGTTATTTGAATGGGGAGTCATTAAAGCTGGGAATACTGTTATAATTAAGAATTTTGATAATTCAGAAGCTACAGTTATTGATACTAAAACCGTAGAATATAATGGTCAAAAACTTACATTTAATCAATGGGGAGAAAAAGTTACTGGATGGTCAGCTTTAAGTGTTTATGAATGGACCATAGTTAAGGGTAGTGAAAAGACTTACATGAAATAAGGAAAGAAAAATTGCTGTGTGTTGAAAATGAAACAGAGTAAAGAAAATCAAAAAAACAAGGGCACTATGTGTAAAATCACAAGTATCCTTGTTTTTATATATACATTAATAAGAAACAGGGGGGAACTATGAAATATAATAATTTATATAATTTTAAAAATCCAGTAAAAAACTTTTTAAATATTGACAAGCTAAAGTTTCCAGATAAAGTCTCAGAATTTGAACTTTGGGATTTGTGTTGGGTTAAACCATTTAATTTTAGAGTCAAAAAGCAAGGAGATAAATATCGTACAATTAAAATGCCTAACATATTGAATTTTATGAGAGCTTATGAATATTTTAAAGATATGTCAAATTTTAATGACGTTCAATGCATGGATCCGTTACATAAGCGTTTGTCAGCAAATATTGAAACAGGTGATTTTAAATCTGGAGAATATGACAGGCAATTAGAAGAGGATTTTGAAAAATTATGTATATATGATAATATGATAAAGATAGATATAAAGGAGTATTACGGAAGAATATATACTCATAAATTAGACTTTGAAAATCATGATGAACGATTTTTAACATGTATGAATTTAGGAGCAACTAATGGTTTAATAATGGGAAATTATTTATCATTATATTTTGCTGAACTAAACTTAAAAAATATTAGTAACGATATAGAGATAGAACTTAATAATTCAGATATAGAATGTCGTGAGTTTTCTTATTTTTCTGATGACTTTTATTTCTTTTGTAATAAGAATGATAGTGAAAAAGTAATAAAAATATTTGACCATGTATTAGAAAAATATGAACTTGAAAGAAATGATGGTAAAAAAGAAGTTTGGGATTATGAAGCTTTTAATAGTTATAATATGGTAGAAAGATACTGGAAAAAAATAATGGCTCATTGCAATGAGAAACTTATTAAGGAAGAAAAAATTAAGGAAAAGTATCAAAGTGAAGATTTTGCTTATAAGTTGTATTTCATTAATCAAATAATTTACAGAATCTCAAGCCTTAATGATGAAAAACAAAAAAAAGTCCTTATTAATAATTTTTTTAAAACAAGATATTTTAGAGAATTAGATCTTGATGAATATCAGGTTAAAAATTATGATTATCACCAGTTATGCTTTATATTTAAATACTCTCCGGAGGCCATGTTGTATTCAATTGACAAATTCACTAAAATGGACAAGTTCGATAAGCAAAAGGTAAAAGAATTTTTTAAAGTAAGATATAAGGAGGCGCTTAAAGAGCCTTTTAATGAAGAACAGCTATACTTCTATTATGCTATAAAATTGCTGGAGTTTGATGATATAATAAAAAATGAGAAAGCTTTGGTACTTAAGTCAAATAATCAGATATTAATTTCATATTATTTAAAAGATAAAGAGTTTGATGAGAATGAAATAGAAGAGCTAAAACAAAATACTGATGAAGCTTATTGGTTTCAAAATTATCATGCAATTTTATATACTCCTGAACTGCTAAGTGATTTGCATACTAGTATTAATAAGTATTTGATGCCTAAAAATGCATTTAATAAACCAGAAGATAGAAATTCAAAATCAAAACAGAGAACCTATTATATGAATTTCTATAAGAAAAATTTAGAACTTGGAAATTCAATAATTAGGAATATAGAAGATGTTGCAGAAGAAATTCAAGAGTACTTAGAGTTAAAAATAGAAGAATATGAGAATGTATTTGAAGAGGATATTGATTAAAATTAAATAGTGCAATCTCTTTAGATTCAGTATTAATTATAGGAAGTATCGGGGGAATAGTATCTCTTTTAAATTTTTTAGTGTATAGGAATTTATAGAATTTCCAATAAAATGTTAATCAAAACAAATAAAAGTTATGAGCTACAGTGAATTTTATTGGGTAGTACTGGTGATTTAATAACGGCTTTTTATTCATGTAAAAGTAATGAGAATGGCTATATTGAAGATAGGAGCTATGGATTTGATGAGGTTAATAAATTAAATTAATGAATATTATGGAAAAAATATTGACAAAACACAGTAGAATATGTTATTAGCAAGTGAGTCCAGCAAAGCATGTCCCCACAAGGAACCCAGGGTAGAAGAAAATGGAAAGCTGCCCTTAAACAGAAATATTAGTAATCGTAAATAGCAAGAGAGGCAAGTTGTTCCCCTCAACTACCCAGGAGCCCATGGAATTAACAGGTACAAGCATTTCATTAAAGTAAAATCTAATGAAATGCTTTTTTAATCGAAGTTTCACTGATATGGTACTGTTTGAAAAATGTAAAAGAAGTACAGAAAGAATCCTAGCAAATATTCTCTCGTATATTGAAAATAAGCTAAAGCCTAGAGCAAATAAAGAAAAAACAAGTATATCGTACATCGGGAAAATTAAATTTATTGTATAGGGCTTCTATCCTAGCAAAGCAGGTATTAAAATTAGGGTACATTCTAAAAGTATAGCTAAAATAAAAACTAGAATAAAGGAAATAACCTCTAGAAGTAATGCTCTAAGGTTACAAAAAGTTAAAGAAGAAACTCAAAGAATATGTAACGGAATGGCTGAATTACTTTAAGCTAGCAGACATAAAAAGTATACTTACTAATACAGTCCAATGGTTAGGAAGAAATATAAGAATGTATATGGAACGTCACCCTCTCGCTAAAAACGGAAGACAAGCCAAAACACAGAGTTGCAGCGTGCTGCCGTGTAAGTACCGACATCGATGAGCAAGCTACAAGTTACGAGGCACAGATAGAGCAGTACACTAATTTTATACAACAAAATGAAGAATGGCAGCTAAGTGGTGTATTTGCGGATGATGGTATAAGTGGAAGCAATACTAAAAAGCGTGAGTAGTTTAATCGGAATCCTTAAGCGAAAACGTAAAGCTGGGATTGCAGTTCCGTTACCAAAATGGTGAGGTACAGGTGAACCACAATCGTTTTATGGGATATACCAAAGATGATGAAGGTCATCTAATTATTGAACCTACTGAGGCAGAGATTGTAAAACGCATTTATTTGGAGTATCTGCAAGGAGCAAGGCTAAAACAAATCGGAGAAAGTTTGGAATCAGATGGTATCCTAACTGCAGCTGGGAAAGCAAGATGGAGACCAGAAACTATAAAGAAAATCCTAAAAAATGAGAAATACATCGGTGACGCCCTTTTGCAGAAGACATACACGGTGGATGTACTTACGAAAAAGCGAGTTAAAAATAACGGTATCGTTCCACAGTATTATGTAGAAAATAGCCATGAAGCCATCATTCCCCGAGACCTTTATATGCAGGTGCAGGAGGAAATGCTAAGAAGAGTTAATCTCCATAGTGGTGCTGACCGAAAGAAAAGAGTTTATAGTAGCAAGTATGCTCTTTCAAGCATTGTATATTGCCCAAAGTGTGGTGACATATATCGCAGAATTGCTTGGAATAACAGAGGCAAGCGTTCTTTTGTGTGGCGATGTGTCACCCGAGTGGAACATGGTCCAGAATGCTGTGATGCTCCTACGGTTCAGGAAACAGAACTGCAAGAGGCTGTAATAAAAGCTATCAATATGGCACTTGGTGGCAAGGATGATATGCTTGTAGCATTGGAGCAGAACATTGCATCGGTACTTGCTTTGGAAGATGAAAGTTCTATGGAAAGCATAAATGCAAAACTGGAAGAATTGCAAAAGGAACTGCTGAAACGAGCCAATGCCAAAAAGGATTATAATGACCTTGCTGATGAGATAGACCGTTTGCGAGAACTAAAGCAGAATGCTATGGCAGAGAATGCTGAAAGGGAAGGTTTGAAACAGCGAATTGCTGAGATGCAGGAGTTTCTTGCAGAGCAGATGGAGCAGATAGAAGAATACGATGAATCCCTTGTGAGGAGAATGGTTGAAAAGGTAACGGTTTATGAGGAAAAATTCATAGTAGAGTTCAAGTCAGGCACGAGCGTGGATGTTGAGAGATAAAAGAATAGGTTACAGAAGTTAGCACCTTGCAGAAGCAGGGTGTTTTATGTTTGGAAAACTTCGTTTGTCTATTACATTGGAGTAATTGAAATTTACCAGAAATTGTAGTACAATAAGTTATCTGATTTGTGAAATAAGTGTATTGTATAAACTATAACTGTGCCAAATAATAATTAAAAGGATAAATTCACAAATTTATATATAGTAAGATTTTAATTAAAAATCAATAATGTGAGGTGAAGCTTTATTGGCTAAAAGAAAACTGAGTAGGACAGCTAGGTTTGAAAGAATGTATAGAGTGCTTGAATATTTAAAAAAGAACACAGATAGTGAAAATACCACAACACAGGCAAAGATGAGAGCAAGTAAAGAAATCACTGAATATATGGGGGACAAGCAAACATTCAATCGTCTCATAAAAGATATGGCACGGACAATGAATAGTGGTGAGCATGGATATAAAAAAGAAAGTGAATGGAGAATATATTTTGAGGATTTTAAAGATTATCATGGAGATGATGCCGATAATTTAGAGGATGATGAAAGTGATGAAGTTTATGATGATACAATGCGTATAGTTGGTTTGTATTATAATAGGACATTTTCTTATAACGAAATAAATACTTTGATTGAAGGTGTTTTATCATCTAGAACAATTGATACTAAAACAGCAGATGAACTTATTAAAAAAATTGAAGACAATTTAACAACTAATTTTTATAAAAAAGTTTATAAGCAGATTTGTAAGATACGAGAACCTGAGATAATAGATAGAACATTGCTTAAAGAGAATCTTATTATTCTTCAAAGAGCTATTGATAATAAAGTTAAGGTTAGTTTTAGATTTAATGGTTATACCTATGAGAAGAAGCTTGAACCAGTAAGGGGGACGAAAGATGTTGTTAGTCCCTATTATATAGTAGCAAGTAGTGGAAGGTATTATTTACTGGCTTGTAAGGAAAATTTTCATAGAGAGGGATTACTAAAGAATATGTCCATATGGAGAATTGACTTGATGACAGATATTGATATACCTGGTGTTAATGAGAAATTAGGGATATCAGGAAGTCAAATAACTCCTAAAAATCAAGTTGAAAATCTTCCACTTCAATGGAGCGAGGATTTTCAACTAAAACATTTGAATATGTCCTTTGACAAACCAAAAATGATTACTCTAAAAATAAATAGTGGGGTTAGAGAGTGGAATAAAGATAGAAGGAAAAGTCCTAATTATACATTTTTACATGATTGGTTTGGTGATAATTTTAAATACATAAAAAGCGAAACAGAGATACCATATGATGACATTATTCAAGTTGAATGTTCACCATATGCAATGGTAAATTGGGCAATGCAGTATAGTGATAGAGTTGAGGTCATAGAGCCGAAAGAGGTGCGTGATGCTGTTAAAGAAAAGATTAAAAGAATTAGTGATAAGTATGGTTTGGAGTAAAAATAGATGCTTATTGCAAATAAGAGGGAAAATAAAGGGATAAGGTTATAGCTGACAATTTTATATTTTTCATGAAAAAATTCTTGAATTTAATTTTTAGGTGGAAAAATACACCTATAGTACTTTTATAATAATAATATAAGCTTTATTATTGTTCTTTGAATATTGAATAGTTTGTATTTAAATTAAGTTTAACTAAAAAATGAGATTTGAAGGGAGATTGTTTATGAATAAGGAAAGCAAAATGTTATTGGTTAAAGAGGTATTAAGTCCATTACTAGAAATTGTGTATCTTTATAAACGTAGCCAAGCTTATAATTATGTTCCAGATAGAAAAGAGGACTATGATGCTGGGTGGAATTATTTTGAAAATAAGTTTGATAATATTTATAAAGGTATAAATGAAAACATATTTCTTACAGAAATTGAGTATGAAAAAGCAAAAAACATTATTACAGAAATAAAAGCTTTTGTAAGGACCTTTTCTATGGCAGACGGCTTGCCAGAACGTTACTTTACAATTAATCCTAATTTAAGGTTTTATAGAGTTGCATTCGGGTTACAGGAAAGTGACGATAAAATTTTTTATAGGGTTGCAGCAAATAATATGATAGGATATGTACCAGGAATTAAAGATTTTATCAAGAAAGAGAAGTATTTCAAGGATAAATATGCATGCAATAAAAAAAATAATTTTCAGTGTGATGAAGATGATATCTTTATGGAGGAATTAGCATTTACAGTACGTAAGGTATTTCTTAATGATTTTCCTGAATTTGCAGCATAAAAACGATAGGATTTGTAGATAGAGATAACAAAGAGTGGGCTTTAAATCATATGTATATTGTGAAACACATGCTTTCTAGGTAGGTGTTTCTAAAATATATAGCTAAAAGCACAAAGACAGAGAATAGAAAAGTCTAAAATGAAAATAGATAAATAATAAATGGAAGGGTGAAATACTAAAATGTTAAAATTAAAACAATCTAATATTGAACTAGTAAAAAGCTTCATTAATTTAGATAATCCATCAACTTATGATTTCAAATTACTAAATACATGTTTAAAAGAATGCCACAATCCATTAGAAAGAGAGTTGCTATTTAAGAGGGCTTCCACTAAAGTTTCTGATCCAGATTCTTGTGAATTAACCATGTCTATTATGTGTCTTCTCTTAGAAAAAAACGGATTTAAGGTTATGGGTTATGAAGGTAGGCATATTTATTTAAATGATAATATAATTGTTGAAACGGATACTGCAAATTCATTTATTTCTATTTACAAAGGGGCATTAATGACTAATGTACCTAATTATTATGAGTTATGTGATAAATATAATATAACTGGTAGTTTTATGAAGGAGTATGAAAAAATATATGCACATAGAGATGAATTCTCATTGAATGGATATAATAATGAACTTTTAGAGGAATTTATTATTTTTTCAGGGTTAACCCACTCAATAGGTAATTTTATAATAGGGCCTAAAGGATTTAATGCAGCAGATTCAAAATCTAAATCTAGCATTAATAAAAGAAGTTGGAGTAAGTTTGATAGAATAGATTTATTCCTTGAAAGAGTCTCTTTAGGTAATACATACAGTGAATGGGAGAAATGGTATAGCGAGAATTGTTTTTCAACTTATAATGATTTTTTTTATAGTAATATTGAACAACATTTAGAAAATAATAAGGTGAATTTGAGAGAATCAACACTAATAGATTTGGGAGATCAAGATTTAACAGAGAGGTTAAGAGTAATCAATAAGGTTATTATTGATAGGGGAAATAAAATGGTAAATGATTTAGCTTACCAACGAAAAGTTCTAGGTTGAGTAAGGTTTACTAATCAATCAGCTAGAAGAGGGTTTATTTGAGGAGAAAAAGAAACAAGATGAGGATATGGGTGATACATGTAATGGACATATAAATGGCATGACAAATACAACAAAAGATGATGTAAATGTCTGGATTGAATGAAAATTTTGACAAGAACTATTAAGGTGCTTGAATGATTAAAAAATTTATAAATATATAATTAAATTAGTAGTTTAATAAATTGGAGGTATATATTATGGCTATTTGTCCGTTTTTAAAAGAATCAATGTGGAATGGTAATAAGTGTTTGGCTAGTGGTGATAGGGATGGAGCTCCCATACAGAACCGATTTGCAAATTATTGTGGTGTCAACTTGCTGTCAGATGATTATAAGAATTGTCCGCTATATAAGGATGCAACAGGGAAAAAAGATAGTGGAGGTTGTTATTTGACATCAGCTTGTATGAGCACAAAAGGAATAGAATTTTCAGATGACTGTTTAGAGCTTACAACGCTACGAAACTTTAGAGATTCATATGTTAAAGAAAATTATCCAGAGGATATTGATACATATTACAAGATTGCACCATTAATAGTTAAAAAAATAAAAACTCAAAAGAATCAAAAGCAAATGTTCAATAAAATGTATAACGATTTAGTGCTATCTTGTTGCAAATTAATAGAACAAGACAAATTAAATGAAGCATATAATAAATATAAAAATTATTCACTTCATTTATATAAAAAGTATTTATAATAAATGATCTAGGAGGAATGTTGTGGAAAATATTGATGTGATAAATAATAAGGTAAATGAGCAGAACTTTTTACTTAAGCAAAACATTGAATTACTTGAGCAAGGAATCACATTACAAGAATATTTAGAGAATGAAGAACGGATAAAGTTTGATGGGGATACAGAAATATATAATCATTACGGATTTTATGTAATATATAATAAAACCCGGAATCTCTATCTTTTAGATGGTGGAAATTCATTTAATTCACGTTATATGGATACAGCTATACATATGAATTTTGCTGCTAATAAGGGACAAGGAAATCCGTTTATGCATCAACATTATATAGATGGTGATGATATAATTTTGAAATATCATAGATTGGATAATGAGAAATACCCAAGTGTGGAAGATTATACAATCAAGAAAATTAGTGAGGAAAAATACAAAGCACATGAGAAAAAACTCGAAAAATTCGAAATAGATTTGACAAAACATTATGATTCGATTGGTGAAAGCTACTATGACTATGTTGTGCGTATGACTGATTACAGGACTTGGAAATCAAAGCCTATTAGTCCCAATAAGTACTATTCAGGAAATTTTAAAGGGAACAAAATTAAATCTATTGCTGCGACTTTGCTACAATTGAAGAATAAAAGTGCTTTCTTATATGAATTTCTTAATGCAATAGTAGATTTGATTATTAAATCAATGCCGATTTTTATTTGGCAATTGATAAATATCAGTCATATATCAATAGGAGGAAATACAATTCAGAGAACGTTAAGCAGTATATTTAATATAATCGGTATGTTTCTTAATTCAATTTTTATATATTTAATTTTGTTAGCAATAATTCAAATAATTAAATTGTTTGTTTGTGCTGAAAAAAGACTAAATATCCACTTTAAAGTTTTTAATATTATTATTAAATTAAACTCAAAAGAAAATAATTAAATTTGTTTAAATTACAAAATTCTTGTTATTAAACTGAAATTTTTTTAAAGTATAAGAAAGATAGTATATAAGGAGATTATTATGCGTATAAAGAAAATAATATTGGTATTTTCTCTTTTTGTCATTTCAGCAATGATTTTCGCAGCTTGTACAACAAATAGAGAAAACTCAACACCCGCTAAACGATTAGGAAACACAAACTATAATATTTCTAATGGTGGTAAAGTTGACGAAGAAAATGGATGGATATATTATAGTTTGGATGATGGGTTATACAAATGCAAAGAGGATGGAACAAAAAAAATCAAAATTTTTGAGAGTGAAGGTGGAGTCTACAACATAAATGTAGTAGATAATTGGGTTTATTACAATAACATTGGAGTATATCGTATTAAAACTGATGGAACCTGTTATGAACAAATAGCCGGAGAAGATGTGAGGGGTGGATTACATCTTGTTGATGGGAAAATTTATAATAGCAGTGAATATAGGGTGGATTTTAATGGAAAAAATAAAGATAAAATATATAATATGAATGTCGCATCTGGCTATTCCCTGAATATTGTAGACGGTTATATTTATTTCTATGACACGCAAGTGAATACAAATGAAGATAAAATATTTAAAATGAAGTTAGATGGATCTAAATTACAAGCAATTTATGATGGAAGAACAGACTACATGATTGTTGATGGGGATTGGATTTATTATGAAAATTATAAAAATGGCGATCTTTATAAAATGAAGACAGATGGAACTGAACAGCAACTAATTGTTGAAGGAACTATTAGAGGTATACTTGAATGCGAGGGATATATATACTACGTATCTGATGGGTGCATATATAAAATAAAGACGGACGGCACGGAAAAACATTTACTTATAGATGTTGACTGTTTGCCCGACATGCAATTACATGGAGAATGGCTTTACTATGAAAAAGATAAAAATTTTTATAGAATTAAAACTGATGGAACGGAAAATCAATTATTTGCTAAGCCTGGAGAAGTTCAATTAGATGATAAGTTAAAAGATTCCACTACTAATAATGAAACTTCCGTTAAAAACATTACTTTGGATCGATATTATACAACGAAATTTGGTGAAGGGAATGCTGTTACCTATCCGAATTTTACAATTTCATATCCAAGTAACTGGCAGATTTCAAAACAAGAAGTAACTTCAACGGATGAAACAATAACTCTTTCCAACAAACGTGGAGTTGAAATTAAATATTCACATATAGGTGGAGTTCCAGAAGGTACTTTCGATAGAGGAGGTTCAGCTGTTTCAATGATCCGTGTTGAGGTTTCCAAAGTAGCTGAATCAAAATTTGTTCCCAGATATGTACAAGGCACTAATCATTCAGATTTAGGAAAATTTGTGGTTGCTAAATTAAAGATGACAGGTACCCTAGATATGAAAATCGATTCGGATTTTAAAGATGTTGATGGTTCTGTATCTTTTGCAGTAATACCTGAATCAAAACTAGGAATAGATAATTCTGTAAGACAGCCATATGAATCAGAATTTGCATTTTGGTATAGCGATTATATTTCTTTAATTGCTAATGCCCCCAATGGAAAATTTACAAAGCAAGAAGAGAAAGAAGTGATCTCAATTTTATCTAGTTTTAAAAATGAAGATAAGTAATTATATAAAAAGGGTTGCCACATATAAAGGCTAAGATAAGACAGATTTTAAAATGTCCTTCTTGTAAAAAAACATTTTGTTTAAGAAAAGATGGTACGGAGGTAATGAACAGAGAACAAGATTCTGTTGCTGTTGAAGCAAAACAAAGGATAATAATGGCGATTTAATTGGAACCCAGGACAATATGTGCCGGGTGAAAGAACACCACAGGGTGAATTATATATGCAAGAAATACGAGGGAAAATGTTATTGTACATATTCCAAAGTTTTATAGAGGGCGGTTCAAACGAGCTGCCCTCTATAGTGTATTATAGAACTATTTTATGCTTGCTGCTTTGGGAGATGTGCATTGGTTTGTTTATGGAAATAAAAGACTCTAGTGAGTAACTTGTGCCAAAAATTAATTTAAGCTTACTAAGCACTTCATTAGTGATATGGTAGACGCTTTGAAATATCTAAGCGCAGTATATCATTAAGAGGAAGAAAAATATGAACTGTTTTAAAGACATATGAAGTAAAGAAGCGAGTGAATTTGTATAGATTATTTAACAAAAATAGGAGGTTGGCTATGAATATATATGCCATGAGCGATATACACGGTTGTCTTCTGTCTTTTGATGAAGCATTAGCGATTGTAGATTTTTCTTGAGAGAATAAGCTTGTCCTTTGTGGAGACTATATCCATGGTGGCCAAAATAATTATGGTGTTCTTGACAGGATTATGGAACTAGAACGAAAATATGGTTCCGATAAGATTATTGTTCTTGCTGGCAATCACGAGGATATGGCATGTGATGGTAGGTGGCCTATCGGCGAAGATAGATTTTTGGGGTCTGGAGTGGATGAGGATGACAATGATGATTACTATATTTCATGGATGCAGAATTTGAAACGATATTATGTGGAAGGCAACACGATATTTGTCCATGCAGGTATTGAGGGAGAAGCAGAAGATATGTGGGAATGGGGGACTGACGAGTTTACTTTTACAGAAAAATATTCAGCACAGTTAGGAAATTTTGAATGCGGGGAAGCTGCTATGAAAATAATTGCAGGACACATTGGAACAGCGGTAATATCAGAAAATCTAAGATATCATGATATTTATTATGATGGTGAGTCGCATTACTATATAGATGGTACTGTTTTAGATAGTGGTTTAATTCCTGTTATTAAAGTTGATACATCCGCTAATAAATATTATCGAGTTACAGAAATAGGGGGTGGTCAATATTACCATATAAGGAAGAAGATTAAATATTATTAACGTTTTCGGTATATATCAAATCAATGATTTAGTTAAACAAATAATGTAATTTTTGGGGCATACGAGAGTTTCAAAAAGATATACTTCCTGTCCTCTCGAGCCATGTTGAGAGGATAATTCTGATGACGTATTGTGGTTCGGAGGGGAAATAATAGGGTTTGGCACAACATATAGTGGGTTTAGGGCGATTTATAGATGACATAGGGTAAAACGAATGATTGCAGAGAAAAAGTGGAAATCTTAGTTGATAAACTGATGGATAAATTATATTATATATTTTAGAAGATGTAGAGTAGAAAAACATGAACTATTTATACGCAATTAGACAAATAGGAATTTATATGGAGGATAAAGATGAGTAAGAAAATTATATTACTTAATGGGCCGTCCAGTGGTGGTAAATCGACATTGGCAGTCACACTACAAAAATTTATAAAAGATAAGAAAAATGAGGAATACGGAATAATTTCAATTGATGATTTTCTTAAAATGTCAACAGGTGAAGTGATATATGAGGACGATGTATTTGAGATATCTTCAAATCTTTGCGATAAAGCAATTGAAATGCTTGATTCACAACAAGGTGTTATTATCGATCATGTAATTACAAGTGAGCGAATCTTTAAGCAACTAATTGAGGCTTTGAGATTATACGACATTTACTTGATACATGTTACTTGTCCACTGTTAGAGTTAATAAGAAGGGAAAAAGAGAGAAAAAGCAGATGTTTGGGTTCTGCAGAAGCATCTTATCAGTATTTGTTCCCAAAAGACGACTATGATTTGACAGTTGATACATTTCAATTATCTGTAGAAGACTGTTCGTTACAGATTATTGATATATTGAATTTTAAGACAAATTCCAATTTGCACCACAAACAATTATTTGAAAACAAAAAATGAAAACTATAAATGCACTGAGATAAAAAATCTTTGTGCATTTATTTTATATAAATTTAAAACTAAATAAAGAAACCCAAAGAGGCGAAGTCTTCTGTCAACTTATGATCGATAGTCTTCGCCTCTTTTTTATTTAAAAAACTAATAGAAGAAAGGACTGAGAACAATGTTAAGATATTTTATGTATGGAACATCCTTAGAAGGAATAGAGCAGGTAATGATGCTGGCACCTAATTTACCTCAAAGAAGAAGTGGAATAGTATTTTAGAGATTCTGAGAAAATAAAAATAGAATCCCGGCTTGGTGATATGCTGATAGATTTATATGAACAATCTGAAGTAGTCAAGAAAAAACGTGAATCAGATGAAGAAGCACAAAGAAAAAGAGAAGAAGAGATAAGGCTTCGTGAAGAGCGAGAAAAATTATATAGTGAAGAAGCCGATAAGACAGCTAAACTAACAAATATCGCGCAGGATTATGAAGAGGCTTGTAAAATCAGAGCTTATATAGAAGCATTAGAGTTAAGAGCAGATTTGAGCGATGAAGCACCACTGAATGGATTGAGTGGGCAAAGAAAAAAGCAGATTGGTTTGATCCTATAATAGCAAGAGAAGATGAATTGTTTGGAAAAAGAGAGCATGAAAAGAGTGCTGAGCAGAAGGTTTTAAAAAAATCTAGAGGCTATTGGTGGTAATAGAAATATTAAAAAATTTAAATTTAGGTTAACATAATGAATTAACTATTATAACAAAATTATATTTATTGGATTCAGAAACATCAATTCCCATAATTTTATATATGTATGATAATCTTAAATGTAATGATGATTACAATCTATAAAGATAAATATTTATGCGGAGGGATTAAATGAAAATAACATTACTCGGAATAAATCTGTTTGAGGAAAAATTGTGCGATAAGATAAAAATAGTTATAAATGAAGAAATACAGAAATTGGATAAAACCTTAAAATACTCGTTATCTTTGGAATTTAATGAATCGCTAATATATTGTAGCAAGTGAGTCCAGCGAAGCATGTCCTTACAAGGAACCCAGGGTAGAATAAAATGGGAAACTGTGCTTAAACAGAAATATTAGCAATGGCAAATAGCAAGAGGGAAACTTCGTCTCCCCCTAACACCTCCGGAACCCAGAAAATTACCAAGTACAAGCATTTCATTAGAGTAATTTTAATGAAATGCTTTTTTAGTTGATTTCCATAATAAAAATCGCAAAAGTTATATTAACCAAATTTAAATAAATATAAAAAACAAGCCCCTTATAACTCATATATTAAAATTGACTTCCAGGGATTGGGGGATGTATAATAATGTCAATAATGATAATATTATTATTGCTAAGCAAGGTTAATATGATTTATATATAGTAGTCTAAGAACCGAAACCCCATAGGTAACAAGAATTACTAAGTAAAGGTGGAGAAAATCAATGGATGCAAGAAAAGGTAATATCTACGAAATACTAAATGGCAATAAACAGTTTTTAATACCAGTTTATCAGCGTTATTATAGCTGGAAAGTTGAGCAATGCCAAAGGCTGTGGAATGACATTGTGAATATGCAAAAGACTAGTAAAGCTGGCCATTTTGTGGGCTCTATTGTAAATATAGCAGAGCAAGCGATGCCAACTGGTGTTCAAAAATATATGATTATTGATGGACAGCAGCGTATGACTACACTTACATTATTGCTGATTGCCTTGCGTGATTATGGTATTAATCATCCTGAAGATACAAGCATAAATGCCAGACGTATTGATAATGTTCTTTTGAAAAATGAATACGAATCAGCAGATGAACGTTATAAGATGCTTTTAACTGAAACTGATAAAGATACACTTATTGCTTTAATTGAGCATAAACCTGTTCAAGGTAATGAAGAATCAAGAATTCTATGTAACTTTAAATTCTTTTTATCAAAGGTTGAAAGCATGGAATTACCTTCAGCAAAGGTCTATGAATCTATAGGGAAATTACAAATTGTAAATATTACTCTTGACCGCACTATGGATGACCCACAGGCTATTTTTGAGAGTTTGAATTCTACAGGTAAAGAGTTGTCAGAATCTGATCTTATTCGAAATTATGTGCTTATGGGATTAGAGAATACGGAGCAGACATATGTTTATGAACATATGTGGAGGCCTATGGAACTACTTTTTGATTATGACAAGCAAGACTTTGTTATGGATAAATTCTTCCGTGACTATCTGACTATGAAGCTAACTAGAATTCCTAAAATCAATCGTGTTTATGATGAATTTAAACAATATCATCTAAACTGTGAATTTAGTTCTATACGTGATTTATGTCAGGATTTATACATATATGCTACTTATTATACCAACATGGTGTTTTGCCGTAGTGATGAAGTTTCATTGGTTTTATTATATGAAGATGTCAGTAATTTAAAGATGGAAGTTGCTTACCCATTTTTGCTTAAAGTCCATAATGATTACTCAAATGATACAATTATATTGGATGAATTGAAAGAAATTATTCGACTTTGTATAAGCTATGTGTTTAGACGTAGCATATGCGATATTCCCACAAATTCACTGAATAAGACATTTGCAACTTTGCGTAATGAAATCAAGCTGGACAATTACCTTACTTCAATTAAAGCGTTCTTCATACTAAGAGATGATTATAAAGAGTTCCCAACAGATGACCGATTTACAGCAGCTTTTGTTACTAGAGATATTTATAATATGAGGTCACGTAACTTTGTGCTTAGTCATTTGGAAAACTTCAATAATAAGGCTCCCATTAAAATTGAAAACTTTACTATTGAGCATATCATGCCACAAAATAGCAATCTATGTGATGAATGGAAAGGTTCACTGGGGGATAAGTGGAAAGAGGTACAGAAAAGGTACCTTCACACAATTGGTAATTTGACTTTAACTGCTTATAACTCTGAAATGAGCGATAAACCTTTCTTTGATAAAATGGAGATAGAAGGTGGTTTTAAAGAGAGTGCGCTTCGTCTTAATGGTTTTTTGGTAAAACAAACTAATTGGGATGAAACAACTATTCAAGAACGTGCAAAACTATTAGCAGATAAAGCAGTACGGATATGGGAATTTCCACAGCTTACAGATGTTGAACTTGAACCTTATATGGAGATAGAAAAATCAGTTCAAAAATACGATTTAAATACCTATGATTTTAATGTAGTTACAAAAATGCTATTTAATGCCCTTGATAGACGTATTCTTAATTTGTCCCCAGATATTAAGCGTGAATTCAAAAAGCTGTATATTGCATATAAGATGGATACTAACTTTGTAGATATTGTAGTTCAAAAGCAGCGTTTACGTATTTCCGCCAATATGAAATTTTCACAAGTTCATGATCCTCATGATATTTGTCGAGACATTACTAATCTAGGACGATGGGGCAATGGTGATGTGGAACTGTTCTTTGAAGATATGGATGATATAGATAAAGTCATGGAGGTTATAGAGCAATCGTATGATTTACATGCTGAATAACACACCAACTACCTAAGGAATTCAGGAAATTACCAGGGATAAGCATTTCATTAGAGTAAAATTTAATGGGATGCTTTTTTAATGGAAGTTTCCATGTTGTTTTAAGATTCATGGGATTATACCCCACAGTTTGTTGTATGTTCAATGGGATTTATAATAGTACCTTCAACTTGAAGGTGATCTTAAGTAGTTAGCTTATGGAAAGTATACTTGACATTTGTAAAAAGTAGTAATATAATTCATATTATGGAAAGCTAGCTTAACATAGAAGGGGAAAGTGTTATGAAAAATCGTTTGGAAGAAATAAGAAAGCAACGAGGTATCAAGCAAGAAGAATTGGCAGCTATATTAGAAGTTTCTAGACAAACAATAGGTTCACTGGAAAATGGACGCTACAATCCGTCTATTATATTAGCTTTCAAGATAGCTCGTTACTTTGAAATGACAATTGAAGAAATATTTATATTCGAGGAGGAATTATGATGAAAAGTTTAAAGTCAAATTATATTGAAATAGTCATGGGGGTAGCCTTATTAGTGATAGGATTATGCCTGTCAAAATTCTTTGTTAATCCACAAGGAGTAATGTTAGCCGTGCCCTATGTATGTATCGGTCTTGGTTGTGGTATTTTTGGTCATGGAATGGGGAATTACATTTCGTATAAAGCAATTAAAGGTAATCCTGAAGTGAAAAAACAACTCAACATTGATAAAAGTGATGAACGTAATATAGAAATTGCTAACAAATCTAAGGCAAAAGCTTATGATATTATGACATTTGTATATGTAGCATTGATAGTGTGTTTTGCATTAATGGGTATTGATATCATAGCTATATTGTTATTGGTTTTCACTTATCTATTTGTACAAGGATATGGAATATATTATAGATGCAAATATGACAAAGAAATGTAGATATTGTTGTTTCGAACATGAATATTGGGGAAAATTTATTTAATGAGGGTAAGAGTTCTGGAACATTTAGAAGAACTTATCCAGGGGCGTAGCAGTCGTCATCCCACACCTTGAAGAGGATAGGGGTGTTACGTATGGTAGCCATCGCATAAACTAGGTGCCTATGGAAAGGATAGGAAATCAGGAAAAGAAGGGATAACTGCAGCAGGACTTTTGATGTTTGGAAAGGAAAGAACGATTGTAGATGAATTTCCTAAGTATTTTCTAGATTATAGAGAAAAGCTTTCAGATGAAGTAAGATGGGATTATAGAGTTATATCATCAGATGGAACATGGTCTGGAAATTTATTTGATTTCTATTTTAAGATTATAAATAAAATAACGGATAATTTAAATATTCCTTACTTTAAAAACAACATCAATATTGCCTAAAGAAAGTATTGAAAAGCTAAAACCAGTTCTTAAAGAAAAGTATTTAAAATTAAGTAAAGATGAAGTTATGGCTTTAGTAGCAGCGCAGCAAGAAGACTGTGTAACTAATAACAGATTGCAACAGCTTCTAGATACTCACACATTAAATAGTAATAAGATATTATCTTCATTGGTAGATAAGGGATTCTTAGAAGCAGATGGTGTTGGAAGAGGAACTAAATATCAGCTTTCTAATATATTTGATGATGAAAATTCAAGTTCTATAGAAGGCGAAAATGAATTAGCAAATTTTGAAGTTAAATTAGATGAGGATGAAAATAAAATCCTTAATTATATAATTATCCATGGATTTATTACTAATTCACTTTGTTCCCATATAGCACCCCAGAGTATGCCAAGTAAGGGCGTAAAAGATAAGAAAAGCGTAGCTTTCATTATTACTATATAGCAGGTGTGATCCCTGCATGATAAGATAAAGGTTAGCAACTAGTTTTAGTTAGTCTTTGGCTTATTATGGAAATGTAACAAATTAAATGTAGACAAACAAGGTACTATGCCACAAGCGAATGCTGAAACTATTAGCCACGAAATGCTAGATAAATGGAGTTGAAGATAAAACTAAAATTTTATGATTCCTTAGTCTACTTACCTATCCAGAAAATTTAAAGTAAGGGTTTTACTGAAGTTTGAGTTATTGGATTTTTATTAAAAGATGCGTATTGTGTAAATATAAGGTATAAGAGGAAGAATTATTACAAAGAAGCAGGGGAAATAGATAGTATTTATTTTATCAATGGAAAAACAAGGATACTGTGTAAAGGTTACAAATATCCTTGTATTATGTAATTTAGGTTAGAAAGGACCCCTTTGCATAAATGCAGGAATGCTTTCTGCAAAAAAATTCACAAAGGTGTCTTTAAATTCTTTATCTTCCTGTTTTAAAACCCCAAGGGAATATTGAATTGCAACACCATCTAGTGCAGCTATTAAAATAGTAGCAAGACTTTTTTTACAGCTTTTATTTTCAATACCAAATGCATAAAAGTACATATCTGCTACCTTGTTTATTATTTCATTATAATCTTGTTTAAGGCTTTCATTAAGAGAGCCACCTTTGGATAATACGTAACCTATTAATAAAATTAAAAGGCGTTGTTCATTAATCTTTGACATACGTTCCCTAACTTTGTTACTAATTTCATTTAACATATTTTCAGTGCTTTTAAGATTACTACTTTCATCTTTTTCAGAAAGTTTTTGAGCAAAGTACATGGCTTCCTTTACTGCATGATAGAATAGCTCGTCCTTGTTCTTAAAATGATGATATATAGCACCTGTAGTAAGCCCAGCAGCTGAGGCAATTTGGCGCATACTTGTTTCTTCAAAGCCATTTTCTATAAATACACTAATTGCAGCATCTAAAATATGTTGTTTTTTTTCATTTAGTTCATTGGAGTTCATTTTATTCACCTCATTTTAAAATAGTATATCATATTTTTACAACATCATAGTTTACATATTATAGCACTATTATACCAAGGATGAAATATTCCGTATCTTCACAATACACTTACTACTTGGAGTGTTAATCTATTGACAAAGATAAACATATATTATAGTATAAACATAACAACTGTTATGCTATATTGTGGAACAATTGGTAATGACATATTGTAACTTGTTTTTGATAAGGCAACTTGAATTAAATATGAAATGGGGAGGTATAATATATGGTCAAGGAAAGGGTACTTGATCTTGCAAATCACATCAGTAATAAGAAACGTGGCTCGAAAAATGAAATCAAAGCTACAGATCCCGAGTATATGATTCTTGAACCTGTTGTTTCAGAAGAAATGGCAGAAGTTGTGCTTTGTATGGAAATACGTAAAAAAGTTACTGCTAAAGATGTTGCTCCTTTATGCAGCAAATCTGTAGAGAGAACAACAGAACTTTTATTAGAATTAGCAAATATAGGGGTTTGTTTTGTAAATGAGATCGATGGAGTAGATACATTTTGGTATGAGACTTGGGTTCCAGGTATTATGGAAATGATGGTTAATAATAAGGAAAATGTTAAAAAATATCCTCAGATTCCTAGAGCTTTTGAAGCCTATGGAAGGGTAAGAGGACCTAAGACAACAGGAAGTTTTCCTGTAGGAGTAGGTCTTATGCGTGTTATACCTATAGAACATGCCATTGAAGGCGAAACCAGAAGAGCATCCTATGAGGAAGTTTCCAAGTATCTTAATGATAATGATATTTTCTCAGTTTCTGATTGTTCATGCCGTACAGCAAGAGAAGCTATGGGAGAAGGCTGCGGTCACCTTAAGGAGGATATGTGCATTCAGATGGGTCACGCTGCAGAATACTATATACGTACGAAGAAGGGTAGAAAGATTACTCGTGAAGAAGCCTTTGAAATTATTGAGAGGGCAGAAGAAAACGGTTTGATGCATCAAATACCTAACTTGGATGGCTCTGGTAAAACTCATGCTATTTGTAATTGCTGTGGATGTTCTTGTCTTGCTTTAAGAACTGCTAGTATGTTCATCAATGCTGACATGGTACGTTCAAACTATGTTTCTAAAGTAGACAAAGATAAATGTGTTGCCTGTGGAGAGTGCGTTCAAAACTGTCCAGTTAATGCACTTCAATTGGGACAAAAGTTATGTTCAAAAACACCAGTAACTACTGAGATAAAGAGAATTGATACTCCAAGAGATACTGAGTGGGGTCCAGATAAATGGAATCCTGATTATCGGACCAATAGAAAAGATGTAGTTGATACAGGTACAAGTCCTTGTAAAACCAATTGTCCAGCTCATATTGCAGTTCAAGGTTATGTTAAACTTGCATCTCAAGGAAGATATAGGGAAGCTCTTGAGCTTATCAAACAAGAAAATCCGTTTCCTGCAGTATGTGGACGTATTTGCCCAAGAAAGTGTGAAACAGATTGTACTAGGGGAGATATTGATGAGCCAGTTGCTGTTGATGAAATCAAAAAGTTTATTGCTGAGCAAGATTTAAATACTGATCATAGATATGTACCCAAACGTAGGCACGAGTATGGTAAAAGAATTGCTGTTGTGGGAGCTGGACCTTCAGGTCTTAGCTGTGCATACTACTTAGCAATTGATGGTTATAAAGTAACTGTGTTTGAAAAAGAAAAGGTTCTTGGTGGAATGTTAACTTTAGGAATACCTTCATTCAGACTTGAAAAGGATGTAATAAATGCTGAAATTGACATACTGAAAGAATTAGGCGTTGAATTCAAGACAGGCGTTGAAATTGGAAGAGATGTAAGTCTTAATGAGTTAAGAGAACAAGGATTTAAAGCCTTTTATATTGCAATAGGTGCTTGTATGGGAAGAAAGCTTGGAATAGAAGGTGAAAATGTAGAAAATGTTATAACCGGTATAGACTTTATGAGAGATGTTAACTTAGGTAAGGAGTTAAAACTTGAAGGTAATGTAATCGTAATCGGGGGTGGCAACGTTGCTATAGATGTTGCAAGAACAGCTACTAGAATTGGAAATACTCAAGTAAAAATGTATTGTTTGGAAAGTCGTGAACAAATGCCTGCACTTCCAGAGGAAATTGAAGAAGCATTATCAGAGGAAATTGAAATTAATAATTCTTGGGGACCAAAGCGAGTAATTGTTGAAAATGGTCGTGCTACAGGAGTAGAATTCAAGAAATGTATTTCTGTATTTGATAAAAGTGGAAAATTTAATCCATGTTATGATGAAAATAACACTATCATAGTTAAGTCTGATACTGTACTACTTTCAATAGGTCAAGGAATAAACTGGGGAGAACTTTTATCAGGTAGCAAAATTGAACTAAATAGAAATAATACTATTAAGGCAGATACATTTACATTGCAGACCGGTGAGCCTGATGTTTTTGCTGGTGGGGATGCATTAACAGGACCTAAATTTGCAATAGATGCTATTGCTTTAGGTAAGGAAGGTGCAATTTCAATTCATCGTTATGTTCAGCCAGGGCAAAGTTTGATTATTGGTAGAGATAGAAAAGAATATCATGCATTAGATAAGGAAAATTTAGAACTTCAAGGATATGATAGTACTCCTAGGCAGAGTGTAGGCCATGTGGATGGAAGTAAATCACGAAAAACCTTTAAAGATTTACGTGAAACTTTTACTAAAGACCAGATAAAGAAAGAAACTGAACGTTGTCTTAGTTGTGGGGCAACAGTTGTAGATGAATTTCTGTGTGTAGGATGCGGTCAATGTACGACTAAATGTAAGTTTGATGCTATTTCCCTTGTAAGAAAATATGATGGTGAGGGTGTAGCCTATGAGGATTTAAAACCTGTAGTTATAAAACAAGTGCTTAAACGTAAAGTGAAAATTACAACTAAAAAGGTAAAGAAACTTTTTAAATAACTTAGTTAACTATAAAAAAATTTATAAAGTAATTTTAAATTTTAATAGGGGTAGAGGGTGAATTAAATGTTTGAATTTAATTATGCTGAAGGGGCAACAATGTTTTCTGCATGGGGAATGTGGTTTGTAGTTTTTGCAGGTTTGTTTTTATTCAATGAATTTTCTAGAAGACAGAAGTGGGCAGGATTTTTTAGTTTTGTTATTTTACCAATTATTTTGACAATTGTTTGGATGACTGTTTTAAAGGATGTTACCTATACTGATTGGTTTCATCTAGCTAAAGTTTATTCTGCAACAGCTGGTTGTATTGGATTTTGGTGTATTCGTCATATTGAGAAAAAGGATAAAATTACTGGCGAGGTTGTTTGGAGACTAGCTGATAATAAAATCGCACTATGCTTTCCACCGCTGATTCTAGCTATTAATATTATAGAAGCAGTAGCAAGAGATATTGAGGTTGGATCCACTTATTGGATGATGAATTCAGGAGCTATTGGAGGTGAAGTAGTAGGGGTAATGGGTGGTCCATGGAATTATATGAATGCAGCGGCTGGTATACTAAATATCATTGCTATAACTGGTTGGTTTGGAATAGTAATTAGAAAACAAACTAAAAAGGACAAAAGTAAGGATATGCTATGGCCTGATATGCTTTGGTTCTGGATTATTGCATATGATTTATGGAATTTTGTATACACTTATAATTGCATACCTACTCATTCTTGGTACGCAGGCTTAGCATTACTTATTGCACCAACTCTTTGCGCATTTACTGTTGGAAAGGGTGCTTGGCTACAGCATAGAGCTCAGACCTTAGCTATATGGTGCATGTTTGCTCAAACTTTTCCGAATTTCCAGGATACAGGAATGTTTGTAGTTAAATCAACTTACAATACTACTATTTATACAATTTTAGCAGTAATAGCTCTTGCAAGTAATATAGCTGTATTTGTTTATATGATATATAAGATAGTGAAAACTAAGAGAAACCCATATAAGGGAGAGCTTTACATTGATCTTGATAAGTCTAAAGAAATTAAGATGATGATGTAAAAGTGTATATTATGCACATTGCTTATGCCAAAGGTGGAAGTAGCAAGAGTGTCACTTTGTTCTCCTCAACTACCTTTCTCGTATAAGTTTAATAATCTTTGATTTGCTAGAGTATTTTTAGAAATACTCTAGCATTTATAATTTATCCGATGGCTACCATCCGTAACACCCCTATCCTCTTCAAGGTGGGGGATGACGGCTGCTACGCCCCTGGATAAGTTCTTCTAAGACTCAGATGGAGAGATGTATTCCTTATAAGCAAACTCCACCTGAGTCTAAGAATCACTTGATATATAAAACAAAACCAATGAATTAAGTATTTCTATATAACTTGTTATAATAGATGACTGTATTTGGCATGAGAAATAGAACATCGGATAGATGCTCAAAAATTTATTATGTAGACTTATGGAGTACCACAGTAGCCTTTTTTAAGCCTATTCCTTTATTTATTTTTGCAGCCCTAAATAAATCAACAATATCTTTTGGTGATTTATTACAAACGTTAGATGGGAAAGATAAACTGTGCAATATAACTAATGATGACTTACATACAATTGGCAAGTTTTTTCTGAATGATGTGATTATGCAATGGAAACCAAAAGTGTACTGTCGGCTCTGCATCGATGAAAACTTTATTCTTATTATGAATCCTGGCTAAGTTTTCAATCCAGTCGTCGAACTTTTTATATCCATCAAAATAATTACTAAAAGTAATTTCTTTTTTAGATAACTCAACTCCTCTAAAATCAAAGGTTCTAGCAACATTAAATTCTTTTGATATATATTAGAGTAAAATTTAATGGGGTGCTTTTTAGCATGCTTCTACTCTATTTATTTATATGTTAAACCATAGAAGTAAGCTCTAGTTTAGAAATGTATTATAAAATATAATAGGGCATAAATATAAAAAAATAATACTTGACGTGATATACTAAAGTTGTAATATTATCTAAAAATTTAGGAGATTGGTGTTACAAATGGCAAATAAAAAATATGATAAAGCGTGTAGCTAAGAATTAAAAGAAACAAAGGGTACAAAGTAATATTAAAGAGATATTTCATAGTGACCAAGGATCTCAATATATTTCAAAAGCTTTCACTACATTTTGCTTGACCAGGTCAAACCTCAACAACAAATGACAATTTGTCAGAGTAAGCAGGAAAATGGTTTTTAGGGAGATTTATTTTGCTGCTTCAATCTTCTTGATGGTATCTTCACGGACAGCCTGTCTTAATATTTTGAGATAATCGGAGAAAGCAACTTTATCGTCAGCATAGGTCAGATTAAGGTCAAATTCTTTGGGAATCCATGTAGACAAATCGGAAACATTGTGCTGAATCAATGCTTCAAGGCTGTCAATAGACTTATAGATTTTTGCTTCCATGGTTTTACATTCTGCCATTTCTTCGTAAAGTTCTTTCATTTCTACTGCGTATCTTTTTGGCAGAGAACTAACCCAGTTATACAACAGGTTTTTCTCCGTTTCTTCATGGGTTTGGTTTTTATCAAAGGTTGGAATGTCACCAGTAAAACATTCGCCTAAATCGTGGATGATACACATTCTAATAACCTTATCCATATCTACTTTTGGGAACTCATCCCGCATAAAGAAAGCCATTAAGGTCATCATCCAACTATGTTCGGCTACGCTTTCATGCCTACCTTTTGCTGTATAGCAATGGCGAGTTGTATCTTTTAACCTTTCGGCAACCAATAAGGCATCTAATAATTTCTGTGCTTCCATTTTTCAGTACCTCCTATTCATGATTATCGTTCAGTGAGATTATATAAATTCTCCCACCTAACGTTAAAATTTCTCACTACCACTTCAAAAAGATTTATTCAAAAGTATATATAGAAAAGGTTACCATAGTAAAGTGAAATCTTCAAGACACCTCATGTGAAATTACAAGAAAATAGAGATTATCTATCTGTGAAAGGACATTCTCAAATATATGATGTATTGAAAAAATATTTTTAATATATGGGGAGTCAACGTTGTAACTTTGTTCCTCTCAATTACCTCGGAGGCCCAGAAGATTACCAGGTGCAAGCATCTCATTAGAGTAAAATTTAATGGGGTGTTTTTTAGATTTAGGGTGGTTTTATTAATATATTTTAGTATTTCTAGGATATAACTATAAACTTTAGGAAACAATAATATACTAAGAAAAAAGATTTGATTTATACCGAAATAATCTATTACTCAATTGCTTTGACCAAGATTTACTATAATGGTATACCTTAGAAATCTAAAAGAATGACAAAAATGTGGAATTAGGAAATAGGTTAGAGTATCCATAGAATTTGTTTATAAGTTTAATATATATTAAAAAACAAACCAGCGAAAGGGGAAAATAAAGCACTTAATATAGAGTGATTTATTTAGTAGAGAATATGTTTAAACCTAAAAGAATTATATTTGAAAAAGATTCGTTAGATTATGAAATGGGCAAGAATATTTTTTCCATGTTTAAAGATAATGATAATGTTGAGATAATAAATTTGACATCTAATAGAGTAAAACAACATATTCCAGGTAATGATTTATTTATTCAATATAGAGAAGGTAAGAAGACTTTGGTAGTTGGAACTAAAAAGACTTTGAAGTTTCAAACATGTAAACCATCTGCGCACTATCAGCTTCCCTTAGTGTCAGGATGCATGGGACAGTGTGAATACTGTTATTTGAATACTCAGTTAGGAGATAAGCCTTTTGTAAAGGTACATACTAATATAGATGACATTTTAAATCAAGCTCAAAAATATATTAACGAAAGATTACCTAATATAACTATATTTGAAGGAGCGGCTACATCTGACCCTATACCTGTGGAACCTTATACAAATTCATTAAAGAAAGCTATAGAATTTTTTGGAAAAGAAGCAAATGCCAGATTTAGATTTGTAACAAAATACAATGATATAGAATCATTGCTTAACTTAGAACACAATGGACATACAGAAGTAAGATTTAGTATTAATACTTCTCTTGTTATAGATAAATATGAACATTTTACTGCTTCTCGTGACAAAAGAATAGAAGCAGCTATAAAGGTAGCAAGGGCAGGGTATCCTGTTGGTTTTTTAATTGCACCAATATTTATTTATCCTAGCTTTAAAGAAGATTATCATGATTTATTACTAGAGTTAAGTGAAAAGCTTCCAAGCAACTTAAAATTCCCGGTAACCTTTGAGGTAATATCTCATAGGTATACAATAGTAGCTAAAAATAGAATACTTCAGGTATTCCCTGAAAGTGAATTACCTATGAATGAGGAAGAGCGTAAATTCAAATATGGACAATTTGGATATGGTAAGTATGTATATGAAAAAGAAAGTATAAGCGAAATAAAAGAATTCTTTTCAAAAGAGATAGAAGAATTATTTAAAAATAAAAAGGTTTTATATATTATATAGTTATGTTAGAAGAAAGAGAGATATATAATTAATAATTATATGGAATCCAGATATAAATATAACGTTATAGTAAATATTAAATTTTGAAATTGTGCAACCCTATTGATGCCTTATTTGTAATAAGGGTTGCACAAACCCTTTGTATAAAAATTAAAGAGGTATTATTGCCTATTTGAATTCTCCCAACTGTTGTAATAAATATGTTTGGAGATATCCTTTGGCGGATAATGCTCATCATTTTCATCGGTTTCACCAATTGGAGTCATTGCAACTACTTTGAAATTTTCAGGGATATTTAAAACCTTACTTACCGTTTCTTCATCAAAAGAGCCTATCCAGCAGGTTCCATAACCTTCATTTGTTGCTGCTAATATGAGATGTTCCATAGCAATACCACAATCTAACATAAAATATGATTTGTTATCATCTTCACCGCTTTCCGATGGATTTGCCACTATAACAGCAATTATCGGCGCTTGTTTAACTGCATTTGCTGTTTTGTCTGTTTTGTTTATAATTGTATTAGATATTTGATCTATTAGTTTTCGCTCATTGATAAAAATAAATCTATAACAAGTTTTATTTTTCCATGAAGGTGCCATTAAAGCAGCATTAATAATATTATCTAATTTTTCTTTGGGTATAGGGGTTGATTTGTAGCTCTTATTACTTGTTCTGTTTTCAATTACCTTATAAAAGTCCATTAATATTCTCCTTCCTTATTATAATAGTTTTTAAATTTTAAAATAATAATGTAAAGCTCAAATTTATATAAGGAATCTTCCCTATGAATTTTAGTGTGTCTGAATATGTACTTTTTATACTTTAAGCAATAAGGGGGTCACTTTATTTTTTCTAATTGCATCTAGAGCCAATGAGTTATATTAACAAGTTGCAATACAAGTAAGTATATTTAAACAATGTACTTACTTTATTATACCAGCTATGATATGATATATATATGGGGTGAATTGCATGGAAAATTATCATTTATGTCCAAAATTTGAAGAGGCTTTTGAACTATTAGGTAAAAGATGGACTGGATTAATCATAAGAACCTTACTAAATGACCAAAAACGTTTCTCTGATATATCTGCTGCTATACCAAATATGAGTGCAAGAATGCTCACAGAACGATTTAAAGAATTAGAAAACCATGGAATAGTACTGCGTACAGTTTATCCAGAAACCCCGGTAAGAATTGAGTATGAACTCACAGAGAAAGGAAAAGACTTGAGTAGGGTTATGGATGAAGTTCAAAAATGGGCTGAAAAGTGGATAGAATAATTAAAGTTAGATTCAAAATCCTTTGCATTATGTAGAGGATTTTTTTTATTTTAAAATAATTTTGAATTATACTTGACATATAAAAACCTACATGCAATAATGTAAATATACCAAGTAACTAAAAGTAACTAAGTACTAAATAATAATAAGATAAAAATACTAGTTAAATTGAAAGGAGAAAGCTATGTTAAGAAAATTAGACAATAAAAACATGGGTAGATCAGATTTAGGATGGCTACAAAGTATCTTTCATTTTTCTTTTGCAAACTACTATAATAGAGACAATATGAATTTTGGAGTTTTAAGAGTAATAAACGATGATTTAGTTAAAGCTAATACAGGATTTGAAATGCATCCTCATAGAGATATGGAAATAATATCATATGTCGTAGATGGAGAACTGAATCATGGAGACACAATAGGAAATAAAAACACTATCACAAGAGGTCATGTACAATACATGAGTGCTGGAACAGGCATCTCTCATACTGAACACAATTATGGAGATACCACAGCTAGATTCTTACAAATATGGCTACTTCCAAATGAAAAGGGACTTACCCCAAATTACGGAGACTATAGATTTAAGTGGGAAGATAGAAAGAATAAATGGCTACAAATAGTATCAAGTGTCAAAGGCGATGCGCCAATAAAAATTAATCAAGATGCAAATATTTATGTATTGGAACTAGATAAAGATAAAGAAATAGATTTTAAAGTAGGAGAAGGAAGACAATCATATTTAGTGCAAATAGAAGGAAGTTCAGAAATTAATAATATAGTGTTAAATGATAAAGATGCATTAGAAATAGTAGAAGAAGATATTATAATTAAATCAAAAAGTACATCTCACATATTAATTATAGAAATGAAAAAAAACTAAAAAAATGGAGGAATAAAAATGACAAAGAATTTTTATGAAGCAATAGAAGGAAGAAGATCATATTATGAAATTAGTAAAGAGAAGGTAGTATCTGATGATAAAATTAAAGAGATAATAGAGCATGCAGTAAAATATACACCATCAGCATTTAATTCACAAACTGCTAGAGTAGTTTTATTATTAGATAAGCAGCATACAAAACTATGGGATATAACTAAAGAATCACTAAGAAAAATAGTAGATGCAGATAAATTTTCTGCTACTGAAGAAAAAATTAATTCATTTAATGCGGGTTATGGAACAATATTATTTTTTGAAGATAACGATACAGTAGAATATTTGCAAAATGAATTTCCAACATATAAGGATAACTTCCCAATATGGTCAAAGGAATCAAGTGGAATGAATCAATTCAATATCTGGACATCGTTAGAATTAAATGGATATGGTGCATCACTTCAACACTATAATGAGCTTATAGAAGCAGAGGTAAAAAAAGAATGGAATATACCAGAAGGTTGGGAAATGAGAGCACAAATGCCATTTGGAAAACCAACATCCAACCCAGGTGAGAAAGAATTCAAACCTTTAGAAGATAGAGTAATAGTTTATAAATAAAAACAATTAACAATTAACTACCCTAGGGGCCAGAAAATTACCAAGTAAATGCACTTCATTAAAGTAGAATTTAATGAAGTGCTTTTTAGTGTGCGTCTACTCTAATTATTTATATGTGAAACCATAAAAATAAGAGAGGATGCAAAGATGTATGTCTGAATGAATTAAAGGCAATGATTCATATTGTAATGCATCTTTGGTTTTGATATAATATAGGAGAGGTGATTAGATGTTTTCCTTATTTTTCCTTGATAAATATGTTGCTATTATTGGCGATATTGTAGATTCAAAACAAATAAAAGATCGAAAAGTTATACAGCAGAAGTTTAAGAATGTGCTAGCAGATATCAACACTAAATACTCAGAAGATATTGCATCTAAATTTACCATTACTTTAGGAGACGAGTTTCAGGGGTTGCTTAAAAGTAGAAATAATATTATGAACATTATTTGTGAGGTTGAAATGGCAATGACACCCATTGAATTACGTTTTGGTATTGGAATTGGTGAGATTAGCACAGATATTAATTTTGATAATTCATTAGAAATTGATGGGCCTGCATATCATCGTGCAAGAAAAATGATTAAAGAGATTGAAAGTAAAAGATTTCAATATACGGAGAGAGATTCTAATATTATGATATGCTCAGAAGAAAATAATATTGAAATAGATGAACTATTAAATTCTATCTTATCTGTCTGTACTGCATTAAAATCCAAGTGGACAGACCGGCAAAAAGAAATTATTTACGCATATATTTCGAATGATAAAAATCAATATAAAGCGGCAAATATCCTTAACATTGGCCAATCTAGTGTAAATAAAGCACTAAGTAATGCCCGGTTCTACTCTTACAAATCTGCAATAGATACAGTTAACACTTTTTTAAGTAAGGATAGGGGGGGAACCAATGGCTAAGATTATGTTGATTTTATTTTTAATTGGTCATGTATTAGGTGATTTCTACTTACAGTCCTCTGAATTAGCACTAAACAAGGATGAATCATTCAAAAAGCTATTGAAACATAGTGTAATATACTTGTTTTCAATGATGTTTGTAATTATTCCAGTATTTAGTTTTCAACTGTTAAAATGGGCTTTTATTATTTCTATAGCTCATTTTACAGTTGAGTTAATAAAGTTCTTTATAAAAAATAAAATAACAATAAATGACAAAATAGATGTATTAGCATACTTTGTTGATCAGATAATACATATTCTTATAATTATGGTTACTACTTTGACCATATATCTTCTATCCGAACCTATCAGTTATATCTATTGTATTCAATCTATTTTAAATAGATTACCAGCCGATGTTCTAAGTATTTTTTCTTGGATATTAGTTTTACTTATTATAATAAAACCGGTTAGTATAACAATTAAGAAAGTGCTATATAGATATAAACCAACGATGAATGAAGACGAAGTGGGAGGACACCCAAATGCGGGAGCACTTATAGGTATACTTGAGCGTTGTATAATTTTATTGTTACTTTCTGTAGAGCAATATTCTGCTATTGGATTTGTTCTTACTGCGAAGTCAATAGCTAGGTATAATAAGATTGCCGATGATCCGAAGTTTTCAGAATACTACTTATTAGGAACGTTATTAAGTACAATGTTAGTTATAGTAGCATATTTGCTCGTATTTTAGGTGGAGTAGCAAAAGGCTAACTTTATTTCCTACAAATATTTCAGAGGCCAAGAAAATTATTAGGTAAAAGCATTTCATTAGATTAAAATTTAATGAAGTGCTTTTTAGTGTGCGTCTACTCTAATTATTTATATGTGAAACAATAAAAATAAGAGGAAATGTAGAGATATGTTATAAAATATTATAGAGTATAAATATAATTTAAAAATAGAATATCATAGAATATTTTTTCACAAGATTGAGGGTATAGTTATTTTAAAAATATAATTAATATTTTAAAGGACTATATATAGATATGTCGAAATTATAGTTAACATATTAATGGTTTAACTATGGAACATTATAGTAGTTGTAACGTATAAAGTGGATTTGCACTTTATCAAGTGAGTCTTAGAAGAACTTATAAAGGGGCGTAGCAGCCGTCATCTCCCACCTTGAAGAGGATAGGGGTGTTACGGATGGTAGCCATGGGATAAATGAGATATATAATATATAAAGGAGATGAGTTTTAGTGAGTGTTTGGTACTTATTGTACACTCTACCACTAAAGAGAAACTATGAATAATAAAACATCAATTATTACAGAAAATGAATATATTATTGTAGACATAGAAACTACTGGCTTTTCTATTGACTTTTGTAATATTTTAGAAATTGGGGCAGTCAAAATCCAAGGCGGAGATATCCAGGATTCCTTTCATACATTCATAAAACAAGATACTCCTATTCCACCCTTTATCAAACAATTAACTGGAATATCAGATGAAGACGTTGCATTAGGAGTATCAACTGATATTGCTATCAAGGAATTTATTGATTTTTCAAATAAGTTACCACTTGTTGGTCATAATGTTTCTTTTGACTATCGTTTTTTAAATCATAATAGCGAAAAGTATTTAGGTAAACCTATAGAAAATGAAAGAATTGATACGGTGTCTCTGGCTAAAAGCTTGATTAATGATATTCCTAACTTTAAACTTGGTACATTAGTCGATTACTTTAAAATCACTGATACCGGGCAACATAGAGCAGATAATGATGTGCAAATGACTTATGAATTAATAAAATGTTTATCTCATCTTAGCGAAAATTATCGTGAAGCATATTTAGAGCAAATTCAGAAAAGCACTAAAGATGGAAAACAGTTTTGTAATAAAAAAATTTCAATTAAGACTAAATTAAAATATACGCATCCAAGACTCTTAGAATGCATTTTTGAAGATATGAATTGTAGGGTATACAATGCTTTTTATTCAACAAGCGATTGTCTTATAATGAATGATGTAACTTATAAGCGTTTTTGTACACAAGATACCTTTGATGAAATTTGGGAGCCTTGGTTAGAAAGGGCAAAACAACGTGAAAAAATGGGTTCTATAGAAATATACAGTGAAAAACAGATTTGTGAAATACTAAACATCCAAATTGTAGAAAAGGTAAGTTCTAAACATAAGCTTTATGCTTCAGCAAAAGATATTGTGTCAGATACAGATGTTTTTGATGAAATGCACCCCTTATATCAGAAAAGATGTGTATTTACTGGACAATTAGATAAATTTGATAGACATACTGCCATGCAGTATGTGGCAAACGTTGGTGGTATATGCAAAAATGGAGTTACTAAGGAAACAAATTATCTTATTCTAGGTGACAATTCTTATTGTGCATCTATTAAAGGAGGAAAAAGTTCAAAACAAAAAAAAGCTGAGGATATGATTTTAAAGGGTTTAGATATTAAGATAATACCTGAAACTACATTTTATCAGCTGTTACGTAACGAATAAACCAGGAGAATCTAAAGGAAAAAACTTCTAAATCTCTTTGTACAATAAATTAATATCTTTTATTTTTTATAACTTTAGGAGGAAGTGACAATGCTATTTTATGATACAGCTGATTTAAATGATGAAGAAATCTATTTACAATTAAATAAAACTGCTGATGAAAACAAAGAGAAGGGATATGTACCTGCATACTATTTTACTATTACTAGAAATATAGATGGGGTAAAGGTTGGGAAATGTGATCTACGCGTGGGGCATAATGAGAATACAAGATATGGTGGCAATATAGGATATGAGATTTTCGAAGGATTTAGAGGAAAACATTACGCAGGAAAAGCTTGTAAGTTATTATTTATACTAGCTAAAAAACACGATATGAATGAGGTAATTATAACTTGTAATCCTGAAAATGTGGCTTCTAGGAAAACGTGTAAATATAGTGGTGCTGAACTAATAGACATTGTAGACGTTCCATTATGGCATGAGATGTATAAAACCGGGAGAAAGAGAACCTGCCAATACATGGTGAAGTTATAGTGAAAGGATCACTTTGTTCCTATGAACTATTTCTAAGGCCCAGAAAATTACTAGGTATAAGAATCTTATTTTGAGTTTAGAGTAAATAATTAGTCAAAGGGGGGGTTCTGTGGATAAAGATATAAATATTTTAATAGTTGATGATGAGAAAGAAATAGCTGATTTAGTGGAAGTATATTTGCAAAATGAAGGGTATAATATTTATAAATTTTATACGGGACAAGGAGCGCTTGAATGTATTAAAACCCAAAACCTAAATTTAGCTATATTAGATGTAATGCTACCAGATATTAACGGATTCGAAATTTGTCAAAGGATTAGGGAAAAATACCGTTATCCAGTTATTATGCTGACCGCAAAAACTGAAGATATGGATAAGGTTGCAGGGTTAACCATAGGTGCTGACGATTATATTACAAAACCTTTTAATCCTCTGGAAATGACTGCCAGGGTAAAGGCGCAATTGCGTAGATATACACAATATAATCAAACAGAGGAAACGGTTCTTGAAAATACAAATGAATATGATTTTGCGGGTCTTGTGATTAATAAAGATACCCATAAATGTTTTCTTTATGAGAAACAAATCCTACTAACACCCATAGAGTTCTCAATTTTATGGTATTTATGCAAAAATAAAGGAAGAGTCATTTCATCTGAGGAATTGTTTGAAGTAGTTTGGGGTGAAAGCTTCTTAGATAATAACAATACAGTAATGGCTCACATCGGACGTTTACGTGAGAAGATGAATGAGCCCCGGAAAAACCCAAAATTCATAAAAACGGTGTGGGGAGTTGGCTATCAAATTGAGTAAAGAAAAAAAGAAAATGAAATACAAATTAACAAAAAAACTAATTAAAAGGTTATATGTATCTCTTGTTACCTTCTCGTTTTCTTTATTTTTGTTGCTTATTATTTTTTTGGAATTACATGGCTTAACAGATCCAACCGATAACTTTTTGTACAACACCTCTATGTTTATTTGGAATAATAAATTTGTTGCATTTGTTTTAACATGGGGACTTGGAGTGTTGATAATATTTATTTTTTGCTGGATTGAAACATTAAAGTATCTTGACGAAATTATTCTTGCAACAAAAGACATATATACTGTGGATGAAAAAATCATTGAGCTTCCGGAAGAATTAAATGATGTTGAAAAGGATATGAACCTTATAAAGACTAATCTCAAAAGGAGTCAAGAAAATGCAAAAGAAGCAGAACAACGTAAAAATGATTTAGTTGTATATCTAGCACATGATTTGAAGACACCGCTAACTTCAATTATTGGTTATCTTACACTACTACGTGATGAAATCCAAATTTCAGAAGAACAGCGGGAAAGGTATCTTTCAATATCACTTGGAAAAGCAAAGCGGCTGGAAGACTTAATTAATGAGTTTTTTGAAATTACACGTTTCAATTTTACTACCTTAACCCTTGATCTAAACAGTGTTAATTTAACAAGGATGATTGAACAGAACGTATATGAATTTAAACCCATATTTTTAGAAAAAGGCTTGAATTGCACTATATCTGTAGCTCCTGATATAATGATAAAATGTGATGTGGACAAATTGCAACGTGTTTTGGACAATTTGCTGCGCAATGCCGTAAATTACAGCTTTAGCGGAACTACCATTGAAATATCGGTTATACAAAACAACGATGGTGTAAAATTAAAGGTCTTAAATCATGGTAATACAATTGCAAAGGAGAAACTTAGTAGGATTTTTGAACAATTTTACCGACTTGATGCGGCCAGAATAACTCAAAATGGTGGTGCAGGACTAGGACTTGCTATTTCAAAAGAAATTGTGGAGTTGCATGGAGGTACTATATCTGCATTCAGCGAAAATGAAACGATAATATTTGAGGTTGCTATTCCTGCTTTGTAGGGAAATCGTAAGAATTTCATCACAATTAAATAGGTTTTAGTTATGATAGGGCGGATAAAATGCATCTATGTTTCGGGTATGATTTATATCAAGACATGGATGCTTTTTATGTTCTGCTCTATATACTGAAAGGATGATTTATATTATGAAAATGAAATCAAGAAGGTTTATGATCCCAGGTATTATCTTATTATTAATCATATTAATAGTTGGTTTTACCGTTTGGGATAATCAAAGGATAGTTGTAGATGAAGTAATAATGAATAATTCTAATTTACCTTTAGGCTTTGAAGGTTATCGTATTTTACAAATAACCGATTTGCACGGAAAGAGCTTTGGTGAGAAACAAGTAAAACTGGTTGAACTAATAAAGAAACAAAAGTATGACTTACTTCTTTTTACAGGAGATTATATCACAGATGAAAATGATGACTTGACTCCTTTAGAAGACTTATTAAAAGGTTTACCTAACAGTGGTGACAGATACTATATTCTAGGGAACGCAGATGAAAATAATAGTATTGTTCCCTTAGTAAGAGGAAATAAGTTTTATGATTTATTCGCCAAATATGAAGTGAAGCCCTTATATCCCGGGGCTGAAATTAAGAGAGGTGATGAATCCATATGGTTAAGAACAAATCCATATGTAGGTAGATACGAAATCTATCAGGAAATTCAAAGGGAACTTGTGAACGCACTAGAAACTTTTAATAAGAAATATGAAGACAGTGAAGATCCTTTTACTGTTGAAGTATCCCACCTACCAACTGAGATTGACTATGAAGACGAATGGATTCACGATTACAGAACTAATATTTTGGGTGAAAGAGATGATGAATGGATTGATTGGGATATGAGTATAAATGGTCATACACACGGTGGACAACTTCATTTGCCATTTATTGGCCCTGTTACTTCTCCTAACTATGGATTATTCCCTGGCAAAATAAATGTTACGGGAGTACACGAGAAAAATGGTCATACACAGTATGTATGTTCTGGCCTAGGTGTAAGCGGACCAAAAATGTTACGTTTTAGATTTTTAAATCCACCATCCATAGGGCTTATTAGGTTAAGTAATGCTCAAAAAGCTAAATAAGGAGACAAGGTAAGGATAGTTTCGGTATTATGTGCAAAAACCTATTTATATTGTCTATGACAGTTCGATAAATCGAACTGTCATAATTTTTGAAAAGAATTTAAAAGATTATGTGAATAAATTTTAATGAGGTGCTTTTTAGCATGAGTCTGTTATAATTGTATATATGAAATCATAAAATGGAGGTATAAAAAATGAAGTATGGTCAAAATTAAAAACTTTACTATTGTGCCTGGAGCTAACATAGGTGACGGGGCAATTATTGCTGCTAATTCAGTAGTTGTAAAAGATATTCTCTTTTATAATATCATAGGGGGTAACCCAGGTGAAATTATTTAAAAGAGATTTGAAGATGAATTGATTAACCACTTATAGAACTAACATGGTAATTTTAACTGTCTCTCCATTTTATAAATTACATTAGTATTTGTCTATTGCAGACCTTCTATTTTAGTACGAGATGTATAAAACAGGGACAAAAAGAACCTAACAATACATTGTAAAATCATAGAATAGGAATTCACTATAGTTTCTTTTACGTCTATAACCTTTTTTGCAGAACTGATTATAATCAATTATAATATTGTTAAGCGAATAGATTTCATACTAGGAGTTGAGACTATGTCAAAAATAATTATTATAGAAGATACTGAAACCATAAGAGAAGAACTTAGAACCTTTCTAATTAAATATGGATATGAGGCTGTTGCTCCAACAAATTTTGAGAACATTGTTGATTATACTTTAAAGGAAGAACCTGATTTAATACTTCTAGACATAAATCTGCCTATATTTGATGGATACTATATATGTAGAGAAATAAGGAAAAGCTCGGATGTACCTATAATAATAGTTACAAGTAGAGACACTGATATGGATGAACTTATGAGTATGAATTTAGGTGCCGATGACTTTATTTCAAAACCATATAATACACAAATTCTTTTGGCAAGAATGGAATCCTTATTAAGAAGAGTCAATGGTTTTAATATTAAAGATATAATTAATTATAATAATTTAAAATTTAACTTGTCTAATGGATCTATTACATATGAAGGTATTTCAGCAGAACTTACAAAAAATGAAATTAAGATACTTTCCTGCTTAATTAAAAATAAAGGGAAAATAGTATCAAGGGATGATTTAATGGACTTTATGTGGAATTCAGATAGTTTTATAGATGATAATAATTTATCTGTTAATGTTACAAGATTAAGAAAAAAGCTTGAAGAAGTGGGGATGAAAGAAAACATAGAAACAAGACGTGGATTAGGATATATACTGCCATGAGAATAGGAACTTATTTTAAAGATAGAGCTTTATTTTTACTAATTAATTTTATAATATTCATTATGATATGCGTCATTATGCTACTCATTAACATTAGCGTCAATACTATTCTTTTGATTTTCTTCATTTGGTTTTTCCCACTTCTTTCTTATATGTTTTTAGAATTTATTAAGTATAAAAACTTTTACGACAAAGTAAGCAGCATAATTGATAATTTGGATAAAAAATATCTCCTTTCTGAGATTATTAAAGAACCAGAATTCATAGAAGGTAAGGTTGTATATGACTTATTAAAACAGGCTAACAAGAGTATGCATGAACATGTAAAGAAATATAAAGATATGGAAAGTGAATATAGAGAATATATAGAAATTTGGGTGCATGAGATAAAAAACCCTATTGCCTCAGCAAGACTAATTATAGAAAACAATCAAAATGAGGTTACCAAAAATATTAATTATGAAATAAAAAAAGTCGAAGAATACATTGAACAAGTACTATATTACGCAAGAAGTAATAATGTAAGCAAAGATTATATTATTAAAGAGGTTTCTTTAAATACTTTAGTAAGAAACGTCATAAAGAAAAATTCCAGATACCTTATAAGTAAGAAGATTTCAATTGATATAGATGATATAGAAGGCACTGTGTATGGTGACGTTAAATGGTTAGAGTTCATTTTAAATCAATTGATAGGAAACTCCATTAAATACATCCAACAAAATGATGGAGTGTTAAAAGTATATACTGTTAAAAATGAAAACAATATTATTCTTACAGTAGAAGATAACGGCGTAGGTATTATAGATAATGATATAAATAGAGTATTTGAAAAAGGTTTTACTGGAGAGAATGGAAGAAGGTTTGGAAAGTCTACTGGAATAGGACTTTACTTGTGTAAAAAACTTTCTGATCAGCTTGGCTTAGGGATAAATGTAACTTCAAAAGTTGGAAAAGAAACAAAGGTTAATATTATCTTTCCTTTAGGAAAAGTTAATTTAATTAGTTGATTGATTTTATAATAACGAGTTTATAACTACTTAACACTTTAGTAGATGTAAACTCGTTATTTTTGTTTTTTAAGATCTCACTATACTTTTAACCTTGCAAAAATGTAACCTTAATAAAATATAAACAAATATGTATTCTTAGATAACCCTGATAAGATAATGATTGTAAATACAAAGTAAATTAGGAGGAATTAAAATTGAAAAAAGTGGTGATTGCAAGTGTAGTAGTTATTCTTATGTTGGTTGGAGTATACTTTGTTTATACTTATTATAACAAACCAAAAATTGTAGATGGTGTTGTATCAAAAAGTATTGATGACAATGGAAAACCTTTAAGTATAGCTACAGAGTTTTCAAAAGAAGAGGCAGTTCATTTCTTTGCAAAGAGTAATAGATTCTGGATTAAAAAAGCACAAATCGTATGGTATAAAGAAAAACATGCAAAAGAAAACAGATTTTTGATTGAAGAAGGTATAGATGTAAATGATGCTGGATACTTCTTTTCAAAGTTATCAGTTCCAGAAGGTCTTGAAACAGGTCACTATTTTGTTAACATTTATGTAGATGGTAAAGATATTATAGAAACTGGCACTGAATTTGAGGTGAAATGATACAAGTATACGAAGCAAAAGTATTTTTACAAACAAAATATATGGAATTATGGAGGAAAAATAATGAAAAGCATATTAAAGGTTGAAAAAGTTGAAAAGTATTATGGGAATAAGGGGAATATAACAAAAGCAATGGACAATATAAGCTTTAATATAGATAAGGGAGAATTTGTTGGAATAATGGGCCCGTCTGGTAGTGGTAAGACAACTTTACTCAACTGTATTTCAACTATAGATACTGTTACAACAGGATATATTATTATAAATGATAAGGATATTACAAAGTTAAAGGCAAAGGATATAGAAAAATTCAGACGTGATGAATTAGGCTTTATATTTCAGGATTTTAACCTTCTTGATACTTTAACAGCTTATGAAAATATAGCCTTGGCTTTGACAATACAAAATAGACAAATTACTGTAATAGATGGACTAGTTAAAAAGGTTGCAGAAAAACTTGAAATTACTGAGGTGCTAAATAAATATCCTTTTCAAATGTCAGGTGGTCAAAAGCAACGAGTAGCTTCTGCAAGAGCCTTGGTCACTGAACCTTCACTTATATTAGCTGATGAGCCTACGGGTGCTTTAGATTCTAAGTCTTCAAGATTACTTTTGGACTCATTTGAAAAGATTAACAAAGAATCTAAAGCTACAATATTGATGGTTACACATGATCCTTTTACAGCAAGTTATGCCCATAGAATCTTATTTATAAAGGATGGTAGGATTTTCAATGAAGTAATACGCGGAAATGATACGAGAAAAGAATTCTTTAATAAAATAATTGAAGTTGTAACTTTGCTTGGAGGGGATATTGGGGATGTTTTTTAAGATAGCAATAAATAATGTCAAAAGAAGTTTTAAAGATTATTCTATATATTTTCTTACCTTAACTTTTGCTGTATGTATATTTTACAGTTTCAATTCTATTGAAGTTCAAAATTCAATGCTTGAAATGGGTAAAAATACTGCAGCGTATATATCAACATTAAATAAGCTTATAGCTGGAGCATCTATATTTGTAGCATTTGTTCTCGGTGGACTTATAGCTTATGCTAATAACTTTTTAATAAAAAGGCGAAAAAGAGAGCTAGGTATATATATGACGTTAGGTATGTCAAAGGGTAAAATTTCAAAAATATTAATTATTGAAACTATTTTAGTAGGTCTGATATCCCTAGTTTTTGGAATTGCACTTGGAATCATAGTATCACAAGGCCTGTCTATATTAACAGCAAAGCTTTTATTCATTAACATAAACAAATATAAATTTATTATTTCAGTAAGTGCAGTTATGAAATCTGCTTTATACTTTGGTATAATATTTCTTTTGGTGATGATATTCAATCAGAATACTATTTCTAAATACAAGTTAATTGATATGCTAAATGCATCAAAGAAAAATGAAAAAATAAAAATAAATAATCCTTTTCTTTCAGTGGTTGTATTTATTTTATCTGTAGTAATATTGGTAGTTTCATATATATTAATATTGAAAGTTGGATTAAACCCAGAAAATATTTTATTTATAATTTCTATCCTTATTGGAATTGTAGGAACCTTGTTATTCTTTTTTAGCCTCTCTAATTTCTTTATTCACATTGTACAAAAAAATAAAGAAATATATTTTAAAAATTTAAATATATTTGTACTAAGACAAATAAATAATAAAATAAATACTAATTTTTTATCAATGACTGTAATATGTCTTATGATCTTTTTAACAATTACACTTTTATTTACTATGTTTAGCTTTAAAGGTAGTTATGATAAGTTGATAAAGGGAAATACTTCTTTTGATGCTACAAGTCAAATCTATGTAAATGAAGAAGATCAAAAAATAAAGGAAATAAAAGAATATATGGATATAATGAAGTTTAACTATGATGACTATGAAAAACATGTGTTTTTTAATGAATATAAACTTAATATAACTATAGGTGACTTATTAGATAAATATTTGACCAATAAAGAAAAAAAAGATTTTACTGAAAACTACATCGATGGTCCGGTGTCTACTATAAGGGTATCTGAATATAATTCAATCGTACAGCTTAAAGGACAAAGACCTATTCTCTTAAATGAAGAAGAAGTCTTGGTTGTGTCTAATTATGGAGAAATGAATAGAGCTCTAGATGAATTTATGAAAAACGAAAAGACTATAAATATAGATGATAAAGTTTACACTATTACCAATGAGGTTCCCGTAAAGGAAAACATAGTTACTACTGGATCCCATATGAATTTCTTCTATTTAATTATCCCTGATAATTTCAAGGGAGAGTTAAATTTATATTCCACGGGATTTAATGCAATGTTTGAAGGAGATGACCCAAAAGGATTAGAAAAAATGTTCTCAAGCTTCTCAAATAATATTTCAGAGAATATACATGTGGATGATAGAGCTATTCAAGTTGTTGGAAATACAGTAGAAAAGGTACATTTAAGAATATATGGATCAACAACAATGATTGTATTTGTAGGTGTATATTTAGGAATAGTGTTTCTAGTATCCAGCGCAGCGGTACTTGCGTTGCAGCAATTATCTGATATAAGTGATAGCCTTGATAGATATAACTCACTTAAGAAAATAGGTGTTACTGAAAAATTAATAAACAAAGCAATATTAATACAAAACTTAATATATTTTATGATACCTTTAGCTTTAGCAATTATCCACTCAATAATTGGCATGATAGTGATAAATAAAATTTTCAGCATTTACAATAGTAGTATAATAGGGAAATCTTCAATGATGATATCCTTAGCACTTGCTATAATATATGGTGGATACTTTTATGCAACTTATGTTAGCTCTAAAAATATAGTTAGAAACAGTAATTAATTCTGACTAGTGGAAGAAAAATAGGAGAGCTTGTAGAGATGTGTTATAAAATATTAAGAGTATAAATGCAAAAAACAAGATACTCAACAATATCTTATAATATAGGAATATATATAATATTGTAAATAAGGAATTGAGTTTATTTCAAGTAACTTTCTATATTTTCGGTTTAGAAAGGAGTCTTATAATATGAAAAGATTCATTTATGGATTACTTGCTTTATCACTGCTAATGCTCTCGGGGTGTAGTATTAATGAGGATTCATCTTCTAATGATTCATCGCCCTTACCACAAGTTGACGCAGGTGAGGATAACTCATCATCTATAGTAGAAACAGAATCTAAGGCAGAAAAGTTACTTCATAGCATGACACTTGAAGAAAAAATCGGGCAACTTTTTATTATACGACCTGATGATTTGGAACTTAATTTAACATCTGAACAAATCAATGATTCAACAAACGATGGAGCGGTAGAACTTGATACAAATATGCAAGAAACTCTTAAGAAATACCCAATAGGCGGTGTTGCATTATTTGGTAAAAACATTTTAAATCCTACGCAGTTAACCACATTTATTTCTGATATGCAAAAGCAAAGTACTATTCCTTTGTTTGTGAGCATTGATGAAGAAGGTGGAATTGTATCGCGAATTGCAAAGTCACCAAATTTTGATGTACCTAAATTTGAAAGTATGCAAAAGATTGGAGAAACCAAAAATGTTGCAAAGGCAAAAGATGTTGGATTCACTATAGGCGCATACCTAAAATCATATGGAGTTAATTTAGATTTTGCGCCAGTTGCTGATATTAACACAAATCCTAAAAACATAGTAATAGGAAATCGTTCGTTTGGGAATGATCCTGATTTAGTTTCTAAAATGGTATTTGCAGAAATTTCAGGGCTGCATGAAGCAGGAATTATGAGCTGTGTAAAACATTTCCCGGGACATGGAGACACAAAAGCTGATACACACACAGGTGAGGTGTCCATTGAAAAAACATGGGAGGAATTAAAGAAATGTGAATTAGTTCCCTTTATAAATTCCATTGATACAACGGATATGGTTATGATTTCTCACATAACTATACCAAATATTACGTCAGATGGGATTCCAGCTTCATTATCAAATGAGATCATTGAAGGAAAGCTTCGTAAAGAGCTTGGCTATAAAGGCGTGGTTATTTCAGATGCAATGGAGATGGGGGCTATTACTAAGAAGTATTCCTCAGAGGAAAGTGCTGTAAAGGCAGTTTTAGCAGGGGTTGATATTATTTTGATGCCTGAAAGTTTTGTAGAATCTTATAATGGTATTTATGATGCAGTAAAGAATGGCGTAATTAATGAAACAAGAATTGATGACAGCGTGTTGAGAATTTTAAATCTAAAGGAGTCATATCACCTTTAATGGGAGAGTGAGAAAACTGGAGTGAAATAATGAGACTGCAATTTTCATCTTATTAATTTATACGATGGCTACTATCCGTAACACCCCTATCCTCTTCAAGGTGGGGGATGACGGCTGCTACACCCCTGGATAAGTTCTCCTAAGACTCAGATGGAAAGATGTATTCCTTATAAGCAAACTCCACCTGAGTCTAAGAATCACTTGATAGGATAATTCCAGCAATATTAATTGTAGGAGTAATTGTTGGATTAATATTACTAATAAAGAATTTAATAAAACCTAAAAATAAATAGATAAATATAATAGGTATAAATACAATTTCAGATATATAAAATACAGAGTTATTACCCTTATGAATATATATAGTAAGTAAGAATATACTATATTATTATTGTGTTTTTCCTTATGGGAGCACATTTATAAGGGGGGGTATATTTGGATAGGGATAGCTGTAATCCAATGGATACTGAATCATTTCATCAAAAATTAACACAAACATATAAAGACAATCAGATATTACATTCTCAAACAGTAGGTAAGAGGGGTCCAGTGCTTGTACAAGATACAGTTTTACATGAAACCTTAGAAGACTTTGCTTATTCTACAACTCTACCACGTGTAGTTCATACAAAAGGATATGGTGCTTTTGGGTATTTTCTTACCCTTCGTTCTATGAAGGGATATACAAAAGCTGGATTCTTGCAAATGCCTGATACAAAGGTGCCAGTGGCGGTGAGGTTTTCTTTGGCTGCAAGTAATAAGGGAACGCCAGACACGTCTAGAAATTTACGTGGACTTACAACTAAGTTCTATACAAAGGAAGGTAACTTTGATCTTCTCTGTAACCATATACCCGTATTTTTTGTGCGTGATGCTATTCGGGTTCCAGACGCTATTAGCCATCTTGCACCATCTCCTGTTAATAATATGGCAGATCCTGAGAACTTTTGGACACTGTTTGCTAAGTATCCAGAGGCAACCAACATACTAATATGGCTTTTTTCAGATTTAGGAACTGTGAAAAGTTTTCGCCGTATTAGGGCATATGGTGTAAGTACTTATGTCTGGGTAAATGAAGAAGGTACTAGGCACTACGTGAAATATCACTGGATACCGGTAGCAGGCGAAGAATGTATAGATCAAAAAGAAGCAGAATTACTAGCATGCAAAAATCCTGATATAGCTGGTGGTGATTTATATGACAGTATAGCAAAAGGTGAGGTAGTAGAATATGTGCTATGTGTACAGCTTATGAATCCTGAGGATGAAAAAACACTTCCTTTCGATCCACTAGATGACACCAAGGTGTGGGATGAAACACAGTATCCACTTTTACCTGTAGGGAGGATGGTTCTAAATCGTAATCCAGAAAATTATGCTGAGCAAGTAGAAAAAATTGCATTTGCACCAGCAAATTTGGTTGAAGGACTAGAATTTTCTGATGATAAAATGCTTCAAGGAAGAGCTTTTGTTTATTCAGATGCACAGCGCCATAGGCTAGGTCCAGATTTTCGCAATATACCAATTAATAAACAACAAAACTTCTCACCAAAATCTATGGTATCTAGCGGGAATGGAAGATATGTGGCTGGTGAAATTATGCGCTCTGAAATAGAAAATCCAGATGATTTTACACAAGCAGGAGAGAAGTATGAATCTCTTTCAACCCTTGGAAAAAAGAACTTAGTAAATAATATTGTATCTGGTCTTGTACATGCAAAAGGTGAAACACAAAATATTGTCCTAAGGCATTTGCAAATGGCATCACCAGTACTTGCAAAAAGGGTATGGGATGGTATAAAGACTTTTTAATCACATATAAGTTTTATAAAAGTACTAAATAAAAGTACTAAATAAAAGCATTTCATTAGATTAAAACTTAATGAAATGCTTTTAAGCATATTATTGATAATTTTGGATAGTATTAAATTATTTATTTACTATTTGTAGTTTTAAAACATATTTAAATAGTAAATGATGGGAAGGTCTAAAGTTTCTTTTATAAAGCTAAAATCTATAGTTTAATATCATGATTAGTAGCATAAGTGGTTCCCCACTTGCACATTTCATCAAGTGTATTTTGCAAGCTACTACCATACTTTGTTATAGAGTATTCAACTTTTGGAGGCACTTGTGGATACACCTTTCTTGTTATCAAATCATCATTTTCCATCTCACGAAGTTGAGTTGTAAGCATTTTTGGAGTAATATCGGGAATTAATCTTTTGATTTCAGAAAATCTTTTTGTACCCATATTTAGATACCAAAGAATTCTAATTTTCCACTTGCCACCGATTAAGTCCATGGTTAACTCCATTGAACAGCTATATTTATTTTTTAAATTAGACATTTTGTCACCTCCATATTTTCGAAATCACATAGTATCATTTTGTATACTTAGTGATAAAAAAGTGCGTACTTGCGATTTGGGACCATTGTAGTATGATAATAGCATACAGCATATTAAAAAGCAATATGGCTATTGCTGATGAAAATCATTAAATACGGAATCGATTATGTCCTTTTAGTAAGGTATATAAAAAAATAAAGACTAAGGGGTGGATAGAAATGGAAAATGAAGTACTAAAAGCAATAAAGAATAGAAGAAGTACAAGAAAATATAAAGAAAAACAAATTAGTGAAGAAGAATTGCAAGCATTATTAGATGCAGGGATACAAGCTCCTAGTGCAAACAACTCACAATCTTGGCATTTTACTGTAATACAAGATAGGGATATGATAAATTTTATAAGTGATAAGTCAAAAGAAGTTATGAGAGAAAGTGACAACAAGAGCATAGTGAATGTTGGAAAAAGTGCAGGAAATATATTTTATAATGCACCTACTTTAATAATAATATCAGGTAAAAAAGAGGTTCAATCTTCTTTAGTTGATTGTTCTGCAGCAATTGAAAATATGCTAATTGCAGGTGAAAGCATAGGACTTGGAACCGTATGGGTAGGATTTGTTAGATTTTTCTTTACTCTTGCTGAGCAAGTTAAAAAACTAAAATTACCAGATGGGTATGAGCCATTTTATGCTGTAGCCGTAGGGTATAAAGAAGATGATAGTGTTTTTGGACCATCAAAGAGAAATAAAGAAGTTGTAAACTATATAAGATAATTTACACAAATAAAGGAAATCTTGGAGATTTCAAAGTTTTAGAGGCACAAGACGTTCTTAATATATATAGGGCTTCATTATAATAAGGAGTGTTTTAAATGAAAAGTTTATTTGATAATACAACTTTAAAAAATATGGATCTAAAAAACAGGTTTTTTAGATCTGCTACATGGGAAGGTATGGCTGACGACAAAGGTCATATCACAGAAAAATTATATGATGTATATGAAAATCTTGCTAAAGGCGGAGTAGGTACTATAATAACAGGCTACGCTTTTGTTACAAAAGATGAACAACCAAATCCTGGAATGATGGGCATTTATGATGATTCATTTATTGAAGAATATAAAGATCTTACTAAAAGAGTACATAACTTTGACACAAATATAATACTACAAATTGCATATGGTGGATCTCAAACGAACTTCAATGTAGGTGAAAGAGTTATATTAGCACCATCAGCTGTAGCCCATAGTGTATATGGGGTTATGCCAAGAGAAGCCACAAAAGAAGAAATAAAAGGTCTTATCGAAAGTTTTGCAGATGCATCTTTAAGAGCTAAAAATTCAGGCTTTGATGGAGTTCAATTTCATGCTGCACATGGGTATATTTACAGCCAATTCTTAAGTCCTCATTATAATAAAAGAACTGATGAGTATGGTGGAAATATTGAAAACAGAGCAAGAATTATATTTGAAACTTTAGCAGCTGTAAGAGAAAAGGTTGGAAAAGACTTCCCGGTGTTAATTAAAATTAATTGTTCTGATTTTATAGAAGATGGTTTTTCTTTTGAAGACTGTGAATATGTATGCAAGAGATTAGAAGAACTTGGAGTTGATGCTATAGAAATCAGCGGAGTTGTAGGAGCAAAAGGGGAAGATAGAACTATAAGAGAAAAAGGACTTAAATATTTAGAAAAAGAATCATATTTTAGAAAATATGCTGCAAAGATAGCAGATGAAATAAACATACCAGTAATTTTAGTTGGTGGAAATAGATCACTTGACTTAATGGAAGATGTATTAGAAAATACTAAAATTCAATATTTTTCATTATCTAGACCATTTTTGAGAGAACCTGATTTAATAAATAGATGGAGTGGGGAAGATAGTAGTAAGGCAAAATGTATTTCTTGTGGGAAATGCAGAGATCTTCAAGGAAACTCTTGTATATTTAATAGAAATAATAAAACAGCATAACAACATAAATTTTAAAATAAAAGATAAAAGCATTTCATTAGAGTGAAATTTAATGGAATGCTTTTAACTTGTATTGTGATGTATTTTAAGTAATAAATATTTAACTAATTTTAGCTTATTTACTCACAAACCTTTCCTGGATTTAATATATTTTTAGGATCAAAGGCTAATTTTATATTTTTCATAAGGTTAACATATTCGTAGCCGTACTGTTGAAGCATATATGTTTTCTTAGCAAAACCAATTCCATGCTCTCCAGACACTAAGCCTTTTAGTTCTCTGGACTTTTTATACATTGCTTCAAATACTTCTTCTATCTTATCTTTCCATGCGTCATCTGTAAGATCATCTTTTAATACATAAACATGTAAGTTACCATCACCAGCATGTCCAAAACTTCTTATTCTTACATCAAATTGTTCTTGAAGTTTACTTGTATACTTAATGAATTCAGCAACTTTGTTTCTTGGGACAACAACGTCACATTCATCCATATCAGTTGTGGATGCTTTAACAGCTTCAAGGAAAGCTCCTCTTGCAGACCACACAGCATCTTTTCTTTCATCTGTATCAATTATAAATACATCTAAAGCGCCTTCATTAAGGCAAATGTTAGCTACATTTTCATAGGCCTTTTCTATATCTTCGGTGCTATTACCGTCAAAGGTTAATAAAAGATATGCATCAGAAGAATTATCAGGGAATTTTTTCAAGAGGAATTCTTCAGCAGCAAGGATAACTTCTCTTTGCATAAACTCTATAGCAGTTGGTGCAGATTTTGATTTAACTATTTTGGGAACTGTACCTATTGCCATATCAAGATTTGGAAAGGGTATTAACAAAGATATAGCTTTTTTAGGTAGTGGTATAAGTTTTAAGATAACTTTTGTAACTATACCTAAAGTTCCTTCAGAACCACAAATTAAGTCTTTTATGCTGTATCCAGAAGAATTTTTAACTACTTTTCCTCCTAGGTTAAGTATTTCTCCATTTGGGAGCACTATTTCAAGACCTCTTATATAATCTCTAGTAACGCCATACTTAACAGCCCTCATTCCACCTGCATTTGTATTTATATTACCTCCGATTGTAGCAGATTTTTCTCCTGGATCTGGAGGATAAAACAAATCAAATTCTTCAACGTATTTGCTTATTTCCATTAAAAGTACACCGGGCTCAAGGGTTAGGGCTAAGTTTTCTTCATCAATTTCAAGTATTTTGTTCATTTTGGACATACTTATCATAATGCCACCGTAAATTGGTACTGATGCTCCAACTAGTCCTGTTCCAGAACCTCTTACCACAACAGGGATCATGTTTTCATAGGCATATTTCATAATACTTGACACTTCTTTAGTAGAAAAAGCTTCCACTAGTACCTCTGGCATGTGGCTGATTCCACCCATCTCATCATGGCTGAAATCATTATTTATTGAGTCACCTTTAAATACTCTATTTTCATCTAATATAGATACTAAAAATTCTATATCCTTAGCATCAACCTTTTTATAATCCATAAAAAAACCTCCTTGATTTTAAATACTAGGCTATTGAGTTTTTAATATCTGAAATTAACTTAGGAACTATTTCATAAATGTCTCCAACTATTCCATAATGAGATATATTGAATATAGAAGCATTTTCATCTTTATTTATTGCAAATATACACTCGGAACTATTCATTCCAGCTGTAAATTGAACTGCACCAGAAATTCCAAGGGCTATTATAAGCTTTGGTTTAACGGTTCTACCAGAAAGACCAATTTGCTTTTTAGCATCTATCCATCCTTCTTCAACTAATGATCTTGTTCCAGCTACTTTAGCATTAAGAAGACTTGCTAGCTCTTCAATCATAGCCATATCTTTTTCTGATTTTAGGGCCCTACCAACTGCAACTATTATTTCTGCATCAGAAATATCTCCTTCAACTTCTTTTTTTGTAATCTTTAATACCTCAATATTTGATGTAAGTTTTGATTTGTCTATTTCACATAAGGTGATTTTACCTTTTGAATCAGATTGCCTTTTAGGGGCATTCATAACCTTATATCTTACAGTTGACATTTGAGGTCTATTATTTGGACATATAATTTGTGCCATAATATTACCACCAAAGGCAGGTCTTATCTGTACAAGATCTGTATTTTCTTTCATTTCAAGTATTGTGCAGTCTGCTGTAAGGCCTGTTTTAAATCTTGCAGCGATTCTTGGTGCAAGGGATCTACCAACAGTTGTAGCTCCAATTAGTAATGAAGATGGTTTTATATTATTAATAAAGTCTTCAAAGGCAGCAGTATAAGGCTCTATCCTAAAATCCTTAAGCTCTTCGTAGTCGTATACAAAAACTTCATCCACACCATAATGAAGTAATTCTTTTGCCTTCTGCTTTATATTGTAGCCAATAAATACACAGTATACTGGAAAATTGACGACAGAGGCAAGCTCTTTAGCTTTTCCTATGAGTTCCATTGTTACAGGGTGTATTTCTCCTTCCACATGATCTACATATACGCCTATACCACGCCACAAACTCTTGTCCACCTTTAAAGATTCTGTTTCAACAAACTCCATTACTCCAGTAGGACCTTTTTTAACGCAAATCCTACACATTTTACAGGCTGCACTAACTTCAATTTTACCTTCTATGTATTGAATTGCACCAAAAGGGCAAATCTTTGTTAACTCTATAGCATTTGAGTCATTTACTTTTTCTTGATTACAAATTAGCTTACTCATGAGAATTCCACCCTTCTTTATATAAACTTTAACTCTTTAAGTTTTCTAGCTATTTTAAAACTAAGCTCTGTACTATTACCTGTCCAGTTTTCTCTATTATTATTTATATCTGGTGGAAATATTCTTTCAACCTGTGTTGGTGAGCCATTAAGTCCATATTTATTTTCATCTTTATCTTCAAAATCATTTAATGTTATAATTTTTATTTCTCTATCTTTTGTAGCTATTTTTTTCCTATAAGAGGGAAGTCTTGGCTGAAATATATCTTTTTCTACAGTTAAAAGGCAAGGGAATTGAACTTCAGCTATTTCAACTGTATTTGACATATCCATTTCTACGATAATAGACTTTTCTTTTACCTCTATTATTTTCAAAACGTTTGCAATATGGGGAATTTGAAGATATTCAGCCATTTCTGGTCCTACCTGAGCGGTATCACCATCTGTTGTTTGTTTTCCGCATAATATAATATCAAATGTACCCATTTTCTTCACACCCTGTGAAATTGTATAAGAGGTAGCAAGCACATCTGCTCCTGCAAACTTTCTATCAGTAACCAATGCGCCTTCATCTGCACCCATCATATATGCTTCCTTTATAACATCTTTTGCTTGAGGTGGCCCCATACTTATAACCTTAATTAAACCACCTTTTTCTTCTTTAATCTTAAGTGCAGTTTCTAAGGCGTATAAATCATAAGGATTCATTTTGGAATCTACACCATCTCTTTTTAAAACACCTGTAACAGGATCTACTTCCACCTTCGAAGTTCCTGGAACTTGTTTTATACAAACTAAAATTTCCATATATATTCCTCCAATCTTTTTGTAAAAAAGCAAAAAAACAATTAAACGGTATGATGGTCTGACCACCACACAAAATAATATTACCATAATATTAAAAAGTTTTATATAATAGTTAAATAGTTAACATTGAGATTTACAGTATTTAAAAAATAAAAATGACAGTAATACTTGACATACTGTCATTTTTGGATTTCTATAAAGCTATATATTTTTATTTTTTCACTTATTCATATATTTATTTGCAAAATCAAAATGTTCACCCATTGCTTTTCGAGCGGCCTTTGAATCATGGCTTTCCATGGATAAATATATATTATGGTGCTGAGAAAAAAGTATTTCTTTATTTCCTTTATCAACTAGTATAGATTTTCTTATATCTTTAATAAAGTGATCTACAAGATTTGAAAGTGTTTTAAGGATATTATATATTAAAATATTACCACAGCATTTTGCAATTTTATAATGAAACTTTTTATCAATTTCAGCATGGATTTCTTCATTATCAAGGTCTAAGAATCTTTCAGTAAGTTCCTTTAGCTCTTTTAAATCCTTATTATTTATTCTCTTTGAAGCAAGGCCTGCTGCCTCCACTTCCATGATTTTTCTAAGCTCCCAAATTGATTCAGGGTCACTTTCCTCTAACATAAACATAATTGATAAGGGCTCAAATAAATTATCTTCAAAGCTTGTTTTTATATAATTACCTTCACCTTGCTTGCAATCTATTAATCCAATGACTTCTAATGCCTTAAGTGCTTCGCGAATTGAAGCTCTACTTACATTTAATTGTTCAACTAAATCACGTTCAGAAGGGAGCTTATCTCCTTTTTTTAGAGTACCGTCATCAACCATTTGCTTTATTTGCTCGATTACTTGCTCATAAACCTTCGTGTTTTTTATTGGATAAAACATGGTATTCCTCCTAGATTTAGCTCTAAATAGTTACATTTAAAGCTTGTGATTTTATCCGATGGCTACCATCCGTAATACCCATATCCTCTTCAAGGTGGGGGATGACGGCTGCTACGCCCCTGGATAAGTTCTTCTAAGACTCAGATGGAGAGATGTATTCCTTATAAGCAAACTCCACCTGAGTCTAAGAATCACTTGATCTATTATATATTGCTCTCTTCTAATACTGAAAGCCTATATATTATATACACTATAACATAATAATTATAGTTTTATAATACACTTTTTAACATTAAAAGTAGCGAAACTTTGTTACTTTTATATAAAAAATGTGTACTATATTTAGTGATACTATTATAATTAGATATAGTTATTTTATAAGTAGATAAAACAAAGGTAATGAATTAGAATCTTCCAGCAGGATAAAAATTAGTTTTTAATATTAAGATTATGAATGTAAGAATTTCCCCATTGTTTCATACTTTCCATAACGGTTGTAAATTCTTTACCTATAGGAGACAAAGAGTACTCTACTTTAGGTGGAATTTCATTATAGACTTTTCGTTCTATGACATCATCATTTTCTAATTCTTTTAATTGTCTAGAAAGTGTAGTGGGTGTAGTTGGTATAAGCCTATTCAATTCATTAAATCTGACGTTACCCTTTTGCAAATGCCAAAAGATCAGCATTTTCCATTTTCCTTTTATGATTTTTTGAGCTAGGCAAAAGGAACATAATTGACTTTTTGTATTACAATCTATTTCACAAGTTTTACATTCTTCTTCATACTTTTTATTCATTATAAGTCATCTCCTAATAGCTATTTTATGTAGTTAATATTGTTAAGGACACTATCTTTAATGATAGTACTTATATTAAACATAATGTAGTGTTATTATTGTAACACAAGGTAGAAGTTTATAAAAACAGATAATATAAAAAAGCTTTCAAAAGATATTACAAAATAAATATTAGAATCAGAAATTGTTTATTGTTAGAAAGGGGAAATATAAGTGAATATTGATTTTCCATTAGAAAAGGCAGTAATAAAGAGATATAGCGTAAGAAACTATGAAGAGAAAGAAATTGAAGCAGATAAAAAGATCCAAATAGAATCATTTGTAAATTCTTTGGATAATCCTTTTGGAAAGAAGGTGAATTTTCATTATCTTGATAACAAAGGAATGGAAAGTGGAAAGGCACTTGGAACTTATGGTGTCATTAAGGGAGCAAGGCAATATATTGGAACTACTATAAAATTAGAGCCAATGGCATTAGAAGCACTAGGGTATGAACTTGAATCTGTGATTCTTTATTTAGCTCATCTTGGCATTGGGACTTGTTGGTTAGGTGGAACATTTAATCGTAAAGGATTTGCAAAAGCAATGAATATAGGAGAAGATGAAATATTTCCAATCATAACACCCTATGGTTATGCTGCTACGAAGAAACATTTGAAAGAAATTATGATGAGAAAAACAATTTCAGCAGACCAGCGTAAAGAATGGGATATGTTATTTTATAAAGATGATTTTAATTCAACTCTTACCAAAGAAGAGGCTAAAGACTTAGAATTTCCTCTAGAAATGGTTCGTTTGGCACCATCGGCATCAAATAAACAACCTTGGAGAATTCTATTAAAAGATAATTCATGTCACTTTTATGAATATAAAGAACCAGGATACAGTGATAGATTTCAATATGATATTCAAAGAGTTGATATAGGCATTGCAGCAGCGCACTTTGATTATGCGGTTAAAGAAAAAGGACTTAAAGGTTCTTTTGATATAACATGTGAACCAGAATTAAAATTGCCAGAGAATATGGAGTATGTATTCTCTTGGACTAGAGAATAAAACACTATGATTTATTAAAAAGTTTAATAATTTATAGAACTTTAGTTAATTTAAATGTATATTAAGATAAAGTGAGGAGATGGCAAAAAGCATATGATGCAGTTGCATCAAGATTACAATGAGTTTATAAAAAGAGATACTGAAATAGTTGTACTAGGACCTGAAAATGTGGAAATACTTCACCTTATAGATACATTGTAAACATTTATATCTCCAAGCTTTTCTTTTTATAAAAAACAAAGGGTGCGTTTCATTCTAACTATAAAAGTTAGTTTTGAACGCACCCTTTTAGGATACTTATTTGAAATAATAATATTATAAAATGTCGAATTTTATGAAAGTATGTCGGAATATTCTAAAAATAATTCCTAGATTATACCTCAGATAAATGCCATAATTAAGGTAGTTTGCAAAACGTGGCATGAAGGAGAGGTTATATGAAAAAGATTTATTTTAAGCATAAAGGTTTTGCGGTATTAATGGTATCACTTTTAGTTATAGGTAATGTTATTCTTGTAGTTAATTCCTTTATGAACTTAAATATGACGGATGCTATTATTAATCAAGATATAGATAATTTCTATAGATATCTTGGGATCGTTTTAGGGATAATGGTTTTAAAATCTATTCAGGGATATATCTATGGATTGTATGAATCTAAAATGGTTAAAGCTATTGGGATAGATTTAAGAGCTGATATTGCAAAAAAGTTTATGGAATATGATTATGAAGAATATAATTCAAAAGATAGTGGGATGTATGTAGCTTGGTTAACCCAGGACGTAGATTATGTATTGAATAATGGAGTAAAACCTTTTTATATGATGCTTAATCAGATAATTTCAGTGATAGCATCGCTTATTGGAGCCACAATGATTCATTGGTCATTTATTATTATTTTTCCAGTGAGCTTACTAGTAACCATGATTACTCCTAAATACCTAGCACCTCGTATGCAAAATGTAGCAGAGGATTATAGCCATGCGAGTGGTATCTTTACTAGTAAAATTAAGAATATCATGTTAGGATTTGGAGTGTTTTTATCAGAAAACTGTATAGATAAAATGAATATACAAATTGCTAAGTCTACCACAAACTTAGAGGATAGTCGATATAAATACAATAAAGTTATTTACTCCTCTAATGCAATTATTAACACAGTAGCTATATTGTCTCAGATGATTTATATTATTGCCACAGGGGTATTGGTTGTTAAGGGAATAATAACTCCAGGTTCTGTGGTGGGGCTTATGAGTCTTGCTTCACTTTTTTTTGGAAACGCACAGATGGCGGTAAGTCAAAAGATGCTTATAGATTCTGCACTTCCAGTATATAATAAGATTACATCTATGAACAATTCTAAAGTGTTAGAAGGATCTATAGAAGCTAAAGAGATTAAAGAAATTAAAGAGTTAAAGACAAAAGTTGAAATAAAAGGTCTTCATTATTCCTACTTTGATGATGAAGAACTCTTTTCAGGATTAAATTTAACTTTTTATTCGGGAAAAAAATATGCTATTGTTGGGAAAAGTGGAGTAGGAAAGACAACATTAATTAAAATATTAGCAGGAATCTTAAAAGGATACGGTGGATTAGTCTATTATGATGAGTTAGAACTTGGTAATATAGAGCAAAAGAGTCTTCGAAATCTTGTTGGATTCATTGATCAGAATACTTATATCCTAAACGAAAGTATCCGTTATAATATTACATTAGGTGAGGAATTTAGTGACGAAGTTTTAAATGATGTACTTGTAAAGAGTGTTCTTTTGGATTTTACATTAGGACAACCAGGTGGAATTGATTATCAAATTACTGAGAATGGTAAAAACCTTTCTGGAGGACAAAAACAACGTATTGCTATTGCAAGAGCACTTATTCGAAATAAAAAGCTTTTGTTTATAGATGAGGGGACATCTGGCCTTGATTTTGAAACTAGAAATGCTATTGAAAATAAGGTTCTGGAAGACCCAAAACTCACAGTAATTATGATAACCCATCAATTAACAGAGGAGACAAAAAAGAATTTAGATGAAGTTATATCTTTATGATTGAATACTAAACTACCTCAAAAGAGGCATTAAGTAGTTGGCTTGACTAGGTTAATCACGTTAATTTTCATTGACCATTTCAGAAATCTCATGGTACAATTTAACTAATGAAAAAGATTTTTATAATAACATTATATGTGTACATGTATAAGGTTTGATAAAAATATATAGTGAGGTTTATATGGATAAAGTGATATATGAAGAGGAAATTTTGGAATTGGCTCTTGACCTTGGAGAAATAATGCTGTCATGTGGTGCTGAAATAAGAAGAGTTGAGGATTCTATTACAAGAATTTGTAATGCATATCAGTTGGAAAATGTAAAAGTGTTTGCAATTACCTCATTGATTATAGCTTCGGCAAAATGTAATGATGGAAGAGTAGCAACGCAGATAAGAAGAGTAAAAATATATGGAACAAATCTTTCTAAAATTGAAGATGCTAATGCTTTGTCTAGATATATTTGTAAAAACAAGATTTCTACAGATGAAATTAAGAAGGAACTTTTAAAAATTAAATCTCCAAAAAAACAAAATAAGCATATCCAATGGGATCTTTGCATAGGATATCTTTGTGCAGCAGGAGGATTTACAGTTTTCTTTGGTGGAAATGGATGGGATGCCGTTGCTTCTTGTATTATTGCATTTTTAATGTTTCTTTTTGATACATTTATAAAAAAACCAGATGTTAATCGTATTGTGTATACAGTATTTGTGTCTATTGTCATGGGGATTATTGCAATACTTTTTGTTAAGATAGGAATTGGTGTACATGTAGATAAGATTATGATTGGAGATATTATGCTCTTAATTCCTGCACTAGTATTAGTTAATTCTTTGAGAGCTATATTTTTGGGAGACACTATTGCAGGTATGATACAGCTGACAGAAGCTATTCTTATAGCTCTTTCCATTGCAGGTGGGTTTGCAATTGCGCTAGTTACTTTAGGAGGGATTTTATGACACAATCAGAAATAGTACAAATTATATCAGCTATAATAGGAACTATAGGATTTGGGTTATATTTTCGTGTAAAAAAGAAGAGACTATTGGTTGTTACATTTGGTGGTTTCATTGCCTGGGTTGTGTATCTTTTATGCTACCATTATACATATAACATTTTTATTTGCAATATGATTTCAGCTATTGTTGTAAGCATATATTCAGAGGTTATAGCAAGAATTTTGAAAGCACCTTCCACGGTTTTTATGTTGCCATCTCTTGTGCCATTATTGCCAGGGGGAGCTTTGTACTACACAATGAGCGGCATTGTACAAGGAAATATAGGTATGATAGGTGAATATGGTTTACAGACGATCAAGACGACATTTGGCATTGCCTTTGGTGTACTTGTATCCACTGTGTTTATTTACCGCTCTAAAAACAATAGAACCACTTCATATTGATAACATTTAAAGAATGAAAAAAGTCGAATGAAAACTATTGACAAAAATATCTTTGTATATTATGATTATGAAAACATAGTTAGTAAATTCATTGATTGGGAAAAGTAAGCAATTCTTGAAGGTTTAGAGAGTCGGGGACGGTGGAATCCTGATACGGAAAAGTTGTTGAATGGTTCCATGAGAAGCGGTGTTAAATCTTAGGAGAGTACCACTAGCCGAGTGTCTTACGTTATAAAGACGGGGTATCGAGATATTAGTATTTCCGTACCTTAAGAGTGAGATAGGAAACTATCTATATTAGGTGGCAAAGCGATTATAACATTTCGTCCTAGATTAGGATTGGAATGTTTTTTTTGTTACAAATGTAGATTACTATCTAAACAAGGTGGCAACACGGAATGTTAAGCATTTCGTCCTTATATTAGGGATGAAGTGCTTTTTTTGTACTTAAAAAAGGGGGTATTAGAGTATGTATCCAGATTATGAAGAATTCAAAAGATTAAGTAAAGAAGGAAAAATGGTTTCTATTTCATTAGAGATAGATGGAGATATTGAAACTCCTATTTCTTTATTTAACAAGCTATGCAAAGAAAAGAAGGCATTTCTATTGGAAGGTGTTGAAGGAGGAAGCAGGTGGGGAAGATACTCTTATATAGGCAGAAATCCTTTTATAGAAATCATAGCTTATGACCATAACATTACAATAATTAAAGATGATGAAATAATAAATAGAAGGGGTGATGCTCTTCTTATATTACAAGAAATTATGGATGAATATAAGATGGTTTCAATAGAAGGCATGGATGATTTTATAGGTGGCGCAGTAGGATTTATTGGTTATGATTTAATAAAAAATATCTGTGGAGTAGAAAATATAAATAAGGACAGCATAAGAACTCCAGACTTACATTTTTTAATAACTAAAGATATTATTATCTATGACCATTTGAAGCAAAAGATAAAGATTGTCACAAATGTAAAAATAGAAAACTCGTTGAAAGAAATATATGAAGAAGGCTTAATAAAATTACAATCAATAAAAAAAGAAATAATAGAAACAAAGGTTTCTCCAGAAAAAGAGACTAAAGTAACTTTTGAAGAAATTAAGTATACAAGCAATGAAACAAAGGAAAACTTTATGGAAAATGTTTTAAAAGCTAAGGAATATATAAAAAATGAAGAGATATTGCAAGTGGTTTTATCTCAAAGATTTGATTTCAATACAAAAATTAATCCTTTTATGGCTTATAGAGAGTTAAGAACTTTAAACCCTTCGCCATATATGTATTATATAAATTTTGGATTCTATCAGGTAGTTGGCTCTTCGCCAGAACTCTTAGTTAAGGTAAATAAAGATAGAGTAGAAACTTGTCCTATTGCAGGTACTAGACCTAGGGGAAAGAGTTTAGAAGAAGATGAACGTTATGAAAAAGATTTATTGAAAGATAAAAAGGAAATAGCGGAGCATTTGATGTTAGTAGATTTGTCTAAAGAAGATATTGGTAAGATATCAGAAGAAGGAACAGTTAAGGTAGATCAATTTATGAAGATACAAAAGTATTCCCATGTAATGCATATTGTGTCTCATGTAGTAGGAAAGATGAAAAAAGGTTTAAATGCTTATGATGCTTTAAGGATTTGCGCACCTGCAGGAACTGTATCTGGAGCACCGAAGGTAAGGGCTTTAGAGATCATAGAGGAATTTGAGAATGAAAAAAGAGGGATATATGCAGGTGCTATAGGATACTTAGGATTTAATGGAAGTATGGATACTTGTATTGCCATAAGGACTATAGTATTTAAAGATAATATGGCATATATACAAGCAGGTGCAGGAATTGTGGAAGAGTCAAATCCTGAAAGTGAATACGAGGAAACTTTAAACAAAGCAAGAGCCCTTATGGAATGTATTAGAAAAGGAGTGTAGAGTATGCAATTGGCAATAGATAAAGTTATAAATTATAAAGATTTAACTGAAAATGAAATGATTCGGGTGATGAGTATAATCATGGAAGGTAAGGCTACCCCATCACAAATAGGAGGTTTTCTTACAGCACTTCGCATGAAGGGAGAGACTCTTGAAGAAATCACTGGTGCAGTTAAAGTTATGAGGGACAAATCTATAAAAATTGAAACAAATAATAGATATACAGTAGATACTTGTGGCACAGGTGGGGATAAAAGCAATACATTTAATATATCAACAGCAGCAGCTTTTGTAGCAGCAGCATCATCTTTGACTATTGTAAAACATGGAAATAGATCTGTTTCAAGCAAATGTGGTAGTGCAGATGTACTTGAAAGTTTAGGTGTTAATATTAATCTTTCACCTTTGGATGTTAAAAGGTGTATAGATGAGTTACAAATAGGCTTTATATTTGCTCCAAATTTTCATCAAACTATGAAACATGCTGTAGATTCTCGTAGAGAATTAGGAATTAGAACTATATTTAATGTTTTAGGTCCATTGACTAATCCATCAAATCCTAAAGGTCAAGTGCTAGGTGTGTTTGATGAAGATCTTACATCTACATTGATAAGAGTGCTAATGGAATTAGGTTTAGAAAGGGGGATGGTAGTACATGGTATGGATGGATTAGATGAGATAACTATTACTACAAAAACAAAGGTAGCAGAATTAAAAGACGGAAAAATAAAGGAATATTATTTAAATCCAAAGGATTATGGCATAACATTTGGAAAGTTAGAAGAAATAACAGGGGGAGATCCAAAAGAAAATGCTAGAATTTTATTAGATGTGTTAAAGGGTGAAAAGGGTCCTAGGCGCGATATGGTTTTGTTAAATGCAGGTGCAACTATGTATGTAGGAAATGTAGTAAGTACTTTAGGTGAAGGAATAGAAAAGTCAAGGGAAATGATAGACAAAGGATTTGCATTAGATAAATTAAATCAATTAATTAATCTTAGTCAGGAGATGAAGCAATGATATTAGATAAGATTGTGTCATCAAGAAGGAAAAGGTTAGAAATAGAAAAATCTATTATGTCTATTGAAGATTTAAAAAAACAAATTATAAATGTAGATACTAGAGATTTTAAAAGAGCTATAAAAAGAAATGGAAGATTAAACATAATAGGAGAGGTAAAAAAGGCATCGCCATCAAAGGGAATTATAAGAGAAGATTTCAATCCTGTGGATATAAGTAGGATTTATGATGAAAATAAAATAGATGCAATTTCCGTATTGACTGAAGAGGAGTTCTTTTTAGGAAATGGTGAGTATTTATCCCTAGTAAAGAAGGAAACGAGAGTACCCATTCTAAGAAAGGATTTTATAATTGATTTATATCAAGTATATCAGTCTAAATTTTTAGGAGCAGATGCTATTTTGCTTATTGCAGCTCTTTTAACTAAAAAACAATTAGTAGAGTTCCAAAAGGTAGCTAAAGATATTAATCTTCAGTGTCTCGTAGAAGTCCATAATCTAAAAGAATTAGAAAAGGTACTAGAGACAAGTGCTAATATAATTGGAATTAATAATAGAAATTTAAATACATTTAAGGTTGATATTGAAACTACAGAAAAGTTAATACATCATCTACCAAAGGATATTGTAGTTGTTAGTGAAAGTGGTATTTCCAAAAGAAAGGATATGAAATATCTAGAAGATGCAGGGGTAGATGGGGTTCTAATTGGAGAGGCGTTTATGAATACTATTTCTATAAAGGATAAGATAAAAGAATTAAGAGGTGAATGATTTGGTAGAAATAAAGATTTGTGGATTGAGAAGAGCTGAAGATATAGACTATGCAAATATATTAAAGCCAGAATATATAGGTTTTGTATTTGCAAAAAGTAAAAGGCAGATTGATCCTTATGTTGCAAGACAATTAATAGGTGGTCTTGATAAAGGTATAAAAAAGGTTGGTGTATTTCTAAATCATTCTATAAAAGAAGTTAAAGAAATAGAAAGACTTTGCAATCTTGACGTACTTCAATTTCACGGAGATGAAGACATTGAGTATTGTAATAATTTTGAAACAGAAGTATGGAAAGCTTTTCTTATTAAAGATGAAAAGAGCCTAGAGCTATTAGAAAAGTATAAGGTGAGTAAATATGTTTTGGATACCTATATAGAAGGAGCGGCAGGAGGGACAGGACAACAGTTTAATTGGAAGTTAGCTACAACTATTGGTAAAACTAAATCTATAGTTTTAGCTGGAGGATTATTCCCGGAAAATATAAAAAAAGCAATAGAAATAGTTAAGCCTACTATAGTAGATGTAAGCTCTGGAGTAGAGACTAATGGAGTTAAAGATTTTGAAAAAATAAAACAATTAATAAAAAAGATAAGGGGTTGATTTATATGAATACAAGGTTTGGACAATTCGGAGGACAGTTTGTACCTGAAACTTTAATGAATCCATTGATTGAACTAGAAAAGGCGTTTACTAAGATAAAAGAAAATGAAGATTTCAAAAAGGAATATATGTATTATTGTAATGAGTATTCTGGGAGACCCACTCCATTATATTATGCGGAAAATCTAACTAAAAAGCTAGGTGGAGGCAAGATTTATCTAAAGAGAGAGGATTTAAATCATACGGGTGCTCATAAGATAAATAATGTAATAGGTCAAGTTCTTCTTGCAAGGAGAATGGGTAAAAAGAAGGTAATAGCAGAAACCGGTGCAGGACAGCATGGCCTAGCTACAGCTACTATTTGTGCTATGTTCGATATTCCCTGCGAAGTGTTTATGGGACAAGAGGATATAGAAAGACAAGGCTTAAATGTTTTAAAGATGAAGATGTTAGGGGCTAAAGTAAACTCTGTAACATCTGGTACAAAAACCTTGAAGGATGCTACAAATGAGGCTATTAGACATTGGGCTGCTAATCCGGAAGATACCTTTTATGTAATTGGATCTGTAGTAGGACCTCACCCTTATCCTACAATGGTAAGAGATTTTCAAAGAATTATAGGGGATGAAGTGAAGAAACAAATTATAGAAAAGGAAGGTAGACTACCTGATTATTTAATAGCTTGTGTAGGTGGAGGTAGTAATGCTATGGGTTTATTTTATCCATTTATTGAAGACAAAGTAGAGATGTATGGAGTTGAGGCAGGAGGAAAAGGAATAGATACAGAATATCATGCAGCTACTATTTCTAAAGGGCGACTAGGAATTATACATGGAATGATGACTTATTTGCTGCAGGATGAACACGGACAAATAAAGCCAGTTTACTCCATATCCGCAGGGCTTGACTATCCTGGAATTGGACCAGAACATGCTTATTTTCATTCTATTAACAGAATTAAGTATGTAGCCATAAATGATGATGAAGCTATAGAAGCTTTTCAATACTTGACTAAGGTAGAAGGAATTATACCTGCATTAGAAAGTGCTCATGCCATAGCTTATTTAATGAAATTTGCTAAAGAAACAAAAAAAGATGATATTATTGTATTGAATTTATCTGGAAGAGGAGATAAAGATATGGATACATTATCCAATATACTAGGGGGAATAAAAAATGGACAGTAGAATAAGTAGAAAGTTAAATAAACTTAAAGAAGAGAAAAGAAAGGCCTTAATTACTTATATTTCAGCAGGAGACCCTAGCTTAGATAAAACTATGGAATTAGTTTTGACCATGGAAAAGGCAGGAGCAGATATTATGGAACTAGGTATTCCATATTCAGATCCTTTAGCAGATGGACCTGTTATACAACGGGCTTCAATAAGAGCTTTAAGTAAGGGAATTAATATAGATTATATTTTTTCAATGGTCTTAAATCTAAGATGTAAAACAGAAATTCCTTTAGTTTTTTTGATATATTATAATACGATTTTTTCATATGGAATAGAAGAATTTTTAAATAGATGCAAAGAGTGCGGGATAGATGGTTTGATTATTCCAGATCTTCCTTTAGAGGAAAGAAAAATATTAAATGAAATGATGAAAGATTATCCTATTGATTTAATAGCTTTAGTTGCCCCAACTTCTAATAATCGAATAAAAGAAATAGTGGAAGGCAGCAGTGGCTTTATTTATTGTATTTCGTCTAAAGGAGTTACTGGCACTAGGGAAACTTTTGACGAAGAATTGAAAGCTTTTATGGAGGATGTACGGAGATATTCAAAGATTCCTTTAGCTATTGGTTTTGGAATATCAGATGCAAAAAGTGTAAGAAATCTAAAGGATTTAGCAGATGGATTGATAGTTGGTAGTGCAATTATTAAAGAAATAGAAAAAGGAATAGAACTAGGGAATATAGAAGGAAGGGTTTTTGAATTTGTAAAAAGCTTAAGGGAAGCAATAGATGAATAGGGGGTAGGAAGATGGAAGGCTGTAGTAATAAAGTAAGTAGAGATTCACATCCTATGGATTCTATTATAAATGTAGGGAAAAATACTATAGGCGGCAATAAGATAACAATAATAGCTGGTCCCTGTTCTGTAGAAAGTGAAGATCAGATAGTAAATATAGCGGAGAGTGTAAAATTATCAGGTGCCACATTTTTAAGAGGTGGCGCCTTTAAACCAAGGACCTCACCTTATAGTTTTCAGGGTCTTGGAGAACCTGCATTAGAATTATTAAAGATAGCTAGGGAAAAAACAGGACTTCCCATTGTAACGGAGCTTATGTCTTTAGCATATTTAGCTAGATTTATAGATGATGTGGATATTATTCAAATTGGGGCAAGGAATATGCAAAATTATCCTCTTTTAAAAGAATTGGGAAGAACCAATAAACCTATACTTTTAAAGAGGGGGATTTCTGCAACTATAGAAGAACTATTAATGTCTGCAGAATACATTATGTCTGAAGGAAATGAAAAGGTAATTTTGTGTGAAAGAGGCATTAGGACATTTGAAAAATATACAAGAAACACCTTGGATTTAAGTGCCGTGCCCATACTTAAAAGACTAAGTCATCTTCCTGTAATAGTAGATCCGAGTCATGCTTCGGGATTATGGTGGCTAGTGGAACCTCTTTCAAAAGCGGCTATAGCTGCAGGGGCAGATGGTGTTATCATGGAAGTTCACAATAATCCTACAAAGGCCAAGTGTGATGGAGAGCAATCTATAACACCTAATAAATTCGATAAACTTATGAAATCTTTAAGAGCTATTGCAAATATTGAAAATAAAGAATTATGAGTAGGTTCTATTTACTCCAAACTTTGAAAGAAAAATAGAGATTAACCATCACTATATGAAAACTAATGTTACATGTAATGATATGACAAAGCATTCAGTATAGAGACAATATTGTTATCAAAAAAAGAAATATAAAATGCATCGTACATTATATGACAATTTACGTATTGACCTGATATACTAAAATTGAACATTTATCACTGATAATTTAGTATAATAAGATTATAAAGAAAATAAAATACTGAAAAGGCTTGAAGCTGTGAGCTTAAAAAAATTATACATATGATAAGAGGTGATATAATGACTAACAAAGAGAAGATTTTACTTCAGTTAAGAAAAGAATCAATGAAAATTAATGGAAAGGTTGATGTTGGTATAACTTCAAATGACATTTCCACTATTCTGAATGTAAAAAGAAATATAGTAAGTCAGTATTTAAATGAATTATATAGAGAAGGTAAAGCAATTAAAGTAAACACAAGACCGGTATACTTTATAGATAAAAATGTATATGAGAAAAACAAGATGAGCTTTCAATTAGCAAATGATTTTATAAATGTACACAATGATTTAGATGAAGATAACAAAAAAGATGCATTTAACGACCTTGTTGGACATAGTGGAAGTTTAAGAAGCGTTGTACAACAATGTAAAGCAGCAACAAATTACCCAACCAACGGATTACCTATATTACTCGTGGGGGATTCGGGAGTAGGCAAGAGCTATATAGCACAATTAATATTTAATTATGCTATGGATCAGGGAATAATAGAAAATAATTCTAAGTTTATAGTTTTTAACTGTGCGGAGTATGCTAATAATCCTGAATTGTTTTCAGCGGCTCTATTTGGAACATGTAAGGGAGCTTATACAGGAGCAGAGAATGATAAAAAAGGTTTGATTGAGGAAGCAGATGGAGGATATTTGTTCTTAGATGAAATCCATAGATTATCTTCTGAAGGGCAAGAAAAGCTATTTATATTTTTGGATAAAGGAGTATTTAGAAGGGTTGGAGAGTCAGGAAAATGGAGAAAAGCAAAGGTAAGATTAATATTTGCAACAACAGAGAATCCAGAAAAGATTTTTTTAAAAACGTTCTTAAGGCGGATACCACTGATAACTAATATACCTAGTTTTAATGATAGACCTATAATAGAAAAGCTTGAACTTATAAATAATATTTATAGAAAAGAGGCTATTTCTATAAATAAAGACATACTTTTAGAGCAAAATGTTGTTAATATTTTAATCAACAGTACTTGGATTGGAAATATAGGTAAGCTTATGAATACAATAAAGATTACTTGCGCTAATGCATTTTCAGAGAGAAAAGGCACTCAAGATATAGAATTAAAAATAAGCATAGCACATATACCAAAGGAGATAATAGCCAATTTTAATTCAGAATTTGTTGAAGATAATAAGTCTATATTAATATCAATAGATGAAAATCATAACAATATAAGAAATTCTCAATATGATATGATTAAAAATATAAATAAGAATTTTATAAAAAATATAAATAACTTTATGAATAAGAAGGTTTCGGAAGAAGTGTTTTGGCAGAAGGTAAAATCTATTGAAAATTTATTAGCTAAAAACATTGAAGAAAATAAGCTTTATTATTATGGCGAAAGTACTGTGAACCTTATTAGAAAAATTGTTACTAATAACTTAAACATGTTCGATAGAAGGTATGGTATTAGGGCACAAAATGACAGCGCAGATATTATAACTAATTCCATTTGCTCACTACCTATGGTCCATGAAAATGATAATTTAGAAGATAAAGAAATACTAAGATATCTTCAAGATGAATATAAAAAGTTATATAGATTATCAGAAAAGATTGTAGAAGAAATAAAAGGAATCATGCACATAGAATTAAAGAATATAGTATTAGCCTATATTACAATAAATTTAGCATTAATAAATAAAGAACTAGAGTGGGGTTTAATAAATGCAATTATTATAGCTCATGGTAAGTCTACAGCAAGTAGTATAGCAAGTGTTGCAAATAATATGCTAGGAATGTATATTTATGATTCTATTGACATGTCCCTCGATATTTCTACAGAGGATATTTCAAAAGAACTTAGGAAATATATAAAAAACATAGATGAAAAAAGAGGATTAATACTATTGGTCGACATGGGTTCTTTACAGGAAATCTATTTAGGTATAAAGGAAGAATTTAATGGAGATATAGCTATTATAAATAATGTATCAAGTCTTTTGGCATTAGATGTAGGTAATAAGATTATGAATAAAAGGCCTATAAAAGAAATAATTAAAGATTCAGTAGAAAAAAATGTTGCCAAATATAATTATATTCCAGCCACAAGTAAAAAGAAAGATGCAATTATAACTACATGTAGCACAGGCATTGGAACTGCTGAAAAGATTAAATCTTTATTAGAGCAATGTTTAAAGGATAAAGATATAACAGTTTTAGCTTATGATTATGATAAGTTAAAGGTTGGAGGAGAAAAGGAATATATTTTTAATGAATATAAGGTTAGATTAATAATAGGATTAAGTAATCCTAATGTACAAAATGTACCATATTTATCTTTAGAGGATATGATTATGGGAAATGATAAGTCTAAAATTTTAAATGTACTAAAGGACATAGTAGATGATGATAAAATGGAAGAGCTAAATGATACCCTATTAAAAGCCTTTACTATAACAAATGTTATTACTCATTTAATAATCTTAAATCCAGATAAGATATTGACACAAGTCCAAGATACTATTAGTACATTGGAGTTTAATTTAAAGATAAAGTTACCTAACGCGTTAAAAGTAGGGATTTACATACATGTTTCATGTATGGTGGAAAGGTTGGTCATAAGGGAACCTTTATTGGAATATAAAAATGTGGATGAATTTGAACACTGTAATAGACACTTTATTAAATGTACTAAAAATGCATTTAGTGTAATAGAAAACTTTTACAAGATAGAGATACCAATATCTGAAATAGCTTATATTCATGATATAATCAGCACGACAATAAAAATTTAGTGAATAAAACCATGCCAACCTACATACACTAGGTTGGCATGGTTTTTGCTATATAATATAGCATAAAGAATTAAGGAGGGAAAAAGATGTCATCAGATATTTTATTAACAAGAATAGACAATAGACTTGTCCATGGACAAGTCGGAGTAACATGGACTACTTCAATAGGAGCAAATCTTCTAGTAGTTGTAGATGATATTGCAGCGCAGGATAAGATACAACAACAATTAATGACAATGACTGCAGAAAGTTCAGGGGTAGGAATAAGATTTTTCTCAATAGAAAAGACTATAAAAGTAATAAGCAAAGCAGCACCATCACAAAAAATATTTTTAATATGCAAAACTCCAGAGACAGTTAGAAAGCTTATTGATGGTGGGGTTGAATTGAAGAAGGTAAACGTTGGAAATATGCACTTTTCAGATGGGAAAAGACAAATTACTAAAAAGGTTTTTGTAGATGACAAAGATTTAGAAGACCTAAAATATATACAAAGCAAAGGTGTAGAAGTTTATATTCAAGATACACCAGGAGATATGAAAAGTAAGATATAATAAAAAAAATTAAAATAAGGGGGGTAAATATAATGCATGAAATTACATTAATACAGGGATTGCTCTTGGCAGTAATGGCAATTATAGTGGGAATAGATGCATATTTAGAGGGATTATTTATTTTTAGACCAATTATAGTATGTACTTTAACGGGAATTATCTTGGGAGATCTGCAAATTGGCTTAATAGCTGGTGGATTAACAGAATTAGCATTTGCAGGACTAACACCAGTTGGAGGAACGCAACCGCCAAATCCTGTACTTGCTGGTATAATGACAACAGTAATTGCATATACAACTGGAGCTGATGTAAAAACAACTATAGGATTAGCATTACCATTTAGTTTCTTAATGCAATATATAATTTTATTCTATTACTCAAGTTTTTCAATACTTATGGCAAAATTAACAAAAGCAGCTAAAGAAGTAGATACTAAGACATTTGCAAAGATAAATATAATTTCAATTGTGATTGTTGGATTAACATATGGAATAGTTGTATTTTTATGCACATATGTAGCTCAAGAACCAATGAAAATGTTAGTTGAGTCTATGCCTGTATGGTTATCACATGGATTTGAAATAGCAGGAGGTATATTACCTGCAGTTGGATTTGGTTTGTTGCTTAGAATAATGTTAAAGAAAGAATATATTTCATTTTTAATAATAGGCTTCTTACTAGCATCCTTTGCAAAATTTGAAAATTTATTACCAGTTGCATTGGTAGGTACTGCAATAGCATTATTCCAGTATTTTAACGATAAGGAAAAAGAGAAACAAATTAAAGAAATGATTAGTAAAGTTAATGTTAATGGAGGTGAGTTTGATGAAGGAATCTAAGAAGCTATTTAGCAAAAAAGAGATAAGAAAATTGGGACTAAGATCCGTACTTTTACAATCTTGCTTTAACTATGAAAGAATGCAAGGAGCGGGCTGGGCATATACTATGATGCCTTTCTTAAAAAGGATTCACAAGGATGATGATGAAGCTTTTTCAGTTGCAATGAAGGATAATATGGAGTTTATAAATACAAATCCTACAGTGGCACCATTTTTAATGGGATTCTTATTATCATTAGAAGAAAAAAAAGAAGATAGAACATTAATAAATAGTTTGAAAGTAGCTTTATTCGGACCACTTGCAGGAATTGGTGATGCTTTACTATGGTTTACTTTATTACCTATAATAGCTGGAATATGTGCATCGTTTGCGTCTCAAGGAAGTGTTGTAGGTCCAATAATCTTTTTTATAGTTTATTTAGGAATATTTTTATCACGTATGTCTTTAGCTGGATTCGGATATGAGCTTGGAGCTAAAGCAATAGATAAGATTAAAGATAGCTCTAAGGCATTAACTAAGGCAGCAACAACATTAGGAGTAACTGTAATAGGAGCTTTAATCGCAACTTATGTAAATATTGATGTGGTAAGTGAAATAAAGATTAATGAAGAACATTCAATTGCTCTTCAAGCAGATTTCTTTGATAAAATATTACCCAATATATTACCATTAGGATATACATTTTTAATGTATTATTTATTAAAGAAAAAACAAGTAAGTCCCACAGTGCTTATCTTAGTTACTTTTGTATTAGCAATAGTAGGATCGTTATTAGGGGTGTTATAAAATGAAAAATGTAATTATTTTAATTGGGCATGGAAATTATGCAACAGGACTAAAATCAACAATAAAATCAATAGTTGGACCAACAGAGGGTGTAAATTATATTGATTTTATAGAAGAAGATAGTACTGAAACTCTTATGGAAAAGGCAGTAAAGGTTGTAGAAGAAAATAAAGGAAATAACATAGTATTTATTTGTGATATTATTGGAGGAACTCCATTTAATACAGCTGTAAAGATATCTTTAGAAAATGAAGGTATTGGAGTAGTTGCAGGGTGTAATATAGGTGCAATAATTGAAATAATTATAGCTAAAGACTCATACGAATTGGAAGAGTTACTGGATGAACTGGTAGAAAAAACAAAAAAATCAGTTTTAAAGTACAAAAATATTGAAATAACCCTTCATGACACAGATGAAGAAGACGGAATTTAAATTATAGTTAAAATAAGGAGATGTTTCAATCTAATTGAATACAGCTCCTTATTTTTTATAAAAGGGAGGAAATAAAATGAAAATTAATGTTTGTGAAAATTATGAGTTAATGTCAAAAGATGTAGCAAAATATGTTGTAGATGTAGTAAATAAAAAACCAGAATCACTTTTATGCTTAGCAGGAGGAGATACGCCACTTAAGGCTTATGAATATCTAGTAAAGGCTTATAATAATAATGAGGTAGACTTTTCAAAGTGTAAGTTTGTAGGATTAGATGAATGGGTAGGTTTATCTAAAGAAACAAAAGGAAGCTGCGTAGAAGTATTAAATAAGCATTTGTATAGTAAATTAAATTTAACAGAAGATCAGGTTTGCTTTTTTGATGGTACTGTAACTAATTTACAAGAGGAATGTAAAAGAGTAGATAAATTTATTTTTGACAACAAAGGTATTGATTTAGTATTATTAGGGGTAGGTATGAATGGGCATTTAGGATTTAACGAACCAAATATTGATCCAGACTTATATTGCACGGTAGTAGATCTTGATGAGGTAACAAGATCAGTTGGTCTAAAATATTTTAATGAAGAGGTTGAATTAAAAAAGGGTATAACTATTGGTATGAAACATATTTTCAATAGTAATAAAAAAGTAATAATTGCTAATGGAGAAAAAAAAGCAGATATTATTAAAAAAATAGTTGAAGATAAAAAGACTAGACAAATTCCTGCAAGTTTGATAGCTCATGAAGAATCAGTAAATATATTTTTGGATAGTAAGGCAGCAAATAAACTTAAAAAATAAAGCTAAAAGTGAAGAGGGGTAATTATATGGTTCAAATAATTATAGTAACTCATGGAAATCACGGAGTTGAGATTATTAACTCTATAGAATTAATCTACAATAAAACTAATAATATAAAGGCTATAACTTTAGATGAATCTGAAAGTTTAGAAGAATGTATGGATAAACTAAATGCTGAAATAAAAAATAGCATTTTTCATGAGTTCTTAATTTTAGTAGACTTTCTAGGAGGTACTCCGTATAATGCCACTCAAAAATTAATAGGTAAAAATAATGTAGAAATCATAACAGGAGTTAATATTCCTATGGTATTAAAAATAGTACAAATGCCAAATCAAGGCTTAAAGCAATTAGCATATGAAGCTGAAGAGTCCGGCAAATCAGGTATAGTTAATATATCTAATTTAATTAAAAAAAGATTTCAAGAAAATAATCTGGAGGATAGTTTAAATGAAGACAATATTTAGAGTGGATTCTAGAATAGTTCATGGACAAACAGTTAACTATTGGTGCAGAAAATACAATGTTTCTAAAATAATTGTGGCTAATGATGAATTAGCCAAGGATGATTTTAGAAAACTATTTTTTAAAATTGCAATATCAGATGAAATCGATTTAGAATTTTTAACAATAAAAGGCTCTATTAGTAAGGAATATGATAAAACTATAAATTGTATGGTTATATTTGAAAAAATAGATGATGTAATTAAGTATGTTAAGGAAGATGGAAAGATTAACAAGATTATATTAAGCAATATAGGTTATGGAGAAGGAAAAGTAAAAATGTCTGAAGGTGTATTTTTAAATGAAAAAGATAAAGAAAAAGTTAGTATCCTACAGGAAGATTATGGAGTAGATGTTGTCTATAAGATGATGCCAGATTAAAGATATTAACCAACTTAAGTGTATTATTAATAATGAAAAGAGGAAAATGAAAATGAAAATACAAACAAAAGCGGAGGTACTTGAAATATTAAAAATGACTTACGAAGAATTTAATAATACGATAAAGCAGAAAGCTAAGGAAGTGCATATAAATAATAATGAAAATAAAATCAATGTTACAGCTTTATTTGGTTATGATAATATATGTAAAAATCAATGTACATATTGTGGTATGAGAGCTGGTAATTTTGGATTAAAAAGATACAGAATTGGTATTGATGATATAAAGAAGATGGAAGAAGAAGTAAAGATGTTAGGCCTCAAAAAGGTATTTTTAATATCAGGGGAAGATCCTAAATATAATTTTAAAGATATAATTTCAATGGTGGAATATGGGAAGGAACTGGGGCTGTTTGTAAGCTTAGGAGCAGGTGAATTTAGTATTGATGAATATAAAGCATTAGAAGTTGCTGGGTTAGATGAATATGTGTTAAAATTTGAGACTTCAAATATAGATATGTTTACAAAAATAAAACCAACTGCTAATTTTAAAAACAGAATGAAATGTATCGAGTACATAAAAGGTAGTAAGATGGAATTAGCTTCTGGAAATATTATCGGGTTACCACATCAAACATTAGATCAGGTTGCTGACGATATAATGTTAATGAAGGAACTTAATATAAGCTGGGCACCAATTATTCCGTACATGCCAGTTCCAAGTACCCCTCTTGCAAAAGAAGGAGGCAGAGGGAGTTTAGAAACCACAATAAAAGAGATTTCAATATTGAGAATTATGATGCCTAAAGTTAATATTACTGCTCAACAACCAGGTGGAGATCTAAGAAATGGGTTAGCAGATGTTCAAGGAAATTTGAATGCTTTAAGAGCAGGTGCTAATATGCTTTTTGTAGATATGTTACCTAAAGATATGGTAAAAGATTTTAATATAATAGATAATAGGATGATTGAAGGGATGGATAACGTAAATAAATTAGCTAAAATGTCTGGCATGAATTTATCAGGAGATTAAGCTAATAATAAATTTTATTGTAATATAATCAGATTCATGTTTTTCAAACGGACAGTCTTTGTCACATTAAAAGTTGTATTATGGTAATAACATAATATTTACAATAATGGATTTGGAGGCTGGAAATATGAATTATGAGCATATGGACACAAAGTTACTTTTGAAATCTATAAAAGAAAAAGATGAAATTATATTAAAGCTTGAGAAGAAACTTAAGGAAAGTTTATATTATGCTAGTAGAGATGCTGTAACAGAATTATTAAATAGAAGAGCAGGGTTAAGTTTACTGGAAAAAGAAATAGAAATATCGAAAATTAATGGTACAAGCATAACTATATGCTTTATAGACATTGATGGCTTTAAATATATAAATGATAATTATGGACACATAAAGGGAGATAAGGTATTAAAAGATGTAGGAAATGTTTTAAAAAGATCTGTAAGAAAAACTGATATTGTAATGAGAATTGGCGGAGATGAATTTGTTATAGTGTTTTGTAACACTAAAATAGATAATGCTAATAGACTGTGGCGTGGAATTGACGAACAGATAAATAAATTGAACAAAGAAACTTACTATAATTACAATATTAGTTTAAGCTATGGATTTTCAGAGTATAGTAGCGAAAGTCCATTATCTATTAAAGAGTTACTGCATAATGCTGATAAGAGTATGTATAGTAATAAAAGGTCCAATTAATACGTTGTAATAATTTATATAAAAAGGAATAGTGATTATGGAAAGATTTAAATCGTCAGTGCTGTTGCATATGTATAGTAAAGTAAAAAATAATGAGTCATTTACTAAAGAGTATATTATAGATAAATTTAATGTAAGTGAAAGAACTGTAACTAGATATATAAAGGATTTAAATAACTATCTGCAGGATGAGTACATAGATAATAAGATAACTTACAACAGAAAAAAGGGCGTTTATGAAATAGAATATAAAGATACAAAAGTTTTAAATGAAAAGGATATCTTATCAATATGCAAGGTACTTCTTGAAAGCAAAGGATTTTCTAAAGAGGAAATGGAAGGGATTATAAATAAGCTTTTATGTAATTGTGTATTTCAAGATAAAAAAATAGTAGAAAAGATTATAGAAAATGAGCTATTTAATTATGTTCCTACAAGTCATGGTAAGCCGTTAATAGACAAGCTATGGGATCTTAGCATTGCTATTAATAATCAGGAGATAATTGAAATAGAATATTTTAAATTAAGTAAAAATGGTAAATTAGAAAGTAAGGCGACTAAGAGAAATATTAAACCATTAAGTATAATGTTTTCAGAATATTATTTTTACCTAGCTGCATTTATAGAAGGCATGGAATATGAATTTCCAACTATCTATAGGGTAGACAGAATAGGAAGCTTTTCTAATGTAAATAGAAATTTCCCTATAGAATATAGTAGTAGATTTGAAGATGGAAAGTTTAGAAAGCTTATACAGTTCATGCAAACAGGTAATCTTCAAAAGATACGGTTTAAATTTACTGGAAGTTCTTTAGAAGCTGTTTTAGATAGGCTGCCAAATGCGAAAGTTTTAGAAGAAAATCAAGGTGAGTATATAATAGAGACTGAAATGTTTGGTACAGGCATAAAGATGTGGATTTTAAGTCAAGGCAGTGCTGTAGAAGTTTTAGAACCAATGGGATTTAGAGAAGAAATAAAAAGTACTATCGAAAAGATGAAGAGTAATTATATTTAAAGATTCTATTGACAAATTAAGCGATAGGACTTAATATGTAATTAGGCAATACCTAACTAATTAAAAAAGAGGTGATGAGTTGGATAGTAAAAATAAATTATATGAAACTTACAGTGGACTTATGAAGATAAAAGGAGAATGTTCCTGTAAGCTAATTGATGAACTTAATATGTCGGAACTCACACTAAGACAAATTGAGTATATAAAAAAGATTGGAAAGTATGATGAACTTACAATTAGTAAGCTAGCTGAGGTCTTAAATTTATCTAAACCATCAATTACAGAAATGGTTAAAAGATTTGTAAAGTTAGATTGTGTTTACAAAAGACAGTGTAAAAATGATGGAAGAGTACAATATATATTTCTTACGGAAAGAGGTAAGAGTATAGCTAGTTTTGAAGATCTAGAAGTTAAAAGATTAGTAGATAAAATTGCAGCAAGTCTCAATGAAGATGAAATCAATGATTTAATAAATATATTGTTAAAGGTTAAATAATAGATTAATAAATTAAACAAATAAAGTTAGGTTAACTAAAACTAATTATATTTGTTGCTATAATTTATCCGATGGCTACCATCCGTAACGCCCCTATCCTCTTCAAGGTGGGGGATGACGGCTGCTAGCCCCTGGATAAGTTCTTCTAAGACTCAGATGGAGAGATGTGTTCATTATAAGTAAACTCCACCTGAGTCTTAGAATTAATCGATATAAAAAATATTGATAAGGACTTAATAAGAAATTTTGTAAAAACATTAATAGAAACAGTGTAGGAGGAAATAATTATGAAAGAATTAGATATAAATAAAGAGTTGCCTGCAGTTCATATACCGAATTTAGTTTTGTTTCATGGTGGAGAAATTACAGTAAATTTAAACAAAAGATTTAACGAAGAATATTATGACAAAATTAAAGAAGAAAACTTTTATGCAATAGCGTTAACATTGAAGAGTAATAAGCAGATGTTAGATTATATTAAAAATTTAACAGCTGAAATAAGTAAAAACTTTAAGGGAACTGAACCTTATGTAGAGTATGTAAACAATATAGATAATATAACAAGTATTATTGCATCCTTAGTGCCTTATGTAAATTTACCTTTAGAGGAAAAACAAGAATTTTTAGAAATTCGATCATTAAAAAAGAGAAGCTTAAGAGTTTTAGACCTTTTAATTGAGCATAAAGAATCCATAGAATTTTAAATGGAAATAGCATCAAGATTTAGTGAAGATATTAATAAAAACCATAGAGAAAATATGTTAAGAAGACAACTAGAAGCTATTAAGGAAGAACTTAATGAATCAGATAAAGCCAGTGGAAAAAAGAAAAAAGGTTATAGTGAATTAATAGAAAATGCAAATATGCCCCAGGATATAAAGGAAGTTGCATTAGATGAATTCAATAAATTAGAACGCCAAGGTCCTAATAGCTCAGAAGGTAGTGTAATTCAAAATTACTTGGATCTTTTAACAACTCTACCTTGGGGTGAAAGTGATGTTAAAGATATAGATATTAAAGCTGCAAGAGAGCTTTTAAATCAGCAACATTACGGCCTTGAAAAAGTAAAAAACCGTATAATTCAACATCTAACAGTAATGAAATTAAAACAAAACAAGCAAGGCTCAATTTTATTATTAGTGGGACCTCCAGGTACAGGCAAAACTAGTTTAGGGAAAAGTATAGCAGAAGCTTTACAACGTAAATATGTTAGGATAAGTCTTGGTGGAGTAAGAGATGAAGCTGAAATTAGAGGACATAGAAGAACTTATATAGGGGCCATGCCAGGAAGGATAATTCAAGGAATGAAGAAGGCTGGAGAGAAAAATCCAGTATTTATATTAGATGAAGTTGACAAATTGATGTCTTCTGCAAATGGAGATCCGGCTAGTGCGTTATTAGAGGTTTTAGATCCAGAACAAAATAGTACATTTTCAGATCACTACTTAGAAGTGCCATATGATTTATCCGATGTGTTATTTATTGCAACGGCAAATTCTTTAAGAGATATTCCAGAAGCACTTATAGATCGTATGGAAGTTATACATATTAGTGGTTATACAAGTTATGAAAAGTTCCATATTGGGAAAAATTATTTAATTTCTTCTGTGTTAGAGGAAAACGGATTAAATGAAAAGCAATTACAATTTGAAGATGACACATTAAAGACAATAATAGAAAAATACACTAGAGAAGCTGGCGTAAGAGGATTAAAACGTCAATTATCTACAGTAGCAAGAGTAGTTTCAGAAAAGATTGTTGAAGATGAAGTGCCATTGCCTTATATTATAAAAGAAGATATGTTATTTGATATTTTAGGTCATGAAGTTGCTCTTTATGATAGAGCAAATAAAATCAATGCTCCAGGAGTTGTAACAGGCCTCGCATGGACACCAGTAGGTGGTGATATATTATTTATTGAAGGGGCAATGATGCCAGGCGATGGTAAGTTAATACTAACAGGCCAACTTGGAGATGTGATGAAAGAATCAGCCAAGATTGCTCAAAGTTTAGTTAGATCAAGACTTGTATTTAACCAAAAGGGACTTGAATTCAATAAATATGACTTGCATATCCATGTGCCATCAGGATCTATTCCAAAGGATGGACCATCAGCAGGGGTGTCATTATTTACAACTATTGCATCGCTAGTAACAGGACATCCAGTAGATTCTAAGTTAGCAATGACAGGTGAAATTTCCTTAAGGGGTGCAGTTTTACCTATAGGTGGACTTAAAGAAAAAGCATTAGCAGCACATCGTGCAGGAATTAAGAGAATAATGCTTCCAAAGGATAACAAAAAGGATATAGCAGATATTCCAAAAGAGGTACAAAACGAATTAGAGTTCATTCTTGTTGAAACTATTGAGGATGTAATTAAAGAGACAATAGGAATTGAATTACCAAAATCAGTATTTATTGAAATGGTATCAAGAAATAAAAAAGAAATTAGTGAATAAATTATAAAAGGGGTGGAATCATATGATAAAGGTTATAGCAAAAAGTTTTCCAAAAGAAGGTAAAGTAGAAAGTATACTTGAATTATCAAAAGAATTAGTGAAAGAAACATTGAAGGAAAATGGTTGTATAAAGTATGAGATGTATCAAGATATCAAAGATCCGAATGTGTTAATAATGATAGAAGAATGGGAGACTATAGAAGATTTGAATAGTCACATGGCCTCAGAACATTTTAAAAGGATAGTTCCTAAAATAGGTGAATATAGAGAGAAAAATTCAGAAATTAGTGTTTGCAAAAAGTTGATTTAATTATTGTTTAAAAGAAATTAATTTGAAAGAAAGAGATTAAAATGGAATCAAAAAATAATAAGTTATTAGAAAAGAGAATGTTAAATTCAAAGATAAATGTAAGAAATCCTATAGTTATGGCTCCAATGACTACTTTTTCAGGAAATGATGATGGAACAGTTTCAAAGGCAGAATTAGATTATTATAAGGTAAGAGCAAAGAGTGTAGGTATGGTTATTACTGCTACAACTTATGTAATCCCATCAGGTAAGGGTTTTAAAGGGCAATTTGCTGCTTACGATGATAGTTTTTTAGACAGCTTAAAGGAGTTAGCAGAAACTATAAAAAATGAAGGCGCAGTAGCGATTTTGCAAATATTCCATGCGGGTAGAATGGCACTTCCAGATGAAATACCAACAGGTCAAACTATTAGCGCAAGTGCAGTTGCAGCTGAAAGACCAGGGGCTATGACACCAAGAGCTATGACAGAAAAAGAAATTCAAGATATAATTAAAGCCTTTGGTAAAACAACAGAATTAGCTATAAAAGCAGGGTTTGATGGAGTAGAAGTTCATGGTGCCAACACCTATTTATTACAACAATTCTTCTCTCCTCACTCTAATCGTAGAGAAGATAATTGGGGAGGAAGTTTAGAAAGACGAATGAACTTCCCACTAGCTGTTATAGAAGAAGTTAAAAAGGTTGTAAAAGAAAAGGCAGGAGATGACTTCATAGTAGGTTATCGTTTCTCACCAGAGGAAATTGAAAACCCAGGTATAACACTTGAAGATACACTTTCATTCATCGATGTATTATCCGACAAAGGGTTAAGTTACTTACATGCTTCACTATCAGATTTTTGGCAAGGATCTATGAGAGATAAATCAAAGGCAGAATCTATCATAACTAAAATATTAAATCAAATTCATGGTAGAGTACCTCTTATAGGTGTTGGATCCATATACACAGCAGATGATGCAATAAAAGCATTGGACGCAGGAGTGGAATTTTTATCTCTTGGTAGAGAGATAATTATGGAACCAGATTGGATGAGAAAAGTTGAAATGGGTAAGAGCTCAGAAATACGTACTAACTTAAAGAAAAGTGATAGAGAATTATTAAAAATACCAGAACCACTTTGGAATGCGATTATGAATACACAAGGTTGGTTCCCAATTGTAGAATAATTTAAGTATAGTGCCAGCAAGGTCAAAAAAACTAAAAGACTTTGCTGGCACTTTTTATTTTGAATATCTTTACAAAGCTTGGATTTGAATCAAAGGGATTCTTGTTGTTTTTCTATAAAGAACATAAGTCTTCACTAAATTATTTTCTTGATTAATACCTTTGATAAAACAATATAGATAATGTTAACAATATATTATATTAATCAATATAAAGTAATAATACATGATAATAACAAGATAAGGCAATATTATGTATTAATAAGTCTACAATATAATTTTATATTGAATAGTATCAAAAAATAAATAGAAAAGTGTGAATAAAAATGCTTGACTAACAAAAATTAACATGATATCCTTAAATAAGGAATAGTGAGAATATTCTAAAAGATTGCCAGGGATAAGAAAATAAAAAAGAAGGAGTGCTGATTTATGAAAAAAAGATTACTTTCAGCTCTTGTTTCAGCAGCATTAGTTATCCAAATGTCCACAGGACTTAATTTACAAACTAGAAAGGTATATGCTTCTCCATCAAATCACTTATTAGCGGATAAAGACTTAAAGATTTTATCAAATGACGTTAACTTAAAAAACACACAAAGAGAATTAGAAATGTCGAAGCAAAACCAAGTATTATTACCTATAGACATGTTACTAGAAAATTCAGAGGAACCAGAATCTAAATTACCAGAAAAAAGTTTAGAAAGAAATTTAGATAGAAATGAAGAGGTTGGAAGAGACTATTCTTTTAGTGAACTAAATTCCCTTAATTATGACACATTAGTAAATACTTTAGCCACAATTCAATGGGAACAGATCCCCGGGTTATTCGAAAAAGGTGCGGGATCTACACAGTTTTTTGGTAACAAAGATAGGGTACAAGCTATCATAAATGGACTGTATACAAGAGGAAGTCAGTTTACAGAAGATGATGATAAAGGAATTCCTACATTAGTAGAGGTTTTAAGGGCAGGATATTATTTGGGCTTTTACAATTCTGAACTTTCTTATTTAAATACAAGAGAATATAAAGATAAATGTATTCCAGCTTTAAAGCAAATAGTTGCTAATCCAAACTTTAAATTAGGAACTAAAGTACAAGATGAAGTGGTGAATTCTGCAGGTGCTCTTATAGGAAATGCATCCTCGGATGCTGAACTTGTGGCTAGCTTTACACCTGTTATGAATCAGTTTAATAAAAACTTATTAGAAAATGCTAAGATTAAAAGTAAAGGTAAGGCTATTTATAGTATTTTAAGAGGCGTTGAATATGATTTAGGTTCTTATATTCGATATGAAAACAAAGGAGTGGATCCATTAAAAACCAAGTGGGGTGGAAAAATTGATGGATTTATTAATGAAATAGAAAAGATTGCTTTAGAAACACAAATAAATGATGATACAGGCTGGCTTGTTAACAACGGGATATTTACAATTGCAACCCTTGGGAAATTTCACTCAAATCCTAAAAAAGGTGTAGAAACAATTACAAAAGCATTGAAATTACAAGAATATCTAGGAGAACAATTTTTTGAAGCTGTGAATGGTATAAATAACGAGTATAAAGGCATTGACGCAGATGGAAATATACTTGATATGGAAAAGATAAGAACAGAAGGGGAAAGTAAGTACTATCCAAAAACATATAAATTTGATAATAACAAAGTTGTAATAAGAGCTGGAGCAGCTGTTACAGAAGAAAAGGTAAAGAGATTATATTGGGCATCAAAAGAAGTAAGTGCACAATATTTTAGAAATATTGGAAAGGATCAAGCTTTAGAGGACGGTAATGCAGATGAAATTCTTAGCATTGTTATTTATAATAGCCCAAGAGAGTATAGAATGAACTATGCACTTAATGGACTTAATACTGAAAATGGTGGAATGTATATTGAACAAGACGGGACTTTCTATACCTATGAAAGAACTGAAGAAGAAAGTATATATACTCTAGAAGAGTTATTTAGACATGAATTTACCCATTATCTTCAAGGAAGATATGTAGTTCCTGGTTTATGGGGAGGCTCCATACATGCTAATGATAGATTAACATGGTATGAAGAGGGAGAGGCAGAACTTTATGCTGGATCTTCACGTACAGAAGGTATAAAAACCAGAAAATCAATGGTTTCTAATCTAATGTGGAGACCTATAGAACAAAGATATTCTGTGGCAAAGACTTTAAATTCATCCTATAATGATGGATTCGAGTTCTACTCATATGCATATTATTTAATGAATTACTTTATAAATCATGATTTTGAAAAATATTCTAAACTAAAAGATTATTTAATGAAAAATGATATTAGAGGCTTTGATCAGTATGTACAAACATTGAAGAATGATTATAATTTAAATCAAAGATATCAAGAGTTTATGGGCAAGTTATATAATGACTACGATAAGTTTACAATCCCACTAGTATCTGATGATTACATTAAAGAACATTCAAATAGATCATTACAGGAAGTTAAAAGAGATATAGAAAGTTTAGGTGGAATAAAAAATATTAAGGCTACAGAAAGTAAGTCCCAATTTTTCAATACATTTGAGGTTAGAGGAACTTACACAGGAGAATACTATTATGGAGAGCTTATAGATATTCAAAAGATGTCGGAAGTTGCTAATAATTACTTAAAAGCTTTAGATGAAAAGGGATGGAGTGGTTACAAAACAACTACAAGTTACTTTGTTAACTGGAGACTTGATGAAAATTACCACTATCAATTTGATATTGTATTTAGAGGATATTTATCAGAGAATAATGGAAGTGTTGAACCATCAAAACCGGTAGCAGAAATTAATGGACCTTACTCAGGAGAAACAGGAAAAGCTATTAGTTTTTCTAGTGAAGGATCAAAAACTGAAAATGGAAATATTGTTAAATACGAATGGAATTTTGGTGACAATGAAACAAGTAATCAAAAGGATCCTACTCATGTGTATAGAAATGAAGGGGAATACACTGTAACATTAAAAATAGTGGATGCTATGGGAATGGAAGCTGTTAACACAGCAAAAGTAAGCGTAAAGAAAAGCCCTAATAACCCAAATCCAGGACCTTTATCAAATGAAATAGAGCCTAATAATGATTTTGAAAATGCAAATGGGCCTGTTTTAAATAAAGCAAGTATAAAAGGCTCAGTTGAAAATGGAGATGAAGATTTTTTCTATTTTAATGTAGATGAAAAGTCAAAGATAAAAATATCTTTGAATAAATTACAAAATGATAATTTAACTTATCTATTGTATAAAGAAGGAGACCTAGTAAATTATATAAGTTATCCAAAATATGTAAATGAAGATGCATCTTACAGCGAAGAAACTTTAGAGAAAGGTAAATATTATATCCTTATTTATTCTGGAAATGACAAGAAGGCAAATTATGATTTGACATGGGAAAAGATTAAGTAAAACTAATAATTATATAAAAATAAATTTATAAATTAAGAACACCTAATAAAAATTGCTTTATGATGTGACCCCATTAAGTTAGACTTTATTGCGTAGTAGTTTTTAACTGCTATGCAATAATTTTATGCAGCTAAGTGGCTAAGTCTGTATTCTACAGGACTCATCCATCCTAGTTTCTCTTTAATTCGTTTCTCGTTATAATACTTTATGTATTTGTCTATTGTCTCTTTCAGTTCCTCATAGCTATAATAAACCACACCATAATACATTTCTTGTTTCATAATTCCAAAGAAGTTTTCCATTACTGAATTATCATGGCAGTTTCCTTTCCGGGACATACTTTGGAATATTTTATTTTCATTCAGATTATAACTATAAGCCTTCATTTGGTAAGCCCATCCTTGATCTGAATGAAATGTGCGCCTGTATTTACAATCGCTTGTAATTTTTATGGCTTCATTTAAAGCATTCATTATATTCTCAGCAGATGGTCGTTGCGAAATAGCATAGCTAATTATTTCTCTATTGTACATATCCATAAATGGATCCAGATAGAGCTTCTTGATGATCATTCTTCATTTGTCATCTATATCATAATACTTAAATTCAGAGGTGTCTGTTGTAATCTTTTGGTGTTGAATATGAGTATCAAATCTCCTGTGAATTCTATTCGGAGCAACCTTGCCCACCTTGCCTTTATAAGAACTGTATTTACGGCTTTTTCTGGTAAACGAAGAAACTTGTAGCCCAAGCTTTTGAACAACTCTTTGAACACGTTTTTTATTTACAATGAGTCCCTGTTTTCTTAATTCTCCATAAATCCGACGATAACCAAAATCTTTGTTTTCTTTTCTAATTTCAAGGATTCTTTGCTCAAGATCTTCATTTGGATTTTCTCTATCAAAGCGTTTTTGCCAGTACATATATGTTGCTTTAGGAAAACCTGTGAATGCGAGAATATCTTTCAGTTTGAAATCTCCGCGGAGGCTGTGGATGATTCTCGCTTTTTTTTCAGAAGAGTTTCCTCCTCTAAACGCAGCCTCCTCAGTTCTTTTAAATAGGAATTCTCTATTCTTAACTTGAGATTTTCATCTTCAAGTTGTTTTAAATACTCTGAATTATTGCTTACATTTTCAATATTTGTGAGTTTACTTTCCTTTGGCTTAGACACTTTGGAACGGCGCCCCTTTCTTTTGGGTCGTAAAGCATCAGGACCAGCAATTCTAAAATCGTTTACCCATTTCATAACATCTCGAGAAGATTTTACACCATACTTATTTGCTAAAAAGTTTTTCCCCCTTCACCATTCATGTATGAATTTACAATTCTTTTCTTGAATTCATAATCATATTTTGCCATAAAAAGCCGACCTCCAATTGCTAGATTTTTAGGTCTAACTTTTAGGGGTCGGCTCACCTAGAGATGGGTGCCTTTTTCTTTTAGTGTTTAATTTAAATTTAATAATGAAATGTTTATGAATATACAAATAAGTAAAAAAATTGTTGATAACGATTAAAGAAAGGGTTAAAATTGAGATTAATATATAAATAAAGAGTGAACAAATTAAAATAAGATTAGAAAGAAGGTAATAAAGTGAATTCTATTAAAGGTAAGATAATAAGCATTTCCTTAATCATATCCGTAAGTTTTATCGTTTTAGTATCAGGAATGGGTTATAGGACATCTAAAAATAACATTAAAAAAGAAACATTATCAAAAATTCAGTTTCAAGCAGATACTTATTCCATTAATTTTGATGGCTGGTTAAATACTCAGGGAAAGGTTGTGGATGAGCTTAGTAGTGATTTGGAAAAGATGGAGGGTTACAACAATGAAATTTTAACATCTTTTTTAAATAATAAAATTGATAATAATAAGGGGTTTTCAGCTCTTTATATTGGATTTAAAGACAAACAGGTTATATTTAATTCCTCAACAAATATACCAGAAGATTATGATCCCACACAAAGGGAGTGGTATAAACAGGCCTTAAAGGAAGACAAGCTTATATTTACAGCACCGTACATAGATGCTTTTAGTGATAATATGGTAGTAACTATTGCAAAGCCTGTAAGGGATAATGGAATAGTAATTGGGGTTGCAGCAGCAGATGTTTTTGTGGATTATTTAGTGAATTTGACTAAAGATGCAAATGCAGGTGAAGATTCTTATGCATTTCTTTTAGATGATAATAGAAATTATGTAGTTCACCCTAATGAGGAATTTAAACCAACGGAAAAAGGTAGTATAAGTTTTGAAAAGGTACTAAATGATAGATTTAGTCATATAGCCGAACAATTTAATGAGGATAATACATTAAATCTTGTACAAGATTATGATGATACTAATAAATATTTTGTAACTTCTAAAGTTAAAAGTTCAAATTGGATATTTGGATTTGCAGTGCCTGAAACCTACATAATGGCGCCCATTAAAGATCTTTTACATAAACTTATTATTTTAACAGTATTAAGTATTGTTATAATGAGTGGTTTATTATCTATTGTTTTAATTAAAATATTTAAGCCTTTTGGAGCAATAGTTAATAATATAGAAAAATTTGCAACAGGGGATTTTTCATCTGAGGATCTAAAAATAAACATAAAAAGTAAGGATGAAATAGGAAAGATAAATAATTCATTATATAAAATGCAAAAACAATTAACCTCATTAATAAAAGAAATAATGGATAATTCACAAAACCTTAGTGCATCTTCACAAGAACTTTTGGCTACGGTAGAACAATTATCTTTAAAAGCAGAAACTATTGATGATGCAGTAGGTGTTATTTCAGATGGTATGCAAGAATCAAGTGCAACTACAGAGGAAATAAGTGCGTCAATGGAGGAAGTAGATTCAAGTATAAATATATTATCTTCAAAAGCTATGGAAGGAAGTAATAATTCAAATGAATTTAAATTGAGAGCTACCTCTGTTAAAAATAATAGTGAAAAAGCTATTCAAGAAACTAAAAATCTATATGCTGAAAAACAAAGAAATATGGAAGTTGCTATAGAAGAGGGAAGAGTAGTAGATAGCATAAAAGTTATGGCAGATACTATAGGCAGTATAGCTGAACAAACTAACTTATTAGCATTAAATGCTGCAATAGAAGCTGCAAGAGCTGGAGAACAAGGAAAAGGTTTTGCAGTAGTAGCAGAGGAAGTAAGGACACTAGCGGAACAATCATCGCAATCAGTAATAAATATTCAAGATACTATTTTAAAAGTTCAACAGGCTTTTAAAAGAAGTATTGATACAGGGAAAGATATATTAGAATTTATAAATACGAATGTAAACGAGCAATTTAATGGTTATAAGGAGACTGGAAATCAGTATTATAATGATGCTGATTTCGTAACTAAGATGTCAGAAGAAATAGCAGCAATGTCAGAAGAAATCACAGCAACAGTTGGGCAAGTAAGTGAGGCAGTTGAAAATATGGCAAATGCTTCTCAAGGATCTAGTGAAAAAGCAGAAACCATAAAAGAAAGCATGAATGAAACCACAATGGCTATAAAGCAAGTAGCTAAGACAGCTGAAATGCAAACAAGTCTTTCAGAGAAGCTTAATGAAATGGTGCAAAAGTTTAAAATTTAAAATTAATTTAAGGATTTAATTTAGTGTAAACTAAAATATTCAGATGGATCCAAAATTCGCAAAAGAATATAGATTACCCATTGACATTGCACGAAATTTATAATAAATTATAGAGGCATTTGTTTTATACGTTATTTTTATTTAATAAGAGGATTTTAATGCTTTAATTTATTATATTTTAAATGGTAGGATAACAATGTATATAACTTATGTAATTTACTAGTACATAGGGGGAAAAAATGAATAATGATAATAAGGTACAGATAGTTACAGCAGATCCATCTGCACTAGGTTTATTTGGTCTTGCAGTTATAACTTTAGTGGCATCTTCCCAAAAGCTTGGATTTACACAAGATGTTTCTTTTGTTTTACCTTGGGCAATATTTTTAGGGGCCTTTGCTCAATTACTTGCAAGTATAAATGATTTTAAACATAACAATACTTTTGGTGCTACGGCATTTGCAGCTTATGCATTCTTTTGGTTTGCTATGGGATTTACATGGCTTATACAAAATGGGGTTTTCGGCGCAGAGCTTGCATCTAAGGCTGATCCTAAGCAACTAGGGTTTGCATTTTTGTCATATTTAATATTTACTGCATTTATGACTATAGGAGCAATGGAGACTCATAAGGTTTTATTCCTTATATTTGTAGGCATTGACTTCTTATTTTTAGGACTTACATTAAGTTCATTTGGAATAATGAAAGAGTTTTCACATAGTATGGCGGCTTATGCAGAATTTACAATAGCAATATTATCTTTTTACGGAAGTGCTGCAGCGTTATTAAACACTCATTTTGGTAAGGTGTTTTTACCAGTGGGTAAGCCTTTTGGAATATTTAAATAAGGTGATTTTAAGTCTAATGTAGGATTTTAATATTACAATACGGAAATTGTGGTATAAAAAAGGTACTCTATAATTAATTATGGAGTACCTTTTTTCATCACTTTTTATATTGCTATTTTTTTATAAGCCTTAATATTAAAAGAATTATTTACCTCTTTTTAGTATCGAGACACCTGTAGCGGTTAATGATAGACCTAAGATGATTATAAGGGATAATCCTATAGGAGATCCTGTCTTAGGTAAGGCACTATAATTTATATTAGTTTTTGAAGAATCATTTGAAGGCTCTGAAGATTCCACCTTGTCGTTATTATTATCAAAAGTAATAGGTAACTCATTATCATCTTCATTTTTAGTATAAAGGTTATCTAATTCTTCTTTTGGAATATCATTTATATTTATAGAAGCAACATTTGTATATTTTCCATCTTCACTAGTTGGAACACTTAATAATCCTTTTTGTACTAGCTTTGTTACAAGATCATATTCTTTAGAAAGTTTATCTATACCTAAAAGTGACCAATTTTCAGCTACATGGCCATTTAGTATACCACCTTTAACATTCATTATATAATCTATAGAACGATTTCTTATGGTTCCAGCATCTTCGCCATATTCATCTTTAGAGGACCACAATTTTTTGATATTAGATCTTCCTTCTAGGGCTCCACCTTTTGATAACAATTGATCCATACGGTAGGAATTAAGACCTAATTTAAGGGTATCACTATCTTTGATTTCTTTTCCATCTATATAAGTTAAATTAACTATTCTATTTCCAGTAGGTTTTGATAGATCAATATTGTAGTTTATTCCACCAAAGATGTCATTAGTGCTGTACTTTGAATTTCTTCTAGAAGGGTTAAAGCTTGGAGTGATATCACCTTCTTTAAGTTGATTAAAGTAGGCAGCTGACCATTCCATGTAATCTTTAAGGTCTTTTCCTGTAACTTCATATACTGTAGTTTCACCACCAGTATATCTATAGTTAAAGGCTATATCCTTTTTCTTTATAGGTCCTACACTTAATTTTGCTCTTTCATTTTCTATGCCTATAGCTACTGCATCAGCCTTACTATAGTATAATTGAACTTCATTAAAAAATGTAGTAAGAGCTGTTGGTGTTATTTGAATTTCAGGTATACCTTTAATTTGCTCATCAGGTACTAAAGGCATAACTTTAAGCTCACCAATAACCTTGTTTGCTTCATCTCTTAAAGCGTTATGGAAAGGTTGTAATTTATCTTCAAGCTCTTTATCTGATTTATATTTTGATACATCTATAACAGTGGATTTCTTATCTTTAACAACATATTTATTATTTTCCTTTTTAAAGGTTAAATCTACCTTAGATAAACGTTCTCCGTATTTTGAAGGTTCTGTTACAAGTACTCCGTTTATAAGTTTTCCATCGATTTGTTTATGCATATGAGCTGCAAATATAACGGAAAGTTCAGGCACAGCATTAGCTAAGTCAGTTACACCAGTATTTGCAATTTCATTTTCATTATCTTCGCCCATGTGAATAAGTCCAACCATCACATCTACTTTTCCTTCAAGTTCTTTTACTACCTTTTTAGTTTCTTCTACAGGATCTGTAGTATGAACACCTTTTAAATGATCAGTTCCAGCTTCAAACTTTTCAATAAGCGGGGTCGTCATACCTATAACTCCTATTTTTATACCATTTCTTTCAACTATAGAGTAAGCAGGCATAAATCTAGTTCCGTCTTCATTATATAAGTTACCTACAATAGCTTGTCCAGTTTTAAATTGATTAGTTACATTCTGTAGGGTATCTAATCCAAAGTTAAATTCATGATTACCCATGGCCCAAACGTCATAATTTAAATAATTCATAGCAGTCACCATAGGCTGTTCAGCACCTTTATTAAAAGTTTCTACAGAATTATCCTGAATGGCATCGCCTGCATCTACTAATATAACATTAGGATTTTTAGAGCGTACATCCTTCACTATAGAAGATATTTGTGTCATGCTTCCTTTGGTATTAGATTCGTCTGCTGAATAGTCCCAAGGCATGAATCTTCCATGTACATCAGAACTTTGTAAAATGGTAATGGTTACATCCTCACTAATAGTTTCAGCTTTTGCTGATTTTAAATTAAATGAAGTAACAGTAGACAGGGATAAGGAAAGGGTTACAAAAAGGCTCAATAATTTTTTGTTATTCAATTTTTTTATCCTCCTTTATGATATACAATTTTGTCACTATAATTATACTTCAAATAAATTTAAATGCAAAATAAAATTAGAAAAGGTTGTCTTTAAATAAAAATCACCTAAATTTTTTGCATTTAAGAGAGCGAAATTAAATATGTTGTTTTCTAACACTATCTAACTTGATTTTTAGATATTCTTTTAACAGAAAAAAGAAAGTAATTGATTTAAAATAAGCATGAATATACATGAAACATAAATATACATACAACATATAATGAAAATAATAGTGAGGTGATATTGTGAAAAAGAGAATCTTAGTGATTTTGACTGCGTTTTTAGTTGCAACTATGGTACCCGTACAAATATCTTATGGAGTTGATTTAGACTCAACATTAAAAGGGAAAGAAGAAATCTTAAAGCAATTCGAGGAACTAAGTAAAGGAGAAGAAAAAGTATATTTACAAAAAGATAATGGTATTCAAATCTTTATAAAAGGAACCTTGTCTGAGGATTTAACTCCATCTGCTGACAAAGTTATTGAATTTATGAATAATAATAATAAGCTTTTTGAAATCTCTAATGAATATAATGATTTTTCATTGAAGGAAGTAGAGAAGGATGAGCTTGGATTTACCCATGTATCTTTAGAACAAGTTTTTGATGGTAAAAAGATATATGGAAAAAATGTTAAAGCACATTTTAATGATAATGGGGAATTAATAACAATAACAGGTACTCTTGAGAATAGAATTGATTCCATAGAGAAGGAGAATAGTAACCCTATAGATTCAGAAGAAGCTATAGAAATAGCTAAAAATTCTAAGGAATTTTATGAATTAAGTGAAGAGGTTGTAGCGGAAAATTATATTTATTATAAAGATTCTAAGGCTTATGAGGTTTATAAAGTTAATATAGTTTATGACATGCCTACTTTTGGAAGCTGGGATATATTTGTAGATGTTTATAGTGGAGAGATTATAGAATGTAAGAACCTTATAAGAGAAGATAATGTTGCAGGTTCTGGTATTGCTGTAAACGGAGATGAAAGAAGTTTAAACCTTTATAAATCAGGTATAAAACATTATCTTCAAGATAGAACAAAAAATATGGGTGGATATATTAGCACCTATACAGCTAATTATAGAAATACCACAAATGGATCTTTAATTTATAATGAAACTAACACTATCAATGATCCATCAGCGGTAAGTGCCCACAGTTATGCAGGAGTTGTATATGATTTTTATAAAAATATGTTTAACAGAAATAGTATAGATAATAAAGGAATGTCAATAAATTCAGTAGCACATTATGGATCCGCTTATAATAATGCTTTTTGGAATGGTTATAAGATGGTTTATGGTGATGGAGATGGTAGATTATTTGCACCACTTTCAGGAGATTTAGATGTAGTAGCACATGAAATGACTCACGGTGTAACAACTCATACTTGTAATTTAAATTATGAGAATCAATCAGGTGCTCTTAATGAATCTATGTCAGATATATTTGGAGTTTTAACTCAGACTTATGATAAATATAATGTTGATAATGGTGGGACATGGGAGTTCAATTCTGGTGATTGGGTGGTTGGAGACGAAATTTATACGCCAAGCGTACCAGGAGATGCTCTAAGAAGTTTAGTAAATCCAACCTTATACAATCAACCAGATCATATGAATAATTATAGAAATCTACCAAATACAAAAGCGGGAGATTATGGTGGAGTTCATATTAATTCAGGTATTCCAAATAAGGCTGGATATTTAGTAGCTCAAAGCATTGGATGTGAAAAGACATCTAGAATTTATTACAGAGCTTTAACAGTATATTTTAACTCTACTACTAATTTTGTACAAGCAAAACTTGGACTAGTTCAAGCTGCACAAGATTTATATGGAGCTAATTCAGCAGAAGCAAAAGCAGTAATAGATGCATATACAACTGTTGGAATTAATTAAGATATTATAGAGGAATAGGATAATAAGAGGCTGCCTCAAAACAAAATTTTGGCACAGCCTCTTTATTTTATCTCTGATCCATAAATGCATGTGATTTTCACTGTAACACCAGCATACTTATTATGTATTTTAAAAATCTGCTTTCACTATTCCAAACTATGTCTATGATGGGTATTTGGATACAATACTATATGTTTCTGAAAAAATCATCCTATAAGTTTTAATAATAGAAGATGATTTTAAATTAAGAAAATATATGAAAGAATATTTAGAAGCCTATGGCTATGAAATTATAGTTTTAGATGAGTTCGAAAATTTACTAAAGGATATAAATATGATAGAACCTGAACTTATTATTTTAGATATTAACCTTCCAATCTTCGATGGTTTTTATTTTTTTGAAATCATTAGAAATAAGTCTAATGTACCATCAATAATTGTATCAGCTAGGTGTGAGGAAGGTGAACAAATTAGAGAGATGAGTCTTGGGCTGATGATTATATTACTAAGCCTTTTAGCATGGGTATATTTTTAGCAAAGATAAATGCTGTACTTAGAAGAACAAATAATGGATGTACACATGAGGATATTCATATTGAAGGCTTAAGCTTGGTTGAAAATAGTATGAGACTACAATTTGAAGAAAAGATTGTAGACCTTAGCAAAAATGAATATAAGGTATTAAAGCTGCTTATGAGTAATTGTGGGAAAGTTATTACTAGGGAGGAATTGATTGAGGCACTATGAGATAATACTACTTTTGTTGATGATAACACATTAACAGTTAATATAACTAGGGTAAAAAAGAAAATTAAAGATTTAGGTAATAAAAATTCAATTTTTACAAAAAGAGGATAGGAAATATTATCGATATTTATTTTGTTAAGAGTGGTAGCGTAATCCGGACTGCTATTATCTTTTTCTATATTTCCAATGAAGGAATAAGTATTATAGAAAATGTAGCTAAGATAGGATTACCAATACCAAAACAACTAAAGGATATTTTAAAACAGCACTTAGGTTATAAAATCTCAGTGCTGTTTTTATAAAACAGGATTATTTTATAAATTATGTTAGAATTCAAATTTGAACTGTGTTTCTTCATTTTGATTACTATTAAGGGTAACATTAATAGTATGTCTGTCTGCTATTTGCTTTGCAATAGCAAGGCCAAGACCTGTGCCGTTTTTATTTGCCTCTGATTTTACCTTATAGAAGCGGTCAAAGATATAGGGTAAGTCTTCTTTTGAAATTCCAATTCCGTTATCTTTAATTGATACTGATCTATTTTTAAGTGTAAGTGTTACAACACCACCTTTAGGAGAAAACTTTATGGCATTGTCAAGAATAATAAATAACATCTGCCGTAAACGCCCATAATCTCCTAATACTTTAAATATATGAGTATCTTGATTTTGCTTTATAGTAACACTTTTTAATTTAGAAATTTGACTTGCACTACGAATTACATCATTTAGCACATCACAAAGGTTAATCTCTTGCATTTCTATTTTGAAGTCTGTATTTTGAAGACGAGATAAATCAAGTAAGTCATTTACTAGTCTTTGTAGATACAGGATTTCACGTAGCATTTGACGGTGATAGATTTTTATTTGATCAGGATCTGTTACTATTTCCTCACAGAGTGCTTCAAGAGAACCTCGAATTACTGTAACTGGTGTTCTAAGCTCATGAGAAATATTTGATATAAAGTCCTGGCGAAGCCTATAAAGCTTTTGGCGTTCCTGGCTGGCAAGGTCAAGCTGATCACTTAATACATCAATGGCAGATGCAAGCTCTCCAATTTCATCTTTTTGATATACATCTGTTTTGGTACTATAATCGCCTCCTGCAAGTTGCAGCGCTGAATTTTTCATCTTTTTTAAAGGTTTTGTAAAAGCTACTGCAAGCATTATAGATAAAAGAATAGATAAGATAAGGGCCACTAAGATGCTCAATGCTAAAATATTAAATCCTTTTGAGACACCGTCATTCATTCCTTCTACAGGAGAATGTAGGAGTAGGGCACCAATAACTTTTCCCTTAATTTCAATAGGTGTGCCTACAGTCAGTGTGGGAGCGTTTAAAAGATTGCTAAAACCCTCACTAAATGTTGTTTTTCCTTGAAAAACTTCTTTAACAACGGCTTCGGCATCCGCTGGTAAATCAGCATAATGATACTTTTTGCTTTCTATGTGGCTACCTGTAATAAGATCAAGGTTTTCGTCCACAATCCATACATCTGTCATGGCAATCTCATCTAAAAGTCGAAGATATGAACCGTACCCTAGATGCTTCCCACCTATAATATTAGTAGGGGAACTTGAATCACCTATGAGGTTAGAAAGTTTATCTGCAATAGTTACCGCACGTTTCCCTAAATCAGACTTGTAGATTTTCATGGTGTGATTTTTAAAAAGGGTCATAAAAACGCTACCTATAATTATTGAAAATAACAAAAGGGTAGCAGAAAAATACATTGTTAGTTTAAATGCAATTTTATTTTTCATCTAATTTTTCCTCGAATTTATAGCCAATGCCCCATATTGTTTTTATTTCCCAGCTGCTATGATGAAATTCTTCAAGCTTTGCACGAAGACGTTTAATATGGGAATCTACCGTTCGGCTGTCTCCATAATAATCATATCCCCAAAGTAGATTAAGCAAGTTATCTCTAGAAAATACCTTGTTTTTGTTGGTGGCAAGGGTCCATAAAAGTTCCATTTCTTTTTTTGTTAAAGATACATTTTGATTATCTATTGTTACAATGTAATCATCTAAATTGATAGTTAGATTGTGAAAGGAATAAATCTGTTGCTTTTGTAGGTCTACATGAATTATTCTTCGTAGAATTGCACGTATCCTTGCCATAACTTCACCAGGAGAAAATGGCTTTACAATATAATCGTCTGCACCAATATCAAGACCCATAATCTTTTCAAAATCTTCCCCTCGTGCTGTAATCATTATAACCGGAACATTAGAGGCCTTGCGGATATTTCTACACACTTCAAAGCCGTCCATTTTGGGCATCATTACATCAAGCAATATAAGGTCTGGCTGGAATTTTTGGAAAAGTTCCATTGCTTCAAAGCCATCTAGTGCAATTTTAGGTATGAATCCTTCTTTTCTTGCGTATTCCCCTAAAATAGAGGTAATTTGTTTATTATCATCTGCAATTAAAATAACAGGCATAGCATCACCTCGTAACTTTTTAATATGTTAATTATAACATATTAAAAAAAATACTGTGACAAAAGTATGTTTTTTCAAACTCAAATGTTCACAAATTTAAAAGAATAAAAACACAATTTTGCCATAGCTTTAATATATTCTATAATCATAGCAAACAATAAGATGCTAAGTATAAAATTATAAGGAGGTCATTTAATATGAAAAATATAAAAAAGGTTGTATCCTTAGGCGCAATAGTGTTTGCAATAGGCGCAACATCAGTTACTGCATTTGCTGCATCTAACTATACTACACGGGCTGAGGCAGTGGCAGGATTAACAGGGAAAACTGTAAACAGCGTTAATGCTGAAAGGTCTGAAGAAGGTAAAACTTATGGAGGTATTGCAAAGGACGCTGGAAAGCTAACAGAATTTAAGGCTGAGGTTCTTGAAATGAAAAAGGATGCTTTAGCTAAAAAGGTTGAAGAAGGAACAATAACACAGGAAAAGGCTGATTTAATTATCACAAAAATGGAAGAAAGACAAGCGAGCTGTGATGGAACAGGTGCTCTAAAAGGTTCTAGAAAATCTGGAGAAGGTAGAGTAAACCCTGGTGAAGGTCTTGGTAATAGAAATGGTAAGTGCATAGGTTCTGGATATGTAAAATAAATTAATGTAATATTATATCTTAAAGAGAATAAATATGATAATTGTTGCCCTAATTTTATTAGGGCTTTTTAATATATAGAAATTTGTGGTCTAATTTGTATTTATAGTTACAATGATGTTTACATTTAATAATGTGAGTATGCCTTAGCCCCTGTATTTTAGCCAATACTAAGGTACAATAAATTGATATAGTTAAAGAATGATAATTCATGAGTTAAATACTGAATTAACCACTAGGGGATTATTATTGTATTATAGGAATCAGGTTACTAATAAAAAATCATTGATTTTGTGGTATAACTAATGACAACACAAATTAAAAGGAGTGAAACTAATGAGAAAAAAGTTTATTACACTAATTATATGTGGTGCATTAACAGGTACTGGATTAATGGGAGGAACAATTAAAAGTGGTAGTGAGTGGGTTAATCCGCTAAGGGCCATTTTAGGAATAGAAAGCGTAAAGCAAGATAAAGAAAGCAATGTAGCAGAAAAGGATACTATAGTTGAAGAAAATTCTACTACAAAGGAAGTTGCTACAGAAGAAGTTAAAAATGATGAAACTAATGAATTTGTTGAATTGGTAGTTAATGGACAAGCAAAGAAGGAGCAGGTTTCTAATAAAGCTACACTAGATAATGATGTTAAATTAGAAGACAATATTAATGAAGCTAGTAAAGATAATGAATTTTCTATTGAGTTATTAAGATCAAATAGAAATTCAATGGTGTACAGACCTTCAAGGAGAAATGTAATTGTAAAACCAGCTGTAACACCAAAACCAAATACTACACCTAGTGCACCAGCTCCTGTAGTAACACCTACACCAACGCCAAATCCTGCACCGGCACCCGTGGTTACACCTGCGCCTGTTAAACCATCCACAGGAGTAGTAACAAATGATGCAAACTTTGAAGCAAAAGTTGAGCAACTAATATTTAATAGGGTAAATGCAGAAAGAGCTAAAGCGGGAATGTCTCAGTTAAGCTACAATAGCACAATGGAGAAATATGCAAGGATTAAATCAAAGGACATGGCTGATAGAGGTTATTTTGATCATAAGAATCCAGAAGGACAACTTATAACTGTTCAAATGGCTAAAGATGGAGTATCATATAGGGCTTGGGGTGAAAATATAGCTTATATAGGTGGTATTTCTGATGCAAATGCTGTTGCTGATAAGTTCATGACAAATTGGATGAATTCATCAGGTCATAGAGCAAATATATTATCATCTAACTTTACAAGCATAGGAGTTGGAATTTATAAATCAGGAAATAGATACTATGCTACTCAAGAATTTTACAAATAAATAGAGAGTATTGTAAGGGCTCTAAAGATAGAATTAATTCTATCTTTAGAGCCCTATTTTTATAGATTAATTAGTTTCTCCAAATATGCCACATTGCATTATTTCTGCCTCTAGCAAATACATCCGTTCTGTTTGAACCCCAAGATACTGCTGATGGATCAGAGGTGATGGTTCCTCCAAGATTACTCCAATTGCTCCATCTTGAGCCATTCCATGACATAGTCATTAGTTGGTTATTTTGACCTCTTGCAAATACTTCAAGTCTATTAGATGCTCTAGAAGATACTGCAGGAGCTGAAGTTATATTTCCACCAAGGTTTTGCCAACTGCTCCATCTAGAGCCATTCCAGAATATGTGATACAAACGATTGCCATCTCCACGAGCTAGAACATCAATTCTATTATTTCCCCAGGAAACAGCAGTAGGAGCTGAAGTTAGCCTTCCACCAAGATTTTCCCAATCACTCCATTTTGAACCGTTCCACCACTTATGGTACAAAGCATTATCAGTGCCACGTACAAAGGTATCAAGTCTATTACGAGACCAAGAGGAAACTGCAGGAGAAGATGTTAAAGTACCACCAAGGCTTTCCCAGTTGCTCCACCTTGAGCCATCCCAGAAGATATGCCACATAGCATTGTCTGTACCTCTTCCAAATACATCAATTCTATTGTTTGCCCATGAAACAGCAGCAGGTGCAGAAGTTAATACACCACCAAGGTTTTCAAAATCACTCCATCTTGAACCATTCCACCATTTATGATATAAAGCATTGTCAGTTCCTGTTACAAAGGTATCGAGTCTATTAGGTGCCCATGAAGAGACACCAGGACCAAAAGATAAGACACCACCAAGGTCTTCCCAATTACTCCATCTATTAGATGGGTTAGGTGGATTAGGAGGAGTAGGTGTACTAGTATTTATTAAAGTAAATTCTATTACCTCTTTAAAGGTGCTGTCAATTATATTATTAGGTACTCCACTAGAACGTAAAGAAGCAAATATCCAAGTATAACTTCTTCTGAAATTATTAAATATAGCATTTGTTCTTTGATTTATGTTTCCACTATACCTATTAGCATTGTCTATGGTGTAGGATATGGCAATACTAAAGTAAATATTAGTAAGTGCACGACTTACTCCAAATCTTTCAAAGTTTCTTACAAGGTGCGGCCTTTGAATGTTAAGAAGTGCAAGTATTCTATTTACATCTTGTTGAGGAGCCCTAGTATCTTCTAGAGATACATCATAGTTTTCATTTAAAGATCTAGAGTCATTTGAATGATCATTTTCATGAGGAATCTCCATAAATTTAGGTTCATTGAAGTTTTCAATTAAATTGTAATCTTGAAGTTCATTAGAATCTCTAATTTCATCAAGGTTTTCCAAGTTATTAAAAGCATAAATATCCTCAATATCTTTAGTATCATTAAAAACTTCAAAATCATTAACATTTTCAAGATCATCTAAAACTTTAGGGCTATTAAAAACTTTAGAGGTGTTATCATCTTCAACCCTATAAAAACTCCTCATTTGTTCATCTAATAATGAATTAAAAGCTTGATTATCTGCAAGGGGACAATAAAAGAATGGATTATACATTAGAAACCTCCTAATATTTTGCTGCGAATTTTAAATTCTCATCAGTTATATTGTATTCTTAAAGACTAAAGCTGTTACAGAAATATTAGATAGAATGATAAGAAGTTGAAGATATTGCACTATTATTATAGACGACTAAATCTTGACAATGGTATGTAAACGATATACAATATGAGAAAGAAGTAATTTTTCTATAAACATGTAACATGTTACACAGGGCATGTAACATGTTACATAAGGAGGTGAGTCATATGGCAAATATTAGAGATATAGCAAGAGAGAGTGGATTAAGTATAGGTACAATTTCTAGGTATATAAATTCTACAGGATATGTTAGTGAAGAATCTGCTAAAAAGATCCAAATGGTTATTAATGAAATGAACTACACCCCTAATCAACATGCTCGTGCTCTATTTAATAGTAAATCTAAAATTATCGGATTAGTATTTCCAAGCTTAATTAATCCATACTTTTCAGAATTAGCAACTATTTTTGAGCATTTACTTCAAGAAAAGGGGTATGTAATTATTCTTTGTAACACTGAGGATAGTAGAGAAAAAGAATTACAAGCATTAGAGTTATTAAAAGGATTTAGAGTAGAGGGTATAATTTTGGGAAGATCTCAGTGCAAGAATGAATTAAATAAAATAAACATACCAATGATTTCTTATGAGAGTACAGTTGAGAATAATAATATCATAACAGTTTCTGCGGATAATTATAAAGGAGGGGCTCAGGCATTCGAACATCTTTATAAAAAGGGTTGCAGAAAGTTATTACACATTAAAGGACCTACAAGCTTTGAAGCAACCCAATTAAGGTATGAAGGATTTATAGATGCGGCTAATAAAAAAGGTATCAAACCAGAAATAATTAACTTTGATACTGATTTTGATTTACAGAATAAAAATTACATTGATGGTGTTTTAGATAATTACGATATGAAGAAATACGATGGAATATTTGTATTTAATGACATTGTAGCAGCACAAATGTTGAGGTATCTAAATGAAAAGCAGATAAAAGTACCTAAAGATATTAAACTTTTAGGCTTTGATAATTCATATATATGTGACCTTTTAAGTCCAAGGCTATCTACTATTGAACAACCAATAATTAGTATTGCAGAACGTTGTATTGAATTATTGTTTGAAATAATTGATGGTAAGGAGGTTTATGAAAAAGAGCATTTAATAACAACTAGGATAATTCAAAGGGAGACTACGTAATTAATGCTTTTAAGGCTGAATTAGCGATATTACATATTAATATTGAGTTGTTTAAAAATAATAAATTTTTGTGCGAAACGTAAAGATTAAAATAAACAATATGAAAGGAAGACAGATATGAAGGAATATTTTAAAGGCATACCAGAAGTTAAATACGAAGGAAAAGATTCAATTAATCCATTTGCTTTCAAATTTTATGATGCAAAAAGAGTAATTGATGGTAAGAGTATGGAAGAACATTTGAAGTTTGCAATGTCATGGTGGCACACAATGACTGCAACGGGAACAGATCCTTTTGGAGCAGGAACAATAGATAGAAATTATGGACAAACAGAATCTATGGAAATAGCAAGAGCAAAAGTTGACGCTGCATTTGAACTAATGAAAAAGCTCGGCATTAAATATTTTTGTTTTCATGATGTAGATATTGTTCCAGAAGGAAAAGACCTCAAAGAAACTAAAGAAAATTTATCAGTTATTGTTGATTACATTGAAGAAAAGATGAAAGGAACTGATATTAAACTATTATGGGGAACAGCAAACTGTTTCTCAAGCCCAAGATATATGCATGGTGCCGGTACATCCTGTAATGCAGATTCATTTTCCTATGCAGCTTCTCAAATTAAAAATGCTATTGATGCAACAATACAATTAGGTGGAAGTGGGTATGTTTTTTGGGGTGGAAGGGAAGGTTATGAGACTCTATTGAACACAGATATGGGATTTGAACTTGATAATATGGCAAGGTTAATGAAGATGGCTGTTAAGTATGCTAGAAAAAAAGGTTTTAATGGAGATTTTTATATTGAACCTAAACCAAAGGAACCAACTAAGCATCAATATGATTTCGATGCCGCAACAGTTATTGGTTTTCTTAGAAAATATGACTTAATGGATGATTTTAAATTAAACATTGAGGCTAATCATGCAACTTTAGCTGGACATACATTTCCTCATGAACTAGCAGTAGCTAGAATAAATGGAGTATTTGGAAGTGTGGATGCAAATCAAGGAGACTCACTTTTAGGTTGGGATACTGATCAATTTCCAACAGATGTTAAGGAGGCAACTTTATCAATGCTTGAAATTATTAAAGCTGGAGGATTTACAAACGGTGGATTAAATTTTGATGCCAAAGTAAGAAGACCTTCCTTTACCTTTGAAGATATTGTTTATGGATATATAAGCGGTATGGATACATTTGCTCTAGGATTGATAAAGGCTTATGAAGTTATTGAAGATGGTAGAATTGATGAGTTTATTGAAAAAAGGTACGCAAGCTATGAGTCAGGAATTGGTAAGAAAATTTTAAATAACGAAGTTACATTAGAAGAACTAGAAGCGTACACTCTTGAAAATAAAGAAAGACCAATGGAAAGTGGCAGACAAGAATACCTAGAAACAATACTAAATCAAATATTATATAAATAATTAAAAGATTAAAACAAAATGTGATATTTTTATGATTCATTTAGAAAGGAGGTGTTAAAGTGAAATATTTACTAGGAATGGATTTAGGGACATCATCATTAAAAATTGTACTATATGATGAAAAATTCAAAGAAATTCAAAGGGTTTCAGAAGCATATGAAATGAATCAACCACATAATGGTTGGGCTGAACAGAATCCAGAAGATTGGATAACTGCCCTAGATAAGGGTGTAAAAAAGATATTAGAACAATCCATGGTTAACCCAAAAGATATTATTAGCATTGGTTTAACCGGACAGATGCATAGTTTAGTTATGTTGGATGAAAAAAACAAAGTGATTAGACCAGCAATTTTATGGTGTGATCAAAGAACAAGTTTAGAATGTGAAGAAATAACTGAAGTTTTAGGTAGAGAATTTTTGATTAACGAGACTGCAAATCCAGCTTTACCAGGGTTTACATTATCAAAATTAATATGGGTTAAGAAAAATGAACCAGAAAATTATAAACGTTGCAGGCACATTTTATTACCCAAAGATTATCTGCGATTATATTTAACGGGGGAATATGCAACCGATGTATCTGATGCTAGTGGGATGCAAATGTTAAATGTTAAAGGTAGAACTTGGTCTATAGAACTAATGGAGAAATTGGATTTAGATCCAGGGATTTTGCCAAAGGTTTATGAGTCTATAGAAGTTACGGGTAGAATTCAACAGCATATTACAACTAAACTTGGATTAGATAAAGAAACATTAGTAGTAGCAGGGGCAGGCGATAATGCTGCTGCAGCTGTAGGATGTGGTGTAGTAAAGGATAAAATGGCATTTACTACAATAGGAACGAGTGGAGTTGTATTTGCCCATACTTCTAAAATTAAGATTGATAAAAAAGGTAGAGTTCACACATTTTGTGCAGCTGTACCAGGAACTTGGCATGTTATGGGGGTAACACAAGCAGCTGGATTATCACTTACTTGGTTTTTAGAAAACTTCTATAAAGATATTTCAGAAAAAGTAATATTTGAGGAACTAGATGATATCTTGAGTAAAGTACAAATTGGAAGTGATAAGTTAATTTATCTACCATACTTAATGGGGGAGAGAACTCCTCATTTAGATTCTAAATGTAGAGGGGCATTTGTTGGGTTATCAGCTAAACATAAAAGAGAAAGTATGCTTAGGGCAGTAATTGAAGGGGTAACATTCTCTTTAAGAGATTGCTATTCAGTGGTAAGCGAACTTGGAATTGAAATAAACACAATGAAAATAACTGGTGGGGGTTCCAATAATAAAATATGGTCTCAAATGATAGCGGATAATTATGACTGTGATATTAGCAGTACATTTAAAGATTCAGGTACAACCCTAGGAGCAGCTATATTAGCTTCTGTAGGAGTGGGCTTATACGACAATGTTGAAGAAGTTTGTAAATGGGCTGTATCTTTTAAGGATGATTACAAACCTAACCAACGTAATAGGGAAGTTTATAATAAATACTATAAAATATATAAGAAGCTATATCATGATTTGAAACAAACTTTTGTAGAATTAAATTCTCTTTAGTAAGGAGCGGAAATATGATAAGTAAGGTGGCATTTGGAACTTATAATGGTGAAATTGTATATGGGTTTATTTTAGAAAATGAAAAGATTAAAGTTCAAATAATAGAGTATGGTGCAACAATAACTAAAATTTACATGAAAGAAGAAAATCGGGATGTTGTATTAGGTTATGATGATTTAGAAGGATATATTAAAGATACCTGCTTTTTTGGAAGTACTGTGGGGCGTTGTGCCAATAGAATTGAAGCTGCAAACTATATACAAGGAAGAAAAATAGTTCAATTAGAGAAAAATGATGGGGAAAATCATCTGCATGGTGGAACTTTTGGATTGCATAAGAAACTCTGGAAAGGAAAAGTTGAAGGGAAATCAGTTATATTAAGGATCACTTGTAAAGAAAGTGAAGATAAATATCCAGGAACTATTGAAATAAAGATAACTGTAGAACTTATAGGTGAGCAACTTATTTTTCACTATTATGCTGAATCAGATGAAGATACATTAATAAATTTAACCAATCACAGTTATTTTAATTTAAATGGACACAATTCAGGGAATATATTTACTCATTACTTGAAGTTGAATGCTAAATTATTTATGCCCTGTAGGGAAGACTTAATACCAGATAATAGGATTTGTTTTACGAAAGATACACCTTTTGATTTTGAAGAATTATGTCAATTAGAAAAACCTAATGATAAAAATAATGAGCAGATTAGAATATGTAAAGGATATGATCATAACTATATTGTTGATAAAAGTAACAATTCATTAGGAATTTTGGCTGAGATATGGAGTGAAGATAAGAAGGTTTGTTTAAAAATATATTCAGATGCTCCATGTTTTCAACTATATACAGGAAATAGCATAAATAATGTTTTAGGAAAAGAAAAATCTATATATAAATCATATCAAGGAATATGTATTGAACCACAACTCGCACCTAATGCTATTAATTCACCCTGGATGTCAAGTCCACTAATTAAAAAGAGAGAGAAGTATCAAAGAATAATTAAATATCAATTTAACGGAGGGGAATAAAATGAATAAAGAAAAGAGAAAACCTAGTTTCTTTTTAGCTGTGTTACCAATTATTACAATGATATTATTTTTAGGCATAGGCTATGGTGTTATGGGATTAGCCGCGGAAGTTTTAATGCTATGTTCAGCTGCTGTAGCGGGGATAATTGCTATTTATTTAGGTTATACATGGGATGATATTATGAATTCCATTGTGCAAAAGTTGTCTAAGACAATGCCAGCTATATTTATCTTAATTATCGTAGGATTTTTAATAGGTTCATGGATGATTGGTGGAACAATTCCTATGATGGTTTACTATGGATTAAAAATTATAAATCCTAAATATATTGTGATTACATCATTTTTAGTGACAGCAGTAGTTTCAGTTTGCACAGGGACATCTTGGGGATCAGCAGGTACCATAGGTGTTGCACTTATGGGAGTGGCTTCTGGAATGGGGGCACCTCTTCCAATTGTAGCAGGAGCAATTGTATCAGGAGCATATTTTGGTGATAAGATGTCTCCACTATCAGATACTACAAATTTAGCACCTATTGCTGCAGGATCTAAACTTTATGACCATATTCAACATATGTTTTATACAACATTACCTGGCTTTGCTATTTGTTGCATAGTATACACTTTTGTTGGATTTAATATGGTATCAGTTGCTTCTAATAGCGGATCTTCAATAGTAACTGAAATCTTAGGCTCCTTAAATATGATTTTTTCACTTAATATCTTTACAGTTATACCAGTATTGATGGTTTTATATGGTTCAATTAGAAAGAAACCAACCATACCTGTAATGCTTTTATCAAGTACAATTGCTTTTGTGAATGCCATTGCATTTCAAGGATTCACAATTAAGCAGTGCTTTGACGCAGCAATTGGAGGCTTCAAATTAGAAATGATTTCTCCTGCAATTGTCGATTATACTACATTAATTCCTGACATTACTCGTTTATTACAAAGAGGTGGCATGATGTCAATGTTAGGCACTGTATTAATTGCTTTTTGTGCTTATGGATTTGCGGGTACACTTGCAGTAACAGGATCTCTTGATATTGTGTTAGAAAAGCTTATGAAATCAGTAAAGAGTACTGGTCAATTGATTGTAACAACTATCATTTCATGTATTACCTGTGTCTTTGTTACAAGTAATGGACAGTTATCTATATTAATTCCTGGAGAAATGTTTAGTAAAACTTATATAAAAAGAGGATTAGCTCCTAAAAACTTATCAAGAACTTTGGAGGATTCGGCAACGGTAGTTGAACCTATTGTTCCATGGACTGCAGCAGGGGTTTATATGGCTACAACATTAGGAGTCCCAACTCTTTCATATTTACCTTGGGCTATTATATGTTATACTGGAGTGATTTTTGCAATCATTTGGGGATATACTGGATTTGGTATTGCAAAAATTAATGAAGGGGACGAGTATTACGAAGAGTATGTAAGATTAAATAATGAAAGTGAGGTGTAATAAAATGAATTCACTTTTTGATGAAATAATAAACCGTAGAGGGACTAATTGTGGAAGATGGGATACCATGGATACACTTTATAAAGATCCAGAAATAATTCATATGGGAGTTGCAGATATGGATTTTAAGTCTCCACCTGCAATTATTAAAGGATTTAAAGAAATTATTGATCAAGGGGTTTTTGGATATACTGATTTAAGTGAAGGTCTATTTAATAGCATACAAAGGTGGTATATAAAGCAATATGAAATAGAAATTCCTAAAGAATGGATTGTATTTTGCCCAAGGATTAATATATCATCAAGTCTATGCGTTTCTATATTTAGCAATGAAGGCGATGATGTGATAATTAATACACCAGCTTATGGACCTTTACAAAATTCAATTACAAAGAATAATAGAAATAAGGTATTTAGTAATTTAAAATTAGAAGATGATTTATATGTAATAGACTGGCCAGATATGAATAAAAAGGTGTCAAATAAAACAAAAATGATGATTTTATGTAATCCTCATAATCCAACAGGGAGGGTTTGGAATAAGAAAGAATTAGTTGAAATATCTGATTTTTGTATTGAAAAGGATATACTACTATATTGTGATGAAATCCATGGAGATATCACTGCTAATGGTATCAAACATACCACAATGATAAATTTATCAGATGAGTTGAATGAAAGATTAATCGTTGCAGGTTCTATGACTAAAACTTTTAATATACCAGGTGTAATAGTATCTTTTCTAATTATACCTAACAAACAATTAAGAGATAAAGTAAAAGAAGAAATTGATCGTATTGGAATGCATAATCCTTCTATATTTGCTGTAAAAGCAGTAGAAGAAGCTTATAACAACTGTGATGAATGGTATGAAGAAATGAAAGAATATATAGATGGGAATGATGATTTAGTTAGACGTTTCTTATCAGAAAAGTTCCCGGAATTTAAAGTGATGCCTAGGCAAGGTACTTACTTACTATGGATTAACTATAGTAAGTCAGGAAAAACTTCAAAAGAAATAGAGACTTGGTTTTTAGAAAAAGCAAAGGTATCAGTCTATATGGGAGATGTTTTTGGACAAGGTGGAGATGGATTTTTTAGATTTAACTTAGCGTCTTCAAAGTTAATAATCCAAGAGGTTTTAAATCGAATGGAAGAGGCAAAGAAATTTCTTTAGTTAAACATAGAACAATATAATAAAATATAAATACTAACCTATAGTGAGGTATGAAGATACCATGATTATAGGTTAGTATTTATTTGTGGAGGATATTTTTGAATTTATTCAATATAGTCTCGTAAGATAACTGTTAAAACCATAAAGGTTTTGTAACTACATAATTTTCAATTAAGATAAAACAAGGTATTACTAATGATAAAGGTTATATTTATTTAAGATATTTAATAATAATAATAAGAGGAATATAAAGGAAAAGATTTTTGAATTTTAAAATCTAGATATTTAGGAGGAGTGTATGGATATTTTTGATATTTTAAAAAGCATTACTAAAGAGCCTAATAAAGATCAAAGAGGAGATCATAGTACAAACAGTAAATATACAAAAGAAGAAATTGCAATGATAAAAAAGCATAACTTATATGTAGATAAAAAGTTACTTATTATAACTAATAAGATGTCACACATTTTAGAAAAGCTGCCACTTGAAATTCAAGACAACTTTTGCTATAAGATAAGAATAAAATTGTTATTATCTGACTGTAACATTAAATTATCAGCGAATCAAATAAAAGAGTCAGATAATGTATTAAAGGATATAGATGAAGATATATTTGAAAGATTACTAAATGAATTAGTAGTCTTAAAAATAGTAAATAAGCTAGAGGATCGATTAGTAACTAAATATGTAGATGGGCCTAAGATTAGGTTTAATGAATTTTTATTAGTTGAAATATACAAGGTTCAAATAGAAGAAGAAATTGAAAAAGCTAAATTTCAGCTAGAACCCTTTAAGGAGTTACAGGAAGAACAGGTAGAGTATATATTAAATAAAGTAAGAGTTTTACATGCTATAAAGTCATCTTTTAGGCCAATATTATTAAATGAATTTGCTTTATATGATAAGGCTTTAGAGGAATTTGGAACTGCTAAGATTGAAATTATTATAAAGGAATTAATTAATTCGGAAAACATTATAGAAACTGTAATTAAAAATGAAGATGCATATTCATTTCTAACTGATAAAGATTTTATAAAAGCTGACGTTAATAAACAAGAATATATAAATAATGAAATTAAAATTTTTAAGAACATGGAAGAGGCCTCTAAGGATAAGGATCCAGTTATAATAACTAAAAGGGTAAAAGCTAATAAAAAAATAGATAAAGTAGAAGTTAAAGAGCCTAATAAAATAGAAAAGTTAGAAGTTGAAGAGAGTAATAAAATAGGAAAAATAGAGGTGGAAGAACATAATGAAATAGATAAGGTAGACATGGATGTAAGTATAGGAGAACATAATAATGGGGGTAAGGAAAAGCTTAAAAAAAAGGATGATATAGATATGGAAGCAAACACAGAGGATTATAAGGAGGTATATAAGATAGAAATGGAGGCAACTATAGGAGATGGAATTAATGAAGTGTCAAATGGCAAGACTATAATAAATAAAAAGGGTAATTAAATATATTAACTATAACTATATAACCTCTAATCTGATTTTTAAAATTAGGTAGGAGGTTTTATTTAGTGTAAGTATAAATAAGAAGTATTTTAATAAAGGCACTTAAAGATGATATAATGGGAATTATAAATATGGTGATAGGTGGGATAATATGATATTTTATTTTTCAGGAACAGGGAATTCCTTTGATGTAGCTAAAGATATTTCAAAGCATAATAATGAGGAGTTAATTTCTATAGCCTCTTTGATTAATAGTGGTAAGACTGAATTTGAGTATATATTAAAAGATAATGAAATTATAGGGTTTGTGTATCCAGTTTATGCCTGGGCGCCACCAAAAATTGTTCTTAAATTTATTGAAAAGCTAAAGCTTACTAATTATAAAGATAATTATGCTTTTACTGTAGTAACTTGTGGGTCTAATATAGGAAACACAATGAAGGCTATGAGTTCTGCATTACAGAAAAGAAATTTTGAGTTGCACAGTGGCTTTTCTTTAATAATGCCTAATAATTATATTATTATGGGGGATGTTGATTCAAAGGAAGTCGAAGATAAGAAACTTTCAGAAGCTAAAGAAATATTGAAGTATATAAATAGTGTCATAGATAAAAGAGAAAAGGGTATATTTAAGGTAGTAAAAGGAGCTATGCCTGGACTTTTAACAAGTGTTATAAATCCACTTTTTAGTAACGGTGGTAACAAAACAAAGAAGTTTTACGCTAAGGATAATTGTATAAGCTGTGGAATTTGTGAGAGTGTTTGTAACTCTAAAACCATAAAGGTTAATGGAAAGCCTACTTGGGGAGAGGATTGCACTCAGTGTTTGGCATGTCTTCATCTATGTCCAGTTCAAGCTATTCAATATGGAAAAGGTACAGAAAACAAAGGAAGATATAAAAATCCTAATGTAACTATAGATGAGATGAAGATAAACAAGTAAAGAACATAAAATTAACCTAATTATGGAACAGAAGATAAATATAGAACTTGGAGGATAAACAATGAAGCTAGACAGTATTATATTTGATTTAGATGGTACCTTATGGGATTCAACGGCTGAAGTTGTGAGGTCATTTAATAAAACATTAAGTAAATATAGTGAAGTAAAAGAGAAACTAACAATAGATGATATAAAAGGTATTATGGGATTTACAATAGAAGATATTTCACTTAAATTTTTCCCTTACTTAAACAAGGAAAAGGGACTTGAAATCATTAAAAAATGTTGTGAAGAAGAATGTGGTTATTTAGAAAATAGGGGTGGCATCTTATACCCTAGAGTAGAAGAAAATCTAAAAAAGTTAGCTATTACACATAAACTATTCATAGTCAGTAACTGCCAATGTGGTTATATTGAAGCGTTTTTTAAGGCACATGGGTTAAGTAAATATTTTACTGACTATGAAAATCCAGGTAGAACAGGACTTCTTAAAGGTGAAAATATAAACTTAATAATAGATAGAAACAATTTAAAAAGCACTATATATGTTGGAGATACTAAAGGAGATTTAAAAGCATCAAGATTTGCCTCCATACCTTTTATTTATGCAAGATATGGTTTTGGAGAGGTTACAGAATATGACTATGTTATTGATAGCTTTGATGAACTTTATAAGATAATAATGCCTTGAAATCTAGGTAGTAAAAAAAAGTAGATATATATTCATTGAGTATCTTAAGGCACATTATTTTTAAATATAAATGAAAAACACTTGAGTCTTTATAAAATATTATAAAGATTCAAGTGTTTTTTATATGTAAATAAAAAGTAAATACCTTAAATAAGGTTAAAAGTTCAATTATTAATTATAACTATTGCTAATGCCTAAAAAATTTACTCTTTGTAGAGTGTTTTAAAATTGCACTAATAATGGTGCAATTATACCTTTTGAGATTTCTTAATTTAGAATTTATAATGAAAACGTAGACAAAGTTAAACTTAAATCCAAATAAGGGGTGATGAAATGACAACATTAATGGATTGTATTGAAAAAATACCATTGAAGTTAGAGGAAATTGAAAAAAAACGTGATGTAAGATTTTCTAGCTTATTGAAATATTTAGAAGGAAAAGATGAAATAAATGAAATAATATTGGTAGCAAGTGGAACATCTTATAATAGTGCCTTTACAATTAAAAGTTTTTCGGAAAATATATGTGGGCTAAGAACAACTTTAATATATCCAAATATATTTGTGAATTATACTAATAATTTAAATAAGAAAGCTTTATATGTGATGATTTCTCAAGGAGGATCTACACGATTAGTATATGAAGCATTAGAAAAGGTAAAAAAAGCAGGTTGTCTAAATTGTTCTATTACAGCTAATTTAGATTGCATTATTGCAAATCACGCTGATGTAGCTATTGAAATGGGGTGTGGACAGGAAGAGTATAATTATCGTACATTAGGATATTCAACTACAGTTGCTACTTTATATATGATGTGTATTAAAATTTCTAAGTATTATAACAAACTATCAGAAGAGAAAGTAGAGGAATTAATTTTAGATTTTGGTAAATTATATTGCAGTTTGGAAGAAATTAAAGAAAAGACCCTAACTTGGTACTATAAAAACAAATTTTCATTAATGAAAAGAACTAAAATGATGATTGCTGGAACTAATGATTTATTGGCAGTTGCTCAAGAGGCGGATATCAAGGTTATGGAAATGGTTCCTATGATTACTCGCAGCTTTGAGTTGGAGGAATTTATACATGGTCCACAAAATTCCTTTGATGATGACACAACATTCTTTATTTTAAGTAGAAAAGGTGAAGATGATGAGAAAGCTAAATCTATTGCAAAGTTTATCAAAAATGAGATAGGATTTTGTGCTCTGATTGGTAACAACGGTATAGAAGAAAGGGATTTAGATATAAATCCAGTTAGCAAGTATTTTAGTACTCTAGAATTTGTTACGCCAATCCAAATTATAGCTTTTAAACTTGCAGATGATCACGGACGTGATTTAAATCGAGGAATAAACACAACTATAACAAATTATATAACTAAGACAATATAGAAAGAGGTTAATATGAGAAAAATATTAATAGCATCCCATGGTAAATATGCTGATGGGGTAAAAAGCGCAACAAGCATAATTATAGGGAATAAAGAAAATGTTCATTATTTAAATGCTTATGTAAGTGAAGAATCAGTAAAAGATCAGATGGATAGTTTTTTTAAAGATGTTAATGATAACGATGAGGTAATAATTTTAACTGATATTTATGGTGGAAGCGTAAACCAAAACGTATTTCCCTATTTAAAAAGGAAAAGTGTGTATATCATTTCAGGATTTAATCTTGCAATAGTACTTGAGATATTATTATTAAGTACTGATGAAGAAGTGTCTTTAAATCAACTAAGATGTATTGTTGAAGAAGGTAAAAAACAAATATTATTTGTAAATGACTATTTTGAAGAAAATTCAAAGACAGATGATTTTGATATATAGAAAGGAAGGGTAACTATGATAGCAAAAATTAGAATTGATGACAGATTGTTGCATGGACAAGTAGCTTACAGTTGGAAAGCAGCATTAAGCTACGATGCTATAGTTATTGCTAGTGATGATACAGCTAATGATGATATGAGAAAGGTTGCAATAAAGTTATGCTGTCCAGACGGAGTAAAACTTGCAATAAGAAGTGTTAAGGAGGCTGCTATATTACTAAAAAACCCAAAGTTAGTTTCCATGAAGGTGTTTGTTATATGTGCTAATCCTAAAAGTGTATATGAATTATTACAGTTAATAGAAGAAAGATCTACTGTAAATTTAGGTGGTATGCAAATGGGACCTGACAAAGTTTCATTTTCTCCGGCTGTATATGTAAATAAAGAAGATATAGAGTATTTAGATAAAATAGTAGAATCAGGAATATTAATTGAAGTGCAAGAAGTTCCTGCAAAGTCAGTAAAATCATATAGTAATTTAAGAAAAAAAGTGAATTTTAGTAAATAGAATAATAAAGGGGGATTAATTATGCAAGCAGCATTAATGGTTGGATTAGTACTTGCCGTACTTTGGTTAATCGAAAAATTAGGTGGAACACCAATGGTTATTCGTCCAATTGTTGTATCACCAATAGTTGGATTTGTTCTAGGAGATCTTCAAAGTGGAATATTAATTGGTGCCACACTAGAACTTATTTTTATGGGGGCAATTCAAATAGGAGCAGCAGTTCCACCCGACGTACTAGTAGGAGCGGGCTTAGGTACAGCTTTTGCAATTCTTAGTGGGAAGGGACCAGAAGTTGCACTTGCTTTAGCATTGCCTATAGCAATTTTAGCTCAATCATTAAAGGTAATTGTGTTTATTGTACGGAGTTGGTTTATGGATTTTGCTATGAAATTAGCTTCCGAGGCAAATATAAAAGGTTTAGTTACATTAAACTTTGCTGGGCTATTGTTGCAATGTTTAATGTATTTCATAGTAGCTTTTGTAGCAATTACATTTGGATCTAGTGCAGTGGAAACTTTTGTGGCAGGTATTCCTAAAACAGTTATGAATGGATTGGTTGTGGCAGGAGGATTATTACCAGCTGTAGGCTTTGCTTTACTATTACAACCCATGATGACTTCAAAAAACATTATTTATTTCATATTAGGATTTATTTTGATATCATATGCAAACTTACCAATTCTAGCAATTACAATGTTTGGAATTGTACTAGCCTTTGTAATCACTTATGAAATGGGAAATAAAGTAGTGAAAAGTAATAATGAAGAGGAGGTATTATTTGATGAGTAAAGACATTAAATTAGATAAGGATGAAAAGAAACTAATAAAAGAAATTTTCTGGTCTTCCTTCGCTTTAGAAGAATCTTATAACTATGAAAGACAGCAAGGGTTAGGTTTTGCAATTGGTATGTGGCCAGCAATTAAGCGTTATTACAAGACAAAAGAAGAACAAGCTGAAGCATTAGTTAGGCATATGTCGATATTTAATACAACTCCTCATGTGGTTTCAGCTATAACAGGAGTTGCTACAGTATTGGAAAAGGAAGCAAGTGAAAATCCAAACTTTGATAAAAACACTATAAATAATGTAAAGGTTGCTTTAATGGGACCTTTAGCTGGAATTGGAGATTCATTCTTTTGGGGGACTATACGTGTTATAGCTACAGGTATAGGGTTATCATTAGCACAACAAGGAAGCATTTTAGGGCCTATACTGTTCTTGTTAATATTTAATGTCCCTCATTTATTACTGCGTTATTATGGAGCAGTATTTGGATATAAATTTGGTATGGGATTAATGTCTAATGCAAAAGATACTGGAATACTTTCAATGATATCTAAAGGGGCCACTATTGTAGGTTTAATGGTAATCGGTGGAATGAGCGCTTCCATGGTTAAATTAACCACAACTTTGAATTTTAATATTGGAGAAACAGCTTTTGCTCTTCAAAAATATCTTGATCAAATATTTCCAATGTTATTACCATTATTGTATACACTAGGAATGTTTAAATTGCTTAAAAAAGGATATAAGTCTACTACAATATTATTAATAACTATAGCAGTTGGAATTCTAGGATCATTAATTGGACTTCTTTAATAAACATAGTATATAATATATCTATTAATAAATTACTTATAGCATATAAGAGCACAAAGGCAACATTTTAAATAGTGTTGTTTTTGTGCTATAAAGGAAGGCGACATATGAAATCACTGCATAAAAGACAAATAATCTTAATCAATAAATTACTATTAGAAGATAAACCAATAACTTCAAAGCAATTGGCTTTTTTTGTTGGTGTATCTGTACGTACTATCAAAAGTGATATTGTAGAAATAAACGAAAAAGTAGGAAATTATCATATCCATATTATGTCCAAACCAAGAGAAGGGTATTGGATAGTTATAGATAAGGATGCTGATATTGCAGAGTTGTCAGAAGTTACAGATAATAAAGTTATAAAAAGATTTGATGATACTCCAAAATTTAATTATGAACGAATTAATTATATTATTAAAAAACTATTAGTAGTTGATTATCATATTAAGCTTGAAGATTTAATGGATGAGATTTTTATAAGTAGATCCACATTAACGCAAGATTTAAAAGAAGTTAAAAATTTATTATCGAAATTCAGACTAAAGGTTATATCAAGATCAAACTATGGAATTATTATCGAGGGGAGTGAATTTGATAAAAGATTATGCATTGCAGAATACTTTTTCCATTATAACAACAGCGCAAATTATAGTATAGCTTCTGAAAATATGTTTACCTTTGGGAAAAGCAAGAAAGAATATGACACCATTTTAAAATTTATTAAAGAAGTTTGTGATAAGTATAATATTATATTATCAGATTTTTCTTTGAATAATTTTACTATACATATATTTATTTCTTTAAGAAGATGTATATTTTATAATTATATTAAAGCGGAAAATGACTTAAAGGAAAATGTTAAAGATAGTGTTGAATTTAAAGCAGCAACTGAACTTACCAAGAAACTAGAGGACTATTTTGAATTTATGCTGCCACTTGGGGAAACCATATATTATAGCTTACATTTAAAGAGTAAACGCATTTCAAATGAAGATCAAATAAATAGCCAAGAGAAGGAAAGATTAAAGCAATGTATTGTTACCATTATTGAAGAAGTTAATAGTAATTTTAATATTAACTTGGAAAGTGATAAGGAATTATATGATTATTTATATCTGCATATTGCGCAAATGATTATAAGACTTAAAAACAATATGAGTATTCGTAATCCACTTGCACATGATAATCTAAGAAGATATTTATTTGCTACAAAGATTACTTATACCGCATGTATGATCATTGAAAAATACTACGATATTAAGATAGATATTAACGAATTTGGTTACTTAGTTCTATATTTTAATCTTGCTTTATGTAAAATTAATAGTAAAAAGAAAATTAGAATAGGGTTTTTAAGTGGCAGGGGCAGACCAGAATCAACCATGTATTTAAATGAGATCACTGAAAATTTCAGTCAAGAAAAATATGAGATTAGAGTACTTGATAAGGATCAAATTACCAATGGTGATTACAAGGATACTGATTTATTGGTGAGCACCTATACTTTTAAAGTTCCATCTAATGTAACTTCCATTACCATCGAAAATGATTGTTATATTGATAAAATTAGAAAAGCAGTAAATGAAATTCAAGTAAACAATCTTAATTTTGAAAAATATTTTAAAGAAGAATATAGTTGTTTTAATTTAGAGGGTAGTACAAAGGAGGAGGTTCTAGAAAACTTATATGAAAAGTTTATCCAATTGAAATTTATTGATAAACTTCCAGATAAAGATGATAATTTTGCGTATAATGAAATAGGAAATGGCATTGTACATTTTCAAGATTTATATAGAATTTGTAGAAATGGATTTTTTTTTATTGCAGTACTTAATAAGCCTGTACTTTGGGACCAAGATGTTATTCGTGTTTTAATTATGCTTAAGACAAAAAGAGACGGGGATAAGGATTTAAGCACATTGTGTAAAATAATTTCAAAGTGGTCAAACAATCCAGAGATGGTAGAAGATATAATTGGACATATGGATTACTCATTATTTTTAAATGATATTAAAAATATTTAGAAAGGAACTAAAGTTATGATAAAATTATTACGTGTTGATGATAAATTACTGCATGGGCAGGTTGCTTTTTCATGGGTTAGAAACTTAAAAATCCATACAATTATTATAGCAGATGATAAAGTAGCTTATGATGAATTTTCTAAAATGACCCTTGGTCTATCTAAACCTACAGGAGTAAATTTGATTATTATAGAAGTGGATGAAGCTATTGAATTATTAAAAACTCATGTAAATAGCAAAATGAATGTCATGGCAATAGTAGGTAGCATTGATAATGCTTATCGTATCATTGACAAGATCCCAGAAATAAAGAGCCTTAATTTAGGAGGATTAAGAGAAAATTATAATTCTACTTCTTTTACTCAAAACATCGCTATTAATGAAAAGGAAGTAAAGTTATGCAAAAAAATTCTGGATAAATGTGTAGAAATTGAGGTAAGGCTAACCTACGATGATAAAAAGTTGTTTTTAAGGGACTTGATAAAAGAGTAGCTTGTATTACTATAGAAGAATTACTAACAAGAGTCAGGGCATATAAAAGAAACAAATCAATTAGTAACAAAATTGATGAAATAAGGTAAGAGATGTTGTTATGACTATGTAGGAGTTCCTTAATTATATGTAGTCTTTATGAAGGTCAAGTAAAATCAATAAGTGTAGATATTTTTACACTATACATTATAAGGAGGAATAATATAAATGATATCTTTAATAAAGACATTTGATAGTTCCATATTATTTTTTATAAAAGATAACATGCATGGACCTATTATGGATAAAGCCATGGTTATAGCAACACATTTGGGTGATGGGGGAATGATATGGATAATAATAGCATTAGCATTAATTATTAATAAAAAGTATAGGAAAATAGGGATTATGGCTTTAGCAGCATTAGGGCTAAGTACGATTTTAGGAGAAGGAATATTAAAACATGTAGTTCACCGTATGAGACCATCAAGTGATATAAATGTTATTAATATTTTAATTGCAAAGCCTCTTTCTTATTCATTTCCATCTGGGCATACTGCGTCTTCTTTTGCTGTTGCTGGAGTTTTATCAAAGCATTTTAAAAAGTATGCAGTGGGATTCTTTGCCTTAGCATCTTTGATAGCTTTTTCTAGATTATATTTATATGTACATTACCCTACAGATGTTTTAGTTGGTATAATTTTAGGACTACTATGTAGCTGGGTAATAAATCACGTTTTTGAAAGAACAATTTATAAACATGATTAAATAAAGAACAATAAATAAAATTAAATGTAACACTCACTTATTATAGTGAGCATTACATTTAGTTGATATTTGAACATTTGTTGTTTTTCAATTGTTTTTTTAGATTCAAAACTATCTTTCATTTCCTCGAGTTTATCTTTACTTAAAACTTTCCTTGCCTTTTCGAAAAGATCTTTTTCTTCTTCATCCATATGATGTTCTAGTATTTCCTTAAAAACTGAGAACTTTGCACTAAAGGTTTCATCAGTAGTTTTAATCTTGTCAATTTCATCTAGTAGATAATGAATAACTTTATGCTCTTCAATTCCTTCAAGAGTAATTTCTTTAGATTCAGTATGATTTTTTAAATCAGGAAATAACACATATTCTTCAGATTCATGATGAGCTTTTACGTCGTCTTTTAGTTTTTTAAACTTTTTTTCCCTAGTCTTTTCAGCTCTGGATGTAGTTTTACTAATCTCATCTGCAATTTTTCTAAAGTTTTCGTGCTCTTTTTTAATTTCTGACAAAATATCCATACTACCCCTCCCTTTATTTATCTAAATAATAATGATTACAACTTAATTTAATCATTTATATTAAGTAGAGTCAAGAGGATATTTTGAGAATATTAAGAATATATTTTTAAAATTATGTTAACAAATAAAGTATTTTTATATTTATTGACAACATGTTTAGACATTACTTTACATCTTTGCACATGGATATTATAATGTTGTAAACGCTAAGTGATGAGTTTGATATTTAAATATATAATCTTAAAAGAATACATAGTTTTTTTAGAGTTAAAAAAGCACTAAAATATTATGAGGTTATATAAATAAAAATGTAAGGAGCAGTCATATGATTAAATTTGAAAATGTATCTAAATATTATCCTGATGATAATGTAGCTGTGAAATCTTTAAATTTAAACATTAGAGATGGAGAGTTTTTTTGTACTTATAGGGCCTAGTGGCTGTGGTAAAACTACTACACTTAAGAGGAAACTGATCTTACTGTAACCTTAAAACCTGGACTTGGAAAAACAAGTTTCCTTTTTAATGCTCTAAATTCAGGCGACATTGACATATATCCTGAATTTACAGGTACAGTGCAATGAAATCAGGGGATATTAATTTACTTGATGCATATGCTACAGATAGTGAACTTAAGCAATATAATCTTAAGGTATTAGAAGATGATAAAAATTTCTTTCCGCCTTACCAGGGAGCACCACTTATGCTTAAAAAGACTCTTGAAAAGTATCCACAAATAAAGGAGCCGTTAAATAAACTTTCAGGTAAAATAACAGAGGATGAAATGCGTAAAATGAATTATGAAGTCAACGTAGAAGGGAAATCCTCTAAAGATGTTGCAAAGGAATATCTTGAAAAAGAGGGGTTACTTAAATAGTTAATATAAAATCATGAATTTAGATAACTTCAAAATTCATGATTTTATTATGTGAATTATGGTATATAATTTTAGTAATAAGAGAAATAAGGGGGAAGTATGAAAAGTATTATAAAAAAACTAATTATTACAGGGGTTTTAGCTATAAGCTTAGCAGGATGCACTAACATTGGAACTAAAAAAGATACAAAAGATTCTATGTTTTATCTAAATCCAGTAAATACTGAAGAGTTTTATGCCTTAGATAGTAAAGGTGAAAAGAAGAAGGTAGCTAATGATATTTCAAATGTTATGTACTCTAAAGGACTTAATAAGTATATTGCTATTAATAAGGATAAAAGCTTAATTGCTATTGATAAAGATGAAGTTATAGATGAAATTGATACTTTTGTATCATATATAGATGAGATGACTAAAGATAGTACAACTATTTATTATATTAATGAAGATGGAGAATTGTATGAAAGAGAAAAAGCAAGTACAGAAAATATACGAATAGCAAAGAATGTAATGGAATATAAGTATTTAGGCAAAAACGCTATATATTATAGGACTAAAGACCTTAATTTATATATAAAGAAAGAAGGTAAAGAAAGCCTTAAAGTTGCATCTAAGGTATCTCATTTTAAAATTAGTGAAGATTTAAAAAAGGTAATATATATATCTTCAGAAAACTTATACATAGAGGATATAAATAAAGAAACTAAAGAGGAAATTTTAACAGGCGGCTCTAAACTTTTGGAGGCTGAATTTATTAGAAATAAAGATTTAGTATATATAATCAATAATGAATCAGAAGAGTCAGGAGGAAAACTTTATTATAAGCCTTATGAAGGTAAGGCAGAAGAAATAAGTGAAGAGGTTATTGGAATGGAAATTGCTCCTAGTGGAAGAGGGGTTTACTATTTAGATGCTAAAAGAAAGCTTTACTTTAAAGAGTTTAAAACAAAAGAGTCAGTAGAGCTTTCAGAGAATGTAATGTTTTTAAAAAACATTACAGATAGTGAGGCATATATAATTGATATGGACAGAAACTTAAAGAAGGTAAGTGTTAAAGGGGATGAGGAGGAGGAATTACTTAAGGATGTAAATCATTCTATAGCTTATAAAAATAAAGTAGTTGCAAAAAGCAGTGAAAATATATTATATGTAAATAGTGAAGAAGTAGATTCTAATGTAGATATGTTTTATGTTAATGGAAAAGAGATAGTGTATCTAAAAACTAGTGGAGAAATATTAGTTAAAACTTATAAAGACAAGCCAAAAGTGGTTATAGAAGATTATAAAATTTATAAGGATATATACTTTTTAGATACTAAAGTATATACAAATTTATTCACGCTAAAGGACTTAGAAGGATACTGGGTTAATAAAGATAATAAGGATATAATGATGTCATTTACTGAGGATACTTTCTCAGAAGTTACACCTTATTTTTTGGGGAAGCATTCAATCAAGGTTGATACAAGTAAATTTAATGAAATTAAGATATCTTTAGATAATACGGAGTTTAACAAAAGAACATTTAATAAGATAGATGAAAACACTATAGATGATTTCACTACTGTATACAAGAGAGTAAACAAAGATGTATATGTAGACTATGAAACTAAGATGAAAAACATCAAGGACTGCGCAGTTAAAATCTTAGGTGAAGAAGCTTCTTGTGCCACTGTCTTGGAAAGAGATGGACATAATTACTATGTTTATGTAAATAATAATAATCCCTATTTGCCAATAGTTATAGATGAAAACATAAAGGCATATAAATATGATGACTTTATTAAAGCTAAAGAACTCATACCAATAAACTAAGCATTTTGAAATATTTTTTTGAGATATTAATTATTAAAGCCTAGTTTAGTAAATTTAATATTAAAAGAAGTGAGGTGTAAGTTGGCAAGTTCTAAGTTATAAAGTTATTTAGATAGTTTGCCAAGATATATGGATAATAAAAAGAATATAATAATAATTATAGTTATAATTAGTGTAATTACAGCACTTGGGTATACCAGCTACAAGGTTTTAGATAAAAAAGATTTAGGTAAGTCTAATGGTAAAGGCTTATTTACTATGAAGACTGATATTGGAGACTTATATAGTTTAAATGAACAAAATGAGGCATTTAAGTTATTAGAAGGATCAATAAGGACAAGAGGTATAAAATTTAAAGAAAACTCTAAGGAACATATAATATTAGATGAAAAAGATAACTTATTTTCAATAGATGAAAATGGTGAAAAAACAGAGATAGCTTCTAATGTTTTAGATTATAAAATTAGTGATTATAAATCCAATGCTATTTATTATAAAGACAAAGATAATAATTTGTATAAAAATATAGAAGATAAGGAAGACCTTAAGATAGATAGTGATGTAGATGCATTTAAAATTATTAATAATGAAGTGATTTATTTGAAAGGTTTAAAAGATGTATACATTAAAAGTGACAATAAAGAAAGTGAGAAGGTTTCTATTGAACCACTGCTTTTAAGAAATAAAGGATTAAAGGAAGATAAGATTTTTTTTGCAGAAGAAAACAAGGTATACTCCTACGAAATTAAGAAAAATGATAAAAAAGAAATTATGGATATTTCAGTAGATGAACAAAATCCTCCAATGTTTATAGAGGAGGCTTATAGAGGCATACTTTATTTAACAATGGATTTTTACTCTGAAAAGGGAATAGAAATTTATTATAAAAATAAAAACAAAGAAGCAATAAAGTTAGCAGAAAAAATTTCTGACTATAAAATTTCAAAGAATAAAAGGGGAGTATATTATACAGTTCAAGATAAAGAAAAGGTGGTTTTTTATTATAAAGAATTTAGTGAAAAAGAAGCAGTTAATATTTATGAATGTAAAACCGAAGGGTCTATACTTATGGCTACAAGGGATGGAATTATTGTAAATATTGATGAAGATATGATTTATAACATAGATCCTAGTGGAAGTAAGGAGAGGATTGGTTCAGATCCTTTGTCAAGTATTCAGAAATATAAAGATACTATAGTTTACTTAAACCATAATAATGACTTATATATTGGAAAAGATAAGGTTCAAGGAGATGTAAAAAACTTTTTAGTAAATGAAGATCTTTTAGCCTATATAACAGAGGAAAATAAAGTATTTCTAATAAAAAACAACAAAAAGCCAGAAGTGGTAATAGAAAATGCAAAAGATTATAATAATATTTATTTTAACAATGAAGAATTATTTAAAAATATTTTTGAACAATCTGATATAATAGGAAGTTGGCAACAAGAAGATAATGAAAATATTATATTTAATTTTGAAAAGAAGAAAATAAATTTAATTGCAGAACATAATAGTGCGAAATTTAATTATGCAACTGAGCCCAATTATGAAGGATATATAAGTAATATAGACAAAGATGCTGTGATAGTAAAGATAGAAACACATAGTAAATATGTAGAAAATAATTTTATAAGTATTGATATGATAGATAGGGATAGTATAAAAATAAATGGTAAGGTTTATAAAAAAATAGATATTGATACTTTTGATAAGTTTTCATCAAAGAATGTAAATTTAGAAGATAATATTAAAAATAATATGGGTCTTGAATATTCAAAGTTAGAGATTAAGTGTACTAATATAATGTTTGATGAAGGTAAGATATATTTTTTATATGAGTCTAATGATGAAAATATGCCAGCTACTATACTTATAGATGAAGAGGGAATTGGATATTATTACATGGATTGGCTACAAGATAAAAAGTTGGTTCAAAATGAAGAGTTTAATAAAAGATTTAATAAAGAAGAAGCTAAGTTAGTACCTTATAATAAGGACAGGATTATAGATGCTAGTAAGCTAAAACATAGTTACATTGGAAATGTTAATCCGAGTTATATTACATGGTATGCAGCAGCTGAGATTGCAGCTAATGACTTTTTTAAAGAACGAACTGATTTAAATGAAGAGGATGTATTTTTCCAGGTAGAGCTTATGGATGGTGCTTATTATGTAGAGGTTACAAAGAATAAAGGTTTCATATATTTGTATGAAATATCACCTTTAGATGGAACTATATCTAGGAAAAAGTGATCAGGATCAAAGATATTCCTAAGGAAATAAAGTATAATTTAATAAAGGTTTAAAATAGTTATAATAAACTTATGATAGTTATAGATGAAAGAGGTACAGGATATGAATAAAAGTTATGTTATTATAGGAAGTGGTATTTCTGCAATTAGTGCAGCTAAGGCCATTAGAGATAAAGATAAAAGTGGAACCATATCTATATATGGAGAAGAGTCTATGATGCCATATTTAAGAATAAAGTTATCTAAAGACTTATTTAAAGATTTAAATGATGATAAAATTCTTTTGAAAAAGCAACAGTGGTATGAAGAAAATAATATAAGCTTTTTAAAAGATACAAGAATTTTAAAGATAGATGTAGAAAATAAGCTTTTAATGAGTTCAAAGGGAGAAAATATTTCTTATGATAAATTGTTAATCGCTACAGGGTCAAGAAATAGGACGTTACCTATTATAGGTTCAGATAAAGAAGGGGTGTTTACCCTTAGAAATGTAGTAGACGCAAATAATATTAAAGATTATCTTAAAGAAAAACACAATGTTGTTCATATAGGTGGAGGGGTTCAAGGTCTTGAAACTGCTTGGACATTGCATTCAAATGGAAAAGGAGTATTTGTTGTTGAAGCAGGAAAGAGACTTATGCCAAGGTTATTAGATGAAAGAGCATCATCTATATTAAAAGAAAAAATAGAAAACACAGGAGTAAGATTTATTTGTGATACTAGGGTAGATGAAATTTTAGGACATGAAAAAGTAGAGGCTGTTAGCATAAATGAAAAACAGGTTATTCCTTGTGACAGCGTAATATACTCTATAGGAATGATTCCAAATATTGAAATAGTAAAGGATACTAAAATTAAAACTAATAAAGGTATAGTAGTAAATGACAATATGGAAACTTCCATTAAAGATGTTTATGCAGCAGGCGATGTTGCTGAATTTAAAGGTAATATAGAAGGATTATGGATGAAAGCTACGGAACAGGGTACAGTAGCTGGAAGTAATATGGCTGGAGATAATATAATATATAAAAGTGCAGTTCCTGTTACTGTATTTAACGCCTTTAATACTTCCCTGTTTTCTATGGGGAACATAAATGAAGGAAGTTATGATAATAGTATAAGTGAAGAAGTAGATGGTAAGTATATTAAAATATTCATAAAAGGTAATAGCATAGTGGGTGCTATATCAATTGGTGATGCTAGTATGTTAAGGACAGTTAAGACATGTATTGAAGGTGGCGTATCCCTAGAAGGAATTGATGTAGATACTATAACTATAAAGGAATTAATATCACAAATGCAAAAGAGTATTAAACCTTAAAATAGTCACATCATTCTAGTTACGAATGATATATTTTTAAAGTATACTTTGAATAGATAAAAACCACTCTTTAATTGAGTGGTTTTTATTTTTGATTTTTAATTAGAGTCTTTAAAGAGATGTTATTGATAATATTTCATCTTTTCTATCTAAAAGGTCATTTGATAGCAGCTGATTTTGAATATCTAAAAAACCAAGTCTTTCAATAGTTTCAGCCAGACGCTCCCCAGCTTTACCTTGATATTTATATAAAAGTATAGTTTTTTCTATTATGTCCATAGCTTCATTTTTATCTAGAAATATTTTATTAAGTGCTATTCCGTGAGAAATGCGTTTCCCCCATCTACCGCCTATGTATATTTTGTAGCCTGTTGTACCATCTTCCATAGCCTTAAAGTGACACTTACCAATACAACGTCCGCAATTATTACATTTATCCTCGTCAATTTTTAGAACGCCATCAACTACCTTAGAGGCATTCACTGGACAGGCACTTTCTACAGAACATCTTTTACAACCTTTACATTCATCTGCATTAAAATTTGGAATCCTTTGGCCGATTATACCAAGGTCATTTAATTCAGGTTTAACACAGTTATTAGGGCAGCCACCTACAGCAATTTTAAACTTATGAGGTAACTTAACATTTGAGTAGCCTTTAAAAAATCTTTCATGTATTTCTTCTGATAAGCTAAAGGTATCAATTAATCCATATTGGCAGGTTGTACCCTTGCAAGAGACTATTGGTCGGATTTTAGCCCCAGTACCACCTGTTATAAGCCCTTCTCTCGCCAGGTATACTCTAAAGTCATCAATTTTATTATATGGTATACCTTGGACTTCTACAGTTAGCCTAGTAGTAAAAGTTACAATTCCATTTCCAAAGATTTCAGCTGCCTCTGATATACATTTATTTTGAGCTGATGTAATCTTACCATTTACAGTGATAATTCTAGCAGAGAAGTTGTCAGTTCCTTTATTACTAAGAAACCCCAGCCCTTTTACCCTTTTTTCATCTTCAGTACTAATAGTTAAAGTTGCCATAATATAATCCCCCATCAAATATAATAATTATCTTATAACATAAATATATCACTTGTGCAGTTATTAAGAAAGTGATAATATCTTATCAATATCATAGGTAAAACCTATGGATCATTTTAAAAGCCCTTAAAGAGAGGAGAACACTATGACTATAAGACATTTAAGAATATTTATTGAAGTAGCAGATAGTGGGAAGATGAGTATAGCTGCATCAAATCTTTTTATTTCACAGCCAACAGTAAGTCAAACAATTAAAGAATTGGAACAGCACTATGGTGTTCTTTTATTTGAACGTTTTTGTAAGAAATTATACATAACAGAGGAAGGAAAAAGACTGCTTTCTTATGCAAGGTATGTGGTAAATCAATTTGATGACTTAGAAGAAAATATGATTCAGTCAAAACATGTAGAGAAGATAAGAATTGGAACAACAGTTACAATAGGCAATTGCATTTTAAGCAATATTTTAAGTAGCTTTAATGAAAGTAGTCCTGAGGTTGAAACCTATGCTTATGTAAATAATACAAAAATCATAGAAGAAAAGTTATTGAATTCTGAATTAGATATAGGTATTGTAGAAGGTGAGATTAAGAGTTCTGACTTAATCTGTATTCCTGAGGTAGAGGACTATTTAGTTCTTGTTTGTAGTACTAAACATCCATTTGCCAGTAGAAAAGAAATTAAATTAAATGAATTATCGGGTGTAGGCTTTGCCATGCGTGAAAAAGGTAGTGGAACTAGAGAACTGTTTGAAAATTATATGTCAGAAAATGGAGTAACCATTAAAACTAAATGGGAAAGCAATTGTCCTGGAGCTATTAAAAGGGCAGTTTTAGAAAATCAGCATTTGGCGGCTATATCTATTAGGCTTGTAGAAGAAGAAATAAAAAATGGTGAAATCTATGTAATACAAAATTCAGAATGTGCATGGAATAGACACTTTAGTATTGTATATCATAAAAATAAGTTTATAAACAAATCCATGGAAGATTTAATAGAGGTAGTAAAAAATTATAAACATATGGACATACTTCAAGAGGTTAAAACAGGGTGGCTTGTGAAATAGTTTGCATAGTATGAGTAAAATGTGAATTTATATATATTATTACAATTGTATGAAGTTGATGCTAAAGTTATAGAAGATGTAGAAATAGGGAATTTAAATATTATGTATAGATCACCTTTCATACATTCAAAAGATAAGAAGTGATGATAAAAATATTAATAATAAGCTTATTTAATAATTAAATTAAACCTTCCTTTGCTATAAGATAATTCTATTATACTTATTTCATTATGTTGGATATAATCATTTAGAGTTAGGTATATTAGCTTATATGATGGTTTGCTTTTTATAAGGGAAGGAAAGTGATTTAATTGAAAAGGGAAGAAATGACTCCAAGAGAAAGAATGGATGCTTTTTCTAAAGGTGAAGAAATTGATCGTATACTCTGTATCCCTGATATGGGAGTTACTATGGTTCCTTTTATAGGAGTAACAGCTAGGGATTATTATCATTCGGCAAGGACTATGGCGGATCTTGAAATAGCACTATTTAGAAGACTTGGGCATGATAGTGTAGGGATATCTACTAGTCTTAGAGGTGTTGCTGAGGCTATGGGTTCTAAGGTTTGTTATCCTGATTATAATATTTCTTATCTATTAGAACCTATTATTAAATCCCCAAAAGAAATTGAATTTCTTAAAGTTGTAAATCCGTTGAAAGACGGAAAGTTGCCAATATTAATAGAAGCTTTAAGACTTACTAGAGATGCACTTATAAAAGAAGTGGATGTTGGGGCTGCTATGTCTGGACCTTTTAGTGTGGCAGCTTCTTTAGTAGGGACGGAAAATTTATTAAAATGGATGATAAAATATCCTAAGAGTATTCATACACTAATGGAAATAGTAGTTGAATCTAACAATAAATATATAGAAGCAGTAGCTAATTTGGGTTTATCTATTGGATTTGCAGATCCAGTTTCATCTAATAGTCTTATAAGTCCAAAGCAATTTAGAGAGTTTTCATTACCTTATCTTCAAAAGAATGTAGATAAGATAAAAGAAAAGACTGGTAATGCTCCAGGTATACATATATGTGGTAAGAGCCGTGGTATATGGGAAGATGTTACTAGGACAGGCATTTCTAATTTTAGTATAGATAATATAGAAGATTTAGAAGAGGCTAAAAAGGTTATGGGAGATAGAGTTATAATTACTGGGAATGTTCCACCGGTGGATGTGATTTATAAGGGGACTAAAGAAGAAATCTTTAAGTCAGTTAAGGAGTGTATTGCTAAGGGGCATGATTCTAAAAAGGGGTATATTTTAAGCACCGGATGTCAAATTCCAATGAATACACCAATTGAAAAGGTTGAAATGTTTATAGATGCAGCTAAGACTTATGGTACATATCCAATAGATTTATTTTAAAAAAGTGACATTTTAAAAGGTGGATATTCTTTGATGTAAAGTATAAGAAACTATATTTTACTCATAATTATGGATTATAATGTGTAAATTTAAAAGTATTAACTTTAAAGGTTAATACTTTTAATTTTATCTATTACTATAATAGTTTACTTAACTCTTAGAACAAAGACATTTGGTGTAAGTCCGCCACTTTCAATCTTTATTTCATCAAGAAGTTCTAAATGATTATTACCTGATAAATTTTGTTTAAGTAAGTTTTTTTCCACGGTATAAAGGAATACCATGCCAGTAGGCTTTACAAGTTTTGGAATCATATCTACAAATTCACGATATAAATCTATAGTGTGATTTTTGCTTCCAACGTTAGCTTCAAAGGGCATATTACATATAATCTCGTCAAAGACATCAAAGGTTTTGTAAGATAATATATCTTCATTTATAAGCTTTATTTTTGTATTTGAAAGTCTTGAGTTTATTTTTGAGAAATCTATAGCATCACCAAATATATCAATGCCTGTTAAACTAGAAGTTTCCTTTAACTTAGCCCTTTCAATTAACATAGTAGAGGTCCCACAAAAAGGATCTAAAACCTTTGAATCATTTTTTAACCATTTTTCTATAGATTTTACTACAATTGCTGCGGTAACAGGGTTTATAGAACTTGCTAAGGTGTTTTCTCTATAGTCAAATCGTGTATCTTTAAATGAATATAGTTTAATGAATACATTGCAAAGGCTGTTTTTTTCAACTATTCTAATTTCAACTTCATAGGAAGATGGACTATTTTTAAGTTTTCCCTTTGAAAGTTCATCTAATTTTATAGATAAGCTTTTTAAAAAGTCAGATCTTTCCTTATTGTAATTTTCAGTTTTAAATTCAATTCTGTAAGGAAAATAATCATCAGAAGTAGATGTATTTTCATGACAGCTATTTAAAAAGTCTATAATATTAGCTTTTAAAATTGCAGTAGCTATTATATCAGAATTAAATTCTAGCTTTTCTAAGGAATCTAAAGGGTAAAGAAGTTCATAAAAGGTTCTGCAGCTGTAGATGTTATCTAAGTCTTTTTCTTTAATAAGGATACCATCATCTACAAGCTTACCCTTAATTGACTTTTCTTTAAGCTCATTTAGAGTAACTCTAAACTCTTTATTCATTGCTGTAACTAGCATAGGAACAGCCTCTTCAAAGCCTTTAAATTTATGCTTTACAGATTTAGACAATTTAGCTATTGCTCTTCCTAGGACAAGCTTCTCTTCATTTATATGTTTTGCATTTTTTATTAGCTCACTTTTATCGGTACAAGCTTTTTCATTTGATATTAAACTTTCAAGTATTTTCTCTAGCTTTTCACCATCAGAAGCTTTTCCACAGTTTCCGATGGCAAGGATATATGAAGACTTTACAAATAGCTGATCTTCTTTTTCAAAAGCAGTGTATAACGAACTTAAATAGGCAGGATCAGCTAATTCACTAATGATGCCACAGGTGTTTTTTCTTGTTTTTGCATCTGGACTTTGAAGAAAGGTTTTAAGCTTTTCTTTAGAACTACCTATGTTTCTTTTAAGCATTTCTCTTGGCTTTTCTTTTTTTATAATATCTCTTATAGCAGAAAGTATTGCTCTTGGGTTTTCATCACTTAAAGCTTTATTCCATAAAAGAGGTAGTGCCAAAGTATAATCCTTTGAAAGTATATTTATTATTTTGGCTCTCTCTTTATCCTCCGAAGTTTTTAAGTTTTCTATTAAAATTTTATAATTTGTATCTTTAATGTAACTCACTCCTTGTATTTTAATGTAAAACTATTTAAAAAGATAACAGTTTAAATAGCAATATGATTAATTAGTATATTCTTAGCTCATAATTCATCTAATTATACCTTATATATTAGACTAATGAAAATATCTTTTATTAATTATTAAAAGTATAAATTCACAAAGTTCTGAAAATATGGTAAGATAAAATTATTATGGATATTATTTTAATGGTAAAATTTAAAGATAAGAGGGGGAAGTATATTGTTAAAATTCAAAGATTATAAGTATGAAAGACCAGATATGGATAAGTTAGAAAAGTCATTTAATCACTTAATAGAAGATTTTGAAAAGGCTCAAAGTATGGAAAAGCAAGATAAAATAATGAAGGAAATAAATCATTTAAGAAGTGAAGTAGACTCTATGGCACAACTAGTTGGTATAAGAAACTCTATTAATACTGTAGATGAGTTTTATGAAAAAGAGCAAGAATTTATAGATGAATCTATGCCAATATATGAAGGAATTATATCAAATTATTATAAGGTTTTAGTAAATTCTAAATTTAAAAAGGAATTAGAAGAGAAATGGGGCAAACAATTATTTACTTTAGCACAAATGCAACTAAAGACATTTAAACCTGAAATAATTGGAGATCTTCAAGAAGAAAACAAGCTTTCAACTGAATATGGTAAGCTTAAAGCTTCAGCTAAGATAATGTTTGAAGGAGAAGAAAGAAACTTAGCAGGACTTGATCCTTTTATACAATCAAAGGATAGAGAAATGCGAAAGAAAGCTTACGAAGCTTCTACTAACTTTTATGTAGAAAATGAAAAAAGGTTTGATGAAATATATGATAAATTAGTTAAGGTAAGGGATAGAATAGCTAAAAAGCTAGGATATAATAATTACGTAGAGCTTGGATATATAAGAATGATGAGATCAGATTATGATTCAACTATGGTAGCAAATTATAGAAAGCAAGTACTAGATTATATAGTGCCAGTAGCAGAAGAATTAAAGAAAAGACAAGCTAAAAGATTAGGTCTTGAAAGTCTTAAATATTATGATGAACCGTTAAAATTCTTAAGTGGAAATGCTGTACCTAAGGGAGATTCAGATTGGATTTTAAATAATGGAAGACAAATGTACAAAGAATTGTCGCCAGAAACTAATGAGTTCTTCGACTTTATGGTAGAGGGCGAGCTTATGGATTTGGTAAGTAAAAAAGGTAAAGCTGGGGGAGGCTATTGCACCTTCATTGGAAAGTACAAGGCTCCATTTATATTTTCTAACTTTAACGGAACATCTGGAGATGTAGATGTACTTACTCACGAAGCTGGACATGCTTTTCAGGTTTATTCTAGTAGAGACCTTGAAGTACCAGAATATGAATTTCCAACCTATGAAGCTGCAGAAATACATTCAATGAGTATGGAATTTATTACATGGCCTTGGATGAAGTTATTCTTTAAAGAAGATGAACTTAAATATAAATTTACTCATTTAGCTAGTGCGCTAACATTTATACCTTATGGAGTTACAGTAGATGAATTCCAACATTTTGTGTATGAAAACCCAGCGGCCACACCAGAGGAAAGAAAAAAGGCTTGGAGAGAAATTGAATCAAAATATTTACCAAGCAAAGACTATGAAGATAGTGAATTCCTAAGTAATGGTGGATATTGGTTTAGACAAGGACATATATTTGAATCACCTTTCTATTATATAGACTATACCTTAGCCCAGGTTTGTGCATTGCAGTTTTGGGTTAAATTTAATGAAAACAAAGAATTGGCATGGGAAGATTATTTAAGATTATGTAAAGTTGGCGGAAGCAAGTCCTTCTTAGAACTTACTAAGTATGCGAATTTAAATAATCCATTTAAAGATGGATGCATCGAAAGTGTTATAACACCAGTTAAGCAGTGGTTAGATGCTGTTGATGATAGTAATATGTAGTTAAATTTAGTATTTTAAAGTGATTTAAAATAGATTTTATTAAATTATTAAAGCACCCTAGAACAGTAGTTAGATTAACTATTACTCTAGGGTGCTTTATATTAATTAAAATACTTCCGTTACCCTTCCTACAATACCGCTTTCTAACATTACTTTTATCCCACGTGGATGATTTTGTGAATTTGTAAGGATCCTTTTAACAGTGCCTTCTGTAAGCTTTCCTGAGCGCTGATCTTGCTTTTGCACTACTGTTACCTTTGATCCTATCTTTATATTATCTCTTTTAGTTCCTATCAAAATATATTCTCCCTCTTTACTTTAAGTTTTGTAACATACTATACTTTCAAAGCAAAGTATTTGATTACATGCTGTAAATTATATCATAAAACTTGAATTATAGGCATACTCTTAATTTTTAATACCATAGTGGTTATACTTTTATACACTAAAATATAAGAATAAAACATTGAAAAATAAAATATAATAATTTATTCTTTAACTATTGACAAAGCTTTAACACTATATTACTATTTAATTATATACTTATATAGTAACGACATTATACCTATTTGAAATAAGGGTTAGGAGATTTTTATGGAAAATGAAGTTAAGATTCTTAAAGCCTTGGCCCATCCTATAAGATTAAAAATAGTAAAAAAGTTATCTTTAGGGGAGCTTTGTGTATGTAAGTTAAATGAAGATGTAGAGTTTAGTCAGTCTAACTTATCTCAACACCTTAAAATTTTAAAGGAAGCTAACATTTTAAGATCTGAAAAAAGAGGCATGTGGACTCATTATAGTATTGTAGATTATAAAGTTTTAGATATTTTATCAACTTTAGAAGAATTTAAATCAAGTGATTCTTAGACTCATGTGGAGTTTACTTATAAGGAATACATCTCTCCATCAAAGTCTTAGAAGAACTTATCCAGGGGCGTAGCGGCCGTCATCCCAACCTTGAAGAGGATAGGGGTGTTACGGATGGTAGCCATCGGATAAATACGTATAGCCTAAACTATTCGTGATATTAAAAGGGGATTGTAAAATGAGTGATATTAAAAAAATAGATGTTAGAAATTTAGTTCGTGATAGTTATAAAAAGATTGCTATATCTAATTCAAAAAAATCTGGCTGTTGTGATAGTGATGAGTTATCATTAAAAAAGTCCGCCTTAGAGATTTCTCGCAAAATAGGTTATTCTGATGAAGAGATATTAGGGGCGCCAGAGGAGACTAATATGGGACTTGGATGTGGTAATCCTCAACTAATAGCTAAGATAAAGTCAGGTGAAACCGTTATAGATCTTGGCTGTGGTGGAGGCTTTGATTGCTTTTTAGCTTCAAAAAAGGTTGGAGATAATGGATATATTATAGGGGTAGATATGACACCTGAGATGATAACTAGTGCAAGACGAAGTTGTAAAAAACACCAATATAAAAATGTAGACTTTAGATTAGGTGAAATCGAAAATCTGCCTGTGGCTGATAATACAGCAGATGTAATCATCTCAAATTGCGTTATAAATCTATCACCAAATAAGCAAAGGGTTTATAATGAAGCTTATAGGGTGCTAAAAGAAGGTGGCAGAGTTGCAATCTCTGATATAGTTCTTATGAAAGAATTAACATCTGAAATGAAGCAAGATGAAAAACTTTACTGTGGATGAGTTACCGGCGCATCTTCCGTGGAAGAATTAAAAGATTATTTACAAAAGGCTGGTTTTAATGATATTAATATAACTACAAAAAAGGTATCAAAAGAATATGCTGAAAAATGGGGACATAAGCTAAAGGTTGGAGAATACATCATGGCTGCAGAAGTATCCGCTATGAAGTCAAGCAAATAGTATAATATAAAAAGACTATGAATTTAGAATACATATCTAAATTCATAGTCTTTTTATATGTTTAATTAAATTTTACTTTGCTGGTACTTTTTCAATTAGATCATCTATGGTATCTTTAATTTGTGTCTTTTTAGTTTCTATATCAGCAGGTTCTATATTTTCTATTGAGTCTTTATTAAATATTCCTTTAATAAAGCTTCCAAACCTATCTAGTTGCCTGGAAATCTTTTTTAATATAGTGTTATTTTCCTGTAATATAACTCCTGACTTTTCTAAACCTTTTGTCATTGTATCATTCAACTTAGACAAAGTACCTTTTAGGTCTTTATAGTTCAAATCTAAATCATTTAATTTTGTTAAAAGATCTGTTATGCTTTGTTGCTGGCTTTCGGATAGCTTAACATCATATCTATCAGCAGTCTTGTCTACTATTCCTACTATCTCTTCTTTATCTTTAGGTTTTTCTTTTATAACTTCTGTTTTTGCATCATTTATTAATGAAGCAGCTTTATCTGGTCCTATTTCATTTCCTAAAGATTTAGTTACATTTATTTCATCTCTTGCTACCTCTTTATTTTCTAAAGGTAATTCCTTACCCATAGATTGTTCGAATCCCTTTAGTATACCTGCAAGTGCAGCAGTTCCTGTTACCTTATATGGAGCATCTGCTATTACCTTTGCATCGGTTATTCCAGAGGTCACAATGGCATTAGATAGCATGTTCTTATTTACTTCTGTTAAATTATTTGTGGTTACACTTATACCCTTTCCTTTAGGCAAAACTTCTACATAACAGCTAGAAATAGAAACGCTGCCCTTAGCTACAGGCTTACTAGTATCCATACCGAGTTGCTCTCTTATATCTTGTATAGTTACTTCCACTTCTTTAATTTCATCTTTTTCTATTTGGTTTTCTGTTACCTCAAATCTTTTTAGCATCTGAAGTCTTTGGTCATTTGTTAAATCAGCACCTAAGGTTACTATACGTTTATTTTCATCCTTTGCCTTTACGCTTACTGGGGAAAATAAACCAGTAATTATAGCACTTACCAAAAGTATAAAAATAACTTTATTTTTCATTTAGCATATCCTCGCTTTCAATAATAAGTTTGTGAATTGGAACTTTGATTTTATATAATTTTTGATGTTTAGAATAACTAAAGGTTAGTCTTATTAAGCAATTGTAACACCCGACATGTTTAATTACTCTTATTTAATTATAGCAGAAATATAGTATATATATAGGTACGTTTATAAAATATAATAGTACCGCTGTAAATAACCTTTGTAATGTAGCTATAATTGCGCTGGATTTAGCATAGAGCTTACTTTATCTAAGTTACTATAATATTTTATTATAAATTTAGAATTTAATCCATTATTTAGATATATTTAGTATGGGGTTAACACTATCCTTTGTTACAAGGAGGAGGCTATATGATTAAAATAAGTAAATTAATAAATAATGATGAGAAACAAACCATTACAAATTCTATATTAAGAGAATTACCAGAGTGGTTCGGTATAGAAGAAGCAATAGTTGAATATGTAAATGGGGTAAAAAATACTGATTATTATGTTGCATATGATTCAAATACAGCAATTGGATTCATAAGTATAAAATCAAATAATAGTTATACATCAGAGATATATGTTATAGGAGTAAAAAAGGAATATCATAATGGTGGTATTGGTAAAATGCTTCTAGAAACATCACAGCAAGTATTAATTAACAGCAAAGTTAAATTTCTTATGGTAAAAACTTTAGGCGAATCCCATCCAGACAAGCACTACAAAAATACTAGGAAGTTTTACAAAAAATTAGGATTTTATCCCTTGGAAGAAATAAAAGAAATATGGGGAGAAGAAAATCCATGCTTAATTATGGTTAAGAGTCTATACGATGGTTACAATTGCTAACACATTTCAAAAAGTAAATTAAGGACTGAGGATTATTACAATAGAAAAAATAATATCAAAGGATTATAATGTTATTACAGCGGTTAAAGTATCAAATAAAAATAATGAAGAAAGTTTTTATCCGACTTCTTTTTCAAATTTAAAAAAATATAATTGAAGAAATAACTGAGTACTTCGGAAATAATGAACAACCACAGGAGTGGAGATTACATGAAAAATTATCTGAAAAATATTAGTAAACAATAGTAAGTTATTGTGAAATAAAGATTATTTATATTATATTGGGAGGATGAATGATGACAGAACGTGAAAAAATGTTAGCAGGACAACTGTATGACTGTGGGGATGCAGAACTGATGCAGCAATGGCATAAAGCGAAAAATTTGGCGATAGAATACAATGGACTGGATTCAAATAACAACGAAAACAAGGAGCGCATATTAAACGAACTTTTGGGTGGCAGAGGAGAGCATTTGTGGATTACCGCACCATTCTTCGTAGACTATGGAAACAATATTTATTTTGGCAACAATTGTGAAATTAATATGAACTGCACATTTTTAGATGATAATAAAATCGTAATAGGTGACAATGCGCTGATTGCTCCAAATGTGCAGATATACACAGCTTTTCATCCAACGAATGCTAACGATAGATTTGGCGAGCAAACTGCGGACGGATTTGCATTTTGTAAAACTATTACCGCCCCCGTAATAATTGGCGACAACGTGTGGATTGGGGGTGGAAGCATTATATTGCCAGGTGTTACAATTGGAGATAATGTAACCATTGGCGCAGGTAGTGTGGTGACAAAATCAATTCCATCCAACACAGTTGCTTATGGAAATCCTTGTCGTGTCGTTAGGAAAAATAACTAAAGATAATGATCATAATCTGTACCAATGTTAATAGAGGATATAGATAAACTATTCTATGAGATGAATAAGGGGGTTTTTAATAAAGCAGGGAGGAGATAAAATGGATTTAGTAAAACCATCTCATTTAAAATCTGGTGATAAAGTAGCTACTATTAGTCTATCTTGGGGCGGTGCAGGAGATGATCATATTTTATGGACCATCTATATTAGCAGAGTTTGCTGAGAATATTAAAATGTTTGACTATACAAAGCATTGGATAAAAAAAGTATTATTTGAAACATCTGAAGATAAGCCGGATCCAAAATGTGTTGAATATTGGTTGCGTAATTATGGTTCACAGGGGATTTTACAAAAAGCTAAGGGAATAATCTTCGGAAAGCCATATGATAATTTGTATTATGAGAAATATAAGAAAGTTATTTTAAATGTGGTAAGAAAAGAACTTAAGTTAGTTGATTTGCCTATTCTTTATAATATGAATTTTGGACACACTTCACCCATGATAACTATACCTTATGGTGCAATGGG